>NZ_JAKJPO010000012.1 GCF_021725675.1 Marilutibacter chinensis | reverse complement strand
GCAGCGCCGCCAGGTGCTTCCCCACTGGTTGCACCACTACAACTGGCATCGCCCTCACGCCAGCTTGGGCTACAAGCCTCCGATCAGCCGACTGCCACTGAACAACGTACTGGGTTTACACAGCTAGCCGGTCTCGAAGCGGACCCGGTCACGGGTGGCGTCGCGCAGGCGCTGTTTCAAGGTCGCGAGGTCGTCGGCGGGCAGTTCCAGTCGCATCCGTGTGCCTTCGGCGTCGAAACGTTCGTCGAGCTTGTCGACGGCGAACTGCGCCAGCGTCGCGTGTACGGCGCCGGTGACCTCGAACGGATAGGCGATCTCTGCCGCGATCATCGTCACCAGCGGCTGCCGCGGCGCAGTGCGCAGGCACTCGGCCGCGCAGCCGCCGTAGGCGCGGACCAGCCCGCCGGCGCCGAGCTTGACCCCGCCGTACCAGCGCGTGACCACCACCCCGACCCGGTCGAAGCCCTGGCCCTCGATCGCGGCCAGGATCGGCCGGCCGGCGGTGCTGGCCGGTTCGCCGTCGTCGTTGAAGCGGTACAGCCCGCCGATCCGGTAGGCCCAGCAGTTGTGCGTGGCGGCCGGATCGCCGACTTCGTCGAAGAAGGCCAGAGCCTGTTCCGGCGAGCCGACCGGCGCCGCCTGGGCGAGGAAGCGGCTGTGCTTGACCTCGATCGCGTGGCGGACACGGCCGGCGAGGGTGTCGGCGCTCACGGTGCGTCGGGCCCGTCGCCCTCCGGCGCCGCGAGCAGTTCGTGCAGATCGTCCGGCAGGCGCACGCGCGGGTGTGCCTTGCGGAACAGGCGCAGGCTTTCGCGCGCGGCGTCGGCGTCTCCGGCGGCCCGGCGTGCGCGGATGCGTTCGAGCCAGTCGCGTGGGGCGAGCGAGCGGTCCTCATGCACAGGTATCGCCGCGACCCCCGCGGAGCGGATGCGGCTGCCGGTGACTTCGACCCGGTCGAGCGCGACGCTTTCGGCTTCGGTGTCGGCCGTACTGGCAGCGGCAGCACTGTCGGCGGCGTCGGGGGGGAGTTCGGCGGTGTCGGAGACGATGGCTGGCGCCGGTGCGGCATAGGCGGCCGGTGCTTCCTGCAGCGCAGACTGTGTTTCGGTGCGTGCTTCTTCGGCGTGCAGCTTCGCCGCCCGCTCCGGCTCCGCACGCGCGGCGCGGGTGTAGGTGGCGCGTCGTGGCGCGCCGGCGGGTTCGGGGGACACCTGTCCGGTGACGGGAAAGGCGGTCGGCGCGGGTGTGGCGGCGTCCTCTGGCCGGGGCGCCGGCGCGGGAGCCATGGCCGGCCTGGCCTGCGTGGTTTCCTCGGATGCCTGTTCGCGCGCCTCCTGCCCGGCAGCCTCGCGCTTGCTTTCCATGTCGGCCTCGCGCGACGCGTGCCCGGCACGGGAACGCGTACCGGCGGCGTCGTCGGTGACGGGGAGAGCAGAGGGGGCAGAGGAGGGGATCGGGGCAGCGGCCGGAGCGCTCTCTCGGGCAGTGGGAGGCGGTTCGACGATGCGCGTGCGCGGTTCGCTCGACGGCAGCTCGTCGACCAGGATCACATGTTCGGCCTCGCCGGCCGGCCCTTCTCCCACCTGCGGCAGCACGCTGTCGCCCGGACGCAGTTGCCAGACCACGCCGAGTACCAGGGTCAGCGACGCGGCCAGCCCGAGGCCGGTGACCAGTCCGCCGGCACCGCCGGACAGCCCCAGCCAGCGCCGACGGCCGCGTCGTGGCGTGCGTGCCACGGCCTCGTGCGCGGCGGCCAGGATCTTCGCGTCCAGCGCCGGCGGCGGGCCGTCGCGCACAGCCAGCCGCGCCAGGCGGTCGGCCAGGGCGCGTTCTTCGGGCGTCAGCGGTTCGTGGTCGTGGCGCGTCATTCGTTCAATCTCGTACGCAGCTTGTCCATCGCGTAGCGGAGCCGCGATTTGACTGTTTCCCGGCCGACGCCGGTGATCTCGCCGATTTCCTCCAGGCTCAGTTCCTGCTCCAGGCGCAGGCTCACCACCAGGCGCTGCTCGTCCGGCAGCTCCTCGATCGCCCGCTGCAGCCTGCGGCGCTGTTCGAATTCCGACAGCGCACGCTCCGGCGTCTCGGGGTCGGGCACCCGCGCGGCGCGCTCGTCGCCGTCCTCGGGCGCCGGCGGCCGATGCTTCAGACCGCGCCAGTGATCGTTCAACCGATTGTGGGCGATCCGGTACAGCCATGTGCTGAACGCGGCGTCCGGCTTCCAGCCCGCGCGCGCGCCGATCACCCGCTGCCATACGTCCTGGAAGAATTCGTCGGCCAGCGCCTGACTTGCGGCCTGGCCCTGCAACTGGCGCATCAGGAACCGGTACAGCGGCGCGCGGTGGCGTGCATAGAGCTGTTCGAACGCCGCCACGTCACCGCCGGCCCACGCCAGCATCAATGCGGCGTCGTCCGGTTCGGCGGTCTGCAACGCGGCTGTGTCGATCCCCGAATCCATCCGGGGCAGGTTACGTTCTGCCGTTGCCGACGGGAAGCGTCTGGTGCATTGTGTAGCGCTTGTCGGGGGTGCCCACGACGGACACCAGACGCCGCCATGACCGGGGAATGCCACACTCATGGAGTTGCCAACGCACGGGAGCCCGGTTCGGGGTTGTCCGGACCGGCAGGGTGTCCGGACGGGCCCCGTGGATGACGTGTCCCTGATATCGAACTCCTTCATCCGCAGCCATCGGATGGCGGCTGAACGGGCGTACTGACGGGCGTACTGAATGGGGCTGCAATCCGTGCAATCGATGGGCGATGCCGCTGGAACGGCGGCCCGCGCCGCTCCGTCGCTGGCCGCGGACGCCCTGCTGAAGGTGCTGAGGCGCACGCTGGGACGCGACGGCGAGGTGGCGCTGTGCTGGCGGGCATCCGATGCGGACGACATCGTCCGTTTCGGCGCAGGGCCGGACTCGCTCGCCTGCGTCACGGCCGAGCGGTTGCTCGCCAACCGGCCCGGCAACGAGGGCCCGCGCCAGGTGGCGATCGTCTGGACCGCCGCCGACGGCACCCGCGTCGCGCTGGCGGCGATCCTCGGCGAACCGATGCCGCTGGCCGAGCGCAACGAATGGCTCGACATGGCGCGGGGCCTGGCCGATGCCTATCTCGTCGCCGAGCGTGCGCAGGCGCGGGTGAAGTCGCTGGAGGATTCCGAGCGCCTGCAACAGGCGCTGTACGAGATCGCCGACCTTTCCGGTTCGGACATGGACCTGGCCGAGATGCTCGAACGCATCCACCATGTCGTCGCCGGCCTGATGTACGCCGAGAACCTGTACATCGTGTTGTACGACGCAGTGCGCAGCACCGTCCGCTTCCTCTATTTCGCCGACAGGCGCGACCCCTACGAGGCCGATCCCGAGCTGGAGATCCACGAGCGCGAGCTGCCCAACAGCATGACGATCGCGCTGCTGAAGCAGGGCGAACCGCAGTTCGGTCCGTCGGCCGAGATCCGCCATCGGCTTGGCATCGCCCGCGACATCGCGCACGGCCCGGACAGCGAGGACTGGCTCGGCGTGCCGATGCGTCGCGACGACCGGGTCTGCGGCGCGCTGGTCGTGCAGTCGTACGAGCAGGCTGGCGTCTACGGCGAGGAGCAGCGTGCGCTGCTGAGCTACGTCGCCCAGCACATCCTCACGGCGCTCGACCGTCGCCAGGCCCGCGACGAGCTGGAACGCCGGGTCGAGGAGCGCACCTATGCGCTGCAGCTGACCAACCGCGACCTCCAGGCCGAGATCGTCGAGCGCCAGCGTGCCGAGCGCCTGCAGCGGGCATTGTTCCGGATCGCCGAGCTGTCGATCACGTCCGGCTCGCTGGAGCGGTTCTACGCGCAGATCCACGACGTGGTCGGCGAGCTGCTGTATGCGCGCAACTTCTACATCGCGATCGTGCGCGACGACGGCGGCACCCTCGAGTTCCCGTACTCGGTCGACGAGCGCGATCCGGCGCGGCCGACCCGCAGGCTCGGCGCCGGCCTGACCGAGTTCGTGATCCGCGCCGGAACCGCGATGCTGGCCGACAGCCAGCGCCTCAAGCAACTGCACGCGTCCGGCGAGGTCAGGCTGCACGGCGCGATTCCGCATTGCTGGCTCGGCGTGCCGCTGCTGCATGAAGGGGCGGTGGTCGGCGTGATCGCGGTGCAGAGCTATTCGCCGGCGATCAACTTCACCCAGCGCGACCAGGAACTGCTCACCTTCGTCGCCCACCACATCAGCAATGGCCTGGCCCGCAAGCGCGCCCAGGACCGGCTGGTCGCCGCGCACGCCGATCTCGAGCAGCGGGTGCAGGCGCGCACCCAGGAACTGGCCCGGGCCAACGCCGACCTGCTGGAGCAGATCGGCGAACGCCTGCGCGCCGAACAGCGGCTCACCTACCAGGCCCGCCACGATGCGCTGACCGGCCTGCCCAACCGCAGCCAGCTCCTCGAGCGCCTCGGCATGGCGATCAGCCGGGCGCGACAGTCGGCATCCTCATCGTCGTTCGCGGTGCTGTTCCTCGACCTGGACCGCTTCAAGCTGGTCAACGACAGCGCCGGGCACACTGCCGGCGACCACCTGCTGGTCGAGGCGGGGCGCCGCATCGTCGCGGCGGTACGCGAGGACGACATGGTCGCGCGGCTCGGCGGCGACGAATTCGCGATCGTGGTCGACAACCTGGACGACCGGCCCGACTGCGCGCCGGACAACCTCGCCGTGGTGGAAACCCTGGCCCAGCGCATCCTGACGCTGCTCAGCCAGCCGTGCTGGGTCGCCGGGCGAGAAGTGTTCCCGTCGGCCAGCATCGGCATCGCGTTCTGGAATCCGGGCTACCGCAACGGCGCCGACCTGCTGCGCGACGCCGACGCCGCGATGTACCGCGCCAAGGCTTCCGGCCGCGACCGCTGGGCGGTATTCGACCAGGCGATGCGCGACCAGGCCGTGCGCATCCTGGATCTGGAGGCCGACCTGCGCCGTGCGATCAACGGCGATGGGTTCATCGCGTTCTACCAGCCGATCGTCAAACTCCACGACGGCAGCGTGGTAGGCCACGAAGCGCTGCTGCGCTGGCGTCACGAGCGCCGCGGCCTGCTGCTGCCCGGCGAATTCATCGGCCTGGGCGAGGACAGCGGCCTGATCGAGGAGGTCGACTGGGTGATGTACCGCCGGGTGCTGCAGCACCTGGCGGCGGAGCCGGGCGACAGCTACGTGTCGATCAACGTATCGCCGCGTCATTTCCGCGCCACCGACTTCGCCGACCGCCTGCTGCGGCTGGCGGACGCCGCAGGCGCCGATCCGTCGCGCCTGCGCATCGAGATCACCGAGGTGGCCCTGCTCGACGACGCCTCGCGGGCGATCCGGACGCTGCGGACCCTGCGCGACCACGGCGTGCTGGCCCAGCTCGACGACTTCGGCACCGGCTATTCGGCGCTGTCCTACCTGCACCGGTTCCCGGTCGAGTGCCTGAAGATCGACCGCAGCTTCGTGTCCGGACTCGATTCCGGCGGCGGTCACGAGGCGGTGGCGGTGGTCCGCGCGATCCAGGCGCTGGCCGGCACGCTCGGCATCTACACGATCGGCGAGGGCATCGAGACCCTGGCGCAGAGCCAGACCCTCAGTGGCCTGGGCTGCACGCGCGGACAAGGCTATCTGTACGGACGTCCTGCGGAAACACCGGCCTACGAGGCCGCGGCGGGCTGAAGGCCGCGGGCAGTGCGCCCGTGCCCCGGCGCGGCCCCTACCGATGGGGTGGCGCGGAAGGGCCCGGGTCCGCGGGTGCGGTCATCACGATGCAGTCGACCGGGCAGGCGGGCACGCACAGCTCGCAGCCGGTGCACAACGGCTCGATCACCGTGTGCATCAGCTTGCTGGCGCCGATGATCGCATCGACCGGACAGGCCTGGATGCACTTGGTGCAGCCGATGCAGTCGGCCTCGACGATCAGCGCGACCGGCGGCACGACGTGGTGGCGACCGCGGTTGCGGTCGTACGGACGCGGGGGCACGTCCAGCACGCGCGCAAGCGCGTGCGCTCCGGCATCGCCGCCGGGTGGGCAGCGGTCGATCGCCGCCTCGCCACGCGCCATCGCTTCGGCGTAGGGCCGGCAGCCGTCGAACCCGCATTGCCGGCACTGGGTCTGCGGCAGGATGCGGTCGAGGCGTTCGATGAGATCGTCAGGCATGGGCTGCACCGATCGTAGCCCGGGTAAGGCAAAGCCGCACCCGGGGCATCGACGGAATGCCATCCCGGGTGCGACTTTGCCTTACCCGGGCTACGGGTGGAGTTTCAGCGTACCGGCATGCCGGGCTGGGCACCGGCGTCGACGTCGAGCAGGGCCAACGCGCCGCCGTCGAAGCCGGCCGACAGGATCATGCCCTCGCTGAGGCCGAAGCGCATTTTGCGCGGCGCGAGGTTGGCGATGAACACCACGTGGCGGCCGACCAGCTTGTCCGGCTCGCCGTAGGAAGCGCGGATGCCGGAAAAGATCTGGCGCGTGCCCAGCTCGCCGGCATCCAGCTCGAAGCGCAGCAGCTTGTCCGAGCCTTCGACGAACCCGCAGGCCAGCACCTTGCCGATCCGCAGGTCGAGCTTCGCGAAATCGTCGATGTTGATGGTTGCCGGCGTTTCGGCGGCGGGCTGCGGCGCAGCCTTGACGGGAGCGCCTTCGGGCGCGGGCCTGGCGGCGAGGGTGTCCTTGGATGCTTCGGTCATCTTTTCGATCAGTTTGGGGTCGATGCGGGTGAACAGCGGGGTATAGGTGGCGATCGCGTGGTCGAGCAGCGGCTCGCGCACGCCGTCCCAGCGCATGGCCGGGGCGGCGAGAAAAGCCTCGGCCTCGGCACTGACCCGTGGCAGCACCGGCTTGAGCGCGGTGTTGAGCACGCGGAACAGGTTCAGTGCCTGGGTGCAGACCGCGTGCAGTTCGGTCTCCATGCCTTCCTGCTTGGCGAGCACCCACGGCTTGTGCTCGTCGATGTACTTGTTGGCCTCGTCGGCGAGGGCCATCGTCAGCCGCAGCGCGGTCGCGGCCTCGTTGCGGGCATAGGCGTCGGCGATCGGCTGCAGTTGCTCGACGAAGCGGGCGTACATCGCCGGCTCCGGCAGGGCCGCGGCGAGGCGGCCGTCGAAACGCTTGCCGATGAAGCCGGCGCAGCGGCTGGCGAGGTTGGCGAACTTGCCCACGAGGTCGGAATTCACCCTCGCGACGAAATCGGACAGGTTCAGGTCGATGTCGTCGACGCCGCCGCTGGTCTTGGCCGCGTAGTAGTAGCGCAGCGCCTCGGGATCGAGGCCGACGTCGAGGTAGGTGCGGGCCATCACGAAGGTGCCGCGCGACTTCGACATCTTGGCGCCGTCGACGGTCAGGTAGCCGTTGACGTGCAGGCGGGTCGGCGCGCGGTGGCCGCTGCCGTGCAGCACCGCCGGCCAGAACAGCCCGTGGAAGTTGACGATGTCCTTGCCGATGAAATGGTGCAGCTCGGCGGCGCTGTCTGTGGCCAGGTAGCTGTCGAAATCCAGGCCGCGCTGTTCGCACAGCGCCTGGAAGCTCGACAGGTAGCCGATCGGCGCGTCGAGCCAGACGTACAGGTACTTGCCGGGCTGGTCGGGGATCTCGAAGCCGAAGTAGGGCGCGTCGCGGGAAATGTCCCAGGCGCGCAGGCCGCCGTCGGCATCCAGCCACTCCTGCAGCTTGGCCTTGACCCCGGGCAGGGCCACGTCGCCGGCCAGCCACTCGCGCAGGAAGCTCTCGAACCCGCCGACCTCGAAGAAGAAGTGCTCCGACTCGCGCAGCTCGGGCGTCGCCCCGCTGAGCACGGAGTGTGGCTCCTTCAGGTCGGTAGGCGCATAGGTGGCGCCGCAATTCTCGCAGTTGTCGCCGTACTGGTCCGGTGTGCCGCAGTTCGGGCAGATGCCCTTGACGTAGCGGTCGGGCAGGAACATGCCCTTCTCGGGGTCGTACAGCTGCGCGACCGAGCGGCGGCTGATGTGGCCGGCGGCGTCGAGCTTGCGGTAGATCGCGTGCACCAGCTCGCGGTTGCGCGACGAGTTGGTGGAATCGTAGTGATCGAAGGCGACGCCGAACGCAGCGAAGTCGCGCTCATGGCTGGCCTGGATCCCTGCGATATAGGACTCGGGCGTCATCCCGGCCTTTTCGGCGGCCAGCATGATCGGGGTGCCGTGGGTGTCATCGGCGCAGACGAAATGCGCGGTGTGCCCGGCCATGCGTTGCGCGCGCGACCAGATATCGCCCTGGATGTAGCCGACCAGGTGGCCGAGGTGCAGGTGGCCGTTGGCGTAGGGCAGGGCGCAGGTGACGACGAACTCGCGGGACATGACGGACTTGCTGGCGAAAGGGCGTGGATTATCGCATGTTGCTGCGCCGGTCCCCGCCGCATCGCGGTCCGCAGCCGTGGCCGGGGCGGCGCAGGAAAGCGGAAGGCCCGGAGGACCGGGCCTTCTGGCTCATCTCGTCGCGGCGCCGCATCCGCGGCCCGTTCGGCGCGCTACTTGCGGACCCAGGTCTGGGTGCGGCCGAGCAGCGAGAAGCCGACGAAACCGCGCACCTCCAGCTTGCTGCCGTCGGCGGTCGGGGTGATCTTGGCCGAATAGACCTTGCCGGTGGCCGGGTCGAGGATCTGGCCGTCCTCCCAAACGTCGCCGTCCCTGCGCAGTCCCCACAGGATCACCATGCCCTTGACCGGCTTGTCCTTGCGGTCGCCGGAGCACTTGTCGCAGACCGGATTGGGACCGCGGTCGGACTGCAGGACCTCGCTGACCCGCCCGGCGAGCGTGCCGTCGGTGGCCTCGTAGATCTCGACGATGGATTTCGGCCTGCCGGTCTTGTCGTCGATCGTGGTCCAGCTGCCGACCGGCGACCCGGAGGCATCCTGGGCGAGGGCGGCGAAAGATGCCGCGGCCAGCGGTACGGCGACGAGCAGGGCGAGCAGTCGGTTTCGCATGAATCCCTCCGGGTGCTTGAAATGGAATGGCGCCGTCCTGCGGCGTCCGGCCTTTATACCGCATTCGCATGCGTATGGAAGCTGCGCTGCAGCAGGTCGCCAGTGCCGCGGGGACGTCATCTGCCGCATGCGCTAGGATCGCTGGCCGACCTGTTCCCGCGGACGTCATGACCGATCATTCGCATACCTACGCAAAAGCGGTGGACGCCCTCAATCGCGGACAGTGGCCACAGGCGCTTGCGTTGGCGGACTCGCTGCTACCGGAAGTGGGCGGGCATGCGGGCGTGCATTTCGTTGCCGGCGTCGCCGCCCTGTACATGCAGGTCATGCCGCGGGCGCTGGGCCATCTGGAGACGGCGGTCCGTCTGAATCCAGCGCGTCCGGACTATGCAGCCCAACTGGCGCGTGCGCTCGCCTCGGCGGCGATGACGCGACAGGCACTGGAGGTCGCCGGACGCGCGCTGGCCCAGGATCCCACGGATACGATGACCCTCGACACGCTGGGCGTGGTGTTCACGCAGGGCAATGCGCATGAGGACGCCGTCCGGGCCTTCAGACGTGCGGCGGCACTGCGCCCTGATGTTGCCAGCTATCGCTTCAATCTGGCCACCTCGCTGACATTTCTTGGCCAGGTGGACGCCGCCGAGCAGGAGTATGAAGCCTGTCTGACGCGCGATCCACGTTACTGGAAGGCGCATCTGGCCCTCGCGCAGCTTCGTCGGCAGTCCGCCGAGGGGAATCACCTGAAGCGGTTGAAGGGGCTGCTTGGACAGGCGGCCGGGGATCTTGGCGGTCGCACGTACCTCCATCTTGCGATTTCCAAGGAGCTGGAGGATATCGGGCAGTTTTCCGAGGCGTTCACGCATCTTCAGGCTGGAAAGCAGGCCGGAGGGGAGAGGCGAAACTACTCCTTCGAGCGGGATCGTGCGTTGTTCGACGCCATCATCGCGGCGTTCGACGCGCCGCTGGAGGCCGTGGTCGGCCACGGGAGCGGGGAGCCGATCTTCGTGATCGGGATGCCGCGCACCGGTACGACCCTGGTCGACCGCATCCTCGGCAGTCATCCCGAAGTCCATACAGCGGGCGAGTTGCCGAACTTCGGCTTCCTGCTCAAGCGCCTGTCGGGTAGCCGGACCCCGGCGCTGCTGGATGCCGACACGTTGTCCCGCTCGGCACCGATCGACGCCGCACGGTTGGGGCAGGCCTACATCGACAGCACTCGGCCCGGTACCGGACATACGCCTAGATTCACGGACAAGCTGCCGCACAACTTCCTTTACGCCGGCCACATCGCCCGGGCCCTGCCGAACGCACGCATCGTCTGCCTGCACCGGGATCCGGTCGATACCTGCCTGAGCAATTTCAGGCAGCTCTTCAGCCAGGGATCGCAGCACTACGACTATTCGTTCGACCTGCTCGATACCGGGCGTTACTACCTGCAGTTCAAACGATTGATGGAGCACTGGGAGCGGGTGCTGCCGGGGCGGATCCTGAGCCTCGATTACGAGGACATCGTCGACGACCAGGAAGCGTGCACGCGACGGCTGCTCGAGTTCTGCGGACTGCCCTGGAACGAGGCCTGCCTGGCATTCGAGCGGAATCAGGCACCGGTGGCGACCGCGAGTGTGGTGCAGGTTCGCGAACCGCTGTACCGCTCGGCGATCCGGCGCTGGAAGCGCTATGAGCCGCAGTTGGCGGAATTAATCGCCCTGTTGCGCGAAGGCGGCGTCGCGATCGACTGAGGCTGACCCGCCAGAGCTCTCGGCAGGCGTTTCCCGGTCTGGTTCCCGGCACAAAAGACAGGCCCCGCCGGAGCGGGGCCTGTTTCCAGTGCAGTCGAAAGCCTTCCGGCGATCAGTTGCCGAAGTTGTAACGGGCTTCGAGATAGAACGAACGACCGTACACGCTGTAGTTGCTGCTGTTGTACGGCGAACCCGTGCTGCCAGGATAGCTGCCGTCGAAGGGCGGCATCTCGTTGGTCAGGTTGTTGACCAGGAAGGACAACTCCAGGTTCTCGAGTGCCTGATAGCTGACGCTGGCGTTGAAGGTGTAGTAGTCGTCCAGCTTCTTCGCGCCAGGCGCATCGTAACCGGCGGTGCTGACCGATGCGATGTAGTTCGGCGTCTCGCCCATCCAGTTCATGTACAGCGTGCTCGACCAGTCGCCCTTGATCCAGGTGCCCGACAGGGTGGCGCGATCCTTCGGATCGGTACTGTAATACGGGTTGTCGAGGTAATCGGTGGTCGGGTCGCCTTCATAGATCGTGCGGTCGTGCTTCAGGATCCGGGTGTAGTTGCCGTCGAAGACGAACTGGCCCCAGTTGTCGGTGCCCAGGAGATAGTTGAAGGACGCCGTGGCGGCTTCCATCTTCCGCTTCGATACGTTGATCTTGGGCGTGTAGATCTCGGTCACGAAGTTGTTGCTGGCCTGGCGCGTCACCTGTGCCAGGGTCTGCACGCAGGTCGGCGAGTTGATGTCGTCGATGCCGGCGCGGCAGCGATACTCCTGGAACATCAGCGCGTCCGAGCTCTGCTGCGTCACCTCGTTGTCGATGTCCCAGCTGTAGTAGTCGGCGGTGAACGACAGTGAACTGGTCGGAGCCCACACCACGCCCGCGTTCCAGACGTCGGCGTTGATCGGCTCCAGCTCGAGGTTGCCGGACTGGGTGCCGAACACCTGGCGATTCGAGAGCTGTGTCGGGCAGGCATCGATCTGAGCCGGATCGTTCGGATCGAAGCCGGCCTGGCTGCACAGGTAGTAGTCGGTCACGAAGGTGTAGAAGCCGCTGCGGCCCTGGAACTGGTCCGACAGCGTCGGCGCGCGGAACGCGGTGCCGTACTTGCCGCGGAACATCAGGCTATCGACCGGGCGGAATTCCAGACCGACACTGTAGGTCGTCTTGTCCAGCTTCTGGCCGCCGTCCGGCGAGAACGAGTCGTAGCGGCCCGAAGTCGTCAGTGTCAGCATGTCCAGCAACGGCATGCGCAGCTCAGCTGTCGCCGCGTGGCGGTCGCGTTCACCGCCTCCTGCCACAGCTGTGGTGCCCCAGATGGAGCCGTCGAGGAAGCGCGAATCCGGGGTGTAGTCCCACTTCTGGCGACCCCACTCAAGGGCGATCGCGAGACCTGCATCGCCACCCGGCAGTTCGAACAGCGAGGCGTTGGTCACCTGGCCACGGATCATGGTGTCGGAGGTCTCGCTCCGGCTGTTCGCGTAGCCGGTGAAGCTGGCGAAGTCCTCGGGCGAGATCGGCTGGTAGAACGCACCGTAGTCGGGGGTAAATACCGGGTATGCGCCGAAGTACGGATCCCAGCCCTGCTGCGGACCCAGCACCTTGTCCTGGAAATAGTCGTTGATCGGATCGGCCCAGCGCACGAAATTGCGCTCTTCCAGCTCGTAGCGGGTGTGGGTGCCGCCGAAGTCGTAGCTCCAGTCGGATTCCCCGAAGTAGCCCTTCACGCCGAGCGCGGCCTGGTAGGCATCGCTGGCGTCGAAGTTCATGCTGTTGCGGTAGCCTTCCGGACCCATGTCCTCAGGCGCGAACCCGCGCTGCAGGTTGATCAGACCGTCGACGTCCGGGTCGTAGAAGTAGCCCCACTTCACACCAGTGCCCCACCAGGTGTAGTTGGAGCCGACGTGGTAGCCGACCTTCTCGTGGCTGTACAACAGGTCGGCGTACAACTGCGCGTTGTCGTTGAAGTCGTAGGTGAGGTGACCCATGAACTGGGTCGCTTCCTTCTCGTTGCGCAGGGTGCGATAGCCCGGAGTGAAGAACGAGCCGCAGTATTCGCCCGAGCCCGGACGGAAACGCTCGCCTTCGGTGCCGCCGAACAGATGGTCGACGTTGGCGCAGCCTTCTGCTTCCGGCGGCAGTGGCACGTAGCCGAAATTGCCGAATCCGAAGTTGGAGATGTCCTTGTAGCCGTAGACCAGGAAGTCGCGGCTGGCCAGCGGCGGCGAAGTGCCGTCGGTGTTGTACTGCTTGGTCAGGTCGCGCTGGTAGGCCCAGATCGGGTCGCGCTGCTCGTACTGCACGCCGACCAGGCCGTTGAGCCGGCCATCGGCGGCCGAGAAGCCGTCGGCGACACTGATGCGGAAGCTCGAGCCACCGCCTTCACCGTACCAGCCTCCGCGGAGGTTCAGGCTGGTGCCGTCCATCTGCTTCTTCAGCTTGATGTTGATGACGCCCGCAATCGCGTCCGAACCGTACAACGAGGACTGGCCTCCCGGCAGGATCTCGATGCTCTCCACCAGGTCGATCGGAATGTTGCTGATGTTGTTGAACGTGTCGCTACCGTTGTACAGCGCCGGGTAGTTGGCCATCGGGCGGCCATCGATCAGGTACTTGGTGTAGCCCGGATCGAGGCCGAACATGCCGATGGTCTCGGCACCCTGGGTGAACGACGCGGAGGTCTGTGCGCCTTGCACGCCACCGGTCGAGACGGCGTTCTGCTGCAGGACATCGGATACCGAGGTGAAGCCGCGCGAGCGGATGTCCTCGGCGGTGATGGTCATCACCGGAGAAAATGTCTCGAGCTCGGTCTGCGGAATCAGCGAACCGGTAACGGTGATCTTGTCGATCTCGGTGGCTCGGGAGGTTTCCTGGGACTGAGCGTCTCCTGAAGATGAATCTGCCCCCTCCTGCGCGAAGGCGCCGGTGGCGAGCGGCAGCAGCATTGCGGTGAACAAAGCAGCGCTCAAGCGGCTGCGTTGCAGCCTGCGACTTTTCACTACCATTGTGATCCCCTAAGTGCAGTGTCTTGTTTGAGTTCGGCGTTCCCTGCCGTTTGTTGTTCGTGCCATCAACTCCCCTGACGGCCAAACCGGCGGATGTCCAGACCAGGTCCCTTGGTGACCAAAACTTAACATGGTGTTAATACGCCTGCCACATATCCATGGCGGGAAACTTTGCCGAATCTGCCCTTTCGTCCCCCTCCGATCCGTAATTTCCGCCATCCCATAGGTCCTTCCGTGTCCCTCGAACTGCAAACTGTTGTGTCCTCGCTGGTCCTGCCCGAACTGGGCGTCACTCTGGAGCGGGCCGGTGCCCGGGTGCGCATTGAGCAGGAGGCGGGGCGAGCGGTCGTCGAGGTCGTCCTCGCCATCCCGGCAGGCGGATTCGAGAACTCGCTGCGCTCGATGGTCGCCAATGCTCTGGAGGCGCGAGGGTTGCAACTGGCCCGGCTGGACCTGGTGCAGCGGATCGCCGCACATGAGGTCCAGCCCAACCTCTCGCCCCTGCCGGGCATCCGCAATGTCATCGCGATCGGCTCGGGCAAGGGCGGGGTCGGCAAGTCGACCACGGCGGTCAACCTGGCGCTGGCGCTGGCCGCCGACGGGGCCCGGGTCGGGGTGCTGGATGCGGACATCTATGGGCCGAGCGTGCCGGCGATGCTCGGGCTGTCGGGGCGCCCGGACAGCCCGGATGGCAAGACCATCGAGCCGATGCGCGCGCATGGGGTCGAGGCGATGTCGATCGGACTGCTGGTCGACCCGGACACGCCGATGATCTGGCGCGGACCGATGGCGACCTCGGCGCTGACCCAGCTGCTGGAGCAGACCCGCTGGGGGGGCGAAGAGGGCCTGGACTACCTGGTCGTCGATCTGCCGCCGGGGACCGGCGACATCCAGCTGACCCTGTCCCAGAAGATTCCCGTCGCCGGGGCGGTGATCGTGACCACACCGCAGGAGATCGCCACGCTCGACGCTCGCAAGGCATTGAAGATGTTCGAGAAGGTCGAGGTGCCGGTGCTGGGGCTGGTCGAGAACATGGCGGTGCACGTGTGCTCGAACTGCGGGCACAGCGAGCACATCTTCGGCAGCGGCGGCGCGGCGCAGATGGCGGAGCGCTACGGGGTGCCGCTGCTCGGCAGCCTGCCGCTGGATGTCGGCATCCGCGAGCAGGGCGATGCCGGGCGCCCGATCGTCGCCGCCGATCCGGATTCGCCGGCGGCGCTGGCCTACCGCCAGGCGGCCCGGGCGATGGCGGCCGAGCTGGCGCGCCGGCCGCGCGCTGCGATGCCCATCTCGGCGTCATTGCGCGACTGATTCACAAAAATGAACAAAATATGAATATCGACGGCATGATGCTCCGGCGGCGGCCTTCGCCGGCGGCGATGTTGCAAGAGCCTGATTGGGCGAATATTTTCGCCACATTCGGCAAATGTTCTTCGGTTTTCCCTGAGTGATTTCCCCTAAGACGCGGTGTTCCGGACTCTGCTAGCGTCCGCCGGTCGCCCAGTTCCGGGCGTCGGCAAGACCTTTTCTGGGGGTTGATGCATGAACCGAGCAGTGCGCAGTTCGATCCTGGCGGGCGCGGTGGTTGCCGCTCTGGGTATGTCTTCGATCGCGGTCGCCGGGGGGCGGCCCGATCTGGTGCTGAGGGACCTGGATGCCGGCAAGGCGCACCGGGCCGGGGAGTTGATCGTGAAGTTCCGCGATGGCGCCGACGCCGGTCAGCGCGGCGCGGTCCGCGGAGGGCTGGGTGCGCAGCAAGCCAGGACCGTGCGTCGCGGCCGGAACGGCGGCGACGTGGAGCTGATGCGCCTGCCGGCCGGCATGGCGCTTGGTGTGGCGATCAAGGCGCTGCAGAACGACCCGGCGGTCGAGTACGCGGAGCCGAACTGGACCTACCAGCATTTCGCGACCTCCAACGACACCTACTACACCAACGGTTCGCTGTGGGGCATGTACGGCAACACCACCAGCCCGTCCAACGCCTACGGTTCGCAGGCCGCCGAGGCCTGGGCCGCCGGCCACACCGACTGCAGCAACGTCTATGTCGGCGTGATCGATGAGGGCATCTACTACAACCACGAAGACCTCGCCGCGAACATCTGGACCAACCCGTACGACCCGGTCGACGGCATCGACAACGACGGCAACGGCTATGTCGACGACGTCCATGGCTGGGATTTCGAGGGTGGCAGCAACGACATCAACTCCGGTGGCTCGAACGACGACCACGGCACGCACGTGTCCGGCACGATCGCCGGCATCGGTGGCAACGGTAAGGGCGTGGCCGGCGTGTGCTGGTCGGGCGTCAAGCTGATCAGCGGCCGCTTCCTCGGCCGTCGCGGCGGCAGCACCGCCGACGCGATCGAGGCGGTCGACTACATGACCGATCTGAAGATCCGCCACAACATGAACATCGTGGCGACCAACAATTCCTGGGGCGGCGGCGGTTTCTCGCAGGCGCTGCAGGACGCGATCGGCCGAGCCGGCGACGCCGACATCCTGTTCATCGCGGCGGCGGGCAACAGTGCCTACGACAACGACGCCCAGGCGAGCTATCCGTCGAACTACCCGAACGCGAACATCATCGCGGTCGCCTCGATCACCAGCACCGGCGGGCTGTCGAGCTTCTCGCAGTGGGGTGCGACCACGGTTGATCTTGGCGCACCGGGCTCGTCGGTCTACTCGACGGTGCCGGCCCGCTCGAAGGGCAATTTGGTGTCGGGTTATGCCAGCTACAGCGGCACCTCGATGGCGACCCCGCACGTGACCGGCGCCGCGGCGCTGTACGCGTCCTCGCATCCGTCGGCCACCGCCGCCGAAGTCAAGACGGCGATCCTGGACGCCACCGTCGCCACTCCTTCCCTGCAGGGCAAGGTGCTGACCGGCGGCCGTCTCGATGCCAGCGGCTTCTGATCGCTGTCCGCCAGGTGCATGACCAGGAGGGTCCGGACAACCGGGCCCTCCTGCTTTTTGGGGGCATGGCGCCGCGCATCGGCGGCGGGCTGCCGCTAGAATCGGCGTTCCCCAGAATCAGGTGACAGTCCCGCATGAGCATCAAGTCCGACCGCTGGATCCGCCGCATGGCGCGGGAACAGGGCATGATCGAGCCGTTCGAACCGGGTCAGGTCAAGCATGTCGGCGGCGAGCGGATCGTCAGCTACGGTACCTCGAGCTACGGCTACGACGTGCGCTGCTCGCGCGAGTTCAAGGTCTTCACCAACATCAACTCGACGATCGTCGACCCGAAGCATTTCGATTCCGGCAGCTTCGTGGACGTCGAATCGGACGTGTGCATCATCCCGCCGAATTCGTTCGCGCTGGCGCGCACCGTCGAGTATTTCCGCATCCCGCGCGACACCCTGGTGGTCTGCCTGGGCAAGAGCACCTACGCCCGCTGCGGAATCATCGTCAACGTGACCCCGCTGGAGCCGGAGTGGGAAGGCCATGTGACGCTGGAGTTCAGCAACACCACGCCGCTGCCGGCGCGCATCTACGCCAACGAGGGCGTCGCGCAGATGCTGTTCTTCCAGTCCGACGAGGTCTGCGAGACCAGCTACAAGGACCGCGGCGGCAAGTACCAGGGGCAGACCGGCGTCACCCTGCCGCGGACCTGAGCGCACGACGGCCGCAGAGGGTAGGATCACAGCGACCCGCGCTGCAGGACGATCCTGCAGGCGACAACAGGAGGGGGACATGCAGCAGGACAACGACAATCCGTACCAGAGCCCACAGGCCGTCGTCGAGGATGTGGCGATCGGCGACGATCTCGCCGGTCGTGGGGAGCGGCTCGGCGCCGCGATCATCGACACCCTCATCCTGCTTGCGGTGCTGATGCCGCTGATGTACGCGGGCGGCTATTTCAGCCAGGCGATGGAGGCTGCCGCACGCGGCCAGCAGGTGTCGATCGTCTCGCAGTTGATGTGGATCGTCATCGGCTTCGCCGTGTTCGTCGCGATCCAGTTCGTGCCTCTGAACGCGAGCGCGCAGACCTGGGGCAAGCGTCTGGTCGGCGTGCGCATCGCCAATCTCGACGGCAGCCAGCCCGGCATCGGGCAGCTGCTCGGCAAGCGCTATCTGCCGGTGCAGCTGGTGACGGCCATACCGCTCATCGG
Organism: Marilutibacter chinensis; assembly: GCF_021725675.1. Classification (GTDB taxonomy): domain Bacteria; phylum Pseudomonadota; class Gammaproteobacteria; order Xanthomonadales; family Xanthomonadaceae; genus Marilutibacter; species Marilutibacter chinensis. The sequence continues at coordinate 70,570 of NZ_JAKJPO010000012.1, read as the reverse complement.
CAATGTTCTCGCCGTGATCAATGTGCTCTTCATCTTCCGAAGCGACCGGCGCTGCGTGCACGATCTGATCGCCGGTACCCGGGTGGTCAAGGCGCGCTGAGCCGGTTCCGGAATCCGGCTTCACTGGAAACCCCTCGCCCGGCGAGGGGTTTCCGTTCGTATGGCCGGCGGTCTCGAAGCGGAAGGTCAGTGGGTGGTGCCGGCCGGTACGCGTATGTCCTCGCCGGTGTTCAGGGCGGTACGCACGGCGATCCGCAATCCCTGGACGACGGTGTCGACCGGCAGACTCGGCGCGCCGGGGTGGCGGGCGGCCAGTTCCGGCGAGTAGGGGATGTGGATGAAGCCGCCGCGGACCCGCGGCTTCGCTCGCAGCGCGTGCATCAACCCGTACAGCACGTGGTTGCAGACATAGGTGCCGGCGCTCTGCGAGATCTCGGCCGGGATTCCGGCCCGGCGCATCGCCAGCATCATCGCCTTCAGCGGCAGGCGGCTGAAGTAGGCGTCCGGACCGCCCTCGACGACCGGCACGTCGACCGGCTGCGCGCCGGCATTGTCGGCGATGCGGGCATCGTCGACGTTGATGCCGATCCGTTCCAGCGAAAGCTGTGCGCGGCCGCCGGCCAGGCCGACGCAGATGACCAGAACCGGCTCGACCTCGCGCAGTGCGGCGCGCAACTGCTCCAGCGAGCGGCCGAACTCGACCGCCAGGCGGCGTGCGACGACGCGGTGCCCGGCGATGCGCGCGCCGTCGAGTGCCTGCACCGCGTCCCAGCTCGGATTGCCGGCGTCGTCGCCGAAGGGTTCGAAGCCGGTCAGCAGCACCGTTGGCGCCGGTTTCCTGCGGAGTGTCTGTCGGCGGGGCATCGGCGGGTTCGATCAGGGCGCGGGGCGGGAGGTGGGTTCAGAAGGTGAAGGCGAGCCAATACATCAGCGCCAGGTTCGCCAGCATCAGCGGCAGGGCCGTCGGTACCTGCGCACGGATCACCGCATTGGGATCGTCGAGTTCCAGCAGCGCGGCCGGCACCAGGTTGAAGTTGGCCGCCATCGGCGTCAGCAGGGTGCCGCAGTAGCCGGTCAGCATGCCGAGCGCACCGAGGATCGCCGGGTCGGCACCATGCCGCTGGATCAGCAGGGGCAGCCCGATGCCGGCGGTCATCACCGGGAACGCGGCGAAAGCGTTGCCCATGATCACCGTGAATACGACCATCCCCAGCCCATAGGCGACGATGCAGGCCAGTCGGCTGTCGGTCGGGATCACCGATGAGACCAGGCTGGCGACCGCCTCGCCGACGCCGCTGGCGCCGAACACGCCGCCGAGGGTCGCCAGCACCAGCGGCAACAGCGCCGCCCAGCCCATCGTGTCGAGCAGGCGGCGGCCCTCCGCGACGGCCATGACCGGACGCTCGCCGGTGACCCGGATCGCCGCGAAGGCGGCCAGCACGCTGGCCAGCGACAGCCCGACCAGGGTGATGCTGCCGGCGCCGAACAGCCGGTATCCACCCCAGCCGACCTTTTCTCCGAACAGCACCACCAGCACGGTGATCAGCGGAATCAGCAGGGCCGGCCCGAACAACCGGTGACCGAGGCGTTCGGCCGACGACCGGCGCTGGGCTTCCGGTGCCTCGGCCAAGTGCTCGCGACGCATCCGTGGCGCCAGCAGGGCCAGCGCGATCACCGCCGCGCCGGCCAGTTGGGCCGGCAGCGGATCGCCGGCCGCGCTTGCGGCGAGCACGATGTTGCCGGTACCGAAAAGCGCGGCCACCAGCGCCCAGAACGCGGCATGCGCATGCCGACGCTCGCGCAGGTTGCGCCAGCCCGCGTACAGCAGGAATCCGGCGAGCAGTCCGTAGAACAGGTCAAGGCCGAGCACGCGGGGTCTCCCGGGCCTCCTGCATGGCCGGCGGGGCGGCCTGCAGCCGGCGCCGCAGCGCCCGATCGAACATCTGCACCCGCACCGCGTGGATCGCGAACGCCGCGACCGCGGTCGGCAACGCCCACAACGCGATCTGCAGCGGCTCCAGCACGATGCCGTGCTCGGCATAGAAGCCCTGGATCAGCAGCACCGCGCCGAATGCCAGGAACACGTCCTCGCCGAAGAAGCGGCCGACGTTGTCGGTGGCGGCGCCCAGCGCATGCACCTTCTGCAGCTCCTCGTCCTCCAGTGGTCCATGGACCTTCTCGGCCGCGGACGTCGACATCGGCGCCAGCAGCGGACGCACCGTCTGCGCGTGACCGGCGATGTCGATCAGCCCCAGCATGCTCAACAGCTGCCGTATCCCCAGATAGGCGACCAGCAGCTTGGTCAGGGTCAGCCGGGTCCAGCTCGCGATCCACTTGATCGCGTGTTCGCGCAGGCCGGCACGTTCCAGCAGCCCGATCGTCGGCAGCGTGAACGCGAACAGCAGCAGCGCGCGGTTGGACACGAAGCTGTTGCCGAGCAGGGCGAGCAGTTCCGGAACCGACTTGCCCGCGGCCAGGCCGCTGACCAGGCCGGCGGTGACGACGACGACGACCGGATTGAAGCGCAGCATGAATCCGGCGACGACGCAGGCGACGCCGAGCAGCGGCCAATAGTTCATGAGTGCGGTCCGCCGATCCCGCCCGACGGCGCCGGGGCGCGGATGCCGACGCCGTCGGTCTCCAGCGCCGCGCGCAGGCTGCGGGCGAACGCCGCCGCATCGGGCCGGTCGCCATGCAGGCACAGGCTGTCGGCGCGGACCGCGACGTGGCCACCACCGGCCACCGGTGCGCGCCCGCGCAACACCAGTTCGCGGGTCTGCGCGACCGCCGCATCGGCCGTTTCCAGCACCGCGCCGGGCAGGCCACGTGGCAGCAGGCGGCCATCGGCGCCGTAACCGCGTTCGGCGAACACCTCGTGCACGACCCGCAGGCCATTGGTCTCGCCGGCCGCGGTCAGGGCCGAGCCGGACAGGCCGTACAGCGCGAGGTCCGGATCGAACTCAGCGACCGCCTCGGCAATCGCCCCGGCGATGGCCGCGTCGCGCGCGGCCATGTTGTACAGCGCCCCGTGCGGCTTGACGTGGGCCAGGCGCACCCCTTCTTCGGCGGCGATGCGGGCGAGCCGGCGCAACTGCGCGGTCACCAGCAGCATCACGTGGCCGGACGTCGCCGGCAGCTCGCGGCGACCGAAGTGCTCGCGATCGACGAATCCCGGATGCGCCCCGGCGGCGACGCCGTGCTCGCGGCACAGGCGCAGGGTCGCGCGCATCGCGTCGTCGTCGCCGGCATGGCCGCCGCAGGCGATGCTCGCGCTGCTGATCAGTGGAACGATAGCGGCATCGTCGCCGCAGCCTTCACCGAGGTCGCAATTGAAATCGATGTCCGGCACCGGCCCGGTTCCTGGTCGAACTGCAGAAAAGGAGCCTAGCAGGTTGCCGGAAGACGCACGTCATCCATGTTCCGGTCCCGGGCATTCCCGCGCATCGTCGCGGCAATGCACGGGGTGGGTGCGCTTCTGTCCGCACGGGCGGCATGCCGCCTGCGCCACCTCGTTCGAGTTCGGTGGGGCGGCGGTTCGTTTGCCGGTTGCCCCGTTTCTCCGGGCGTCGCTCCCCGATGCCGCTCCCGCCGGTTGCCTGCGGCCGCGCGCCGGCCTCACCCGTCGGGCATCGATCGCAGTCGTTCGTCGAGCAGGTATTCCAGCCGACGCCACTGCGCCAGCCGTGCCCGCCGCAACGAGGCGCCGGTGTCCGTGTCGACCGCGATCCAGTGCAATCCGGTGCCCGGTCCGGCCTGCGCCAGTCGCGGCAGGTCCGACGCGACCACATGGCCGAGCCGGCGGTAGCCGCCGGTGGTCTGGGCGTCGGCGAGCAGCACGATCGGCTGGCCGTCGGGCGGCAATTGGATGGTGCCTGGCGCGACCGCGGCCGAGACGATGTCGCCAGCCGGAACCGGCAGCGGTTCGCCTTGCAGGCGCAGGCCTTGCCGGTTGCTGCGCGCGTCGACCCGCCACGGACGCGACGCCAGTTGCCGTGCGATTCCGTCCGCATGCGGCAGGGGAACGAAACGGACGATCATGGTGTCGCCCGGCAGCGGATCGAATTCGACCCACCATCGCGGTTGCCGGACCTGCGTCCGTGGTACGGCATCGCCGGGGCCGAGCTGCAGCGCGTCGCCGCGCGCCAGCGCCCGGCCCGCATGGCCGCCGAAGCCGCCGCGCAGATCGGTGCTGCGGCTGCCGAGCATCTCGGGCGTGCGCAGGCCGCCCTTGACGGCGAGCCAGCCGCGGATCCCGCGCCGCAGCCGTCCGATCCGCAACGACCCCGGTGGCAGCCCGACCGGCCGGCCTGCACCGATGAGGGTGCGCGTCCCGCCGGCGTCGGTATGGACGACATCGGCCTCGGCGCCGCACAGCGCGATCGTCGTCGGCGCGTCGAGCCACAGGGTCGGGCCGATCAGGGTGAATTCGAGTACCGCCGCATCGGCCGGGTTGCCGACCAGGCGGTTCGCCAGTCGCGCCGCGTCCGGGTCCAGCGCGCCGGCGCGGGCGACGCCGAGGTGCCGCCAGCCGGTGCGTCCGATGTCCTGGACCGTGCTCAGCACGCCGGGTTGTTCGACCGTGAGCATCATCCGCCGCCTCCGCCCTGCCGGCTCGCGAGCCGCTCGAAGGTATCGGCATCGATCATGCGGAAGCGCACGCGGTCGCCGGGAGCGAGCAGGGCCGGCCTCTCCCGGCACGGGTCGAACAACACCAGCGGGGTTCGCCCGATGATCCGCCAGCCGCCCGGGCTCTCGCGCGGATAGATGCCGGTCTGGCGGCCGCCGATCGCGACCGAGCCGGCCGGGATCCGCGTACGCGGTGTCGCCAGCCGCGGCAGCGCCAGCGTCGACGGCAGGCCGCTCAGGTACGGGAAGCCCGGCGCGAAGCCGATCATCGCGACCGTGTACAGGGACGAGGCATGGCGGTGGGCCAGCGTTTGCGAATCCAGGCCGAGCTCGTGCGCGGCGTCGGCCAGGTCGGGGCCGAAACGGCCGCCATAGCTGACCGGGACGTCGACCACGCGCCCCGAGGGCGGAGGAGCGGGGCCGCCGCCGTGCAGATGATCGCGAAGCCATCGCGCGACCGCGTCCGCGTCCACGGCGGCGGAGTCGAAGAACACGCCCAGGCTCGCGTAGGCCGGCACCAGGTCGACCACGCCCGGCAGGCGGTCGCGGTCGAGGCGGGCGGCGAGGGCGTGCACGCGTTCCAGCGTCGCCTCGTCGATGGACTCGCCGAACGCGACCAGCCAGGCGTCGTCGGCAAGCGGTTCCAGTTCCGCCCCCGGAGCGTTCACGCGCGCGGGATCCCTGGCCGATCCGGTTCTGTGGCGGCGGCTCTCACACGCCCAGGGCGCGGCCGAGCCGGCCCACGCGGGCGACCAGCTCCTCGGGGGTGTACGGGCGTGCGGCGGCGGTGCCCCAGACCGGCCGGGGCCAGGCGATGTCGTCGCGGAAGCGGGCGATCACGTGCACGTGCAACTGCGCGACCACGTTGCCGAGCGCGGCCACGTTGAGCTTGTCGGGCTTGAATTCCGCCTGCAGCACGCGGCTGACCGTGTCGATCTCGCGGGTCAGCGCGGCCCGGTCCGCGGCGCGCAGGTCGGTCAGTTCCACCGCGTCGGCGACCCGCGGCACGAGGATCAGCCACGGGTGATTGGCGTCGTCCATCAGGCGCAGCTCGCTCAGGCCGAGATGGGCGACCGGATGGGTGTCTTCGGCCAGTTGCGGATCCAGATGCCAGTCGGACCCCGTGTGTCTGGGCTGCGTGCTCATCGCAGGTTTTCCTCGAAGAAATCCAGGGTGCGCGGCCAGGCCGCGGCAGCGGCCTCGGGCACGTAGTCGTGGCGCCGGTCGCAGTTGAAGCCGTGGCCGGCGTCGTAGACGTGGATGCGGGCGCCGGGCTGCTTGTCGCGGTGCGCCTGGACCGCTTCCGGCGGGATGCTGGCATCGTGCTCGCCGAAGTGGAACATCATCGGCGCGCGCAGCGGTTCGTCGAGGAACGGTACGCTTCGCGCGCCGTAGTAGCTGACCGCCGGCAGGCCGAGCCGGGTATCGGCGAGAAAGGCGAGGGTGCCGCCCCAGCAGAAGCCGACCGCCCCGGTACGCAGTCCTTCGGACTGCAGCAGGTCGGCGGCGGCACCGGCGCATTCGACCGCCCGCTCGATGCCGAGCGCGCCGACCAGCTCGCGGCCGCGGGCGATCCCGGCGTCGTCGTAGTCGAGCTCGACGCCGCGTTCGACCAGGTCGAACAAGGCAGGCGCCAGCGCGGTGTAGCCGACGTCGGCCAGGCGCCCGGCGATGCTGCGGATGTGGCTGTTGACGCCGAAGATCTCCTGCAGCACCACGATCCCGCCCTTCGGCTCTCCGGTGGGGTCGGCGCGCCAGCCGGCGATCGGGCCGTGGGCGGTGTCGAGGTCGATCCAGTGTGCCATTGCGGGGCCTCCGTTCAGGAGTGGGGTTCAGGCGGTACGCATGGAACAGATTCTAAGGAAGGTCTGGAGGGTTCCGTCCCGGACCTGTTCAGGCTGCGCTGGATCAGGCACTTGCGTGTTCGATCCGTCAACGCCCTCCATCACGCGCGGCGCTTCCGGATCGACCGGCGATTCCGTGGTCCCCGCATCTTCCGGCTCGGCCGTGCGAACCCGGAAGGCGCCGGGGAGGCGGGCCCCGGCGCTATAATCCGCGCCCCGCCGCATGCCGACGCGCCCGGCGTGCGGGACCCCTCCGCTCCCGGTTACCAGCATGACCCAGCCCATCGCCAAGTCCGCCAGCCCCAGGGTGGGTTTCGTCAGCCTTGGCTGCCCGAAGGCCCTCGTTGATTCAGAACGCATCCTGACCCAGTTGAAGGTCGAAGGATACGACCTGGTGCCGAGCTACGACGATGCCGACGTGGTGGTGGTGAACACCTGCGGCTTCATCGACTCGGCGGTGGCCGAGTCGCTGGACGCGATCGGCGAAGCGATGGCGGAGAACGGCAAGGTGATCGTCACCGGCTGCCTGGGCAAGCGCGAGGAGGTGATCCGCGAGGCCCACCCGGGCGTGCTTTCGATCAGCGGTCCCCAGGACTATGCCAGCGTGATGAGCGCGGTGCACAGCGCGCTGCCGCCGAAACACGATCCGTTCGTCGATCTGGTGCCGCGGCGGCACTCCGACGAGGCGGCCGACGTCGGCATCAAGCTGACGCCGAAGCACTACGCTTATCTGAAGATTTCCGAAGGCTGCAACCACCGCTGCAGCTTCTGCATCATCCCGTCGATGCGCGGCGACCTCGTCTCGCGCCCCGTCGACCAAGTCCTGCGCGAAGCCGAGAAGCTCGCGATGGGCGGGGTCAGGGAGCTGCTGGTGATCTCGCAGGACACCTCCGCCTACGGCGTCGACCTGCGCTACGCCGAGCGCGAATGGCGTGGCCGTGCCTGGCAGACCCGGATGAAGGCGCTGTGCGAGGGACTGTCGGAGCTGGGCATCTGGACCCGTCTGCACTACGTATATCCATATCCGCACGTAGACGACGTGATTCCCCTGATGGCCGAGACGGGGCCGGACGGCATGCGCAGGCTGCTGCCGTACCTGGACATCCCGTTCCAGCATGCCAATCCGCGCATCCTCAAGTTGATGAAGCGTCCCGGTGCGGTCGACAGGACCCTGGAGCGGATCCGGCGCTGGCGCGAGATCTGTCCGGACATCACGATCCGCAGCACCTTCATCGTCGGCTTCCCCGGCGAGACCGACGGCGAGTTCGAGCAGTTGCTGGACTTCCTCGAAGAGGCGCAGCTCGACCGCGTCGGCGCGTTCGCCTATTCGCCGGTCGAGGGTGCCGCCGCCAACGGCCTGCCGGATCCTGTGCCGGAGGAGCTCAAGCAGGAGCGGCTGGCGCGCTTCATGGAGCTGCAGGCTGACATCTCCACCGCGAGGCTGGAAGCCAAGGTCGGTACCGTCCAGCGCTGTCTGGTCGACGCGATCGACGGCGAGCTCGCGATCGCCCGCTCGATGGCCGATGCGCCCGAGATCGACGGTCTGGTGCAGATCCAGAACGGCTTCGAGGCCGGCCTGAAGCCGGGCGAGTTCGTCGATGTCGAGATCCTGGGCAGCGACGAGCATGACCTCTACGGCGAGGTCGCGTTCGACGACTGAGGGTTCACGCGTTCGGTTTCGACCCGGCAACTTTCAGTCCGACAGCTTTCAATTCGACAACCAGGCCAGCAGCGCCGCGGCGATCGACATCGCAGCCATGCCGCCGGTCACCTGCAGCGCGTAGGCGCGGGTGCCGCTGGCGAATGCCAGCACGCTCTTGGCGAGCGCCGCCGACACCAGCAGTCCGGCCAGACCGAGGCGCGCATGTTCGAGAGTCAGCCCGCCGCCGTGGGCGAGCTGGGCCACGCTGGCCGCGGCGGCATGCTGCTCGGCCAGCGCGACCAGCATGGCCGCGACCACCGCGCCGGCATCGCCGAACAGGCTGCGCAACCACGCCGACAGCAACAGCACGACGCTGATCAGCAGCCCCAGCAGCAGCGCATGGCCGATCCGGAACGCGCGCTCGCCCCGGGCTGGAGGCAGTTCGTCGGAACCGCCCGGCCGGAACACGCCATAGGCCGCCGTCGCCACCAGCGCCGCCGCCGCCGCTGCCAGCGGCCAGGCACTGGCTCGCAGCAGGCCCGGCGCGACCGTGCCGACGATGCCGGCGAACAGCAGCAACGAGGCGAGGTTGGCGAGCAGGGCCGCGGATGCGGCCGGAGCCGCATGCGACGGGTGCTGGCGCGAGCGCTGGCCGAAGCCGGCGACGGCGGCGGTCGAGGAGGCGAACCCGGAGAAGAAACCGGCGATCGGCAATCCCCAGCGTGCGTCGATCAGCCGCAGCGCGATGTGGCCGAGCATGCCGACGCCCATCACCAGTACCACGATCCGCCACAGCGCCGACGGCACCAGCACGCCCCAGGGGTCGACCGGAGTGTCCGGCAGCAGCGGCAGCACCACCAGCGCCGCGGCGGCCAGCAGCAGCCCGTCGTGCAGTTCCTGTTCGGCGATCAGCCGGCGTGCGAAGCGCTGCAGCGGTTGCTTGGCGAACAGCAGGAGCGCGGCGACGACCGCGAGCCCGGCCGCCCATGGCGGCGAATACTGGGCCAGCGCGGCCAGCAGCGGCGTGACCAGCAGGGCGACCTCGCCGGTCAGTCCCGGGTCGGCCGCGCGCGTGTGCAGGTAGCTGGCGACGGCATAGGCGGCGATCGCCAGCAGCAGGACGATGAGGACCGGCGCCCCGATCGTCGCGGCGACCGCGGCGGCGAGCGCGGCCAGGGCGTGGGTGCGCACGCCGGCGACGGCGATGTCGTCGGGCGCGTGATGGCGTTCGCGGATCACCCCGATCAGCAGGCCGATCGAGATCGCGGTCAACAGGCCCTGCAGGGTGAGAGGCACGTCCACATCGGCTCCAACGGCAACTGACGGATGGTACGGCGTCGGAAAAGGCTGCCGGAATGCTCTCCGTCAGCGGAGAGCCTCCGGCTGGTCGTCCGGGACGCCCCCGGCGGCCGGACCATGAACAGGCAGGCCCTGAACGTACGCAAGATACCTCGCGCCGGCCTCGACGGCGCGATAACGGGAGATATGCTTGCATGCATGCAGCGCAAGCTGCCGGCTATGAACGGCCTGGCACCCGCGCCTGACCGGATGCTTGGGGCTGCGCGAGGAGGGGCTATGCCTGGCACCATCACCGACCATGCCCACAAGCACGCACACGATTTCCACCTGACCGTACCCGGCGCGCACATCTCGATGCAGGCCGTGGTGTTCGCCGGCATTGCCGCCGGCATCGTCTTCCTGGCGCTGGAACTGCTGCTGACGCCGTTGCTGATGGGGCTGAGCAGCTGGGTGCCGATGCGGATGATCGCGGCGATCACGATGGGACACGCGGTACTGCCGCCGCCGGACACGTTCGAGTCGGGGGCGGTTGCCGCCGCGCTGGTGGTCCACTTCATCCTGTCGCTGGCGTACGCGCTGGTGTTCGCGTTCTTCGCCAAGGGGCGCTCGCTGCTCACCGACACCGTGCTGGGCGCCGCGTTCGGTGTGCTGTTGTACGCGGTGAACTACTACGGCTTCACCTACCTGTTCCCGTGGTTCGTCGAGATGCGGCACTGGGTCACCGCGTTGATCCATCTGGTCGCGGGCGCGGCGATGGGCGCGACCTATGCGTGGAGTGTGAAACGATTCGTGCCGCCGTTGCATCCGTCCACCGGAGCGCGGTGACACACGTCGACGGGGCCGGCGCGCCGGATGAGCGACAGCGTCAGCCGCGGTCGTCTTCGCCGTATCCGATCGCGACGATCGCGTAACGGGCCGCTCCACCGGGCAGTTGCGCGTCGAACTCGTCGTCGAGCCGCTTCTTCAGCATCGCCCGCGCCAACGGCGAATCGATGCTGATCCAGCCGCGACCGGCGTCGGTCTCGTCGGGACCGACGATCCGGTAGCTCCGGCATTCGCCGTTGCCCAGGTGTTCTATCTCCACCCGGGCACCGAAGAACACGGCCTGCGGATCGCCCGGTGCCGCGTCGACGACCTTCAGCGACGGCAGCCGTTTGCTCAGGTAGCGCACGCGACGGTCGATCTCGCCCAGTTGCTTCTTGCGGTAGGTGTACTCGGCATTTTCCGACCGGTCGCCCTCGGCCGCGGCGGCGGCCAGCGCCTGCACGACCTCGGGCCGACGGACGCGCCACAGCTCGTCCAGCTCGGCCTTGAGGCGGTCGTGGCCTTCGCGGGTGATCAGCGCGGTACTGCGCTCGGGCGGTGGACGCCAGCGACCCATCGCGATGCGTTATTCCGCGACGGGCGCGTCGGCTGCAGGCGCGCGCCGGAGGCCGTAGTCCAGCGCGCTTTCGATGTCCTTGCCTTCGGTGTCGAGCAGGCGCAGTTCGTCGACCGACACCAGCCGGTACACGCGGTCGTCGTCGCTCTTGCTGTCGGGATCCAGGCGCAGGCGCTCGCCTTCGGCGGGTTCGCCCTCGACGGTCCAGGTGCCGCTCAGGCTGAAATCGCCGTCGGCCTGGTCCTGGTAGCGCTCGTCGAGCTTGAACGTGCCGTCGGGCGCGAGCTGCAGACGCGTGTCGATGCCGGGACAGCTCGCGCAGGGGAGGGTACCGCTGAACTCGCCGGGCAGGGCCTTGGTGTCGATCGCGGCGATGGTTGCGGTATCGGCCGCCGGGGCGGGCTCCGCAGTCGCCGCAGGCGCGGGTGCAGTCGCGGCGTCGGTGGCCGGCTCGGGTTGTTTCTGGCAGGCAGCCAGCAGCAGCGTGGCGGCGGTCGTGCCGATCAGGACGAGAGAAAAGCGGCGCATCCGTGGACTCCTTGTGGTCGGGTGGGCGTTTCGGGCAGGCCGTTGGAGCATGCCGTCGGGAGTGGCTCGTCAGGGACGTGAAAGTGGCAGTGCCGTGCTGAACGCCGTCGAAAGCGTGGCGTCGAATCCCTTCACGGCTTTGCGCAGATGATCCGGGGGCATCGAACAGTCCTCAGCGCTTGCCGCCGAGCAGGCTGCCGAGCAGGCCGCGCACGATCTGCTGGCCGATCCGGCTGCCGATGGTCCGCGCCGTCTGCTTGGCCATCGTTTCGACCATGCCCTGTCGGCGCTTGGTGCCGAACACCGCATCCTTGACCGCCTGGCCGAAGCCGCCTTCCTCCGCGTCGTCGTCCGCGCGGCTGCGAGCCGGCGGCGCCTTCGCCTGTTCGGCCGCGGCCTGGGCCTTGGCCGCGAGCATCTCGGCCGCCGATTCGCGGTCGACCGGCGTGTCGTACTTGGCGCCCACCGGGCTGCCGGCGCGGACCCGGGCGCGCTCGGCCTCGGTGATCGCGCCCATCCGGCAGCGCGGCGGACAGATCAGGGTGTGTTCGACCGGCATCGGGATGCCCTTGTCCTGCAGGGTCGAGACCAGCGCCTCGCCGGTACCGAGCCTGGAGATCGTCTCGACCACGTCCAGCGCGGGATTGGCGACGAAGGTTTCGGCCGCGGTCCGGACCGCCTTCTGGTCGCGCGGAGTGTAGGCCCGGAGCGCGTGCTGCACGCGATTGCCGAGCTGGCCGAGCATCTCGTCGGGCACGTCATCGGGGAACTGCGAGCAGAAGTACACGCCCACGCCCTTGGAACGGATGATCCGGACCACCTGTTCGACCCGCTGGCGCAGCGCCGGCGGCGCGTCGTCGAACAGCAGGTGGGCCTCGTCGAAGACGAACACCAGCTTGGGCTTGTCGAGGTCGCCGACCTCCGGCAACTGCTCGAACAGCTCCGACAGCAGCCACAGCAGGAAGCTCGAATACAGCCGCGGCTTCAGGATCAGCTTGTCGGCGGCGAGCAGGTTGACGATGCCACGGCCGTCGGTGGTGGTCCGCATCAGATCGGCGAGGTCGAGCGCCGGCTCACCGAAGAACAGCCCGGCGCCTTCGCCCTCCAGGCGCAGCAGGGCGCGCTGGATCGCGCCGATGGACGGTGCGCTGACCAGGCCATAGGCGGTCGAGACCTCCTTGCGCTCCTCGGCGATCAGGTTGAGCAGTGCGCGCAGGTCCTCCAGGTCGAGCAGCAGCAGACCGCGGTCGTCGGCGAGCCGGAACACGATGTCGAGCACGCCCGACTGGGTGTCGTTGAGTTCGAGGATCCGGGCGAGCAGGGTCGGCCCCATCTCGCTGACGGTGGTGCGGACCGGATGCCCGAGCTGGCCGAACAGGTCCCAGAACACTGTCGGACAGCCTTCGTTGGTGTACCCGTCGATGCCGATCCGGTCGATCCGCTCCTGCAGTTTGTCGTTCATCGCGCCAGGCACCGCGAGTCCGGCGATGTCGCCCTTCACGTCGGCCATGAACACCGGCACGCCGATGCGCGAGAAACCCTCGGCGATCACCATCAGCGTGACCGACTTGCCGGTGCCGGTCGCGCCGGCGATCAGGCCGTGGCGATTGCCGAGTCGCGGCTGCAGCACCACGTGGCCGCGGTTGTCCGCGAGTGCGTCGGGGGTGGTGATGGCCTTGCCGATGAGGATAGGGTCCATGCTCGACTCCGTTCAGGTTGATCGCGATTCTAGAGCCTGTTCATGCACTCTGCGCAGTTGGGCGAAGCCATGGGTCTAGGAGCGGTTGTGGTCTCGAACGCGCTGAGGCTACCCTGCGCGTTCGTTTTTCATTCATCGTCATTCATGTCCCTGTCCGCTTTCCTGCCTGGCCGCGTGTCCGCCCGCGCCATCCTTCCGGCGCTGTCGCCGGCCGTCTTCATCGCCCTGCTGCTGCCGGTCGATGCCGCCGCGTTGTCGCGTCGTGACCAGGCAGCGGTCGATGGCATCGGCCAGCGCATGCTGGCGGCCGAGGCGAAATACCGTGAGGCGATGGTGATGGCCGGCAATGCCGATCCGGAAGGCACTCGCCTCGGCGACGAGGCGCTGGAGGACATGGAGGATGCGATGGCCGACTGCGCGAAGCAGCGCGGCTGCTCGCCGACCACGCTGCTGGCGACCTACAAGCGCCTGCTCAAGCTCAACACCGACGCGCAGGAACCGTTCGCGGGCGAGCACGGTCCGGATGACGCCGATCCCGATCATGTCGACCTGGCCCAGGGCGAATCCGATCCGTTCGCCGCCGACGTGCCGGAAGCCGCCCGTGCCGCCGCGCTGCTCGATGACCGCCGTCACCGCTTCGACGAGATGGTCAAGTACAACCCGGCGGTGCAGGCCGGCATCCGCCGTTGGCTGACCGACATGCGGCCGTCGCTGATGAACAGCTACGAGAACTACCAGTACATGCGCCACCTGATGTGGCCGCACTACGAGCGCGCCGGCCTGCCCGAGGCGCTGTTGTTCGGGATCATGGCCAAGGAATCCAACGGCAAGGTGCATGCGCGTTCGCGCGCGGGTGCGGCCGGGCCGATGCAGTTCATGTACGCGACCGGCCAGCGCTTCGGCCTGGGCAAGGACAGTCACGGCTTCGACACCCGCTTCGATCCATATGCGGCATCCGAGGCGAGCGTCCGGTACCTGAACGAGCGCATGGGCGAGCTCAACCGCAACATCGAGCTGGCGCTGGCCGCCTACAACGGCGGCGAGGGGCGCGCACGCCGGATCCATCAGGCGCATCCCGGCAAGGACTTCTGGGACGAGGCGGTCTACAACGAGTTTCCTGCCGAGACCCGCGACTACGTGCCGATGGTGATCGCGGCGGCCTGGCTGTTCCTGCACCCGAAGCAGTACGGCATCGAGTTCCCCAAGGTCGATCCACGGCCGGCGGCGCTGACGCTGTCGCAGCCGAGTTCGATCTACCAGTTGACGATCTGCCTCGGCAACGGCGGCACCCGCGATGGCTACATGCGGGCGCTGCGCAACCTGAATCCACGCTACGAGGCCGACAGCGTGCTGCCGTCCGGAACCGTCCTCAATGCCACCACCCGCATCGCCGGCCTGTACAACCGCTGGTGCAGCCGCGGCGCCCGGGCCGAACTGGCCCGCACCCTGGTGCTCAGCGATCCCGACCGCGCGATCGTGCGTACCGGCGCGGTGACTCCCGTTGCAGCGGCGCCGGCCGCCTCGGACGGGGGCGTACGCCCCCGCGTTTACAAAGTGCAGCGCGGCGAGACCCTGACCTCGATCGCGCGCAAGTTCTCGTGCGGCACCGGCCAGCTGGCGCGCACGAACAACATCCGCCCGCCGCGCTACACGATCCGTCCCGGACAGCAGCTGAGCCTGGAGGGTTGCGACGGGTGAACGCCGCTGCGGGACAGGATGTCCGCCGGTCGCGCTCCGTCGTTCCCCTGCCGGTCTGGGCGGCGGTCGCCGGCAGCGCCGCCCTCGCGATGGCCGGTGCCGCGACCGGCGAGCCCGCGCTGCACTATCTGTTCAAGCCGTTGACGACCCTTCTGATCGCCGCCTGCCTGTGGCGTTGCCGCGCTGCTGCGGGCGATGGGTATCCGCGCCGCCTGCTGGCGGGATTGCTGATGTCGGCCGTCGGCGACGTCTTCCTGATGTTCTCCGGCGACGCCTGCTTCATCGCAGGGCTGGGGGCTTTCCTGCTCGCGCACCTGGCCTACTGGTCGGCGTTCCGGCTCCGCCTGGTGGCCGGCAGCCGCGGCCCGATCTGGCCCTGGCCGGCCTATGCCGCCGTCGCCATGGCAATGCTGGTAACGCTGTGGCCGCACCTGCCGACGGCGATGCGGATTCCCGTCGTGGCCTATGTCGCGGTGCTGGTCGCGATGGCGTCGACCGCGGCGGTCGCGTGGCGACGGGGCTGCGGCCCCGCGGCCGGTTTCGCCGCGCTGGGCGGCCTGTGTTTCGTGGTCTCGGACGCGACCCTGGCGTTCGATCGCTTCGTCGCGCCACTTCCGGCGTCGACCGTCGCGGTGCTGGCCAGCTACTGGCTTGCGCAGGCGCTGATAGCGCGTTCCGGCATGGCCGCGCAAGGCGTCCACTGAGTGCGGCGCCAGCGCATGCAACGCCTCTTGCCGGGTGGCGGGGGCAGCCGCGGGCCGGTCAGGTCCGGCTCGCCAGGCGCTGGCCCAGCCGCACCGGCGTTTCCGCCGCCAGGCCGGGCGCCAGCTCGGCCACACCGGGCGGCAGCAGCACGATCACCGTCGAACCGTAGTTGAAGCGGGCCATCTCCTCGAAGCGTTCGAGGCGGATGTCGTGCCCGCGGTAGTCCTTGCGGGTGACGATATCGGCGTAGGCCGGGATCTCTTCGCCGCTCCAGACCGTCTCCACGCCGGAGACCAGCAGCGCGCCGACCATCACCGAGGCCATCGGCCCGAAGTCGGTGTCGAAGTGGCAGACCAGCCGTTCGTTGCGGGCGAACAGCCGCGGCACGTTGCGGACCGCGGCCGGCCCGACGCTGAACAGCCGCCCCGGCACGTGCACGGTTTCGCGCAGCGTGCCGGTCCACGGCATGTGCACGCGGTGATAGTCGCGCGGCGACAGGTAGACAGTCGCGAAGGTCCCACCATTGAAGGCGGCCGCGGCCGCGGCGGCGTCGCTGGCGAGCAGTTCGGCTGCGGTGAAGGACTGCCCCTTGGCCTGGAAGATGCGGCCCTCGCCGTCGATCTTGCCGCACTGGCTGATGCGGCCGTCGGCCGGCATCAGCAGCGCATCCGGATCCGGATCGGGCATGCGCGCGCCAGGGCGGAGCGCGCGGGTGAAGAAGCTGTTGAAGGTCGGGTAGACGGTCGGATCCGGCTGCGCGGCTTCGGACAGGTCGACGCCGAACTTGCGCGTGACCGTGTCGATCAGCCACTGCTTGAGGCGCGGGTTGTCCGAGTACGCCAGCGCCCGCGCGAGCGACGACAGCAGGCGGTGCGGCAGGACGTAGGTCAGCGCGGTGGCCAGGCTCATGGAGCGGAGGCCCCGCTCAGCGCCTGCAGGTCGGCGGCGATCTTCTCCGGTTCCAGTGGCGGACGGATCAGGCCGGCCATCCGGCCCTGGGGATCGAGTACCGCGATCGTCGCGCTGTGCTCGATCAGGTACCGGTCGGCGGGCACACCCTCCGGCGGCGGCACCTTCGCAAACACCATGCTCAGCGACTTGGCGAAGGATTCCAGCGCCGGCAGGCTGCCGGTCGCGGCCAGCGTGTCCTTGTGGAAGGCATGGGCATACCGGCCGATCAGTTCGGGCGTATCGCGCTCCGGGTCGACCGAGACGAACAGCACCCGTGGCCGGCTCGCCTCGGGAATCGTTTCCCAGCGCTTCTGCGCGCGTGCCAGCTCGGCCAGCGTGGTCGGGCAGACGTCGGGGCAGTGGGTGAAGCCGAGGAACACCGCGGTCCAGTGGCCCCGGAGCTCGGAGGCTTCCAGCGCGGTGCCATCGGACTGGGTCAGCTCGAAGTCCGGCAGCGCACGCGCGGGCTGGAACAGCCGCACGCTCTGCAGCTCCGGCACCGGCGCTTCGTGGGGGCCGAAGAAGCGCATCGCCGCCCACAGGCCGAGACCGGCGGCGAGGGCGATGACCAGGATGTAGGCGGTGGTACGGTTGAACATGATCGATCCGGCTGGCGGTTGCGGTGCATGATACCGGCCATGCGCGCACGGCGGCGGCTATAATCCCCGGCCTCCCCACGACCCGCCGTGAACATGCCCGCAAGCCCGCCCCTGAGCGCCGACCCGGCGAGCGCCGGCCCCGAAGCGGCCACGTTCGAGCAGCTGACGATCGTCGACCTGATCCGCCACGGCGGCAGCCTGTTCGCCGAGGCGGGCCTGACCTTCGGGCACAGCTACGACAATGCGCTCGACGAGGCGACCCAGCTGGTGCTGCACGCGCTGCACATGCCGCACGACCTCAGCCCGGTCTACGGCCAGTCGCGGGTGACCACGGCCGAGAAGGCGAAGGTGCTGGCACTGTTCGGGCGCCGCATCCGCGAACGCATCCCGGCGGCCTACCTGACCGGCGAAGCATGGTTCGCGGGCCTGAGCTTCAAGTCCGACCCGCGCGCGCTGGTGCCGCGCTCGCCGATCGCCGAGCTGATCGAGGCCGGCTTCGAGCCCTGGCTCGGCGGTCGCGAGGTCCGTCGCGCACTCGACCTGTGCACCGGCTCGGGCTGCATTGCCATCGCGACCGGCCATTACCATCCGGACTGGGAAGTGCATGGCATCGACATCAGCGACGACGCGCTGTCGCTGGCCGCCGAGAACAAGGCGCGGCTGCGCGCGGACAATGTCGAGTTCCGCAGGTCCGACCTGTTCTCCACGCTCGACGGCGAGATCTACGACCTGATCGTCACCAACCCCCCTTACGTCACCAACGACGAGACCGACGCGTTGCCGGAGGAGTATGCGCACGAGCCCGAGCTCGGCCTGCGCGCCGGCCACGACGGTCTCGACCTGGCACTGAAGATCATGCGCGACGCGCCCGCCCACCTGAGCGGGCAGGGCCTGCTGATCTGCGAGGTCGGCGAGGCGGAGCGTGCGCTGGTCGAACTGCTGCCGGAGCTGCCGATGGCCTGGGTCGAGTTCAAGGTCGGGCAGATGGGCATCTTCGTGGTCGAGCGGGCCGACCTGGTCGAGCACCACGAGCGGATCAAGGCACTGGCCGATGAGCGCGGATGAGTGGCGCCGATCCGTGGCCAAGGAAGTTCCTGCAGCAACCAGTTGGCATTGATAGAGTCCTGCTCCTTCCTCCATCCCGGTAACCCGATCCCGTGTCCAGCAACAGCTTCGGCAAGCTCCTGACGGTCACCACCTTCGGTGAGAGCCATGGGCCGGCCATCGGCTGCGTGATCGACGGCCTGCCGCCGGGCATCGCGATCGCGCCGGAGGATTTCCGTCAGGACCTGGAGCGACGCGCCACGGGACGCACCCGGCACACGTCGGCGCGCCGCGAGGCCGACGAGGTCGAGATCCTGTCCGGCGTCTACGAAGGCATGACCACCGGTACGCCGGTGGCGTTGTTGATCCGCAACACCGACGCGCGCAGCAAGGACTATGGCCGGATCGCCGATCAGTTCCGCCCAGGCCATGCCGATTACGTCTATTGGCAGAAATACGGCGTGCGCGATCCGCGCGGCGGCGGCCGGTCCTCGGCGCGCGAGACCACGATGCGGGTGGCGGCCGGTGTGATCGCGAAGAAGTGGC
This sequence comes from Marilutibacter chinensis, assembly GCF_021725675.1. Classification (GTDB taxonomy): domain Bacteria; phylum Pseudomonadota; class Gammaproteobacteria; order Xanthomonadales; family Xanthomonadaceae; genus Marilutibacter; species Marilutibacter chinensis. Next base: position 52,008 of record NZ_JAKJPO010000012.1, on the reverse strand, counting down.
TGGCCGAGCGCCACGGCATCCGTGTCCGGGGCTGGCTGTCGCAGCTGGGCGAGGTCACTCCGGAAGGTTGCGACCTGTCGGTGGTCGAGGACAACCCGTTCTTCTGGCCGCACGCCGCACAGGTGCCCGCGCTGGAGGCCTACATGGACGCGCTGCGCAAGTCCGGCGACTCGGTCGGCGCGCGCGTGGACGTGATCGCCGAGGGCGTGCCGCCGGGCTGGGGCGCGCCGATCTACGGCAAGCTCGACGGCATGCTGGCCGCGGCGTTGATGAGCATCAACGCGGTCAAGGGCGTGGAGGTCGGTGACGGTTTCGCCTCGGTCGCGCAACGCGGCAGCGAGCACCGCGACGTGATGAGGCCGGACGGCTTCGAGTCCAATCACGCCGGCGGCGTGCTCGGTGGGATCAGTACCGGACAGGCCGTGCGCTGCTCGGTCGCGTTCAAGCCGACCTCGAGCCTGCGCATTCCGGTCGACGGGCTCGACATCCATGGCGAAGTCGTCGAGGTGGTCACCACCGGCCGCCACGACCCCTGCGTCGGCATCCGTGCGACTCCGATCTGCGAGGCGATGGTCGCGCTGGTGCTGATGGACCAGGCCCTGATCCACCGCGCCCAGTGCGGCGACATCGGCGAAGTCACGCCGCGCATTCCGCCCGGCCCGGTCGAAGGCGATGGCTGAGCCGCGACCTCGGGTATGGCTGTCGCGTCCACTGTTCGAGGACGTCACCGACCGCCTGGACGAGCACTTCGATGTGCTGCGCACGGCCGTGCCCGAGGCCGGTGTCTACGCGCCCGGGCAGGTCGCATCGAATCTGCGCGATGTGGACGGTGCGCTCGTCACCCTGGTCGAACGGATTGGCGCGACCGAGATCGCCGGCGCCGCGCGCCTGCGCGCGGTCGCCAACGTCGGCGTCGGTTACGACAACCTCGACGTGCCCGTGCTGGGTTCGGCCGGCGTGCTGGTCACCAACACGCCGGACGTGCTGACCGAGACCACCGCCGACTTCGGCTTCGCCCTGCTGATGGCGGCCGCGCGCCGCGTCACCGAGGCCGAGCGCTGGCTGCGCGAAGGCCAGTGGCAGCGCTGGTCGTTCGACACCCTGCTGGGCGCCGACCTGCATGGCAGTACCCTGGGCATCCTCGGCATGGGCCGGATCGGACAGGGCATCGCTCGCCGCGCGCTCGGCTTCGGCATGCGTGTGCTGTACCACAACCGCAGCCGCCTGCCCGAGGCAACCGAGCGCGAGTGCCGCGCCGAGCATGTCGACTTCGACGCGCTGCTGGCGAACTCGGACCACCTGGTGCTGGTGCTGCCGTATTCGCCGGTCACCCATCACATTATCGACGCCGCCGCGCTGGCGAAGATGAAGCCGACCGCGACCCTGGTGAACGTCGCCCGCGGCGGCGTGGTCGACGAGCTGGCCCTGGCCGATGCACTCGCCAATGGCCGCCTCGCCGCGGCCGGGCTGGACGTGTACGAGGGCGAGCCGCGGGTGCGCCCGGAACTGCTGGCGCTGCGCAACGTGGTGTTGGCCCCGCATATCGCCAGCGCCAGCCGCGCCACCCGGCGCGCGATGGTGGCGCTGGCGGTGGACAACCTGATTGCCGCGCTGGGGTATGGTCCGCGTGCCGGCGACCCGCCGACGCCGGTCAACGCCGATGCGGTCGCCGGAAAAATCACGGTTAAACGATAGGGAACCTTCGCGACCCCGCCACGGGCAGCCCGGTGGCGGAGAATCCCGGAAGTTCCCCGAATCCAGCCCGCACGCGAACGTTTCCATTCCAGACCCCACATCCGAAGAATCCATCCCATGAGCAACGCGTCCACAAGCAACACGTCCGTTGGCGGCGCACAACGTCGCTTCAACGTCGCCGTCGTCGGCGCCACCGGTGCGGTCGGCGAGGCCATGCTGGCGATCCTCGCCGAGCGTCGCTTCCCGGTCGGGCAACTGCACGTGCTCGCCAGCGAGCGCTCGGCCGGCGGAACCATCGAGTACCGCGGCGAAGAGCATGTCGTCCAGGACCTGGCGAACTTTGATCCCGCCGGCGTCGACATCGCGCTGTTCTCCGCCGGTGGCGGCGTGTCGAAGGAATACGCACCGAAGTTCGCCGCTGCCGGTGCGGTGGTGATCGACAACTCCTCGGCGTTCCGCTACGACGACGACGTGCCGCTGGTGGTGTCCGAGGTCAACCCGGAGCAGGTCGCCAACCGCCCGCGCGGGATCATCGCCAACCCGAACTGCTCGACGATGCAGATGCTGGTCGCGCTGGCGCCGCTGCATCGCCATTCGAAGATCGAGCGCATCAATGTCGCCACCTACCAGTCGGTGTCCGGCGGCGGACGTTCGGCGATGGAGGAGCTCGGCCGCCAGACCGGCGCGCTGCTGAACTTCAAGGATCCGGAGCCGGAGCGCTTCCCGGTGCAGATCGCCTTCAACCTGATCCCGCACATCGACGACTTCCAGGAAAACGGCTTCACCAAGGAGGAGATGAAGCTGGTGTGGGAGACCCGCAAGATCCTCGGTGACGACTCGATCATGGTGAACCCGACAGCGGTCCGGGTGCCGGTGTTCTACGGCCACTCCGAGGCGGTGGCGATAGAGACCGTCGAGAAGATCACACCCGAGCTGGCGCGCGAACTGCTGGCGGCGGCGCCGGGCGTCGAGGTCGTCGACGAACGCAAGCCAGGCGGTTACCCGACCCCGGTCACCCATGCTTCGGGCAACGACGCGGTCTACGTCGGCCGCATCCGCGAGGACCTGTCGCATCCGCGCGGACTCAACCTGTGGATCGTGTCCGACAACATCCGCAAGGGCGCGGCGCTGAACGCGGTGCAACTGGCCGAGCTGGTCGCGGCGGAGAGCTGAACGGTTCCACCGCCGCATTGCATGGCAAGGGCGGCGGCGGCTAGAGTCGGCAGTCCGGGGGAGACGAAACAGGTGCTCTTGTGAAGCAGTTCGCGCGTTGTGCGTTGGCACGCAGTGCATTGGCGCTCGCGCTGGTCGTGGCCAGCGGTTCGGCGGCGGCGCTGGGTCTGGGCGAGATCGTGGTGCGGTCGCGCGTGGATCAGCCGTTGCTGGCCGAGATCCCGATCATTTCCAGCGACCCGGCCGAACTGGAGCGTCTGCAGGCGCGACTGGCGTCTCCGGAGACCTTCGCCCGGGTCGGCCTGGAGCCGCCGCAGGGCGTGGTGTCGGACCTGCGCTTCATGGTCGGTCTCGACAATGCCGGCAATCCCGTGGTACGGGTCACCAGCGCGCAGCCGGTCAACCAGGCCGCGCTGACTTTCCTGGTCGAGGTCGACTGGGGGCAGGGACGGCTGGTCCGAGAGTATTCGGCGCTGCTGGATACGCCGCGCACCGTGTCGGCGCCGGCGCAGCCGCCGATCGAGGCGCCGGTTGCCGCGCCGTCGAACGCGATCGTTCGCGAGCCGGTGGTCCCCGCGAACGAAAACCCTGCCGGCACGGCATCCGCTCCCTCCGCGTCCGGCGACGCCGTCCCGACGGAGGGGACGGTCGCCGAAGATCAGGTCCCGGCCGAGCCGCGGCCGGTCGCGGTTGCGCGTCCGGTGCGCCGGATCGACGGCGACAGCTACGAGGTGGGTAGCGGCGATACGCTGTCGCAGATCGCCAGCCGGATCGACGGCGCCCGCGGGCTCAGCCTCAACCAGCGGATGGCGGCGTTGCTGCAGGCCAATCCGGAGGCGTTCATCGGCGGCAACATCCATCGGGTCAAGTCCGGTGCGGTGCTGCGGATCCCCGATGCGGCGGCGATGGCCGCGTTCGATCCTGCCGACGCCAACGCGCTGGTCCGCGAGCAGACCCGCCAATGGCGGCAGCCGGCGGCGACCGTGCCGCAGCCGGCGGATGCGGGTCGCGTCGGCGAGCCGGCGCCCGCGTCGGCAGCGGCGCAGAACGCAGCGGTGGCCGATGCACGGCTCGAGATCGTGCCGCCGGGTGCGAGCGACGCGGCCCAGGCAGGCAACCAGTCCGGCATCAGCGCCGGAGGCGAGGGGAACATGCTTCGACAGGATACCCAGCAGGCGCAGGAAACCCTCGCGGCCCGCGAGGCCGAACTGGCCGAGATGAAGGCGCGGCTCGCGGAGCTGGAGCAACTGCAGCAACAGCAGCAGAAGCTGCTCGAACTGAAGGACAGCGAACTGGCCGAAGTGCAGCAGCGGCTTGCGCAGTCGGCGCAGGCGCAGCCCGCGACCGAGCAGGGAACGGCGATGCCGTGGCTGTTCGGTGGCTTCGGCCTGCTGCTGGCGGCGCTTGCCGGCGGTTGGGCGCTGCGCCAGCGCAATGCCCGGCCGGTGTTCCGTGCGCCAGACGAGAGCCGTGGCGAGCGGCGGCCGTCGCTTGCGGATGCGTTCGCCGGTGGCGCCGTCGCTGCACCGGCCGCGAGCGGAGACGAGGACGAAGCCGGGCCGGTCTCCCCGCAAGCGGCAGGACCGGTCGACGACGGGATCGACGAGGCCGTTCCGGCCGTGGTCATTGCCGACGGCGATGCGGGCGATCGGCCTCCGGCCTGGCATACCGCCTCGTCCGAAAGCCAGGCTGCGCACGCGCCGGTGGTCACGGCCGCCGACGGGGCCGGAACCGGCGGTGGCAACGAGCGTCTCGAACTGGCCCGCGCGTACATCGCGCTCGGCGATCGCGATAGCGCGCGTCAGTTGCTGGCCGAGGTGCGCCTGCATGGTGACCTGGCCGCGCGCCAGCAGGCGATGCAGATGCTGCGCGAGCTGGAATGAGCGGCCTGCGGTACCGCGGCCGTGGATGAGGGTGGGCAGGCGCCGGCCCGGATCGAGCGGCTGGCGTTGGCGATCGAGTACGACGGCTCGGCGTTCTCCGGGTGGCAGCGGCTGACCCGTGCCGGCGAAGAGGGCGCGCGCCCGGAGCGGACCGTGCAGGAAACGGTCGAGGACGCACTCGGTTTCGTTGCCGGGCAACCGGTTGCGACCGTATGCGCGGGCCGCACCGATGCCGGGGTCCATGCTCAGGCGCAGGTGATCCATTTCGACGCGCCGGTCAGGCGCGATCCGCGAGGGTGGGTACTCGGCACCACGACCCGATTGCCGCCGGAGGTCTGTGTCCGCTGGTGCGTACCGGTGGCCCCGGACTTCCATGCCCGCTTCTCGGCGCGCGCGCGTCGCTATCGCTACCGGCTGGTCAACCGGCCGGTGCGTCCGGCACTGATGCGCGACTATCTGGGCTGGGAGCGGCGCCCGCTGGACGCCGCGGCGATGCACCGCGCGGCCCAGGCGCTGCTCGGCGAGCACGACTTTTCCGCGTTCCGCACCGTCCACTGCCAGGCGCCGCATGCGCGCCGCAACCTGCACGAGATCAGCGTGCGCCGGGATGGCGAGATCGTCGACATTGAGGTGCAGGCCAATGCGTTCCTGCACCATCAGGTCCGCAACATCGTCGGCAGCCTGCTGGTGGTTGGCCGTGGCGAGAAACCGGAGGGCTGGATCGCCGAACTGCTGGCGGGGCGCGACCGCACCGTCGCCGGGCCGACCGCGCCTCCCAGCGGCCTGATGTTCCTGCGCCCGTTGTATTCCCCCGGATGCGGTCTGCCGGCCGAGGTGACCCTCACCGGTCCGGCACCGGGGCCGGCGGATACGGACGAGGCCTGAAATGCGCGGCGACAACGGCCGTACACGGATAAAGTTCTGCGGCCTGACCCGACGGGAGGACGTCGAGCTCGCAGTTGGCCTCGGCGTCGATTTCATCGGCCTGGTGTTCGCTGCGCGCAGTCCGCGCCGGCTGGAGCCGGCCACGGGGGCGTCGTTGCGCGCGTGGATTCCGGCCCAGGTGGCCACCGTCGCACTGGTGATGGATGCGACCGCCGCGGAGGTCGCATCCATCGTCGATGCGGTCCGCCCCGACATCCTGCAGTTCCACGGTGCCGAGTCCGATGCGTTCTGTGCCGGGTTTGGTCTGCCGTTCTGGAAGGCGATCGCCATGGGGGGGAGTCCGCAGGGCGCACTGACGGGGCTGGCCGGGTTTCCGCACGCTTCGGCCTTCCTGTTCGACGGTCACGCAGCGGGAGAGCCGGGCGGTGGCGGCCAGCGCTTCGACTGGACGCGGCTGCCGGCCACGCTGGACCGTCCGTTCCTGCTGGCCGGCGGACTCGATGCCGGCAACGTCGCCCGTGCGGTCGGCACCGCGCGGCCCTGGGGCGTCGATGTCTCCAGCGGCATCGAGCAGTCGCCCGGGCTGAAAGACCCGACGCGGATGCGCGCCTTCGTCGAGGCGGTCCGGCAGGCGGACGCCGTTTCCCCGTAAAACATGTAGGATTGGGCTCGTCATGAAACGCCGCCGTCCGCCCGCTCCATTCGGCCGTTCGCTTCGCCGCTGGCGACGCGTGCCTGCTGCCGCGGTCCGATAGCCAGCGCATGCGCGGCCGGCGTCCGGCCGGCACTTCCGCTGTGACACGTCCCCGCCGCGACACGGCTCGCGGCCGCTTCCCGGTTCCGGAGAAACTCCCGTGGTGACCCCCGACCCCCATGCCGCGCCTGGCGCGGCGATCGACTACACATGCTACCCGGACGCGAACGGCCATTTCGGCCGTTTCGGCGGCCGTTTCGTCGCCGAGACCCTGATCGGCCCGTTGCAGGAGCTGGCCGGGGCCTACGACCTGGCCCGCACCGATCCGGAGTTCATCGCCGCCTTCGAACGCGACCTGGCCCATTACGTCGGCCGCCCCAGCCCGATCTACTTCGCCGAGCGGCTCAGCCGCGAGGTCGGCGGCGCGCGCATCCTGCTCAAGCGCGAGGATCTGAACCACACCGGCGCGCACAAGATCAACAACACGATCGGCCAGGCCCTGCTCGCCAGCCGCATGGGCAAGACCCGGATCATCGCCGAGACCGGCGCCGGCCAGCATGGCGTGGCGTCGGCGACCGTCGCCGCACGGCTCGGCCTGGAGTGCGTGGTCTACATGGGCGCAACCGACATCGAGCGGCAGAAGATCAACGTCTACCGGATGACCCTGCTCGGGGCGAAGGTGGTACCCGTGTCCAGCGGCTCGGCGACGCTGAAGGATGCGCTCAACGAAGCGATGCGCGACTGGGTCACCCACGTCCACGACACCTTCTACATCATCGGCACCGTCGCCGGCCCCGATCCGTACCCGCGGATGGTGCGCGACTTCAACGCGGTGGTCGGGCGCGAGGCGCGCGCGCAGATGCTGGCCGAGTACGGACGGTTGCCGGATGCGGTTACCGCCTGCGTCGGCGGCGGCAGCAACGCGATCGGCGTCTTCCATGCCTTCCTCAACGATCCGGGTGTGCGCCTCGTCGGCGCCGAAGCCGCCGGCGACGGCATCGACACCCCGCGCCATGCCGCCTCGCTCTCGGCCGGCCGGCCGGGCGTGCTGCACGGCAACCGTACCTACGTGCTGTGCGATGACGACGGCCAGATCACCGAGACCCACTCGGTGTCGGCCGGCCTCGATTACCCGGGCGTCGGTCCCGAACACGCCTTCCTCAAGGACACCGGCCGTGCCGAGTACGTCGGCGTCACCGACGAGGAGGCGCTGGCGGCATTCCACCGGCTGACCCGCAGCGAGGGCATCCTGCCGGCACTGGAGTCCAGCCACGCGATCGCACAGGCGATCAAGCTGGCCCGCGACCTGCCAAGGGACGCCCTGGTGCTGTGCAACCTGTCAGGTCGCGGCGACAAGGACGTGCACACGATTGCGGCGCGCGAGGGGATCGAACTGTGAACCGCATCGACCGCAAGTTCGAGGCCCTGAAGTCCACCGGCCGCAAGGCCCTGATTCCCTTTGTCACCGGCGGCGATCCATCGCTGGAGGCCACGGTGCCGGTGATGCATGCGCTGGTCGAGGCCGGTGCCGACGTGATCGAGCTGGGCGTGCCGTTCTCCGACCCGATGGCCGACGGGCCGACCATACAGCGCAGTTCGGAGCGTGCGATCGCGCGTGGCGCCGGCTTGTCGTGGGTGCTGGAGGTGGTGCGCGAGTTCCGCCAACGTGATGCCGGCACTCCCGTGGTGTTGATGGGGTACCTGAACCCGGTGGAGATCCGCGGCGCCGAGCCGTTCGCGCGCGTGGCGACGGAGGCCGGTGTCGACGGCGTGCTGCTGGTCGACCTGCCGCCGGAGGAGGCGGCCGACTTCCGTACCGGTTTCGACGCGCATGGGCTCGCGCTCGTGCTGCTGGCCTCGCCGACGACCTCCGAAGCCCGCATCGGCCAGCTCTGCGATGAGGGGCAGGGGTATCTGTACTACGTCAGCTACGTCGGCGTGACGGGAGCCGATCGCCTCGACACCGGCGCCGCCAACGATCGCCTGCAGGCGATCCGCGCGCGCAGCCGGGTTCCGGTGGTGGCCGGGTTCGGGATCAAGGACGCGCGCAGTGCCGCGGCGATGGCCAAGGAGGCCGACGGGGTGGTCGTCGGCAGCGCCCTGGTTGCGGCGCTGGCGGATGCCGCTGATCCGGCCGTCGCCGCCCGAGCCTTCCTGGCCCCGCTGCGCAAGGCCCTCAACGCCGTGTAGCTCATGTAGCCATAGCCCCCTGAGTCAGGGGGCGATTCGCGCCCCAGGCGCGAATGGGGGTGTGGGAGCGCATTGACGGGGCCCGAAACCTGCGCAGCAGGTTTTGGGGTTTACCAAGCGGAGCTTGGTGAACGTCCCCCCTGAGTCAGGGGGCGATTCGCGCCGCAGGCGCGGATGGGGGTGTGGGAGCGCATTGACGGGGCCCGAAACCTGCGCAGCAGGTTTTGGGGTTTACCAAGCGGAGCTTGGTGAACGTCCCCCCTGAGTCAGGGGGCGATTCGCGCCCCAGGCGCGAATGGGGGTGTGGGAGCGCATTGACGGGGCCCGAAACCTGCGCAGCAGGTTTTGGGGTTTACCAAGCGGAGCTTGGTGAACGTCCCCCTGAGTCAGGGGGCGATTCGCGCCCCAGGCGCGAATTGAAGGAAAGCATGTAGCGCCGCAGGCGCGAATGGGATGTGGCAGTGCGCGGCGGGCCCAAGGTTTGCGCCGCAAACTTCGGCGATTCCCGGGCTCGTCCCGGGAATCGCGGCTTGCGCCCCTCCTACAGTAAACTGACCCGCTCGGCCGGAACCGTCCGGCTTCCAACCTGGCTGAACGGGAAGTAGCAACGCATGTCCTGGCTCAAGAAACTCATGCCGTCCGGCATTCGCACCGAATCGGGCAACGCCAAGCGGCGCAGCGTGCCGGAGGGACTCTGGGAGAAGTGCGACCAGTGCGGAGCGGTGCTGTACCGGCCGGAGCTGGAAGAGAACCTGGAGGTCTGCCCCAAGTGCAGCCACCACATGCCGATCCGGGCCCGGGTCCGGCTGACCGCTCTCTTCGACGCCGACAGCACGACCGAGATCGCCGCCCAACTCGGCCCGACCGACGTGCTCAAGTTCAAGGACCAGAAGAAGTATTCCGACCGGATCAAGTCCGCCCAGCGTTCGACCGGCGAACGCGATGCGATGGTCGCGATGTCAGGCACGCTGAAGTCGCGCCCGCTGGTCGCCTGCGCGATGGACTTCGCGTTCATGGGTGGCTCGATGGGTTCGGTGGTCGGCGAGCGCTTCGCACTGGCGGCCGAAGCCGCGCTGGAGCGGGGATGTCCGTTCGTCTGTTTCTCCGCCACTGGTGGCGCGCGGATGCAGGAAAGCCTGTTCTCGCTGATGCAGATGGCCAAGACCTCGGCGGCGCTGGCGCGCCTGCGGGCGAAGGGACTGCCGTTCATTTCGGTGCTGACGCATCCGACATTCGGCGGCGTGTCGGCGTCGTTCGCGATGCTGGGCGACATCAACATCGCCGAGCCACAGGCCCTGATCGGCTTCGCCGGTCCGCGCGTGATCGAGCAGACCGTGCGCGAGACCCTGCCGGAGGGCTTCCAGCGTTCCGAGTTCCTGCTCGATCACGGCGCGCTCGACCAGATCTGCGACCGTCGCGAGCTGCGTGACCGCCTCGCCCGGCTGCTGGCCCTGTTGATGAAGCAAGCGGCGCCGGAGGACGATGTCGAGGCCGCCTGAGCCCGGCCCTGGGCTCGTGCGATTCCGCCTGCCTTCCGCAGGCGCCCGTTCCGGACTGATGGATATCCAATGACCCGCAAGTATTTCGGCACCGATGGCATCCGCGGCCGCGTCGGCCAGGGCCCGATTTCCGCCGACTTCGTGCTGCGCCTGGGCAATGCCTATGGTCACGCGTTGATCGAGAACAGTAGAAACCATAAGCCACTGGTGGTGATCGGCAAGGACACCCGCATCTCCAACTACATGTTCGAGGCCGCGCTCGAGGCCGGTCTGGTCGCCGCCGGGGTCGACGTGCAGCTGATGGGGCCGATGCCGACGCCTGCGGTCGCGCATCTGACCCGTTCGCTGCGTGCCGATGGCGGCATCGTCATCTCCGCCTCGCACAATCCGCATCACGACAACGGCATCAAGTTCTTCTCCGCCGAGGGCGAGAAGCTCGACGACGCCACCGAGCTGGCGATCGAGGCGGCGCTCGAGCAGCCATTCCGCACCGTCGACTCCGAGGCGCTGGGCAAGGCGGTGCGTACCCGCGATGCGATCGGCCGTTACGTGGAGGCCTGCAAGAACTCCGTGCCGCGCGGCTTCGACCTCAAGGGCATGCGCATCGTGATGGACTGCGCGCACGGCGCGACCTACCAGATCGGCCCACTGGTGTTGCGTGAGCTTGGCGCACGCGTCGACGCGATCGGCGTCGACCCCAACGGCACCAACATCAACGACGGCGTCGGTTCCACCCATCCCGAGGCGCTGGCCGCCGAGGTGATGGCACGTGGGGCCGACCTGGGCATCGCCTTCGATGGCGACGGCGATCGCGTGCTGCTGGTCGACGAGGCCGGCCAGGTACGAGACGGCGACGACCTGCTGTTCCTGCTGGCCACCGACTGGCGGCAGAACGGCCGCTTGCAGGGACCGGTGGTCGGTACATTGATGACCAATTTCGGCCTCGAACGGGCCTTCGAACAGCGCGGGATCGGCTTCATCCGCGCCAGGGTCGGCGACCGCTACGTGCATCAGCAACTGGTCGCCCACGGCGGCATCCTCGGCGGCGAGACCTCCGGTCACCTGCTGTGCCTGGACCGGACCAGTACCGGCGATGGCATCGTCAGCGCACTTCAGGCGCTGGAAGTGCTCAGGCGTCGGGGGCTGAAGCTCGGCGAGGCACTGGGCGATCTGGCCAAGGTCCCACAGAAGACCGTCAACGTCCGCTACGAAGCCGGCAAGGGGCAGCCCGCCGAGGCCGCCGCCGTCAAGGCCGCGCTGGCCGAAGCGCAGGCCGCGGTGGCCGGACGCGGGCGTGCGTTCCTGCGGCCCTCGGGCACCGAGCCGGTGGTGCGGGTGACGGTCGAAGCCGAGTCGCCGGAACTGATGCAATCCACCCTCGACGCCCTTTCCGAAGCGGTCCGTCGGGCCGCTGCCTGACGGCACCCTTCACATGGAGTGATCCGATCCAATGAGTCCGCAGATTCCGACCCTCGACATCCGCCGCTTCACCCATCCGGCGTCCTCTGCCGATCGTGACGCCTTCGTCGCCGAGCTGGGCGCCGCCTATCGCGAGTGGGGCTTTGCCGGCATCCGTGGCCACGGCATCGGCGACGACCGGATCCGCGCCGCCTACGAGGTGTTCGAGCGCTTCTTCGCGCTGCCCGAGGAGGTGAAGATGCGCTATCACGTGCCGGGCTCCGGCGGCGCGCGCGGCTACACTCCGTTCGGAGTGGAAACCGCCAAGGACTCCAAGCACCACGACCTCAAGGAGTTCTGGCACGTCGGCCGCGAGATCGCGGAGGACTCCAGGTACCGCGACGTGATGCCGCCGAACCTGTGGCCCACCGAGATCGAAGGCTTCCGCGAGCATGCGTACGGCTTGTACCAGGCGCTGGACGCGCTCGGCAGTTCGGTGCTGGCGGCGCTGGCGCTGCACATCGGTCTGCCGGAGAACTGGTTCGCCGACAAGACCGACAGCGGCAACTCGATCCTGCGTCCGATCCACTATCCGCCGATCACCGCGGACGACATCCCGAACGTACGGGCTGGCGCGCACGAGGACATCAACCTGATCACCCTGCTGGTCGGCGCCAGCGCCGAAGGGCTGGAAGTGCTGTCGCGCAGGGGCGAGTGGGTGCCGTTCACCGCAGATGCCGACACCATCGTGGTCAACATCGGCGACATGCTGCAGCGCCTGACCAACCACGTGTATCCGTCGACCACCCACCGCGTGGTCAATCCGAAGGGCGAGAAGGCGCGCCAGCCGCGCTATTCGACGCCGTTCTTCCTGCACCCGAACCCGGATTTCCTGATCGACGTGCTGCCGGGGTGCATCACGCCCGACAATCCGAACCGCTATCCGGAGGCGATCACCGCCCAGGGCTACCTGGACGAGAGGCTGCGCGAGATCAAGCTCAAGTAGGATCGGCGGGAGCCGCGACCTGATCCGCTCCAGGGCCTCCATATACGGCTCACGCCAATCCTGTGCCGGGCCGGGTGGGGGCGGGCGGGAACCTTCCTTGTGCGGACTGTCTAGCCGACGCAGGCGACCCCCGATTCCGCCAGCGCGGCCCGCCACGCCTCCAGCTTCACCGTTCGCGGTTGCGCGGCATTGGCCGGGCTGGTGGAGGGCAGCCGCCGGTAGCGCAGGCGGTCCGACAGTCCATGCTCCGAAAGGGCCGGTTCGACCAGCCGCATGAAGGTCGCCTCGGCCATCGCGCCGTTGAACAGCACGCTGCCGATCGTCGCATGTTCGGCGAGGAAGGCTGGAAAGTCGTTCGGCTGGATGTCGCGGATCGCGCTGTCCAGGCTGCCACGGCGCCGGCAACTCGCGATCACGTCCCATACGGCGATACCCGCAGCCGCGAGCCGGGCTGTTCGTTCCGGATAAGTCAGCCCGGGGGAGGCGCCCACCAGCGTGCCCATGAACGGCCAGAAGGAATTGCGCGGGTGCGCGTAGTACTGTCCTGCGTCCAGCGACGCCGCTCCTGGCATGCTGCCGAGCACCAGTGCGCGAGGGGCGTCGCCGACGACGGGCGCGAGACCTGCCAGCCGTGGTGAGGCAACCGGCGATGGGCGTGCGCTTGCATTCATGGGTGCAGTCTAGGGCCTGTGCGGCCGCGTCGCTGTTTCATCGCCCGGCCGTGCATCGCATGCGCACCCGGATTCCTCGTGATCGCGCGTGGTACGGCGGCCCGCCGGCGAATGGACAACGGGCCCTGGCCGTGCAATTTCGCGCCCCTGCGTTAGAATGCCGCGCCTCGAACCACGCGCCTCAAACCAGGGAAGCCCGCATGCGTCGCAGAATCGTTGCCGGAAACTGGAAGCTGCACGGAGATCGCCGGTTCGCGTCGGCGTTGCTCGATGCGGTGGCGGCGGTGGCGGCGCCGGAAGGCGTGGAGCGCGTCATCCTCCCGCCGATGCCGTACCTGCAGGCTCTGGTCCAGGCCTATGGCGACAAGGGCCTGGCGTTCGGCGCCCAGGACGTGAGTTCGAACGAGAAGGGCGCCTACACCGGCGAGGTCTCGGCCGCGATGCTGGTAGACGTCGGTGCGCGCTATGGTCTGGTCGGCCATTCCGAGCGGCGCCAGTATCACGGCGAGAGCAGTGCCCTGGTGGCGCGCAAGTTCCTCGCCGCCAAGGCCGCCGGGCTGGTGCCGGTGCTGTGCGTAGGCGAGAGCCTGGACGAACGTGAACGCGACCAGACCCGGTGGCGCATCCAGGAGCAGCTGGCGCCGCTGTTCGAACTGGGCGGCGCGCAGGTTTTCGACGGTGCGGTGGTGGCCTACGAGCCGGTCTGGGCGATCGGCACCGGCAAGACCGCCACCCCGGAGCAGGCTCAGGAGGTCCACGCATTCATCCGTAGCGAAATCGCCGGACACGATGCTAGAATTGCGGGCTCGCTGCCGATCCTTTACGGGGGCAGCGTGAAGGCCGACAACGCCGCCGAGCTGTTTACCCGGCCGGATGTGGACGGCGGCCTGGTCGGAGGCGCCTCGCTGGTGGCCGACGACTTCAACGCCATCGCTGCCGCGGCGGCGCCTCGGGGGTGATCGGGCCTGCCCGGACCCTCATGAACGAATGAAGAGCTTTTGAACCGATGCTGCTGATCCTCAATGTCATCTTCGTGTTGGTCGCGATCGCGATGATCGTGCTCATCCTGATGCAGCGCGGTGCGGGCGCCCAGGCCGGCTCCGGCTTCGGCGGTGGCGCCTCGGCGACGGTGTTCGGTGCGCGCGGCTCGGCCAGCTTCCTGACCAAGGCCACCAAGTGGCTGGCCGTGGTCTTCTTCCTGATCACTTTCTTCATGGCGTGGCAGGCCACGCATGGTGCGCGGGTGGTCGATGCCCCCGATGGCGATCTGGGGCTGATGACGGAAGTTCCGGCCGCATCGCCGGCCGATGCCGGTGCGCCGGCGGCGTCCGCTCCGGCCATTCCGGAGGCCCCGTCGAGTGCGGCGGTTCCGGAGGCCGCGCCCCCCGCTGCGGAGGCGTCCGCGCCAGCCGAAGCCGCTCCGGCTCCGCAGCCGGAGGTGCCCGAGGCCCCGGCCGAAGGCAACTGAGGGTACGCTGCAACACGAGTTTGACGTCCGGCCGGGAAGGCGGGGCGGCGATCGGTCATAATCGCAACGGCAATCGGTCGGCATGCACGGTTGTCAACGTCAGGACGACGAACTTGCCCAGGTGGCGGAATTGGTAGACGCACTACCTTGAGGTGGTAGCGACGAGAGTCGTGGGGGTTCGAGTCCCCCCTTGGGCACCATACATTTCGAGTTCTCCCGCAGGTCGCGCCCGACGCGGCCGGGGAGGGCCCGGTGGCGCTGAGGCGCCGAGCCAAGCCGCGCTTGCGCGGCCATAGCCGAGAGAACACACGTGCTGGCCGAATACCTGCCGACCCTGCTGTTCCTGATCGTCGCCAGCGGTATTGGCGTCGCCCTGCTGATCGTAGGCAATGTCCTCGGGCCCAAGCGTCCGAGCGCGGAGAAGCTCTCTCCCTACGAGTGCGGCTTCGAGGCGTTCGAGGACGCGCGCATGCAGTTCGATGTGCGCTACTACCTCATCGCCATCCAGTTCATCATCTTCGACCTGGAAATCATCTTCATCGTGCCCTGGGCCACGGTTTTCCGTGAGCTGGGGGTCGTCGGTCTGATCGAGATGGGCCTGTTCGCCGGCATGCTGCTGCTCGGCTTCGTCTACGTGTGGAAGAAGGGAGCCCTGGAATGGGAATGATCCTGAACGCAGGGCCGGCTGGCGCGGCACATCCAGCGGCCGGGGGAGAGAACCGGTGAGTTTTTCCTCGACCATCGCGGGAGTGATGAACAACCCGCTGCCCGAGGGGCGACTGGACGACATCCTGCGCCCGGAGGCCGACAACCCGGTGATGCAGCAGGGCTACGTCACCACCAGTCTCGATGCATTGTGGAACTGGGCCCGTACCGGCTCGATGTGGCCGATGACCTTCGGTCTGGCCTGCTGCGCGGTCGAGATGATGCACGCCGGTGCCGCACGCCTGGACCTGGACCGTTACGGCGTCGTGTTCCGCCCGTCGCCGCGCCAGTCCGACGTGATGATCGTCGCCGGCACCCTGGTCAACAAGATGGCCCCGGCGCTGCGCAAGGTCTATGACCAGATGCCCGACCCGAAGTGGGTGATCTCGATGGGCAGCTGCGCCAACGGTGGCGGCTACTACCATTACTCCTATTCGGTGGTGCGTGGCTGCGATCGCATCGTGCCGGTCGACATCTACGTGCCGGGCTGTCCGCCGACCGCCGAGGCGCTGGTCTACGGCATCCTGCAGTTGCAGAAGAAGATCCGCCGCAGCGGGCAGAACCCGCTCGTCGGCGCCGGTCGCGAGGGCGCGACGGCATGAACGCGACGCACGAGCTCGCCGGGCGCCTGCGCGCACGCTTCGCCGATGCGATCGTCGACATCGCCGAGCCGCGCGGCGAGGTCACTCTCGATGTCGGGGCCGATGCCTGGTTCGCCACCGCGGTCGCGCTGCGCGACGAGTTCGGTTTCGAGCAACTGGTCGATGTCAGCGGCGTCGACTACCTGAGCTACGGCAGCGACGAGTGGGACACCGACGTGTCCTCCGAGGGCTTTTCGCGTGGCGTCGAAGGCAAGAGCGCCGGCCGCTTCGCCTGGGGCGAGCAGCCCAATGGCGCCGCCGCCGCGCCGGAGCGCCGCTTCGCCGCGGTCGCCCATCTGCTGTCGGTGCAGCACAACCTGCGCGTGCGCCTGCGCACCTTCGCCGAGAGCGACGATCTGCCGGTGGTCGCTTCGCTGACTCCGGTCTGGCCGGGTGCTAACTGGTTCGAGCGCGAGGCCTTCGACCTGTACGGGATCGTCTTCGAGGGCCATCCGGACCTGCGCCGGATCCTGACCGACTATGGCTTCGTCGGCCATCCGTTCCGCAAGGATTTCCCGTTGATCGGCAATGTCGAGGTCCGCTACGACGCCGAGCGCAAGCGCGTGGTGTACGAGCCGGTCTCGATCGATCCGCGTGTCGCCGTGCCGCGCGTGATCCGTGACGACGCGCGCTATCAGACCGCGCGGGGCGAGGCCGCACAGCGCGCCGAGGTGCAGAAGTGAACTCCGTTTCGCCTTCCCGGGTGGCAGCGTCCCAGCCGAGCAGCACTTCCGGCCTAGGCCGCGGTGCCGAGATCCGCAACTACACGCTGAACTTCGGTCCACAGCATCCGGCCGCGCACGGGGTGCTGCGCCTGATCCTGGAAATGGACGGCGAGGTCGTGCAGCGCGCCGATCCCCACATCGGGCTGCTTCACCGCGGCACCGAAAAGCTGGCCGAATCCAAGCCGTTCAACCAGTCGATCGGCTACATGGACCGCCTCGACTACGTATCGATGATGTGCAACGAGCACGCCTACGTGCGCGCGATCGAGACCCTGCTCGGGATCGAGGCGCCGGAGCGTGCCCAGTACATCCGTACGATGTTCGACGAGATCACCCGCATCCTGAACCATCTGATGTGGGTCGGGTCGAACGCGCTCGATCTGGGCGCGATGGCGGTGTTCCTGTACGCGTTCCGCGAGCGCGAGGAGCTGATGGACTGCTACGAGGCGGTTTCCGGCGCGCGCATGCACGCGACCTACTACCGTCCCGGCGGCGTCTATCGCGACCTTCCGGACCGGATGCCGCGCTACAAGGAGTCGCCGTGGCGCAAGGGCGGCAAGCTCGACCGCTTCAACGAGTGGCGCGAGGGTTCGCTGCTCGACTATCTCGATGCATTCGCCGACGACTTCCCGAAGCGCGTCGACGAGTACGAGACGCTGCTGACGGACAATCGCATCTGGAAGCAGCGCACCGTCGGCGTCGGCGTGGTCTCGCCCGAGCAGGCGCTGGCCTGGGGCATGACCGGTCCGATGATCCGGGGTTCGGGAATCGCCTGGGACCTGCGCAAGAAGCAGCCGTACGCCAAGTACGCCGAGGTCGACTTCGACATCCCGGTGGGCGTCAACGGCGACTGCTACGACCGCTACCTGGTGCGTGTCGCCGAGATGCGCGAATCCACCCGCATCGTCAAGCAATGCGTGAAGTGGCTGAAGGCCAACCCGGGTCCCGTGATCGTCGACAACTTCAAGGTCGCCCCGCCGAAGCGCGAGGAGATGAAGGACGACATGGAAGCGCTGATCCACCACTTCAAGCTGTTCTCGGAAGGCTACTGCGTGCCCGCCGGGGAGACCTATGCGGCGGTCGAGGCGCCGAAGGGCGAGTTCGGCTGCTATCTGGTATCGGATGGTGCCAACAAGCCGTTCCGCGTGAAGCTGCGCGCCCCCGGCTTCGCCCACCTGTCGTCGATGGACGAGATCGTCAAGGGCCACATGCTGGCCGACGTGGTGGCGATGATCGGCACCTACGACATCGTGTTCGGCGAGATCGACCGATGAGTTGCCGGGACTCGAGGTCCGGGATCCGCTCGGTACGACCGATTCCCGCCATGCGGGGCGTATCGGCGTCCGCATTCCGCTCCTGCGAGTCCCCAATCCCCACTTCCGAATCCCAGCTGCCATGAAAGCGACCGGAAATTTCGAGGCTTGCCGCAACGTCGACCCGATGGTCGCGTTGTCCGACAGGACCCGGGCCCATATCGACCACTGGCTGGCCAAGTTCCCGCCGGACCGCAAGCGCTCGGCCGTGCTGCAGGGACTGCATGCGGCGCAGGAGCAGAACGAAGGCTGGCTGAGCGACGAGCTGATCGCCGCCGTTGCGAAGTACCTCGAGATCCCGCCGGTGTGGGCGTACGAGGTCGCGTCGTTCTATTCGATGTTCGAGACCGAGAAGGTCGGCCGCAACAACGTCGCCTTCTGCACCAACATCAGTTGCTGGCTCAACGGCGCCGAAGATCTGGTCCGGCACGCCGAGAAGAAGCTGGGCTGCAGGTTGGGCGAGTCGACCGCGGACGGCCGCGTCTTCCTCAAGCGCGAGGAGGAATGCCTGGCCGCGTGTTGCGGCGCGCCGGTCGTCGTGATCAACGGCCATTACCACGAGAAGCTCGACGCCGCGAAGGTCGACGAGCTGCTGGACGGTTTGGAGTGAGGCGATAGATGGCGCATCACGATTACAGCAAGGGCTACGGCCCGGTCGGGCCGGCCCCGCAGGAGCACAGTGTCGTCTACACGACGCTGCACTACGACACGCCCTGGTCGTACGAGAACTACCTGAAGACGGGCGGTTACGCGGCGCTGCGCAAGATCCTGACCGAGAAGATCCCGCCGGCGGACGTAATCGAGATGGTCAAGCAGTCCGGCCTGCGCGGCCGCGGCGGCGCGGGCTTCCCGACCGGCCTGAAGTGGAGCTTCATGCCCAAGGGCAGCGAGACCCAGAAGTACATCCTGTGCAACTCGGACGAGTCCGAGCCGGGCACAGCCAAGGATCGCGACATCCTGCGCTACAACCCGCATTCGGTGGTCGAGGGCATGGCGATCGCCTGCTACGCGACCGGTTCGACCGTCGCCTACAACTACCTGCGCGGCGAGTTCCACCACGAGCCGTTCGAGCACTTCGAGCAGGCGCTGAAGGAAGCCTACGAGCACGGCTGGCTGGGCAGGAACGTGCTGGGCAGCGGCGTCGACATCGACATTTACGGTGCGCTCGGCGCCGGCGCCTACATCTGCGGCGAGGAAACCGCGCTGATGGAGTCGCTGGAGGGCAAGAAGGGCCAGCCGCGCTTCAAGCCGCCGTTTCCCGCGAACTTCGGCCTGTTCGGCAAGCCGACCACGATCAACAACACCGAGACCTACGCCTCGGTACCGGCGATCGTCCGCAACGGTCCGGAGTGGTTCCTCAACCTGGGCAAGCCGAACAACGGCGGCGCCAAGGTGTTCTCGGTGTCCGGCCACGTTGCCCGCCCCGGCAACTACGAGATCCGCCTCGGTACCCCGTTCGCCGATCTGCTCGAGCTGGCCGGCGGCATGCGTCCTGGCCGCACGATCAAGGCGGTGATCCCGGGTGGTTCGTCGATGCCGGTGCTGCCGGGAGAGACGATGATGGGCCTGACGATGGATTACGATTCGATCCAGAAGGCCGGTTCCGGCCTCGGTTCGGGCGCGGTCATCGTGATGGACGACACCGCCTGCATGGTGCGTGCGTGCCAGCGCATCGCGCGCTTCTACTTCAAGGAAAGCTGTGGCCAGTGCACGCCGTGCCGCGAAGGCACCGGCTGGATGTACCGCATGCTGACCCGGATCGTCGAGAAGCAGGCGACCCTGGAAGACCTGCGGATGCTGCGCGCGGCCGCAGGTCAGATCGAAGGCCACACCATCTGCGCGTTCGGCGAAGCCGCCGCGTGGCCGGTGCAGGGCTTCCTGCGTCATTTCTGGGACGAGTTCGAGTACGCGATCGTGAACAGGCGTTTCCTGGTCGACGACCAGCTCGCCGGCACGGTGGCGCCGAAGGAGGCCGCGGCATGAGCGCCCAACCCGCCAATCCGAACGTGCCGCCGGATCACGTCACCATCGAGATCGATGGCGTCGAGATGTACGCGCCGAAGGGCTCGATGATCATCCAGGCCGCCGACAGGGCCGGCATCCCGATCCCGCGTTTCTGCTATCACGACAAGCTGTCGATCGCGGCGAACTGCCGCATGTGCCTGGTCGACGCGGAAATGGGCGGACGTCCGTCTCCGAAGCCGTTGCCGGCATGCGCGACCCCGGTCGCCGATGGCATGAAGGTGTTCACCCGCAGCGAGAAGGCGCTGAAGTCGCAGCGCAACGTGATGGAGTTCCTGCTTATCAACCATCCGCTCGACTGTCCGGTCTGCGACCAGGGCGGCGAGTGCGAGCTGCAGGACCTCTCGCTCGGCTACGGCCGCTCGGTCAGCCGCTTCGCCGAGCGCAAGCGCGTGGTGCCGGACGAGGACATCGGCCCGCTGGTCGCGACCGAGATGACGCGCTGCATCCAGTGCACGCGCTGCGTGCGCTTCACCTCGGAGATCGCCGGCACCTACGAGCTCGGCGGCATGTATCGCGGCGAGAACCTGCAGATCGGCACCTACGACGGCAAGCCGCTGACCACGGAGTTGTCGGGCAACGTCATCGATGTCTGTCCGGTCGGCGCGCTGACCAACAAGGTGTTCCAGTTCAAGGCCCGTCCGTGGGAGCTGACCGCGCGCGAGTCGCTGGGCTACCACGATGCGCTGGGCAGCAATCTCTACCTGCACGTGCGCCGCGGCGACGTGTTGCGTGCGGTTCCCCGCGACAACGACGATGTCAACGAATGCTGGCTGTCCGACCGTGACCGCTATTCGCACCAGGGGCTGTATGCCGCGGACCGCGCCACGGTCCCGATGCTCAAGGACGACAGCGGCGAGTGGCGCGAGGCGTCGTGGGACGAGGCGCTGGCGCGCGCCGCCACGATCCTGCGCGAGAACGCCGCCGACAACCTGGGCATCCTGGTGCATCCGGCGACCTCGAACGAGGAGGGGGCGCTGCTGGCGCGACTGGCCGCCGCCCTGGGCACCGGAAATCTCGATCATCGCATCTCGCAGAACGACCTGACCGATGCGGCGATCGCCCGGACCTTCGAGATGCCGGTTGCGGATTTCGACGAGGCCGATGTCGTCGTCATCGTCGGCTCCAACCTGCGTCATGAGCTTCCGCTGCTGCACCAGCGCGTGCGCAAGGCATGGCGCAACAACGACGCGAAGGTGCACGTCGTCAATCCAGTCGACTTCGACTTCGCGTTCGACATCGTGGGGCGCCAGATCGTCGCACCATCGGCGATGGAGGCGGCGATCGCGAACGGCGAGCTGGCCGGCGCGCTGGCCGGCGCCCGCCACGCCGCGGTGATCGTCGGCGGCATCGCCGAGAACAGCCTGCATGCAGCGGCCATCCGCCGCGCGGCGCGTGAGCTGTGCGATGCGACCGGGGCGAAGCTGTGCCGGATACCTCAGGGCGCCAACGCGATCGGCCTGGCCGATGTCGGCGTGCTGCCGGTCTCGCGCGACGCCCGGACGATGCTGGCCGAGCCGCGGGCGGCCTACGTGATCTATGGCATCGAGCCGGGCCTGGACTTCGCCTCGGCCGGCAATGCCAACAAGGCGCTGGCGTCGGCACAGGTGGTCGCGTTCAGCCAGTTCGCCTGCGCCTCGACCCGCGCCGTCGCCGACGTGATCCTGCCGATCGGCGCGCTGCCCGAAATCGAAGCCACTCTGACCAATCTCGACGGGCGCGAGCAACCGGCCCAGGCCGCCGGCAGGCTGCCGGGCGAGGCGCGCGCCGGCTGGCGCGTGCTGCGCGCCCTTGGCGGTGCGCTGCAGGCCGCGGGCTTCGACTTTGCCGATCTGGCAGGGCTGCGCTCGGGCGTTGCCGCCCGGGAAGTCGCCCCGGTCGCCGGCCTGGCGCCGTATCTGGCCTCAGAGGGCCTGGAGGTGGTGGCGGTGCCGGGTATCTACCGCGTCGACGCGGTGGTACGACGCGCCGGAGCGCTGCAGAGCCATCCACTCAATTCCGGTCCCAGGGCGGCGCTGAATCCGAAGGACGCGTCCGAGCTCGGACTGCAGGACGGTGCGATGGGCAAGTTCACCGCGACCGCGGGTACCGCGACGCTGCCGGTGGCGGTCGACGCACGCGTGGCCCAGGGCACGGTGCTGATCGAGACCGGCCATGCTGCGACCGCGCCGCTCGGCCAGGGCCGCGTCAACGCGGGGAGGGCCTGAGATGCTGGCGACGTTCGTTGACCCGATCCACGACTGGTTCATGTCGCTGGGCACGTTCGGCGCGATCCTGTGGATCGTGCTGAAGATCCTGCTGATCGCGATGCCGGTGATCGTCACCGTCGCGTTCTACGTGGTCTGGGAGCGCAAGCTGATCGGCTGGATGCACGTGCGCCACGGACCGATGTACGTGGGCAAGGGCATCCTCCAGGCCTTCGCCGACGTGTTCAAGCTGCTGTTCAAGGAAGTCATCCAGCCGACCCGGGCGGAGCCGTTCCTGTACAAGCTGGCGCCGCTGCTGGCGCTGGCGCCGGCATTCGCGGCGTGGGCGGTGGTGCCGTTCGATGCCAGGCTGGTGCTGTCGAACGCCAATGCAGGCCTGCTGTACCTGCTGGCGATGACCTCGATGGGGGTGTACGGCATCATCCTCGCCGGCTGGGCGTCGAACTCGAAGTACGCGTTCCTCGGCGCGATGCGCGCCGCCGCCCAGGTGGTCTCCTACGAGATCGCGATGGGCTTCGCGATGGTCGGCGTGATGGTCTCGGCCGGCAGCCTGAACCTCAGCGAGATCGTGATGGCGCAGTCGGGCAACGCGGGCCTGTTCGAGTGGTTCTGGCTGCCGCTGCTGCCGTTGTTCGTCATCTATTTCATCTCCGGCGTCGCCGAGACCAACCGCGCGCCGTTCGACGTCGTCGAAGGCGAGTCGGAGATCGTCGCCGGCCACATGGTCGAGTACTCGGGGTCGGCGTTCGCGCTGTTCTTCCTAGCCGAATACGCGAACATGATCCTGATCAGCTTCCTGGCCTCGATCTTCTTCGTCGGCGGCTGGCTGAGCCCGTTCCAGGGGCTGGGCATCCCGCTGCTGTCGGTTGACGGCTGGTGGTGGCTGCTGGCCAAGGTCTTCTTCTTCGCCAGCTGCTTCATCTGGTTCCGCGCGTCGTTCCCGCGCTACCGCTACGACCAGATCATGCGGCTGGGCTGGAAGGTCTTCATTCCGATCACGATCGCCTGGATCTGCGTCGTCGCGTTGATGGCGTACTACGGCGTGTTCGAGCCGGGGCAATAAGGCAGAGGCATGAACAAGATCGTTTCCTACTTCAAGAGCCTGCTGCTCATCGAACTGGCGCAGGGACTCTGGCTGACCTTCAAGTACCTGTGGCGGCCGAAGTACACGCTGATGTATCCGATGGAGAAGACGCCGCAGTCGCCGCGCTTCCGCGGTATCCACGCGCTGCGCCGCTATCCGAACGGAGAGGAGCGCTGCATCGCCTGCAAGTTGTGCGAGGCGGTCTGCCCGGCGCTGGCGATCACCATCGATTCGGACAGGCGCGAGGACGGCACCCGCCGCACCACGCGCTACGACATCGACCTGTTCAAGTGCATCTACTGCGGTTTCTGCGAGGAGTCGTGCCCGGTGGACTCGATCGTCGAGACCCACATCCACGAGTACCACTTCGACCAGCGCGGACAGAACATCGTCACCAAGCCGCAGCTGCTGGCGATCGGCGACCGGCTCGAGGCCGAGATCGCCGAGCGCCGCGCGGCCGATGCGCCTTTCCGGTAAATGCCCATGGATTTCGCAACGATTGCCTTCTTCGTCTTCGCAGCCGCGGCCGTCGCTTCCGGCATCGCGGTGATCAGCGTGAGGAATCCGGTGCACGCGGCGCTGTCGCTGGTGCTGACGTTCTTCTCGGTTGCCTGCGTCTGGATCATCGCCGGCGCCGAGTTCCTCGGCGTGGCGCTGATCCTGGTCTACGTCGGTGCGGTGATGGTGCTGTTCCTGTTCGTGGTGATGATGCTCGACATCGACGTCGCCCCCTTGCGCGAAGGCTTCGTCCGTTATCTGCCGGTCGGACTGCTGGTCGCGGTGGTGATGCTGGTCGAGATGCTGATACTGATCGGCGCGAAGGTGCAGTCGACCATTCCGCTCGCCGCCGACGCCGCCGAGGCCGAGGGTGTTTCCAACACGGCATGGCTGGCGCGTGCGCTGTTCACGGAGTTCTTGCTGCCGTTCGAGATCGCCGCGGTGATCCTGACCGTGGCGGTGATCGCCGCGGTGATGCTGACCCTGCGACGCCGCGAGGGCGTCCGTCACCAGAATCCCGGTGAGCAGACGCGGGTACGCGCGGCCGATCGTGTCCGCATGGTCAGGATGGACGCCGTGCGTCCGGCGCCGCCGGCCGGCGGCGACGCGTCCGCGGCAGAGGAGGGCAAGGCATGAGCGCGCTGGCAACCGGTCTGATCGGCACGGGGCTGTTCTCGGGCCTCACCCCGGGACACTTCCTGACCCTTGGCGCGGCACTGTTCTGCATCAGCGTCGCCGGCATCTTCCTCAACCGCAAGAACGTGATCGTGCTGCTGATGTGCATCGAGCTGATGCTGCTCGCGGTGAACATCAATTTCATCACGTTCTCGCGGCAGCTTGGCGACCAGGCCGGTCAGGTGTTCGTGTTCTTCATCCTGACCGTGGCCGCGGCCGAAGCCGCGATCGGTCTCGCGATCCTGGTCACCCTGTTCCGCAACCGGCGCACGATCAACGTCGCCGAAATCGATTCGATGAAGGGCTGATCCCATGCCGGGTATGGATGTCGTCATTTCCAAGTCGGTGCTGCTGGCGATCGTGCTCGCACCGCTGCTGGGTTCGATCGTCGCCGGCCTGTTCGGTCGTCAGGTCGGTCGCGCCGGTGCCCACTGGATCACCATCCTCGGCGTGGCGGTCAGCTGCGCACTGTCCGGCCACGTGCTGTGGCAACTGGTGGGGCAGGGCGCGGCGCCGTTCAACGAGAACGTCTACACCTGGTTCCAGATCGGCGGCTACGAGGCCCACGTCGGCTTCATGGTCGACAGGCTGACCGCGATGATGATGGTCGTGGTCACCTTCGTTTCGCTGCTCGTGCACGTGTACACGATCGGCTACATGGAGGAAGACCCGGGTTACCAGCGCTTCTTCAGCTACATCTCGCTGTTCACCTTCTCGATGTTGATGCTCGTGATGAGCAACAACTTCCTGCAGCTGTTCTTCGGCTGGGAGGCGGTGGGCCTGGTCTCCTACCTGCT
Source organism: Marilutibacter chinensis (assembly GCF_021725675.1). GTDB lineage: Bacteria > Pseudomonadota > Gammaproteobacteria > Xanthomonadales > Xanthomonadaceae > Marilutibacter > Marilutibacter chinensis. The sequence goes on along the minus strand of NZ_JAKJPO010000012.1, from coordinate 26,779 downwards.
GATCGGCTTCTGGTTCAAGAAGCCGACGGCGGTGTTCGCGAACCTGAAGGCGTTCCTGGTCAACCGCGTCGGCGACTTCGGTTTCCTGCTCGGTATCGGCGGCATCCTGCTGATGTTCGGATCGCTGGACTACGGCGTGGTGTTCGCCAATGCGCCGAACGTACTCGATGGCGCGACGATCAGCATCATCGCCGGCCACGAATGGCTGGTCGCGACGGTGATCTGCATCTGTCTGTTCATCGGCGCGATGGGCAAGTCGGCACAGGTGCCGTTGCACGTCTGGCTGCCCGATTCGATGGAAGGTCCGACCCCGATCTCGGCACTGATCCACGCCGCGACGATGGTGACCGCGGGCATCTTCATGGTTGCGCGCATGTCGCCGCTGTTCGAGATGAGCGAGACCGCGCTGAACATGGTGCTGTTCGTCGGTGCGACGACGGCGTTCTTCACAGGCCTGATCGGCATCGTGCAGAACGACATCAAGCGCGTGGTCGCGTACTCGACCCTGTCGCAGCTCGGTTACATGACCGTGGCCCTGGGCGTGTCGGCCTACAGCGCCGCGGTGTTCCACCTGATGACGCATGCCTTCTTCAAGGCGCTGCTGTTCCTGGCCGCCGGCTCGGTGATCATCGGCATGCACCACGAGCAGGACATGCGCCGCATGGGCGGCCTGCGCAGGTACATGCCGGTCACCTACTGGACCAGCCTGCTCGGCACCCTGGCCCTGGTCGGTACGCCATTCTTCAGCGGCTTCTATTCCAAGGACACGATCATCGAGGCGGCCCACCATGCCGCTACCGGCGAGCATGCGAGCTGGATCACCCAGTACGCGTACTGGGCGGTGCTGCTGGGCGCGTTCGTCACCGCGTTCTACAGCTTCCGCCTGCTGTACCTGACCTTCCACGGCAAGGAGCGCTTCCGCGACGCGCACGGCCATGACGACCATGCCCATGATGAGCACGGCCATCATGGCCCGGCCGAGCCGCACGAGTCGCCGTGGGTGGTGACCGTTCCGCTGGTCCTGCTGGCGATCCCGTCGGTCCTGATTGGCATCTTCACCGCCGGTCCGATGCTGTTCGGCACCGACTGGGCCGGGCACCACGAACAGCTGCCGTTCTTCCTGGGTGCGATCGACCTGCAGACGGCGCGCGACACCGTCGCCGCGATCGGGACGGAGATGTGGCACGGTCCGTTCAAGTTCGCGCTGCACGGCTTCCAGGCGCCCGCGTTCTGGCTCGCCTTCTCCGGCTTCGCGCTGGCCACGCTGATGTACCTGATCAAGCCCGAGCTGCCGGCGAAGGCGCGTCGTGCGCTGGCCTTGCCGGTGCGGGTGCTGGAGAACAAGTACGGCTTCGACAACCTGTGGATCGATGGCTTTGCCGGCGGCGGCGTGCTGCTGGGCCGCATCTCGCGCGCGATCGACAGCAAGCTCATCGATGGCGTCATCGTCAACGGCAGCGCCCGGGTCGTGGACCTGGTGGCACAGCTGTCCCGACGCGTCCAATCCGGCTATCTCTATCACTACGCTTTCGCGATGATCATCGGCCTGATCGTGCTTCTGGCCGTGCTCATCCGGACCCTGACCTGACAAGGACCGCGACGTGACCCCCGAGCCCTTGAACGGCCTACCTGTGGACAACCTGCCCCTGGACAGCATGCCCTTGGACAGCGCATTTCCGCTGTTGAGCCTCCTGATCTGGCTGCCGATCCTCGGCGGTCTGGTCACCCTCGCATTCGGCAACGAGCGCGCCAACGCGGCACGCTGGTTCGCCACCCTGACCGCGCTGGCGACCCTGGTCCTGAGCGTGTTCCTGTTCACCGGTTTCGACATGGCCAGCCCGGCGATGCAGTTCGTCGAGGCCCATGAGTGGATTCCGGCCTACGACATCCGCTACAGCCTCGGTGCCGACGGCATTTCCGCCGCCCTGATCGGGCTGACCACGCTGACCTCCCTGCTGGTGCTGATCAGCGCCTGGGGCTCGGTCGACAAGCGGGTCAACCAGTACTACGCCGCCTTCCTCGTGCTCGAGGGCCTGATGATCGGCGTGTTCAGCGCGCTCGACGCGATGCTGTTCTACGTGTTCTTCGAGGGCATGCTGATCCCGATGTTCATCATCATCGGCGTCTGGGGCGGCCCGCGCCGGGTGTACGCATCGGTGAAGTTCTTCCTGTACACCTTCCTCGGCTCGGTGTTCATGCTGATCGGGCTGATCTACCTGTACCTGAAGGGCGGCAGCTGGCAGCTGGCCGACATGTACCAGCTGCGGCTGAACGCGACCGAGCAGATGTGGCTGTTCTTCGCCTTCCTCGCAGCGTTCGCGGTCAAGGTGCCGATGTTTCCGGTCCACACCTGGTTGCCGGACGCGCACGTCGAGGCGCCGACCGCCGGCTCGGTGATCCTGGCCGCGATCATGCTGAAGATCGGCGGCTACGGCTTCCTGCGCTTCACCCTGCCGATCGTTCCGGATGCGGGGCAGGAGTGGGCCTGGCTGGTGATCGCGCTCAGCCTGATCGCGGTGATCTACGTCGGCCTGGTCGCGCTGGTGCAGGACGACATGAAGAAGCTGATCGCGTACTCGTCGGTCTCGCACATGGGCTTCGTCACCATCGGCACCTTCATCGCGTTCGGCCTGGTCCGCGACTTCGGCAACTTCGACGCGGCGCGTCTCGGCCTGCAGGGCGCGATGGTGCAGATGATCAGCCACGGCTTCGTGTCCGGCGCGATGTTCACCTGCGTGGGCGTTCTCTACGACCGCATGCACAGCCGCATGATCAAGGACTACGGCGGCGTGGTGAACGTCATGCCGTGGTTCGCCGCGTTCGTTGTGCTGTTCGCGATGGCCAACTCGGGTCTGCCGGGTACTTCGGGCTTCGTCGGCGAGTTCATGGTGATCCTGGCGAGCTTCCAGAAGCATCCGCTGATCGCGTTCGCCGCCGCCACCACCCTGGTGATCGGCGCCGCCTACACGTTGTGGCTGGTCAAGCGCACGATCTGGGGCGAGGTCGGCAACGCACACGTCGCCGAGCTGAAGGACATCAATGCCCGCGAGGCTTTCGTGCTCGGCGTGTTCGCCGCCGGCGTCCTGCTGCTGGGCGTGTGGCCAAAACCGCTGACGGACCTGATGGAACCGTCGATCGCGAATCTGGCGATGCAGATCGCCACGTCGAAGCTGTGAGGTTGAGGTCCGCCACATGATCATGCCCGTACGCACCGCTGCCGATCTGCTGCCGCTGCTGCCCGAACTGGTGGTGGCCGGCGGCGCCTTCGCGCTGCTGATGCTCGATCTGTTCGTCGGCGAGCGCCGGCGCTTCCTCACCCATCTGCTCGGCATCGCCCTGCTGGTCGCCGTCGTCGCGATGGTCGCCGCCGGCGTCGGCGGCCATGGCACCGTGCTGAGCGGAATGTTCGTCCGCGACGCGGCGGCCGACGTGCTCAAGCTGGCGATCTGTGCCGTCTCGGCGCTGGCGCTGATCTACACCTGGCCGTACCTGCGCGAGCGTGGGCTGTACAAGGGCGAGGTTACGGTGCTGATGTTGTTCGCCGTGCTCGGCATGATGCTGCTGGTGTCGGCCAACTCGCTGGTGATGGTCTACGTCGCGCTGGAAATGCTGTCGCTGTGCTCGTACGCCCTGGTCGTGACCGATCGCGACAGTCCGTGGGGTTCGGAGTCGGGCATCAAGTACTTCGTGCTCGGTTCGCTGGCATCGGGCCTGCTGCTGTACGGTCTGTCGCTGATCTACGGCGCCACCGGCACTCTGGATCTGGCTTCGATCGCGGCCGCCGCGCGCGAATCCTCCTCGCCGCTGATGCTGGTCACCGGCCTTGTCTTCGTGGTTGCCGGAATCGCGTTCAAGTTCGGCGCCGCGCCGTTCCACATGTGGTTGCCCGACGTCTACCAGGGGGCGCCGACTCCGATCACGCTGTTCATCGGTTCGGCCCCGAAGCTGGCCGCGTTCGGCATGACCTACCGGCTGCTCGAGGTCGCCGCCGGTCCGCTGGAGGACCATTGGCGGATGATGCTGGCGGCGCTGGCGGTGTTGTCGCTGGCGCTGGGCAACCTCGGGGCGCTGGTGCAGAGCAATCTGAAGCGCCTGCTCGCGTACTCGACCGTGTCGCACGTCGGCTTCCTGTTCATCGGCTTCGCGGGCGGCGGCGCGCAGGGTTTCTCCGCGGCGATGTTCTATGCGATCAGTTATGCGCTGATGTCGGCCGCGGCGTTCGGTGCGATCGTGGTGCTGTCAAGTTGCTCGCCAACGGCAGGTGGCTTCGAGGCCGACAGGATCGACGACTACAAGGGCCTCAACGCGCGCAGTCCATGGCTGGCCGGCCTGATCCTGTGCATCATGGCCTCGCTGGCCGGCGTGCCGCCGTTCCTCGGTTTCTGGGCCAAGCTGGCGGTGTTGCGCGCGGCGCTTGACGGCGGCCTGATGTGGTTGGCGATCGTGGGCGTGGTGTTCGCGGTGATCGGCGCCTTCTACTACCTGCGCGTGATCAAGGCGATGTACTTCGACGCGCCGGAAGGGCAGATGCCCGAGGCAAAGGCGAACCGGCCGTTGCGGATCGTGTTCGGCGTCAATGCGCTGGCGCTGCTGGCCCTGGGCCTGGCCTGGAATCCGATCATGGCCTGGTGCCAGAAGGCATTCGCAGGCTGAACGCATGCCGCGGCCGGGGCGCGATACGCGTCCCGGCATGCGGCTGGAGTGTGTGGAAGGTTCTACCGTTCATTGGCGTGAATTGAGGGTTGCACAGAAACACTTCACTGCTATAATGAGCGGCCTGATGCGGGGTGGAGCAGTCTGGCAGCTCGTCGGGCTCATAACCCGAAGGTCGCAGGTTCAAATCCTGCCCCCGCTACCAACTTTCAGTCCTTCAGGTCCGCGATGCGGCGGATCTGATGAGAGCCTCAAACGAGGCTTTCTTTTTGGACTAGGGCTTGGGCTTTGTGATCGCGCTCTGCTCGTGCGATCACGCCGAAATCCAGCAGTGCCGGACAAGGGGCCCAATCGGGCCCTTTGTCGTTTCCAGCGCCGCCTCCGGGCGGCCCGGGATCCGTGGCAGGTCGTAATCGCAGGCGAGGTCGAGCGCGTGATGGACAAGGCAACCGAAATCTCAGCTTTGCTGGCCCCGACGGTGGCCTCGCTCGGCGTCGAGCTGCTCGGCGTGGAGTACCTGCCTTCGCCCGGTGGTGCGGTGCTGCGGCTGTACATCGACGTGCCCGAGGCCGAGGCGACCGGCGAGAACGCACGTGCTATCGGGATCGAGGACTGCGAGGCGGTAAGCCGCGAGGTTTCGGCACAGCTCGACGTCGAGGATCCGATCAGTGGCAATTACACCCTCGAGGTGTCGTCGCCCGGGCTGGACCGCCCGCTGTTCGCGCCCGCGCACTTCGCCCGTTTCCGCGGGCAGGAAGCCAAGGTCGTGCTGAAACTGCCGCAGGACGGTCGCCGCCGGCTGCAGGGCGGAATCCTCGAGATCGACGGCGACAGCGTCGCGTTCGATGTCGACGGCAACCGTTTCACGGTATCCGTCGACAATATCGAGAAGGCGCGCCTGGTTCCCGACTGGGCCGCGCTGGGCCTGGCTCCCTCCAAGCCCGGGAAGGGCCCGGCGGGACGTGGAGGGAAGACGAAATGATCGATGCAGCGATCAGGGCGGAAGGCGGGAAGTCGAACGCCGCGATTGTTTCCGGCGCCTCCCTTGAGTCGAGGGGCGGCGGAGGATATCGGGGCATGGCCCCGGCATCCGAAACTGAATAGTTCCACGGTTTTTAAGGTTCATCCGTTTTTTGAGCCCCTGGAGTCGAAGGGGGCGGCCAGCCCCGGAGGGGCTGGCGGGGGATGCGGAGGCATGGCCTCCTGCATCCGAAGCCGAGTAACCCAAAGTTTTCAAAGGTCTATCCGAATGAGCAAGGATCTGTTGCTGGTCGTCGACGCGGTCGCCAACGAGAAGGGCGTTCCCCGCGACGTGATCTTCGAGGCGATCGAGGCTGCGCTGGCTTCGGCTGCGAAGAAGCGCTACCACGATCAGGACGTGCTGGTGCGCGTGTCGATCGACCCGAAGGACGGCGACTACGAGACCTTCCGTCGCTGGGAGGTGGTGGCCGACGACGTGGTCATGGAGTCGCCCGATCGCCAGATCCGCATGATGGATGCGGTCGACGAGGCCGAAGGCGTCGAGGTCGGCGACTTCATCGAGGAGCAGATCGAGAATCCTGACTTCGGCCGCATCGCCGCGCAGGCCGCCAAGCAGGTGATCGTGCAGCGCGTGCGCGAAGCCGAGCGCCAGCAGGTCGTCGACGCATGGAAGGACCGCGTCGGCGAGCTCGTGACCGGCATCGTCAAGCGGGTGGAGCGCGGCAACATCTTCGTCGACCTGGGCGGCAACGCCGAGGCGATCATCCAGAAGGACAAGGGCATTCCGCGCGACGTGTTGCGCGCCGGCGACCGTGTCCGCGGCTATCTGTTCGACGTGCGTTCGGAGCCGCGCGGCCCGCAGCTGTTCATCAGCCGCGCCGCGCCCGAGTTCATGATGGAGCTGTTCAAGCTCGAGGTGCCGGAAGTCGGCCAGGGCCTGGTCTCGATCAAGGCCTGCGCCCGCGATCCCGGCGACCGCGCCAAGATCGCGGTGGAGGCCCACGACAACCGTACCGATCCGATCGGTGCCTGCATCGGCATGCGCGGTTCGCGCGTGCAGGCGGTGAGCAACGAGCTCAACGGCGAGCGCGTCGACATCGTGCTGTGGTCGGACAATCCGGCGCAGTTCGTGATCAACGCGATGGCGCCTGCGGAAGTGCAGTCGATCATCGTCGACGAGGAGAAGCACTCGATGGACCTCGCCGTCGCCGAGGACCGCCTCGCCCAGGCGATCGGCAAGGGCGGCCAGAACGTGCGCCTGGCCAGCCGCCTGACCGGCTGGCAGCTCAACGTGATGACCCAGGACCAGGTCACCGCGAAGTCGGAGGCCGAGCAGACCGCCGCGCGCGAGCTGTTCCAGGAGAAGCTCGAGGTCGACGAGGAGATCGCCGGCATCCTGGTCGCCGAGGGCTTCACGACCGTCGAGGAAATCGCCTACGTTCCGGTCGGCGAGCTGCTGGCGGTCGAGGGCTTCGACGAGGACATCGTCGAGGAGCTGCGTGCCCGCGCCCGCGACGCGCTGCTCAACGACGCGCTGGCGGCCGAAGAAGAGCTCGACGAGCATCAGCCCGCCGCCGACCTGCTGTCGCTGGACGGGATGGACGAGGCGACCGCGTTCGCGCTGGCGTCGCAGGGCATCGTCACCCGCGACGATCTCGCCGATGCCGCGACCGACGAGATCATCGGTATCGAGGGGATCGACGAGGCCCGTGCGGCCGCGCTGATCATGGAAGCGCGCAAGCACTGGTTCGAGTAAGCCATTGACGGCCGGCGCGGTCCGAAAGGGTCGCGACCGGCTTCGCAGCCGCGGTTCGCGCCGGGCTGTGGACGGGCCGTTCAGGTCCCGCACGACGCCGACTTGTCCGGGCGGGATGCGGGACTAGAATGGCGACACCCCGCGCGGGACGCGTCCCGCGCCACAAGACACGGAAACCGAATGTCGCAACAAACCACCATTCGCAAGCTGGCCGCACTGGTGAACACGCCGGTCGATAAGTTGCTGGAACAGCTGGCCGAAGCCGGCATGGCGTTCAGCGACCCCGACCAGGTCGTGACCAGTACCGAGAAGGTCAAGCTGCTCGGATTCCTGCGTCGCACCCACGGCAAGGACGAGAAGTCCGTCGAGGGCGGTTCGTCGCCGAAGAAGATCACGCTCAACCGCAGTCGAAAGCAGGAGTTGACCGTCGGCGGCGGCAAGAGCCGCTCCACCGTCGACGTGGTCGTGCGCAAGAAGGTCACCCTGGTCCGTCCCGAGGCATCCGGAGGCGAGGCGGCCGGCGGCGACGGCGAGCGCGCCGAGATCCTGCGCAAGCTCGAGGAGTCGCGCCAGCGCAACCTCGAGGAGCAGAAGCGCCTTGCCGAGACCGACAAGCGCCGCGCCGAGGAGGCCGAGCGCGCGAAACGCGAAGCCGAGGCGGCCGAGGAAGCCGAACGGCTCAAGGCCGCGGAGGAGGCGCTGGCGGCGGCCGAGCCCGAGACCGAGGTCGCGCCGCGCAAGGCCGGCGCCCACGGCCACCCGAAGGCACCGGCGCATCGCGAGGGCGACGACCGCGGGGCCGGCCATCGCCACAAGCCGCGTACCGCGCATGCGGCGGCGCCCGACGACGACGAGAGCGCCAAGCGCTTCGCGGGACAGATGCACCTGAGCGCATCCGAACGTGCGCGTCGCTCGTCCAGCGCCCGCGGCAAGCCGAAGCGTCGCCAGGCCGAGCAGGCCCGCACCGGCGCGGGCCCGCACGGATTCTCCAAGCCGACCGCGCCGGTCGTGCGCGAGATCGAGATCGGCGACACGATCACGGTGGCCGACCTGGCGCAGAAGCTCGCGCTGAAGGGCGGCGAGGTGGTCAAGGCGCTGTTCAAGATGGGCGTGATGGCGACCATCACCCAGAGCATCGACCACGACACCGCGGTGCTGGTGACCGAGGAGCTCGGCCACAGGGCGGTTCGCGCCAGCGAAGACAGCGCCGAGGACGCGCTGCTGGCCCACGTCGAGGAAGCGCGGGGCGACAAGCAGTCGCGGCCGCCGGTGGTCACCATCATGGGCCACGTCGATCACGGCAAGACCTCGCTGCTGGACTACATCCGCCGCACCAAGGTCGCCACCGGCGAAGCCGGCGGCATCACCCAGCACATCGGCGCCTACCATGTCGAGACCGACAAGGGCGTGATCAGCTTCCTCGACACCCCGGGCCATGCGGCGTTCTCGTCGATGCGCGCCCGTGGCGCCAGGCTGACCGACATCGTGGTGCTGGTCGTCGCCGCCGACGACGGCGTCAAGCCGCAGACCATCGAGGCGGTCCAGCATGCCCGCGCGGCGAACGTGCCGCTGGTGGTCGCGATCAACAAGATCGACAAGGCCGACGCCGACCCGACCCGGGTCAAGACCGAACTGATGGCGCAGGAAGTCGTGGCCGAGGAATTCGGCGGCGATGTCCAGTTCGTCGAGCTGTCGGCCAAGACCGGCCAGAACATCGACGCGCTGTTGGACGCGATCTCGCTGCAGGCGGAAGTGCTGGAGCTCAGCGCCGTCGTCGAAGGCCGCGCGACCGGCGTGGTGATCGAGTCCGCGCTCGACAAGGGCCGCGGCCCGGTCGCGACCGTGCTGGTCCAGCAGGGCACCCTGGAGAAGGGCGACTATCTGGTCTGCGGCGTGCAGTACGGCCGTGTCCGGGCACTGTTCGACGAGACCGGCTCGCAGGTCGACAAGGCGACTCCGTCGATCCCGGTGCAGGTGCTGGGCCTGTCGGGCGTTCCGGATGCCGGCGACGACTTCGTCGTCGTCGACGACGAGCGCCTGGCCAAGGACGTCGCCCAGCAGCGCGACGCCAAGCGCCGCGAGTCGCGCCTGGTCGCCCAGGCCGGCAACCGGATGGAGGACATCCTCGCCCAGATGGGCAGCGGCGAAGGCCAGCAGACGCTCAACCTGGTCGTGAAGGCCGACGTGCAGGGCTCCGTGCAGGCGCTGCGCGACGCGCTGACCGCGCTGTCGACCGACGACATCCGCATCAACGTGATCGGCGGCGGCGTAGGCGGCATCACCGAGTCCGACGCGACCCTGGCGGCGACCTCCAAGGCCACGATCATCGGCTTCAACGTCCGTGCCGACGCCTCCGCGCGCAAGGTCATCGAGACCCACGGCGTCGACCTGCGCTACTTCTCGATCATCTATGACGTGATCGACCAGGTGAAGCAGGTGGCGTCGGGTCTGCTCGGCGTGGAGATCCGCGAGGAGATCATCGGCACCGCCGAGGTCCGCGACGTGTTCCGCAGCTCGAAGTTCGGCGCGGTCGCCGGCTGCATGGTGGTCGAGGGCGTGGTCAAGCGCCACAAGCCGATCCGCGTGCTGCGCGACAACACGGTGATCTTCGAGGGCGAGCTGGAGTCGCTGCGCCGTTTCAAGGAGAACGTCGACGAAGTGCGCAACGGCACCGAGTGCGGCATCGGCGTCAAGGAGTACAACGACGTCAAGCCGGGCGACCAGATCGAGTGCTTCGAACGCATCGAGGTCCAGCGCACGCTCTGACCGCCATGCCGACGAAGTCCTTTCATCGCACCGACCGCGTATCGGCCCAGCTCCGCCGGGAGCTGGGCACGATCGTGCACGAAGCCGTGCGCGAGCACGGCCTGCCGTCGGTGAGCGTGTCCGACGTCGAGGTCACCCGCGACCTCGCGCACGCCAAGGTCTTCGTGACCGCGCTGCAGGAAGAGCGTTCCGCGGAAGCGGTCAAGGCGCTGCGCGAACTGTCGCGCGAGCTGCGCTACAAGCTCGGCCGGGCGGTCAAGCTGCGCCATGTTCCCGAGCTGCACTTCCACTATGACGACTCTGTCGACCGCGGCGAGCGGATCGACAACCTCCTGCGTGATCTGCCGCCGCCGGCCGATCCCGAAGACGGGCCGGATCGCAGCTGATCTTCGTTCGCGACGGCGTTGTGGGCGTCAGGCTCGCCGCCATCGCGATTCCACCGCGACCGCGCACGTCCTTACGATTCCCGCATGAACCGCCGAGCCCGCACCCGTTTCCGCCCGCTCGACGGCATCCTGTTGCTCGACAAGCCTGCCGGGCTGAGTTCGAACCAGGCCCTGCAGCGGGTCCGCCATCTGTTCCGGGCCGGGAAGGCCGGCCATACCGGCAGCCTCGATCCGCTGGCGACCGGTCTGTTGCCGGTCTGCTTCGGCGAAGCGACCAAGATCGCGGGCCTGCTGCTGGGTTCGCGCAAGGCGTATGCGGCGGAGGCGGTACTTGGCGTCACCACCGACAGCGACGATGCCGACGGCCAGGTGCTGCGGCAGCGGCCGGTGCCCGGAATCGACGCCGTGCGGCTGGAGTCGGCGCTGGCACCGCTGCGTGGCACGATCCGGCAGCGGGCCCCGATCTACTCGGCGCTCAAGCAGGGCGGCGAACCGCTGTACGCAAAGGCCAGGCGGGGCGAACCGATCGAGGCGCCCGAGCGCGAAGTCGTGGTCGAGCGCCTGCAGGTGACCGGACGCGACGGAGACCGCCTGCGGCTCCACGTCGAATGCGGCTCGGGGACCTATATCCGCAGCCTGGTCCGCGACCTGGGCGAGGCGCTGGGTTGCGGCGCTCACGTATCGATGCTGCGTCGGCTCTGGGTCGAGCCGTTCGTCGAGCCGGTGATGCATACCCTGGAGCAGTTGCAGGCGCTTGCCGGGCAGGGCGACGAGGCGCTGCTGCCGTGCCTGCTGCCGATCGAGACCGGGCTGGCCGGGCTGCCGGCGGTGAGCGTGGACGCCGCCGGCGAAAGGCGGCTCGCGCACGGGCAGCCGGCGGTACTGGCGCAGCCGGCCCCGACGGCCGAGATTGTCGCGATCTTCGACCAGGGCGGCCGCTGTCTCGGCATCGGCCGCCCCGACGGCGCCGGAGTCGCGCCCACCAGGATGTTCCGCTGGGCGGTCGCGGGACAGTGAACACGACCGCCACCACCTCCGGCCGGCGATCCTGAACGGGGAAAGCCCCCGGCTTCCGCGGGGCCCGTGCCCGTCTTCGGCCGGGTCGCATTCCGGGACCCGTGCCCGTCTTCGGCCGGGTCGCATTCCGGGAGGGGAAACTGTTACAATTCCGCCGCTTTCAGCACGAAGCAACCCATCCAGTCATTCCATTCAACGGCGGGCCACGCGGTGCGCCGGTTCGGTGTTTCCATCGTCCCGGTGATTCCTGCGGGCCTCGCGTCAAAGAGGCAATAAACCGATGTCCATCGACACCAGCAAGATCATCCAGGAACACGCCCGCGGCACCAACGACACCGGCTCCCCGGAAGTCCAGGTCGCCCTGCTGACCGCCCGCATCGAGACGCTCACCGAGCACTTCAAGCAGCACAAGCAGGATCACCACAGCCGTCGCGGCCTGCTGATGATGGTCAACCGCCGTCGCAGCCTGCTCGACTACCTCAAGCGCAAGGACAATGCGCGCTACAAGGCCCTGATCGAGAAGCTCGGTCTGCGCCGCTGATCCAGACACCCGCCGCGGCGCACTAGCGCCGCGGTTTGTTTTTGCGGGTCGTGCGAAACGGACATGACCTGCAGGGCTGCGATCCTGCAGCCAACCGGCCGGGGCAGGGGCTCCGCACGGGTCGCAATGAAAATCGATAGGAACCCAACGTGGCAAAAATCACCAAGACCTTCCAGTACGGCAACCATCAGGTGACACTGGAAACCGGCGAGATCGCCCGCCAGGCTGGCGGCGCGGTCATCGTCAAGATGGATGACACCGTGCTGCTGGTCTCCGCGGTCGCCAACAAGACCGCGCGCGAAGGCCAGGACTTCTTCCCGCTGACCGTCGACTACCAGGAGAAGTTCTACGCCGGCGGCCGCATCCCGGGTGGCTTCTTCAAGCGCGAAGGCCGCGCCACGGAGAAGGAAACCTTGATCTCGCGCCTGATCGACCGTCCGATCCGCCCGCTGTTCCCGGAAGACTTCAAGAACGAGGTCCAGATCATCGCCACGGTGATGTCGCTGAACCCCGAGATCGATGGCGACATCCCGGCCCTGATCGGCGCCTCGGCGGCGATGGCCCTGACCGGCGCCCCATTCCAGGGCCCGATTGGCGCGGCCAAGGTCGGCTACAGGAACGGCCAGTACCTGCTGAACCCGACCGTCAGCGAACTGGTCGATTCCGAGCTCGAACTGGTCGTCGCCGGCACCGAGCAAGCCGTGTTGATGGTGGAGTCCGAGGCCAAGGGCCTGTCGGAAGAGGTCATGCTGGGCGCGGTGGTATTCGGCCACAAGCAGATGCAGACCGCGATCCAGGCGATCAACGAGCTGGTCGCCGAGGCAGGCAAACCGAAGTGGGACTGGCAGCCGCCGGCGAAGGACGAGGCGATGATCGCCGCGCTCAAGGCCGCCGTGGGCAACCGTCTGGCCGATGCCTTCCAGATCCGCGACAAGCTGGAGCGCCGCGACGCGATCTCCGCGTTGAAGAAGGACGTGCTGGCCGGGCTGGAATCGCGGATCGAGGCCAACGGCTGGAACGTCGGCGAGATCTCGAAGGAGTTCGGCGAACTCGAATACCAGACCATGCGTGGCGCCGTGCTGAGCACCAAGGTCCGTATCGACGGCCGTGCGCTCGACACCGTGCGTCCGATCAGCTCCCAGGTCAGCGTGCTGCCGCGCACTCACGGCTCGGCGCTGTTCACCCGTGGCGAGACCCAGGCGATCGTGGTCGCCACCCTCGGCACCGCGCGCGATGGCCAGATCATCGACGCCGTCTCGGGCGAGTACAAGGAGCACTTCCTGTTCCACTACAACTTCCCGCCGTATTCGGTGGGCGAAGCCGGCCGCATGATGGGCCCGAAGCGCCGCGAGATCGGCCACGGCCGCCTCGCCAAGCGTGGCGTGCTGGCGGTGATGCCGACGATGGAGGAGTTCCCGTACACCATCCGCGTCGTCTCGGAGATCACCGAGTCGAACGGCTCCTCGTCGATGGCGTCGGTCTGCGGTTCCTCGCTGGCGCTGATGGATGCCGGCGTGCCGATCAAGGCGCCGGTCGCCGGCATCGCGATGGGCCTGGTCAAGGAAGGCGACGACTTCGTCGTGCTGAGCGACATCCTTGGTGACGAGGATCACCTCGGCGACATGGACTTCAAGGTCGCCGGCACCGAGAACGGCGTGACCGCCCTGCAGATGGACATCAAGATCCAGGGCATCACCGAGGAGATCATGAAGACCGCGCTGGCCCAGGCCAAGGCCGGGCGCCTGCACATCCTCGGCGAGATGGCCAAGGCGCTCACCGCGCCGCGCGGCGAGCTGAGCGAGTTCGCGCCGCGTCTGCTGACCCTGAAGATCCATCCGGACAAGATCCGCGAGGTGATCGGCAAGGGCGGCTCGACGATCCAGGCGATCACCAAGGAGACCGGTACCCAGATCGACATCCAGGACGACGGCACCATCGTCATCGCCTCGGTCAATGCCGCTGCCGCGCAGGCCGCCAAGGCGCGCATCGAGCAGATCACCTCGGACGTCGAGCCGGGCCGCATCTACGAGGGCAAGGTCGCCAAGATCATGGACTTCGGCGCCTTCGTGACGATCCTGCCGGGCAAGGACGGTCTGGTCCACGTTTCGCAGATTTCCAACGAGCGCGTCGAGAAGGTGTCCGACAAGCTCAAGGAAGGCGACGTGGTCAAGGTCAAGGTGCTGGAAGTCGACAAGCAGGGCCGTATCCGCCTGTCGATGAAGGCCGTCGAGGAAGGCGAGGGCGTCACCGCCGAGTGACCCCCGGTTTCATCGCAATAACAGCAAAAAGCGGGCTTCGGCCCGCTTTTTGTTTGGTTCTTCGCCCAAGAGAGCGGGAGCTCACCCTTCAGCGAAGGTGTAGCCGCTGGAGCTTGCGTTCGATCGCCGGTTCTCGCCGCTACCGGGGTGCCCCGCGGCGCCCTGCCGGCCTGGCCGCCTAAGGGCCCCCGGCCGCCGCCCGGGGCGGCGGCCTCCTCCTTGATTTCGCCGTCAAGGCCGGCAGGCCACGTCGGGTCGCGCGGCCACGCTGGAACGCGAAGCCGGTCCTCCCCGGAATTCTGCTTCTGGAACTACCGCTCATGTCCGAACGCCGGGGGTGAAGGCCCTTGGGTGCGAAATCAAGGCGGAGGCGCCGGCCCTGGCCGGTGCCGGGGGACATTCGCACCCAAGGGCCTTCGCCCCCGGCGCCCCGGCTGTCCAACAGACCTGGCGCTTCCCCTTTGTGTGTGTGGTGCCTGCTGTTCCGGCCGGAAGCGAGCAGCCGCGGTTCGGTTACTCGACACTGACGCCTGGAATCGCGCCGTCCGTGCCCTTGATGCCGTCGCGCACGCTTTCCCACCATGCGCCATGCTCGTCGCTGGCCAGGTAGTCGGCGTAGGAAACATCGGACAATGCGTCGATCGAGTAGTCGCTGCGGCCCTGCGCCAGCAGCGCGCACATCGCGCGCAGGATCGGCATCGCAGGAGCCGCCTGCTCCAGGAACAGGAACTGGCCTGCCTGGTTGACCTCCAGGAAGTGCGGATGGCCATCGCCATCGATCGCCAGATCGACGCAACCGAAGACAATGCCGAGCTCCCGCATCAGGCGATGCAGCATGTCCGGAAAGCCCGACGGCAGCTCCGTCGGCCGGGCACGCATGGTGTCGGCGAGCGAGCCGATCCGCCAGTCGACGAAGTCGCCTTGCAGCGGCGTGTCGAGGCGGATCGGGAAGAGGTGATCGCCGATGATCGTCACCCGCACGTCGTGGTGCTTGTCCACCACCTGCTGGTAGATGCCGGGACACTGGCGGAGGCTGGCGTCGTCGTGAAGCATGTCCGCGTCGACGATCCGCGCGTAGGTGCTGAACATCTTGCCGCTGCTGGCGTCCTGCCAGGTGTGCGTCTGGAATGGCTTGTACACGACGCGGCGGTGCGTGCCGACGAAGCGTCTGATCTCGACAGGGTCCGAAGACATCAGCGTGGCGGGGAACGGCAGGCCCGCGCGCCTGGCGGCGTGCAGCTGGACGAGCTTGTTCTCGGCATTGGCGGCCGCCGCGGGACGGTTGACCCACAGTGCGTCCGTGAGTTCGGCGTCCAGCGCGTGGATGTTGTTGATGAACCGTCCCCACTCGTTGCGCAGGAACGGCAGGTCCGCTTCATGCGCATGCGGGAACGTCTCGGGATTGCGTGGCCTGCGGAACCAGACGCTGCCGATCCCTGCGCCGATGGATGCGTAACGGGCGCGGACACCGGACTGCGGGTCGCAGTACATCGACATCGGAGGCATCGTGGAATCCGCCCAGGAACGGATCCAGAGCGGTGAAAGCCCCTGTTGCTGCAGACCCCAGATGACAGCGGCGGCATGGATGTCGTGGGCGAGGCCCGAAAGGATCAGCGGGTGTCGGTCTGCCATGGGCCAGTGGTGTCGGGAGGGTGGGAGCGCATGCGGGATTCCGCAGGCGGACGAACACGCGCCCCGCGGCAGCGGGGCGCGCATCGTTCAACATCGCGAGGCAGTGAGCCATTCCGCGCCCTGGATGACAGGGCGGACAGGGGCCTGCGCCGGAGCGTCGCTCGCGATGAGGCGATCCGGTCAGATGCCGGGATCGGCAGGGTCGTCGCCGTTGGGACCGGTGGCGTGCGTCGTATCGGCCTTGCCGCCTGCGATCGCGTCGATTTCCGTGGCGGTGAGCTCACGCGCCACCTGGCGTGCAAGCGGGCGTGCGGTGTCGGTGTCCGGAGCGGCGGGGGTGTCGGAATGCTGCTTCATGGGGTTCTCCTGATGGCACTCGGTTTCATGTGGAAGCCGATGGATGCGAAGCAGGAAACGCGCGGCTTCCAATGAACGCGCTTCCTGCGCAATCCCGGGCCGGAGCACTGCAACCGAACCGGAAGGGGATGTTGGATCAGACGACGTCGCCCGGATCGGACGGGTCGTCTCCATTGGGTCCGGTTGCATGCGTGTGATCGGGGCCGCCTCCCGCGATGGCCGCGATCTCTTCCTCGGTCAGTTCGCGTGCGCTCGTGCGGGCGAACGGGCGGACTTCCTTTTCTTCCTGCTGTCTCATCGATGTCTCCGATGACGGGTCCGGAAATCGTCTCGCCGTTCCGGATTCGGCGTAATGCCCGATGCCCGATCCTAGCGAATTGGTCGCGCAGAACTGTTATTGGCGTCTTAGTTCCGACCTGCGACGACGGACGATTCACGTGTTGCGATCCGTTCACGATCTTCATCGCTCGCGTCGACGCGGCCGTCCCGCAATGCGATGACGCGATCGGCGCTGCGGATCGTCTCCGGACGGTGCGCGATCACGATCCGCGTCATCGGAAGCGCGGAGATGTTGTGGTTGATCTCGCGCTCGCGTTGCACGTCGAGATGGCTGGTGGCCTCGTCCAGCAGCAGGATCGCGGGCTTGCGATACAGTGCCCGCGCCAGCAGCACGCGCTGTTTCTGGCCCCCGGACAGCGACGAGCCCATGTCGCCGACCAGCGACTCGTATCCCATCGGCATCGCCGCGATGTCGTCGTGGATCTGCGCGGCGCGGGCTGCGGTCTCGATCGCCTCCATGGAGGCATCGCTGTCGAAGAACGAGATGTTGTCGGCGATCGAGCCGGCGAACAGCGCGTCGTCCTGCATCACCGCACCGAGCAGGTCGCGGTAGGCGGACAGGCCGAAGTGTTCGATGTCGACACCGCCGATGCGGACCGTACCGGCATTGGGACGCAGCAGTCCGAGCAGGATCTTGGCCAGCGTGGTCTTGCCGCCGCCGGACGGCCCGACGATGGCCACGCACTCGCCGGCCTCGATCCTGAGCGAGCAGTCGTGCAGCACCCAGGGATCGTCCTCGGCATAGCGGAAGCTGACGTTTTCCACTTCGATCCGCGGTTCCGGTGGAGGGCCGGCGTAGGTGCTGGCCACATGGGCTTCCGGCGGCTCCAGCGCGATGTCGGCGATGCGCGCGCCGTGCATGCCGAGCAGGCGGAACTCCACCAGCTTGTCGATCAGGCTGCCGCCGCGGATGGCGAACAGCTCGGCATAGGCCACGAACACCACCAGCATGCCGGCAGTGAACTGCCCGCGCAGCACCAGCCAGGCGCCGATCCAGATCAGGAGAATGCGCTGCGTGCCGAAGATCAGCCGCGACAGCGCCGAGAAGGTGGCAGTCACCCGGTTGATCGACGCCTCGCGGTTCGCTACCTCGATGGTGGCGTTGGCGACCCGCGCGCGGCGCTCGCCCTGCTTGTTGGCGAGCTTGATGGTCTGCACGCCCTCGATCGACTCGATCATCTGGCTCTGCTGCCGGCCCAGGTGGACCAGCTGCTCTTCCTTGAGCTGCTGCAGCCTGCGATAGCTGATCCAGCGTAACGCGGCGTAGAGCGCGAATGCGGCGAGTACCAGCAATGTCAGCGGGCCGCTGTAGATCGCCAGCAGCACCAGTACCAACGCGACGGTCAGGCCGTCGAGGATCGCCTCGATGAAGCTGCCGGTCACCGTCTGCTGGATCGACTGCACCGAGATGAAGCGCGACAGCACGCCGCCGACGCTGCGCTTCTCGAAGTAGTCCAGGGGCAACCGCAGCAGATGGCTGAACAGGTTGCCGATCCATTGCGCGCTGAGCGAAGCGCCGAGCTCGGCCACGATCCAGCCGCGCATCAGCGCGACCGCCGACTGGAATACCACCACGGCCAGGAAGCCGATGCCGATCAGGGCCAGCAGGTCGAGGTCGGCCGAGACCAGCACCAGGTCGATCACCCACTGCAGCGCCAGGGGCAGGGCGAGGGTGAAGATTTCCAGCGCCAACGCCAGCAGCAGGATCTGCGTTGCCGCCCGGCGCACCCCGTGGACCTGCCCGATCAGGCCGCGCAGGGTGATGCGCTGCCGTTCCCTGACCGGGGAGAAACCGGCCGCGGGCGTCAACTCCAGGACCACGCCGGTGAAGTGGCGGCCGAACTCTTCCAGCGGCATGGTCAAGGCGCCGCGCGCGGGGTCGTGGATTTCCGCCTTGCCGCGGTGGATGCGCTTGAGGACGACGAAGTGGTTGAGGTTCCAGTGCAGGATGCACGGCAGCCGCAGATCGGGCAGGTGCTCGGGCTCGGCCCGCAACGGTCGCGCATCGAAGCCGAGGTGTCCGGAGACCGTGATCAGGCGCGACAGGCTGGCGCCCTTGAGCGAAACCGGGAACCGCCGCCGCAGCCCGGCGAGATCGACGTCATGCCCGTGGTAGCGGGCGACCATCGCCAGACAGGCCAGCCCGCATTCGGCGATCTCGTTCTGCTGGATCACCGGCAGGTGCCCGGGCGTGCGTGCACCGCCGAGACCGGTTGCCGGATTCAAGGCGCTTGCTCCTGTGGCGGGGGCTCGGCGGGTGGCGCGGCCCGGAACGTGTCGAGTGGCGCGAACAGCAACCGGTGCAGCCGGCGGCGCTCCAGCAGCAGGTCGGCCTCCAGGGACATGCCGGCGCGCAGCGGCAGCGCACCGTCCGCGCCGTCGATCTGCTGGCCTTGAAGCGCGACCAGTACGCGGAAGGCGGGTTCGCCCGGGTCGATGCCGGTCCGCGCACGCACTTCGTCGGCGGAGAGCGGGCTGTTGGCGATCCCGACGATGCGTCCGTACTGCTGGCCGAAGGTCTGGTAGGGGAACGCGTCAAAGCGCATCGCCACCCGGTTGCCCGGCGCGATCGTGCCGATCGCACGCGACGGTGCCCACAGTTCCGCCTGCAGCTGTGCCCGTGCCGGGACGATCGACAGCAACCGCTGACCCTCACGCACCGCCTGGCCGCGGTCCACCGCGAGGCCGGATGCCACGCCCGCCTCGGGCGCCCGGACCAGCACGGCCTGCCGCGCCAGGTTGCGCGCCGCCGATTGCGCGATCTCGGACAATGCGCCCTCGATGTCGCTGCGCAGCGCGGCGGTTTCCAGTGGCAGCGCCTCGCGCCTTTCGCGTGCTTCGGCGAGCGCGGTTTCGGCATCCAGGCGGTTCCTGGCCGCCAGTTCCAGCTGCGCCTTCGCATTCAGCGCCTGGTCCTGGTACTCCTGCACCTGCAGATCGCTGACGATGCGCTGCTCGCGCAAGGGTTCGATGCGTTCCAGCATGCGTTCCGTCGCGGCGACCTGTCGGCGCCGGAGTGCGAGCTCGGCTTCGGCCGAGGCCAGGTGCCGGCGCTGCGCGTGGATGCGCTGTTGCAGCGCCGCCGCCTGCTGCCGCTGCATGGCTTCCAGATCCTCCAGGTCCTGCCGCAGGCGCTGCCGCTGCTGTTCGAGCTCGATGGCGATGCGTTCGCCGACCGCCCCGCCTGCATCGGGGACATCGATGTCCGGCGAAATCTCGATCAGTGGTTGGCCGGCCTCCACCGTTTCTCCTTCGGTGACCAGCAGCCGCGTCACCACGCCCGGAGCCGCTGCAGCGATGTCCGGCAGGCCGCCGACCGGTACCAGCCGCCCTGACGCCGGAGCCTTGCGGGTATAGCCGCCGAACGCAACGACGAGTGCCGCGGCGAGGATCACCGCGCTGGCCAGAGTCGCCATCGCCCACCCCAGGCGCGTGGTCGACAGATGCACGCTGCCGAGCCAGTCCTGCTTGCGCGCTTCCAGGACCTCGCGCCGGAACAGGTCCCCGGTCACCTCGACCTCGCGCCCGCGGGTGTCGGCGTGCGTAGCACCTGCCGGGAAAGCGCGGCGATGTCTGCTTGGCGGCCGGTCATCGGGATCCGGAAACGGACGAGCGCACCATCATAAGCTCGATGCCCACGCGGCTTGCAGTACGCCCTTCCACCGGGTCGCCTTCAAGATGTGACGGATGTAGCGCTCTCGATCATGCCGGCGCTCGGCTGGACCGCGGGAGTGCTGGTGCCGGCGCGCTCGTCCGCGGGGGCGTCGTCGCGGCCGGGTCGGAGACGGGCGGGATCGGACGAGTCCGGCTTCCCGGGACACCCGGGTGGGACAAGCGGGGCTGAGAAAGCCAACGGCGTCCTGCCGGTCGCGGAAGCGGGCAGGGGATGCGTGATCTGCACAGACGCTTCCCGGGCTTCCGGGGGGTTCACGACCCTTTTCGTCGCAGCAGGTAGATCAGCGCGCCGACCAGCACCGCGATGCCGGCGGCGATGAGGTTGTCGCGGCCGGCGCTGGCGGCCAGAGCCAGCGACAGCAGCAGGGCGGCCAGCGGAATCATGCGCCCGCCGGGCAGCCGTACTGCCTCGTCGCGGCCGCCGTAGCGCTTCTGCAACACGAGCAGCGAAGCCGAGGTGCCGATGTAGGTACACAGGCGCGCCACCGCCGACAGCAGCGCCAACTGCACGAACGATCCGGTCAGCGCCAATGCCAGCGCCAGTGCCGCGGTCACCAGCACGGCGACGGCGGGCGTACGGAAACGCGGGTGGACCCGTGCCAGCGCGCCCGGACCGTAGCCGTCGGCGGCCAGCGCGTAGAGGTAACGCGGGCCGAACAGCATCGTGTTGCTGTTGCTGCCCAGGATCGAGACCGCGGCGCCCACGGTCAGCAGCAGCGCGGCGCCGCCGCCACCAAAGGTCCGGGCCGCGTCGGCGAGCGGGGTTTCCGACCCGGCGAGCCCGGGCAGGGTTCCCTGCGCGACCACCTGCACGGCCAGATAGATCACGGTAACGATCACGATCATCGTCACCAGTGCGAACGGGACGTCGCGGCGCGGATTGCGGAACTCGCCGGCCGCGGCCGGCGTGTTCTCGAAGCCGGCGTAGGCGAACAGCAACAGCAGCGCGCCTTCGCCGAGGTTGTCCATCAGCGGAGCCCCCATCGCGACCGCCCGCGACCAGTCGACGTAGAACATGCCGACGACGATGAAGAACAGCAGCGGCACCAGCTTGGTGATCACCAGGGCGACACCGGTGCGTGCAGCGGCGCGCACGCCCACCACGTTGATTGCGGTCAGCGCCAGCAGGGAGCCGACCACCACCAGCGCCCAGCCCCAGCCTTCCTTCGCCGCGGGCCAGAAATGCGACACCGCCAGCGCCAGACCGTTGCTGAGCGCCGCGGCGGCGGCCACGCGCGTCAGCCAGGTCATCCAGCCGACCTCGAAGCCGATGAAACTGCCGAACGCGTCGCGGGCATACAGATAGCTGCCGCCGGGCTCGTCGTAGTAGCTGCCGGCCTGGGCATAGCACAGCACCAGCAGGGTCACCGCCAGCCCGGCCAGCAGTACCGCCCACAGGCTGGCCGGTCCGAGCAGGGCCGCGGTCGCGGCCGGCAGCAGGTAGATGCCGCTGCCGATCACGTCGTTGATCGACAGCCCCACGATCTGCCAGCGGCTGACCGCCCGCACCATCCCGGTGCTGCTGTCGATGACGGCCGGGTCCGGGGCGTGGGCCGCGGTATGCGGTTCACTCATGCGAAGTGTCCTTGGTCGAAGCGGTGCCGACGATGGCGGGAAGCCGCCATGGTGCCTGCAGGCGGGCATATTCGGAATCGGGCAGCAGCACGAACATCGGTCGCCGCGTCGGCTGCAGCCAGTCCAGCAGCCGTTCCATCGCCGGTTCCGGCATTGCGGTGCAGCCCGCGGTCGGAGTTCCAGCGTCCTTCCACAGGTGGGCGAAGATGCAACTGCCGGCACCGTCGCGGTTGTCCGGGTTGTGGGCGATCACGAAGCCCCACTTGTAGCGCTGGTCGCCGTCGTTGTGCAGGTCCAGCCGCATCGGTTCGGTCGAGCCTTCGACGGCATCGTGTCCGACCTGCGCGGCGTCGACGATGCGGTTGTACAGCGGCGAACCGCGCACGTCGATGCAGTAGTTCGATTCGAGCATCGGCAGGTAGGGCAGGTCGGTCGCGGCCCGGGAGGCATAGCCGAACGCCTCGCCGATGGCGAAGATCCCGGCCGGGCTGCGGCCGTCGCCCTCGCGCTTGACCGGCGCGTCGCCGGCCGGAGGGCGCGGATGCAGGCCCAGTCCCCAGGCGCTGCCGTTGCGGCCGAGTTGCACCGGCACCGCCGGCCCCACCTGGCGCCAGGTTCCGTCGCGGCGTTCGAACCGCCGCAGCCGGCCAGCGCTCGTGTCCCAGTCCGGAGTCGTGACGACGACCGCCTGCCGCGCATCGCCCCATGGCGTCGCCGCCTGCGCGGATGCGGCGATCAGGGAGGTGGCGAGCAGCGCGCCTGTGGACAGCCGGCTCCACCACGCCAGCTTCCGCTGCTGCGGACGCGGAGGGTGCGGGCGAAGCAGGCGGAGAGCCGGGTGGGCGATGGGCATGGGGGGGCGGATTCTCGGCGCGTGACGGTCAGGGATCCAGCAATTGCTGGACATGTTCCAGGCTGCTGCCGTAATGGGCGGCGTAGTCCGGCGAATGCTGGCACACCAGGACCAGGATCAGGTCCAGCATATGCTGCAGCGCCGCCTGGTACAGCAGCGGTTCGACATGCGGATGTTCGTCGTGCGCGGAGATCAACAGCGCCGCGTCGGCGTGCGCGCGCAACGGATTGGCACTGTGGCGGGTGACCGAGATGATGCGGCCGCGCCGGGCCCGGAACTGCCGGCTGATGTGGCACAGCTCCGGCTGCCTGCCGTGTTCGGAGAACACGATCAGCACGTCGTCCGGTCCCGCCGAGCAGGCGCTGGCCGCCATCAGCACCGGGTCGGCGTGCTCGACCGTGGATATGCCGACCAGAGACAGGCGCAGGCCCAGACCGCGGGCATGGATGCCGTCCTGGCCGAGGCCGCAGATGAACACCCGGTCGGCATCGACGATCGCCGTCACGATCGCGTCGATCTGTTCGAGCGGATTGATCAGCCGGGTTTCCTGCTCGGCCAGCGTCTTCGCCCGCCACAGCGATTCGGCGAGGCTGACGTGCGGACTGGCGTCGGGTTCCTGGTCCGGCGGCCGTGGGTCGCCGGCGCCTTCGCGCGCGAGCGCCTCGCCGATGCTGAACTTGAGATCGGGGTAGCCCTTGAAGCCGAGCTTCTGGCTGAACTTGACGACGCTGGACTGGCTGATTCCCAGCGCGCTGGCCAGCTGCTGCGACGAGTAGTCGCGCAGCAGGTGCGCATTGTCGAGCAGGAAGTCCGCGATCCGGCGCTCGATGGCCGACATCCGGTCGCGCTCGGCGCGGATCCTCAGCAGTGGCGACATGTCCAGAAGCATACCCCCCGAAACGCGATCGTAGCCGGGAAACCGGGACGGGTCACTCGGCCAGCATCTCCAGGCCGCGCACCTCGCGGATGCCCAGGCCGGGCGCATCGACGATCGAGATCTCCGATTCGTTGAAGATCACCCCGCCATCGACCGGGTCGTAGCGGCACAGCGAGGGGCCGTCGAGGTCGACCTTGGTGATCACGTCGGCCTTGGCGACCGCCAGGTGCACCGCGGCTGCGACGCTGATGCTGGTCTCGATCATGCAGCCGATCATGCATTCCACGCCATACAGCGAGGCGATGTCGGCGATGCGGATCGCGTTGGACAGGCCGCCGGTCTTCATCAGCTTGATGTTGATGATGTCGGCGGCGTGCATCTTGATCAGGTCGATGACCTCGGTCGGGCCGAACACGCTCTCGTCCGCCATCACCGGCGTGTGCACGCGGTCGGTGACGTATTTCAGGCCGCGGATGTCCTGCGCCTTGACCGGCTGCTCGAGCAGTTCCAGCTGCACGCCGGCGTCCTCCAGCGCCTGCATCGCGTAGACCGCCTGCTTGGCGGTCCAGCCCTGGTTGGCGTCGAGGCGGAGCAGGGCGCGGCCCTCGACCGCGGAGTAGATCGCCTTGACCCGCTCGATGTCCAGCCCGATGTCCTTGCCGACCTTGATCTTCAGCGATTCGAAGCCGCGCTCCACCGCGCTGAGCGAATCGGCGACCATCTTGTCGATGTAGTCGACGCTGATGGTGATGTCGGTGGTGATGACCGGGTCGCCGCCGCCGAGCAGCTTGTACAGCGGTGCGCCGTACAGCTGGCCGAACAGGTCGTACAGCGCGATCTCGACGGCCGCCTTGGCGCTGAAGTTGCGTTCCAGCGCGGTCTGCACGATCCGGGTGTTGCGGTTGAGGTCGGCGACGTCGGCGCCGAGCAGACGTGGGCGGATGCACTTGCGTATCGCCTCGATCATCGAGCCGTGGGTGTCGCCGGTGATCACCGCGGTGGCGGCGGCCTCGCCGTAGCCGACGTGGCCGGTGTCGGTATGGACCATCACCACGATGTCCTCGACCGTATCGACGGTGCGCAGGGCGGTCTTGAACGGGGTCTTCAGCGGCACGCGCAGCATGCCGATCCGGATGTCGGTGACTTTCATTCGGGTGTCCTGATCGGGCTGCAGGTCATTGCGCGGAAGGGTTGGCGGGCATCGCCGGCCACCGTCGTCCGCATCGTCGGTTGCGCTTCACCACGTGTCCCTCCCGGTGGATTGGCCCGGATTCCGGCTTCATGGCCGGAGTTCCGGTGCTCCGTCTTCCGACGGCCTGATTTTCTGGATGCTGTAGATGCGGTCGACGATGGTGGCGTCCTCGCCGGCCTGCAGCGGTTCCAGCGGCGTCACCGACACTCCGTTCAGTGCCACCCGGCGCAGCGAGCCGTCGGCCTCGCGCAGGGTGATGCCGGTGACGTCGTGGATCACGTAGGGCGCGCCCTGGTATTGGCCGATCACCATCATCACGTGGCCTGGGATGTACACCAGGTCCCCGGGCTGCAGCGTGCGCAGCACCGCCAGGCGCGACTCGCGGTCGTCGTCCTCGCCGAAGCGCACGGTGTTGAACGCCGGGCTGACGCCCTGCGCGCTGGTGTTGCGCGGCAGTTGCACGCCGAACGAGCGGTAGACCTCGGAGACGAAGCCGCTGCAGTCGCGGGCGTTGTACGCATGGCCCCAGCCGTAGCGTTCGCCGAGGAACTTGAAACCCTGCCGCAGCAGGTTGGCCTGGGTCAGCGGCAGGTAGTCGGCGGCGACGTCGCGGGTGCGCGGCAGCAGCGCCGGAACGAAGCGCAGGCGGCCGTCGCCATCGCGTACCGGCAGCTCGATCACGTGGCCGGCATAGGCGGCCTGTCCGTTGACCGGACGGTCGGCCGGCCAGTCGGCGAGCAGCGGCACCCGCACCCCCATGTCCAGCTGCAATCCGGATACCCGCGGTTCCTCGGGCGTGTACACCGTCTCCACGGTGGCGCCGGTCACCACCAGGTACGGCGTGCGATGGCGATAGCCGAGCACCTCGTCGCGCCCGCCCAGCGCCACGTACTGCTTGCGGATCCAGGCGCCGTAGCGCGGGCTGACCGCGAACCACCATTCGCCGTCGCGGCTCTCATGCAGGATCGCCAGCGGCGTGCCGGGGAACAGCGCGGTTTCCTGGAACCGGTCGATGTCGGTGTCGCCGGGCGAACTGAAGACGCGGGTCGTCGTCGGATAGCTGCGCATGTCGGCGCGCCGGACGACCAACCCGTGGCGCACGACGACCGGCTCGGGAATGCGTCCCAGCGCCAGCGCCGACTCAAGGGCGTCGATGTCATCGAAACGCTCGCCCTCGGCGTTGAACAGCCCGCGCGTCGGCGGCGAAGAGATCGCGCGGATCCGCTCCGTGGCTTCCGCACGGGTCAGCCTTGCAGGAAACGCATCGAGGTCATGGACCGAGTCGTCCTGCACGAACAGCCGCAGATTCTGGCGTTCGATCGCGGCGCGATCCAGCACCTGGCGATCGGGCGCGGGCAGGCGGCTCACCCAGAACTCGGGATCCAGCTGGCGCACCTGGACGCCGGCGATGCCGGTGGATGCGGAGCCGTCGTCGACAGGGTGGGAGCGGGGGCGTTCGAAAGCCGCGGCCGGAACCTGCGCGAGCATCGTCGCGAGAAAGGCGGTGGATGCGGTGGCGAACAGGAAGGCCCGCATCCGCCGTATCGCGGGCGATGCGGGGCCGGTCCGCGTCAGTGCTGCCGGACGGCTGGGCGGACGGTTCGAATCAGGCACGCATGCGCGCATGAGTGGCACCCCTCTGGATTGTCGCGTCACCGTCCGCTCCCGGGCCACCGATCGCTTTCCCGGGCCGGACGGCATCGCTTCAGAATACTTGTTTCATAAATATGATCAACTCGGAATAAATTATTGACCGGGCCGTGTCGACCGTGTTACACCGAGGGCATGCTCACGCGACAGGGGTGATGTCGTGGCGGATGGGAGGTCCATGGCTGGGGACGGGCGCCGGCGCGCCGGCGCCGCGGCGACCGCGCGCGGGTGGCGGACGCTGGCGCCTGCCCTTACGGCCCGGAGGGTGCTC
>NZ_JAKJPO010000011.1 GCF_021725675.1 Marilutibacter chinensis | reverse complement strand
GGGGGGGGGGCGCGGGGGGGGGGGGGGGGGGGGGGGGGGGGGGGGGGGGGGGGGGGGGGGGGGGGGGCCCCCCCCCCCCCCCCCCGCGGCGACCGCGCGCGTTTGGCGGACGCTGGCGCATGCCGTCACGGCCCTGATGGTGCTCGCCGTCATGTCGTCGATGGTTCTGCCTGCCTCCGCAATGGCCGACGACACCGTACGTGAAGTGGTGGCGCTGGTCGATGGCGGCCGCTTCGCGGAGGCGGAGGCAAGGATCGTGGCGCTTCTGGCCGACGACGACCGTCCTGCTGCGCAGCGACAGGCGCTGGCGTTCGAACGAGAACGGATGCGCCGGATCCGCCTGGACTTTCCCCACGACGTCACGTCGGTGCGGGCGAAGCTGCAGGAGGAGATTCCGGATCTGCAGGCGGGCGAGTTCGCCGCCTGGGACACGGCGGGTGCGCTCGAGCACCTGGTCATCGACGGCGAACGGCGCTACTTCGCGCGCACTGTGCCCAACCTGTTCCGGGTCAACGCCGAGGCGGCGGCCCGCCGTGCGACGCCGCGCAATGGTGTCTTCGGGCCGATGGAAACGCTCAACCCCCACCACGCCGAAGTCCGCGACGCGGCGCTCGCGACCGGCCAGGTCCACGTGGCGCCGCGCCGGATCAGGGTCAGTCAGTCCCTGATCGTCGATGCCGACGCGGTGCCCGCGGGCGAGACGGTCAAGGCATGGATTCCCTATCCGCGCGCCATTCCGGGCCAGCAGGAGGACATCCGGCTGTTGCGCACGACGCCTGCCACGCACGTGCTGGCCCCGGAATCGGCCCGGCAGCGCACCGTGCACATGACACGCCCGGCGGTTGCCGGCGAGCCGACCGAGTTCTCGGTCGAGTACGAGCTCACCGTGCGCGGCCAGTACCATGCGATCGATCCCGAGCGGGTCGTTCCCGTCGTCGCCGACACGCTCGTCCCCTTTCTCGCCGAACGCCCGCCGCACATCGTGTTCACCGACGACCTGCGGCGCTTCTCGCAGCAGGTCGTCGGCGACGAGACCCATCCGTACCGCATCGCGCGCAGGCTGTTCGCCGCTGTCGACCGCATTCCATGGGCATCGGCGCGCGAATACTCGACGATCTCCAACATCAGCGACTACGCGCTGCGCGCCGGCCATGCCGACTGCGGCCAGCAGACCCTGTTGCTGATGGCCCTGCTGCGGCTCAACGGCATTCCGACCCGCTGGCAGTCGGGCATGGTCTACTCCGACGGCGACTACGACAACCTGCACGACTGGGGCTGGATGTACCTGGCGCCGTATGGCTGGGTGCCGATGGACGTGACGACCGGGCTGCTGGACAGCGACGACGAGGAGCTGCGCTGGTTCTACTTCGGTGGACTCGATGCCTATCGCATCGCCTTCAACGACGACTATTCGCAGCCCCTGTTTCCGCGCAAGCGGCATTTCCGGTCGGAGACCGTGGATTCGCAGCGCGGCGAAGTGGAGTGGCAGGGGGGCAACCTCTACTTCGATCAATGGGACTACCGCTTCAGTGCGGAAGTCCTGGACGGCGGCCGGACCGTGGACGACCAGGTCGGGAACGATCAGGCAACGCGCTAGCGGCCTTCGCCGGCACGAAGGCCGCACGTGCCATGGACGGTGCGTTCACCGGTCCGGCGGATGGGTGCCGGACCGGTGAGGCCGGGCCCGGGCCTGTTCCGGATCCGGCTGCCCGGTCAGGCACGGGATGGCCTGGTACGGGCTTTCCCGGCAGGGACGCTGCACATCTCAACCACTACAAAAGCTCGGGGGACTAGACGACATGTACGGCACGGCTTTGCGTAAGACAGCGCTCTATATGGCAATGGGGGTGTGCCTGGCATCGATGGCGCCGGGCGCGGCGCTGGCCCAGAACGTCAATGGCGCCATTGCCGGCCGCGCCAGTGCAGGGGACACGGTCACGGTCACCAACACCGACACTGGCCTGACCCGGACGGTGTCGGTCGGCTCCAATGGCAGTTATCGCCTGTCCCAGTTGCCGGTAGGCAACTACACGTTGCAGGTCCGCCGCGACGGCCAAGCGGTAGGGCAGGCGATCGACGTCAGTGTCTCGCTGGGCAACGCCACAACGGTCAATCTCGATGCCGACGGCGTGGTCGACATGGCGGCGGTACAGGTAATCGGTACGCGGGTGATCTCGCCGGTCGACGTGACTTCGACCGAGTCGGCGACCAACATCACCGCCGAGGAGATCGAGCGGATGCCGGTCGACCGCAACGTGACCTCGGTCGCGCTGCTCGCACCGGGCGTCGCCGGCGGTTCCGCAAGCTTCGGCGGCATCTCGTTCGGTGGCTCCTCGGTGGCCGAGAACGCGTTCTACATCAACGGCCTCAACGTCACCGATTTCTACAACCGGGTCGGCTTCTCGGAAGCGCCGTTCGACTTCTACCAGGAATTCCAGGTCAAGACGGGAGGCTATTCGGTGGAGTTCGGCCGCACTACCGGTGGCGTCGTCAATGCCATCGCCAAGTCGGGCAGCAACGAATTTCATGGAGGCGCCAAGCTGGTGGCTTCGCCCCGCGCATGGAAGTCGTCGGCTCGGGACAGCTATCTCGACGGCGATCGCTATATCGCCCGCAGCCACGACAGCACCGACTCAACGCGTCTGAACCTCTGGGCGTCCGGCCCGATCATTCGTGATCGCCTGTTCTTCTTCGCGATGTACGAAGGCCGTGACATCGAACCCGAGAGCACCAACAATGCCGGTACCAGCTTCACCAGGGGCGAGTCCGACGATGGCTTCTGGGGCACGACGATGGATTGGCAGGTGACGGACAACAACCTCCTGAGCCTAATGGCGTTCTCGAACAAGAACCGCATCGACAACGAGACCTTTACCTACGACTACGATGCCGGCGAGGTTGGCGAAAAACTCAGCGAGTCCTATTCCGAGAGTGGTGGCGATAACTGGGCGCTGACCTGGACCTCCTACATCACAGACAATCTGTCGATGAAGTTGATGCACGGTAGCAGTGAACGCGAAAGTATCACCGCGTCTCCCAATGACGGCGACTGCAATTACGTGACCCGCGCTTCGGGAGTGCCCGATCCTGGCGTGCCGCTGGGCTGCACCAACAATTCGACGATCTACGACCGCAACGATCAGCGCGAGCAGACCCGGGCCGACTTCGAGTGGTCCCTGGGCAATCATCTGCTGCGCTTCGGCGTCGACAGGGAAAGCAACACTTCCGATCTGGACCAGGTCTATGCAGGTCCCGGTGGGATCCAATACAACGTATATACGACGACGCCGGGGGCCCAGATACCGGGTGCGGGCATCGTTCCACCTGGATACACCGCCTATGTCCGTGCCCGCCGCTACTCGATATTCGGCGAGTTCGAGAGCATCAACGAGGCGTTCTATCTGGAAGACAGCTGGTCGATCGGCGACGACCTCGTGCTCAATCTTGGTATCCGTAACGAGAGCTTCGACAACCGCGATGCCGAGGGACGTACCTACATCGAAATGGATGACATGTGGGCACCACGGGTCGGATTCTCGTGGGACGTGAAGGGAGATGCCACGACCAAGCTGTTCGGCAATATTGGCCGCTATTTCCTGCCGGTCGCCAACGTGATCAATATCAAGCAGGGCGGTGCACTGCTCGACGAACGCACGTACTACGGCTTCGACGGTTGGGAAATCCGCGAGCGCGACGGCGTCCAGTATGCCGTGCCGATCCTCGGCACCGAGTTCGGTTTTGACAACAGCCAAGGCGACGGGACCGTAGGCGATCTGCGCGCCGAGGTCGACAAGGATATGGATCCGGTCTATCAGGACGAGCTGATTCTCGGCTTCCAGCAGCAGATCAATGCGACCTGGTCGTGGGGCGTACGCGGTATATACCGCAAGCTGGAGAATGCAATCGACGACATGAACATCACCGCCACCCACTGCGGCCGCATCCCCAGCCGCTGGGTGATGGCGAATCCGGGAGAGGACGTCACGGTCTGGGGTGACACCGATTGCGATGGAGTCGATGACGGCTATCTGACCATCGATACCTCAAAGGCAGGCTACTGGACCGAAGCCGACAACTACGAGTACATCAACGGAGAATGGGAATATGTCGGCTCGACGCCAACCGGCCAGCGTGGCTGGGTGAAGCCGGATCGGACCTACAAGGCGCTTGAGTTCCAGGTCGATCGTGCCTGGGACGGAAGATGGGCCCTCAATGCTTCCTATACGCTGTCCTGGAACGAGGGTAATGCCGAAGGGCCGGTCAATACCGACACCAACTTCGGCGATACCGGCCGCACCGAGAACTTTGACGATCCGTTTGTCAATTATCGGGGCGATGGCCCGCTGGCCAACGATCACCGGCACCAGCTCAAGCTCCGTGGTACCTATGCCTTCAATGACAACTGGCGTGTCGGCGCAACGCTGGATGCGCGCTCGGGCGGTCCGATTACAGCTTTCGGGGTGGGCAATCCCTACAACTGGAAGAGCTATCACAGCTATTACATCTGCGTCGAGAACTGCGCGCCGCCCGAGAATGCACAGGAAGGCGATACCTGGAGTACCGACGATCGCGTCTTTGAACACTCCCCACGGGGTGGCGCGGGGCGCATGCCGTGGGTGATCGACCTTGGGCTGAGTCTGGCGTATGAACGCACCTTCGACGCCGGCAAGCTCGAAGCGAAGTTCTCCGTCTACAACCTGTTCAACCGCCAGGAGCCAGTGTGGGTCTATCAGGAACTGGAACCGGGCGTCGGCGATCGCGACGAGTTCTTTGGCAAGGAACGGTTTCTGCAGTCGCCGAGGTACGGGCAGCTGATCGTATCGTGGAGCTTCTGAGCGTTCTCTCCGCAGACTTGCCGCGGCGCCACGTTGCGCCGCGACGATCCTGGTTGGGTCGGGTCGCCCATGCATGTGCGGTTTTGCTGCTGCTCCTGGCCGCAATGCCGGCTGCGGCGGTTCAGCCCGAGCCTCGCGACCCCGCCGCCCTCGACCGCATCTTCGACGACTCGATGATGCGGTTCGGGCTTCCTGGAATGGCGATGGGCGTGATCGAGGACGGCGAGGTCGTCCATGTCCGGACCGGGGGCGAGACCGCCGCCGGTTCGGACGACCCGGTGACCTCCGCGACGTTGTTCAAGATCGCGTCGAACAGCAAGGCGATGACCGCTGCGGTGCTGGCGCGGCTGGTCGACGCCGGGAAGCTGCGCTGGGACGATCCGGTCACGCGGCACCTGCCGCGGTTCCGGATGTACGAGGACTGGGTCACCCGCGAGATGCAGGTGCGCGACCTGCTGATCCACAACAGTGGCCTGCCGGAGGGCGCCGGCGACCTGATGCTGTGGCCGGAGCCGAATGATTTCGGACGCGCCGACATCATCGCCGGGCTGGCCCATCTCAGGCCCGAGCGCAGTTTCCGTTCCGGCTATGCCTACGACAACCTGCTGTACGTGGTCGCAGGCGAAGTCGCCGCGGCAGCGGGCGGGGCATCGTACGAATCGCTCGTGCGCCGGGAGGTATTCGATCCGCTGGGATTATCCGGCTGCCGGGTGGGCGAGTGGACGCGGACCGGGGCCGGCAGCGTTGCCCAGCCGCACATGCGGACGGAGCAGGGCAATGCGGTGATCCGTGCCGATGGCGAGGTCGTGCCGGCAATCACCTCCGCTGCGGCCGGCGGAATACGCTGCAGCCTCGACGACATGCTGCTGTGGGCGCACAACTGGCTGCAGCCGACGGCGGAGCAGCTGCAGTGGCTTTCGCAGGAGCAGCGTACGGCGATGTGGACGGCGCATACGCTCCTGCCGGTTTCCGCGCGCAGCCGCGAATGGGACGGCACCCATATCCGCGCCTATGGCTACGGCTGGCGCCTGGCCGACGTGCACGGCGAGTGGACGATCTCGCACACCGGCACCCTGGCGGGCATGTACTCGGTGTTGATGCTGCTGCCCGACCGCCGTTCCGGATTCGTGGTGATGATCAACGGCGATGGCAGCGACGCGCGCTCGGTGATCACCTCGGCCCTGCTCGACTACTTCGTCCGGCCGGAGGCGGACACCCGTGTCGATGCGCTTGCCGATCGGCTGGAGCGGGAGCGCGACGGTGCAGGCCGTTCGCGCATGCCCGACACTTCCGGTCGCACCCCGGCTCACGCGCTCGACATGGCGGCCTACCTGGGCATCTATCGCGACCCGTGGTTCGGCGAGGTGTCGCTGTGCGATGCGGACGGCGGCGTACGTTTCGCCTCGGCCAGGTCGCCGCGGCTGTCCGGTCGCGTCATGCAGGTGCACGGT
Organism: Marilutibacter chinensis; assembly: GCF_021725675.1. Lineage (GTDB taxonomy): Bacteria > Pseudomonadota > Gammaproteobacteria > Xanthomonadales > Xanthomonadaceae > Marilutibacter > Marilutibacter chinensis. The sequence continues at coordinate 35,524 of NZ_JAKJPO010000011.1, read as the reverse complement.
CGTGCGCTGGTCGACTGGGACGATGACACCATCGATCCCGAGGCGTGGATGGACCTGCACGGGGCCACGCCCGTTTCGCCGCCGCGGATGACGATGGCCAAGGTCGATCCCGATGGCGACTTCAGCTCCGACTACGAGGACCTGGCGTTCGAACGGGTCGGCGGTTGTGGAGGCTAGGGCGGTGCGCGGCGGGTTTCGACAGGCCATGCTCTCGGCCTTGCTTGCCGCGACCGCGACGGGTTGCGCGGGGCGTGCCGCCGACGACGCGGCAGCCAGCCCGCCGATGTTTTCCATGGCCACGACGCCGCAACAGGCCGGACTGGTCGACATCCGCGAGCGGGTGGCGGATATCGACCTGGACATCCGGTATGCCGGCAATGACAACTTCACCGGTGCCCCGGTGGACGGCTATCGGCATCCGCGTTGCTATCTTCTGGCGCCGGCGGCCGATGCGCTGGCCGCGGTCGAATCAGAGCTGCGCGCGCAGGGGCTGCGGTTGCGTATATTCGACTGCTACCGGCCGGTGCGCGCGGTCCGCCGCTTCATGCGCTGGGTCGAGGAGGATGCCGACCCGGCCATCCGCACCCGCTATCACCCCAACCTGCCCAAGAGCGCATTGCGCGGCGAGTACATCGCGCCGCTGTCCGGGCACAGCAGGGGCGCGACGGTGGACCTGACCCTGCTTGAATGCGACCGCGACCGCGCCTGCCGTCCGCTCGACATGGGCACGCCGTTCGACTTCTTCGATCCGCGTGCGAACACCGATTCGCCGCAGGTCACCGCGGAGCAACGCGCCAACCGCGATCGTCTGCGTGCGGCGATGGAACGGCACGGTTTCCGCAACTATCCGCAGGAATGGTGGCACTACACGCTCGACCCCGAGCCGTCGCCGCGGACCTACCACGACGTGCCGGTGGAATAGCCCGATGCGTTCCGATCCCACATCGGCGGGACCGGCCGGACGGCAGCGGCTTTTCGCCGCCGTTCTGCTTGCCGTCGTCGCAGCCGTCCTGCTCGCATGCGCCGGTCGCGGACTCGATCCGGCCGCGCCGCCGCCGCCCCGTACGTCGACCGATGCAGGCGTCGATGCGTTGATGGCGCGCTACCAGGGCGAGGTCCCCGGCGCGGCCCTGATGGTGATCCGCGACGGCGAGGCGGTCGTGCGCCGCGGCTACGGCCTGGCCGAGCTGGAAACCGGTCGTGCAGTGACGCCGGCGACGAATTTCCGCCTGGCCTCGATCAGCAAGCAGTTCACCGCGGCGGCCGTGTTGTTGCTGGCCGAGGACCGCCGGCTCGACCTGGACGACCCGGTCAGGCGCTGGCTGCCGACACTGCCGGCTGCGACGGATACCGTCACCATCCGCCATTTGCTGACCCATACCTCGGGTCTTGTCGACTACGAGGAGGCGATGCCCGCCGACCTCGACCCCGCCGACCTGTCCGACCAGTTGCGCGACGCCGATGTGCTCACGATTCTGGAACGGCAGGACCGAACCTATTTCGTACCGGGTACCGGTTACCGTTACAGCAACAGCGGCTACGCGCTGCTCGCACTGGTCGTGGAGCGCGCTTCCGGCGTCGATTACCCGGAGTTCCTCCGCCAGCGCATCTTCGCGCCGCTGGGCATGGATGCGACCCTCGCCTACGTCAGGGAAGGGCCGGCCGTGCCGGAGCGCGCCTACGGCTACAGCCGGACGGATTCCGGCTGGGTCCGGACCGACCAGAGCCTGACCAGCGCCGTGCTGGGCGACGGCGGCATCTATTCGTCGATCGACGACCTGGCCCGGTGGGACGCCGCGCTCTACGACGACCGTCTGTTGAGCGACGCCTCGCGCCGGCTCGCGTTCGCTGCGACGACGCCGACCGATGACCCGGATATCGCCTATGGTTTCGGATGGCGGATCACCGGCGACAGCCTGTGGCATTCGGGCGAAAGCATCGGCTTCCGCAACGTCCTGGTCCGTTTCCCGCAGCGACGCCTCACTGTCGTACTGCTCAGCAATCGCAACGATCCCGAGCCGTATGCGACCGCGTTGCGGGTCGCGGCGCTGTTCGGCGCGGAAGCCACGGGCGGCGGACGCTGAGGTTCAGGGCAGGGGAGGTTCGTCGGCGCCGAACAGGTCGCTCTGCGCGACGGCGTCCTCGGTCCCGGTGAAGCCGGAAATGCCGACGCCGACCAGCCGGTACAGCGTGTCCGCCGGCAGGTCGACGCGTTCGCGCAGCCCGCACGCCACAGCGGCCAACGCCTGCGCGCCGGCGGGCAGTGCAGGCAGGGTCAGGCTGCGGGTCAGGATGCGGAAGTCGGCGGTCTTCAGCTTCAGCACCACGGTGCGCGCGATCCGTTGTGGGTCGCGTTCCCGCTCGCGCTGGTAGCCGGCCCAGGTCTTTTCCGCCAGTCGCCGGATGTGCGTGTCCAGTGCGTCCAGCGGAAGGTCGTCGGGAAAGGTGTCCTCGGAGGACACCTGCATGGTCGGCCGCTCCGGTTGCACCGGGTTGTCGTCGATCCCGTGCGAAAGCCGGTGCAGACGCGCACCCCAACGGCCGAACATCGCTTCCAGCCGGTCCTGCCCCAGCGTGCGCAGATCGCCGACGGTGGCGATGCCGAGCTTGCCGAGCCGGCGTTCGGTGACCTTGCCGACGCCGGGCAGGCGTCCTACCGGCAGCGGGGTGAGGAACGCCTCGACCTGGTGCGGCTTGAGCACGAACAGGCCGTCGGGTTTGCGCCAGTCGGACGCGATCTTGGCAAGGAACTTGTTCGGTGCGACCCCCGCGGATGCAGTCAGACCGGTTTCCTCGCGGATCGCGGCACGGATCGCCTCGGCGGTCGCGGTCGCCGACGGCAAGCCGGTCCTGGTCTCGGTGACGTCGAGGTAGGCCTCGTCGAGCGACAGCGGCTCGATCAGCTCGGTGTGGCGGGCGAAGATTCCGCGGACCTGTCGCGATACCGCCTTGTAACGGGGGAAATCCGGCGCGACGAACACCGCATGCGGACACAGCCGCTCCGCCCGCAGCGCCGGCATCGCCGAACGCACGCCGAACTTGCGCGCCTCGTAGCTGGCCGCGCAGACCACCGAGCGCGCACCACGCCATGCCACGACCACCGGCCTGCCGCGCAGGCCCGGATCGTCGCGCTGCTCCACCGACGCGTAGAACGCGTCCATGTCGATGTGCAGGATCTTGCGGAGCGGCGGAGACACTCGGAACGTGGTGCGGGCAGGGCGTTAGTCAAAATACTAACGTCAGCCTGCATGCGAGGCCAGCGCTGGCCCATCGGCGCCTGCCTGGGCCGGCTCAGGACTCCCGCACCGCGCGCAGCGCCCGTGTCTCCAGGACGGTGTAGAGGACCAGTCCTGCCAGCAGCGGCAGCAGGTAATAGCAGGCGCGGAACGCCAGCACGGCGGCCAGCAGTCGCGGCGTCGACTCCAGATGGCCCAGCGCGGCCAGCGTCACCGCCTCCAGCACTCCGAGACCTGCCGGAATCCTTACGATCAGCGTTGCCAGCGCCGACATCAGCAGTGCGCCGAGCGCATCGAAGTAGCCGATCGCGGGCGGCATCAGCACGTGAAGCACGGCGCCAGCCAGCGCCCAGTTGGTGCCCGCGAGCAGCAATTGCAGAGCGCCCAGCGATGGCGGCGGCAGGCGGAAGTGGTGACTGCGCAGATGGAACATGCGCCCGTGGCCGAAGCGGCATGCGAGCAGGTAGCCGGCGGCCGCGGCAAACATTCCGGCGCCCAGCCAGCGCAAGGAGGCCCCGGCCGGTCCCCAGTGCGGCGGCGGCGCGATCGCGCCCATCGCCAGCAGGGCGCCCGCGAGCATCAGGTAGCCCAGCCAGTTGGTGGCCGTGCTGAAGACCACGATCCGCGTGATGCAGCCGGCGCCCAGTCCTGCGTGGGAATACAGCCGGTAGCGCAGTCCGGTGCTGCCAACCAGAGCGCCGATGTTGAGTCCGAACGCATAGCAGGTGAAGGCGATCGCCAGGACCTTTCCCGCGGGCAGGGCATGGCCGGCGTGGACGCGGGCGACCAGGTCGTAGCTGCCGTACAGCAGGTAGGACAGCGCAGCCAGCGCCGCAGCCGACAGCAGTGTCGACGGCGCGTAGCCGGCGAGCGCGGCGCCGACCTGCGGCCAGTCGATACCACGCGCATAGCGCACCAGCAGCACCGCGGCGGCCAGCAGCAGGGCGGCGAACGCCCAGCGACGGACACGGTGCCACCGCGATCGCCGCGTCATCAGCTTTTCTCCGGCCCCGGGGCTTCGGGCGGATGCATGAGCGCGGTGCGCGGCGGCGGCGCCGGCAGGCGGCTGGCCCAGTCGGGGAAGCGGCGCAGGCAATGGAACAGCAGCGGTCGCGTCAGCGGCTGCCAGAAGCGCTGGCGGGGGACGCTCGCCCGGTCGACCGCACGGCAGTGCTGTCGGATCAGCGCCTGCAGGCGCGTGCGCAGATCGTCGACGAAGGCGCGGTCGTGGATGAAGATGTTCGCTTCCAGGTTCAGCGACAGGCTGAGCGGATCCAGATTGCTGGAGCCGACGGTGCACCACTCGTCGTCGACATAGGCGACCTTGCCGTGGAACGGGCGCTCGCAGTACTCGTGGACACTGATGCCGGCATCGAGCAGGTGCGCGTACAGCACCCGTGCCGCGGTCAGCGCGATCGGCGTATCGGGTTCGCCCTGCACGATCAGCGTCACCCGCACGCCGCGGCGGGCGGCTTGACGGAGATCGCGCAGAAAGCCGTAGCCGGGAAAGAAATAGGCGTTCGCCAGCATCAGTTCACGCCGCGCCGCGCGTATCGCCCGCCGGTACTCGTGCTCGATGCTGGTGCTGCGATGGTCGTTGTCCCGTGGCAGGAACATGATCCGGGCGTCGCCCGCCTGAGGGACTTCGATCTTCGGCTGCGGCCGCCAGGGATGGCCGATCCCGTGCGTGGCGAGCGCGCATTCGACGAACGAATGCACGTCGGCGACGATGGGGCCTTCCAGCTCGACCGCATAGTCCTGCTTGGCTCCGGGGCCGTAGTGGGCCAGGTGGTCGGCGGCATAGTTGATGCCACCGATGAAGGCGCGTCTGCCGTCCACCACCAGCAGCTTGCGGTGCATGCGCCGGAACACATGCAGGCGCACGCCGAACCGGCGCGGCCGGTGATCGAACACGCGCAACCGCACGCCCGCCTCCAGCAGCGGTTGCAGGAACTGCGGCGTGAAGCCGGGCGATCCATAGCCGTCGACCAGTACCTCCACGCGCACGCCGCGCTGTGCCGCCTCGAGCAGCCGTCGGTGCAGTTCCCAGCCGACCTCGTCCTCGAACCAGATGAACGTTTCCAGCAGGATCTCGCGGGCGGCGGCGTCGATCGCCGCGAAGGCCGCGGGAAAGTACGCCTCGCCGTTCTCGAGCAGGCGCGCGCTGTTGCCGGCGCGCCAGGGCGCCGCCGCTGATGCCGGTCGCCCGAGGGCGCTCACAGCGCGACCTTCGCCAGCAGCGGCAGGTGGTCCGACAGGTGCGACCACGGCCGTCCGCGTGGGACGCGGGCGCTGCGGATGCGCAGGCCGCGCACGTAGATGCGATCCAGTGGCATCAGCGGCCAGCGTGCCGGAAAGGTGCGCGCGACGCGGCCGGTGGTCACCTCGAACGCTTCCTGCAGCCGGCAGTCCCGCAACAGCGGGTGGCCGCGCACGCGCCAGTCGTTGAAGTCGCCGGCGACGATCAGCGGCGCATCGGCCGGAATCTCCTCGTTGACCATGTCGCACAGCAATCGCAGCTGCCTGTGCCGGTGCGGTTCGCGCAGTCCCAGGTGTACACAGAGAGTGTGTACCTTGAACGACAGTCCGGGCAGTTGCAGCAGGCCGTACAGCAGCCCCCGCTGTTCGTGCCCCCGTACGGACACGTCGCGGTTGCGGTGACGGAGTATCGGAAATTTCGACAACAGTGCATTGCCGTGGTGACCGTGTGGATAAACGGCGTTGCGGCCGTAGGCGAACTGCGGCCAGAGGGTGTCGGCGAGGAACTCGTACTGGGTCGCCTGCGGCCATTCCGGGTGGCGTTCGGCATGGAGGACGTGTTCGCCAAGCACCTCTTGCAGGAACACCACGTCGGCTGACACGTCGCGGATGGCTTCGCGGAGCTCGGGCAGCACGAAGCGCCTGTTGAGCAGGTTGAAGCCCATGTGTGCATTGACGGTCAGAACGTTGAACGAAGCCATGCGCCCGCGGCTGAAGCGGTGTCGGACACCGATTCTGCCGCGGGCGCGGGATGCGTCGCGTGAGCGGGACGTAATCGTTACGTCAGCATCGCAACGTGTCGTTCAGGTCAGGCCGGTGGCGTAGAACAGGCCGATCACCACGAACACCGCCATCGTCTTGATCACGGTGATCGCGAAGATGTCCTTGTAGGCCTGGCGGTGGGTCAGGCCGGTGACCGCGAGCAGGGTGATCACCGCACCGTTGTGGGGCAGGGTATCCATGCCGCCGGAGGCCATCGACGCGACGCGGTGCAGGACCTCCATCGGGATGGCCGCGGCATCGGCGTTGGCGATGAAGGTGTCGGCCATCGCCGCCAGTGCGATGCTCATGCCGCCGGAGGCCGAGCCGGTGATGCCGGCCAGCGCGGTCACGGTGACCGCTTCGTTGACCAGCGGGTTGGGGATCGAGCCCAGCGCGTTGGCGACGACGAGGAAGCCGGGGAGGGCGGCGATCACCGCGCCGAAGCCATACTCCGACGCGGTGTTCATCGAGGCGAGCAGGGCGCCGCCGACCGCGCTCTTCGTGCCTTCGGCGAAGCTCGCCATCACCGGTTTCCAGGCGAACGCGATCACCGTGGCGATGCCGACCAGCAGCGCGCCCTGGACCGCCCAGATCGCCGCGATCTTCGACACTTCCTGCACCACCGGAGCGGCATTGCCGACCACCGCCGGGTCGAAGCTGTGGCTGTCGCCGTAGAGCTGCGGTATCCAGACCGTGAACAGCTTGTTCGATATCCCCACCAGCACCAGAGGCAGGATCGCGAGGAACGGATTGGCGAGCTTGCCGCCGGTGAACGCAGGGGGTTCGTTGAGCAGGGTCGCCGGGTCGCCGTAGCCCTCGCCGGCGCGCGCGGCCTTGCGTCGGCGCGTTTCCAGCCAGGCCATGCCGACGATCAGGATGAACACACCGCCGGCCGTGCCGAGCACCGGCGCCGCCCACGAATCGGTGCCGAAGAACGCGGTCGGGATGATGTTCTGGATCTGTGGGGTGCCGGGCAGCGCGTCCATCGTGAAGGTGAACGCGCCCAGCGCGATCGTGCCGGGAATCAGCCGTTTCGGAATGTCGCTCTGCCGGAACAGTTCGGCGGCGAACGGGTACACCGCGAACACCACCACGAACAGCGAGACGCCACCGTAGGTCAGCAGCGCACAGACGACCACGATCGACAGCATCGCCCGCTGCGCGCCGAGCAGCTTGATGGTCGAGGCGACGATCGCCTTGGAGAAGCCGGAAATCTCGATCAGCTTGCCGAAGATCGCGCCGAGCAGGAATACCGGGAAGTACAGCTTGATGAAGCCGACCATCTTGTCCATGAACAGGCCGGTGAACATCGGCGCGACCAGCGACGGGTCGGTCAGGAGCACTGCGCCCAGCGCGGCGACCGGCGCGAACAGGATCACGCTGTAGCCGCGGTAGGCGACGAACATCAGGAAGCACAGTGCGGCCAGAACGATCAGGAATGACATCGAGAATCCCCGGTATGCGGGAGACGGCAAGGCCGCCTGTCCCATGGACCTCCATCCCCGCGGACGGGTACCGGACGCGGCGACGCGTGCCGGAATGACGGAAGCTCGTTTCGCAAGAGTCTCGGCAAGCCGATCACGACCCGGCATTGTCCGAAGGTACAGCTGTCCGCGCCCGGCACCGAACCTAGTCTGTGGCGGCATGGCGGGTTGCGCCGCCACGAACCGACCACGCCGTCACCGGCCCGTACTTGTACCCTGGGGAGAGGACACGACATGAACCGCAGACACCTGAGCATCGCGATTGCCTGCGCGCTGCTGGCGCCCAGCGCCTGGGCACAGGATGCCGATGAAGGGGCCGCGCAGGGAGAGCGTGCCGCAGCCACCCTCGATGCGGTGACGGTCACCGCCCGCAAGCGCGAGGAGACCCTCCAGGAAGTGCCGGTCGCGGTGACCGCATTCACCGCCGATGCGCTCGACAAGCTCGGCGTGGAGGACATCTCCGATCTCGATGCGGAGGTGCCGAACCTGACCATCTACGCCGCGCGCGGTTCCAGCAGCACGGTCACCGCCTACATCCGCGGCGTCGGCCAGGCCGACCCGCTGTGGGGCGTGGATCCGGGCGTCGGCATCTATTTGGACGACGTCTACATCGCACGTCCGCAGGGCGCGCTGCTGGACGTGTTCGACGTCGAGCGGGTCGAGGTGCTGCGCGGCCCGCAGGGCACCCTGTACGGCAAGAACACCATCGGCGGCGCGATCAAGTACATCTCGCGCGGCCTGCCGACCGAGACCGACGGTTTCGCCTCGGTCACCGTCGGCAGCCACGGCAAGCTCGACGTCAAGGCCGCGCTCGGCGGCTCGCTGGCCGGCAACGATGCGCTGCGCGGCCGCATCTCGGTCGCCAGCCTCAACAGCGACGGCTATGGCGAGAACCTCGTCACCGGACAGAAGGTCAGCGACAAGGAGATCCTGGCGCTGCGCGGCCAGCTCGGCGCCTATGTCAGCGACGACTTCAACATCCAGTTCGCCTACGACTGGATGGACGACCAGTCCGGCGTGCGCGGCGCGCGGATGCTGGCGCCGAACCCGTTCAACGCGCTGTTGTTCCCCCAGTACGGCGCGTTCCCGCCGCTGGACGACCGCTACGACGTCCGCAACGGCATGCCCAACGTCAACGACACCTCGATGAAGGGGCTGTCGGCGACCGCCAACTGGCGCGTCAACGACGACTGGTCGCTGAAGTACGTGATCGCCAAGCGCGAGTCCGATACCGAGACCAACATCGACTTCGACCTGACCACCGCGCCGATCGTCGATGTCAAGGCGTTCTACCGCGACCAGCAGGTCAGCAACGAACTGCAGGTCAACTACGACGGCGGCGGTCGCGCCCGCGGTGTGATGGGCCTGTACTGGTTCGACGGCGAGGCCGGCGGCCAGGTGCTGAACAACTTCATCAACAGCCTGTTCGGCGACACCCAGGGCACGGTCTACACCGAGAGCATCGCCCTGTACGCCGACTGGACCTTCGACCTGACCGACCGCCTCAAGCTCGATGTCGGCGCCCGCTACACCGACGAGGACAAGCACGCGGTGGTGCTCAACCGCAGCTACAGCGACGGCACTTACTCCACGCCGATAGCGGTGGTCGCGGACTTCGACAAGACCATCAACTTCAAGAACACCTCGCCGAAGGTCTCGCTGGACTACCAGGTCACGCCGGACATCATGGTCTACGGTTCGGCGTCGCGTGGCTTCAAGTCCGGCGGCTTCAACATCCGCGCCAATGCCACCGCGGTGCCGCGTTCGGCCGAGCCGTTCGACGACGAGATCGTCGACAGCTACGAGATCGGCAGCAAGATGGCGCTGCTGGGCCAGACCCTGTTCCTGAACTTCGCGGCGTTCCACAACGAGTACAAGGACATCCAGCTGTCGGTTTTCACCGCCTACGATTCCGATGGCGACGGCGTCGACGATGCGTTCTTCGGCGACTTCACCAATGCCGGCGCCGGCACCGTCGACGGCGTCGAGATCGAGTACCAGTGGCTGCCGAGCCCGAACTGGGCGATCAACGGCAACCTGGCCTGGCTGGATGCCGGGTACGACGAGTTCATCACCAATGGCGTCAACGTCGCCGGCGACCAGAAGTTCACCAATGCGCCGGAGTTCTCCGGTGCGATCAACGTCGAGTACCGGATGCCGCTGGCCAACGGCGGCGACTTCTCGGCGCGGGTCGGCTACAGCTACCAGAGCGAGGTCTATCCGACCACCGACCTGTCGGAAGCGATCAGGCAGGAGGGCTACGGTCTGCTCGACGCCGGCGTCAACTGGCGGATGGACGACGCCTGGAGCTTCTCTCTGCAGGGCAAGAACCTGCTCGACGAGGAGTACCGCACGACCGGCTACAACATCGGCGTTCTCGGCGTGCTCACCGGTTTCTACGGACCGCCGCGAGAGTACTGGCTGACCGCCCGCTACGACTTCTGATCCGGGCGGCCGCTGCCGCCCCGCCGGACACCGTATGGGGCGGGTGGCGCCCGGCTGATTGGCGCGGGACGGGTTCAGGGACGGGCCCCCTCCGCGCTGCGCTATGCTGCCGCACGATGCGGCCGATGTCCTTCCCATGCTGAGCCTGACCACGGTCGCGATCGCCAGCCTGGCCTGGCTGGCGTTGATGTTCGGGGCCGCGCTGTATGCCGAGCGCCGGCCCACCGCATGGGCCCGCCACTGGCGCCACGTCTACGCGTTGTCGCTGGCGGTGCACTGTACGTCCTGGACGTTCTACGGCACCGTCACCCAGGCCGCGCGCTATGGCTGGCCGCTGCCGCCGACGTTCCTCGGCGCGATCCTGTTCTACGCGCTTGCGGTCGGCTTCATGGTCAGGCTGGTCCGGCTGGCGCGCGAGACCAACGCGACCTCGCTGGCCGACCTGATCGCGACGCGGCTGGGCAAGGACGCGTGGCTGGCAGCGACCGTGACCCTGGTCGCGGCGCTCGGGCTGGTGCCGTACATCGCGTTGCAGCTGAAGGCGGTCGCGATGAGCTTCTCCATGCTGACCATACGTGCGCCGGACGCCTCGACGCTGCCGGCCTGGCAGGACAGCGCGCTGTACGTCGCACTGGCTATGGCGCTGTTCGCGATGCTGTTCGGTACCCGCCGGGCGAGCGCGGCCGAGCACAACCGCGGGCTGGTGCTGGCGATGGCGTTCGAGTCGCTGTTCAAGCTGGCGGCGATGCTGGCGATCGGCGCCTTCGTCTGGTTCGGGCTGGACGGCTGGCCCGAGGCGCTGCCGGCGGCGCCGGTGCCGGTCCCCGAAGCCTCGCCCGGTGGCGGTTTCGTGCCGCTGGTGCTGCTTGGCGCGCTGGCGATGTTCATCCTGCCGCACCAGTTCCACGTCGGCGTGGTCGAGTGCCGCAACGAGCGCGACGTGCACACCGCGCGCTGGCTGTTTCCGCTGTACCTGGTGCTGATCGCGCTGCCGGTGCTGCCGCTGGCCCGGGCCGGAGCGGCCCTGCTGGGCGGCAGCGGAGTGCCGTCGGATTTGTACGTGCTGGCGTTGCCGTTGTCGCAGGGGCAGCACGGGCTGGCGCTGGTCGCCTTCCTGGGCGGGCTCAGCGCGGCCACCGGCATGGTCGTGGTCAGTACCCTGACTCTGAGCCTGATGATCGGCAACCACTGGTTCGCGCCGGGCCTGCTGCGCGGCGCCTGGTCGCGCAACGACGGCAGCGACCTGCGCGGCCGGGTGCTGGCGCTGCGCCGGATCGGCATCGTGGTGATCATGCTGCTGGCCTGGGGCTACAGCCGGCTGGTCGCCAGCAGCGACGCGCTGGCCGACGTCGGCGCGGTGTCGTTCTCGGCGCTGGCCACGCTGGCGCCGGCGCTCGCGTTCGCGGTGTGGCGGCCGCAGACGCCGCCGCGTGCGGCGGTCGTCGGCGTGCTTTCCGGGTTCGCGGTCTGGGCCTGGGTGCTGCTGGTGCCGATGTTCCTGTCCGCGCGCGGATTGTCGCCCGGCTGGCTCGAGACGGGCCCGCTGGGTTGGCGCTGGCTGTCGCCGGACGGGCTGTTCGGACTGACCGGATGGAGCCGGCTCGCGCGCGCTGTCGGCGCCAGCCTGTTCGCCGGCACGCTGGCTACCCTGCTGGCCGCGGTGCTGCGCCGCGAGGCGCCGCGCTCGACCCGGCGTGGACTGGATGCCAAGACCCTTCGCGATGCCGGTCTGCGTTTCCTGCCGCGCGAGCGCGTCGAGCAGTTGCTGGGCGACGCCCCTGCGACCGGCGCGGTGCCGGCCGGAGTCGAAGCGGACCTGGAGCGCGAGCTCGCCGCGGTGCTGGGTTCGGCCTCGGCGCGCGTGCTGCTCGACGCCGCCCGCCGTGAGGCCGGCCGTGCGCTCGACACCGTCGCCCAGATCGTCGGCGAGGCCTCGGCCGACCTGCGCTTCAACCAGCGCGTGCTCGAGGCTGCGCTGCACAACATGAGCCAGGGCATCAGCGTCGTCGATGCCGACCTGCGGCTGGTCGCCTGGAACCGCCGCTATGCCGAGCTGTTCGGCTTTCCCGACGAACTGCTGCAGGTCGGCCGGCCGATCGCCGACCTTGCCCGCTGGGCGATGAAGCAGGTGCCGCCGGAAGGCGACCTCGAGCGTGCGCTGGAACGGCGGCTGGCCTACATGCGGGCCGGTACCGTGCACCTGAGCGAGCGCGTGCTTCCGGGAGGTGGCCCCGCCGAGGACACGATCATCGAGATCCGCGGCAACCCGATGCCCGGCGGCGGCTTCGTCGCGACGTTCACCGATGTCACCGCGTTCCGCCGCGCCGAGGCCGGCCTGATCCAGGCCAACGAGACCCTCGAGCAGCGCGTGGCCGAACGCACCACCGACCTGGAGGCGGCGAAGCGCGACGCCGAGCGCGCGAACGAGGCCAAGAGCCGCTTCCTCGCCGCGGTCGGCCACGACCTGATGCAGCCGCTGCATGCCGCGCAGCTGTTCGCCGACGCGCTCGAGCAGCAATTGGAACCGGCCCGGCGCGAAACCGCACGCCAGATCATCGGTGCACTGGATTCCACCGGCGACCTGCTGACCGGGCTGCTCGACATGTCGAAGCTGGAAGCCGGCGGGCTGGTGCCACAGCCACGCGATTTCCCGCTGTCCGAGGTGCTGGAGCCGCTGGCATCGGAGTTCGGCGCGATCGCGGCCGACCGTGACCTGCGCTTCCGCTTCGTCGGCAGCGACGCCTGGGTGCACAGCGACCCGCAGCTGTTGCGGCGGGTGCTGCAGAACTTCCTCGCCAACGCGGTCCGCTACACCGCCACCGGCAGCGTGCTGCTGGGCGTGCGCCGCGATCGCGATGGCCTGCGCGTCGAGGTGCACGACACCGGCCCCGGCATCGCGCCATCGCAGCAGCGGGTGATCTTCGAGGAGTTCCGCCGCGGTGCCGACGCGCCGGGGCAGGGACTCGGGCTCGGGCTGTCGATCGCCGACCGCATCGCGCAGCTGCTGCACGTGCCGCTCGGCCTGCGCAGCACGCCGGGGCGCGGCGCGGTGTTCTCGGTGCGGGTGATGCGGGTCGCGGGGCCCGCCAACGCCGGCGGCGCGGTCGTTGCCGATGGCGCCGGCAGGGCGGGATTGGAAGTGCTGGTCGTCGACAACGATCCGCAGGCATTGGCCGCACTGTCCAAGGTGCTCGACGGCTGGGGGTACCGGGTCTGCGCCGCGGGCGATGGTGAAACCGCGGCGGCGATGCTGCGGAGCCGCACGCCGTCGCTGTGGCTGTTCGACTATCACCTCGACGACGGCGATACCGGCGTGGCCCTGGCCGAGCGTCTGGGCCAGCGCTTCGGCACCCGCCCGACCCTGATCCTCAGCGCCGATGGCGGCGGCGAGGTACGCCGCGCCGTGCACGAGGCCGGGTTGCCGTTGATCGCCAAGCCGATCAAGCCGCTGGCATTGAAATCGGTACTGGACCGGTTGCTGGCCGCACGCGGTGCGCGGGTGCCGGCGGTCTAGCCGCTTGCCCGAAGGGCCTGCGTCCGGGGTAGCGAATCCGCCTGCACCTTGTCCCCTCCGCTGCGTCATCGTCGCGCGGGCTGCCGGGCACCTGCCACCCGATCGATGCCGGGGCGTCGATGACGTCCGGAAACGGCGAGCCGTCGCTTCCTCCTGCGGCAACGCTGTCGTCGTTCTCCATCGACCGAGTAAGTCAGATGCCCTGTGAGCCGCACGCATTCCCGCTAGACTCGACCGCCAGTCCACACCGGAAGAACCGACCGATGAAGCGTGCACTGATGGCCCTGCTGTTGTTTTCCTGCGGCGCCTTCGCACAGGAAACCGCGCCGGCACCGGCGGCACGGCCCGTGTTCGACATCCACGTCCATCTGCACGACGGTGGCGAGTCGCTGCGCGCGTACAAGGCCGATGCCGAATCGGCCCGAGTGGAGCTGGCGGGGATCGGAGTGATGTGGTTCGGCGGTCCGAACCAGGCGCCGGCGGGCGACCCCGACGACATCCGCGCGCGCAACGACGCGCTGATCGAGCTGGCGGCCGAGCACCCGGGGGCGATGCCGATCGGCACCGTGCATCCCTACGACGGCCAGGCGGCACTGGACGAGCTGGAGCGGATCGCCGGTCGTGGCGTCAAAGTGATCAAGCTGCATGCCCATACCCAGCAGTTCGACGTGACCGATCCGCGGTTGCTGGCGCTGGTGCGCAAGGCCGGCGAGCTGGACATGGTCGTGCTGATGGACAACGCCAACATCGTCGCCGGCGACAGCGAGAACCTGTTCACCCTGGCAATACGGGCGCAGCAGACGAAGTTCGTGTTCGCCCATGCCGGAGGCCTCAACTTCCGTTTCTGGAACATCCTGCCGCTGGCGCGCACCGCCGAGGGCCTGGAGCTCGAGAACGTCTATTTCGACATCTCCGGGACCGTGCTGCTGGCCGCCGACTCGCCGATCGAGAAGGAATTTCTCTGGACCCTGCGCAACGTCGGCATCGACAGCCTGATCCTGGGGTCGGACTATCCACAGATATCGCTGGCCCGGACGCTGGAAGCCTTCGAGAAGCTGGATCTCACCGAGGAGGAGAAGACAAAGATCCGCAGCGGCAACGCTCGCCGGCTGTTCGATCTTTAGGAGGGCTCCGGCCCTCTTCGATGGCCGGAGCAGGCCGGCTCAGCCGGCACGGCCGCACAGCAGGTGGAAGTCGGGCGACGGTCTCGCCGTTGTTGCCGGTGACCGTTTCGTGGTGGTCGTGGGCCTGGACGTCGACGAAGCCGGCGATGTCCAGCAACCGCTCCACCATTTCGCGCTCGTACAGGGTGAAGCCGAACGGTACGAACGGCAGGTCGCGCATGAACCCGGGGTCGCCGAAAACGATGCAGAAGCTGCCGCCGGGCTTGAGTATGCGCTTGATCGCCGCGAGGTGGCGTTGCGGCCGTTCCCAGAAGTACAGCGTGTTCACCGCCAGCGCGCGATCGAAACTGCCCGGCGCGAACGGCAGATCGTCGGAGCTGCCACGCAGGAAGCGGGCGCGTCCCTGCGCGACCAGCCCTGCATGGCGCCGTTGCGCGGCAGCGACCATGTCGCCGGACCAGTCGACGCCGGTGTAGTGCGTACCGGGCCGGCGCAGGGCGTCCGGCGCGAAGGCGGCATTGCCGGGACCGATCTCCAGCACTGCGTCGCCGGACTGGATGTCGAGCACGCCGATCGCCCTCACGGTCAGTGGACCGTTGGCCTCGTTCATGCGGTCGGCGACTTCCACGGCATGCTCGCCGCTGGGACAACGCAGTTGCGCCGCCAGTTGTTCGGGCGTCAAGTGCGTTCCCGTCGGTGACCGGCCGCTGATGATCGGCGCGCGGCCGCGCCGTGTCCAGCGAGGCTTTTCCACAACCGGTGTGGACCGGTGGTTCGCAAAGCTGTGGACAAGTGGCCGCAGGCCCGGCTCTGCCGAGGCTGCGGACGGTCTGGCGAAAAAATCGCCAGCTGCTCAGTCCTGAAGCTGTCGCGACGGGTCGGCCAGCTCCAGTTCGCGGAGCACGACGCCGGCCTGGGTGCGGTTGCGCACGCCCAGACGCTCGAAGATCGCCGAAAGATGCGCCTTGACCGTGCGTTCCTGGACATCGAGACGGTCGGCGATCTGCTTGTTGAGCAGGCCCTGCGCGACCAGGGTCAGCACGCGGAACTGCTGCGGCGAAAGGCTGGCCAGGCGCGCGGCGAGGTCGGCGTCGGCGCGGGTGCTCTCGGTGCGCGCGACCGCCCCGCGCAGCGACGCCGGCAGCCACTGCTCGCAGGCCAGCACCGCACGGATCGCGTCGCGCAGCTCGTCCAGGCCGGCGCTTTTGGGCAGGTAGCCGGCGGCACCGTGGTCGAGCGCACGCCGCACAACGCGAGGGTCGTCATTGGCCGAGACCACCACCACGGCGACGCCCGGATACTGGGCGCGGATCGCGGCCAGTCCGGCCAGGCCGTGATTGCCCGGCATGTGCAGGTCGAGCAGCACCAGGTCGGTGTCCGGAGCGTCGTCGAGCGCAGACAGCACCGCCTCTAGGGTGTCGGCCTCGCGTACCTGCGCGCCGGCGACGGCATCGGCCGCGGCCTGGCGGAGCGCGGCCCGGAACAGCGGGTGGTCGTCGGCGATGAGCAAACTGGACATCGGGGCGGATCGGGCTCCGGGCCAGGCCCGGCAACGCCGCCAGCCTAGCAGGCCGGTGCGTCTTCCGGAGGTCGCATCCGCTCGTACCTAAGTACGATGGGAACCGCGTCGCCCCTTGCTAGGCTGAGTGGCATGAACATGCCCATACTTCGTGCCGTCGTGCAGACGTCGGCTCTCGCGCTGGCCCTGTCCGCTTGCGCGACGACCGGCGCATCCTCCGACCGGGATCCGAACATGCCGGCCTCCACTGCCGCGACCAGCCCCTTCAGCGAAATGCGGGTGACCGAGCACCGTGACGGCGACGACCTGCTCACCGCCGGCCTGGGCCTCGGCGGATTGCGTGCGATGGCGCCCCCGGTGTTCGCCGATCCGGCCCGCCCGACCGCGGCCGAACTGCGTCGCCGCGCGATCTGGAGCAACTGGCGCGGGATCGCCGACCTGGCTCCGGGCGGCGGCTACGGAGAGCTGTACGGCAGCACCGCCGACGTGCCCGGGCGCGAGTACAGCGCATTCGCGCGCGTCGACGGCGCGCGCCAGCCGCACCGCGTGCTGGTGCAGGTCCCCGACGGTTTCGATGCCGGCAAGCGCTGCGTGGTGGTGACCGCCTCGTCGGGCTCGCGCGGCATCTACGGCGCGATCGCGGTCGCCGCTGGGTGGGGTTTGCCGAAGGGATGTGCGATCGCCTATACCGACAAGGGAGCCGGCACCGACTACTTCGATCTCGACAGCGGCCAGGGTGTGAGCGCGGACGGTACCGTGGCCGCGGCCGGTGCCGCCGGGCTGGCGTTCGCGCCGGACGCGCCGGCTACCGGCGCCGGCGCCGGTGAAGTGCGCGGGATCGCGGCCAAGCACGCCCACTCGCAGGACAATCCCGAGGCCGACTGGGGCCGCCATGTCCGCCAGGCCGCCGAGTTCGCGTTGCACGCGCTCGACCAGGCGCGGCCGGGCGAGGGACCGTTCACCTTCGACAACACCCGGGTGATCGCGGTCGGCATCTCCAACGGCGGCGGCGCGGTGCTGCGCGCGGCCGAGGCCGATGGCAGTGGTTCCGATGGCTGGCTCGATGCGGTCGTCGCCGGCGAACCGAACATCGACGCCGAGGGTGGACGCAGCCTGTATGACTTCGCGACCGAGGCGGCTTTGCTGATGCCGTGCGCGCTGCTGGATCCGGCGCTGGCCCCGTTGCCGCAACCGCCATTGGCGGCGCAGATCGGCGCTACGGCACTGGCGCGCTGCGGACGTCTGCAGGACGCCGGGCTGGTCGACGGTGCCGATCCCAGCGCCCAGGCGGTCGATGCGCATCGCCGGCTCAACGCCAGCGGCTGGAGCGACGAGGCGCTGCGGGCGGGCGCGGCGTCGGCCGGCTTCGACCTGTGGCGCGCGATCGCGGTCACCTATGCGTCGGCCTACGGCCGTTATGCCCCCGGCGAGCATCCGTGCGGCTTGGCTTTCGCCGCACTCGACGGCAGCCAGACGCCACGCCCGGCCAGCGATGCCGAGCGTGCGGCGTGGTGGGCCGACGGCAGCGGCATTCCGCCGGGTGCCGGTGTCGGCATCGCCGAGACGTCGATCGCGGCGATCGACCCGCACCTGCCCGGACTGACCTGCCTGCGCAAGCTATGGACGGGCGACGGCGACGCCGCCGGACGCGTGCGCAAGGGCGTTGCCGAGATCCGCGCCGGTGCCCCGCGCGCAGGCCTGCCGGTGATCGTGATCCACGGCACCGACGACGGCCTGATCCCGATGGCGTTCAGCAGCCGCCCCTATGTGGCGATGGCGCGTGCGGCCGGTCGCGACGTGCGCTTCTGGCGGGTGCGCCACGCACAGCATTTCGACGCCTTCCTCGGGTTGCCGGATTACGCGGCCCGCTACGTGCCGCTGCTGCCCTATGTCCATGCGGCGCTGGATCGGGTCGATGCGCATCTGGAGAGCGGCGCACCACTGCCGGCGGATGCGCTGATCGAAACCACGCCGCGGGGTTCCGGCCAGCCGCTGACCGCCGCGCACCTGGCGATGCCGAGATAGGGCCGGTCGGGGTCGCCGGGCGCCAACGAGACGACAGGCGCCCCGGTCGGCCCTTCCGCTCCGGTCGTTCGATCGAGGCGACCCGCGCCGTCAGCGACGCCGTGAGCCGGGAAGGGCCTGGCGGTCCGGAACGTGCGCCGCCGCCGGTGTCGTCAAGGCATCACTTCACGCAACCAGCGCTCCAGTCGGCCCTGCAGGCGCATCACCTCGCGCTGAAGCCGCCCGCTCCAGCCGCGTGGAGGCTCCTGGCGCGGCTGAGACGGTGAGGGCCGTGACGAGGGAGGCGGCGTAGCCGGCCGGGGCGATGCTGGCCGCGGCGGGCGCGGCGATGCCGGTCGCGGGCGGCTTCCCGCGACAGGAGCGGCCACCGCCGCCGGCGCCGCGGCCACGGCCATGCCGACCGGGGCGAGATCGGTGCCCTTCATCAGGCCCAATGGCGTGTAGCCGCCGTAGCCGGGGAAAACCGCACCCAGGTTCGGGTTGCGCATCCGCCGGATCAGGATCTCCGACAGCACCCGGCGATGGTCGGTGGTGACCGGTACGTCGCCGTAGTAGGGCGACAGCACCTGAGGATCCAGGCCGAGCCAGTTGCCGTAGAGGCGCCGTCCGTTGACGGTGCCGCCCATCACCAGCATCGGGTTGCCGTAGCCGTGGTCGGTGCCGCGGTTGGCGTTCTCGCGCACGCGCCGACCGAATTCCGACTGCACGACCGTGGTCACCCGCGACAGGTGACCGCTCGCCGCGAGGGTGCGGTTGAACGCGCTCAATGCCTGCGACAGCTCCTGGATCTTGTTCTGGAAATAGTGATAGCCGCTGCCTGCGGTGCCCTGGCCCTCGTGCGTGTCCCAGCCGCCCAGGTCGACGGTCGCGTAGCGCAGGCCGAGATTCATCTGGATCGACTGCGCGACGGTCCACAGCTGGCGCGCGAACGCGGTCGTCGGCCAGTCGGCGGGCAGGGCGCCGTAGGGCTGCTGGGCGATCACCCGCAGCGCCCGTTCGGCGCGGGCGCCGTGCTGCTCCAGGCCGGTCGCGCCTGGCGACCACATCGATTCCAGCACGTCATTGACGCCGACCAGCCCGGCCGGCGAGTTGTCGCGGGCCCGCTGCCAGGACCACGCGCCGGCATTGAGCTCGAAGTCGCCCGGGCTGCTCATCGTCAGCGCGCTGGTGCTGCCGTTGAAGTTGGCCGGCTGACGGCTGTTCACCGCCAGTCCGGGCAGCGGCGGGGTGCCGCCGATGCCGGGCTGGGTGGCCAGCGCACGCGCCAGCCAGCCGCTGCCGATGCCCTGCTGGCCCGGCGTGCCTAGGTCGATCGACAGTTGCGCGTCGAAGTGACTGCGGGTCACCGAGGTCAACAGGCCGCAGCACTGCACGATCGCGAGCAGACCGTCGTTCCACAGGTCGCGCAGGCCGCTGGCGGCGGGGTGCAGTCCGAAACCGGTGGCGCTGCCGGTGGCGAGCGTCAGTGGCAGCGCGCCGTATGTGCCGCTGGCGGCGATCGCCAGGTCCGGGCGCGCCTGCTCGTAGTGCACGCGGTCTTCGCCGGCGACCGGGATCACCACGTTGAGCCCGTCCATGCCACCGCGCAGGAACACCGACACCACGGTGTCGTGGCCGTTGGCGGCATGCGCGCTGCCGGAGAAGAACAGCCCCGGTCCGACCGCGCCGATCGCCGAGGCGGCGGCGCAGCCCTTGAGGAAACGGCGACGGCTTTCTTCGATCGTATTCATCGTCGCCTCCTCAACGGCTCAGGAACTCGGGGGACATCAGGATCAGCGAGACCATGCTGCGCAACCGTTCCTGGTTGTAGTGGTTCTTCAGGTCGTTGCCGGCCCAGGCATTGGTATCGGCGATCACGTGGCTGGCTGGGTCGCCGTTCTGCGCCATGAAGCCGATCAGGGTCTGCCGGCGCGCGTTGCCCGGCCTGCGTCCGAGCAGGCGGTTGCACCAGTAGTCGACCAGCCGGGTCGCGGTCCACTGCGAAACCTGGCTGCGGCTGATCGCGAGGATCGGCAGTACCGGCGCGTCGTTGTCCTTGGCCTCGGTCAGCCAGTTCAGCAGCTTCCATCCCATCGCCAGGCTGTTGGCGCCCGACCAGGCCAGCTCGGTGTCCGGGTAGCCGTTCGGCGCGGGCCACGCGTAGGGCTCGTGACCGGTGAAGCCGAGCCGCCACATGAACGTATCGGACGTGCCGTTGTCCAGGCGCAGCGTCCAGTCGCTGCCGGTCGCGCGCATCGCCGCGACGATCGCCTCGAACGGGCGCCGGCTCTTCTGGCCCCACGCGTTGAACATCGCGGTCGAGGTCAGGACGTGGCGCAGCACCCGCTCGATCTGGTCCGCGGACCGCCAGTGCTGGCGGAATACCTGCGCGGCGCTGTGCACCAGCGAGGCGGGCGGGTCGTCGTCGACGAAGCGCCGGATCAGCTTGCCGCAGACGAAGCGCGCGACTGCCGGATGGCTGGCGAGCCGGTCGAGGATGTCGCGGCCGTCCTTCATCGCCGGCTGTTCCGGGTTCAGCAGCCGTCCGAGCACGAACTTGGGGCCGGCGTCGTGCCAGGACTGGCGATAAACGAAGGTGCCGTCGTTGTCGTCGGGGAATTCCCAGTGCCCGTTCTTCAGGCTCCAGCCGGTGAAGGCGGAGGAAGTCTCGTAGACGTCGATGTCGGTGTAGCCGGACGGATAATCGGGATCGACCGGATCCGGCGGCACCTGGAACGGGTCCATGAAACCGAGGTAGTTCTCCGCGCCCAGCGTGTGCAGTTCGAGCAGCTCGCGCGCCCAGTTCTCGTTCGGGCCGGCGCGGGTGTTGGAGACATTGTCGAGGTAGTACAGCATCGCCGGGCTGGTCGCGACCGCTTCGAGCATCGCGCGGAAGTTGCCCAGCGCATGCCGGCGGATCACGTCGCGGTCGTAGTGCACGTAGACCGGCCCCGCCGAATAGTCGCCGGCGGTGACGTTGAAGTGGTCGTGCCAGAAGTTGACCACGACCTCGCGCAGCTGGCGCCTGGAATAGGTCGCACGCACGAAAGCGGCGCGCTGCACTTCCCACGCGGGCCGCATGCGCACCGAGTATTCGGGATTGCCGAGCACGTGTTCGCTCCACAGCCGGGTGAGCGGCTTGTCGAGCGTGCCGTAGCCGGCGCCGGAGAGCCGGCTCTCCAGCGCGCTGTCGTCGATCGCGGTCCAGTCCAGCTGCCAGTCGACGTAGTTGGCCAGACGCTCGGCATCGTTGTCGCCCAGCGCATTGAACTCGGCCAGGCTCTGCGGCGTGATGCCGTAGCTGAGGTTGGACAGCATCCGCACCGCGAACGGTGCCCGCGCCAGCGTCAGCAGCTGCGGCGGCGAGCTGCGCGCGATCCTGCGACGGCCCTCGTAGGGCGCCGCGGTCGACGTCGGACCGCCGGCGTTGTCGCCCAGATGGGCCTGGGTCGCGATCCGCAGACCGTCGCCATAGCGGCGGGCGAGGAATCCGGCGTCCGCGCGGAGCGCCGGTGCAGGCGACGGCGACGGCGACGGTGCGGGAATGGCAGGGCGGACGTCGGCGACCGCCGGTTCGCGGTCCGGACGGGGCGCGCGGTCGTCGCGCAGGCCCTGCAGGACCTTCTCGAGCATGGACATCGGTGCGTTTCCCCAGTGAACGTGTATCCGACTCCGCGACTATAGCGGTGCCCGGCAGGCCCGCCGTGCCGGCTTTCACAGAACATGATCTGACCGTCCTGGCGATGCGGTGATCGCCGCTTCCAGCCACGGATCGCAGGAGTCTTGCAGCATTGCGGCAACATTTGGCACGCTGGCGCCGAGGGCCGATCCGGCCGCATGCACGATGGTCCCGATGCCGCGCCATTTCTCGATGCTCCGCGAGTTCCACCTCGCGGACTGGTTCACGCTCTCCAACGCGATCTGCGGCACGGGCGCGGTATTCGCCTCGATGCGCTACCTGCAGAGCGGACAGTTGCGTGATCTGCTGGTCGGGATGGCGCTGATCCCGCTGGCGTTCGTGTTCGATGCGCTCGACGGCCGCATCGCGCGCTGGCGCAAGTCGGCATCGACCCTGGGGCGCGAACTCGACTCGCTGGCCGACATCATCTCGTTCGGCGTCGCGCCGGCGGCACTGGCCTATGCATGCGGTCTGCAGGGGGGCTGGGACTGGCTGGTGCTGAGCTATTTCGTCGGCTGCGGGGTGAGCCGGCTGGCCCGCTACAACGTCACCGCCGAGCAGCTGTCCGGCGAGGACGACAAGGTCAGTCACTTCGAGGGCACGCCGATTCCGACCAGTCTGCTGCTGGTCGTGGTGCTGGCGATCGCCGCGTGGCAGGGCGCGACCGGCGCCGACATCTGGCTGGGCGTCGTCCAGCTCGGTCCCTGGCAGCTGCATCCGCTGGTGCTGATGTTCGCGCTGTCGGGCTCGCTGATGATCAGCAAGACCCTGCACATCCCGAAGCCCTGAACCGGCAGTTCCCGCGCTGCCGGCATGGCGCTGGCACGTGGAATGAACATGCGATTGCTATGATCGGCCCCAGTCTTGGAGGGCGCCATGGCAAACAACCCGTTCGGCGGCGATTTCGAGTCGCTAGCGAAGCAGTACTGGAACCAGTGGGGCGAGATGATGCGCACCGGTGCGGCCGTTCCCGACGGCGGGGCGTCGACACGGCCGGGCTCCGCCTCGCCGACCGGCGTTCCCGGCTGGGACGAGGCGATCGGCTGGTGGTCGCAGCTGGCGCGCGGTGCGCAGCCCGACGCCAATGCCGCGGTCGGGCGCTTCGACCGTCAGGCCCGCGACTGGTTCGGCCGCATCCAGCAGCTCGCCGCGGGTTTCGCCGGCCAGAATCCGCCCGTGTCCGAGATCGTGGAAACCTGGAAGCAGATGCTCGGCGGTGGTCAGGCCAATCCGTTCGCCGACGTGTTCGCCAGCATGGGCGGACGCGGCCAGCAGGGCTTCGACCAGTGGATGGAACAGGCGGCGCCGTTCATCGCCGCACTGCAGGGCGAGGGCCGCAACTGGCTGGGGATGCCCGCGTTCGGCTTCAGCCGCGAGCATCAGCAGCGTTGGCAGCGCATCGCCCGGTTGCATCTGGACTACCAGCAGCGCAGCCAGGCCTGCAACGCATTGATGGCCGAGGCCGGCCAGCGTGCCTTCCGGCACTTCGAGCGCAAGCTGGAGGCGCATGCCGAACCCGGCCGCCAACTGGGTTCGGCACGGGCGCTGTTCGACCTGTGGATCGATGCCGCCGAGGAAGCCTACGCCGAGGTCGCGATGTCGGCCCGCTACCGCGAGGACTTCGGCGAGATGGTCAATGCGCAGATGCGCCTGCGCGCGGCGATCCAGCACGAGGTGGAACTGGTCGCCGGGCTGTTCGGAATGCCGTCGCGGACCGAGATCGACTCCGCGCACCGCAAGATCGTCCAGCTCGAGCGCGAGCTGCGGCGACTGCGCGATGCCTGGCAAGCGGAGGCGGCATCCGTTGCCGCGGAGGGGACGACGACACGCAACGTCGCGGGCGCGTCATCGACGGGCCGGGCGGCCCGGCCGCCCGCGAAGAAGACGGCGGCAGGGAAGGTTGCGGCGAAGAAGGCGCCGGTCGGGAAGGCCGCCGCGAAGAAGAAGACCCCGGCCAGCCGCACCGCGAGCAAGGGAGGCCGCTGAGATGGGCCGTATCGACATCAATGCGCCGTTGAACTTCACCGCCGAATCCCTGGCCAGGGAGGCGATGGAGCTGCAGAACAAGCTGCGCGCCGGCCTCGACACGCTGCGCCAGGTCGAGGACGTCAATTACGGGGCGACCGGCAAGGAGGAGGTCTGGCGCGATGGCCGGGTGGTGCTCTACCGCTTCCGCGGCGAGCAACCGCCGACCTCGAAGGTGCCGCTGCTGATCGTCTACGCCCTGGTCAACAGGCCCTACATGACCGACCTGCAGGCCGACAAGTCGATCGTGCGCGGCCTGCTCGAACGCGGCGAGGACGTCTACATCCTCGATTGGGGCTACCCGGACCGTTCCGATCGCTACCTGGAGCTGGAGGACTACATCCAGCGCTTCCTCGGCGGCGCCGTGGACCACCTGCGCCAGGCGAGCGGCCAGGACGCGATCAACCTGCTCGGGATCTGCCAGGGCGGTGCGTTCTCGCTGTGCTACGCGTCGCTGAACCCGGACAAGGTGCGCAACCTGGTGACGATGGTGACGCCGGTCGATTTCCACACCGACGACAACATGCTCTCGCACTGGACCCGCAACATCGACGTCGATCAGTTCGTCGACACCCTCGGCAACGTTCCGGCCGACCTGATGAACTGGTGCTACCTGACGCTGAAGCCGTGGCGGCTGTTCGTGCAGAAGTACGTCGGCCTGGTCGACATCCTCGACAACAAGCAGGCGGTCGAGGACTTCCTGCGGATGGAGAAGTGGATCTTCGACTCGCCCGATCTCGCCGGCGAGGCATTCCGCCAGTTCATCAAGATGTTCTACCAGGGCAACGGGTTCGTGAACGGCGGCATCCGCATCGGCGGTCGCGAGGTCGACCTCGCGCGGATCACCATGCCGGTGCTGAACATCTATGCCCAGCAGGACCATCTGGTGCCGCCAGCCGCGTCGCAGGCGCTCGGTGGACTGGTCGGAACGGCCGACTACACCGAGCATTCCTTCCGCGGCGGCCATATCGGCATCTATGTTTCCAGCCGCGCCCAGCGCGAGGTGCCGGACTCGGTCCACGACTGGCTGCAGGCACGCGGGCCTTGACCGGCGGACGCACGAGGAGCAGGCGCTTGCGGATCGCCGCACTGGCGTGTGTGGCGATGCTTGCGCCGTTGCCCGCCGCGGCCGCATTGTCGCCGGCAAGCGCGGCCGAGATCGAACGACTCATCGCCGTGCTTGGCGCCTCCGGTTGCCAGTTCCAGCGCAATGGCCGCTGGTACGGTCCGGAGCGCGCGCAGTCGCACCTGCGTCGCAAGCTGGACTGGTTGGTCGAGCGTGACATGATCGCGTCGGCCGAGCAGTTCATCGTGCGCGCCGGAACCCAGAGCAGTATCAGCGGACGTGCCTACCAGGTCCGCTGTCCGGGCAAGGAAGCCGAACCCTCCGCGAGCTGGTTGCAACGGGCGCTCGACGCGATCCGCAAACGAACGCCGTCGTCACGTTGACAGTCCGAGACTCGCGCCACTCGGAGTACCAAGGAGCCCCCAGTCATGACCGACAAAGCGCGACCGTTCACGCGGTCCCGACACGACAGGATGATCGCCGGCGTCATGGGCGGTATCGCCCGGCGCTTCGGCTGGAACGCGACCCTGCTGCGGATCGTGTTCGTGATCGTCTCGATCGCATCCGCCGCGTTCCCCGGCATCATCGTGTATCTGATCCTGTGGCTGCTGATGCCGGAAGAAACCGACTGAAGCCTTGCGTCCGAACGTTGCTGCTGGTCCTGGGCGTCGTCTGGACCGCGCCCAACACCGTACTGGGCCTGCTGGCCGGCGCGGTCGGGCTGGCATTCGGCGCCCATGCCCGCCTGCGTCCGCGCGATTGCGCGCTGGTGTTCCAGTGCTGGCCCTGGGGGCCGGGCGGGGCGCTGACCCTCGGCAACGTGATCCTGCATACCGGCACCAGCCTCGATAGCGGCTGCCTGACCTACGCTCATCGTGCCGGCCACGGCGACGAGCCGGGGATCGTCCTGGCCGACCACGAGCGCGCCCACGTATACCAGTACATGGTGCTCGGCCCGCTGTTCCTGCCGCTCTATCTACTGTGCGGCGGCGTCAGCGTGCGCAACCGCTTCGAACGTGCCGCCGACCGGTACGCGCGCAGCGGCCGCGGCTGGTGGCCGTGGTCGCGCGGGGACGGGAGCGGCCGGCGCTAGGGAGAGTTCTGGCCGGCTCCGCCGTCCCTGGTCGGGATCGTGGACAGGGCTGGAGCGAAGCGACGGAGACCGCAGGCACTGGCGCGGCGGTTGTCTTTCTTCAAGGAGCTGAAGGACAGCGGCAAGGCCTATGCGCTTCCCCAACGATGGACCCGTTGGGGGAAGGGAATGGATCGGAGGTCCCCGGCCCCCCGACGCGGTCGTCGCCGCCATGTCGCAGACGGCGCGCGAGCCGCCCGGTGCGGTGCCGCTACAGCACCTCGAGTGTGTCGCCCAGCCGCTTACCGTTCGGGCCGAATCGGCGCTCGAAGAAGGTGATCGCGTCGTCCTCGACCAGCACCACCGTGCTGCAACGGGTGCCGTAACGATCGCCGCTGACGAATGCCGGCGACAGCATCCGTTCCAGTTCCAGGCCAACGCCGGTGTCGGGCAGCTGCCCGTCCGGTGCCGGCGTGGTTTCGGCCAGCGCATCGAGCAGCGGCATCAGGCTGTCGGCGTCGTGACGCTCGCGCGACAACGCCAGCGGGCCATCCAGCCACTCCTGCAGCGCCCGTGTCGCATGCCCGCTTTTCGGCCATGGCGCGTCGAACGCGCCGTTCGACATCGCGTGCAGGCCGGACGTCACGTCCGCGCGGACGAATGCGGGATGGTTGCTGGCGAAGCCGAGGGTTTCGCCATCCCAGATCATCAGGTTGAATCGACCATAGTCCTGCGCTTCGATCGACAGCCTGGCCAGCCAGCCGTCGACGGGCATTCGCGTGGCGGCGAATTCGCGCACCAGGCGCCCGCGCGAGCGCGGCGCGGTGGCCGGGGCGGGGCCGGTGCGGACATTGGTGACCGCGGCCAGACGGCGTCGCGCCGACACCATCAGCCAGCTGCCCCCCTGCAGCAGGTCGCGGCCGCCGTACAGATCGGGATCGACCGGGTCCGGACCTGCGGCGGCGGTCGGGCGCTCGTGGAATTCGTCGCGGTTGGCGATCAACGCCAGCCGGTACCTCGGGTGGGCCTGCCAGGCCACGGCGATCAGACACATGCGCCGATGGTAGGCGAGAACCCGTCAGTCTGCCGGTGCGGCCGGCAGCAAGGCCTGCAGTCCGTCATCGCGTGCGGCCCTGGGCTGCGCGGCCAGCGACTCGACCTGGCTCCTGAACGCCTGCCAGTCGCTGCCGGACTGCCGGAACAGCGTCGCGAACGCCGGCACCCACTGGTCGTACAGCCCCAGCGGCACCAGCTTGGCGTTATCGATCGGCTCCGACACCCAGCGGTCGAAGCGGGGGTCGTCCGGCCAATGCGTCCGCCGCGCCTCCGCATGCCACCGGCGGAACGCCGCGATCGCCGCCGCGCGCCGTTCGCGCATCGCCTCGTGGGTGATCGGCCGCCGGTAGATCGCGGCCAGCCGCTCGCGCAGTGCGAGCGCCCGGCCGATGAATGCCTTCTCGTGCGCGCCCAGTGCCGGGTCGGGCGGCGGCTGGTTGCGCGCCTGCCGCCACTCGCGCAGTCCCTGCCGCTGCACGAAGCTGGCCAGCGACTCGTTGAACGCGGTGTCGTCGCGCAGGTACAGCCACTGGTGGACCAACTCGTGGAACATCACGCCGACCGGGTCGTCCTGGCCGGGCGCGAACATGCTGCTCAGCAGCGGATCGTCGAACCAGCCCAGCGTCGAGTAGGCGGACACGCCGCCGATGTAGGTCTGGTAGCCGAGCCTCTGCAGGCGCCCGGCCTCGCGCCGTGCCTTCGCCGCGTCGAAGTAGCCGCGATAGGCCACGCAACCGGCCACCGGAAAGCAGTGGGTCACCGGCTCGACCGAGAACTCCGGCGCTGCGAACACGTTCCAGGTCACGTAGGGACCCGGCAGTACGACATAGCTTGTGTAGCTGCCATTGCGCGGCAGGCCGAGGCGGTCGGATGCGAATGCCCGGGCATCGTGCAGCTCCCCCAGGCGGCTGCGCAGGGCGGGGTCGGTGGCATCGTCGGCGATCAGCGCTGCGACCGGCTGGCGTTGTGCCATCAGTGCGAGCTGGCCGTGGCCGACATGCGCGTAGTAGCCCAGCGTACGACAGCCGGCGAGCAGCAGCGTCGCCAGCATCGATGCCGCGAGCCAGCCGCCACGGCCGCGCGTGTGCAGAGGACGGGGCGGGGATGCCGGCAGGGCAGTGCGGCATGGCCGGGGGGCGGACGCCGGCCTCCGCAACCGGCCGACGAGCGGTCCCCGTTCATTCACAGGACTGTAACGATGGGCGGGCGTGAGCGGCATAGGATCGGATCACCGGACAGGACGGCGACTCAGGTAAAGCCTGACACAGGCACAAGCCTGCGCAACCTGCCCGGCCAAGAAGGCCCGGCCGACCAAGCGACGGAGACTTGGGAGACCGGGTCTTCTCATTGCCGGCCCTGTGGCCACACCGGGCCCGTTCCGCGCCGGGTCGCCCGCATCCATCCGGGCGGTCCGGCCAGATACGGCTCCTGTCCGGCGCGTTCCACCTGCATCTCGACACCGGCGCAGCCATGACCGCTGGGAGGTGATGTAGTGGGGGACGGCGGCATCCGCCACGTTCCCGCGCCACCGGCACTCGGCTATACTGCCGGGCCGCGCCGGAGTGGCGGAACTGGTAGACGCAGCGGATTCAAAATCCGCCGGCCTAAAAACCTTGTGGGTTCGAGTCCCACCTCCGGTACCATTGATGCGGCCATTCGGTGATGTCGGATCAGGCGTATCAGGCCCCGGGCGCTGATCGTGGGGTCATGCGGGCTCATAGGCGGCCTCGACGTGGTGCTGCAACTGGTGCGCGAGCATGTCGCGGCGCACGTGGGAGGACAGGGGGAGCTGCACCTCGGGGTCGGGGATCGCGCTCGGCGAAAGCGTGCGGACCGCCTCCAGGTTGCAGACGAAGACGTGACCGCAGTGAAAGTTGCGGCAGGCGTAGGTGACCTCGCGGTACACCGGCGTCAGGACGCGACTGCTGCGGATATCGCAGCGCGATTAGCAATGCGGGCAGCGCATGCCCGGCCCCTTCGCGGCGCTCATGCATCGGCCCCCTGTTCGATCACCCCTTCTTTCATGCCCAGCAGCACCGCCGCGCGGTGCGCTTCGCCGCGGCGACCTTTCTTCTGGCCGCTCAGCAGCTGGTAGACGATGCCCGGGCTTAGTCCGTGATCACGGGCAAAGCTCATGATCGTGATGCCTTTCCGCTCGAAGTCCTTGCGGACCTCATCGGCTGACCGGACACGATTGCTCTTCACATGATGCATAGGCTAAAAAGTGTGAAATGGTTCAATTCGGGACAGATGATGTCTCCGTTTGAGAACATTGTCAAGGGGTATTGATTTCAAATGGGAACTTTGGCCGAGAGGCTTAGGGAAGAACGCACTCGCCTCGGGCTTAAGCAAGAAGAGATGGCGGTCGCCGCTGGCCTGAACCGGACCGCACAGATCCGTTACGAAAAGGGCGAACGCGCGCCCGACTCCGACTACCTCACAGCGCTGGCGGGCATCGGCGTGGATGTGTTGTATGTGCTGACCGGTGTTCCGGCCCCAACCCTCAAGACCGATGAGGCCGAGCTGCTGCGTCGCTATCGCGCGGCGCCGCCGGCAGTGCGAACAGCGGTCGCGGCGGCGTTAGGGACCGTGGCGGTCAGCCAGGAGACGGATCCCTCGTTTGCCATCCAGAGCAGTGAGATCGGCAATGTGATGCAGGGCGGCCAGACCATCACCGCACCTCTGACGTTCAACGTCGGCGGCAAAAAAGGGGGGAAGAAGAAGTGACGTACCGCGTCGCTGTCGGCCAATTCGTGTCCGGCAGCATCGTCGCCGGCACCGTCAATATCAACATCACCTGCGGTGCGGCGCCGTGTCATGTCCTATCGGCGCCTGCTGCGAACGCATGCCGTTTCGCTGCGTAGCGGCCGCTCAACATCGACATGGGGAAGCCTTTCAATGAAGCACCGTATCCGAACTGATTCCATCGGCCTGGCGGCGAACTATCGAGTTGCCCGAAGAGCGGAATCCCGCAGTTGCATGCTTTTGTATTGAGTTCGGCGCGATT
Source organism: Marilutibacter chinensis (assembly GCF_021725675.1). Lineage (GTDB taxonomy): Bacteria > Pseudomonadota > Gammaproteobacteria > Xanthomonadales > Xanthomonadaceae > Marilutibacter > Marilutibacter chinensis. The sequence goes on along the minus strand of NZ_JAKJPO010000011.1, from coordinate 5,272 downwards.
TTCTCGTCATTACTGAGCGGGCCAACTCAAGTGGGCATGAGGTCGATTACAAGTAAGCTAAGAAAAGAGGAACAAGGATGAGAAGGAGTAAAGTAATTTCGATGTCGGCCCGCGCGTTCATTGCGGTATCTGCCTTCTTTTTGGCGAGCTTCTTCCCAAGCGGTGTCGCACAAGCCGGTGTTACTTGCTATGTGCACTATTCCGACTATTACAGCAATGGCGATAAGATCGCCACCTATTTTGACGGGCGCTCGTGCGAGCGCACTTATGACGGTGGTGTCCGTGGTGGCCGTGGTCATGGAGGAAACGAAGGCGGGCATGGAGGAGGCGGCAGCGAACTCGAGCAGAATGGTGGGATTAAAAACGACAACGGTCTGGCGGTCGCGCCCGCACCGGGTACGACCTGTCCCAAATCCGCGGTCTCTGATGCACCTATAACCAGCGGCAACCCCATCGTGCTTTCAACGGGGAACAAGATCGAGCCCGAGCAAGACTTTGCTACCAGTGGCGAGATGGCCCTGCACCTCAAGCGCACGTACAACCATTACTGGGAAGGCGTGGGCCTGTTCGGCAAGCACTGGGTCAGCAATTTCGATTACTTCCTGACGTTTGGCAGTACTGCGATCAACGCCTGTTTCCCGCGCCCGGGCGGTGGGGCCTGCCAGATCGGCACCAATACGGTCATTTATGCCTGGCGTCCGGACGGCCGGATCATCAAATTCATCAAGGGAACCGATGGCGTCTTCTACGAGGACAAGCCCAGCCCGATCGCCAAGATCGTCAACAACGGCTCCAGCTTCACGCTCTACGCGGAAGACAATCTCGTCGAGACCTACGGCACCACGGGGCGGATCCATGAGGTTGTCAGCGAGCATGGCATCAAATGGACCTACACCTACAACGGCACCTATCCGACACGGGTGACCCATACTTCAGGGCGCTACGTCGAGTTCACCTGGAGCAACGGCCAACTGACGGCGGTGCGTGACCCGGCCGGCAACCAGCACGGCTACAGTTATACGGCCAATCAGTTCGGCACCGGACTGCATCGGTTGGCGGCCAGTGCCCGGCCGGGAACGCCGGCCACAACCATGGCCTATCACTACGAGTACTCCACGTACCCGGGCGCCTTGACCGGCAAGTCTTTCAATGGCGTTCGCTTTTCGACTTTCGCCTACAACTCCTCGGGATATGCCACCCAGAGCAAGCATGGTTCCAACGAGCGCTTCACGTTCGGCTACACGGCCGGGGCGAACGGCCTGCTGACCGTCGTCGAGACCAACCCGCTCGGCAAGAAGACGACGTACACCTTCGAGAACGGCCGGCCGCGGACCATTACGGGGCAGCCCAGTACCTACTGTCCGAGCACGATGTACTCGGAGACGACGTACGACAGCAACGGCTATCCGCAACTCAAATCGGACTTCAACGGCAACGACACGACATTCACCTACAACGCGAAGGGCCAGTTGACCCAGAAGGTCGAGGGCTACGGAACTGCCGCGGCCCGCAAGACGACCTATGCCTGGGATGCGGCCAAGAACCGCATCACGAGCATGACGGTCAGCGGCACTGCCTCGGGCACCAATCACGTCCGCACCAGCTACACCTACACAGCGGACAACCGGGTGGCTTCGGTCACGGTGACCAACCTGTCCGCCAATGGCGTGGCGAATCAATCCCGGACCACGACGTACACGTACACCAAGCACACGAATGGGATGATCGCCACCATCACGGTCGACGGCCCGATCCCTGGCTCCGGCGATGCCGTGGTGAGTGGCTACGACGGCGTCGGCAACCTCATTTGGGTCAAGAACAGCCTGGGTCATATCCGGCGCTACAGCAATCACAATGGTCTGGGGCAGCCAGGCCGCATTACTGACGTCAATGGTGCGGTCACGGACTTCACCTATGACTCGCGCAACCGCGTCACCAAAGTGCGCACTTACTACAACGGTGTGGCCGCCGATACCCTGTACACTTACAACGGCAATGGTGACCTGATCACTGTTAAAACGCCGGACGGTATGGAGACCAAGTCCGAGTACGATTGGAGCCGCCGTCTGACCAGGACGTATATCGACTCGTCCGGAATTCTGGCGGGCGACGGCATCAAGGAAGAGCGCCGGTACACCTACGACTTGGCGAGCAACGTCACGAAGGTGCAGGACTACGCTACTGAGGGGCACTACGAAACCCAGTTCCGTTTTGAGTGTCTGAATCCAAGGGGCGCGCCGCAGAGCGAGTGCAACGAGCCCGAGTACATCCCGGAGCAGGTGTGGGTGGTGTCCCCCGTGCTCAAGTACCAGGCCCTGACCGACTACGACGAGCTGAGCCGACCACGCGCTTCCCGGGGCAACAATGGATCGAGCTCGACCTACACCTACGACGACAACGGCAATATCAAGACGGTGACCGATGCTGCCGGCAAGAAGGTCACGCTGACCTACGATGCGCTGGATCGGGTGGTAGCCTCGACGGACCAGGTCGGAAAGATCACCCGCTTTGAGTACAACGTGGCTGGGCAGCTGACCAAGGTGACGGATCCTCGTGGGCGCGTGACGACATACGTTCGTGATGGATTCGGGCAGATCTGGGCCCAGCACAGTCCGGACACGGGAACCACGATGTTCGAGTACGATGCGGCCGGGCAGATGATGAAAATGACGCGCGCGAATGGCGTGGCCACGACGTTCGGCTACGACAGCCTAGGCCGACTGGTGAACCGGACGACCAACGACAAAGAGCACCGGTTTACCTACGACACCTGCACCAACGGTAAGGGACGCCTATGCCAAGTGTGGGACTGGTACGGCCAACTCGATTACACCTACACACCTGAAGGGCTGCTCGCGACCCAGCATCAGCGGATTGGCGGCACCGCGGGTTTCGACCAGGGCTATGCCTACGACAACATGGGCCGACTGACCGGGATCAGCTACCCTGGTAACGTGTCGGTCGGTTATGGGTACAGCTACGGTCGAGTCAAGGCGGTGACGGCGACGATCAACGGTGTCGCCCACACGCTGGCCAGCAATATCAACTACCGGCCGCTCGGCGCGATGGCTGGATTGACCTATGGCAATGGTCTAACTCATACCCGGACTTTTGACACCGATGGCCGGTTAACCGGCCTGTACACCCAGAATGGCAGCACCAGTGAACATGTGCTGACCTATCTGTACGACGAGGTGGGAAGGATCAGCAAGATCACCAACGGCCTTATCAGCGGGCAAACCCAAAGCCTGACATACGACGCCGTAGGGCGGCTTCTGACTACGGTTGGAGGCAATCCGAGTACGAACCAGTCTTTCAGTTGGGATCCCAATGGCAATCGGCTTGACCAGGTTCGCAATGGAGCGCTGACCAGCCACACCACAGAAACTGCCAGCAATCGGCTGATGAACCTATCGGGCGGGCGCAATCTTGCGCTGCAATACGATGGCAACGGCAACATCATCCAGGAAGGCAGCTTCCGTACCTATACCTACGATGCATTCAACCGACTGGATACGGTGACGAAGGGAGGCGTCAAGACGACCTATGTGTTCAACGCGTTGGGCCAAAGGGTCTACAAGACCCAAGGAGCGCCAAAGAATACGTTCTACATCTACGGGCCTGGCGGCCAGTTGGTGGCCGAGAAGGGCGGTGTAACCAGCGGCGGTACGCATCATTGGCGGCACTATGTCTGGCTGGGTGGGGAACTCCTTGGGTTTATCGACGATGCTGCAAGCAAGCACTACGTGCATAACGACCATCTGGGCCGGCCTGAACACGTGACCGCCCAGAATAAAGTCCGGGTCTGGCGGGCGAACAACTACGCGTTCGATACGAGTATCCCGCAGAACGACTTGGGGGGCGTGGGTAGCCTGAATATCCGCTTTCCTGGGCAGTACTATGACGCCGAGTCGGGGCTGCATCAAAATGGCTTCCGCGACTATGACCCGTATACCGGTCGCTATATCCAGTCCGACCCGATCGGACTAGCCGGCGGCGCGAATACCTACGCCTATGTGGGCGGGAATCCGGTCAGCAAGATAGATCCTGCTGGCCTAAAGGCAAAGTGCGAATGCACCGGCAACGGCGTTTCGATCAACATACCAATTGAGTTTAAGGGAGACGCTGTAACTCCTGAGATAGTAGCCACGATCATTTCGACTATTGAATCCACGTGGTCCGCTCCAGGTTTCCAAGTGACAGTCACCCAAGCAAAAGGCTGGAGAGCAAACAAGATCACTCTCGTTTCCGGTACGGGAGTGTCACATGTTGTGGGTGACAGCAGGGGAACTTGGTACACCGCAAGCGATCCATGGACTTATGCTCATGAGGCTGGTCATTTGATGAAATTCAAGTTCCAAGGGCGCTACGACATGTACGACATCACATCGACTAATCCGCGAACCAGTACCCCTGTCCCTGGCTGGGAGGGAAACATCATGGGTGATTACATGGGTGCTGTTGACGATCGGGTTCGGGATGCCATTAAGGCCGCACTTGACTGTGATTGAGGTGAATCATGAAAAAATTTCTACTTCTTATCTGCATGCTTTCTAGTGCCTGCAGCACCACAGTGATTGGCGAAAGTCATTGGGTGGATCCGTCGATAAAAATCGTCCCGACTGAGCAAAATCGAGTCGAGGATTCTCGAATGGTGATTCCAAACTCAGCTGAATTGGTTAATCTATTAAGGCTTTTGGATTCAGCGCCAGTGATTAAGTTAAACGCACAGCAATTGGCGAACGAAGTTCCACGCTTGTCCGGCATGGAGGGTGATTTCTATGTGGTGCGTGCGGTGAAGGACAGTTCCGCAGGTGTTTACTCAGCCTTTCAAGAGGGCGAATCCATAGTCGTCCTGTATAGCCATTTTGGCGAGTGCGGAAAACTTGAGAGAAGCGCGATTCTTGTCCGTGCTGACGGACGCAATCTTACGCGCGTGTATGGTGGTTGCTCCGGAGCAAGGTGAATCGTCACAGATTATCAAGACGGTGGCCGGCACCGCCGGCAAGGGATCACGATGACGTAGGACGCACTGGATCGGGTGGTGGCTTCGACGAGCCAGGTCGGAAAGATCACTTGGTATGAGTACAACAACAAGCTGTCAGTCGCCTGCGGTCGTTTCAAGTTCAAGCTGCGTGGTGTACCCGACGTCCCCCCGGTTTTGAGTAGCGCGGCGATTTGGAGTCCAATCCCTACCCTGAAGGAGATTGGACGTGAAAAAGCGCTTTACCGAAGAACAAATCATCGGCTTTCTACGTGAAGCCGAGGCCGG
>NZ_JAKJPO010000010.1 GCF_021725675.1 Marilutibacter chinensis | reverse complement strand
CTGCGGCCCATTGGGCCGCGCGCCGGCGAGCGCCCGGTGCGCTTGCACCGGGCCGGGGATCCGCTCCCGGACGGAGCCCGATGGCGTTCAGCGTCTCGGCAGGTATTGAAGCGGATCGACCGGCTTGCCGTTGTAGCGGATCTCGAAGTGCAGCATGTCGCGGGCGGCGCCGCTGCGACCCATCTCGGCGATCTGCTGGCCGGACTTGACCACCGCTCCCTCGGCGACCAGCCGGTTGCGATTGTGACCGTAGGCCGACAGCCACTGGTCGTTGTGCTTGATGATGATCAGCTCACCATAGCCGACCAGCCCGGCGCCCGAGTAGACCACCACGCCGTCGCCGGCAGCGCGCACCGGCGCGCCGCTGCGTCCGGCGATGTCGACGCCCTGCCGGGTCGGGTCGCCATTGGCGAACCGGCTGACCAGTTCGCCGTCGGCCGGCCAGCGCCAGGACAACCCGCTGTCGACCGGCGCCGCGGCCGGAGCCGCCGGAGGGGCGGCGGCAGCCGTGCGGCCGCCGCTGCCGGACGAAGCCTGCTCGGGCCGGCGGGTCGACTGTCCAGATGCGGCGACCGATGCGCTGCCGGTGCCCGACGGGTACAGTCGCAGCCGCTGTCCGGGATGGATGGTGTACGGGGGCGAGATGCCGTTCCACGCCGCAAGGTCGTGCAGGGTGATGCCGTTGTCGGTGGCGATGCGGTAGAGATTGTCGCCACGGCGGACCACGACGGTCGCACCCGGTCTGGGCTTGGACACCGCAACGGGGCCGGAGCGGCCGGAGCCGCTCTCGCGGACAACGGTGCTGGAACAGGCCACCGCGCCGATCGCGAACAATGCGCACAGCACCGCCTGACGGAAAATGGAGTTTGGGGTCATGGTCATGCGTCGGATCCTTGGCCTCCGGTTGCTTGTCATCGTCTTCGCGGCAACCGGACGCTGGCCCCGGTCCCGCTTGGACACGCGCTCAGCCGCGCAGTTCCAGCCAGACCACCGCGCCGATCACCAGCACGGCCACGGCCCAGCCCAGTACCTCGATATAGCGGCGCAGGCCTTCCTCCAGCCGCTTGCCGCCGAATGCGACCAGTCCGGCAACGAGAAAGAAACGCGTGCCACGCCCGATGGCAGAGCCCAGCAGGAAAGGTATCAGCCCGATGCCGGTCGCACCCGACGCGATCGTGAACACCTTGTAGGGAATCGGCGTGAATGCCGCGACGAACACGATCCAGAAGCCGTATCGCTCGAACAGCGCCTGCACCTTGAGGAACGGCGTGTCCCAGCCGAGCTTGAGCATCCATGGCCAGATCGCTTCCAGCGCGAAGTGTCCAAGCATATAGCCGAGCACGCCGCCGACGACCGAGGCGATCGTGCAGATCGCGGCCAGGCGCATCCAGCGCTGCGGAGTCGACAGCGCCATGGGCGCCAGCATCACGTCGGGCGGCACCGGGAAGAACACCGATTCGGCGACGCTCAGCGCAGCGAGGTAGCGCGGCGCGCGATGGTGCGCCGCCCATACCAGGCAGCGGTCGTAGATCGGACCGAAGAGCTTCATGCGACCGGCCTCATGCGATCTGTTCCCCAGGGCGGGCTCCACGCAACAGGCGGCGGGCATCCTCGTGCGGACCCGCGAACCGGCGGCCGCGGAGCGCGCCACATGCGGGCGGCATCAGTCGATCATTCCGGACAGCAGCGGCACGAACACGACCGGCGCCAGCGCCTGCTGGCTGAGCGTGCCGTCGGCCTGCTTGCGCAGCATCACCAGCGACTGCGAGGCCGCGGCTCCGACCGGCGCGACCAGCGTGCCGCCTGGCGCGAGCTGGGCGCTCAGCGCATCGACCAGGGCCGGAGCGGCCGCGGTCACCATGATCGCGTCGAACGGCCCGTTTTCCGGCCAGCCGATGCGGCCGTCGTCGTGCTTGCTGCGGATGTTCATGCCGAGCGAACGGAACCGCTTGCGCGCGACCCGCAGCAGCTCGCCGATACGCTCGACCGTATGCACTTCCAGTCCGAGCGCGGCCAGCACGGCCGCCTGGTAGCCGGAGCCGGTACCGATCTCGAGCACCTTCTCCGGTGCGACCGACAGCACCGCCTCGGTCATCCGGGCCACCACCCACGGCTGCGAGATGGTCTGGCCGTGGCCGATCGGCAGCGCGGTGTCCTCGTAGGCGCGGGTCGCCAGCGCCTCGTCGACGAACAGGTGGCGCGGCACCGTGCGGATCGCGTTGAGCACGCGCTCGTCGCGGATGCCCTCCTCGCGCAGGCGTTCGACCAGGCGGTCGCGGACGCGCTGAGAGGTCATGCCGGTGCCCAGCGCCTCCGGCTGCAGGCGCATGCGCAGGCTCATGGCTGCACCTCGGCCGCCGGATGCAGCGCGACGGACAGGCCATCGACCCAACTGGCGACCTGGTCGAGCGCCTGGTAGCGGGTCAGGTCGACCAGGATCGGCGTGATCGCGATATGGCCGGTGCGCAGCGCATGGAAGTCGGTGCCCGGGCCGGCGTCCTGTTCGGGACCGGCCGCACCGATCCACCACCAGGAACGGCCGCGCGGGTCCTGCTGCGGGATGCAGTCCTCGGCACGATGGCGGTTGCCCAGGCGGGTGACCTCGAAACCGCGCACCTGCTCCCACGGCACGTCCGGGACATTCACGTTCAGGATTGTGTCGGCCGGCAGCGGATCGACGCTGAGCCGGGCGATGATCTCGACGGCGGCACGGGCGGCGGTTTCGTAGTGCCTGCCAACGTGATCGGCGGTGTTCAGCGAGACGGCGATCGCCGGCAGGCCGAGGAAGCGGCCTTCCATCGCCGCGGCGACGGTGCCGGAGTAGATCACATCGTCGCCCATGTTGGCGGTGTTGTTGATGCCGGACACGACGATGTCGGGCTCGGCTTCCAGCATCCCGGTGATCGCCACATGGACGCAGTCGGTGGGCGTGCCGTGGACGCGCCAGGTGCTGTCGTCGAGCTGGACGACCCGCACCGGCGCGTCGAGGGTCAGTGAATTGCTGGCGCCGGAGCGGTCGCGATCCGGGGCGACCATCAGGACCTCGTGGCCGGCGGCGCGCAGGCCTTCGGCAAGGAAACGGATGCCCGGGGCGTCGACACCGTCGTCGTTGCTGACCAGAACTCGCATGGACTCCCTATGGACGTGAAGCGCTACGGCGTTGCTGCGGACGGAACGATCGGGGGCGCCTGTCCGCGCTCCCGTCGGCCAAGCCCACATGATAGCCGATGGACCGCCGGCCTTCGTTCCCTGGACGATGCCATCGCGCCTTGCGAACGCGCCCGGCCACGCTACGCTGGCCGCATGACGAAACGCCGCATGCCTTCGACACCGCCCGGCGCCGACGATGCGGCGCTGTTCCGCCAGGCGATCGGTCCAGTCCGCGAACTCAAGGCCTCGCCTCCTGCCCCGGCGGCGCCGAAGCCGAAACCGCGGGCCCGGATGGCGGAACTGGACGAAAGCGACGCCCGCCAGGCATTCCGGCGCGGCCACGACACTCCGCCGCTGGAATCCGGCGACCTGCTGGCGTACCGGCGCGACAGCGTTTCCGTGCGCAGCTGGCAACGGCTGCGGCGGGGCGAGATCTCGGCTCAGGAAGAATTGGACCTGCACGGCGCGGACGCGCGCACCGCCGAGGCGCTGCTACGTGCATTCATCAGCGATGCGCACCGCCATGGACTGGGCTGCGTGCGCGTGATTCACGGAAAAGGGCTGCACGGCGACGGTGCGCCGGTGCTGAAGAATCTGGTCGACCGCCTGCTCCGCCACCGCGCGGACGTGATCGCTTTCCACTCGGCGCCACCCGCGCAGGGGGGCGCCGGGGCGGTCCTGGTGCTGTTGGCACCAACCAGGCGGCGCTAGTCCTGCCGCGGTCGGTCGCGAGGACTCCGGTCGACGGATCAGTTGTCCCGGTCCTCGGTGGGTACCTTGGCGCGCGGGACGTTAACCCACACCACCTCGATGCCGCGCCGACGGGCAACGCGTTCAACGTAGGCGACATAGGCTTCGTCGGCGTCCATGATCGTGGGTGCGCGCTCGGCCTGCGCGGACTTCTCCGGCATGCTGGCGCAGGCGGCGAGGCCGACGGCGGCGAGGGACAACACGAGTGCACGGAGACTGGCGTTCATGACGATACCTCCGGATAGTCGGCGCGGCGGGCCATTGCCGTTGCACGGTGCCGTCGCGCCAGGGCCCGACCCCTTGCCGGGCCTGCCCCTTCTGCATATACCTGCCTCCGGTCAGGGGCCAGTGCCAATTGCCACGCTTCCGACGGACGGTCGCCGCGCCGGTGCGCGTGCTCAGACAGGGTCGAACGAGGCGTCGCGGAGATCGCCGAGCTCGGCCAGCACCGTCGTCGCGTAGGTGCCCGGCGGCAGGTCGAAACGCAGTTGCAACACGTCGCTGGCCTGCCACGACCACTCGAATCCACCCGGCCGCAGCCGCAATGCACGCCGTTCCTGCTTCAGCCCGGCCCGCTCCAGTCCCGCACGCAGCGCATCGCCGGGCGGCTCGGAAAGGGCCTTGAGCTCGATCGTGGCTGCGTCGCCGCGGCTGCGCAGCTCGCCGCGGCCCCACAACGGGCCGCTGGGGTGGATGTCGAACAGCGCCAGGCGCCGGGCCAGCTCATCCGAATGCGGCTCCGGACCGAACACGCTGCGACTGCCGTCGAGCATCCAGACCTCGCCGTCCAGCGGCGTGTCCCAGCAGTGGGTGGCGACCCGCGCGGCCAGCACCCGGTTGAACAGCGCCGAACGGGCCGCCGACAGCAGATGGGTGCGCTGCTCGCGGCCGACCCGCCGGCCCGCGAACATCGAAAGCGCCGCGTGCAGGTTGTCGCCACCGCGACCGAAACGCTGTTCGCCGAAGTAGTTGGGCACGCCGCGCGCGGCGATCGCCTGCAGGCGCGCGTCGAGGACGCCACGCTCGCCGGTGACTCCACGCAGCACCAGCACGAAACGGTTGCCGGCGAGAGCACCGCGCGGCAGCTTCTTCGCGTGCCAGTCGTGCGCGAGCACGCGCAATGCCTCGCCGCCCTCGCCCCGGTACTCGAGGGACTCCACCGCGGGCGCGTTGCGTCTGGGCAGGTGCACGCTGAAGCGCTGACGGGTCACCGCATGACGATCCTTCAAGCCGGCGTAACCGATCGCGGCCACCTCCACGCCGGCCCATTGCGCGATCCGCTGTGCGGTCCAGGCCGTGTTCATTCCGCGTTTCTCGACCGTCAGCAGCAGGTGCTCGCCGCTGCCGGTGGGCTCGAAGCCGGCCAGTTCCTCGACGAAGAAATCCTCCGGCGTGCTGCGCAGGCGGGCGGCCAGCACGGGCTTGCCATGCGCGCGCGGCAACGCAGCGGGACGTGGATCGGACATCCTGGCGGCTCCGCGATGGCGCTCAGACGGACTGCAGCAACACCGCGGCCTGGGCGGCGATGCCTTCGCCGCGGCCGGTGAAGCCGAGCCTTTCCGAGGTGGTCGCCTTGACGCTGACCGCGTCGATGTCGACCCCGAGCGTCGCGGCAAGGGTCTCGCGCATCGCCTGCGCGTGCGGGCCGATCTTCGGCCGTTCACAGATCACGGTGAGATCGGCGTTGCCGAGCGTCCAGCCGCGCTCGCGCGCCAGCGCGTTGCAGTGCCGGAGAAAGGCGCTGCTGTCGACGCCCTTCCAGCGCGGATCGCTGGGCGGGAAGTGCTGGCCGATGTCGCCGAGCGCGAGCGCACCGAGGATCGCGTCGCACAGCGCATGAATGACCACGTCGCCGTCCGAATGCGCGACCACGCCCTGCGCATGCGGCACCCGTACACCGCCGAGCATCACGTGGTCACCCTCGCCGAACGCGTGGACGTCGAAGCCCTGGCCGATGCGGATGTTCAGATTGCCTTGCATGGTCTTTTCCTCGTTGCGGATCCTTCGCAGGAGCGGTGCAAGCCGCGATCGGGCCTTCCCGCGGAAGCCTCATTGCGGCTTGCGCCGTGCCTACGGGTTCTGCGCGAAGCCCGCGTGCCGCTGCGAAAGTATGAAGCGAAAGCGCTCGAGATCGGCCGGCGTGGTGACCTTGAAGTTGTCTTCCCTGCCTTCGACCAGCCGCGGGTGTCGTCCTTGCCGCTCCATCGCCATCGCCTCGTCGGTCACGGACACGCCGTCGTCGCGGGCGCGCTGCAGCGCGTCGATCAGCGGCTTGCGGCGGAACGCCTGCGGAGTCAGCGCGCGCCACAGCCGCTCGCGCGGTTCGGTGGAAACGATGCGACCGGCATCGTCGGCCCGCTTGAGGGTGTCGCGCACCGGTGCGGCCAGGATCGCGCCGTCGGATCCCGCCTCGGCCACGCTGATCAGGCGGTCGAGATCGTCGTGGGCGAGGTTCGGCCGCGCCGCGTCGTGTACCAGCACCAGCGAATCCGCGCCTGCCACCTGTGGCAGCACGCGCAACGCGGCCAGCACCGAATCGGCCCGCTCGCCCCCGCCCGTGCAGCACAGGACCGGCTTGCCCTGCCGTTCGCTCCAGCCCGGCCAGCTGGCGTCCACCGCGGCGAGCGCGACCGTTGCACCGGCGACGCGCGGATGCGCGAGCAGCGCATCGAGTGCATACGCCAGCAGCGGCTGGCCGTCGACCTGCAGATATTGCTTGGGGGTATCCCCGCCGAAGCGCGTGCCCCGCCCGGCTGCCGGCACCACTGCCCAGATGTCGGCACCGCTCATTGCACTGGTTCGTCCCGTTGCGGCGTCGCGGGGTCGGCCATCCGCGCCGGCACACCGTCCGGCTCGACGACCCGATAGAACACTTCGCCAGGCTTGATCATGCCCAGTTCGCTGCGGGCCCGCTCCTCGACCGCGGCGCCGCCGGAGGACAGGTTCTTGAGGTCGGCCACCTCCGCCACCAGCGCATCGTTGCGCTGCTGGCGCGAGGCGTTGTCCTGGACCTGCTGTTCGACCTGCGCCTCCAGTTCGGCGACCGCATGACGGCCGCCCTCGCCGATCCACAACCGGAACTGCAGATAGATCATCATGGCGAGCAGGAACAGCAGCACGGCGGGCAATACCCACCATCTCCCGTTCCTGTCCGCCGGCTGGCCCATCGCTTACCGGTTCAGCGACACGAACGCGTCGCGGCCGGCGTACTTCGCCGATGCGCCCAGCTGCTCCTCGATCCGCAGCAGCTGGTTGTACTTGGCGACGCGGTCGCTGCGGCACAGCGAACCGGTCTTGATCTGGGTCGCGGTGGTCGCCACCGCGATGTCGGCGATCGTCGTGTCCTCGGTCTCACCGGAGCGGTGCGAGACGATCGCGGCGTAGCGGTTGGCGTCGGCCATCGCAATCGCCTCCAGCGTCTCGGTCAGGGTGCCGATCTGGTTGACCTTGATCAGGATCGCGTTGCCGACGCCCTGCTCGATGCCTTCCCTGAAGATCTTCGGATTGGTCACGAACAGGTCGTCGCCGACCAGCTGGACCTTGTTGCCGAGCGCGGCGGTCAGCTGCTTCCAGCCGTCCCAGTCGTCCTCGGCCATGCCGTCCTCGATGGTGACGATCGGGTACTGCGCGCACCAGTTGCCGAGGAAGTCGACGAACTGGTCCGGGGTCAGGCGCTTGCCCTCGCCGGTGAGGTTGTACTTGCCGTTGTCGAAGAACTCGCTGGAAGCGACGTCCAGGCCGAGCAGGATGTCCTCACCCGCCCTGTAGCCGGCCTTGCCGATCGCCTCGAGGATGGTCTCCAGCGCTTCCTCGTTGCTGCGCAGGTCGGGAGCGAAGCCGCCCTCGTCGCCGACCGCGGTGCTCAGGCCATGGCCCTTGAGCACCGACTTCAGCGCGTGGAACACCTCGGTGCCGGCGCGCAGCGCCTCGGAGAAGCTGTCCGCTCCGACCGGCAGGATCATGAACTCCTGGAGGTCGACGTTGTTGTCGGCGTGCGCACCGCCGTTGATGATGTTCATCATCGGCACCGGCAACACCGGTGCACGGCCCGCATTCGACGAGATGCCGGCCAGGTACTGCCACAGCGGCAGCTTCTTCGACGCGGCGACCGCGTGCGCGTTGGCCAGCGAGACGCCGAGCAGGGCGTTGGCGCCGAGGCGCCCCTTGTTCTCGGTGCCATCGAGATCGATCAGGCGGCGGTCGAGCCCGGCCTGGTCGGCGGCGGCGAAGCCCTCCAGTGCCTTGGCGATAGCGCCGTTGACGTTCTCCACCGCCTGGCGGACGCCTTTGCCGAGGTAGCGGGTCTTGTCGCCATCGCGCAGCTCGACCGCCTCCTTGGTGCCGGTCGAGGCGCCGGACGGGACCATCGCGCGGCCGAAGCTGCCGTCGGCGAGGGTCACTTCGGCTTCAAGGGTCGGGTTGCCCCGGCTGTCGAGGATTTCGCGGGCGTGGACTTTGGCGATCTGGGTCATGGTCGAGTCGAGTCAGGAAGGAGAGGTTGTTGGCCACGGAGTTACGCGGATGAACGCGGATAGAACCTACTTCCCTGATGCTTCATCCGTGTCGATCCGCGCGAACCCGTGGCGGAAAATCACAGCCCGGCTTCGAGAAAGCCGTTCTTCTTGGTGACGCGGTCGATCTCAAGCAGCGTCTCCAGCAGCGCACGCATCTTCGGCAGCGGCCAGGCGTTCGGGCCGTCGGACAGGGCCTTGTCCGGATCCGGGTGGGTTTCCATGAAGATGCCGCTGATGCCCACCGCCATCGCCGCACGCGACAGCACCGGCACGAACTCGCGCTGGCCGCCGCTCTTGCCGCCGGCGCCGCCGGGCAGCTGCACCGAATGGGTGGCGTCGAACACGACCGGGCAGCCGGTGTCGCGCATCACGCTCAGCGAGCGCATGTCGCTGACCAGGTTGTTGTAGCCGAAGCTGGCGCCACGCTCGCAGACCATGATGTCGGTGTTGCCGGTGGCCAGCGCCTTCTCGGCGACATGCTTCATCTCCCACGGCGACAGGAACTGGCCTTTCTTGATGTTCACCGGCTTGCCGGCGCGGGCGACGTTCTGGATGAAGTCGGTCTGCCGGCACAGGAACGCGGGGGTCTGCAGCACGTCGACGACCGAGGCGACCTCGTCGAGCGGAGTGTACTCGTGGACGTCGGTCAGTACCGGCACGCCGAGCTGCTTCTTCACCTCGGCCAGCACTTTCAGGCCCTCTTCCATGCCAGGACCGCGGAAGCCCGAAACCGAGGTGCGGTTGGCCTTGTCGAAGCTGGACTTGAAGATGAAGGGGATGCCGAGTTCGGCGGTGATCTCCTTCAGCGTGCCGGCGGTGTCGAGCTGCAGTTGCATCGACTCGATCACGCACGGACCGGCGATCAGGAAGAAGGGTCGGTCCAGGCCGATCTCAAAACCGCAGAGTTTCACTTGGCACTCCTCGAGACATTCGTTTTTGCCGCGGATTTACACGGATAGACACGGATAAAGCGCTTTATTCCTGCCTTATCCGCGTGCATCCGCGCCAATCCGTGGCCTATCCCGGCTTTCAAGCCCGCGCTTCCTTCAGCAACTGGCCGCCCGCCTTGTTCTCGCGCGCGGCGCGGATGAAGCCGACGAACAGCGGATGACCGTCGCGCGGCGTCGACAGGAATTCCGGATGCGCCTGGCAGGCCAGGAACCAGGGGTGGCGGTCCTGCGGCAGCTCGACCATTTCGACCAGGGTCTCGTCCAGCGACTTGGCGCTGAACACCAGGCCGGCGTTCTCCAGCTGGTTGAGATAGCGGTTGTTGAACTCGTAGCGGTGGCGATGGCGCTCGCCGACGACGTCCTTGCCGTACATCCTGTGCGCCAGCGTACCGGGCTTGATCCGCTGCTCCTGCAGGCCCAGGCGCATGGTGCCGCCGAGGTCGCTGTCCTCGCTGCGCTTCTCGACCTCGCCGCTGGCGGTACGCCATTCGGTGATCAGGCCGATCACCGGATGCGGACAGGTCTTGTCGTTCTCGGTGCTGTTGGCGCCCTCCAGCCCGACCACGTGGCGGGCGTAGTCGACCACCGCCGCCTGCATGCCGTAGCAGATGCCGAAATACGGGATCCCGTGCTCGCGCGCATGGCGGGCGGTCATCACCTTGCCCTCGAAGCCGCGGTCACCGAACCCGCCGGGCACCAGGATGCCGTGCACGCCTTCCAGCGCCCTGGCGCCTTCGCGCTCGACGTCGGTGGACTCGATCCACTTGAGGTTGACCCGGGTGCGCTGGCGCAGGCCGCCGTGCTTGAGCGCCTCGCCGACCGATTTGTAGGCGTCCTGGTGGTCGACATACTTGCCGACCACGCCGATGGTGACCTCGTCGACCGGGTGTTCGCTGGCGTCGAGCACCGCCTCCCACTCGGACAGATCGGGCTCGCCGCAGTTCAGGCGCAGGCGTTCGACGATCAGCCCGTCCAGGCCCTGCTCGTGGAAGCGCGACGGCATCCGGTAGATGTTGTCGAGGTCGACCGCGGAGATCACGGCGCGCTCGGAGACGTTGGTGAACAGCGCGATCTTGCGGCGCTCGCTGTCCGGCAGCGGCTGCTCGGAGCGGCACAGCAGGATGTCGGGCTGGATGCCGATCGAGCGCAGTTCCTTGACCGAGTGCTGGGTCGGCTTGGTCTTGAGTTCGCCGGCGGCGGCGATCCAAGGCACCAGGGTCAGGTGCATGAACAAGGCCTTGTCCGGGCCGCGCTCGGTGCGGATCTGGCGGATCGCCTCAAGGAAGGGCAGCGATTCGATGTCGCCCACGGTGCCGCCGATCTCGACCAGGCCGACGTCGTAGCCCTCGGTCGCCTCGCCTATGCAGCGCTTGATCTCGTCGGTGATGTGCGGGATCACCTGCACGGTGCCGCCGAGGTAGTCGCCACGGCGCTCCTTGCGGATCACGTTCTCGTAGATGCGGCCGGTGGTGACCGAGTTCTTCCGGCTCAGACGGGTACGGACGTAGCGCTCGTAGTGGCCCAGGTCCAGGTCGGTCTCGGCGCCGTCGTCGGTGACGTAGACCTCGCCGTGCTGGAACGGGCTCATCGTGCCCGGGTCGACGTTGATGTAGGGGTCGAGCTTCATCATCGTCACGCGCAGGCCGCGCGCTTCGAGGATGGCCGCCAGCGAGGCCGCCGCGATGCCCTTGCCGAGGGAGGACACCACGCCGCCGGTGACGAAGATCAGGGGAGTCATGCGTTTTGCTGTCGCCGGAAAGCCATAGTCTACAGGGTGGGCGTGACGACCGCGACCGCTTGACGGCCGCGCCCCGGGCGTGCCGCCCCCGGCCGGAGCACGACGGGACCGACGCCCCGGACCACCGGGGCGCCGCGCGGGCCGAGCCGAGGGCGATCAGGCGCGATAGTCGTCCTCTTCCTCGGGCTCGACCGGCTGTTCCTCCTCGTCCGAGGCGCTGTCGGCCGCGGATTCGGCCCGGTCGGCACCGGCCTCGTCCCGCTCGTCGTCCTCCTTCCCGGCCCGGGCCTGTTCGGCGGCCTTCTGGCGGGCGTCCTCCGAGCGATCGGTCTGGGCCTTCTGCGCGAACGCCGGAGACGCGGCCGCCAACGCGAAGGTCACCAGGGGAATGGTGAGGATCCGGATCTTCATCGTGGGCTCTCCTGTCGGGTGGAAATGCTTCTCGGTGGCCGGCGCCACCGGCCGTCTTCCCCAAGGCCGGCCCCATCACGCTAGTCCCCGGCGCCCTGCCCCTGCGTGAACGCCGGCGATGGGCACTCAATAGTGGTGCGTGAAGAACTCGCATACGCGTTGCATCGCCGCCCGCCACCGCGCCAGCAGCGTCTCGTCGGCGTCCTCGTCGAATTCCGCCACCGCCACGAGCAGGCTGTCGATCCAGTACGGGTACAGCGCCGGCGGCACCGGCGCCCGGCCCTGCCGGCCATGGACCTCGGCCATCTGCGCGCAGGTCCGGGTGACGATCGCGCTGCCGCCAGCATGCAGGATCGCGACGCTGATCCCGCGTCGCAGCGCCAGCCGCTGCTTCTGGAAGTCGGTGCGGGCGAACATCGGCTCGATGTCCGGATGGCTGGCCATGAATATCTGGTAGAAGCGCTCGATGAACCCGCGCCGGGCGAGACAGCGGCCATAGCTCTGCTGGAGGTCGTTGAAGGTATCGGTCATGACAGGCTCCGTGTCGGTCGCCGCACAGGGTGCCCGCGACGGCCGGCACCGCGTTTGACCCCGGTCAAGTCCGCCCGCGCCCCGCGCCGGCGCCCTAGCACAGCCGGAACGGTTTGGCGCGGTTGAATTTCCTGCCGAGCCCCCCGACCATCGCTGCACGCATCACCGCAGTCCGACGCCTTCCCCGATGAGTTCGCCCCGATGAGTTCCCGCTACAACGCCGCCGATATCGAAGTCCTGTCCGGCCTGGACCCCGTCAAGCGCCGTCCGGGCATGTACACCGACACAACGCGGCCGAACCATCTGGCCCAGGAGGTGATCGACAACGCGGTCGACGAGGCCCTGGCCGGACATGCCAGATCGATCGAGGTCACCCTGCATGCCGACGGCAGCTGCGAGGTCGCCGACGATGGCCGCGGCATGCCGGTCGACATCCACCCCGAGGAAGGCATTCCCGGCGTCGAGCTGATCCTCACCCGCCTGCACGCGGGCGGCAAGTTCAGCAACAAGAACTACACCTTCTCCGGCGGCCTGCACGGCGTCGGCGTCAGCGTGGTCAACGCGCTGTCGAAGCACGTCGACGTGTTCATCAAGCGCGACGGCAACGAGTACCGGATGTCGTTCAAGGACGGCGACCGCCACAGCCCGCTGGAAGTGGTCGGCAGCGTCGGCAGGAAGAACACCGGCACCCGCGTGCAGTTCTGGCCCGACCCGAAGTACTTCGATACCGCGAAGTTCAATCTGCGCTCGCTGAAGCACCTGCTGCGCGCCAAGGCCGTGCTGTGTCCGGGCCTGACGGTGAAACTGCACGACGTCGCCAGCGGCGAGAAGCTGGAATGGCATTACGAGGACGGCCTGCGCGACTATCTCCGCGGCGAACTGGTCGAACGCGAGCTGCTGCCGCCGGAGCTGTTCGTCGGCAATCTCAGCAAGGACACGGAGACCGTCGACTGGGCGGTCGCCTGGGTGATCGAAGGCGAACTCGTGCAGGAGAGCTACGTCAACCTGATCCCGACCGCCCAGCACGGCACCCACGTCAATGGCCTGCGCACAGGCTTCACCGATGCACTGAGGGAGTTCTGCGACTTCCGCAACCTGTTGCCGCGCGGGGTCAAGCTGGCGCCGGAAGACGTCTGGGACAGGGTTTCGTTCGTGCTGTCGGTGAAGATGACCGACCCGCAGTTCAGCGGCCAGACCAAGGAACGCCTGTCGTCCCGCCAGGCTGCCGGGTTCGTCGAGGGCGCCGCGCACGACGCCTTCAGCCTCTGGTTGAACCAGCATGTCGAACTCGGCGAGAAGATCGCCCAACTGGCGATCGAGCGCGCATCGGCGCGCCTGAAGACCGAAAAGCAGGTGACCCGCAAGAAAGTCACCCAGGGCCCCGCCCTGCCCGGCAAGCTGGCCGACTGCACCAGCCAGGACCTGTCGCGCACCGAGCTGTTCCTGGTCGAGGGTGACTCCGCCGGCGGCAGCGCCAAGCAGGCGCGCGACAAGGAGTTCCAGGCGATCATGCCGCTGCGCGGCAAGATCCTGAACACCTGGGAGGTCGCTTCCGGCAGCGTGCTGGCCTCGCAGGAAGTGCACGATCTCGCCGTGGCGATCGGCTGCGACCCGGGCAAGGATGACATCAGCGGCCTGCGCTACGGCAAGGTGATCATCCTCGCCGACGCCGACTCCGACGGCCTGCACATCGCGACCCTGCTGTCGGCGCTGTTCCTGAAGCACTTCCCCGCGCTGGTCGCGACCGGCCACGTGTTCGTGGCGATGCCGCCGCTGTTCCGCGTCGATCTGGGCAAGCAGGTGTTCTACGCCCTCGACGAGGAGGAGAAGCGGATCCTGCTGGAGAAGATCGAGCGCGAGAAGGCCGAGAAGAAGAAGGGCTCCGCGGGTGCGGTCAGCGTGACCCGCTTCAAGGGCCTGGGCGAGATGAACCCCTCGCAGCTTCGCGAGTCGACCATCCATCCCGACACCCGCCGGCTGGTCCAGCTGACCGTGGAGGACGCCGAGGGCACCCGCTCGCTGATGGACATGCTGCTGGGCAAGAAACGCGCTTCGGACCGGAAGGCGTGGCTGGAGACCAAGGGCGACCTGGCGACCCTGGAGGTCTGAACATCCGCCTCCCCGTGCAAGCTACGGTCGCAGCGGCATGAGCCGCGATGAAGCTTTCCCGTGAAAACCCGATCGCAGCCTACGACGCTTCTACGTGCCGCTTGCGTGCGCAGCCGGTCAGGTCCCGGGGCGCAGGCAGGTCTCCAGCAGCGTGCGCAACAGTGGCTGCAGGCGCGCGGCACGGTCGGGAAGGTATTCGAAGCTGTCCTCGTCCATGTAGTTGAGCTGGGCGAGTTCAAGCTGCACGGCGTCGATGCCGTCGTCGGGGCGGCCGTAGTGGCGGGTGATGTAGCCGCCCTTGAAGCGGCCGTTGACCACGTGGCTGTAGCCGGTCTGCGATGCCAGCACCGCCTCCAGCATCGCGATCAGTGAAGGCCGGCAGCTCGCGCCGCCGGCGGTGCCGAGGTTGAGGTCGGGCAACCGGCCGTCGAACAGGAACGGTACCACGCTGCGGATCGAATGCCCTTCCCACAGCACCGCGCGGCCGTGTTCGGCACGCAGACGGTCGAGCTCGCCGAGCAGGGCGTCGTGGTAGGGGCGCCAGAAGGTTTCGACGCGTGCGCCGATCTCGGCCTCGTCCGGGGCCTCGCCGTCGAGATAGACGGGCTCGCCACTGAACCGCACGGCCGGGCACAACCCGGTGGTGTTCTGGCCCGGATACAGCGACACGTCGTCCGGAGGCCGATTGAGGTCGACTACGTAGCGCGAATAGACCGGCACGATGATCGACGCGCCCAGTTCGCGCGCGAACGCATACAGCCGCGCGACGTGCCAGTCGGTGTCGGGCGCGCGTCGCGCCTGCGGCACCATGCGAGCGGCGATGTCGTCGGGAATCAGGCTGCCGTCGTGCGGCAGGCTGACCAGCAGCGGAGCGTGGCCGCGGTGAAGGGTGAAGACGCTGTCGGAATGCATGGAAGCATTCTAGCCGGGCCCTCCGGAACGGGACGCATTGCAGATGGCGCCCGCGCCGCTCCCCCGGTTGCGGTGCGCTCATGGTGCGGACACGCCTGCTCCGGAGGACGGGCCCCTGCACGCCCTCGCCGAGCGAACGGGGAGCGCGGCGGGACGTCATCTCAGCAGCACGATCTCCTCGGCACTGGTCGGATGGATCGCGATCGTGTCGTGCAGGTCCTGCAGGGTAATGCCCTTCTTCAGCGCGACCGCGAAACCCTGCAGGATCTCGTCGGCTGCCTCGCCGAGCAGGTGCAGCCCGACCACGCGGCGCTCCTCTCCGATGCAGACCAGCTTGAACAGGCTTCGCTGCGGGGTGTCTGTCAATGCTTCCAGCATCGGCCGGAACCCGGTCGTGTAGACCCGTACCGCGGCATCGCCATGCCGTTCGCGGGCCTGCGCCTCGGTCAGCCCGACGGCGCCAACGGGCGGGTGGGAGAACACCACCGTCGGCACGTTGGTCTGGTCCAGCGCCGGGTCCGCGGCGCCGCCGAACACGTGGCTCATCAACCTGCGCGCGGCGGCGATCGCGACCGGAGTCAATGCCATGTCCGCGGTCACGTCGCCGACTGCATGGATGCCCGGCGCCGAGGTCGCGTGGCCGGCGTCGACCCGGACATGGCCGTCCGCATCGGTTTCGACGCCGACCTCCGGCAGCCCGAGGCCATGGGTATTGGGGCCGCGCCCGGTCGCGAACAGCACCTGGTCGTAGGGGCCATGCCAGGTGCCGGCGCCGTCGCGTACCCGCAGCTGGCCGTCGTCGTCGCGCTGGAGCTCCGCAACCGGGCACCCCAGGCTCAGGCGGATGCCGGCCTGGCAGTAGTCGTCCGCCAGTTGCTCTGCGATTGCGGCATCGAAACCATGCAGCAGGCGTTCGCCGCGCACCAGCATCTCGACGCGGCTGCCGAGCTGCTGCAGCACGCCGGCCAGTTCGACCGCGATGTAGCCGCCACCGACGACCGCGATCCGCTCCGGGGCGGCGGTCCACCGGAAGAAATCGTCCGAAACCGCGCCGAGCCCGGCACCGGGAATGTCGGGCCGCAGCGCGTGCCCGCCGGTGGCGATCAGGATCCGCTGCGCCTGCAGGCGCAGGCCGTCGTCGCATTCGACCACGCCGCCACCGGACCGCATCCGTTCGACCAGTCGTCCGTGTCGCGGCAGATGCACGATGCCGGCGGCGTCGATGCGTCGCCGATAGCTCTGGTGGATGTTGTGGATGTAGCGCTCGCGATGGGCGATGAAGGTCGGCCAGTCCAGTGCCCGGGCCTGCACCGGGAAGCCGAGCGGCCCGGCCATCGCCAGCCGGCGGCCGACCTCGGCCGCCAGCCACATCGCCTTCTTCGGCACGCAGCCGACGTTGACGCAGGTGCCACCCAGCGCCGAGGGCTCCATCAGGGCGACCCGGGCCCCGTGTTCGGCGGCACGGAACGCGCCGGCCAGACCGCCGGATCCGCCACCGATCACGATCAGGTCGAACTCGCCGGCGGCGCGGGCTCCGTTTGCATCGGACTCGGACACGAGGACCTCGCGGTTGCGCGGAAGGGACGACATTTCTACCAGCCGCGTGCAGCCGCGTGCACCCCTGCTCAGCGGACGAAGCGTTCCATCCGGAACGGTGCCGGATCGACCGCCGGTGTCCGCTGCATCATCAGGTCGGCGAGCAGCTGACCGGTGCCGGCGCTCATGCTCACGCCCATCATGCCGTGACCGGTGGCCAGCCAGAGTCCGTCCCGCCCGGGCACCGCCCCGATCACCGGCACGTCGTCGCGGCTCATCGGACGCCATCCGTACCAGCGCTCGATCACCTCGGGGCCGACCGGCTCGTGCAGGTACTCCGCCGCGCCTCGCTCCAGCGCGGCCAGGCGGCGCGGGTTGAGCGCGGTGTCATAGCCGGAGAACTCCATCGTGCTGCCGAGGCGGAAGCCGCCGCTCCAGACCGTCACGCAGACCGAGCGCTCGTGCAGCACCAGCGGGCGGCGTGGCACCAGGTCCGGGCGACTGTAGGTGATCGAGTAACCCTTGCCCGGCTGCAGCACGCGCTTGAGCACCGGCACGCCGAACGCATCGGCGAGCCGCGGCGACCAGGCGCCGGTCGCCAGCACCACGTCGCGGGCCTGCAGCCGGCCCTGGGCTGTATCCACGTGCGGAGGTCCCGACGCGGTCCCGACCGCCTTCACTTGGCAATGCTCGAGGATCGTGCCGCCACGCTCGCGCACCGCCCTTGCCAGCTCGGCCACGTAGCGGTCCGGCCGCAGCGATGCGTCGCCGTCGAAGCGGATCGCACCGGCAATCCCGGGCTTGAGTGCCGGCTCCATCGCCTCGTAGGCGGCGCCGTCGACCACCTCGACCGGCACGCCCAGCTCGCGCAGCAGCGCGACTTCCTTCAGGCCGTGCTCGAGTTCGCGCGGATCGCGGAACACGTAATCCTCGCCCGAGGCCCTGAACTCGCACTGCAGCCCGAAGCGCGACACCCATTGCTCCAGGCGCTCGCGCGAGTCGTTCAGCAACGCCCCTTTCGCCACCGCGCTCGCGCGCCAGTCGCGCTCGTTGCAACGTGCGGCGAAATGCAGCAACCAGCGCCACAGCGCCGGGTCGAAACCGGGCTTGATGTACAGCGGCGCATCCGGGGTGAACATCCACTTCAACGCGGTCGCGACCATTCCCGGTGCGGCCAGCGGCGGCGCATGGCTGGGGGTGATCGTGCCGCAGTTGCCGTGCGAGGTGCCGCCGCCGATGCGGCCGGCATCGACCACCTTCACCTCGCGTCCGGACTCGAGCAATGCCAGTGCGGTCGCCAGGCCGATCACGCCCGCGCCCACGATCACGACGTCTTCGTGTTGTGTCATCGACAGATTCAGGAAGCTGCTTCAGGGGAGGAGCCGGACGACCGCCGCAGCGGCGGCAGCGCCCGATAGGTCAGGCCCCGCCACAGCCATTCGACGGGTCCGAAGCGGAAGCGTGCCATCCATGCATGGGCGATGACCAGTTGCAGGACGAACACCACCAGCACGCCGGCGACCTGGGCGCTGCGGCCGACCTGCCCCCACAGCCCGAAACCGTAGCCGTAGAACACCAGCGTGCCGACCGCCGACTGCATCAGGTACAGGGTCAGCGCCATCCGCCCGGCCGGGGCGAGCAGACGCAGCCAGCGCCCGCCGCGCTGCAGCGCGAGCACGACCCAGCCCAGGTAGCCCAGGCTCAGCAGCGGCGCTCCGGCCAGCTGGAACGCCGCGGCGGCCATCGGCCGCGCACCGGCCCCGCTGACGAGATCCGGTGCCGGATCGATCGCCACGCCCACCAGCGTCAGCGCCAGGCCGAGCGGCGCGGCGCCCCATGAGAAGCTCCGGAACAGGCGGCGATGACCATCGGCGTCGGCCACCGCACCACTGCGCACCAGCCAGGCGCCGAACACGAACACACCCAGCGCCATCGGCAGGAAGAACAGCGTGTCGCCGAGACTGACGAGCAGGAAGCGGATCCGGAATGCGGTCGCCGCCAGGTAGCTGTCACCGGTGTAGGCCACGACCTCGTCGCGCTGCAGCGCCAGCTGGCGGGCGACTTCGGCCTGATCGCCGGCCCCGTCGACCGTACCGCCGAACAGCGCCAGCAACAGCGCGAACAGCGCCACCACGCCTGCGATCGCGTAATACAGCGCGCCCCCCCAGGCCCAGAGGCCGCGCACCGGCGCACGGCTGAAGCAGGCCAGCATCAACAATGCCGCCAGCGCATAGGCGACCAGGATATCGCCGGACCAGATCAGGCAGGCGTGAACCACGCCGATCGCCAGCAGGGCGAACGTGCGCCGCAGATAGAACGGCGCGAACGCGCGGCCGGCCTCCTGCGCACGCGCCTGCATCACCGCGAAGCCCATTCCGAACAGCAGCGCGAACAGCACCCAGAACTTGCCGCTGACCAGGACGTAGCTCGCCGCGTCCAGCCACAGGTCGAGGCCGCTGGCGGCGGGATCGATGCCGTCCACGCGCGCGACCAGCGGTGCGCTGAACCATTCCACGTTCATCAGGGCGATGCCGAGCAAGGCCAGCCCCCGCAGCACGTCCAGCGCCGCGATCCGCTCCCGTCCCGCCAACGGCACCCAGTCCTGCCGTGTCCTAGGGCCTGCGCCCATCTGTCCTGCTCTGTCTCGCCCCGGAGCCGGCGAGTGTAGACGCCGCGGCGCCATGGCGGCGATACCGGTCGTGCCGGAAACGCGAACGGCCCGCGCAAGGCGGGCCGTCGGTAGCTGGCGATCGCGCCGGCGACGATGTCCGGCGAACGTCCGGAACCTTCGCGATGCGGCTCAGTGCTCCACGCCGCCGTCGCCGTGCACGTGACCGTGCTCGATCTCCTCGGCGCTGGCCTCGCGGACCTCGACGATATCGATCGCGAAATGCAGGTCCTTGCCCGCCATCGGGTGGTTGAGGTCGACATCGACCACGCTCATGCCGATCTTGGAAATGGTCACAGCGCGCGGGCCGAAGTTGGTCTGCAGGACCGCCTGCATGCCCGGGGCGATCTTCTGGCCCTTGAAGTACTTCTTCGGCACCCGCTGGGTCAGGCCTTCCTTGATCTCGCCGTACGCATCGGCCGCCTTCACGTCGACCTCGAACTTCTCGCCGGCCTCGCGTCCGTCCATCGCCTGTTCCAGGCCCGGGATGATGTTGTTGTGGCCGATCAGGATCGCCAGCGGATCGCGTCCCTCGGAGCTTTCCAGCGGCTCCTGGCCCTCGGACACGGGGCTTTCGGAAACTGTGTAATGAAAACGGACGACGCGATCTTTCTCGATCTTCATGGACTTGGCGACTCGGCTGCTGTGCCGCGACACGGGCGGCAGGATGGAGGACGGAGCCGGCCGGGGCCACTTGGCGATGCCCGGCCGGAAATGGGCGGTTCGACGGCGGAACTTGTCGCCATCGCGTCCAACGGACAAGCTACGGCCCATGGACAGGACCGCGCATTATCCCGGCAAGCCCGCGTCCGCGCCAGAGACGCGGCACATGACCCTCCTGCTCGGCGTATTGCTTGCGGCCACGGTCGCCGGCTGCGGTGGCGGCGGCGATCGCGTTCGCGGTGCGCCGCGGCCGGACGGCCGCGACTGGGCGGTGGTGGCGCCCGACGACCCGGCCGCGGCCAACGCGGTGCTGATGCGCGCGATCAGCCTCGTGGGCACGCCCTATCGCTACGGCGGCAACACGCCGGAGGGCGGCTTCGACTGCAGCGGGCTGGTCAACTATGTCTATCGCGACATGCTCGACCTGCGCCTGCCGCGCACCTCGGGGCAGTTGGCCGCTTACCAAGGCCCGAAGATCGCTCCGTCGCGGCTGGCCGCTGCCGACCTGGTGTTCTTCGGCAGCCGCGGCAAGGTCACGCACGTCGGCATCTACGTCGGCGAAGGACGCTTCGTGCATGCGCCGAGCACCGGTGGCACGGTGCGGCTGGACCATCTCGATGGGCCTTACTGGCGCGACCACTACACCGGCGCCCGGCGCGTACTGCTGAAGTGACCGCGGCGCGGCAGATGGGCCCGGTCACAACCACAACGAGCGAAAATGCGGGATGCGTCACAAAATTTAACTAATTTTTAACAAAATATGAACTTCCACGTCCCGATTCGCGGGCAATATCGCTCCGATTCAATTCAGTGATCGCCGCGTGAAGCCCGACGTTTCCGGACCCGACCCCGACACCGACACCGACTGTCCCGGTCTGACCCACTACCGCCGCACGCGGCTCCTGTCCCGCCTTCTCCTGAGTGCCCTGCTGGCCGCGGCTTCGCTGCCCGCGCTCGCGCAGCAGCTGCCGGCCCCTTCGCTGGCCGCCGACTCCGCCGATCTGCCGTCCGCGGTCACCCGGCCGGTCCTGCCCGAGACGATGGGCATGTCGGACCGCACGCTGCTGCTGGCCACCGACATCAACCGCCTGCTCGCGGCCGCAGCGCCGACCCGCACCGATGCCGTGAACGCGCAGCCGGTCGAGGACAAGGACGGCCGCATCCGTACCGTGCTGCAAAAAGCGCTGGCCCTGCTCGGCACGCCCTATCGCTGGGGCGGCACCAGCCCCGACAACGGCTTCGACTGCAGCGGCCTGGTTGGCTACGTGTTCCGCAACGCGCTGGGCATCGAACTGCCCCGCGTCTCGCGCGACATGGCCCGCAATGGCCAGGTCGTCGAGGACCGCGAAGAGATGACCGCGGGCGATCTGGTGTTCTTCGGCCGCCGCGGCCGTGTCGACCACGTCGGCATCTATCTCGGCGAGGGCCGCTTCGTGCACGCCCCCAGCCGCGGCAAGACGGTCAGCGTCTCACGGCTGGACAGCGGCTACTGGAGCCACAAGTTCATGCAGGCCCGTCGCGTCGAAGGCATCTGAACCGCAGCGACCGGTCCCGATCGAAAAGGCCGCCTCCGGGCGGCCTTTCGTTTGCGGCGGCCGTTCAGCCTACCGTGCCGCGCCGCGGTAGCGCTCGACGGTCTGTTCGATGCCCTTGCTCAGCTCCATCACCTTCAGCGCGTACTCGGCCAGCCGCCTGTCGTCGTCGCTGACCGGGACCCACGGCGGGACCGGCGTGGGCTGGCCCTCGACGCCGTCGAGGGCGACGAACACGATCACGCAATGCGTGCACAGCCTCGCGCGCCCTGCCTCGGCCGCGTTCACCCCGGGGTCCCGCGCCATCACGTCGACCGCGAAGTGCATGCTGGTGGTACCGGTATGCACCAGCTTGGTCCGCACCGTGACCAGATCGCTGGTCCGGATCGGCGACACGAACCGGATGCCGCCAACCGCCACCGTGACGCTGTAGCGGCCGCTCCAGCCGACCGCCGCGGCGTAGCCGGCCTGGTCGATCCACTTCATCACCACGCCTCCGTGGACCTTGCCGCCGTAATTGACATCGGTCGGCTCGGCCAGGAAGCGCAGGGTCAGTTCGCGCTGCTCACCGCTCATCGCGTGCTCCTTTCAAGCGGAAGGCCAGATCGGCGACCGACGCACCGACCCCGTGCACGCCTTCGCGCATGCGCTCGTCGACAAGCACGCCGGTTTCCGGCAGGCGTTCGGCGGCAAGACCGACCGCGACCTGCTGCGGCACGACCACCAGCCCCAGCTTGGCCAGCGCATCGCGCAGCACCAGCAGCGAACGCAGTCCGCCCAAGGGGCCGGGCGAGGCCGACACGATGCCGGCGGCCTTGCCGCGGAACAGCGTCGTGCCCGACGGCCCGGCAGCGGTCGGACGCGAGATCCAGTCCAGCGTGTTCTTGACCAGAGCCGGCATCGAACCGTTGTATTCGGGCGTGCTGATCAGCAGGCCGTCGTGTTCGGCCATCAGGTCCTGCAGCCGGAACACCTCGTCCGGCATGCCGTCAGCCTCGATGTCGCCGTCGTAGACCGGCAGCGGGTAGTCGCGCAGATCGATCAGGCTGACCTCGGCGCCCGCATCGCGCGCGCCCTCGACGAGCACCGGCACCAGGCGACGATTGAAGGATTCGCGACGCAGACTGCCTGCGAACGCGAGCAGGCGGGGCGGATCGACGGCCATCGTCATGGATTCCTTGAGGGACCTGCGACGAGTATGCACAGCTTGCAACGCGCAACGCGAGTGTCGCGACGCGGCGCCCCCGATCGAGACCGCGAGACGCACGCGTTCCGCACTGGTGGCAACGCCCGCGATCGCCGACACTGTTGCGCCCGCCCACCGGACACGATCGATGCTCCTTCGTCATGGACGCCTGCCGGCTCTGGCCGCCACGCTCGCCCTCTCCTGCCTCGCTCCCGTCGACACTTCGGCATCCGGGCCTGCGCCGCTGCCGCAGCTGGAGGCCTACACCGTTCACGAGAGCTGGCGCCAGCCGATCGAGCCGTTCCGGATCGCCGACAACACCTGGTACATCGGCACCGCCGGACTCAGCGCGCTGCTGGTGAAGACCGGCGCCGGCGCGGTGCTGATCGACGGCGGGATGCCGCAGGCGGCCGACATGCTGCTGGCGAACATGACGAAGGTCGGCGTCGCGCCGTCGGACCTGAAGTACATCCTCCACAGCCACGCCCATGCCGACCACGCCGGGCCGCTGGCCGCGGTGCAGCGCGCGACCGGCGCGATCCTGGTCAGCAACGCCGAATCCGCGGTCCTGCTCGCGCGCGGCGGCAGCGACGACATCCATTTCGGCGACGACCTGCTGTATCCGCCTGCGCAGACCGGCCGCATCGTGATGGACGGCGAGGCGGTCGAGCTTGGCGGCGTGCGCTTCACCGTGCATTTCACCCCCGCGCACACACCGGGGTCGATGAGCTGGACCTGGACCGACCAACGCGATGGCCAGCCACTGCGCATCGCCTATGCCGACAGCGTCAGCGCGCCCGGCTACGAACTGCTGGACAACCCGCGCTACCCGCGCATCGTCGACGATTACCGTCGCGGTTACGCGGTGATGCGCGACCTGCCCTGCGACCTGCTGATCACGCCGCACCCGGGCGGCAGCGGCTGGACCCCGCAGGACGCCGGCAACCGCCTGCCGGAACCGATGAGCTGCGCCGGCTACGCGGATGCCGCCGAACGCGCGCTCGACCAGGCGATCGCAAAGCAGCGCGACGCGGGAGGGCCTTGATGCCGTACACGCCGATCGTCGCGACCCTCGGCTACGTGCTGTCCGCGAACGGCCGCGAGGTGCTGATGGTCCATCGCAACGCGCGCCCGGAAGATCACCAGTTGGGCAAGTACAACGGCCTGGGCGGGAAACTTGAGCCGCACGAGGACGTAGTGGCCGGCATGCGTCGCGAGATCCACGAGGAGGCCGGCATCGACTGCACGGCGATGCAGTTGCGCGGCACGATCAGCTGGCCCGGGTTCGGCAAGCATGGCGAGGACTGGCTGGGTTTCGTGTTCCGGATCACCGCATTCACCGGCACTCCGTTCGAGCACAATCCGGAAGGCACGCTGGAATGGGTCGCGCTCGACCGCCTGCACGAACTGCCGATGTGGGAGGGCGACCGCCACTTCCTGCCGATGGTGTTCGACGCCGACGATCGCCCGTTCCACGGGGTGATGCCGTATCGCGACGGCCGCATGCAGTCGTGGCGCTATTCGCGGATCTGAGTCGCGGTCGCGGTCGTGGGAGTGGGCGCAAGCCACGACAGGTTTTCAAGAGAAGGCCCACTCGCGGCTTGTGCCACCCCTACAGCCACTCCCGCAACGGGCTCGGCCTATCTGAGCTGGCTGTCCTTGCTGCCACGGCGGTTGAAGCCGACCGCCTGCCGGGAGCGGTCCTCGGCGTCCTGGCAGGCGATGCACAGGCGGACCCCCGGCACCGCACGGCGCCGTGCCTCCGGGATCGGGGCGTCGCACTCCTCGCAATGGGGCAGTCCGGGCCCGCTGGCCAGGCGGCTGCGCGCACGCCTGATCGCATCCTCGACGGTCGCGTCGATCTGCTCCTGCACCGATGTGTCGCTGGTCCAGCCGCCGGCCATGTCGTCCTCGGATTGCGCTCGCTATCTGGCCGATATAGGGCCAGCGAAGCCCTGGATCAACCGGTCTCCGGCCGCTGCGGGGCCGGCGTCGCGATTTCCGCGGTCCGGATCCGCCGGTACCGTCGCTCCCCGCTGCCGCGCGGCGGACGCTGAAACATCGAGATGGGCATAATCGGCAGCCCTGTCAGTCCAGTCCGTAAGCCGATGAACCCGAGCCGCACCGCGATCGCCGCCCTCACCCTCACCCTGCTGTGCAGCGCATGCGCGAGCGTGCCGCCGGCCAGCGGGCAGGACGCCGGGGCGACGCGATTCGAGGTGGACGTACCGGCAATCGCGCACCCGGACGGCGAATCGCCACGATGGTGGTACCGCGACGGTGCTGCGCAGGCGGCCGCGCGTGGCGCGATGGCCGGCAACGCGCGCAACGTGATCCTGTTCGTCGGCGACGGCATGAGCCTGCCGACGGTCGCCGCCGCGCGCATCCTCGACGGTCAGCGCAATGGTGGTCCGGGCGAGGAGAACCGGCTCGGCTGGGAGCGTTTCCCGGCCACCGCGCTGAGCAAGACCTACAACACCAACGCCCAGACCCCGGACTCGGCCGGAACGATGACCGCGATGGCGACCGGGGTGAAGACCCGTGCCGGCGTACTCAACATCGGCCAGATGCCGCAGCGCGGCGACTGCGCCGGCGCGCTGCGCACCCCGCTGCTGAGCCTGTGGCAGCTGGCCGAGACCAGCGGCATGGCGACCGGCGTGGTAACCACCGCGCGGCTGACCCATGCGACGCCCGGCGCGACCTTCAGCCACTCGGCCGATCGCGACTGGGAGCACGACGCGGCGATGCCGCAGGCCGCCATCGATGCCGGTTGCGTCGACATCGCCCGGCAGATCGTCGAAACGCCGTACGGCGACGGCCCCGAGGTGCTGATGGGCGGCGGCCGGGCGATGTTCATGCGCCAGGACCAGGCCGACCCCGAGTATCCGGACAAGCACGGCAAGCGCCGCGACGGCCGCGACCTGGTCGCCGACTGGCAACAGCGCCACCCGCAGGGCCGCTACGTATGGAATGCCGCCCAGCTCGCCGATGCCCCCGTCGACACCCCCCTGCTGGCCCTGTTCCAGCCCGGCCACATGCAGTTCGAGCACGACCGCGGCAACGATCCTGCTGGCGAGCCGAGCCTGGCCGAGATGACCCGCGCCGCGATCACGCGCCTGCGGAACGCGGATGGCGGATACGTGCTGCTGGTCGAGGCCGGCCGCATCGATCACGCCCATCACTACGGCAACGCCTACCGCGCGCTGACCGACACCATCGCGTTGAGCGAGGCGGTGCAGGCCGCCGCCGCGATGACCTCGGCCGACGACACGCTGATCCTGGTCACCGCCGACCACGCGCACACGATGAGCTTCGTCGGCTACCCGGCGCGCGGCAACCCGATCCTCGGCAAGGTGACCGGCACACTCGGCGAAGGCGAACTGGAAGGCGGCCGGCTCGCCCGCGACGCCACCGGCCTGCCATACACGACGCTGAGCTATGCCAATGGTCCCGGCTACGTCGGCGCCAGCGAGCTGCAGGGCGAAGGCCCGAAGCGCTTCCAGCACTCGCCCGACCGCTTCGAGCCCGCCAAGGGCGGCCGCCCCGACCTGACCCACGTCGACACCCTCGATCCGGACTACATGCAGGAGGCGCTGGTGCCGTCGAAGGACGAATCGCACGGCGGCGACGACGTCGGCATCTGGGCGCGCGGTCCCGGCAGCGACGCGGTGCGCGGCTCGGTCGAACAGAACGCGATCTACCACTTCATGCTGCAGGCGACGCCGCGCCTGCGCGAGACGGTCTGCGCGCGCGGCGGTTGCGACGCCGACGGAGTGCCGGTCGAGCTGCCGGACCCGGCCGCATTCCGCTGATCCGGCTCCAACACAAGACGCGGGCCGTCGACCGGCCCGCTCCACGCAACCCAAGGAAGGACCGCAATGACGAACACCCCCCTGCACGGCCTGGTCATCCGCGATGCAATCGTGCGCATACCCGGGACCGGCTACATCTACGCCGCCGATCCGGCCCGCGAGGCCGACGGCGTTCCGCATGCGATAACTTTCAAGTACCAGCAGGGCCGCTTCATTCGCGGCGATGCGAACTACGACGCGTTTGCGCTCGCCTTGGTGTCCCATCCCGAGCCCGGCCTGGTTTCGGTCGCCGGTGCCGGCTACTACTCGGCGATCAGCGCCTCCGGTTCGGTTTCCGGCGACCTTTTCGACAACAGCAACCCACTCCCACCCGTCCCCCGGACTGGCGGCATCCGCGCGGTCGCCAGCATCGGCGGACGCGCGTTCGCGGTCGGTCTGCGCGGCATGGCCTACCGTCTGGACCAGCCGCGCCAGTGGACGCGCATCGACGACGGCCTGCCGGCGGACTTCGACGTGCTGGCCATCGACGGCGGCTCGGATGCCGATCTGCACGCGGTCGGACGCGGGGGCGGCATCTGGCACTTCGACGACCGCGGCTGGCAGGTCTGCGAGTCACCGACTTCGGCCGCGTTGCGGACGATCCACTGCACGGATGCCGGCGATGCGTACGCCGCCGGCGATGGCGGCGTGCTGCTGCAGCGACGCAACGGCGTGTGGGAGACCATCGAGCACGGATGCACCCGTGACACGATATGGAGCCTGGCGGGGTTCCAGGGCCAGCTCTACGCAGCGACCCTGTCCACTCTGTATCGCATCGAAGGAAACGGCCTGGTGGAGGTCGATTTCGGCAACGATCGGCCGGCGAGCTGCCGCCGCATCAGCGTCTGCGACGGCCAGATGTGGTCGGCCGGCGACTTCGACCTGATGGCCTTCGACGGCGAACGCTGGTCGCGGATCGTGTAGCCATCGCGGCCTCCTCCGCGACGGCTACATCCGGAGCGGACCGTCCTCAGAACGGCTTGGCCAGCACCAGCCAGACAACGGCCGCCAGCAGCAGCACCGGCAGCTCGTTGAACCAGCGCAGCGCGCGGCCCGAGGGCAGCGTGCGACCGGCTTCGACGCCCTTCAGCCAGCGCCCGGCAACCACGAAATGCGCGAGGATCAGCACGACCAGCCCCAGCTTCGCGTGCAGCCAGCCGCCGGCGATGCCGAAATGCAGCCACAGCACCAGCCCGAGCACGAACGCGAAGCCGAACATCATGTGGCCGAAGCGGTACAGGCGCCGCCCCATCAACACCAGCCGCGCCCGGACCTCGGCCGAATCACCGGCCTCGGCGATGTTCACCAGGATCCGCGGCAGGTAGAACACCGACGCCATCCAGGCGATCACGAACACGAGGTGGGCGGTCTTGGTGATGAGATAGGCGGCCATGTGCAATAGGATGCCGTCCAGTCGACGCAGTGTCATCCCAGCCCATGTCCAAGCAATACGACCGCAGCTACTTCGATCGCTGGTATCGCGATCCGGCCCTGAAGGACGCCGCGATCGGCGGCCGTGCCCGCCTCGCCCGCAAGGTGGCGATGGCCGTGGCCACCGCCGAATACCATCTGGAACGCCCGCTGCGCACGGTGCTCGACGTCGGCTGCGGCGAAGGCCCGTGGCGCGCGCCGCTGCTGAAGCTGCGCCCGAACGTGGACTATCTGGGCTTCGACAGCAGCGAGTACGCGATCGCACGGCATGGCCGCCGGCGCAACCTGCACCTCGCCCGCTTCGCCGACTTCGGACAGCTGCGTCCCTGCGCACCGGTCGACCTGCTGGTCTGCAGCGACGTGATGCATTACCTCAACGTGCGCGAACTCGACCGCGGCCTGCCCGGCCTGGTCGAACTCTGCGGCGGGGTCGCCTTCCTGGAGACCTTCGCCCGCGAGGACCCCATCGACGGCGACACCCACGGTTTCCGGCGGCGCCCGGCGAGGTTCTATCGCGAACGCTTCATCGCGGCGGGATTCGTGCCCCTGGGTTCGCATCTGTGGCTGTCGCCCGGCCTGCGTGACGGGCTGGCCGCGCTCGAGCATCCGCGGGAATGAG
Organism: Marilutibacter chinensis; assembly: GCF_021725675.1. Classification (GTDB taxonomy): domain Bacteria; phylum Pseudomonadota; class Gammaproteobacteria; order Xanthomonadales; family Xanthomonadaceae; genus Marilutibacter; species Marilutibacter chinensis. The sequence goes on along the minus strand of NZ_JAKJPO010000010.1, from coordinate 134,093 downwards.
CTGCTTTCCGGACGCGGATTTTCCCGCACGGGAGACCCGGGTTAACTCTTCCGGAATCCCGTTCGGGTATGCTGCATCGCAACAACGGCACCCTGTCCGCGCATTGCGCCGCCTGGAGACTGCAACCCGATGATGCTTTACCAGATGCACGAACTCGGTCGCGCCTGGATGGCTCCGATCACCTACTGGGCCGATGCCAACGCGAAGATGTTCGGTGCTCCCGGCAGCTGGCTGTCCAGCCTGCCCGGTGCCACCCGCGTCGCCGCCGGCTACGAGCTGCTGTACCGGATCGGCAAGGACTACGAGAAGCCCGAGTTCGGCATCCACTCGATCGACATCGATGGCAACGTCTATCCGGTGATCGAGCGCGAGATGGCGCGCAAGCCGTTCTGCCGGCTGCTGCGCTTCAAACGCTACACCGACGACGCCGGCAACCTGAAGGAGCTCAAGGACGATCCGCCGGTGCTGGTGGTCGCACCGCTGTCCGGCCACCATGCGACCCTGCTGCGCGACACCGTGCGCACCCTGCTGCGCGACCACAAGGTCTACATCACCGACTGGATCGATGCCCGCATGGTGCCGACCTCTGAGGGCGAGTTCACCCTCGACGACTACGTCGGCTACGTGCAGGAGTTCATCCGCCGGATCGGCGCCGACGACCTGCACGTGATCAGCGTCTGCCAGCCGACAGTGCCGGTGCTGGCGGCGATCTCGTTGATGGCCGCGCGCGGCGAGAAGACCCCGCGCTCGATGGTGATGATGGGCGGCCCGATCGACACCCGCCAGAGCCCGACCGCGGTCAACAACCTGGCCACCGAGAAGCCGCTGTGGTGGTTCGAAAGCACGGTGATCCACCCGGTGCCGGCCAACTACCCGGGCCACGGCCGCCGCGTGTATCCGGGCTTCCTGCAGCACATGGGCTTCATGGCGATGAATCCGGAGCGCCATGCGCAGTCGCACTGGGACTTCTACCAGGACCTGGTCAAGGGCGACCTCGACGACGCCGAGTCGCACCGCCGCTTCTACGACGAATACAACGCGGTGCTCGACATGCCGGCCGAGTACTACCTCGACACCGTGCGGATCGTATTCCAGGAGCACCTGCTGCCGCGCGGCCTGTGGGACGTGGCCGGCGAGCGCGTCGATCCGGCCGCGATCACCGGCACCGCGCTGCTGACGATCGAGGGCGAACTCGACGACATCTCCGGCGAGGGCCAGACCCGTGCCGCGCACGCGCTGTGCAGCGGCATCGCGAAGAAGGACAGGCAGCATCTCGAAGTGAAGGGCGCCGGCCACTACGGCATCTTCAGCGGCCGCCGCTGGCGCACCCAGGTCTACCCGAAGGTCCGCGAGTTCATCGCCAGGTACGCCGCCGGCTGAGGTCCCGCGCGGGCATGCTGCCCGCATCGGCCTGCAAACCTGCGCCACCGCGGTCCGGCGGTTGACCGCATCCGCATCCCCGCCGCGTTGTTTCCGATGTCATGGGGGACATCGGGCCACAGGAACGCGCTGCAGCAGCGGCGGAACGGACGCGTGCCGGGACGGGCGATGCGGCGCCGCCGGCGATCGTGGTCGCCCGCGGCTTCACCGGCCTGGGCACGCTGCGGGCACTGGCGATGGCCGGCGTCCGGACCCATGTGGCCTGCCCGGCCGACGACCTGGTCACCCGCTCGCGCTGGTACGCACCGCCGCCGGGACCGGCCTGGAACGGTGAGATCGACGGCAGCCAGGACAGTGCGCTGGATGCGGTCGGACTCGCGCGCGCGGTACTGGTCCCGGGTGCCGACGACGCCGCGCTGTGGGTCGCCGGGCTCGCCGGCAGCGCGCTGGCCCGACGCTTTCCCGCCTCGACCAGTCCGCTGGCGACGTTGCGGATGCTGCAGGACAAGCGCCGGCTGGCCGAGTGCCTGCGCGACAACGGCGTGGCCCACCCGGCCACGTTCGCGATCGACCGCGTCGGGGATATCGACCGTATTCCATTCGAGCGGCTCGACCGGGTGTTCCTGAAGCCGATCGACTCGCAGCGGTTCTCCAAGGCGACCGGCCACAAGGCGCTATGGCCCGGCGACCGTGCGGCCTGCAGGGCGCTGTGGACGCGGCTGCATGCGCAGGGATTCGAGATGATCGCGCAGGAGTACATCCCCGGCGGGGCCGACCAGCACTACTTCATCGACGGCTTCCGCGACCGCCATGGCCGCCTGACCGGGTTGTTCGCACGGCGCCGGTACCGGATCCACCCGCCGGACTTCGGCAACAGCTCGTACTGCGAGAGTACGCCGCTGGCCGGCATGGGCGCCGCCGCGGAGGAACTGGAGCGCCTGCTCGACGCGACGCACTACCGCGGCATCTTCAGCGCCGAGTTCAAGCGCGATCCTCGCGACGGCCGTTACCGCCTGCTGGAAATCAACACGCGCGCCTGGTGGTACGTCGAGTTCGCCGCCCGCTGCGGGGTCAACGTCTGCGAAATGGCCTGGCGGGACGCGCTCGGGCTACCGGTGGTCGTGGCCGGTCGCGACTACCGCAGCGGAGTCGGCTGCATCAGCCTTGCCGGCGACATCCAGGCGGTGCTGCATGCACCGGCCGGCACGCGGATTCCGTTGTCGCGGGCGCTGCGGCAGTGGTGCACCGGGCATCTGCATGCCTTCCGTTTCGACGATCCGGGCCCCGGCCTGCTGCAGGCCCGCCGGCTGGCGGCCCAGTGGTGGCGTGCACGACGGCAACGCCTGTCCGGGCTCCGGGGTTCGCCGGACGAGCGCGCACAGAAAAGCCCCGCGTCGGCGGGGCCCCCGGACAGCGGAAACCCGCCGCCTCACATATCGACGTAGCAGCCCTGGGTGAAGCTCCGGTTCTCGGTCTTCACGCCCCAGCTGCCGTCGAGCTCGCCACAGCCGGCGGTCCACTGCCCGACCAGCACGCCTTCCTCGTCGTAGTAGTTCCAGGTGCCCTGCCAGCTCGCGGTGGCGCTGAACGAATAGGCGGCCAGCAGCCCCACAGCCAATGCAACGGCAACGATCCTGATGCGACGCATGATCTGTTCTCCTTGGATGTTCTGGAAACGCGGAGTCGTATCCGCCGCGTCACCCTAGAGGGGTTCGCGCGTCACTTCTGTTAACCCCGCCACAGTGCGGAAACGTCGAATCCGCCTCCTGCCACGCATGGACGCCGACGCCACTCAGGCGTGCTGCGAGCCCTTCACCAGCAGGTGCTTGGCCAGCTGCCCGTGCAGGTAACCGATGCCGCGTGCGACGTGCAGGGTGACGAACAGCAGCAGTATGCCGAGCACGCTCAGCAACGGCAGCAGCCACGGCGCGTCCGTCGCTACGTCGATCCCGGCCAGCCAGACGTCCAGCTCGATCCCGGGCAGCAGCGCCAGCGGCGTGATCAGCAAGGTCAGAGACACGCTCAGCAACGTCACCGCGAGCGTGAAGTAGGCGATGCCCAGCGGCAGCATCAGCAGCATGTACAGCAGCGTGCTCCAGGTGCGCGGGTCGGTGAACATGTCGCCGATCCGCTGCCAGACCGTACGTCCACGCACGCTGTACAGCGGCCGGCGCGGCATCCGTTCGCCCAGCATCACCTCGACGATCCGGCCTTCGACCAGCGACAGCACCCGCACCGAGCCGAAGAACAGGATCAGCAGAGGAATGCCGACGATCGTGATCGACAGGCCCAGCGATACCGAGAAACCGGTCACCACCCAGGTGAAATAGAAGATGCCGGTCGCGACCGCCAGCAGCATGTAGAACAGCGCGCCGTAGGTCCGCGCATCGGCGGCGACACCGAAGAACCGCCCCAGCGCGGAACGGCGCTGCGGTGGCGTCGGCGGCCGCAGCGCGGTCTGCACCTTGACCTCGGTGTCGCGATAGATCTCGGCAACCTCCTCCGGCGCACCGTAGCTGCCGGCGACCGCGGCGATCACCTCGGCCTCGGGCCTGCCCGGCTGTTCGGCCATCTCCGAACGCAGGTATTCCTCGGCGTCGTACAGCGCGTCCTGGATCATCGCGGGGTCGGCGCCCTTCAGCGCCGCACGCAGCTGCGCCAGGTATTCCGGGATCGTGGTCGGCAGACCGGAGACGGGTACGGTGTTGGCGTTCATTCGGACAGCTCCCCCAGGACGGAATCGACGGAATCGCGGGTCGCGCGCCAGGCGGCGGCCCAGTCGCGCAGGGCTTCGCGCCCGGCGCCGGTGATGCGGTAGTAGCGCCGCGGCGGCCCGGCCACGGACGGCTCGACGAAGCTGTCGAGCAGGCCGGCGGCACCGAGGTTGCGCAGCACCGGATACAACGCGCTCTGCTTGCCGCTGAGCACGCCCTCGCCTTCGCGTTCGAGCCGCTTGGCGATCTGGTAGCCGTACATCGGCTCCCCGGCCGCGGCCAGCACCGCGAGCAGGGTCAGCGAGACCGTGCCGGTGCTGAGCTCCTTGTGGAACTTGCGCAACTGGAGTTCGAGATCGGTCATCGGTGGGCTCCAGGGCCGGATCGGGGCACGGATGCATTCACTAGCTTGAAGTGGATACTAGTATTCAGTTCTCTATAGCAAATGTGCTTCTAGTCATGCCCCGCCGGTTCGCGGCCGGGCCGAGCGCCGGATCCGGCACCGGCGTCGGCGGATCAGGCAGAATCGGGACCGTCGATCCGCCGCCGTCCCACCACCCAGAAGGGAGCCACCCGTGCCAGACCCGATCCGTGCCGCGCTCGTCCTGCCCCTCGCCGCCCTGCTTGGCGCCGTCACGCCGCCGGCCCCGGCCGCCGAACCGGACGCGGGCAAGCCGCGCACGATGCAGGAGATCATCGATGCCGCGAAACCATCGGACTGGCGCACGCCGGATCCGGCCAACACCCTGTACATGGAGCTGGAAAGCGGTCGGGTGATCATCGAGCTGGCCCCCGCGTTCGCGCCCGAACACGTCGGCAACATCCGTACCTTCGCGCGCGAGGGCTACTGGAACGGCATGGCGATCAAGCGCTCCCAGGACAACTTCGTCGTGCAGTGGGGCGATCCGCGCGGCGAGGACGAGGACGGCAAGCCGCTGGGCTCGGCCAGGGCGAAGCTGCCGGCCGAGTTCAGCCGCGGCAGCCGGGGGCTGGATTTCCATCCGCTGCCCGACGCCGACGGCTGGGCGGCCGAAGTCGGCTTCGCCGACGGCTTCCCCGCCGGCCGCGACACCGGCGAAGACCAGGCATGGATGGCCCACTGCTACGGTGCGGTCGGCGCGGGCCGCAATCTCGAGCCCGACTCCAGCGACGGCAGCGAGCTGTACGTGGTGATCGGCCAGTCGCCGCGCCAGCTCGACCGCAACATCACCGTGGTCGGCCGGGTGATCGACGGCATGGAACGGCTGTCGGTGCTGCCGCGCGGCAGCGGTCCGCTGGGCTTCTACGAGGACCCTGCGCAGTACGTGCCGATCCGCTCGATCACGCTGGCCTCCGAGCTGCCCGTGGCGGAGCGCTCGCCGCTGCAGGTGCTGCGCACCGACACGCCGCTGTTCGACGAACTGGTCGAGGCCCGCCGCAACCGCCGCGACGACTTCTACAAGCGCCCGGCCGGGCACATCGACCTGTGCAATGTGCCGATCCCGACGCGGATGCCCGACCCGGCATAGCCGGCTCAGGCGTCGCGGCGGACTTCGTCGCGGCCCAGCGCCTGGTGCTGGAACAGGGCCATGCGGATCACGCTGTGATAGCGGCCGTCGCTGAAGTACTCGTCGACCAGCACGCCCTCGCGCCGGAAGCCGACGCTTTCGTAGACGTGGATCGCCTTGGCGTTGTCGACGTCGACCAGCAGGTAGAGCTTGTACAGGTTCAGCACGCGGAACGCGTAGTTGATCGCGCGCAGGGTCGCCGCGCGCGCGTAGCCGCGTCCCTGCGATTCGGGCGAGACCATGATCAGGAATTCGGCGCGACGGTGCAGGTGGTCGATCTCGACCAGCTCGACCAGGCCGACCCTCTGGCGCTGGTCGTTCTCGATGATGAAGCGCCGCTCCGACTGGTCGTGGATGTGCTTGCGGTACAGCTCCTCGAGTTCGACGAAGGACTCGTAGGGTTCCTCGAACCAGTACGCCATCACGCTGCGGTTGTTGTTCAGCGTATGGACGAAATGCAGGTCGTCCCGCTCCAGCGGACGGAGAGTGACCGAAGCCGGCGGCGGCTTGTCGTGTTCGGCGTTCATGCGCGACAACTTAGCCCAGGCGCCTTAGCGCGGCGTGACAGTCGCCACGTCACGACCGGCGACGGCACTGCCATCACGCGACCTTAGCTGCCGCCCGCCTAGCCTGAGCCCAGGCCAACCGGAGTCCCGAACATGCCCCTGCTGCGGCTGCGCGTGACCGGCAACGACGACCGCGCCCGCGCGATCGCCAATCTCCTGTCCAGCCTGGAGGGCGTCGACCATATCGAGGAAATCGCCGATCTCATGCCGCACATGGACGACCCCGATTCGAGCTCGGCCGGCCTGCCCGACGACCAGGGACCCGGGGTGCACGAGCTGGAGGTGGAGGTGTCCAACGCCTATTCGGCCAATCGCGTCCGCCGCGCGGTCGATGCGCTGGCGTCCGAGCTCGACGTGCTGGTCGAGTTCGAGGTCGAAGAGGAGCGCTAGGAAACAGGCCCGCGGGATTCGCCCCCCTTCGCAGCGGCTCCGTTGTCACGGGAACTCGTCGACGATCCCGTGCACAGGCGGGCACATTGCAGGCTCAGGCGCTTCTTCGCAGCCGCGCGCGGCGGCGCCAGCGTCGCACCAGAGCCACCGCGATCGCCAACAGCACTCCCAGCGGAATCAGGAACGCCAACGCGCGGATGGTCCACGCGGTCCCCATCGACAGGGTCGCGCCGAAATCGCGCACCGCCTGCACGATCTCGTTGCGCCCGGCCTGCCCGCCGGTCGGGCTGAAGGCCAGGGTCAACAGCTGGGTATCGATGCGGCGGCGATGCTGCGCGCCCTCGCGTTCGGCGGCGTCCAGCCGCGCCCGTGTCGCCGCCATCCGCTCGGCCAGCGCGATCATGTCGGCGACGGCAAGGTCTCGCCGCTGCTGGAATTCCTGCAGGCGCTGCAGTTCGGTACGCAGCCGGTCCTGCTCCAGCGCATTGTCGCGAACCACCACCGCCAGGTCCTCTGCATGGGTGCTGCGGCTGCCGAATTCGGCGCCCTCGCCGGCCATCGCGATCATCGGCTCGACCCCGGACGGCACGATACGCACGGTGACACTGGCGGACGGATGATCGCCGCCCTGCTGGCTGATGTTGAGCAGCACGCATTCGCCAAACCGGCGCTCCCGGCATGCCGCCTGCACGGCCGCGTGCCGCGGCGCGATCTCCTCGACCGGCAGGCGGACCGCGATATGGTGCTCGTAGGCGAGCATCGCCCCGGTCGCACCGCCACCGGCATCGGTGGGCGCGGCCTTCATTTCCATCGCCGGGCCCGACGCAGCGGCGGATTGATGCTGGGCATACGGGTCGGAACAGGCGGCCAGCAGCGATACGGCCAACGCCGCAACGAACAGCAACCCGCCGGTCGCGCGAACCGGCATGACGGGCATTCGACGACGGTCTCGAGAGAAGTGCATCCGTTGCGTTTCCTGATGAAGGGACCGCGCCAAGACTATCCCAGCCGGTCCCTCATCCGGTCATCCGGATGCCGCGCCGCCAGCGCTCCAGCCCCCACAACGCGGCGATCGAGGCAACCCAGGCCAGGAACCAGGGCCAGGACGCGCCGCGACGCGCCGCAGTGGCGCCGGTGTCCCGCGTCGCTGCTGGCGGAAGCACCACGTCCCCGACCCGTTGCAGGGTGCGGTCGCGCCGTTCGGCGGCACGCAGGCCAGGGGCGGCCCCGGCCGCACGGACGAAGAACGGCCAGCTGTCGGCACCCTGCCGCAGCCGGTGCCAGCCCGGGGTCCGCGGCCAGTATCCGGCGCAACGGCCGGGACCGGCGAGCGGGTCGATCAGCAGCGGCGTCGCGGTGCCGTCGGGCGCGACTGCCATGGCGTCGTCGGCGACCGCGCAGATGCGGGTGCGGACGCCCTCGCGCGGGTCGGCCTCGAAGCGCGGCGGCATGCCGGCGGCGCGTGCGACCGTTGCGAAGGCCGTGCTCCACAGCTCGCCATGCAGGTCGCCGCGGCCGGACAGCGGCAACCGGTAGCTGTCGACCAGCGTGGTGATGCCGATGCGGCCGCGCCCTTCGGCGCGCCAGTACAGCCAGGGCGAACCAGCGATGCCGCTCACCGGGACCGCGGCGTCCGTGCCAATGCGGAGGTCCCGGCGCAGCAGCCGTGGCGGCGGTGCGGCGGCGAGCTCCACGTCCAGCGGCGCATCCTCGCTGCCGTTGCCGAGACGGGCGCGCAAAGTGGCTTCGTCCAGGCCTTCGGAGTGCGGCAACGCCAGCGCGACGGTGCCAGTGCCGGCCGATACCGGGAGGCCCAGCGCAGCCAACTGTTCCCGGGTCTGCCGCGACAACGGCCCGGTCGCGCGCAACAGCACGCCCAGCCCTTCGCGCACCGCGGCAAGCAGGGACGTCCGCCTGGTTTCACCCAGCGACGCCCAGGCACGCTCGTCGAGCACGACCAGATCGAAGCCGCGCAGGGTTTCCGCGTCCATCGGCGACGGCGGATCGCCCAACTGCACGCCGCCGCCGACCGCCAACTGGGCATGCAGCGCCATGCCGGCATCCTCGGCCCAGCGGCGCAGCGCGCGCAGTTCGGGATTCGGGGCGCCCGCCATGAGCAGCACGCGCGGTGCCGGCGCGTCGGCGATCGACAACGGCACGTCGAGTGTCTCGACGGGCTCTCCGGCAGCGTCGCGCACGCGCAGGGCGAACGTTGCGATGCCCGGGGCGCGGACCGTCGCATCCAGCGTGAAGGCACCATCCTCCTCCAACCCGGTGTCATCCACCCGCTGTCCGGCCGGATCGATCAGTTCGACGCTGCCTCCCTCGACCCCATTCACGCGTCCGGACACCGTGAAGACGTCGCCGGCGGCGACTTCATCCGGCAACCACAGCCCGGTCACGCCGGTCGGCAGCGGCGCCGGATCGAACACCAGGGGAAAGCCTTCCACGGCGGTCAGGTCGCGCGCGTCGAGTCCTGCGCCGACCACGTGGATGCGTGCGGTTCCGGGATGACGCCGCAGCGCGGTAGCGAGATCGGGTACCGCTTCGGCATCGCCGAACACCGGCACCTCCGGCAGTGCCACCAGCACCTCGCCCTGTTCGGACGTGGCCAGCTGCACGCGGCTGGCTCCCGCGGTGAGCACGGTCAGCGTACCGCTGCGGACGGCGACGGGCGGCGGCACGAGGGTGCGATACAACAGCAACGCACACAGCGGCTGCAGCGCCAGCAGCAACGCGAGCCGCCAGCCGTGCGACCGCGCGGGTCCGCGCCATTGCCGCGACAGCAGTCGCGCCCACGCGATGACGACCGCAAGCGCCAGCAACGCGACGAGCCCCCCCTGGGCCAGGCCTTCATTGGTCAAATCGATGTTCATCGCGACGGCTCTCCCAGCGCATCGAGATAACGTTCGCCTTCGCCGTCGATGCCATCGCGCCGGGACACTGCGGCGGGCGGACGCGACATCGCGCTCCACAACAGGCGGCGTAGATCGTCGCGGCAGTCGCCACATTGCGGATCGTTGCGCAGCACGTCGATGGCCGCGACCAGGGCCAGCGGATCGTCCAGGCGCCCGCCATGGCGTGCCAGCCAGGCCTCGAGCGCGTCGAGATCGGGCTGACCCGACGTCCGTGCACCGGGATCGGTCGCGTCGGCATCGTCGCGTGGCACGTCGGCCAACACACGCCAGACCTGTGCCGGCACGTCGTCCGGCACCCGTGCGCCCGCGGCCGGCAACGCGCGACGGGCGATGCCGGCGCGGTCGCCGCTGAGCCGGCGGCCCTCGTCGATCGGCGGCAGCTCCGACCCTACCCGCGCCAGATAGATGCGGTCGGCCTGCTGCACCTGCTTGATCAGCTCCAATGCACGGTAGGCGTACGGCAGCGCCTGCTTCGGCTGTCCCTGTCTCAGGCCCAGTTCCGACTGCCACATCTCGCGCAGCGCACTGCGCAGGATCTCGCGGGTCTTCGGGTCCAGCAGGGTCGCGGCTTCCGGCAGGTCGTGGGTATGCCCGAACTCGGCCAGGACATCGCCGGCGCTGCCGAACACCGCGTCACCGGTGCGTCCGCCGTGGCCATGCCCGTCGTGGTCATGTCCGGCTTCGTCATGGTCGCGGTCGTCGTCCCTGCTATCCGCATGCCCATCGGCGTCCCTGTCCTCGGCCGCGGCACGCGGGGCCTGGCCGAAATCGTCGATCGGCAGCAGCGGCGCGGACGGCGGGGCATCCTCCGCGTCATGGGTCGGCGGCGGATGCCCTGCGCCTTCGCTCTCCTCGCCGAGAAATCGGCCATAGCGCAGCCGCAGCAGGCGCTGATCGACGCCGAGCGCATCGGAACGATCGAGGAAGCGCTCGGCTGACAGCGATGGTTTCTCCTTCAACAGCGCCTCGGCATCGATGATGATCTGCCGCTGGCTGCGGAAGTACGCCGGCAGCACCTGCCGCGCCAATCCTTCCAGGCCGCCGACATCCGGCACGGGTTGCGGCGGCCTGCGCAGGATCAGGCTGGCGCTGCGCGCGGACTGCGGCCCGGGCCGGCGGTTGTCGCGCACCTCCAGCTGCACGACCAGATCCTCGCCCCAGGCCAGCGCCAATCCGGCCAAGTCGATGCTCGCCTGGTAGCGCTTGCGGCTGCGCTCGCCGCTTCCGCGCAGGCTCCGCGTGCTTTCCTCGAACGTGATCTGCTCCCCGCTGCCGCGGGCGACGGTGACGTGCAGGCGGGCATCGGCGTCGATGCCATGGTCGTCGCTGGCCTCGAAGACGACCGACCAGCCGCGCTGGCCCGGCTTCATCATGCTCAGGCCGGTCTCCGGTTCCAGCACCCGCACCTGCGGCGGCCGGTCCGGGATCGCGTCGAGCCGGTTCAGCGGCGGCAGCGGCTGCGTCGGCGCGCCGGCCGGCAGGACCCGGTACAGGGCCGAGCGTTCCAGCAGATGATCGGCGATCCATTCGTCGCGTTCGCGCCGCATCTCGATGCGGCTGCCATCGTGGAATTCCAGCGCGACCGACGCCGGCTGCGGTTCGAAGCGCAGCGCCCAGCGCAGTCTCGACCCCTGCTGGGCCCGGGCATCGAGAGCGTCGATCTCCCGTTCCGGCAACCCGGTGTAGGCAGGCGGAGAGATCGCCAGGCGTTGCGCGACCCGATGTGGGACGCCATCGCCGCGCGCCTCCGCCACCGGCGGGACGTCGCCTTGCCTCATGGTTCCGCCACCCGGCCACAGCCACACGCCCACGACGCACAGCGCCGCGGTCCCCCACGCCAACCCCGTCGCCCGCCGCGACCATGCCGGCCGCAGATCCGGCGCGGCACCGACACGCTCCCGCAACCGGGCGCGTTGCAGGCGCTGCAGCGGGCCGAGCGCGGCGGGGTCGGCGAACAGCAGCCCGGCGCTGTCCTCCATCGCGGGTTCCTGCGCATCCAGCCGCCGCTGCAGCCACCGCGCATCGAAGCGGCGCATCCGCGATACCGCGGCAAGCAGCGCAAGCGCACTCGCCGTCGCCCCGGCCAGAAGCGCGAAGCGTATCCCGCCCACACGCCAGCCGACGACCGCGACCGCGCACACGATCGGCAGCGCGACCGCCAGGGCATCGACGAACACCCGGCGTCTGACCGCGCGCCAACGCTGCCGAAGCACGCCGTCCATGCCGATGGCGCCGCTCATTGCCGCGCTTCACGGCGACGCGAGGTCGCCAGCCAGCGCTCGACCAGCAGGACCAGCGCGATCAGCACCGCCCACCATGGCCGCAGTTCCCGCGGCGGTTGCGGATAGGCCGTCGCTCCCGTAAGCGGAGCGTACGCCCGCGCCTCGACGCGGGCAGGCGGAGCCGGCGGCCACAGCGACTCGCGCAGGCGTGCGGGAAAGCCGGGATCGAGCAGTTGCGGCATCGCCGCCGGCGACATCGTGCGGGTCAGGCGCAGCAACCGGCCGCGCCCCAGCGCCGCACTTTCCAGCAACGGCGCGCCTTGTCCGTCGTGCCAGACGATCGTTGCCGCCCGCACCGGGGCCGGCGCATCGCCGGCCAGGGTCTGCACATCGAGCAAGGCGGTACCGCCATCGACGACCCAGTCCCGCACCGGCGCCGGCAGCTCGCCCGGCACCAGCCAGACCAGCACACCCTCTTCGGGCAGACGCAACTGCGCGGGCGCGACGACGTCCATCGCCACGGACGCATCCGTCGACCCGGATCGCCAGGCGTGTGCGGCCGCGCGCAGGTAGCGCAACGCGGGCATCCCGGGGTCGGCTGCGACCATGTGCAGTGCGGGCGGTGCGACCGCGACGGCGGGCGGCGCCGGCATCGCGCCCGGCACCACCTGCCATTCGACCTCGCGCGACAGCACCGGCAACTGCGCGTCGGCATGCTCCAACCGCTGTGGCACGAGCACGGTAAGCGCCGCGTCGGCCGGCAACTCGGCATCGAGCTGTCGCAGCAGGCTCGCGAACGCAGGCGACCGTTCCGGTGCAGGCTGTCCGATCCCGGGGAATCCCGGAGCCAGCCAGCGGATCCGCTCGCGTTCGTCGCCGGTCGCCGGCAGCCGTGCCGGATCGACGCCCGGAATCACCACCGTCCACGGAGTGCGCGCCTGCTCGCCGTGCAGCACCGGCCGCGCCAGCCACAGCGCGATCAGCGTCAGCAGCAACAGACGCACCAGCAGCAGCGGCCATTCCTCGAAGCGGATGCGCTGGCGTGGCCGGGGCCGTCGCCGTAGCCAGCGCAGCGCCGCGAACTCGACCGGACGCTGCTCGTTGCGCCGCGCCAGATGGATCAGCAGCGGCATCAGCAACGCCGCCAATGCGGCCAGCGCGGCAGGCAGCAGCAGACCGAACGGCATCAGCGGTGCCTGCCCTCGTGGGCACTGCGGCCGAACAGGCGTCGCAGCGGCAACTCCAGCGGCTGGTCCAGCGTGTGCTCGACATGGCGGATCCCGGCAGCGTCGAACCGCGCCTTCGTCTCACGGCGCGCCGCACCGAAACGCCGCAGGAACTCCTCGCGCAGCGCGGGGCCGTCGCCGAGCAGTTCCTCGCCGGTTTCCGGATCGCGGAACCGGCGACCGTCGCGGAACGGAAAATCGCGTTCGGCGACCGTCAACAGCCGGATCGCCAGCACCTCGCGACCGGCCGCCGCGAACCGTTCGGCCAGCGCGATGCCATCCCCGTCCAGGCAGTCGCCGATCAGCACGACCATGTCGTCCACGGCGATGCGCTCCCACACCGGCAGCAACCGCTCCGCATCCGGGAAGCGGCCGCCGGCGGCGGTTTCGTGCAGGACCCACTGCAGCCGGTCGCGATGACGCGGACCGGAGCCGGGCGGTACCAGCCGGATGCCGTCCTCGTGCAGCACGACCAGGCCGCTGCTGTCGTGCTGCTGCAGCGCGATCTCGGCGATGCAGGCGGCCAATCCACGGGCAGCATGCATGCGGGTGCGCTCCGGCGCGGTCTCGTCGGCCTGTCCCATCGACGCGCTGGCGTCCAGCAGCAGCCACACGGTGAGCGGGCTCTCGCGTTCGGCCTCGCGGACGAAGAAACGGTCGCTGCGCGCATACAGCTTCCAGTCGATCTGGCGCGGTTCGTCGCCCTGTTCGTAGGGCCGGTACTGCGAGAACTCCAGGCCGCTGCCGCGGCTGCGGCTGGCATGCATGCCCAGTCCGCGTGCGCCCGCGGCGCGGCGCGGCACGATCCGCAGCTCGCGCAGCCGGGCACGCAACTGCGGCGGAATCAGCTGTGGCACCGGCTGCTGCACCGCGATCACCGGTTCAGGCGGCGGGCAGCGGCAAGTCGCGCAGCAACGCGGCGACCACCTCGTCGGCGGTCACCTGCTCGGCCTCCGCCGCGAACGACAGCAGCAACCGGTGCCGCATCACCGGCGCGGCCAGCGCGGCGACGTCCTCGCGGGTCGCGGCCAGCCTGCCGTGCAGCAGCGCGCGCGCCTTCGACGCCAGTACCAGCGACTGGCCCGCGCGCGGGCCGGCACCCCATCGCACGAAGCGCCTGACCGTCTCCGGTGCATCCTCCGCCGGACGTGTCGCGCGGACCAGGCGGTTGATCCAGCGCATCAGGTCGTCGCCGACATGCACCTCGCGCACCATCGCCTGCAGTGCGAGCACCTGCTCGCCATCCATCACCTGCGGCACCTCGACGACATGGGATCCGGTGGTCTGCTCCAGGATCGCGCGCTCCTCGTCTTCGTCCGGATAGTCGACCCGTATCTGCAGCAGGAAGCGATCCAGCTGGGCTTCGGGCAACGGATAGGTACCGGCCTGTTCGATCGGGTTCTGCGTCGCCAGCACGAAGAACGGCGCCGGCAACTCGTGGGTCGTGCCGGCATAGCTGACCGTGTGCTCCTGCATCGCCTCCAGCAACGCGGCCTGGGTCTTGGGCGGAGTACGGTTGAGCTCGTCGGCCAGCAGCAGGTTGGTGAACACCGGTCCGCGCTGGAAACGGAAACGACGGTGGCCGGTGCCGTGGTCCTCTTCAAGCAGCTCGGTACCGAGCAGGTCGCTGGGCATCAGGTCCGGGGTGAACTGCACGCGTCGGAACTGCAGCCGCATCGCCCGGCCCAGCGTGCGTACCAGCAGGGTCTTGCCGAGACCCGGCACGCCCTCGAGCAGGCAATGGCCGCCGGCGAGCAGACCGACCAGCAGTTGCTCGACGACCTCGGCCTGGCCGACGATGGCACGGGCGATCGCGTCGCGCAGCTTGTCGAGCCCGGCGATACGGGTCTGGATGTCGGATTCGGTGATGTCGTTCATGGGGGGAGTTCAGTTCCTGCGGGGAAGCCGGCGCCATCCCTTTGCGCGATACGCCGTGAACACGGCCATGCTGGTTCTTCCGCAACATCCCTGTTGCGCAGCACCGCGCAACGGGATGGCCACCGGCTTCCGGATGATCGGCTGGCACTCATGGAAAAGCGGAAGACTGCCCTGTCATGCCGTCAACGCATACATGACGATGTTGACCGCGAACTTCGTGTTGTCCTCGGCCAGGAAGCGCTTGTTGCGCCAGTCGTAGTCCCATTCGCAGCCGTAGTCCTTGTTGCTGTAGAGCACGCCGAGCCGGCCGTCGATCTCGATGCCCTTCAGATAGTCGTGGACGAGGTCGTCGCCCCAGCCGTTGAGCTCGAAGCCGGTCGCCGGCGGACCGTCCGGGAACCGGAAAAAGCTGCGGTAGAGCGCATGATCGTTCGGCAGCCTGCGCAGGGCATCGGGACCGAAGATCGAATGCATCTGCCGCTCGAACGACTTCGCGAACAGGCCGTCGATGTCGTGGTTGCAGTCGTCGACGAAGACGAAGCCGCCGTTGCGCACGTAGCGCTCGAAATTGCGCCGCTCGGCGGGATTGAAATCGACCAGCTTGTGCCCGGCCAGGTAGCAGAACGGCGCGAGCAGCATCTTCGGATCGGCCAGGTCGACCACGTGCTCCTCCGGATCGACGCGCAGGCCCGTGTAGTCGATCAGCGAGGTGATCAGGTTGGACGGCATCCGCGCGTCCACGTCCCAGTCGCCGGAATCGTAGCGCAGACGGGTGAACCAGAAATCGTAGCCGACCGCCGCGGACGCCACGCGAAGCGGCGTCGCCAGCCACGCGCCGGCGATGCCGCCTGCCAGCAGCCGCAGGAACCCGGCGCGGTTCATGTCCCTGCGGGTGCCATCGTCACACCGCGTCGGAGAGCGAGGTGAAGGTGAAGTCGCGCAGCCTCATCGGCGGCAGCAGCATCACCAGGCTGGACTCGTCGCCCGCCACCCGCACCGGCCGACCGAGCTCGTCGATGTTGTTGAGCATGATCACCGGCGACTCGTTGAAGCGGAAGTTCTTCACCGGATGCCTGATCTCGCCATTCTCGATGTAGAAGGTGCCGTCGCGGGTCAGGCCTGTCAGCAGCACGGTCTGGGGATCGACCATGCGGATGTACCAGGTGCGGGTGACCAGGATGCCGCGGTCGGTACCGGCGATCAGTTCGGCGGTGGACTTGTCGCCGCCGGCCATCAGCAGGTTGCCGGGCTGGCCGACCGCGCGCTTGCCCTTCTCCTTCGCCCAGTAGCGCGAATAATTGAGGGCCACCACCTTGCCGTTCTCGATGATCGGCATGCGCTCGCGCGGCAGGCCTTCCTCGTCCCATGGCATCACCGGCGCCTCGTCGCTCCAGGGATCGGCGATGACGTTCACGCGCGGATCGTAGACCTGCTCGCCGAGCTTGTTGCCGCCGCCCTGCCTGGAAAGGAAGCTGCGCCCCTCGTCGGCGGCGCGGGCGTCGAAGAAATTCATCATGAAGGACACCAGACCGGCGACCGCCGCCGGCTCCAGGATCACCGTGTACTTGCCGGGCTCCAGCGCCTTGGCCTGCGCCGAAGCGCTGGCCTTGCGCATCGCCACCCGCACGTCGCGGTCGGCATCGAATTCACTGGCATCCCTTACGCTGCGGCCGACCCACCCCGACCCCTGGCCGTCCTCGGTGCGGACGGTGCAGGTGTAATTGAAACCGGTGCCCTTCTGGTACCCGAAATTGCCGTTGCTGTTGGCGAAGGCGACGAAGCGCCTGGAATCGACCAGGAAGCCGGCGGCGACCAGATCCTCCTCCCGGCAAGGGCCGATCGAATCCGCGGCCACCTGGGCACGGAATTCCGGCGTGATCGCCGCGGTGGATTCGCTCCAGGTCCGGCTGGGCCTGTACTGCTGCTTGCCGATCGCCGGCATGAACTCCGGATTCTCGGGCGCGAGCCGGGCCAGGTCCTCGGCGCGCCGCACCACACGCTCCAGCGCGGCATCGTCGAACTCGTTGATCGTGGCGACGCCGACGCGCTTGCCGAACGCGACCTGCACGGCCAGTTCGACGTCAGCCACGATCCCGCTGGTCGACACGCTGTTGAGAGCGAACCGGATGTTGCCTTCGGTCGCCCCGGCGAGCGTCGCGGTGCACTCGTCGGCCTTCGACAGGGCGATCACCTTGTCCAGGATGGCCTTGGCTTTCTCTTCGGTGAAGATGGTCATGGTCTGATGTTCTCCTGGAGCCGGTCAGCCGAGCGAGCGGGCGGTGTTGATCACGTTGATGCCGTTGAAGCGCGCGGTCGCCGAACCGTGCGAGACCGCCGACACCTGGCTGGGCTGGCCCTTGCCGTCGAAGAACGAACCACCGAGGCGGTAGTCGCTCTCGTCGCAGATCGCCACGCAGGCGTTCCAGAACTCCGGCGTGCGGATCTGATAGGCGACGTCCTCGATCATGCCGGCGATCTCGCCGTTCCTGATCTCGTAGAACAGCTGCCCGCCGAATTGCGCGTTGTAGCGCTGCTGGTCGATCGAGAAGGAGCCGTCGCCGATGATGTAGATGCCGTTCTCGACGTCGCCGATCATCTCCGCCACGCTCAGCTTTTCCTTGCCGGCGGCCAGCGACACGTTCGGCATGCGCTGGAACTGCACGCTCGACCACGAGTCCGCGTAACAGCAGCCGTCGGATTCGGTCTTGCCGAGGATGTGCGCCTGGTCGCGGATGGTCTGGTAGTCGACCAGCCTGCCTTCCCTGATCAGGTCCCAGCGCTTGCACTTGACGCCCTCGTCGTCGTACGCGACCGCGCCGAGACTGCCAGGCTGGGTCTTGTCGGCGAACACGTTGACCTTGTCGCTGCCGTACTGGAAGCGCTGCTCGCGCTTGTCGAGCGTGGCGAAGCTGGTGCCGGCGTAGTTGGCCTCGTAGCCGAGCACGCGGTCGAGCTCCAGCGGGTGGCCGATCGATTCGTGGATCGTCAGCCAGGTATGCGACGGGTCCAGCACCAGGTCGTAGCGGCCGGGCTTGACCGACGGCGCCTTCAGCTTCTCGCGCGCCTGCTTCGCTGCCGCGATCGCATCCTCGCGCATGTCGTACGACATGCCGTAATTGACCACGCCGTTGGGCGAGACCACCTTGCCGGAAGCATCGCCGTCCAGGTATTCGAAGCCCATGCCCATCGGCGAGGACAGGCCGTCGCGGGTGCGGAACTTGCCGCTGTCCTTGTCGATCGCGGTGACCGTCATCGGCGTCCAGATACGGTGCACGTCCTGGTCGATGTAGGAGCCGTCGGTGCTGGCGAAATACTTCTGCTCGTTGACCAGGAACAGCATCGAGTTGACGAAGCTGGCGCCGGCGGACATCGCGGCGGCGTTGACGTCCAGCAGCAGCTCGACCTTGTCCTTGACCGGCACCTCCATGGAGTTTCGGCGGATCGGCGTTCGCCAGGACACCTCGCCGACGCCCTTCACCGGCGCCAGCCGTACCGGCTCGCGCTGGACCTTCGCGTTGGCCTTGGCGATCGCCACCGCCTGCCGGGCCGCCTCGGCGGCGCCCTCCGCGGTCAGCGAGTTGGTCGCCGCGAAACCCCAGCTGCCGCCGGCAATCACGCGCACGCCGACGCCGGTCGACTCGGTGTTGACCACGTTCTGGACCTTGTCCTCGCGGGTGATCACGAACTGTCGCAGGTAGCGCCCGATGCGGACGTCGCAGTAGCTCGCGCCCGCGCCGGTGGCCGCATCCAGCGCGGCGTCGGCCAGTCCCTTCTTCAGCGCGGGATCGAAGACGGTGGTCAGTTCCTCGGCGGCGATCGCCTTGCCGAGCCAGGCCGGCAGTACCAGTCCGCCGAGTCCAAGGCCGCTCAGGGCCAGAAAGTCGCGTCGTTGCAAGGCAGCTCTCCCGAAAGGGTGCCGCCGGCGCGAGGGCCGGGCAGCGGGGATGGAGGCGGGCGTTCGCGTGGCCGGACCACGCACAACGTCCCGATTCTTGCCCCCGCCTGCAGGGGCGTCAAATGACTTTTGTCATGGACGCGCGAGCTTCCGGCACGAACGGTGCGACCGCAGCGGGTCAACCCAGGCTGCGCGCGGTGTTGATCACGCTGATGCCGTCGAAGCGCGCAGTGGCGGCGCCGTGCGAGACCGCCGACACCTGCGGCGGCTGGCCCTTGCCGTCGAAGAACGAACCGCCGAAGCGGAAGTCGCGTTCGTCGCAGATCGCCGAGCACGCGCCCCAGAACTCCGGAGTGCGTATCTGGTAGGCGACGTCCTCGATCATGCCGGCGATCTCGCCGTTCCTGATCTCGTAGAACAGCTGCCCGCCGAACTGCGCATTGTAGCGCTGCTGGTCGATCGAATAGGAGCCGCGCCCGTGGATGTAGATGCCGCGCTCCACGTCGCGGATCATCCCGGCCACGCTCAGTTCCTCCCGTCCCGGCGCCAGCGACACGTTCGGCATGCGCTGGAACTGCACGCTGGCCCATGAGTCCGCGTAGCTGCAGCCGTCGGACTCGCTCTTGCCGAGGATGTGGGCCTGATCGCGGGTGCACTGGTAATCGACCAGCACGCCGTCACGGACCAGGTCCCAGCGTTTCGTCTTCACGCCTTCGTCGTCGTAGCCGACCGCTCCGAGGCTTCCGGGCTGGACGCGATCGGCGAAGAAGTTCACCCGCCCGCTGCCGTAGCGGTAGCCGGACTCGCGCTTGTCGAGGGTCGCGAAGCTGGTGCCGGCGTAGTTGGCCTCGTAGCCGAGCACGCGGTCCAGCTCCAGTGGATGGCCGACGTTTTCGTGGATGGTCAGGAACAGATGGGACGGATCCAGCACCAGATCGTAGCGACCGGGCTTGACCGACGGCGCCTTCAGTTTCTCGCGTGCCTGCCTTGCCGCGGCGACCGCGTCCGCCCGCATGTCGTAGGAGCGGGCGTAGGCGACCAGGTCTCCCGGCAACTGCACCTGTCCGTCCGGATCGGCATCCATGAACTCGTAACCCATTCCCATCGGCGGCGACAGGCCGTCGCGGGTGCGGAACCTGCCGCTGGCCTTGTCGACCGCGGTGACGGTGAACGGCGCCCAGATGCGGTGCACGTCCTGATCGATGTAGGAACCGTCGGTGCTGGCGAAGTATTTCTGTTCGTTGACCAGGAACAGGCGCGAGGCGATGAAGTCCGCGCCGGCGTTCATCGCCGCCGCGTTCACGTCCAGCAGCAGTGCAGCCTTCTCGGCCACCGGCACGGTCATCGCGTTGCGACGGATCGGCGTGCGCCAGGACACCTCACCGACGCCCTTCACCGGCGCCAACCGCACCGGCTCGCGCTGGATCCCGGCGTTGGCCCGCGCGATCGCCAGCGCCTGCCGGACCGCCTGGACCACACCATCCCCGGACAACACGTGGGTCGCAGCGAAGCCCCAGGCGCCATCGACCAGCACCCGCACGCCGGCGCCGGTGGATTCGGTGTTGACGACATTCTCGACCTTGTCCTCGCGGGTCATCAGCGCCTGCCGCAGGTAGCGGCCAATGCGCACGTCGCAGTACTCGGCGCCCGCTTCGACGGCGGCCGACAGGGCCGCGTCGGCGATCCCCTTCTTGAAGGCCGGCTCCAGCGTCGCAGCGAAGGTCTCGGCCGCGACCGCCCTGCCGCCGAGCCCGGGCAGGGCGAGCCCGCATGCGCCCAGCCCACCGAGGATGAGGAAATCGCGGCGATGCAAGACGTTCTCCGCAGCAGCCGGGCGGGACGCCGACCGATACCGTCCGGATTCTTGCGGGTGCCGCCGGACCCGTCAAACCCACCAATGGCACGGTCGGCGCGGCATGCCGCCACCTCGCGCACGCGAACGGTATGCTTGACGCCTGCGCTCTGCACCACGTCCGGAGTCTCTCATGCGCCCGTCCCCGATCGCCGCCGCCCTGCTTGTTCCGAGCCTGCTCGCATTCGCGCTCGCCGCCTGCCAGCCCGGTCCCTCGCAGACGCCGGAAGGCGCGCCGATGGCGACCGATGCCGCCGCCACCGCCGTGGCCGATGCGGCGTTCCAGGAACTGGCCGGACAGTGGCTGGAGAAGTCGATGGAGCTGTCGCCGGTCGCCGCCACCCAGATCGGCGACCACCGCTACGACGACCGCATCGACGACCTCAGCCAGGGCGGCCGCACGCGTGCGCTGGAGTTCCAGCGCAGGATCCTGACCCAGCTCGACACCATCGACACCTCGGCACTGTCGCGCGAGAACCAGGTCGATGCGGCGATCCTGCGCAACCAGCTGCGCTACGACATCTGGAGCGGCGAAACGCTGCAGAGCTGGGCGTGGGATCCGCAGATCTACAGCCAGCTCGCCGGCAGTGCGCTGTACGGGCTGATGGCGCGCGACTTCGCACCGATGCCGCAGCGGCTGAAGTCTGCGACCGCCCGCATGCAGCAGATCCCGACCCTGTTCACGCAGATGCGCCAGAACCTCGATCCGGCGCGGGTGCCGCGGATCCATGCCGACAAGGTGGCCGCGCAGAATGCCGGCATCCTCAGCCTGGTCGATGGACTGATCCTGCCCCACGCCGGCCGGCTCAAGGGCGAGGATCGCAAGCAGCTCGATGCAGCCGTCGCAACGCTGCGCAAGGCAGTCGAAGAGCATCAGACCTGGCTGGACCAGACCCTGGTGCCGAACGCCAAGGGCGACTTCCGCATCGGCGAGACGCTGTACGACGAGAAGCTGGCGTTCGCGTTGAACTCGCCGCTGTCGCGCCAGGAGATCCGCACCCGGGTCGAGGCCGACATCGAAAGAACCCGCGCCGAGATGTACGGGATCGCCCGTGGCGTGCTGCGAGGGCGCGACGGCGCGCCGGTGGCGATGCCCGACGCTCCCACGCCCGAA
Organism: Marilutibacter chinensis; assembly: GCF_021725675.1. GTDB lineage: Bacteria > Pseudomonadota > Gammaproteobacteria > Xanthomonadales > Xanthomonadaceae > Marilutibacter > Marilutibacter chinensis. Next base: position 112,391 of record NZ_JAKJPO010000010.1, on the reverse strand, counting down.
CAGCAGCAGCAGGTGATCGAGGCGGCACTCGAGCTTGCCTATGCCGACCGTCCGGCCCGCGACGAGGTGGTCGAGGTCGCGACCCGCAGCACCGAGCAGGCGACCGCCTTCGTCCGCGAGAAGGATCTCGTCACCCTGCCGGACACGCCGGTCAAGATCATCCTGATGCCCGAGTTCCAGCGCGGCGTCACCGTCGCCTACTGCGATTCGCCCGGTCCGCTCGACAAGGAACTGGACACTTTCTACGCGGTCTCGCCGATTCCCGACGACTGGACCCAGGCGCAGGTCGATTCGTTCCTGCGCGAGTACAACACCCGTTCCATCCACGAGCTGAGCATCCACGAGGCGATGCCGGGCCACTTCCTGCAACTCGCGCACTCCAACAAGTATCCGTCGACCCTGCGCGCGGTGCTTGGCTCCGGTCCGTTCATCGAGGGCTGGGCGATGTACGCGGAAAAGGTCATGGCCGACGCCGGCTACATGGACGAGGATCCGCTGATGCAGCTGATCAACCGCAAGTGGAACCTGCGCGCGATGGCCAACGCGCTGCTGGACCAGGCCATCCACGTGGACGGGATGACCCGCGAGGAGGCGATGGAGCTGATGACGGTCACCACCTTCCAGCAGGAGCGCGAGGCGGCCGGCAAATGGGAACGCGCTCAGCTGACCTCCGCGCAGCTGTCCACCTACTATGTCGGCTACAGCGAGCACCTGGACCTCCGCCGCGAGGTCGAAGAGCGCGAGGGCGAGGCATTCGATCTGAAGGCCTACCACGACAAGCTGCTGTCGTTCGGCTCGCCGCCGGTGCGCTTCGCACGCCAGTTGTTGCTGGACGAGCCGATACGTTGAACCGCATCCGGCCGCGGCTTCTCGCCGCGTCCGGCGGACGGGCGAGCCCGTCGAGCGCAACCCTGGACCGCACACGCAGGAGACGCGATTGGACCTGTTCACGACCACCGACGGCGGCGGAACATCGGCGACGCCGGCGATCCACGGCATCCGCGTCGGCATCGGCGGCTGGACCTTCGCGCCATGGCGCGACAATTTCTATCCGAAAGGGCTGGTGCAGCGCCGCGAGCTTGAATACGCCAGCCGCCAGCTGAGCGCCATCGAGATCAACGGCACGTTCTACGGCGCGCAGAAACCTGCGACCTACGCCAAGTGGGCGGCTGAGACGCCGGATGGCTTCGTGTTCTCGCTGAAGGCGCCCAAGCGGGTCACCCACGGCGGTCCTCTCGCGCGTGCCGGAGGCCAGGCGCGGGCATTCGTCGACGGTGGCCTGGCCGAGTTCGGCGACCGGCTCGGTCCGATCCTGTGGCAGCTGGCACCCCAGCGCGTGTTCGATCCCGACGATCTGGCCGCCTTCCTCGACGCCCTGCACGACGCACTGGACGGCCGACCACTCCGTCACGCGCTGGAGGTCCGCCACGACAGCTTTCGCGACCCGGCCTACCTGAAGCTTGCGCGCGAGCGCGGAATCGCCACCGTGTTCACCGATTCCGAGCAGTACCCTTCGCTGGCCGATCTCACCGGCAGTTTCGTCTACGCGCGGCTGATGCGGTCGCAGGCCTCGATCGATTCCGGCTATCCCGAACCCGCGCTGCGGCAATGGGGCCAACGTGCGCACCAGTGGGCGCGCGGCGGCGACCCGTCCGACCTGCCCCACGTCGAAGCGCCCCTGGAAACGGGCGGCGACGCGCCGCGCGAAGTGTTCATCTACTTCATCAGTGCGGCCAAGGCGCGCAATCCGGCCGCCGCCACCGCGCTGATCGGGATGCTGCGGCAGCGCTGAGAGCGGCGGCGGCGCCGCCGCGCCCGGATTGCGGGGCCCTGTGCGTGCGCGCCATCACAGCGGCCATGCCGATCGGCACTGTATGGCTGCACAACGTTGACGCAGTCTTGCCCAAGCTGCGGTTTCCATCCCTGCCACGAGGTCGTGCCATGACCAGTCGCCGAGATTTCCTCACCGTCGCCTCGCTCGCCGCCGGCGGACTCGCCCTGTCGCCGCTGGTCGCCTGCAGCCAGGATGCGCCCCGCCCCCCGGACGGAGGCGCGGCTCCCCCACCTCCGGCGGCACCGGCACCGGGCTCGCTGGCGACGCGACCGATTCCGCGCACCGGCGAATCGTTGCCGGTGATCGGCATGGGCACGTCAGGCAGTCTCGACGTCGGCGACGACATGGCCGCGCGCGAACCGCTGCAGGAAGCGCTTCGCCTGTTCGTCGCCTCCGGTGCGACGCTGATCGACACCGCACCGACCTACGGCAGCTCCGAGCCCGTGCTCGGCGACCTGGTGGCCGCCGCCGACGCGCGCGGGAAACTGTTCCTCGCCACCAAGCTATCCGGCGTGACCGGACGCGACGAGGGCCTGGCGCAGTTCAACGGCTCGTTGCGCGACCTGCACACCGACAAGGTCGAGCTGCTGCAGGTGCACAACCTGCGCGACACCGATACCCAGTTCGCGCTGATCGAGGAGCTGAAGCAGCAGGGCAAGGTGCGTTACTCCGGGCTGACCCATTACCAGGAACATGCCCAGGCCGAACTCGCGGCGGCGATGCGCCGGCTGAAGCCCGATTTCGTCCAGATCAACTACTCGCCGGTGTCGCGCGGCGCCGAGCGAGAAGTGTTGCCGCTGGCGCAGGAGCTCGGAACCGCGGTGATCATCAACCGCGCGTTCGAGGATGGCCGGCTGTTCGCGCAGGTGAAGGGCCGGCCGCTGCCGGACTGGGCCGCCGAGGCCGGCGCCGATTCGTGGGCGCAGTTGTTCCTCAAGTTCGTGCTGGCGCATCCGGCGGTGAACGTGGTGATCCCGGCCACGTCCAAGCCCCGCCACCAGGCCGACAACCTGAAGGCCGGCGTCGGTCCGTTCCTGGACGAAACCCAGCGCGCGGCGCTGGTCGCCCTGCTGAGCTGACCCGGAGCGATGACCCCGCCGAACGCCGCGCCGCACGCGCCGGGCCGCTGGGCGTCGCGCCTGTTCGGCGTCGGCGGGGACGAGGCGATGCCGGTGCTCGCCGGCGCATTGCTGTTCTTCCTGCTTTTCACCGGCTATTTCATGCTGCGCCCGGTTCGCGAGACGATGGGCATCGCCGGCGGCGTGGACAACCTGCAATGGCTGTTCACCGCCACCTTTTTCGCCACCCTCGCGGCGATGCCGCTGTTCGGCTGGGTCGCCGCGCGGGTGCAGCGCCGCCGCATCCTGGCGTGGGTCTACGGTTTCTTCGCCGCCAACCTGCTGGCATTCGCGGCCGCGATCCACGCCGATCCCGGCAACGCCTGGCTGGCCCGCGGCTTCTATGTCTGGCTGTCGGTGTTCAACATGATCGCGATCTCGCTGGCATGGAGCGTGCTGGTCGACCTGTTCCCGAGCGCGCAGGCCAAGCGCACGTTCGCGCTGATGGCCGCCGGCGCCAGTCTCGGCGGATTGACCGGCCCGCTGCTCGGCGTCGCACTGGTGGGGACGACCGGGCATGGCGGCCTGCTGGCGATCGCGGCGCTGTTCCTGCTCGCCGCGATCGTCGCCGGCGAGGGCCTGCAGCGCTGGCGCGACCGGCATCCGCTGCCCGCGGATGCCGGAAACGGCCAGGAGGGAAGCAGCGGCCGGCGGCTCCGGCTCGGCGGCAGTCCGTTCGCCGGCGCCAGCACCGTGCTGCGTTCGCCCTACCTGCTTGGCATCGCGGTGTTCGTGCTGCTGTTGGCCAGCGTCACCACCTTCCTCTACTTCGAACAGGCGCGGCTGGTCGAGGCCAGATTCCCCGATCCGGTCGACCAGACCCGGGTATTCGGCACGATCGATGCGATCGTGCAGACCCTGGCGATCCTGTCGCAGTTGTTCATCACCGGCCGGGTCGCACAGCGGCTGGGCATCGGCGTGCTGCTGGTGTCGGTGCCGCTGGTGGTGGCCGCCGGCTTCCTGTGGCTGGCGTTCGCGCCGACCTTCGCGGTGCTGGCGGTGGTGATGATCGTGCGGCGCGCCGGCGAGTATGCGTTCGTCCGCCCGGGCCGCGAGATGCTCTACACGGTGGTCTCGCCGGAAGCCAAGTACAAGGGCAAGAACTTCATCGACACCGTCGTCTACCGCGGTGCCGACGCGGTCAGCGGCTGGGTCAAGACCTTGGTCGACATGATCGCGCAGCAGCCGGCCGTCGCCGCGATCGCCGGCGCATCGATCGCGCTGGTCTGGGCGGCTACCGGCGGCCGCCTGGCACGCGCGCAGCGGCGCCATCCGGACTGATCGCCGGGAGCGCCGGGCTACAGCGGCTTCGACATCAGCACCGCTGAAACCGGGCACAGCGCCGCGAACTGCACGGTGGCCGTTACCGCTGCCGGCGCCGCCTCGCGCGAGAACGCCGTGTACCCGTGCCCGGCAAAATAGCCGGTGGCGTCGGTGGTCAGCAGGAACAGCCGATGTATGCCGGCCTCCCTCGCCGCCTGTTCGGCATGGCGCACGAGTTCGCCGCCCAGGCCATGGCCACGAACCGCAGGGGCGACGGCGAGCGAGCGCAGCAGCGCGTCGCCCCCGAGATGACCGATGCCGACCACGCCCTGCAGCACGCCATCGTGGCGGATCCCGAACAGGCGCACCGGTGACAGAGTCAGGTCGGCCGTCGGCAGGCCGGCGGCCGCGATCAAGGCGGTTGACTCCGGATCGACATCGACCGGCGCGATCCGCGGCCGCTTGTGCGGTTCGGCAATGATGCGCTTGTCGAGGATCCGTACCGCTCCGACCATCAGCAGGCGCATGTCGCGGACCAGGTAGTCGGCCAACGCCGCATCGCTGATGTCGTCGCCGGCGATGTCCAGGCGGAATCCCTGCCCCTGCATGCCGCCGCCGTTGCTGAAGTCGATCTCGAAGTCGAACAGCGCCCGATGCTGCGCCGGCCGTGCCGCGTCTGCGGCGCTCATGCGCGCCTGCCGCCCTGGCTGAACGCGACGCTGGCGAGGATGATCGCGCCGGCGAAGCCCATCGTGAGCGTCAACGGCTCGTCCAGCAGCCACCATGCCCAGGCCACGCCGAATACCGGTACCAGGTAGGTGACCGTCGACGCACGGCTGGCGCCGACCCGCGCGATCAACCGGTAGTACATGACGAAGGCGATGCCGGTGCAGAGCACGCCGAGCAGCGCCGCGCACAACCACGAAAGCGCGGGCACCGGCTCGACGGGCCAGTGCGCGATCGCGAGCGGCGACACCAGCAGCGCGGCGCTGCCCAGGGTCGCCGCGGCGACCGCTGCCGGCGGCAGTCCGGTCAGGTGGCGGCGGACCAGGTTGATGCCGATGCCGTAGAGGAAAGCCGCGCCCGCACCGGCGGCGACCGCCCAGCCGATGCTGGCCCCGGCGACCTTGCCGCTGGCGAGCACGACCACGCCGGCGAAGCCCGCGAACAGCGCGACCGCGCGCCGCGTGCCGATCCGCTCGCCGAAGAACAGAAATCCGATCAGTGCGGTGAACAGTACCGTCATCGCATTGGTGATCGCGCCGACCCCGGCCGGCGCATGCTGCGCCGCCCAGGCGAACAGCACGAACGGCACCGCCGAGTTGACCAGGCTGATGCCGGCGAGCTTCGGCCACAGCCGCAGCGGAAACCGGCTGCGCGAACGCCACAGGAACGGCATCAGCACCAAGGCACCCAGTCCCAGCCGCACCTCGACCAGCGGGAACGCGCCGAAGTCGGGCGCGGCGACGCGCATGAACAGGAACGACGCTCCCCAGATCGCCCCCAGCACGCCCAGCTCCAGGGGGGTCACCCAGTCGTGGGCGCGGACCTCCGCGGCGGCCGATCCGGGCTGTCCGGCTGGCGCGGCGACGGGGGTGACGGAGCTGGCGGCGGCGTTCGGGGGAGCCATGAGCGACGAATCCGATTCGTGACTTTCAACCATTCTCCGCGTTGCCAAAGGCCATACAAGCGCATACTTTCAGGTCCAGCCACAAATCAGACTTGAGGCTCGAATGGCTCTGCGCGCAGACCTGCTACCGGCTCTTGCGGCATTCGAATCGGCCGCCCGCCACCAGAACTTCACCCATGCGGCCGAGGAGCTGCACCTGACCGCGAGCGCGGTCAGCCACCATGTCCGCAAGCTCGAGGCCCGGCTCGGAGTGACGCTGTTCCAGCGGCATGCGCGCGGGGTGTCGCTCACCGCCGAAGGACGGCAGCTCGCCGATGCCGCCGGCAGCGCGCTGGCCGACGTCGACGGCGTCGTGCGCGGCCTGCGCGCCAGCCGCGACGAGCATGCCCGCGTCCGCGTCACCACCCTGCACTCGCTGGCCTACACATGGCTGATCCCGCGCATGCATGCACTGCAGACCGTCCATCCGGACATCCACCTCAGCCTCGATACCGAGGTCGCGCTGACCCGCTTCGACGACGGTGGCCCCGACCTCGGCATCCGCCACGGGCCCGGTCACTGGCCGGGCCTGACCGCCCATCTGCTGATGGACGAGACCTTGTTCCCGGTCGCCGCCCCGGACTTCCCGGGTCTGGACGGGATTGCCGGCGCCGCCGACATCGCGCAGTTGCCGTTGATCGCCGACCACGCACGACAGGGCTGGCTCGACTGGTTCCGGGCCGCCGACGTGCACGGCGTCCGCATCGAGGAACGGCACACCTTCAGCGACACCACCGACGCGCTCAACGCGGCGGCGTTCGGCCATGGCGCCGCCCTGGCGCGCGAGCGGATCGCGGCGCCGTACCTGGAGGCGCGCCGGCTCGTGCGGCTGCCGGGCCCGGTACTGCAGGCGCGCTGGAGCTACTACGTGGTGTATCCGGCCCACCGCCGGCTGCGGCCGGCCGCGCGACGCTTCGTCGACTGGCTGCTCGCGCTGCCGAAGGACTGAGGCCAGGCCCCGCTACCCGGCCACGACCGCGGAAACCGCGCTGCCCACGCGCTGCGGACGCGACGCGTTAACGGACGCCGTCGCATCTGCAACACTGTGCCGCCCCCACCGAACGCCCACCGATGTCGCCGACCGCCAAGGCCCAACTCCAGATCCACTTCTGCGTGCTGCTGTGGGGCTTCACCGCCATTCTCGGCAAGCTGATCACGCTGCCGGCACTGCCCCTGGTCTGGTGGCGCATGCTGCTGGTCGTGGTCGCGCTGGCGCTGGTGCCGCGGGTCTGGCGCGGGGTACGTGCGCTGCCGCCACGGCTGCGCTGGGCCTATGCCGGGATCGGCGTGCTGGTCGCCCTGCACTGGCTGACCTTCTACGGCGCGATCAAGCTGGCCAACGCCTCGGTCGCGGCGACCTGCATGGCGCTGGCGACGGTGTTCACCGCATTGATCGAGCCCCGACTCGCCCGGCGCCCGATGTCCGGACGCGAACTCGGCCTCGGCATCGCGGTACTGCCCGGGGTGGCGCTGGTGGTTGGCGGCGTCCCCGCCGGCATGCTGCCGGGCATCGCGGTGGGCGCGCTGTCGGCGGTGTTCGTGGCAGTGTTCGGCTCGCTCAACAAGCGGCTGGTCGATCACGGCGACCCGCTGACCGTGACCGCGCTCGAACTCGGTGCCGGCACCGTCGCGCTGACCCTGCTCGCACCGCTGATGCCTATGCTGTTCCCGGCCTTCGCCGGACCGCTGCTGGTCGCGCCCTCCACATGGGACGCGCTGCTGTTGCTGCTGCTGGCGCTGGCCTGCACGCTGCTGCCGTTCGCGCTGGCCCTGGTCGCGCTGCGCCAGATGAGCGCGTTCGCCGCGCAGCTGGCGATCAACCTGGAGCCGGTCTATGCGATCGCCCTGGCGATCGTGCTGCTCGGCGAGCAGCACGAGCTGACCCCGCGGTTCTACCTGGGCGTTGCGATCATCCTGCTGGCGGTGCTGGTGCATCCGTTGATAAGCCGCCCGCGGCAGCCTGCCCACACCGAATTGCTGGGGACCGCCGAGGCCAAGGACATTTCCGACTGAGCGGCACCGCCGTCGCGGAGGGTTTCCGCTATCCTCCGCCAGGAACGCGGCACGCACCCGCCACCCGGACCAGGACCCCGAATGAATCCCGCCACCCAGCACGACATCGCGAAACTGATCCTGCGCGTGACCCTCGGCCTGCTGGTCATGTTGCACGGCGCCGCCAAGCTCAAGGGCGGGATGGCCGGCATCATCGGCCTGGTCGAGTCGCACGGCCTGCCGGGCTTCATCGGCTACGGCGTGCTGGTCGGCGAGCTGCTCGGACCGCTGATGCTGATCGTCGGCTTCCATGCCCGGATCGGTGCGGTGCTGGTCGCGGTGAACATGCTGTTCGCGATCGCGTTGGTGCACATGGGAGAACTCGGCCGCTTCAACAATCAGGGTGGCTGGGCGCTGGAGCTGCAGGGCATGTTCCTGGCCGCGTCGGTGGCTCTGGCATTGCTGGGGCCGGGACGGTTCAGCGCCAATGGACGCTGACGCCGCCGCCACCGCCTTCGCCGCCGTGGGATGATCGGCCGGCGACGACGGAAGCACGCGGATACCGGCCGACAGGGCCGGGCACAACGCACGGGAGGACGGCATGGAGCAGTACCCGCACATCCGCATCCTGATGGGCATCGTGCTCGGCCTGTCGATCACGACCCTGCTCAAGGGGCTCGCACAGTTCGTCCAGCACCCGGACCGGCAGAAGGTGTACTGGATCCACATCGGCTGGGCCGTCACGATGTTCGTGCTGCTGGTGCACTTCTGGTGGTGGGAATACCGGCTGGTGCACGTCTCCGAATGGACCTTCCTCAAGTACGGCTTCCTGATCAGCTACATCGTGCTGTTCTTCCTGATGTGCACGCTGCTGTTCCCGGACGACCTGCGCGACTACGCCGGCTACCGCGACTACTTCATCTCCCGGCGCCGCTGGTTCTTCGGACTGATGGCCCTGTCCTATGTGGTCGACATGGGCGACACCCTGATCAAGGGCCGCAGCTACTTCGCGGGCCTCGGCCACGAATACCTGTTCCGCAACACCGGCTACGTGCTGCTGTGCCTGGTCGCGATGCGGACCCGCTCGCAGCGCTTCCACGCCGCATTCGTGGTCGCCGCCCTGCTCTACGAACTGAGCTGGATCTACCGGCTCTACGAACGCCTCTGAACCGATCCGCCATGCCAGAAACCCTCGTCTTCGAACTCGACCGCGAACACGTCGAACTCAATCAGTTGCTGAAGCTGGCCGGGTTGTGCGACAGCGGAGGCGCCGGCAAGGCGATCGTCGCCAGCGGCGCGGTGCGCGTCGACGGCGTGGTGGAGCTGCGCAGGACCTGCAAGATCCGCGCGGGCCAGATGGTCGAGCTCGACGACGTCCGCATCGAAGTCGTCGTCGCCGGCTGAGCTCCCGCCGGCTTTGCCCCCTGCGCGAACGCTGAAGCGCTTCCCCGTCCGTATCGGCGGCTCAGGCGATCGGCAGCGCCTGCCGCGCGCGGCAAAGATCGTCGTGCAGGACCATGACCCGCTCGGCGGTTGCGTCGACGCTCCGGATGCTGCCCAGGGCTTCGACGAAGCGGCATGCAGCATGGCCGCGCGCGGCCTGCTCGTAATCCTCGACCCAGCGGCGGCGCTCGGGCATGCGCTCCGGCGACACCGGCCAGACGCCAGGTCGCGGGCGCAGATGCCGTCCGATGCCGATGCGCCAGGGCTTGGGACTGACACGGGCGCGGAAGCAGTGCTGCCGCCGGCACATCCGCGCATACAGCGGATCGGTCCCCAGTGCCTCGAACAGATTCGCGGCCTCATCGCTGGCCGGATCGAAACGCCGGTGCATCGCCAGCACCCGCAGGCCGGCCGGGGTGCGGTACACGCGCAGATGCCAGTCGGGGTTCGCGGCGACGAAGGCTGCCACGCGCCGTCGCGCGATCCGCTCCGGTCCGCCGCGCATCTTCACCGACCACCGATGCAGAAGATGGGCGAGCACACTGCCGAACAGCAGCGCCACCACCACCGCCGCCACGCCCCATCCGTGCGACTGCGTGAGCATTCCGAAAGCGATCGCCGCCGCCACCAGCACACCGAAGACGGTCAGCCGCAACCATCCGCCGGCCTCATCGGAAAAGTCGACGTCGGCGAACAGCACATCCGGCGTGTTCAGGCACAGCGCGCCATAGCCGTTGCGCGAAACGACGGTGTCGCCGTGGCGCTGGACGATCTCCTCGCGGATCGGCACGCCCTCGGCACCGTTGTAGGCGACCTTCGGTTCGCGGCGACGCAGCGGTTCGCCGGCAAGGACGCGTTCGAGCGCCTCGCATGCACGCGCATCGGCGTGGGCCTGCGCGGCGGCGGGGCTGTCGTCCGACCACCCGAACCGGCGTACGGTGATGCTCCTGCGATGACTGCGGTGCTGCAGCCTGGCCTCGGCCCAGTACTCCGGTACGATCATGCGCGCTGTTCTTCCCTGTCCGCGATGCGGCGGCCGATGCAGGACGGGACGTTAACCGGTCCGCCCTCCTCCTGGCCAGCGCGTCGGCGCGAGGGCTGACGCGGCGCCGCTCAGTCGTACTCGGACAGCGGGCCGTCGGCGGGGCAGTCCCGATCCGGAAAGCCGTAACGCCGCTTGAGGTCGCGGCCGCATTCGCCCATCCCCGCGACTTCCTCGCCGGGGTTCGCGCACAGCAGGTTGTAGTCGCGGAAGAACGCATCCTGCCGGCGCACGAAGGCCTCGCCGCACTTGCGGGCGAGACGGATCCGGTCGAGGTCGTCCTCGGCCGCATTGCGGCCCGACAGCCCGAACAGATCCAGTTCCTGCGTCGTCAGCAGGCGCAGGCTGCGGTTGGGCACGGTCATCATCAGGTCGGCGATGGTCGTCGCGGCGCCGTTGCGCTGCAGGTATTGGCTGAGCTGCTCATGGATCTCGCGCAGCTCCTGGTTGAGTTCGGCACGCGAGGTCGCCCTGGAACCGATCCGCAGCATCCGGTGGATGCCGACCGACCCGGCGATCATGCGCATGTCGCCAGCGGCCAGGATCAGTACGCAGGAACTGTGGCAGACCGCATCCTCGCGCACCCAGATCATCCAGCCCGACTCGGCCATCGCGTCGCCGGCGCGAATTGCGTCCTCGACCTGGCCGCCGCTGGAATCGATGTCGAGGATGCGGCTCCCGATCCCAAGCGTGTCGCCCATGTCGGCCACCCGCTGTACCAGCGCGGTGAAGTCCGACGAGATCTTGCCGCGATAGCGGATCCGCACCACTCCGGCGTCGCGGCAGGCCTGCATCTGCTTCCAAAGGCTCGAGAATCCCAGCGACCTGAGCGGCTCGCCATCGCCCTTGGATTCGTAATCGCGATCGCAGCTGACACGGGCCAGACCCGAGCCGAGCTCCATCGGCGTCCAGTCGACCGCGGCGATGTCCTCGTAGGGATCCCACTTGGGTTCCGGTTTCGGAATCTCGGTCACGGTGGCGCCGAAGTCCTCGCGCCCGCCGCTGTTCATCGACGTCGCCTGCTCCGGTGCGGCCGGCTCTTCCGTGTCGAGCGCCCCCCCGGGACTGCAGGCCGCGATCACGGCACTGAACAGCAGCAGTCCACAGGTTCGGAAGAGATATCGCATCGGCATCACGAGTATGGGCGGCGGCCGGCTCCCGCGGAACCGGGATGGGCTTCGGGCCGGCAGGACCGGTCCCCCAAGTCTAGGCGGCAACGCCCGGAAGGAGTTCAACGCGGGGTGAACCGGCCGGCCGTATCACTCGCTCAGGCGGCGAACTCGACCGCATGGACCGGCGGCAGGCGCGCCTCCAGCGGCGTCCAGCGGTCGCCCCGGTCGTCGCTGGACCAGACTCCGCCGGTGGTGCTGCCGAACGCGAGCCGCTCGCCACTGCCATCGATGGCGAGACCGTGGCGATAGACCAGGTCGTAGGCGGGCGTCTCCGGCAGGCCATCGGACAGCACGTCGAACGTGCGCCCGCCATCGCGGGTGCGCGCGACCACCAGCCGTCCGTCGACCGGATAACGCTTCTCATCCTTCACCGCCGGAACGAACCAGGCGGTGTCCGGTTCGTCCGGATGCACCGCGACGGCGAAACCGAACGCCGACGGCGGCACCCCGGTGACTTCCTGCCAGTCGTTGTCGCCGCCGCCGGTGCTGCGAAACACGCCGTTGTGATGCTGCACCCACAGGCTGTCCGGCGCCGAGCGGCACTGCACCATCCGGTGCACGTCCTGAACGCCCGCCTCCCGGCTCTGCTCGGGCGGCATGTACTCGGCGCGCATCCCGCCGGCGCACTGGCGCCAGCTTTCGCCACCATCGTCGCTCTGCCACACGCCGCCGGTCGACACCGCGACCCGCAGGCAGCGCGGATCGCGCGGATCGACGCAGATCGAATGGATGCCGGGCCAGTCGTAGCCGCCGCCGAACCAGTCGCCACGCCCCGGGTACTGCCACAACGATTCCGTCAGTTGCCAGCTCCGGCCGGCATCGTCGGAACGGAACAGCCCGCCCGGGATCGTTCCGGCCCACAAACGGCCGGGTTCGTCGGCGCCGCCGGGCACCAGCGACCACAGCAGCTTCAGGGTCGCCGCGGTCGGCGGCTTGCCGTCGCCGGTGTGCGCCATCTGCCCCTCGGCGTACGCCGGAACCGCGCATTCCTCCCAACTGCGGCCACGATCGCCCGAACGGTGCAGCTTGGTGCCGAAATGGCCCAGATTCAGTGCCGCATACCAGCTGCCGTCGCGCGGGTCGGTCGCGGTCAGGGTCACGTTGTCGCCGAGGAAGGCGGTGCGAGCGATCCGCCAGGACGCGCCGCCGCCGCGCTCCAGGATGAAAAGGCCCTTGCGGGTGGACACCAGCAACGTATCGGACATTTCAGCCTCCTGACAGCGCCTGCATCACGTAGAGCTCGGCGCGTGCGGACATCGGATGATCGAGCGCCTTGCCGCGCACGGCCTGGCCGTCGACGAACAGCGCGACGTGGTGGCGGACGGCGCCCTGCTCGTCCAGTACGTAGCCACGCAAGCCCGGGTGATGCGCGAACACGTCGTCCAGCACCTCGCGCAGGGTCGAGCCATCGGCGTCGAGCGCGACCTCGCCCCCTGTCGCCGAACCGGTGTCCGACGACAGCCAGCGTGCCAATGCCGATGCGAGTACGACCCGGGCCACGACTGCATCCACTTCGTAGATGCGGCCGAGCCTACGCCTGTCACCTGGAGCTTGCCACCATGACACGTTTGGGTTCCTCCCCCGTTCCAGGCATAGCGGTTCCGGGCAGTTTTCTGGTTCTTCTCCCGATTGCGGTGGTATCCACGGAGGGGAGCCGGTGGGCGTGGGGTTTGCAGGACACGCCGTAAACCCATCCCTGGGGGCTCGGGCGCGGCATCCATGCCGCTTGCGATCCTGCAAACCCCACACCCACCGTCTTCTGGACACGCTGCTGGCGCTTTGAACAAAGAACAGCCGAAGCCTGAACCTTCACGTCCGCGAAAGGCGGCGTCTGTCGGGGTTGGGGGGGGCGGAGAGCGGACCATGCAGGATCCGCGGCCCGATTCTGAGGCAGGACGTCGACATGAGGACGGAGCAACCCCCGCCCCGATGGGCCGCCACTCCATCCGAAGTCACTATTCCCCGCAACCGGGAGAAGAACCAGAAAATTTTCGCGATGGATGTCGATCCGTCCCGGGCTGGTTCGTCGTGATCTCGAAAGCAGGCGAAAACCGCCCGCTGCAGACAGGAGAAACCGCCATGCGCGTCATCGTCATCGTCAAGGCCACCGCCGATTCCGAGGCGGGAATCATGCCCAGCGAACAGCTGCTCGCCGAGATGGGCCGCTACAACGAGGAACTGGTCAAGGCCGGGATCATGCTCGCCGGCGAAGGCCTGCACCCGTCCTCGCGCGGAGCCCGGGTCACCTTCGACGGCAAGAACCGCACCGTCACCGACGGTCCGTTCGCCGAGACCAAGGAGCTGGTCGCAGGCTTCTGGTTGTGGCAGGTCCGTTCGATGGACGAAGCGATCGAGTGGGTCAAGCGCTGCCCGAACCCGATGCCCGGCGAATCGGTCATCGAGATCCGCCCCGTTTTCGAGGCCGACGACTTCGGCGAGGCGTTCACTCCCGAGCTCCGCGAGCAGGAAGAACGCCTGCGCGAGCGGCTCGCCGGCAACTGAACTACCACCATCCATCCCCATCCCACAGGAGATCCGACATGCAGTTCATTCCCTATATGTGCGATTTCGGCGGCAAGTGCCGCGAGGCCTTCGACTTCTATGCCAAGGCCCTGGGCGGCGAGGTCGTGGGACGCATGACCTACGGCGAATCGCCGATGTGCGACCAGATGCCGCCCGATTCCAGGGACCTGGTGATGCACAGCTGCCTCATGGTCGGCGACGCGGTGATCATGGGCGCGGACGGCCCGCCGCCGGAAAACGCCGGCACCGACAGCACCACGATCAACGTCACCGTCGATACGCCCGAGGACGCCGAACGCGTCTGGGCCGCGATGACCGACGGCGGCGAGATCAAGATGCCGCTGCAGGAGACGTTCTGGGCGCTGCGCTGGGGCATGCTCGTCGACCGCTACGGCAAGCCGTGGATGATCAACTGCCTGCGCGCCAGCGAGGACTGCCCGACCCCGGGCAAGGCCGCCTGAGCCCGCCCCCCACTCACGAGTTCACAAGGAAAGCCCGCCATGACCGCCAAGAACGCCGCCGCGCACGGCAGCACCTCCCACGCACAGATCTTCATCAACCTGCCGGTCAAGGACCTCGACCGCTCGATCAGGTTCTTCACCGAACTCGGCTACAGCTTCAACCCGGCCTTCACCGATGAGAATGCAACCTGCATGATCCTCGGCGAGAACCTGTTCGTGATGCTGCTGGTCGAGAAGTACTTCGCCACCTTCGTCACCCGGCCGGTCGCCGATCCCGGCAAGAGCGTCGGCGCGCTGATCGCGTTGCCGCTGGACAGCCGCGAGGCGGTCGACGCATTGGTCGCCCGCGCGGTGGCCGCAGGCGGACGCACGCCGCGCGAGGCGATCGACCACGGTTTCATGTACCAGCACGGTTTCGAAGACCCGGATGGCCACGTGTGGGAGGTGTTCCACATGGCCGGCGAGCCGCCGCAGGCGTAGCGGCCAGCGCTTCCGGTTTCGCGGACTGCTCCACACGGGCCACCATGCGCCCCCGCACGCGTCCCCCGGTTTTCCAGTCGCTGCGGCCCCCGGTGGCCCTTGTGGAGCAACGCAGGCCATGCGCAGGCATTGAACGGCTGCAATCGGCACTTGCATGCCGGAACCCGGAGTGCTGACATCACGCGACATGAGCGACCATGAGATCAACCGCCGCATCGACGCCATCTGGCGAATGGAATCGGCCCGCGTGATCGCCACGCTCGCCCGCATGTTGCGCGACGTCGGGCTGGCCGAGGACCTTGCCCAGGATGCGCTGGTCGCCGCATTGGAAAAGTGGCCCTCGGACGGCATTCCCGACAATCCCGGCGCCTGGCTGACAACCACCGCCAGGCGCCGGGCGATCGACCGCATCCGCCACGGCCAGATGGCCGATCTCAAGCACCTGCAGATCGCCCACGAGCTGGAGCACGAGCAGGAGACGCGGCACGACGCCGAACTCGCCACGCTCGATGACCCGATCGGCGACGATCTGCTGAGGCTGATATTCGTTGCCTGCCATCCGGTGCTGTCGCGGGAGGCGCGGCTCGCATTGACCCTGCGCCTGCTCGGCGGCCTGACCACCGCCGAGATCGCACGCGCGTTCCTCGCCACCGAGCCCACCATCGCCCAGCGCATCGTCCGCGCCAAACGCAGCCTGAGCGAGGCCGATGTCGAGTTCGAGGTGCCGCGCGGCGACGAACTGGGCGAACGCCTGGCCTCGGTGCTGGAGGTCATCTACCTGATTTTCAACGAGGGCTACTCGGCGACCGCCGGCGACGATCTGATCCGCCCCGCCTTGTGCGAGGAAGCGCTGCGGCTGGGAAGGATCCTGGCCGGACTGATGCCGGCCGAGGACGAGGTGCACGGTCTGGTCGCGCTGATGGAGATCCAGGCTTCGCGCAGCCATGCCCGCACCAATTCCGACGGCGAACCGGTCCTGCTGCTGGAACAGGAGCGCTCGCGCTGGGACCGGCTGCTGATCCAGCGCGGACTGGCGGCACTGGAGCAGGCCGAGCGGATCGCCGCGGCGCGCAACATCGAGCGTGGCCCGTACACGCTGCAGGCGGCGATCGCGGCCTGCCATGCGCGTGCGCTGACCGCCGAGGCCACCGACTGGGCGACCATCTCCAGCCTGTACGCGCAGCTCGCCCGCCTCGCGCCGTCGCCGGTGGTCGAGCTCAACCGCGCCGTCGCGATCGCGATGCATGCCGGCCCGGCCGCCGGCCTGGACCATGCCGATACCCTGGTCGGCGAACCCTCGCTCAGGCACTACCACCTGCTGCCGAGCGTTCGCGGCGATCTGCTGTTCCGCCTTGGCCGCCACGACGAGGCCCGCGGCGAATTCGAACGCGCCGCGGAACTGACCCGCAACTCGCGCGAACGTGCGCTGCTGCTGGCCCGCGCCGCCCGGTGCGGGCGCGACGGCTGAACCGCTCCCGTCGTTTTCCGCCACCGCGACGCCCGACGCGTCGCCCGATGATCCGAGGAGGATGTATGAGTTACGTGGATGGATTCGTACTGCCGGTCCCGAAGGACCGCATCGACGACTACAGGAAGCTTGCCCGCAAGGCCGGGAAGATATGGATGGAGTACGGTGCGCTCGCCTATCACGAGTGCATCGCCGACGACGTCGAACCGGGCAAGACCACGTCGTTCCCGCGCAGCGTGAAGCTCAAGGACGACGAGACGGTGGTGTTCGCCTGGATCGTCTACAAGTCGCGCGCGCAACGCGACAGGGTCAACAAGAAGGTGATGGCCGATCCACGGCTCGCCGGCATGGATCCGAAGACCCTGCCGTTCGACGGCAAACGGATGATCTGGGGCGGATTCAAGTCGTTGGTGAAATTCTAGGGAAGGTCTGAACAAATCCATCCTGGACTTGTTCAGACGTCGCAAGGTCAAGCCAAGCTCGACCTTGCTCCACCGGATCAGGCTCCTGCGTGCTTGATCCGCGTGTGTGCCATCCCTGGCGCACGGAACCTCTGAATTGATCAGAGATTCCCTGGGCCTGTCCACAAGCAGTCCCCGCGTCCCGCCATGCCCGGGACGCGGCTACCGCGACGAACCTGCCATCGGTTGGGCGACGAATGGCGGATACCGTCGGCGTGCGCCTGGCTCATGCTTCCGCAGCCGCCACGGTGAGTCGCCATGCATCGTCGATCGTTCGTCCCCGGCCGCCACGCGAGCGTCGCGCTCGCCGTAGCCGCCATCGCCTACGCCATGGCGCTGCTGTCGCTGTCGCGCCAGCCGGATTTCTCCATCGCCGAGCCGCTGTTCCTGCTCGGCGTGCTGGGCGTCGCGTTTCCGCTGCTGGCCGCTTCGCTGACCCGGAGCCAGACCGCGGCGGTGCCGGCGGCGGCCCCGGCAACGCGTGCGCATGGTCTGTCGGCGGTGCTTGTCTACCTGGCCGCATTCGCGGCCCTGATCCTGGGCTGGGGATTCGGCGCGATCAACGACGCTTTCCCGGAGGAGCCGGCGCAGTCGAGTGTGCAGCTCCTGGTGAAGCTCGCCACGATGGTGGCGCTGCCGCTGTGGCTTTTCGCCACGCCGCGTCCGCTGCCCGGGCCGTTCGGCGCGCGACGCCTGTGGCTCGTGTTCGCGGTGATGGGTGCCGCCTACCTCGGACTGCAGGCGGTGTTCGGCCGCGGCCTGGCCGCGCTTGGCGAACTGGCGCCGGCGGCGACGACGCTGGCCTGGGCCGTCCCGCTGTGCTGGCTCTGGCAGACGATCGAGGCCGGGCTCGCGGAGGAAGTGCTGTTCCGTCGAATCCTGCAGGAACGGCTGGCGCATTCGACCCGCTCGCCGACGGCTTCGGTGGTCTGGGCTTCGCTGCTGTTCGGACTCGCCCATGCTCCGGGCCTCTGGCTGCGCGGCGGTCACCTGATGGAAGGCGTGGCAAGCGCCACCGCGGAGTGGGCGGTCGCCTACTCGATCGTGATGATCGCGCCAGCGGGGATCGTGTTCGGCGTGTTGTGGGCGCGCACGCACTCGCTGTGGCTGCTGGTACCGCTGCACGGTCTGGTCGACCTGATCCCGCAGCTGGCACCGTTCATCCGTGCCTGGACCGGTGGCTGACGGGATCGCCCGACGGCACCAGCAGGACCTTGCCCGAGCGCTCCCCCGCCGCGGCGGCTCCGATCGCCGCTCCAATGTCGTCGATGCCGTAGACCGCCTGCACCCTCGCCTTGAGCCTGCCGGATGCGATCAACGACACCAGTTCGGCGAACAACGCGTTGCGCGCGCCCGCGTCGGTGACCTTGTACCAGTGCGCCAGCCAGAAACCGCGCAGGGTGATGCCGCGGAAGATCAACGCGGCCGGCGAAACGGTGCAGGGCTCGCCGCCCATCGCGCCATAGTTGACCACGACGCCGCCGGGCGCCAGCGCATCGGCGATCCGTGCGGTCGCGGTACCGCCCACCGCGTCGATGCCGAGCCGGATCCGCGCCTCGCCGGTGGCGTCGCGTATCCGCTCGACCAGGCCGTCCCCATCGACCAGCACGACGTCGCCGCCCATCGCCTCGACATCGGCGACCGCCGACTCCCTGCGCACCACGTTCACCGTACGCACGCCGCGCGCCCGCGCCAGTTGCACCAGGTAGCCGCCGACAGCGGAGTTGGCCGCGTTCTGGATCACCCAGTCACCAGCCTGCAGCGGCACGGTGCCGGTCAGCAGCAGCTGCGCGGTCGGCGGATTTACGGTGAGCATCGCCAGCTGCAGCGGATCCGCGCCATCCGGCAGCGGAACCAATGCGCGGGCGTCGGCGACCAGATGGGTCGTCCAGGTGCCGCTGCCGACCGGCAACAGCACCGTCTGCCCCAGGGCCGGTGCGTCAAGGCCCGGCGCCAGTTCGACCACCCGGCCGACCCCCTCGTTGCCGGCGACCGCGGGCAGCGGCGGCAGCGACCCGTATTCGCCCGTCAGGGTCAGCAGGTCGGACGGGTTGATCGGCGCGGCCAGCACCTCGACCCGCACCTGGCCAGGAGCGAGCGCCGGCGGATCGAAGGTTTCGACCTCGACGACCTGCTGCGGAACCGGTCCGCGCGAACGGTACAGGACACGCTTCATCTGCCGATCTCCATACGGGCACTTTCGGATATCCAGCTTAGCGTCGTCGTGGCGGACGCGCCCCGATCACCGGGTGAACGCCCGCCGGCGCCCCCGCAAGGCGGATGCGCAAACCCCGGGCCGTGTCCGGACCCGCACCCGCCTGCCGGCATGCCGCCGGCAAGGACAGGCGCCATCGGCGCAACTATTCGGTGGTCGGCAGGTAGATGATCTGGGAACGCAGCTCCGGCATGATCCGGCGCATCATCGCCGCGTAGCCGGCGTTGTACTCCGGCGAGCACACCGGCCCCGGGGTGCGGTCGTTGAGCAGGCGATGCACCTGCACCGTGTTGCCGTCCCGGCGATAGCTCGCCGTGTAGCTCACGCCCTCGTACTCCAGTGACAGATCCTGCGGCAGCGCGACGATCCGCAACCCGTCGGCGAACTCCAGCTCGTACCGCTCCTCGGAGACGATGCCCGCGCAGCCGCTCTCGCCCGGCGGATGCTCGTCGCTGCCCAGGTTGCTCGTGACCACGCCGCTGATCGGCGCGAAGCTGACGAACCACGGCTGGACCTGGATGCCGGCCGGAACCGGCAGCATCTTCTCGACCTCGAATTCGGCATCGATGCTGAACTCCTCCAGCAATGGCTTCGGGTCCGGAAAGCTGACCTCGCCGCTGGCCTTCAGCGAGGCCTGCTGGAAATAACGCTTCACCAGCTCGTCGACATCGCTGGCCGGCATGTCGCGGAACTGGTCGCGCGCGGCGACCGCCAGGCGACCGCTCAGCTCCAGGCGCTGCGTGCCCGAAATCGAGCCGTCCGGATCGACCCGCAACCGGGTGACCAGCTTCTGCCCGTCCCGGCCGACGTCGTTGGCCGGCGTGCGCGCCTCCGGATGGTGGCCGTCGACCAGCAGCACCGGCTTGCCGGCCACGCTGCCCGGCAGGCTGCCGAACGGCACCGTTGCCGCGGTCGAATCCAGGTACAGATCCATGTCCGGGATGTAGCTGATCACGTGGTTCACCACCGACGCCACAGGAATGTCGGGAAGCGAATACGTTCCCCCGGCATTGATCAGCGCCTGTGTGCTGTCGATGCCCCGGGCCTTCAGCAGTGCCTGCAGCAGCGTCGCATGGTCCTTGCAATCACCCATCCGGTTGTCGAGCACGGCGTCGAGATCGCGCGGAACCACCGCGCCCAGCCCGATGCAGTTGCCCGCATAGGTGATGTTGCGCGAGACCCATTCGTACAGCCGCCTGGCGACTTCGCGCGGTTCCTGCGCGTCGCCGGCGATTTCGTCGGCCAGCTCGCGGATGCGTGGCGTGGGCACCGCCTTGGCATTGGCCGGTCCGCCATAGGCCTCCGCGATCTGCCTGTAGCTGTCGAAGGTCGAGAACGCGTAACCCGGATAGCGTTCGACGTTGAAGACGGTGTCGCGAAGGCTTTCCGGCTCCACCGGATCGCGGTTCTGCCAATGCCACTCGACGATCCTGCGATCGCCGCGGCGCTTCACCGTGGATTCGCGCATCTGCCACGTCCGGTGGCGCGCGTCGAGGTCCGCCGGCGCATCGACGGATACGGTGACGTCCCCGTAGTACGTCGCCGGACTGAAGCTCTCGATGACCGAGAAGTGGCCCGCGAACAACGGCGTATTCGTCGTCAGCCGGTACGAGAATACCGTCGTGTCGCCGACCGCGAGCTCGGGAAACACCACCGTCAGCGTCGAGCGGTCCGAGTAGACAGGAGAGTCCCCGTCCTGCCCCGAGCTGGCGCTGACCTGGTAGTTGCCCGGCGGGACCGGAATCCTGCGGCCGTCGGCCTTCAGCGTGTACGCCTCCAGGATGTCGGCCTTCTGGATGCTCGTGCTGTAGCTCACCGAGGCGTTCTTCGCGTACTCGAGCGCCGGCTCCCTGAGCACCCGGGTCGCCGTTTCCCGCGACTCCGAGTAGCTGCCGTCCTGATTGACGACGTACTGGATCCTCTCGTACTCGACCTGCCACGGGCGGTCATCGGCTTCGGTCGCGGCCGCGCCGCAGGCGACCAGCATGGCGATGGCGAATACGCCGGCCTTCCAACGTTCCAGATTCACGAGTCCCCTTCCTCCATCTCATGGGTTCATTCCCTGTCCGCAGCCCGCCAGCAGCGCGTGCGGCCCGTCCACGCCCCCGTATCCGGCGGGTGCCGGCATCCTACACCCGCGCGACGGCCGCAGAGTGACCCGCCCGGTTGCCCGGAGGCCATGCGCACGCCACCCGCCACACGTGCCGGCAGTGGCGTTCCTCCACAGTGCTGTCGTGCCCCGATGAACGCCGGCTCACGGATCCCCGGTTGGCAGATGCGCAAACGCCCCGGCTGTGACAGGATTCGCGCCCGCCTGCCGGTCCCGTGGCAGCGTCGCGGACCGCCCGCCCTGCCCATGCGCCTGAACAAGTTCATCAGTGATACCGGCTTCTGCTCCCGGCGCGAGGCCGACCGCCTGATCGCCGCCGGCCGCGTCAGCGTCAATGGCCTGCGCGCGCGGATCGGCACCGGGCTGGCCGAGGGCGACACGGTGCTGGTCGACGGCGAGGCCCTGCATGCCCGCAGCGCCGCCCGCGGCCGGCGCCGGCACGTCTACATCGCATTGAACAAGCCGGTCGGGATCACCTGCACGACCGAGTCGGGGGTCAAGGGCAACATCGTCGACTTCGTCGGCCACGAGCAGCGGATCTTCCCGATCGGCCGTCTGGACAAGGATTCCGAAGGCCTGATCCTGCTCACCAGCAACGGCGACATCGTCAACGAGATCCTGCGCGCGGAGAACAAGCTGGAGAAGGAATACCTGGTCGCGGTGAATCATGCAGTGAGCGACGAGTTCCTCCGCGGGATGAGCCGGGGCGTGCCGGTACATGGCCAGACGACCCTGCCCTGCAGGGCCGGCAGGCTCGGCCGCTTCGGTTTCCGAATCGTTCTCGTGCAGGGCCTGAACCGGCAGATCCGACTGATGGCCGCCCACTTCGGCTACCGGGTCAAGCAGCTGGTCCGCGTGCGTATCGGCAACGTCAAGCTCGGACATCTCAAGCCGGGCCAGTGGCGCAATCTCACCGACGCCGAACTGCAGGGCCTGCTGCCGCGGCGGACCGAATGGTGATGGCGGCCGACCTGTCCGCTATCTGCGCGGAACCGGTTGCGACGCCCAGGTCATCGCCGCACCGCGCTCATCAGGCTCGAACGTCTTCAGCTCGGTAGTCGGCACCAGCTTGCCGACGAACGTCGACACGTTGGCCAGCCAGTGACGCTCGGTGACCACCGCCGCGCGCGCGAACCGGCTGTACTCGCCGAACTTGTCGATCGCGTAGCGGACATCCTTGCCCATCGCTTCCGCACTCATGCCGGTCATCCCGGTGAGGTCGGTATAGACGGCGATGCGGGGATGCATCGACAGGCGGGTCTCGATCTCGGCGACGCAGGCGTCGTAATCCTCGCCGGTCAGGGTGCCGGTGAAGTGGAATGCCGCCACGTGCGGCGCGGATGGCAGGATGTCGATCATGGTGCGGTCTCCATGCGGATCAAGCCCCTGCCCGAGCCGATCATGTCACCGGCGGCGTTCAACCGCCGTCAATTCCGGAACTCAACCGCGCGCCCTTTCCACCAGCCTGGCGATCGTGTTCATGTTGCGCGCGGTGCCGGTCTTCGATGCAGGGACGTTGAGTTTCGACTGCGCCATGCCGTCGCCGTAGTGGACGTATATCTCACGGCGCCCCAGCGCCAGCTGTTCGTCCTTGCGCCCGCTGACGCCGTCCAGCGCATCCGCCGACGGAGCGTCATCGGGGAATATCGCGACCACCCGGTTGGGCGCGGCGTCCGGGAACGGGTGGTCCGCCAGCACCGCCGACATTTCCTCCGGTGAACGCACCATCACGCCCACCGGCCTGCCCGCGTATGCTTCGAGCACCGACTCCAGCATCGCTTTCACCCGTGCGCTGGCGGCGTCGCTGCGCAATACGACGTTGCCGCTGGCGATATAGGTGCGCACCTCGCTGAAACCTGCCCGTTCGCACAATCCGCGAAGCTCGGCCATGGAACGGGCCCCTTCCAGTACACCTGCGCAGGTGATGGCAATGCCAATGTGGCGCCGCGCCGCTACACTGCGGCGATGTCCAGCTGGTTCGTCTACCTGATCGAATGCCGTGGCGCCCGGATCTACACCGGGATCGCGACCGACGTCGAGCGCCGCTATCGGGAGCATGCCGCCGGCAAAGGTGCACGCTTCACCCGGGCATGGCCGCCGGAGCGCCTGCTGGCCCGCTTCGAGTATCCGGACCGCTCGGCCGCCAGCCGCGCCGAGCACGCCATCAAGCGGCTGTCGCCGGTACGCAAACGGGCGTTGTGCCTGAAGTACGCGGCGCCCGAGGTGCCGAGGCGAGCCGTTGGGGCGGCTCCGACATAGGCGGGCGCCGCCTCCGACGGGACCGGCCGCCCGTGCGCCCGTTCCGCGGACGGCGCGCACGGACGGAGCGTCCCATCCGTGGGCAGCCCGCTACACCTTCGCCGCCTTCCAGCGACCGCGCGAGAACAGCCACAGCGTGAACAGGCCGACCGCGGTCTCGGACACGAAAACCGCCCAGAACACGCCCGAGTGCTGCCAGTCGAGCGCGATCGCCAGCAGGTACGACAGCGGGATCTGGATCAGCCAGAAGAACACCACGTTGATCCAGGTCGGCGTTGCGGTGTCGCCGGCACCGTTGAATGCCTGCACCGACACCATCCACCAGCCGTAGACGAAGTACGAGTACGACAGGATTCGCAACCATTCGCCGCCGATCGCGATCACCGCGGGCTCGTCGGTGAACAGGGCGACGATGCGGTCATGGAAGAAGAAGAACATCACCGACACCGCGAGCGTGAAAGCCATGTTGTACCAGCCGATACGCCATACCGAGGCCTCGGCGCGGCCCGGCTCGTCGGCGCCGAGGTTCTGCCCCACCAGGGTCGCGGCGGCGTTCGACATGCCCCAGGCCGGCATCAGCGTGAACATCATGATCCGGATCGCGATCGTCGCGCCGGCCACCGCCTCGCTGCCGAGGCTGGCGAGAATGCGCAGCAGGAAGATCCACGAGGTGGTCGCGACGATCATCTGGCCGATGCCGCCCAGCGAGGTACGCACGATGTTCAGCATCGTCGCGCCGCGCAGAACCAGCTGCGACGCGGCGACACGGATGTGGCGGCCGCCGCGGAACAGCACCCACAGCTGCATCAGGACGCCGGCGCCGCGGCCGATGTTGGTCGCGATCGCCGCACCCTCCACCCCCATCGCCGGAATCGGGCCCAGACCGAAGATCAGGATCGGATCGAGCACGATGTTCAGGCCGTTGGCCACCCATAGCACCCGCATCGCGATCGCCGCATCTCCTGCCCCGCGGTAGATCGCGTTGATCACGAACAGCAGCAGGATCACCGCGTTGCCACCGAGCATCCACTGCATGTAGCCGACGCCGTGCTCGAGCGTCCACGCATCGGCGCCCATCAGCTGCAGCAGTTCGCGGGCGTAGACGATGCCAGCGATCGCGAACGGCACCGACGCCAGCAACGCGACCAGGATCGCCTGCACCGCGGTGACCGCCGCCTCGTCGGGCTTGTGCTCGCCGATCCGGCGCGCGACCACGGCGGTCACCGCCATCGACAGCCCCATCGCGACCGAGTACAGCAGAAACAGGTAGCTCTCGGTCAGTCCGACGGTCGCCACCGCCGATGGCCCGAGCTTGCCGACGAAGAAGATGTCCGCGACCGCGAACGTCGACTCCAGCACCAGTTCCAGCACCATCGGCACCGCCAGCAGGAACACCGCGCGGCGGAGCGGGATCTTCGTGTAGTCGGCGCCGGTACCGCGGACGGCGTCGCGCAACTCGCTCCACAGCGACGGCCGCGCCGAGGGGGCCGCCATGGCGGCTTCCGCCGCACCGGACTGCGGGACGGACGTGTCTTGTTCGTTCATCGTTGACATGGTTCTGGTATCCAATGGTGGGCAGCCGACGGACAGCTGCACCCGGCCGGCCTGCATATCGGTACGACGATCGGCAATGCCCGCGATCGACAGCCAGGCGACGCCCGTTCGGGGCAGGCAGGATCATCGGAACCTGCCGCGACGGACGGCAGGCGGCGGACCGCAGAAGGTGCCGGGCCCGCGGCGGCTCCACCGGTCGTCGCGGCTACGCCTTCCTGACGAATTCCGACTTCAGCTTCATGGCACCGATACCTTCGATCTTGCAGTCGATGTTGTGGTCGCCTTCGACCAGGCGGATGTTCCTGACCTTGGTGCCGACCTTCACCACCGAGGAGGAACCCTTGACCTTCAGGTCCTTGATCACGATCACTGCATCACCGTCGCCCAGCACATTGCCGTTCGCATCGACGACGACGGTCTCCTCCCCGGCGATCTCCGCCACTTCACCGGCCACCTGCTCATGCCCGCACTCGGGGCAGACGACCAGGTTGCCGTCCTCGTAGGTGTATTCGCAGCCGCACTGGCGGCAAGGGGCAGAGGCGTTCATCGCGAGCCGTTCCAACATGCGCCTGCGGGGCGCGAGGGCCGTACATTCTGACGCATTCGCGGGCGGAGCGGGGCGAGAACCGCAATCCCGCGAGTTCCGCCACAACTGCCGACGCGCCGCCGTCACGCGACCGGCAGCGGCAGCAGTACGCGTGGAGCGCCAATCCCCGGTACGTCCGCGACCGCCCGTGCCACGTGTGCGACAGCGGAACGCAGCATCGTCGGTGCGACATGGCGGCGATGCGTGCGCGTGATCATCGCGATGTAGAGCCGGCCAAACAGGTTCGTCGGCCGGACCCGGGTTCCCAGTCCGAACCGGGTCGTTCCATCCGTCATCCGCTCAACGCGCACGCAGGAACGGAACGACAGATGTCTGTCGTCCGCTCCCAGCAGCACTTCCACCCAGCGCCCGCTCTCTTCGCGGCGCACATCCAGCACCGGAAAGCGTCCGTCGAAGCGCTGCCGGCAAGGCCCCTCCGACAGCAGCGACGATGCCGGACAGCCCAGGCGCGACGTCCGCAGCCCCAGAGGTCGGACCAGCACATTGCGGAACGCCATCAGCCCGGTGACGCTCGCAGCCTGATTGCACACGAAGCCTTCCAGCATGCAGGCCATGATCCGCTCGACGTCGGCCTCCGGCATGGTCCCGGAAGGCAGCTCGAGCGCGAACCAGTCCTGATGCACGTTGGCACCATCGAGCACGTCCGCCAGCAACGAACCGGGCGGCGGCGACGGATGTTCGTCGACCCTGCAGTGCCCGGCGTTGCGGGCGGCAAACCCCCGGGGTTTCCTCGTGCGACGCATGCGCGCACCGAGAATGCCCGCCATCGAACGTGAGCGGCGACAGGCCCGCCCCGCAAGGCTGTCCGCGGGCGCCGACAACGCCAGGACGGTCGCCGGCACCTGGCCGGCGGCGAAGGCCTCCGCGACTGCTTCTGCCACGGTATCCGGCAGCAGCTCCGTCAGCGACGGAATGTCCCCCTGCCCGGCGCGGACCAGGCGCTCGAGTTCCGACGACAGTCCGCCGCCCAGCTCGTTGCTGTGACAGGACAGGGCCATCAGGGCCGGATGCCCCGCGGCGAGCGGAACGAAGCGATGCCAGGTGCCGCCGCCGAAGCGGACGGTGAACATCGCATCGGGGGGCACGTCGACGCATTCGAGCGTGCGGGCAAAACCACGCGGATCGGCGTCGATCCGTTCCCGCGACTCCGTCGAAAAGCACAGCCGCGCACCGCCGCTGCCGGCGACCGCGGTGAACACGCGGTGGCCGGCATGACAATGGAATGGATGCCCCTGCGGACCGACGACGAAGGAATACAGCGCGGTCGGATCGCCGCGCGACAGATCCATGCTGCCGATACGTGCCGACGGCTCGTCCAGGGCGTCGGCGTGATGCGGATGGCGCGCCTGCAGCGCGGCCGTCGAGGCGATCAGCCGGTCCCCTTCACCGATTCCAAGCTGCCCGACCAGCGTCACCTCGACCGGCAGGCCGCCGGAACGGGACCGGAGCGAGACCGATGGAAAAGTGTCGACGCGTCCCTGTGCGATACCCATCAGTGGCCTCCGGCGTCAGGACTTCGAGGATCCGGTGTCGTCGTTGCCGCGCCCGCCGCGTTTCTCCTGCGCACGGGCCCGGCTCTCGCGCTTCAGCGGCCGCGCCACCGGACACGCTTCGGTCATCCAGCCGAACAGCGTGTTGGTCAGTCGTTCGGTCTGCTGGCGGAAGTAGACGAACTGACCGCGGCGCTCGCGCACGATCAGGCCCGCGTCCTCCAGCACGCGCAGGTGACCGGACAGCGCCGGCTTGCTGAAGTCGAAGCGCTCGCCGATTTCGCCCGCGGTCATCTCGCCCTCGCTGAGATAGGCCAGGATCTTGCGGCGGGGAACCGAGGCGAGCGCCTCGAAGACACGATCGATCGACATTGTGGCGACAATAGTTAATTAATTTATTAACTATTTACTCCGACTCCGCCGCGGATGCAACCCCCTTCGCCGGCCGGGATCCGGAAACGACGACGGCCCGGAGCCGGCCGGGCCGTCGCGATGCTGCCGGGACCGCGACCTTACGCCATCGGCAGCTTCAGGCCCTGCTCCTTCGCGCACTGTTTCGCGGCCTCGTAGCCAGCGTCGGCGTGGCGCATCACTCCGGTACCGGGGTCGTTCCACAGCACCCGGGCGATGCGCCTGTCGGCGGCTTCGCTGCCGTCGCAGACGATCACCACGCCGCTGTGCTGGCTGTAGCCCATGCCGACGCCGCCACCGTGGTGCAGCGACACCCAGGTCGCGCCGCCGGCGACGTTGAGCATCGCGTTGAGCAGCGGCCAGTCGGACACCGCGTCGGAGCCGTCCTTCATCGCCTCGGTCTCGCGGTTCGGGCTGGCGACGCTGCCGCTGTCCAGGTGATCGCGGCCGATCACCACCGGCGCCTTCAGCTCGCCGTTGCGGACCATCTCGTTGAAGGCGAGGCCGAGCTTGTGGCGCAGGCCGAGGCCGACCCAGCAGATCCGCGCCGGCAGGCCCTGGAAGCTGATCCGCTCCCTGGCCATGTCCAGCCAGTTGTGCAGGTGGGCGTCGTCGGGGATCAGTTCCTTGACCTTGGCATCGGTCCTGTAGATGTCCTCCGGATCGCCCGACAGCGCGACCCAGCGGAACGGTCCGACGCCGCGGCAGAACAGCGGACGCACGTAGGCCGGTACGAAGCCCGGGAAGTCGAACGCGTTCTCGCAGCCCTCGTCCTTGGCCATCTGGCGGATATTGTTGCCGTAGTCGAAGACCGGAATGCCCATGTCCTCGAAGTGCAGCATCGCCTCGACATGGACGCGCATCGACTTCTTGGCCGCGTCGCGCACACGGACCGGATCCTCCTTCTGCATCCGCTCCCACTGCTCGACGCTCCAGCCGATCGGCAGGTAGCCGTGCACCGGGTCGTGCGCGGAGGTCTGGTCGGTGACCGCATCCGGACGCACGCCGCGCTCGACCATCCGCGGCAGGATCTCGGCGGCATTGCCGAGCAAGGCGATCGACTTCGCCTCGCCGGCTTCGGTGTACCTCTCGATCCGCGCCAGCGCGTCATCGAGGTCGCTCGCCTGCTCGTCGACGTAGCGCGTGCGCAGGCGCATGTCGATCCGGCTCTGCTGGCATTCGATGTTGAGGCTGCAGGCGCCGGCGAGCGACGCCGCCAGCGGTTGCGCGCCACCCATGCCGCCCAGGCCCGCAGTCAGGATCCACTTGCCCTTGAGGTCGCCGCCGTAGTGCTGGCGGCCCATCTCGACGAAGGTTTCGTAGGTGCCCTGCACGATGCCCTGGCTGCCGATGTAGATCCACGACCCCGCCGTCATCTGCCCGTACATCATCAGGCCTTTGCGGTCGAGCTCGTTGAAGTGCTCCCAGTTGGCCCAGGCCGGCACCAGGTTGGAATTGGCGATCAGCACCCGCGGCGCATCCGGATGGGTCGGGAAGACGCCGACCGGCTTGCCGGACTGCACCAGCAGGGTTTCATCGTCGCCAAGCTCCTTCAGCGATTCGAGGATCGCGTCGAAGCTGTCCCAGTCGCGCGCGGCGCGGCCGATGCCGCCGTAAACCACCAGATCCTCCGGGTGCTCGGCGACCTCCGGATCGAGGTTGTTCTGGATCATCCGGAACGGCGCCTCGGTCAGCCATGACCTGCAGCTCAGTTCGCTGCCGCGCGGCGCGCGGATCGTGCGGGATGGATCGTGGCGGTTGCGGACGCTCTGGCTCATGAGGGGCTCCGATGGTCATGCCCGAAGGGCGGGCGTTCGATGCCGCCATTATCGCGCCGCCGCGCATCGCGGCACCGCCGCCGACGCATCGATGACCCCGCACCGCGGTCGATTCCGGCGCGAAACCGGCCGGAACCCGCGGTTTTGTTTACGCTGTACACATGAAAGCCCGTTCCGATTCCGCAGGTCGCATCCTCCGGGCCGCCCGCCGCCTGTTCGAGCGTGAAGGACCAGCAGGGGTGACGATGCGCCGGGTCGCGGCCGCGGTCGGGCTGTCACCGATGGCGATCTACCGTCACTTCGAGAACCGCGAAGCCCTGCTGGCGCGGATCGGCGAGGACAGCTTCGAGTCGATCGCCGGGCACTGGTCGGCACGCGCGCAGGGGCTCGATCCACTGACCCGGCTGATCGAGGTGCATCGCCTCTATCTGGACTACGCCCTCACCCATCCACACCTGTTCGACCTGGCGTTCTCGATGCCGCGGCGCGACGCGAGACGCTATCCGGAGGACTTCCGCGCACGCCGCTCGCCGACCCTGACCGTGGTCGCCGACGCGGTTGCCGATGCGATCGCGGCCGGCGCGCTGCGCGAGGACGACGCATGGGCCGTCACCATGACGCTGTGGGCGCACACCCACGGTCTGGTCGCGCTGTACCGCAGCGGCCGCTTCAATTACGACGAAGCGATGTTCCGCGACTTCTACGAGCGGTCGCTGCAGCGCCTGTTCGCCGGGCTGCAGGCGGACCGGCATGAACCGGCCCGCCTCCCCGATCAGTGATTGCGCTGCACCGGTCGCTGCGGGATCCGGTCGCGGACGTGGGTACCGACCTCCACGCCCGAACGCCTGGCCGCCTCGATCGACTTGCGCCTGGCCTCGTCTTCCCGCACCTGGGTATCGATGCAGTTGTCCGGTCGCGCGTCACTGCCGGGACGGCCGGCGCAATAGGCCGGACCCGGTCCGCCGGCCGGCCCGGGTTTGCGTGCGGACGCCTTGTCCTGTCCCCGCGCGTCCACGTCGTGGCCCTGCCCGCTGCGCGGGTCGACCAGGTGCACGCCGGGCTCGTCGATGGTCTGCGCATCCGCGCCTGCCGGAACGCCGCACCACAGCGCCGCCCAGAGCGCGATCAGCGCAAGGCCGGAGCGGTTGCCCGTGCGCAGGTGCAGCGCGGGCCGGAAGAGCGACCGAGAAAACGACTGTAAATAGTCCATGGCGAAAGGCTTCTTGTTCTTGTCGGCGGATCGGCCGCGATCGCGGCCTGCCGTGCGGGCCGGCGCCGAAAGCCGTGGCGACGGCTCGGGCACCGGAAGCTCCCATCCCTGGAAATGCGACGTGCCGCACCCTTGGCGGCGAACGGCCGACAAGGATAACCGAGGAGGCAGACTTGGCATAAACGCCGCCTGTACGGAGAAAACCGGGTGCGGACGGCGATGACCGGAAACACGGGCAACCGGCGAAAAAGCAGCGGAGCGGGCACCCGGGACCCGGGGGAAGGTCGTGGAGGACGTCCGGATGCACCGCTCCAACAGCATGGTCAACGGATCGGGAACCGCTGAGCGGACCATGCAGGAATCGGGTCGCCGAAACCGCGCGGTCCCGCTCAGTCGTTGGCGCGGTTGAGTATCTGCGTGCTCGTCTCGGCGGCATGCACGCGCGTCCCGACGTCGGCGCGGCCGCTGGCCTCCTGGTCGTCGCGGTCATGGGCGCGGCCGCGGGCAGCGGTGCAGTCGCGAGAGCGGATATTCGAACCGGTCTGGCGCATGCAGCGTGGAGCGTGTGTCCCGTCGCGGTCGGCGGCGACTCCACCGGACCGCGCTTCGACTTCCGCATCCCCCTTCTCCGGCTGTACCGAGGCGGCCCGGGGCATCTGCGCCGATGGCACCTCGGCGGTCTGCGCCGTGGCGTCCAGCGCCGATGCGCCCAACAGGAGTGCGATACTGGCCAATATGGACTGTGGTCCGATGGAATTGCCGCGGCTCATGGGATGGTTTCTCCAGCAGGTGACGTCGTTGCCACGATTACCCTGTACGTCGCTTGCGGCCGGACCGTCGCACCCCTGCAGCCTCCATGTATGGAGAACCCGATCGTGAACCGAACCCGGCGGCTCCTGCTGTCGATCTGCCTGCTGGCGGGCCTGTGCGCCTGTTCCGGGGACACTTTGTCGAACGGGCCCGGCGCAACCGAGGCGACGCCTCCATTGCGCATGCTGGTTTTCACCCGCACCACAGGATGGCGACACGACTCCATTCCGGATGCGCTGAAGACGCTGCGTCAGCTTGCGGAAGCCGAGTCGATCGCCGTCGATGCCAGCGAGAATCCCGCCGACTTCAATCCCGGCAACCTCGCCCCCTACCGGCTGGTGGTGTTCGCCAACACCACCGGCGACGTGCTCGACGAGCACGGGCAGCGGGCGATGAAGGCTTTCGTCCAGAGCGGCGGCGGCTTCATCGGCATCCATTCGGCAGCCGATACCGAGCACGACTGGCCGTGGTACGGGGACCTGGTCGGCGCATGGTTCGCCAACCACCCGCCGGGCCTGCAGAGCACGCGCGTGGAATTCGCCCGCGAAGGCATCGCGCCCGGGGAGCGTCACTGGCCGGTCACCGACGAGATCTACAACTATCGCGACAACCCACGCGGCCGCGTCACGGTGATCGCCACCGTCGACGAGACCCTGTACGAAGGCGGTGGGATGGACGGCGACCATCCGATCGCCTGGTGTCATGAACGCCTCGGCGGCCGGGCCTGGTATACGGGCCTCGGCCACGATCCGGCCGTGTACGCGGACGCGACCTTCCGCCGTCATCTGGCCGGCGGCCTGCGATACGCAGCAGGGCTCTCCGCGCAATGCTGAGCAGCCGGCCGCAAGCAGGTCCCCGCTCCGCGGAACGACATCCCCCATCGCCTGCAACATCTCCCCGTCAAGATCGCTCCATGCCATCCATCCCGATCCGTGCGCGCGCGGCGCGCGCCGCCCTGGCTGCCGTTCTGGCCGCCGCCGCTCTCCTTTTCCTTGCAGCCTGCGTTTCGTCGCCGCATGAAGCGCGGGGCGGCCCGGCCGCGGCCCGGGTCCCGAACTCCTCACCACCCGTGCTGTTGGTGTCGATCGACGGCTTCCGCCCCGACTACCTCGAGCTCGGCATCACTCCGAACCTGCAACGCCTCGTCGACGGCGGCGTCCGCGCCGAATGGATGAATCCGTCCTATCCGTCGCTGACCTTTCCGAACCACTACAGCATCGTCACCGGACTGCGCCCGGACCGTCACGGCATCGTCCACAACAGCATGGAGGACGCCGGGCTGGGCGTGTTCCGGTTGAGCAACCGCGAGGCGGTGGGCGACGGCCGCTGGTGGGGCGGCGAACCGATCTGGGTCGGCGCGCACAAGGCGGGGCTGCCGAATGCGACGCTGTTCTGGCCTGGCAGCGAGGCGCCCGTCCAGGGCGTGCGCCCGGACCGCTGGAAGCCGTTCGATGCCGACATGCCCTACGAGACACGCGTCGACACCGTGCTCGGCTGGCTGGCCGAACCGGCGGCGACCCGGCCGCGCATCGCCACCCTGTATTTCGAGCGCGTCGACAAGGCCGGCCACGACCACGGCCCGGATTCGCCGGAAACGCGAGCGGCGGTCGCCGAGGCCGACGCGGCGATCGGCAGGCTGCTCGACGGGCTGCAGGCGCGCGACCTGCTCGACGCCGTCAATCTCATCGTCGTTTCCGACCACGGCATGGCGGCGACCCGGGGCGATCAGGCGATCGCGGTGGAGGACATCGTATCGATGCAGGACGGCAAGGTCGTGTCGTACGGCCAGTCGGTCGGCATCGAACCGATGCCGGGCCGCGCCGGCGAAGTCGAACGCAGGCTGGTCGAACGGTCCGCGGGGCGCCACGAGCACTACCAGTGCTGGCGCAAGCAGGAACTGCCGGCGCGCTGGCACTACGGCCGCAATCCGCGGGTGCCGTCGATCATCTGCCAGATGGACGAGGGCTGGGACGCGATACCGGCCGAGTACATCGAACGCCGCCGCACCGCCGGTACCCGCGGCTCGCATGGCTACGATCCGGCATTGCCGTCGATGCGCGCTCTGTTCGTCGCGCATGGGCCCGCGTTCCGCGACGGCGTGACCGTGCCCCCGTTCGAGAATGTCGATGTCTATCCGCTGCTGGCACGGCTGGTCGGCATCGTCCCGGCGGAGAACGACGGCGACATCGCCCCGCTGCTGCCGGCACTGGAAAGCGAGGAGTGAGAGGAAACAGGCCCAGCACTCGGGCCTGGCTTCCCATACCTTCATCGATGTCCGAAACCGGCGAGTCGATGGACGCAGGCGGTGCTAGCCTGCACTCATGTCCTCTCCCGCTTCCACCGCCGTCACCGCGACCGGCCACGACCGCCCCGGACTGCCGCCGCAGATCTGCGCGCAGGCGCGGCTGAGCCGCGACGTCCGTTTCGACGGCCTGTTCTTCACCGCGGTCGCGACCACCGGCATCTACTGCCGGCCGGTCTGCCCGGCGCCGCCCGCGCACGAGAAGAACGTCAGCTACTTCGCCAACGCGGCCGCGGCCGAGGCCGCCGGCTACCGCCCCTGCCTGCGCTGCCGACCCGAGCTGTCGCCCGCCGACGGCCACTGGCGGCGCGGCGATGCCGCGGTCGCGCGGGCGATCCGTCTGATCGACGAGGGCCTGCTCGCCGACGCGCCGGTCGCGGCGCTGGCCGAGCGCGTCCATCTGGGCGAGCGCCAGTTGCGGCGACTGTTCGTCGAGCGCCTCGGCGCCGCGCCGCTGGGCGTGCACGCGACCCGCCGGCTGCTGTTCGCCAAGCAACTGCTCACGGAGACCGACCTGTCGATCACTGATGTGGCGATGGCCGCCGGCTTCGGCAGCCTGCGCCGCTTCAACACCGCCTTCAAGGAGGCCTACCGGATGGCGCCACGCGAACTGCGCAAGCGTCCGTCGGCCTCGCGCGACGAGACCCTGGCCCTGCGCCTGGGCTACCGCCCGCCGTACGAGCTGGACGCGATGCTCGACTTCCTGCGCGGCCGTGCACTGCCGGGCGTCGAAGTGGTGGACGAACACGGCTACCAGCGCGTGATCGCGCCGGTCGACGGCAACGGTCCCCCGGGCTGGTTGCGAGTCGGTGCCTGGCCCGACGACGAGCCGGCGCTGAAGCTGGAGCTGCATGGCGTGCCGCCGCTGCAGTTGCAGGCGGTGGTGACGCGCGTACGGCGGATGTTCGACCTCGACGCCGATCCGCAGGCGGTCGCCACCACGCTCGCCACCGATGCCCGGCTGCGACCGCTGCTGCAACGACGCCCGGGCCTGCGCCTGCCCAGCGGCTGGGACGGTTTCGAGATCGCGGTGCGCGCGATCATCGGCCAACAGGTCAGCGTCGCCGCCGCACGCACCGTCACCGCCCGCCTCGCCACGCGCTTCGGCAGCGTCTTCGAGCCGCCATTGGTCGAGGGCCTGACCCATCTGTTCCCGACTCCTGCGGCGCTGGCGGATGCCGACTTCGCCGGGATCGGACTGACCACGGCCCGCGCGGAAACCATCCGCACGATCGCCTGCGCCCTGCTCGATGGTCGCATCGACTTCCGTCCGGAGCAGACCCTGGAGGAATTCGTCGATCGCTGGACCGCGCTGCCGGGAATCGGCCCCTGGACCGCGCAGTACATTGCCCTGCGTGCGCTGGCGCACCCGGACGCATTCCCGTCCGAGGACCTGGTGCTGCAGAAGACCCTGCCGACCGACGGCTCGCGGCTGGGCGCGAAGGCCCTCGCCGCACATGCCGAGGCCTGGCGCCCGTGGCGTGCCTACGCCGTGATCCACCTGTGGCGCGAAGCGGCGGAAACGGCACGCGCCGCGCCGAACGCCCCCTCCCGTCCCGCCGCCAAGCGGAGGAAAACCGCATGAACGCACCCGCCCCGATCTTCCATCGCCTCTACCACAGCCCGGTCGGCCCGCTGCGGATCGCCACCTCCGATGCCGGCGTGCACGCGATCGAGTTCCACGCCCAGCGCCACCCGGTGCCGCGCGACACCCGCTGGCAGGCCGGCGAGCACCCGCTGCTGGATGCGGTGGCCGCGCAGCTGGACGGGTATTTCGCCGGCCAGCGCACCGTCTTCGACCTGCCGCTGGCGCCGGAAGGGACCGCGTTCCAGCGCAGCGTCTGGCTGGAGCTGGCGAGGATTCCGTACGGCAGCACGGTCAGCTACGCGCAGATGGCCTCGCGGGTCGGCCGGCCGGCGGCGGTGCGCGCGGTCGGCGCTGCGAACGGCCGCAATCCGCTGCCAATCGTGCTGCCCTGCCATCGGGTGATCGGCGCCGACGGTTCGCTGACCGGCTTCGGTGGCGGCCTGCCGACCAAGCAGTTCCTGCTGGAGCTCGAAGGTGCGCTGCCGAAGGCCGAGGCCGTCGACGACCTGTTCGCCGCCTGAGCGCACGCATTCGCATCGATGGCCGACGAGGATGTCCGGAAACGGCGAGCCGCCTGGCCTGCCCTCTGCGATGCTGCCGTCTCTCCAGCCACGACGGAACAGCCGATGTCCCAAGACACGCACGCCGACCTGCACGCCCGCTTCGCCGCCCTGCACCGCAGCGATGCGCCGCTGCTGATCGCCAACGCCTGGGACGCTGCCAGCGCGGCGCTGTGGCAGCACGCCGGCGCACCGGCGATCGGCACCAGCAGCGCCGCGATGGCCTGGGCCTGCGGCCATGCCGATGGCGGTGCACTGCCGCGCACCGCGCTGATGGACAAGGTCCGCGAGATCGTCCGGGTCACGACGGTACCGGTCAGCATCGACGTCGAGGACGGCTACAGCGACGATCCGGAGGCGGTCGCCGCGCTGGTGCGCGAGGTCGCCGAGGCCGGTGCGGTCGGCATCAACCTGGAGGACGGCGCCGGCACCCCGGAATCGCTGGCCCGCAAGATCCGCGCGATCCGCGCCGCGCTCGACGGCATGCCGCTGTTCGTCAACGCACGCACCGACGTCTACCTGCGCGGGATGGCCGATGGCGAACAGGCGGTGGCGATGACGCTGGAACGGCTGGCGCTGTACGCCGAAGCCGGCGCCGACGGTGCGTTCGTACCGTGCATCGCCGACGGTCGCGAGATCGCCGCGGTCGCAGCCGGCACCGCACTGCCGCTGAACGTGATGGCGATGCCCGGCCTGCCGCCGCTGGCCGAACTGCAGCGTGCCGGCGTGCGCCGGGTCAGCGCCGGCGAAGGCGTGTTCCAGCATGCGTTCGCCGCCGGCCTGCAGGCGGTGCGCGGGTTCCTGGGCGGCGATACCGCACGCCGATTCGACAACGCGGTGCCCTACGGCGAACTCAACGCGCTGTTCGCGCGCGCCGGCTGAGGACCTCCGGAGGAGTTGGGAAGGAAAGGGGGCGCCGCCCACCACCTCACATGCCGCGGAAGCGATGCAGGAACGCGGCGCTCACCGGCAACGCCTCGTCGCGACCGCGCAGGTGCAACCGCCACTTGCCCAGTTCGTCCTTGTGCACGCAGTCGATCGCGGCGACCCGCACGATCACCCCACGGTGCACCTGCCAGAACGCATCGGGATCGAGCCCGGCCAGCAGCTCCTTCAGCGGTGTCCGGATCACCGCCTCGTTGTCGTCGCTGACCACGCGCACGTACTTGTCCTGCGCCTGGAAGAACAGCACCTCGTCGATGCCGATCATCCTCACGCTGTCACCAATGCTGGCGCTGATCCAGCGGACCAGGCGCCCGTCGGTCGGCCGCAGCCGCGCCTCCAGCGCATCGACCCGCTCGCGCAGCGCCGCGCGGTCCGGCTGGGCCAGGCGCTCGCGCACGCGCGCGACCGCGCGGGCGAGTGAGGCGGGCTGCACCGGCTTGAGCAGGTAGTCGAGGGCCCCGGCCTCGAACGCGCCGATCGCGTATTCGTCGAAGGCGGTGGTGAACACCACCTGGCCGCCGTAGGCGACCACCGCACGGGCGACGTCCAGGCCGCTGACGCCGGGCATGCGGATGTCGAGAAAGGCGACCTGCGGTCGTTGCGCGGCGACCGCCTGCAGCGCCTCGACGCCGTCCTCGCACGCCTGGACCCGGCCCAGTTCCGGCCACGTCTCGAGCAGCATGGCCAGCAGCGCGGCGCGTTGCGGCGCTTCGTCCTCGGCGACCAGCACGGTCGGCGCCTCGGTCGATGGGTCGCGCATGCTCATGCCGCCTCCGCGGCCGGGATCCGGATCCCGGCGACGGTACCACCGCCGGGAGCGGCCTGCAGCCGCAACGCGGCGCGGCCGCCATACCGTGCACGCAGCTGCTCGCGCACGTTTTCCAGGCCGACCCCGCTGCCGATGCCCGGCCGCAGGCCGACACCATCGTCGCGGACCTCGACGTCGAGCATGCCGTCGGCCACACGGGCGGACACCACCACCTCGCCGCCTCCGCGCTTCGGCTCGATGCCATGCTTGATCGCGTTCTCGACCAGGGTGATCAACAGCAGCGGCGGATAGGCGCGCCCGCGCAAAGCCGGCTCGGCATCGATCCGATAGACCAGCCGGCCGCCCATGCGCAACCGCATCACCTCCAGATAGGCGGCGCACAGATCGAGCTGCTGGCCGAGCGTGGACTCGAGGCCGGCGCTGCCGGCATCGCCGTTGCGCAGCCGCGGAATCGTCGCGCGCAGGTAGTCGACCAGCGCGTCGAGGGTCTGCTCGGCCTGCAGCGGATCCTGCCGCACCAGCGCGCGCACCGATGCCAGCGTATTGAACAGGAAGTGCGGCTCGACCTGCGCCTGCAGCGCGCCCAGGCGCAGGTCGCTGTCGTGCTTGAGCCGGCGCAGGCGCGCGACCTCTACCTGGTGCCGTTCCTGTTCCCAGCGCCGCTGTTCGCTGAAGTAGGCGCGCAGCGCCAACCCGCCGCCGAACAGGCCGTAGATCACGAGCAACACGGCCAGGTTGACCGCCAATGCGAGCCCGCGCTCGAAGCCCGACAGGTCCGGCTTGCCGGAGACCCGCTGTCCTGCTTCCTGCATCGCCGTCACGACTTCGCGCTCGACGTAGCCCGAGGCCCATTGATCGACGGCGAAGCTGATCGCGATGCCGACCAGCACCGCCAGTACCACCGCACGGCGCTCGCGCGTCGCCGGCCAGCGCCGGTAGCGCACCCAGGTCGCCAATGCGGGACCCGCGGTCGCCATCAGCATGAAGGCGACGAACAGATGGCCGCCGGAGAGCACTCCAACCTCGTAATCGCGGGTCGACAGCCCCATGCCGAAGCCGGCGACCAGCGCGAACAGGGCCAGCACGATCGCGAACAGCAAACTGCGGCCGCGCAGCCACGGCAGACTGAACACCGGGTACTGGCGATACCGGCTCCAGACCGTGTTGCCGCCGACCAGCACCTTCGGCGGCAGCGCTGCGTCGAGCGGATAGGTCGTCCCGGCGCGCATGTCGGTGGGGGCGGACGTCGGCATGATGTCAGCGTCGCACGCCACGCAGGGTCTGCCCGCCCTGCAGCAGGGTCAGGCCGTCGACCGCGCCGTCGTCGCCGCGCCGGAAGCGGATCTCGATCCCGTACGCGGCCGCCTCGAACACGTCGTCCTTCACAGGCGTCAACGGAAACGCCCCCTGCCCGGTAGCCTGCGCGAACAGGGCGTCGCCCTGCACCCGCACGCTGAGCACCAGGTCGGTCGGATCGAGTGGATACTCGCCGGCGTATGCCTCCAGCGCTTCCGCGGTGAGCGTCGGCGCGGCGTCGGCGTTGGCGTCGATCCGACGCGCCGCCAGCACGCCGCCGCCCTGGTGCCAGACGAAGCGGTAGCTGCCATCGGCGCCTTTCTGCGGCGAGAGCAACGCATCGAAGGCGAGCGGATAGAAGTCGCCGGCACTGTCGTAACCCATCGCGAACGCAGGCTGGCCGGTCGCCTGGATTTCCAGCGCATCGCCGTTGCGCCGCAGCGTCATCGCCGGTCCGCCCTGCAGTTGCCAGTCGCCGACCAGCGCTTCGATCAGCGTCGGCGGAGCGGCCGTCGCCTTGCGCGGCGCGCCGAGCGGCAGGCGCGCATCGAGCAGATGCTGGCCGAGGCTGCCGAGTCCGCCCAGCGTCGTCATCGCGGTGTCCGACAACACGATCACGCCGCGGCGGCGTTCACGGTCGAAGGCGACGAACGAGGAAAAGCCTCCGGTGCCGCCCTCGTGTGCGTGCACCGTCCGACCGTCCAGCGGCGCCAGCATCCAGTTCATCGCGATCGGCTGCGCCGATGGCGTCGACAGCGGCTGCTGGGTCAGTCCGATCGCGGCCGCGAGCGGCTCCGGTGCGGCGCCGAGCTGGCCGCGCACATAGGCGACCATGTCGTCGAGGGTGGCGCGCACGCCGCCCACTCCGGCCAGGTCGGTCCGGAAGCGCCAGGCCGGCGTGACCTTGCCGCTCGGCAGGTGCCCGGCCGCCTCTTCGATGCCTTGCGGACGATCGTTGATGTAGGCGCCGCCCATCCCGAGCGGGGTGAAGACGCGCGTGTCGAGCAGCGTTTCCAGATCCTCACCGGCGCGGCGGGCGATCGCATACGACAGCAGCATCGAAGCGAAGTTGGAGTACTCGAAACGCTCGCCAGGCGCCTGCGCAAGCGTGCTGCGGCCAAGCGCGGCCAGCAGATCATCCGCCGTGATCGCCGCGTACGGATCGGTGGGATCCGACATTTCGACGCCGGGCGGCAGCGCCGGCAGCCCGCTGGTATGGGTGACCAGGTGACGCAGCCGGACCGGCTGGCCCTCGAATGTCGGGACCCGCACGTCGCCGGGCAGATAGCCTGCGAGCGGATCGTCCAGATCGGCCTGACCGGCCTCGATCAATCCGGCAAGCAGGGCGGCGGTCATCGTCTTGGTGACCGAACCGATCTCGAACGCGCTGGCCGGCCCGATCCTCGGAGCCGTGCTGCCATCGGCGCAGGCAAAGGTCCGGCGCACGTCGAAATCGCCGTCGCCGGTTCCGTCGATCACCGCGACCGCGAAGCAGGCGCCGGTGCGGTCGCCGAGCAGGCGCTTTTCGACGGTCGTCCTCAATGCGTCGCCGCCGGTCGCAGCCGATGGACTGGCGGCGCAGGCGCCCGCAGGCACCGCCAGCGCCGCCGCCAGCAGCGGGGCGACGAGGGAAGAAACGGTCCTGGGGCGGTTCGGGCTCATCGTCGGCACTCCTTGCTGATTGGGGACGCTGCCAGCCTGCCCGGCCTCCGTGCGGCCTGCCGTGGCGTGCGACGAAACCCCACCAGTCCCCGACGAAGGCCGCTCCCGGGTCGCGAAACGCCGCTCGGGGCCGGGTCGCGCCGTCAGTCCCGCATCAGCACGGCTAGCGCGTCGCGGTAACGGGTGGCGATTGCATCGCGGTCGCGGTGGCGGCCGCCGTCGACCACGCGCCGGCCGGCCACGTACACCTCGTCGACGAGATTGCGGTTGCCGCTGAAGATCCAGCGGTCGAGCAGATCGTCGACGGTCGCGCCGGTCAACTGCGCGGCGGCGCCGTCCAGCACCACCGCGTCGGCGGCCTGACCGGCGGCCAGCAAACCGATCGCGTGGCCGGACGCCGACGCGGCGCTGGCCGCGACGCCCCGCATCAGGGCATCGCCGACGCTGGGCGTCTCGGCGCCCACCGTGATGTTGCGGCGGCGGGTGACCAGCCGCTGTCCGTACTCGAGCCACCTCAGTTCCTCGACCGGCGACACCGAGATGTGCGAATCCGAACCGATTCCCCAGCGGCCGCCGGCGTCCAGGAAATCCCGCAGCGGGAACAGGCCGTCGCCGAGATTGGCTTCGGTGGTCGGGCAGATCGCGACGGTCGCGCCGCTGCGCGCGACCCCGGCCGTTTCGGCGGCATCCAGGTGGGTCGCGTGGACCAGGGTCCAGCGGGCATCCACCGCGGCATTGTCGAGCAGCCATTGCACCGGCCGCGCTCCGCGCATCGCGACGCAATCCTCGACCTCGGCCACCTGCTCGGCGATATGGATGTGGACCGGCATCGCCGGCGGCAACGCGGCAAGCACGGCACGCATCGCATCCGGCGGCACCGCGCGCAGGCTGTGCATGGCACAACCGACGTGCAGCATGCCGTGATGGGTTCCGCCGCGGTGGACACCGTCCACGGCACCGTAGCTCGCGACGTCCTCGCACAGGCTGTCGACCAGGTGCAGGTAGGCATCGACGTCGTGCCCGAAGCGACGCTGGCGTTCGCCGAGCGGGGCGCCGTCGAAGCCGGCGGTCATGTACAGCACCGGCAACAGGGTCATGCGGATGCCGGTGTCACGCGCAGCCGCGACCAGCGCCTGCGACATCGCCGCCGGATCCGAGTACGGGCGCCCGTCGGGCGCATGGTGCAGGTAGTGGAATTCGCAGACCGTGGTGTAGCCGGCCTCGAGCATCTCCGCGTAAAGCTGCGCGGCGACCGCGTACAGGGTGTCGGGCGTGAAGCGCGCGGCGAAGCGGTACATCGTCTCGCGCCAGGTCCAGAACGAGTCGGCGACGGCCTCCCGGCGATCGCGGGTCTGCCGTTCCGCCATTCCGGCCATCGCCCGCTGGAACGCATGCGAGTGCAGGTTGGCGACGCCGGGCACGAGGATCCGGTCCGACGCGTGTCGGCTGAAATGCGTGCCGGCCTGTACCGGCTGGAGCCGGGCGATGCGTCCGTGCCCGTCGACCTCCGCGCGCATCCCCGCGCGCCAGCCGCTCCCGCGGTGGTCGTCGGGACTCCAGTACATGCCGGCGGGAATCGAGTTGCGGGTCATCGGCGGCGGTCGTATCGGTTCGTAAGGGGGCGACCACGATTGTCGCGCATTTGCCGCGCATCGGCTGAAATGCGGGGCCGGGGCACCCGAAGCATGACCTACAATGCGCCGATGGCTTCCCGCGCTTTCCCTTCGCCCGATCCCGATGGAGACGGCCCGG
This sequence comes from Marilutibacter chinensis, assembly GCF_021725675.1. Taxonomy (GTDB): domain Bacteria; phylum Pseudomonadota; class Gammaproteobacteria; order Xanthomonadales; family Xanthomonadaceae; genus Marilutibacter; species Marilutibacter chinensis. Next base: position 70,147 of record NZ_JAKJPO010000010.1, on the reverse strand, counting down.
CCCTGCTGTGGTCGCGCGAGGCCTGGAAGCGGCGACTGGCGCTGTGGGGCGGCGCGGTTGCGGTGGCGCTGGCGGCGATCGCATTCGCCAAGGTCGGCGACGCGGCGTTCGGCGTGTTCGTCGCGATCAGCGCACACTCGCCGTGGTGGGCGCTGGCACTGACGCCGGCGACCTTCGCCGCGCTGGCCTGGGCGACCTGCGGAGGTCTGGCCGCGACACGCGGCAGCGGCATCCCGCAGGTGATCGCATCGCTGCGGATCGGCCGCGACGACTTCCGCGCCGCGCAGCTGTCGCTGAAGGTGTCCGCGCTGAAGCTGCTGCTGACCGTGGTGTCGCTGCTGGGCGGCGCCTCGGTCGGACGGGAAGGCCCGACCGTGCACGTCGGCGCCGGCATCATGCACGCGATCGGCAGGCGCGTCGGCTACAGCGATCCCTACCAGGCCTCGCGTTTCCTGCTCGCCGGTGGAGCGGCCGGCATCGCCGCCGCGTTCAATACACCGCTGGCCGGCGTGGTGTTCGCGATCGAGGAGCTCAGCGGCGCGTTCGAACAGCGCTTCTCCGGCACCCTGCTGACCGCGGTGATCGTCGGCGGCGTGGTATCGCTGGGCGTGCTCGGCGACTACGCCTATTTCGGCCATATCCGCGCACGTCTGCCGTTCGGCGAGGGGTGGCTGGCGATCCTCGCCTGCGGCGTGCTGTGCGGGGTGCTCGGCGGGCTGTTCTCGCGGATCGTGATCGCCGCCGCGGACGGCCGTCCGCGCTGGCTCGGACGCCTGCGCGGCAACCGCCCGGTGCTGTTCGCGACCGCGTGCGGCCTGCTGCTGGCGGCGCTCGGAATCGCGCTCGGCGGCAGCGTGTTCGGCACCGGCTACGAGCAGGCGCAGGCACTGCTGGTGCGCGGCGACGCCCCCGGCGCGGAGTTCGGCATCGCCAAGTTCGCCGCCAACCTGGTCTCCTACCTGGCCGGCATTCCCGGCGGCCTGTTCTCGCCCGCGCTGGCGGTCGGCGCCGGTCTCGGCGACAACCTCACCGGACTGTTTCCGCGCGTCGATCCATCCGCGATCGTGTTGCTGGGCATGTGCGCCTACCTGGCCGGGGTGACCCAGGCGCCGCTGACCTCGGCGGTGATCTCGATGGAATTGACCGACAATCACGAACTGCTGCTGCCGATCCTCGCCACCGTGCTGATCGCGCGCGCCTGTTCCAGCCTGTGCTGTCCGACGCCGATCTACAAGGCGCTCGCGCAACGCCTGGTGCCGCACCTGCAGGCTCCGCCACCGACACCGCCGCCAACCCCGAAGCCCTCCGATGACTGATTCCGCCGACCCTTCCGATTCCGGGGCCGCCCGCTGGGACGGCCTGATCACCGGCGTCTCGCTCGCCACCCTCGACGGCGCCGACGGTTATGGCGAGATCCGCGACGCCGCGCTCGGCTGGCGCGACGGCCGGCTCGCCTACGTCGGCCCGCGCGACGCCCTGCCCGGCCGCGAGGACACGCTCGCCGACGAGGTGATCGAAGCGCACGGCTGGATCACCCCCGGCCTGGTCGACTGCCACACCCATGTGGTGTTCGCCGGCGACCGCGCGCGCGAGTTCGAGATGCGCCTGCGCGGCGAGAGCTACGAGGCGATCGCGCGCGCCGGCGGCGGCATCCTGTCGACCGTGCATGCGGTGCGCGAAGCCAGCGAGGACGCGCTGCTGGCGCAATCGCTGCCGCGCGCGAAGTCGCTGGTCGCCGACGGCGTGACCACGCTGGAGATCAAGTCCGGCTACGGTCTGGATCTCGCCAACGAGCGCAAGATGCTGCGGGTCGCGCGTCGCATCGGCGAGGTGCTCGGCATCGAGGTGCGTGCGACCTGCCTCGCCGCACATGCGCTGCCGCCCGAGTTCGCCGACGACGCCGACGGATACATCGACGCGGTGATCGAATGGCTGCCGGTGCTGCACGGCGAGGGTCTTGTCGACGCGGTCGATGCGTTCTGCGAGGGCATCGGCTTCAGTCCGGAACAGACCCGGCGGGTATTCGAGGCCGCACGTGCGCTCGGCCTGCCGGTCAAGCTGCATGCCGACCAGCTCAGCGATCTCGGCGGCGCCGGACTGGCCGCCGCGTTCGACGGCCTGTCCGCCGACCATGTCGAGTACACCAGCCAGGACAACGTGCGCGCGATGGCGGAGCATGGCACCGTCGCGGTGCTGCTGCCGGGTGCCTTCCACGTGCTGCGGGAAACGAAGCTGCCGCCGCTGGATGCGTTCCGCGAGCACGGCGTGCCGATGGCGGTGGCGACCGACTGCAACCCCGGCACCGCACCTCTGCTGTCGCTGCGTCAGGCGATGCAACTGGCCTGTACCCACTTCCGCCTGACTCCCGGGGAAGCGCTGCGCGGCGCGACCGTGCACGCCGCGCGCGCGCTGGGCCTGGACGACCGCGGCGTGCTGCGCATCGGCGCCCGCGCCGACTTCGTGCTGTGGGATATCGCCCACCCGGCCGAGCTCGGCTACTGGCTCGGCGGCCGCCTCTGTCGCGGCGTGTTCGCCGGCGGGCGGATGGTGGCCTGACCGTCGGCTCAGTCGACTGCCGCGACCACCGCGCGGCGGACATGCAGGCGTGCGGCGCGCACCGCATCCGCCGCCTGGTCGAGCAGCCAGTCCCGGAATGCCGCGATCTTGCAGCTGTCGTGACGCGCGACCGGATAGGTGAACCAGAACGTGCGGCCGTCGGCGGCGACGAAATCGTGCGCCGGAACCAGTCGGCCGGCTTCCAGCTCGGCCCGGAACAGGATTGGCGAACCGATCGCCACGCCGTGACCGGCCACCGCCGCGGCGATGTCCAGATACTCGGCCGACAAGCTGGTCCCGAAGCGTCCCGGCAACGCCACGTCCTGCAGCCCGCGCGCGCGGTACCAGCACCGCCACCAGTCCGGTCGCCCCAGTAGCGGCAATGGCAGCGGCATGCGCGGGTCGTCGATCGCGGCGGCCGCGTCACGAAGGCCGGGAGCGCACAACGGCATGAAGATGCTGGGAAACAGCTCGAGCGCACGCAGGCCGCTCCAGTTGCCGTGCCCGTTCCGGATCGCCGCGTCGAACGGACCATCGACAAGGTCCTGCGCCTCCGCCGAAAGGTCCAGCTCCACCGCGATCTCCGGATGCGTCCGGCGGAAGCCGCCAAGCCTGGGCGTCAGCCAGCTCGTGCCCAGGCTCGGCAGCGCGGTGAGCGACAGACAGGCCTCGTCGGTCTCTGCGGCCTTGATGAAGCAGGCGCTCAACGCCGCGAACGCATTGCTGGTTTCCCGCGCCACCAGCCGGCCGGCGCGGGTGAGCTCGACCCGTTGCGGCCGGCGGCGGAACAAACGCACCCCGATCTGCTGCTCGAGCCGGCGCACGTGGTAGCTGACCGAAGCGGCCGAGGTATCCAGCTCGCGCGCCGCCTGGGCGAACCCACCCAGACGCGCGGCCGCTTCGAACGCGCGGATCGAGTGCAGCGACGGCAGGCGACGGTAACCGACCATAAGTGTGACTTAGCCTAACGGACCGAATTCGGATCGTCGACACCGAGGCGGTCTTCCATGATCGGGACGTCGCGTCGACCGCGGCCGCTGCAGCAAGCGGCCGCTGACGCCCATCCAGGGAGCCGCCATGAACCCACCATTCGACCCACCGCACAACGGCCGCTTTTCGCCACCCCGTCGCCGTTTTCTTGCCGCCGCCGCGCTCGCCGGCGGCGCCGCCGCATTCGGCCTGTTTCCCGCGATGCGTGGCGCACGGGCCGCGACCGACCGTCCGGACGTCCCGCATGCGCATGACTGGGACTGGCTGCACGGCAGCTGGGACGTCCATCATCGCCGGCTCAAGGAGCGCCTGGTCGGCGACACCCGCTGGGAGGAGTTCACCGGGCGCAGCGCGATGTGGCTGACGATGGGCGGGCTGGGGACGATCGACGACAACAGCCTGGAACTGCCCGACGGCAGCTATCGCGGCCTGGGGCTGCGGGTGTTCGATCCGGAGACCGCGCAGTGGGCGATCTGGTGGCTGGACGGACGCAACCCGACCCGCATCGATCCGGCCGTGCGCGGCGGCTTCGAAGGCGATACCGGCACCTTCACCGGCCGCGACACTCTTCGCGGACAGCCGATCCTGATGCGCTTCCGCTGGAACGACATCCACGGTCCGCGGCCATGGTGGGAACAGGCGTTCTCGCCCGACGATGGCGCCACCTGGGAAGTGAACTGGCGCAACTGGTTCACTCGTACGTCCGAAACGCCGGACCCGTTGCCGATGCTGCCCGGCGCACCCACCGACTTCAGTTTTCTCGCCGGCCGCTGGAAGGTACGGAACCGCCGCCTGCGCGAGCGCCTGGTCGGCAGCGACGACTGGGACGAATTCGACGGCACCCTGAACAACTGGCCGGTACTGGGCGGGTACGGCAACGTCGGCGACAACGTAATGCACTTTCCCGGCGGCGACGTGCGCGGGGTCAGCGTCCGCAGCTACGACACGGGTACAGGCCAGTGGCTGAGCTGGTGGATCGACAGCCGCAACCCGTCGCGGCTCGATCCGCCGGTGGGCGGAAGCTTCGCCGCCGATGACGACCGCCGCGTCCTGGTCGGCGACGACACCCTGCGTGGCCGGCCAGTCAAGACCCGCGTGGTCTGGTCGCATATCGCCGCCGACTCCGCGCGCTGGGAACAGTCGTGCTCGGCCGACGGCGGCAGGAGCTGGGAACCGAACTGGGTCAGCGATTTCGTCCGCGTCGGCTGACTCCCGTCGCAAGCGGGCGGAACATACCGGTGGGAGGCATGTCGGCGAAAGGAAGGCGGCCGACAGGGGCCGGAAAGCAGAACGGCGGGCCATGCCCGCCGTTCTTTGTCGAACCGCCCGCCGGATCGCCTCGTGCGGCGATGCGTCGCTTACTCCTTCGCGGCCGCCTTCTTGGCGACGACCTTCTTGGCCGGGGCCTTGGCGACCTTGGTCGCCTTCTTCGCCACCGGCGCCGAAGCCGAACCGGTCGCCTTGGTCACCGCCGCGTGCGAGCGGGCGTTGCCATAGCTGGAGTTGTAACGCTTGCCCTTGGCGGTCTTGCGGTCGCCCTTGCCCATGTTCCTTGCTCCGAATCTGTCGAGATGGTGTTGAAGATGACGCGCAGTCGGCGAGGACGCGCTATCGGGATACGCCACGAGGCGTGACCGCGCATTTTAGCATGCGAATCGATGCTGCCGGGGCCTGGGCCAGGCTTCCCCGGCAAGGACGACGCGCCGACGGCGCGGTAGTGCCGCGCGGGTCGGCGAACGCCTGGCGTGCCATGCCGCAAAGGAAGTGCAGGGCCGCGGCCCGGAATTCGCGCAACCAGGTAGCCGGTTCCGGAATCGATCCAGGTGCCCAGCACCGGCTCAATGCGCGCAGGTCGCGTCGTGGACGTGGCCGTGGTTCAGACGCAGGTTGGCCAGATGCGCCAGGCCGACCAGGGTGCCGCCGAAGGTCATCGCCACCGCGTGCGGCAGCAGGGCCTCGTGCAGGGGCCGGTACAGCACGCCGATCCACAGCACCAGCAACCCCGGGACCAGCAGCGACAGCGCCCGCACCGCACGGTGGCGCCGGTAACCCCAGACGACGCTGAACAGACCCAGCCCGGTCGCGAACACCACGAACGCCAGCTCGAAGCCGTCGTCGAACCAGCCGGACACGCCCAGCGAAGGCAGGGTCGCGATCAGGATCGGCAGCAACGCGCAGTGCACCGCGCACAGCAGCGAGCCGATCGCACCGATACGGTCGAGGAAACGACGGAACGCGAGACGGATTCGGGAGGGAGGCATGACGTACGACAGGGGCTGGATCTCGAATAGTTATAGTATAACATTTCGACTATCCCGGTACGCCACTTTACCCGATGCCCATGTCTTCCCGCACCTTTCCACGCCCCCTCCCCCTGTCGATCGCCCTCGCCGCCGCGCTGATGGCCGGCTCTCCATTACTGCATGCGGCGCCCGACGCCGCGGCCGATCAGGAACACGAACATGAACCGGTGGATCTGAACGCGGTCCAGGTGCGCGCCACGCCGCTAGCCGGTACTGCCGAGGACCTGACCCGTCCGGTCGAGGTACTGGCCGGCGAGAAGCTCGACGAGGCCAAGGCCAACTCGCTCGGCGAGACCGTCTCCAAGCTGCCCGGCGTGCAGTCGACGTACTTCGGCCCGGGTGTCGGCCGACCGATCGTGCGCGGCTTCGATGGCGCGCGCGTGCAGGTGCTCAGCGACGGCCTCGGCGCCGGCGACGTGTCGACGGTCAGCGTCGACCACGCGGTCACGATCGAGCCGTTCCTGGCCAACCAGATCGAGGTGCTGAAGGGACCGGCGACCCTGCTCTACGGCAGCGGCGCGATCGGCGGCGCGGTCAACGTCATCGACGGGCGAATTCCCGAGGCAGCGACCGAAAGGCCGCTGGAGGGTCGTGCCGAACTGCGCGCCGGCACCGTCAACGACGAGAAGACCGGCATGGTCCGCCTTGACGGCACCTCCGCCGGCGGCAACCTCGTGTTCCATTTCGACGCCCTGCATCGCGAGACCGGCGACTACGACATTCCCGGCTTCGCCGAGAGCGAGCACGCGCACGAGGACGAGGAACACGACGGCGAGGAAGGGCACGAGGAAGAAGGTGCCCACGGCACTCTGCCCAACAGCGCGGTACGTACCGATGCCGGCGCACTGGGCGTGTCCTGGGTCGGCGAGCGCGGTTTCCTCGGCGTCGGCGTCAGCCTCTTCAACACCCGCTATGGGGTGCCCGGCCACTCGCACGAACACGAAGAAGACCATGACGACGACCACGATCACGACGAAGAGGAACACGAGGAAGAGGGACCGGTCCGGATCGTGATGGACCAGCGCCGCACCGAGCTGCGCGGTGGCCTCGATGACATCGGCCCGTTCGTCTCCCTGCGCGGCAAGATCGCCCACACCGACTACACCCACACCGAGTACGAAGGCGACGAAGTCGGTACCGTGTTCGACAATGACAGCACCGAGGCGCGGCTGGAGCTGGTCCATCGTCCGCTGATGGGTTGGGACGGCGCAATCGGCCTGCAGTGGGCGGAGCGTGACTTCCAGGCGATTGGCGAGGAAGCCTTCGTGCCGGCCTCGCAGTCGCGCGACGCCGGCCTGTTCTGGATCGGTCAGCGCGAGTTCGGCGCCCTGAAGTTCGAGCTCGGCGCGCGCCACGACCGCAACCGCATCGACATCGACGAGGCCGAGGCGATCGGCCCCGATCGCGATTTCAACACCACCAGCCTGTCGGCCTCGATGCGCTGGAACGTCAGCCCGGACTTCCACCTGTCCTTCGGCCTCGACCGCGCACAGCGTGCACCCACCGCCGAAGAGCTGTATTCCAACGGCCTGCACGTGGCCACCGCGAGCGTCGAACTGGGCAACCCGGACCTCGACGTGGAGACCGCCAACCGCGCCGAACTGGGCCTGCACTGGCATCGCGGACCGTTCAGGCTCGGCGCATCGATCTACCACGCACGCTTCGACGACTTCATCTACCTGGCCGATACCGGTATCGACGACGGCGGTCCGGTGCGGGTGTGGGCACAGGACGATGCGCGCTTCAACGGTGCCGAGGCCGAAGGCAGCTGGAATTTCGCCGACAACGCCAGCGGCAGCTGGGACCTGCGCGTGTTCGGCGACGTCGTGCGCGGCGAGCTGAGCGGAAGCGGTACCCGCGATTTCGACATCTCCGTGCCCCACGGCGACCACACCCACGACTACACCGCGGCGCTGGCGCGTGGCGGCAACCTGCCGCGGATCGCTCCCGCCCGCGTCGGCGGAGAGCTGCGCTGGGCGATGGGCGCGTGGCGCGCTTCGCTGGGTGCGACCCGCTATGCCGAACAGGACGATGTCGCCGAGAACGAGGAGTCGACGCCGGGCTACACCCTGGTCGACGCCCATCTGGCCTGGCACATGGACACCGCGTCCGGCGGCGCCTGGGAGGTGTTCGTCGACGGCACCAATCTGCTCGACGAGGAGGCGCGCGCGCATACCTCGTTCCTGAAGGACCTTGCACCGCTGCCGGGTCGCGGGATCGCGTTCGGCGTACGCGCGTTCTTCTGATCCGCCCTCTGCAGAAATCCACGGGCGCCGCTGCGAGGTGGCGCCCGTTCTGCGTTCAACGTCCCTGCAACGCCTCGTGCAGCCCAGGCTGGTGATCGGCGCCTACGCAGTCCCTGCGGCGCTCGCGGATCGCCTTCGCGGTGCAGCTGTCGCGGCCGCCGAACAGACCGAGCAGGGTCCGCGCGACCACCGAGTCCTCCTTCAGTTTCTCGACCGCGTCGCCGTCGGTCGCCCAGTCGTCGGCGAAACGCGTGCTGCGCGGATCGAGCGTGGCGCGCGAGGCCAGAGGATCGGGCCTTGCGAATCCGGTTGGTTCGTCGGACCCGGGCACCGACAGATCCAGCGGCCGTTGCGGTGCCGGCGTGTCGCCTGACGGCAGGAACACCGCCGAGGTCTCCCCCGGCACTGGCCGCGATGGCGACTCGGGGGTGTGGGCGATCCTCGCCCGTGCCGGCGATACGGCAGCCGGCGCAGCCGTCGTCCCGACTTCCGGTTCGGTAGGCGCCCTGGATATGAAACGGACAAGCAGCACCGGCTCGTCATCCACATTGGCGGACATCGGCACCTGGAGCTGGAACCGGAACAGCAGCCACCACGACGCGTACAGGTGCAGGCCGGCGACGAAGGCCATCAACGCGATCCGTGCCAGCTGGTCCCGCCTGTCCTGTCCGCAGTGCATCCTTGCTCCGGTCGCGACGATGACCGGCGCACTCTAGCCGGCGTCTCCGGCGGCGTGGTTAGGAAATCGTTGCCGCGCGCGAGGGACGGCCCGGCCGGGGCTCAGCTCCCTGGCGCGCACCCGGCGCAGATGCCGTGCACTTCCAGCGTCTGCGCCTGCGGAGTGAAGCCCAGCGCGCGGGCACGCCGGTCGAGCGAGGCGACGATCTCCTCGTCTTCCAGCTCCGTCGCGGACTGGCACTTGTCGCAGATCAGGAACGGCACCGCGTGCGCCTCGGCGCCCGGATGATGGCATCCGACAAAGGCGTTGATCGACGCGAGTTTGTGGATGAAGCCGTGCTCGAGCAGGAAGTCCAGCGCGCGATAGATCGTCGGCGGCGCCGCCGAATCGTGGGTCGCCTTCATCTGGTCGAGCAGGTCGTACGCCTTGACCGGACGCCCGGCATCGGCGATCAGCTGCAGCGCATGCGCGCGGATCGGGGTCAGGCGCAGGCCGCGCTGTTTGCACAGCCGCTCGACCTCGCGCACGAAACCGGCGGCGTCGTGGACGTGGTGCTTGGGGTCGGTGCAGGCGTGCGGCGCATCCATGATCCTGATTTAGGGCGCTTTGGGCATTTTTGCAAGCGCGGCGTCGATACGCGCCAGCGCCTCGTCGCGGCCGCACAGGTACACCGTGTGGCCGATGTCGGGGCTGACCTGGGTTCCGGTGATCGCCACCCGCATCGGCTGGGCGACCTTGCCCATGCCGATCTCCAGCGCCTGCGCAGTCGCCTGCAGCGCCGCGGTGATCGCCTCGGCGCTCCACTCCGGCAGCGCGGCGATACGCTGGCGCGCGTCGGCCAGCGGCGCCCGCGCCTTGTCGGTCAGGTGCTTGGCGACGGCCGCGTCGTCGTATTCGGTCAACGGCTGGAACCAGACCCTCGCCCGCTCGGCCATCTCCTTCAGCGTCTGCACCCGGTCGCGCAACGCGATCACGATGTCGGCGGCGGCCGGCCCCTTCGAAGGATCCAGACCCTGCGCGCGCAGGTGCCAGTCCAGGTGCATGGCGACGTCGGCCGGATCGTCGGACTTCAGGTACTGCTGGTTCAGCCAGCCCAGCTTGGCCGGATCCAGGCGTGAGGCCTTGGCGTTGACGTCCTTGAGGTCGAACAGCCGGGTCATCTCAGCGACCGAGAAGATCTCCTGGTCGCCATGCGACCAGCCCAGCCGCACCAGGTAGTTCAGCAGCGCATGCGGCAGATAGCCCATCTCGCGGTACTGCATCACGTCGGCCGCGCCTGTGCGCTTGGACAGCTTGGCGCCATGCTCGTCGAGGATCATCGGCAGATGCGCGAAATGCGGCACCGGCGCACCCAGCGCCCGGTAGATGTTGATCTGCCGCGGCGTGTTGTTGACGTGATCGTCGCCGCGCACCACGTCGGTGATGCCCATGTCGATGTCGTCGACCACCACGGCGAAGTTGTATGTCGGATAGCCATCGGAACGGAAGATCACCAGGTCGTCGAGCTCGTCGTTGCTGATCTCGATGCGGCCCTTGACCTTGTCCTCCCACACCACCGAGCCGCCTTGCGGGTTGCGGAAGCGGATCACCCGGTTCGGATCATCGCGGTATGGCAGCCCCGCATCCCGCGCGGCGCCGCTGTAGCGGGGCTTCAGGCCGGCGGCCATCGCCGCCTCTCGCATCGCCTCCAGCTCCTCCCGGGTCTCGTAGGCGTAGTAGGCGGCGCCGTCGGCCAGCATCCGCTCGGCGACCTCGCGATAGCGATCGAGGCGCGAGGTCTGGTAGACGGGACCCTCGTCGTAGTCCAGCCCGAGCCACTCCATCGCCTGCAGGATCGCGTCGATCGCCCCCTGAGTACTGCGCTCGCGATCGGTGTCCTCGACCCGCAGCACGAACTGGCCGCCGTCGCGGCGCGCCTCCAGCCAGCAGTACAGCGCGGTGCGCGCGCCGCCGATGTGCAGATAGCCGGTGGGACTGGGAGCGAAACGGGTGCGGGTGGTCATTCGGTGATCTGGGACGGCGGCGGACAAGTCGATCATTTTACCGGGTTGCCGGTTCGCCGTGCCGGACCCGGGAAGGTCCGGGTGGCGCCCGACGACAGGCCGGCAACCCGCAGCCACTACAATCGCCGCATGACCACTCTCTTCATTTCCGACCTGCATCTCGATCCCGAGCGCCCGGACATCACCGCCGTGTTCGTCGCATTCCTGCGCGGCGAGGCCCGCGATGCCGATGCGCTGTACATCCTCGGCGACCTGTTCGAGGCCTGGGTGGGCGACGACGATCCGTCCGATGTCGGCGCAACCGTCGCATCCGAGGTCAGGACGCTGGTCGATTCGGGCGTGCCGGTGTTCTTCATCCGCGGCAACCGCGACTTCCTGCTCGGCGACGCCTACGCCCGCCGCGCCGGAATGGTCGTGCTGCCGGACCCGGCCGTGATCATGCTGTACGGACGCCCCGTCCTGCTGATGCACGGCGACCTGCTGTGCACCGACGACACCGCCTACCAGCAGTTCCGCGCCCAGGTGCGCGACCCGCACTGGCAGGCCCGGTTCCTGGCGCAGCCGTTGCAGGCCAGGCTGGCGTTCGCGCAGCAGGCGCGCGAGGCCAGCATGCGGCGGCAATCGGAGATGAAGGACGGCGACCGCGGCCGGTTCGAGACCATCACCGACGTGTCTCCGGTGGCCGTACGCGAGACCCTGCACCGTTTCGGCATCGATACCCTGATCCACGGCCATACCCACCGCCCTGCGGTGCACGAGCTCGACGTCGACGGCCACGCCTGCCGGCGCATCGTGCTGGGGGACTGGTACGAACAGGGCTCGGTGCTGCGCGTCGACCGTGATGGCGCCCGGCTGGAAGGCCTGCCACTGCCGTGACCGTCAGTCCATGACGTGACGACAAGGAGGTATTGCGATGTATCTGCTTGCGGGCGCCATCCTGATCCTGTTCGGCCTGACGGGTCTCGTTCGCGGCGAAATCACGTTCTTCTCGCGATTCGGGAAGGCCGGATTCAACGTCGAGGACGACGGATGGGTCTTCAAGGTCGTCGTCTGGCACACGATCCTCGGCGGGCTGTACTGCATGTACCTCCACTTCCACCCGGAGTGACGGCCCCGCTCAACCGGTGGCCCGCGCCAACGCCTCCAGCTCCTCGTCGCTGAAGCCCGCGGCACTGCGCGCGGACAGATTGAACGGGCCGTACAGCACCGCGCGCGCGTATTCGGCCAGCAGTTCGCGGAAGCGTGTCGCCGGATCGACGCCGGCCCGCTCGCAGTACCACTTGAACCAGCGCGAACCGGCGGCGACATGGGCGATCTCCTCGCGCAGGATCACCTCCAGTATCCCGGCGGTGGCCTCGTCGCCGAGCGCGCGCAGCTTCACGATCATGCCCGGCGTCACGTCCAGCCCGCGCGCCTCCAGCACGCGCGGCACCAGCGCCATCCGGGACAGGCCATCGTGCGCGGTCTTCTCGGCCATCTCCCACAGGCCGTTGTGCGCGTCGAAGTCGCCGTAGTCGCGGCCGAGCTCGCGCAGCCGCGTACGCAGCATTCGGAAGTGGCGGGCCTCGTCGGCGGCGACCGATACCCAGTCGGCATAGTACGCATCGGGCAGTCCGCGGAAGCGGTAGACAGCATCCCAGGCCAGATCGATCGCGTTGAATTCGATATGGGCGATCGCATGGATGAAGGCCGCCCGCCCCTCGTCGGTACCGGGTCCGCGCCGCGGCAGTTCGCGCGGATGAACCAGCCGCGGGCGCGCGGGGCGGCCCGGCATGCGGATCGGTTCCGGTGGCGGCGCATCCACGACGACCGGCCGCTCGCCGCGTGCGAACGCTTCGGCATGGGCGAGGGTCGACGCGACCTTTTCGTCGGGCGCGTCGGCGTCCAGGCAAGCAAGCGCGGCGTCGAACAGGGAGATCACGCGGCGCATCCCCGCATCGTCGTCGGCCGCAGCCGGATCACGACGCGCGTCGACGGGTCTTGGCTTCGTCCGAACGCAGATGCCTGACCCGCTCGAAGTAGTCGTCGGCGGTGCCGGTGATGTACTCGCCGTTGAAACAGGAGGAGTCGAAACGGGCGATCCGGTGCTTCGGGCCCGATACCGCCTGCTCCAGATCGTCGAGGTCCTGGTATATCAGCCAGTCGCAACCCAGCAGCGCCTCGATCTCGCGTTCGTCGCGGCCGTAGGCGATCAGCTCCTCGCGGGTGGGCATGTCGATGCCGTAGATGTTCGGGTGCCGCACGGGCGGCGCGGCGGAGGCGAGGTAGACCTTGCGCGCACCGGCCTCGCGCGCCATCTGCACGATCTGCTGGCTGGTGGTGCCGCGAACGATCGAGTCGTCGACCAGCAGCACCACGCGGTTGCGGAACTCCAGCGGGATCGGATTGAGCTTGCGGCGCACCGACTTCGCGCGCTCGCTCTGGCCGGGCATGATGAAGGTGCGGCCGACGTAGCGGTTCTTGATGAAGCCCTCGCGGTACTTCACCCCGAGCACGTTGGCCACCTCCAGCGCGGCGTCGCGCGAGGAGTCCGGGATCGGGATCACGGTGTCGATGTCGTGATCCGGACGCAGGCGCAGGATCTTCTCGCCCAGGGTCTGGCCCATGCGCATGCGCGCCTTGTGCACCGAGACGTCGTCCATCATCGAATCCGGCCGCGCGAAGTAGACGTACTCGAACAGGCACGGCGTATGCGGCAGTTCCTCGGAACAGGCCTGGGCGAACAGCTGGCCGTCCTCGGTCACGACCACGCCCTCGCCCGGACGCACGTCGCGCACGCGCTCGAAACCGGTCAGGTCGAGCGCGACCGACTCGCTGGCGACCGCGTACTCGTCGCGGCCGTCCTTGCTGCGCCGGCCGAGCACCAGCGGGCGGATGCCGTGCGGATCGCGGAACGCGACCAGGCCGAGCCCGAGCACCGCCGCGACCACCGCGTAGCCGCCGACGCAGCGCCGGTGCACGCCCTCGATCGCCTTGAACACCGCCGCCGGGCTGAGCGCCTTCTGCATGTCCAGCTCGTGCGCGAACACGTTCAGCAGCACTTCCGAGTCCGACTCGGTATTGACGTTGCGGCGGTCCTGGGCGAACACCTCGTCGCGCAGCGCCTCGGTGTTGATCAGGTTGCCGTTGTGCGCGAGCACGATGCCGAACGGCGAGTTCACGTAGAACGGCTGCGCCTCGTCGGAACCCTCGCTGCCGGCGGTGGGATAGCGGCAGTGCCCGATGCCGATGCGCCCACGCAGCAACTGCATCGAGGCCTGGTCGAACACGTCTCGGACCAGGCCATTGCCCTTGTGCACGCGCAGCCGCGTGCCTTCGGCGGTGGCGATGCCGGCCGCATCCTGGCCGCGGTGCTGCAGCACCGTGAGTCCGTCGTACAACTGGGCCGCGACGTCGTTCTGGCCGACGATACCGATAATGCCGCACATGGCGCGTATGTCCTGCTGGGTGATGAAGGAGGGCCTGGGCGGATCCATCCCGGATTCGCCCGGACGTCGCAAGACGGGCCGGAACCCGAGCTTGCCCGGCAGGATCGGCACTCGCGTGTCCGATCCGCACGCGCCGATCCGCTCCGCGGATCGGTCCGGCCTGCCGCCGTGCGACCGGCATCCGCACCGGCGATGCGGAACGCCGTGCGGGCGACCGGTGCCCATCCATGATGCGCGCAATCCCCAGGGCGCCCCGGGGTCGCGCCACCCGCGATGATCGCGCCGGCCGCGGCCGCTAGTTTACCTGGAGCGTTGCGGTGATGGCCCCGACGATGGACCATCCACCGCCGCCGGATCGTAGGCCTGTCCGCCCAGGCCGTTGCCGGCGTCGACGTTGGCCGGATCCACCGCGGGTGCCGGCGCGTTGCCGGCCCGCGGTGGCGACCCGTCAGGACGCGGCATCAGATCCTCCAGGCTCTGCAGGCCATCCAGGCCCTGCAGGTCCGGCAGGTTCTGCAGGTCCGGCAACGGCAGCGGCAGCGCCTGTCCGGCAGGAGCAGCGCCATGGTCCGCCGACCGACCGCCCAGCGAGCGCAACAGTTCGTTCGGATCCTGGCCGAGCATGCCGCCGCCATCGACCAGCGGCCCCAGCGCGCGGCTCTGCTGACGCAGCCTGTCGCCGGACAACGGACCTGCGCTGTCGAAGCTGACCTGCTGTGCGATCGCCGCCGGCAGCAGGTCACGCAGCCAGCGCGCGCCCGGCTCGAACAACGGGATGGTCTGCGACCGGTGCCACTGGGCATCGCCCGGCAACGAAGTGAAGCCCATCAGCAGCACCAGCGCGCATGCGAACAGCGCGCCGCGCAGCACGCCGAACGCCAGTCCGAGGCCACGGTCCAGGCTCGACAGGCCGACCGATTCGAGCAGCCGCCGGATGAACCAGCTCAGCAGTTTCACCGACACCAGCACGGTGCCGAAGCACAGCACGTAGCCGCCGACGACGTAGCCCATGCTCGGGTTCGCGGTCTCGGCCAGCATCACCGCGGCATCGTCGCCGAAGCCATAGGCGACCGCGCCGGCCAGCACCCACGACACCAGCGACAGCATCACGCCGACGAAACCGCGCATCAGCCCGAGCAGGGCCGATATCGCCACGATCGCCAGCAGTACCCAATCGATCGCCGTCATTGTCCAGCTCCTTCTGACGTCGGGAGAATCCTTCTCACGGATGCGGCCGCACGATCCCGGCAATGCCCAGCCGGGCGGCGACCTGTGCCTTCAACTGTTCCGCCTCACCACGACTGGCAACCGGTCCGACCCGCACGCGGCTGAGCGTGCCCTTGTCGGTGTTGACCTGTTCGATGAACGCGGTGAAGCCGGCCGCGCGCGCGCGATCGCGCAGCTTGCCGGCCTCTTCCGCATGGCTGAACGCACCCAGTTGCACCGCGAAGCCCACCGCGGCGGCAACCGGCGCAGCGGGCCGAGTTGCGGGCGCCGCCGCCGGAGCCTGCTGCCCGGGTCGTTCTTCCCGGGCTGTCGCGGTCCCGCGCGGGGCAGCCGGTTCGGCTGCGGGAGCGGGAGCCGGTTCGGGAGGCGGCTCGGGCGCCGCCGGTCCGGCGGCCAGCGGCGACCCGGCCGGAGTGGCGGCATCGGCATTCAGTGCGATCACCCGCGGCACGACTCCGCCGTGGACACCGCCAGCGCGCACCCGTGCGGCCTCGGCATCGGCCTGGGTCGCGAACGGCCCGATCCGCACGCGGTACAGGGCGCGACCATCATCGCCGGCCACCGTTTCCTGGTAGCCGGGCAGACGCGCGCCTTTCAGCGCGACGATGACCATCTCGGCGTCGCGCGAACTGGAATAGGTACCGAAGCTCACCGCGTAGTCGCCGCCGGCGGTGGTGGCGGGCATCATCGCGTCGCCACCGGCCTCGGTCGAATCGCCGGCCTCGACGGTCGGCAGTCGCCCGTCGCCGCTCTCCGGGTCCATGCCGACGACGCCGCCAGCCGGCGCGTCGCCAGGCGCGACCAGCGGCAGCTCGCGGGTTTCGAATTCGCCCTGCGGCGCTTCGGGCGCATCGAGCGGGATGTCGGCCACTCCGCTTTCGGGAGCCGGGCCCTTGATCAGCATCGGCAGGAAGATCACGGCGAGCGCGACCAGGACGATCGCGCCGATCATGCGCTGTTTCAGGGCAGGTTCCACTAGGCAGGTCCAGGAGGCTGTTCGGAGTCCCGCAGGCCAGGACGATTCGCGACGCGATTATACCCCTGCCCGCCTGGACGCCTGTTCCCGGGGTGGGTCACGGTTCAGTCGCGGCTGTCGCGGACATCCTGCTGAGGACTTCAGCGCAACACCTGCAACGCCGCCGCCACGGTGTGGAAAGAGCCGAACACCAGGATCCGGTCGCCGGCCTGCGCCCCGGCCAGGGCCGCGGCCAGCGCAGTGGCAACGTCGGCATTGCGCCGGCCGGCCGCCGCCGCGGTGCCGGCCAGGCGCACCGCCAGCGCATCGACACCGCTGCCGCGCGCCCCGGCATCCTCCAGCCCTGCCAGGAACCAGTCGTGGATCTCCTCGGCCAGGGCGGTGACCACCCCGGCCGCATCCTTGTCGTCCAGCGCCGCGTACACCGCGCGGGTCCGTCCAGCCGCCGGTTGCGCGCGCAGCCATTCCGCCAGCGCCCGCGCCGCCTGCGGGTTGTGGCCGACGTCGACCAGCACGCTCACGCCATCCCGCTCGAAGCGCTGCAGCCGTCCGGCCACCACCGCAGTGGCCATGCCGGTGGCGATCGCCGACGCCGGCAGCGGCTTCGGTGGCGCCGGCAGTGCCCGCAACGCGGCGATCGCGACCGCGGCATTGCGCAACTGCACCGGTGCGGCCAGCGCCGGCATCGGCAGTTCCAGTTCGTAGCCGACCTCGCGCCAGCGCCAGTGCCCGCCCTCGGGCGGCGGCGGCTCGAAAAAGAAGTCGCAGCCGATCCGCAGCGCCGAAGCGCCGATCGCATAGGCATGGCGCAGCACGCTCGACGGCGGGTCGTCGTCGCCGAGCACCAGCGGTCGCCAGCCACGCGCGACGCCCGCCTTCTCGCGCCCGATCGCCTCGCGGTCCTCGCCGAGCCAGTCCTGGTGGTCGACATCGACGGTGGTGATCACCGCCACGTCCGGGTCGACGACGTTGGTCGCGTCCAGGCGCCCGCCGAGGCCGACCTCGAGGATCGCGAGGTCGAGGCCGGCGCGCTCGAACAACCACAGCGCGGCCAGTGTCCCGTGTTCGAAATAGGTCAGCGGGGTCGCACCGCGCGCCGCCTCGACCGCCTCGAAGGCTTCGACGAGCGCGTCATCGACGGCATCGCTGCCGTCGATCCGCACGCGCTCGTTGTAGGCAAGCAGATGCGGGGAGGTGTAGGCGCCGCTTCGCCAGCCGGCACTGCGTGCGATCGCCTCGATGAAGGCCACCGTCGAGCCCTTGCCGTTGGTGCCGGCGACGGTGATCACCTGCTTGGCGGGCCGTCCCAGGCCCATCCTCGCTGCAACCTCGCGCACGCGCTCCAGCCCCATGTCGATGGCCCTGGGGTGCTGCTTCTCGATGCGGGCAAGCCAGTCGGCGAGCGTGGCCACGCGGGACTCCTGCGCAGACGCCGCGGACGCGCGGCGAACGGGTGGATGACGATCACGGCCCGGATGCGCGTGACCGCACGATTCGGGCATGTGGAGCACCAATTATCGCGGAACTCACCTCGTCTTTACGCATGTCCCGGCCTCCGCGCCAAGAATCGGCCGGTCGGTTCGCCGACATCCCAACGAAGACCGCATACAGACACCAAGGAGAAGCAGGATGCGCATGCAACCGCGTAGCAAGTGGATCATCGGCCTGGGCCTGGCCGCCGCCATCGTCGCAGGCGTCGCCATCGCCAAGCCGCGCAATGGCGAGCTGGGCGTCTATCTGGACGACAACGGCAACGTCGTCGGCACCTACCAGGTCAGCTGCGACGGCGTCTTCAGCTACACCGGCACCCGCACCTCCCACCCGGTCGCCAACGGCCAGCTGTTCTGCAATTTGCCCTGAGCCGGACCGCCGTGAACCGGACGGCCGCCATGGGCTTCATGGCGGCCGTTTCGCATCGGGAACGGTGAACCGCTCTTACAGCGCCCGGTGCACCGCTTCGCCGAACAGCGCGGTGTGGTGGCCGCAGTCGTTGAGGCGGACCACGTCGAGGGTCTCGACCCGGTCGCCCTCGAGCAGGTTCAGCGTGGTCGGCGCCTGCCGGAACGTCCACAGCCGGCGGAACGGAATCCCGAGCAGATGACAGAGAATCACCCGGTTGACCGCGTCGTGGGCGACCACCAGCAGGGTCTCGTCGCTGGCGAGTCCCTCGCCGGCGCGCTGCAGCGCCGGCCAGGCACGGTCGAACACCTGCTGCAGCGATTCGCCGCCCTCGCCCGGCATCAGCACGGTCTCCGGCGCCTCGCGCCAGGCGCGCAGGCGCTCGGGATCCCGCTCGCGGATCTCGCTGGCGAGCAGGCCCTCCCATTCGCCGTGGCCGATCTCCATCAATCCCGCATCGGTGGCCAGCAGGCCGGCGCGATCACCGAGCGCGAGTTCGGCGGTGGTGCGGGCGCGCGACAACGGCGACGCCACCGCGCGGGCGATCGGCACCGCGTGCAGGCGTTCGCCCAGCGCACGCGCCTGTGCTTCACCGATCGGCGACAGCGGAATGTCTTCCTGGCCCTGGTAGCGGCCCTCGGCGTTCCACGGCGTCTCGCCGTGGCGGGCTAACAGTACTCGCATCGATCGGCTCCCGTGCTCAGACCTGGTGGAGGGACAGGACGCCGGGAACCGCGCGCAACTCCGCCAGCTCGGCGTCGGTGACCGCGCGGTCGACGGTGATCGCCGCACGCGCCTGGCCGTCGCCGGCCGCACCGAGCGCGAAGTTGACGATGTTGACGCCGGCCGCGCCCAGCTTCGAGCCGACCGTGCCGATCATGCCGGGACGGTCCTCGTTGCGCATCAGCAGAACCGGCGCGAGCGGGTCGAATTCGATCTCGACCCCGTCCAGGCGCACGACCCGGGGCCCCCGGTGCAGGGTCGCCTCGACCTCGCGGGCGCGCTCGCCGTTCTCGATCCGCACCCGCAGCAGGCGGTCGAAGCCGTCGCCGTCGCCGCCGACAGTCTCGGCCACCGTCAGGCCACGCGCCGCGGCTTCGTGCAGTGCGTTGACCGGGGTGACCCTGCCCGACGCGGTGCCCATCAGCGCCGCCACCAGCAAACGGGTCAGCGGTCGCGTATCCAGGCCTTCGGTGCGACCGGCGTAGGTCACGTGCAGCCGGGTCGGTGCCGGCACCAGGCGTGCGGCGAGACGGCCCAGCGCGGACATCAGCGGCATCCACGGCCCGACCTCGCGCGCGGCCTCGGCGGTCAGCGGCGGCAGGTTGACGCAGCCGGCGACCGCGCCGGTGGCGGTGAAGTCGATGATCTGGCGCGCCAGGATCGTGCTGACCGCCTGTTGCGCCTCGCTGGTCGACGCGCCCAGGTGCGGTGTCAGGATCAGCCGCGGGTGGCCGCGCAACGGCGAATCGGCCTGCAGCGGTTCGGTGGCGAAGGTGTCCAGCGCGGCGCCGGCCAGATGGCCCTCGTCGAGCAACCGGATCAGCGCGGCCTCGTCGACCAGGCCGCCGCGGGCGGCATTGATCAGGTAGGCGCCCCTCTTCATCGCACGCATCCGCGCTTCCGACAGCAGGTTGGTGGTCTCCTTGGTGCGCGGGATGTGCAGGGTGACGATGTCGGCCCACGCCAGCAGCTCGTCCAGCCCCTTCAACGGCACGCTGCCCTTGGCGGCGGCACCGGCGGGCAGGAACGGGTCGTGCGCGGCGACCTCCATGCCGATGCCGGCGGCCTTGCGCGCGACGGTTCCGCCGATCCGGCCCAGGCCGATCACGCCCAGCTTCTTGCCCTCCAGCTCAAAGCCGGTGAGGCCGGCCTTCGGCCACTCGCCAGCCTTCATTCCGGCGTCGGCGCGCGGAATGTGGCGGGCCAGCGCGAACAGCAGCGAGATCGCATGCTCGGCGGCCGCCAGGGTGTTGCCGTCGGGCGCGTTCATCACCGCGATGCCACGTGCGGTGGCGGCGTCGACGTCGATGGTGTCGACACCGGCGCCGGCGCGGCCGATCACCTTCAGCTTCTCCGCCTTCGCCAGTGCCGCGACCGGAATCTTGGTCGCCGAGCGGACCAGTACCGCATCGAAACCGGCCAGTTTGTCGGCCAGGGCTTCGGGATCCTTGATCGGTTCGGGGGCGATTTCGACCTCCCATCCCGCATCGCGGAACAGGTTGAGGCCGTCTTCGTGGATGCCATCGCAGGCCAGGACTTTCATTGCATGCTCCAGTGGGTGGAAGGACCCGCGGAACGCATGCAGCCGGCACGCTCGATGGAAGAGACCGCCCGGTCGGGGAGCGGCTGGACCTGTGGCAGGGCCTGCAGGTCGGTCGATACGGCCGAGGCTCGGAGCCTGGACGTACCTTCGGTCGGGAAACGGGGCCGGCTGGCATGGGAATCCGCGATGCCGACGAGGCTAGCAGATTGGTGCTGCGACGCAACAGTTGCGTTGGAAACCGCCGCCGGCCGGGCGAAGATGCCATCCCCAACTGGACAACCGATCGGAGCGCATGGCGTGAACAGGCAGATCAAGGGCGAATTCGAGGTCAGCGCGACACCGCAGGGCATGCTCGAACTCGGCGGCGACATCGCGGTGCGCCATGTGCGCTTCGACAAGCGTTTCCATGGCCCGCTGGACGCGACCGGCGTGGTCCAGATGCTCGCCGTCGGCACTGCGGTCGAAGGTTCGGCCGCCTATGTCGCGATCGAGCGGATCGAAGGCTCGCTCGAAGGCCGCCCGGGCAGCTTCGTAACCCAGCACAGCGGCACGATGGACCGCGGCGCGCCAACCCTGACGCTGACCGTGGTACCCGATTCCGGCGACGGCCAACTGGCCGGCCTGCGCGGCCGCATCGCGATCGACATCGTCGACGGCAGGCATTTCTACACGTTCGACTACTCGCTGCCGGCGTCCTCGGACGCTTCGTGAATGCGGTAGTGCCGCCACGCCAGCGACATGACCCGGGCCATCGCACGGCTCCTTCGCCCTGAAGCCACGATCAAAGGCTTCCGCCTTCGGCGGGTTCCTTTTGTCTCGGCAAAAGGAACCAAAACCGTCCGCTCCTGACGCCCGCCGGGACGGCTGCGTCGCTCCGACAGCCTGTGTCGACTGTAGACCCGGAGGGCGGCGCGCATGGATACGCGCCGTTTTTCGACCGAGCCATGGATGGCGAATCGAAAAATCCCGGAGCTTTATCCGTTTGCGATGGAGGTGTGTCGGGGAAGGCCCTTGATTCTTGCCTTGAGGCGACGTCCAACACCGATGGTTGGCGGTCGAACACTTCCGCTTCCAGCGCATGGCGCCTTTCTTGGCGAGAATCACCGGGGAGCATCCGCGCCCCTTTCCAAGCGCCCGGCCACACGCCCGCTACCGAACGCACGGTTCGAACGAACGGTATTGGCAACGGTCACAGAACCGGGCCCGGGCAGTTCTACTATTACTTCGACGACGCAGGGCAGTTGGTCGGCTACAGCACGATCCGCTGCGACGGCAACCGCGAGAGCTGGGGCAAGGCCACGCGCAACTACTCCGACGGATACTTCATCTGCGACCCCGGGGTCCGATCCCGGGGCGAACGGATTTCCGCTGCCGCGAACGGGCCGGCAGTGCCGGCCCGTTCGCGTATCCGGCGACATGAGGAGCTTCAGTCCTTCTCCGGCACGCCCAGCTCAGCCAGCACCTGCGGTGCCGGGAACACCTCCTGCATGATCCAGCGCATGTAACGCTGATCGACGCCGATCACCCGCGTCATCGCCGGATCGAACACCCAGTTCGAGCTGACGCTTTCCCAGTTCATGTCGAACACCAGTCCGACCAAGCGGCCATGCGCGTCCATCGCCGGCGAACCGGAATTGCCGCCGGTGATGTCGAGATCGGCCATGAAGTTGACCGGCACGGTGCCCAGCTCCCGGTCGGTCAGGCCGCCGTAATTCTTGGCCGCGACCGCATCGAGCAGCGCCTGCGGCGCGTCGAACGGCGCCTCGCCGGTGGCCTTGGCAGCGACCTCCTCCAGCCGGGTGAACGGCGCCTGCACGCTGCCGTCGGCCTTGGTATAGCTCATCACGTTGCCGAAGGTGATCCGCAGCGAGGAATTGGCGTCCGGATAGACGAATCCACCCTTGCTCTTCCTGTAGTCGGCAACCGCCTGCAGGTACAGCGGGCGTGCCAGCAGCGCGTCACCGGCTCGTGCCTTGCCCTCCTCCTCCAGCGCGAGCAGGGTCGGCATGATCGCGACCGCGAACCGGATCGCCGGATCGCGGCTCTTCTCGAACGCGGCACGGTCGGACTTCATCAGGTTGAGGCGGATCTCGGTGACGCCCAGGTCGGTCCTGGCCAGCGTGTCGAGTGCCTTGTCGATGGCCGCCTGATCGTTGCCGCCGAGCCACTCGTCGACCACCGCCACGCGTTGCGTCTGCGGCAGCTTCAGGTACTCGCGCAGCCAGTAGGCCTGCAGCTCGCGGTCCATCTTCGGGTCGTAGCGGCGCTCCATCTGCTGCAAACCGCCCTCGAACGCCGGCAGGTCGCGCTCCTGGTAGCCAGGCTCGCGCTCGGCATCGGGCTTCGCGCGCTCGATCGACAGACGGTAGAGCTGGACCGCGGCGCCGATCGCGCCGGTATGGCGCAGCTGGCCGAACACCAGGTCGCGCTCGCGATGGGCACGCGCCTGCTCGTCGAGCTCCACCAGTCGCGCGTGGGCCTCCAGTGCCGCCCTGCCCGCCTCGCCCCGTCCGCGCAGCCACTCCAGCACCGCCGTTTCCTCGGCATGCTTGGTCGCGGTGGCATCGATGCGGCGGAAGCCTTCAAGCTGGCCATCGTAGTTCTTCATCGCGTTCTGCCAGCCGCGCACGGTGCTGGCGTACTTCACCGCGATTTCCGGGTCCTGCTTGCCGGCGGCCTCGACCAGCGCGACCAGGTTCCGGTAGTGCCGGCCGACGGTCGGATAGGTCCAGTTTGCGGTTTCGTCGAACTCCTCGGCGAGCGCATAACGTGCGGTACGCCCCGGGTAACCGGCCACCATCACGAAGTCGCCGGCCTCGAGCGGGCGATCGGCGATCTTCAGCCAGTGCTTCGGCTGGTATGGAACATTGTCCTCGGCGTAGGCGGCGGGCTTGCCGTCCTTGCCGACGTAGGCGCGGTAGAACGAAAAGTCGCCGGTGTGGCGCGGCCACATCCAGTTGTCGACCTCGCCCCCATAGTTGCCGACACTGCCCGGCGGCGCGTAGACCAGGCGCACGTCGCGGATCTCGAGGTTGCGGAACAGGCGATACGTGTTGCCGCCGGCGAAGCTGTAGAGACGGCAGCGGTAGCCGTCCTCGGCCTCGCAGTCGGCGACCAGCTGCTTCTCGACGGTTTCCAGCGCGCGGGTACGGCCGAGCGCGTCCGGAGCGGCTTCGATCGCGGTTTTCACCTGCGCGGTGACATCACGGATCGAATCCAGCGCATAGATCCGCGCGTTCGGCCCGGCGGAGACTTCCTCGCCGCGCGTCGCCGCATTGAAACCGTCCTGCATCAGGTTGCTTTCCGGCGTCGAGTTGAGCTGGATCGCCCCATACGCGCAGTGATGGTTGGTCACCACCAGGCCCTGCGGGGACACGAAACTCGCGGTGCAGCCACCCAGCGACACCACCGCGCCCATCGGGTCGCCGGTCAGGTCGGCCAGCTGCTCGGGGTCGAGCTTCAGTCCTGCCTTGCGCAGCGGCTTGGCGATCTCCGGCAACTGCTGCGGCACCCACATGCCTTCGCCCGCACGGGCCTCTCCGGCGGCTGCGCAGGCAACGAACAGTGTCGCGGCCATCGCTAGAGTCGAATAACGCATCTGATGCATCTCCCTACGAAGTCGATCGGCGAGTCTAGCTCGGTGATGGTCGATCCGGGCGCGGGCCCGGCTCTTTCAGGCGCCGGCATCGATGTCGATCCGATGACGCCGGCACCAGTTCCAGAGGTGCGCGCTTGCCAGCGACATGCTGCCGGCCACGGTGAAGGACGTCTCCCGGTTCTCGTCGGTCCAGCCGAGTGCGCCGGCCAGCAATGCGGCCAGCCCGGCCATCGCCAATCCCCACAACGCCCATGGCAACGGCCGCAACCGGTGCGACCGCCAGAATCCGGCGGCGGCAAGCGGGGCCGCGAGCACGACGAGCAGCAGATGCACCCACGCCGCCTTGGACCAGATCGCGAGCATCGGCAAAAAGGCCGCCAGCACCGGCAACGCGATGCAATGCAGCAGGCACAGCCCCGACAGGCCGATCGCCGAAGCATCGAGCAGGTAGAGCCCGGCAGACTTCATCGCGCACCATCCGCTTTGGAATTGTTACATTATAACAATTCGGAAACGGACCCGACGTGCCGATGCTGGCGCGTTTCCCGCCCGCACCACCGGGCGCTGGCCATCGCCCGGCAGGCCGGGAGATGGCCGCGCGCCTATTCGGCCGGCAGCCGCATCTCCTCCAGCAGGTGGGGGGCCGGATAGACCTTGGACATCAGCCAGCGCAGGTAGCGCATGTCGACGTGGATCGCGCGCTTGTAGCGCGGGTCGTACATCCAGCTTGCGCTGACGGCCTCCCAGTTGCTGTCGAAGTTCAGGCCGATCAGCCTTCCCTCGGCGTCCAGCACCGGCGAACCGGAGTTGCCGCCGGTGGTGTCCAGGTTGGTCATGAAGTTGACGGTCTGGGTGTCCAGGCTCGGCTCGGCGGTGCTGCCGAAATCGCCCCGGGCGATCGCCTCGAGCAGCGGCCGCGGCGCGTCGAACGGCTCCTCGCCGGTGTGTTTCTCGACGATGCCCTGCACCGTGGTCAACGGCCGATAGCGAACGCCGTCGCGTGGATCGAGCGTGCTGATCCGGCCGTAGCTGACCCGCAGCGTCGAATTCGCATCCGGGTACACCGCCTGGCCATTGGCTTCGCGGAAGCCGGTCAAGGCACGCATGTAGGCCGGACGCAGGCGCAGCAGCTCGCCCTCGTGGGTCTTGAACGCGTCCTCCAGGCGCAGCAGTGCCGGCATCAGCCGCGCGGCGGCCCGCAGCAATGGATCCTGCGATGCGGCCAGTGCATCGCGATCGGCCTGCATCGCCGCGACACGGACCTCCTCGTCGCCCAACGCGGTGCCGGCATACAGCGCGCCGACCGATGCACGCACCTGCTCCGGGGAGGTGCCGAACACCGCGTCGAACTCGGGCAGGTGCTGGTCGGCCGGCAACGTCAGATACTGCAGGACGAGATCGGTCAGCAGCGCCTGCTCGACCGACGGCGCGTACCGGCGCTGCACCTGGCGCAACTGGCCCTCGATCAACGCCTCATCGCGCTGCTGATAGCCGGACTCGCGTTCGGCGCCGGGCTTGTCCCGCTCGAGCGCGAGCCGTTGCACCGTCACCGCCGCACGCAGCAGCTGCGTCTGGCGCAGGATCTGCGCCACCAGCTGATCGCGGTCGCGGGTCGCGGCGACCTCGTCGAGCACCGCCTGTGCCGCGGCGATGTCGGCGCGGATGGCATCGGCGTCCGCCCGGCCGTCGAGCCAGGCCAGCATCGCCGTCTCGTCGGCACGGCGGACGGAGACCGCATCGCTGCGCCGCAGGCCGTCGAGCTCGCCTTGCGCGCGCTTGAGGCCGTTGAGCAGACCGCGCAGCTGCGAGGCGTAGCGCACCCGCGCCTCGGCGTCGCTGGCGCCCGCGCGTTCGATCACCTCGATCATCCGCCGGTACAGC
Organism: Marilutibacter chinensis; assembly: GCF_021725675.1. Lineage (GTDB taxonomy): Bacteria > Pseudomonadota > Gammaproteobacteria > Xanthomonadales > Xanthomonadaceae > Marilutibacter > Marilutibacter chinensis. Next base: position 44,095 of record NZ_JAKJPO010000010.1, on the reverse strand, counting down.
GCGATGCGCGACGGCAGCTGCCATTCGACCTGACCTGCGAATTCCGACGCCATCCTGTGCCGGAAGGTGATCCCCGGGTAGCCGGCCAGCATCGCGTAGTCGCCCTGCTTCACGTTGCGGGTCGACATCTGCAGATGCGCCGGCGGCTTGAACGGCACGTTGCCGGGCGAATGATCGGCCGGGCGGCCGTCCGGGCCGACGTAGGCGCGCAACAGGGTGAAGTCGCCGCTGTGGCGCGGCCACATGAAATTGTCGACCTCCCCGCCATAGTTGCCGATGCTGCCCGGCGGCGCGTAGACCAGACGGATGTCGCGCAGTTCGAGCTGTCGGACGAGGTAGAAATCGCTGCCGTAGTACATGTTGGCGATGCTGCAGCGCTGCGCCGGCGCCTGCTCGCACTCGGCCACCGCCGTCTTGCCGGCGGCGTCGACGGCATCGAAGTAGGCGCGCCCGCGCTTGCCGCCAGCGGCAGCGAGGACCCTGTCGGTGATGCGCTCGAAACCGGTCGTCACCAGCACCCGGTAGTCGGGATTGGCGGGCAGCTCGGCAGCGCGATCGGCGGCGACGAAGCCGTCCGCGATCAGATCGCGCCCGGACGTGCTGTTGTATTGAATGACTCCGAATGCGACATGATGATTGGTCAGCACCAGACCGTCCGCGGACACGAACGCGCCGCTGCCGCCTCCAACCTTGACTACGGCGTTCATCGGCGGCTGCGCCAGCTCGCTCAGCGCTTCGGGCCGGCCTTCGAAGCCGGCCGCTTTCATCTGCCCGGCGATATCGGGCAGCTGCGACGGCATCCACATGCCCTCGTCCGCGCAAGCGGGCGTCGCGCCGGCGGCGATCAGGGCATATGCGAGGGCGGGCAGCAGCAGACGGTGGCGCATGGTCGGTCCGTTCATCCGGCGGGAAGTCCGGGACGATAGGCGAACTCCGCAACCGGCGGCAAACCGGTACTTCCCAATGGCCACGAACGGCAAGACGCCCGCCACGGCGCGGCTGCATGGCCGGCACTCCCCCGCAGGAGCGGCGCGGGGCCGGGCGTATAATTGCCGCCCTCTCCCACCGCCCCGGCGACACCCATGACGCAAACGATGAAGGCACTGGTCAAACGCGAAGCCGGCAAAGGCATCTGGCTGGAAGAGGTGCCGGTACCGTCGCCGGGCCCGAACGAGGTCCTGGTCAAACTGGAGAAGACCGCGATCTGCGGCACCGACCTGCACATCTACCTGTGGGACGAGTGGAGCCAGCGCACGATCAAGCCGGGACTGGTGATCGGCCACGAGTTCGTCGGCCGCGTCGTCGAGATCGGACCGGGCGTGACCGGCTACCGGATCGGCCAGCGTGTCTCCGCCGAGGGCCACATCGTCTGCGGCCACTGCCGCAACTGCCGCGCCGGCCGCCAGCACCTGTGCCCGAACACGATCGGCATCGGCGTGAACCGCAATGGCGCGTTCGCCGAGTACATCGTGATGCCGGCCAGCAACCTGTGGCCGATCCCGGACCAGATCCCCAGCGAACTGGCCGCGTTCTTCGATCCGTACGGCAACGCCGCCCATTGCGCGCTGGAATTCGACGTCGTCGGCGAGGACGTGCTGATCACCGGCGCAGGGCCGATCGGCATCATCGCCGCCGGCATCTGCAAGTACATCGGCGCACGCAACGTGGTGGTCACCGACGTCAACGACTACCGGCTCAAGCTCGCCGCCGACATGGGGGCGACCCGCGTCGTCAACGTCGCCAACACCTCGCTGAAGGAGGTGATGGCCGACCTGCACATGGAGGGCTTCGACGTCGGCCTGGAGATGAGCGGCAACCCGCGCGCGTTCAACGACATGCTCGACTGCATGTACCACGGCGGCAAGATCGCGATGCTTGGCATCATGCCCAAGGGCGCCGGCGCCGACTGGGACAAGATCATCTTCAAGGGCCTCACCATCCACGGCATCTACGGCCGCAAGATGTACGAGACCTGGTACAAGATGACGCAGCTCGTGCTGTCGGGCTTCCCGCTCGGCAAGGTGCTGACCCACCAGTTGCCGATCGACGAGTTCCAGCAAGGCTTCGACCTGATGGAATCGGGCAAGGCCGGCAAGGTGGTGCTGAGCTGGGTGAGCTGACGCGCCAGCGGATTGCCCGGCAACCGCCGCATCGGCCGGCGGCCCAATCCTGCCTGCAAGCCCCCCGTAGGAGCGGCGTGAGCCGCGATGACGCTTTCCCGTGAAAGTCCGATCGCGGCTCACGCCGCTCCTACGGCCCCATCTGCCCGAGCACGATCACTTGAGCACGATACGCAGCCGTTCGCGCCACCAATGCCAGGCGAGCACCGCGAACATCGCGGTCAGCCACAACCCCAAGGCCCATTCCAGCCGGTTCTCCCATCGGTCGCGGGCCAGCTGATCGGCCACCGACGCGGTGACCGTCACGCTCGCGAGCCCCACCGCCAGCATGCCCAGCGCGACAATCCGCAGCGGTGCGAACGCGGGCGCATCCTGCCACTGCCGCGACATCCTTCGCAGCACCGACATCAGCGCGAGAAAGCTCGCGCCGAAATAGACCGTGATCCCGTAGCGGCGCAACAGACCATAGGTCTCGCCTTCGCTGCCCAGGAACGCCGCGTACAAGCCCAGGAACGCTCCTGCGGTCAGCCCCAGCCATGGCAAGGCCCGCGCGGGCACGCCGGTGCCACGTTGCAGCCACTGTGCCGCGCACCACCAGACCGCGACCTGCACGGTCGCGCACGGCAGCATCGCCAGGCGGAACAGCAGATTGCCCAGCCCATGGCGCGCCGCACGACTGATCGACACGCAGCCATCGAGATAGGGATTGCAAGCCGCGACCAGTTCGCCCTGGACCGACAGCCACCACGCAAGATGGGCCGCCAACAGCGGCAGCAGTGCGCAGAGCAGCGGCAGCGGCCATGCCGGCAGGCCGGTCGGAGCGGACGTCGGCTTGGGCACCTCCATACCGCCCGATGTTAGAACCCTCCGGTGCCGGGACACCAGCGCGCGGTCACCCTCACCTTGAGGCCGCGACCGCCACGCGATCCCGTCGGCGGCCGGCGATAGAATGGTCCGCTGACGATCCACGCCCGATCCGCGCCGCCGCTGGCCGCGCGCCGCACTCTCCCAGCCACGCCGGAGCCGAACATGCCCAACGACGCCGTCCACGACTCGCCGACCGCCCGCTACGCCGAGGAACTCGACTCGATCCGCGAGCAGGGCCTGTTCAAGGCCGAGCGGATCATCACCAGTCCGCAGTCGGCCGAGATCACCCTCGCCGACGGACGCACGGTGCTGAATTTCTGCGCGAACAATTATCTCGGCCTGGCCGACCATCCGGACATCATCCAGGTGGCGAAGGATGCGCTCGACAGCCACGGCTTCGGGATGGCCTCGGTCCGCTTCATCTGCGGCACCCAGGATCTGCACAAGCAGCTGGAGCAGACCATCGCCGACTTCTTCGGCACCGAGGACACGATCCTTTATGCCGCATGCTTCGACGCCAACGGCGGCCTGTTCGAACCGTTGCTGGGGCCCGAGGACGCGATCATCTCCGACGCCCTCAACCATGCTTCAATCATCGACGGCGTGCGTTTGTGCAAGGCGCAACGCTTCCGCTACGCGAACTGCGACATGGCCGACCTGGAGGCACAGCTGCAGGCTGCCGACGCAGCCGGCTGCAGGACCCGGCTGATCACCACCGACGGCGTGTTCTCGATGGACGGCTTCATCGCTCCGCTCGACGAGATCACGGCGCTGGCGGAGAAGTACGGCGCGCTGGTCCACATCGACGAATGCCACGCGACAGGCTTCCTGGGTGCGCACGGCAAGGGCTCGGCCGAGGTCAAGGGCGTGCTGGAGAAGATCGACATCATCACCGGTACGCTCGGCAAGGCGATGGGCGGCGCGCTCGGCGGCTTCACCACGGCCAGGCGCGAGGTGATCGAGATGCTGCGCCAGCGCTCGCGTCCGTACCTGTTCTCCAACTCGCTGCCGCCGCACGTGGTCGCCGCCGGCATCAAGGCGTTCGAGATGCTCTCCAGCGCCGGCGAACTGCGCGAGCGGCTGCAGGAAAACACCGCCTACTTCCGCGAACGGATGGCGGCTGCCGGCTTCGACCTGAAGCCGGGCGTGCACCCGATCGTGCCGGTGATGCTCTACGACGCCCCCCTGGCGCAGAAGTTCGCCGAGCGGCTGCTGGAGGAAGGGATCTACGCGATCGGCTTCTTCTACCCGGTGGTACCGAAGGGCCAGGCGCGCATCCGCACCCAGATGAGCGCCGCGCACACCCGCGAACATCTGGACCGGGCGATCGATGCGTTCACCCGCATCGGCCACGAGCTGGGTGTGCTCGAAGCCGGCTGAGACATGCAGCCACCAGGGCCGCGGATCGCGCGGCTCGGTCAAAGGTCTGCACAGATCCATCCCGGACTTGCTCGGACGCCGCAAGGTCGAGCCAAGCTCGACCTTGCTTCCGCTGGATCAAGCACTTGCATGCTCGATCCGCGGGACGCGCCATCCCTGGCGCGCGGAACCTCTGAATGAACAAGAGGCCCTTAACGGGTGGGCCGCGCCAGCGCCTCGGTTTCCTCGCGGCTCAGCTCGCGCCATCCTCCCTTGCCGAGGTCGCCGATCGCCAGCTCGCCTATCGCGACCCGGACCAGGCGCAGCACCGGCAGCTGGAACGCCGCGAGCAGGCGGCGGATCTGCCGGTTGCGGCCTTCGTCGAGCACGACCTCGAGCCAGGCATTGCGGCTGCCCAACCGCAATACCCGCACGGAGCGCGCAGCCAGGTGCTCGCCGCTGTCGTCGATGCCCGCGACCAGCGCCTCCAGCACGGCGGCATCGGGCTGGCCGCCGACCTGGACGTGGTAGGTCTTGTCCGGGCCACTGGCCGGATCGGTGATCCGCGACGCCCAACCGGTGTCGTTGCTGAACAGCAGCAGACCTTCGCTGGCCTTGTCCAACCGCCCTACCGGCGCGACCCACGGCAGCTGCGCGCCATCGAAGCAGCGATAGACCGTGTCGCGGCCCTGCTCGTCGCGCACCGTGGTGACCTGGCCGCGCGGCTTGTTGAGCATCAGGTAGACCGGGGCTGGCGACTGCAGGTCATGCCCGTCCACGCAGATCCGGTGGCGATCGCGCACGACCGGGAATTCCGGATCGCGAACGACGCGGCCGTCCACGCTGATCCGCCCGGCCAGCACCCAGCGCGCCGCCTCGGTACGCGAACAGACGCCTTGCTTGGACAGGATGCGGGCCAGTCCGTGGCGGACCGGCGGGCCGCTCACCCGGCCCATCGCGACAGCGGCCGCTTTCGCGGCCGCCCTCGGGTCAACACGCATGCGGACATGGACTACTCGCCGCTGCCCTCGGTCTGCGGACCGTCCGCCTGGACCGCCGGCGCCGGTGCGGCGGCCGCCGGCGCGCCCTTGGCAACGCGCACGCCGCGCGACTTCATCCAGGCGTCGAATTCCTCGGCGGTCATCCGCTTGCCGTTCTGGTTCATGTCGAAACGCCACGGGCCGTTGTCGAACTCGGTCCGCGGTACGTATGCGGCCGGCGCCTGCGCATCGATCGCGGCAGGTTCCGTCGCCGGCATCGCCTTGGCGAGGCTCTGGCAGTTCTCGAGCTTGAGCCGGAACACGACCTGATCGATCGACTGCGCCTCGTTGAAGGCGTGCGCGAGCACACCGGTCGGCGCGCCCAGCTGATGACTGGGAACGGTCAGCTCGCCGGACACCGGCGCCACGATCGTCGGCCGGATCGGCATCGGCCTGGGCACGGCCATTGCGCTGCAGTCGCCGGCCTGCTGGGCCTGGACCACCCCGGCCAGAAGCATGAGTGGGAGGGCAAGGACGGCGCGCTGCATGGAGATCTCCTGGTATCGATGCGCCCGTCGCTGTGGATACGCGCGGGCGTGCTCGGAGTGTAGGCGCGTGCCGCGACGGCGACAACCGCGGAATGCGGGTTTGCGACCTGCGGCAGCGGCGCACATGACCGCCCGCACACACCAGCCGCATGCTCGGCCGCACGTATCGGCCACACGCGTCGGTGAGCGGGCCGCCACCAAAAAGAAACCCGGCGCGAGGCCGGGCTTCCTTCGAGTCCGGGGACGGGTTTCACAACCCGTCCGGCGGTGCTCAGTTCTGCACGTTCAGCTCGGTGCGACGGTTGACCTCCGACTTGCAGCCCGGCAGGGTCTGCGCAGTCGCTTCCAGCGGACGGCTCTCGCCGTAGCCGATCGGGCCGGTCAGGCGCGAAGCGTCGATGCCGTTGCTGGTCAGGTAGTCGTACACCGCGGTCGCGCGACGCTCCGACAGCTTCTGGTTGTACGCATCCGAACCGCACAGGTCGGTGTGACCGGCCACTTCGACGCGCAGCTCCGGATAGCGCTTCAGGATCTCGGTCGCCTCCGACAGGATCGCCACCGCGTCCGGACGCAGCGTCGACTTGTCGAAGTCGAAGTTCACGCCCTTCAGGTCGATCGTCACCGGCACCGGGCAGCCGTCCGGACCGATGGTCTGGCCGGCCTGCGAACCCGGGCACTTGTCGTCGCAGTTGTTGACGCCGTCGCCGTCGTCGTCCAGGTCCGCACAGCTCGGCTGCGGCGCCGGCGCCGGGGCCGGAGCTGCGACAGCGCGCTCGCCCAGCGGGATCACCACGCCGACCGAGGCCAGCACGTCGCCGAACCAGTCGGCGTCGATGTCGCCATTGACGCTCTGGTCGTCGAAGTCGGCGCGATAGGCCAGCTCCGCACGCATCTTGGCACGGCTGCCGACGTCGCCCTGGATGCCCAGGCCGAGCTTGGCGGCGAGGTTGCCGTCTTCGCGCTCACCCGGCGAGTTCGGGTTCGGGAACGCGTCGAACTCTTCCTCGGCGCGCTGGTAGCCCATGCCCAGCAATGCATACGGGTTCCAGTTGCGGCCTTCCTGGATGAAGTGGCGGCGCAGGTCGAACGAGATGCCGTACTGGCTCCAGTTCAGGTTCTGGTTCGCGTCGACGTTCGGGTTCTGGTAGTTCAGCTCGCCATCCAGCGACCAGTTCGGGCTGAGGAACTTGCCCAGGCCGACAGCGACGAACGGCGCATCGCGGGTGCCGCGCTCGTTGTCCTGCAGGTTGAAGCCGGTGGAACCGGTCAGGTACCAGCGGTCGTCGTAATCCTGCGCGCCAGCAGCCTGCGAGAACGCCAGGCCGGCGAGCAGAGCGGTGCTCAACAAGCGGATCTTCATACACTCACTCCTTAGGGTAGATCGGTCTTGGACAGGGTCTAGGGATTGGATCGGCTCAGGATCGGATCAATCCGATCAGTATTCCGCACGGCACGTTGCAACTCAGGGACACGCTCGCCGAGCTCCTGCCCGCACCGCGGTCACTGCGACCGGATCATACACTGTCAACGAGTTTGTTAAAACATCTTAACGACGCGTTGCAGACACCGTGGCCAAGCGTTTGATCTGCTTGCCGTCTGTCGGCCACGCGGCGGCCGGCGATGACGGGGACCACGCCGCCGGGAGGATTTCCCCGGCCGAAGAAAAAGGAAACCCGGCGCGAGGCCGGGCTTCCTTCGAGTCCGTAGCCGGGTCCTGCGACCCGGCCGGTACGGCTCAGTTCTGCACGTTCAGCTCGGTGCGACGGTTGACCTCCGACTTGCAGCCCGGCAGGGTCTGCGGGGTCGACTCCAGCGGACGGCTCTCGCCGAAACCGATCGGGCCGGTCAGGCGCGAGGCGTCGATGCCGTTGCTGGTCAGGTAGTCGTACACCGCGGTCGCGCGACGCTCCGACAGCTTCTGGTTGTACGCATCCGAACCGCACAGGTCGGTGTGACCGGCCACTTCGACGCGCAGCTCCGGATAGCGCCTCAGGATCTCGGTCGCCTCCGACAGGATCGCCACCGCGTCCGGACGCAGCGTCGACTTGTCGAAGTCGAAGTTCACGCCCTTCAGGTCGATCGTCACCGGCACCGGACAGCCGTCCGGACCGATGGTCTGGCCGGCCTGCGAACCCGGGCACTTGTCGTCGCAGTTGTTGACGCCGTCGCCGTCGTCGTCCAGGTCCGCACAGCTCGGCTGCGGCGCCGGCGCCGGAGCCACCGGGGCGGTGGGCTCCGGACCCAGCGGGATCACCACGCCGACCGAAGCCAGCACGTCGCCGAACCAGTCTTCGCCGTCGTTCCTCTCCGGCGGCGGATCATCGTTCAGCAGCTGGGCGCGGGTGTCGTCGATCGCGACCGCGCGATAGGCCAGCTCGGCGCGCATCTTCACGCGGCCCATGTCGCCCTGGATACCGCCACCGAGCTTCAGCGCGGCTGCGCCTTCTTCCTCCTCGAACGGGGAGTCCGGGTTCGGGAAGTTGTCGGTCTCGATCTCCTCGCGCTGGTAGCCCAGACCCATCAGCAGGTAGGGATTCCAGTTGCGGCCTTCCTGGATGAAGTGGCGGCGCGCGTCGAACGAGATGCCGTACTGGCTCCAGTTGAGGTTCTGGTTCTCGTCCCAGTTCGGGTTCTGGTAGTTCAGCTCGCCGTCGATCGACCAGTTCGGAGTGATGAACTTGCCCAGGCCCAGGCTCACGAAGGGCGCATTGCGGGTTTCGCGATCGCTGTCCTGGAGGTTGAAACCAGCGGCACCGGTGATGTACCAGCGGTCGTCGAAGTCCTGCGCGTTGGCTGCCTGGGCCAGGCCCAGGCCACCCAGCAGGGCGGCGCAGAGGAGTTTCTTATTCATCTGTTGCTCCTTGGTTCTATATAAATGTGGAAACACGCGTCTGCGAGGATCCATACCGTCTGGACGGTCACCCGTGTTCGGACGCCATCGGGGCGCAGAGTAGGCGCGTCTTCGTGAAAGCGGTGTTAACGCGTATCTAACATTGGCGGCCGCGAATGGCCGAGGCTTAACAGGGGTTCAGGCAGGCGTCCGGGCACTCTGGAGCCACGTGCCAACGTTCGAACACGCGCACCGAACCCGCGGATACGTGCCGTGACGTCATTGGCGTGCGGATACCGTTCATCGGGACCGTGAGGCACAGGCGTGTGCCGCACGAGGCGATCGCGGGCATTGCAGGGATGGAACGGACCGGAGCCGGCAGCGGACTTGGCGAAGAGGCGGGACGACCGCACGCTGCTTCCATGGATACCGCTGAACCGCTGCCACCCCAGATGCCGACTCCGCTGCCTACACTGTTCCTCTCGCACGGCTCGCCGCTGCTGGCGGTGGAGGACTCGGCGGCCGGCCGTTTCCTCGACAGGCTCGGAGAAATGCTGCCGCGACCGTCGGCAATCGTGGTTGCGTCGGCACATTTCATGTCGGCCACGCCGCTGGTCGGTGGCGATCCGCAGCCGCGGACGGTCCACGACTTCGGCGGTTTCCCGGAATCGCTGTATGCGATCGCCTATCCCGCTCCCGGGGACCCGACGCTCGCCGCGCGGATCGTGGAGCGGACAGCCGACGCGGGTATCGGGGTGCGTCTGCGTGCTTCGCACGGGCTCGACCATGGCGTCTGGGTTCCACTGCGGCGGATGTTTCCGGATGCCGACATCCCGGTCGTTCCGCTGTCGGTGATGCCGCATGCCGACGCCGCGACGCATCTCGCGCTCGGCCAGGCGCTGGCGCCGCTGCGGGAACAGGGGGTGCTGGTGATCGGTTCCGGCGGTTTCGTCCACAACCTCGGCGATCTGGACTTCTCCAATGCCGCCGCACCGGTACCTGGGTGGGCTCGCGAGTTCGGCGACTGGATGCGGGAGAGGATCACCGCGCGCGACTGGACCGCCCTGCTCGACTGGCAGGCATCGGCGCCGAACGCACGCCGCGCGCACCCGACCGTCGAGCACCTGATGCCCTTGTTCGTCGCGATCGGCGCGGCCGGCGCCTCACCGCTGCCGCAAGCGCTGCACCGCTCGCATGAATATGGTTCGCTGGCGCTGGATGCCTACGCATTCGCCTGAGCGCCTGCCCGCGCTCTAGGCGAGACAGGGAGCGTCGCGTTCCCACGGCGGTTCCCGGCCGAGACGGTCGACCAGAAAGTCGACGAAGGCACGCACCCGCGGCGGCACCAGACGGCGCTGCGGCATCACCGCATAGATGCCGCTGCCGTCGTTGCCGAACTGCGGCAGCACCCGGACCAGGCGCCCGGCACACAGATCCTCGTGCACGTGCCAGGTCGAATGCAGGGCGATGCCGAGCCCGGCAACCGCGGCATCGCGCAGCGCCTCGCCGAAGTTGGATTCGAAGCGACCGCGCACGCGCACCGTGATCTCGCCTCCGCCCGCATCGCCGAGCCGCCAGACGTCCTGGCGCCCCTGGCGGCCGACCAGCAACAGGCAGTCGTGTCCGGCCAGTTCGGCCGGCGTGCGCGGCGTCCCGTGTCGTTGCAGGTATTCCGGCGACGCGCACAGCAGGCGGACGTTGTCGGCCAGCCGGCGGGCGACCAGTTGCGAGTCCTCCAGCTGACCGATCCGGATCGCCAGGTCGAAGCCCGCGCTGACCAGGTCGACGACCTCGTCGGTCAGATTGAGGCTGAGGGTCACCCGCGGATGCAGGGCCATGAACTCGGCCAGCAACGGCGAAAGGTACTGGCGGCCGAACGAGGCCGACGCGGTGACCCGCAACATGCCGGCGACCTCGGTACCACCCTGGCGCAGGTTGCTGGTCAGGGAGTCGAGCTCGTCGACCAGCGCGCGGCCGCGCTCGGCCAGCGCCAGGCCCTCGGGCGTCGGATGCAGCCGGCGGGTCGTGCGATGGAGCAGGCGCACGCCGAGCTCGCTTTCCAGCCGTTTCAGCCGCTGGCTGGCGACCGCAACCGACAGGTCCAGGCTGCGCGCGGCCGCGCTGATCGAGCCCAGATCGAGCACCCTCAGGAACAGCTGGATGTCGTCGACGCGGTCCATATTCAATTGAATCTTGAAAGTAATTATGGATTTTGGCCATTTCTGAAGAATATTCAACGGCCTAGGCTGGCGGCTCTTTTCAGGATCCGCCCGCGATGCCCGTCTCTCCCACCCCCACCACCCGCCTGCCGATCGCGCTGTACGCGCTGACCGCGGGCTCGTTCGGCATCGGCTGCGCCGAATTCGTGATCATGGGCCTGCTGCTACAGGTCGCCGCCGACCTGCAGGTATCTATCGCGGCCGCCGGACTGCTGGTGTCCGGCTACGCGCTGGGGGTGTTCGTCGGCGCGCCGGTGCTGACCCTGCTGACCCGGCGGATGCCGCGCAAGGCGGTGCTGCTGGCGCTGATGGTGATCTACACGGTCGGCAACGCCGCCTGCGCGCTGGCGCCCGACTACGCGAGCCTGATGGCCGCGCGGGTGCTGACGTCGCTGACCCACGGCACCTTCTTCGGCGTCGGCGCGGTGGTCGCGACGGGGCTGGTGCCGGCCGAGCGCCGGGCCTCGGCGATCTCGATCATGTTCGCCGGCCTGACTCTGGCGACCCTGCTGGGGATGCCCGCGGGCGCCTGGCTGGGCCTGCACCTGGGCTGGCGCTCGACATTCTGGGCGATGGTCGCGATCGGTCTGGTTTCGTTGGCGGTGATCGCGCTGTGGGTGCCCCGCAGCCGCGGCGAGGCGGCCGCCGTGCCGCTGCGCGAGGAGCTGGCGACGATGGCACGGCCGCAGGTCCTGATCGGGCTGGCGATGACGATGCTCGGCTTCGCCGGCGTATTCACCGTGATCACCTACATCCAGCCGATGCTGACGGGGTTGGCCGGCATGTCGGAAGCCGCCGTTTCGCCGGTGTTGCTGGTGTTCGGCGGCGGCATGGTCGTCGGCAACCTGCTCGGCGGGCGCTGGACCGACCGTCGCCCCACTCCCGCCCTGCTCGGCAGTCTGCTGCTGCTCGCCGTAGTGCTCGGCGCGATGAGCTTCGCGCTGCGCTCGCCGGTCGCGATGGTCGCCTTCACCGGCCTGCTCGGGATCGCCGCGTTCGCGACCGTGTCGCCGTTGCAGTTGCGGGTGCTGCGCTTCGCCGAGGGCGCGGGGCAGAACCTGGCGTCGAGTTTCAACATCGCCGCTTTCAACCTCGGCAACGCCGCCGGCGCCTGGCTCGGCGGGATGGTCATCGAGCACGGTCCAGGGCTGGCCGCGGTGACCTGGGTCGCGGCGCTGGTCACCCTCGCCGGGCTGGCGATGGCGATCTGGAGCGTGCGGCTGGAGGCGGGCCGCGACCGCGCCGCGCTGCCGACCGGCTGCATGCCGGAGCAGGCCTGAAACGTGCCCGCGCCGCGTCCACGCCTCTCTCTGAATTCAAACCCCACTTCGAACGGAGATCGATTCGACATGTCCACGCCCTCTTCCTCCTGGCGCAGGCGGTTCGCCGCACCGCTCGCCGCCCTGCTGCTCGCGATCGCCCTGCCGCTGCAGGCGGCCGAACCGGTCGCGCCGACCTGGACCGCGACCTGGACCGCCAGCCCGCAGCCACGCTGGGACGGCGAGTTCGCGCTGCCGACGAACCTCCCGTTCCAGTTCTGGGACCAGACCGTGCGCCAGGTCGCGCGGGTCAGCATCGGCGGCGAGCGCGTCCGCGTGCTGCTGTCCAACCGCTATGGCGATCGCCCGCTGCGGATCGGCGCCGCGCACGTGGCGCTGGCCGGTACCGGCGGCACCGTCGTCGCCGGCAGCGATCGCACGTTGACGTTCGGCGGTGCGGAGGAGGTCGTCATTCCGCCCGGCGCGCCGATGCTCAGCGATCCGGTCGAGCTCGACGTCGCCGCGCTGTCGCGGGTCTCGGTCAGCCTGTACCTGCCGGAACCGACGCCGCCGTCGACCTTCCACTGGGACGCGCGCCAGACCGCCCACGTCGGTGCCGGTGACCAGACCGGTGCGGCGGCGATGAAAACCGACACGACGTTGACCACCCGGGTGTTCCTGTCCGCGATCCTGGTCGAGACCCCTGCGGAAACCCGGACCGTGGTCGCGTTCGGCGACTCGATCACCGACGGCAACATGGCCAGCATCGATGCCGACACGCGCTGGCCCGACGTGCTGGCCGGCCGCCTCGCCGATCGCGGCATCGCCGTGCTCAACGCCGGCATCTCCGGCGCCCGCGTGCTCGGCGACCGGATGGGCGGGAACGCGCTGGCCCGCTTCGACCACGACGTGCTCGCCCAGCCCGGCGTCGACAGCGTGGTCGTGCTGATGGGAATCAACGACATCGCCTGGCACGGCACACCGCTCGCGGTCGACGACGCCCCGGTCACGGCAGAGGCGCTGATCGCCGGCTACCGCCAGTTGATCGCCCGCGCCCGTGCACGCGGCGTGCGCATCGTCGGTGCGACCCTGACGCCGTTCGAGGGCGCCCTGGATGCGACACCGATGCGCGGCTATTACGACAGCGACAAGGAGCGCATCCGCCAGCAGGTCAACGCCTGGATCCGCGACGGCGGCGAATTCGATGCGGTGATCGACTTCGACGCGATCCTGCGCGACCCGTCGCGGCCGACACGGATGCGGCCCGCCTACGACTCCGGCGATCACCTGCACCCGGGCGATGCCGGCTACCGCGCGATGGCCGAAGCGATCGACATTGGCGCCCTGCTCGGCGATTGACAGGCCCGCGCGCGCATACCCCCGACACTCTCAACGAGGATCATTCGATGGAATACCGTTTTCTCGGCCGCTCGGGCTTCAAGGTCCCGGCACTGAGCTTCGGCACAGGTACCTTCGGCGGCAAGGGCGAGCTGTTCGCCGCGTGGGGCGACACCGACGCGAAACAGGCGCGCCGCCTGGTCGACATCTGCCTGGACGCCGGCCTGAACATGTTCGACAGCGCCGACGTCTATTCCGGCGGCGAGGCCGAGCGCATCCTCGGCGAGGCGATCAAGGGCCGCCGCGACCAGGCGCTGGTGTCGACCAAGGCCACCTTCCGCTTCGACGACGGCCCGAACAGCGCCGGTTCCTCGCGCTTCCACCTGATCAACGCCGTCGACGCGGCGTTGAAGCGACTGGGCACCGACTACGTCGACCTGTTCCAGTTGCACGGCTTCGACGCGATGACGCCGGTCGAAGAGACGCTGTCCACGCTCGACGACCTGGTCCGCGCCGGCAAGATCCGCTACCTGGGCGTGTCCAACTTCTCCGGCTGGCACCTGATGAAGTCGCTCGCCGCGGCCGAACGCCATGGCTGGAGCCGCTACGTCGCCAACCAGACCTACTATTCGCTGATCGGCCGCGACTACGAATGGGAGCTGATGCCGCTGGGCCTGGACCAGGGCGTCGGCGCGGTGGTGTGGAGCCCGCTGGGCTGGGGCCGCCTGACCGGCAGAATCCGCCGCGGCCAGCCGCGACCGGAGGTCAGCCGGCTGCCGGGCAGTGCCGATTACGGTCCACCGGTCGATGAGGAGTACCTGTACCGGGTCGTCGATGCGCTCGACGAGATCGCCGCCGAAACCGGCAGGAGCGTGCCGCAGGTCGCGCTGAACTGGCTGCTGCAGCGGCCGACCGTGTCGACGGTGGTGATCGGCGCGCGCAACGAGGAGCAGCTGAAACAGAACCTCGGCGCGGTCGGCTGGAACCTGAGCCCGGAGCAGGTCGCCCGCCTGGACGCCGCCAGTGCGGTGACCCTGCCGTACCCGTACTGGCACCAGCGCGGCTTCGCCGAGCGCAATCCGGCGCCGGTCTGACGCACCTCAACTCCCTTGCCGCGCCGGCATTCCGGCGCCCCCGCCATCCAAGGACATGCTTCCGATGAAAGCCGTCGCCCTCACCCGCTATCTTCCCATCGACGACCCCGCCTCGCTGCAGGACTTCGACCTGCCCGAGCCGCCGGCGCCGGCCGGCCACGACATCCTGGTCCGGGTGTCGGCGGTGTCGGTCAATCCGGTCGATACCAAGGTCCGTTCACCGAAGGACAAGGTCGAGGAGACACCGCGCATCCTCGGCTACGACGCCTGCGGCATCGTCGAGGCGGTCGGCGACGCGGTCTCGCGCTTCAAGCCCGGCGACCGCGTCTACTACGCCGGCGACTTCAGCCGCCCGGGCAGCAATGCCGAGCTGCAACTGGTCGATTCGCGGGTGACCGGCCACGCGCCGCGCACGCTCGACGACGGCCAGGCCGCGGCGCTGCCGCTGGTTGCGATAACCGCCTGGGAGCTGCTGTTCCAGCGCATGCCCTACGACAGCGGGAACGGTGGCGCCGGCAAGTCGCTGCTGGTGATCGCCGGCGCTGGCGGAGTCGGCTCGATCGCGATCCAGCTCGCGCGCCGCGCCGGCTTCACCGTGATCGCGACCGCGTCGCGCGAAGACTCCGCCCAGTGGTGCAGGGCGATGGGCGCGCACCATGTCGTCAATCATCGCGAACCGCTGGCGCCGCAGCTGAAGACGCTGGGTTTCGACACGGTCGACGCGGCGATCAACCTCGCCGACACCGTCGCGTACTGGGACGTGCTCGGCGGACTGCTCGCGCCGCAGGGCCATGTCGGGCTGATCGTGGAGCCGAGCGCACCGCTGCATATCGGCGATCCTTACAAGATGAAGTGCATCGGCATCCACTGGGAGATGATGTTCGCGCGCCCGGTGCTGAAGACGCCCGACATCGACGAACAGGGCCGGATCCTCGATCGGATCGCCGCCCTGGTCGATGCGGGCGAACTGAAAAGCATCCAACGCGATGCGCTGAAGCCGATCGACGCCGCCAACCTGCGCGAGGCGCATCGCCGGCTCGAGTCGGGCGCGACGACCGGCAAGCTGGTACTGAGCGGCTGGTAAGCCGTTTTCGCAGGGCCAGGGGCACAAGGGCGACAGCGCTGCTACATTCCGCACCTGGGCACGGCGGCAGGAGAACATGCGGTGAACGTCAAGGAGTTTTCCAGCCGGGTGGGCATCAGTCCGCACACCGTCCGCTACTACGAAAAGATCGGACTGTTGCGCGATGTCCACCGCCTTGCCAATGGTCACCGCGATTTCTCCGAGAAAGACATCGCGTGGATCGGCTTCGTGCAGAGGCTGAAGGACACCGGGATGCCACTGGAGCAGATCCACCTCTACGCCGACCTCAGGGGCGAAGGAGCATCGACCCTGAAGGAACGGCACGACCTGCTCGAACGCCATGCCGCTGCGCTGGAGCAAAGCGTCGCCGAACAGTACCGCCACCTGGACAGACTCCGCGAGAAGATCGCGCTCTATCGGGCGGCGATGGACGGGCATGAAACGCACTTGACTTAGAGTCGACTCCAACCCGCAAGCTCCCGTCGAACATATCGGCAGGAGCAAGGTCCCGTGAAAGTCCCAGGCACACCCCCTCACTCCCGCAACAGGAGGCGCTTCCTGCGCACCGCCGGGCTGCTCGGCGCAGCAGCCTGCGGTCAATACGCGCCCGCCGGCCGTACTTCAATCCATCGGGAGACAGACATGGGTATCGACAACGACGAGCGCTTCGAGCGCGGCTGGGAAAAGCTCCGGGAAATCGATGGCGAGGCGGGCGAACGGGTCATCGAGTCCCTGAAGGACATCGCGCCGGACCTTGGCCGTTACACCATCGAGTTTCCATTCGGGGATGTCTACAGCCGCCCCGGACTGGACCTGAAGTCGCGGGAGATCGCCACCGTCGCCGCACTGACCGCCCTGGGCAATGCAGCGCCGCAGCTGAAGGTGCACATCCACGGTGCGCTGAACGTGGGGTGCACATCACAGGAGATCGTCGAGGTCATCATCCAGATGGCGGTCTATGCGGGCTTCCCGGCCGCGTTGAACGGAGCTTCCGCAGCTCGGGAAGTCTTCGTCGAGCGCGGACTCATCGAAGCGTAGGAATCCAGCGCGACCCGAATGTCGGCAGCCGTACGGGCGGGACGCCGGATACTGCCGGAGGCCGCGCGGTGGCAACGGGTTGCGCCTCCAGCCTCACCATCCACACCTTCGTCCCCGGCGTCATCGTGGATGGATCGCCGGATGGCGCGTTGATCGCCCGCGAGCGGACGTCACTGGAACCCGGGACCGGCCCGGCATGGCTTGCGTGGACGCAGCGGTGCCGCCCCTGGCCTGGCTGGGCGATCGGGTCGAACCGGAAGAGTTGAAGCCGACGCCTTTTCCCGGCATCGTGCGGCTTCCGTACGCCAGCGTATCGCCATGCCAGCCGCCAGTCCGACGCCCCATCCGCTCTATCCCCGCCTGTTCGAACCGCTGGACCTGGGCTTCTGCACGCTGCCCAACCGCGTCCTGATGGGGTCGATGCATACCGGGCTGGAGGACAAGGCGGCCGACTTTCCGAAGCTGGCGGCATATTTCGCCGAGCGCGCCGCCGGCGGAGTCGGACTGATCGTCACCGGCGGTTTCTCCCCGAACATCGTCGGCTGGCTCAAACCGTTCGGGGGCACCCTGCGCTGGCCGTGGGAAGCGGGCAAGCACCGTCGGGTCACGCGTGCGGTGCACGAGCACGGCAGCCGCATCTGCCTGCAGATCCTGCATGCGGGACGCTACGGCTATCACCCGTTGCAGGTCGCGCCGTCGAAGATCAAGGCGCCGATCAATCCGTTCACCCCGCGCGCGCTGTCCGCACGCGGCGTCGAGCGCCAGATCGCCGCGTTCGTGCGCACCGCACGGCTCGCCCGCGACGGCGGATACGACGGCGTCGAGGTGATGGGCTCTGAAGGCTACCTGCTGAACCAGTTCACCGCGCCACGCACCAACAGGCGCGATGACGCCTGGGGCGGCGATGTTGCCAAGCGCATGCGCTTCGCGGTCGAGATCGTGCGCCGGATCCGCGAAGCCTGCGGACCGGATTTCATCATCATCTACCGGCTGTCGATGCTGGACCTGGTCGACAAGGGCCTGGCCTGGGACGAGGTCGTGCACCAGGCGCAGGCGATCGAGGCCGCCGGCGCGACCCTGATCAACACGGGCATCGGCTGGCACGAGGCGCGCATCCCGACCATCGCGACATCGGTGCCGCGCGCGGCCTTCACCGGCGTCACCGCGCGCCTGAAACCGCATGTATCACTGCCGCTGGTCGCGACCAACCGGATCAACATGCCCGACGTCGCCGAAGGCGTACTCGCCCGCGGCGAAGCCGACATGGTGTCGATGGCCCGGCCGCTGCTGGCCGACCCGGCCTGGGTGAGCAAGGCGCGCGACAGCCGCGCCGACGACATCAACACCTGCATCGCCTGCAACCAGGCCTGCCTCGATCACGTGTTCGAGAACAAACGGGCAAGCTGCCTGGTCAACCCGCGCGCCTGCGCCGAAACCGAGCTGAACTACCCCGCCACGACCGCGCCGCTTCGCATCGCCGTGGTCGGCGCAGGGCCGGCCGGTCTGGCCTGCGCGACGGTCGCCGCCGAACGCGGCCACTCGGTGACGCTGTTCGATGCCGCCGACGAGATCGGCGGCCAGTTCAATCTCGCCAAGCGAATCCCGGGCAAGGAGGAGTTCCACGAGACGCTGCGCTACTTCCGCCGTCGGGTCGAGCAGACCGGCGTCGAGCTGCGCCTGCGGACCCGTGCCGATGCCGATGCGCTGGCCGGATTCGACACGGTGGTGCTGGCGACCGGCATCAGGCCGCGCACGGTCGACTTCCCCGGCGCGGACCACCCCAGGGTCGTCAGCTATCTCGACGTCCTGACGGGGCGCGTGATGCCCGGGGACCGGGTCGCGGTCATCGGCGCCGGCGGGATCGGTTTCGACGTCGCCGAATTCCTCGTCCACCAGGGCGAATCCCCCAGCCTCAACGCCAAGGCGTGGCGTGCCGAATGGGGCGTCGACATCGGCTATCTCGGCAACCGCGGCGGCCTGACCGATGCACGCCCGGAGTCCGCCGCGCGCGAGGTATGGCTGCTGCAGCGCAGTCCAGGCCGGCCCGGCAAGCGGCTGGGCAAGACCACCGGCTGGATTCATCGTGCGACGCTGAAAGCGCGGCATGTACAGATGCTCGGCGGAGTCGAATACCTTGGCGTCGACGATGAAGGCCTGCGCATCCGGGTCGAGGGCGGCGATGAGCAGTTGCTGCCGGTCGACCACGTCGTGATTTGTGCCGGCCAGGAGCCGCACAAGCCACTGGCGGCGGAACTGGAGAGTCTCGGCATCGTCGCGCATGTGATCGGCGGCGCCGACGTGGCGGCCGAGCTCGACGCCAAGCGCGCGATCGCCCAGGGCAGCCGGCTCGCCGCGACGCTATAGGCGCAGCCTGCGATTCCCGGCTGCGCACGGGACGCACCAAAGTTTGCTGCGCAAACCATGGCCCCACCGTTGCGCCCTCATACCCCGTTCGCAGCCTGACTCATGGGGCGAGCCCTATCCACACCGTAAGCGCGGCGTGAGCGCCGCGAGAGGTGTTCATGGGACAGCTTCATCGCGGCTTGCGCCGCTCCTGCGGGAGCGTTGTTGCCGCACCCCCGGATTCGAGACGCTCCCCCTCGCTCACGACGCCGACGCTCCTGCGAAGGCTTCGACAGCCAACTCCCTTGCGCTTCCAGATTCGCGCCCTGAACGCCCAGTCAGCAGCCCCACGCGTTCACCTGTCACATAAAATACTTTAAAAAACATACACATATACGGGTCAAACACGAATTCCCGCCCCACTCCGGCGTCCCCGTCAAGCCCCCCGCGTTCACGCAACGTTTATCAAGGCGCCGCTACCTTGCGCCAACTTTTGCAGCCGCCCCTCTTGCGGCCACCCACATCGGCCCCGCGTTCTGCGGCCCGATGATCGGGGGCAAAGCGCGCCACAGAGCCGCCGCCCTTAGTAATGCGATTTCCGCACCCTGCCCGGCCGTCCGTATCGCCGAGCTCGGAAACAACGCCATGTCGGTCAGTACCCGCTGTCAGCGCCCCGCGAGGGGTGGATGCCGGAGTGCGGTCGACGCAACGAAGTTGGAGTTCACATGAAACTGGCATGGATCCTCTGGCTGGCATCGGTACTGCCGCCAAACGCCGCCGACTCGCTCTGCCTGAGCGCCACGTTGTACCTGGAAGCCCGCGACCAGTCCGTCCGCGGCCAGCAGGCCGTCGCCGAGGTCGCCCTGCGCCGCCGCGACAGCGGCCTGTGGGGCGACAGCGTCTGCGAGGTGGTCACCGCCCGCAAGCAGTTCGCGCCGACGATCGTTTCGCCGAACACGCGCCTGAGCAATGTCGATGCCTGGGGCGAGGCCGTGACGGTGGCGCTGGAGGCCGAACGCAACTGGGCGCTGCCGGCCGGCGAGCGCAAGGAAGTCGTGCCCGGCGCGAGCCACTTCCTCGCCCACAAGATCGCCAGCCCGAGCTGGCGCAACGCCTACCAGGTCGCGCAGATCGGCGACCACACCTTCCTCAAGGTGCAGTCGCTGAAGCCGCGCGGGCCGAAGTCGTAGCGCGCGCCGTCGCCGGAGTGACGCAGCGTTTCATCGGTGGCGTTGAGGGTGACAGGACGGGTCGGCGATAGTTGCCGGCCCGTTTTCGTTTCGCCCTTCCATCCATCCCCGGAGCGCACGATGAAACTGTATACCAAGCCAGGAGCCTGTTCGACCGCCGACCACATCGCCCTGCAGTGGACCGGCAAGCCGTTCGACGTCGAGATCCTCGACAAGGACACGATGAAGGCGCCGGCCTATCTGGCGATCAATCCTGCCGGCGCGGTGCCGGCGATCGTCGATGGCGATTTCGTGCTGACCCAGAACGCGGCGATCATGGGCTACATCGCCGACAGCCATCCCGAGGCGGGCCTCGCCGGCGACGGCAGCGCCCGCCAGCGCGCCGAAGCCTCCCGCTGGCTGGCCTTCGTCAACTCCGATCTGCATCCGGCATTCAAGCCGCTGTTCGCGCCGGGACTGTTCAGCGCCGATCACGGCGATCACGCAGCGCTGCGCGAAGCCGCACACAGGCGTCTGCGCGGGCTGTTCGAGAGCGCGGACCGCCAGTTGCAGGGTCGCGACTGGCTGGCCGGCTTCCGCAGCTTCGCCGACCCCTACTTCTACATCACCCTGCGCTGGGCGGACGGGCTGAAGCTCGATCTGTCCGGGCTCGACAACCTGGCCGCGTTCAAGCGGCGGATGGAGGCCGATCCGGGCGTGCGCGCGGCACTCGAGGCCGAAGGCCTGTCCTGAGCCGCACGCCGTCCCTGACGGCGGGCATGTGCGGCGACCGGGACAGGAACCCGGAAGAACGCCCGGCGTTCTCCGGGGCCGCACACGGCCGTCTCGTCTCAGCGATCGCGGGCCTTCCAGTACTGGGCCATCTCCAGATAGGTGAACGACGCCGACCAGGTGATCAGCATCAGTCCGACCAGTGCCTCGGTGCCGGCCAGCAGCCGGATCGAACCCACCGGCACCATGTCGCCGAAGCCCACCGTCGTATAGACCATCGCCGAGAAGTACACGGTGTCGAACAGGTTGTCGTGATGCATGCCATGAACCTCGCCGACGCCGGCCAGGTTCAACAGCAGGTAGTACGCCGCCCCGAACACCCAGATCTCGAAGACGTGCAGGGCCAGCAGCCACAGGTTGACGGCGACCAGACGGCGTCTTCCCGCCCGCTCGGCATGGCGTCGGTTGTGCGAGACGATCCGGCTGAGCACCTCGTAATGCGACAGGATCACGATGCCCACCGCGGCGACGGTGACGCAGAGGATCACGACGTTGGCGGACCAGTCCTCGTACATCGCGCGCTCCCGGGACACATGGCGAAAGGGCCCGGGAATCCCGGGCCCCTGCATGATCCGCGCTGTCTCAGCGCTTGTCGATCGCGACGTACGCGCGGTCCTCCGGACCGGTGTAGTT
This sequence comes from Marilutibacter chinensis, assembly GCF_021725675.1. GTDB lineage: Bacteria > Pseudomonadota > Gammaproteobacteria > Xanthomonadales > Xanthomonadaceae > Marilutibacter > Marilutibacter chinensis. The sequence continues at coordinate 22,422 of NZ_JAKJPO010000010.1, read as the reverse complement.
CGCGCTCGGCCGGATGATCTTGCCGTCCTCGCGCTGCTCGATCACGTGCGCGCTCCATCCGGTGGTGCGGGCGATCACGAACAGCGGAGTGAACATCGGCGTGGGAATGCCCATCATGTGGTAGGCCGACGCACTGTACCAGTCGAGGTTCGGGAACATCTTCTTGGTATCCATCATCAGGTTCTCGATGCGCTCGGACACGTCGAACAGGGTCCGGTTGCCGCCGCCCTCGCACAGCTTGCGGCTGATCTCCTTGATGATAGGGTTGCGCGGGTCTCCGATCGTGTAGACCGGATGGCCGAAGCCGATGATGATCTCCTTGCGCTCCATCCGCGCGCGGATGTCGGCTTCGGCCTCGTCGGCGCTGCGGTAGCGGCTGATGATGTCCATCGCCACTTCGTTGGCGCCGCCGTGCTTGGGCCCGCGCAACGCGCCGATCGCGCCGGTGATGCACGAATGCAGGTCCGAACCGGTACCGGCGATCACCCGCGCGGTGAACGTCGAGGCATTGAACTCGTGCTCGGCGTAGAGGATCAGCGACCTGTCCAGCGAATCGGCGTGCAGCGCGCTCGGCGGTTCGCCGTGCAGCAGGTGCAGGAAGTGCGCGGCGACCGAGTCGTCGTCGGTTTCCACGTCGATGCGGCGGCCGTTGCGGGTGAAGTGCCACCAGTACAGCAGCATCGAACCGAAGCTGGCGATCAGCTTGTCGGCGATGTCGCGCGCTTCCGATGCCGGATGTCCGTCGCGCTCGGGCAGGACCGTACCCAGCACCGAACAACCGGTGCGAAGCACATCCATCGGGTGCGCATTGGCCGGCACCAGTTCCAGCGCCTCGGCGACGATCGCCGGCAGGCCACGCAGGCGCCTGAGCTTGGCCTTGTACGCGTTGAGCTGGGAAACGGTCGGCAGCACGCCGTGCACCAGCAGGTGCGCGACCTCCTCGAAGCTCGACTTGGTCGCGAGGTCGTGGATGTCGTAGCCGCGGTAGTGCAGATCGTTGCCGCTGCGGCCAACCGTGCACAGCGCGGTGTTGCCGGCGGCGGTGCCGCTGAGGGCGACGGACTTCTTCGGCCTGGGAGTCGCCGCCGGGGCGGTGTCGGTTGTCGCGGCCTTCGTCATCGTGGTTCTCCTGCTTGGCGATGCCTGGTGGATGGCCTGCGGGCCGACGGACGGTGGTCCGCTCGAGTCGCCGGCTGGCCGGTGTGGATCGGCCCGGGCGTTGTCACCGGATGACAGCGCTCAGGCCTGGGTGCGACCGGCTGGTCGCGCCGGCTGCGGCAACACGGGGCGTGGCTGCCGCAGCGCGGGGGCGGACGGACGCGCCGGCGGAGATCGAGGCAGGGGGCCCGCAGCGCGGGAATCCGTTCGCTCCGTCGGCCGACCATCGCGCCCGGGATCCGGGTGCCCGGTTCAGGACCTGCCGTCGGCGAACAGCGCGTCGAGCTTGTCTTCGTACGCGTGATAGCCGAGGAAGTCGTACAGTTCGGCGCGCGTCTGCAGCGTGTCGACGATGTTCTTCTGCGTGCCTTCGCGGCGCACGGTCTCGTAGAAGTTCAGTGCCGCCTTGTTCATCGCGCGATAGGCGCCGCAGCAGTACAGGGCGATGTCGACCCCCGCGTCTCGCAGTTCGTCGGTGGTGAAGAAGGGCGTGGAACCGAACTCGGTCAGGTTGGCGAGGACCGGCACCTTCACCGCGGCCTTGAACCTGCGGTAGTCGTCGAGCGTATTCATCGCCTCGGGGAAGATCATGTCGGCGCCCGCTTCGACGTACGCCACCGCGCGCTCGATCGCGCTGTCGATGCCTTCGCTCGCGGCGGCGTCGGTGCGCGCCATGATCACGAAGCCATCGTCGGTGCGCGCATCGACCGCGGCCTTGACCCGGTCGACCATCTCGGCTTTCGGCACCACTTCCTTGCCCGGCCGGTGTCCGCAGCGCTTCTGTCCGACCTGATCCTCCATGTGCACGGCGGCGACACCGACGTTGATGAACGAACGGACCGTACGGGCGATGTTGAAGGCGCCGCCCCAGCCGGTATCGATGTCGACCAGCAACGGCATGTCGGTGGCGTCGACGATGCGGCGCGCGTCGGTCAGCACATCCTCCATCGTGCTGATTCCAAGATCGGGCATGCCCAGCGAATTGGCGGCGACGCCGCCGCCGGACAGGTACAACGCGCGATAGCCGACGCGCTTGGCCATGAGGCCGGCGTAGGCGGTGATCGCCCCCATCACCTGCAGCGGGGACTCTTCGGAGACGGCGGCGCGGAAACGCGCGCCCCTGGAATTTGCGTTGCTCATGGCCTCTCCTCGTGGGTCCGCCATTCTATCCGACCCGGCCGGCCGCTGATCCGGCTGCCGATCCCACGGCAGTGGCCGGGCGGCTCCACTCAGCCGCCGGAGTCGGCGCCGCGTTCCAGCGCCCGCCGCACTTCCTCCAGCGCCGCAGGGTCGTCGAGGGTCGACAGGTCGCCAGGGTCGCGCTGCTCGGCCAGCGCCTGCAGCGAGCGGCGCAGCAGCTTGCCGGAACGGGTCTTGGGCAGTGCGTTGACCACGTAGACCCGCGCAGGGCGGGCGACCGCCCCGAGCTGCTCGACCACCCGCGCGCGCATCGCCTCTGCCTCGGTGGCGGCATCGGCATCGGCCTGCTTGAGGGTGGCGAACACCACCGGCACCTGCCCCTTCAGCGCGTCCTTCACGCCGATCACCGCGGCCTCGGCGACGCCGGGGTGGGTCGAGCAGGACTCCTCGATCTCGCGGGTGCCGAGCCGGTGCCCGGCCACGTTGATCACGTCGTCGGTGCGACCGAGGATGAAGGTGTAACCGTCCTCGTCGCGGATCGCCCAGTCCAGCGAGCTGTACAGCAGCTCCCGGAAGTGGCTGAAATAGCTCTGCATGAAGCGCGCGTCGTCGCCCCAGACCGTGGTCAGGCAGCCCGGCGGCAACGGCGGCTCGATCACCAGCACGCCCTTCTCGCCCGCGGCGACGTCGGCGCCGGTGACGTCGTCGATCACCCGCAGCCGATAGCCCGGCACCGGCAGGCCCGGCGATCCGAACTTGACCGGCTTCATGTCCAGTCCCGGCATCAGCGACAGCACCGGCCAGCCGGTCTCGGTCTGCCAGTAATTGTCGATGATGGTCTTGCCGATGCCGTCGGTGATCCAGTGCGCGGTCGGTTCGTCCAGCGGTTCGCCGGCGAGGAACAGCCACTGCAGCTTCGACAGGTCGTGCTTCCTCAGCCAGGACGCGTCCTGCTTCTTCAGCACGCGGATGCCGGTCGGCGAAGAGAACATCGTGCGCACGCCGTACTTCTCGCAGATCGCCCACCAGATGCCCGGGTCGGGACTGGTCGGCAGGCCCTCGTAGAGGATCGACGTCGCGCCGGCGATCAGCGGGCCGTAGACGTTGTAGGAATGGCCGACCGCCCAGCCGACGTCGGAGGTGGAGAACATCACCTGCCCGGCCCCGATGTCGTAGATCGACCACATCGACAACGCCAGCGCCACCGCATAACCGCCGACGTCGCGCTGCACGCCCTTGGGCTTGCCAGTGGTACCGGAGGTGTAGAGCAGGTAGCTGGGTTCGTTGGACTCCAGCCATTCGACCTCGACCTCCGCACCTTGGTGCCTTGCATGCAGATCGGCGTATTCGACATCGCGGCCCGATACGCGTGCCGCATCCGGATCGAGCCCGCGGCTGACGATCAGCACGTGCGGCGGCGGATGCTTCGACTTCGTGCAGGCGGCATCGACCAGCGGCTTGTACGGGATCACCTTGCCGCCGCGCATCCCGGCGTCGGCGCAGATCAGCAGCTTCGGCCGCGCATCGTCGATGCGCAGGGCCAGGTTGTGCGAGGCGAAGCCGCCGAACACCACCGAGTGCACCGCGCCGATGCGCGCGCAGGCCAGCATCGCGAACACCGCCTCAGCCATGTTCGGCATGTAGATCACAACCCGGTCGCCGCGGCCGACGTCGAGCGATTTCAGCACCGCGGCGAAGACATTGACCTCGTCGAACAGCTCGCGGTAACTGATTTCGCGGGTGATCCCGGTTTCGGTCGAGATCGCCACCAAGGCGAGCTGGTCGCCGCGCGCGTCCAGATGCCGGTCGATGGCGTTGTGGCAGAGGTTGGTGGTGCCGCCGGAGAACCAGCGCCGGAACGGCGGGTCGCGATAGTCGAGGATCCGCTGCGGCGACGTCTTCCAGTCGATGGCCCCGGCCTGCTCCGCCCAGAAACCTTCCGGGTCGTCGATCGAGCGCTGGTAGAGGTCCTCGTAACGCATGGCGGCCGCCCTGGGGATTCGGTACCCCAAGCCTAGGCCCGCGCCGGGGCGGCTTCATTCGGACTTTGGTCGAGCCCACGACGCCGGCATGCGAATGCGTCTCAGAATGGAGGCGGGCTTTCGAAGGACGCCGCCCTGCCGTCCGCGGGGTGGGCGAACGACAGCCGGCTGGCATGCAGGCATACGCGTCCGGCCGGCGCCGCGCCGTACAGCGTGTCGCCGACGATCGGGTGGCCGATGCTGGCCAGGTGCAGGCGCAGCTGATGGCTGCGCCCGGTGACCGGCTCCAGTTCGAGCCTGCTGACATCGGGCCCGCCTGCTCCAAAGCCATACGCGAGCAGACGCCATCGCGTGAGTGCCGGCTTTCCGATCTCGAAGTCGACCTTCTGCTTCGGCCGGTTCGGCCAGTCGCAGATCAGCGGCAGAGCGATCTCCCCCGCCGTCCCGTCGACGCGGCCCTGGACAATCGCGACATAGCGCTTGCACACCTGGCGCCGTTCGAACTGCATCGCCAGCGCACGCTGCATGTCCTTGCCGCGCGCGAACAGCATGAGGCCGCTGGTGACCTGGTCGAGTCGATGCACGGTCAGGGCGTCCGGATACGCCTCCTGCAACCGCGAAACCACGCAATCGCGATTCTCAGGCAATCGCCCGGGTACCGACAGCAGACCGGGGGGTTTCTGGACGATCAGCAGGTGTTCGTCATGGAAGATGACGAACAGCCCGGCAGATTCGATCATCGCCGGCACGCGGATATCCCCACTCGCGGCCGGCAACCCGCCCGACAACACGTTCCCTCACCCGGCAGCACGCTGTATCGTCGCGCCCAGCTGTCCTCCCCCGAGCAAACGGACGTTCGCATGATCGCCTCCACAGGAACCCCCGCCACCTTCCGCGCCAGCCTCAGATCCATGAAGGAATCGGGATACCTCAAGGACTGGGGCATCGCAGTGCTGGTCATCGTGGCGATCAAGCTGGCCTGGCTCGTCATCGATCATACCCTGCGCCTGTACATGGGCGACTCGATGGTGTTCCTGGCTGCCAGCGAACGGCTCCTTTCGCCCGGCGCCAGATCCTGGCTCTACGCATGGACGCTTCATTTCACCTCGTTCCAGCTCGGAGCACCTGGCCCGGTACTTGTAGCCCACGTGATCTGGTCGATCATGAGCTGCGTCGGTCTCTACGGCTTCCTTCGCCACGCACTGAAGCTTCGGCAGTGGCTGTGCGTGCTGGCAGCCGGGCTGCTGGCCACCGAGCCGGTGCAGATCTTCATGGAACGCATGGTCCTGGCCGAGACCTTCGGCCTGCTGGCGCTGGTCTGCACCCTGCTCGTGCTGTCCCGATACCTGGTCACCGGACGCCTTGGCTGGTACTGGCTGGGCGTGCTCGGCGGGCTGGCCGCAGGCGCGATCCGGCCCAACTTCATTCCACTGACCCTCGGCATGGCGATCGTCGCACCGGCCATACTGGCCGCTGCGCAGATCCGCAACGGCTCTTCCCGCGGCCCCGTCTGGCGCCATGCATTCATCTCGCTGCTTGTCCTGGTGCTGTCCCATGCCGGCTACACCTGGCTGTACGGGAAGTCCGTCGGGCAACCTCCGGGATACGTCGCCCATACCGGCATGATGCGGATCGGACTGGTCGCACCGCTGATCAAACCCGAGCACTTCGAAGGCACGGGCGTCAGCGGCCGTCTCCTCGACGAGGTCGAGCGCGACCTGGACGACCATTGGCAAAGGGGCCATCACATCTGGGGGTCGGATGGTCTGTGGCCGAAGCTGCAACAGGCCAGCGAGAATCCCGAGATGGTCGCCAGGACCATCACCCGCCGGGCGATGCTCGACGACCCGCTCGGCCTGATCCGGGTCAACCTCGAAACCATGAATGGCTACTTCGACGACAAACGCGTCTACTGGAGAATGCTCGACGACGAAGGCCAGATAGCCCCGAGCGCACCGGAGATCCGCGACATCAAGCGAAAGCTCGACTGGGATGTCCAAGGTCTAGCGCGTTCGCCCTCGCCGGCACGCACCTGGTTTTCCCGCTCGACGCAGTGGCTGACCTTCTGCCTGTTTGCCCTGGCGCCGCTATCGCTACTGGCCCTCGCTGCGGGCTGGAACCGGCAGACGCGCGATCAGAGTCTACTGCTCGCACTGACCGGGCTGGGCATGGTCGCCGGACACCTGCTGTTCGCCCACATCGTTTCGTTCCGCTATCTGCACGCGTTCCCGTGGTTCGTATTCGCGAACCTGGCGGTCATCCTTTCCTGGATCACCGGCCCAGGAACCCGGAGTTCACGGCACGGTGCCGGTACCTGAAGGTAGGCCATCGTCTTGAGTTCGCGACGCCCTCGCGCGACCGCGTCGATGACGATTCCGATCAGTGCCGACATGCTCGCCAGCACCACCAGGGAAACCGCCAGGATCAGGGTCGGGAACCTCGGAACCAGGCCGGTGTCGAGGTAGGTGACGGCCAGTGGTATGCACAGCGCCAGAGCCACTACCGAAAGGACCGCGGCGATCGTTCCGTAGAACGCCATCGGCCGCTCCGACGAGAACAGCCGGAGCATCGTCCGCAGGATCCGGGCACCGTCCGACCAGGTATTGAGCTTGCTGACCGAGCCTTCGGGCCGGTCCACGTACGGCGTATCGACCTCGGCCACCGGCATGCGCAGCTCAAGCGCGTGGACGGTCAGTTCGGTTTCGATCTCGAAACCGCTCGAATGCGCTGGGAAGCTCTTCACGAACCGGCGCGAGAACGCCCGATAACCCGACAGGATGTCCCGGCAAGGGTGTCCGAAGAGCCTGGACAGAAACGTCGTCAGCAACCGGTTGCCGAACGCATGGCCGGGTCGATAGCCGACCCCGCCGCTGCTCTCGCGCACCCCCACCACCATGTCGTTGCCGGCCACGACCTCGGCCACCAGCGCCGGCGCGCTGGCCGCGTGATAGGTTGCGTCGCCATCGACGAGGACGTAGACATCCGCCTCGACATCGCTGAACTGGCGCCTGACGACATTGCCCTTGCCGCGCCTGCCGACACGATGGACGACGGCGCCCGCCTGCCCGGCTTGCTCGACCGTCGCATCGGTCGAGTTGTTGTCGAAAACATGGATCTCGGCCGTCGGCAGCGCTGACTTCATGCCAACGACAACCTGCGCAACGGTCGCCTCTTCATTGAAGCAGGGAACCAGAACCGCTACCCGCAACCCGTCCATCGTCACTCAACTCCCCAGCCGACCCGGCCGCCAGAATCCAAAGAGCCACCCGCAAACGCGGACGGCCCCTTGATTGACCTGCCCGACAAGCAATGTCTCAGAGCAGATGGGCGACGCCGGCGCGCTCCTCTTCCAGCTCGGCGAGGGTCTTGTCCATCGCCGCACGGCTGAAGTCGTCGACCGGGAGATCGGTGACGCGAACGTACTCGCCGTTCGCGCAGGTTACCGGCACGCCGTAGATCACACCTTCCGGAATGCCGTAACTGCCGTCGGACGGCACCCCCATCGTCACCCACTTGCCGTCGGTGCCGAGCACCCAGTCGTGGATGTGGTCGATCGCGGCGTTGGCGGCCGAAGCAGCCGACGACAGGCCACGCGCCTCGATGATCGCCGCGCCGCGCTTGCCGACCTTCGGGATGAAGTCGTTGGCGTTCCAGTCGGCGTCGTTGATCCTGTCCTTCAGCGACTCGCCGCCCACGGTGGCGAAGCGGTAGTCCGGGTACATGGTCGGGCTGTGGTTGCCCCAGACGACCATCTTCTCGATGTCGCCGACGGCGACGCCAGCCTTCGCGGCGAGCTGGCTCAGCGCGCGATTGTGATCGAGACGCAGCATCGCGGTGAAATTCTTCGCCGGCAGGTCCGGCGCCGACTTCATCGCGATGTAGGCATTGGTGTTGGCCGGGTTGCCGACGACCAACACCTTGACATCACGGCTGGCGACCTTGTTCAGCGCCGCGCCCTGGGCGGTGAAGATCTTGGCGTTCTCCAGCAGCAGATCCTTGCGCTCCATGCCCGGGCCGCGCGGACGCGCGCCGACCAGCAGGGCGATGTCGGCGTCCTTGAAGGCGACCTCGGCGTCGTCGGTGCCAACCATGCCGGCCAACAGCGGGAACGCGCAGTCCTCCAGCTCCATCATCACGCCCTTCAGCGCGGCCTGGGCCTTTTCCATCGGCAGTTCGAGCAACTGCAGGATCACCGGCTGGTCCTTGCCAAGCATCTCGCCGGAGGCGATGCGGAACAACAGCGAGTAGCCGATCTGGCCGGCAGCACCGGTGACGGCAACGCGGACGGGGGTTTTCATCGGTAGTTCCTTGCGTTTGACTGGGGGTGGGGCATGGGTTGGAGTGCGTCGGTCATGCGGGCCGCACCGACGTCAGAACACGTCGGAGTAGCCCAGCGGTTCGAGCTTCTGCTGCAGGACGGCGGTGTCGTATCCATAGACGACGTCCTGGCCGACCACCGTGGTCGGCACGCCGCGCGCGCCCAGCGCCTGCATCGCACGCTGGCCGGCAGCGGTCTCGACATCGATCACGCGGTAGCGCACGTCGGACAGCTCGAACGCTTTCTGTTGTTTGCGGCAGTAACCGCACCACTCGGCGGCGAGCATCACGATGCGGTCGTCGCCGGTGGCGTTGCGCGGATCGTCCGGGTGCAGGGCGGCTGGCTCGCGGGGCCAGAGCTTCCACGCCCCGACCAGGATCGCGACGACGACGAGCACACGGACGGTGGACATCGGCGGCTCAGGCAAGCTCGGCGAAGAACTCGCGGATGCGCTCCATGCCCGGCGCCAGCTGCGGCGTCGGACAGGTGTAGCTGATGCGCATCGCGCGCGGCTCGCCGAACGCCGAACCCGGCACGCAGGCCACGCCCTTCGCTTCGAGCAGCACGCTGCAGAAGTCGACGTCGTTCTCGATCTTCCTGCCGGTCGGGCCGTGGGTCTTGCCGAAGCTGCAGCTGACATCGGGGAACACGTAGAACGCACCCTGCGGCCGCGGACAGACCACGCCCGGGATGCCCGTCATCACTTCCATGACCTGGTCGCGCTTGGCCTGGAATTCGGCGCACTTGGCCTCGGGCACGTCCTGCGGACCCGACAGCGCGGCGATCGCAGCGGCCGTGGTGATCTCCGGAATGTTGGTGATGTGGTTGGAGTTCAGCGTCACCACCGCCTTGGCGACCGACTCCGGCCCTGCCATGAAGCCGACCCGCCAGCCCGGCATGCCATAGGTCTTCGACAGCGAATCGACGAAGATCACCCGCTCCTTCAGCTCCGGCTTCGAATGCACGAAGTTGTGGTAGCCGACGCCGTCGAACACCATCCGGTTGTAGATGTCGTCGGTGATCACCCAGGTGTCGGGGTACTTCACCAGCACCTCGGCCAGGGCGTCGATCTCCTCGCGGGTGTAGACCATGCCGGTCGGGTTCGACGGATTGTTGAACAGGAACACACGCGGCTTTTTCGCCAGCGCGGCTTCCAGCTGCGCCGGAGTCAGCTTGTAGTCCTGCTCCGGCGGGCACGGCAGCAGCTCGATCCTGGCGTTGACGATCTCGGCGATGTCGAGGTAGCTGGTCCAGTACGGCGTCGGGAACGCGATCGTGTCGCCCTCGTCGAGCAACGCCTCGGCCAAGTTGTAGAGCACGTGCTTGGCGCCGACGCCGCTCGCGCAATTGACCCGACCGTAGCCGGTCAGCCCCAGTTTCCCCATGTGCTCGATGAACGCGTCGAGCATCGCGTCGGCGCCACGGTTGCTGCCGTACTGGCCGCTGTCGTGGGACAGCGCATTGCGTGCGGCCTCGTAGACGTGCTCGCCGGGCAGGAAGTTCGGAACGCCGATCGAGAAGCTGATGATGTCGCGGCCTTCGGCTTTCAGGCGCTTGGCCTTCTCGGCAATCTGCATGATCGCACTGGGCTTGGCGCGGCCGATACGGCTGGCGAGCTGGGGCATCGCGGGGAACCTCTCAGGTAGGTTGTGACGGTGGGGAGGCGGGCCGCCGGACGGCCCGGACAAAGCCCCCTGATGGTAACACGCAAGCCCCCCCACCCCATCCTTGGGCCGCGGTTCGTACGCGGATGCCTCGCCCTCCGGCACGAACGCGCGGGCGTCGCCTGCGGACACGAAAAACCCCGGACCGGCAGGGCCCGGGGGCGACATGGATGCGGCACCGCGCGGCAGCGCGGCGAGCTCACGCGCGGGCGTTCGCGTCCAGGGTCTGGTTCCAGTCGGCGACCCGATCGGCCTTGGCGGCAAGCACCGGCTCGACGTCGCCTTCGATCTTCACGGTGCGGATCTCGTCGCCCTGCTGGATCTTGTCGACGACCTCGATGCCTTCAACCACCTTGCCGAACACGGTGTGCTTGCCGTCCAGCCACGGGCACGGCACGTGGGTGATGAAGAACTGGCTGCCGTTGGTGCCCGGCCCTGCATTGGCCATCGACAGCACGCCGCGTTCGTGGGTCAGGCCGTTGCCGGTCTCGTCCTCGAAACGGTAGCCTGGGCCGCCGGTGCCGGTTCCCAGCGGGCAGCCGCCCTGGATCATGAAGTCGGCGATGACACGGTGGAAGTTGAGGCCGTCGTAGAAGCCGCGCCGGGCCAGGTTCACGAAACTGGCGACGGTCAACGGCGCCTTGTCGGCGGCGAGCTCGACGCGGATCGGGCCGCGGTCGGTATCGAAGGTGGCGATCAGGGACATTGGATACGGCTCCTGGTGTGAGGCTGGTACGTCGCGAACGACGCCGGGGGAAGGCTCCAGAGTCCGCCATCCCGGGTCGACGGCACATGAACGCCGGCACCGGGGGCAGGATGCTGAATGCGGACCGCCTAGAATAGCGCAGCCGGGGCCGGAAACCGCACGCCCGCGTGTCTGGAGACCGTTTGCCGGATATAATGACCGGCTTCCCTCCGCGAGCCTGACGCCTTCGCCGGCGTCCTTTCCGCATGTCCGCATCCAACTCCGTCGAACGCCTGCGCAACATCGCCATCGTCGCCCACGTCGACCATGGCAAGACCACCCTCGTCGACTGCCTGCTGAAGCAGTCCGGCACCCTTTCCGAGCGCACCGTCCTCGCCGAGCGCGTGATGGACAGCAACGACCAGGAGAAGGAACGTGGCATCACGATCCTAGCCAAGAACACCGCCATCACCTGGAACGGCAACCGGATCAACATCGTCGACACACCAGGCCACGCCGACTTCGGCGGCGAGGTCGAGCGCGTGCTGTCGATGGTCGATACCGTGCTGATCCTGGTCGACGCGATGGACGGCCCGATGCCGCAGACGCGCTTCGTGACCCAGAAGGCGTTCGCGATGGGCTTCAAGCCGATCGTCGTGGTCAACAAGATCGATCGCCCCGGCGCACGCCCGGACTGGGTGATCGACCAGGTGTTCGACCTGTTCGACAAGCTCGGCGCGACCAACGAGCAGCTCGACTTCCCGATCGTCTACACCTCGGCGCTGAATGGCTACGCCAGCCTCGACGACAGCGTCCGCTCGGGCGACATGACCCCTCTGTACGAGGCGATCATGCAGCACGCGCCGATGCCGGAGGTGGACCCGGACGGTCCGTTCCAGATGCGCATCAGCCAGCTGGACTACAACAACTTCGTCGGCGTGATCGGCATCGGCCGCATCCAGCGCGGCACCCTGAGGAAGAACATGCCGGTCGCCGTGATCGATCGCGAGGGCAGGAAGCGCCAGGGCAAGGTGCTGCAGGTGCTGGGCTTCATGGGCCTGGAGCGGATCGAGCAGGACAGCGCGCAGGCCGGCGACATCGTCGCCATTTCCGGCATCCAGGAACTGACCATCTCCGATACCGTCTGCGCCCTCGACACCCCGGAGGCGCTGCCGCCGCTGACCGTCGACGAGCCGACGATTTCGATGACCTTCCAGGTCAACAACTCGCCGTTCGCGGGCAACCGCGACCTGTCGGGCGGCAAGTTCCTGACCAGCCGCCAGATCAAGGACCGCCTAGAACGCGAGACCGTCCACAACGTGGCGCTCAAGGTCGAGCAGCTGGAGGACGCGGACAAGTTCCTCGTCTCCGGCCGAGGCGAACTGCACCTGTCGGTGCTGATCGAGAACATGCGCCGCGAGGGCTTCGAGCTGGCGGTGTCGCGCCCTGAAGTGATCATCAAGGAGATCGACGGCCAGCTGATGGAGCCGATCGAGCAGCTCGTGGTGGACGTGGAGGAGATCCACCAGGGCGGCGTGATGGAGAAGCTGGGCGTCCGCAAGGGCCAGCTGAAGAACATGGAGCCCGACGGCAAGGGCCGCGTGCGCCTCGAGTACATGATCCCGGCACGTGGGTTGATCGGCTTCCAGAACGAGTTCAAGACCCTGACCCAGGGTTCGGGCCTGCTGTTCCATGTGTTCGACCATTACGGCCCGAAGGAACAGGGCGCGATCGCCAAGCGGATCAACGGCGTGATGATCGCCAATGCCGCCGGCACCACCCCCGCCTACTCGCTGGGACCGTTGCAGGAGCGCGGCAAGCTGTTCGCTGCCGAAGGCGACTCGGTGTACGAAGGCCAGCTGGTCGGCATCCACTCCAAGGACAACGACCTGACCGTCAACGCGATCAAGCCCAAGCCGCTGACCAACATGCGCGCCTCGGGCAAGGACGACGCCATCGCGCTGAGCCCGGCGATCAAGTTCTCGCTGGAACAGGCCCTGGATTTCATCGAGGACGACGAGCTGGTGGAGATCACGCCAAAGGAGATCCGCCTGCGCAAGAAATTCCTGACCGAAAGCGACCGCAAGCGGGCATCGCGCGCAGCCTGAGCGCCACGCCCCGCGATACCCGAAAATGGCAGCGCGAGCGATCTCCCGCTGCCATTTTCTTGTCCGCCGTTCCCGCTGACAGAGGCCGCGCTGGTCGCGGGGGTCGTCCTGGAGCCGACGCCGGCCACGACTCGATTGCCGCATCCGTGATCCATGCGCGCGGGGATCTCGGGGCGGGCAGCGGCATCATGCCGACCGGGCACACCGCACAGCCCGCCACCACAACCGTTGGCGCCACCCGCGAATCCGTCCACAGTATCGGCCACCGGCGATCGCCTATGCTCGGAGCAGCCATCTGCGACCGGGGAATCGCCATGCGCCAGTGCCTGCTACTGGCTGCGCTGCTCATCGGCCCGACCGCCTGCCAGCGGGCCGTGGACAACGACAGTCCGCCATCCGTCGACCAGACCACCGCTGCGGCCGCGATCACCGCGACCAGCGGCGGCGCGGATTTTGCCTTTGCCGAAGTCGGCATCGCCGAGCTCCAGGCGCACATGGCGCATGGCAAGCTCAGCAGCGTCTCGCTGACCCGGGCCTACCTGGATCGGATCGCCGCCATCGACGACGCCGGTCCCCGCCTCGACGCGGTGATCGAACTCAACCCGAAAGCACTGGAGGAAGCGGCGGTGCTCGATGCCGAGCGCGCGGCCAGCCGCGTGCGCAGCCCGCTGCACGGCATCCCGATCCTGCTCAAGGACAACATCGACGCGATGCCGATGGTCACCTCTGCAGGCTCGATGGCGCTGGCCGGATACCGGCCGTCTGGCGATGCCTTCGTGGTGGCGCGCCTGCGCGAAGCCGGTGCGGTGATCCTCGGCAAGACCAACCTCAGCGAATGGGCGAACTTCCGCTCCACCCGTTCGAGTTCGGGCTGGAGCGCACGCGGCGGGCAGACCCGCAATCCGTACGTTCTGGACCGCTCGCCCTGCGGTTCCAGCTCGGGCACCGGCAGCGCGATCGCCGCCAGCCTTGCCGCGGCCGGCGTCGGTACCGAGACAGACGGCAGCATCATCTGCCCGTCGGCGGTGGCCGGCCTGGTCGGCATCAAACCGACCGTCGGTCTGATCAGCCGCAGCGGCATCGTGCCGATCTCCAGCAGCCAGGACACCGCTGGCCCGATGGCCCGGACGGTGGCCGACGCCGCGGTGCTGCTGTCGTCGATGGTCGGTCGCGACGAGCGCGACGTGCGCACCATCGAAAGCACCGGACGCGCGATCTTCGACTACCACGCACGGCTGGATGCCGGCAGCTTGCGCGGCGCACGGATCGGCGTGCTGCGCGATGCGCTCGGATTCCACGACGGCGTCGACGCGGTATTCGAACGCAACCTGGAGGCGATGCGCGAGGCCGGCGCCGAACTGGTCGACGTCGCCATCGCCACCGACGGCCAATGGCGCGATGCCGAGTTCGAGGTGCTGCTGCACGAGTTCCGCCACGGCATCGAGCACTACCTGCGCAATGGCGATGCACCGGTGAAGACGCTCGCGGGACTGATCGACTACAACCGCAGGCATGCCGACGTCGAGATGCGATGGTTCGGGCAGGAGCTGTTCGAACAGGCCCGGCAGCGCGGGCCGCTGGATGGCGAGGTCTACGTCCAGGCGCGGATGGATGCGCGTCGGCTCGCCGGCACCGAAGGGATAGACGCCACCGTCGCCGCACACGAACTCGATGCCATCGTCGCCCCGGCGGTATCACCGGCCTGGCCGATCGACCTGGTCAACGGCGATCACTTTCTCGGCGCGGGCTACGGAGTGGCCGCGGTCGCCGGCACGCCCAGCATCACCGTGCCGATGGGCGACGTGCACGGCCTGCCGGTCGGCATCGTGCTCATGGGGCCGGCGTGGAGCGAAGCGAGACTGATCGCGCTCGCCCATGCATTCGAGCAGAAGACCCGTGCCCGCATTCCGCCGCGCTTCCTGCCGACGCTGCCGCTGGACACCGCCGCCGCAGACGCCGGCCGCGAGCCAACACCCGAAAACGGCTCCGGCGGCTGATCGCCGCCGGCTGGGCCGAACAGTCGACGCGCATCCCTCCAGAACAGGACGGGGCCCGCTCCGGATTCAGGCGCTCGTCGGCGCGCCCAGCTGGGCCTGCTTGCGTACGATCAACATTGCCACTTCAAGCGCCTGCTCATAGTTCAGGCGCGGGTCGACGGTGGACTTGTACGCACGCTCCAGATCGCTCTCGGTCAGCTCGCGGGCACCGCCGAGGCACTCGGTCACGTCTTCGCCAGTGAGCTCGAGGTGGACGCCACCCAGCCGCGTGCCGGCCGCGGCATGCAGCTCGAACGCCTGCTCCAGCTCGCTGCGGATGTTGCGGAAGCGACGGGTCTTGTACCCGTTCGTCGTGCTCTCGGTATTGCCATGCATCGGATCGCAGACCCACAGCACCCGGCGCCCGTCGCGACGCGCCGCATCGAGCAGCGGCGGCAGCTTCTCGGCGATCCCGGTCGCGCCCATCCGGTGGATGAAGGTCAGCCGGCCCGGCTCGTCCTCGGGATTGAGCAGATCGATCGTCCTCAGCAGCTGGTCCGCAGTCACCGATGGTCCGACCTTCAACGCGATCGGGTTGCGGATGCCGCGGAAGTACTCGGCGTGGGCGCCGTCGACCGCTGCGGTACGCATGCCGACCCACGGAAAATGCGTGCTCAGGTTGAACCAGCCCCAGTGCCTCGGCACCTGCCGGGTCATCGATTCCTCGTACGGCAGCAGCAGCGCCTCGTGCGAGGTGTAGAAATCGACGCGGTTGAGGTTGTGCACCTCGCTGCCGGACAGTGTTTCCATGAAGCGCACCGCGTCGCCGATCGCGTTGACCATGCGGCGATATTCGTCGGCCAGCGGCGAATGGCCGACCCAGCTCAGGTTCCAGTACTCGGGATGGTGCAGGTCGGCAAAACCGCCGTCGATCAGTGCGCGGACGAAGTTCATCGTCATCGCCGAACGCGCGTGGCCCTTGATCATGCGGCGCGGATCGGGACGGCGCGCCGCCTCGGTGAATGCCGGCGCGTTGACCATGTCGCCACGGTAGCTCGGCAGACTGACGCCGTCGACGGTCTCGGTGTCGGCCGAGCGCGGCTTCGCGTACTGCCCGGCGAAACGGCCGACGCGGACCACCGGCTTGCGCATCCCATGGACGAGCACGAGGCTCATCTGCAGCAGCACCTTCAGCCGGTTGGAGATCACGTCGGACGAACAGGCGTCGAAGGTCTCCGCGCAATCGCCGCCCTGCAGCAGGAAGCGCTTGCCCTCCTGCGCCTCGGCGAGCTGCTGCTTGAGCGCGAGGATCTCCCACGAGGTCACCAGCGGCGGCAACGCCCGCAACTCGTCAAGCACGCCCTCCAGCTCGGCCGCGTCCGGATAGGTCGGCAGCTGCAGCGCTGTGCGGCTGCGCCAGGAATCCGGGGCCCAGTCCATAGGGAGTTTCACGGCTTGGATGTTGCGTTCGGTGCTCGACATGACAGCTGTGCTTGTTGCATCGCGGCAAGCCATCATCCGCCGATCGTGTCGGCGCTGCAACGGTTTCCTCGGCAACCGAGCCGCTCGTTCAGTCGCGGCATTCCGCGGCGGGCACGGTCCGCGGCGCTCAACTGCGACGGAACGCCGCGTAGCAGGCCCATCCGGTCAACAGCACGAACCAGACCAGACTCCAGGTCGGCATCGACAGCCCGAGGAACGTCCAGTCGACGTTGGCGCACTCGCCCGAACCGGTCATCACCTTGCGGATCACGCCGGAGATGGGCATCGCTTCGAGCATGTAGTCCAGTCCCGGCCCGCAGGCCGGCACCTGGTCCGGCGGCAGATGCTGCAGGCGGACGTGATTACCGGCGATCAGGAGCCCGACAATGCCCGCCAGCATGGCCAGCACGCCGTAGATGCGGCGGCCGAGCGCACCCGCCGGCGCGTGCAGCCCGCCGAGCAGGAACACCACGCCCAGCGCCGCGAACGCGATCCGCTGGAAGATGCACAGCGGACAGGGCTCGAGTGGATCGACCTCGCGCAACTGCGTGTAGAGGGCGAAGCCGATCAGCCCGGCGCAGGCCAGGAAGCCCAGCAGGAAGCGGCTGCGGAACGATGCGACGGCGAGGCGTGTTGATCGGTTCATGCGCGGCAGCTTACGGACTCTTTGCCGCTCTGCCCATAGCCCGGACGTCGTGGGCACCAGCCCTCTTGCCGGCCGGGCCCGGGATTATCCACCGTCACAAACGCACAAGCCCCGGCGACCGGGGCTTGTGGAGCGTCTTTGCGAACCTGGGGCGGCGGAACTCCCCCCCGGCCGACTCATTTACTCGACGGCTTCGGCGACCTGCGGCCGGTCGACCAGCTCGACGTAGGCCATCGGCGCATTGTCGCCCGCGCGGAAGCCGCACTTGAGGATGCGCAGGTAGCCGCCCGGACGCTCGCGGTAGCGCGGGCCCAGCTCGACGAACAGGGTGCCGACCGCTTCCTTGTCGCGCAGGCGCGCGAACGCGAGGCGGCGGTTGGCGACGCCGTCGGTCTTGGCGAGGGTGATCAGCGGCTCGGCGACCCGGCGCAGCTCCTTGGCCTTCGGCAGGGTGGTACGGATCAGTCCGTGCTTGAAGAGGGACGCGGCCATGTTGCGGAACATCGCGTCGCGATGGGCGCTGGTGCGGCTGAACTTGCGTCCTGATTTCTGGTGGCGCATGACGTTTGCTTCCTAGATGAATGTTGGATCGTTGGACTTCGTTGTCGCCATCCAGGCGCTGGAGCAATGGACTGCGGGTGGTCCGTACCGGCCTGTCTCCCTGGCCGGCGTGCCGCGGGCTTGCTGCCCGTCGGCTGGAGCATTGGCTGGTGAGAGTAGCTTGGCCAGCCGTGCCCTAGATGTTGCCGATGCCATCCTTGGCGAGGCGTCGCGGGCTCCGCAGAGCCCTGCCCGTCCATCCGTGGACGGGCGTTCGGTAGCGCGCGAGCCAGTGGCTCGCAAACGCGCTATCTCACCCCATCATTCCGTGCGAAGCGATGCCGGCGGGCGGCCAGTTCTCGAGCTTCATGCCGAGCGACAGGCCGCGCTGGGCGAGGACCTCCTTGATCTCGGTCAGCGACTTCTTGCCGAGGTTCGGGGTCTTCAGCAGCTCGACCTCGGTCTTCTGGATCAGGTCGCCGACGTAGTAGATGCTCTCCGCCTTCAGGCAGTTGGCCGAACGCACGGTCAGCTCGAGGTCGTCGATCGGGCGCAGCAGGATCGGATCCACGCCGCCGGTCGGCTGCTTGGCCTGACCACGGTCGCGCTGGGTGAAGTCGCCGAACACCGAAAGCTGGTCGGTCAGGATGTCGGCGGCGGTGCGCACGGCTTCCTCTGCGTCGATCGTACCGTTGGTCTCGATGTCCAGCACCAGCTTGTCCAGATCGGTGCGCTGCTCGACGCGGGCAGCCTCGACAGCGTAGGCCACGCGACGGACAGGGCTGAAGCTGGCATCCAGCATCAGGCGGCCGATCGCACGGGTGTCCTCGTCCGGACGGCGACGGGCGGCGGCCGGCTGGTAACCGTAGCCGCGCTCGATCTTCAGGCGCATGTTGACCGCGGTGTCCTTGGTCAGGTGCGCGATCACATGGTCGGCATTGATGATCTCGACGTTGTGGTCGGCCTTGATGTCGCCGGCCGTCACGACACCAGGGCCCTGCTTGCTCAGGACCAGGGTCGCGGTTTCGCCGGTATGCATGCGGATGGCGACGTCCTTGAGGTTCAGCAGCACCTCGAGCACGTCCTCCTGCAGGCCTTCCACGGTGGTGTACTCGTGCAGCACGCCGTCGATCTCGACCTCGGTGATGGCGAAGCCGGGGATCGAGGACAGCAGCACGCGACGCAACGCGTTGCCGAGGGTGTGACCATAGCCGCGTTCCAGCGGCTCGATCACGACCTTGGCACGGTTGCCGTTGAGTCGTTCGATCTGGGGACCGCGCGGGCGCAGTACCTGATTGGCGGTAACCGTCATGTTTGGGTGTCTCCTGCGAGCCTCCGCGGGGGTCGGAGGCACGTGAAATGGATTACTTCGAGTACAGCTCGACGATCAGCGCTTCGTTGATGTCGGACGGCAGATCGGCACGATCAGGAACCGCCTTGAACACGCCACTGAACTTCTTGCTGTCGACCTCGACCCACGACGGGAGAAGGTCCATCTGCTGCGCCACGGTCAGCGACTCCTGGACGCGGAGCTGCTTCTGGGCGCGCTCGGACAGCGCGATCGCGTCGCCGGCCTTGACCTGATACGAAGGCAGATTGACCGACTTGCCGTTGACGGTGACACCGCGGTGCGAAACCAGCTGGCGCGCGGCCGGACGGGTCACAGCGAAGCCCATGCGATAGACGACATTGTCGAGACGGGTCTCGAGAAGCTGCAGAAGGTTCTCGCCGGTGTTGCCCTTCTTGGTCGAGGCCTTCTTGTAGTAGTTGCGGAACTGGCGCTCCAGCAGGCCGTAGATACGCTTGACCTTCTGCTTCTCGCGCAGCTGGTTGGCGTAGTCCGACAGCTTGCCGCGGCGGGCGTTGGGACCGTGCTGGCCGGGCTTCTGCTCCAGCTTGCACTTGGAGTCGAGTGCGCGAGCCGGCGACTTCAGACCGAGGTCGGCGCCTTCACGACGCGAGAGCTTGCACTTGGGACCGATATAACGAGCCATGTTCTTTCAGCTCCTCAGACGCGACGCTTCTTCGGCGGACGGCACCCGTTGTGCGGGATCGGCGTCACGTCGATGATGTTGATGATCTTGTAACCGACGTTGTTCAGCGAACGCACGGCGGACTCACGACCCGGGCCGGGGCCCTTGATGCGGACCTCCAGCGACTTCACGCCGTAGTCGAGCGCGGCGCGGCCGGCCTTCTCGGCGGCGACCTGCGCCGCGAACGGGGTCGACTTGCGCGAACCGCGGAAACCCGCGCCGCCCGAAGTCGCCCACGACAGCGCATTGCCCTGGCGGTCGGTGATCGTGATGATGGTGTTGTTGAACGAAGCGTGGACGTGGGCGATGCCGTCGGTGACGACCCGCTTGATCTTCTTCTTCGTCTTGGCTTGTGCCGGCTTGGCCATGGTCTGGGTTCCTTACTTCTTGATGGCCTTGCGCGGGCCCTTGCGGGTACGCGCGTTGGTACGGGTGCGCTGGCCGCGCAGCGGCAGGCCACGACGAT
Source organism: Marilutibacter chinensis (assembly GCF_021725675.1). GTDB lineage: Bacteria > Pseudomonadota > Gammaproteobacteria > Xanthomonadales > Xanthomonadaceae > Marilutibacter > Marilutibacter chinensis. The sequence continues at coordinate 2,224 of NZ_JAKJPO010000010.1, read as the reverse complement.
GACGGAGGCCGCGGTAGCAGCCCAGGTCCATCAGACGCTTCAGCGACATGCCGATCTCACGGCGAAGGTCGCCCTCGACCACGTACTTGCCGATCTCGGCGCGCAGGCGCTCGACTTCCGGCTCGGACAGGTCCCGGATCTTGGTCGTCTTCTCGACCCCGGCTGCGTCGCAGACCTGGACCGAACGGGTACGACCGATGCCGTAGATACTCTGGATACCGACCCAGACATGCTTCTGGGGAGGCAGGTTGACGCCCGCAATACGCGCCATAACGCGATCTCCAACTGGTTTGGCGGCCGGACAGCGGCGCTGCCCGGCGGAGTGAATCGGAAATTATACCAAGATTCCGGCTTTCCAGGAAGTCCCGCGCCCGTACGGCGGCGCTGGACCCGGCATGGGGAGTGTGCCCATGCTCCGGCGACGGACCCCGGCTGTACCGGACCTGGCGCTGTTTCCGCCCTGCCCGGCCCCGCGCACTACTCTGGTGCGCGTATGGCCTGGATCCACTCGCGCCCGGAACCGCCACGCGAGTCGCCCATCAATGTGCCCGGACGGGAATCCGGGTCGGCGCGGTGCCCGAAGGCTGCCGCCTTGGCGCGGGGCCATCGACCCCGCCGGTACCGCGATTCGCCGCAAGCCTACATCAGGCTCACGCGGCGGCTCGAACCGGACGGCGGACCGACCGGTTCGCGTTCAGGCTCAGGAGCGGCCCGGGAGGCCGCCGCGGGAACCCTTCAGGTTGGCCTTCTTCAGCAGGCTCTCGTACTGGTGCGACATCAGATGCGCCTGGATCTGCGCGATGAAGTCCATCACCACCACGACCACGATCAACAGCGAGGTGCCGCCGAAGTAGAACGAGGTGTTCAGCTCCTTGCGCATGACTTCCGGCAACAGGCAGACCAGCACCAGGTAGGCGGCGCCGGCCGCCGTCAGGCGGGTCAGCACGCCGTCGACGTACTCCGCCGTCGCCTTGCCGGGACGGATACCCGGGATCAGCGCACCCGACTTCTTCAGGTTGTCGGCGGTTTCCTGCGAGTTGAAGACCAGAGCCGTATAGAAGAACGCGAAACCCGCGATCATTCCGCCATACAGGATCATGTGCAGTGGCTCGCCCGGATTCAGCCACTGGCTGAGCTGGAGCAGCCACGACGACGAGCTGCCCTGGCTGAACCAGTTGGCCGCGGTCGCCGGGAACATCACGATGCTCGACGCGAAGATCGCCGGGATCACGCCTGCCATGTTCAGCTTCAGCGGCAGGAACGACGACTGGTTCATGTACGCATTGCGGCCGCCCTGGCGTCGGGCGTAGTTCACGGTGATCCGGCGCTGTCCACGCTCGACGAACACCACGAAATAGGTGAAGCCGAGCACGATCGCGGTGATCAGGATCGCGTTGATCGCGTTCATGTCGCCGTTGTTGATCTGCTGGAACATCCCGATCACCGCCGACGGCAGGCCCGCGACGATACCCGCGAAGATGATCAGCGAAATGCCGTTGCCGACGCCGCGCTCGGTGATCTGTTCGCCGAGCCACATCAGGAACATCGTGCCGGCGGTCAATGCGACCACGGCGGTCAGGATGAAGCCGGGGCCCGGGTTGTAGACCACCTCGATGCCCTGGCTGGCACCGCCGGCCTGCAGCGCCGTCGCGATGCCCCAGGCCTGGAAGATCGCCAGCGGGATGGCGCCCATCCGCGACCACTGGTTGATCTTGCGCCTGCCTGACTCGCCTTCCTTCTGGATGGCCTTCAGGCTCGGCACCATGTTGACCAGCAGCTGGATGATGATCGACGAGGAGATGTACGGCATCACGTTCAGCGCGAACAGGCTGAAACGCGACAGGGCTCCACCGGAGAACATGTTGAACATGTCGACGATGGTGCCTTCCTGGCTCTCCATCAGCTGGAGCATGGCGTCCGGATTGACGCCGGGCACCGGGATGTAGCATCCGATGCGGTAGACGATCAGCGCGCCGATGACGAACAGCAGGCGCTGACGAAGCTCGGTGAACTTGCCGAGTCCGCCGCCCATGCCGGCCATTGCACTACCACTGCGTGACATCAAGTGCTCCCATTCGCACGATTATCGAACCTCTCCGGAGAGAGCTGGGCCGCCATCCCTGGCGCAACATCGCCGACTTCGGATCGTCCGGCCCGGCCGTCCCGACCGGGCGTCTCTGCGGTGACGGCGCGGCATGCCGCGCCGCCCCGGTGGTACTCGGCC
>NZ_JAKJPO010000009.1 GCF_021725675.1 Marilutibacter chinensis | reverse complement strand
AGGAACGACCGAAGAAGGCGCTAGGCGGACTGACGCCGGCCGCCTACGCGAAACGACTGGCTGGTGAACCAGCTACTATTACCCCCGGACTCTAAACCGCCCCGCTACTGAAAGCGGGGGGACGTCGGTCTGGATCTAATTGATCTGGAGACAAATCCTGACTCATTCTCTGGCGAACAACGTATTTCCGTTGGCGTATTTGCTAAGTTTGATAAAGCCAGAAAAATGCTTAGAACAAGAGCCAGAGACAAACGTGTCGACATTGAATTTTCCGGCCAATCCTTCACTAAGTCTGATCTCTACCCTGTGTTCGACATCGTTCCTTTTCTTCTGCTTGAGAATGCTATCAAGTACTCTCCAAAAGAGACAAAAATTGTTGTGACATTCAGTGAGCGGCCTCATTGCATTGATGTGTCCATAGATTCCGTTGGCCCACTTGTGGAAGATCACGAAAGACAGAGGCTGACTGAGAAGAACTTCCGTGGCGAATGTGCCCGTGCACTAGGTATTCCGGGAACAGGCTTCGGATTACATTTTGCGAAGTACGTATGCGACTTGAACGGGATCACATTCGAGATATCCTCTTCAATCAGCTCGTATAGTGTAAATGGGGTGCCTCACGCGCCCTTTGGCGTGACACTAAAAGTTCCACGCGGGCAGATCTAATAATTGGCAATAGCAGAGAAAAAGGGGTCAGGTTCATTTTCTGCGAGAAATGAGGACGGAGACAATCAATCGGGTAAAACCCGAGCGCGGCAGCACCAGGGTCTGTCGCTTGATTGCCGCTGCCCCCTTTGACGACTCAGGTATTGGACAATGGAAAGTCCGGATTCGATGATCGAACTGTCCCCGACACGGGTCATGCTGAATGGCGAGCGCGAGCTGCTCGCGGGCATGTTGAAGCACTCCAGCCGGACACGGCGCTGGAAGCTCGTGTTCGAAAACTTCTTCGTTGCCTGGGCGGCCTTCACCCTCGGGCTCGTTGTCGCATGGCTGCTGGTGGCCTGGGTGTTGCGTCTGTTCGCCGATATGCGGGTAGGGCTGGGCAGCCCGCTCGCTATCTGGATCGTTGGCCTGGGTGTGCCGGCATGCGGAGCACTCGCGATCGTGTCGACACTCAGGTGGGCAAGGGCGTGGCCGGACAAGCGGGCGTCGCTCGAGGCGGATCTCGCCAACGGCATGGTTTCCGAGGAGAAATATCGGATATCCGAGGTCAAACGCTTTCAGGAGCCCGAGCATGGGGGACTCGTCTACTGTCTTCGAACAGCAGGCGACCATGTGCTCGTGCTGTATGACGACGAAAGCCTGCGTGACCGCGCCGCCGAGGAAGACCCGAAGGAAAGCTCGTTTCGTCCCTGCGAGGAACTCATCATCGTTCGGGCTCCCACGACTGGTTTCATGATCGCCATGCACTTTCACGGAACGCCGCTGTCGCTACCGCCTCCGCTGGAGCTGACCGCTCCGGTCGACAGGTGGCCCGAGAACGAAGCATTCTGTTCCGTCCCATGGGATGACCTTGAGCGTTGCCTGAGTGGAGCCGATGGCGAGGCCCCTTGCCGGGTCTGAAAGCGCGGGTCAGGCAGGAAAATCGTGTCAGGGACAAATGGCAAACTCCGACGTCGGGCCACGGAAATGCGTATCGCGATAACAGCCATCGTGCTGGGCCTCGTTGTGGGGGGCTGCGGCCTTTTCGATTCCGGCGGCAACTGGAGCTCAGGTCCATTCGAGGTCATCTGGATCGACAAGCACTCGGACAGTCATCTGGCGTACCGCCTCGACTCCACTACATCCGCGCGCATCGTGGATAGCTGTGTCTCTGCCGCAGGGGCAAACGAGCGGTACATTGCGGTAAGGCAACACCTGCCTGGCGCTACGGCAGGCTTGGCCTACTATGTCGTCGTAAAGGGCAAGTACAGCCCATCGCGGGAGCCACGCGATGCGCTCATTGGCCCGTTGTCGGAAGCGGAATTCAAGTCGCTGGGGAGGCGCTTGGCGCTTCCGGCACTGGAGCTCGTTCTTCCGGAGGTCGCATGCAACGCCGCGGCCTGACGAGTCGTTCAATCCGACGCCGCTCCGTGGCGCGGTCCAGTTCGGAGCCGGCGAGCATGCCGAAGCGCCTGAAGATCCCTCTTGCCGCGCTGCTGCTCTCGGTAGCTGCCGGGTGCTTCCTGGAGACCATGGATGCCTCGTTCGCCACTGCCGCCGAGGCGCGCGCCGCTGGTTATGTAGTCAAGGGATGGATTCCTCCGTGGCTACCCGGGGACGCGACAGACGTTCGGGAGGTCCATGACCTGGATACGAATGTCAGTGAGCTCTCGTTTGCCATTCCCGCGCGGGACTCGCTTGAGCTTCCTCCAGAATGCAAGCCCGTGGAGCACTCTGGAACGGTGCGCGCGTACATACGCCGTCACTGGTGGCCGGGCGAGACTGAGCTCCAGCAGTCCTACGTGTTCTTCCGTTGCCCCGCAGATGCAGCCGATCACGTCTTTGTGGCCGTCAGCAAGACCGGTACACGCGTCCTGCACTGGCGCACCTATGCCCGCTGACACTCATCCCGTGCGACCCGATTCCATGATGCGACCCGCTTCAGGTGTCAGGCCGGAATGACGGATCTACAGCGACCGGATCTTGTCTTGGCACTCGCCTTTGTCGTGATCGTCGTCTATCCCCTGTACGACTACCTGATGGTTGGCCATCACCTCAGGCGGGTAGGGTCGGATTACTGCCGTGAGAACGGCTATACCTTCATCGGCATCGGCCATGCCAAGTCTCATTTTTCCGTCATCTACAGGGCGGGCGACAGTGGCAAGCGCCGCTACGCCAGATTCATTCTCCGCACGTCCTTTGGCCGGTTCCGTGGAGTCGAATGGCTCGAATAGCGGATGACCTCGTCCGAGGGGCGGTTCATTCCCGGAATGGGAGCCGGGCGCCAAGCTGCGATTGGACACCACGCTTGGCTCCCGGTGCCTGCAGCAAGGAAACCCAAAAACCATTGCGTCGGCCGTCATCTGGAACATTCATGCCGAGGATCGATCTCAAGAAGGAGTTGAAACATCTCTACCGGGCCTCCGCGAAGGAAGTGGTCCAGGTCGACGTGCCGAGCTTCCGGTTCCTGATGATCGACGGCGAGGGTGATCCCAACAGGTCACGAGAATACGCCGAGGCGGTGGAGGCGCTGTTCTCCGTTTCCTACACGGCGAAGTTCATGGTGAAGAAGGATGCGCAGGGCATCGACTATGCGGTTATGCCCCTCGAAGGCCTCTGGTGGTCCGACGACATGTCCGCTTTCGCCGCCAACGACAAGTCGAAGTGGAAGTGGACGATGATGATCATGCAGCCTCACTTCGTGGAGGAGACCGTGATCCGGGCGGCCATCGGGGCAGTGAAACGAAGGAAGGCGCTTCGCGCGGTAGACGCACTCAGGCTGGAGGACTTCGCCGAGGGGACGTGTGCCCAGACGCTTCACGTCGGCCCATTCTCTGAAGAAGCTCCGACCATCCAGCGCGTCCACGACTTCATCCATGCGCGCTCGGCCCTTGCCGGCAAGCACCATGAGATATACCTGAGCGACATACGCCGCGCCGATCCGGCCAGGTGGAAGACCATCATCCGCCAGCCGATGGCGTGACGGCGCCAGCGAAACGGGAAAAGCGGGGGCCCAGCCGCGATCGGCGCTATCCTCCAGCGCCGGGCAGTGTGCGTCGAAGCGCTCTACCGACGGACCGCCACCCCGCCGATCTTTTCAATGGAGACAAGAATGTACGAGCTGCCCGCCACTGTGCGCAGCATGCGCCGCGGCACCCTCGGTGCCGACGAGGCACTTGCGCTGACCGCGCTGTTCCGCGATGACCCGCTGGCCGAAGTCACCGCCGGCATTGTCCGCGAGATCGCCGACCATGCCCCGGGCGACATCTACTTCCACGATGGCGACCTGCACCTGCCGGGTGATTACGCCTCCGACGATGCCAACGCCTTGGTGCTGATCGTCCGCGGCAATCTCACCATTGACGGCGTCTACTGCGACACCTTGGACCCGGATGCTTTCACCCTGGTCACCGGGGACCTGAAGGCCAACGCCGTTGTCACGGCAGGCTTTCTGGAAGTCCATGGCGACCTCGTCGTCAGGGACAGCCTGATTGGCGACTACAACGACGGCTCGGCCTACATCGCCGGTAACGTCCGTTGCGGTCTGTTCTATCCCGAGAATCACCACTTCACCGTGCTCGGCGATCTTGAAGCCGGCACCGCCATCGGCGCAGTCAAGCATCGTGTGTCCGGCGATGGCCGCCGTCCCTCCGACGTCATCGGCCTGGAAGATGCGCGCCTGCTCGACCTGTTCGATCACGAGTTGCTGCGGCCGTTCGACATGGACGGCCGGCAGGGTGTCGACGGCTTCGAGTTCCGCGAACTGGTCGCGCGCGTGCTGACCGGCCAGCCCGTCAAGCGCGGCATGGTCGCCTAGCGGCGGGAAACGGGGCGGAGGCGGCCAATCGGGTCAAGCTCGCGCGTGGAGGAGTAGGGTCTATCGCTTGATTTCTGCCGTCCGTTTACGATCGCCCCGTTCTTTCTCGTGGCATGGATACGGGATGAATGCAATGCGCACACTCATCCTCTGCATCGCACTATCCGGCGTTGTCGTCTTCGGCGGCGCGTTCGCCATCTCATTCCTGAACCCCGTTCTGGTCGAGCGTCTGGCCAGGGAGGTCGTGCGGATGGAGGTCGAGAAGCGCGTTGGCGAGAGACTCGATTCGCTATCGAATGCCCGACTGGTGGGCCTTGCGCAGCAGGCACTGCGGAGAACCGACGAGCAGATTGCGGACAGGACGCGCCAGATCAGGGATGGCATTCCGCGAGCCGTGGCGGCGGTCGTCGCAGACATGCTCGATGCGGATTGCGAGTGCCGGAAGCGAATGGTTGCCATTGCCGAGAGCAGTGCCAACCTGCAATTGTCGTCGCTTGGGCACGCTCGCGATCGACTGACCCGGTTCATCGAGGTCACCTACACGCATGTGACAAGCAGTCTTATGCGTGAGTTCAAGATACTCACCGCGGCCAATGCAGTTGTATTTCTTCTCCTGGCTGGCGTGGCTTTCCAGCGGGGTCGCGCCGCGCCACAGCTTCTCCTGCCCGCCGCCGTTCTCATCGGCGCTGCCACTTTGACTGCCGGCTTGTACCTGTTCGGGCAGAACTGGCTGCACACCATCGTCTTCAGCGACTACGTGGGCCTTGCCTACTTCGCCTACCTGGCCGTGGCTCTCGGGCTCCTCTCGGATGTCGCCTTCAACCGGGCCCGCCTATGCACCTGGGTCCTCAATCAGACGGCGTCGGCGGTGGGTTCCGCTCTTCACTTCGCACCGTGCTGACCCCGGCGGCGAAATCGCGATCCCTTTGCCCTACAACATCTCTCGATTGAGATAGGTCGCTTTCTCGAACTCCGCGACGTTCATGGCGATCCGGTGGACAGTCGGGAACATGTCGACCAGTTCGCTGACCATCCGCTTCGAGAGGTCTGCGCGCTGCTCGACGGTGCGTCCCTGCATGATGTACGAGAACACGTGGATGAAGTCTTCCTCACGCCCGCCGACGGCGCAGGTCCGGAATGGATTGACCCGGACTTTGATGTCAGGCTCGTCGAACAATCCCGTGGAGCTGGCGGCGTGATGCAGTCGTGCAAGGATCTCCTCCTCGCGGTGCTGTCGCAGCATTCCCTGCGAGCAATCAATCACGAAGTGCGGCATGTCGTCTCTCGTCTCCTGATCCCAGGAAAGGGCGATTCATGTCGTGCGGCGACTCAATCGAGTCGTCGCCAGACCGAAATCGGGATGCTGCCGTCTGCGCGTGGCGGGATCTGGTAGCTCAGCTCCCTGCCTTCCAGCCTGTACTGGCGGCGTTGCACGGTGCCTTCCCAGTTGGGAAAGGATGCGCCCTCGATCGAAAAGACGAGCCGTCCCGCCGTTTCGTCGATCGTGATCGTGCCGTAGTGGGTGCTGCTGCCCATCACGGCGGATTCGAACTCGTCGGTGCTGCCGTCAGCCTTGCTGTCGGCGGCGAAACGCAGGCGCTCGGATTTGAGTATCTGCAGCGAGTATCGGCCCTGGGTGTCGACGATCAGCCTGCCCTTGGGTCGCTCGCCATAGTCTCGTGCCAGCGCTCCGCCGGGCAGGATCTTGTCCGCGGCCACCAGCGTCCAGGTACCGTGCAGCGGGAATTCACGGGCAGGCTCAGGCATGTCGCGCGTGGCCAGCCCGGCCAGCATCGCGAGCATCAGACCGCTCAGACGTTTCATTGCAGGACTCCTTTGGCAACCGGACGGGAGCACAGCCTAGATCGCTTGAATGATCATGGAAACGCATCTATAGATATATCTGTCATTTCATATTCGAATCATTCCGAATGAAGGCGATGGATGTCGACGCGGTCAGGGCCTTCCTGCTGGCCGCCGACCTGCAGAGCTTCACCCGCGCGGCCGACGTGCTGGGAACCACCCAGTCCGCGGTCAGCCTCAAGCTGCGCCGTCTGGAAGACCAACTGGGCCGGCGCCTGCTGGAGCGCACGCCCCGGCATGTGCGCCTGTCCGCCGAAGGGCTGGCATTTCTCGGGATGGCACGCGAGCTGGTCTCGACCCACGACCGTGCGGTCGCCGCATTCGACGTCGAGCGGCGCCGGCTTGCGATCGGCATCAGTCATCTGCTGGTCGGCGGCGAATTGCCGTCGCTGTTGCGACGGATGCGGGACCACGACCCGGGCCTGCTGGTCGAGATGCGCGTGGCCGGCACGCGCGAGCTGATGCAGGCCTACGAGCAGGGCGAACTCGATGCGGTGCTGGCGCTGCGTCCGGAGGACGGCCGCAAGCAGGGCAGGGCCGCTTTCGTCGAGACCTTTTCCTGGTTCGCGGCCGTCGGCTGGGAACGACCCCATGCCAACCGACCGCTGCCATTGGCAACGCAGGGCGAGTCGTGTCGCATCAGGGTGGCGGCGGTGCGTGCGCTCGACAGGGCCGGAATCGAATGGAGCGAGGTGTTCGTCGGAAAAGGTGCCGCGATCCTCGGTGCCGCTGCGGCCGGGGGGCTGGCCGTGGCGGTGTTGGCGCAACGCGCCGCGCCATCCGGCACGGTCGATATCGGCAAGAGCCTGTGCTTGCCGCCGATACCCCCGCAGGAGGTGATGCTCTACACCGCATTGAGTGACCGTCGATCGCGTGAAGCGCTTCGCGTGCTCACGCTGGCGTTCCGGTGAGCGGCAGCAATGAAGACGGAGACAGTCAAGTCGTAGATCATGGGCACGCCACGTCGTCCAGGGGAGCGCCTCCGTGAAGCGCGACGGGCCGGGACGCCGTTGCACGGCACCGCGTCACACGGCAACGCGACGGCCCTGCGGAAAAGCCCGGGTCAAGATAGAGTTCTCGCGGCTAGCCATAGGTACCAGACACCATGACCAACCGCCTCGCCTCATGCAGCTGTGGAAAGCTCACCGTCCATACCCGCGGCGAGCCGGTCCGCATCTCGATCTGTCATTGCCTGGAGTGCCAGAAGCGCACGGGCAGCGCGTTCGGTGCCCAGGCGCGGTTCCCCGACGAAGCGGTGAGCATCGATGGGCCGAGCACGGTGTACACGCGGATCGGCGACTCGGGCGGTTCGGCCCGCTTCCATTTCTGTCCGACATGCGGTTCCACCGTCTTCTACCGGCTGGACGCGGCGCCGGGCATGGTCGCCATTCCGGTCGGCGGATTCGCGGATCCGGGCTTTCCGCAGCCGCGGATATCGATCTACGAGGCCCGGCGGCACGCCTGGGTGCAGTTGCCCGATGGCGTCGAGCGCATCGATTGAGCGTTGGCATCGGAATCGACCTGGTGGATCATCGGAATCCATGCTGAGCAGCCCGTTCCCTCATCGGTTGTTGCTGGCGCTCGCCGTTCTTGGCTGGGCCGCCGCCATCGCCGGCTTTGTCTATGCGCGCCTCTTTGCGAGCGAGGTGGCGCCACCCAGGGCCGTCATGTCCGCACAGACGTTCGCGGGTGTCGTCGCCGTTGCGGCCGGGTTGCTGCTCACCGCTGTCGCGTTCGCAGGATCGCTCGTGGCGCTGCTGTTCTCGTCGCAGCAATCCGGCACACTTCTCCTGGCGGGTATCGTCAGCGGCGCCTATGTCCTGCCTGTGGCGGCGCTGCTCATCCATGCCACGTATCTCAAGTAGCCTTGCGCCCTGGGTGGGCCATCGAAGCCGGGGCCCGGGTTGAAATCAGGTCCCGTTCCGTCCTGCGCGACCTGCCCGACGCGCCGCGAACCGCCGGAGACAGATGAACGACGAAACCGCCAAGCCGCCACCCTCCGATCAACCCGAATGGGGCGCGCCCTACGATTGGGAGTGGTTCAAGGTGCATCACCTGGCCGCGCTGGAACGCCACGCGCAGGCGCTGCAGGACGTGTACGGGGCACATCCGCAGGGCGAGCCCTTCGAGGCCGGTCACCTGCATGCGTTGCTCGCACCTCTGGACGCGCTGGCAACCCTGCGCGACTGGTTGCCGGACTCGGAAGGCGGGGCCGGCACGATGGACAAACTGCTGAGCGCACGCCGGCTCCTGCACGACACCCTCAACGGGCAGGCCGAACTGCCGGTGAGCTACTGGCGCGTGCAGGAGATCTGCTTCAACGCCATGTCCCTGGTCGACTACATGCAGGCGATGTGCGAGGACTGAGGACGCCGGACGACGTGCCGGAACACGCGGCGATGGAACCGGGGCGGCTTCCTCGTCCCGGAACCCGCGCTCGGCATCGTGCACCGGTCGCGAGCGCCATCCCGGGCCAGGCCGCGGAACACGGATTGCCGCGGAACGAATCCTCCCGGACAAGCCAGGCCTGGCCGGGCGGCGGCCCTCCTACTTGTCCCCGGGCTCCGGCCGCGGACCGGTCGGGATCATGATGTGCGCGTACGGTGTGTTCTTGAACATCACGTACGGCCCGCCCGCGTTGGGATTGTTGGTCATGTCCTTGAGCGTGGTCGCCGCGTCCGGAACGATCACCATGATGTGCGGACCCTCGGCCACCCAGGTCTCGCCCGGGTCCTGCGTGGTGTCGAACGGATCGTCGTTGTTGACCGGCACGTCGCCGGCGAACATGTAGGAGACCCCGACGCCGGTGGGATTCGGATCCTTCTTCTCCGCGAACGCCTGCATGAATGCCATCCACGTCGCGTCGTTGCACATCGGGAAGTCCATGCCGGGCCCCATGCTGGGCATGCATGTCCAGCCGTTCGAGCCTTCCCGCAGCACGCTGCCGTCGTGATGCACGATCTTCGCGTCGTCGGCAATCTGCGCCGGTCCCGCGCTCATCGCCCGCGCGATCATCGCCTCCTTTGCCGCATCCCCGTCCTCTGCCAGCGCGGCAGCCGGAAGCATCAGCGCCGCACCCGAGAGAACGATCGTCCAAAGCGATACTCTGTTCATGACGAGCCTCCGAACCAGGGGTCATCCCGGTGAACGCAGCCGCCGGGGGATTCAGGCCTTGTCCTGCAAGTCGTTGATTTCTTGCGGCTTCAGGGATCCGGGACGGGCGGGCTCCTATCCGCGGCCCGCCTTGTCCGGCATTGATGGAGCGTGCGAGCCTCGGCCGGACCGCTCCGATGAATGGAGGTACACGTGGAAGTTGCCCTCGCCCTCGCCGAGCTGGCACTGTTCTTCTTCGTCTATGCGGTCTTCGCGGACAGGCTGATGGTCGGTCTTGCCAGGCGCTCCATCGAGCGCCACGCCGGAAGGCTGCCGGAACGGTTGGACGACGTGTCATCCTTCGTGTCGATCGCGATCATCGCGGGCTTGCCGATGGCGGCGCTTCTCGTCGTCACCTTCCTGATCCAGGTGCCGGATTCCCTGTGCGTGTTCTGGGGCGCTGCATGGCTGGTATCGATTGTGCCGGGCGGGAAGAACAGCAGACGCCTGATGCGGGCGGCCGGAATCGATCCAGATGAGCGATGATGCGCAAATCACGGTCGTCGGTGATCCGTCCGTCGGCCTGGCCCACAGGCTGGACCGGTTGCGGGAGGGGTTTGCCGGCTTCCTGTCGACGCTGGCTGCGGCGGCGGCTCCGGCGGCGTTGATCGCCGCCTATGTGCATGCCGGCTCGGACGGCAGGCCCGGCACGGCCCTGGTCGCGTTCTGCATGGCGTTCCTGCTGGCGTTTGCGCATGCCGTGATCCTCGGCCTGCCGGCTGCGCTCGTGCTCGTCCACAAGCGCCGGTTCCGTGCGTTCCCGATGCTCGTCGCGGGTGGTGTGGTCGGGCTGCTGCCGAGCGCCGTAATCTTCTTTCCCGATCGATCGTCGGCAGAATGGTCCGGCTACCTGGCGATCATCGCGGTGACGTCCACGCTGGGCGCGGTGGGTGGCCTTGCCTTCTACCTTGCCCATCGCATGATCAGCCCGGAGCGTGAGTTTTGCCCGGGCCGGGAGGCATCCGACTGATGTCCGCGGTCGCTCCCGTGTTCGATCAGGTGATCCGCCTGCTGGCGATGCTGCCGGGTGTCGAGGTGTCCAGCCGGCATCCCGTTGGCGATCGGGTGCGCCTGGAGATCGTTTGCACGGACATACGGTCGACCGTGGAAATCCGACGACTGTGCATGGCCGCGAATGTCGCGATGGCCCCCGTGGTTCTTGACCCCTCTTGCGCTGGTGACATGCAGCACTCCTGCTTCTCTCTGTCGGCTGACACGACGGCGATGGAGACGATCAGCCATGGCAATCTGCAATTGCTCGGAATCCATCTCGTCTGGCACCTTCATCGCCGTGACGTGCTGCCGGCGGATGCCGCGAATCTTCTGCTGCGCGGCTGGAGTGCGGCGCCTGTCGGCCCCTGACCGGGCGTAGTGATGCTTTCATGCCTGTCGCGCTTCAGGTCATCCTGCCCGGAGACCATGCTCATGAACAGTTGGGTCCCTGTCCCTCGTCGGTGATCCTGAGCCGTAGTGCCCCACATGCGTTGAGTCGAACTGGAAGCCATGGATTCATATGATCGATATCTCGCGCTCGGCCGTCCGATCGACTACCTGATGGAATGCTGGGCGCGCAGCTGGTCTCCCGATCCTGTCGAGAAGGAAGAGTACGGCTGGGCATACGTGGAGCTTCTGGACGGTGCTCTCGATGATCCCGAGCGAGTCTGGCAGTGCATTCTCTGTGCGCTTGCGAACCCCGTCTTCTCCGAGCACTTTCCCGTGCTCGCCGCCGGCCCGCTGGAGGATCTGTTATCGCACCACGGCCCGGACTTCATAGATCGGGTCGAGGCGCTCGCCGGGCAGAGCTCGACCTTCGCCTCGCTTCTGGGTGGCGTCTGGCGCTTCGAGATGAGCGACGATGTCTGGGCCAGGGTACAAAAGGCCCGGGATGGGCGTGGCTGGGACGATACGTAGAAGCGTTGGCAACGTTGACCTGTTAACGTCGGGTGGGCCGGAAATCCTGGCAATGGGCATGGCGCGGACATCGACGCGAAAGATCACAAGGGTCGTACGCCCGATCAGGTGGCAATGGAGCATCGGAAGACGGGCATCGCCGAATGGTTGCGCAGTCGCCGTCAGCGATGACGCTGGCATAGTGGATCCGGAACGGTACCGGAGGCATCAGGTCCGGCCCGCGGTTCCGTTACGATGAGGCCTGTCATCCCTGCGCGTGGAAAACAGCATGGCCCTCGACGACCTGATCTCGCTGACCTGATCGATCTGGTCGATCTGCTGGTGTCCTGACGTTTCCATCTCGGCCTGGCTATCACGGCCGCGGTCTGCTGGGGGTCATGTGCTCGTGCCCGCCCAGAGCGTGGCGTGGATGGTGATCGCCCCGATCGCGGTGATTGGCTTCTGGTTGAACCTGAGGTCGGAGCATCGGAGCGAGTCTGCGCTATAGGTGCAAGGTCCGTAGCGCGACTGCCTCGCGCTGTCGCGGCCGCTGCGGGGACGAGTCGGCCGATCGCGCGATTCCTGCCGCGCGCTACTCCTGGTCCAGGTAGCGGATGCGCGTCGCGCCGCCGCTTTGCAGGATCAGTCCGGCGCGGATCTCCGGCAGCAGCACGGCGACCGGATGGGTCGTGTTCGCCTTGTACCGCCAGGCTTCTCCGCGCCGCAGGTCGACCAGTTCGATCCTGCCGCGGCTGGATTCGTTGCCGGCCAGTACCAGCCATGGTTCGCCTGGCGTGTACGAGGCCCAGTGCACGGTCTGCAGGCTGTGCGGAAACGTGCGCTCGCGCTGCCAGTTCCGCGTGTTCCATTGCACGATCTCGGCCTGTTGTCCGGCAATGTTCGCCGGATGGTCCTGGCGTTGCGCCTTGGGCAGCCAGTTAACGGTCACCAGCCGTTCGCCGCCGTCGCGCAGCATCACCGCGAGGATGTCGGTGCGGGATTCCAGGCCGTACGTGGACGTCTTGCGGACGACTTCCAGGCGCGGGACTTCGCCCGTGACATCCGGCTCCAGCAGCGCCAGCTCGCCGCTGGAGGTGCCCGCGGCGATCAGGCCCGACGTGGCATCGGATGCCAGCGCGGTCACGCTGCCCCGCAACCGCAGCGGCTGCCCGACCACCGCACGCCTGGCGTGGTCGTAGATGTGCAGCTCGTCGCCGCTCGCGATGAGGTAGAGGCCCGCGATGGGGGTGGCCGCCAGCGGTCCCCCGATCCATTCGCCGGGCAGGGCCAGCAACAGTTCTCCGCTGCGGGCGTCCCATACCTTCGGCATCCCGTGCGGATCGAGACCCATCATGGTGGTTCCGATCGAATGGGTCAGCACGATGCCGTCTTTGGCGCCGAAGGCGATGTGCTCGATCCGGTAGGTATGGGCGTCACGCGCAATGCGCGCATCGGCCTTGCGGGCGTCCCACAGCTCCAGCCGGCCGCTCTCCCGGCCGATGGCGAGCAGTTTCAGCGTCGGGTCGTATGCCACCGCGGTCGCGCTGTCGTCGATGCGGCGGTTGAGGTCGATGAAGTTCTGCACGAACTCCGGGTCGATGCGCGCATGCCGCGATGTCGCATACCACCACCACGACAGCGCCAGCAGCGCGCACAAGGCCAGCAATGCCGCGATCCAGCGTCTCCCAGAACCTGCGCGCATCTCCGTCCCCTGGTAGCCGCTGCGGGCCGCTCCATCCGGAATCCTAAGGCCAAAGCCATGCCGATCGCACCGGGATGCACGATCGGGGTGGTTCAGCGCCCGAGCCGCACGGTGACGACGCCATCCTCGTGCTCGACGGTCGCGTCATCGAAAGCCAGGTCCAGCCCGGGTGCTGCCTGCACCGTCACCTTGTCCTCGGCCTGGTGTACCTGCGGCTCGGCGAGCCCGGTCAGCGTAACCCGGCGCACGCCATCGAACAGCGGGTGGGTGCCGGCGCCCTCGGTCAGCGAGGCGGCGTTCATCGCCACCATGTGGCCTGCGTCGTTGCCCAGGCGCAGGAACCTGGCATGCAGCGTGCGCCGGGCATCCAGCGGCACGACGTTGAGCGGATCGAGCCCCTGCGGCCGCAGCAGCGCGCCGTCATGTGCCGCTTCGATCACGACGCGCCATCCCGGGCTGGCCTCGAACTCGGCCAGGCGCCTCGACCGTTCCGCCGCCAGCGCTGCGATGTCGGCCCGCGCCTTCGCTTCGGCGTCCTTCGTGGTGGCGGCGTCGAATGCGCAGGTTTTTCCGGCTCCGAGTGCGGCCGCGAGCGCTGCATCCAGGGTCTGCGCCTCGCCGGTCGCCAACGCCGTCTGCCAGTCGGGCGCGAGCCGGTCCAGCAGCAGTGCCAGCGCAGCCCCACTCGCGTACGCCCGGCGACGGACATCGGCCGGCCCGAACTCCGTCGCCGGTCGGGCCACGGTGTCTCGTCCGGCGGCGCGCATCTCCACGTAGGTGGCGAGTCCTTCGTTCAGTTCCGTACCGCGCTCATAGGCGGCAAAGGCCGGGGCCATGCGGGCGTAGCGGTCTTCGCGCAGGGCCAGCGAACGGCGCGCCCAGCAACCGGCAGCGTCGAGGCTGTCCGCCGCCAGCGCTTCGTGCAACGCCGCCGCCTCCATGCGCTGGAACGCGAGCAGTTCCGCGGAGCCGGTCGGATAGGTGAACAGATCGGCCTCGTTCGCGATCCAGTCCGGATGGTGCGCGCGCTGATGGGCGTGGAAGGCCTCGTGGATCGCGACCGCCGCCAGATCGGTCAGGCCGTAGCCGGGCGGTACCTGGTCGAGCAGGAAGGTCGCGGTGGACACGCCTCCCAGCTCGACGCTCGTATTGGCGATGATCGCCTCGTGTCGGCCGTCGTGGGCATGGGCGGAGGAGCCGGCATCCGGTGCCGGAACGAACCCTTCCGGTGGAGACGGATGGCGGAAGAGGACCGTTCGCTCTCCGTCGTATACGGCAAGCGGTATCGCGAGCGGATCGAAGCCTGGCCAGAACGCGCGCTCCGCCCCGTGCTCGGCGACCAGCCTGCCGACTTCCCGTTCCAGGTCGCCCGCGGTCGGCGGTCGAGACGGCGCGGGGACGGTTTCATCCCTGACGTTGG
This sequence comes from Marilutibacter chinensis, assembly GCF_021725675.1. Taxonomy (GTDB): domain Bacteria; phylum Pseudomonadota; class Gammaproteobacteria; order Xanthomonadales; family Xanthomonadaceae; genus Marilutibacter; species Marilutibacter chinensis. The sequence goes on along the minus strand of NZ_JAKJPO010000009.1, from coordinate 160,571 downwards.
ATGGGGTCCGGCTGCATGCGACCAGGGCGATACCCAACGTCGTCAGAAGAAGCAATCGCATTGAACCGGCTCCCTCGAGGATGGACTGACAACCACGGGATCAGCATGCCTGCGCCTTTTCGCCTGTCCCGGGCGCGAGCTCTGTCAATCAAGCTCTCTCAACCAGATGTTGCGGAAACGGACGGGGCTGCCGTGGTCCTGGAGCAGAAGCGGCAGGCGCGGCGGATGCGCGGCATAGGGCGGCCGCTCCCGGTGCGCGGTCGGGCCGGTCAGGACGGCGCCGTCCTGCACCAGCACGCCGTTGTGGCGCACGGTCATGCGCGCGGGTTCCTGCAGCCGCCCCTCCGCATCGAAGCGGGGGGCGCGGAACACGATGTCGTACTGCTGCCACTCGCCCGGAGGTCGGCTGGCATTGACCCTTGGAGGAAACTGCCCGTAGATCGCGCCCGCCTGTCCATCCGGATAGGTGGTGTTCCGATACGAGTCGAGGATCTGCACTTCGTACCGTCCCATCAGGAAAACCCCGCTGTTTCCCCGATCCTGTCCTCTCCCGGTCGCGGGTTCGGGCGCCATCCACTCGACATGAAGCTGGACGTCGCCGAATCCGCGGGATGAAACGATGGCGCCGGCGCCCGGCGCCACTTCGAGATGGCCGTCCTCGACCTTCCAGCGCGCGGGACCGCCCTCGGCCGAGCGCCATCGGGAAAGATCGCTGCCGTCGAACAGCACCTCCGCGTCCACGGGTACGGGAGCAGGTGCCGCGGCCGGTCCGGGCTCGACGGTTGCGGGTTGGGGACGGTCGGTCGAATGGATCGGCCAATGTTCCGCCGATCGTGGCGCAGCTTCGAGCGTTGCCGCCGGGTGTGCGGCCGAGCATCCGATGAGCGCGCCGGCGCCGAGAACGCCGGCGATCGAAGCGGTGATCATGTCCGCTGGGCGACGATGCTTCCGGTCTTCGGACATGGGGGCGGCCTCCGGAGTCATGGACATCGGGCGTTACGCCTCGCCTCCGATCCAGCAGCCCTGCACGGTGATGCCCTCGTCCAGCATCACCAGGTCGGCGCGGTAGCCGACGGCGATCCGGCCGTACTCGTGATCGAGGCCGAGGAAATCGGCCGGGTACTGCGACGCCATCCGGCAGGCTTCGTCCAGCGGCAGGCCGAGCCGGCGCACGGTGTTGCGTACCGCGCTCGCCATGTCCAGCGCGGAGCCGGCGAGGGTGCCGCCGGCGGTGCTGCACAGGCCGTCGCGGCAGGTCATGGTCTCGCCGTAGAGTTCGAAGGTGTCGCGTTCGCCGCCGACCGGCGGCATCGCGTCGGTGACCAGGATCATCTTCCCGCGCGGGCGGGCGGCGATCGCGACCCGCAGGCTGGCGTCGTGGACGTGATGGCCGTCGACGATCAGCCCGCACCAGGCGTTGGGATCGTCGAGCGCCGCGCCGACGCCGCCGGGCTCGCGGCTGGTCATCGGCGTCATCGCATTGAACAGGTGGGTCACGCCGCGGATGCCGGCGTCGAGGGCGGCGCGCATCGTCGCGTAGTCGGCCGCGGTGTGGCCGGCGCTGAGGATCACCCCGCGCGCGGCCAGCGCACGCAGGGTCGCGGCATCGAAGCGCTCCGGGGCGAGGGTCAGCAGGGTGATGCCGTTGCCGAGCGAGGCAATACGGTCGAGCTCCGCGTCGTCGGGGGTGTGGAACCTGGCCGGGTCGTGCACGCCCTTGCGCGCCTCGGCCAGGTACGGGCCTTCGAGGTGGATGCCCAGAATGCCGGGCACGTCCCCGTCGATCGCATCGCGCACCGCGGAGATCGCGCGGGTCATCACCGCGACGTCGTCGCTGATCAGGGTCGGCAGCATCGCGGTGGTACCGAAGCGGCGATGCGCGGCGGCGATCCGGCGCACGCCCTCGACAGTGGGCGAGTCGTTCAGCAGCACGTCGCCGCCGCCGTTGACCTGGGTGTCGATGAAGCCCGGCACCAGGCAGCGCCCCTGCAGGTCGACGGCTTCGGCGCCGTGGGGCGCTCCGCCGGGCAGGATCGCGGCGATCCGGCCGTCCTCGACGATCACGCACAGGCCGTCGGCGAAACCACGTTCGGTAAGGATCGGGCCGTTGTGGAAGGCGAGGGTGGACATGGTGGATGCTCGTGTGTGGGTTCTCCGTAGGGGCGGCGCAAACCGCGATGAGGCCTTCCCACGAAATGCAATCGCGGCTTGCGCCGCTCCTACAGGGCTATCGGTTCAGACCGTCTCGGTCACCTTGTTCAGATGCGGCGGCAGGTCGGGGTTGTGGCCGCGTGCGACGGCAAGTGCGTTCACCGCACGGTAGAAAGACTGCACGGTCAACAGCGGGGTCACCGCCGGATGCGGCGAAGCCGCCAGCGGCAGGCGGCCGTCGGCGGCGGCCTGGCCGGGCGCGGCCAGCCACACCGGCGCGCCGCGCGCGCGGAACTCGTCGGCGACCGCGGCGGTACCGGCGCCGGTGTCGTCGTCCTGGGCGAAGGCCAGCACCGGGAAGCCGGGGCCGACGATCGCCATCGGCCCGTGCTTCACCTCGGCCGAGGAGAACGCCTCGGCATGCAGGCCGCTGGTTTCCTTGAATTTCAGTGCGGCTTCCTGCGCGGCGCCGAGGCCGAGCCCGCGGCCGAGCACGAACAGGTTGCGCGCGTCCTTCAATCCTTCCACCACGGCCGACCAGTCCTGGGTCCAGGCGCGGCGCAGCGCATCGGGCAGGCCGCGCTCGGCCTCGCGCAGGGCCGCGTCGCCGCTCCAGCGTGCGGTCAGCTGCAGCAGCGCGGCCAGCGAGCACAGGTAGCTCTTGGTCGCGGCGACGCTGCGCTCGGGGCCGGCGTGCAGCGGCACCACGGTGTCGGCCAGTGCCGCCAGCGGCGAATCGGCGACGTTGACCAGGGCGATCACGGTGGCGCCGGCGGCCTTGGCGATCTCGGCGTTGCGCAGCAGGTCCGGGCTCTTGCCCGACTGCGAGATCGCCACGAACAGCGCGCCCTCCATCTTCGGCCGGATCGCGTAGACCGAGCCGACCGACGGCGAGGCCGACGCGGTGACCAGGCCCAGCGTGGTCTCGAACAGGTACTTGCCGTAGGTCGCGGCATGGTCGGAGCTGCCGCGCGCGCAGGTGACGATGAAGCGCGGCGGGTCGGCGCGCAGGCGTTCGGCCAGCGCATCGAGGGTGGCGGCGTTGGCGGCGAACTGGCGGGCGATCGCGTCGGCGGTCTCGGCGGCTTCGGCGAACATCAGGGTGTCTTCGGCGCGCAGCGGCCGGGCGGACAGGGTGGTCGGATCGGCGGCGGCGTTCAAGACATCACTCCGTATGCAGTTCGGCGACGAAGTCGTAGGCGTCACCGCGGTAGAAGGACCGGGTGAACTCGGCGACGCGGCCGTCGTCGAGGAAGGTGCGGCGTTCGATGAACAGTCCCGGGCTGCCCTCGGGCAGTCGCATCAGCCGTGCCTGCTCGGCATCGAAGGCGATCGCGCGCAGCCGCTGCAGCGCGCGCACCGGGCGCACGCCGAGCTTGTCGAAGGCGGCGTACAGCGAGTTCTCGACCAGGCCCGGGTCGGCCAGCACCTCGGCCGGCACCACCGTGCGCTCCAGCGCCAGCGCGGTTCCGTTGGCGGTGCGCAGCCGGTAGTAGCGGATTACCTGGGCGCCGGGCGACAGGTTCAGCGCCATCGCCTCCTCGGGCGTGACCTCGCCGCTGCCGCGTTCGAGGAATTCCGAGCGTGGGTCCAGTCCGCGCGCGCGCAGGTCGTCGGTGAAGCTGGTCAGCGCCGAGAACGACTTGACGATGCGCTCGGCGACGAAGGTGCCGGCGCCCTGGCGCTGGATCACCAGGCCGTCGGCGACCAGGCCGGCGATCGCCTTGCGCACCGTCACCCGCGACAGCGCCAGCAGCCGCGCCAGCTCGCGCTCGCCGGGCAGGGCCTGGCCGGCGGTCAGCGAACCGTTCTCGATCGCGTGCTGGAGGGTCCGGCGCAGGTGCTGGTAGGCCGGCGCGCGGCGCGCGGCAACCTGGCGCTGGTATTCGTTGAGCAGATAGTCCTGCATGGCGGAAAGATACCAGTAACAAACCAGTTGCAGCAACTGGGCTGATGTTTACGCGACAAAAGTCGAATGTTCTGGGGGATTTGCTCGATTGGTATCGCAGTGGTATTGTCGACGTTGAAGCCGGAAGCCACCATCAGAACCAGACCAGTCCACCCGCGCCCCACCGCATCGACGAGCCCGACCATGACCCTGCACGCCCCGCCTCCCGTTCCGGTTGTCCCGATGGCCCCGTTCGACCTGGTGATCTTCGGCGGCACCGGCGACCTGGCCATGCGCAAGCTGCTGCCGGCGCTGCTGCACCGGTTCGTCGACGGCCAGATCGGCCCGGGCACGCGCATCTACGGCGTCGCCCGCGACAGCCGCAGCGACGAGGCCTGGCGCGAGCGCGTGCGCGAGGCGGTCGCCGACATCGCCGCCGCCGATCCACGCGTGGCCGAGGCGGTCGACGCCTTCCTCGCCCTGCTGCACTACCGTCAGCTCGACCTCGCCAGCGAAGAAAGCTGGCCGGCATTCGCTGCCGAGATCGGCAACAGCCCGGACCGCGTGCGCGTGTTCTACCTCGCGGTCGGGCCCTCGCTGTTCGCCAATGTCGCCGACCGCCTTGATGCGGTCGGCCTGGCCGGCGCCGGGACCCGGGTGGTGGTGGAGAAGCCGATCGGCAAGGACAGCGCAAGCGCGCAGGTGATCAACGAGGCGCTGGGCCGGGTGTTCGACGAGTCGCAGGTGTTCCGCATCGACCACTACCTCGGCAAGGAGACGGTGCAGAACCTGACCGCGCTGCGATTCGGCAATGCATTGTTCGAGCCGCTGTGGAAGGCCGAACACATCGACCACGTGCAGATCACCGTCGCCGAGACCGTCGGCGTCGAGGGCCGGGCCGCCTACTACGACCGTTCCGGCGCGCTGCGCGACATGGTCCAGAACCACCTGCTGCAGCTGCTGTGCCTGGTCGCGATGGAGCCGCCGGCCTCGCTTGCCGCCGATGCGATCCGCGACGAGAAGCTCAAGGTACTGCGCGCGCTGCGTCCGATCGGCAACGGCAACGCCGCCCAGCTGACCGTGCGCGGCCAATACCGTGCCGGCGCGGTCGAGGGGCGCGCGGTGCCCGGCTATCTCGACGAGCTGGGCGAACCGTCGAACACCGAGACCTTCGTCTCGATCAAGGCCGAGGTGCAGAACTGGCGCTGGGCCGGGGTCCCGTTCTACCTGCGCACCGGCAAGCGCCTGGCCGAACGAATGAGCGAGATCGTGGTGACCTTCCGCCGGGTGCCGCACTCGATCTTCGGCGACCCCGCCGATGGCAGCGCCAGTCCACTGGCGCCGAACAAGCTGGTGATCCGATTGCAGCCCGACGAGGGCGTGAAGCTGTGGCTGATGAACAAGGTGCCGGGTCCGGGCGGCATGCGCATGCGCGAGGTCGCGATGGACCTGAGCTTCGCCGAGACCTTCGGCGGCCGCCAGCCGGATGCCTACGAACGCCTGCTGATGGACGTGGTGCGCGGCAATCCGATGTTGTTCATGCGCCGCGACGAGGTCGACGCCGCCTGGCACTGGATCGACCCGATCCGCGTCGCCTGGGAGGCCAGCCACGACGCGCCCAAGCCGTACACCGCCGGCGGCTGGGGGCCGAGCGCCGCGGTGGCGCTGATCGAACGCGACGGGAGGACCTGGCATGAGGATGCCCAGTGACGAAGGTCTGGACGCTTCCGTCGCGGAACCGTCCAGGCGCCGCAAGTCCAGGCCGCGGCTGACCTTGCTGCCGACGGATCAGGCGCGCGCGTGCCCGGTCCGCGAGCGCGCCCTCCACGGCGCGCGAAACCTCCCGTCCGAGCGGAGGTTCCATGACGCCACGCGCGCCGAACTGAGGGTGATCGAACCGATGCCGCTGCCGATGCATACCCACGAATTCGCCGACGGCGCCGAACTGGCCGCGGCGCTGGCCCAGGCCGTCGCCGCCGACCTGAGTGCCGCGATCGCGCGCCATGGCAGTGCCCGCATCGCGCTGTCCGGCGGTTCGACACCGCGCGCATTCCTGACCCGACTGTCGAAGCTGGCCGTCGACTGGCCTCGGGTGACCGTGCTGCCGGTCGACGACCGCTGGGTGCCGCCGCAGCACGAACGCTCCAACGAACGGCTGCTGCGCGAAACCCTGCTGCAGGGTGATGCGGCGCAGGCGCGCTTCATGCCGCTGTACCGGCCTCTGCCGACTCCCGAAGCGGCGTTGCTGCCGGTGCTCGGCCGGATCGCCCACGAGGCGCTGCCGCTGGACGTGGTCGTGCTCGGGATGGGCGAGGACGGTCACGTCGCATCGCTGTTCCCCGACCTGGGCGCGGACCGGCCGGGCCTGCGTGAGATCGGGCTCGATCCGCGCGGCCGTGCGCCGGCGCTGGCGGTGCGCACGGCCAACGCGCCGGAGCCGCGGATGACCCTGACCCTGAGCGCGATCTTCACTGCGCCTTCGCTGTACCTGCACATCGAAGGTGCGAAGAAACGGACGGTGCTCGACGGCGCCGCGCTGGACCCGCGTTCGCCGCTGCCGGTGCGTGCGGTGCTGGCCGGCGCACCGAAGCCGCCCGATCTGTACTGGAGCCCGTGATGGCGATCGGTCGCAACAGCTCCGTAGCCCGGGCAAGGCCGCCGGCCGCACCCGGGAGACATGAGGGCGCCCGGATGCGTCCCGCCTACCCGGCCGGCATGTTGAACCCGTAGGAGCGGCGCAAGCCGCGATGAGGCTCTACCGGCGGACTCGATCGCGGCTTGCGCCGCTCCTGCGAAAACCACGGCGCCAACGCTGGGGCCGCGCCACCCAAACCCTCCGCCGTCCGCGGCGGGGCGTCCAGGCAAGCAAGAGGCATCATGAGCAAGCTGAATCCGATCATCGCCGAGGTCACCGAGCGCATCCGCGAGCGCAGCCGCGCGTCCCGCGCCGCCTATCTGGCGCGCATCGACGCCGCCGCCGGACGCGGCCCCCACCGCGCCCGGCTGTCCTGCGGCAACCTCGCCCACGGCTTCGCCGCCTGCGGCCCGGCCGACAAGGATGCGCTGCGCGGCACCGCCTCGCCGAACATCGGCATCGTCACCGCCTATAACGACATGCTCTCGGCGCACCAGCCGTTCGAGCGTTTCCCGTTCCTGATCAAGAACGCCGCCCGCGGCGTCGGCGCGACCGCACAGGTGGCCGGCGGCGTGCCGGCGATGTGCGACGGCGTCACCCAGGGCCGCGAAGGCATGGAGCTGAGCCTGTTCTCGCGCGACGTGATCGCGCTCTCGACCGCGGTGGCGCTGTCGCACGACATGTTCGACGCGGCCCTGTACCTGGGCATCTGCGACAAGATCGTGCCGGGACTGATGATCGGCGCGTTGAGCTTCGGTCACCTGCCGGCGATCTTCGTCCCCGGCGGACCGATGCCCTCGGGCATCCCCAACGACGAGAAGTCGCGGGTGCGCCAGCGCTATGCCGAGGGCAAGGCGACCCGCGAGGAGCTGCTCGAGGCCGAGGCCGCGAGCTACCACGCGCCCGGCACGTGCACGTTCTACGGCACTGCCAACTCCAACCAGATGCTGATGGAGATCATGGGCCTGCATCTGCCCGGTGCCAGCTTCGTCAACCCGAACACGCCGCTGCGCGATGCGTTCACCGCCGAGGCCGCCCGCCGCGCTGCCGCGATCACCGCGCTGGGCGACGACTACCGTCCGATCGGACGGATCGTCGACGAGCGCGCGATCGTCAACGGCGTGATCGGCCTGCATGCGACCGGCGGCTCGACCAACCACCTGCTGCACATCATCGCGATCGCCGCGGCCGCCGGCATCGTGCTGCGGCTGGAGGACTTCGATGCGCTGTCTTCGGTGGTGCCGCTGCTGGCGCGGGTGTATCCGAACGGCAGCGCCGACGTGAACCACTTCCACGCCGCCGGCGGGATCGCCTTCTTGATCGGCGAACTGCTCGACGCCGGCCTGCTGCACGGCGACGTCGAGACCGTGGCCGGTCCGGGCCTGGCGCGTTACCGGGTCGAGGCCCGGCTGGACGAGGCCGGCGGCCTCGCCTACGCCCCGGCCGCCGTGGTCAGCGCCGACACCGCGGTTCTGCGTCCGGCCGCTGATCCGTTCCGTCGCGATGGCGGCCTGCGCGTGCTGCGCGGCAACCTCGGCACCGGTGCGATCAAGATCTCGGCAGTGCCCGACGACCGCCAGCTGATCGAGGCGCCGTGCCGGATCTTCAGCGAGCAGGTCGAGGTGAAGCAGGCGTTCGAGCGCGGCGAACTCGACCGCGACGTGATCGTGGTGGTGCGCTTCCAGGGACCGCAGGCCAACGGCATGCCCGAGCTGCACCAGCTGACGCCGACACTCGGCGTGCTGCAGAAGCGTGGCCACCGGGTCGCGCTGGTCACCGACGGCCGCATGTCCGGCGCGTCCGGCCAGGTGCCGGCGGCGATCCACGTCAGCCCCGAGGCGGCCGACGGCGGACCGCTCGCGCGCCTGCGCGACGGCGACGTGGTCCGTCTCGACGCCGGCGCCGGCACCCTCGAGGCGCTGGTCGACGCGGAGACTTTCGCCGCGCGCGAGATCGTCAGCGCCGACCTCGCCGCCCACCACAGCGGAATGGGCCGCGAGCTGTTCGACCTGTTCCGCCGCGCGGCCGGCCCCGCCACCCGCGGCGCCAGCGCGTTCGACGCCACCATCGTCTGACTGTTCGGGTCGCGGAGAGAGCCGTTCCGATGCAACTCCTTGCAAGACAGAGAAAAAGAACGCGCAGGCAAGCCGCCGCCCATTTCCTCTCGCCCGACGGCTTCATGGCTGGAGGCGACGCGCGGTGCTCGGAACTTCCCTGAAGACCCGGCGGGCCGTGTCCCGCGTGCCCGACGATGTACCTGTTCGATCCGTGCCCATCCGCGCATTCCGCGGCTGATCCTTTCGCCGGTCCGCACGGCAGCAACGACAACCGGAGCAACTGATGACCCTGATCGAGAAAGTGCTGCACCTGGCCCCGGTGATCCCGGTGGTCGTCATCGAGGATCCCGCCCATGCGGTACCGCTGGCGCGCGCGCTGGTCGCCGGCGGCCTGCCGGTGATCGAGGTCACCCTGCGTACCGCCGCCGCGCTGGAGGCGGTACGCGCGATCGCCGACCAGGTGCCCGACGCGATCGTCGGTACCGGTACCGTGCGCCGCCCGGCCGATCTCGATGCTTCGGCGAAGGCCGGTGCGCGCTTCGCCGTCTCGCCCGGCGCCAGTCCGGACCTGGTCGCCGCCGCGCGCGGTCATGCGGTCGGCTGGCTGCCCGGTGCGGCGACCGCGTCGGAAGCGATGACCCTGGCCGAGCAGGGCTTCGGCTTCCAGAAGTTCTTTCCCGCCGAGGCCGCCGGCGGCACCGCGCTGCTGCGCAGCCTGCACGGCCCGCTGCCGGAGATCCGTTTCTGCGCGACCGGCGGTATCGGCCTGGGTAACGCCGTCGACTATCTCGCCACGCCCAATGTCGCCTGCGTCGGCGGTTCGTGGGTCACCCCGGCCGGACTGATGCGTGCCGGCGACTGGGCCGGCATCGAGCGGCTCGCCCGCGAGGCGGCGGCACTGCGCGCCGGCTGAGCGCCATCGCCGGCCTGGACCCGATCGTCGGTCTTGGCGCTACAGGAGTCGCGCAGGCCGCGATCGGGCCTTCATGGGCAGGCAGGTCGCGGCTTGCGCCGCTCCTGCAACCGCGGAATACAGACTCCTGGGTCCGGGAGGCGATTCGCGCCAAAGGTGCGAATGGGGATAGGAAGGCGCAACGGCGGGCCCCGGGGGTTGCGCAGCAGACCTCGGGATGCCTGGGCACAGCCGGGAACCACGGCTCACGGCGCTGCTGCCAGGCCCCTTCCGGCGGCCGCTACACATCCTGCACGCGCCGGCGGCATCATCGGCAGGTAGGCAGCCAACGAGGGGACTCGCATGCACACGATCCTGATGATCCTGGCCGGGCTGGCGGTGCTCGGTCTGTTTCTGCTGACCGGACGGCTGTGGGCGCTGCGTGCCGCCGGCGCGACCCGGCGCGCGGCGTTGTGGTTCATCCCGGTCTGGCTGGTCGCGGCCCTGGTCAACATGGGGGTGGGCGTGATCGAGGCCGGCTACAGCGTGTCCGACGAGTTGCCGTTCCTGGTCCTTGTGTTCGGCATCCCGGCCGTCGCGGCGCTGTTCGCATGGTGGCGGCTGCGGCCTTCACGCAAGGCGGACGAGGCGATCTGAACGACGGCTTCGCGGCCGCGGCCCCGATGCAGCCATCGGCCGCCGGATCGCCGAAGGGAGGGCATTCGCGCCTGCCGCGAGCCGCAGGATCGGGGCGCCCGCGGCGACGGCCGGGACAGCATTGGTCGCGGCTTCGCCGAAGCGCGCGCAGGTCCGCCGCGCTGGAGCCGGCCGCGGTACTGGCTGTCGCCGGCGCCGGCTTCAGTCCCTGGGCCGCGGCGGCGCGGTCGAGCCGCGCACCACCAGCACCGGGCTGAAGCCCTCGTTCGCAGGCGCCTCGGCCTGCGGATGGGCCTCGCGGCGCAGCTCGGCGATCAGCCGGTACGCAGCGTGTCGGGCGATCGCCTCGGTCGCCTGGCTGGCGGTGGTCAGCGGCGGCCACGACTGCTTGGAGAACGGGCTGTCCTCGAAACCGGCGATCGACAGGTCGTAGGGCACGTTGAGCCCGCTCGAACGCGCTGCCGCCAGCACGCCGGCGGCGATCTCGTCGTTGCTGCCGAAGATTGCGGTCGGCGGTTCCGGCAGCGACAGCAGCCGGCGTGCGCCGCGGAAGCCGTCGTCGAACGAGTAGTCTCCCGGCAGCACCAGGTTCTCGTCCTCGGCGATGCCGTAGTCGGCCAGTGCCTTGGAATAGCCCTTGTAGCGCTCCCAGCTGGAGCGGTGCGAGGTGCCGCCCCAGAGGAAGCCGATGCGCTGGTGACCGAGCTGGATCAGGTGCTCGGTGATGTCGTAGGCGGCGTCGTGGTCGTCGACCCATACGCAGGGTGCGCCATCGTGCGGGTCCGCTGCGGCGGAGACGATCCGGACCAGCTTGATGCCCTGCTCGACCAGCTCGTTGACCAGCGGCATCTGCTCGGACATCGGCGGCGCCAGCACCAGCCCGGCCAGCCGCGCACCCTGGACCAGATCGATCAGGTCCGCGGCCAGCACCGGCGAGGACGCGTCGCAGGGATGGATCTGCAGACCGTAGCCGGTCTCGCGGCACGCCGACAGCACGCCGTTCTGCACCGCGATGATGTAGTAGGGGTTCGGATTGTCGTAGACCACGCCCAAGGCATACGGCTGGGCGCTGCGCAGGCTGCGGGCGGACGGGTCGGGCCGGTAGCCGAGCTCGGCGATCGCCTGGTTGACCCGCTCGCGGGTGCGCGCACGCACGCCCGGCTCGTCGTTGATCACCCGCGAAACGGTCTTCAGCGAGACCTCGGCACGCTCGGCGACGTCTTTGATCGTGGGTCGGCGCACCGCCACCTCGGTCATGTCATCAAGCCGCTAGCGTAACCGCGACGCCGCGAGGCGCAAGCGCCGCGTCTCCCCGCCTCAACCGCGCCCCGATCCGGCACGATGGCCGCGGGCGGCGAAGTACAGGATGTACAGGTAGCACGGCACCATCAGCAGCAGGAACACCCACTGGAAGTCGTGGCTCTGTTTGAAATGGGCGAACAACTGCGGGATCACCGCGCCGCCCGCGATGCCCATGATCATGATCGCCGAACCGTACTCGGTCAGCCGGCCGAGGCCGCGGATCGCCAGCGGGAAGATCGCCGGCCACATCATCGCGTTGGCGAAGCCGAGCAGGGCGACGAAACCGACCGACAGGTAGCCGCGGGTCAGGAAGGCGCCGATCGTGAACGCCACGCCCAGTACCGCCGATACCGCCAGGTAACGCTCCTGCGAGATGTAGCGCGGAATCGTGACCAGGCCGACCAGGTAGCCGGCGAGCATGCCGCCGAGGGTCAGCGAGGTGAAGAACTTGGTGTGGTCGAGCGGCAGCCCGAGCGATTCGCCGTAGATGCCGATCGCGTCGCCGGCCATCACCTCCACGCCGACGTAGGCGAACAGGCAGGCCGCGCCGAGCCACAGGTGCGGGTACTGGAACAGGCTGCGGCCGCCGGCATTGGCCTCGGCGTTGGCCTCTTCGGCACGGATTTCCGGCAGCGGCGAGAACAGGATGCCGACCGCGATCAGCGCCATCAGCCCGGCCATCACCATGTACGGGTCGTGGATGCGCGAGGCGAACTCGTCCAGCAGGGCGTCCTTGGCCGCCGGGTCCGCGGCGGCCACCTGCGAGGCCAGGTCGCCCATCCCGTGCAGCACCAGCGCACCCAGCACCAGCGGCGCGAGGATGCCGGCGAGCTTGTTGCAGATGCCCATCACCGCGATGCGCTGGGCCGCGCTCTCGATCGGGCCGAGGATCGAGATGTACGGATTGACCGCGGTCTGCAGGATCGCCAGGCCGGTGCCGATCACGAAGATGCCGGTCACCGCGCCGGGATAGTAGCGCTGGGTGGTGAACTGGCCGAACACCATCGCGCCGATCGCCATCGCGAACAGGCCCAGCGCCATGCCTTTCTTCATCCCGGTCTTCTTCAGGATCAGCGACGACGGCAGCGCGAGGAAGAAGTAGGAGATGTAGAACGCGAACGGGATCAGGAACGCGGCCGACTCGCTGACGTCGAAGGCGAGCTTGGCGAAACCGATCAGCGGTCCGTTGAGCCAGGTGACGAAGCCGAACAGGAAGAACAGCAGGCCGACGATCGCGATCGAGCCGAGCTGGCTGCGCGCGTGGCCGTTGCCGGCGACGGCGGGTGTAGCGGGCGTGGTGGACGACATGGAACGGACTCCCCTCCGGTTCGGCCGGCGGATCGCCGGTGTGTTGACCGCACGGTGTCACAACTTTGTCCGTCAAGCCAGTGGCCGGCACCGCCATTGATTTGTAGGACTTTTTTGCGCGCTGCGGTGTGTTGCGATGCAGCAAAATAAGCGTTTCGTGACAGGATTTCGTGCGCTGAAGGGGATTTTTGTCCCAGCACTTGACATCGTTGTCAAGACTATCGCAGTCTCGGCCGACCCAAGCGGTGGGGACCGACGGAGGCAGGATGGAAGGGGAGTGTGTGGACGGGCCGTGGCGGCTGCGTGCATTGCGCGCGACGACCTGCGCAGCGCGCATCGGCGGCCGGGAGGCGGTCGCATGACGGCTGCCCAGCGCCTGGTGCCCGACGCCAACGCCCGTTTCATCGCCGCCGACGTCGGCGGTACCCATACCCGGGTCGGCCTGGTGCGTGCCGGCGGGCCGGGCGAATCGCCGATCGCGGTGCTCGCGCACCGCAAATACGTCTGCGCCGACTATCCGGACCTGGCCGCGATCCTGGCCGACTTCATCGCCGGGATACCGGGGGGAGGCGGCCGTCTGCACAGTGTCGCGATCGCCTGCGCCGGCGTCATGCTCGACGACGTCGTGGTCAACGCCAACCTGAGCTGGCGGGTGTCCGGCGCCGGGCTGCGCGAGGCGCTCGGCCTGCAGCGGGTGCACTTCATCAACGACTTCCAGGCCGCCGCTCACGCGGCGCAGTGCATGGATCCGGCCGAGGCGACCCTGCTGACCCCGGACGTGCCCGATGGCGAGCCCGGCCCGGTGCTGGTGGTCGGTCCGGGCACCGGCCTCGGCGCCGCGGTCCGGGTGCCGCACCGCGGCGGCACCGTGGTGCTGCCGACCGAGGCCGGCCATGCGGCGTTCGCGCCGGGCTCGGCGCGCGAGATCGAGATCCTGCGCTGGCTGCAGCGGCGCGACCAACACGTGCCGACCGAGGACCTGGTGTCCGGCCCGGGCCTGGCCAACCTCCATCAGGCGTTGTGCGCGATCGACGGCCGCGAGGCGCCGGCGCGGGATCCGGCCTCGATCAGTGCCGCCGCGCGCGATGGCGACGCGACCGCGCGCGAAGCGGTGCTGACCTTCTGCGGCCTGCTCGGCAGCGTGATCGGCGACCTGGCCGTGGTCAGCGGCGCCAGGTCGGTGTTCATCGCCGGCGGCATCGTGCCGCAGCTGAAGGATTTCCTCGCCGACAGCCGGTTCCTGGCGCGTCTGCGCGACAAGGGCGCGATGCGGCCGGTGCTGGAGCGGCTGCCGGTGCGCCTGATCGAGAACGACCGGCTCGGCGTGATCGGCGCCGCCAACTGGTACCTGGAGCACGGACATGGGGACTGAACCGATCGCCTGAACCGCATCGCCCGTCCGGCCGCTGCCGGTCGGGCGCCATGAATCAGGCGGTGCGAGCCCTGCACAGAAAGGGCCGCCCCGCCGGATACGACCCGAGGGAGAGAGAGCAATGGCCAATACACTTCGCAAGACCGAGCTTCGCAGAACCCTGTTGGCGGCGGGCATCCTCGCCGCGCTGACCATCACCGGCACCGCGGCCGCCCAGGACGCCGCCCCCGCCGCTCCGCCCGCCGACGAGGCGACCGACCTGGACGCGATCGTGGTGGTCGGCATCCGCGGCAGCCTGGAGAAGTCGCTCGACACCAAGCGCGAAGCCGCGACCCACGTCGAGGCGGTGAGCGCCGAGGACATCGGCAAGCTGCCGGCCAAGAACGTCGCCGACGCCCTGCAGCAGTTGCCGGGCGTGAACATCAGCTCGTCCAGCGCGACCGAGGGCGGCTTCGACGAGGCCGACCGGGTCAGCCTGCGCGGCACCAACCCGAGCCTGACCCAGACCCTGGTGAACGGCCACGCCGTCGGCACCGGCGACTGGTTCGTGCTCAGCCAGGTCGCCAACGTCGGCCGCAGCGTCAGCTACTCGCTGTTCCCGGCCGAGATCGTCGACCAGGTGGTCGTGCACAAGTCCTCCGAGGCCAAGCTGGTCGAAGGCGGCACCGCCGGCTCGGTCAACATCATCACCCGCAAGCCGCTGCAGTACAGCGATCCGCTGACGATCAGCGGATCGGTGGGCGCGGTGCATTCCGACCTCGCCGGCGAGACCGACCCGCAGGTCAGCGCGCTGCTGAACTGGAAGAACGACGCCGACAACCTCGGCGTGCTGGTCCAGGCCTTCTACCAGAAGCGCCACCTGCGCCGCGACGGCCAGGAAGTGGTCGGCGGCTATGGGCAGATCGCTTACGACGCGCCGGTGACGCAGACCAATCCCGACCTCGCCGGCGTGCTCTATCCGAACCTGCTCGGCGCGGTGCTGTTCGAGCAGGAGCGCGAGCGCAAGGGCGGCGTGATCGACGTGCAGTTCCGGCCGACCGACAACCTCGAACTGGGGTTGAGCGGCTTCTACTCCAAGCTGGAAGCCGACAACTACAACCGCAACTTCATGATGTGGACCAGCCAGTTCGCCAATACACGGGCACCCGAGCCGGGCTACACGATCGAAAACGGCGTGCTGACCCACGCGGTGTACCCGGCGGTCAATGACCCCGACAACGTCGTTCCGTACGGCGTCTACGACATGATCTCGCGTCCGGGCGCCAGTTCGGAATCCAAGTACCTGACCCTCGACGCCGACTGGAAGGCGACCGACAATCTGGAATTCAGCTTCCAGGCCGGCACCACCAAGGGCAACGGCCGCAGCCCGGTCCAGGACGTGCTCGAGACCGGCCTGGCCCCGAACGGCGGTGCCAGCTGGTCGATGCACGGCATCGACAACGCGATCGACTGGAACCTCGGCGGCAACAACACCGCGGCGACCCATCGTCCGGATTTCGGATGGATCTTCGGCGGCCAGGGCATCGACGTGCTCGACAAGGAGGACTGGTTCGCGGTCGACGGCTCGCTGTTCCGCACCGAAGGCGTCCTCGCCTCGCTGGACTTCGGCGTCCGCTACGCCGAGCACGAGCGCAGCAACGATTACGAGATCGCCCAGGGCCCGAACTGGGCCACCGACTGGACCAACATCGCCAACTATCCGACCGGCGGCGGCTTCTATCCCGGCGACTTCGGCGATGCGCTGGGCGGCAGCTTCCCGGGCGGCATCTGGTACTACACCCCCGAGCAGCTGGCGCGGATCAACGAGGAGTTCGCCAACCGCAACTATCCGGAACGCTTCTACTTCTCCGACGTCTACGGGGTGAAGGAGAAGAACGCGGCCGCCTACGTCCAGGCCAACTTCGACGGCGACGGCTGGAGCGGCAACGTCGGCCTGCGCTACGTCAGGACCGACAGCGACATCAGCTACACCCAGGCGCTGCCGATCAACTCCGGCGTACCGGGCGCGATCACCGGCTCGGCGTTCGGCGACTACCTGCCGGTCAGCGAGAACAACGACTACAGCAAGCTGCTGCCCAGCGCCAACGTCAAGTTCGACCTGCGCGACGACCTGATCCTGCGCTTCGCCGCATCGCGGACGATGACCCGTCCGGACTTCTCGGCGCTGGCCGGATCGCTGTCGCTGGACGATCTGACCCACACCGGCAGCGGCGGCAACCCCAAGCTCGATCCACTGCTGTCGACCAACCTCGACGGCTCGATCGAGTGGTACTTCGCGCCGCGCGCGCTGTTGGCGTTCAGCGTGTTCCACATGGACCTGAAGGACTACATCACCTTCGGCAACCAGACCATCCAGTACAAGGACCAGCAGGCCAGCCAGGATGCCGGCACCGACGTCTACTCGGACTACCTGGTCTCGATCCCGGTCAACACCGACGGTACCCTGAAGGGCTACGAGATCACCTACCAGCAGCCGATCGGCGAATGGTTCGGCGTGTCCGCCAACTACACCTTCGCTGACGGCGAAACCGACGACGGCAAGCCGCTCAATGGCGCTTCGCGCAACACCTACAACCTGTCGGCGTACTTCGAGAACGACAGGTTCAGCGCGCGGGTGGCCTACACCTTCCGCGAAGCGTTCTATGCCGGCGTGAGCCGCACCGATGCGTTCTACCAGGACGATTTCGGCACGCTCTCGGCCTCGGTGGGCTGGAAGATCAACGACGCGATGTCGTTGACGCTCGACGGCCTGAACCTCAACGACCCGACCTATTCGTACTACACCGAGAGTGCGGTCGGCGTGCTCCCGTACGCGATGTACGCCAACGGCCGCCAGTACTACCTGAACTTCAGGTTCAACTACTGATCCACGACGGCTGACGGCGCGCGGGCAACCGCGCGACCGCCAGATGCTTGACCCCCGGCGGGCCCGGATGGCGCGGGCCCGCCGTTTTTCAGGCAACTGTGCGGGGGCGCCTGTCTGGTATGCGGCGGAAGCGTGAGGCGGAGCGGGATCCCGCTCCCCGCGAGCGCGACCGCCCTGGCACGCCGCGTTTCCGGATGGACGGCGGCGGCCTCTGCGGGGAGGCTGCGCCGGCCGCGGATCCAGCCGAAGATGCCGACACGCAACCCCAACGACGGAACCGAAGCGATGACCCTGTCGAGAACCCATTCCCGATACCGCTGGCTGCTGGCCGGCATCATGCTGGCGCTGCTGGCCGGTTGCGGCGAGCGCGCAGCAGGCGGGGCGGGCGCGGCAGGAACGGCGGCAAGCGAGGCACCGGTTGCGGATGGCGCGCTGATCCCGAAGCCGGCGCGGCTGCAGCCGGCGCCTGGCGTGTTCCGCTTCACGGCAGCGACACCGGTGCTCGCTGCAGACGCCGCCGCCGAAGCGGTCGCGCGGCAGTTCGCCGGTTTCCTGCAGACCAGCGGCCTGCCGGTGCCGGAGATCGGTGTCGGCGAACCGGTCGACGGTGCGATCCACTTCCGGCTCGATCCGGCATTCGACGCCGCCTCGCCGGAGGCCTATACGCTGGAGGCCGGCCCCGATGGCGTGGAAGTGATCGCCGGCGACAGCGCCGGCCTGTTCTACGGCGCGGTCACCCTGTGGCAGCTGGCCACCGCGAATGCCGGTGACGGCGACGGCCCTGACGGCATCGCGATCGCGGCGATGCGGATCGACGACGCGCCGCGCTTCGGCTGGCGCGGCTTCATGCTCGATTCGGCGCGGCATTTCCAGAGCGTGGAGGAGATCAGGAAACTGCTCGACGCGATGGCGCTGCACAAGCTCAACACCTTCCACTGGCACCTGACCGACGACCAGGGCTGGCGGATCGAGATCAAGCGCTACCCGAAGCTGACCGAGGTCGGCGCCTGCCGCATCCCGGCCGGCGACGGCGGCATCGATCCAGCCACCGGAGCGCCGCGGCCGTACTGCGGCTTCTACACCCAGGATCAGATCCGCGAGGTCGTCGCCTACGCCGCCGAGCGCCACATCACCGTGGTGCCGGAGCTGGACATCCCCGGCCACGCGACCGCGGCGATCGCCGCCTATCCCGAGCTGGGCACGACCGACCGCGCGCTGAAGCCGGTCGGCGAGTGGGGCGTGTTCGAGAACCTGTTCAACACCGAGGAAGCGACGATGGTCTTCCTCGAAAACGTGCTGACCGAGATGATCGCGCTGTTTCCCGGTGAGTACGTGCACATCGGCGGCGACGAGGCGGTCAAGGACCAGTGGCAGGCGTCGGCGCGGGTGCAGGCGCGCATGCGCGAGCTCGGGGCGAAGGACGAGATGGCGATGCAGGGGCTGATGGTCGAGCGGCTGGAGAAGTTCCTCGCCGGCCACGGCAAGCGCCTGATCGGCTGGGACGAGATCCTCGAGGCGGAGCTGCCGGCGAGCGCGACGGTGATGTCGTGGCGCGGCATCGAAGGCGGCATCGAGGCCGCGCGCAAGGGTCACGACGTGGTGATGTCGCCGTCCTCGGACCTGTACCTGGACTACCTGCAGACCGGTTCGCCGGACGAGCCGCCGGGACGTCCGGCGACGATCACCGTCGACGAGGTGTATGCGTTCGAGCCGGTGCCGGATGCGCTGGAGGCCGGGCAGCGTCGCCATATCCTCGGCCTGCAGGCGAACATGTGGACCGAGCACACCCGCTTCGACGCGCGCCTGGAGCACAACCTGTTTCCGCGCCTGGCCGCGGTCGCCGAGACCGGCTGGACCCCGGCCGCGGACAAGGACTGGGATGACTTCCGCCGCCGCCTGCCGGTGCAGCTGCAGCGGTACCGGCGGCTCGACATCGGCTACGCGAAGACGCCGTTCCAGGTGCAGGCCGTCGCCGACGACGACCGCGCCGCGGGTACCGCGACGATCGAGCTGGACAATCCGCTGGGCTACGAGATCCGCTACACCACCGATGGCAGCGCGCCGGACGCGGCTTCGCCGTTGTACCGGGCGCCCTTGCAGCAGCCGCTGCCGGTGGAGGTGAAGGCGGCCGCGTTCTTCGACGGCCGGCCGCTGGCGGAACCGCAGGCGTTCGCATTCGATGCCGCCTCGCTGCTGACCCGTAGCGACGAGCAGCTGGCGACCTGCCCGGATGTCGGCCGGCTTCTGCTGCGGCTCGAGGACGACGGCCCGGCGGACGGCGAACGTGCGATCTTCAACGTCACCATCTTCTACCCGTGCTGGCAGTGGAACGACGCCGACCTGGATGGCATCGGCGCGCTGAAAGTGCGACTGGGGCGGATTCCCTATTACTTCCAGCTCGCCCACGACGAACCGCACCGCCGCTTCGAGCCGGCGCGCAGCGCCCACGGAGAACTGCTGGTGCACGGCGGCGGTTGCGACGGCATGCCGCTGGCGACGGTGCCGATGCCGGCCGCACCCGATGCCGACGGCTTCGTCGAAATCGACGCGCCACTCGCGCAGGCCGGCGGCCGCCAGGACCTGTGCATCCGGGTCAGCGGCGATACCCGTCCGACGATGTGGGTGGTCGACCGGGTCAGCCTGGTGCCGGCCGCGGCGGCGCCGGTGGAGGCGGACGCCGCCGCGCGCTGAGACCCGGTCCCGGGTGGGATGTGGCGGTCGTCACGATCCGGGCGGGACTTGGGTTACCATTGCTGCGTTGCACCAGCATTGCGCTGCATCACGTTGCATCAGGGGGACATGCGGATGACGCCACGAATCTTGCTGCTCGCGGCCCTGCTCGCCGTGTCGGGCACCGGCCTCGCGCAGACCATGCCGCCGCCGGCCGAGTTCTATTTCGACAGCGACAGCCATGCGACCAAACCGGTGGTCGCGATCAACGAAACCGGCGAGCCTGCGATGCAGAAGCTGCTGGTGATCATCGAGCGCGACCCGCGCGCCCATGCCGAAGCCGCCCAGCTCGCGCACATGGCGATGCAGGCGGGCCGGGTCGAGATCGGCCGCAGCCTGTACCAGCGCGCGCTCAACGGCCTGAGCGAGAGCAACATCCTGTGGCGTCCGGTGATCTGGAACTACGGCTGGGACCTGTACCGCGCCGGCGACGCCCAGGGCGCGCTGACCCAGTGGCATGCGCTGCTGACCGCGCGCGGGCTCACCGCGACCTGGATGCCGCAGACCCTGGCGCTGGCGTTGTGGTCGGTCGACCGCAAGGACGAGGCGGTGAAGTGGTACGCCGCGGCGGTGCGCAGCGAGCCGGACCAGTGGCGCACCAGCGCACGCTACGCCGAGCTGCTGCCGGACTGGAAAGAGTCCGAGCGCGCGACCCTCGCCGAGGTACAGGCCGCCTGGGCCGAGAACCCGCCAACGTGGCCATGAACGCCGGCGATACCTGAATCCGCTTCCGAGACGCCGCCGCGAGGCGGCTCTGTCGTGTTTGCAACTCCAGCAGCGTGGAGGCTCGTTTGTTCCCGCGAAGGGGGGCGTGTTACACGGGTCTCGGTCCTTTTCAGGGAGCTGGATGACATGTTCAGGATGATTTGCGCTACCGGACTGCTGGCAGCTTTCCTTTTCTCCTTGCCCGCGGGCTTTGCCGGAACATCGGAGCCGGGAAAAAGGGCCAATTACTACAAGCTCAAGGTCACCCTTACCGAAGCAGGCCGTTCGATCGACATGCCGGTACTCATCGTGCAGGAGGGCAAGCGCGCAACGATGAGTTACCGGCCCCAGGATGAGGAGCTGACTGGCGCCGGTTACAGACTGACGGCGATGGCGGTGGAAGCTCCTTTCAGGGATCGGCCCGGGATTCTCATCGAGGCCGGGTTGCACCGGCTGTCCGGCGGCGAGTGGGTATTGAAGGACGAGCCTGTGTTGCAGATGGAACTGGGTCGTCCGGCCAGCATGTCTCTGTCGCACGTACCGGGCGAACCTCCTGAAATCGCCTTCGAATTTCTGGCAGAAGCGATCGATCCCGACGATCTGTCCGCGGAATGCGCGGCGTTGCGGAGCACGAACGCGAGCGTGCAGCCGGAAATGGCATTGTCGCCGGAAGCGGGCGATGCCCCGCTGTCCAGGTTCGATGGACAGTGTTGTTCGATTGGATGTCCCAATGGCGGGGGCCCTTGACGTGCTGTAATGCGTGCTGCGGCAGCCCGCAATGTGGAGCGGCATGCTGCGCGCCCTGATTCCCTGATCGAGCCGGTCACCGAGGTGGTCTGCGCGGGGCAGGATCCGGACGGACATCGACATAGATTCACGGCGGATAGGGCCGCAAGCGCCACCGCGCGAATTGCCATGGGTTGCCGAAGGCGTCAGCGATGCCAAGCATGGGCAGGCATCGCGGTAGGATGAGCTTCGTGTCCCTGCCACTTGCGTGCCGCCCATGCGACGCCCGACCGCCTTGTCCCGCCTTGTCCTGACCGTTCTCGCGCTGGCGCTGCCGTTCACCGCGCCGTTCGAGGCCGCCGCCGCCGACCGGATCACCGGCGAGCCCTTCGCCACCCGCAGCGAGGTCTATGCTCCGCACGCGATGGCGGCCACCTCGCATCCGCTGGCGACCCAGATCGCACTGGACGTGATGAAGGACGGCGGCAGCGCGGTCGATGCCGCGATCGCCGCCAACGCCGCGCTCGGACTGATGGAGCCGACCGGCAACGGCATCGGCGGCGACCTGTTCGCGATCGTCTGGGACCCGAAGACCGGGAAGCTCCATGGCTACAACGGCTCCGGACGCTCGCCGAAGTCGTTGACGCTGGACGAGTTCCGTCGCCGCGGACTGGCCGCGGTGCCGCCGCACGGGCCGCTGCCGGTCAGCGTGCCGGGCACGGTCGACGGCTGGTTCGCGCTGCACGGGCGCTTCGGACGCCGCCCGATGGCCGAGAACCTGGCGCCGGCGATCCGCTATGCGCGCGAAGGCCATCCGGTCCACCAGACCATCGCCTACTACTGGGACCGCAGCGTGCCGGTGCTGTCGAAATGGCCCGGCTTCGCCGAGCAGTTCACCGTCGATGACGGCAGGGGCGGGCGCCGCGCACCGCGTACCGGCGAGATGTGGCGCAACCCGAACCTGGCCGACACCCTGCAGCAGATCGCCGACGGTGGCCGCGATGCGTTCTACAAGGGCGGGATCGCGCGCACGATCGATGCCTACTTCAAGGCCAGCGACGGCTTCCTGTCCTACGAGGACCTCGCCTCGCACGAAGGCGAATGGGTCGAGCCGGTGTCCACCAACTACCGCGGCTACGACGTCTGGGAGCTGCCGCCGAACGGGCAGGGCATCGCCGCGCTGCAGATCCTCAACATCCTCGAGGGCTACGATCTGAAGGGCTACGGTTTCGGCAGTCCCGAGCACGTGCATCTGTTCACCGAGGCCAAGAAGCTCGCCTTCGCCGACCGCGCCGCCTCCTATGCCGATCCGGACCACTACAGGACGCCGGTCGAGCGGCTGGTCTCGAAGGCCTACGCGGCCGAGCGCCGCAGGCTGATCTCGATGGATCGGGCGATGAAGGCGGCCGAACCGGGGGTGATCCCGCAGCTCAACGAGGGCGACACCATCTACCTGACCGTCGCCGATCCCGACGGCATGATGGTGTCGCTGATCCAGTCCAACTACCGCGGCATGGGCAGCGGCATGGCACCGCCAGGACTGGGTTTCATCCTTCAGGACCGCGGTGAGCAGTTCGTCCTCAAGGAAGGGCATCCGAACAGCTACGCGCCGGGCAAGCGCCCGTTCCACACCATCATCCCGGCCTTCGTGACGAAGGACGGCAAGCCGTGGCTGTCGTTCGGCGTGATGGGCGGGGCGATGCAGCCGCAGGGCCACGCGCAGATCCTGATCAACATGATCGACTTCGGCATGAACCTGCAGGAGGCCGGCGATGCGCCGCGCATCCAGCACGACGGTTCCACCGAGCCGGCCGGACAGAACATCGCGATGGCCGATGGCGGCGAGCTCGACCTGGAAACCGGCTTCCCGTACGCGACGGTGCGCGAACTGATGCGCCGCGGTCACAGTGTGCGTTTCGCGCACGGTCCCTACGGTGGCTATCAGGCGATCATGGTCAATCCCGAGGGCGGCTATGTCGGCGCCAGCGAGTCGCGCAAGGACGGCCAGGCGGCCGGCTACTGAATCTGCTGCCGGCACCGACGCCCGGCCTCGCCGCATGATCAACGAAGCCCTCGACATTCCCCGCTGGCGCGACGCGCTGCACCGCGAAGGCCGCGTCCAGGTCGCCGACTTCCTGCAGGCGGACGCGGCGGCGCGGTTGCGGCAGTGCCTGGCCGAAGAGGTGCCGTGGACGCTGGCGCTGCGCGATGCGGCGGCCGCGCGCACGATCGATGCAGCCACCTACGCGGCGATGGACGACGGTGACCGCCTGCACCTCTACGTCGAGGCTGCAGTCTCGGCGCACGGGCTGCAGGGCGACGCCGCGTTCCGCTTCGCCTACGACAGCTACATGATGGTCCCGGCCTACCGCGAGGGACGCGATCCCGGACTGCTGCTGCACCGCGTGCTGGAGCTGTTCAACTCGCCGCCATACATCGCCTTCGCCCGTGCGCTGAGCGGCGACGCGCGGATCCGCCGGGTCAACGCCCAGGCGACCCGCTACCGTCCCGGCCAGTTCCTGCGCTACCACACCGACGTCGACAGCAGCGAGGGCCGGCTGTACGCCTACGTGCTGAACCTGAGCGCGCACTGGCAGGCCGACTGGGGCGGGCTGCTGCAGTTCATCGACGACGGCGGCCGCGTCACCG
Source organism: Marilutibacter chinensis (assembly GCF_021725675.1). Classification (GTDB taxonomy): domain Bacteria; phylum Pseudomonadota; class Gammaproteobacteria; order Xanthomonadales; family Xanthomonadaceae; genus Marilutibacter; species Marilutibacter chinensis. The sequence continues at coordinate 136,633 of NZ_JAKJPO010000009.1, read as the reverse complement.
ACACCTTCCTGCCGCGCTACAACAGCCTGTCGTTGTTCGCTGTGCCGGCCGGCCATGCGGTCAGCCTGGTCGCGCCGTGGGCCGGAGAGGACCGTCTCGCGATCACCGGCTGGTGGCTGTCGTGAGCGGCGCGCGGGGATCGGCGGCATCGCCGCCGGCGGAGGTCGTGGCCCGGTTGCGCGAAGCTTGGGCGGCATTGCAGCGCCGCCAGCCGACGGCGGCCCGCGAAGCCGCATTGGCCGCGACCCGGCTGGCTCCGGACGCATTCGATGCATGGCGGCTGCTGGCCGTCGCCGAGCAGGGGCTGGGCCGGTCCGACGCCTGCATCCTGGCGCTGCAGCACGCGCTGGCGCTGCGACCGGACGATGCCGGGACCGCGCTCGACCTGGGTACCGCGCTGCTGCAGAGCGGCGACGCGCGCGCCGCGCGGACGCTGTTGCAGCAGGCGATGCGGACGCTGCCCGGCGATGCACGCGCCGCGTTCCGCTACGGCACCGCCTGCTATGCGCTGGGCGAGATGGAACAGGCGGCGCAGGGCTTCGCCGCCGCGACCGTACGCGCGCCCGACTGGGCCGAGGCCTGGAACAACCTTGCCGCCGCGCTCGGCCAGCGCCAGGACTACCCGGCCGCGATCGCCGCCGCACGCAACGCGGTGCGCCTGCAGCCGCAGGCCGCGCCGACCCACCATGCGCTGGCGGCGCTGCAGTCCAACCTGTTCGATACCGCCTCGCTGCGCGAGGGCCTGGCATCGGTGCAGCGCGCGCTCGCACTCGCGCGGGACTTCGCCGATGCGCACCGGATCGCCGCGATCCTGCACCGCAAGCTCGGCGATCCGCAGCGCGCCGAGCGGCATGCACGCGAAGCGTTGCGGCTGGCGCCGCAGGATCCGGCGGCGGTCGACACGCTCGGCGAGCAGTTGCTGATCAACGGCAGACCCGCCGAGGCGGCGTCGACGTACGAGAGCGCGCTGACACGCGGTGTCGACACGCCGGTGCTGCGTCGCCAGCATGGCATCGCGCTGCTGCAGGACGGCCGCACCGGTGCGGCCTTGGAGGCGCTCGACCGTGCCTTGCGCCAGGCGACCGACGACCAGCGCGCGATCGCCCATCTCGGTGTCGCCACCGCGCTCGAGCACGGTGCCGCCCGCGCCGATGCCCTGCTGGGCCTGCACCGGCACGTGCATCGCATCGCGTTGCCGGCGCCGGATGGCTTCGCCGACGCCGAAGCCTTCCATCGCGCGCTGGCCGACGACATCCGCCACCACAGCCGGCAGCGCTGGGAGCCGGCCGGGCTCGCCGCCCGCAATGCCTATCTCAGCGGCGATCTGCTGGCCGACCGCACCGCCGCGATCGCCGGCTTCGAGCAGCGGTTGCGCGCCGCGATCGACGCCTTCATCGCCGGCTGCCGACGGGATCCCGACGATCCGTTCCTGCGCAATGTCCCGCGCGACTACGTGCTGCATGTCTGGGCCACGCAGGCGGCGGAAAGCGGCTACATCGACACCCACATCCACGAGGAATCCTGGCTGTCGGGTGCCTATTACGTGACCGTGCCGGATGCGATCGGGCCCGAAGATCCCACCCATGCCGGCTGGATCGAGTTCGGACGCCCGTATGCCGGATTGCCTGCGGTCGAGGCCGCGGCACTGCGGCTGGAATGCCCGCGAGCCGGCGACCTGCTGCTGTTCCCGTCCTACCTGTTCCACCGCACCCTGCCGTACCGCGGCGACGGCGAGCGGATCAGCGTCTCGTTCGACCTGGCCGCGGCCTGAGCACGGCTGGCCGGACGCTTTGACCCGGTGGCGGCGCCGGTGTAAACCGGAACCGTCGGCCGTCGCGGAGACTTCCATGCGCCAGTCCCTGATCCCGGGTTCCCTGATCCTTCTGCTGGCGATGCTCCCGTCGCCACCGGCCGGCGCCGCCCAGCCCGCGGACGATGCGGAGGCGGCGATCGTCCCGCAGTTGCGGACGCTGAGCTTCATCGAGCTCGAACGGGCCGAAGGCCTGGCCGCCGCGCACCTGAACGAGCTGTGGCGGGTGCGTGCGCTGCGTGCGTTGAAGCTCGACGATCCCGGCCGCGCGCTCGACCGGTTCCGCATGGCCGCGCGCCATGCCGACAAGTTCTCGCAGCATTCGCTGAGCCTGATGCACTGGCACGGCGTCGGCACCGCGCGCGACCGTGCGCTCGCCTACGTCTGGAGCGACCTGGCCGCCGAGCGCGGCTACCGCGACCTGCTGCTGGTGCGCGAGAAGATGTGGCAGCAGATGAGTGCCGAAGAGCGCCGACGCGCGCTGGAGATCGGTCCCGAGCTGTATGCCGTCTATGGCGACGAGGTCGCGCAGCCAAGGATGGAATGGGCGTTGCGGCAGGCGCGGGCGGACGTCACCGGCAGCCGGCTCGGAGCGACGCTGGACCGGGTCAAGTTCGGGCGCAGTCGCGGCGACGTGGCGCCGCGCGACTTCTTCGCCAGCGAGCGCTGGCAGCCGGAACGTTACTGGCAGGCCGAGGGTCGCCAGTGGGACGGCAGGGTCATCGTGCTGCCGGTCGAGAAGGTCGAAGACGAGGACGGCGACTGAGGCGCTAGTCCGTCGGCACCGTCCGCCCGGCGGCCCAGGCGCGGAGCGCCTCGACCTGCTCGGCCATCAGCACCGACAGCGGTCGGGTCTGCTTGAGTTCGGCACGCAGTGCGAAATCGTTCAGCGGTACCTTGGCGGCATGGGCGGCGTACATCGCCGACACGATCGCCTGTTCGATCTCCGCCCCCGAGAAGCCATCGCTGGCGGCGACCAGTCCGGCCAGATCGAAGTCTTCCGCGCGCAGCGCGCGCTTGCCCAGATGCAACGCGAACAGCCGTTCGCGGGTGGCGGCGTCGGGCAGGTCGACGAAGAACACCTCGTCGAAACGGCCCTTGCGCAGCAGCTCCGGCGGCAGGGCATCGATCTGGTTCGCCGTCGCGACCAGGAACACCCGCGAGCGGCGTTCGGCCATCCACGTCAGCAGGTGCCCGAGCACGCGTCGCGACACGCCGCCGTCGTTGTCGTCGCCCGACAACGCCTTCTCGATCTCGTCGATCCACAGCACGCACGGCGCCAGCTGCTCGGCCGCGGCCAGTGCCTCGCGCAGGTTGCGCTCGGTCTCGCCGTGATACTTGTTGTACAGGGTGCCGAAGTCCAACCGCACCAACGGCACGCCGAAGCCGGTGGCGACCGCCTTGGCGATCATCGACTTGCCGCAGCCCTGCACGCCGAGCAGCAGCAGGCCCTTGGGGATGTCGAGCCCGGGTGGAGCGGTGCCGGTGACGAAAACATCGCGGCGCTGGCCGATCCAGCGCTTGATCCGGCGGGCTCCGGCGACCTCGTCCAGGCGCGCGCTGTCGTATTCGTAATGCAGGTGGCCGCTCTGGTTGAGCAGTTCGAACTTCAGGCGCGCCAGCTCCGGCAGGTCGTCGGCGCCGAGCGCGCCGTCGCGGAAGATCAGGTGGCGGGCGATCCGACGCGCATCGATGGGATCCAGGCCGTTGAGATTGCGCACGATCTGCTGGACCGCTTCGCCATCGACCTCGACCCGCCTGCCGCCGTGCTCGCGCGCGTAGTCCTCTGCCTGCTGACGGACCAGCTTGAGCAGCGCGTTGGCGTCGGGCAGCCGTGGCCGGTAGCGCACCGCGCGCGACTCCAGCTCGTCCGGCAGCTCGACCTTGTGCCCGACCATCACCAGCACGTGCGGCTGGCTGCCGCGGCGGTCGATGAGCTCGCGCAGCTGGCGCAGGGTCATCGCCGCGCCGAGGAACGGATGGATGTCGAACAGGAGATAGACGCCGCGCTGGCCGGCGTCGCGGATCGTGCCAAGCGTGCTCGACACGTCGGGCGGGCATTCGGCCGGGTCCTCGCGGTCGAGATCGATCCGACGCAGGCCCTCGGTGATCGACCAGCGGAACATCGCCCGCCAGACCTGCATCAGCGCCTGCCGGAACAGCTCGGTCACGCGCGCCTCGTCGCGGGTCTCGATCACGATCAGGGGGGTGTTCGCGCGGATCAGCGCGACCAGGTCTTGCAACTCGCTCATTCTTCGTACGGGACTCCCGTGTCCAGGCCGCATGATAGCCGGCAGCGGGCCCGGACCCCCATGCCGGGCCACCGCGGACCTTCGTCTACTTGAGCGCGGCCGGTGCGGCGCCGAGGATGGGTGTCTTCTCCCGCCGATGCGAATCGATGGCCTTCGACGCCTTTGCCCTGGTGCTGGCGATGCTGGCGCTGGGCTATCTGTTCCAGCGCCTGCGGGTGCTGCCGGCCGACGCTCCGCAGGTGCTGAACCTGGTGGTGCTGTACGTCTGCCTGCCGGCAGCGGTGCTGCGCTACGCGCCGCGCCTCAGCCTGGAGCCGGCGCTGCTGGGGGTGATCGCCGTGCCGTGGCTGCTGCTGGCCGCGACCGTGCTGCTGGTCGGCCTGTGCGCGCGCTGGCTGCGCTTCCGTCGCGACGAGCACGCGGTACTGCTGCTGACCGTGGCGCTGGGCAACACCAGCTACCTGGGATATCCGCTGGTGCGCGCGCTGGTTGGCGAGCATGGGCTGCCGTACGCCGTGGTCTACGACCAGTTCGGCGCCTTCATGATCCTGTCGACGTTCGGCCTGTGGGTGCTGGCGCGCTACGGCGGCGAGCATGCGCCGGACCTACGCACGATCCTGATGCGGATCCTGCGCTTCCCGCCGCTGTGGGCGCTGCTGGCCGGCTTCACGGTGATGCCCGCCGAGCCGCCGCACTGGATCGCCGGCGGCCTGCAGCGCCTGTCCGACGCGCTGCTGCCGCTGGCGATGCTGACCATCGGCCTGTCGGTGCGGCTGACCCTGCCGCGCGATGAACTCAAGCCGCTCGCCTCCGGCCTGCTGCTGAAGCTGGCGGTGATGCCCGCGCTCGCACTGGCGCTGGTGCCGCTGCTTGGCCTGCACGGCGCGATGGCGCAGGCGACCGTGCTGGAATCGGCGATGCCGTCGATGGTCACCGCCGGCGCGCTGGCGATCGCCCAGGGCCTGGCCCCACGCCTGGCCGCGGCAATGGTCGGCTACGGGGTGCTGCTGTCGATGGCGACGCTGCCGCTGTGGGCGGTGCTGGTGCGGGCCCTGGTGGGCTGAGGGGGCCCCGTGACTTGCTAGTCTGTTGATTCGACGGGCAGGGAAGATGCGATGCGGTGGGCATGGCTGGGCGTGATGGCAGCAATCGCGGTGCTGCTGGCCTGGAACGGTATGAGTGGTCGCGAAACCGGCGAGGAAGGCGTCGCCGACGGTGTGGCCGATCATCGGAAGTCCACGGCCGGCGGTACCGCTGGAGATCCGGCGCCCGAGGCTTCGATGCGGACGGCGCCGCGGAGCGTCGGTGACCGCGACGGCGACGGCGCGTCGTCGCCGGATACGCTGCAGGCGATGGTCGCCTGGGAACATGCGTACCGGTCGGCGATCCGCCGTCATCTGGAAGCGCGGGCTGCGGCCGGCGACGCGCATGCGCAGTTGACCCTGGCCCTGGTGACCCTGGCGCCGGGCGGTGGGCTGTCCGATCCGACCGCGCTCGAACGCCGTGGCGACGCGGAGGCGGCACGCCGTGCCGCATCGCTGGCCCGCGCGCTGGACATGGCACCGGACGATCCGCTGGTCGCCTGGCATGTCGCGGAGGATTGTGGCCATCGGCTCTCCAGCTGCGACATGCAGGCCGCGTTGCAGCGACTGCGCGAGCTCGACGCCGACAATGCCGCAGTGTGGTTGCCGGGGCTGGACAAGCTGCTGGAGTCCGGCGATGTCGAGGCACTGGACCGGCAACTGGCCCTGTTCGCCGATGCTGGCCGTTTCGACGACCTGCTGGCGTCGACCGGCCGACTGCTGGCCGGGCAACTGGCCGATGTGCCCATCCCTGATCCCGGCGCCGACCTGCGCCAGGGGATCGGTGAGCGGATGGGGTTGGGTCGGCCAATGACCGTTGAGGAACTGCGCTATGTGCCGGCGTTGGGCGTCTGGATGGAGCAGGCTGCTGCTGCGACGACGACGGGGCTGTCCCGGGCCTGTATCGGCCCCGCCGCGCTGGCCGATCCCGCGCTCTGCCGCCGTGCCGCCGCCCGCATGGGGGCGGGCTCTTCGTTGGTCGAGCGGGCTGTGGGTCTGGTGCTGCAGGTGCAATTGACTGCGGATCGCCCGGAAGGTGCACGCTGGCGCGAGGCGCTGCGTCGCCACTACTGGCAGTACGAGCAGCTGATGGCGTCTGCTGGTGGCGCGTCGCCACCAGGCTATCTGCGCCGGATCCTGGCTGACGGCGAGGTCGCCGCGCTGGAATGGCGCCTTGCCCGGGTCGGACAGGCGGAGCCGCCCGCGGGCTGGCTGCCGAGCAATCCCCGGCACCGCGCCCTGGTGACCACCGGCCGGCCGCCGCCCGGCGACTGAGCGGCTTCCGTTCGCGAAGACCCCTCCACCTTCGTCCGCCCTCTCGATGGCCCGGCCACCGCCGGCGGTGTAGGCTGCGGGTTCCGTCCGGAGGGAGCTCGCATGAAGACCGTGCTGGTAGCCAGTTCCAAGGGAGGCGTCGGCAAGACCACTATCGCCACCCACCTTGCCGCGCAGGCGGCTCTCGATGGTTTGAACACCGTGCTGCTGGACGCCGACCCCCAGCGTTCCTCGACGCGCTGGGCTGAGCGCCGGGCCGGGACCGATAGCGCTGTGCTGCCGCTGGACGGCACCAAGCGCAAGGCTTGGCGCAAGCAGCTGCCCGACGACACCCAGCGGCTGGTGATCGATGCCCCGGCCGGGGCGATGGGGGAGGACCTCGAACACCTTCTGGAGCTCGCCGACCACGTGGTGGTGCCGGTGCAGGCGTCCACCCTCGACATCGAGGCGACCGTGCCGTTCCTGGACTCGCTGGCCAGGCACCCGCGGGTGCGCAAGGGCGAGCTGCGGGTCGGGCTGGTCGGCAACAAGCTGCGGCCGTGGACGAACGCCTCGCAACAGACGGTCGAGCTGCTCAGGCAGTGGCCGTATCCGCTGGCCGCGCAACTGCGCGACAGCCAGGCCTACGTGCTGCTGACCGGCCTGGGCAGGAGCATGTTCGACTACCAGTCGGCCAAGGTCCGCGAACACCAGCAGGACTGGCAGCCGCTGCTCAAGTGGCTGCGCAGGTAGAGCCGCCAGCCGCGCCGGCAACGTATCGGTTACGCTTGCCTGGCCCCAGTCTCGGCCCTCAATTCAATGCGTGAACTGATCCTGCTGCGCCATGCCCATGCCGAACCGGCGTCGATCGGCCAGGCCGACCTCGACCGCCCGCTGTCCGCCGAAGGCCTGGCCGAGGCCGAGGCAGCCGGCCGCTGGATCGCCGAACAGCGGCTGATCCCCGACTGCGTGCTGTGCTCGCCGTCGCGGCGCACCCGCGAGACGCTGGAGGCGGTGCTGTCGGTGATCGGCTATGTCGACCAGCGCATCGAACCGGCCATCTACGAAGCCACGCCCGGCAACCTGATCGCGGTGGCCGAGGGCCACGCCGAAGTCGGGCGGCTGATGCTGGTCGGCCACAACCCCGGCTTCGAGCGGTTGTCGGCGCTGCTGCACAGCGGCCAGTCCAGCGAGTACCGCGGGATGCCGCCGGGCGGGATCGCGGTGCTGTCGCTGCCGGGCGACCGGGCGCTGGAGCCGGGCGTCGCCCAACTCAGCGCCTTCTGGTGGCCGTGACTGCGACGCCGGTCGGGCGTGGCCGCTCCGATCGCGGTGGACCCGGGTCGGGCCCGCCGGAATTCCGCGGCCCTGACCTGAAGCCGTGTCCGATGGGTCGGACCTCGGCCGGGCGGGAGTCGAGCGGCACGTGACAGGGAGGGGCGTCTTGGCAGAACCGGCATTGCCGCCGCACGGCCGCCTTCGCCGGCTGGGGGCATTGGCCCTGTATCGGAGGGGCGGGCGACTGTGCTGCGTGCTGTTGCTGGGTCTGCCGTTGCTGGCATCGGCACAGCACGCGATCGGCGTGTTCGATCCCGAGCACACCCGCTTCGGAGTCGAGCTGCGCACGCGCTGGGGCCAGCGGGTCGTCGGCCGCTTCCCACGCTACGACGGCGAGCTGGTCGCGGTCGACGAGCGCCGCCACCAGGTGCGGGTGCGGCTGGCGACCGCGGCGGTCCGCATCGGCGACTCCGAACGCTATACCGCGATGGCGCGCGGGGAGGCGTTCTTCGATGCCTCGCGCTATCCCGAGATCGAATTCGTCTCCGACCCGGTCGGCGAGGACGAGGTCCGCCGCGGCGGCCAGCTGCGCGGCCGGCTGACGATACGCGGGGTGACCCGCTACGAGGCCTTCCAGCTGCTGCCTGCGACCTGCGACCGGCCGGGCCTCGATTGCGACGTCGTCGCCAGCGGCCGGATCGACCGCTACGACTACGGCCTGGACGCATGGAAGCTCGCACTCGACAACCACGTCCGTTTCACGATGCGGGTCAGGCTTCTCGACAAGGATCCCGGCCCATGACCGCCGGGTGGTCCCGCAGGATCCGACTGCTGGCGGTGGCCTGGCTCGCGCTGTCGCTCGGCGCCTGCGCCAGCCTGTCCGGCGCGCAGCGCGACCGCGCGCAGGCGATCGCGATGGACGCGCGTTCGAGCGAGATCGCCTGCGCGGAGGAGGATGCCTGTGCCGAGCCTTCGCCGTTGCGCGAGCTGGCTGCCGATGCGTTCGCCGCATCCACGCCCGAAGCGCCGCGCCACTACGCGCTGATCCTCGATCGCGGTCCCGAAGCGCTGATGGCGCGGTTGAACCTGATCCGCAGCGCGACCACCGCGATCGACCTGCAGACCTTCATCTTCGACGAGGACGACGCCAGCCGGCTCGTGCTCGACGAGCTGCTCGCCGCGGCGCGACGCGGCGTGCGCGTGCGGGTGCTGATGGACCAGCTGTCGGCGCTGCGGAGGGTCGAGACCCTCGCCGCGCTGGCCGGCGCCCACTCCAACTTCGAGGTCCGCCTGTACAACCCGGTGCTGAAGCAGGCGCTGATCAGCTATCCGGAATACGCGCTGGCCGCGCTGTGTTGCTGGAATCAGCTGAACCAGCGCATGCATACCAAGCTGCTGCTGGTCGACGGCGCGGTCGGCATCTCCGGCGGACGCAACTACCAGGACGACTATTACGACTGGGACGCGAGCTACAACTTCCGCGACCGGGACGTGCTGGTGGCGGGACCGGTCGCGCACGCGATGGCGGCCGATTTCGAGCTGTTCTGGAACGACAAGCGCAGCGTGCCCGCGGCCCGTCTCGACGATGTCGGCGGCTACCTGCTCAAGGCGGGCGTGCCGCCGCTGGAACTGGCCGACTACCAGCATCCGGCGCGCGCGCAGGCGATGCGGGACGAGGCGTCGGACCCGGAGCGGATCGAGGAGGCGCTGGTCGCGCATGCGATCCCGGTGGGCGAGGTGCGCTACATCTCCGACACGCCGGACAAGCACGCGGGGCTGGTCAGCGACGAAGGCGCCAGCCGCACCCTGCGCGAGCTGATCGAATCGGCCCGCGACGAGGTGCTGATGCAGACCCCGTACCTGGTGCTGTCCAGGCCCGCGCAGGAGATGTTCCGGCAGATGCAGGAGCGCGCCGAGCCGCCGCGGGTGGTGGTCTCGACCAACAGCCTGGCCGCGACCGATGCCTTCATCGTCTACGCGCTGTCGCACAAGTACAAGCGCCGCTACCTGCGCGAGTTCGGCTTCCACATCTACGAGTACAAGCCGTTCCCGACCGATGCCCCGATCGACCTCGATGCGACCGGCGCCGAGCCCGACGGTGCCGCTGTCGACGCGGTGGCCTCGACCGCGGTCACCTTCCCCAACGGCTTGAGCCGCAGCGATCTGCATCGTGAACTTCGTACACGCTACGACCGCCGCAGCGCGGTCGGGCGCGCCCAGTACCGGCGCGCGCTGACCCGCGAGCACGCCGCGCTGCGCTTCTCCTCGCGCGCGGCGCACGAGCCGGTGCCGCTCAAGCGCGCCGGCGTCCGCATCGGCATGCACGCCAAGTCGCTGGTGATCGACGGCCGGGTCGGCGTGATCGGCACCCACAACTTCGATCCGCGCGGCGATCACTACAACACCGAGGCGGCGGTGGTGATCGAGGATGAGGCGTTCGCGACCGCGCTGGCCGACAGCATCCGCCGCGACATCCGTCCGGAGAATTCCTGGGTCGTCGCGCGCCGCGACAAGCCGCCGGTGTTTTCCGGGCTCGACTATTCGGTCGGCAAGGCGTTCGAATACCTGCCGCTGTTCGACATCTGGCCGCTGCGTTATGCGACCAGCTACGAGTTCGTGCCCGGGCCCGACTGTCCCGAACCGTTGCCGCCGGACGACCCCGGCTTCCGTGCCTGCTACCGGCCGGTCGGCGACTTCCCCGAGGTCGATTTCGGCCTGAAGGGCTTCACCACCCGCATCTTCACCGCGTTCGGCGCGGGCCTGGCGCCGATTCTGTAGACGGCCCGAGTCCGCGGCATTTCGCGGCAACGGTGTAGGAGCGACGTGGGTCGCGACCGGCGCCGCATCGGCCATGACGTCTGCCGCGGTGCCCAACGCGGCTTACGCCGCTTCTACGGCGGTGTAGGTCGTCGTGGCCGGCAATCAGTTGCCGGGCCGCTGATCGCGCATGTCCAGGACCATGAAGCGATGGCCGGGGCTGCATTGGGTCGCATCCCAGTTGCACATGATGCCCAGCGCAATCCCGGAGAAGGGGCGAGCATGTGGCCGAGTTCGGGTGAACAGATCGGCGTGCCCCATTCCGACAGTGGCGCCGGCAACTCCGTCACGGCGTTCTCCGGTGCCCCGCTGCAGTCCCCGGCCATGTCGGCCGTGTCAGTGGCCGTAGCCGCGCCCAACGGCAGGGCGCACAACCGCAGTGACGCTGCGATGCGTCCGATCATCATTCCCCCTGATTCGATCCTGATGGTTGCAGCGGCCGTGCCCCCGCCGCTCCCGGCCGATGATGGCCCGCCCCCCTTTCTCCCCCATCAGTCATGGCAACGGTTCGCCCGTCGTGGACATCTGTATCGGTAGACCGCATGCCGGGTCGCCCGGACCGCCCCACAAGCTGAACGATTCCAGAGCAGGGACGGAAGCATGACTTCCGGCATATGGTCAAACAGTCTAGGTGTTATACATTACCAGCACACCGATTCACTACATCGGCAAACGCCCACCCCGCCGCACCACTCCCCAAGGAAACCGCCATGAACGCCCAGATCAATGCCCAGACCCTGAACCGCCGCCGCGACGACCGCCGCGCCAGCAGCACCGCCACCCCCATCCGCGCCTACCGCGAGCGTGAATTCGGCGTCGGCTACGGCCGCAGTAGCGGCTATGCCGCCGACCGCCGCTACACCCGCCGCACCTACACCTCGCTGTATCACGGTGCGTAATCGATGGGCGGCATGACCGGCGACACCCCGGCGCCCCCCGCTGCAGCAACACCACGACAAGAAACACGAAGTCCTTTCCCCTGGCCGACAGGCGTGCCCGCCCTCCCCATCTCTCCGCGGCGCGCCTGTCGGTAATTTCTTGCCTGGCTGAGCCGGGCTGTCTCCGCCCGACGAAGCTCGGCTATCGTGGCGGCATGAGCACCGTCACCGAAACTTCCGCCGCCGGCAACGCCGAGCCGGCCTCCCCGTTCCGCTCCGATGTGTCCCTCGATCAACTCAACGCGCTCTCGCGGGGCACCGCGATGGAGCCGCTGGGCATCGTCTTCACCGAGATCGGCCGCGACTACCTGCGCGGCACGATGCCCGTCGACGGCCGCACCCGCCAGCCCTATGGCCTGCTGCATGGCGGCGCCTCTGTGTTGCTGGCCGAAACCCTGGGTTCCAGCGCTGGCGGCCTTTGCGTACCGGAAGGCAAGGGCGTGGTCGGCATCGAGATCAACGCCAACCATGTACGTGGCGTGCGCGAAGGCCTGGTGACCGGCACCGCGCGGCCGCTGCATGTCGGCGGCAGCACCCACGTGTGGGAAATCCGCATCGAGGACGAGGCTGGCCGCCTGGTCTGCGTCTCGCGGCTGACCCTGGCGGTGGTCGGCCGTCGTTGATCGTCGCCGGCGAGCGACTCGGGCCCCGAAGCCGTCCCGCGCTGGGTATGATTCCCCCGATGAATGCGTCGCCCCCCCACGGCGTCGCCGGCACGCAATCCGCGTGGCCGGCGCGTGCCTTCCGCTATCTGTACCGGATTCCGCTGCTGGTGCTGCACCTGCTGGTGTCGTTGCCGGTCGTGCTGCTGCTGACCACGCGTCTGACCGGCGAGCTGCGCTGGGGCGGGGAACGTTTCAACCATCGGGTGATCCGTGCCTGGTCGGGCGGGCTGATGCGGATCTTCGGACTGCGCCTGCACCGCGTCGGCACGCCGTTGCCGGGCGCGGCGATGTACGTCGCCAACCACGTCAGCTGGATCGACATCCCGGCCCTGCACAGCCAGCGGATGATGGGATTCGTGGCCAAGCGCGAGATCGCCAACTGGCCGCTGATCGGCTGGCTGGCGATGCGCGGAGAGACCATCTTCCATTCCCGCGGCAGCGCCGAGTCGCTCGGCGGCGTGCTGCACGAGATGCTCGCCCGCCTGCGCACCGGACATTCGGTCGGCGTGTTTCCCGAAGGAGGGACCCGCAACGGCCGCGAGATCGGACCGTTCCATGCGCGCATCTTCCTGGCCGCGGTCGAGGCCGGCGTGCCGGTGCAGCCGGTCGCGCTGCGCTATGGCGAACGCGGCAGCGCCCAGACGGTGATCGCATTCACGCCCGGGGAGAGCTTCCTGGCCAATTTCCTGCGCCTGCTCGGCGAGCCCACGCGCCCGGGCGAGGTGCATTTCCTCGAACCGATCGCGCCGGGGGCAGAGGAGGGCCGGCGCCGGATCGCCGATCTCGCCCGGCAGCGGATCATCGATGCCATGAACGGCTGAGCCGATGCCCGCCTCGATCGGCCGCGCTGGAGCGAATGCTCGAAACGCAGGGGCTAAGTTCACCTCATGATGCTGTCCCCGCTGCCGACCGCCGCAACGTCCTTGCCGCAGTTGACGGCCGACGACTACCGGCCGCCGCGTTGGCTGCGCAGTCCGCACGTGCAGTCGGTGCTCGGCAGCAGTCCGCTGCGCCGACGCCATGGCGAACTCAGCCTGGCCGCCTGTGGCGCGGTCACCACTGCGCACATCATCGACGGCGGCGACGGCGTACGCCTGCAGGGCCTGCACAGCGTGATCCCCCGCCAGGGCTCGTTCTCGCGGGGACTGGTCCTGCTGCTGCACGGTTGGGAAGGCAGCGTCGATTCCAGTTACATGCGCCTGACCGCCGCGCATCTGCTGCGCGCGGGCTTCGAGGTGTTCCGGCTCAACTTCCGCGACCACGGCGATACCCACCATCTCAACGAGGGGTTGTTCCACTCCAATCGGATCGACGAGGTCGTTCATGCGGCCCTCGAAGTCGCACGGCTGTTCCCGCGGTTACCGCTCGCGGTGGCCGGCTATTCGCTCGGCGGCAACTTCGCGCTGCGGCTGGCATTGCGCGCACCGGCGGCCGGGCTGCCGCTCACGCACGTGGCCGCGGTCTGCCCGGTGCTCGATCCGGCCCGCACGATGGATGCGATGGAGCAGGGCCTGCCGATGTACCTGTGGTACTTCGAGCGCAAGTGGCGCGGCTCGCTGGCGCGCAAGCGCGAGCTGTTCCCGCAACTGCACGCATTTGACGACCAGGTGCTGGGCCTGCGGATGCGGCCGTTGACCCGCTGGATGGTCGAGCGCCACACCGACTTCGGCACCCTCGACAACTACTTCGACGGCTATTCGATCGCAGGTGCGCGGTTGTCGGCGCTGCAGGTGCCGGCGAGCATCCTGATGGCCGAGGACGACCCGGTGATTCCGGTCGAGGGCTTCCGCGCGCTGCAACTGCCGGCGCCGGTGCGGCTGGAGATCTCGCGGTGGGGGGGGCATTGCGGCTTTCTGGAAAGTCGCCGGCTCGATGGCTTCGCGGAGCGCTGGATCGCGGCAAGGATGCTCGACGCGATCGGTTGAGATCGCGATTCTGCCGTTGCCCTGAGCTGTGACTTTGACGTTGACCTTCAGCGACTTAAAGCCCGCCGCGCACCGCAGGCCGGAGCGGCCGCAGAGGTGCCCATGTCTGAGCGCCGCCCAGCGGCGCGAGTTTGGGCACCGTGCCGCTGCGGACGAGGAGCACAGGGGACCGGGACGGCGCAGCCGGCCCGGCGGGCGTCAGGAGCCAGCGGTTTTGGTTCCTTTTGCCAAGACAAAAGGAACCCGCCGAAGGCGGAAGCCTTTGATCTTGATCCAAAGAATGGGGAGCCTCTGTTCAAGAGCACGAAGACGGAAGGCCTTTGGCCTGTTCCGAGTAGACACCTGGATCGGCATGGCCAGAATCAACAGCTTCCGCCGCTATAGCGGCGGGTGACTTTTCTTTGCTGGCCCAAAGAAAAGTCACCAAAAGAAAGGGCCTCCCCGACACACCTCCATTGCGAGCGGACAGCCTGCCGGGATTTTTCGACACGACATCCTGTCGTGATCGAAAAACGGCACGCGTCCATGCGCGCCGCCCTCCGGGTCTCCAGTCGATGTCGGCGACCTACCGCATGGAAAGATCAAAATCCACGGCAACGGCAACGGCAACGGCAACGGCAACGGCAACGGCAACGGCAACGGCAACGGCAAAGTGCGGTACGGCGGGCTGGAGCCCGATTCAGGGAGCGGGAACCGGCGCGCGACCCTGATGGCCCCGTCCGCCGGCATCGGGCCCGGTACAATCGACGCTTTCGCCGGAACATCGACCGCCCCATGTACGAAGCCACCATCGACGCCCTCCGCCGTGGCGCCGCCGCCGAAGCCCTGACCGCCGCCCGTGCGACGGTCGATGCGCAGCCGCAGGATCCGGTCGCGCACCGTCTGCTGTCGGCGGCCCTGCGGATGGGCGGCGATCGCGATGCCGCGCTGGCCGCGATCGACCGGGCCATCGCCCTGGTCCCGGAGGACGCCCAGCAGCACCTGGAGCGCGCCGGATTGCTGCTGGACGGGCGCCAGCTGGACGAGGCCCAGGCCTCGCTGGCGCGCGCGGTCGGTCTGGACCCGAACAAGTTCCCGGCGTACGTCCTGCAAGCGCAGCTGGCGATCGGCCGCGGCGACCTCGACCAGGCCGAGAGCCTGATCAAGACCGCCGCCCGGATCGCTCCGGAAGACCCGCAGGTGACGGCGCTGGAAGGTACGCTGGCGCTGCGCCGGGGCGATGCCGACCGCGCGCTTTCAATCCTCAGCCAGGCCTCGCAGCGCCACCCCGACGAGGCGATCCTGCGGCACGCCTTGGGCTTCGCCTATGTCGCCAAGGGTCACTTCGCGTTCGCCGAACAGGCGTTCCGCAGCCTGCTCGAGCGCTACCCGTCGAATCCGCTGCGTGCGATGGTCGCCGATCTGGTCCGCCGCCAGGGCCGTCCCGGCGAGGCGGTCGACGAGCTGCTGCCGATCCTCGAGAACGGCGGCGGAAGCCCGGCGCTGCAGCGCCTGATCGGCGAGATGGAGCTGGAAGCCGGCCGCACCGAAAGCGCGCTGACCCGGCTCAAGGGCGTGCTGGTCGAGCAGCCGCGCGACCGTCGAACGATCGCCGCGGCAAGCGAGGCCTGGCGACGCGGCAACGGTGCCGAGGATGCGCGTGCGACGCTGGAGACGTTGCTGGCCGAACATCCGGACGTGCCCGACCTGTGGTATGCGCGACTGCTGTTCGAGCCGTTCGCCAGCGACGCCGCGCGCGTGGTCGTCGAACGCTGGCTGGCGGCGATGCCGGACTTCGTCCCCGCGCTGGAGGCGCGCGCGACGATCCACCAGCAGGCCGGCGAAATGGAGCAGGCCGACGCGATCGCGCACCGGATCACCGAGATCAATCCCGGCCACGCCGGGGCCGAGCTGCGCGTGATCGACAACCTGATGCGCAGCGATCCCGATGCCGCCGTCAACCAGGTCGAGAGCCTGCTGGCGCGGGCCAGGGACGAGGGCGTGAAGCGGATGCTGCGGCAACTGCTCGGCCGGACCTTCGACGCCGCCGGCCAGTACGACGCGGCGGCGGCGACCTGGGCCGAGCTGCACGCCGAGGCGGTGCCGCAGCGGTTGCCGCTGCCGCCACTCGGCGACGGCGTGCCCGAACTGCCGCCGATGGCGCCGGTGCCGGAACAGGCGCCCGGAGTCGCATTCCTCTGGGGTGCACCGGGTTCGCTGGTCGAACGCGTCGCATTGACCCTCGACAATGCCCGCATGCCGATGCTGGCCGACCGCTTCGGCTCCAGGCCGCCGCGCGACCCGATGCAGCGCTACGGCACCACCGCGGCGCTGTCCGATGGCTCGCTGGATCCGTCCTTCCTGGTCAACCAGTGGCGTGCGACCCACGCCGCGCGGGGAGTCAAGGACGGCCGCATCATCGATTGGCTGCTGTGGTGGGACAACACGTTGCTGCTGGCACTGCGCCCGCACCTGCCGGAAGCGCGTCTGCTGTTCGTGCTGCGCGATCCGCGCGACATGCTGGTCGACTGGCTGGCGTTCGGCGCGCCGATGCCGTTCGCGTTGGAGTCGCCGGAAACCGCGGCGGACTGGCTGGCGAAGGCGCTCGGCCAGATCGCCGATCTGCGCGACGGCGGCCTGTTCCCGCACAGCCTGATCCGCCTCGACGACATCGCCCACGACCCCGCCGCGATCGCGCAGTCCATCGGCGACGCGCTCGGCGTGCAGTTGCCGGCATTGTCGGATGGCGCGCAGGGCCCGGATCGCTACGCTTCAGGGCACTGGCGCCACTATGCCGAGGCGCTGGCGCCTGCATTCGCGATCCTCGCGCCGGTGGCCGAGCGGCTGGGCTATCCGGCGCGCTGATTGGCTGCAGGAGCGGCTGCACGAGCGGCAGGGGCCCGCGATGAGGCGTTTTGGAGCCAGTCGCGGCGGCCTACGTCGCTGCCACGACGGCTCCTGCATGATCGACGCAGACGCCGGCTTTCGACGGCAAGCGAAGGAGAAGAAGATGAAGATCCGCAGCGACAGTTTCCGCAATGGCCGGCGCCTGCCGGTCGAGTTCGCCGCCGGCCAGCCGACCGCCGACGGTTTCGGCTTCGCGCCGAATCGCAATCCGCACCTCGCCTGGGACGCGGCGCCGGAAGGCACCCGTTCGTTCGCGCTGCTGTGCATCGACCCCGACGTGCCGACCGTCGCCGAGATGGTCGGCAAGGCCGGGGTCGAGATCCCGGTCGCGCAGCCGCGTACCGACTTCGTGCACTGGGCGATGGTCGACATTCCCGCCGACGTGCGCGAGATCGCTGCCGGCAGCTGCAGCGACGGCGTCGTCCCGCACGGCAAGACGGAGCCGGCCGGCCCTGCCGGCGCGCGCCAGGGTCTGAACGATTACACCGGCTGGTTCGCCGGCGATGCGTCGATGGCCGGCCAGTGGCGTGGCTACGACGGGCCGTTTCCGCCGCCCAACGACCTGCGCCTGCACCGCTATTTCTTCCGCCTGTTCGCGCTGGATGTGGACACACTGCCGGTCGGCGACGATTTCACCGCCGCCGATGTGTTCGCAGCGATGCACGGCCATGTGCTGGCCGAGGCCTCGATCCACGGCACCTATTCGCTGCACCCGGACGTCGGCGGCGCGGACGCGTCGTGAACTTCGGAGCGGTCCGGGCTCGCGAAAAAAGCGGACCCGGTTCCGTCGACATCTGTATCGTGTCCGGCCTGCTCCGGGCGCCGTGTCCGGTGAGCCTGCGAGGAGAGGAATTTGGCAAAGCGGTCCGGTGTTGAGGCCCGCCGGCGTCGGCGCCGGGTCGGAAGCGGTTGCCTGCTCGCCTTGGCGGCGCTGTCGCTGGCCGGCGCGGCGTTCGCGCAGGCGCGACCGGTCACGACGTACCGGGGCACCGTCGGCGACTCGCCGGTGGAGCTGCTGCTGATCCACGACTGGCAGCTCGACGGCATGGGCGGCTATCTGTTCGACGAAGCGCAGCGCATGCTGCTGCCATTGGAAAAGACGCCGTACGCCGAGGACGAAAGCCTGCTGATCAACGTGCTGGGCGACCCGATGCTGCCCACGTCCGTGATTGCGTTTCGTCCGTTCGTGCCCGGCGCGAAGTACCTGCGGGGCCGTTCGATCGATCTGCGCAGCCGCGAGCAGAAGGAGGTCAGCCTGCAACGCGTGATGCGGTTCTCCAGCGACCCACGCGATGCCTATACGGGCGACCTGCTGCAGGGACAGCCCGACGACCGGTTCCATTTCCGGGTACATGCTCGCAAGGCGCGTGGCGAACATGCCGGGCGCGTGGACGCGATCACCGTCTTCGATCGCGCCAGCGGCGAGCCGGTGCAGGTGCTGGACGGACTGGACCTGTTCTTTTCCGGTACCGATACCCTGCAGTTGGACGACTTCAACGACGACGGCATCGTCGACTTTTCGGTGATGCCGATGCGGGCCGACGACGCCACGCGTACCGGCGAGCATCGGCACTACTTCGTCTATCGGCAGGAAGCGGGCGGCTATGCCCGCGACCCGCAACTGGAAGCGCTGGCGGCACAGGGTGCGCTGGAGTTCGGTTCCGGAGGACGGGTCAGTCTGCGGCCGGAAAGCGGGGTCGACTACCGCGCCGGTACGATCCAGTGGCGGCACTACCGCTTCGTCGCTCCGGACCGGCTCGAGCTGCAGAGCCAGAGCGAGGAGCGCTTCTGATGGGATTTCCCCGTGGATGGATCGTCTGGCTAGCCGGTCTGGCATGGCTGGCCGCGTCGTCGCCCGCACTGGCTTCGTATGCGGTCTACACCGGCCGCATCGGCCAGAGCGACATCACCTTCGTGATCGAGAGCCGCAACGCGGTGCAGCGGGCGGTCTACTTCTACGACCGCTATCGCACGCCGATCCGGTTGAAGCCGGCGTTCCTGCACCGGACGCGCGATTTCGGCATGGACGAGCTGGATGCGGCCGGATTGCCGGTCGCGCGGCTGCGCTTCGACAACGCGAACTTCTTTCGTTCCACGCCCCGGCTCACCGGCAACTGGATCGACTACCGCAGTGGAAAGACGTTGCCGCTCGAGCTCGAGCTGGTCGCCTACCTCGACTACGACGGCGCCTGGCCGGCCGGGCACCACCCGTTGCTGCAGGCGGCGTCCAGCGAAGGGTTCTACTTCCAGATCCCGATGGACGAGGACGATGCGGCGGTGCACGCCATCGAGGTGATGGACAAGTCCAGCGGCAAGCGCTGGCAGACCCTCGAACTGTCGCAACCCGGCTGCAACCGAGGGATGGAAACGGTGCAGGTGGTGCTGGAGCGCGGCGTCACGCAGTTGCGGATGGCACAGACACCGCACTGCCCCGGCATGGTGTTCGAGTGGAACCCGGCGGAGGAACGCTTCGAGGACAGGCTGCACTAGCCGGCTGCCGGAGGCATGCCACAGCCCGGGTGAGGCCGGAGACCGCACCCGGGACTGCCCGGGTCCCGCCCCGGTTGCGGTTTCGGCTCGCCCGGCTGCAGCCGATCAGTCGTTGTCCGGGACGGTCTCCGATTCGACCACCATGTCGAGCACGTAGGCCACCGACGGGGCGTCGGCCGGTGGATCGGCGACGTCGAAACGCTTCAGCCGCAGCACGTTGCGCACGCCCGGTTCGTGCGTGTAGCCCCCGATCTCCTGGTACAGCGGTTCCCAGTCCTCGCTGACCCGGGTCTGCACGCCGGCGTCGTCGTAGCGGACCTCGCGCACCATCAGGCAGCGCATGTCGGGGATCAGCGGATGCGAGCACGGCTCGCGTTCGGCCGCGACCTCCATGAACATCCGCGTGCCCTCGCTGCCGTAGAACGCCTCGGGTGTCGGCGCGCCCTCGAACACCAGCGCGCGGCCGTCGTCCGCGGTCAGGGTCAGGACCGGCGGGGTAAGGCCGGCGAGGGCGAAGCCCGGTCCGCCTTCGAGCAGGGCCGACAGCGCGGCGTCGGCTTCCATCAGGTCGCCCCGGCAGGCGCGCTGGGTCTGGACCAGGGTGTCGACGCGGAGCGTGCCGTCCTCGATGCGGTAGCCGCCGCCCATGCCGTTGCAGGCGCCGTTGCTGGACAGCCGACCCTCGGCGAAATGCAGTTCGAGCGGGCGCTCGAGTGTGCCCAATGCGGCCAGCGGGCCGGAACCGACCTGGCCGTCGGCGCCGGTCGCGCGGGTCAGCCGCCAGTCGTAGGCGGTGACGTCGATCTCCGGTGCCGGGGCCGCGGCCGGATCTGCGGCCGCTTCCGTCGCCGGATCGGTTGTGGACGGCGCCTCCGGCTGCGGGCTGCAGGCACCCAGGACGACCGCGACCGAGGCGGCCAGCGACAGGCGGACGAGGGAAGTGGACAGGCTCATGCGGTGGATCTCCATTGGAATCGATACCCACCCTGCAACGGCGCGAGGCCGGCCGCGGGGTCGCGGCCCGGTACCGGCGTTCAGCCGCCGGTCGGCAGCCACAGCAGCAGGGCGGCGCCCAACGCTATCCGGTAGTACGCGAAGACCGTGTAGCGGTGCTGCTTGATGTAGCCCATCAGCCAGCGCACGACGACGAAGCCGGTGATCGCGGCGGCGGCGAAGGCCAGCCCCAGCTCGCCCCAGGCCTCTGCCGGGACGCCGCCCCCGGGCGCGGCCCGGGCGAGCGCGTACTCGAGCAGCGCATAGCCGCTGGCCGCGAACATCGTCGGGATGCCGACCAGGAACACGAACTCGGTCGCCGCCGAGCGCTGCCCGGTGCCGGCCAGCATCGCCATGAAGATCGCCGCCGCCGAGCGCGAGGTGCCGGGGAAGACGCCCGCGACGACCTGGGCCAGGCCGACCAGGACCGCCACCATCCAGGTGATCTCGCTGCTGGGCGCCTTGCGCTCGGCCAGTCGCTCCGCGAGCAGCATCCAGATGCCGCCGAGGATCAGCGCCGCGGCGACCGGCGACACCGTCTCCGGCAGTTCCCAGCCGGCCAGCCGCACCGGCAGGCCGACCAGCGCCGTGACCAGGAACGCGACCGCGATCCTCGCCAGGTAGCGGCGGTTCTCGCGCTCCCGCAGTCCGGTCGCCAGTGCCCACAGCCGTTGCCGGAATACCAGGGTGATCGCGATGATCGCGCCGGCCTGGATCACGATGTTGAACAGGTCCGAACGCGCGCCCAGCCAGTGCTGCGCGATCAGCAGGTGGCCGGTGCTGGAGATCGGCAGGAACTCGGTCAGTCCTTCCAGGATGCCCAGCAGCAGGGCGGACAGCAGGTCGGACACGGCGGCATCAATCGGCATCGGCAGGTCGGCGCGGGGGAAGGCGCAACGCTCGGGCAGGCCGGCTAGGATAGGCCAGCGCTCCGGCGAGGGTAAGCCGGCGGGTGTTGCCGGGTGCAAACGTATGCACGCCGGCGCACCGTCACCGCGCATTTACGCTGGCGACACGACATCCACTTTCCCGACAGGAACCCGATACCGGCATGCACGAGTCCTCCTCCGCTTCGACGCACGACCCGTCCGCCCTGGGCGAAGTGAGCCCGGATGCCGTGCTGGTCGGCGACATCGGCGGCACCAACGCGCGTTTCGCGCTGGCGGACATCGCCGGACCGGCGCCGCTGATGCATGCGCCGCTGTCGCTCGCCAACGCGGATTTCGCCAGCCTGCGGCACGCGATCGAGCATTACCTGGCGCTGACCGGCGCCAGGCCGCGGCGGGCGGCGATCGCGGTCGCCTCTCCGGTCGGCCACGACGAAATCCGCCTGACCAACCGGGCGTGGTCGTTCAGCCAGTCCGAACTGCGCGAATCGCTCGGGTTGGAGCGGTTGCGGATGGTCAACGACTTCGGCGCGGTGGCGTGGTCGGTGCCGGCGCTGCAGGAGAACGATCGCGTGCACCTGTATGGCCCGGTCGATCCCCCCGGCCACGGACCGGTCAGCGTGCTCGGGCCGGGCACCGGGCTGGGAGTCGGCATGCTGGCAGGCTCCGTGCAGGCCGGCTGGCAGGTGGTCGAGACCGAGGGCGGCCACGCCAGCTTCGCGCCGCTGGGCGAGGAGGAAGAGGCGATCGCGCGCTGGCTGGCCGCGCGCCACGGGCGGGTCTCGAACGAACGCCTGCTGTGCGGGCAGGGCCTGTCGTGCATCGATGCGGTGCTGCGCGGCGAACCGCCCGGCCGCGAGGCGACGATGCGCGCGCCGGCGGACGTGGTCGCGCTCGCCCTGGATGGCCACGACCAGGCGGCGCGGCGCGCGCTGGCGCGGTTCTGCGCGGTGCTCGGCAGCGTCGCCGGCGACATCGCGCTGATCCACGGCGCCCGCTGCGTGACCATCGCCGGCGGCATGGTGCCGCGCTTCCTGCCGTTCCTGCGCAGCAGCGCGTTCCGCGAACGCTTCCTCGCCAAGGGCCGTTTCGTCGCCTACCTGGAGGCGATCGCGGTGCAGGTCATCGTTCACCCGTACCCGGGGCTGCTCGGCGCGGCGATGTCGATGCGCGGGAACCCGGCCGACTGATCCGCCGTCCGGGCCACGGCCCGCGATCATAAAAAAACCCCGCCGGAGGCCGGCGGGGCAGGGATATCCGGTCTTGGAGGGCTCAGAACCGGTAGGAGACGCCGAACAGCACCTGGCGGCCGTACTCCTCGTAGCGTTGCGCGAGGCCGTTGTCGAAGAAGTACTCGCGATACGGTTCGTCGGTCAGGTTGTTGACCTGCAGCAGCAGCGACAGCCCTTCCAGCGCGGTGCCGTCGGCGAAGCTGTAACCGATCTGCGCGTCCAGCACTTCCTCGCCCTTGATGTAGCGCGGGGTACGGTCGGCGCCGAAGCCCTGGATCTCGCCGAGGAAGTCCGAACGCTTGCGCTGGCTGAGGCGGGCCTGGAAGCCGGCACGCTCGTAGTACAGCGTGATGTTGGTGACCTCGTCGGACAGGCCCGGGATCGGACCGGACGGCTGGTCCGGACCGTTGGGCTTGATCGAGCTGTTGGTGTTGGAGTGGTTGGCCTGCAGGCCGAAGCCTTCCAGCGCGGGGGTGAACAGGTCGAACGGGATCGACACCGCGAACTCGAAGCCGCTCAGGCGGCCGCCCTTGCCGTTGGCCGGAGCGGTATAGAAGCCGACCGGGTCGGGCGTCGGGCCGACATAGCCGGGCGGAATCGGGAAGTCGGACGCGTCGACGGCGATCTGCTGGTCGTAGATGTAGCTGGTCAGGTCCTTGAAGAACCAGGCCGCGCTGACATAGCCGCGGTCGCCGAAGTACTTCTCGTAGGACACGTCGAAGGCATCGGCCTCCCACGGATCCAGCTCCGGGTTGCCGCCGCTGCCGGTCCAGTCGCCGATGTTCTGGCCGGCGAACTCCAGCGACATGTTGCTGTTCGCGCGCAGCTGGTCGATGCGCGGGCGCGCCATCTGCTTGGCGACGGCGGTGCGCAGCACCTGGTCGTGCGGCAACAGGAACGACAGGTTCAGGCTGGGCAGCACGTTGGTGTAGGTCGCGCCACCGTCGTTGGGGACGGCGTTGGCGGCGTCGCCCTGCACGACCAGGAAGCCCTGCGAGCTCTGATCGGTCCTGACCACCTGCACGCCGACGTTGCCGCGGATGCCAACCGAACCGATGTCGGTGTTGATGTTGCCCTGCACGTAGAAGGTCGAGACCTCCTCGTTGATCGTCCACTGCTTGTTGGAGATGTCCGCATGGACATTGCCGACCTGCTGGTAGTACTGGTCCAGAACGCCGTTGATGTCGTAGCTGAAGCTGCCGGGGATGCCGGTGAACGACAGGTCGACCGGCGACAGGATGAAGCGCGGATCGATCGCGACCTCGTCGAACCCGGCGCCGCGGTCCGGCCCGCCGATCAGTTCGAGGAAGGCCTCCGGCACGCTGCGGGACTTCTCGCGCTCGGAGTAGTTGGCGCCGAACTCGACGCTGCTGAACATGCCGGTGTCGAACAGGCGCTCGGCGTTGAGCCGGAACGACTTCAGCGTGTCCTCGACCTCCGGGGTCTTGATGTAGCCGTCCTGGCCCCAGCCGCCGGGATCGGTCAGCACGACCTGCGCCGGATCGGTGTAGTCGAGGCCGAACGAGAAGGTCGGCTTGCCGGTCTTGCGGTCGAGGGTGAAGTCGACGGTGTCGGTGATGCCGGCGCGATAGCCGGAATAGGTTTCCAGGATGCTTTCCCGGCGGTCGGCACTGGAATAGCTCAGGTCGGCCTCGGCCGACCAGTAGTCGCCGAAGTTGAACTTGTGGTTCCAGCCGACCGCGAACAGCTCGTCGTCGCCCTCGTTGAGGTCGTTGCGCAGCACCGGGCGCACGCCGGTGAAGGTGCCGCCGACCACCACGCCGTCCTCGTCGACGACCGGGTTGCTCAGGGTCGCGCCGGACCAGCCCAGGCCGACCTCGAGGAAGCGGGTGGTCTCGGATTTCTCGAACTCCGAGTAGAACAGGTCGAGAGTGGTCTCGTAGCGGTCGTTCGGACGGAACTGCACCACGCCCATCAGGCCCTGGCGGGTGTTGTCGGTGGACGAGGCCAGCGACTTGCTGCCGCCGAGCACGTGGTGGGTCCCGTCGGTCGGATAGCCCCAGGCCTCCCAGCGGTTGGCCTGGCCGGGCGCGGTGTAGCGCGAGTAGCCCAGCGCGACGCCGAGGCGGTCGTCGAGGAACTGGTCGATGTAGGACGCGCTGGCGCGGTAGCCGGTGTCGTCGGTGCCGGGGTTCAGCTCACCCAGCGAGTTGTCCTCGTAGCGCGCGTTCAGCGACACCACGCGCTCGGAGAACGCGAGCGGGCGCACCGTGCGCAGGTCGACCGTGCCGGACAGGCCCTGGCCGACCAGCGACGCGTCCGGGGTCTTGTAGACCACCACGCCGTTGATCAGCTCGGCCGGGTACTGGTCGTACTCGACGGTGCGGTTGTCGCTGACGCTGACCTGTTCGCGGCCGTTCAGCAGGGTGGTGCCGTAGTCGCCGGACAGGCCGCGGATGCTGACGGTGGAGGAGCGGCCGGCGACGCGCTGCATGGCCAGGCCGGGCAGGCGGTTGATCGAGTCGGCGATGCTGACGTCGGGCAGCTTGCCGATGTCCTCGGCCGAGATCGCCTCGACGATGCTGGTCGATTCGCGCTTGGCGTCGATCGCACGCTCGATGCCGGCGCGGATGCCGGTGACGACGACGCTGTCGAGCGTGGTGGCGTCGGGCGACTGGGTCGCGGTGTCGTTGCCGGTTTCCTGATCGTTGGCAGGCTCCGCGGCGGACTGTGCGTGCACGCCCGTCGCCATCAGCGCGGTCGCCGAGGCCAGCGCCACGCTGAGTAGATTACGCCTGAGTTGCAACATGCTTCCCCTCCACACGGTTGGTAATGGCCGCCGGTGGGTTGAACGGCGGACGTCTGCGCGTCCTTGTTCCGGCAGGCCCGAAAAATCGCCTCGGACGCCGCCCCCGGCGGCATCGCGGACCCGGCGTCGAGGCCGGTCCGGGATCTGGCGTTGGGCGATAGTAGACGCGGGTGCAGCTGCACAATCGGCGTTGCAAACGTATTCACCGATCCTGCAGACGTTTGCAGCCGTTCCGCGATGGCGCCGCTATGGAATATGTGGCGGCCGCACGCCGCGACGGGCATCCGCCGAGCCTGACCGTTCCGGCAGGCGCACGGCGGCCGGCATCGGAGGAGAAGGGAATGCAGGATCGATCCAAATCTGCCGCATCCGCCGACGGTGCGACCCGTCGGGCACGCAAGCGGATGCCGGGACTTCCGCTCGTACTGCTGGCCGCCGCGCTGGCGGCGCCGGCCGCGGCGTCGGACGGCCTGCACGTGCCGTCGCCGGACTGGCGCGACCAGGTCGTCTATTTCGCGATGATCGACCGCTTCGACGACGGCGATCCGTCCAACAACGACCAGGGCGCGGGCGAGTACGACCCGGCCGACGGCAGCCGCTACAGCGGTGGCGACCTGCGCGGGCTGGCGCGGCGGCTGGACTACATCCAGGGGCTGGGCGCGACCGCGTTGTGGATCACCCCGCCGGTCGCGAACCAGTGGCTGAACCCGTCGCGCAGCTTCAGCGGCTACCACGGCTACTGGGCGAGCGACTTTTCCGAGGTCGACGCGCACTACGGCACCCGCGACGACTACAAGGCGCTGTCGCGCGCGCTGCATGCCCGTGGCATGTATCTGATCCAGGACGTGGTGGTGAACCACACCGGCGACTGGATCGCCTGCGACGCGGCCGGACCCGCGGACACCGCGGCCGACCGCTGCCGCCTGCGCGAGGACGCGCAGGGCCGGCGCGCGCCGACGCAGCCGCCATTCGACCGCAACGACCCCGGCGATGCCGGCGACCGCGAAGCCGCGATCTACCACTGGACGCCGCCGATCGCCGACTACACCGACCGCGGCCAGGAGCTCGACCACCAGCTGGCCGACCTCGACGATCTGGACACGGAGAACCCGGCCGTGCGCCGCGCGCTGCGCGAGACCTACGGCGACTGGATCCGCGATATCGGCGTGGATGCGTTCCGCGTCGATACCGCGTTCCACGTGCCGGCGGGATTCTTCGCCGATTTCCTGCACGCCGACGATGTCCAGGTGCCGGGCGTCGTCCGCGTCGCCGCCGATACCGGCCGCGACGGATTCCTCGCGTTCGGCGAGGGCTTCGGCACCGACAAGCCGTTCGCCGACGCGCAGGCGCGCAAGCTCGATGCCTACATGCGCACGCCCGGCGGGCTGCCGTCGATGATCAACTTTCCGCTGTACGGCAGCCTCGGCGACGTGTTCGCGCGCGGGAGGCCGAGCGCGGAGCTCGCCCACCGGATCGGTTCGATGATGGCCGTGCACGCCGACCCGTGGCGGATGCCGAGTTTCGTCGACAACCACGACGTCGATCGCTTCCTCGCCGGCGGCAGCGAGGCCGGGCTGAAGCAGGCGCTGCTGGCGATGCTGACCCTGCCCGGCATCCCGGTGATCTACTACGGCACCGAACAGGGATTCGACACGCAGCGCCCGGCGATGTTCGCGGCCGGCCACGGCAGCGGCGGCCGCGACCGCTTCGCCACCGATACGCCGCTGTACCGCTACCTGCAACGCGCGATCGCACTGCGCCGTGGCGACCGGGTGTTCTCGCGCGGCACGCCGACGGTGCTGGCGTCCAACCCGGCGCGCGCCGGCGCGATCGCATGGCGGCTGGCGCTGGATCCCGGCGCTTCGGGAGACGACGCAGCCGCTCCGAACGAGGAGACCGCCCTCGTCATTCTCAACAGCGCCGACCACGAGGTGCTGGTCGACAATCTCGACACCAGCCTTCCGTCCGGCACCCGACTGCAGGGCGCGTTCGCGATCGACGGCGCGCCGCGCGACCTGATCGTCGGCGCCGACGGCACGGTCACCCTGGTGCTGCCCGCGCGCAGCGGCGAGGTCTGGCGGGTTGCGTCACCGCCTGTTTCTTCTGCCGATTCCGCTCCTGCGCCTCATGCCGCGCACGACCGCTCTGTACATCCCGCCGTTTGCGGACGGGAGAGAAGAGCCGACTGCGAGCCATCGGCTCGCGGCCCGGCGAACGCCCGATGGCCGTGCCACCGGGCCGGGCCGTCGGGAGGGAAGGATGGGAATGCCGGCGACGCCGCACCGTGCCTCCAGTTGCATCCGCTGCCCCAGCAAGCAGTCACGAGGGATTTCGAGGTGCATGGCACCGCGCCGGGGCTGGAATCCATCCGCCTGGTCGTCGACGGCGACCTCGGCGCCGCGCAGCCGGTCGCGGTCGCCAGGGACGGCCGCTGGCAGGCCCGCATCCGCACCGACGCGATGGTCGACCCGGCGATCGTCCACCGCGTGGTCGCCTACGACCCGGTCAGCGGCGCGACCAGTGCCGCCGGCGAATTCCGCGTCGCCCTCGACTGGCGGCTGCTCGCCGACCGGACCGATCCGGCCGGCGACGACCACGGCCCGGATGGCGGCTACCGCTATCCGACCGACCCCGGCTGGCGCGAGCTGCGCCCGGCCGACATCCGCCGCGTCCGCACGTGGAGCGCGGGCGGTGCGTTGCGCATCGAGATCACGATGGCCGGCCTCAGCGACGCCTGGCACCCGGCCAACGGCTTCGACCATGTCGCGTTCACCGCCTACCTGTCGCTGCCCGGCCGCGACGGCGGCGCCACCGCGATGCCGCAGCAGCACGCGACCCTGCCCGACGGCCGCCGCTGGCACTACCGCTGGCGCGCGCATGGCTGGTCGAACGTGCTGACACGCGCACAAGGCGCCGATGCCGACAACGAAGGCGCAGCCGTCACCCCGGTGCCGACGATTGCGGTCGACCGCGCCGCGAACACCGTCACCGCGACCTTCCCCGCAACCGCGTTCGGCTCGATCGACAGCCTCGACGGCGCCATCCTCCACCTCACCACCTGGGACTACGACGGCGGCTACCGTCCGCTCGCCCCCGAGGCAGGGCCGATGAGTTTTGGTGGTGGGGACGCGGATGCGCCGCGGGTGATGGACGGGGTGGAGGTGGAACTGGGGTTGTAAGTGCGGTCGCTTTCGGCCCAAAGCGGACTTCGAGATCGCTGCGCCGAAGTCGAGCTCGCAAATCAGTAGCGGGGGATAGCAGACGCGCGGAAACGCGCTTTGTCCAAAGCTGATGCTGCTCTTCGAGCCGCTCGGCTCAGCTTTTCGATGGAGTCTTCTGTCCGTGACCAGTAAGCGCTAAGGAATCGTTGAGATGAGCAAGACGCTCACGGATCGTCGCGATTCTGGCCTTCAGTGGAGCAGCTTGGGTCGGGTGGAACTGGCCCAGTCGTGAGACGCGCCCGCTCGCGCTGTTCAGCAGGGTTTGAATGTCATCAGGCAATGGCTGCCCGCTGTTGACTATTCCCTCAAGCTTGTAGACAGCGGCTCGAACTGCCTTCCGGTCTGCCTTTGGAAGGGCGGGCCGCTTGTTGACCACAAGCTTGGTGACACGCATAGGGGCGTTAGCACGGACAATCTCGTGCTTCCTCCTCTTGGCCTTGTAGCCCCGAGAGCCGAACATGCCGTAGACAATCGCCATGCATCGCGCAATCTCGACAGGAGTCAGGGCTTTCGATGACGAGACCGTCACATCATCGACGTATCGGGAGTAAGTCGCGTCCAGTTGAGCAAGCTGGTCGACTATTCGCGGTTCGCAGTCCCAGAAGACCAGGTTGGCGAGGTAGGAGCTGGTTGGGGCACCCTCGGGGAGAAATCCATCCTTCGTGGTCAGTGCGGTGAGGATTCCTGCGACTTCCTCCGAGAAGCCGAAGAGTCCCGCCCAGACCCCGTGAACAAGCTCAGCCCGGGTCGTTGGAAAGAAGCGGGCTATGTCCTCGGTGATGATTATCGCGGGCTTGGTGTGAAGGCTCGCGTTCTCCCGGGGGCTTTTCCCCGGGAGGCTTCCGGTCAAGTAGTATGGGTACTCGACTCTGCGAAGAAGCTTGGCTTGAATCTGCTTTTGCACGCGCTTGAGCGGCGGTAGAGCATCCCAAGGCTGCCGAACACTGCCATCCGCTTTGGTGATGGGCTTGGCTTTCCGGTACTGCGAGGAGGCAATCTTGGCGATGGCTGCAAGCTCGCCTTCGGGCACATTCAGCGCGGCAGAGAGACTTGCCACGCTCTGGATACGCTGATGTGGGTACCTAGGCCTTCGCTGCGGGTCGCTCATTCAGGATTTCCAGTGCCGTCATGGCCAATTGGCCAGCCAGCTCTCGGTCGATGCCTGACAGCTCGCCCTTCTCTGCGCCGAGGAAGAAGAGGATTTCGAGTGGAACCTGAAGGCCGTTCGCAATGCTCTGGACCATCGACAGAGTTGGGTCTCTCTTCGAGTTCTCCAGCATCGAGAGGTACGAGACCGAGCAGCCAGCCAGTCGGGCGAGTTCTGCCTGACTCAGCTGGCGTCTGGTTCTGCACATCTGGATGGCGCTGCCGAGGTTCATCTACGTGGCTCCAAACATGAAAGGCTTGTTGTGTCAGTCTTAGTCACGTGCCTGCCGGTTGACCTGTTCAGTTCATCAGGTTGGTGATGTTGGTAACGAGCTTCAAAACTTCGCCCATCACCCTCAGCACACTCAGCCCCAAGTCGCCCCGGGGGGTACCGCGTGAACCGTCTCGGCTCTGTTCCAGCGCTGCAATCACTTCACGGACTTCGCTTACGACACCTGCATCGAGCTGGCCTTGGTACACATCAAGAAGCTGCTTCAGCACCCTGATGCTGTTCTCACGCGCATTGGCGTTCATAACTGTCTCTTCAATCCGGGCGACATTGCCCGCCGTCAGTAGCAAGTAGCCGGAAGGGGCCAACTCGATACAACAAGCCAATCACCATTCGACGCTCTTGCTCGACGCCGTCATCGACGGTCCGAGGTCTAACGACGACGCGGGCCGAAGTCCGACGTCGCCAAGCGGCAAAGCCCCATCAATGGTCTGGGGGCGGCCCGATGCTGCTGGGCCGGATAACTAGCTCTTGCTGCTGAAATTGAAGTGACAAACGCTGCTGCGAGAACTCAACCGAGCGGTAGCACTCGGCCTTGGAACACAGCCTAGCGGGTCCGCCGCCAAGAGTCAATAAAAATTCACTGATGGTGAATAATGGGGCGCAGGCCGTGGTGCCGCCCCGTGGCCTAGGCAGGGAGTCCGTACCTTCTGGCAACGTTCCGAGCTGGACGACAGCACGCGGAGTCAATCAAGGCGTTGAGCGCTGCGTTGGCTGCGCCCTTGTGCGGGGCAAGTGTCTTAACCGGCGTTCTCTGGTGTAGGCGCAGGAAGCACTCGGCGTAGAACTGCCGCACGACTTCTGGAGCGTCGGGCTTGTAGCCGCCCTCAATCTCGAAGAAGCGCCTGAGGCACAGAATGACTAGGTCCGACAGCTGGACTAGCAGGTTGCGCCTCGAGTCGAGGGGGTAACTGAACTCGGCAATCCACTTCGTTCGGCAAGCAACCGGGGCTCCGAAGCGGCGGCGTTCGGTGATTTCCGTAATTGCATCGGTGTGCTCATCCTTCTTGTCGATAATCAGCATCCCTCTTGCTGACCGGCCTAGGTCCTCAGCGACCCTCTGGTCGACTTCGGTAATCATGTAGTCGTACGCGAGGGTGTAGGGCGTGCTGGCGTGGGCAGGAATGCCGGGCGTGTTGGTAGCGAGGGCGGTCGCCAGCTTCTGCTTGTCTAGTGCGAGATAGTGGACGTGATGCTTGCGCTGCTCGGTGACGCTGAGGAGGTCTCAGACAAGCTGCAGGCGGCGGTCAATCGGGTGCCCTGCGAACGGTCCCTCTCCGTTTGGCGAGAGTAATTCGCACCCGTGTAGCTCGAAGCCCGTCGGGAGTGTGCCTCCGAAGTAGCCGGTAATCACGTCGGACAAGGCGGCGTAGGTGGTGTTCCATCCCTCATCGCGGAGGTTGACCCCGCCAAGCACAAATATCGGCTGCTGGGCGTCCTCCAGATTCGCGCCCGTGTCACCCGACTCATCCAAGTAGAAGAAGTGCATGCCGTACTCCTTGTTCCTGACTGGATTCACATGGGGCAGGGAATCTGGCCTATCAAGGCAGAGTTCTGCCGAGGTGCCTGTCTGCATCGCCACCGGACCGCACGCCGGACGCAAGGTGGCGACGCTCAAGACGCCGCCGGTCGATGCGGATGCGGTGCCACGGAATGCCGACTAGGTCGGCGGCTGCACGCTGCACGCGGGTCCAGCGGCGTCCCCCTGATCCTGAGTAGCGGTGAGCCCCAGGCACCAGAAGCGACACAGCGCAAGTCAGGGAACGTCCGCTCTTGGCCGATAGCCGCCACACAAACGCACCGGCTGTCGCGTCCCTCATTCGACCCCTGCCAACATCCGTGTCACCGCCGCCGCGTCGAGTCCATCGAAGCCTCCAGGCTGACTGCCCGCCCACAACGGGGTGAAGTCGTCGTGGTCCCGGGCTTCGGCAGCGGCGCGTAACGGGGCCAGGGCCTGCGAGGCCCAGGGGAAGGGCGGGGGCAGGTCGGACATCGGGCCCAGTTCGCGGATCAGCCGGTTGACCAGGCCGCGCGCGGGGCGGCCGCTGAACAGATTGGTGATCGCGGCGTCGCGGCCTGCCTGCCGCAGTGCCGCGCGGTGCACGGCGCCGGTGGTCGCTTCCGGGCACAGCAGGTAGGCGGTGCCGGCCTGTACGGCGCAGGCGCCGGCGGCGTGCAGCGCTTCGACATCGGCGCGGCCGCCGATGCCGCCGGCGGCGATCACCGGTACCGTCAGCGTCGATACCAGTGCCGCGACCAGCTCGGCGGTGGGGCGCTGGCCGGACAGATCGTCGGCGAGGAAGTGGCCGCGATGGCCGCCGGCCTCGATGCCTTGCGCGATCACGAAGTCGGCGCCGTTGCGCTGCAGCCACTGCCCCTCGTCCGGCGTGGTCGCCGAGGCCAGCACGGTCGCGCCCCAGGCCTTGATCCGTTGCAGCAGTTCCGGTGCCGGCAGCCCGAAGTGGAAGCTGAGGATGCGCGGGCGATAGTGCTCGATGAGGTCGACGGTGGCGGCGTCGATCGGCCGTCGTGCGCCTGCGGTCGTCGGCTCCGGCATCGCGATGCCCAGTTCCGCGTAGTAGGGCGCCAGCGCCTGCCGCCAGCGCCGCTCGCGGGCGGGATCGGGCGCGGCCATCGTGTGGCAGAAGAAGTTCAGGTTGATCGGCCGCGGCAGCGTCGCGAAGCGCTGCAGTGCCACCTCAAGCCGCTCCGGCCCGAGCATCGCGCAGGGCATCGAGCCGAGTCCGCCCGCGTTCGCGACCGCGATCGCCAGCGCCTCGTCCTGCACGCCGGCCATCGGTGCCTGGATGACCGGCAGTTCGATGCCGGCGATCGCCTGCAGGGGGTGCATCGTGCGGCTCCGTTCAACGATGCGCCCAGTCTAGCGGACCGGCCCGCCGGTCCCGCTGCGCCACGCCGGCCTGCGTGAGGCCGGCGCGGTGCGACTCAGTGCGCGACGAAGCGGATCGCCTGGCCGCCGCCGGCGGCGAGCTTCAGCGTCAGCACATCGGCGCTGGTGACCTCGCGCTGCTCGCGTTCGAACGCGAACGGCTTGTCGCGCCAGTGGGCGCCGTCGCCGTCGCGGTAGATCTGCGCGGTGTAGCGGCGGCCGGGCTCGAGGAAGGACAGCGGCACCTCCAGCAGGCGGCCGTGCTCGTCGCTGATGCTGCCCAGGTACCAGTCGTCGCTGTCGCGGTCCTTGCGCGCGAAGGTCACGAAGTCGCCGACCTCGCCGTCGAGCACGCGGGTTTCGGCCCAGTCGGCCGGCACGTCCTTGATGAACTGGAACGCGTCCATGTGCCTGGCGTAGTTCTCGGGCAGATCGGCGGCCATCTGCACGGGGCTGTACAGCACCACGTACAGTGCGAGCTGCTTGGCCAGGGTGGTCTGGATCGCCTGGCCGCGGCCCTGCAGGCTGAGGATGCCGGGGGTGAAGTCCATCGGCCCGGACAGCATGCGGGTGAACACCAGGTTGGTCTCATGCTCGGGCGGATTGGGCGGGTCGCCCCAGGCGGCGTACTCCATGCCGCGCGCGCCCTCGCGCGAGACCCAGTTCGGGTAGGTGCGGCGCAGGCCGGTGTCCTTGATCGGTTCGTGTGCGTTGATCGCGACCTTGTGACGGGCGGCGGCTTCGAGCACGCGCAGGTGGTGGTTGCTGTTCCACTGGCCGTCGTGCCATTCGCGCACGATGCTGCCATCGTCGAGGCGGCGCTCGATCCCGCCGGCGTCGCAGACGTAACCGGTCTTGACCGCGTCGATGCCGAGCCGTGCGTTCATCGCGAACGCGTCCTCCATCTGGTCCTCGTAGTGGCTGACCGCGCAGGCGGTCTCGTGGTGGCCGATCAGGTGCACGCCCTTCGACGCGGCATGGGCGGACAGCGCCTCGATGTCGAAGTCGGGCGTGGCGCGGGTGAAGTCGAAGTCGTAGCCGTTGCCGAACCAGTTGCCGTCCCAGCCGGGATTCCAGCCCTCGACCAGCACGCCGCGGAAGCCGTGCTCGGCGGCGAAGTCGATGTAGCGGCGGGTGTTGGCCGTGGTCGCGCCATGTTTCTTCCCGGTCGCCCAGGTCTCGGTATCCAGGTGCAGCGACCACCAGATGCCGATGTACTTGGCCGGCTCGAACCAGCTCACGTCGCCGAGCCGGTTCGGCTCGTTGAGGTTGAGGATCAGGTCGGAGGATTCGTACAGCTTCGCCGCGGTGTCGGTGATCTGCAGCGTCCGCCACGGCGTGTGGAACGGCAGGCGGCGACGGACCTTCCAGCCTTCCGAGGCCGGCGCCAGCTGCGCGCGGAAGCGCTGGCCCTCGGTGCGGCGCAGCCACATGCCCGAATAGTCGACCAGCGCCGCCTCGTGGAAGGCGATGTGCAGGCCACCTTCGGTGCGCACGGTCATCGTCGTATGCGCCTGGGTCACCTGCTCCAGCGGCGTGCGCTGGTACAGGTACTCGTAGCGGTTCCATTCGCCGGCGGGGATCCACCACGCGGTCGCCGGGTCGTGGACGGCGAATTCGGTCAGTTCGTCGTCGATGATCAGTTCGCCGGCTCCGGGCTGCTCGGGGAACTCGTAGCGGAAGCCCAGGCCGTCGTCGAACACCCGCACCACCACGTCGAAGCTGCGCCGGGCGCCGAGCGTCTCGGTGAAGCGCGCGCGCAGTTCGTTGTGGTGGTCGCGGACGAAGCGGCTCTCGCCCCAGGGCTGCTCCCAGGTCTCGTCATGGCCGCGAGTGGACTGCGAGGCCAGCGCGAGGTTGCGCTCCAGCTTCTCCGCGCCGCGCAGCCTGAAGCCGAGCCGGGAGTCGTCGATCACCGGCTCGCCGAAACGCAGCACGCGATAGGCGAGGCGGCCCTCGCTGATGTCGAGCTCGACCGCGAGCACCTTGCCGGGCGACTCGACCCGGGCGACGGTCTCGGCATGAACCCGCTGAAGCGGGGCAAGGGCCGCGGTCGCGGCCAGGGCCAGTGCGGCGGCGAGCGAGCGCAGCGGACGCCGGGCGGCTCGCATGCCGTCCGGTGGGATGATCGGCGTGGTGATCGGCATCATGGACTCCCGTTCTGTTCGTTGGGCAGGACGTAGACGACGGCGGTGCGCGCCGGCAGTTCGAAGCGGCCGCTCGCGATGTCGAAGCGGGCCTGGCGCGGGCGCGGGTCGGTGCCGTCGCGCAATACCGGATGCAGCCGGTACGGCTTGCCCGCTTCCCCGGCGAGCACCAGCTGCTGCGGCGACGCCGACACGTTGACCAGGTACAGCATCGCGTCGAAGCGCGCCCCGGGGTAGCCGCGGCCGTCGACATGGCCGGCGATCACCGCCGGATTCTGTGCGGGACCGGTGTTGGCGAAGCGCAGCCGCTCGCGCACGTCGGCCGCCGTCCGCAACCGTAGCATCGTCGAGCCGGCACGGATGCGCAGCAGGTCGAGGAAGGCGTCGCGGACGAAGGCGATGTCGTCGGGCCGCGGCCGGACGCCGGTTTCGCGCAGCAGCGGCCGCATCCACGGCCAGTCGTCGCGGTTGTCGGTGGCCGGCGGCAGTCCGGTACCGAAATGGTTGTCGTGGCCGCTCCAGTCGATGCGGTTGAACCAGTCGCCGGAGTCGTAGCTGTTGCGGTCCAGCGACTTGGAGCGCAGCAGCTCGCCGCCGGCATGGAAATAGGCGATGCCCTGGCTGAAGGCGTTCAGCGCGAGCGCCAGCAGCTGCACC
This sequence comes from Marilutibacter chinensis, assembly GCF_021725675.1. Taxonomy (GTDB): domain Bacteria; phylum Pseudomonadota; class Gammaproteobacteria; order Xanthomonadales; family Xanthomonadaceae; genus Marilutibacter; species Marilutibacter chinensis. Next base: position 101,004 of record NZ_JAKJPO010000009.1, on the reverse strand, counting down.
CGTGCGCGTTCCTCCGGACCGGTGGAGGGTGGCAGCTTGATCGCGTTGATGTCGAACAGGGTCTGGTTGTCGTGGTTCTCGACGTAGTTGACGACCTCGCCCGGCTGCGCGGCGTAGCCGGCCGGCTGGCCCTTGTAGTCGATCGTCGACAGCGGCTTCTCGCTGCCGTCGGCGGCGACCATGCGGTAGTCGCGCAGGGTGCCGGCGAGGCCGGTGCGGACCAGGTCGGCGGCATGCAGCAGGGCGTCGCGGTCGTCGCCCTCGGCCAGGCCGTTGACGTAGCCCGGCGCGCGCAGCGCGTCGCCGTGGTCGGCCGGGCCGCCGCCGCGGATCGCGTCGCGGGCGCGGTCGCTGAAGGTGCCGATGCCGGAGCCCTGCAGCGAGCCCTGCGAGGCCTGCACGAAGCGGGCGCCGTCGGCGACCTCGCCGAAGTTCCAGCCCTCGCCGATCAGCGGCACGTGGCGGCCGGCGGCGGCATTCACCGCGGCCTGCAGGCGTTGCATCGCCGCGCGCGGCTGATGGCCCATCAGGTCGAAGCGGAACGAATCGATCCGGTAGTGGCGGACCCAGGCCACCGCCGAATCGATCATCAGCCGCTCCATCATCCGGTGCTCGGTCGCGGTGTTGTCGCAGCAGGTCGAGCGTTCGACCGCGCCGTCGGCGTCCAGCCGGTGGTAGTAGCCGGGCACGATGCGGTCGAGCACCGAGCGGGGGTCCTGGCCCGAGGCGCTGGTGTGGTTGTAGACCACGTCCATCCCGACCCGCAGCCCGGCCGCATGCAGCGCCTGCACCATCGCGCGGAACTCGCGCACGCGGACCGCGCCGTCCATCGCGTCGCTGGCGTAGCTGCCCTCCGGCGCGGTGTAGTGGAACGGGTCGTAACCCCAGTTGAAGCAGTCGCGTGCGGCGACCGCCGCCACCGCGGACTGCTGCGCCTCGCTGTCGGCGGCGGCGTCGGGAATGACCGGTTCGATGCAGCCCTGCTCCGGGATCGTCGCCAGGTCGAACACCGGCAGCAGGTGGATGTCGGTGATGCCGGCGGCAGCCAGTGCGCGCAGGTGGCGCATGCCGTCGCTGTCGCCGCCGGTGAAGGCCTGGTAGCGGCCGCGATGGGCAGGCGGCACCGTCGGGTCGTCGCGCGAGAAGTCGCGCACGTGCAGCTCGTAGACGGCCAGGTCGGTGGCCGCGGCCAGCGCGTCCGGCCGCGGCGCGTCGTCCCAGCCGTCGGGCTCGAGCGCGTCGGCGTCCATGTCGGCGATGTAGCCGCGCTTCGAGTCGGCCGACAGGCTCAATGCGTAGGGGTCGGTGACGCGGTTGCGGACGAGGCCGGCGCCGGGTGCGAACACGTCGACCAGGTAGCGGTAGTACTGCCCGCTGCGGTCGCCGTCCAGCGTCGCCGACCAGACGCCGGTCGCGTCGTCGCGCGTCAGCGGCACCGCGGCCGCGGAGGCGGCGATGCCGTCCGGATACAGGCAGGCGTGGACCGCCTGCGCGGTCGGCGCCCAGACCCGCAGCGAAGTGTGGTCGTGCGCGGGTATCGCGCCGAGCGCGGGAGCGGTCATCGCGGCGGCGTAGAGGTCGTCGAGCACGCCCGGGATCTGCAGCCGGGTGGCGTCGAGCACGCGCCCGGTAGCGTCCTCGCGCACCAGCCGCAACTCGCCGCGCAGCAGGCGCTGCAGGGTCGCGTCGTCCGCATCCACGCGCAACACCGCGCCGTCGCCGCGCAGGTGCGGGAACCGTGCCGCCAGCGCGGCCGGCAGGCGGTTGCCGGCGCCGGTGAGGATCATCGCGTCGTCGGCGCCGGAAGGCGCCTGTCCGCTGTCGGCGACCAGGCCGCCGGCAGCGGCGTGCAGCAGCCGGTAGCGCCCGTCGGCCGGCTGGCCGGGCCACAGCAGGTGGCGGCGGTCGAGCCAGTGCGCGCGGGCGGCCGGATTCGCGGCAGAAGCGTGCAGGGTGCGGGCCGGGGCGTCGTCGTTGCAGTCGGCCAGCACGTCGTCGACGTCGGCGGCCCGGGCCAGGCCGGCCGCGAACAACAGCGGCGCCAGGCAGGCGAGCGCGAGCCCGCGCGACGGCTCAGGCATGTTCATCGTGGCCTCCGCAGGGATGGGTCGGACGGTTGGAAATGGGCATGTAGACGCATTCAGCCGCATGAGCGGTCTCCGGCACGTGGCGGGATGGCCTAGGCTTGCTCCGGGCAGGCATTCCGCGGGGGGCGCGATGGAAGACGGGCGGATCGGCAAGGTGGTGATCGTCGGTGGCGGCACCGCGGGCTGGATGGCGGCGGCGGTGCTGGCGCGGCTGATGGGGGCACCGGCCGGCGAGCGGCGGCTGGACATCTGCCTGGTCGAGTCCGAGCAGATCGGCACGGTCGGGGTCGGCGAGGCGACGATCCCGCAGATCCGCCTGTTCAACCGCACCCTCGGCCTGGACGAGAACGCGTTCGTCCACCGGACCCGCGGCACCTTCAAGCTCGGCATCGAATTCGACGGCTGGCTGCGGCCCGGCCACCGCTACATGCACGCATTCGGTGCGGTGGGCGGGCGCGACCTCGGGGCGGTGCCCTTCCACCATTACTGGCTGCGCGAGCGCCTGACCGGGCGTGCGCCCGCGCTGGACGAGTACGTGTTCAACGCGGTCGCGGCCTGGCGCAACCGCTTCCTGCGCGGCAGCGAGCTGAAGGATTCGCCGCTGTCGAATGTCGCCTACGCGTTCCATTTCGATGCGAGCCTGTACGCGCGCTACCTGCGCGAGTACGCCGAGGCGCGCGGGGTGCGGCGGATCGAGGGCAAGGTCGCCGACGTACGCCTGCGCGGCGACGACGGTTTCATCGAATCGGTGGCGCTGGAGGATGGCCAGGTCGTCGGAGGCGAGCTGTTCCTCGACTGTTCCGGGTTCCGCGGCCTGTTGATCGAGCAGACGCTGCGGGCCGGCTACGAGGACTGGAGCCACTGGCTGCCCTGCGATCGCGCGCTGGCGGTGCCGTGCGCACCGGTCGAGCCGCTGACGCCGTACACGCGCTCGACCGCGCGCGCCGCGGGCTGGCAGTGGCGGATCCCGCTGCAGCACCGGACCGGCAATGGCATGGTCTACAGCAGCGCCCACGTCAGCGACGACGAAGCCGCCGCGACCCTGCTGGCGAACCTCGACGGCGAAGCGCTCGACGATCCGCGTCCGCTGCGCTTCACCACCGGCATGCGGCGCCGGTTCTGGCATCGCAACTGCGTCGCGGTCGGGCTGGCCAGCGGCTTCATGGAGCCGCTGGAGTCGACCAGCATCCATTTCATCCAGCAGAGCCTGTCGAAACTGGTCAGCTTCTTTCCCGACCGCGGTTTCGATGCGGTCGACATCGCCGAGTACAACCGGCAGGTCCAGTTCGAGTACGTCCGGGCGCGCGATTTCCTGATCCTGCACTACCTCGCCAACGAGCGGCCCGAGCCGTTCTGGCAGGCGTGCCGGACGATGCCGGTGCCGGACACGTTGGCGGACAGGATCGCGCTGTTCCGCAGCCATGGGCGCGTCCACCGCGAGCACGAGGAACTGTTCACCGAGGCCAGCTGGGTGCAGGTGCTGGTCGGGCAGGGCGTGCTGCCGCGAAGCTATCACCCGATGGTCGATCTGCTCGACGACGCGGAGTGCGCAGCCATGCTCGCCGGCGTGCACAAGGTGCTGCACAGCTGCGCGGAGGCGATGCCCGACCACGCCGCATTCATCGCCCGGTACTGCGCCAGCGCCGGCTAGGGCGCCGGCCATGGACCCGATCGAAGAGCTGACCGCGGGAGCGGCACTAGCCGCGATGGGAGTTTGCCGGAAAAAGCGATCGCGGCTTGCGCCGCTCCTAACGCCGCCCCCACGGTCGTCAGGGGTGGCATCCGCCATCCGCACCGCCGCGGTCCGTTTCACCCCAGCCGGGCGAAATGGACGCCGCGCGCCGGCAGCCGCAACTCGCCGTCGGCGACGGTGCCGGCGAGCAGGCCGTGGCCCTCGAGCGGCACCGGGTCCAGGCCGTCGGGCAGCCGCCAGTCGACCGCCGTCGCCGACAGGTTGAACACGACCAGCAGCCGCTCGTCGCCGTGGCTGCGGGTGAAGGCGAGCACCGGCTCGTGGCTGTCGAGGAAACGGATGTCGCCGTGGACCAGGGCCGGCAGCGACTTGCGCCAGCGCAGGAAGCGGCGGGTGAGGTTCAGCACCGACGCGGGATCGGCCTCCTGCGCCTGCACGCTGCGCGCGCGGTGGGCATCCGGAATCGGCAGCCACGGCGCGCCCGAGGAGAAGCCCGCACCCTCGGCATCGGTCCACGGCAGCGGCGTGCGGCAACCGTCGCGGCCCTTGAAGTTCGGCCAGAACGAGATGCCGTACGGGTCCTGCAGCGCCTCGAACGGCACCTCGGCCTCCGGCAGGCCGAGTTCCTCGCCCTGGTACAGGCAGACCGAGCCGCGCAGCGAACAGACCAGCGCGACCAGCTGGGCGGCGAGCGCGTCGGAGGCCTGTTCGCGGCCCCAGCGGCTGACCGCGCGTTCGACGTCGTGGTTGGAGATCGCCCAGCACGGCCAGCCGTGCGGCATCTTCGATTCCAGGTTCTCGACGGTGCCTCGGATGTAGTCGACGCTGAAGTCGTCGGTCAGCAGTTCGAAGCTGTAGCCCATGTGCAGGCGCCGGTCGCCGACGTACTCGGCCATGGTCGCCAGTGAGTCCTCCGACGAGAACTCGCCCAGCGCGGCGACGTCGCGGTAGCGGTCCATCAGCCGGCGCAGCTCTTCCATGAAGACCAGCGTCTCGGGCTGGGTGTTGTTGTAGTAGTGGTACTGGTATGCGTACGGATTGTCGGCGCTGAAGCCGCGGCCGACCCGCAGGTGCGCGGGCTTGGGCGGATTGTCGCGCAGCTGGGCGTCGTGGTAGCAGAAGTTGATCGCGTCCAGGCGCAGGCCGTCGACGCCGCGGTCGAGCCAGAACGCGACGTTGTCCAGGGTCGCCTCGCGCACGTCGGCGCAGTGGAAGTTCAGGTCCGGCTGCGAGGTCAGGAAGTTGTGCAGGTAGTACTGTTCGCGGCGCGGCTCCCACTGCCAGGCGACGCCGCCGAAGATCGACAGCCAGTTGTTCGGCGGGGTGCCGTCCTCGCGCGCATCGGCCCAGACGTACCAGTCGGCCTTCGCGTTGTCGCGGCTCTCGCGGCTTTCCTGGAACCACGCGTGCTGCGCCGAGGTGTGGCTGAGCACCTGGTCGATCATCACCTTGATGTCGAGCGAGTGCGCCTTCTTCAGCAGCCTGTCGAAGTCGTCGAGGGTGCCGAACAACGGGTCGACGTCGCGGTAGTCGGCGATGTCGTAGCCGAAGTCCGCCATCGGCGACTTGAAGAACGGCGAGATCCAGATCGCGTCCACCCCGAGGCTGGCGATGTAGTCGAGCTTCTCGACGATGCCCGGCAGATCGCCGACGCCATCGCCGTTGGTGTCGAGGAAGCTGCGCGGGTAGACCTGGTAGATCACCGCGCCGTGCCACCATGAAGCCGTCTTCATTCCCGTCCCCAGCCGTTCCGATCCGGCGGCAACTATTCCACGGCCGGAGCCCGTGGGAACAGGCGTTTGGAGGCCTCGGCCGGTGAATACGTTTGCACCTGTCCATGTTGCAGTGCGATGCCTGACTAGCATGCGTCCCTGCCTTTGCCAGACTTGGCGGCATCGCCCGTGCGCGGGTGGCGGAATGGCCGGAGCGCCGTCCGCCGCATCGCGGCAGGCGATTGCGCGACTGGTGCGGCGACGCCGTGGCGCCTGCCCGCGAATGGCGCCACGATCCGGCATGCCGCGAGCGAACGCGGGCATGCACCCACCCGCCAGGGACACTGAATGACTTCCGCGACAACCGCCGCTTCCGCACCTTCACCATCCGCCCGCAAGCCGACGCTGTCGTTCTGGCATATCTGGAACATGTGCTTCGGCTTCCTCGGCATCCAGTTCGGTTTCGCCCTGCAGAACGCCAACGTCAGTCGGATCTTCCGGACCCTCGGCGCGGACATGGACCTGGTGCCGGGACTGTGGATCGCGGCGCCGCTGACCGGGCTGCTGATCCAGCCGGTGATCGGTTACCTCAGCGACCGCACCTGGCACCCGCGCCTCGGCCGGCGGCGGCCGTACTTCCTCGCCGGAGCGATCCTCGCTTCGCTGGCCCTGTTCGTGATGCCCAACTCGCCGGGGCTGTGGATCGCCGCCGGCACGCTGTGGGTGCTGGACGCCTCGATCAACGTCGCGATGGAGCCCTTCCGCGCCTTCGTCGGCGATCAGCTGCCGCCGCCGCAGCGGCCGGCCGGCTATGCGATGCAGAGCTTCTTCATCGGCGTCGGCGCGGTGGTCGCGAGCATGCTGCCGTGGCTGCTGACGCAGGTCGGCGTGTCCAATACAGCCGATCCGGGCGAGGTGCCGGACACGGTGCGGTACGCGTTCTATTTCGGCGGCGCGGTGCTGTTCCTCGCGATCGGATGGACCGTGCTGCGTACCCGCGAATATCCGCCCGAGCAGCTGCTGGCCTTCGCCGATGCGCGACCGGTGGTGGACGGGCCGGTCTCCGCGCCCGCCGCCGGCCCCGCCGCGGGACTGGGTTGGGTGGTGGCCGGCGCCGCCGGCATCGCCGCGATCGCCTGGTTCGGCTGGGACCGGATGCTGTACGTGCTGGCCGGCATGCTGCTCGCGTACGGCTTGCTGCAGCAGCTGGTGCGGTTCATGCCGCCGGAGTGGATGCCGGTGAGCATCGTCCGCGACCTGCGCGCGATGCCGATCATGATGCGGCGGCTGGCGGTGGTGCAGTTCTTCTCCTGGTTCGCGCTGTTCGCGATGTGGATCTTCACCACCGACGCGGTCGCCGACGTCCACTTCGGCAGCAGCGACACCGCCTCGGCCGCGTACAACGAAGGCGCGAACTGGGTCGGCGTGCTGTTCGCGGCCTACAACGGCTTCGCCGCGCTGGCGGCGATCGTGATTCCGTGGATGGTCGCCCGCTGGGGCCTGCGCGTGAGCCACCTGGTCAACGTCGGCCTTGGCGGGCTCGGCCTGCTGTCGTTCCTGTGGATCCGCGACCCGCATTGGCTGCTGCTGTCGATGCTCGGCGTCGGCTTCGCCTGGGCATCGATCCTGTCGCTGCCCTACGCGCTGTTGTCCGACAGCCTGCCGGCGGACAAGATGGGCGTGTACATGGGCATCTTCAACTTCTTCATCGTCATCCCGCAACTGGTCGCCGCCAGCCTGCTCGGTTTCCTGCTCAGGGCCTTCCTCGGCGGCGAGCCGGTCAATGCGCTGGCGGTGGGCGGCGTCAGCATGATCATCGCCGGCCTGTGCGTGCTGCGGGTGCGCGAGCCGGCGGTGGCCCACCCCGCCGGGATCGCGGAGGCGGCACGATGAAACGTTCGCTCGCGCTCGCGCTCGCCATGGCCGCCGGCTGCGCGCACGTCGTCCCACCGGCATCGCAACCGCCGGCACCGACGTTGCGGCCGCAGTACTACGGCACCCTGGAGCCGTTCGCGTCCGATGCGGTCTATTTCGTGATGACCGACCGCTTCGTCAACGGCGATCCGTCCAACGACCACCGCGACCAGGGCGGACCCGATCCCGCACGGCGCACTTTCGACCGGCCGGTTCCGGGCGCGGACGCCAATGACGCCAACATCGGCTATCTCGGGGGCGATTTCCGGGGCCTGCTCGACAATGCCGGCTACATCGCCGACCTCGGCTTCGGCGCGGTCTGGCTGACACCGATCGTCGACAACCCCGACGAGGCCTTCACCGGTGGCGACCCGGTCGGATCCGACGCGTTCTTCAAGGACCGTGGCAAGGCGGGCTATCACGGTTACTGGGGCGTGAACTTCTTCCGCCTGGACGAGCACCTGCCCAGCCCCGGACTCGATTTCGCCGGCCTGACCGCCGGGTTGCGGCAGTACGGGCTGAAGACCGTGCTCGACATCGTCGCCAACCATGGCTCCCCGTCGTTCACGATGCCGGCCGACCAGCCCGGCTTCGGCGAGATATACGATGCCGACGGCCGCCTGGTCGCCGATCACCAGAACCTGGCACCGGCCGATCTGGATCCGGCGAACGAGTCGCTGCACCGCTTCTTCCATACCGAGCCCGATCTCGCCCAGCTGTCCAACAACGACGACACCAATCCGGCGGTGCTGGACTATTTCTGCCGCGCGTACCGGCAGTGGATCGACCAGGGCGCGGCGGCGTTCCGGATCGACACCATCCGTCACGTGCCGGGTGCGTTCTGGAAGGGCTTCAGCGACTGCATCCGCGCCGATCATCCGGGCTTCTTCATGTTCGGCGAAGCCTTCGACCACGATCCGGCGAAGATCGCCCCCTTCACCTGGCCCGAGAATGGCGCCGTCAGCGTGCTCGATTTCCCGCTGAAGGAGCGCATGGACGAGGTGTTCGCACGCCGTGCCGGCGGTGGCGAAAGCCCTGGTTACGAACGCATCGCCGAGCGGCTGTACCTGATCGGGGGCCCGTACCGGAACCCGTACGAGCTGATGACGTTCTACGACAACCACGACATGCCGCGGATGGATGCCGATGACGCCGGCTTCATCGACGCGCACAACTTCCTGTTCACCGCGCGCGGCATCCCGGTGATCTACCAGGGCTCGGAGGTCGGCTTCATGCGGGGCGCGGCCGAGCACGCCGGCAACCGCAACTACTTCGGCCAGGCGCGGATCGACGCCGCCTCGGGACACCCGATCCACGACGCGCTGCGACGGATCGCGCGCGTGCGCGCGACGACCCCGGCGCTGCAGCGCGGCCTGCAGTTGAACGTGGAAATGGCCGGCGATCGCGCCGCGTTCTATCGCGTGCTGCAGGACGGCGACTTCGCCCAGATCGCGCTGGTGCTGCTGAACAAGGGCGATGCGGCTGCGGATTTCGAGGTGTCGCGCTGGCTGCAGCCCGGCCGCTGGCAGGAGGCGGTCGGCGGCGAGATCCGCGAAGTCGGCGAGGCAGGAGCATTGCGCACGAGCGTGCCGGCGCACGGCGTCCAGGTCTGGATGCTGAACGCACCGGTGCGACGCGACGACCTGCGCCAGGCCCTGGATGCGGCGATGGCCGGGCGGCTCGGCGGACCGGGCTGAAGCGCGCCATCCCGACAGCCGCGACCGGAGTCCTGGGAACGCCCGTCGCGGCCGGCGCCGCTGCTACGCGATGCCTGCGGACCCGGCGCCGCTGGAACGCCGCACGACCAGCGAGGCCGGCAGGGTGATGCTCTCGACCGGTTCGTCGCGGATCTGCGCGAGCAGCGATTCGACCAGCATCGCGCCGGCGCGCGAGGTGTCCTGGAACACCGTCGTCAGCGCCGGCTGGGCGAAGCGCGCCATCGGGATGTCGTCGAAGCCGGCGACGGCGACGTCCTCGGGCACGCGCAGGCCCGCCTCGGTCAGGGCGCGCATTGCGCCGATCGCGATCAGGTCGCTGGCGGCGAACACCGCGTCGAACGGCACCTTGCGTGCGAGCAGGGTGCGCGCGGCGTCGTAGCCGGCCTCCTCCGAGCTGACCGCATCCACCTGCAGGCCTTCGTCCATGCCCAGGCCGATCGCGTGCAGCGCGGCGTCGCAGCCGCGGTAGCGATCAAAGAACTCCGGGTAATGGCTGGAGGCATCGCCCAGGAACGCGATCCGCCGGCGGCCCAGGCCGGTCAGGTGCTCGCCGATCAGGCGGCCGCCGTGGTGATTGTCGCAGCCGATCGAAATGCCGGGCTGGCCGGGCAGCACCGCGCCCCAGCGGACGAAGCGCGTGCCCTGCTCGACCAGGGTCTCGAGCTTGCCGCGATAGGCGAGATAGTCGCCATAGCCGAGCAGGATCAGGCCGTCGGCCTTCATGCTGTCCTCGTAGTCGGCGTGCCAGTCGTCGGACAGCTGCTGGAACGAGACCAGCAGGTCGTGGCCGTGGCGTGCGCAGGCACGGGTGATCGAGCCGAGCATCGAGAGGAAGAACGGGTTGATGTGCGAGTCGTCCGGGGTCGGGTCCTCGAACAGCAGCAGGGCCAGGGTGCCCGAGCGCTGGGTGCGCAGGCTGGAGGCGTGGCGGTCGACCTTGTAGTTCAGCTCGCGGACCGCCTCCTCGACCCGGCGGCGGGTCTCGGCGTTGACCAGCGGGCTGCCGCGCAGCACGCGCGACACCGTCGCCTGCGACACGCCGGCGCGATGTGCGATGTCGATGGATGTGGTCTTCGAGCGCCTGCCCATCGGGCCCTCCTCCCTAGGGTCTGGTGGCTAGTGTAATCAGGCCGGCTTCCGAGGGCCCGGAACCCGGTAACGATTTCGCACCAACGTGGTGCATTGCTCCGCCGAAAGCGCACCAATTTGGTGCGGTGCGGTGGAGGCGAGCAAGTGAAGATCAATGAAATCAGCAAGTTGGCTCGTTCGCGGCGTTGGCACAGCCCTTGCTATACAAAAGACAGTCCCTCAAACCGGAAAGGCCGCACTTCCATGTCGCTCGAGAACGTCGAAAAGCTCATCCGTGACCACAAGGTCGAATTCGTCGACCTGCGCTTCGCCGACATGCGTGGCGTGCAGCACCACGTCACCTATCCCAAGTCGATCGTCGACGCCGCTCTGTTCGAGGACGGAAAGATGTTCGACGGCTCTTCGATCAGCGGCTGGAAGGGCATCAACGAGTCCGACATGGTGCTGATGCCGGACGCGTCGACGGCGTTCCTGGATCCGTTCGCCGCCGATCCGACCCTGGTGATGACCTGCGACGTGCTCGACCCGACCACGATGCAGGCGTACTCGCGCGATCCGCGCGGCGTCGCCAAGCGCGCCGAGGCCTACCTCAAGGCCAGCGGCATCGCCGAACAGGCGTTCTTCGGCCCCGAGCCCGAGTTCTTCATCTTCGACTCGGTCCGCTACGGCAACGAGATGGGCCACACCTTCTTCCACATCGACTCCGAGGAAGCGCACTGGAACTCGGCGCGCGAATACGAGGGCGGCAACAGCGGCTATCGTCCGGGCATCAAGGGCGGCTACTTCCCGGTGCCGCCGGTCGATTCGCTGCACGACATCCGCGCCGAGATGTGCAAGACGCTGGAGGCGGTCGGCATCGAGGTCGAGGTCCATCATCACGAGGTCGCCAACGCCGGCCAGTGCGAGATCGGCACCAAGTTCAACTCGCTGGTCAAGAAGGCCGACGAGCTGTTGATGCTCAAGTACATCGTCAAGAACGTCGCCTTCCGCAACGGCAAGACCGCGACCTTCATGCCCAAGCCGATCGTCGGCGACAACGGCAGCGGCATGCACGTGCACCAGTCGCTGGCGAAGGACGGCAAGAACCTGTTCTCCGGCGACGGCTACGGCGGCCTGAGCCAGATGGCGCTGTGGTACATCGGCGGCGTGTTCAAGCATGCGCGCGCGATCAACGCCTTCACCAACTCGACCACCAACAGCTACAAGCGCCTGGTGCCGGGCTTCGAGGCGCCGGTGATGCTGGCCTATTCGGCCCGCAACCGCTCGGCGAGCTGCCGCATTCCGTTCGTGTCGAACCCGAAGGCGCGCCGCATCGAATTCCGTTTCCCGGATCCGATGCAGTCCGGCTACCTGACCTTCGCCGCGCTGATGATGGCCGGCCTGGACGGCATCAAGAACCAGATCGACCCGGGCGCGCCCAGCGACAAGGATCTCTACGACCTGCCGCCGGAGGAAGAGAAGAACATCCCGACCGTCTGCCACAGCCTCGACCAGGCGCTGGAAGCGCTCGACAAGGATCGCGACTTCCTCAAGGCCGGCGGCGTGTTCTCCGACGACTTCATCGACGGCTACATCGCGCTGAAGATGCAGGAGGTCACCAAGTTCCGCGCGGCGACCCATCCGCTCGAATACCAGCTGTACTACGCGAACTGATGCACGCGACAGGGCGCGAACGGCTGTACTGCGGAGGGGCGGATGTCCGGCCCGCCGCAGCGCGGCGGGCGTTCGGAAGGGATGCGCGGCAATGCCGCGCAGGCATCCCGTCCTCACCCGCTCGAATACCAGCTGTACTACGCGAACTGATGCACGCGACGGGGCGCGAACGGCTGCACTGCGGAGGGGCGGATGTCCGGCCCGCCGCAGCGCGGCGGGCGTTCGGAAGGGATGCGCGGCAATGCCGCGCAGGCATCCCGTCCTCACCCGCTCGAATGCCAGCTGTACTACGCGAACTGATGCACGCGACGGGGCGCGAACGAATTCGCTGCGCGAACTGATCGCGTAGACCGCCAGCGGCGGACCGGCCGGCACAAGGCCGGCCGCCGCACCAACGGGCGAACCGCCCGTGCCCAGCGGACGGGCCAACACCGAAGAGGAGGACCACAACGACGGGCCGATGCCCGCCGCGAGGCGGCTTTTTGCCCGGCGAAAGCGGGACGCGTAGTGCGACCCGAGCGCAAGAGCACGGAATCAATGACCGGGGAGGGGCCACCGCTTATGAGGAGCCTGCGTCATGTCGTCTCAGATCACTGAAGTTCATGCGTCCACGCGGCACGTCCCGGGGACCAGGGGAAAAACGCCGGCACCGTTCGCGGTGCTCACGGCCGTCTTCGTCGCGACCGCCGCGTCGCTGGTGGCCGGTCACGTGCGGGCAGGGGAGGTGTCGGGCTCGGTCACGCTGACCAGCGACTACCTGTTCCGCGGCATCACCCAGACCAACGAGGAGCCCGCGCTGCAGGGCGGCATCGAGTACGCCGCCGACAGCGGCTTCTACGCCGGTGCCTGGGGCAGCAGCATCAGCTGGTTGTCCGACTCCGATCCCGACATCTCCAGCCAGGTCGAACTCGACGGCTACCTCGGCTATCGCGGCGAGTTCGGCGACAGCGGCGTGGGCTGGGACGTCGGTGCGATCTACTACTGGTACCCGGGCGACTATCCGGGCGGCTTCAACAGTGCCGACACCACCGAGGTCTACTTCGGCCTGGGCTGGGAATTCCTCTCGGCCAAGTATTCCTACGCGGTCACCGATCTGTTCGGGATTCCCGATTCCGACGGCAGCAGCGCGCTCGACCTGGGGGCGAGCTGGGAGTTCGTACCCAGCTGGACCGTGGACGCGGCGGTCGGAAAACAGTGGGTCGAGAACCTCGACGGCGGCGACTACGCGTACTGGAAGCTCGGCGTCGGCAAGAGCTTCGAGAGCGGCTTCGACATCGCGCTCGCCTACAACGACAACGACCTGATCGGCCCGGACGAGACCTGGACGGTCGCGATCACCAAGTCGTTCTGACCACCGTCCGGTCGCAGCAATCTCGCTACGGAGCACTGCATGAAACTGATCACCGCCATCATCCGGCCGTTCAAGCTCGACGAGGTGCGCGAGGCGCTCACCGAAGTCGGCGTGTCCGGCATCACCGTCACCGAGGTCAAGGGCTTCGGTCGCCAGAAGGGCCACACCGAGCTTTACCGCGGAGCCGAATACGTCGTCGACTTCCTGCCCAAGCTGAAGGTCGAGTGCGCCGTCCCCGACGCGATGCTCGATGCCGCGTTGGAGGCGCTGCTGGCCGGCGCCCGCACCGGCAAGGTCGGCGACGGCAAGATCTTCGTCAGCCATCTGGAGGCGACCATCCGCATCCGCACCGGGGAGCTCGACGATGACGCGCTTTGACACGACTGCGAGGCACGCGATGAACACACAGATCCATGACTTCTCCCGCGGCCGCGCATGGGCGCGGGCTGCCGCCCGGACGTTGCCGGCGTTCGCGCTGCCGTTGTCCGCGCTGATGCTGGCCGGCGCAGCGCACGCCCAGGACGGCCTCATCCAGGCCGCCGACGCCGCCGGATCCGCGGCTGAAGCGGTCGCTCCGGTCGTCGAGAAAGGCGATGTCGCCTGGATCCTGACCTCGACCCTGCTGGTGCTGCTGATGACGGTACCGGGACTGGCGCTGTTCTACGGCGGCCTGGTGCGGGCCAAGAACGTGCTGTCGGTGCTGATGCAGGTGCTGGTGGTGTTCTCGGTGATCGTGCTGCTGTGGGCGGTGTATGGCTACTCGCTGGCGTTCGGTGGGGCCGGACCGGTGATCGGCGGCTTCGACAAGCTGTTCCTGGCCGGGATCACGCCCGACAGCCTGGCGGCGACCTTCACCGATGGCGTGGCGCTGCCCGAGTACGCGTTCGTCGCATTCCAGGCGACCTTCGCCGGCATCACCGCCGCATTGATCGTCGGCGCGTTCGCCGAGCGCATCCTGTTCCGCGCGGTGCTGCTGTTCTCGATGCTGTGGTTCACCTTCGCCTACCTGCCGATCGCGCACATGGTCTGGGGCGAGGGCGGCTACCTGCTCGGCAAGGGTGCGCTCGACTTCGCCGGCGGCACGGTGGTGCACATCAACGCCGGCGTCGCTGGCCTGGTCGGCGCCTGGCTGGTCGGCAGGCGGACCGGCTATGGCCGCGAGGCGATCAAGCCGCACAGCCTGACCTTCTGCATGGTCGGCGCGTCGCTGCTGTGGGTGGGCTGGTTCGGCTTCAACGCCGGCTCCAACCTGGAAGCGACGTCGGGCGCGGCGCTCGCCTTCCTCAACACCCTGCTTGCCCCGGCCGCGGCGGCGCTGGCATGGAGCGCGGTCGAGGCGCTGCTGAAGGGCAAGCCATCGATGCTTGGCGCGGCTTCGGGCGTGGTCGCCGGCCTGGTCGGCATCACCCCGGCCTGCGGCTCGGTCGGGCCGATGGGCGCGATCGTGATCGGCCTTGCCTGCGGCGCGCTGTGCGTGTGGGGTGTGACCGGGTTGAAGCGGCTGCTGAAGGCGGATGATTCGCTCGACGTGTTCGGCGTGCACGGCCTGGGCGGCATCATCGGTGCGTTGCTGACCGGCGTGTTCACCGCGCCGCACCTGGGCGGTACCGGGGGCGACGATTTCTCGATCGTTTCCCAGGTGCTGGTGCAGGCCGAGGGCGTGGTCATCACCCTCGTCTGGTCGGGTGTCGTTGCCGCAGCCGCGTTCGCGCTGGTGAAGCTGGCGGTCGGGCTGCGCGTGCCCGAGGAGGCCGAGCGCGAAGGTCTGGACATCACCTCGCACGGCGAATCGGCCTACGAGAGCTGAGTACGATCGGACGGACCGTGGCCGAGCCGGACGCACGGGCCCCCGGGGCGGAATCCGCCCGGGGGCCGCGCGTCCGGGAACCGGCAGGACCAGCGTGAACCGGCCCGGCGCCGCTTCACGCCGTTTCCACTCCGGCGGGGCGTAACGTTCGGATGTCGTTCCGGAATGACGGTCGCAGCCGTGGAAAAGCAGATGCAGGATGCCGGTGAGGTCGATCGTCCGGGGCGCCGCCGTCGCCTTCGGCGCTGGCGGATCATCGGCTGGATCTGCCTGTGGGCGATTTTCGCGATGACCGCGGTGATCGCGGGCAAGGCCTCGCCTGCCGATGCCGCGAGTCCTTCCCCGCCCCGCGCGGTCGCGCCGATGGCGAGCTGATCGCCCGCCGGCGCGAATCGATCAACCCGTTGCCGCCGCCGACTCCAGCAGCGTGGCGAAGCCGTCGGCGAACCGCCTGCCATCGGCCAGGCCCGAATCGAGCAGTCGCGCACGCATCGAGCCGCGCAGCCGCACGCGGCGATCGCCATCCGCCGCGAGGTCGGCGGCGAGGCGGACGTAGTCGTCGGCGTCGCGCGCGACCAGCGATCCCGGTCCGCTGCCCAGGCCGGCCGTGCCGAGGATCGACAGACCGGTGCGCGCGGCCATCCGTTCGCCGGGCAGGGTGATCACCGGCACCCCCTGCCACAGCGCTTGCAGGGTGGTCGTGCCACCGTTGAACGGCAGCGGGTCCAGCGCGATGTCGACGTCGCCGTATTGCGACAGGAACGCATGCGGATCGAGCACCGGCGGCCGCAGTTCCAGTCGTGCCGGATCCAGTCCGGCCGCGGTGAAGCGGGCGCGGATCCGTTCGCGGATCGAGGCGTCGGCGAGCCCGAGCGCGCACAGCAGCAGCCGCGAACCGGGCACCGCGTCCAGTACCCGTGCCCACAGCGCGACCGTGTGCGGCGACAGCTTGGCCAGGTGGCTGAAGCTGCCGAAAGTCGGCGCGGCCGCGGATGGCCGGGCGGTCACCTGCGGCGCGTCCTGCATCGGCGGCAGGCACAACAGGCTGCCGGGAAGCCGCCATGGCCTCCGCGCGCTGGCCGTCCCGTCGGGCAGGGTCGCGGCATCGCCGATC
Source organism: Marilutibacter chinensis (assembly GCF_021725675.1). Classification (GTDB taxonomy): domain Bacteria; phylum Pseudomonadota; class Gammaproteobacteria; order Xanthomonadales; family Xanthomonadaceae; genus Marilutibacter; species Marilutibacter chinensis. The sequence continues at coordinate 84,866 of NZ_JAKJPO010000009.1, read as the reverse complement.
ACGCCATCGCAACTGGCGTAACCGGTGTCGAACAGATAGCCGAGCCAGCCCAGCTGGACCGCTACGCAGCGGGAGGCCAGCAGGCGCGGCCGGCTGCCATGGGTGTGCCCGCCCAGGTCGAGCAGGATGTCGACGCCGTCGTCGCGCAGCTGCCGTGCGACCGCTTCGTCGGGCAGGCCGTGCAGATCGCGCCATTGCGGACACAGTCCGCGCAGGCGAGCGGTCGTGGCATCGGGGCGACCGTCGCTGTAGCAGATCGGCGCGATGCGGCGCCGGTCCCAGCCCGCCAGCAGCGGCTCGACGAACAGGCCGACCGGGTGGCGGCGCAGATCGGCCGACAGCAGTGCGACCCGCAACGGGCGTTGTCCTGGTCGCCAGCCGGACATCGTCGGCGGTGGCAATCGCAATGCCGGAACCCGCGACGCCAGTTCGCAGTGCCGGGCCAGCACCGCGGCGGCCGGCATTGCGCCGGGGCCGGACGGATATGTTTGCGCCCGGACGATTTCGTCCGGTACCAGCCCGCCTTGCGAGCGCTCGTCCGATGTGCGCTCATCCCGTGCGCGCTCGTCCGGCGCGTGCTCATCCAGGTACAGGAGGCTCTGGCAGGCGAAGGTGATCGCCTGCAGCGAAGGCGCGTGCTCCAGCGTCTGTCGTGCGTCCGCGGCCGCGGATTCCGCCTCGCCAGCGAACTGCAGCGCGTCGGCGCGCGCCAGCCGGGTTCCCCAGTCCTGCGGCCGACGTGCCAGACAGGCATCGGCGACCGCGAGCGCCTCGCCGAGCTGCAGGCGGTCGCGCAAGGTCTCGGTAAGCAGTGCCGCGGCCAGCGGCTCGCCGGCGTCCAGCGCCAGCGCACGGCGCGCGGCGGTGACCAGCGCATCGGCGTCGCCCGCGATCCTGGCCGCAGCGGCCAGCAAGGCATGGATCTCGGCATCGTCCGGCAGCGCGGCCAGCGCCTGCTCGAGCGCCCGTCCGGCCAACGCGGACTGCTGCTCGCGCAACGCCAGCCGTGCCAGCAACTTAAGCGACTGCGGCTGCGGCGGCGTCGCGCCGAGCGCCGCCTGCAGCCGGCCGATGGCGCCGGCGACATCGCCCCGGCGCAGCAACGTGTGGGCCTGCTCGACGGTCTGTGCATCCATCGCCGCAGTCTAGGTCCTGTCGGCAGCGTCCAACAGGCCCGTACCCTCCGGGCCGCCATCGGCATGCGCCGCCGGAGGATGGAACGCCAAGAACAGGTCGCCCACCGTGCGTACCTCCGTCCAGAGATGCGGCCGCGGACATCGGCGCCGCGGCAAGCTCACGAAGAACCGGCGTCCGGTCCTGGCGGCAGGCACTTGCTCTACCATGCCGGTATGCCATCCGCAGCCGCGACCGAGAGCCCGTTCGACAGCCTGACCACGCCGATCGCGTGGTGCGACGGCTCGGGCGCGATCGTCGCCAGCAATGCGGCGATGTCGGGCTGGCTCGGCGTCAGCGTGCGACGCCTGCAGGGCTGGCCGATGGCGGCGCTCGACGCCGGCGACGGCCGCCTTGCGGACGCGCTGGCACGCAACGGCGACGACGCGCCCTTGCGCGTGCGCCGCGCGCGATTGCGCTTCACCGATCACGAGGAGTGCTTCGCCGACGTCTGGCTCAGCCGCACCGGCGACGGCGGCTGGCAGCTGGAGGCGCATCCGGTCGACGAGTTTCCCGGCGACGATCCGGCCCTGCTGCTGCCGTCGGCGCTGTCGGCCTCGCTGAAGGGGCTGGCCCACGAGCTGCGCAACCCTCTGGCCGGGCTGAAGGGAGCGGCGCAGTTGCTGTCCCGCCGGGCCGGCGATGCCGAGTCGCGGGAGCTGGTGACCCTGATCGAGGACGAGGTCGCGCGCCTGACCGGTCTGCTCGACCAGCTGTTGAGCCCGGCGCCGCCGCGGCCGCACGCGGCGCTGAACATCCACGCGGTACTGGAGCGCGTGCTGCGGCTCGCCGAGAGCGACGCCGGCTGGGCGGTGCGGTTGCTGCGCGACTACGACCCGAGCCTGCCCGAACTGATGGGTGACGCCGACCGCCTGGTGCAGGCGGTCTGGAACCTGGTCCGCAACGCGATCGAGGCCGGTGCCACCCACGTGAGCCTGCGCACCCGCGCCGAGCACGGCGTGCGCATCGGCGAGGAACTGCATCCGGTCGCGCTGCGGCTGGAGATCGTCGACGACGGCCACGGCATTCCCGACGAACTGGCCGAACGCCTGTTCCTGCCGCTGGTATCCGGTCGCGCCGAGGGCAGCGGGCTCGGCCTGGCGCTTGCGCAGCAGGTCGCCCGCGAACACCGGGGCTCGCTGGCGTACCGCTCGCGGCCCGGGCACACCGTGTTCACGCTGCTGCTGCCGATGGTGGCGGCAGTGGAAACCGATGCGGCGGCGCCCGCCGAGGGCCCGGAGGCTGCGACGTGAGTGCGCGCGTCTGGGTGGTCGACGACGACCGCAGCGTGCGCTACGTGCTGGCCGCGGCGCTGCGCCAGGCCGGGCATGCGACCGAGGATTTCGCCGGCGCGGCCGAGGCGCTGCAGGCGCTGGAACTGCGCGGGCCTCCCGATCTGCTGTTCACCGACGTCCGCATGCCCGGCGACGACGGTCTGGTGCTGCTGGAGCGGCTCAAGCAGGCGCATCCCGCCTTGCCTGTGATCGTGATGAGCGCCTACACCGACGTGGCCAGTACCGCCGGTGCGTTCCGCGGCGGCGCCCACGAGTTCCTGTCCAAACCGTTCGATCTGGATGAGGCCGTCGGGCTGGCGACGCAGGCGCTCGGTATCGCCGGAGAGCAGGCCGACGAGGCCGACGCGTCGCCCGGCGCCGATGCGCCGGCTGCCGACGCGCTGATCGGCGACACCCCGGCGATGCGGACGCTGTTCCGCGCGATCGGCCGTCTGGCCCAGGCGCCGCTGTCGGTGCTGATCACCGGCGAGACCGGTACCGGCAAGGAACTGGTCGCCCGCGCGCTGCATCGCGAGTCGCCGCGTGCGCACAAGCCGTTCGTCGCGCTCAACACCGCCGCAATTCCCGCCGAGCTGCTCGAAAGCGAGTTGTTCGGCCACGAGGCCGGCGCGTTCACCGGCGCCAGCAAACGTCATATCGGCCGTTTCGAACAGGCCAACGGGGGCACCCTGTTCCTGGACGAGATCGGCGACATGCCGTTGCCGCTGCAGACCCGGCTGCTGCGGGTGCTGGCCGAGGGCGAGTTCTTCCGTGTCGGTGGCCGCGAGCTGATCCGCGTCGACGTGCGGGTGATCGCGGCCACCCACCAGGCGCTGGATGCCCTGGTGGCCGAAGGCCGTTTCCGCGCCGACCTGTTGCACCGGCTCGACGTCGTCCGCCTGCACCTGCCGCCACTGCGCGAACGCCGCGCCGACGTGCCACGCCTGGCCGAGCGCTTTCTCGCCGCCGCCGCCGCGCGTTTCCAGGCGCCGCCCAAGCGGCTGTCGCGGGCCGCGCTCGACCGCCTGCTCGCGCACGACTGGCCCGGCAACGTCCGCGAGCTGGAAAACCTGTGCTGGCGACTGTCGGCGCTGGCGCCGGGCGAGACGATCGCTGCCGCCGATGTCGACGCGGTGATCGCGCGCGAATCCGCCGATACCGCCGCCGGGGACATGGACGGCACGCCCGCGTGGGAGGCGATGCTGGCTGCGTGGGTGCGCGACGAGCTCGCCGCCGGCGGCAACGACATCCACGCGCGGGTCGTGCAGAGGATGGACATGCTGTTGCTGGACGCCGCGCTCGAACATACCGCCGGCCGCCAGGCCGAGGCCGCTGCGCGCCTGGGCCTGGGCCGCAACACCGTGGCGCGCAAACTGCGCGCCAAGCGCCCCCGAGGCTGAACGGTATCGCGCGGTCACCGGTTCACCCGCTCTGGACCTGTTCCGCATTAGGGTCGGTTATCCATTCCGACAGGCCCGGACCTTAGAATAAGCCCGGTGTGGCGGCGCGGGCCCGGTCTTCGCACAGCGGACGCAGGCCGTCGCGGAGCCGATCGCAAGCCCCGGTGCCGGCGTTCCCCCGGAGGATCGGCCGCCTTCGGCCCCTTCCCGATCGCCGGCCACGCAGGGCCGGCGCAAGCCACACTCCCACGGAGCTCAACCATGAACGCATCGACGACCATTGCCGCCCGGCACCCGATCGGCCCCCTGACCAGAGCCGGTCTGGCTGCCGCCATGCTGACAGCGATCGCGGCCTGCACCACGTCCACGCCGCGTCCGGCGCCGGCCCCGACGCCGGAACCGCCGAAGCCGGTGTCGACCGCGCAGGCCGCCGAGGTGATCCTGACCGCGGCGTCGGCCAGCCTGGTCAGTGGAAAACTCGCCGTCCGCCCGGTGCCGGACGGCGTCCGTCTGACCGGCGAGATCGGCGGCCTGAGTCCCGGCCCGCATGCGATCCACATCCACGAGAACGGCGACTGCAGTGCGGTCGATGCATCCAGTGCCGGCGGCCATTTCAGCCCGGGGAGCAATCCGCACGGCCGGGTCGGCCAAGGCCCCCATCACGGCGGCGACATGGACAACATCCACGCCGATGGCGAGGGTGTCGCGCAGGTCGACGTGGGTGCGGTCGGCGTGACCCTGGGCGGAGGCGCGGTCAACGATGTCGCCGGTCGCGCGGTGATCGTCCACGGCGCGGCCGACGACTATGTCAGCCAGCCTGCCGGCAACGCCGGCAAGCGCGTGGCCTGCGGCATCATCAGGATCACCCGCTGACCGCGCGTCCGGCTGCGATGTCGACCCTGCGCATCCGCGACGCGACCGCCGCCGACGCTCCGTTGCTGGCGCAGTGGGCGGCGGCGATGGCGTGGGAAACCGAGCACAAGCGTCTCGACCCGGACACCGTACTCGCCGGCGTCCAGGCCGGCATCGCCGACCCGGGCAAGGCCCGTTACCTGATCGCGATGCACGACGCACCGCTGGCCGGCGACGAACTGGTGTCGGTACCGGTCGGCACCTTGATGCTGACCCGCGAATGGAGCGACTGGCGCAACGGCGAGTGGTGGTGGATCCAGAGCGTCTACGTACCCGAGGCCCACCGTCGCCAGGGCGTGTTCGCGGCGTTGTACCGCGAGGTCGAGGCGCGGGCGCGCGCCACCGCCGGCGTGGTCGGCCTGCGCCTGTACGTCGAGCGCGACAACGAGAATGCCCAGCGCCGCTACCGCGCGCTGGGCATGGACGATGCCGGATACCGCATGTTCGAAGCGGGCTTCTGAGCGAGGGTTCGACCGTACGGTGTTGGGGTCAGGCCAGGGCCCCGCGGGCGTTCTCGGCATCCTGGCAATCGACGAAATTCACCGCCACGCCGTGCGCGCCGAGCACCGCGGCGAACTGCCGCTGGCGGGCCTGGAACTGTTGATAGCGGCGCTCCAGCTGCTCGCGGCATGCGTCGCTGTCGCAAGGAGCTTCGGGGGCGTAGCGCGCGTGCCAGGCGCGCGGCGAGAACAGGGCGATGCGCGCCTCGCCGTCGACGTAGCGCAGCAGCGGTTCGGGTAGCGCGTCGAGCCAGGCTTCGCCGCCAGGCTCCAGCAGCGCGGTTTCCAGCAGAGGCCACAACGGGGCCAGGCCGGCGTGCTCGTATTGCATTGCCGTCATCGCGGCGAGGTCGTGGACGGTCAGATAGCGCGCGTGCTCGACCTGCAGGCCGAACGCCGCCTGGGCCTGCAGCGCGGTCCCGGCGCCGGCCATGCCGCGTTCGAGCAGACCGCTCTCGAACGCGCCGCCGATGCGGACGACATCGACACGGTCGCCCGACAGCAGGAACGGTACAAGCCGGAAAGTACCGCCACCGTAGTCTGGCGAAGGCGTCAATGCGCCGGGCAGCCGGCCCTCGTGGCTGCCGAACGCGATGATCCGGCCATGGTCCTCTCGCGGTCGCTGGCCGCCCGGTGCGCGCGCCGCCAGTTCGCCCAGTTCCTGATGCAGTGGCCAACCCGGCCGCAACAGCTCGACCGGGTCGTAATGAGCGCCGACGGTGACCAGCTGCAGCCGCGCGGCATCAGGCTCGAAGTTGGCGAGGTCGTGCGCGACAAGCGTGGCCAGCGCACCGGCACCGTCCTGCGGCAGTTCGGTGCGGCCGACGTCGGCGCCGGCGGTCAGCTCGAGCGCCAGCGCACCGAGCACGTGCAGGTCTGGAGCGTGCGGGCCTGGAGTGTGCGGGTCGGCGGCGGTCGGATCGGGAGTGGTCATCGAAGGATACGGTGGCGTTTGGTTGTGCGCGGGGGCGGCGCTACACTCGGGGCAGCCCATTGCGGTCGCGGGTGCCGCCGAACGACGGCACCGATGCCGCATCCATTATGCCCGTCCGCCCCGGTGGACGATCCCGCCCCCCGTTACCCGAGCCGCGCGCTCGACCAGTCCCCCCACGAGGTGTACCGATGCGCCCAACCCGTCCCGTCGCCGTGCTTGGTGGCGTCCGCATTCCGTTCTGCCGCCAGAACACCGCCTACGCGGACGTCGGCAATCTCGGCATGTCGGTGCGCACGCTCGGTGCGTTGGTCGAGAAGTTCGGCCTGCACGGGCAGCAGCTGGGCGAGGTGGCGATGGGCGCGGTGATCAAGCACAGCAGCGACTGGAATCTGGGCCGCGAGGCCGCGCTGTCGTCGGGGCTGTCGTCGCTGACGCCGGGCATCACCCTGCAGCGCGCCTGCGGCACTTCGCTGGATTCGATCGTCACCGTCGCCAACAAGATCGCCACCGGCCAGATCGAGGCCGGCATCGGCGGCGGTTCAGACACCACTTCCGACGTGCCGATCGTCTACGGCAAGGCGCTGCGCCGGCGCCTGCTCGCCGCCAACGCCGCGCGCGACCTCAAGGGCAGGCTGGCCGCGTTCAAGGGCTTCTCGCTGCGTGAGCTCAAGCCCGAGTTCCCGGGCGTGGCCGAACCGCGTACCGGCAAGAGCATGGGCGAGCACTGCGAGGACATGGCCAAGGAATGGAACATCAGCCGCGACTCGCAGGACGAATGGGCGCTGTCCTCGCACCAGAAGCTGGCCGCTGCCTACGAGCGGGGCTTCTTCGACGACCTGGTGGTGAGCTTCCGCGGCGTATCCCGCGACAACATCCTGCGCCCGGACTCGACCCTGGAGAAACTGGCGACGCTGAAGCCGGCCTTCGACAAGGTATCCGGACGCGGCACCCTGACCGCGGCCAACTCGACCCCGCTCACCGATGGCGCCGCCGCCTGCCTGCTGGCCAGCGACGGATGGGCACAGGCGCACGGCCACGAGGTGCTGTGCCATCTGCGCGACGCGCATGTCGCCGCGGTCGACTTCGTCCACGGCGAGGGCCTGCTGATGGCGCCGACCGTGGCGGTGCCGGAGATGCTCGCGCGCAACGGCCTGAGCCTGCAGGACTTCGACTTCTACGAGATCCATGAAGCCTTCGCCGCGCAGGTGCTGTGCACGCTGCGCGCGTGGGAGAGCGAGGAGTACTGCAGGTCGCGGCTGGGCCTGGACGCGCCGTTGGGCCGCATCGACCCGGCCAAGATCAATCCGAACGGCTCCTCGCTGGCCACCGGCCACCCGTTCGCCGCGACCGGCGCGCGCATCGTCGCCACCGCCGCCAAGGAACTGAAGCAGCGTGGCGGTGGCCGCTGCCTGATCTCGATCTGCACCGCCGGCGGCATGGGCGTGGTCGCGATCCTGGAGCGCTGACCCGCCCTGGCATGGCCGGCCCTGCCGGCAGCACGTGCATTGGCAGGTTCCGCCGCGGATCCGCGTTGTCGTTCCAGACGACATTATCCGCGGAGTCCCTGCATGAGCGTCCTGCCGTCCCGGGGCGGTCCCGAACGACCGCTCTACACCCGCGCCGCGTGGCTGGCGCTGCTGGTCGTGTTCGTGGGATTCGCCCGCACCTATTACCTGAAGCTCGCGTTCGATCCCAGGCCCCTGACCCTGCTCGTGCATCTGCACGGGCTGGTGATGAGCGGGTGGTTCGTGCTGTTCGCGGTGCAGGCCGTGCTGGTCGAACGCCGCCGGGTCGATCTGCATCGCCGGCTTGGCATCGTGGGCGCGATGCTCGCGGTGGCGGTGCTGGTGGTGGGCACCGCGACGGCAATCGCCGCGGCACGGCTCGGCCGCGCGCCGCCCGGTCCACCGCCGGAGGTGTTCCTGGCGGTGCCGCTGGGAGACATGCTGTTGTTTGCGATCTTCGTCGGCATCGGACTCGCGTTTCGCCGCCGCCGCGACGTCCACAAGCGGATGATGCTGCTGTCGTGCGTGGCCATGCTGACCCCCGGGCTCGCCCGCATCCCGCTCCAGGGCTGGACGCAGCTTGGGCTGCCGGCCTATTTCATCGCCACTTGCGCGATCGTGCTCGGCTGCGTGGCGTGGGACACGGCGCGCAACCGCCGCCTGCACCCGGCGCTGGGCTGGGGTGCGGCACTGGTCGTCGTGTCTTGGCCCGCCCGCCTGGCCCTGACTTCCACCGGGGCATGGCAATGGTTCGTGCGCACGGTGGTGGGGTGAGCGCAGGGGCGCCGAGGCGGGTCACCCCCGCAGCCGCGGCAGGCCGTGCTCGTCGCGTTCCTCGATCGCGGCCTGGTCGTAGATCCGCTGCTTGAGATCGCGGCCCGGGATCTCGGTCGGGGCCTCGCCGCGGGCGACCCGCAGCGCGTTGGCGTAGCACTGGCTGGCATGGGCGCTATCGCCGGCCTGGGCGAAGCCGTTGCCCAGCTCTTCCCAGGCTTCGGCGTTGCCGCCCTGGGCCAGCGCGCGGTGCAGGTAGGTTTCCGCCTGCGACCACTGGCCCCGGGCCCGGTGCAGCCGGGCCAGGCTCAGCAGCAGGCCCGGGCTGGCCGGGTGCGCCTGCAGCCAGCGCTCGGCATGGGCGAGGCGCGCGTCCAGGCGGCCGATCGGCAGACGACCGTAAAGGCTGGCGAGCTCGTCGCTCCAGCGGCTGTCGAGCGCCTGTTCGATGCTGCGTGCGGCGGCGTCCTCCCAGCGCAACGCGGCGGCGCGCTCGGCATAGGCGGCGACGGCGGCGGGATCGCTGCGCAGCGCCTTGGGCAGTGCCTCCCAGCAATCGGCGAGAACGTTGGCGTCTGCCGCTTCACGCAGGCCGGCTTCGGCCCAGCGCGCTTCCAGCGCCTCGAGCCGGCGGGTCGGCAGCGCATGCTGTTGGCGCAGCGCGCCCAGCAGGCCGTAGGCTTCGGCGGCCCGGCCCAGAGCCGCGAGGGCCTCGGCGCGCAGGGCGAGGCCACGCGGCGGCAGCGGTTGTGCGGCGGCTGCATCCAGGGCGGCGAGCGCGTCGGCGGGACGCGCGTCGGCCAGCGCGAGTTCGGCAGTGGCGACCGCGAACGCCGCGGGCTGACTCTCGGCCAGCGCTGCCAGATGAGCGCGACCGGCTTCCACGTCCCCGCGTCCGGTCGCCGCATGCGCCGCGGCGATGCGCGCGACGGTCGCGGTTTCGCGGTTGCCCGCGGCTTCGCCGAGCAGCTTCTCGGCGCGGCTCCATTGGCCCAGGTGGGTGGCCTGCAAGCCGTCGAGCAGGCGCGCGCGCGCGGCCCTCTTGCGGCGCCGGCGCAGCATCGCGAACGGTGCGCTGAGCACGCGCCAGGCCACCCACAACAGCACCGTGGCGGCGATCAGCAGCAGCAGCGTGTACGACAGTGACTTGCGGTAGGTCCAGTCGCCGAAACTGACGATCACCAGCCCCGGATCCTGCGCCATCAGCTGCGCGACCAGCGCGCCGAGCAGGGCGAGGACGATCCAGAAGAGCAGGCTGCGGAACAGGTTCATGGACGCTCCGATGGCAGGACGTCTGCGGCGGCGCGCAGCTGCCGCAGCTGTTGCAGTGTGCTGCCGAGGGTGGGAACCGAGAGTGAAAGCGGCAGCGCGGCGATCTCGTCGAGTCCGGCACGGCGCGCGTCCAGTGCGGCGGACTCGGGCCAGAGCCTTTCCAGCCAGCCACGTGCGCGAGCCAGCGCATCCCCGAAGCCGGCCTCATCGCGGCGTTCGGCGGCCGCCCGGGCCAGGGTCAGTTCGAGCTGCAGCGCGGCCAGTGCGGCGGCCCGGTCGGACGGCAGCTCGGCGACCACGCGATCGCGTGGCTGGATGTCGAACACGTTGGCGAATGCGCGCTTCCACCATGGCGCGTCGGCCGCCGGCGCCGGCCCGGCCGCGACCGGCGGCGCCTCCGACAGCCCGCGGGCGAAGGCGTCGATGCGGGCGAGCGCCGCCGCGCGCGGGTCGGCGCCGAGTGCATCGATCGCCGCGCGTTCCTGGATCAGGGCCTGGCGCAGGTTCACATAGGCCGGATCCTTGACTGCGGTCAGCACCGCGTCGGCCATCGCATAGCTGCGCTGGGCGCCGGTCAGGTCGCCGGCGATCTCGAGCCGCTGCTGGCCGAACACCAGCAGCATCTCCACTTCTTCCAGCCGCAGCGCCTGCACGCCATCGCGGTTCGGGTCGGCGAGACGGGTGACGCTTTCCTCCAGCAGCGCCGCGCGCTGGCCGATCCCGAGCAGTTCGTCGCGCAGCACGCGGTTGGTGGCCTCGGCCTGCTGCAGGCGCTGGACCTGTGCGCGCTGGTCGTCGCGGATCGCATCGAGGCGCTGGGCGAGGGCGTCGAGGCGGTGGTCGGCGCTGGCGACCTGCGCGCGCGCGTCGGCCTCGCGCGCCTGCCACCAGTGCCACCCGTACCAGCCCGCGGCGGCAAGCGCGGCGAGGAACACCAGCAGGAACCACGGCCAGCGCGCGGCACGGCGGGGCGAAGTCCTGGGAGCGGCGGATGCGGGCGTGGGGCTGGGATCGGACACGGCGTCGGGTCGCGGCGGGGGTGCTTCATGCTACCGGAACGTCGGCGGGGACCGGTTCAGATAGGCCCCGGCGGCACCGATGCGGCTCGTGAGGGGGTGGCGCCGAGGCCGACGGCGGCGACCAGCTGTGCCGGTCGCGGTCCGGCGGCGACGACGATGTCGTGCAGCCCCAGCCCGCGGGCGATGACGGCCAGCCGTGCGCTCGCGACGACCGTTCGGGCGCCACGCAGGCGGTCGGCGACGTCGGCGGGCACCTGCGCCAGCACCTGCGCCAGCGCTTCGCCGCTGCTGACCGCGATCGCCAGCGGCGTGCGGAGCGCACGCAACATCGCGATCGCACGGGCCGGCGGCGGCAACGGCTCGCGCGCGTAGACATCGGCACGTATCACCTGGGCGCCGCGCGCCTGCAGCGCGGGCAGCAGCATGCCGCGGCCGCCGGGGGCGGTCACCAGGCCGAGCGTGCTGCCGTCCAGTGCGCGCAGGGCCGGCAGGTCGAGCAGGCCCTCGCTGTCCATCCGTGCCGGGAACGCGACGTCGTGCGCCCCGGCACGCTTCAACGCGGCCGCGGTGCCGGCGCCGACCGCGAACCAGCCCCCGCCGTCGATCTCGTGCAACGGGCGCAGCGCGGTTGCGGCGCGTACCGCCTCCGGACTGGTGAAGACGACCCGATCGGCGGCCAGTGCAGTGTCCAGCCGCTGCCGGCTGGCATCGTCGTCGAGCCGTCGCAGCCGGCAGCTCGATAGCGCGATCAGTCCGCCGTCGTGGCGGGCGGCGGCGCGACGCAATGCCTCGTGCCGGCCGCGGGGGCGCAGCGAGACCAGATGCCAGCGATGGCCGCGATCGGTGACGGAATCGGGAGCGGACATGGCGCACAGCTTGGCACAGTCGCCACTGCGTCAAGTCCCTGCACCCCAGCCCTGCCCCGCCGCGACCATACGCCGGCGCAGCGTCGTCGTCGCCACACAATGCCTGTACCCTGCGCCGGCTCGCAGGCCGGATGACCTGCGTCTTCCCCGCCGCCCCTTTCCCCCGATACCGAAATGTCCCTGGAAACGATCGCTCCCCCGCCTCCCGCCGCGCTGCATCTGGACGACGACGCGCTCGTCCGCCTCAAGACCCACTACGATTCGATGCCGCCGGTCGCGGTCATGGACCTGTCGATCGCCGGTTACGACGGCCGTCGCCTGCGGCTGCACGCGCCGCTCGCACGCCACGTCAACGACAAGGGCTGTGCGTTCGGCGGCAGCCTGGCGTCGATGATGACGCTGGCGTCATGGGGGCTGGTGTCGCTGCATGTCGAGGCCGCCGGCCTGGACGCGGACGTGTTCGTCGCCGACAGCCAGATCGGCTATCTCGCGCCGCTGTTCGCCGATCTCGACGTCGAGGCCGAGGCCGCACCCGGCGCCGACTGGGCGACCTTCATCGCCACCTTGCGCGCGCGCGGCCGTGCGCGGATCGGCGTGGTCGCGCACGCGCGGCTGCCCGAAGGCGGCAGCGCGACCGAATTCACCGCCCGCTACGTCGCGATACGGCGGCGCTGAGCCGCGTTCCCGGCTACGATGCGCGGGTGTCCGCAACTGCCGGGGAAACCGATGCGCCTGCCGAATCCGCTATACCGTGCCGCCGTGTTCGCCTGTCTCGCGGCGGTGGTCGCCGCGATCGGCGGCTGCGCCAGCGCCGGGCCCAAGGCCGATGCACTCCAGCGCAGCCAGTACGCCTGGTCGGGCGCGATCCGCTGGGGCGATTTCGAAGGGGCCTGGGGCATGCTCGAGCCCGAGTACCGCGAAGAGCACCCGATGACCGCGCTGGAAATGGAGCGCTACAACCAGGTCCAGGTCTCGTACTACCGGGACAACGGCGGCCTGAGCGATCTCGAGGCCGGCACCGCGGCGCGTGACGTCGAGATCGGCGTGGTCAACCGGCACACGCTCGCCGAGCGCACCGCCCGCTACCAGGAAACCTGGCGCTGGGACGAGGAGGCCAAGCGCTGGTGGCTGACCAGCGGCATGCCGGATTTCTGGCAAGGCCAGTGAGCGTCGGACCGCGGTCCCTCATCGCCGCGTTTTGCGCCATCGCCGGGGCTGGGCGACAATCCCCGCCCCCGTGCGCCTCGCGCCGCGACGCGATGCGGGCCGCCCCCTCATTCGTGGCCGTGATCCGTGAACCTTGAAGAACTGCTGGCCTTCCTCGGCCGCCATCCCTACCTCTCCATGGGCCTGGCCGGCCTGACCGTCGCCCTGGTCTACACCGAGATCGCGCGCCTGTTCCGCGGCTACAAGGCGCTGCGCCCGGCCGAGCTGACCGGCCTGATCAACCGCGACAATGCGCTGGTCGTCGACCTGTCCTCCAGCAGCGACTTCGAGAAGGGCCATATCGTCGGCAGCAAGTCGGTCGCGCCGAGCCAGTTCGACCCCGAAAGCAAGCTGCTGGCGAACGTGAAGCAGCTGCCGGTGGTGGTGGTCTGCCGCAACGGCATCGCGTCGGCCGCGGCCGCGAAGCGGTTGAAGAAGGCCGGGTTCGAGCAGGTCTACTGGCTCGACGGCGGCATCGCCGCCTGGCAGCAGGCCGACCTGCCGCTGGTGAAGGGGCGCAAGTAGTACCGCTCTGTTCCGGCCTGCGGCCGCCCGCAGGCCGGGCGTCCGGCGGTCACAAATTCCGTCTGCGCCGTCCGGCGGGCCTTGCGAACGCGACATTCGCCCCAACGTGGGCAGGGCAGGGGGAGTCGCGAAGGGCGCGCGTGTCGTATCACGGGCCGGCCCGGAGCGGTCATCATCGCGTGCGATACTCCCGCACCTGAGCTTCAATTCCTTGATCCGATAACTGTTTATCCTGGAGTAACGAGATGTCCGAAGAGCAGAACAACGGCGCCGCCGCGCCGGCCGACGCCGCCGCGCAGACCGCCCCGACCTTCTCGGTCGAGAAGATCTACGTCAAGGACGTCTCGTTCGAGGTGCCGGGCGCACCGGCGGTGTTCAACGAGCAGGCCCAGCCGCAGCTGCAGATGAACATGAACCAGAGCGTGCAGCGCCTGGGCGAGAACGCTTTCGAGGTCGTGCTCGGCATCACCCTGACCTGCAAGATCGGCGAGAAGTCGGTCTATCTGGCCGAGGTCAAGCAGGCTGGCGTGTTCGGCGTGGCCGGCTTCGATCCGCAGACCCTCGACGGCCTGCTCGGCAGCCACTGCCCGAGCATCCTCTACCCGTATGCCCGCCAGCTGATCAGCGATCTGATCCAGGCCGGCGGTTTCCCGCCCTTCTATCTGCAGCCGGTCAACTTCGACGCGCTGTACGCCGAAGGCCTGCGCCAGCGCCAGGCCCAGCAGCAGAACGGCGACGGTCTGGCCGACGCCGAGGCGGCCGGCAACGCCTGATCCGGCGTCATGACCGGAGCCGATAACGGAACGGGCGCCGGCAAGGCGCCGATCGCGGTGCTGGGCGCGGGCTCCTGGGGCACCGCGCTGGCTTCGCTCGCCGCCCGGCACGGCCATCCGACCGTGCTGTGGGGGCGCGACGCCGACGCCGTCGCCGCGATCAACGAGCGCCACGAGAATCCGCGCTACCTGCCCGGCCATCCGCTGCCGGACAACCTGAGCGCCACCACCGACATCGCCCGGGCACTGCACGGCGCCGGAATGGTGCTCGTGGTGGTGCCCTCGCATGCCTTCGCCGAGATCCTGCGCGCGCTCGCACCGCACCGTCCCGACGGTGCCGGCGTGGCATGGGCGACCAAGGGCTTCGAACCCGGCAGCGGCCGTTTCCTGCACGAGGTCGCCGGGGAGGTGCTCGGCCCCGGCGTGCCGCTGGCGGTGGTCACCGGGCCGTCGTTCGCGAAAGAGGTCGTCGCCGGTCTGCCGACCGCGCTGACCGTGCATTCGGACGACGCCGGCTTCGCCCAGCAGGTCGCCGACACCCTGCACGGGCCCGCGTTCCGCGCCTACACCGGCGACGACATGGTCGGCGCCGAGCTCGGCGGCGCGATGAAGAACGTGCTCGCCGTCGCCACCGGCGTCGCCGACGGCATGGAGTTGGGCCTGAACGCGCGCGCCGGCCTGATCACCCGCGGCCTCAACGAGATGCTGCGACTGAACCAGGCGATCGGCGGCAAGGCGGAAACCCTGATGGGTCTCGCCGGTCTCGGCGATCTGGTGCTGACCTGCACCGGCGACCTGTCGCGCAATCGCCGGCTCGGCCTCGCGCTCGGCCGCGGCCAGAGCATCGCCGACGCGGTGCGCGAGATCGGCCAGGTGGTCGAGTCGGTGCAGACCGCCGACGAGGTGATGCGCCAGGCCGAACGTCACGGTGTCGAGCTGCCGATCTCCAGCGCGGTCCGCGCCGTCCTGCACGGCGAGATCACCCCGGCCGACGGCCTGCGCCAGCTGCTCGCGCGCGAGCAGAAGCCGGAATACCCGGTCGGCCTGTTCGGTTAGGGAAGAGCAGGCCGCGGATCACGCGGATATACATGGATAAAGCGCGATTGGATGGCTTTATCCGGGTTCATTCGTGCAATCCGTGACTGAAGCGTCCTGTCGATGAGGAGGATTCAGCCCAGCTCCGCCAGCCAGTCGCGCGGTCGGAGATAGTCGGCCAGGCGCGCTTCGGGGCTGCCGGGTTCGGGCCGGTAGCCGTACTCCCAGCGTACCAGCGGTGGCATGCTCATCAGGATCGACTCGGTGCGGCCGCCGGACTGCAAGCCGAACAGGGTACCGCGGTCGAACACCAGGTTGAATTCGACGTAGCGCCCGCGGCGGTACAGCTGGAATTGCCGCTCGCGCTCGCCCCAGGCGGCTTCGCGGCGACGCTCGACGATCGGCAGGTAGGCTTCCAGGAAGCCGTCGCCGACCGCGCGCAGGTAGTCGAACTCGCGGTCGAAGTCGCCATGCAGGTCGTCGAAGAACAGCCCGCCGACGCCGCGCGTCTCGTCGCGGTGCCTGAGGAAGAAGTAGTCGTCGCACCACCGCTTGTGCGCGTCGTAGCGCGTCTGCCCGCCGAACGGCTCGCAGACCCGTCGCGCGACCCGGTGCCAGTGCAGCACGTCCTCGTCGAACGGGTAGAACGGGGTCAGGTCGAAGCCCCCGCCGAACCACCATGCCACGGTTTCGCCGTCGCGCTCGGCGGTGAAATGGCGGACGTTGGCATGGGTGGTCGGCACATAGGGGTTGCGCGGATGGAACACGAGTGACACGCCGATCGCACGCCACGATGCGCCGGCCAGTTCCGGACGGGCCGCGGTCGCCGACGGCGGCAGCCGGGTGCCGGACACGTCGGAAAAGCCGATCCCGGCCTGCTCGAACACCGCGCCCTCCCGCAGTACGCGGGTCCGTCCGCCGCCGCCCAGGCTCGCCGCCGCATTGTCGTCCGCGCTCCGCGTCCATGCGTCCTCATGGAAGCGGGCCTGGCCGTCCACGGTCTCGACGGCGTGGCAGATGCGGTCCTGCAGACCGGACAGGTAGGTGCGTACGCGTTGGAAGTTGTCCATGCTGCGCATTCTACGGGGCGCTCCTGCGGCGGCGCTTGATCCGTCCCGGATTCCGACATGCCGTGGCCTCGGGCCGGCCTCCGCGGCGACAACGGTTCACGGAGCCGCCGCCCGCGCGTTCTTGTTTGCACGCCCCCCGGAACGCGAGGAAGCCGCCATGCCGGTCAGCATCGAACTGCTTGAAGCGATAAATTATGAAGAGGACGGCCAGTTCGGCCATCGCATCCAACTGCAGGTGGTGGTACCGAACCGCGACGGCGCACGCCTGGACTGGCTGGAGCGCACCAACCGTCCGTACGTCGAAGGCATGCCGGTCGGCGAATGGGTGAACATGCTTCGGCTCGCGCCGGAGTCCCTCGTGTTCGAGCCCTGGCAGGACAGCGAAGGCGAGACCGGACAGGCGACACTGGTGTTCCACGATCCCCCGTCGATCCGTCGGGAGCCGAACGCGATGCGCGTGCTCGACTTCTGGATCGTTGCGCTCGACGGTGAGGACGAGGAGGGCGACGGTGGCGAATGCTGGGGGGTGTGGCAGGCGCGGCAGACGCTGCGCTGCGATGGCGAGGGCCGGATCGTCGAACAGCTGTTCGTGATCACCGACGATCGCACCGGCAGCGATGGCGACCCGCCATATCCGGAGGGCTATCGGCCGTACTGAAGCCGGTCCACCTTTCCTCGCATGACCTGCGCGGCTCCACGGCGGCCACCGGCGAAGACATGCTTGCAGCGCCGCGCCCGATGACGACAATCGGGACTCCGTCGCCGCAAGTTCCGCAGGTCCCGCATGTCCGAGCCCAATCCGACGCCGCGCCGTGCCCTCGTCACCGGCGGCAGCGGCGACATCGGCAGTGCGATCTGCCGTCGTCTCGCCGCCGACGGCTGCCGGGTCATCGTCCATGCGAACCGCAACCGCGCGCGGGCGGACGCGATCGCCGACGCGATCCGTGCCGATGGCGGCGATGCCGAAGCGGTCGCGTTCGATGTCGCCGACGGCGAGGAGACGCAGGCTGCGATCGAAGGCCTGCTGCGGGCGGGGGCGGTCCAGATCGTGATCAACAACGCCGGCATCCACGACGACGCGCCACTGGCGGGGATGTCCGATGCGCAGTGGAAGCGGGTGATCGACGTGTCGCTGCACGGTTTCTTCCACGTCACCCAGCCGCTGTTGTTGCCGATGGCGCGCACGCGCTGGGGCCGCATCGTCAGCGTCTCTTCGGTCGCTGCGGTGCTCGGCAATCGTGGCCAGACCAACTACGCCGCGGCCAAGGCCGCACTGCATGGCGCGACCCGTTCGCTGGCGCGCGAAATGGGCAGCCGCGGGATCACCGCCAACGTGGTCGCCCCGGGGGTGGTCGAGGGCCGGATGACCGCCGACGCGTTCCCGCCCGATGCGATCCGGCAGATGGTGCCGGCGGGTCGCGCCGGCCGCCCCGACGAGGTCGCGGCGCTGGTGGGGTTCCTGTGTTCCGACGCGGCCGGCTACGTCAACGGCCAGGTGATAGGCATCAACGGCGGGATGGGGTGAGAGCGGGTGTTTGCGAGCCACTGGCTCGCGCCCGCTCGAACGCCCGAGCGCTGTGCGCGAGGGCCGGGGGAGGGTGTTTGCGAGCCACTGGCTCGCGCCCGCTCGAACGCCCGAGCGCTGTGCGCGAGGGCCGGGGGAGGGTGTTTGCGAGCCACTGGCTCGCGCCCGCTCGAACGCCGATGAAAGTGTTTGTATGACTGCCGCACTGCGGACGTTGGCTTTTCCTGATCACTGGTAGCCGGTATCGACTGCAGACCCGGAGGGCGGCGCGCATGGACGCGCGCCGTTTTTCGATCACGACAGGATGTCGTGTCGAAAAATCCCGGCAGACTGTCCGTTCGCGATGGAGGTGTGCCGGGGAAGGCCCTTTCTTTTGGTGACTTTTCTTTGGGCCGGCAAAGAAAAGTTACCCGCCGCTTCGGCGGCGGAAGCCGTTGATTCCGGTCTTTATGGAGCCAGGATCAAAGGCTTCCGCCTTCGGCGGGTTACTTTTGTCTTGGAGTAACCAAAACCGCCCGCTCCTGACGCCCGCCGGGCCGGCTGCGCCGCCCCGGTTCCCTGTGCTCCTCAAGAACGGCAGCACGGCGCCCAAACTCGCGTCGCTCGGACATGAGCGCCTCTGCGGCCGCCGTTCTCTGCGGTGCTCGGCGGGCTTTAAGTCGCTGAAGGTCAAGGTCAAGGTCAAGGTCAAAGCCAAGATCAACGGCAACGGCCTTGCTGGGCAATGACGGGCCGGGAGTATGTGCAGACCCGGAGGGCGGCGCGCAAGGACGCACGCCGTTTTTCGACCACGGCATGGATGCCGTGTCGAAAAATCCTGGAATCCCCGCCGTTCACGATTGAGCTTCGTCGGGAAGGCCCTTGTCTTCTGGTGACTTTTCTTTGGGCCGGCAAAGAAAAGTTACCCGCCCCTGACAGGGCGGAAGTCTTTGATCCTGCTCTTGAATCCACGGTTGGCCATGAGCGGCCGCAGCATGGCCGGCGATGTCCGCCGGAACGGCCGACCTCCCGGTAGCCAGTGTGTGGCACGGTTCACCCGCCACCCCGCGTGCCGGGCGCATACTTCGCCAAATGGCCAATCGAGGAGAACCGCGATGATCCGCGCGAGCGTTGTCGCCGCCACCGCCCTGCTGCTGTCCGCATGCGCGACCTCGCACATGCTGGTCGGACAGCCCCGACCGCCGATCGATGCGTCGCAGGTACGCATCTACCACGCGCCGCCGCCGGGGCGTTACGAGCAGATCGCGGTGATCGAGACCGCCAGCGGGCCGGTCACCTATGGCGAGCAGAACAAGCTCAATGCCGTGCTCAACAACCTGCGCAAGGAGGCCGCCAAGCTCGGCGCCAACGGCGTGCTGCTGCAGGGCACCGGCGACGGTTACGGCGGCACCAGTGTCGGCGTCGGTACCGGGGTCGGCCGCTACGGCGGCCACACCTACAGCAGCGGTGGCATCGGCGTCAGCATCTCGCCGCGGACCAAGCATGCGACCGGCATCGCGATCCATGTGCCGAATCCGCCGCCGGTGAGCACGCCGCCGGCGCCCACGCCCTAGAAGGCCTCTTCCGGCCGCCGGACGTCGCTGTCGGGGTCGTGGATCCGCGGCGGATTGGCACGGGTGCGGCGGTACTCGGCGATCACGTCGCCATGGCGCCAGACCTGGACGACCACGTGCGAGGTGATCCGGTACAGGTCGTGCAGCGGGCGGAAATGACTGCGCCGGAACGCGGGGACCGTCGCCCCCGGAGGCGATGAATCCGGATCGGCACCCAATCCGTAGCGCGACTCCACCGGCACCGAGACCACGCCGACCCCGAGCCGGCGCGCGGCCGAGATCAGGATCTGCGCCTCGAACACGAAGTCCTCGCCGGGCACATCCGCGAGCGTGCACACGGCGGCCGGGTAATAGCGCTGGCCGCTCTGGCTGTCGGCGATGCGGAAGCCGCAGCCCCAAGCGATTCCCCAGTCGCCAAACTCGTTCGCCAGGCGCCGGTAGGCCGGCTGTCGCGCCCGCTTGCGCAGGCGCGCGCCGATCACGATGTCGCCGGGGTGGCGACGCGCGGCATCGAGCAGGCGGGGGATGTCGTCCGCGGCGTGCTGGCCGTCGCCGTCCATGCTCAACACGCCCTCGAAGCCGCTCCGCATCGCCTCGGCAAAACCGTCACGCAGGCTCGCACCCTTGCCCATGCGGTCGGCATGGCGCAGCAGTGTGACCGGCAGATCGGCGACGCATTCGACGGTCGCGTCGTCGGAGCCGTCGTCGACGATGATCACGTTCGGGCACTCGGCGAGTGCGCCTTCGGCCACCTCGCGGATGCGCAACGCCTCGTTCAGCGCCGGGATGACGACGGCGATACGACGCGGATCAGGCATCCACCGACTCCATCGCGGTCGCACCAGGCAGCAGGCGGATCGACAGCACCCGGCCGGCGCCGGCATCGAGCCTGATCGGAACCGAAGCGGTCGTTCCGGGAACGCCGCAGGCCAGCGCGTCGAACAGCGGCAGCATCGGCGCCATCGCGTTGGCCGCAGCATGCCGGGCGAGTGGACCGTCCGGGGGCGACGGCGAGCCGTCGGTCAGCGTGGCCTGCAGCACCGGTCCGGTTTCCGGGCCCTCCTCCGACAGCACCAGCGCGCCGCCGAGCAGGCCGGCACTGCGCGCCTGCTCGCCGATCGGGCCGGATGCATCGGCATCGTAGGCGACCAGCAGTACGGCCTCCTCGCCGGTGGCCAGCTGCGCCAGCGCCTCCACCAGGCCGAGCGCGAAGGTCGCCCTCGCTGCACAGATCGCGGAGGCCGGCTGCATCGCGCCGGTACCGATCGTCCAGTAGCCGGCGGCGGCGTTGTGGACCGAGTTGTGGAAGCGGGTCGGCGACACGGAGCGCGGCTGGGTCGCCAGCGTGCTGCACATGTAGTCGGTGATCGCGAGATCGCCGTAGCTGGAAGCGAACACCGACGGCAGTGTCGCCGGATCGCGGCCGGCAGCGATGCAGGCCGCCAGCCCCGCTTCCAGCGCGATCGCGACGGTCTGCGGCGCGCGCCTGCGCTCGTTGGCGGCCAGCAGCTGCGGCGACGGACGCGCCGGTGCCGATCCAGGCAGCATGCCGGTGCGTGCATACGTGCGCGCGGCCTGCCAGGACGGCAGCCCGTCGGTCCAGAAGCCGATCCCCTCGATGCGGGCGGCCAGTGTCTTCATGCGCGTGCGAACACCAGCGAGGCGTTGTTGCCGCCGAAGCCGAAGGAATTGTTCATCGCGTAGCGGATCGGGCGCTCCACGTTGTTAAAGCGGATCTGTGGGCCGCAGGTCGGATCCGGGCTGTCGCTGTTGAGCGTGCCCGGCAGCAGGCCGCGCTCGAGCGCGAGCAGGGCGAACACCGATTCGACGACGCCGGCCGCGCCCAGCGTGTGTCCGGTCCAGCCCTTGGTCGAGCTCGCATGCAGGGTGTCGGGGAACAGTGCCGCGACGGCGGCGGCCTCGACACGGTCGTTGGCCGGCGTGGCGGTGCCGTGCAGGTTCAGATAGCCGATCTCGCCGGCGTCGATGCCGGCACGGGCGATCGCGTCGTGCATGGCCATGCGTGCGCCCAGGCCGTCGGGATGCGGTGCGGACATGTGGTGTGCGTCGCTGGACTCTCCGTAGCCGCGCAGGCTCAGCGCCGCGGCGTCAGGACCACGTTCGAGCAGGGCGAAGCCGCCGGCCTCGCCCAGCGACAGGCCGTCGCGGTGGAGATCGAACGGCCGGCACGGCGTCGGCGACACCAGCTGCAACGCGTTGAAGCCGAACAGCACGCTGCCGCACAGGGTGTCGACGCCCCCGACCAGCGCGGCGTCGACCAGATCGGCCTGGACCAGCCGCGCGGCCAGCGCGAACACCTTGGCGCTCGAAGAACAGGCGGTGGCGACGGTCAGGCACGGCCCGCGCGCGCCGGTGGCTTCCTGCAGGAACGCGCCCAGCGAATGCGGCGTGTGGATCTGGGGGCGGGCGAGGTCGTCGGGAAAGTGCAGGGCGCCGTCGATGCCGGGTTGCAGCCGCGCATAGGCCTCCTCGCTGGCGCCGATGCTCGCGGTCGAGGTGCCGACCACCAGCGCGACGCGCGCGGGGCCGTGGCGGGCAATCGCCTCCTCGACCGCGGCGGCGACGCCGTCCTGCTGCAGGGTCATCCAGGCGAGCCGGTTGTTGCGGCACTCCCACTGCGCGAGCTGCGCCGGTAGCGGCGCCGATTCCAGGCCATCGACGCGGCCGATCCAGCAGTCCAGCGGCGGCTCGCCAGGGGCGGTGGTGGGGAAGTCGTTGTGGCGCAGCCCACTGCGGCCGGCCGCCAGCGCGTCCGCCTGGGCCCCGCATCCGCGGCCCAATGCCGTGGTGGCGGTGTAGGCGAGGATCGCCAGGGACGGCACGGGGCGTGGATCGGTTCGCAAGGGCGGGGCCGGCGCGGGCATGGAGGACGAGTATAGCGAGCAGTCCCGCAGGCCCTTTACGCCGCCGCAACGGTGCCGTCCCGGCCCCGGCCCCGGCCCCGCTCCGTCGCGGCGCGGGCCTAGCGACTGCTGCGCTGGGCCGGGATGAAGGTCCGGTTGACCGCATCGGCCAGCAGGTCCGGCGGCAGCAGGCCCTGGTCGAGCAGGAAGTTGTTGAAGGCGAGGCGGTCGAAGCGGTCGCCCAGCGCGAGCTCGGTCGCCATCCGCAGCTCGAGGATCCGCGAGTAGCCGTAGAAATAGCTGCCCGCCTGGCCCGGCGCGTTGAAGGTATACCGGTCCAGCTCCTGCTTGGTCATCGCCTCCGACAGCCCGACCTTCTCGCGCAGCACCTCGCCGGCACGCTCGCGGTCGATCAGGCCCAGGTTCAGCATCGGGTCGAGGATCGCGCGCGCGGCGCGCAGCAGGCGGAACTGCAAGGCGATCAGCTGGCCGTCGACCGGCTCGTACGGGACCATCTCGGCCTCCGCGTACAGCGCCCAGCCTTCGACGTTGACCGAGTTGAACGCGAATATCGAGCGCGCCAGCGACACGCCGCGCTCGACCATCGCGGTGAACTGCAGCTCGTGGCCCGGCCGGCCCTCGTGAGCCGACAGCGTCCAGCGCACCGCGTCGAAGTTGAAGTCGTCGTAGGCCAGCCCCTCGCCGTCGGCGGTCGGCACCGTCACCGGTAGCACGAACTGGCCCTGCTGGCCGGTGTTGCCGACCAGCGGTGCGGGCTTGAAGTGCGGCGCCGGCTGGGCGGCGGATTCGGCCTCGGTGCCCAGCCGCATCACCATCGGCCGGTTCGGCACGTCGACGATGCCTTCCCTGCGGATGATCGGGTCGATCGCGTCGATCACCGTGCGATAGCGCGCCTCCAGCTGGTCGTTCGGGATCACGTCCTGCTTCAGCGCATCGATCACCGCCACGTAGTCGCCGGGATCGGCGACCTTCAGGCCGCGCGCCTCCACCACCCGCGGCGCCAGCGCCTGCATCGCGGCGCGGGTCTCCATGAATTCCAGCTGCGCACGCTGGATCAGCACGTTCGGATCGATGTCGATGCCGACCTGCTTGAGGTTGAGCGCGTACAGCTCGGGCGGCAACACGGTGTCGGTGCGCGCTTCCGGCAGCACAGTCTCGCGCATCCAGTCGGCGTAGGCATCGAGCTGGCGTTCCATCTCGTCCAGCGCGGGGCCCGCATCGGCGATTTCGTACTTTGCGAACAGCTTGCGGATGCCTTCGACGTAGGTCTCGCTGTTGCCCAGCGCCTGCTCGACCTCGAGCTTCGTCGGCCGCAGCAGCGTCCCGTCGCCGGTACGTGCGGTGTAGCGCGCCATCGCCTGCTCGGTGATCGGCACGTGGCCTTCGGTCATGCCGACGTAGGCCTTGAGCCGCCCCAGCGCGTGCTGCCGGCGCTCCGGCTGCACCTGATCGGACAGCAGGCTCTGCAGACCGCTGAACTCCAACTGGGCGACGTCGGTCCATGGCAGGGTCAAGGTTTCGTACACGCGCGAGGATTCGGCGGCTTCGTCGGCGGCTTTCACCAGCAGCTCCAGATCCTGGCGGACCTGCGGGTCGCGTTCGAGCCGCAGCTTGCCCTGCAGCTGCGTACGCGCGTCGGCCATCGCCTTGCGGAAGCGCTCGCCGACGTCCGGGCCGAGGTCGGATACCTTCTCGTCGTAGCCCGGGATGCCCATGTACGAGAAGCCCTCAGGGGCGAACCCAGCCTGCGCCCTGACCAGGATCTGCGCCAGTTCGTTGCTGCGCTCAACCCAGGCCGGGCTGGACGGCTGCGCGGCGCCGGCGGGCGCTTGCTGGGCCAGCGCCGGCGACGGGACGGCGAAAGCGAGGGCGATGGCGAGGACGAGGGGCTTGGTCATGTCGGTTCCATTGACGGTCGGGGTGGCCATCATCGATCCGCCCCGCGGAGGAAACCAAGCGACAAAAGTACCGGGCCGCCCCGGTGCGTGCTAGAACCGTCGACAGACAGAAGGGGAGCCCGATCATGGCGAAGTTTCCGAGGATCGACAGGCCCTGTCCGTTGTCGCGGCAGGAGCAGGAAGGAATAGGTGGGCATTGCGGTCACTGCGGATCGCGGATGCATTCGCTCGACGGTCTCGATGAAGCGGGCCGTCGTGCGTTGCTGTCACGTCAGCAAGGACCGGTCTGCATCGCCTATCGGGTGCCGCGCCGCACGGCAGGCCTCGCCGCGATCGCGCTGACCCTGGTCGCGGGCACGGCGATGGCCGGCGAGCAGCACCCAGCGCTGACCTTGCCGGCGGTACCCAGCGCGGCCAGTTCCCCGGTCGAGCCGAATGGGGAGGCGGTACAGTCGCTCGAGCTGGAGTACATCCTGGTCGGGGGAGTCGATGATCCGGGCGATGTCGACTGGGTCGACGACAGCGATTTGCCGGAGCTGCCGATGATCGATCCGACGCCGGAGACGACCGGCTAGTCCGCCGTCGCCGGCCGCGCGCGGACGCCGGTGGCATCCACGATCCGCAGTGCGCGTAATGACGCGATGATCCGCGGGAAGTCGGCCGGGGTACCGTCGCCGATGTGCACCGCGATGTGGCCGGCATCGAAACCCGACAGGCCGGCGTCGTAGCTGCGCCAGCGCTCGCCATCCCAAGCCTGCACCCAGACGTGCGGGCTGAACACGTGCGAGCGGCCGGTGAAGCGGCTGGAGTAGGCCAGTCCCGATGCGACCCGTGTCGGGATGCCGCGGGCGCGCGCCAGCGCCGCCAGCAGCAGTGCGGCCTCGGTGCAGTCGCCGCTGCGCTTTTCCCACGCGGTCGCGGCCGAGTCGTAGTGGCGGAAGTCGATGCCCGCGTCCAGGTGACGGCGGACCGCATCGGCCAGCCGCTTCATCCGTTGCTCGACGCTGCGGCCGCGGTCGTTGCGTGCGGCGAAACGGCGCAGTCGCGGATCCTCGCTCTCAATCCAGGCATTGGCACGGGTGTAGCCGGCCAGTACCCGCGGCGTCGGTGCAGCTTCCCGCCCGCAGTCGACACAGACGATCAACTCGTGTCCGGTACCGTCGGTGCCTCCGATTCGCTGTTCGCCGGTTTCCGGCAGGTCGCCATCAATGCCGTCGAAGGCGATCCGGTAGCGGATCTGACCGGCCAGTGCGGCCGCCCCGATCTTGTACGGCGAGGCCACGCTCAAGGCCTGCGCCCAGCGACGGGCTTCCTGATCGGTCGCGATCGGCTGAGTTGCGGCGGTATCGATGGACGTCAGCAGCAGCGCCAGTCCCAGCGGCCATGAGCGCGGGCGCAAGGCCTACTCCGACGGCTTCAGGCAGTGGGCGAAGAAGTCTTCGGTGATCCGCAGCCGGTGCAGCAGGTCGGCACCCTTCAAGCCGTGCTTGGCGCCCGGATAGGTCATCATCTCGAACGGCTGTCCGCGCTGCTGCAAGGCGCTCATCAGTGCGGTGGAGTTGCTGAACAGCACGTTGTCGTCGGCCATGCCGTGGATCAGCAGCAGCGGAGCTGCCTGTTCGCCGACCAGTCCGTCGATGTGTTCGATCACGCGCGCCTCGCGGTAGCCGTCCGGGTTGGCGTCGGGCAGGTTCATGTAGCGCTCGGTGTAGTGGGTGTCGTACAGCGCCCAGTCGGTGACCGGCGCACCGGCAACGCCGCAGGCGTAATGTTCGGATGCCTTGGCCAGCAGCATCAGGGTCATGTAGCCGCCATTGGACCAGCCGTGGACGCCGATGCGGTCGCCGTCGACCCACGGCTGCGTCTTCAGCCATTCCACGCCGGCGACCTGGTCCTCGACTTCGACCGTGCCCTGGCGGCCGTACAGCGCGCCGCCGAAGGCCGCGCCGCGACGCGGGGTGCCGCGGTTGTCGATCGAGAACACCACGTAGCCGTGCTGGGCCAGATACTGGTTGAAGTCCGGCGCCCAGATCCGCTTGACCGTCTGCGCGGCCGGGCCGCCATAGACGAAGACCACGACCGGATGGCGTCGGCCCGGGTCGAAGCCGGCCGGCTTGAGCACGCTGTAGTGCAGGGTGGTCTTGCCGTCGGCGGCGGTCAGGGTGCCGTACTCGATCGGCCGGTGCGCGGCGCGGTACGGCGCGTACGGGTGGTCGGCGTCGTCGAGGTCGTTCGCGACCAGGTCGGCGATGCGGGTGCCGTCGTTGCGGTGCAGGCTCAGCTGCGGCGGCGTGGTCGGGTTCGACCAGTTGTCGACGTAGACGCTGGCGTTCTTCGCGAAGGTCGCCGAATGCCAGCCCTCGACATCGGACAGGCGTTCGATCGCGCCGCCGGCCAGCGGCACGCGGTAGACCGCGCTCTCGGTCGGCGAGTCCTTGCCGGCAGCGAAGTAGACCAGGCCGGCCGTCTCGTCGACCGACAGCACGCTGTCGATCGCCCAGTCGCCGGAGGTCAGCGCGACGGCGTCGCCGCCGGTACCGATCAGGTAGAGGTGCTCGTAACCGCTGCGTTCGCTCGACCACAGCAGCCGGCCGTCGTCGAGGAAGCGCAGGTTGTCGTGCAGCGGCACCCAGGTCTTCGAGGTCTCTGTGACCAGCACGCGTTCGCGGCCGCTGTCGAGGTCGACCTCGACCAGTTCCAGCGTCTTCTGGTCGCGCGACTGGCGCTGGAAACCCAGGTGACGGGCATCGCGCCAGTCGACCCGGGCGAGATAGATGTCCGGATCGGCACCGAGGTCGATCCAGCGCGGCGCGGTGCCGGCCTTCGGCGCGATCACGCCGAGCTGGACCAGCACGTTGGGATCGCCGGCCGCGGGGTAGCGCTGCTCGACGACCTCGGTGCGGTCCGGGTAGACCTCGTAGCGCTTCTGCACCGGTACCGGCGATTCGTCGATGCGCGCGAACGCGATCGCCGAGTCGTCCGGCGCCCACCAGTAGCCGGTATGGCGGGCCATTTCCTCGTCGGCGACGAACTCGGCGACGCCGTTGCCGATGACGTCACTGCCGTCGCGGGTCAGCTGCGCGGCCTTGCCGCTGGCCAGGTCGATCACCCACAGGTTGCGGTCGCGGATGAAGCTGACGTAGCCGCCCTTCGGCGAGATCTTCGGATCGGTCGCAAAACCCTCGCCGCGGGTCAGCTGGCGCACCGCGTCCTTGCCGGAACCGCTCGCGGCGGCGGCCAGGTCGTACAGATACAGTTCGCCGCCGAGCGGAAACAGCAGCTGGCGGCCGTCGGGCGACCACTGGTAGTCGACGATGCCGCTCAGCGCGGCGATGCGCTGCCGCTCGCGGCGGGCCTTCTCCTCGTCGCTGAGCACCTCCTGCCCCGGCGGCAGCACGTCGTCGGCATCGACCAGGCGCACGGTCTCGCCGCTGGCGATGTCGTAGGCCCACAGATCGAGGCGGTTGCGGTCGTCGGGCTTGCCGCGCAGGAAAGTCACCTTCGAGCCGTCCGGTGCGATCTTCGGCTTGGTCAGGCTCGGCCCGGACAGCGGCGCGTCGCCGGCCAGCGCCTCCAGGGTCAGCTTCTGCGGTGCGGCGGCGGATGTCCGGGCGGCAGCGGGGGACGTGGCGGCGGACAGGGTCATGGCGAGCAGGCAGCCTGCGAGCGTCTTGTTCATGCGGCGTGGTATCGGGCTTCGGTTATACGGAGGCGACGATGGCTGTCGCGTGAGGGCTGGTCGTGATCGCGCTTCTATTCGGCAGGAGCGCCGCATGAGCGGCGTAAGCCGCGATCGGACCTTTCCTTGAAAGCTTCATCGCGGCTTACGCCGCTCCTAGGGGACGGAAAATAGGCTCAGTCCGGCTTCGACGGCGTGCCGAACAGATTGCGCCGCATTTCCTCTGTCATCTCGCGCTGTACCCGGTGGCGGTCGGCGACGGCGTAGGCGCGGGCGGTCGCCGGGCGTTCGGCGATCGCGGCGCGCCAGCGGCGCAGGTTCGGATAGCCGGACAGGTCCATCGGCGCCTTGTCGTAAGGGTCGATCCACGGATAGCAGGCCATGTCGGCGATGGTGTACTGGGTGCCGGCGAGGAAGTCGCGGCCGTCCAGGCGCTTGTCGAGCACGCCGAGCAGGCGCGCGGCCTCGCGCGCGTAGCGGTCGCGGGCGTAGGCGATCGGTTCGGGCGCGTAGACGTGGAAATGCCCGTACTGGCCGGTCATCGGGCCGAGTCCGCCCATCTGCCACATCAGCCACTGGTTGACCTCGATTTTCTGGCGCACGTCGGCGCCGAAGAACTTTCCGGTCTTGTTGGCCAGGTAGACCAGGATCGCGCCGGACTCGAACACGGTGATCGGCAGGCCGCCGTCGGCCGGCGCGTTGTCGACGATCGCAGGCATCTTGTTGTTCGGCGATATCGCGAGGAACTCGGGCTTGAACTGGTCGCCGGCACCGATGTCGACCGGATGCACGGTGTAGTCGAGGCCTGCTTCCTCGAGGAACAGGGTGATCTTGTGACCGTTCGGCGTCGGCCAGTAGTACAGGTCGATCATGGCGGCTCCGTTGACCGTGGGACGCATGCGTGGGAAGGCTGCAGTGTACGGTGCCGGCGCGACCGGCTCGACCCGCGCACCGCACCGGCTCCAGCGCCCTCTTGAGACGGTCATCACGGCTGGCTACCCTGCGCCGACCTCAACCGACCGTGATCCGCATGTCCGAATCGCCACCTGTACGCCCGGGAACGCCGCGCCTGGGCCCGCTGCCGTACCTGATCTTCTCCTCGCGCTGGCTGCAGCTGCCGCTGTATCTGGGCCTGATCGTCGCCCAGGGCGTCTATGTGTTCCTGTTCCTGAAGGAGCTGTGGCACCTGATCCACGACGCCGGCCACCTCACCGAGCAGGGCATCATGCTCATCGTGCTCGGCCTGATCGACGTGGTGATGATCTCCAATCTCCTGGTGATGGTGATCGTCGGCGGCTACGAGACCTTCGTCTCGCGCCTGAACCTGCAGGGGCACCCGGACCAGCCCGAGTGGCTCAGCCACGTCAACGCCAGCGTGCTGAAGGTCAAGCTGGCGATGGCGATCATCGGCATCTCGTCGATCCATCTGCTGAAGACCTTCATCGAAGCCGGTTCGCTGGGCCTGCCGCTGTGCGGCCCCGAAGTCACGGCCGGCGTGCTGTGCACCAAGGCGACCCCGATCGGGGTGATGTGGCAGACCATCATCCATTGCGTATTCATCCTGTCGGCGATCGGCATTGCCTATACCGACAGGCTGATGGCCACGGTGACCAAGTCGCACAAGCCCGCCGCGCCGCACTGAGGGCGCCACCCGCGTCCGCAGGGCCCGCGCCATGGAGGCGCGGGCCCTATCGTATCAACGTGCCGGTGCGGCCATGATCCGCGCGCGCAGCGCAGCACCGGCGGGATCGAAATGCAGGCCGTCCGCACCCCGGCGCAGACCCAGGCGAAGATAGGCCTCGCCCAGGTCCGGGAATGCGCGTGACGCGGCGTAGCGCCTGAACCGTGCCGCGAACACCTCCCGTCCGGCGACCCGGTCGAGCGCGGCGACGAAGCCTTCCGCATCGCCGAAGCGTGCGCCGGCGAGGCAGCATTCGGCATAGCCGGCCAGCACCTCGTCCAGCGAAGAGCCCCGCGCGCGCAACGCGAGATCGGCTTCCAGCCAGTACGCCGCGCCGGCCCAGTACACCCGCATTGTCTCGCCCCGCCGTGCCTGCGCCAGCGGACGGTCGCGGGTGTCGCGACGACCTCGACCGAAGCCGGCGTCGAGCGCGCGCCAGGCGGCGTTGCCGCTCATCAGGCCGGCGCGCGCGCGCACCACGTTCTGGTAGTAGCTCGCCAGGCCCTCGGCCAGCCAGCGGCCTTCGCGGCCGAGGTAGGGGTGGTACAGGTGAACCAGTTCGTGCGCGGCGGTCCAGTCGTCGCGCAACTCGCCGATGCCGGCGTCGCGTCGAACGAACAGCAGCACCGCGACCCGTTCGCCGCGGCGCGAGGTCTGTCCCCACGGAACCGGGCTGCCGCCGCCGGCCTGGCCGGCTTCCACCTGGGTGATGCGGATCACGGAGCGGGCCAGAGGCCATGTGCCGAACGTCGCCTCCACCGCATGGGCGACCTCGCCGATCCAGGTTTCCAGCGCTTCGGCACGAGCCGGCGTCGCATCGACGATGTCGACCTCGACGCGTGCATCGCCGAGCGTCAGCGTACGCACGGTCTGCTGCACCTGCGCCACGTCCGCCGCATCGTCGGAGCCGGCGGCTGCGCCGACGCCGGACGCGGCCAGCAGCAGGAGCGCGAGCGTCGTCCGCCATGATCTGCGCCCGCGGGCGCGGGCCGGTGACGACATGCCGGACGGGGCCGCGGGAGCGTCCATGTCCGCAGCGTACAATGACGGAATGGATGTTTCCCACCTGCTCGACGGGCTGAACCCGGCCCAGCGCGAGGCCGTCAGCGCGCCTCCCGGTCACTACCTGGTCCTCGCAGGCGCCGGTTCCGGCAAGACCCGCGTCCTGACCCACCGCATCGCCTGGCTCAACGAAGTGTTCGGGGTGCCGACCTACGGCATTCTCGCGGTGACCTTCACCAACAAGGCCGCCGGCGAGATGCGCGCGCGCGTCGACGCCCAGCTCGCGCACGGTGCGCGCGGCATGTGGATCGGCACCTTCCACGGCCTGGCCCATCGTCTGCTGCGCCTGCACTGGCAGGAGGCGAAGCTGCCCGAAGGCTTCCAGGTGCTGGATTCGGACGACCAGCAGCGCCTGGTCAAGCGCGTCGTGCAGTCGCTGGAGATCGACGACAGCCGTTTTCCGCCACGCCAGATCGCATGGTGGATCAATGCGCAGAAGGACGAGGGGCGTCGTCCGCAACACCTGCAGGGCGGCCAGGACGAGTGGACCGACGTGATGCGCAAGGTCTACGCCGCCTACCAGGAACGCTGCGACCGCGCCGGCCTGGTCGACTTCGCCGAACTGCTGCTGCGCGCGCACGAGCTGCTGCGCGACAACCCGGCGCTGCTCGCGCACTACCGCCACCGCTTCCGCCAGATCCTGGTCGACGAGTTCCAGGACACCAACGCGATCCAGTACGCCTTCGTGCGCGTGCTCGCCGGCGAGGAAGGCCAGGTGTTCGTGGTCGGCGACGACGACCAGTCGATCTATGGCTGGCGCGGCGCCAAGGTCGAGAACATGCAGCGCTTCCTCAAGGACTTCGGGCCCAATGACGGCCGCGGTGCGCAGACCATCCGCCTGGAGCAGAACTATCGCTCCAGCGCCAACATCCTGGACGCCGCCAATGCGGTGATCGCGCACAACCCCGACCGGCTCGGCAAGAAACTGTGGACCGATACCGGCGAGGGCGAGCCGATCGACCTGTATGCCGCCTACAACGAGATCGACGAGGCGCGCTTCGTCGTCGAGCGGATCCGGCAGTGGGTCCGCGACGGCGGCAGCCACGGCGAGATCGCGGTGCTCTACCGCAGCAATGCGCAGTCGCGGGTGTTCGAAGAGGCATTGCTGGCCGAGCAGGTGCCATACCGCGTCTACGGCGGCTTGCGCTTCTTCGAGCGCGCCGAGATCAAGGACACCCTGGCCTACCTGCGGCTGGTCGCCAACCGCGGCGACGACGCCGCGTTCGAGCGCTCGGTCAACACGCCGGCGCGCGGCATCGGCGAGCGCACCCTCGACGAGGTCCGTCGCCGCGCCCGCGCCGACCGCATCCCGTTGTGGGACGCGGCGCAACGGATCACCGTCGAGACCGGCCTGGCCGCGCGTGCGCGCAATGCGCTGGCCGGCTTCGTCCAGCTGATCGACAGCCTCGAGCGCGAACTCGCGGAGATGCCGCTGCCGGAGAAGATCGATCACGTGCTCGCGCGCTCGGGCCTGCGCGAGTTCTATGCCAACGAATCGCGCGGGCAGCTGGACTCGCGCACCGACAATCTCGACGAACTGGTGTCGGTCGCCTCGCGCTTCAGCCGTATCGACGAGGAGGAGGCCGAGGCGATGCCGGAACTGGTCGCCTTCCTCAGCTACGCCTCGCTGGAGGCCGGCGAGGGCCAGGCCCAGGCCGGAGAGGACGGTGTGCAGCTGATGACCCTGCACAGCGCCAAGGGCCTGGAATTTCCGCTGGTGTTCCTCGGCGGCCTCGAGGAGGGGCTGTTTCCGAGCGGCAAGTCGACCGAGGAGCACGGCCGCCTGGAAGAGGAACGCCGGCTCGCCTACGTCGGCATCACCCGCGCGCGCCAGAAGCTGGTGCTCAGCTATGCCGAGAGCCGTCGCATCCACGGGATGGACATGTACGGAATGCCGTCGCGCTTCCTGCGCGAGATCCCGCCGGCGCTGCTGCACGAGGTGCGGCCGAAGGTGCAGGTCTCGCGGCCGATGGCCGGCGCCGCGCGCAGGAACGCGCCGGGCGGCCATGCCGCGATCGAGTCGCCATCGATTCCGCTCGGCGTCGCGGTCACCCATCCGAAGTTCGGCCTGGGCACGGTGACCGACTACGAGGGCAGTGGCGCCCACGCCCGGGTCCAGGTCAACTTCGAGGAGGCCGGCAGCAAGTGGCTGGTGCTCGCCTACGCCAACCTGCAGCCGGCCTGATCGCGTGATCGATGGGTGAAATCCCCCGGTCTGCGCGGGGTTTTTTCGACTTTTTCGTGTTTCGACCCTGTTTTCAGCCATTTTCGGCCCTCGACCGCTTGGCGAAGTCGCGGCCATGCCCTACATTCCGAGTGCCGGCTCTGCAGGCACATACCAGAAACCCAACGAGGACCCATCAGGGGACACGCATGGCCACCAAGAAAACCGCAAAGAAAGCTGCAAAGAAAGCTGCACCGAAGAAGACCGCCGCCAAGCCGGCCGCGCCGAAGCCGATCAAGGAAGTCCTGAGCAAGTCGGGCCTGGTCGCGCACATCGCCGAGGTCAGCGGTGTGGCCGCCAAGGACGTCCGCGCCGTGTTCGCGTCGCTGGAGAATGCCGTGCATGGTTCGATCAGCAAGAAGGGCGCCGGTGCGTTCACCCTGCCGGGTCTGCTGAAGATCACCGCGGTCAAGGTGCCGGCCAAGCCGAAGCGCAAGGGCATCAACCCGTTCACAAAGGAAGAGCAGTGGTTCGCCGCCAAGCCGGCCACCGTCAAGGTGAAGGTGCGTCCGCTGAAGAAGCTCAAGGACGCCGCGCTGTAAGGCGTCGTTCCGGGTCGCCGGTCATGCCGGCGGCCGCATGAAAGAATGCCGGCGTTTCGCGTCGGCATTTTTTTTGTGGGCAGGGTGCCATGGTCGCGGCGCGAGGACGTCGCCGCTCACGGCCGGTGGCCCGTGGTTCCGCGCCCGGGGTGCCACCGCACTCAATCCCATTCGAACAGCTTCCACAGCACCGGCGAGACCGGCGCACCGTCGTCGGGGCGGCCGTCGCCGTCGCGGTCCTGCAGGTAGTAGACCGGGCCGCGGGCCGGGGTGACCTTGACCACGTGCAGGCGACCGTTGACGCGGTACTCCTCGATGACGTCGCCGTTGGGCTGCTCGCTGCGGATCACCTGCGGGTTGACCAGGCCGGCGGTCGGGTCGTCGGCGGCGGGGCCGGTGCTGGCGCAGGCGACCAGCGACAGGGCGAGAAGGAGGGGCAGGGCGGGGCGCATGGCGGGCTCCTGGTGCGTTGCCTGGATTGCGGACGGGACTGCTCCACGCCCGGATGACGGTTGCAGCCAGCATACGCCGCCCGATGCGCGGACGCAGTGACGTCGTCGACGGAGGCCGCGGCAACTGCAGCGTAGAATCGACGCCATGAACGACACTGCCCGCCGCCTCGTCCTGATCGACGGATCGAGCTATCTCTACCGTGCCTTCCACGCATTGCCACCGCTGAGCAACGACGACGGCGAGCCGACCGGCGCACTGTTCGGCGTGGTCAACATGCTGCGCGCGACGCTGAAGGAGAAGCCCGACTACGTCGCCTTCGTCGTGGACGCCCCCGGCAAGACCTTCCGCGACGAGCTGTATCCCGAGTACAAGGCCAACCGTCCGCCGATGCCGGACGAGCTGCGTGCGCAGGTGCAGCCGATGTGCGACATCGTCGAGGCCCTCGGCATGCCGATCCTGCGCGTACCCGGCGTCGAGGCCGACGACGTGATCGGCACCCTCGCGGTGCAGGCGGCGGCCGAGGGCATCGGGGTCACCATCTCCACCAGCGACAAGGACTTCGCCCAGCTCGTGCACGCGCGCGGGGACGGCGGCGGCATCGCGCTGGTGAACACCATGAGCGGCAGCCGGATGGATTCCGAGCAGGCGGTGGTCGAGAAGTTCGGCGTCCGCCCCGGCCAGATCGTCGACTATCTCGCGTTGATGGGCGACACGGTCGACAACGTGCCCGGCGTGCGCAAGTGCGGACCGAAGACCGCGGCCAAGTGGCTGGCCGAGTACGAGACTCTCGACGGGGTGATCGCGCACGCCGATGCGATCAAGGGCAAGATCGGCGACAACCTGCGCGAGGCGCTGGATCGGCTGCCGTTGAACCGCACCCTGGTCACGATCAGGACCGATGTCGACCTGGAGCAGACGCCGACCGCGCTGTCGCTGCGCGAAGCCCATACCGACACCCTCCGCGCGCTGTACACGCGCTACGGCTTCAAGCAGGCGCTGAAGGAGCTCGACGGGGGGGCCGGTACCGTATCCGGCACGGAGCAGGCGCGTGCCGAGCAGGCCGGCATGCGCAACACCGCGGCCGGCTACGCGAAGGCGTCCGTGACCGTCGACGGGGACGCGGACCCGGCGCTCGCCGCCGCCGGCGTGTACGAATGCGTGACCACCCATGCGCAGCTCGACGACTGGATCGGACGGCTGCGGGCCGCGGACGAGTTCGCGTTCGACTGCGAGACCGACTCGCTCGATCCGATGCGCGCCAACCTGGTCGGACTGAGCTTCTCGACCCAGCCCGGTGCCGCCTGCTACATCCCGCTCGCGCACGACTATCCGGGCGCACCGGCGCAGCTCGACCGCACCGTGGTGCTCGATGCGCTGCGGCCGCTGCTGTCGGACCCGGGCCGGCGCAAGCTCGGCCAGCACGGCAAGTACGACCTGCACGTGCTGCGCCGCCACGGCATCGAGGTGCACGGCTACGCCGACGACACCATGCTGGAGAGCTTCGTCTACAACGCCACCGCGACCCGACACGACATGGATTCGCTGGCGAGGCGCTACCTTGGCTACGAGACGGTCAAGTACGCCGACGTCGCCGGCAAGGGCGCCAAGGCGATCCCGTTCTCGCAGGTCGCGCTCGACGACGCCACCCGCTATGCCGCCGAGGATGCCGACGTGACCCTGCGCCTGCACCGCGTGCTGGCGCCGAAGCTGGCCGCGGTGCCGTCACTTGAGCGCGTCTATCGCGAGATCGAGATGCCGCTGGTCAAGGTGCTCGAGCGGATCGAGGCCAACGGCGTGATGATCGACGGCGACGAACTGCGCCGGCAGTCGGCCGATCTGGGCAAGCGCATGCTCGCCGCGCAACGCAAGGCGACCGGACTGGCCGGCCGCAGCTTCAACCTCGACTCGCCCAGGCAGCTCGGCGCACTGCTGTTCGACGAACTCAAGCTGCCGGCGCTGGTGAAGACGCCCAAGGGCCAGCCGAGCACCAACGAGGAGGCGCTGGAGGCGATCGCCGACCAGCACGAGCTGCCGCGGGTGATCCTGGAGTATCGCGGTCTGGCCAAGCTGCGCAGTACCTACACCGACAAGCTGTCGGAGATGGTCAATCCCGATACCGGCCGCGTGCACACCAGCTATCACCAGGCCGGCGCCGCGACCGGCCGGCTCGCCTCCAGCGATCCGAACCTGCAGAACATCCCGATCCGCACCGAAGACGGCCGTCGTATCCGCACCGCCTTCGTCGCCCCACCGGGACGCAGGATCGTCGCCTGCGACTACTCGCAGATCGAGCTGCGGATCATGGCCCACCTGTCCGGCGACGAAGGTCTGGTCAATGCGTTCGCCTCCGGTGCCGACATCCACCGCGCGACCGCCGCCGAGGTGTTCGGCAAGGCGATCGGCGACGTCGACGCCAACGAGCGGCGCGCGGCCAAGGCGATCAACTTCGGCCTGATGTACGGCATGAGCGCGTTCGGCCTGGCCAGGCAGCTCGGCGTGTCGCGAGGCGAGGCGCAGGACTACATCGCGCTGTACTTCAGCCGCTATCCGGGCGTGCGCGATTTCATGGAGCGCACCCGCGAACAGGCACGCGAGCGGGGCTATGTCGAGACCGTGTTCGGACGCCGCCTGTATCTGGAGCACATCCATGCCCGCAACCAGGGACTGCGGGCGGGCGCCGAACGCGCCGCGATCAATGCACCGATGCAGGGCACGGCGGCCGACATCATCAAGCGGGCGATGATCGACGTCGACCGCTGGCTGGCCGGGCACCGCGACGGCAGCGGCCGGGCGCCGGCGCTGATGATCCTGCAGGTGCACGACGAACTGGTGTTCGAGGCCGAGGCCAACTTCGTTGAAACGCTGGTCGCCGAGGTTTCCGGCCGCATGGCGGCGGCGGCCGAGCTGAGGGTGCCGCTGGTCGTCGATTGCGGAGTCGGCGACAACTGGGAAGAAGCCCATTGATGTGCCGGTTTTGGCGGCACGTTCGCCGGAGTTATTTCGGTGAATCGAGCCTGAATCCAACAATTTATTAACCCCGATCTTCACGAACCATCAATGCGGAAAGTGGTCATATAGATCGCGACAGGTGCAACGCCTGTCGCTGATCTCTCCCCTCCCCTGGAG
Organism: Marilutibacter chinensis; assembly: GCF_021725675.1. Classification (GTDB taxonomy): domain Bacteria; phylum Pseudomonadota; class Gammaproteobacteria; order Xanthomonadales; family Xanthomonadaceae; genus Marilutibacter; species Marilutibacter chinensis. The sequence goes on along the minus strand of NZ_JAKJPO010000009.1, from coordinate 48,000 downwards.
TGATCCCCCGGAACGGAGCACCCCTCCCCAGGTCCCGTTCCACCAGCCCCGCCGGCCCCCCCTGCCCGCGGGGCTTTTTATTGCCCGCGTTCTGGCGCGTGGTTTCCTCGCCGATGCCCTGGCGGCCGGGCACGGCGCCGTTCCGGCCGCGTCCTACCTGCGGGCCGCGGGTCTGTGGTTCCCGGGACGGCCTGGTCCCTGCGCGAACGTGCGATCGGGCAACCGGCTTCGGACCAGCGAGGGAGGCGGCTGGAAGGGGCTGCACGCCCTTGCCGGGGGCGGTGGCCCGGGACCGGGTGTCTCATTGTCCGGCGGAGATGGGAGCATGCGGCGGGATGTGCGTCCGACGTCAGGCGCGCGCTGTCAGCGCCGTGACGAGCCGCAGAGGAATCCGGTCGTGTCGTGGCGGCGTCGTCCCGAACGAACCGTTTCGCGGCTGGCCGGTCGTCCTGGCACGAACGGCACCTGAAGCCTGGCGGCGATTCATGCATAGGCGCGGGCACGCGCCTCCCGACGTGTCCATCGGCGCCCGCCGCAGCGGAGTCGTGCGGCGCCCGACGGCCGACGGCAGCTGGCGGGCCTTCGTCCGGGAATGTGACGACTCCGCTCACGGGGCTGGCGTAGGCTGGGCGCGCGGATCGCCGGATGTGAGGCAAGGGAATCGCTTCACGCAGGATCGCCTTTGCTGTCCATTGCACGATCCGTTCTCGACGGGGCTGTTCAGCCCGCATCGTCATTCAAACCATGGACAAGGAACGTACTATGAGACTTCATATCACCCCGCTCGCCGTCGCTGTCGGCGCTTCGCTGATGTGCGCCGCTCTGTCCGCTGTTTCCGGCGAGTTCCGCACCACCGACAATCCGATCAGCGGCCAGTACATCGTCGTGCTCAAGCCGCAGGCGGCGAGCCTGGCAGGAGAGTCCAACCGCGCCGCGCCGGTCGCCGTGGCGGCGAAGGCCATCGCCGCGCAACATCGCGCCAGCCTGGTGCGCAGCTACGACCGCGTGCTGCGCGGTTTCGTGGTGAAGGCCGACGACAACACCCTGGCCGCTTTGCTGGCCGATCCACGCGTGGCCTATGTCGAGGAGGACGGCATCGCCACGATCGACACCATCCAGACCGGAGCGACCTGGGGGCTGGATCGCATCGACCGGCGCCTGCTGCCGCTGGACACGCTCTATACCTACGACACCACCGGGGCTGGCGTTCATGCCTACGTGATCGATTCCGGCCTCAATGTCGGCCACACGGAGTTCACAGGCCGGGTCGGACTCGGCGCGGACTTCATCGGCGGCGGCGTCAACGACTGCAACGGGCATGGAACGCACGTTGCCGGCACCCTTGGCGGCACCACCTATGGCGTCGCCAAGCAGGTCACCATCCACCCGGTGCGGGTGTTCCCCTGCGTCGGCGGTTCGCCGTGGTCGACGATCATCGCCGGCGTCAACTGGGTCGCCGCCAATCATGTGACCCCGGCGGTGGTGAACATGAGCCTGGGCGGAGGCGGCAACACCTCGGTAGATACCGCGGTGGCCAACCTGCACAACATCAACGGCGTCACCGTGGTCGTCGCCGCCGGCAACAGCTCCGCCAACGCCTGCGGCTACTCGCCGGCACGCGAGCCGGTGGCGATCACGGTCGGGTCGGTCGACAACACCGACACCCGCTCTTGGTTCTCGAACTACGGCAGCTGCCTGGATCTGTTCGCCCCCGGCAGCGCCATCACTTCGGCATGGATCGGCAGCAACACCGCCGTCAACACCATCGACGGCACCTCGATGGCGGCGCCGCACGTGGCCGGCGCGGCTGCGCGCTACCTGCAGACCTATCCGGCGGCGACGCCCGCGGCGGTGTGGGCTGCGGTGTACAACGCCGCCAACATCTTCGGCACCACCCCGTCCTGGCCGGGGGTGGGCAGCCTCGGCACCGGATCGCCGAACGTGCAGCTGCACTACGGCTCGCTCAACGACGGTTACAACGACGGCGATCCCCATATCAGAACCGTCAATGGCCTGTATTACGACTTCCAGACCGGCGGCGAATTCGTCGCACTGCGCTCGCAGGGCATGGAAATCCAGACCCGGCAGCGGCCGGTGGACAACCTCCCCTGGGTCAGCGTCAACACGGCGGTCGCCACGCGTGTCGGCAATCATCGGGTGACCTGGCAGCCGGGCACCGGGGTGATGCCCGATCCGGCCGGCCTGCAGCTGCGCGTGGACGGCGTGGTCACGCCGATCCCGTCGGGCGGGATCGACCTCGGTCCCGGCGCCAGGGTGACGACGCTGGGCAACAACGGCATCAACGTCTACTTCCCGGACGGAACGAGGATGACCGCCACCGCGAACTGGTGGGCCGGCCAGAACCTCTGGTACATGAACGTGCGCGCGTACCACACGATGGCGACGGACGGCATCATGGGCGTGCTCAAGCAGGGCGAGTGGCTGGAGCCGGGCTTCTCGGACAAGTGGCGCGTGGACAGGAAGACCAGCCTGTTCGACTACGCCGAGGATGTCGATCCGGGCAAATTCGTCAGCGAGCCGTTCCCGCGGGAGAAGATTCCGCCGATGAACCCGGCCAACGTGGAACTGGCCAAGCAGGTCTGCGCGCGGGTCAAGGACGAGAAGCTGCACAGGGACTGCCTGTTCGATGTCGGCACCACCGGCGACCCGGTATTCGTCGAGGGCGCGGCGACGGAAGCCGCCCTGAAGGAGGCCGGAGCGCAGTGACATCGCGTGCAGCAGCCGTCGTTTCGACGACGGCTGCTGCCGATGGAAGCCGTCGACGGTCGCTGCAGTGGCCGGAGAGGGCAGTGCCCGGTCTTGCGCCGAGCGGGCGTCGTCCCCGGACCTGCAAGCACGCACCGGTTGCTATCGCGGTGCCTGCCTCCACCCGGGCGCGGTACCGACGCACAAAAAAGCCCGGCCACAAGGGCCGGGCTACATCGCGATGTTTCGGGGGGAGAGAGAGATTCAGCGCGATGGGAGGGGGCGGGCCGCGATCAGAAGCTGGCGCGCGGGCCGACGAACCACTGGGTGTCGCCGTCGACGAACTTGACGTCGCCGTTGATGCCCCAGGTCTGGTTGAACTTCACCAGCGCGCCGAGGCGGCCGTAGAACTCGCCGTCGATGCTCTGACCGGCGATCTCGTCGAAGTCCTCGTAACCGGCCAGGGCGTAGCCTTCGAAGTTCGGGGTGAACGCGCCGCGGACGCCGGCCTCGACGCTCCAGCCGTCGGCATCGAAGCCGCGGCCGGCATCGAACTTCTCGTAGGCGACGCGGGTCAGCAGGTCGACGTTGCGGTTGATCTCGTGGTTGTAGCCCACGCCGACGCGCCACTGGTCGAAGTCGAGGTTGGTGCCGTCGATGTCCTGGTTGCTGTAGTTGCCGAAGATGTGGAAGTTCGGCGCGATCGCGCCGGAACCGCCGATGGCCCAGCCGTCGGCGTCGTTGCCGTCGGTGTTGGTGGCGGCGTAACCGCCTTCGACGTAGGTGTAGGACACGCCCTCGGCCGCGGAAGCAGCGAACGGCAGGGCGGCGATCAGCGACAGGGCGGCAAGCTTGGAAATGGTGAGGGAGCGCTTCATAAGGACGTAGCCTCTTATTTGTCTTGGTATCGGGCCGGACGGCGGCTTTCTTGGCGTCCGTCACATCCGGTGCGAGCCAGTATCCGCAGCGTTCCCCAATTGCGCCTTAATACTGAACGGCGAGGTTCAGGAACTATTTCGCTGGCGCATGGTCGCGTTGCGGTTGTGGCGGGCCGCGAATGCCGGTGGATTTCAGCCGCCGCCGTCGAAGCCGTGCTGGCGCCAGGCCTCGAACACCACCACCGCGACGCTGTTGGACAGGTTGAGGCTGCGGTTGCCCGGACGCATCGGCAACCGCAGACGCTGCGGCGCGGGCAGCGCGTCGAGCACCGCGTCGGGCAGGCCGCGGGTCTCCGGGCCGAACAGGAAGGCGTCGCCGGCGGCGTAGCGTGGTGTGTCGAAGCGGGTGCGGCCGCGGGTGCTCAGTGCGAACAGCCGCGGCACGGCGCCGTTGGCCAGCGCGATCGCGGCCAGCGCGGCGTCCAGGCCGTCGTGCACCTGCACGGTCGCGTATTCATGGTAGTCCAGCCCGGCGCGGCGCAGCTGGCGGTCGTCCATGTCGAACCCCAGCGGTGCGACCAGGTGCAGGCGCGCGCCGGTGTTGGCGCACAGGCGGATCACGTTGCCGGTGTTGGGTGGAATCTCCGGCTGGTAGAGGATCACGTCGAACATGGGCTGTCCCGGCGAACGCGTGCCGGAATGACGGCTGCCGTTTATCCGGACGCGTCCGGACGACGCCAGCGTCGGGCACTGCGGCGGAGGGGGCAAGGAGTGCGGCGCGCATCACCATGGTACCGCCTTGCCGCGCCAGTCGAGGAAGCGGCCACTGTCGCCGGGACCGGCATCGTCGATCACCCGCAGCATCGCCGAGACCGACTCTGCCGGGGTCAGTTCGGCATGCGTGCCGCCCATGTCGGTCTGCACCCAGCCCGGGTTGAGCGCGAGCACGACGATGCCACGTTCGGCCAGTGCCTTGGCGAGCAGCGCGGTGACCATGTTCTGCGCGGCTTTGGAAATCGCGTAGCTGGGCGTGCGGAAGGCCTCCAGCTCCGAGACCGAGCCCCAGGACGAGGACAGGCTGGCGATTTTCGCCCCGGGGGCCAGGCGAGGCGCCAGCGCCTGGGTCAGCAGGAACGGGCCGCTGGCGTTGGTGCGGAAGCTGTCGTCGAGGTTGAGCGACGGCACGCTGCCGAAGCGCTCGCCCGAATGCAGGACTCCGGCGTTGTTGATCAGCAGGTCGAGTCCGTCGAGGACCAGCGGCAGTTCGCGCGCGAGTTCGGCGATCGACTTCGGGTTGGCCACGTCCAGCGGCAGCACGTGCATCCGTCCCGGGTACTCGCCGACGAGGTCGTTCAGCGCCGGCGCGCGGCCAGGGTGGCGGCAGGTGCCGAGCACGTGCTCGCCGCGCTCGAGCAGCTGCCGGGCGAATTCGAATCCAAGGCCACGGTTCGCGCCGGTGACCAGGCAGCGGCGGGGGTTGGGCATGGCACACCTCGAGGGACGGGTGGCGGCTGGCGCGTACGGGCGCCTGCCGACATGAAACCACAATCGCGGTATCGCGACACGGCGAGACTTGTGGCCTAGTGCCCAGGCCTGGCACGCGGGCTAGGATGGGGGTTCATGCCAGTCCGGTCTGACAGGGAGATCGGCACCCATCAATGGAAGAGCCAAGGAGCTACCGATGTTCATAGACCGTAGGCCGCGCAAAGCGGGACTGTCCGACCTCAAGCCCGCTGCCCCGCGCCGGCTGTTCAACCGCGGCCTGCTCGCCGCCGCGCTGGCGACCGCGATCGGCGGCGTGGCCTGGACCGCGCCCACGCCGGCGCTGGCCGAGCAGCAGGCCGTCCGCACCGGTGTCGACATCCCGTACGAGGAGTTCACCCTGTCCAACGGCCTGCGGGTGATCGTGCACACCGACCGCAAGGCGCCGATCGTCGCGGTCAACATCTGGTACCACGTCGGCAGCAAGGACGAGCCGGCCGGGCGCAGCGGCTTCGCGCACCTGTTCGAACACCTGATGTTCAACGGCTCGGAGAATCACCGCGGCGAGTATTTCGAACCGTTCGAGCTGGTCGGCGCGACCGATATGAACGGCACCACCAATTCCGACCGCACGAACTATTTCCAGAACGTGCCGACCACCGCGCTCGACATGGCGCTGTGGATGGAGTCCGACCGCATGGGCCACCTGCTCGGCGCGATCGACCAGAAGGTGCTCGACGAGCAGCGCGGCGTGGTCCAGAACGAGAAGCGCCAGGGCGAGAACCAGCCCTACGGCCAGGTCTGGGAGCAGCTCGGCCGCTCGCTGTATCCGAAGGGGCACCCGTACCACCACAGCACGATCGGCTCGATGAACGACCTCAACGCCGCTTCGCTGGAGGACGTGAAGACCTGGTTCCGCACCTGGTACGGCCCCAACAACGCGGTGCTGGTGCTGGCCGGCGACATCGACGTCGCCACCGCCAGGGAAAAGGTCGCCAGGTACTTCGGCGACATCCCGGCCGGGCCGACGATGGCGCAGCCGGCGGTCGACGTCGCCCGGCGCCCGGCCGACACCCGTGAGGTGATGCACGACAAGGTGCCGCAGCCGCGCATCTATCGGGTCTGGAACGTCGCCCAGGTGGGCACCCGCGACATCGACCAGTTGCAGGTGCTGTCGCAGGTGCTCGGCGGCAGCGCCTCCTCGCGACTCGACAAGCGGCTGGTGCACGGCGACAAGCTGGCCGACAGCGTCGGCACCGGTGCCTATGCGTCGCAGCTGGGTTCGAACTTCATGGTGATGATCAACGTCAAGGAAGGCGTCGACGTGGCCCGGGTCGAGAAGATCGTCGACGAGGAGCTGGAGAAGCTGCTCGCCGAGGGCCCGACCGCGGCCGAGCTGGCGCAGGCCAAGACCGTGTACCGGGCCGGCTTCATCCGCGGCATCGAGCGTATCGGCGGCTTCGGCGGCAAGGCCGACGCGCTGGCCGAGTGCGCGGTCTACGCCGGCGATCCGGGCTGCTTCCGCGAGTCGCTGGACAACATCGCCGCGACCACCGCTGCCGACGTGCAGGCGGTCGGCCGCCGCTGGCTGGGCGAGGGTTCCCACACCCTCGTCGTCGAACCGGGCGAGCGCACCCCGCTGGCCGAGGAGCCGGCGGTGACGCCGCAGCCGTTCGAGCGGCCGCCGGTCGATCCGAAGTACCGCACTCTCGAGAGCACGGTCGACCGCAGCGAGGGCGTGCCGATGCCGGAAGAGTTCCCGACCCTGAAGTTCCCCGAGCTGCAGCGCGCGACGCTGGACAACGGCACCGCGGTGATCCTGGCCGAGCGTCACGACATCCCGGTCGTGCAGTTCAGCTATGAATTCGACGGGGGCTATCGTACCGATCCGGCCGACAAGCTCGGCGCGTCGAGCTTCGCGATGAGCATGCTCGACGAAGGCGCCGGCGAGTACGATGCGCTCGCGTTCCGTGATCGCGCCGAGGCGCTGGGTGCGAACCTCGGCGCCGGTGCCGCGCTCGATGGTGGCAGCGCCTACCTTTCGGCGCTGAAGGAGAACCTGGATCCATCACTGGACCTGTTCGCCGACATGCTGCGCGCGCCGCGCTTCGAGCAGGCCGAGATCGACCGGGTGAAGGCCAGCTGGATCGCCGGCATCAAGCAGGAGAAGGCGCGCCCGAACTCGGCCGCGCTGCGGGTGCTGCCGCCGCTGCTGTACGGCGAAGGCCATCCGTATGCGATGCCGTTCAGCGGTTCCGGTACCGAGGCTTCGATCGCCGCGCTCGGCCGTGACGACCTGGCCGCCTATCACCGGGACTGGGTACGCCCCGAGAACGCGACCCTGATCGTGGTCGGCGATACCACCCTCGGCGAAATCGTGCCGGTGCTGAACAAGCACCTGGGCGACTGGAAGGGCGCCGGCCAGGCTCCGGAAGCGGTCGAGGTGCCGGAGGTCGCGCGACCGGACAAGGCCCGGGTCTATCTGATCGACCAGCCCGGCGCGGTGCAGGCGAACATCTTCGCCGGTGAGCTGATGCCGCCGACCGGCAGCGACGGCGAGACCCTGCTGCAGATGGCCAACGAGGTGATCGGCGGATCGTTCGTCTCGCGCCTGAACATGAACCTGCGCGAGGACAAGCATTGGTCGTACGGCGCCCGCACCGTGCTGACCAACGCGCTGGGCCAGCGGCCGTGGCTGGCGGTGGCGCCTGTGCAGATCGACAAGACCGCCGAATCGCTGGCCGAGATCCAGCGCGAAGTCGCCGAGTACGTCAGCGGCAAGATGCCGCCGACCCAGGCCGAGATCGATCGCATCAAGGCCAACGAGAGCCGCAGCCTGCCGGGCGCCTACGAGACCGCCGGGGCGGTGATGGGCACCATCGGCGGTATCGTCCGCTACGATCGTCCTGACGACTATGTGGTCCGCCGCAACGACGAGATCCAGGCGATGACGCCGGCCGAGGTCGCCGCTGCGGCCAAGGCGATCGATCCGTCGAAGCTGGTCTGGGTGGTGGTCGGCGATCTCGCACAGATGGAAGCGCCGATCCGCGCGCTGGACCTCGGCGAGGTCCAGGTGCTCGATGCCGACGGCAAGCCGGTGGCCGGGAAGTAGCCGGCGGGCGATGCGAACCCCGTCGTTCAGCGACGGGGAGGGAGCGGCCGGCTATCACTGGACCGCTGCTACGGACGGGGCGCCTTGGCGCCCCGTTTTGTCTCCGGCGACCGCTTCGGATAGGGTCGCCGGCATCACGACCGACGAGAGTTCATCACGATGCGCCCGAATACGATCCGTCCGCTGCTCCTTGCCGCCTCGATCGCCGTCCTCGGCGCATCGGCCGCCGGCTGCACCTGGGTCCACATGGCGCCTGGCGCCAGCGCGGTGCGGGTGGTCCCCGCCGGCGCTCCGCCGGCCGGTTGCCAGAAGCTCGGCGAGATCAGCGTGTCGGTGAAGGACAGCATCGCGTTCTACGACCGCAACCCGTTGCGCGTGCGCGAGGAACTGGAGACTCTCGCCCGCAACGAGGGCCCGGGCCTTGGCGCCGACACCATCCAGCCGCTGGGCGAGCCGCACGACGGCGAACAGCGCTTCGCCGGCTACCGCTGTGGCAGGTGAGCGAACGCAAGAGCAATAGGCAGCGCCGTACTGAAATCCGCGAACGACGGCTGAAGCGCGCCGAGGCGGCCCGGTCGGCACTGTCGCAGCCGGATGTGCGCTGGTCGGACTGCGAGAACCCGCCGGCCGGGGCCGTCCGCGCCGACCGCGAACTGCTGGCGCGCCACAACAACACCTACGGCTTGCTGCCGGAGTTCTATCTCGACCGCGCCTTCACCTGCCGCGACTGCGGCGAGGAGCAGGTGTGGACGGCCAGGCAGCAGAAGTGGTGGTACGAGCAGGCGTTGGGCCATATCGACAGCCGGGCCGTGCGCTGCCGCGCCTGCCGGCGCGCGAGGCGCGAAGCCAATCCGGGCGGCCAGCTGCTGCGCGAACAGTGCGAGCGGCTCCGCGCACTGGCCACGCGTCCGCCCGACGAGGCCGCCAGGCGCGCCATCGACGAGGCGCTGGAAAGCAGGTGGTGGGGCGTGCGCATCGTGGCCATCGAGACTCTGGGGTGCTGGGGAGATCGGACCAGCGTCGCGCGCCTGAGGGATCTGGCATCCGGAGTGGAACGGCCGCGCCGCTCCAGTTGGGCATTCCAGGCGCAGGTCGCGGCCGCGAAGGCGCTGGCGGCGTGCCTGCCGGATACGGAAGCGGGCTGGATGCTCGGGACCGGGCTGGGCAAACATCCCGGCGGCGGCCATCTGCTTGCGGCACTGAGGGCACGGCCGCAGGCGTTCTGGGAGCGGGCGTTGGAAACAGAGTGGCGTCGGGCGGACCCGGAACGGCTGATCAGGCTGGTCTGGGCGGTCCGCTGGTATGCCGGCGGCGAGACGTTGTACTCGGCGTGGCGGCCGAAGCTGTGCGACCACCCGGACGGCCGGGTCGCTGCGGCGGTCCGGCTGGCCTGGGGAACGGGTCCCTGAGTTCGAGGCAACGTGGCGATATCGGCCGCTGCGCGGTCCCGCCCGCTGCGCGGGAGGCGACCGGAAGAACCGGGAGCGGCCGCAGTGGCGGCGGTTCCGGCGCTCTGGAGCCGGCCCTGGCCCCGGTCGAGACGACCACCCTACGGTGGCGGATGGCGGGAGCGGCGCCAACGCGGTATGCTGGCGCGCTATTTCGTTTACTGCCGGTAGCTGCCGCCATGCTGTTCCAACATGTCGCGATCGCGGGCTTGGCCCATATCGATGCCCCGCGTCGTCTCAGCTCGGACGAGATCAACGCGCGCCTGAAGCCGACCCTCGACCGTCTCGGCATCCGCATCGACGTGCTCAAGGACATCGCCGGTATCAATGCGCGCCGCCTCTGGGACGGCGAGATGCAGGCGTCCGATGCCGCCACCCTGGCCGGGGTGAAGGCGCTGGCCGATGCCGGCATCGAGCCCGACCGCGTCGGTCTGCTGGTCAACACCTCGGTGAGCCGCGACTACCTGGAGCCGTCCACCGCCAGCATCGTCGCCGGCAACCTGAAGCTGTCGGAGAACTGCCAGAACTTCGACGTCGCCAACGCCTGCCTCGCCTTCATCAACGGCATGGACATCGCGAGCCGGATGATCGAGCGCGGCGAGATCGATTATGCGCTGGTCGTCGACGGCGAGACCGCCGGCCTGGCCTACGAGAAGACCCTGGAGCGCCTGACCGCGCCGGACGCGACCGAAGAACAGTTCCGCAACGAACTGGCGACCCTGACCCTGGGCTGCGGTGCCGCGGCGATGGTGCTGGCGCGTTCGGAGCTGGCCCCGGGCGCCCCGCGCTACCGCGGCGGCGTGACCCGCGCCGCGACCCAGTGGAACGGGCTGTGCCGCGGCAACCTCGATCGCATGGTCACCGACACCCGGCTGTTGCTCAGCGAGGGCCTGAAGCTCGCCCAGAACACCTGGGTCGCCGCCCGCAGCGCGCTGGGCTGGGTTGCCGACGAGCTCGACGAGTTCGTGATCCATCAGGTCAGCCAGGTCCATACCAAGGCCTTCGTGAAGGCGTTCGGCATCGATCCGGAGAAGGTGCTGACGATCTTCGGCGAGCACGGCAACATCGGCCCGGCCTCGGTGCCGATCGTACTGAGCAAGCTGCGCGAGATGGGCCGACTAAAAAAAGGCGACCGCGTCGCCCTGCTCGGCATCGGCTCGGGCCTGAACTGCTCGATGGCCGAGGTGGTCTGGTAGCCGCCCGGCGGCAGGCAGGTTTCTTCGACGCCCCGGTCCGCAAGGACCGGGGCGTTTTCTTTAGGTTTTCCCTTGAACGCGGGAGTCTCCGCAAGGGCCGGGCCATCGGCTTGCGGACACGTGGTCGGCGTTTGCAAGCACACCCATCCCCACCCAGCTCTCCCCTGGCAGGCGAGGGCTGGATGGGGATGGACTTATCGTCCGAAGCGACAAGCGCTCAACCTCGCGAAGGCGACGGCCGACGGGGTGGGGGTGGCGGAGAGTGGGCCATGGATGGCCCGCGACCCGACTTGGAGACACGACGTCGCCAGGAGGGCGCAGCCAACCCCACCCCGCCGGGCGGCGACTCCTTCCGAAGCCGGTCCTCATGGATGCGAACAGGCTTTTTCATCGCAGACCGTCAGCGCTCCGACGGGCCGGTGTCGTAGTAGTCGCCGCGGACGAACAGGTCGGGCTTGATCAGTTCGGTGAACGCACGTGCCTGCGGACTCAGGTACTTGCCCTTGCGCACGACGACACCGTAGCTGCGATCCGGGAAATAGCCGGCCAGCGAGCGCGCGGCGAGGCGGTCCCGGTCGGTCTCGGTCAGGCAGATCGCGGTGACGATGCTGATGCCCAGGCCCATCGCCACGTACTGCTTGATGATCTCCCAGCCGCCGACCTCCAGGGCGACCGTGTAGGGCACCCGTGCGCGCTGGAACACCAGGTCGACCATGCGATAGGTGGTCAGCCGCTGCGGTGGCAGGATCAGGCCGTACGGCGACAGGTCTTCCAGGGCCAGGTCGGGCTTGTCGGCCAGCGGATGATCGGGCGGGGTGATCAGCATCGGCTCGAAACGGTAGACCGGTGCATAGTCGAGATCGGTCGGGACGTCGAGCATCGAACCGACCGCCAGGTCGACCGCGTCTGAGCGCAGCAGGTCCAGCCCGCCGGCGCCGGTGACGTTGTGCAGTGTCAGCCGCACGTCCGGGTGCGCCTGTTTGAAGCGCTCGACGATCGTCGGCAGCAGATAGAGGATGGTCGAGGTGCCGGCGGCGACGTTCAGTTCGCCGGCATCCATTCCGCGGATCCGCTCACGGAATACCCCGTCGATGCCGTCCAGGCCTTCGACCAGCGGCCGGGCCAGCTCGTACAGCGCCTCGCCCTCGCGGGTCATCACCAGCCGTCGACCGCTGCGTTCGAGCAGTTTCACGCCCATTTCACGTTCCAGCGCCTGCAACTGCAGGGTCACCGCCGGCTGGCTGACGTACAGCGCCTCGGCCGCGCGCGAAACCGAGCCCAGGCGGGCGGTCTGGCAGAACGCCCGCAACGGTTTGAGTCGGTCGCCCTTGTAGGCGAAGCGCGGTGTGGAGCCGGATGAACGGACCATGGGGCTATTTATAAGTAATTCTTATGTTGTGCATTGCAAAAACTTGATTGTCAAATACTACACGTCGCCGCATGGTGCTGGACAGGGCGGATCGTTCCAGCACCCGCCTCCTGATCCAACGTTCCAGCAGGAGACGCACGATGTCGGCAGTGATGGCAGAAAGGCAGCACCCCCACGACCCCGGCAAGATTCCGGTGGGCGTCGAGATCACCGCGCAGGCAGCGGGCCAGGATGCGCTGCTGACCCCGGCCGCGCTCGACCTGCTCGCCGACCTGCACCGCCGCTTCGAGGGCGCCCGCCAGACCCGGCTGGCAGCGCGTCGCGAGCGCCAGGCCTTTTTCGACGCCGGAGGCCTGCCCGATTTCCGCGAGGACACCGCAGCGATCCGCGCCGGCGACTGGCGGGTCGCGCCGCTGCCGGCGGCGCTGCTCGACCGCCGGGTCGAGATCACCGGTCCGGTCGACCCGAAGATGGTCATCAACGCGCTCAATTCCGGCGCCAACTGCTACATGGCCGATTTCGAGGACAGCACCTCGCCGACCTGGGACAACCTGCTGACCGGCCAGGGCGCGTTGCGCGAGGCGGTCGCCGGCACCCTGACCTTCACATCGCCGGCCGCCGACGGCCGCCCCGGCAAGCTCTACACACTGAAGCCGTTCCGGGAGCAGGCGGTGCTGATGGTGCGCCCGCGCGGCTGGCACCTGGACGAGAAGCACGTGCTTGTCGACAGCACGCGCGTCGACGGCGCGGCGAGCGCCGGCAGCCCGATTTCAGCAAGCATTTTCGATGCCGCGCTGTTCTGTTTCCACAATGCGGACGTGCTCGCCGCGAAGGACCGCGGACCCTATCTGTACCTGCCGAAGCTCCAGTGCATGGAGGAGGCGCAGCTCTGGAACGACGTGCTCGGCCACATCGAGCAGGCGCTCGGGTTGGCGGAGGGCCGGATTAAGGTCACCGTGCTGATCGAGACCCTGCCGGCGGTATTCGAGATGGACGAGATCCTGCATGCGCTGCGCGGCCGCATCGCCGGCCTCAACTGCGGCCGCTGGGATTACATGTTCTCGTACATCAAGACCTTCCGCGCGCACCGCGACCGGGTGCTGCCCGAGCGCGGCCAGGTGACGATGACCCAGCCGTTCCTGCGCGCCTACTCCGAGCTGCTGATCCAGACCTGTCACCGCCGCGGCGCCCACGCCATGGGCGGCATGGCCGCGCAGATACCGGTCGGCGGCAGCGACCGGGCGAGCATCGAGGCGAACGAGGCGGCGTTGGCCAAGGTCCGCGCCGACAAGCTGCGCGAGGTCACCGCCGGCCATGACGGCACCTGGGTCGCGCATCCGGCGCTGATCCCGGTCGCGCGCGCGGTGTTCGACGAGCGCATGCCCGGCAAGCACCAGCAGCACGTGCTGCGCGAGGAGGTCACCGTCAGCCGCGACGAGCTGATCCGGCCGTCGCTGGGCACGATCACCCGCGCCGGTTTCGAGGGCAACGTCGAGGTCTGCGTGCGCTACCTCGCCGCCTGGCTGGACGGCAACGGCTGCGTGCCGATCCACAACCTGATGGAGGACGCCGCCACCGCCGAGATCGCCCGTGCCCAGCTGTGGTCATGGTTGCACAGCGAAGAACTGCACCTGGACGACGGCACCCCGGTCGACTTCGCCCTGCTCGAGCGTGCCTTCATCGGCCTGCCCAAGCGCATCGGCGACCGTAGCCGGATCCCGGGCGGCAGCCGCATCAACGAGGCGATCGGCGTGCTCGACCGCCTGACCCACGCCGACACGCTTGAGGAGTTCCTGACCCTGCCCGCGTACGCGCGGCTGGATTGATCCGAGCTTAGCCGACATCTGTAGGAGCGGCGTAAGCCGCGATGAAGCGTTCCCGTGACGTCCGGTCGCGGCTTACGCCGCTCCTACATACAAAACCACCCACCACAAACACGAACCCCACACGCCCGAGCAAGGGCGCCGCAAAGAGGCCACCGCCATGAGCCATACCCACGCCACCGCCGACCAACTGCGCCAGCAATGGGCCAGCAGCCCGCGCTGGGCCGGGATCACCCGTCCGTACTCTGCCGAGGATGTCGTGCGTCTGCGCGGCACCGTGCCGGTCGAGTACTCGATCGCCCGCCATGGCGCCGAGAAGCTCTGGAACTCGCTGCAGACCGAGGAGTTCATCAACGCGCTGGGTGCGCTGACAGGCAACCAGGCGATGCAGCAGGTCAAGGCCGGGCTGAAGGCGATCTACCTCTCCGGCTGGCAGGTCGCGGCCGACGCGAACCTCGGCGGCCAGATGTACCCGGACCAGTCGCTGTACCCGGCCGACTCGGTGCCGGCGGTGGTCAGGCGGATCAACAACACCCTGCTGCGCGCCGACCAGATCCAGTGCGCCGAACGCAATGGCGACAACTGCGGCGGCGAAGTCGATTTCCTGCAGCCGATCGTGGCCGACGCCGAGGCCGGTTTCGGCGGCGTGCTCAATGCCTTCGAGCTGATGAAGGGCATGATCGAGGCCGGTGCCGCCGGCGTGCACTTCGAGGACCAGCTCGCCTCGGCCAAGAAGTGCGGCCACCTCGGCGGCAAGGTGCTGGTGCCGACCCGCGAGGCGGTCGAGAAGCTGGTCGCCGCGCGCCTGGCCGCCGACGTGATGGGCGTGCCGACGATCATCGTCGCCCGCACCGATGCCGAGGCCGCCGATCTGCTGACCAGCGACATCGACGACAACGACAAGCCGTTCACCACCGGCGAGCGCACCGTCGAGGGCTTCTACAAGACCCGCAACGGCCTCGACCAGGCGATCAGCCGGGGCCTGGCCTATGCGCCCTACGCGGATCTGGTCTGGTGCGAGACCGGCAAGCCGGACCTGGAGTTCGCCCGCAAGTTCGCCGAGGCGATCCACGCCAAGTACCCGGGCAAGCTGCTGGCCTACAACTGCTCGCCCAGCTTCAACTGGAAGAAGAACCTCGACGACGAAACCATCGCGAAGTTCCAGAAGGAGATCGCGTCCTACGGCTACAAGTTCCAGTTCATCACCCTGGCCGGCTTCCATGCGCTGAACTACGGCATGTTCAATCTTGCCCACGGCTACGCGCGCCGGCAGATGAGCGCCTTCGTCGAGCTGCAGGAGGCCGAGTTCGCGGCCGCCGAAAAGGGCTTTACCGCGGTCAAGCACCAGCGCGAGGTCGGCACCGGCTATTTCGACGCGGTCACCCAGACCATCCAGGGCGGCCAGTCCTCGACCGTCGCGCTGAAGGGCTCGACCGAGGAGGAGCAGTTCCGCGACGACGAGCGTGCGACCGGCAGCAAGGCCGGTCACCAGGCGATCGCCGCCTGACCCGACGGCTCCGGAGCACATCCGGAGCCACGGACCGCTCGCTTTTTTCGGCTCCAGGGCGGGCTAGGGCGAACGGTTGCCGGGTCCGTCGTTGAGGCGGCCGGCGATGGATGCAGGCGGTCTCGATCCCACTGCAGCCACACGCCCGTGGGGCCGCGCGAGAGCCGGCCCCGTCACCCGGTCGATCCGGGCCGGAGCGGCACGCGTCGTGCGGTCGCCCCTGTCGGTCCATCCGCACGACCCGCCTGGATCCGCGCATGCCGCCGGCTGCTGTCCGCCTGCGCTGCGGTCGCGTGCCGGCGGCCCACGGGCGGGAGGCGTGGCACGCCAGGCGATGAGCGGAACCGGACCGGCAGGATGTCCCGCGCGTCGGGCGTGATGCCGGCGAATCCGCTGCGCGGGCGATCCGCGGTGCCGGACCGCTTGTCCGCCGGCCCCGGGCCATTCCGTTAATCGAGCGGGTGAGGTGCTATTCTCCGGACGCCTGTGCCGCAGCGGTGCACGGGTCTGGCGAACAGGGATGGGGCATCGACGGTGCGGGGGTGCGCATGAACCGCGAAAACCTGGCGTTTGCGATGCCTGATCGGACGACCGACGGCAAGGCGGGGAGGACCGTGGACGCTTCGCGCAACGCGCACGATGTGATGGCGATGACGTCGGCGATCCTGAGCGCCGACGAATTCGAGCTGTTCGCGCGCATGGGCCGCCTGCGTCACGTGCGGCCGGGGGAGATGCTGTTCCGCCGCGGCGACAGCGGCACCGTGATGTACGTGATCTCGCGCGGCGAGATCGACCTCGACTTCGGCGACGACCTGCAGGTCAAGCGGCTCGGTCCGAACGAGTTCTTCGGCGAGCTGGGCCTGCTGATCGGCGACCATGCCCGCAGTGCAGACGCGATCGCCGTCTGCGAAGGCGAGCTGATCGAACTGCGCCACGAGGAGTTCGAGCGCCTGGTGGATCAGGACCCGGCCACCGTGTCCTTCTTCCTGCGCCGCGCGATCATGCGCGTGGTCTACAACGAACAGGGCCTGATCCGTCGCCTGCGCCGCCGGAATCACGATCTGCAGGCGGCGCTCGACAGCCTGCATACGACCACCCATCAGCTGAACCAGACCGAGGAACTGGTCCGCACCGACGAGCTGACCGGACTCTACAACCGTCGCGGCCTGATGCTGCACATGCAGGAGTGCCGCGAAATCGGCATGACCTCGGCGCTCGGCCTGGTGCTGGTCGATTGCGACCGGTTCAAGCAGGTCAACGACGAGTACGGCCATCTGGTCGGCGACCGCGTGCTGCAGAGCGTGGCCAGCATCCTGCGCGCGGTGGTCGGTCCGGAGGATCTTGCGTGCCGGCTCGGCGGCGACGAGTTCTGCCTGGTGGTCGCGTCCGGCCAGCGCGACGACGTGATGCGGGTCGCCAGCTACGTCGCCCGCACCGCCCAGGATCTGCTGGCGCTGGGCAGCGACGAAGGCGGCACCCCGATCATCTGCCCGCTCAGCGTCGGCGCCTGCCTGGTCGAGGCCGATGCCGACTGGAATGCCTGGTATGCGCAGGCCGACGCCGCCCTCTACCGTGCCAAGCGGCTCGGTGGCGGACGGGTCGAATGGCAGGATCCATTGCCGAGTCCAGCCTGACCGTTGCCGCCATGGACGACGTCGTGACGCTCGAGCAGGAGCCCCAGGCCGCCACGGCAGCGCCGCAGCTGCGCACGATCCTGCTGACCGACATCTGCGACTCCACCACCCTGGTCGAACAGCTCGGCGACAGCGGCACCGCACAGTTCTTCCGCGAGCACGATCGTCTGGTGCTGCGCCTGCAGCAGCAGTGGCGCGGTCGCCTGATCGACCGCTCCGATGGCCTGCTGTTGCTGTTCGAGCGGCCGATCGACGGCCTGGGCTTCGCGCTCGACTACGGACGTGGCCTGGACGAGATCGGCAAGCTGCGCCACCTGAAGGTCCGCACCCGCGCCGGTCTGCATGTCGGCGAGGTGCTGACCTGGCGCAACAGCGACGAGGCCGTGCGCCTGGGCGCCAAGCCGGTCGAGGTCGAGGGCCTCGCCAAGCCGATCGCCGCGCGGCTGATGTCGATCGCGCGTCCCGGCCAGGTGCTGATGTCGGCGGTCGCCGAGCCGCTCGCCCACCGTGCCGCCCGTGAACTGGGCGAGCGCGGCCAGCACATGATCTGGAAGTCGCACGGCGTGTGGCAGTTCAAGGGCGTCGTCGAGCGCCAGCAGATCTTCGAGGTCGGCGAGCCCGGTGTCGCGCCGTTGCGGGCGCCGCCGAATTCGCCCAAGGCCTGGCGGGACATCCCGCTGTGGCGCCGGCCGGCGATGCTTGCCGCCGAGGCCGCACTGGTCGCGGCGGTCACGGTCGGTGGCTGGTTCGCGACCCGGCCGCCGCCGGCGATCGCCTTCAACGAGCGCGACTGGGTCGTGGTCGGCGACCTGCGCAACCTCACCGGCGACACCCGCCTGGACGACTCGCTGGAGCAGGCGTTCCGGATCAGCCTGGAGCAGTCGCGCTTCGTCAACGTGCTGTCGGACCTGAAGGTCCGCGATTCGCTGGCCCGCATGCGCCTGGATCCGGAGACGCTCGTCGACCGCGGCCTGGCCGCGCAGATCGCCCAGCGCGATGGTGCCCGCGCGGTGATCGTGCCGACCGTCTCCGAGGTCGGTGGCCGCCTGCGCTTCAGCGTCGAGGTGATCGATCCGTATACCCAGACCACCGTCTACGCGCACGTCGCCGACGGCAAGGGCGAGGAGTCGGTGCTGGCGTCGATCGACCAGGTCACCGGCGCACTGCGCGCGGACCTGGGCGAGGCGGTGGTGCAGATCGACAAGGACTCCAGGCCATTGCCGGAGGTCACCACCGGCAATCTAGACGCGTTGCGCGCATATGCGTTGGCGCAGGAGGCCTATGCGAATCACCGGTTCACCGAATCGTTGCAGCTTTACCGGCGGGCGACGCAGCTGGATCCGGAGTTCGCGCTTGCGTGGATCGGCCAGGTGCGCTCGCACTACGCCGTGGAGAATGCGCCTGCCGCTGTCGAACCCATGCGCAAGGCGCAGACGCTGCGCAAACACCTGCCCTCGCGCGAGGCGATGTATCTCGACGCATGGGCGGCCAAGTTCGACGACCCGGCGACGACGGCATCGAAGTGGGTCGAACTGGCCCGGCTGTATCCGGATTTCATGCCGGCACAGGGCAACGCGGCCACCTGGCTGTACAAGGACAACCAGTTCAAGGCTGCACTGGAGCATGCGCTTGCGGCCGCGGTCCCGCAGAATCCGCTGGCGGGCCAGGAGTTCGATTCGGTCGGCCGTGCGCAACTGGGCCTGGAGCGGTATGCGGAGGCGGAAGCCGCGTTCAGGCGCTCGAACGAGATGACCGGCAGTTCGATGCGGCGGCTGGTCTCGACCGCGGCCGCGCGCGGCGATCTCGAGGCGGCCGCACGCTACGCGAAATCGCTCGACCCGGCCAACGCCTATTCGTACATCGAGCAGACCTCGCTTGCCGTCGATCGGTCGGACTGGACCGCGGCGCGCGAGGCTTCACGGCAGGCGCTCGCCACACTGGACAACCCGGACGGGCTTGCCGGGCGCTACCTGCGGCTGCCGGTCGCCGTCGTCGACATGCTGGCCGGGGACCGGAAGGCGGCCGCACGGCAGGCCGGCAGGACCGCGGACATCGCCATCCAGGCGCTGGAGGCGGCCGGCGGATTCAATGCGGATGCCGAAGAGGATGCGGCGCTGGCCCTGGCGTCCGCATTGGTCGCGCTCCGATCGGGCGATCGGGACGTCGCGAAGCGTGTGATTGCGGCGCTGGACGAGCACGACGCCCTGATGCGGACGCCGGCTCTCTCCGAACTTCGCGTGGTGCTTCGCGCCGCGGTCGATCGCCGCAACGGCAGGGCGCGCGAAGCCGTCACCGCCCTTGAACCGCTTCTGGTGGGCGGTGAGCGCTATCAGACGCGTGTCGAGCTGATGGAAGCCTATGCAAGGGACGGACGCCTGGAGGAGGCGGTCGAACAGGCGCGTTGGCTGCAGCGGCGACGCGGACTGGCCTACGTGGAGCTCGAATGCGGACATTGCCTGCAGGCGCTGAACGTCGCCGACAGTCGTCTTGCGGTCCGCCGGGAGGCCCAGTTGCTGGAAGAACTGGGTCGATCGAAGGACGCTCAAGCCCGGAAAGATGCGTTCGGCAGCGTGTGGCCGGGCTTCGATGAAAAGGCCTACCTGCGCAGGTAGCGGCCCGTTGCGTTGCCGGTGTCGAGCTTTGGCGTGGTCTGGTCCAGCCCGCGAAGTAACATGGCCAGGATCTCTTCGCGGGCAGCGGAGATGGTTTCCTTCGACGCCAGTTGCCTGACCTTGCATCCCTCGAACGGCTCCGCCTCGGCCGCCGGGATCGCGCCGCAGGCCGTCATCTGGCCGGGGGCGGGCGATTCGTAGCCGATCGAACGCAGGGCGGCGAGATGGTCGCGCTGGAAACGCTCGCGAAACAGATCGTCGCTGCCGAGCAGATCCAGCAGGCGATCGGCGACCTCCGTCGGCAGCGGCGCGGTCCGGGTCTTGGTGCTCATCGATGTTTCCCCGTGTGCGGCCCTGGGCCAGGCCGTCAGCGGCAGAATCTAGCGTCCCGGCTGCGGACGGGCAACCGTCACAAATCGCGTCGAGTCGCCGCATGTCGACGCACGCGATGCGCGCGCTAAAGTAGCGCCGGACTTGAAACGGGGCTTTCCCATGCGCATCCGCCGCTGCGCGGTCGTCTTCCTCGAACCGCGGGAGGAGGTTGCGTTCGAGCTGGATTCGCTGCTGACCGGCGGCGACGGCCTGCGCCGGACGCGACGCTGGCTGGCGCTGGCCCCGCACATCGGCGAGGAAGTCGAGCTCGACGCCGGCGAACGCGAGCTGCTGGGGCGGCTGAGCCCTGGTCAGTGGGTCGAGGCCGACAGTCTCGGTGAGGGTGCCGCGGCGTTGCAGCGGCTGCTGGCCGAAGGGCTGGTCATCGCCGAGACCGATCCGGCCGACCCCGTGCGGGCGCGCTGGCGCGAACGCGACCAGCTGTTCCGTCAGGTCCATTGGCACCCGCTCGGGGCGACCCTGCACGCCTTCACCCGCTGGGAGGGGGTCGACGCGGTGCAGAACACCAGGGACAGCCGTACCGGCACGGCGGTGGAGATGCGCGAGGTGCTCGGCGCGCCGCCGGTCGAGGCCGCGGCCCGCACCGACGCCGGCGACCGTCTGGCACTGCCGAGGGTCGCCCCGAACGACTTCGACCGCCTGCTCGCCCGTCGCGCCACCTGCCGCAACTTCGACCCGTCGCGCCGACTGCCGTTGCAGGCGTTCGCCCAGCTGATGCAGCGCGTGTTCGCCGCCCAGGCCGAGGTACGGGTGTCCGACGACACCGTGTTCCTGAAGAAGAACGTACCCAGCGGCGGCGGTCTGCACCCGATGGAGTGCTACCTGCTGGTACAGCACGTCGAAGGCCTGGCGCCGGGGCTGTACCACTACCACGCGGTCGAACATGCGCTGGAGCCGCTGCCCGCCCCGGACCGGCCGCTGCGCGAGCTGGTGATGGACATCGCCGCCCGGCAGCACTGGTTCGCCGATGCGCACGTGCTGGTGGTGCTGTCGCCGCGCTTCGACCGCACGTTCTGGAAGTATCGCCAGCATGCCAAGGGCTACCGGGTGGTGGCGCTGGAGGGCGGCCACCTGTCGCAGACGCTGTACCTGTCCGCGACGGAGGCGGGACTGGGCGCCTTCATCACCGGCGCGATCAACGAGAAGCTGGTCGAGCGGACGTTCGGCCTCGATCCGATCAGCCAGGGCGCGCTGGCGCTGTGCGGGTTCGGCTGGCGCGGCACGGTGATGGAGACCGCCGAACTCGATCCGGCGGGGGAAGTCTGGGAGCGGGAGGGCGACTGATCCGCTGCCGCCGGAGCGGACGGTCCCCGACGGCCCCTCGCCGCCCGCCGGCACGGGCGGCGCCTTGCCAAATATGCGTTCGGGCTGTGCAAAGTCGGTCGACACGGCGTGGAATGCCGTTGTATGTTCGGACACCATTCATGTAACCAACAGCCCCCATACATGCGCCATCTCCTGTTGAAGGCAGCGGTCGCGCTGGCCTTGGCCCTTTCCGTTTCCGCCGCCGGTGCGGCAACTTCCCAGCAGCCCGACCAGATCCGTGCGCGCCAGGCGCAGATCAACGCCGGCATCCAGGCGGGCGACAGCCCGTACGCCGAACTGTCGGCGAAGTCCCGCGAGGAGCTGGCCGAGCGGCAGGCGCGCATGCTCGCCCTGCTCGAGGGCAAGCGCCGCATCGATGAGCTCGACAGCGACGCGCAGGCCCGCGTGGGGGCCGATGTCGAATGGATCGAGAATGCGCTGACGCGTGCCAGCGACGAGCGCCTCGTCTGCGAGCGCCGCCGGGTCCTGGGCAGCAACCGCAAGGAACGTGTCTGCAAGACCGTCGCCCAGTTGCGCGAAGAGCGAGAGGCCGCGCGCAACGCGATGGACGCCCGCAGCATCTGCATGGACTGCGCCTCGGACTGATCCGGCCCGTACGCGGGCACCTGTGCATCCGGCCCCGC
This sequence comes from Marilutibacter chinensis, assembly GCF_021725675.1. Classification (GTDB taxonomy): domain Bacteria; phylum Pseudomonadota; class Gammaproteobacteria; order Xanthomonadales; family Xanthomonadaceae; genus Marilutibacter; species Marilutibacter chinensis. The sequence goes on along the minus strand of NZ_JAKJPO010000009.1, from coordinate 25,891 downwards.
AGGCCGGCCCCACCACCCGAAGGAGAACGTCATGAAAGCAAGTACCTGGATCGCCACCCTCGCACTGGGCCTGGTATCGGTCACCGCGGTCGCGAACGTCGACAAGGTGGGGCAGATCCTCAAGCAGCAGCACGAGATCCGCCGCGAAAGCGAGGTCTCGACCGGCGAGTACGCCCGCTTCGGCTCGCAGGCGCTGGAGCGCATGCACACCGCGCAGGATCGCGTCTTCGAGCTGCTGGACGATGTCAGCACCGTCGATCAGCTCGACCCGGACCAGAAGGTCGAGCTGTTCAACGCGCTCGAGGAAGTAAAGGCGGTCATCAACGAGAACGAGGACAACCGCCAGGAGTGCTGGCGCGAGCGCAAGATCGGCACCACGATGCGGACCACGCGTTGCGCGACCGTAGCCGAAATGCGCGCGGTGCGGGAGGACACCCGCAACTACGTCGACAAGCCGGTCATGTGCAGCGGCGATTGCGGCAGCGGCAAATCGCTCGAAGGCGGTTTCTGAGGCCAGGCACCGACGACGGCGGCCGGTTCCGTACGGCAGTCGTCGTCCACCGGCAAGCGGGGTGTGCCATGAAACGCATCGTTCGGACATGGGTTCTGGTCGTGCTGATCGCAACCGGCGGCACGACGCTGGCGCAGACGCCGCCGGCCGGTTCCGCTGACACGGTCGAGGACATCGACCGTCTGCAGGTGATCCTCGAGCAGCAGCGGGAGCTCAAGACCGACCTCGACGACGGCGGCATCGAGGGCCTGACAACGCGCGAAAACAACCGCGTACGCAAGGCGCAGGAGCAGGTGTTCGCGGTCACCGAAGGCAAGAGCCGGCTCGACGAGTTGAGCGTCGACGAGAAGATCGAGCTGGAGAACGCGCTCGAGCAGATCAACGCCTACGTGAAGAACACGCGCCGGGCCGGTGACGAGCAGACGGTGTGCTGGCGCGAGAAGATGTCAGGCACCGCACGGCGGGTGACCCGATGCGGTACCGAGGCCGAACGGCGCGAGGCACGCGAGGGCGCGCGCGACTGGCTGGAGCGGCCGAAGACCTGCGGCCAGGACTGCGGCGGACTCTGACCGTTCGCCGTACTCCGAGGAGCCGGTTCGCGCCCGCCTTCCAGCCACTGTTCCCGGCAATGCGGTTCGGCCACTTCCGTCGAGGTTCCCGGGCCGGACCGAAGCGTCAGGCGAGGCGCGGGTGACGCATCGCTGTCGGCTGCCGTCGACCCTGTCATCCGGCGTTGCCTTCCGTCCGCCGGTAGCCGATCGCCTCGGTGAGGTGGGCGGTGCCGATCTCGGCGCTGCCGGCGAGATCGGCGATGGTCCGCGCCACCCGCAGGATCCGGTGCATCGAGCGCGCGCTCAGGCGCAGCGATTCGACCGCACGTTCCAGCAGCGTCTGATCGGAGGCGCCGAGCCGACACGATTCGCGCATCCCGGCTTCGCCGAGACGGGCATTGGGTTTGCCTGCGCGGGCGAGCTGCCTCGCACGTGCGGCGACCACGCGCGCCTGCACGGCCTCGCTGGACTCGCCGGCCGGTCCGTCGGGGCGCAGTTCCGATGGCGGCAGCCGTGGCACGTGCACGTGAAGGTCGATCCGGTCCATCAGCGGCCCGGAGATCCGGCCGCGGTAGCGGCGGATCACATCCGGGCTGCAACGACAGCGCCCGCTGGCGTCGCCGGCCCAGCCGCACGGGCATGGATTCATCGCCGCGACCAGCTGGAAGCGGGCCGGGAACTCGGCGCTGCGTGCCGCCCGCGAGACCGTCACCACGCCGGATTCGAGCGGTTCGCGCAGTACCTCCAGTGCCTGTCGGCTCCACTCCGGCAGCTCGTCGAGGAACAGCACACCCTCATGCGCGAGCGAGACCTCGCCGGGGCGCGGCTCGGCACCGCCGCCGATCAGCGCGACCGCACTGGCGGTGTGGTGGGGTGCACGGAACCGGCGCTGGCGCCACCGCGCCGGGTCGAGGCCGCGACCGCTGATGGAGGCGATCGCCGCCGCCTCCAGCGCCTCGTCCTCCGACGCCTGCGGCAGCAGACCCGGCAACCGTGACGCCAGCAGGGTTTTGCCGCAGCCGGGCGGGCCCACCAGCAGCAGGTGGTGACCGCCTGCCGCGGCGACTTCCAGCGCGCGCCGCGCGTGGGCCTGGCCGCGCACCTCGGCGAGATCGGGGCCGGGCCTGTCCTGCGTCGGTACCGCGACCGCGGCCGGCAGCGACCGCCGTCCCTGCAGCAGTGCGCATACCTCCAGCAGGGTGCGCGCGGTGTAGGCCTCGACCCGGCTCGACAGCGCCGCTTCCGCACCGTTGTCGGCCGGTACGACCAGCCGGTGTCCTGCATCGGCGGACGCCAGCGCCGCCGGCAGCACGCCGTCGACCGCGCGCAGTTCGCCAGTCAGGCCCAGTTCGCCGAGAAATTCATAGTCGCGCAAGGGTTCCAGCGGGATCTGCCCGCTGGCGGCCAGGATGCCGAGCGCGATCGGCAGGTCGAAACGGCCGCCGTCCTTCGGCAGGTCGGCCGGGGCGAGATTGACGGTGATCCGGCGCGCCGGGAACTCGAACTGCGCGCACTGGATCGCGGCGCGGACACGGTCCTTGGCTTCGCGTACCGCCGCTTCGGGCAGGCCGACGATCGACATCGCGGGCAGGCCGCCGCCCAGGTGCACCTCCACCCGCACCGCCGGCGCCCGCACCCCGGACCGCGCACGTCCGTGCACGAGGGCCAGGTTCATTGTGGCGCGCCCGGCTAGTGGCGCGGCGTGTCGTTGCCGGAGCCGTCGCCGAGTTGCGCTTCGAGCTCGGCGACGGTCCGTTGCAGGGCCTCGAGCTTCTCGCGGGTGCGCTGCAGGACTGCGCGTTGTACCTCGAACTCCTCGCGGGTCACCAGGTCCAGCCTCTGCAGACCGCTCTGGAGCACGGTCTTGAAGTTCTGCTGCAGCTCCTCGCGGCTCTCGCGCAGGCCAGGCGGAACCAGGTTGCTGAGGCGGCGGGCGAGTTCGTCAATCTGGGTCAGGTCGATCATGGGTTGTGTTCCTGTCCGGCGTGGACTGTTCGGCATGGAACCAGCTTGGCGTGCCGGATGTGGCCGCGCACTCATCCTGTGCCGCGTCGTCGGCTAGGAAGTTTCCTAGGTGCGGGCTTTCGGTGAAAACGTCCGCAGCGGCCGGACGCGGACGCGCACTTTACCCCATCGTGACCGGCTGCCGCGGCCACCGCGCTGGGCGCCCGTCGGGGGAGACGCTATCCTGAACGCAGGCCCGGACATCGCTGCCGGGCCATCGGCCGTTGAGGGAGGCGCAGCAATGAAGATGGTCATGGCGGTGGTCAAGCCGTTCAAGCTCGACGACGTCCGCGAGGCGTTGTCCGAGGTCGGCGTGGCCGGCATCACCGCCACCGAGGTCAAGGGCTTCGGCCGTCAGAAGGGCCATACCGAGCTCTACCGCGGCGCCGAATACGTGGTCGACTTCCTGCCCAAGATCAAGCTCGAGATCGCGGTCACCGACGACCTGGTGGACGCGGTCGTCGAGGCGATCATCAAGGCGGCCGGCACCGGCAAGGTCGGCGACGGCAAGATCTTTGTCTACGACCTCGACCGTGCGGTGCGCATCCGTACCGGAGAACTGGACGCCGACGCGCTGTAATCCCCCTCCTGGCCTACGAGCCGGCCCCGGAGACGGAAGGCCCCGCGCGTGGCGGGGCCCGGTGCCGTGCTGTCGGAGCCGGGCTGCCGAGAGTCACTCGCCCAGTGCTGTGGCGATGAACGGCGGCGTCGCCAGCGCGCCGGTGTGGATGTCGGCGGTGTAATACCTGGTCTCGAACGTCTTCGCGCGGGCATCGTCGGCGCGGAAGTCGAAGCCGCCTCGCTTGCGCGCGAGCGTGCAGCTCCACCAGCCGGTCGGATAGCACGGCTGCGGAAACGGCAGGGTCTTGAAGCTGGCGAAGCCGGCCCTGCCCATCTCGCCGCGCATCTCCTTGATCAGGTCCAGCAGCATCAGCGGCGATTCCGACTGCTGGACGAGGATGCCGTCGTCCTTCAGTGCGCGGAAGCAGCTCTCGTAGAAGGCCTTGTTGAACAGTCCCTCGGCCGGGCCGACCGGGTCGGTGGAGTCGACGATGACGATGTCGACGCTGCCGGCCGGACAGTTGGCCATGTAGGCGACGCCATCGTCGAACAGCAGTTCCGCGCGCGGATCGGCATTGGATTCGCACAGTTCCGGAAACCACTTCTCGGCCATCCGGGTGACCTGCTCGTCGATGTCGCACTGGGTCGCGCTCTCGACGCCAGGATGCCTGAGCACCTCGCGCAGCGTGCCGCAATCGCCGCCGCCGATGATCACCACCCGCTTCGGATCGGCGTGGGTGAACAGCGCCGGATGGGACATCATCTCGTGATAGAGGAAATTGTCCTTCGTCGTCAGCATCATCGCGCCGTCGATGAGCATCAGGTTGCCCCAGTCGGTGCTCTCGAAGATCTCGATCTTCTGGAACGGCGACTGCACCTCGTCCAGCTTGCGGGTGATGCGATAGCCGATCGCCGAACCGGTCGGGTCGAAGTTCTCGTAGTGCCAGGTGCCGTTGTCGTTCATGCCGGTGCGTCCCGCGGTTAGCCAAACAGGGGGCTGACCGGGCGCCCGGACGCAAGGGTCGGACGGGCCGGTCTGGCCGGGGCGGCCCGGGCGGGCCGCGTGAGGCCGCGAATTGTAGCCGAGCGCCACCTCACCGCCGTGACCGCGGCATGACCGGGCCGCCCCGGCGGCACGCCCCATCACGCCGGCGCCTGTAGAATGCGCGTCCCCCGCAACCGGTGTTCCGCCGATGTCTCCGTCGCTGTCCCGCTGGTCCGCCGATCAGGCTCGCAAGACCTACTCGATCCCCCATTGGGCCGAGGGGTATTTCGACGTCGACGACGCCGGCCGCGTCACCGTGCGCCCGCAGCGCGACGGCGGGCCGGCGGTGGCGCTGGCCACGCTGGTCGACGAGGCCCGCGGCAACGGTGCCAAGCTGCCGCTGCTGCTGCGCTTCCCGGACATCCTCGGTGACCGGCTCGGCCGCCTGCAGGCGGCGTTCGCGCAGGCGATGGCCGACTGGAACTACACCGGGGGCTACACCGCTGTGTACCCGATCAAGGTCAACCAGCACCAAGGTGTTGCCGGCACCCTGGCCTCGCACAGCGGCGACGGGTTCGGCCTGGAGGCCGGCAGCAAGCCCGAACTGATGGCGGTGATGGCGCTCTCGCGCCCCGGCGGGCTGATCGTCTGCAACGGCTACAAGGACCGCGAATACATCCGCCTGGCGCTGATCGGCCGCAAGCTCGGTCTCGATACCTGGATCGTGATCGAGAAGCCCTCCGAACTGCCGCTGGTGATGGCCGAGGCGCAAGAGCTGGGCGTGCAGCCTGGCATCGGCGTGCGCATGCGGCTGGCCAGCCTCGGCGCCGGCAAGTGGCAGAACAGCGGCGGCGACAAGGCCAAGTTCGGACTGTCGCCGCGGCAGGTGCTGGACCTGTGGAAATCGTTGCGCGACGCCGGCATGACCGACTGTCTCGGCCTGCTGCATTTCCACATGGGCAGCCAGATCTCCAACGTGCGCGACATCGCCAGCGGCATGCGCGAGGCGGTGCGCTACTTCGTCGAGCTCTCCGTGCTTGGCGCGAACGTGCGCTACATGGACGTCGGCGGTGGCCTCGGCATCGACTACGAGGGCACCCGTTCGCGCAGCTACTGCTCGATCAACTACGGCGCCAGCCAGTACGCGGGCACCATCGTGCAGCCGTTGGCCGAGGCCTGCGAGGAGTACGGGCTGGCTGCACCGCGGATCGTCACCGAGTGCGGCCGTGCGATGACCGCGCATCACGCGGTGCTGGTCGCGAACGTGTCCGAGGTCGAGCAGGCGCCGGAGGGCCGTGTGCCCGAATCGCACGACGACGAGCCGGCGGTGATCCGCCATCTGCGCGAAGTCCACGCCGAACTCGGCCAGCGTCCGGCGGTGGAGCTGTTCCACGAGGCCCAGCACCACCACAGCGAGGGCCTGAGCCTGTACGCGCTGGGCCAGATCGACCTGGTCCACCGGGCCCGCATCGACGACCTGTTCTATGCGATCGCCCATGCGGTCCGTGCGCAACTGAACCCGGGCGAGAAGAGTCACCAGGCGGTGCTGGACGAACTCAACCAGCGGCTGGTCGACAAGTACTTCGTCAACTTCAGCGTGTTCGAGTCGATGCCGGACGTCTGGGCGATCCAGCAGGTATTCCCGATCGTGCCGATCGAACGCCTTGACGAGGTGCCGACCCGGCGTGGCGTGATCGCCGATCTGACCTGCGATTCCGACGGCCGCATCGACACCTACGTCGAGAACGAGACGCTCAACACGTCGATGCCGCTGCACGCGCTGCAGCATGGCCAGAGTTACCGGCTCGGCTTCTTCCTGGTGGGCGCCTACCAGGAGATCCTCGGCGACATCCACAACCTGTTCGGCGACACCGATGCGGTCGAGGTCAGGGTCGATGCCGGCGATCCGCGCGGCTACCGGATCACCCAGCAGCGCCGCGGCGACACCACCGACGTGATGCTGGACTATGTCGGCTACCGCCTCGACGCGCTGCGTGCGGCATACGAGGCCCGGGTCGCCGACGCGCACGTGCCGGCCGACGAGGCGGCGCAGCTGCTGGCCGCGCTGGAGGCGGGGCTCACCGGTTACACCTATCTGGACGACGGCGGTGCCGCGGTCGGTCGCGCGATCTGAGACGGGCATGGACGAAGCTGTCCGGGGGAAGCACTTCCTGGTGCTCGCGATGCGGACTGCGGACTTCGATCCGGCGGTGATCGGGCCGCACCGGGACTTCCTCGACCGGCTGCGCGGGCAGGGGCGGCTGCAGCTGGCGGGCGGGTTCGGTGACGGCAGCGGCGGCGCCTATGTGCTGCGCGCCTGCGACCTTGAAGAAGCCCGTGCGCTGGCCGGGTCCGACCCACTTCACGTCAGCGGCGCATCGCGGCTGACCGTTTTCGAATGGAACGTATGAGATGGCAACCGAGAATTCCACGACCGCACTGAAGACCGGCTTCATCGGACTGGGTGCGATGGGCGCACCGATGGCCCGCTACCTGCACAGCGCCGGTCTGCTGACCGTGGTCGGCAACCGCACCCAGGCCAAGGCCGATGCGCTGGCCGCCGAGCTCGGTGTGCGTGCCGCGCGCTCGGCCGACAACTTCGCCGACTGCGACGTGGTCGCGATGTGCGTGTCGCTGGATGCGGACGTGATCGAGAACGCGACCGCGCTGGCGAAGGTGCTGAAGACTGGCGCGCTCGTGATCGACCACTCGACGGTGTCGGTGCAGACCGCACGCCGGGTCGCCACGCTGCTGGCGGCCGAGGGCATCGGTTTTCTCGATGCGCCGGTGTCCGGCGGCGTCGAGGGCGCGCGCAACGGCAAGCTCTCGGTGATGGTCGGCGGCGCGGCGGAGACGCTGGAGAAGGCGCGGCCGGTGATCGAGGCCTATGCCGCGCGGGTCAGCCTGATGGGCGATACCGGCGCCGGCCAGGCCACCAAGGCGGTCAACCAGGTGCTGGTGGCCGGCATCAACGAGGCGGTATGCGAAGGCCTCGCCCTGGCCGAGAAGCTCGGGCTGGACCCGGATCGCCTGCTGCCGACCCTGATGGCCGGTGCCGCCGGCAACTGGTTCCTCGACAAGCGCGGCGCGACGATGATGCGCGATGCGTTCGCGCCCGGCTTCAAGTCGGTGCACATGCTCAAGGATCTGCGGATCGTGCAGGGCATCGCCCGCGAGGCCGGCGTCCGTACCGCGACGATCGACCAGGCGGTCGCCGATTATGCCGAACTGGTCGAGCGCGGCCATGGCGAATCCGACACCTCGGCGCTGATCGTGCTCAAGCGCAGGCCGCAGGAGCGCTCGTAGGGGTGGCGCAAGCCGCGATCGGGCCTTCCCGCGAAATCCCGTACCGGCTTACGCCCTTCCGCGAGGGATGAAGCTGCGTTCTGGCCGCGGCGTGTTTTCACTGTCGGAGTGAGCTCGCCGCCCGGGCTTCCGTCGACCGCGCAGCGCCTCCGGTTTCGCAGGAGCGGCCCAGGCCGCGACCGGCCCGTCGGTTGCGCTGCCGCTCACCCCTGCGCCATGGCCGCGGGCTCGAAGCGCTGTGCAGCCACCCGCTCGCCGAGAACGGCGCCGAGCCACGCCGCCAGCAGGCTCAGTACCATCGCCAGGGCGTACTGGCTCAGCACGTCGCCCAGGCCGAACGCGGGTCCGTCTTCGGCGGACAGCGCGCCGAGGCCGATCACCGACACGACGCTGAGCCACAGCGCCGCGGCCAGCAGCACCGCCAGCGGCCTGAAGCCCCGGCGGGCGATCCAGCCGCCGACGGCCATTGCCAGCGCGGTCACCAGCAGGCCGGCGATCGGAACCGTGCCCCAGCCGGTGTCCGTGGGCAGATCGAGCGCACGGCCGCTGAGGCTGATGGCCAGATCGAAACCCAGCATGATCGCAAGCGCCGCGATGCAGGCCAGCAGATGTCGTTTGTCCAGTCGCTTGTCCATCGGCTCCCCGGCCAGGATTCGGGCACGCGGTCGGCGTGCGCTGCCTGCGGAGTCTAGGCGCGCCCCGGGGCATGCGTCCGCGACCCGTACACGATTTCGGACGACCGGAGCGATGCGTCGCCTGTCCGGTCGCCGCGGATTCGCCGGACTTCCGACGGGATGCCCGGGAGGCAGAACCGCGCCCATGCCGGGTCGCTCCGTGGCCGGTCGACAGTGGCCGGGCCGCATGGTTGTCAGGACGGCCGTTGTGGTCTGGCGCGGCGGCCGTTACCGCATGCAGGCCGTTGCCCGGCTACTGCACCTTGATCGCGAGCGCGTCGAGGCCGCCGTTGGCGAGCTTGCGCTTGGCATCGGCCAGATCGCTCGCGGTGCCGTACGGCCCCATCCGCACCCGGTAGACGGTCTTGCCCTTGATCTGCGCCGACTCGACGCGTGCGCCAAGACCCAACAGGGCGATGCGTGCCTTCAGTTCCTCGGCCTGGCCGGAGGCCTGGAAGGCACCCGCCTGCAGAATGTAGCGGCTGCCGTCGCCCGCACCGGCTGCGGTCGCCGTATTGCCGGCCGTCGTCGATGCGACGGTCGGTGCCGTATTCCGGGCTGTCGCCGGTTCGCGCGCCGGCTGTGCCGGCGGCTCGCGACGCTCGGGAGCGGATGTCGTGCCCGTGTCGGCATCGACCGGGCGCGGCAGGGCGCGATCGGTCGATGCGACCTGCACGTCGGACTCGCCATTGAGCGCGCGTAGCGCACGATCGCGTTCCAGTGCCGCCCGACGCTCGGTCTCGGCCCGTTCGGTTGCGGCCAGCTCGGCATCGGTCATCGGCACTTCCTTGCCGGTGAGCATGTCGTAGAACGCAAAATCATCGCCCTTTGCGTCCGTGGCCGGCGCCTCGCCGGTTGCCGCTGCTTCGCCGCTGCTTCGCGGCGCCGCGATCTCGTCGTCGGCGCTCGATACCGGCGCGGGTTGCGCGTCCGGGTTCGGCTGCGGGCGGAAGAAGCCGTCGCCGTCGGACTTCAGGTAGCCGGGTGCGACCAGGACCACGATCAGGGTCAGCAGGATGCCGAGCACCATCCAGGCCCAGCCGGGCAGGCCGTTGCTCTGGTTGCGCTTGGCCTGGGACTTGTTGCGTCGTGCTGCCACCGTGTGATCAACCTCGTAGCTGTCGCTGCCGGCATCGTGGGCTGCCGGTCGAAATGTGATGCCTATCGCGGAATGCGGTTTTCCGGTCAGTGTATGCGAGGCACGGTCGGCTTACATCACCTCGGGAGCGCTCACGCCCAGCAGGCCGAGGCCATTGGCGAGCACCTGCCGGGTTGCGAGGGCCAGCACCAGGCGCGCATTGCGGGTCGCCGCGTCCTCGACCAGGAACTGGTGGTCGTTGTAGTACGTCTGGAACGTCTGCGCCAGTTCGAGCAGATAGGCGGCCAGCTGGTGCGGCTCGAGGTCGCGGCCGGCGCTCTCGACCACGTCCGGGTAGCGGCCGATCGCGGCGACCAGCTCATGGCAGGCGTCATCGTCCAGGTCCAGCGGCTGCAGCAGGCCCTGTTCACGATCGAACTCCAGTCCGCGTTCGGCCAGCTGGCGCATCAGTCCGCACATGCGCGCATGGCTGACCTGGACGTAGTAGACCGGGTTGTCGAGCGACTGGCTGCGCGCCAGATCGATGTCGAAGGTCAGCTGCGAGTCGGGCTTGCGCGCGATCAGGAACCAGCGGGTCGCATCGCGTCCGACCTCGTCGATCAGATCGCGCAGCGTCACGTAGCTGCCGGCGCGCTTGGACAGCTTCACTTCCTCGCCGCCGCGCATCACGGTGACCATCTGGTGCAGCACGTACTCCGGCCAGCCCTGCGGGATGCCCTTGTCGAGGGCCTGCAGGCCGGCGCGCACGCGGGCCAGGCTGCCGTGGTGGTCGGCGCCCAGCTCGGTGATCGCGCGTTCGTAGCCGCGCTGCCACTTCGACAGATGGTAGGCGACGTCCGGCACGAAGTAGGTGTAGGTGCCGTCGGACTTGCGCATCACGCGGTCCTTGTCGTCGCCGAAGTCGGTGCTGCGCAGCCAAAGCGCGCCGCCGTCCTCGTAGGTGTGGCCGCCGGCGACCAGCCCGCGCACGGTCTCCTCGACCTTGCCGTCGGTGTACAGGCTGCTCTCGAGGAAATAGACGTCGAAGCCGACGCCGTACGCTTCCAGGTCGAGGTTCTGCTCGCGGCGCAGGTAGGCCACTGCGAACTGGCGGATCGCGTCCAGATCGTCCGGATCCTTCGCGCCGGTGACGACATGACCCTCGACCTCGACGCTGTCGCCGCGCAGGTAGGCCGCGGCAACGTCCTTGATGTAGTCGCCGCGGTAGCCGTCCTCCGGCCAGCCGGCATCGTCCGGGCCGCGGCCCTGCGCGCGTGCCTGCACCGAGATCGCGAGATTGTTGATCTGCGCGCCGGCGTCGTTGTAGTAGAACTCGCGCTTCACGTCCCAGCCATTGGCGGCAAGCACGCGGGCGATGCAGTCGCCGATCACCGCGGCACGGCCGTGGCCGACGTGCAGCGGGCCGGTCGGATTGGCCGAGACGTACTCGACGCCGGCGGTGTGGCCGCGGCCGGCGTCGTTGCGGCCGTAGGCCTCGCCCGCGGCGAACACCTCGCCGACGGCATCGCGCCAGGCCGCCTCGGCGATGCGGAAGTTGATGAAGCCCGGGCCGGCGATTTCGACGCCGGCGATCGTGCCGCTGGCCGGCAGTGCATCGACGATGGCCTGGGCGATCGCGCGCGGGTTGGACCGGGCCGGCTTGGCCAGCAGCATCGCCGCATTGGTCGAGAAGTCGCCCTGTGCCCGGGTCTTCGGTCGCTCGATGACGAAGTCGGGCGTGGCGAGATCGGCCGGCAGGGTGCCGGCGGTGCGCAGGGCGTCGATGGCCTGCGCGACCAGGGCGCGGAGGGCGGCTTTCACGGGCATTTCCGGGTGCGTTGCGGAACCGCGCATTGTACGCGAGCGGCAACACGCGGGTTGCCGGTTCTGGCGGCATGCGGCCGTTGGGATATGGCGCGACGGCCGGGCGGTTCAGTCGACAGTGTCCCGCGCAGGGGGGAAGCCGCCGGCGCACGGAGTCGTGGGCTGGCAAGGTTGACGCGGCAGTCCGGTCTCGGGAGGGCCGGGCCTCCCGGTGCGCCCTTCCGCGCGCCGGATGCTGGAGGCGGCTGACCGGAAGGCGGCTGCCCGCGGGGCCGCTCCGCCGTGGCCGCGTCCGATTCCGGCAATCCTCGACGCGGACGGCCACTCGCCTCAACCGGTCGGCCGGCCTTTCGACCCCGGTGGGGAAAGAGTATCCGGACATGGACGGAGGCGGCACGCATGGGGAGCCACTGTCCAGTGCCCGGTTCGCGACAGTCTTCGGATCCCTGGCGCAGCGGCTGAGGGTGATGGCTGTTCAGCTTCAGACCCAGCCCCGCGCGGCCAGCGAGACCGGAGGGCCGTCGGCGATCACGAAATGGTCGAGCAGGCGCAGATCGACCAGCGCCAGTGCGTGCTTGAGCCGTGCGGTGACCGCGCGGTCGGCGGCGCTGGGCTCGCGATTGCCGCTGGGGTGGTTGTGGCCGACGATCAGCGCCGCCGCGTTGTGGGCCAGCGCCCGTCGTACCACTTCGCGCGGATGGACCTCGGCACCGTCGAGGGTGCCCTGAAACATTTCCTCGAACGCCAGCGCGCGGTGGCAGGCGTCGAGGAACAGGACCGCGAACACCTCGTGCGGCCGCCCGCGCAGGCGCTGCGCGAAGTAGCGGCCCGCAGCGCCGGGATCGCTCATCGTCTCGCCGCGCTCGAGCTCGGCCGACAGGTGACGGTGGGCGAGCTCCAGGGCGGCGGCCAGTTTGCAGGCCCGGGCCGGCCCGAGTCCGGGCAATTGCGCCAATTCGGGCGGAGCGCATTCCAGCAGCCGGCGCAGCGGCCCGTGGGCGGCGAGCAGCTGGCGCGCGGTGGTCACCGCATCCTGTCCGCGCAGACCGGAGCCGAGAAAGATGGCCAGCAGTTCGCCGTCGGACAGCGCGCCCGGACCTCGGGCGAGCAGCTTCTCGCGCGGGCGTTCGGCGGCCGGCCAGTCACGGATGTGCAGCGGAGGGTTGGCGATTGGATCCTGAAGCGCGTCATGCATTGATAGGGCCCGTCCTTGGGCAGGTGTCCAGTCCTGGGAGTGGCGGTGAGCCGGCGCCCGGCCCGCGTTGGGGAAAGTCCGCGGACCGGTCCGGAGATGCCGGCCACCCCGCCACAAGGCCATTCCACCTGATCGCGGGGCGCGGCGCAGCCGGAAAATCACCTGGCATCGGGTAAGCTAAACGCCCGGTTTCGCCTAGGAAATTTCCGACCCGATGTCCGCTGTCCTGGACGGAAAACACGTGCTGCTGTGCGTCTGCGCCGGCATCGCCGCCTACAAGGCGGCCGAGCTGGTGCGGCGTATGCGCGACGCCGGTGCCGAGGTCCAGGTGGCGATGACCGCCGATGCCGGCCATTTCGTCGGCGAGGCGACTTTCCAGGCGCTGTCCGGACGTACGGTGCGGACCTCGCTGTGGGACGCGGCCGCCGAGGCCGCGATGGGCCACATCGAGCTCGCGCGCTGGGCCGATCACGTGGTGATCGCGCCAGCCACCGCCAACACGCTCGCCAAGCTGGCCCACGGCATGGCCGACGACCTGGTCACGACCCTCTGCCTGGCGACCACCGCGCCACTGACGGTCGCGCCGGCGATGAACCATCGCATGTGGCAGCATCCGGCGACCCGGGCCAACATGGACACCTTGCGTGGCCGCGGCGTGCGGGTGGTCGGTCCGAACGACGGTCCGCTCGCCGAGGGCGAGTCCGGTCCCGGTCGGATGAGCGAGCCGCACGAGATCGTCGCCGCTCTGGCGGACGCGATGCGGCGGGAAGGGGCCTGAGCGATGGCCGCGCATCACGGACAGTCCACGCCGGCGGCGTCGATGGCCGGCCTGCGCGTGCTGGTCAGCGCCGGTCCGACCTACGAGGACATCGACCCGGTCCGCTTCATCGGCAACCGCAGCAGCGGCAAGATGGGATTCGCGATCGCCGCCGCTGCGGCCCGTCGTGGCGCCGATGTCGTGCTGGTCGCCGGGCCGGTGTCGCTGCCTTCGCCGGAGGCGGTGACCCGGATCAACGTGCGTTCGGCCGCGGACATGCATGCGGCGGTGATGACCGCGCTGCCGGCCGACGTCTACATCGGTGCCGCGGCGGTGGCCGACTTCACCCCGCGAGAGGCCTCCGCCAGCAAGATCAAGAAGCGCCCGGGGAGCGATACCCTGACCCTCGAGCTGGTCCGCACCCCGGACATCCTGGCAGAGGTCGCCGCGCATCCGGCGCAGCGTCCGCGGATGGTCGTCGGGTTCGCCGCCGAGACCGACAACGTCGAGGGGTACGCGCGCGGCAAGCTGGCCAACAAGCGCCTGGACATGATCGCCGCCAACCGCGTCGGCGTCGCCGGCAGCGGCTTCGAGTGCGATGAAAACGCACTGTCGGTGTTCTGGAACGACGGCGAGCGCGCGCTGGGTCCGGCCACCAAGACCGAACTGGCCGACCGGCTGCTGGACCTGGTGCTGGAACACCTTCCGGATCCGCGGCCGGGCGCATGATCGCGCCGGGGCACGAAACTTGCGTCACACCCGAGGCCGCAGACAGCCACTCCGGGATGAGCTTGCCCGGGATCCCACCGCCCGAGGACACCGGACATCCGATGCGTCACACCCTGGAGCTGAAAATACTCGACCCGCGATTCGGCGACGCCTGGCCGCTGCCCGCCTATGCGACCGAGGCCAGTGCCGGCCTCGATCTGCGCGCGGCGCTCGACGCGCCGCTGACGCTGGCGCCGGGCGATGCCGCGCTGCTGCCGTCGGGGCTGGCGATACACATCGGCGACCCGGGCCTGTGCGCGGTGATCCTGCCGCGATCGGGACTGGGTCACAAACACGGCATCGTGCTCGGCAACGGAACCGGGCTGATCGACGCCGACTACCAGGGGCCGTTGATGATCAGCGTGTGGAATCGCGGCCGGCAGGCTTTTACGATCGAACCCGGCGACCGCATCGCGCAACTGGTGATGTTGCCGATCGTGCGTGCGAGCCTGCAGGTCGTCGACGAATTCGAAGCCAGCGCAAGGGGTGCCGGCGGCTTCGGCCATACCGGCGTGCGCTAGCGGAGCGACAGGCTTCAAGGGGAAGGATGGAATGGTGGATCTGAAGATCGAGCGGCCGCAGCTGTCGGCCGAACAGAGCAGGCTGCTGCAGCGGGTGCTGGCAGTGGCCTGCCTGCTGCTGGCCGGATGGTTCGCGTGGTGCGGTTGGCAACTGCACCAGGACAGCAGCCGACGCGAGGGCCTGCAGGCCGCGCGCGACTCGGTCGCGCAGGCGGTACAGAACACGCTGGGCGGCGAGTACAAGCGGATGGCGGCGCAGCTGGCCAAGACCGACGTGCGCGCCGCGCTGGCGGCCGGCGATTTCGCCACCGCCGGCACCCGGCTTGCGGAGGGCTGGCCGGAGGCCAGGGAGGCGCGGGTATTCGCGCCCAGCCTGCAGGATGCCTACGCAGTGCTGACCGCCGAGGGTGCGCGCAGCGGCGGCTACGGCCGTCTGGCCGCACTGGAGGCGGCGATCGCGCAGAACCGCCCCGTCGCGTGGATCGTCGGCGACGCGGCGACGCGGCGGCTGGAAATGGCCGCGCCGGTGCACGGGGACGGCCGCCTGGTCGCGGTGGCCGCGGTGCAGCTGCCGCTCGACCCGATCCGCAACGCGATCGAACAGGCGGCGGTGGCCGACGACACCTATCTCGCGCTGCGGCAGGGTTCGCTCAGCGTGGTCGAGCGGGGCGACAGCGGGCTCGACAGCGGCGCCGAGGCGCTCGCCGTACGCATTCCCGACAGCGAGTGGCGTGTCGCCGCCGCAGTGCCGGACGTTGCCGGCGGCCCGTTCGGCCTCGACGGTCCGCGTTGCTTCATGCTCGCCGGCGTACTGTTGCTGATGGCCGTGCTGGCGAATTACGCCGACAAGTTCGCGCGCCGCCGCAAGCCTGCCGAAGGCGAGGAGGAGGAGCCGGCCTCCGAGCAGACCCTGGCCGAGTCGCTGCAGCAGGCGCCAGCGCCCCCGCCCACTCCCACCCAGCAGGTATCCGTCATCGACAACGACGCTCGAACCCCCACCGCCCAGGTCGCCATCGACCGCGGCATCTTCCGTGCCTACGACATCCGCGGCATCGTCGGGCAGTCGCTCGACGCCGGCATCGCCGAGCTGGTCGGCCATGCGATCGGCTCGCTGATGCACGAGCAGGGCCACGACGACATCGTGGTCGGCCGCGACGGCCGCCTGTCCGGTCCAGAGCTGAGCGAAGGCCTGATCGCCGGTCTTCGCAAGGCCGGCCGCAACGTGATCGACATCGGCCTGGCGCCGACTCCGCTGACCTATTTCGGCGCCTACCACCTGCGTGCCGGCTCCTGCGTGTCGGTCACCGGCAGCCACAATCCGCCGGACTACAACGGCTTCAAGATCGTCGTCGGTGGCGAGACCCTGTCCGGCGACGCGATCACCGACCTGTACGCACGCATCGCCGAGGACCGCCTGCATACCGCGCCCGCGCCGGGCCGGCTCGAGCAGCGCGACATCAACGACGACTACGTCGAACGGGTCGCGTCCGACGTGCAGATCGAGCGCCCGCTCAAGGTCGTCGTGGATGCCGGCAACGGTGTCGCCGGCGAACTCGGCCCGCGCGTGCTGGAGGCGATCGGCGCCGAGGTCACGCCGCTGTACTGCGAGATCGACGGCACCTTCCCCAATCACCATCCCGATCCGAGCGAGCCGCACAACCTCGCCGACCTGATCAAGATGGTCGACCGCCTGGAGGCCGATCTCGGCATCGCCTTCGACGGCGACGGCGACCGCCTCGGCGTGGTCACCCGCGAAGGCCAGAACATCTTCCCCGACCGCCTGCTGATGCTGTTCGCCGCCGACGTGCTGGAACGCAATCCGGGCGCGGTGGTCATCTTCGACGTCAAGTGCACCGGCCGCCTGCCCGGCCACATCCTCCGCCACGGCGGCAGCCCGCTGATGTGGAAGACCGGTCATTCGCTGATCAAGTCCAAGATGCGCGAAACCGATGCGGAACTGGCCGGTGAGATGAGCGGCCACTTCTTCTTCAAGGAGCGCTGGTACGGGTTCGACGACGGCATCTACGCCGCGGCGCGCCTGCTCGAGATCCTCGCGATGCACCCGGACGGCCCGAGCCAGGCGCTGGCGGAGCTGCCCGACGGCGTATCCACGGCGGAGATCAAGGTCGAGGCCCCGGAAGGCAATCCGCATGCGTTCGTCGACGCGTTCCGCGAGCAGGCCCACTTCGAAGGCGCGCGACTGTCGACCATCGACGGCCTGCGCGTGGACTGGCCCGACGGCTGGGGCCTGGTGCGTGCGTCCAACACCACGCCGGTGCTGGTGCTGCGCTTCGATGCCGACAACAAGGCCGCGCTCAACCGCATCCAGGCAGCGTTCCGCACGCAGCTGCTCGCGCTGAAGCCGGATCTGAAGCTGCCGTTCTAGGTTGGATCCGGACTCGGAATGCAGGAAGCCCGCCGGACCGGCGCAAGCCGCGATGAAGCTTTCCATGAAAGCCAGCCGCGGCTTGCGCCGCTCCTGCCGCTGTCAGGTCAGCCCTCGGCCGCTCCCTTCAGTTCGCGATAGCGGGCAAGTGCGGCCTCGAATTCGCCCTCGACGTCGCGCCGCTCCTGCTCCTGCTGGGTCAGCATGTCCTGCTGGCGCAGCAGTTCCTGGTGCTGGCCCTGGATGTTGCCGGCCAGAGCCTTGTCGACCGGCTTGCCGGCCAGCTCGGTCTCGCTGGCGCGGCGCAGCAGGGTCACCAGGCTCTGGCGCAGGCCCTGGATGCCGAGCTCGGAGGCCTTGACGGTTTCGTCGAGCAGCACGATGCGGTTCTGGTAGGCGCGACGCAGGTCGTTTTCGGTCGCATAGGACTCGGCCATCGCCTTTTCGCGGCGGGCCTGGGCGGCCAGCCGGGCTTCGGCGAGCTGGTGCGCGCGTTCCTGCTCGGCCGCGGCGGCACGCTCCTCCTGGGTCAGCGCACGGCCCACGGTGGCCGTGGTCATGCCGCTGTTGACGCTGATCTCGGTGCGCGCGCTGTCGACCGCGCTGGCCGGCAGGGCATCGCCGCAGACCTTGCGACCGCTCTCCTCCCAGCAGTAGAGCTTCTTGTTGCCGCCGGCGCCGCCCTTGCTCTGGGCGGCGACCGGGGCGGCCGCGAGCAGCAGAGCGCCGGCGGCGATCGCCGGCAGTGCGCGTGCGTCGCGGATCCGGCGACGGATCGTGTTCATGGCGGACCCCGTTCGTCCATGGTCATCTTTCGTTCATGACGCAAGAGTCGGGCCAAGCCCGCGAAGAGCTTGCGACCGCGCCGGTCAGCGTGGCGTGAGGCTCCCGTAGGCGTCCCGGTAGGCCAGCAGGCGCCCGCGCTCGGCGGCCAGGG
The DNA here is from genome assembly GCF_021725675.1 of Marilutibacter chinensis. Taxonomy (GTDB): domain Bacteria; phylum Pseudomonadota; class Gammaproteobacteria; order Xanthomonadales; family Xanthomonadaceae; genus Marilutibacter; species Marilutibacter chinensis. The sequence continues at coordinate 7,833 of NZ_JAKJPO010000009.1, read as the reverse complement.
CGTCGTCGTCGCCCGTGAAGTCCAACAGGTCGTCGAGCCCGGCGACGCTGATCACAGGCAGGCCCTGCTCATCCGCGACAGTTTCTGCCGCAGAGCGTCGGGACACGGCCGGGTCGACGGCTTCCTGCCGATCCAGCGCGATCACGATCCCGGCCGGGGTCCCGCCGCCGGCGCGGATGATGTCCAGCGCCTCGCGGATCGCGGTGCCGGCGGTGATCACGTCGTCGACGATCAGCACCCGCCGGCCATCCAGCGGTGCGCCGATCAGGGTGCCGCCCTCGCCATGCGCCTTGGCCTCCTTGCGGTTGAACGCGACCGGCAGGTCGCGACCCCGGCGTGCGTACTCGCAGGCCAGCGCGGTGGCCAGCGGGATGCCCTTGTAGGCAGGACCGAACAGCAGGTCGAAGTCCCCGATCGTGCCGTCGGCGGCGCGCGCGTCGATCGCGTCGGCATAGCAGGCGGCAAGCCCCGCCAGTGCCGCGCCGCTGTTGAACAGCCCGGCGTTGAAGAAATATGGGCTCTGCCGGCCCGACTTGAGTGTGAACTCGCCGAAGCGCAGCGCTTGGGCGCGCAGCGCGAGGTGCAGGAAGCGGGACTTGTACGACACGGGGCTGAGAGTCGAGGGGCGGGGCTGGAAGCATAACCCGCTCGTGGAACGCCCCCGCCACGGATGGGCTACGCTCTCAGCCTTCAGCCCTCAGCACTCGCTTCAATGAAAATCATCAGCTTCAACGCCAATGGCATCCGCTCGGCCGCCAGCAAGGGCTTCCTGGACTGGTTTCGCGCGCAGGACGCCGACGTGCTGTGCCTGCAGGAGACCAAGGCGCAGGAATCGCAACTCGCGGACCCGATGTTCCGTCCCGACGGCCATCACTGCTTCTATCGCGACGCGATCACCAGGAAGGGCTACAGCGGCGTCGCGATCTACAGCCGGCGCGAGCCCGACGAGGTGCGCACCGCGCTGGACTGGGCGCCGTTCGACGACGAGGGCCGCTACATCGAGGCACGCTACGGCAACCTCAGCGTGGTCTCCTTCTACATCCCCTCAGGCTCCTCCGGCGAACTGCGGCAGGGCTTCAAGTTCGAGGTGATGGAATGGCTCAGGCCAATCCTCGACCAATGGCTGGCCAGCGGCCGAGACTACGTGTTGTGCGGCGACTGGAACATCGTGCGCAGCGCGCTGGACATCAGGAACTGGAAATCGAACCAGAAGAACTCAGGCTGCCTGCCGCCCGAGCGCGAATGGCTGAACGCGCAGATCGGCCGTGATGGCGGCAGCGACGGCACCGACGGCCGTGAGGGCGGCTGGGTCGATGCCTATCGCGCGCTGCATCCCGAGGGCCAGGACTACACGTGGTGGAGCAACCGCGGCGGCGCCCGCGCCAACGACGTAGGATGGCGGATCGACTATCAGCTGGTCACCCCGGCGCTGGCAAAGCGGTTGAAGGCCTGCTCGATCGCGCGCGAGCCGCGCTTCTCCGACCACGCCCCGTTCACGGTGGAATTCGACGGGGAGCTGGCCGGGTGAGCGGCGCTTCCGCGGTGCCGTCGAGCGGCGCCGGCACGACGGGGCGGCGCCGCTCGGGCTGGCGCGACGTGCTCGCACGCCTGCGCGAGCCGAAGGTGCTGGTGATGCTGTTGCTGGGCTTCAGCTCCGGCATCCCGATCTACCTGGTCGGCAACACCCTCGGCTTCTGGATGCGCGAGAACGCGATCGAGTTGTCGACGATCGGGTTCCTGTCCTGGGTCGGCCTGGCCTATTCGCTGAAGTTCCTGTGGGCACCCCTGGTCGACAAGCTCGACGCGCCGCTGTTCGGACGCTGGCTGGGGCGCCGGCGCGGCTGGATGCTGCTGTCGCAGCTGGTGATCGCGGCGGCGCTGATCGGGATGGCGCTCGTGCAGCCCCGAAAAGGCATGCTGCTGCTGTTCGGCACCGAACTCGACCAGTTGCTGGTGTTCGGCGCGCTGGCGCTGGTGGTCGCGTTCGCATCGGCGACCCAGGACATCGTCATCGATGCCTGGCGCATCGAGAGCGCGGACAGCAACGAACAGCAGGGCCTGCTGACCTCGAGCGCGACGCTCGGCTATCGCGGCGCCCTGCTGGTCACCGACGCGCTGATCCTGATCCTGGCCGCCCATGTCGGCTGGGTGGTGTCGTACGAGGTGATGGCGCTGCTGATGGCGGTCGGTGTCGCGGCCACTCTGTCCGCGCGCGAGCCGGCCGCCAGCATGGCTGCCGCGGCCGCGCCGCATCCGATGCTGCTCACGCCGCGGGGGCTCTACGACGCACTGATCGCCCCGTTCGTGGTGTTCTTTCGCGAGCACGGTAGCTGGGCGCTGCTGATGCTGCTGGTGATCAGCCTGTACCGGCTGCCGGACTTCCTGCTGGGGCCGATGGCCAACCCGTTCTATGCCGATCTGGGGATCGACAAGGAGACGGTCGGCGCGGTGCGCGGCTCGATCGGCCTGGTCGCGACCACCGTCGGCATCGCCGCGGCGGGGCTGAGTGCGGTGCGCTTCGGCTTCATGCCGACGCTGATCGCCGGCGCGGTACTCGGCCCCGGATCCAATCTCGCCTTCTCGTACCTGGCGCTGCACGGCGCCGACGCCGGCGTGTTCACCGCAGCGATGGTGATCGACAATTTCTGCAGCGGCTACGCGGGAGTGGCGTTGATCGGTTACATGTCCAGCCTCACCAGCGTCGGCTATACCGCGACCCAGTACGCGTTGCTGAGCTCGTTCTATGCGCTGCCCGGCAAGGTGCTGAAGGGGCTGTCCGGGGTCGCGGTCGAGCAGCTCGAGGTCGGGCGCAGTCTGCTGGAGGCCTACTCGCTGTTCTTCGCCGGTACCGCCCTGGTTGGCCTGCCGGCGGTCCTGTTGTGCATACTGGTGGCCAAGCGCCGGCCACGGTCCGCCGGGGAGGCGGGCGCAGCGTGAGCTCCTCCGTCGTCAGCGGTCCAGCCATGAGCGACATCATCCTTCGCGACATCGACGCCGTGCTGATGGGACGCATCAAGCGTGTCGCCGATGCGCACGGCTGGAGCTTGCAGGTCGCGCTGATGCAGGTACTGGAACAGGGTCTGTACGTCTGCGAGGGCGAGCTCTCGCGGTCGTTCGACGATGCCGACGCGCGGGCGCTGCAGGAGGCGATCGCGGCGATGGAGCAGGTCCCCAGCGATCCGGGCTTCGCGAAGATCGGACGGGTGGAGCCACCGCCGCCGCCGCCGAAAGCGCCCGACCAGACGGTATCGCTCCCGCGTGGCCTGTTCGACGAGGCCTCGTCGAAAGTAGACGACTGACCGTCGACGGCCGATCGCGACCGGCGCGGGTCACCCGCGACCAGTCTTCAGCGGGCGGCCGGATGCACGACGCCGAGCACGCGCGGCCCGGTGGCGCCGCTGACGCTGGGCAGGTTGCCGGCCCCCCCGGCCAGGGTCTGGCGTGCCAGCCATGCGAAACCCATCGCTTCGACGAGGTCCGGATCGACGCCGTGCACCGCGGTCGATTCCACCCGCACGCCCGGCAGGTGCGCGGCGATCCGTGCCATCAGCAGCGGGTTGTGCACGCCGCCTCCGCAGGCGAGCAGTCGTTGGGTGCCGGGCTGGGTCGCGCGCAGCGCATCGGCGATCGTGCGTGCGCTCAGCTCCAGCAGCGTCGCCTGCACGTCCTCGGCACGCTCGTCGCCCGACAGGCGCGCGGCCACCCAGTCGAGGTGAAACTGCTCGCGGCCGGTGCTCTTCGGCGGCGGCTCGGCGAACCAGGCTTCGTCGAGCAGTCGCGCCAGCAGCGTGCCGTCGGGGCTGCCATCCGCCGCGAATGTGCCGCCGGCATCGTAGTCGCGCCCGGTATGGCGCAGGCACCAGGCGTCCATCAGGCAGTTGGCGGGGCCGGTGTCGAAGCCGCGCACCGCCGCGTCCGGATCGGCGGGCAGCAGGGTCAGATTGGCGATACCGCCGAGATTGAGCACTGCGCGGTCCTCGTCCGGCGCGCGCAGCAGCGCGTTGTGCAGCGCCGGCAGCAACGGTGCGCCGTGGCCGCCGGCGGCGAGATCGCGGCGCCGGAAGTCGGCGACCGTGGCGATGCCGGTGCGCTCGGCGATCACGTGGGCATCGCCGATCTGCCAGGTGAACGGGTGCCGGCCGTCGTATGCCGCACCGGCGGGCCGGTGGCGCACGGTCTGTCCGTGCGAGCCGATCGCGGTGATCGCGTCGGCCGACAGTCCGGCCGCATCGATCAGGGCCAGTGCCGCTTCGGCGAACGCTTCGCCGGCCTGCACGTCGAGGGTCGCGATCTCGTCGAGCGAGTCGATCCTCGCACCCTGGCCGATCTCGACGAGCCGCGCGCGCATTGGCGCCGGCCAGGCGTGGCTGTGGCCACGGACCAGCCGGCAGCGGGCATGTTTGTCGCCGTCGGGAGAAGCGTCGAAGCGGACCAGCGCGGCGTCGATGCCGTCGGCGCTGGTGCCGGAGATCAGGCCAATGAACAGGTGGGAATCGGTCGCCATGCGCGCAGCTTACGCTTACGCCATGGCGGCGGGGACCAGGTCGGCTTCAGCGACGTTTCCGGTAGCCGGACCGATCATCGGCCAGGTTCACCGGCACCCGGGAAGATCAGCCCTTCTTGCCCCGGCCGGCCGGCTCGGCGGTCGCGACCTGGCTGCCATCCGCTTCGCCGCCGACGTCGGCGTAGATGATCCGCTCGACCTGCTGGATGCGGGCCAGCGCCGGGCCGGTCTGGGCACGGAACTCGGCCAGGGCGGCGCCGCGCAGCGGCTCCGGCGGCGGCATCGTCACCGACAGCGGATTGCGGTGCACGCCGTTGATGCGGAATTCGTAGTGCAGATGCGGACCGGTGGCCAGTCCGGAGCTGCCGACGTAGCCGATCACCGAGCCCTGCGGCACGCGCTGGCCGGCCTTGTACTTGCCGAAGCGCGACATGTGCGCGTACAGCGTGGTGTAGCCGCGGCCGTGGTCGAGTACCACCGTGCGACCGTAGCCGCCCTTCCAGCCGACGAACTGCACGCGGGCGTCGCCGGCGGCCATGATCGGGGTGCCGGTACCTGCGCCGTAGTCCACGCCCTTGTGCTGGCGGACCTTGCCCAGCACCGGATGGCGGCGCGCGCCGAAGCCGGAGGTCAGCCGCGCATACGGGATCGGCATGCGGATGAAGCTCTTCTTCAGCGGACGGCCGTCGGCGCTGAAATACTCGGCCTTGTCGCCGCGCTCGAAACGGAAGCCCGAATAGGTCTTGCCCCCGGTGGTGAAGGTCGCCGCGAGGATCTTGCCGCGCCCGATCCGCTCGCCCTCGCGCCAGTTCTCGTCCATCACCACGCTGAAACGGTCGCCGCGCTGGATGTCGGTGTTGAAATCGATGTCGTACTGGAAGATCTCGTCGGTCAGCACCGCGATCGCGGCCGGCGACAGCCCGGCCTTGCGCGCCGCGACATAGAGCGAACTGGTGATCTCTCCGGTCGCGACCACGGTGCGGGTCTCGACCGGGCGCTCGATCACGGTCTCCCTGATCGAGTCGCCGTCGATGTGCAGCTCGACACGATGGGTATCGTCGCGATCGAAGCGGAACGTGCGCAGTCCGCCGTCGACCGGCAGGTCGAACGCCAGCTGGGTGCCGGGACGCAGGCGGCCGAGCGCTTCCTTCGCACTGGGCTGGGCGAGGATCAGCTGCAGGGTCGCCGCGGGAATGCCGTTGGCCTCGAACAGTTCACCGAGGGTCTGGCCGGACTGCACGGTGACGATCTGCCAGCTGTCGCCACGCGCCTGTTCGGGCGAGCGCACCTGAAGCGGCGGCAGCGCCAGCGCCATCGACTGGCGCGGCGCGTGCGCCGGCGCGGTGACGTCGGTGCTGAATCCCGGCACGATCGCCGCCACCAGCAGTCCCATCGATGCGAACAGGCTCGCCGTCGCCCATTGCCGGCGCGACCACCGGCCATTGAAGCCGTCGGAGAGGTGACGGGCCAGCACCGGGCGGTGCAGGGCGGCTTCGCGCAGGGCCTTCAGGCGCTCGCGCCGGCTGGCGCCGGAACCCGGTACAGTCATGGACGTGGTCTCCCCCTGCGGAAGCTGTGAAGGTGGCGTGTCGGGGGTACCATAGTCACGCGAGCAACACGCGTCAAACCCTTGAGCTGAATAGGGTTTTTGGAGCTGGCGAGTGTTAACGCCCCTTTAACCTGCATCTGTGTCCGTCGTCGCATTCAGGTCGACGGTCCGGCCCCTGTAGAACGCCCGTAGAGAGTCCGCCTTGTCCATCCAAGCTTCCCTCGAACTGATCGGCCGCGGCGCCGACGAAATCCTCAAGCAAGACGAACTCGAAGCGCGCCTCAAGGAAGGCCGTCCGCTGCGGGTCAAGGCCGGCTTCGACCCGACCGCGCCGGACCTGCACCTGGGTCACACGGTGCTGCTCAACAAGATGCGGCAGTTCCAGGACCTCGGCCATCAGGTGATCTTCCTGATCGGCGACTTCACCGGAATGATCGGCGACCCGACCGGCAAGAACGTCACCCGCAAGCCGCTCACCCGCGAGGACGTGCTCACCAACGCGAAGACCTACGCCGACCAGGTGTTCAAGGTGCTCGATCGCGAGCGCACCGAGGTGCGCTTCAACTCCGAGTGGTTCGGCAAGATGGGCGCTGCCGACATGATCCGCCTCGCCGCGCAGCACACCGTCGCGCGCATGCTCGAGCGTGACGACTTCGCCAAGCGTTACGCCGCCCAGCAGTCGATAGCGATCCACGAATTCCTGTATCCGCTGGTGCAGGGCTACGACTCGGTGGCGCTCAAGGCCGATGTCGAGCTCGGCGGCACCGACCAGAAGTTCAACCTGCTGATGGGCCGTGGCCTGCAGGAGCACCACGGCCAGAAACCGCAGATCGTGCTGACGATGCCGTTGCTGGAAGGGCTGGGCGGCGTGCAGAAGATGAGCAAGTCGCTGGGCAATTACATCGGCATCGACGAGCCGGCGATCGAGATCGTCACCAAGACGATGAAGATCGACGACGCGCTGATGTGGCGCTGGATCGAGCTGCTCAGCTTCGAGATCGGCGTCGCCGAGGCCGCGAGTCTCCGCCGGGAAATCGACGCCGGCCAGCTCAATCCGCGCGACGTGAAGCTGCGCTTGGCGCGCGAGCTGGCCGCGCGCTTCCATGATGCCGCCACCGCCGAGCAGGCGGTAGCGGGTTGGAACGCCGCGGTTCGCGGCCAGGGCGACACCGCGCAGCTGCCGCTGAATGAAGTCGCGGTGCCGGCGGAAGGGTTGCGGATCGCCGCGCTGCTGACCGTTGCCGGGCTGACCCCGAGCAACTCCGAGGCCAACCGCAAGCTCAAAGAGCGCGCGGTGCGCATCGATGGCGAAGTTGTCGAGGACGCGCAGCGGGTGTTCGCGCCCGGTTTCGAGGGCGTGCTCGCGGTCGGCAAGCGCAACTTCGCCCGCGTCCGCCTGGTCGCCGCCTGAGTGCCGCAACGCGCGTCCTCGCACGCGCGTTGCGGTTGTCCGGGAGCGGATACGAGAGGGCCGCCGCCGCGGCCCTGAAACAATTTCGTCATGCTCCCTTCCCAAAGCCGGAATGGCTGTGCACAATGCGCGCCCCGCATCGGGATGTGAGTGGTTGCGGGGGCGTATTGGAGGCGGTTTTCAGCGGGCGGTTGACGGTCTGGGGAGTTGCTGTAAGATGCGCGGCCCGCTGGCGGTGAGGCGCGAGCTGAACGGTGGCGGGGAGGCAGGAAACGGGGTGTGAAAAGGTGTTGACGGCCCTGAAAACTGCTGTATGATGAGCGGCTCCCTCGGGCACTTAGGCGATTGCCGGTGGCGGAGGGTGAAGCG
>NZ_JAKJPO010000008.1 GCF_021725675.1 Marilutibacter chinensis | reverse complement strand
GACCGCGAGGGCTAAGACGGGCATGTTTATGCAGGTTCATCCGGGGCTCCTGGAGGGGTGGCTGATTCGCACCTCCAGTCTTCCGGGATCACCCTGGATGAACAACCTACTGAGAGATCACAGCTAGGTCAACGCTGAAGACCGCGTGGCAGCGGATGATCACGGCAGCCATCCATGCCCAGGTGATCGCCGAAGCCGACCGTTTCAGCCTGCACGGGCTGAAGCATCGCGGCATCACCGACACCGTGGGCAACCGCGCCGACAAGCAGGACGCAGGGGGACACGTCACCCCAGCCATGACCCACCGCTACGACCACGAACTGCCCGTGGTGAAGCCGCCGGTGCTGCCAGTTCGCCCGGCGAAGTAGGAGATTCGACAATGGGCTATACAACTGATCTACAGGCCGCGCTGGACGCAGAGGAAGCCGAGCATCAGGCCTGGGCACTGGGTGATTATGTCGGTAGCGATTGCCCGAATTGTGGCCGACATCGCCTTTGCATCTGCCCGAACGGAAAGCACCGCTGCGAAAAGTGCAATTGGTGCCCCGAACTGCAGGCCTACGCCCCGGTGTACTACTAGTAATTTTCCCGGCAATTTTCCCGGTAGCAGCAAAAAGGGCCGCTTTCGCGGCCCTAAGTGCTTGAATATCTGGCGCCCGAAGTTGGACTCGAACCAACGACCCCCTGATTAACAGTCAAGTGCTCTAACCAGCTGAGCTATTCGGGCGGGGAGGTGAATTGTAAGGCCTGTCCGGCCCGGGTCAAGCCCTTAGCCGGGCCGGTCGGTTCATCCGGGGCAGCGGGCACCGGCGCGGGGGCGTTCGGTCCGGGTGCGTCCGGCGTTGTTCACCACCACCTTGCCCAGCAGCCGGCCGTTTGCCGAGCAGACGCGAAACGTCGTGTTGGTGCCGGCGGACCAGCCCCAGGCATCGTAGGTGACACGGGTACGCCCTCCGGTGGTGCTCACCATGAGTCCCGTGCCGGCACCGCCCGAAGACTCGATGATCGCCGATGGCGCGGCCGGCTCCCCGTTGCGTTGCGGGTCCGAGAAGACCAGCCAGCCGTCGTTCCAGGCGTTGTCGCCGCGGCAGTGCCGCCCATCGCTGCTGGGGCAGAGACTGACCGGAGTTCCGGTACGGATCGCGCTGATCCGGGCGAGTGCCAGCGAGGCGGTCAGCCGGTGCGCCAGTTCCGCGTTGCGACCGCGCTCGGCAATTCCCCCCATCGCGGGCAGAACGCTGACCGCGAGCAGGGCGGCCACGGCCATCGCGATGATCAACTCCAGCAGGGTGAACCCGGCCGGCCGGGTGGTGCGGGTGGGCGACTTCATGTCGTGAGGCTCCATCGGGGTGGAAACCAGATCCTGGTCGAGCGGACGCTGGTGGCGTATCGGTGGGGCGACGGAACGGGGCTAGGAAAACCACCCGTCGCCCCCATCCCTTGGTCCGACTACACTCCGAAGACCCGCCCACGCCTCCCGACATGAACGACAGCCGTACCGCGAGACCCCTCCCTACCTCCGACGGCAGTGGCTTCCAACTGGTGTCACCGTACCGCCCTGCGGGCGACCAGCCGCAGGCGATCGAGCGCCTGGTGGCGGGATTCGAGAGCGGGCTGGCGCATCAGACCCTGCTCGGCGTGACCGGCTCGGGCAAGACCTACACGATCGCCAACGTGGTCCAGCAGGTGCAGAAGCCGACCCTGGTGATGGCCCACAACAAGACGCTCGCGGCGCAGCTGTACGGCGAGTTCAAGGCGTTCTTTCCGAACAACGCGGTCGAGTACTTCGTCAGCTACTACGACTACTACCAGCCCGAGGCCTACGTGCCGTCGTCCGACACCTTCATCGAGAAGGACAGCTCGGTGAACGAACACATCGAGCAGATGCGGCTGTCGGCGACGAAGGCGCTGCTGGAACGGCGCGACGCGCTGATCGTCTGCACGGTGTCGGCGATCTACGGCCTGGGCGACCCGAACGAATATTTCCGCATGGTGCTGCACATGGTGCGTGGCGAGCGGATCGACCAGCGCGAGCTGATCCGCCGCCTGACCGAGATGCAGTACACCCGCAACGACACCGAACTGCGCCGCGGCACCTACCGGGTCCGCGGCGAGGTGATCGACGTGCACCCGGCCGAGAGCGACGACGAGGCGCTGCGGATCGAGCTGTTCGACGGCGAGATCGAGCAGCTGACCCTGTTCGACCCGCTGACCGGCGAAACCGGAGAGAAGCTGCCGCGCTACACGATCTATCCGGGCTCGCACTACGTCACCACCCGGCGCACGGTGCTCGACGCGATCGACACCATCAAGGAAGAGCTGCGCGAGCGGCTGGAGCAGCTCTATGCCGGCAACCGGCTGGTCGAGGCGCAGCGCCTGGCCCAACGTACCCAGTTCGACCTGGAGATGCTGGCCGAGGTCGGCTACTGCAACGGCGTGGAGAACTATTCGCGCCACCTGACCGGGCACATGCCCGGCGAGCCGCCGCCGTGCCTGTTCGACTACCTGCCGCCGGACGCGCTGCTGGTGATCGACGAGTCGCACGTGACCGTCCCGCAGATCGGCGCGATGTACAAGGGCGATCGCTCGCGCAAGGAAACCCTGGTCGAATTCGGTTTCCGCCTGCCGTCGGCGTTGGACAACCGGCCGCTGAAGTTCGAGGAGTGGGAAGGGCGCTCGCCGCGGACGATCTTCGTCTCCGCGACGCCCGGCCCGTACGAATTGCGGCACTCGGGCGACGAAGTGGTCGAACTGGTCGTGCGCCCGACCGGCCTGATCGATCCCGAGGTCGAAATCCGGCCGGTCGCGACCCAGGTCGATGACGTGATGGGCGAGATCCACGAACGGGTCGCGATGGGCGACCGCGTGCTGATCACCACCCTGACCAAGCGCATGGCCGAGAACCTGACCGAGTATCTCGGCGAACACGGCGTGCGCGTGCGCTACCTGCATTCGGACATCGATACCGTCGAGCGCGTGGAGATCATCCGCGACCTGCGCCTGGGAAAGTTCGACGTGCTGGTCGGCATCAACCTGCTTCGAGAGGGCCTGGACATGCCCGAGGTATCGCTGGTGGCGATCCTCGATGCCGACAAGGAAGGCTTCCTGCGTTCGGCCGGCTCCCTGATCCAGACCATCGGTCGCGCCGCCCGCAACGTCCGCGGCAAGGCGATCCTGTACGCGGACCGGATCACCAGGTCGATGCAGGCGGCGATCGACGAGACCGACCGCCGCCGCCAGAAGCAGGTCGAGTACAACGCCGAGCACGGCATCACCCCGCAGTCGGTCAGCAAGGCGGTGGCCGACATCATGGAAGGCGCCCGCACCGAGCCCGATGCCGCCCGCACCCGAGGACGTGGCCGCAAGGTGGCCGAGCCGGCGCCGGACTACGCCACGATGGAGCCCAGGCAGCTGGCCGCCCGGATCAAGGAGCTGGAGCAGAAGATGTACCAGCACGCCCGCGACCTCGAGTTCGAGCAGGCCGCCGCGGTTCGCGACGAGCTCCACCGGTTGAAGGAACAGGGGTTCGCCGGCTGAGCGGAAGAGGGAGTCGATCGCCGCGCATCCGGATGTTGTCGATCGCCGCCGGGTGGGATACACTGCGCGCCCCTCGTCGGGTGGTTTGGCCGGCGGACGGGCGGTTAGCTCAGCGGTAGAGCACTACCTTGACATGGTAGGGGTCACAGGTTCGAACCCTGTACCGCCCACCAATTGAATCAATGACTTGTGGCATGTCAGGCCGGTACCCAAGTCATTCGTACGGAAAATGTACGAAAAAGCCGCCCCTCAACCGGGCGGCTTTTTCGTTTGCAGCGGTCGAAGTCGCCAGAGGACGGACACCGGCAAGCTACCACCCCGATCCTAACTTCCCGTCGCCCCAGTCGTGTCCTGGCCTCATCTCCCATGATGAGGCTTGACTGAAGTGTCCGTGTTGGGCGGGGGCAACCTCTCCTGCTGGAAGCAATGTCGTCGACACTCTCCGCACGTAGCCTCACTGACTCGCCGGGTCGAGTGCCGTTGCGGACAGGCCTTCTGACCAAGAACGGTCAACCGATGTGTTGAACAGGTATCCGCAAGATGCTCTGGCGGCACCTCGACAGTCTTGCGCGACTTCATGATTTTTCGGGTCAGCGCACCGACCGCAACATGATCCGCGTCAAGTCAAAAATGCTTATTTGGATCGATTGAAATCGTATTCAGGTAGGCGGTGCCAGGAATCGGGATTGATCTTCAGAAAAGGGGCTCGGCACGGTGCTACACCGGCAAAGCGCTGATAGCTAGCGCACTCCCATCTCCACTCCCCCAGGAGAACGATCATGTCAGCCCCTACCTCTGCGCTCGGTCGGTTCGCATGGACGACCGCGTTGTTCCTTGGTGGTGCAACACCGGCCGCTTTCGCCCAGGACGGCATCCCGGAGCCGACACCGCACTCGCAGGTCGCATTCGACCCTGAAGTGAATTTCACCGCCCGCTGGACCCGGGCGGACGCCCGCCAGATCGAGGCAATGTCCGATCCCACCGTGCCTGCGGGCGAGAATTCCCTGCCGCCCTGGCTGACCATGCCGGATATCGATGCCGGCTTCCCAGAGACCAATCCCGATGTCTGGGTCTGGGATACATGGCCCATCACCGACATGGCAGCCAACCAGATCAGCTTCCAGGGCTGGGAGATCGTCTTCTCGCTGACGGCTGACCCGCATGCCGGCTATGCGTTTGACGACCGCCACGTCAATGCCCGCATTGGCTATTTCTATCGCAAGGCCGACATTCCAGCCTCCGAGCGACCGGCCAACGGAGGCTGGATCTACGGCGGCAATGCCTTCCCCGACGGTGCCAGCGCCAAGATCTTCGGCGACATACCCATGACCCACAACCCCGAGTGGTCCGGGTCCGCGCGCATCGTGAACAATGGCGGAAAGGTCAGCGTCTACTACACCGCGATGGCCTTCAATCGCACTCCCGAGGGGCAGGACATCAATCCGGCGGTGGCGGTCCTGGCCAGGACCGATGGCCACCTCCATGCCAACCACAAGGGCGTCTGGTTCACCGGCTTCGACGACCATGTCGAACTGCTGCGGCCGGATGGCTTCTACTACCAGAGTGGAGAGCAGAATCCCTTCTACAACTTCCGCGACCCGTTCCCGTTCGAGGACCCGGCGCATCCCGGCAAGACCTTCATGGTGTTCGAGGGCAACACGGCCGTGGTCCGGGGAGCCCGTGCGTGCACCGAGGCCGACCTTGGCTATGCGCCGGATGATCCGGATCGGGAAGATCTTGACGAGGTGATGGATTCGGGCGCGATCTTCCAGATGGCCAACGTCGGCTTGGCGGTCGCCACCAACAAGCAGCTGACGAAGTGGAAATTCCTGCCGCCGATCCTCTCGGCCAACTGCGTCAACGATCAGACCGAGCGCCCGCAGATCTACCTGAAGGACGGCAAGTACTACCTGTTCACCATCACCCACCGCCACACTTACGCGGCCGGCGTCGATGGTCCGGACGGGGTGATGGGCTTCGTCGGTGACGGAATCCGCAGCGACTTCGAACCAATGAACGGCGGCAGCGGTCTTGTGCTCGGCAATCCGACGGATCTCAACGGCCCGGTCGGTACGCCGGCAATGCAGGATCCGACACAGAATCCGAGGACGTTCCAGTCGTATTCGCACTATGTGATGCCGGATGGGTTGGTGACGTCCTTCATCGATGCGGTCGGGCCACGTCGCGGTGGCTCGTATGCGCCGACTGTCAGGATCGAGATCAACGACACCTTATCGGTGCTCGATGCCGACTACGGCGTCGATGGCTTGGGTGGCTACGGAGACATCCCGGCCAACATCGCCATTCCCCGGAAGGGGCCGAAGGGGCCCTGACCCCGGCGAAGCCCCGCTCGATGAGGTTGGAACTGTTCACGCGCCAAGACGGGTGGGCCATGGATGGCCCACTCATTATCCGCTGGATCGTCCCCGCGATCCTGAGTTGGAATCCTTGGATGCGCCGTGACTGAATGCAATCCAGCGATGGTTGGCTGGATGAAGCTGCGATCTTGTCAATTCGAAGAGCAAACATGGGAATCAGGAAAGTTCTTGCCGCCGCTGCCGCCATTGGCGCAATGACAGTCGGGTATTTCACCTGTCAGCCACAGGCATTGCAGGCGAACGACGATACGCCGCCACGACAGCAGACTACGGACGCGGTGCTCCCCGCATCCGAACGCTACCGGGAGCGCCATCGTCCCCAATACCACTTCACGCCCGAGCATGGAGATCTGGCCGATCCGAACGGGCTGGTCTTCCACGACGGTGAATACCACCTGTTCCATCAGCAGAACGGGCGCTGGGCACATGCCGTCAGTCTGGATCTGCTGCACTGGAAACATCTTCCGATTGCGCTGGAGCACGACAACCTCGGCCAGGCGTTGTCGGGCAGCGTGGTCGTCGATCGCGACGACAGCAGCGGTTTCTTCGACGGCGGTTCGGGCCTGGTGGCGATCTACACCAGCACCGCAGGTGGGGAACAGCAAAGCATCGCTTACAGCCGCGACAACGGTCGCCACTGGGTGCGTCATGAAGGCAATCCGGTGATACGGAACGAGGGCCGGCGTGATTTCCGCGACCCGAAGGTGTTCTGGCACGAAGGTAGCGGGCGCTGGATCATGGCCGTTTCCACCGACCAGAGCGTGACCCTCTATGGGTCGCCGGACCTCAAACAGTGGCAATGGCTGAGCCGGTTCGGTGACGGCCAGGGGCTCCATGCGGCGGTATGGGAATGCCCCGACCTGTTCCCGCTGGCCGTCGATGGCGATCCGGGCAACATCAAATGGGTGTTGCACGTCAGCGTTGGCGACAACCGGGAAACCCGCGGGTCCACCGCGCAGTATTTCGTCGGCGAGTTCGACGGCACCACGTTCACGAACGACAACCCGCCGCAGACGGTGCTCGTCACCGACCACGGGCAGGACTTCTACGCGGCGCAGTCCTGGTTTGGCATCCCGGCCGCGGACGGGCGCCGGATCTGGATCGCCTGGATGTCGAACTGGCGCTATCCCTACCAGACGCCGACCCATCCGTGGCATGGCGCGATGACGTTGCCCAGGCAGTTGTCGTTGAAGACCGTGGACGGGAGCATCCGGCTGGTGCAGCAGCCGGTCGACGAGGTTGCTGCACTTCGCGGGACCGAGGTCACCGTGGCGCCGTTCACCGTGGAAGGCAGCCATGAGGTGAGCGAATTCCAGGGCACGACCTACGAGTTCGAGCTGGAGATGTCGTGGCAGGACGTGCGCGAACTTGGAATCCGGGTCCGCGGCTCGGAGTCGATGACGCAACAGACTGCGATCGGCGTGGACGTCCCGTCCCAAAAGATCTTCGTCGACCGGACCCATGCCGGTCTGAAGGAGGTGCCGGACCGCAGTGGGGGTTCCTTCGCCTTTGGCTCTCGTCGTTCGGCCGACTATCCGGTCGAGCGCAAGCGGGTGAAGCTCCATGGTTTCGTCGATGAGTCGTCGCTGGAAGTGTTCGTCAACGACGGTGAGCAAGTGTTCTCCAACCTGATCTTCACCCACCCGGACAACCGCAGCATCGAATTGTATGCCGATGGCGGCCGGGCCCGGGTCGAATCGTTGCGCTTCCGCCCCTTGCGCCGGGTCTGGGGCGGTTCGATGCGGGCCGCTGCCGCGGAAGGAGCGATCATGGGCTGAACGTCAGTTGCCCGGTTGGGTGGAAGTCCCGCATATGGGAAGAAAATGCAATGGAGAGAAGAGTGAATGCTTGGAGCAGGTTGATCTCGGGGGCCGTGCTGGCCGGCTTGCTCAGTGCATGTGATCGGGGTGGTGAACCCGATGCAGCCGATATCGCCACGGCCTATTCGAATGTCGGGCAACGTAATTTCTATGCGTCTACCGGGGGCAAGGATATGAAGGACATAGCGGTTGCGCCCCCCGTACCTCCCGAGCCGGGGACTGAAGCCAGCGTGCTGCGCCTTTCTGCGTATGCGGGTCAGATGGAGTTCCGCTACGAGGCGAACAAGGTCAAGTGCAGGGAAGCGGAGGGGCGTGATCCAGGCTATGTCTGCCTTTACGATTTGACCATGATGAAAGCCGATGGTGAGGCTCTTTCGATTGTCCCGAATCTGCGTGGACATCTCTACAGAGATGATGAGGGCTGGCTTGGTGCTCGTTTCAACGGCGCATGGCTTGTCGAGGAATTGGACGACGAATGACGGCCGTCTGTAGTTGGCGACAGTTCGCGGCATCTGAATGATTCAAAGGTGGAATTTTTCAGGATTTTATTGATGCATATAGACGACAAGGGGGGTTGTATGGGTGTTGTACCTTTCATCCGTAAGAAAAAATGGACGGGTGCATTGCCGCGCGGCGCCTTGCTGTTTCTGCAGGTGATGTTGGGGGTAGGGATATCCACCGCCGCAGGAGCCGAGACGCAGGATTGCGAGGCGACCGGCAGGTTGATCGCCAAGCCGGAGTTCGGTTTCGAGGGCGAATCGACAGGCGATATGCCCGCCGGGTTCGACACCTACGGCACAGTGGAGGTTACCGCTGCGAACCGCCGTGCAGGACATCAGGCCGTGCGCCTGGCGAGAACGGCGTCGGGCCAGGTCGTGCGGATGCTTGGCGGATTCCGCGATGACCAAAGCGGCTACGGCAGGGCCGAAAGCGGTCGGCTGAAACTGTCCCTTTACGTGCCGGCGGACATCACCGTTCCCGTCTACGTCGCTCTGTTCCAGGACAGCTACCTCGCCGAGATGGACCGAGTGATCGAACTGGCGTTCATGCAGGATGGCACTCTGCGCAACCGGGGCCCCGAAGGGACCGGCATGGTCGGCAGCTACCAGGCCGGCAAATGGAACGATGTGGAACTCATCTGGGATGGCATTGCCAATACCGGGCATTACATGCTGCTGGTGAACGGTTCCCTGGTCGACAGTCGGCAGCAAGGCAGCGGCTACCTTCCGGTCGAACACAAGGGCAAGGTACCCATGCTGTTCGAGCTGAAATACGGCGCCAATGGCGCGGCGGCCTCGCCCGATGTGTACGTCGACGAGATCTCACTCCGCGGTCCCTACGAATCGACGGGCTTTGATGCGTCGCTGTGGAAGATCACTCTGCCCGACGGCGACGACCGCGATACCGGGTGGCTGCTCTGCGACAATACTTCCCCCGGCGAGTTCTATTACAAGAAGGACGGCTCACTCATATTCAAAAGCCCCAACATTGCCGGCCACACCGTGGGATCGAAGTATTCGCGCTCGGAGTTGCGCGAGATGTTGGTTGGCGTGGACGCGGGTGACGGCGCGGAAAACAAGACCCAAGGCGTGACCAGGAACAACTGGGTGCTGTCCACTGCCAGCGACGAGAGCCAGAGCGCCGCCGGCGGCGTCGACGGTAACCTGAAGGCGACACTGAAGGTCGAGAACGTCTCCACTACGGGCAGGCCGGACAAGATCGGCCGGGTCGTGATTGGCCAGATCCACGCTTCCGAGGACGAGCCGGTGCGGCTGTACTACCGCAAGCTGCCGGGTAACACTCGGGGTTCGATCTACTTGGCCCAAGACATACCGGGAAGCGACGAAGAGAACTGGCAGGTATTAGTCGGCAGTCGAGACGACAATGCCACCGACCCCGCCGACGGTATTCGCCTGGGAGAGCCGTTCAGTTACGAAATCAAAACCCAGGGGCACCGACTGACCGTCGTCATCAGGAGGCCGGGCAAGCCGAGCGTATCGAAGACCGTCGACTTGGGTACGCTTTACGACAGCGACTGGATGTATTTCAAGGCCGGCGTCTACAACCAGAACAACGGCTGTGGGGATGGCGCCGACACGGACGAAGACGGCAAACCGGACTATGATGTTCCCGAGAAGTGTTCAGACTCGGATTACGTGCAGGCAAGGTTCTACAGCGTCAAGGCTACCCATGGCCGGCCCTGACGGGCATGGGGCGACCCGGCCGGCGCAAGGCTGACCCAAGGGCTGATGTTGTAACGCGATGCCGGGGGCATGCACCCGGCATCGCGGGCATGGTGGGAGGTCGGAACTGGCACGGCATTGACAGGTAGAGGGGCTCAGGTTCGAACCCTGTGCCGCCCACTTATTGAGTCAATGACTTGTGGCATGTCAGGCCGGTACCCGAGTCGTTCGTACGGAAAATATACGGAAAGCCGTCCCTCAACCGGGCGGCTTTTCCGTTTGGTAATTTCTAATCTTTCCGGACCAGAACGGGCCGCACTTCCTGGATCGAAGTCGTCTTCAGGAGCTTGAAGAGCAGGGGTTTGAGGTCCTCGCCCCGATGGTTGCAACGGTAGCAAACCTTGCCGACCTGGAAGAGCCAAGGGGAAGGAGTACGTCCTGGGCGGGAAGCCTGGAAAGCAATCGATTCGCTTCCGGCGCGACTACCAGCGATATCGGGATACGAATGAGTCTCTCCGTCCAGTCGGCCTGGCACTCCAGGCTGGGCCTATTGCCTGGCCAAAAGCGGCTGAACGACATTTGTCGGCCTTGACTTCGACTCATAGTGCTTTCGTTGAAGGCTCTACGATCGAAGCGACGTCCCTCGATGGATCGAATCAGCCAGGCCCTGGCGGGAACCGCACCACTGCGCCGCGTGCGGGCATTTCGTCGGTCCGCGGCCCCGCTGCCGCACCGGGATCGCCCCATGCGTCGCGGCCCGCACGTGCCGGATCGGCGTAGATGCCACGAAGCTCGAAGGCGTCGAAATGGAAGGGCCGGCCTTCGCTGGCATGTTCCTCGGCGCCGTCGGTGATGGCGAAGTGCAGTTGCGGAGCCGACGCGCTGCCGCTGAAGCCGACTTCGGCGATCTTCATGCCACGCGCGACGCGCTGGCCTTCGACGATGGTGATGCTGCCCGGACGCAGA
This sequence comes from Marilutibacter chinensis, assembly GCF_021725675.1. Lineage (GTDB taxonomy): Bacteria > Pseudomonadota > Gammaproteobacteria > Xanthomonadales > Xanthomonadaceae > Marilutibacter > Marilutibacter chinensis. The sequence goes on along the minus strand of NZ_JAKJPO010000008.1, from coordinate 247,780 downwards.
TGCGCATAGTGGGCGAAACGGCCGTCCCCGAGGTCGAGCACCACGGTGTTGCCGCTGCCTTCGCGGCGCGCACGGTCCCGGTCCAGACGTTCGTCGAGGCGACGACGTTCGGCGATGCCGTCCTGCAGTTTCACCACCGTACCTTCGGCGACGGCCAGGACATCTTCGCCATGACCATAGGCGTCGCTCGCCAGTTCGCCGTCGTCCGGCTGTCGCCTGCCATCGGCATCCAGTTTCACCCAGTCGACGGCGTAGCGTCCCGGCGTGCGCAGGCGTCCATCCAGCGCATAGCCGACCCGTCGGTGGCCGCGCATCCAGCGGGTGTCGCTGACCGCGGCCCAGGGCCCGCCATGCAGCGGCGGTGAAAGCGGTGCGCCGATGTCGGTCTCGACCCCGGCAGGCCCGCCTTCGATCACCTGTTCCTGCAAGGTACCGGTCGCATCCGCGCCAACGAAGGCGATCCGATGGACGAGGGCAGCGGGCACGATGCCGCCGCCGATCCCGATGTCGATGAAGGCGACGCCGTGCCGGCCGGGTTCGATCGGCGCACCGGCTTTCACGTCGCGCTGCTGGCCGGACCGGTCGATCCGCGTCTCGAGCGCCTCGCCCTGATAGCTGGCGAGGACATCGTCGCCGGCCAGCACCTCGATCCGGACCGGATCCAGCGCATGAGCTGCGTAATTGGTCAGGCGCAGTTCGTAGCCCAGCACGGTGCGACCTTCGATCCGGACCGCTGTCGGCGGCTCCGGGACGAGCAGGTCGAAGCTGTTCCCGGGCCCGGCAACGGCCGCGCCCGCCAGCAGCAAGCCCGGCAGCAGCAACGCTGCCGGGCTTGCCGCGTTCCAGCAGGCGGGGACGCTCACGCCGCTTTCGCCCCCGGCGTCCTGGCTTTCTCCTCTCCGATCCAGCGATCGACGCGCTTTTCCAGGAGTTCCAGCGGCATCGCGCCGCCGCCGAGCACCGCGTCGTGGAAACCGCGGATGTCGAATGCCTCGCCCAGTTCGGCCTCGGCCTTCCTGCGCAGTTCCTGGATCCGGATCATGCCGATCTTGTAGGCGGTGGCCTGGCCGGGATTGATCAGGTAGCGCCGCACTTCGGACCGGATCGCGGCGTCGGGCACGGAGCTGTTGGCGCGGAAGTAGTCGATCGCCTGCTGCTCGGTCCAGCCCTTGGCATGCAGACCGGTGTCCACCACCAGGCGGATCGCGCGCCACATCTCCGACATCAGCCGGCCGTACTCGGAGTACGGATCCTGGTAGGTGTCGGGCATCTCCTTGGCCAGCCACTCCGAGTACAGCCCCCAGCCCTCCGAATAGGCGGTGCTGCCGTACTGGGTGCGGAACTTCGGAATGCTGGTCAGCTCCTGCGCGATCGAGATCTGCATGTGGTGGCCGGGCAGGCCCTCGTGATAGGCGATGACCTCCAGCTCGGTCTTCGGCATCGAGTTCATGTCCGACAGGTGCGCGTAGTAGATGCCCGGGCGCGACCCGTCCGGGGTGCCGGGGAAATAGTGCTGGGCGGCGCCGTCCTGTTCGCGGAAGGGTTCCACGCGCTTGACCACCAGGTCGGCCTTGGGCAGCAGGCCGAAGTACTTCGGCAGGTGCTGCTTGATGTTGTCGATGTCGGCGGTGGCCTGGTCGATGTAGGCCTGGCGGCCGGCGTCGGTGTTCGGGAACAACCGGCTGGGGTCGTTCTGCACGTGCTGGAAGAATGCCTGCAGATCTCCCTCGAAGCCGATCCGGGCCTGCAACGCTTCGAGTTCGCCGCGCAGGCGCGCCACCTCGGACAGGCCGAGCTGGTGGATCTCGTCGGCGGCCATCGCGGTGGTGGTGTTCTGCCTGAGCCGGTGTTCGTAGAACGCCTTGCCGTTGGGGTGGGTGGCGCCCACGCCGGTGGCATTGTCGGCGGCCTTGGGCAGCTCCTCCTCGGCGAAGGCGATGACCCGCTCGTAGGCCGGCTTGAGCGACTCGAGCAGGGCCTGGCGCGCCTGCGCCTTCAGTTCGTCGGCGCGCTCGGCGGTGACCTTGCCGTCCTTGACCAGCGCGTCGGCCTTGGCCTGGGCATCGGCCCACAGCGCGCTATCCGGACCGTCGGTGAACGGCGCGCCGCCGATGACCTTGCGCGACTGGTCGATCACGCCTTCGTAGGCGAACTTCGGTGGGCGGATGCCCTGCGCGGTGGCGGCGCGGCCGCGCTCGAGCAACTGGTCGAAGGCCGTCGCGCTCTTCTGCAGGCGCGAGACGTAGGCGAGGTAGTCGTTCTCGTCGTCGACCTTGTGGAAGTTGATCATGAACATCGGGAGGATGTTCTGCGCTCCGTTCATCTGGTCGAACGGATAGCCGTCGATGAGGAACGGCAGGCCGTCGCGGGCGTCCTCGTATTGGCGCTTCCACAGATCCCAGGACAACTGCGTTTCCGGGTCGAGCTTCGCGTAGTCGAACTTCGACTCCATCTCCCTGACCGAGGCTTCCAGCCAGGTCACCTGTTTGCGGGCGCCTTCTTCGGACAGGTCGTCGATCTGGTCGTTGAGCTCCTTGCGGCCGAGGAAGGTCAGCTGGATCGGACTGAACTTCAACTGTTCCTCGTACTGGACGTCGAACCATTCGTTGAGGCGGCGCGACTCGTCCTGGATCTGTTCGGCGGTGGGCGCCGGCGCTTCGGCCGTGGCAGTGCCGCCGGGTTGCGGGTTGCAGGCCGCGAGGCCCAACGCCAGCGCGAGGGCGAGGGTGGAGCGGGGAGACATGAAGCGCATAGCGGAGACTCCGGCATCGATGATGATCCATTCTGGGTGGTGGAGCCCCCGTCTGCCCCCTGTGAATGGTCATGCCCGGAGCGCGCCGGCTCCCGATCGGTCGCATCCCTGAACTTGCCCGCGCCGCCGACCGGACTGGCCGGTCCGGGCTCAGGGACGCATGCGCCTCGCGTGCAGCCATTCGTAGGCCGGGCGGCAGGCATCGGCCACCTTCCGTGCCGCACCGTCGAGATGGATGTCGCGTGGCCGGGCAGGCGCGAAGCCGGTCGACTTCCAGACCGCGTCGTACCAGTACGGCGCCCATATGCCGTCGCTGTCGCGCGGCCCGGCCGGCCACCTCAGCATGCGCGGACTGAATTCGATCCCGAGCAGGTCACACAGGACACGCAGGTGGGCCTCGGGGTCGCGCAGGAAATCGCCGGCGTCGATCACCGGTGGCGGCGCGCCGGCCGCAGCCAGTTCGTCGTACAGCTCCGCCTGTTGCAGCAGGCCGATGTCCTCCTGCGCGACCTCGGCGCGCGAACGGATGTAGGAGGCGACGACCTCGTCCGGATCGCGGATCAGGAACACGTTATGCAGTTGCCGGATCCAGCCGCGGTCCATTCCCGCCAGCAGGTGATGGTTCATGTGCTTCTGGTACCAGACAGGCGCGTCGCCGGGTGCCGGGCCGGTCAGGGCCGTCGCGACCCGGCGCCAGTCGGTCTCTCCATCCGCGATCACCTCGTCGCGGCCGGGATGGTCGAGACCGGTCGCGGCGAGGTAGGCCGCATACAGCGGCTCGTCGCTGACCACGCAGTCGGGACGGTTTTCCCAGGACCGCATCATCGCGGTGGAGATGTTGCGCGGGCCGCTCCACATCGCGATCCGCAGCGCGCTCATGCCAGCCGCTCGCCGGCGCGGAACGTGATGTCGCGGGCGACCAGCGCCTTGTAGAGCTGCTGCAGCCGGGCGACCATCGGCCCGGGCGCGCCGTCGCCGATCAGGCGTCCGTCGATCTGCCGCACCGGGACCACCCCGGCGAAGGTGCCGGTGACGAAGGCCTCGTCGGCGCCGTAGACCTCGGTCAGGCTGAAGTTCTTCTCGAACGCCGGGATGTCCGCCTCGTGGCAGGCCCGCAGCACGTTGGCGCGGGTGATCCCGCCCAGGCAGTAATCGCCGGTCGAGGTCCAGACCTCGCCCCTGCGGACGATGAAGAAGTGGGTGGAGTTGCAGGTCGCGACGAAGCCGTGCGGGTCCAGCATCAGTCCCTCGTCGGCGCCGGCCGCGGTCGCCTGGATGCAGGCGGTGATGCAGTTGAGCTTGCTGTGGCTGTTGAGCTTGGGGTCCTGCACGTCCGGGTAGCCGCGCCGCACGTGCACGGTGAACAGGTTCAACCCGGTCGCCAGGATTTCGGGCTTGGCGGTCTTGTGCTCGGCGATGATCACCACGGTGGCCGGGCCGACCGTGACCCGCGGGTCCTGGTAGGGCGTGCGCTTGACGCCGCGGGTCACCATCAGCCGGATGTGGACGCCGTCGCGCATGTCGTTGGCGGCTAGGGTCTCGTAGATCGCCCGGGTCAGCTGGGTGCGGTCGAGGCCGATATCCATGGCGATCGCACGGGCGCCTTCGTACAGGCGATCGAGATGGGCATCGAGGAAGGCCGGATGCCCATCGACCACCCGCAGCCCCTCCCAGACGCCGTCGCCGAGCACGAATCCGCTGTCGAATACCGACACCGTCGCCTCCGCGCGCGGCTTGAGCTCGCCGTTGATCCAGATCCGGATGCCGGCATTGCGCGGGTCGTCGTGAAAGTCGTGGATGCTGTTGGACACGGCGGGTTCTCCGGGCGGCCTAGCGGGCGGCGCCATCCTCGACGGCCCGCCACACCCGCAGCAGGTTCCCGCCCAGCAGCTTGCGGATGTCGGCGTCCGAATAGCCACGCGCCTGCAGGCCGGCGACCAGGTTCGGGTAGTCGGCGACCGACTTCAGCCCGACCGGCAGGTTGCCGCTGACCCCGTCGAAGTCCGAACCGATGCCGAGATGGTCGATGCCGACCAGTTCCATGCCATGGTCGATCTGGTCGAGCACGGCGTCGATCGGCACCGTCCGCGGGGGATGGGTGGCTTCCCATTCCGCATCGAACTCCTCCTCGCTGCGGATCGGCTCGCCTGCGGCGGCGAGCTCGGCGTTGCGGCGGACGAAGACATCATGCGCGCTGAAGTAGTCCTGCAGGTCCCGTGCCGAGGCCGGATCGACGAAGCCGTTGCCGAACGCGATCTGGATCACTCCGCCCCCTTCGGCGACCCGGCGGGCCAGCGCATCGCTGATGTTGCGTTCGAAGCCCGGAGTGAAGTGGCGGAACGCCGAGTGCGTCGCCACCACCGGCACCGTGCTCAGCGCGATCGCATCGGCCACGGCCTGGTCGGACAGATGCGAGACGTCGACCATGATCCCGAGCCGGTTCATCTCGGTGACGGCGCGCTTGCCGAGCGGGCTCAGGCCGTTCCATTGCTTCTCGCGCTGGTACGAGGAGTCGCCCATCGCGTTGTTGGCGCTGTGGACGAGGGTGATGTAGCGGACGCCGCGGTCGAAGAAGAACCGCAGGTTGTCGAGGTCCTCGCCGATCGGCGCGCCGTTCTCCATCCCCAGCGGCAGCATTACCTTGCCGGTCCCGTGCAGGCGTTCGACGTCGGCGGGCGAGCGCAGCAGCGCGAACTTGTCCGGATGCCGCTGCACCAGCGCCTCGACCGCGTCGATCATCCGGTTGGCGACCTCCCAGGCGCTGTCGTCCCTGTCCTGGTCCGGCGAGGTGTAGATCGACATGAAGGCGACGTCCAGCCCGCCGCTGCGCGCGCGCGGGTAGTCGAACTCGCGGTCCGGGGCGGTCGTGTCGAGATCGGCCCAGTGGGACAGCAGCTGGCCGGGGGCATCGATGTGGGTGTCGACGAGGATCGCCTCGCGGGTCAGCGAGACGGCGGCATCGCCTGCCGCATGGACGGCCAGCGGGGCGGTCGCCGCCGCTCCCAGCAGCATCGACAGTGGAATGGCGAACCCAAAGCGCATGACGACTCCCCGGCAGGTTGTGTGGAATGAACGGTTGATCCGGTCCCGCAGCGGCTGGCGCGGCGGTGCGACCGGCCTACTGTACCGGCGCCACCGGGCGCCTGCAGGCGGGGCGGACCGGTCAGCGGCGGCCACCCCGGTATCCCGTTGGCGGGAGGGCCGGATTCGTTGACTTCCAGCCGGCCGGACACTAACTTGGCGCCTCTGCTTCCGGAATCGAGGTGGCCCGCGGCAAACCGCCGGCCGAGCGTGCGACATGAGGACTACCATCGCCCCCCGCTGACCCGCCCGAGGCTCCGCATCCGCAGGCGCCCTTGGGGCGCTTTTTTGTTGCTCTGCCGGATGTCGCCCATCAGACGCAGCCTTCCAGAGCCCCGTATTGAAGGATGATTGCAGGAGCGGCGTACGCCGCGATCGGGCCTTCCCATGAAAGCTTCATCGCGGCCCATGCGGCTCCTGCAGCCACACGTACTCCAGAAAGTCTCGACATGATCACGATCACGCTTCCCGACGGCAGCCGCCGCGAGTTCGACAACCCCGTTTCGGTGATGGACGTCGCCCAGTCCATCGGCCCGGGCCTGGCCAAGGCCACCATCGCCGGCGCGGTCGACGGCCGCCTGGTCGACGCCAGCGACATCATCGACCACGACGCCAGCCTGCGCATCATCACCGCCAAGGACGAGGAGGGCGTCGAGATCATCCGCCATTCCTGCGCCCACCTGGTCGGCCACGCGGTCAAGCAGCTGTACCCGCACGCCAAGATGGTGATCGGCCCGGTCATCGACGAGGGCTTCTATTACGACATCTGGTCCGAGCGGCCGTTCACCCCGGACGACATGGCCGCGATCGAGCAACGCATGAAGGAGCTGATCGACCAGGACTACGACGTGGTCAAGAAGATGACGCCGCGCGAGGAGGTCATCAAGGTGTTCTCCGAGCGCGGCGAGGACTACAAGCTGCGCCTGGTCGAGGACATGCCCGACGAGAAGGCGATGGGCCTGTACTACCACCAGGAATACGTCGACATGTGTCGCGGCCCGCACGTGCCGAACACGCGTTTCCTGAAGGTGTTCAAGCTCACCCGCATCTCCGGCGCCTACTGGCGCGGCGACTCCAGGAACGAGCAGCTGCAGCGCATCTACGGCACCGCCTGGGCCGACAAGAAGCAGCTCAACGCCTACATCCAGCGGATCGAGGAAGCCGAGAAGCGCGACCACCGCCGCATCGCCAGGCAGCAGGACCTGTTCCACCTGCAGGAAGAGGCCCCGGGGCTGATCTTCTGGCACCCGAAGGGCTGGTCGATCTGGCAGACGGTCGAGCAGTACATGCGCCGGGTCTACCGCGACAGCGGCTACCAGGAGGTGCGTTGCCCGCAGATCCTCGACGTGTCGCTGTGGCAGAAGTCCGGCCACTGGGACAACTACAAGGAGAACATGTTCTTCACCGAGTCTGAGAAGCGCACCTACGCGCTCAAGCCGATGAACTGCCCGGGCCACGTGCAGGTGTTCAACCACGGCCTGCACAGCTACCGCGACCTGCCGATCCGCTACGGCGAGTTCGGTGCCTGCCATCGCAACGAGCCCTCCGGCGCGCTGCACGGCATCCTGCGCGTGCGCGGCTTCACCCAGGACGACGGCCACGTGTTCTGCACCGAGGGGCAGATCGAATCCGAGGTCACCGCCTTCCATGCCCAGGCGATGAAGGTCTACGCCGACTTCGGCTTCGACGACATCCAGGTCAAGCTGGCGCTGCGTCCGGAGCCGCGGCTCGGCGACGACGCCACCTGGGACAAGGCCGAGGAAGCCCTGCGCGCGGCCCTGCGCGCGGCCGGGGTCGAATGGACCGAGCTGCCGGGCGAGGGCGCGTTCTACGGCCCGAAGATCGAATACCACCTGCGCGACGCGATCGGACGGACCTGGCAGCTGGGCACGATGCAGGTCGATTTCATGATGCCGGGCCGCCTCGGCGCCGAGTACGTCGACGAGCACAGCCAGCGCCGTCACCCGGTCATGCTGCACCGCGCGATCGTCGGTTCGATGGAGCGTTTCATCGGCATTCTGATCGAGCACCACGCCGGCCAGCTGCCGACCTGGCTGGCGCCGGTGCAGGCGGTTGTGATGAATATCACCGACGCCCAGGCCGATTACGTGGAGGAGGTCCGGAAATCCCTTTCAAATCAAGGATTCCGGGTCCAGTCCGATTTGCGGAACGAAAAGATCGGCTATAAGATTCGCGAGCACACGCTGCAGCGCGTGCCATACCAGCTGGTGGTCGGAGACCGGGAGCGGGACAATGGCATGGTCGCCGTGCGGACACGAGGGGGGGAGGACCTCGGGACCATGACCGTCGCCGGGTTTGCCTCGCGTTTGCGTGGAGAGCAGGTCGGCGGGGCCCCGATGGATCCTTCCGCCCGCTGACGCGCAGCGTACTGCAGACTGGACCGGCCCCCTGAATCCGAAGCGATGGGGCCGGCACGACCCTCATTGGAGATTGCACAATCAGTACCCCGGACAAACCGAATCGCAGAAATCACGAGATCCGTGTTCCGCGCGTCCGCGTGATCGGAAGCGACGGCGAGATGATCGGCGTGCTTTCGCGCGACGAAGCCCTGAACATGGCCGAGGAAGAAGGCCTGGACCTCGTCGAGATCCAGCCCAATGCCGATCCGCCGGTCTGCAAGATCATGGACTTCGGCAAGTACCGGTTCGAGCAGCAGAAGAAGGCTGCCGAGGCCAAGAAGCGCCAGAAGCAGGTCGAGATCAAGGAGGTCAAGTTCCGTCCGGTCACGGACGAGGGCGACTACCAGATCAAGCTGCGCAAGATGCGCGAGTTCCTCGAGGAAGGCGACAAGATCAAGGTCAACATCCGCTTCCGTGGTCGCGAGATGAGCCACCAGGAGCTCGGCCGCGAGATGGCGGCCCGGATCGAGGCCGACCTGGGCGAGGACATCGTGATCGAATCGCGCCCGCGCCTGGAAGGCCGGCAGATGGTGATGATGATCGCGCCCAAGAAGAAGTAGGTCCCGGCTCCGCGCGCGCCGCGTGCGGAAGCCCCCATGGCCCGGGGGGGCGATCCGGGGTCCTGTGACAAGGAAGGCGCCCTCGGGCGCCTTCCACGCTTCCGCCGCCGGCCGTCCTCCTGACCGACCCTGCGCACTCTGTAGGAGTAGGTGGCGCAAGCCTTGATGGAGCTTCTCCCTGGCTCCTCGTGGCTTGGCCCTTGGTCGCTTCCGCGGCCGAGCGGACGCCCCCGGTCGCAACCGCCGCTAACCGGATGATTTGCAAGAAAAACCCGGGAGCTGCATAATGTGCGCCCCGGTTCGCCGGGTTTGTGTTTTTGAAGTGCCCAGGACCTGTCGAGGATCCTTTCTGGATCAACGACTTACAAGCCGGCTGGGGCAGGATGGAAAGTCCGCTTCTGGCGATGCGACGAAGTCGTGTAGCCAGCGTACGCGGCGCCCAGGCCAGTGATCCAATATCCGAAAGGACATCCCAATGCCCAAGATCAAGACCCACCGGGGTGCGGCCAAGCGTTTCCGCAAGACCGCTTCCGGCAAGTACAAGGCTGGCCACGCCAACCGTAGCCACATCCTCACCAAGAAGGCGACCAAGCGGAAGCGCAACCTGCGGCAGACGAACCACGTTCGTGCCGAGGACGCGGGCCGTCTGGACCGCATGCTGCCGTATCTCTGAGGAGGACTGAACCATGGCACGAGTCAAGCGTGGCGTCACCGCACGTCGCCGTCACAAGAAGATCCTCAAGCAGGCCAAGGGCTACTACCACGCCCGCCGCAAGGTGTTCCGCGTCGCCAAGCAGGCCGTCACCAAGGCCCTGCAGTACGCCTACATCGGCCGCAAGCAGAAGAAGCGCAACTTCCGCTCGCTGTGGATCACCCGCATCAACGCCGCGGCCCGCATCAACGGCCTGAGCTACAGCCGCTTCATGAACGGCCTGAACAAGGCCGGCATCACCCTCGATCGCAAGGTGCTGGCGGACATCGCCGTGCACGATGCGGCGGGTTTTGCCGCGCTGGCCGAGAAGGCGAAGGGCGCGCTCGCAGCGTAATTGTCGACGGCCGTCACCGCGCCAGGCGCGGACGGCCGGCTGGACAATGCAGTACACGCATGGGGAAGGGCGCAAGTCCTTCCCCATGTTTCGTTCTGGGCGCCCGGAAGCATTCGCATCGCATCGCGGATGCCAGGCGTGCGATCGGCAGGCAGTCGGAAGACGGCCTGCCGGCGGGACCGGGGAGGCAGCGTCGACGGAGCGGGCGCGCAGGTGCCTGCTCCGGCGAGAGCGGGGCAGGACGTTTTCCGGCGCGCTGGCGCGAGTGCGCAGGCGTGCATCGACCTGCCGGGGAGACAGGCCGCGGTCCGTCGCGGCTCCAAATCAAGGGCATACGCAAGGTTCGGCAGCAATGAGCGAAATCCAAGCACTGACGCAACAGGCCCTGGCCGATATCGACGCCGCGGCGACGCCGGACGCGATCGAAGCGCTGCGCGTGGCGCTGCTGGGCAAGAGCGGCACGATCACCGGCCGGCTCAAGCAGCTCGGTGCGCTTCCGCCGGAGCAGCGCAAGGCCGCCGGCGAGGCGATCAACCAGGCGCGCGACACGGTGAGCACCGCGCTGGCTGCGCGCAAGACCGCGTTGGCCGACGCCGCACTCGACGCACGCCTGGCCACCGAGACCGTGGACGTGACCCTGCCGGGCGTGGACGCCGAACGCGGCGGCCTGCATCCGATCAGTCGTACGCTGGAGCGGATGGCCGACATATTCGGACGGCTGGGCTTCGAGCTGACCGAAGGTCCGGAGATCGAGGACGACTGGCACAACTTCGAGGCGTTGAACTTCCCGCCGCACCATCCGGCGCGGGCGATGCACGATACCTTCTACATCGCCGATGAGGGTGGCGAAGGGCGGCGTCTGCTGCGTACCCACACCTCGGGCATGCAGGTGCGCTACATGCTGCAGGCCGTCGCCGACGGGAGCGGGCCGCCGTTGCGGATGATCTCGCTGGGCAAGGTCTACCGCAGCGACAGCGATCAAACCCATACGCCGATGTTCCACCAGTGCGAAGGCCTGCTGATCGACGGGCACGCCAGCCTGGCCGACCTCAAGGGCACGCTGGTCGAGTTCGTGCGCGCGTTCTTCGAGCGCGACTTCGAGATGCGCTTCCGCCCGAGCTATTTCCCGTTCACCGAGCCTTCGGCCGAGCTGGACATCGCCTGGCAGCAGCCGGACGGTTCGACCCGCTGGCTGGAGGTGCTCGGCTGCGGCATGGTCCACCCGAACGTGCTGCGCAACGTCGGCATCGACCCGGAAAAGTACACCGGCTACGCCTTCGGCATGGGCGTCGAGCGGCTGACGATGCTGCGCTACGGTGTCGACGACCTGCGCGCTTTCTTCGAGAACGACGTGCGTTTTCTCAGGCAATTCGCCTGAGGGCAGGGGGTTGAGGACCGCGGGCTCGAAAAGCACCGGAACCTTCCCCACGCTCCCAGGCCCTCAGCACTAGGCCCTGATCGACATGAAATTCAGTGAGAACTGGCTTCGCCATCACGTCCCGACCACCGCCAGCCGCGACGAGCTCGTCGCGACCCTGACCGCGATCGGCCTCGAAGTCGAGGAGGTCACACCACTGGGCGGGTCGCTGGACGGGGTGGTGGTCGCGCAGATCCTCTCCGCGAACAAGCACCCGGAAGCGGACCGCCTGCAGGTCTGCGAGGTCGATACCGGCAACGGCACGGTACAGATCGTCTGCGGTGCGCCGAACGCGCGCGCCGGCCTGAAGGCCCCGTTGGCGACCGTGGGCACCGTGTTGCCCGGCGATCTGAAGATCAAGCCGGCCAAGCTGCGCGGCGTGGAATCGTCCGGCATGCTGTGCTCGGCCAGGGAACTGGCCTGCGACAGCGACAGTTCGGGGCTGCTGGAGCTGCCCGACGATGCGCCGGTCGGCGCGTCCATCGCCGACTATCTCGGCCTGCCCGACGCGACGATCGAGTTGAAGCTGACCCCGAACCGCGCCGACTGCTTCAGCGTGCGGGGCATTGCCTACGATGTCGCCGCCGCACTGGCCAGCGACGTCCGCCCGCTCGCTGCCGAGGCGGTGCCTGCCGCCAGCGATGTCGCCCCCGAGGTCGTGCTCGAGGCCGGCGCCAGGGTGCCGCGCTTCGTCGGACGTGCGATCGACGGCATCGATGCCCGCGCGAAGACCCCGTTGTGGATGGCCGATCGCCTGCGCCGCAGCGGCATCCGCCCGATCAGCTTCCTGGTCGACGTGACCCAGTACGTGATGCTGGAGCTGGGCCAGCCGATGCACGCCTTCGACCGCGACACGCTGGAGGCGCCGCTGGTCGTGCGCCCGGCTCGCGACGGCGAATCGCTGGCGCTGCTCGACGGCCGCAACGTGACCCTGGACGGGGATTTCCTGGTGGTGGCCGACAGCCGCGGCGGTCGCGGCGCGCGCGCGGTGGCGCTGGGCGGGATCATGGGCGGCCTCGACACCCGGGTCACCGATGCGACCGTCAACGTCTTCCTGGAAGCCGCGCACTGGATCCCGTCGGCGATCATCGGTCGCAGTCGCAGGCTCGGCCTGCACACCGATGCCGGCCACCGTTTCGAGCGCGGCGTCGATCCGGAGCTGCCGCGGATCGCGGTGGAATACGCGACCCGGCTGATCCTGGACGTCGCCGGCGGTACGCCGGGTCCGGTGATCGAAAGCGTGCGCGAAGCCGACCTGGTGCGTCCGCAGCCGGTCGTGCTGCGCCGCGAGCGTCTGGCCCGCGTGCTCGGCATCCGCGTGCCCGACGCCGAGGTCGAGCGCATCCTGCGCGCGCTGGGACTGGACGTGGAGCGCATGGGGGCCGGCGACGGCAACGAGGGCTGGCGCGTGCAGCCGCCGGCGCGCCGCTTCGACATCGCGATCGAGGAAGACCTGATCGAGGAGGTCGCCCGCATCCATGGCTACGACGCGATCCCGGCCACGCTGCCGGTCGGTGCGTCGCGCGTGGCCGCTCCCGGCGAAGGCAGGGCTGACAACGCCAGCCTGCGCCGGCAGCTGGCCTCGCGAGGTTATCTGGAGGCGGTCAACTACGCCTTCGTCGATGCCGCCCTGCTTGAGACCTGGGGCGTCGCCGAAGGTGGCGTGCCGCTGGCGAATCCGCTCAGCGCCGAGCTCGGGGTGATGCGGACCCGCCTGCTGCCGGGGCTTGTTGCCGCGCTCGGCCGCAACGCGGCCCGCCAGCAGGGTCGGGTGCGCCTGTTCGAGTTCGGCAATATTTTCCGGGGGCGGGGTCCGGGCGAAGCCCCGGCGGAGACGCTGCACATCGCCGCCGCCGTCTGCGGCCCGGCGCATGCCGAGCAATGGGCGCAGCCGGAGCGGCCGGTCGGCTTCCACGATCTGAAGGGCGACCTGCAGAGCCTGGCCGCGCTGGCGGGCGCCGAACTCGAGTTCCGGCCGTCGCGACCGGCGTGGGCCCACCCGGGGCGCTCGGCGGACGTCGTGCGTGTTGATCGGAGCGCCGACGGCCAGACGATCGGCTGGATCGGCCAGTTGCATCCGCGTCTGCAGCAGGCGCTGGAGCTGGACGTCGACGTGGTCGCGTTCGAGCTGGTGCTGGAGCCGTTGGCTGAACGGGGGATTCCGAAAGCCCGGCCGTTGTCCAAGTACCCGTCCGTCCGCCGGGATCTCGCGTTCGTCGTCGCCGAGTCGGTCACCTGGGGCGAACTGGCGGCCAGCGTCCGTGCGGTCGCCGGCCCGTCCCTGCGTGATCTGGTGCTGTTCGACCGCTATCAGGGCAAGGGGGTTGAATCAGGTTTCAAGAGTCTCGCTATGGGCTTGATTCTGCAGGATGAATCGCGCACTCTGACCGACCGGGACGTGGACGCCGTGGTGGCCGATGTAACCGCTGCCCTGCAACGCGATCATGGCGCGGCAGTGCGAGGGTGAGCGCGGGTATGAGCGCTGGTTGAGGTAGGGGGTGAGATGGCACTGACCAAGGCTGAGATGGCCGAGCGACTGTTCGACGAGGTCGGCCTGAACAAACGCGAAGCGAAGGAGTTCGTGGATGCGTTCTTCGACGCGCTGCGCGAGTCCCTGGAACAGGGACGCCAGGTGAAGCTGTCGGGCTTCGGCAACTTCGACCTGCGCCGCAAGAACCAGCGGCCGGGCCGGAATCCGAAGACCGGCGAGGAAATTCCCATTTCCGCCCGCACGGTGGTGACCTTCCGCCCGGGCCAGAAGCTCAAGGAGCGTGTGGAGGCCTATGCTGGACCCGGGCAGTAACCGCGAGCTGCCGCCGATCCCGGCGAAACGCTACTTCACCATCGGTGAGGTCAGCGAGCTGTGCGACGTCAAGCCGCACGTGCTGCGTTACTGGGAGACCGAGTTCCCGAGCCTCAACCCGGTCAAGCGTCGCGGCAACCGCCGCTACTACCAGCGCCACGAGGTGCTGATGGTGCGCCAGATCCGCGCGCTGCTGTACGAACAGGGCTACACCATCGGCGGTGCGCGCCAGCGGCTGGAGGGCGACGCCGCCAAGGAGGAGTCCGTGCTCAGCGCGCAGATCATCAAGCAGGTGCGGATGGAGCTGGAAGAAATCCTGCAACTGCTGCGCCGCTAGCGACGCGGGGCCTTCCCCGGCAGGAGCGGCGTACGCCGCGATTCCCGGGCGCAGCCGGGAATCCCAAAGCTTGCTGGGCGAACCCTGGGCTCCGCAGTTGCGCTTCCAGACCCCCATCCGCGCCTGCGACGCGAATCGCCCCCCCGACTCAGGGGGCTGGAGCCCATGACCCAGGCAGCGGCGTCAGCCGCGAGAGGCATCCCTGTTGAAGCCCGATCGCGGTTTACAGAGTTCCCGCCGGGATGTGCCGGGAGTGGGGCATGGTGGGATGCGCCGGCAGTGGGTATACTTGCCGCCCGCTCGACGCAGGCCGTCGCAGCGCGTCAAATTCGGGGTGTAGCGCAGCCTGGTAGCGCACCTGTCTGGGGGACAGGTGGTCGTCGGTTCGAATCCGGCCACCCCGACCAAATCCAAAGCCTCGCTGAACCGCCCTTTCACACCCGGACTTCCGGGTGTTTGCGTTTGCGGGCGGCTTTGCTGTAGTCGCTGCATGCCGCGGCCGCTGATTCGTAGCCGATGCGGCTGTCGTCGATATCCGGCAATCGCCCCCCCGACTCAGGGGCCGAGCCATAGCGTAGGAACGGCGTAAGCCGCGATAAGGAGCCTGCATGAATCTGCGTATTCCCCCGCATGCGCTGGCGGTCGTGCTGTCCGCATTTGTCGCCTCGTCGGCGCTTTCCGCCATTGCGCAGTCCGCACCGGAGGTGCCGCCGGCGCAGGACGGCACGGTGCGCGATCTCGACGCCATCGTGGTCAGCGGCGTGCTGCCCGGCCCGGGCCTGTGGAAGATCAGCCGCGATGGACACGTGATGTGGGTACTGGGCACGCTCGCGCCGCTGCCGCGCAGGATGGAGTGGGAGGCGCGCGAGGTCGAGCGCGTGATCACCGGGGCGCAGGAAGTGATGCTCGCGCCGAACGTGAACATCAAGGCCGAGGTCGGCTTCTTCCGCGGGCTGGCGCTGGCGCCACGACTGGTCGGTGCGCGCAGGAACCCGGATGGCGCCCGTCTCGAGAACATCGTGCCCGCGACCGACTATGCGCGCTGGCAGGCGCTGAAGGCCCGCTATATCGGCCGGGATCGCGGGATCGAGTCGTGGCGGCCGATGTTCGCGGCGATGAAGCTGTACGAGGAGGCGGTCGAGGACACGGGATTGCGGATCGACGACGGCATTTCCGGCCGGGTCGAGGAACTGGCCGCCGAACACGCGGTGACGCTGAGCAAGCCCGGCGTCGAGGTCGTGATCGAGGATCCGAAGCAGGCGATCAGCGAATTCAAGCAGGGGCGCATCGACGACCTGGCCTGCTTCAGCCGGACCCTCGACCGGCTCGAGACCGATCTGGCGTTCATGCGCGACCGCGCCAATGCCTGGGCGGTCGGCGACATCGAGGGCCTGCGCGCGCTGCCTTACACCGATCAGTTCGAGGCCTGCCGCGACGCCGCAAGCAACATCCAGGCCCTGCGCGACCGCGCCGGCGATCTGCCGCTGCAGGTGCATGCGCAATGGCTGGCCGAGGCCGAGCGCGCTCTGTCGAACAACCCGGTCACCCTGGCCCTGCTGCCGATGCGCGAGCTGCTGTCGGACGACGGCCTGGCGGCCGCGATGCGGGCGCGCGGTTATACGGTCGAGGCGCCGGGTGAATATCCCGATCCAGCCGACGGAGAAAGCCCTGCATCGGCCGCAACGGCGGTCGGGGGCGCCGCCGACTGAGCTGCTGGCGCGGCATCCTGGGCCGTGCGCATCCGCACCAGCAGGCCATGCAGCATTTCGGTCGACAGGCCGTGCAGGGTCAGGCGGAAGCCGGCGCGCAGGGTCGACATCGGTACCAGCGGATGGCGGTTGTTCAACAGCACCAGGTGGTCGCGTGCGTCGAGGATGGTCGCGGCGTACAGGCCGATGGTCTCGTCGAGCTGCAGCGAGTTGGTCGCGCGCCAGAAGTCGCTGTCGCTCAGCAGCAACTGGTAGATCGGCGTGAACAGCTCGATCGAGCTCTGCAGGTCGAGGAAGTTGCGCCACCGCCGCGGCATGTCCTCCAGCCGCAGCGGCGGCTGTCCGATCATCGACAGGTCCGGTCGCGGGACGTGGGCCAGCTCGCGGCCCTCGCGCCGCAGCGCGGTGTTGAGGCGGATGATGAAGTTGTAGAGGTTCAGGTCGTGGACGAGGAACATGTCCTCGCGCACGTCGCTGATCCGCTCCGGAGTCAGCGGGTTGGTCGATACCTCGACCGGCGCGTTGCGGGCGATGAAGGCCAGCACCTGCGAACCGATGTGGAAGTGGCGCAGGATCAGCCAGTTGGCTTCCGGGCGGATGAAGTTCTCCATCCCCCAGGCCAGCAGCCGGTGCAGTGCGCGCGAGAACGCCAGCTTGCGCGGGGTCAGCACCTTCAGGATCTGGATCAGCACGATCATCGTCCGCGCCAGCGGACGGATGAAGGGCAGCAGGTACTGGCGCGACGCCGAGCTGGAGTCGACCAGCCATGCGTGCTTGACCGCCTCGTCGATCGGCGTGCTGCGGTCCAGGTACATCGCCAGCCACGGGCTGGGATCGCGCGGATCGTGCGCCTGGTCGAGGAAATCGCGCGAGGCTTTCATCGTCCGTGCCTCCGGCCCGCCGGGACGTGTTCGAACTGCATAATGTATAGCTCGGCGGTGCGCCGCGCGGTGTCGATGATCGCGCGGGCACCGTCGCCGTCGTGGTCGTGCGCCAGCACGATCTCGACCGCGCGCAGCCAGCGCGCCAGGTGGTGCTCGTCGTTCTCGCCATGGTATTCGAGGAAGCGGAACGCGTCCGCGGGCAGGTCGAGCGCGGCCTTCATCAGCGGCAGCAGCGCCGGGATGATGCGCTGGCCGGTACCCTCGATGATGTAGATCGCGCCGAGCAGGCCGAGCGGATTCGGAGTCGCCGCCAGCGCATGCAGGTAGCTGTTCAATGCCTCGCCGCCGGGGTTGCGGCGCAGCGCGTCGATGTCGCCGACCTCGCCGCCGGCGCGACGGTAATCGTCGAACAGGATCATGTAGTCGTCCTGCTCGTCGCCGGCGTGGGTCTCGATCAGCGACCGCAGCCCTTCGTAGGGCGCCTGCACCGAGGCCGCGCCCTCGCGCATCCAGCGGCTGCCCTCGCGGACCTGCGGGATCCAGTCGCGCATCCACGCCAGGTAGTCGGCGCGGGCGAAACGGCCTTCGCGCAACGCCCGGATCATCGGCGTGCGCCAGACCCGCGAGCGGTAGCCGTGCCAGATCGTCGCCAGCTCGCCGAGCAGGTGGCGCAGCGCGGCCGGCGCGTCGGCGGGATCGTGCGGCGGTGCGACCGTGTGTTCGTCGGCCATGGCCGCGACCGTCGCGACCGGTGCCGATGCCGCGGTGTCTACCGTCGCGTCGGCGGCCTCGACCTCGATCATCACGAAGGCGACGGTGAAGCGGCCGGACTCGGGGATGAAGCACAGGATCCGCTCGCCGGGACGCGGCGTTTGTGTCCGCAGGAACTCGTCGAGCATCACGAAGATCGACGCCGCGCCGGTGTTGCCGCGCGTGACCAGGTTGCTGTACCAGCGTTCGCGCGGGATCGACAGACCGGCCTTGAGCATCAGCTCGTCGACCACGGGGGCGAACCGCTCGGACGAGTAGTGGCAGAGGAAGTGATCGACCTGCGCCGGATCGATCCAGCCGCCGTGGCAGAGCTTCGCGTACTCGTGCACGCCGACGTCGAACAGGTGAGGCAGCAGGCGGATGTCCTGGCGCAGGAACAGCGCGCCGTCGGCTTCGGCCTCGCGCCACGCCGGATAATCCAGGTGCGAACGGGTGCGATCCGGAGTCAGCCCCAGTTGCATGCAGACCGGGTAGTCGCCGGCGAACGAGCGCTGGTGGATGAAGCGCAGGCGCAGGCGGATGCCGTCTCGATGCCCGGGCGCGGAGGTCAGCTGCAGCGCGCCGGCGCCGTCGGACAGCATCCAGCGCAGGAAATGCGCATCGAAGTCGGCGTCGTAGTCGCGGGCCGCGTAGCGCGAGCGCTTGAACAGCCGCGACGGCATCTCGGCGGCGGCGACCAGCGCATGCCTGTGTGCGCCCAGCTCGACGGCGGCGGCGGCGCTTTCCCAGGCACCGACGCCGGAAGCGCAGATGCCATGGCTGCTGAACACCTGCATCGGCGGTGCCGCCAGCTCGCCATGCACCATGCTCGCGAAGCCGGGCATCAGTGCGTCGCCGCCCGAGCTGCCGCAGGCCAGCACGCCGATTTCCTGCAGCGGCGTGCCGGTGATGGCCAGGCAGTCGCCGATCGCCGCGGCCGCCATCGCCGCGCAGCCGTGCACGGTACGGCCCTCGGTGTCGATCGCGTAATGGCGGCTGCGGATCCCGTTCTCGGCGAGAATGCGCCGCTTGATCCGGCCGGAAAGCTTGTTCAGTGGCGCGACGTAGGTGTCCATCGCCTCGTTGTCGATCGCCGGGCCGGGCAGGAAGCGACCGCTGCCGTGAATCCAGGTGCGGTTGAAGACGGTGGGCATCAACGGTCCTTGTGTGCGTCGCTTTCGCGCACGGGTGGTGAATCCTGGTCCTGCGGCGCCTGCCGGCCGCGGCCGTGACGGGCGATCGCCGCATCGGCGGCATCCAGCGGCAGGACGCTGCCGAACATGCGATCGAAGACCTCCAGCAGGAAGCCGTAGTTCCCCTGGTAGCAGGCGTGGTGCAGGTGATGACGCCGGCTGGCGCCGAGCCAGCCGCGCGCGGGCGCATTGCGGCTGGCCTCGTAGTTGCCGTGGCCGAGGTTGTTCAGCGCGATGCTGAGCACGGTCAGCGCCAGCAGGGAGGCGAAGCCGAAGTCGTGCGCCAGCATCGGCAGCAGCGGCACGCTGCCGAGCAGGGCCGCCTCGACCGGGTGGAAGGCATAGGTCGACCAGGGCGTCGGCACGTGCGAGCGGTGGTGCTCGGCGTGGAAACGACGCAGTGGCCGCGTGTGCAGCAGCCGGTGACAGAGATAGAAGTGCAGCTCGTTCCACAGGAACAATGCGCCGATCTCGATTGCGACCTGCGACCACGGCGGATCCGCGGCCAGCCGCGCCCAGCCATGCCGCAGCAGCAGCCAGGGGATCAGCGCGCCGATGCCGAACACCAGGATCGAGAGCGACGAGGCGCGCAGTTCGCGCCGCAATTGCGCCGACGTTACCGGCCTGGGATCGAGGCGGCGACCGATGCCGAGGCCGGGCAGCACGTGTTCGGTCAGCAGCCAGGCGACGGCGCCCGTGAGCAGGTACAGGGCGGCGAACCAGGCCGTGGCCGCGGCCACCACCGTCCATGCGTCCCATTCGACGAAGCGCGCGCCCATTCCGGCCACCATAGCGTCCTGCCGCGTCCGCTCTCAGTACGCGCGGCGGGGTTGCCGCCGTGGCCGGCACGCGCGCGCGGGTGTCGGCGTCAAAGTGTTGCGGTCTGTGCAGGCCGCAGCGCCAGCTCGGGCCAGCGCGCCAGCAGCGAGCGACGGATGCCGTCCGCATCGAGGCCGGCCTCGGCGAGCAGTTCCTCGCGACTGGCATGGTGCTGGAACGCGTCCGGCAGCCCGAGATGCAGGACCGGCAGGGTCACGCCTTCGGCCGCGAGGAGCTCGGCCACGCCCGAACCGGCACCGCCTGCCACCACGTTGTCCTCGAGCGTGACGAAGCCGTGGTGGGTCTTCGCCAGCTCGAGGATCAGCGCCCGGTCGAGCGGCTTGACGAAGCGCATGTTGACCAGGGTCAGCCCCAGCGATGCGGCGACGGTCTCCGCCGCGGCGACCACCGCGCCGAATGCGAGCAGCGCGACCGGACCGCCGCGCCGCCGCAGTTCGGCCCTGCCGATCGGCAGGGTGTCCAGGTCCGTCCCGACCTCGACGCCGGGGCCGGTGCCGCGCGGGTAGCGGACCGCGGCCGGGCCTTCGTGGTAGTGGCCGGTCGACAGCATCATCCGGCATTCGTTCTCGTCCGCCGGTGCCATCACCACCATGTTCGGCACGCAGCGCAGGTAGCTCAGGTCGAGATTGCCGGCGTGGGTGGCGCCGTCCGGGCCGACCACGCCGCCGCGGTCGATCGCGAACAGCACGTCGAGGTTCTGGATCGCGACGTCGTGGACGAGCTGGTCGTAACCGCGCTGCAGGAAGGTCGAGTAGATCGCCACCACCGGTTTCGCGCCCTCGCAGGCCATGCCGGCGGCAAGGGTGACCGCGTGCTGTTCGGCGATCGCGACGTCGAAATAGCGCTCCGGGTATTCACGGCTGAAGCGCACCAGGCCGGAGCCCTCGCGCATCGCCGGGGTGATGCCCATCAGCTTCGGATCGGAGGCGGCCATGTCGCACAGCCAGTCGCCGAACACGTCGGTGTAGGTCGGTTTTTTCGCCGCGGCCTTCTTGACCATGCCCTGCGCAGGGTCGAACGGGCCGACCGCGTGGTAGCCGATCTGGTCGCCCTCGGCCAGTTCGTAGCCCTTGCCCTTGGTGGTGATGATGTGCAGCAGCTGGGGGCCTTTCAGGGTCTTGAGCGTCTTCAGCGCTCCCAGCAGCGAGGGCAGGTCGTGGCCGTCGATCGGGCCGGTGTAGTGGAAGCCGAGTTCCTCGAAGAACGTGGACGGCACGAACATGCCCTTCCAGTGCTCCTCCCAGCGGCGGACGAAACGCGCCGGCGCGCCGTGCTTGTCGCCGAGCAGCTTCTTGCCGCCCTCGCGCAGCGCATTGAGCGTGCGGCTGCCGGTCAGCCGGCCGAGCATGCGGGTGACGCCGCCGACGTTCTCCGAGATCGACATCTGGTTGTCGTTGAGGATCACCAGCAGGTTCGGCTCGATGCCGCCGCGTTCGTCGCCCATGCCGCCACCGTGCGCCAGCGCCTCGAACGCCATGCCGCCGGTCATCGCGCCGTCGCCGATCACCGCGACTACCTTGCGTTCGTCGCCGCTGCGCTGCAGGGCGATGGCCATGCCGAGCGCGGCCGAGATCGAGGTCGAGGAGTGGCCGACTCCGAAGGTGTCGTACTCGGATTCCTCGCGCTTCGGGAACGGCGCCACGCCGCCCTTCTGCTTGACGGTGTGGATGCTGTCGCGGCGGCCGGTCAGGATCTTGTGCGGATAGCACTGGTGGCCGACGTCCCAGACCAGGCGGTCGACCGGGGTCTCGTACAGCCAGTGCAGGGCGACGGTCAGCTCGATCACGCCCAGGCCCGCGCCGAAATGCCCTCCGACCCGCGCCACCTGCTCGATCAGGTAGGCGCGCAACTCATCGGCGATGGCGGGGAGCTCCTCCTCCGGGAACTGGCGCAGATCGGCGGGAACGGCGATGCGGGAGAGGCGGGGATAGCGTTGCGGATCGATCATCAGGACAGGCAGCCTCGCCGCGGAAACGCGGCGCATCCGTCATTGTCCTGCGGCCAAACGAGGGGGGCAAGCGTCCGGCAGGCACGACCGCAGGGGGCGGCCCCGATCAAATCCGGGACAGGCCGCGGCCGCGATCCAGGCATCCCAGAGGCCCATCGCGGCTCGCGCCGCTCCTGCGGGAGCGCTCCCACGGGGGCGGCGGGCGGAGCGCCGCTGTCAGCGGCCGCGCAGGCGGCCGAACAGCCCCGACTTGGGCTGATCCGTCTCGGGTTCGGGCTCGCGGTATTCCTCGGCGAAGCCGGTGGCCAGGTTGGCGTTGATGAAGTCGGCCACGTCGGTCGCGGGCACGCCGCTGGCCGCCGCGATCTCGGCCAGGGTCGCAGGCCCCTTCATCATCACCGTCGAGATGCGGAAATGCTTGGGATACTCGCGTTCGGTCTGCGGCCACTTCAGCATCTGGAAGCGGCCATCTGGGTCGTAGCCTTCGACGATGCGGCCTTTGCCGGCCAGCAGTCCGCCCAGCCAGACCAGACGGACCAGCGGTTGCGGTTCGGCCTTGCCGGCCTCGGCCGCCCAGCGGGCGTCGTCGACCGGGGCGAAATCGCTGCCGATGACGCCGCCGTCGAACAACGGTGCCAGCGGCTTCAGCGCGCTGCCGGCGATGTACTGGCGGGCATCCGCGTCGATCAGAATCTGCTGGCCGCCGCGTTCGAGTCTGACCCGGCCCTTGAGCCGGCCCTCGGCAAGCCAGTGGGCAAGATTGGCGGCGGCCGCCCCGGGGGCCGGTGTCGCAGCCGGAGCGGGCGCCGGCACGACTGCTGCTGCAGCCACAGCAGCGGGCGGTGTCACCGGGGGCGCCGGCGTGGTCGGACTCGCCGGTTGCACGGTGGCGACCGGAGCTGCCGGCCGGGACGGTGCGATCACCGGTCGCGGGGGCGGTGCCGCCGGTGCGACGGCCGCGTCCACGGGTTCGCGGACGGTGGCGGGGCTGGCCGGGGCAGGAGCGGCAGGAGCCGCGCTGGCCGGAGCGGGGGCGGTCGTGGTGGCGCCGGCTGCGGACAGTGGCACGCCAGCCGCCGTCGCGAGCTCGCCGAGCAGGGTGGCGACGGTGTCGGCATCGAACGGGCGCTCGAGACGGAAGTCGGTCTGCGTGCGCGAGGCGGTGGTCAGGCCCACGACCTGCTTCTGCGCGGCATGCAGTCGAAGCCAGCTCATCGGCCCGTACATGCTGTCCATGTCGACGATCACGTATCCGGCATCCTTCTCGGACAGCAACTGCCAGGGCCGGCCGAGGCGGGCATTGGCGGCATTGAAGGCGGCGGTGAGCGCCGATTCGGTGTCCGGGTCCATTCCGGTAAGGCCCAAGGTCAGAGGCATCGTCCAGTCCGTTCGCATGCGGGTCGCGCGTTAACACGCGAGTGTTGCCAAGCCCGCCGGTCGCGTCAACGGATCGCAATCGCTTTCAGGCAATCCGTCCGGAGTGGGCGGTGCGGCGTGCCCGCGAACGGCACATTGGGACGCTGCAGGTCCACTCCCGGTGGCGCGCAGCGGTCATCGATCGCCGGTCCACGGCCGCATGCTGCATTGCGGCGGGCGGCGTGCGCGGACCGGTCGGGATCCCGGCGCGGTTCAGGTGACCAGTCGGGTGTTCTTCGGCAGCTGGCTGCGCAGGAAGCTCATCTGGTCGGCGAGAATGTTGCGGTTCGACAGGATCAGGTGCTCGACCCAGCTCGGGCGATACGGCACCGCCAGCAGCGGCATGTGCGCCTGCTGCGGAGTGCGGTTGCCCTTGCGCGAGTTGCAGCTGAAGCAGGCGCTGACCACGTTCTCCCAGATGTCGCGGCCGCCCTTGGAAACCGGCTGCACGTGGTCGCGGGTCAGCTGCGGGCGGTTGAACTGCTGGCCGCAGTACAGGCACAGATAGCTGTCGCGGGCGAACAACGCCGCGTTGGTCAGCGCCGGGGTCGGGTCGAGCGCGCTGGCACGGGCATGACCGCGTGCGGCGATGATCGGCGGCAGGTCGAGCACGCTCTGCTCGCCGGTCAGGCGACTGGTGCCGCCATGCACGCGCAGGCAGGGCTCGCCGAGGGTCCAGGCGACCGCGTCGCGGGCATAGAGGCAGGCGGCGTCCTGCCAGCTCATCCAGTCGAGTACCCGGCCGCATGCGTCGAGCGACAACAGCCGCACCGAGTTCAGGCGCTCGATCGCGTTGCGTGGGACGGGTCGCGGGAAGCCGGCAGCGGAATGGCCGGAGTGGAAACCGCCGGACGACGCCGACAGGGTGGCCGGGTCGCTTCGATGCCGGGCATCGGATGCATCCCCGTGGATCAAGCGTAATGGCGCTCTATCGGTCTCCATCGGGACACCAGCTTATACGCCATTGTTTACGTTTTGTGTAGACGAAGGGAATGAAGGCAGGCCGCGGGGTGCCGCGGCCTGCATCGTTCAGCCGGCGGCCGGCAACGGTTTGCTCATCCTCAGCAGATCGTCCTCGTAACCGACGGCCTCGTACAGGCGCCGTGCCCGCACGTTGCCGGGGAATACCGACAGGGTCAGCCGGCTGCAGGCGTGTTCGCGGGCGAAGCGTTCGGCATGGGCCAGCAGCCGGCGGGCGAAGCCGCGTCCTTCGCACGCCGGCAGCACCGCCAGGTCCGACACGTGGCAGGTCGGTGCACCGCCGAAGAAGTCGGTGCCCAGCAGCAGGTGGACGAATCCGGCCGGCATGCCGCCCTGTTCGACGACGAAGAAATGCGAACCCTGCGGGCGCTCGTCCAGATGCCGGACGATGTCGGCGCGTACGCCAGCGTCGACGGCATCGCGGCTGCGACCGGCCGGCAGCGGAAACGCACTGAAGCTTTCCGCGAAGCCGAGGATGAAATCGCGATCGGCGTTCGCCGCCGCACGGATCCGTACCGCGTCGCCGACGGCGCCGTCAGTCACCGCCGCCTCCGTCGCCACCGCCACCGCAACCGTCTCCGCCGAACGCGCTGCCGCAGGCGCCGTCGCCGGAGAGGGCGGGGTAGCCATCGCCACTGGCTCCATCGCTGCATGCATATGGATCCAGCCGTTCGCGTTCCCTGGCGTCGCCGATCGCCTGCGACCGGGCGAACGCGATGCAGATCGTCGCGCCCATCACCGGCAGCAGCCAGGTCAGCATCAGCTGAACCAACTGCTGCGACGGCGAGAACGCGACCGCGCGCAGGATCCGCGTGGTCGCCACCAGGTTCAGCACGATCACGACGGCTGCCGCGACCAGCATCCAGCCGGACATTCCGCTCATCGCCGTTGCGTCCGGGTCATTCCAGCGGCAGCTCGGGCAGGCCGGCGATGCCGCTTTCGATCGCGGAGGCGTGGGTGGCGGTGCGCGGCAGGATCCGGGCGAAGTAGAAGCGGGCGGTCTCGCGCTTGTCGTCCTTGAACGCCTGCGGCTGCGCTGAGGACTCGGCCGCAGCGACGCTGCGCGCCCACCAGTAGGCCAGCGCGACGTAGCCGGAATACATCAGGTAGTCGTAGGCGGCGGCACCGATCTCGTCCGGGTCGGCAGCCGCGCGCTTGCCGATCGCGAGTGTCAGCTGCTGCCACTGCGTGGCCTTCTGCATCAGCTCGGCGACGAACGGCGCCAGCGCCGCATCCTCGGCGTGCGCCTGGCAGAACTCGGCGATCATCCCGAGCATCACCTTCAGCCCGGCGCCCTGCAGCTGCATGACCTTGCGGCCGAGCAGGTCGAGCGCCTGGATGCCGGTGGTGCCCTCGTACAGGGTGGTGATGCGGGCGTCGCGGGCCAGTTGCTCCATCCCGTGCTCGGCGATGTAGCCGTGGCCGCCGAAACACTGCAGCGCATGGTAGGTGCATTCCACGCCCCACTCGGTCAGGCAGGCCTTGACGATCGGGGTCATGAAGCCGACCAGGTCGTCGGCGCGCTGGCGCGACTCCGCGTCGGGTGCGTGATGGGCTTCGTCGACCAGCAACGCGCCGTGGTAGCCCATCACCCGGCCGCCCTCGACCAGCGCCTTGCAGGTCAGCAGCATGCGCCGCACGTCGGGGTGGACGATGATCGGATCGGCCGGCCTGTCGGGGAACTTCGCGCCGCTGAGCGCACGCATCTGCAGGCGCTCGCGCGAATAGCGCAGCGCGTTCTGCAGTGCGCGGTCGGACAGGCCCAGGCCCTGCAGGCCGACCGCGAGGCGGGCGGTGTTCATCATCGTGAACATGCCCATCAGGCCCTTGTGCGGTTGGCCTACGAGGTAGCCCTCGGCGCCATCGAAGTTCATCACGCAGGTGGCCGAGCCGTGGATGCCCATCTTGTGTTCGAGGCTGCCGCAGCGCACCGCGTTCGCCGCGCCCATGTTGCCTTCACGATCGACCTTCACCTTCGGCACCACGAACAGCGAGATGCCCTTGCTGCCGGCCGGGGCGTCCGGCAGCCGCGCCAGCACCAGGTGCACGATGTTCTCGGTCATGTCGTGCTCGCCGGCGGTGATGAAGATCTTGGTGCCGGTGATCCGGTAGCTGCCGTCGGCCTGGGGCTCGGCGCGGGTCTTGAGCAGGCCCAGGTCGGTGCCGCAGTGGGGCTCGGTCAGGCACATCGTGCCGGTCCAGCGGCCCTCCACCAGCGGGCCGAGGAAGGCCTGCTTCTGCCAGTCCTCGCCGTGCTGCAGCAGCGCCTCGGTGGCGCCGTGCGAGAGCAGCGGGAAGTTGCCCCAGGACAGGTTGGCGGCGTCGATCATCTCCTTCATCGGCACGCCGGCGGCATGCGGCAGCCCCTGGCCACCGAATTCCACCGGCGACACCAGGCCCGGCCAGCCGCCCTCGACATACTGCGCGTAGGCCTGACTGAACCCCGGCGGCGTGCTCACCTTGCCGCTGTCCTTGTCGAACGTGCAGCCCTGCTGGTCGCCGACCGCGTTCAACGGCGCGAGCACGGTCTCGCAGAAGCGGGCGCCTTCCTCTAACACGGCATCGAGAATGTCGCGGGTCGCGTCGGCGAAGCCCAGGCGCTGGAACGCGGCCTCGGCGTGAAGCACGTCGAACAGGGCGAAACGGATGTCGTCGAGCGGGGCTTTGTAGGCACTCATTGCGGATATGTCGTCCTTAGGAAATGGGGCGGCGATGCGGGAAAGCGGTCAGCGCAGCACGCCGGGCAGGCCCGGCGCCGGGTTCAGGCTGCTGCGGTACTCGACCTCGAAGTCGCGCGGCTTGCGGCTTTCCTCCGGCGTGGCGACGACCTTGCCGGTGAGCTGGTAACCGAGCCCGCGACCGGCCGCCAGCGCGTCGGCGACCGCCAGCTTCGCGGCCGCGGAAGGCATCAGGCGGGTCTCGACCACGTCGGCGGACTCCGGACCGATGTCGAGCGCGGGGCTGGCCTGCAGCGTGCCCGCTTCATGGCCGCCGGCCTGCAGCGTCAGTTCGAAGCGATCGAAGCGCATCGGGATGCTGCTGTAGTTCTCGATCCGCACCTGCACGGTCCAGCTGCCGTCGGTGCCGACGGTGAGCTGCTGCAGGCGCGCGGCCGGTTCCGACACGCGCCGCACCGGGCCGCTCGAGCACGCGGCGAGCAATGCCGCCAACAGCGCGAAACCGAGCCAGTAGCCGAAACCATTCGCCTTTATGCCCATGCGTCGCCTCGCTGTCCGATCAGGGAAGCGCGAGGATACTACGGCGCATGGAACCGCGAGGAAGTGCCGCGTTCCGTCGCCCGCCGGCGTGGCTCAGTCCAGCAGTCCCTTGCGCAGCGCGTAGCGCACCAGCTCGGCGGTGTTGCGCACGTCGAGCTTGGCCAGCACGCGGGTGCGGTGGTTCTCGGCGGTCTTGGCGCTGATCCCGAGCTGGCGCGCGATCTCCTTGGTGGTCAGGCCTTCGGCGATGAGGTGGAACACCTCGCGTTCGCGCGCGGTCAGGCGGCCGTAGGGATCGTCGACCACGCGCTGCGGGTTCTGCATCTGCTCGGCCAGGGCCCGCGCCGCCTGCGGACCGAAGTAGCCGCGCCCGGCCTGCAGGCTGCGCACCGCGGCCAGCAGCTCGGACGCCGCGCTGTCCTTGACCAGGTAGCCGGAGGCGCCGGCGCGGACCGCCTGCAGCACGTACTCGTCCTCCTGGTGCATGGTCAGTACCAGCACCCGCGTCTGCGGCAATGCCTCGTGCAGGCGACGGACCACCTCGATGCCGTTCAGCCGTGCCATCGAGATGTCGGTCACGACCACGTCCGGACGCACGGCGATCGCCTTCTCGATGGTTTCCGCGCCGTCGGATGCCTGCGCCACCACCTGCACGTCGCCATCGGCCTGCAGCATGCCGGCCAGGCTCTCGCGGACCAGGGTGTGGTCGTCGGCGAGCAGCACGCGGATCGGCGCATGCGGGTTCCAGGAATGGGGAGCGGCTGACATGGACGATCCCTCCCGCGCGTGGAACACGCCCCACAGTGTATGCCATGCCCGGATGGCGGGTGGAAATGCGACCCGTTCTAGCCGTCCAGCGGCACGATCGCGCGCAGGCGCGCGCCGTCGCCGGGGTTGGAGTGCAGCTCCAGGCGGCCGCCATGCAGGCGCAGGCGTTCGCGGATGCCGCCCAGCCCGCTGCCGCCGGCGGCGAACACCGCCTGCGGATCGCAGCCGCGGCCGTCGTCGGCCACCTGCAGTTGCAGGTCGCGTCCGCGTGCGACCAGCCGCAACAGCACGTGCTCGGCGCCGGCATGCTTGGCGACGTTGTTCAGCGCCTCCTGCGCGACCCGGAACAGCAGGGTCTGCAGGTCGCCGTCCAGCGCGGGCAGCGGTTCGATCTCGACCGTGATCGACAGCCCGCTGGCCTCGCCCTGGCTGCGCGCCAGCCAGCGCAGCGCGGGCTCCAGACCGAGATCGTCGAGGATCGGCGGGCGCAGCAGCCGCGACAGCTGGCGGGTGTCCTCGAGGGTCTCGCTGCACAGCGCGATCGCGGCGTCGAGGCGGGCGTGCTGCTGTGCGTCCATGCCTTCGCCCAGCTGTGCCAGGCGGTGCTTGAGCGCGGTCAGGTTCTGGCCGATGCCGTCGTGCAGCTCGCGCGCCAGCCGCCGCCGTTCGTCCTCCTGCACTCGCCAGACCGAACGCGCGAGCCTGCGGAACTCGCGCTCGTTGGCTTCCAGTCGCTGCAGCAGGCGCTGGTACTGGTCGCGGATCGCCGGCAGCGAGAACGCGTCCGGCGCGTCTCTGGAACCGTGATTCCCGTGCTTCATCGTGGATCGTCCTGACGGGCGGTCACCGTCGCCTCGGGTTCGGCGGCGACGTCGAAGCCCGCGCGCAGGGCTTTGGGCAGGCCCTCGCGCAGACGCGCCTGGGCGGCGTCCGCGAGGGCCCGGGTGCGTGTGGCGGCGCGGACGTCGCCGGTTGCGGCATGGGCGGCGGCGGCAAGCCGGTGCAGGTCCGCGGCGCGCCGGTAGTCGCCATTGCGCAGCAGACCGGCGGCTTCGCGATAGGCGTCCAGTGCCGTCCGGGGCTCGGCTTCGGCGAGCGCCAACTCCATCGCCAGCTCCAGCCATCCCAGCCGCAGACCGGCATGGCCCAGTGCGGCGGTGGCGGCGTCGAGCCGTTCGCGGGCTTCGCGCAGGACCGCCGGGTCGTCGCGGGCGCGATCGAGTTCGATCTGCAGCTGCAGCTGGCGCACGCCCGAGGTCGCGGCCAACTGCCGCGCCTGCTGCAGGGCGGCCGCGGCCAGTGCGGGATCGCCGGCGCGGCGTGCGAGTCGTGCCCGCTGCAGTCCGGCGATCGCCTGCTGCTCGGCTGGGGCCTCGGCCAGCGCCGGTGCGAGCGCGTCGAGGGCGCGCCGAGCCTGATCGTCGGCATGGGCGGCGAGCAGCGCCTGCGCCTCGAGCAGGGCGCAGTCGAGGGTTCCACGCTGGTCTTCGCGCTGGCGGAACAGTGCGCCGGCTGCTTCGGCCTCGGTGATCGCGTCGCCGAAGCGGCCCTGCCACAGCGCCAGCTCGGCCAGGTTGCGGCGGCTGACCGCGGCCTCTTCGGGCATCTGCTGCTGTTCGGCGCTGGCGAGCGAGTCCTGCAGGCGACGCTGCGCGTCGTCCCAGTCGCCGCGCGCGGTGGCGAGCAGGCCCAGATTCTGCGCCGTGCGGATCAGGCCGGTCTGCGAGCCGAGCTTGCGGTACGTTTCCGAGGCCTGCTGCCAGTAGACCTGGGCGTCGTCGTAGGCGCCGAGCTGGTAGTGGGCGAAGCCGATGTTGTTCAGCGCCTGGGCGCTGCCGTGGCTGTCGCCGGCCTGCTGCCAGCTCTGCAATGCGCGACGGAATGCGGCCAGCGCACCGGCGTAGTCGCCGCGTTCTTCCGCGAGCAGGCCGAGTTCGTTCTCGATCGCCGCCAGGCCCTCCCGGTCGCCCAGTTCGTTGTAAAGCGCCCGCGCCTGCTGCAGATGGTCGGAGGCCTCGTCGAAGCGGCCGGTCAGCGACAGCACGTTGGCGAGGTTGCGCAGGCTGGTGGCGACGCCGCGGCGATTGCCGACCGTGCGGCGCAGCTCGACTGCCTTGCGGTACTGCTCGGCGGCATCGGCGGTCTGGCCGAGACGGCCGTAGCCGATTCCGAGCGCATTGACCGTCTCCGCTTCGCCGAAGGTATTGCGGCTGCGCTTGTACAGCACCAGCGCGCGCACGAGGTACTCGTCGACCGCGCGTCGCGCGTCGCCGCCGAGGATGCTGAACTTGCCCAGTTCGTACCAGCCGCGCGGGTCGTTTGCGTCGCGGCGGGTCAGTGCCTGTGCGGTCGCCGCCGCGGCGGTGAAGTCGCCGCCCGCGCCCTGCGCGCGCGCCAGCTGCAACTGGGCGTAGGTGTCGTCCGGCGCCACCTGCAGCCTGGCCTGCCATTCGCCGGCTGCGCCGGCTGCGTCGCCGTCCAGCAGCAAGCGTGTCGCGGCCAGGCGGCGTTGCAGGCTGGCCGGAGCCGTCGATGCGCCGCGTCCGGCCCGTTCGACCGCATCCCAGGCGCTGTCGACCTCGCCGATCGCCTGCGCGGTTTCCGCCGACGCCATCCAGGCGGCGGTGTAGCCGGGCGCGGCGGCGGTCGCCTCGCGCAACCGTTCGATCGCCCGGTCGAGCGCACCGTCACGGCCCGCGAGAAGTCCGGCGCCGTAGGCGTCGAGGGCGGCGGTGGACGCCGGCAATGCCAGCAGCTCCCGGCCGTCGTCGTCACCGAGCGCAAGCACGCGCCGGGTCGTCGCTGCCGCCATCCATGCGTGCAGCGCGGCCGATGGATCGGCGGCCGCAGGACCATCGAGGACGGTGGGCGCCGCATCGTCATGGTGCAGTCGTGCGCGTACCTGCCAGTGGCCGTCGACGGACTGGAGACGCGTCTGCAGCACGTCGCGGGCAGCGGCGATCTCGTGCAATGCAGCGATGTCCGGCCGTGCGGCGCCGGTCGGATCGAGCTGGCGCAGCGCCTGCGCGGTGCGCTCGCCGTCGACCACGGCCAGGCCGGAGCCGAATGCGAGCGCATCGCGCAGGTGGGCGCCGAGCGCGGCCAGGCGGACCGGGGGCAGGTCGCTGCCGGGGTCGCCCGCCATCGGCAACACCAGCACCCGGCTCAGCGGAGCCGACGCCGTCACCGGCATCTTTTCGGCGGGCGCACCGACCGGCCATTGCCACCACGCAACGAGGCCAGCGCCCAGTGCCAGCACCGCTGCCAGTGCCCAGACCATCGCCTTGCGCGGCCGCAGTTCCCGCGGCACTTCGCGGCGGTCGATCGCGGCGATCACCTCGGTACCGGTCTGGAAGCGATGCGCCGGCTGTGGACGCAGCAGTTTGTCGAGCAGGCGTGCGACCCACGCCGGCACGTCGGCGCGCTCGCCGGTCACCGGCGCGGGCGTGCGCAGCATCCGCTGCGCCAGCACCTCGGCCATCGTTCCGCTGGCGAACGGCGGCTTGCCGGTCAGCATCTCGTAGAGGATCAGGCCGAGCGCATAGAGGTCGCTGCGGCCGTCGATCGCGTCGCCGCGCGCCTGCTCCGGCGACAGGTAGTCCGGGGTGCCGATGACCGAACCGGAGCGGGTCAGTCCACTGGTCGCCAATGAACGCGCCACCCCGAAATCGCTGATGTACGCGTTGCCCGCGGCATCCAGCAGCACGTTGGCCGGCTTCAGATCGCGATGGATCACGCCCTTCGCGTGCGCGGCGGCCAGCCCCTGCGCCAGCTGGCGTGCGATCCGCAACGCATCCTCGACCGCGAACGCGCCGTCGCGATCGAGCACGCGGTCGAGCGCAGCGCCGTCGACGTAGTCCATGCTGATCAGCCACTGGTCGTTGTGGCGGGCGAGGTCGTGGATCCGGACCACGTGCGGATCGGAGACCTGCCGTGCCAGCAGCAGTTCGGAGCGGAAGCGTTCGAACGAATCGCTGCGGTGCGCCAGTTCCGGACGCAGCAGCTTGATCGCGACCGGCACGTCCAGCGCGAGATCGGTCGCGCGGTAGACCACGCCCATGCCGCCGATTCCGAGCAGCGACTCGATCCGGAAGCGCCCGGCCAGCACCGTGCCCGGTACCAGCCCGGCCTGGGCGTAGATGCCGGTGGCGGTCTCGTCGCCGGACGGGGCGCCGGTGCTCATCTGAAAGCCCCGGCATGGGCGGCGACGATGCCATCCCAGTACATCGCGTCGGCATCTCCCGGGTCCTGAAGCCGCGATGCCGACGCCGACGCCGATGCATGCGCATCAAGCAGTTCGCGGGTCCGTTGCGCCGCGATCCACATCGCCGCGTTGTCGGCGAAGGCGGCGAGCAGCTCGACGTCGAGGTCGCTGACCGGCGGTCCCGGACGCACCCGGTCGGCATAGATCGCGCCCAGCACGCGGGTGCCGTCGAGCAGCGGCACGCAGACCAGGCTGTTGAGGCCGGCCACCGCGACCGATGCGCGTTCGGCCAGCCAGGCGAGGCGGGCGACGTCGTTGGCGACGATCGCCCTGCGTTCGGCCAGCGCCCGTCGGACCGCGCCGACGCTGCCGGAAAAGGCCCGCGTCGACAGCATCGCCGGGTCCAGCGCCATGCTCGCGCGCACCGCGTAGCCGCGGTCGCTCTCCAGCAGTACGAACCCGCGCTCGCAGTGGGCCAGCTCCACGACCGCGCGCAGGCTGGCGTCGACGAGATCGCCGATCCCGGTCATCTGTTGCAGCTGGGCGGTGTGCGCGGTGGCCAGCGCGCGGCGGGCGGTCGCCTGCTGCCGGCCGGCTGCGGCTTCGCCTTCGTCGATTGCCGCGAACTCGCAGTGCACGTCGCCGAAGCGCAGCCAGCACGTCGGCGGCAGGTGCACGTCCTCGCCCCGGGCGCCGTCGACGAAGCTGCCGTTCTTGCTGCCCAGGTCGAGCAGCCGCCAGCCGTCCTGCGTACTGCGCAGCTCGGCGTGGGTGCGCGACACCGAGGGATGGTCGAGGATCAGGTGGACGCTGCCCGGTGGCGCGGTGGCCAGGCCACTGTCCGGGGTGCGGCCGATGCGCAACGTTCCGTCGGCCTGGACCAGACAGATGTTGGCAGCGCCTTCGGGCGGATAGGCGATCAGTCGCGCCGGCATCCGGTCATCTTAGCGCGGGCCGGTCCGACGGCCAGGGGCGGGTCCGTGCCGGGCCCGGCCGGGGAGCCGTAGGCGGCGGATGCGGTCGCGCCCGGCGCGTCCGCCTTACGGTCCGTAGTCGCGCAGGTAGGCGATGCTGAACTTCAGCGTGTTCGCGCCCGCGATCAGGTCGCCGGCCTGGTTGCTGCCGCCGCCGCCCGCCTGCCACTGCTGGCTCAGGCTGCTGCCGGCCTGGCTGGCGGCGCTCGCGCGCAGGGTGTCGAGTTCGGCGATCGCGGTGGCGTAGTCCTCGGCGGCGATCGCGGCTTCGGCGGCGTCGAGGCTGGCGATGTGGCCGGCGCGTACGCCGACGGGCAGCGCATCCACGCGGTCGCGCAGCCAGTCGAATTTCTCTGCGACCACCTCGTCGGTATCGCGCAGGTCGAGCAGCACCAGGAACTGCGAGAAACCGCCGGTGGTGCCGCGTGCGCGCACGCTGCCGGGGGCGATCTCGTCGGTGATGTCGCGGAACGCGCCGCCGAGCGGCGCCTTGAACAGCCGATAGGCGCTGCCCGCGGTGTAGCTCAGTGCGTGGGTGTGCACCTCGACCCGCACCGTGCGGTTGAAGGTCAGCCCGCCGCCACTCGGTGGCTCTATCGTGATCAGCAGCGGCAGCGCGGAATCGAGCTGGGTCAGCTGCAGGTCGGGCAGGCGGGCGAGCAGCAGCGGATCGTTGAGACTCACCAGCGTCGCGCCGACGCCGAGACTGGAAGCGCTCAGGCCGCTGGCGTCGTCGAAGTTCAGGCTCACGTCGGCCACGCTCTGCCCGAGCACCCCGATCTGCGCGGTGGCGTTGTTGCCGGACACCTGGACCTGCACGGGCAGCGTTTGCGCGGTGGCGCTGCCGACCGCAGCGAACATCAGCGCGAGCAGCACGACCGGCAGCAGCCGGACCGGCGACGGTCTCTGGAACGGGGCGAATCTCGGCATTGCTTCCTCCGGGGTGGGCCGCTGCCGGGGGGCGTGCGAACGGACAAGCAGGGCGGATACGCGCCCGAGCCTAGCGCGAAACCGTGAGCACCGTCTCTAGGGGTTTTCCCTCAGGCGCGCCCGCCTCCCTGGGTTCTCGGCTCCGTTTCCGATCCCTCGCCGGCAAGGAGTGGGTGTATTCACCTTCATGAACTGAAGGAAATCCCCGATATGCCCGCGAGCGCGGCTGGGAATACTCGATGCGGATCCCGATCAACGAGTCCGAGGAGAGATCCGGCATGAGCAGTCCGCACCCGCACCGTATTCCCGCCCGCCTGCGCCTGTGTGCGATCGCGGCAGGCCTGCTGGCCAGTGGCGTCGCCGTGGCCGAGGCCCGGCTGGATCCGCAACTGGTCGCGGAGCTGGCCGGCGCGCTGCCCGTCGACGAGCTGGAGATCGTGATCAGCTATGGTCAGTCCGGCCCGCTCACCACCGGGCAGCTCGAGGTGCTGCGCAACCTGGGCATCACCCGCGGTCGCACCATGCACCACCTGCCGATCGCCGGCGCGCTGGCCACCCCGGCGGAGATCCGCGCGCTGGCCGGGCGCAACGACGTGCTGTCGATCCACCTGAACCGCGAACTGCGGTACTACAACGCCGATGCGCGGGAGCTGTCCGGCGTCGACGCCGTGCAGGCCGATCCCGATTACGGCTATACCGGGCAGGGCGTGACCGTGATGGTCAACGATTCCGGCATCGACGCCACCCACGAGGACCTCAAGCTCGGCGAGAACGTCGTCGAGAACGTGCAGGCGCTGACCAACCTGTCGTCGGTGCTGGGTTTCCTGCCGGCGACCTATCTTGAGGGCCAGCCCAATACCGACGTCAGCTCCGGCCACGGCACCCACTGCGCCGGCTCGGTCGGCGGCACCGGCGAGCGTTCCGGCGGCCTGCATCGCGGTGTCGCGCCCGGCGCCGACATTGTCGGCTACGGTTCCGGCGCGCTGATCTCGATCCTCGATGCGGTCGGCGGCTTCGACTATGCGATCGGCAACCAGCACGCGTTCGACGCACCGATCAAGGTGATCTCGAACTCGTGGGGGACTTCGGGCGACTTCGACCCGACCGACCCGGTCAACATCGCCAGCTACGAGGCCTACAAGCACGGCATCGTCAGCGTGTTCGCGGCCGGCAACGATGGCCCCGGCGCGGACACCCACAACCCCTACGCGCAGGCGCCGTGGGTGATCTCGGTCGGTGCCGGCAACAAGGACGGCACCCTGGCCGACTTCTCCTCGCGCGGCAACCCGGGCGAGAGCGGCAGCTTCAGCATGCCCGACGGCAGCCAATGGACCTACGTCAACCAGCCGACCCTGGTGGCGACCGGCGTGGACATCGTCTCCGCCCGTGCGCTGACCGGCGCGCTGCCGCTGCTGGCGACCGGCCAGGACGCCAGTCTCGACCCGCTGCACGTGCCGTTCTACACCCACATGAGCGGCACCTCGATGGCGACGCCGCACGTGGCCGGCATCGTCGCGCTGCTGCTGGAGGCCAATCCGGCGCTGACCCCGCTGGAGGTCAAGACGGTGCTGCACGACACCGCCGACCCGATGCCCGGCCGCGCCAGCTGGGAAGTCGGCGGCGGCCACGTCGATGCCTACGAGGCGGTCGGCGTCGCGGCCGGACTCTGATCGAACGCCTGCACCCCGGGGCGAGGGGCGCGGGCATCACCGGAGCAGTCCGGGCAGCACCGGCGGCAGGATCGAGGGGGCTCGGTCCTGCTGTCCGGTGCTGTCTTTTTCGGAGTGCCTGGATCGGGCAGCACGTGCCGCCCTCTTCGCCATCGCACCGGAGGGCGGCTGGTTGGGGAGGGCTGATTGGAGAGGGCTCGTTGGGGGGAGGGCTGGTTTAGGGCGGCTGGTTGAGGGGGGGCTGGTTCAGGAGGACTGGTCTGGCGGACCGCCCCGAGCCGCACGTGAGCCGACCCCGCCGGCTGGCCGGTCCGCGCAGACGCCAGCATGAGGGCTTTCCCCCAGTACGGTTGAAGGCAATCCCGGATGGCCGGCGGCGCCGCGCCCGGCGAAGGTGATGCGACCCCCGGTTTCCCGGGGGATCCACACCGGAGCCTGTCCATGTCATTCCAGTCCCGTTCCATCACCCGTCGCAGGAGCTTCCGCGTCTGCGCCCTGGCCGCCGGCCTGCTCGCCAGCGGCGTGGCGCTCGCCGACGCCCACCTCGACCCGCAACTGCTCTCGCGCATGGACAGCGCATTGCCGACCGACCAACTGCAGATCATCGTCAGCTACGAACAGTCCGGGCCGGCCACCGCCACCCAGCTCGACGCGCTGAAGCTGCTCGGCATCGACCGCGGCGTGCGCATGCAGAGCCTGCCGATCGTCGGCGCGCTCGCGACCCCGGCCGAGATCCGTGCGCTGGCCGCGCGCGACGACGTCGCCTCGATCTACTTCAACGCGCCATTGCGCTACTTCAACAAGGAAGCGCGCGAGATGTCCGGTGCCGCACGCACCGTGCAGAACCCGGGCGACTACGGTCGCGCGATTCCGTTCAGCGGCTGGGGCGTGACCGTGCTGGTCAACGACTCGGGTGTCGACGCCACCCACGAGGATCTGAAGTTCGGCGAGAACGTCGTGCAGAACGTGCTCGGCCCGCAGAACATCCTCGCCGAGCTGGCCGGCGAGCTGGTCGCACCCGGCATCGTTCCGATCACCTATCTCGAGAACATTCCCAACACCGACCTCGGGTCCGGCCACGGCACCCACTGCGCCGGCACCATCGGCGGCACCGGCGAGCGCTCGAACGGCCTGTACCGCGGCGTCGCACCGGGCGCCGACCTGGTCGGCTACGGTTCGGGCGCGGTGATCCTCGTGCTCGACGCGGTCGGCGGCCTCGACTACGCCGCCACCCACCAGTTCAGCTTCGACTCGCCGATCCGGGTCACCAGCAACTCCTGGGGCAGTTCGGGCAAGTTCGATCCGCTGAACCCGGTCAACATTGCGACCTACGAGCTGTACAAGCGCGGCATCGTCAGCGTGTTCGCGGCCGGCAACGACGGCCCCGGCGAGGACACCCACAACCCGTACGCGCAGGCGCCATGGGTGATCTCGGTCGGCGCCGGCGAGAAGGACGGCGTGCTGACCGGCTTCTCCTCGCGCGGCAAGCGCGGCGAGATCGGCGATTTCACGATGCCCGACGGCAGCCAGTGGACCTACATCAACGAGCCGACCGTGGTCGCCACCGGCGTCGACATCGTCTCCACCCGCGACACCGCCGGCTCGCTGCACCTGCTGGCCGACGACAGTTCGCTCGACCCCGCCCACCAGCCCTTCTACAGCCACATGAGCGGCACCTCGATGGCGACGCCGCACGTGTCCGGCATCGTCGCGCTGATGCTGGAGGCCAACCCGAACCTGACCCCGGCGCAGGTCAAGGACATCCTGCAGCGCACCGCGACCAACATGACCGGGCGGTTGCCATGGGAAGCCGGCGCCGGTCACGCCAACGCCTACGCCGCGGTCGCCGAAGCCGCCGGCCTGCGCGACGATCACGGCGGCACCGTCAACGCGCTGCGCGAGTTCAACGCCAACGCGATCCTGGTGCCGGGCAGCAGCCAGCCGTTCTCGTTCGACTTCTCGCCGGTCGGCGAAACCGGCAAGCAGCAGTTCACCGTCGGCGACAAGGCGGCCTGGGTCTCGGTCCGCGCGACCATCGGCGAGAACACCCTGGCCCTGGTGCTGACCGACCCCGACGGGGTCAGGTACGGCTCGGCGATCGCTCTGCCGGTGCTCGGCGACACCGTGACCACTGGTGCGCCGGCCAAGCCGGGCGTGTGGACGGTCAGCGCGCGCGGCATCGGTTCGGTGTCCGGCACCGGCCTCGACCCGCTCGGTGTCACCAACGGCTATGGCCTGCCGGGTACGGTCAGCGGCGAGATCAGCCTGATCAACAGCGGCGGCTACACCGGCATGGGCGACGTCGCCAGCCACCCGGCGCGGTCGGCGATCGAATACGCGGTCGGCAACCGGTTGGTCGATGGCCACTCCGATCACCAGTTCCGTCCGGACGCGGTGCTCAAGCGCAGCGAACTGGCCGAGTACCTGGTGATGGGCGCCAGCATCCGCCAGTGGCTGCCGTTCTCCGGCAACAGCAGCTTCAGCGATATCGGTCCGGGCCACGCCGCGTATCCGTTCGCCGAATCGGCCGTCGCCCGCGGCGCCGCGCTGCGCGACCTCGGCCAGTCGCAGGCCGGGGTGATGGGCACGGTCAACGGCGCGTTCCGTCCCAACGACAAGGTCACCCGGATCAGCCTGGCGTATTCGCTGGTGCAGAGTCTGGCCCTGCAGAGCGAGGCGCAGGCCTTCAGCGGCGAGCTGACCGCGTTCTACGACGGCAAGCGCATCCCGGTCGAGGACGCCGGCAGCATCCCGGCCAGCCTGCGCGGCTACGCCCAGCTGGCGCTCGACCTGGGCCTGATCAACGCCCGCTTCACCGTGACCCAGGGGCCGTTCGACCTGGAGCCGACCCTGCATGCCTGGTTCGATCCGTCCCTGGGCGTGACCCGCGCCGCCTACGCGGTCGCCGCCGGCCGCTACATGGCGCACTACCAGAGCGCGGAGGACTGACTCGCAGACACCGAGCAGCAAGGAGCGGACGGTATCCCCCCGTCCGTTCTTCCCCGAGTGGCCCGGCATCCCCCCGGGCCACTCTTCTTTCTGCAATCTCCGCCGCGCTACCTGCGCAACGCCCGGGCGACCAGCAGCGCGATCGGCAGGCCGAACAGGAACATGTGCGACAGCAGGTCCAGGCTCGATGACAACGGCGGAAAGCTGACCGGCCGCGGATAGGCCGACAGCGGCAGCACCACGCAGCGCATCGCCAGGAACACCACGATGCCGAACAGCGGCCCCGTCCACATCGGCCGCTCGCGGAACCAGCCGATCCGCATCGCGACCGCTGCGTAGATCCCGGCCCAGCCGACCGATATCGCGAAATGGCAGAACAGACCCAACGCTGCGCTGGCGTTGCCGCCGTCGTAAGCGTCGGCACCCTGCAGGCCGCTGGCGATGGTCTGCAACACCCGGACCGGCGTCACCCCCAGCGTGGCGGCGAAGGAAATCGCGTAGACCAGATCCAGCGCGCCGCCGAGCAGGCCGCCCAGCAGCACCCCGGCAGGCAACGAAAGCTTCCGCATCGTGTATTCCCCGGTAGCGACGAAGGCGACGACTCTAGCGCGCTGCAGATGCGAGCGGAGGGCCGATCCGAATGGCTCCGGTAGGTCGGGGCGAACCGGTTCCCTGGGGCAGGCCGGCGCGGCACCGTCGAGCTCCATCGTCGCGGCGCCGGCAACTGGTGGCCTTCTCCGCCCCGCCTATATCCTGACCCGGTGCGGACGCGACCACCGGCGACATGAGCGATTCCTGTTGCGGATGCGGAACGACGATCGACGTGCAGGCGATGCACGCCAAACAGCGCCGCGTGCTGGTCACCGTGCTCGCGATCAACGCCGCGACCTTTCTGATGATGATCGCCGCCGCGATCCTTTCGCGTTCCTCGTCGTTGCTGTCGGGCGGTCTCGACAACCTCGGGGACGCGCTGACCTACGCCCTCAGCCTGGCCGTCGTCGGCGCCAGCGCCACGGCAAAGGCCAGGGTGTCGCTGTTCAAGGGCGGGTTGATCCTGATCGCGGCGCTGGCGGTCGGCGCACAGACCGCCTGGCGGCTCGTCAACCCGGTCACGCCGCTGTTCGAAGGCATGGGCCTGGCCGCCCTGCTGAACCTGGGCGCGAATATCGTCTGCCTGCGGCTGCTGACGCCGCACCGCGACGGCGACGTCAATCTCGCCTCGGCCTGGGAGTGCTCGCGCAACGACGTCGCCGAAGGCTTCGCCGTCCTTGCCGCCGCCGCGCTGGTCTGGCTGTTCAATGCCGGTTGGCCCGACCTGGTGATCGCTGCCGCGCTGCTGGTGATGTTCCTGAGGTCGGCGATGCGCGTGTTCCGCGCATCGTGGAACGAACTGCGCACGGCGGAAGCTGTCCGGCAGGGCGGGGCGGGGTGATTGCGCGGGGCTGCGGCTCGCGAAAATGTACCTGACCCCATTTCTGACCCCATTTCTGGTTATGTTTTTGGAGCGCCCGGCGCTGCGGCTCGCGCAAGGTGTCGCCATCACCAGTGGGCGCGAGGTCATTCCGAACTCCGTTGGCTGGTCGGTTCCGAAGGTGGAGCTGGTGAGCAAGGTCCAAGCGCTGCTGCACTCGGGCAGCTTGAATATCCGCCGGGATTTGTCTGACGCCCCGGTGCTGGTGCGCGAGTTGAAGGACTTTCGCGTGAAGTACTCCGACGCGGGCAATGCGACGTTCAACGCCCGCGAGGGCGCTCACGACGACCTGGTCCTTGCGCTGGCCCTTGCCGTGTTTGGCCTTTCGCGGCCCGAGTACGCGACCGCCGACGACCTGAAGGTGATATGGCCCCGTCGGGGACTGGTCCGCTAAAGGTAGGGCAAACGGCCTGACCGTCTTCTCAGCCTGTGCGACAGAGGGTATGGTCTAATGAGCCGTTTCATTAGGGGCGATGGGCGGGCAAACGTGGAGGCGCTGGAACTCTCCCGCGATGTGCTTGATTGGGCTGCTGAAAAGGCGGGCCAAACGCTGCACTCTTTCGCCGAAAGCGTAGCCAAGCGCGAGAAGGATCGCGAGCGCATCACCGAAGGCCGCTTGACCGTGCCACAGGCCGAGAAGCTGGCGAAGAAGGCGCGCATTCCCTTCGGCTACCTGTTCCTTGCCGAGCCGCCCGAAATCACGCGCCCTAGCATTCCCGATCTACGCCAAATCCAAGACGCGCAGCCGTTGAGCGAAGACTTCTATGAAACGCTCGAAGACGTGTTTGCGAAGCAGAGTTGGCTGATCGAATATCTGACGGAAGCGGGGGGCGGGGAGCTTCCCTTCGTTGGTCGCTTCGCTGCCGATGCGAAGCGCAATGCTGACGACATTGCCGCGGACATGCGCCGCGAGCTTGGCATTACCGACGACGACCGCCGCAAGAGCCCCGATGCCGCGTCCTATTTTTCCGCGCTGAGCGCGAAGGCCGAGGCTAAGGGTGTGTTGGTCTTTAAGACGAGCTACGTCAAGGCCAATACGCACCGGCCGATCTCCGAGAAGGAGTTTCGCGGCTTCGCGGTCGCGCACAAGCTGGTGCCGCTGGTATTCGTCAACGGGCGCGATGCCGAGGTAGCGGCCGTCTTTACAC
Source organism: Marilutibacter chinensis (assembly GCF_021725675.1). GTDB lineage: Bacteria > Pseudomonadota > Gammaproteobacteria > Xanthomonadales > Xanthomonadaceae > Marilutibacter > Marilutibacter chinensis. Next base: position 206,311 of record NZ_JAKJPO010000008.1, on the reverse strand, counting down.
TCATGCACGAGTTGGCTCACATCTGGCTTGGCGTGACTGGCGTTTCTGACGTGACGCCCAGCCGATTCGGCAACCCGACAGAACGCCTCTGCAACCGCGTTGCGGCGAACCTGCTAGTTCCGATGAACGCCTTCCTGGAGCGCTGGGCTGGCCCGCAGGACGTGGACAAGCTCGCCAAGTATTTCCGAGTCAGCAAGCTCGTCATCGCGCGGCGCGCGCTGGACAACAAGCTTGTGGATCAAGCGTTTTATGACGAGGTCGCGGCCAACACGCAGCGGGTTAAGTCCAGCGGCAAGCCGACGGCCCTTGTCACGATCCCGATTAGAAACAGCAAGAAGTTCACGAGAACGATTGTGGCGAGCGCGATGAGCGGGCAAACGTTGCTCCGCGACGCCGCGAGTTTGTTGAACGTCAAGCCTGATACGGTCGTGGCGTTGGCAAAGGGGCGTGCCGAACGTGACTAACAAGTACATCATCGATTCCAATGTCTTCATTCAGGGCAAAAACTTCCACTACCACTTCGCGTTCTGCGAAGGGTTTTGGGACTGGGTGCATGAAGGCTTCGACAAGGGCGTGATCTACAGCATCGGCAAGGTTCGCGCGGAGCTGCTCGCAGGCAAGAAGGGCGACGAAGCGCGCAAGTGGGCCGAGGAAATGCCCGATGGGTTCTTTCTCGACGACGTGGGCGACGCCGACGTGATGAAGGAATATGCCCACTGCATGACCTGGGCTGCGGCCGACAAGCACTATCAGCCTGCGGCACTGACTCGCTTCGCCGAGGCCAAGAGGGCCGACGCATTTCTGCTCGCCTACGCACGCGCCCACGGGCATGTTGTGGTGACGCAGGAGTTGTCGCAGCCCGAGAAGCGTAAGGAAGTGCCGATACCCGATGCGGCACTGAAGATCGGCAAGATTAAGACCGTGACGATCTACGAACTGCTGCGGGCACACGCGCGGCCGACCTTCGTCTTTTCGCCGTAGCGCATACGTGGCCCGCAAGAGTTCCACGCCAGCCGGTGAGTCGCCTACCGAGCGCGAGCAGCGCGAAGCTATGGAAGAAACGCTGGGCCTCATCGAGCAGTGTGATGCGCTCATGGCCGAGTACGAAGCGCTGACCAAGGCTGGCACAACGCCCGGCAGCGACGACGCGACAGGCTAGCAGCGCGCGTCCTGCGCCCCAGCGTGGCGCGACCAATGCCGTACCACTGGCGACGCCCGCAGGCAGGGCTAGCCCGAAGCGCCCTAGCGCGCACGGGGCAGGGTCGGCCGAGTCGTGCCACAGTCGGGCCAGCGCGCAGCGCCGGGCCAGTGGGCGCACTAGCCGAGCGCCCTAAAACGAAAGGCCCCGCAGGGCAAAAAGCCTTGCAGGGCCTACGTTTACAGCGTCTCGACTTGCCACGCGAAATGGTGGCCGGGGAGGGAATCGAACCCCCGACACGGGGATTTTCAATCCCCTGCTCTACCAACTGAGCTACCCGGCCACGTCGCGGCGCGGCCAAGCGGCGTGCCATGCGAGGAGCGGCATCATACGGACGCGGGGCGGATGTGGCAAGCCTGTGACCGGCGGGCGACGCGCGCTGTAGCGTGTATGGGGAGGGGGCGGTGCCGGTCCGCATGCCTCGCGTCGCGTGCCGCGGCGGCTGTCGGGCGGTCCGGCGGCATCGGCGGGCCGCGGCCGGCGCGGGGCCTGCTCGCATCCCGCAGGTCGGTGGGAGGGGCAGGCCGTCGTGGCCCTGCGGCGGGCTGATGCTGACGACAGCTTAACCGGCGGGGCGGATCATGCGACTGCGGGTCGCCGCGGCGCGTACCACCAAGACGGACACGTACAGTGGCCGACCCGCATCGGAGCCGGCATGCGGCATCGGCGGCACTCACATCAGCCAAGGAGACCGACATGAACAAGATGCTCCCGACCCGGAAATCGACGATGAGGATGCTGCTCGCCGCCGCGGTCGCGCTGGGCCTGGTGGCCTGCGCGACCGGGCGGATCAGCGACGACGAGCGGCTGGCGATCTACCGTGCCAATGCGGGCGAGCCGGTCAAGAGTTTCCGCTACTTCGGCCGCCTGGACGGCTGGACGTCGCTCGGCGACAGCGCACTGGCGGTATGGACGCGGCCGAACGAGGCCTGGCTGCTGGAACTGGGCAGCCGCTGCCCGGACCTGGATTTCGCGATGGCGATCAGCGTGAGCAACCAGGGCGGGATGGTCTACTCGCGCTTCGACAAGGTGCAGCCGCTGGGGCAGGGCGCGGTGCCGATCCCGTGCATCATCCAGGAGATCCGGCCGCTCGACACCCGGGCGATCAAGGCCGACGAGGCCGAGCTGCGCGAGGCCTCGACCGCGCCGCGCGAGGGCTGAGCCCGGTGCCTCACTCCTCGCTGGCGGGCCCTCCAGTGGGCACGTAGCCGGCCGGCTTCTCGGCACCGCCCTCGAACAGGAACTTCTCCATCTGTTCGGCGAGGAAGGCGCGGTGCTTCGGGTCCATCGGCGACAGCCGGTTCTCGTTGATCAGCATGGTCTGGTGGGCCAGCCATCTGGCCCAGGCGGCCTTGCCGATGTGGGCGAACACGCGCTTGCCGAGTTCGCCCGGCCAGGGCACGAAGTCGAGCCCTTCGGTTTCCTTCTTTTCGTACTCGCAGTAGACGGTGCGGGGCATGGTTCGTCGATCCGTGGGAAGGGGAGGCCGGGCGGCTTCGTGCGGCGGGAGCCGGGTGGCGCGGGTGCACGACCGGTGCCCGTCCGGGTGCTTCAGGATTCCAGCAGCCGCCGTATCGGGGCCGGGATGCCGAGCGAGCGCAATTCGCCGCGCGCCACCCAGCGCAGGCCGTCATTGTCGCCGACGCGGTCGCGAAGCGCGACGCCGTGCCAGCGGCGCGGGTGCAGGGTCAGCCGATAGTGGCTGAAGGCGTGGGCGATCGCCGGCAGTGAAGCGCCGGCCGCCGGTGCGGCGGTCGTGGTGCGCTCCAGCCACTGCCGCGCCTGCGCCTCGTCGTCGGCCTGCGGCAGGGTCCACAGCGCCGCCCAGATCCCGGCCGGCGGGCGCTGCTGCAGCAGGATCCGGCCCTGCGCGTCCTCCAGCCACAGCACCTGCGCCTCGCGCTGCGGCAGGGTCTTGCCCGGGCGCGGAGTCGGCAGTTCGCCGGCGCGGCCCTCGCGATGGGCGACGCAGTCGGTGTGCAGCGGGCACAGCAGGCAGGCCGGGTTGGCGCGCGTGCACAGGGTCGCGCCCAGGTCCATCTGCGCCTGGGTGTAGTCGGGCAGGCGGTCGTCGGGCAGGGCTGGGCTGGCGACGTGGGCCTCGGCGAACGCCCACAGCTTCTTCTCGACCTTCGGCGTGCCGGGCCAGCCGTCGACGCCGTGGTAGCGGGCGAGCACGCGCTTGACGTTGCCGTCGAGGATCGCGTGGCGGTCGCCCCAGGCCTGCGACAGGATCGCCGCGGCGGTGCTGCGGCCGATGCCGGGCAGGGCGACGAGGGCGTCTAGGTCGCGCGGCAGCTCGCCGCCGTGCCGTTCGACGCAGGCCTTCGCCGCGGCATGCAGGTTGCGGGCGCGGGCGTAGTAGCCCAGCCCCGACCACAGTGCCAGCACCTGCTCCTGCGATGCCGAGGCCAGTGCCGGCAGCTCGGGGAGCGCAGCGACGAAGCGCTCGAAATAGCCGGTCACCGTCGCCACCTGGGTCTGCTGCAGCATGATCTCCGACAACCACACCCGGTACGGCGTGCGCGGATGCTGCCACGGCAGGTCGTGGCGGCCGTGGCCGTCGAACCAGGCCAGCAGGCGCGGAGCGAAATCGGCTGCGCCGCCGGTTTCCGGCGCGGCGCCATGTGGCTGGCGGCCCATCCGTCGGCGACTCACTTTTCGATGCTCTCCTCGAATTCGATCTCGACGCCGTGCAGGGTCGCGCCGCTGATCTCGACCCGCGGCGCGCTCAGCCGGCCCTGCAGCGGCGGCAGCGGGGTACCGCTGTCGACGGTGTCGAGCCAGTCCAGCATCGCTGGCAGCCGCAGGCGCGCGTCGAAGCGGGTCGCGTCGCGGGCCAGTCGCAGCTGCAGCGGGTCGCCGATATCGGTCGCACCGGCGTAGCGCAGCGAGAACGGCAGCGACGAATCCGACTGGCCGATCGGCGGCGGCAGCGTCGGCCAGGCCGTGGGCCAGCCGGCAATGCGGCCATCCAGTGCGAGCTGCAGGGCTGGATCGTGCTGGCGGCCGCCGACGGTCATTCTGCCGTGGGCCTGCAACCGCGGGACCGGGCTGTCGTCGTCCTCGCCGCGGAGACTGAGGCCGTCGGCGTCGAGCGCCAGCGTTTGTCCGGCGTAATGCAGCGGCCCCTGCACGCCGAGCCGCAGCGGCAGGTCGGTGTCGCCGTTGCGGTAACGGGCCGAGGCTCCAAGGCGCAACGGCTCGACCGCGAGCGTCGCATCGATGTGGCGCAGCGGCCCGGACAGAGTCACGGTCGCCGGCACCGTGGTCGCGCCGGAGCGGATTTCGATCCGCCCCCCGGCCGTGGCAGGGGTCGCGCGGCGTTCCAGCAGCGCCTGCGCCTCGCCCAGGGTGATGTCGAGGTCGAAATCGGTTTCCAGCGGCGCATCGAGATAGCGTCCGCCCAGTGCGGCGGCCAATGGCCGGCTCGGATGGAAGGTATCGGCGGACAATGCGATGTCGCGGATTTCCCAGCCGTCCCCAATGATCCGGCCGTCGTCGACCCCGATGCCGTCGATCAGCACCGGCAGCCGCCGTGTGTCCGAGGGCGGTCGCGTCGCCTGCCAGTGCTGCAGCGCCGCCAGGTCCAGCCGCGGCGAGTCGAGTTCGACCCGTTGCACGGTCAGGTCGGTGCCCTTGCCGCGGATCGTCGACCACGGCAGCGCCAGCAGGATGCGATCGGCCTCGAGCACGGCGGAGGCGGCGCCGGGCTCGCGTGCGCTCACCTCGCGCAACACCAGCTGCGGGGTGCCGCGCAGGCGGTATTCGGCAACTCCGCTGGCGGTGATCTGAAGCCCGAGCGCATTGCCGGCGCGGTCGAGAATCAGCGCGGCCAGCTGCCGCGGACGGCTGAGCCATACCAGCGACAGCACGAGCAGCGTCACGACCGCGAGTACGGCCAGCAGGACGCGTCGCTTGCGGCTCGCCGCCATCGGGTCCGCGCGATCAGCCGCCGGTGTCGCCGAGCGACTCCGGCAGCAGCGCGTCGACGAAGGCCCCGGCATCGAACACGCGCAGGTCCTCGGGGCGCTCGCCGATGCCGACGTAGCGGATCGGGATGCCGAACTCGCGCGCCAGCGCGAACAGCACGCCGCCCTTCGCGGTGCCGTCGAGCTTGGTCACCACCAGCCCGGTCACGCCGACGGCGGCATGGAACTGGCGCAGCTGGCTCAGCGCGTTCTGGCCGGTGGTGCCGTCGATCACCATCAGCACCTCGTGAGGCGCGGCCGGATCGAGCTTGGCCAGCACGCGCTTGATCTTGCCCAGCTCGGCCATCAGGCCCTGCTGGGTGTGCAGGCGTCCGGCGGTATCGGCGATCAGCACCTCGGTGCCTCGCGCCTTCGCCGCCTGCAGCGCGTCGAACGCGACCGAGGCGGCGTCGGCGTTCTGCCCCTGCGCGATCACCGGCACGCCGTTGCGCTCGCCCCAGGTCTGCAACTGGGCGACCGCGGCGGCGCGGAAGGTGTCGCCGGCGGCGAGCATCAGCGGACGGCCCTCGTCCTTGAAGCGGTGCGCCAGCTTGCCGATCGTCGTGGTCTTGCCGACGCCGTTGACGCCGACGGTGAGCAGGACGAAGGGTTTGGCGTCGCGATCGATCCGCAGCGGCATCGCGACCGGCTGCAGCAGCTCGACCAGGTCGCCGCGCAACGCGGCGAGCAGGGCGCCGGCGTCGGCGAACTGGCGCGCCTTCATCCGCTTGCGCAGATCGTCGACCAGCTCGGTGGTCGCGGTCACGCCGACGTCGGCGGTGATCAGCGCGGTCTCGATTTCGTCGAGCAGATCGTCGTCCAGGCGAGGATGGCGCGAGAACAGGCTGCCGAGGCTGCGCGCGAACGCACTGCCGCGCAGGCGTTCGCGCCAGCTGCCCGGGGCCGGCTTGTCCGTGCGTGCGTCCGCTTCGGCCGGCTCGGCGGTCGGTTGCGTCGGAGCCGCCAGCGGGACGGCCGGCTCGATCGTCGTGGCCGTATCGGCGCTGTCGCCGGCTTCCATTGCCGCGGCGATGATCTCGGCCGGAACCGGTTCGGGCTGCGACGTCGGTGCGGCCGGCTCCGCTGCGGTATCGGCCGCTGTCGGATCGGTCGCGTCCGACGACCCGGCCGGCGGCTGCGGCGGTTCGGACGGGGGCGCCGGGGCTGCATCGGGGAACGCAGCCGCGAGCTCGGCGATGCGCCGCTCGGCGTCGGCGTCGGAGGGCTTTTCAGGTTTCTTGCGGCGGAAAAAACTGACCATCGAGCAGGGGTGTGGGGGAATGCGCGAGAATGGCGACATGCTAGCACCGCGCACCCGGCTTACCTGATGAGAGACCTTCGATGACGGCCCGCCGCCGCAACGGCGCCGCCAGGCCCGCACCCACGGGTACGCGGAATGCGTCCGCGCCCGGCAGGGTCCGGCTGATCGGCGGGCGCTGGCGCGGTACCCGGCTCGAGGTGCCGGCGGTGGAGGGGCTGCGACCGACCCCGGACCGGGTCCGCGAGACCCTGTTCAACTGGCTGATGCCGGTACTGCCGGGCGCGCGGGTGCTGGACCTGTTCGCCGGCAGCGGCGCGCTCGGACTGGAAGCGGTGTCGCGAGGTGCGGCTTCGGCCACGCTGGTCGAGCGCGACCGCGATCTGGCCCGGTCCCTGCGCGCGGTGGCCGCGCGGCTGCCCGGCGGCGATGCGGTCAGTGTGGTCGAGGCCGATGCCCGCCACTGGCTGGCCGGAGTGCCGGAGGCGGCGTTCGACATCGCGTTCGTCGATCCGCCATTCGCCGAGGGACTGTGGAACGCGGTGTTGCCGCTGTTGTCGAGCCGGGTGGCGGCGAACGGCTGGTTGTACGTCGAGGCACCGCTGGACGCGGCACCGACCCCGCCGCCGGGCTGGACGCTGCACCGCGAGGGCCGCACCCGCGAGGTCGGCTACGCACTCTACCGGCGCAGTGTCCCGGCCGGCTGATAGACTGGTGCGCGAATTCGGGCCATTGCCGGCCTGCAGGCCAGCCCACTCACTGGGAACGCATTCCGTATGACCGCGGCACGCCAACGCATCGCCGTCTATCCCGGCACCTTCGATCCGATCACCAATGGCCATGTCGATCTGGTCGATCGCGCCGCGCCACTGTTCGAGAAGCTGGTGATCGGCGTCGCCGCGAGCCCGGGCAAAGGGCCGGCGCTGCCGCTTGAGCAACGCGTGGAGCTGGCCCGCAAGGCGGTCGCCCGGCACGCCAACGTCGAGGTCCGCGGCTTCGATTGCCTGCTCGCGCATTTCGTCGCCGAGGTCGATGGCGGGGTGCTGTTGCGCGGCCTGCGCGCGGTGTCCGACTTCGAGTACGAGTTCCAGCTCGCAAGCATGAACCGGCACCTGATCCCGGAGGTCGAAACCCTGTTCCTGACCCCGGCCGAGCAGTACGGATTCATCTCTTCCTCGCTGGTGCGCGAGGTCGCCCGGCTGGGCGGCGACGTGTCCGGCTTCGTGCCCGCGGCCGTCGCCGAGGCGCTGCAGGCCGAATGGCGGCGCGAGCGCCCCGCGTCATAATCCACCCGTTCAACGATCCAATCCGTACGACCCAACCCGAGGGGAAACCCATGAAGATGTCCACCCGCCTGATCCTGGCCGCCTGCCTGACCCTGCCTGTCCTCGTCGCGTGCAAGAAGGAAGAGCAGACCCAGACCGTCGAGGCCGCTCCCGTCGCCAAGCCGGCCACCAACGACGACAACGCCTGGGCCGAGTACCTGACCGACGTGGTCAAGCGCAATGTCGGCGACGCGACCAGCGTCTATCTGTACACGCTGCCGGCGGCCGATTCGGCCGACTACGAAGGCGAGTACGCGCGCCAGCTGGAGAAGGCGCAGACCGACGTGATGCGTGGTGGTGTGGAAGGCACCCTGCTGGCCTACGGTTCGCCGGATTCGGCCAAGACCGCCGACCTGGCGGTGACCTCATTCGAGGCGGCCCAGCCGGGTTCGATGAAGGGCGTGCGCGTGCTGTTCATCGGCAATCCGGCCGACAGCGATCGCGTCAAGGCGGCGGTCGAGCCGTCCGGCGCCGTGTTCCAGTTCGTCGAAGCCAAGTAAGTCCCGTGGGCGGCCGCCGGCGCGGCCGCTCCCCGTCGTTCCGGTCGTGCGCCAGCGCCGGCCGGACGGCGCCGCCGGCGGTCGGGCCGCATCCCACCGACGACACACTGCATCCCGCGAACCGCGGCTCACGCGGCTTGCATGCCGCGGCCTTCCCCCGCACAGTCGGGAGGGCGTCCGCACCGGCGGAAGCCGCGAACCGTACAGCAGGAATCGAGCGCGAGCCGTCCGGCCGCGTGCCCCCATGTCCCTGAAGATCAACGAGCTCTGCGTCAACTGCGATGTCTGCGAGCCGGCCTGCCCGAACCAGGCGATCTCGCAGGGCGAAACCGTCTACGTGATCGATCCCGCCCGCTGCACCGAGTGCGTCGGGCATTTCGACGAGCCGCAGTGCGTCGTCGTCTGTCCGGTCGAATGCATCGATCCCGATCCCGACCACCCCGAAACGCAGGACCAGCTGCTGGCGAAGCTGGCACGCCTGCAAGAAGCATCCTGAGCCGGCGGTGACGGCTCGCGTCCCACAGGAGTGAATTCATGCGCGTGATGTTGCGAACGCTGGTCCTCGTCGTCCTGCTGGCCCCCGCGTTGGTGCCGTTGCAGGCCTGTGCCGAACAGGCATCCGCGCAGCGCGAGGCTGCGGCCGCCGGCGCGACGCAGCCGCCGGGGACGGCGATCGCCAGCGCGCATGCGCTCGCCACCGATGCCGGCCTGGAGATCATCGCCGCCGGCGGCAACGCCTTCGATGCCGCGGTCGCGGTGTCGGCGACGTTGTCGGTGGTCGAACCGATCAGTTCGGGCCTGGGCGGTGGCGGCTTCTTCCTGCTGCACGACGCGCGCAGCGGCAGGGACGTGTTCGTCGATGCGCGCGAGACCGCGCCGGCCGCGGCCACGCCCGAGGTCTATCTCGACGCCGAAGGCAATCTCGATCGCGACCGTTCGGTCAACGGCCCGTGGTCGGCCGGCATTCCCGGCCTGCCGGCGGCGCTGGTCCACGTGGCGGAGAAGTACGGCCGCCTGCCGCTGAAGCAGTCGCTGGCGCCGGCGATCCGGATCGCCCGCGACGGCTTCCCGGTGTACGGGCGGATGGCACGCGGCTACGCGGCGCGGCGCGAGGTGATGGAGCGCTATCCCGGCACCCGCGCGGTGTTCCTGGCCGACGGCGACACCGTCGAGGAAGGCGAACTGTTCCGCCAGCCCGACCTGGCGCGGACGCTGGAGCGGTTGGCCGGGCACGGCTTCGACGGCTTCTATCGCGGCGAGACCGCGCGCCTGCTGCTGGACGGCGTGCGCGCCGAGGGCGGGCGGTGGACCGCCGAGGAGCTGGCCGGCTACCGCGTGCGCGAACGCGAACCGCTGCGCTTCGAATACGACGGCTGGCAGATCGTCACCGCGCCGCCGCCGTCCTCGGGCGGCGTCGCGCTGGCGCAGATGCTGCAGGTGCTGGCGCCGTGGGACCTGGCGAAGCTGCCGGAAGCCGAGCGCGTGCACCTGACCGTCGAGGCGATGCGCCGCGCCTACCGCGACCGTACCTTCTACCTCGGCGATCCTGACTTCGTCGACGTGCCGGTCGGCATCCTGGCCGACCCGGCCTACGCGGCCGGCCTGCGCGCGTCGATCAATCCCGACCGCGCCACCCCCAGCGACATCTTCTCCGGCCGGCCGACGCCGTTGGAGGACGAGGAAACCACCCATTTCTCGATCATCGACGCCGACGGCAACCGGGTCGCCGCGACCCAGACGGTGAACCTGCTGTTCGGCTCCGGCCTGGTCGCGCCGGGCACCGGTTTCCTGCTCAACAACGAGATGGACGATTTCGCGCTGAAGGCAGGCACGCCGAACGCGTTCGGCGTGATGGGCTTCGACGCCAATGCGCCGGAGCCGGGCAAGCGCATGCTCAGCTCTATGACGCCGACCTTCATCAGTTCGCCCGACCGCGTCGCCGTGCTCGGCACGCCCGGCGGCAGCCGCATCATCACGATGGTGCTGCTGGGCATCCTCGGCTACGCCGACGGCCTGTCCGCCCAGCAGGTCGCGGCATTGCCGCGCTTCCACCACCAGTGGATGCCGGATGCGGTCTCGATCGAAAAGAACGCACTGGCGCCGGAGACCGTCGCGGCGCTGCGCGCGATGGGCCACACCGTCGATGTGCCGGGCGAGGAGGTCGCCGGCGGGCGCCGTTCCAGCGACAGCTGGGGCAACCTGCAGACGGTGTCGTGGGACCGCCGCGCGAACACGCTCGAAGGCGGCACCGATCCACGCAACCCGGTCGGCAAGGTCGGCATCCGCCCGGCACGCTGACGGGTCGCCTCGGGGAAGTGCGGATGGCCGCGAGGGCGCCGTCGGTACGATGAACGCCGACCAGCGCGTGTCGTCGGTCATGCGTCCGGCGCCGGCCACCGGCGTTACCCTTGTTCCGTCTCCATCGGTTGCAAGCGCATGAAGCTCTGGTCACTTCTTGGAAACAGTCAGAAGCTCGACGGCGGCGCGATGTTCGGCAACGCGCCACGCGCATTGTGGGAGCGCTGGGCCACGCCCGACGAGCACAACCGCATCGACCTCGCCTGCCGCGCGCTGCTGGCGACGCCGCTGGCGGGCAAGACCGTGTTGTTCGAGGCCGGCATCGGTGCGTTCTTCGAACCGAAGATGCGCGAGCGTTACGGCGTGGTCGAGCCGCAGCACGTATTGCTGGACTCGCTGGCCGCGGCCGGCTTCGGCCCGGACGACATCGACGTGGTCGTGCTCTCGCACCTTCATTTCGACCACGCCGGCGGCGTGCTGCGCGCCTGGCAGGACGGCGAGCCACCGCGACTGGTATTCCCGAACGCGACCTATGTCGTCGGCCGCGAGCATTTCGAACGCGCTCGCGAGCCGCATCCGCGCGACCGCGCCAGTTTCATTCCCGAACTGCCGGCGTTGCTGGAGAACACCGGCCGGCTCGAACTGGTCGACGGTCCGCACTGCCGGACGCTGGGCGACAGCGTCCGCTTCCACTACAGCAATGGCCACACGCCGGGACTGATGCTCGCCGAGATCGCCGGTCCGGAGCTCGTCGACGGCGAGCCGCACGGCGGAGTGGTGTTCTGCGCCGACCTGATCCCGGGCCGTCCGTGGGTGCATGTGCCGATCACGATGGGCTACGACCGCAACGCCGAGCTGCTGATCGACGAGAAGAAGGCCTTCCTCGCCGACAAGCTCGCGCGCAACGTGCACCTGTTCTTCACCCATGATCCGGGCTGCGCGCTGGCCCAGGTGGTGCGCGACGAGAAAGGGCGTTACGGCACCGCGCACGAGGTCGCCGAACTGCAGGCCAGGGCGCTGGCCGCATGAGGTCGCGGCTGCACGCCGCCTTCGGGTCGCTGCGGTACCTGGCGGTGTCGTGCATGCTGGCGGTGTCGATCGCTCCGGCCGGCAGCGCGCAGGCTTTCGACTGGGCGCAACAGGCACCGGTGGCTGGGACGGGGAATGAACGGACCGATGGCGATGCCGTAGGCGAACCGGTCGGCGAGCTCGACCCCGGCGCGCCGATCGTCGACCGCGATTTCGGCGTATCCACGCGCTCGGCCGGTCTCGATCGCCAGGTCGAGATGTACCAGTGGCGGCTGCATCGCGGCGAGTACCAGCGCGTGTGGAATGCCGCGCGCATCGATTCCTCGGATTTCGACGACGCCCACCGGAATCCTCCGTTTCTGCTCGACAACCGCCGCTGGTGGTCGGACGACGCCCGCCTCGACGGCAGGCCGGTCGATCAGGAGGTGCTGCAGGCGCTCGGCGAGTGGCGTGTGTTCCGCCCAGGCTTCTCGCGGTTGCCGCTGAACATGGCAGCGACCTTCCAACCGGAAGGCGACGGCCTGGGCAGCGCCGAGAACCCGCTGCAGCCGCAGATCGGCGACCTGCGCATCCGCTGGCGCGAACTGGTGCTGCCGCCCCTGCAGGGGCGGGTGGTGTTCCGCGACGGCGCATGGCGACTGCGCCCGTCTGCCGCTCCGGGGGCCGCCCACGCGGCCGCTCCGGCCGCCGCGCGGGGTGCCGCCGCAGCGAGCCGGTCGGGATCGAGCGACGACGGAACGCTGTCGTGGTGGTGGCTGTCGCTGCCGCTGGTACTGTTGTTGATCCTGGCGCTCTGGCGCCGATCGCCGAAGGGGAAACGCTGATGCCGGTGACGATGCCCGCGATCACGCTGCTGTTCGCATCGCTGTTCGTGCTGTTCAATCTCGTGCTGATGGCGCGCGTCAGCCTGGCGCGTCGCAGCAGCAATGTCGGCATCGGCAGCGGTGGCGACCCGCTGCTCCGGCGGCGGGTGCGTGTGCACGCCAATTTCATCGAACAGGTGCCGATCGCGCTGCTGCTGATGGCCCTGCTGGAGCTGGCCGGCCTGGCGCAGGCATGGCTGTGGGCATTCGGCGTCGTGCTGCTGGCCGGGCGCCTGCTGCACGCGCGCGGACTGTCCGCCAGCGCCGGTTACTCGTACGGCCGCTTCCTCGGCACCGTGCTCAGCTGGGGCGTGCTGCTGGCCGAGGCGGTCGCGGGACTGGCGATGGCCGCGCGCCACCTCGGCTGACGGGCTGTGGCGAATGGGCCAGCCATCGCCGGAGCGGCTCAGCCGCGGGTGCCGAAGATCTTGTCGCCGGCATCGCCGAGCCCGGGCAGGATGTAGCCGACCTCGTTGAGCCGCTCGTCGATCGATGCGGTGTAGACCTCGACGTCGGGATGGCGCTCTTCCAGCGTCTTCAGCCCCTCCGGCGCGGCGACCAGGAACAGGCCCTTGATCCGCCGGCAGCCGGCCGCCTTGAGCATGTCCACGGTGGCGATCAGGGTGCCGCCGGTGGCGAGCATCGGGTCCAGGATCAGCGCGGTCCGCTCGTCCATGCGCCCGGTCAGTTTCTCGTAGTAGCCGACCGGCTGCAGGGTCTGCTCGTCGCGCTGCAGGCCGACCACGCCGACCTTGGCGGCCGGGAGCAGTTCGAGCACGCCCGGCAGCATGCCCAGGCCGGCGCGCAGGATCGGCACCAGGGTGATCTTGGCGCCCTTGATCTGGCGGGTCGCGACCGGTCCGGCCCAGCCTTCGACCATGGTCGGTTCGGTCTCCAGGTCGGCGGTGGCCTCGTAGGTGAGCAGGGTGGCGACCTCCGAGGCGAGTTCGCGGAAGGTCTTGGTGCTGTTGTCGGCCCGGCGCATCAGGCCGAGCTTGTGCTGAACCAGCGGGTGGCGGACTTCGACGATCTTCATGGCAGCATCCGGATGCGATGACGCAAGTCTGCATCAAGGGGCCGGTGCTGTCGAAGCCGGGAGGAACTGCGCGGGCGCTGCGATGGCGGGCACGGCGTCGGCAAAGAAGAAGCCGGCGCGGGGCCGGCTTCTTCGTGACGGTGCGCAGCGCAGATCAGAACGACCAGCGCATGACCATCTGGTAGCTCGGACCGGCTTCCTCGGTCTCCAGTTCGTACTCGTCGTAGTCGCGGTCGGTCTGGTCGCCGAGGGTGTCGAACTTGTGGAAGAACTCGTCCTTCGAGGCGTCCAGCAGGTTGGCCGCGGACAGGCGCACCGAGACGCTCTTGCCGAAGCGCTTCTCGACGAAGGCTTCCAGGTCGTCGCCGTACCTGACGGTCACCTCCTCGCCCAGGATGCGCTCGTACGCATCGCCCTGCTTGCGGTAGGTCACGCCGAAGCTGGCGGCCAGCGAAGGCAGATCCTGGATGAAGCCGATATTGAACACCGATCTGGCCTGGTTGTTGAAGCGGCGCTCGCCCAGGAAGTCGTCGATTTTCGAGTCCACCCACGCGTAGTTCAGGAACACGCCGGTGTTGTCCAGGCCGAATGCGCTCAGCGGCGTGGACAAGTCGAATTCGGCGCCCCATACCTTGCCGTCGCCGACGTTTGCCGAGGTGAACACCCAGCTGTCCGCCGGTTCGGCCGCCATGGCTTCCTCGATGGTGGCGACTTCCCCGTCCTCCACCATTTCTTCCCAGGTGTCGAGCATTTCCTCGCTCGGCTCGCCCGTGTTGACGACCTCGATCAGATCCTGGACATCGCGGTAGAAGAGATTGATGCCGATCACGCCCTTGCGGCCAAGGCGGTGTTCCCAGCCCAGGTCGATGCCGTTGGCGGTTTCCGGATCCAGCTGCGGGTTGCCGATGTAGTCGTTGTCGCCGAATTCGCCGTCCAGCAGGGCCGGGATCAGTTCGTTGAAGTTCGGGCGCTTGATGCTCCTGGCCAGCGACAGGTTGATGCGGTCGGCGTCGGTCACGTCCCAGCGCAGGTGCATGGACGGGAGCAGCTCGTCGTAGTCCTTGCTGGCGGAACCTTCGACCTCGCCGTCCTCGCTGTAGCGGATCTCGGAGCGGGTGGTTTCATAGCGCAGGCCGGCTTCCCAGGCCATGGTGCCGGCCTGGCCGCTGAACTGGATGTAGGGATCGATGCGCTCTTCCTCGATGACCGATCCGATGATGCTGTCCGGCTGGTAGACGACCGGATCACCTTCGTTCTCGGCCTCCCACTCGAAGAAGGAGTAGGTGACGTCGCGCTCCTTGTTGCGGTAGTCCACGCCGAACTCCATCTCGGTCGCGCCCAGCGAGCGCATGTGCGCGACCTTGAAGCTGGTCTCTGCGTCCTTTGCATCGACGTACTCGGCTTCGCCCTCGGACTCGTCCCACTCATCGTTTTCGTACTTGTGCTCTTCCTCGCGTTCGAAGCTGTCGTCGACGAAGCGGGCGTGGTCGAGGTCGAACTCGGTGCTGCCGCCGGCCATCTCGAACCTGTATTCCAGGCCGGCGCCCCAGTTCTTCTGGTCAACGTCGGCCATGCCCGGAACGTCGGCGGTGATCACGTCTCCATCGTCGTACTCTTCCTCGTACGACACTTCGGTCACGTCGCGATCGGTCTTGACATAGAAGGCGTCGACGCCGAGGCGACCGGTTTCGCCGACGTCGACGGTGTAGCTGAAGTTGGCCGAGTAATCGCGGCCGTCCTTCACCTCGACCTGATCTTCCCAACTTGCCAGCTCTTCCTTGGACGGGTCGGTGAAACGGTCCGAACGCTTGTCCTTGCGGCGGTAGCGGTCCTGCACGTTGACACCGGCCAGCACGCGGCCGCCGAGGGCCTCGCCGCTGGTCACGGCGCCGAAGGTCGGGTTCACCTCGCCGTCGTACCAGCGGTTGACGCCGACGCGGATGTAGTGACCGTCGAACGCGTAGGCGTCGCGCAGGATGATGTTGATCGCCCCGGCGACGGCATCGCCGCTGCGGTTGGCGCTGTTGCTGCGCAGGATCTCGATGCGGTCGACCATTTCGGCGGGGATGCGATCGACCCAGAACGAACGGTCGTCGCCGGCACCCGGCACTTTCTTGCCGTTGATCAGCACCTGGGTATAGCCGCCGGCGAGGCCGCGCATCTGGGCACCGTCGAACTCCATGACGTCCGAACCGACGAAGCCGACGCCGGGCACGCGCTTGACCATGTCACCGACGGTGTTCGGCTCGAAGCGCTGGAAGTATTCGAGGTCGTACGACAGCACCGGTTCGATGTCGAGCGTGCGGTTGCGGTAGGCGATTTCGCCCTGGACGACGACCGTGTCGAGTTGCTTGGCGTCCATGCCCTCTGCGCTACTGCCTGCGTCCGGTGTTTCGACGGACTGGGCGGCGGCCTGGTAGCTGGCCGGCAGCATGACGGCGCACAACAGCGCGCGTGAGAGGCTGGTGGCCAGGAGGGTTCGCTTCATCGGCTGGGGTTCCGGTCTGGTTAAACCCCCATTTGTAGGTCGTTAAGATTTCGGGGAAGTGACACGACGGCGGCGTGTCGTCATCGCGTCGCATCGTGGCTGTCACCTGACGACGCGCTGCCTCGCGCGTCCGCGAGGGCAGAGTCGTGCGACGACACGAAACCGTCATCAAACCGCCGTAAAACTTTTCAGTTTGTTGACAGCCGTCCGTCTCCGTCCTGTATGAGGATCCGCTTCGTGAATCCAAGCCGTGTCGTTCCGCTCGCCATCGCGATCTGCCTTGCCGCCTGTGCCACGCCTCCCGCCGCCGACCGCGATGTTGCCGGCCAGGTCGCCGATGACCGCGAACCCGACGAACAGGCGGAGGTCGACCCCCTGCTGGCCGATTTCCGGATCGCGCACGCGACGGTCGCCGAAGCGTTCACGACCCGCGCGACGCCTGACGACAACATCGATTCGCCGACCGCGTGGACCGCGCCGGACGGACGACGCTGGTTGATCGCCAGCGCCAAGGCCACCGATCGGCTGGTGATCTACGATGGCGATACCGGCGAGCGCCTGCGCGAGGTCGCCGGACCCGGTTCCGGTCCGGGCCGGTTGCAGAGGCCCAACGGTGTTGCCGTGATCGACGACCTGCTGCTGGTGGTCGAGCGCGACAACCGGCGCGTGCAGGTGTTCGGGCTGCCGACGTTCGAGCCGGCGATCGACTTCGGCGCGGACGAGCTCGAGCAGCCTTATGGCCTGTGGGTGCGCAGACGGGACGACGGCTACGAGGTCATCGTCAGCGACAACTACATGTCGCCCGCCGACGAGGACCTGCCGCCGCCATTGGCCGAACTCGACGAGCGTTTCAAGCGCTATTTTCTGAAGCGCGACAATGCCGGCTGGAACGCGCGCCTGCTCGGCAGCTTCGGCGCTACCGACCCCGCGGGTGCGATCCGCATCGCCGAGTCGGTGTTCGGCGACGAAGCCCACGACCGCCTGCTGCTGGCCGAGGAAGACACGGCGTCCGGCACCCGGCTGCGCGAGTACGGCATCGACGGGCGCTATCGCGGCCGCGACATGGGCGCCGGGTTGTTCAAGGCCCAGGCGGAGGGCTTGGCGCTGTACGCCTGCGACGACGGCAGCGGCTACTGGCTGGCCACCGACCAGTTCAAGGACCGCAGCCTGTTCCATGTGTTCGACCGGGTGAGTCTCGCCCACGTCGGTGCGTTCGCCGGTACCCGTACCGCGAATACCGATGGCGTCTGGTTCGATCCGGCGCCGGGCGCGCGTTTTCCGCAAGGCGTGTTCTATGCGGTCGACGACGATCAGGGCGTGTCGGCGTTCGACTGGCGCGACATCGCCCGTGCGCTGTCGCTGGACACCTGCGAAGGGCGTTGACGATGGGCACCGTCGCAATCCGCGCGCGCTGGGCCGTCGCGCTGACCGCCGGTGTGTGGCTGGGACTGGCTGCTCCGGTCTCCGCCGAGACGCCGGCCGCGCGTGCGCCGGAACCGAACACGCTGGTGCCTGCCGGGGTGATGCGCTACGCGCCCAGCGGGTTTCCCGATCGCATCGTGGCGACGCCGGCACAGGATGCCGCGCACGGATTCGCGGTCGCCTGGCGCACCGACGCCACGGTCAGTGCGCCGATGCTGGAGGTC
Source organism: Marilutibacter chinensis (assembly GCF_021725675.1). GTDB lineage: Bacteria > Pseudomonadota > Gammaproteobacteria > Xanthomonadales > Xanthomonadaceae > Marilutibacter > Marilutibacter chinensis. The sequence continues at coordinate 188,699 of NZ_JAKJPO010000008.1, read as the reverse complement.
GTGGTGGCCGGCGACTCGCCCGACCTCGGCGTGCCGCGACGCATCACCGCCAGCACCCGCACGCTGCGCAGAGAAAATGGCGTCGCCCACCATCACCGCGCCGACGTCGACGGCCTCGAGGCCGGCACGCTGTATGCCTACCGCGTGCAGGGCGACCGCACCTGGAGCCCGTGGATGCAACTGCGCACCGCCGGCGATGCATCCGCGCCGCTGGAGCTGCTGTACTTCGGCGACACCCAGAACAAGAACGCGAGCCTGACCACCCGCGTGGTTCGCGAAGCGCTGCGCCACGCGCCCGATGTCCGCCTGGTCCTGTATGCAGGCGACCTGGTCAGCGGCGGCGACGGCGAGGACGACAACGAATGGGGCGAGTGGTTCGACGCGACCGGTGTGCTGTCGACCTCGTCGATGACCGCGCCGGCGCCGGGCAACCATGAGTACTTCGAGGAGTTCGAGGACACGCCGCAGGAGCGTCGCGTGCTCGGCGCACATTGGCCATTGCAGTTCGCGCTGCCGCGCAACGGCATCGCCGGCGGTGACGGTGTGGCGACGACCTACTGGTTCGACTACCAGGACGTACGGGTCGTGGTCGTCGACGGTACCTCGGCGCTGGATCTGGGTACCGCCGCGGCGCAGGCCGAATGGCTCGACGGGGTGCTCGCCGCCAATCCGCGGCGCTGGAGCGTCGTGCTGGTCCACCAACCGTTCTACTCGCCGCGTGCGGGTCGCGACAATGTCGAACTGAAGCGGCATCTGCTGCCGGTGATCGAGCGCCGCCGCGTCGACCTGGTCCTGCAGGGACATGACCACACCTACGGGCGACGCGGCTCGGAGAGCGGCGACGACACGCCGGTCTACGCGGTGTCGGTCGCCGGCGCGAAACAGTACCGGCTGTCGGAGCGGGCGAGGGCGACGATGGACCCGGTCGGCGAGGACACCCAGCTGTTCCAGGTGATCCGGATCGTCGACGGGCGCCTCCGGTACGAGGCGCGCACCGCGACCGGCCGCCTGTACGACGCGTTCGAACTGGTGGACGACGGCGACGCCGGGGGCAAACGCCGCGTCGAGTTGGAGCGGGAGCGTATTCCAGAGCGTTCCTGCGCCCGCGAGCAGACCCTGAAGGGGCGCAAGGACCGGTGCTGGGAATGAGCGGCCGATGACCCGGTCGAGGAACATACCGATGAGCCGGCCGACGAACCGTGCTTCGCGCGCATGCCGTGGCGTTCTTGCCGGATGGTTGCTGGCGATGGCGCCGGTGGCGATGGCGGCGGCGGATGAGAATGTCCGCCATCCCTTCCGTGCGCGGCAACCGTCGTCCACGCCCGAGGCGGTCCTGATGGTCGTGGAGATCCCGGCCGGAGGCTCGATCAAGTACGAGATCGACGAGGACGGGCTGATCCGGGTCGACCGCTTCCTGACGATGCCGATGGCCTATCCGGCCAACTATGGCTCGATTTCCCGCAGCCTCGCCGGCGACGGCGACCCTCTCGACGCCCTGGTGCTGACGCGCACGCCATTGCAGCCGGGCACGCTCGTCGAGTTCCGGCCGATCGGGTATCTGAGGATGCGCGATCGCGGCGATGGGGACGAGAAGGTCATCGGCGTGCCCACAGAACGCGTCGATCCCACGTACTCCGGCGTCCGCGACCTCGCCGACCTGCCGTTGGCCGAACGGCAACGCATCGAGGCGTTTTTCCGGGTCTACAAGGAGCTTGCCGACGGAGGCAATCCGGTCGTGCTCGACGGGTTCGCGGGGGCGGCGGAGGCTCGCGAGCTGGTCGAGCGTTCGCTGCAGCGGTTCGAACGCGGTGCGGGCGACTGACGGGCCCGCCGGCAGGGCCCGCCCCGGGCGGGGCCAATCTGGAACCGGCCGATCCGGAACGGCCGATGGAAGCGTTCGATGGGAGAGGGCGGTTGCAGCCCGCGTGCGGCCGCGCGCCGCTCCCGGCATTGTCGCGCGAAACGCCGTGTGTCGGCGACGTGGTCCATCCCGTCGACGAACCCATCGCCGCACGCAGTCCGGAGCCTGTCGTACACTGACCGGCCTGGTCGCAGCGGGGAATCGCCGCATGGATCCATCGTCCGCCAAGGGGAGCTGCCTCTGCGGCAGCGTCCGCTTCTCCGCCCGCATGCCCGCCAGGTGGGTCGCGCATTGTCACTGCACACGCTGCCAGCGTGCGCACGGCGCCGCCTTCGTCACCTGGGCCGGGATGGAAGCCGGACGGGTCTCGATCGACGACCCGTCCTCCACGTTGCGCTGGCATGTCGCCGACGAAGGCGGTCAGCGAGGCTTCTGCTCACGATGCGGCAGCCCGATGTTCTTCAAGGGCGATCGCTGGCCGGGTGAACTGCACGTGGCCCGCGCGCTGTTCGCGGATGACCTCGAACAATTGCCGCAGGTGCATGCCTATTACGACACCCACGTCGACTGGTTCGAGGTCGCCGACGCGTTGCCGAAGAAACCGGCGCCGGAAGCCTGACCGGGTCGCCACGGCGGCGTGCATCGCGATGGGCGGGTGAGGGTGCCGACCCGCAGGCGATCGCGGAAGCGCGGCTGATGGAAGTGAAGTGCTGTTGATGCAGGAAAGGGGCGACATTGCCGCCGCCCCTCGCCAGTGCATCTCCTGCCAGCTCAGGCAGCGACGGCCTGGCTCGCGCGCGGGCCTTCGCGCAGCGCACGGGCGATCATGCCGACCAGCAGGTCGATCTCCTCGCTGGTGATCGCGAAGGTCGGGGTGAAGCGCAGTGAGTTGGCGCCGCCGTGGATCACGCCGATGCCGTGCTCGCGCAGCCATTCCTCGGTCGAGCCGGTGCCGTAGCACTTGTACTCCGGCGACAGTTCGCAGGAGAACAGCAGCCCGGTGCCCTGGACCTTGGTGATCGCGCCACCGGACTCGGCCTTGAGCTTCTCCAGCTTCTCGACCGCCTCGGCGCCGCGTGCGCGGATGTTCTCGCGCAGCTCGGGGGTGACCATCGACAGCACCGTGCTGGCGACGTCGAGCGCGCGCGGGTTGGTGGTCATCGTGTTGCCGTACAGGCCTTTCCTGTAGATCCCGGCGGCACGCGCGTTGACCGCGAGTACCGACAGCGGGTACTGGCCGGCGTTGAGCGCCTTGGAATAGGTCTCCATGTCCGGTGCGTCGACGTTCTCGAAGCCCGGGTAGTCGACGATCGACAGCACGCCGTTGGCGCGCAGGCCGGCCTGGATCGAATCGACCAGCAGCAGCGAACCGTGCGCGCGGGTCAGTTCGCGGGCGGCGGTGTAGAACTCGACCGGGACGCTGCGGCCCGGGTCGCCTTCGCCCATCACCGGTTCCAGGAACATCGCCTCGATGAACCAGCCGTTGTTGTCGGCGTCGGCGAATGCCTGCTTCAGCGCCGCGATGTCGTACGGCTCGATCGCGATCACCGAGGATTCGCCGCGGTAGCTGGCCAGGTGTTGCAGGTAGGTCTTGCGGGTCGAATCCGAGTACAGCGCCGGGCGGTCGGTGCGGCCGTGGAAGCTGCCCTTGACCACGATCCGCTTGATCGCGCGGCCGGCGTGGCGCGCGCCGTCGTCGGTCATCGCCTTGGCGTTGGCGTCGGCGATGCGGGCGGCGAGGGTGACCGACTCCGAACCGGAGTTCAGGCACAGGAACTTCGCGTACGGGCAGTCGCGGCCCAGGGCGATCGCGTCGCGGATCAGGCGCTCGAAGCGCAGCTGCGACAGGCTGGGGGTCATCACGTTGGCCATCGCCTGCGGGCGCGCCATCGCCTCGATCACCGCCTTGGGCGCATGGCCGAAGCCGAGCATGCCGTAGCCGCCGGAGTCGTGCAGCACCGCGCCCTTCAGGGTCACGATCCACGGGCCGCGCGCCACCAGGGCGACGTAGGGGTTGACCGCATCGTCGGCGTAGAAATTCACGTAGCCGGCCTGGACGGCGCGGATCTGCGCGTCCTCGTCCTGGTCGAGCAGGTCGCCGAGCAGATCGGCGGACTCGTCCTTCAGCCGCGCGTACTCGGCGGCGGCGGCCTCGATCGCCTCCACCAGCGACGGGTGGCCGGCGGCGAAGCGCTCGATCGTCGCGTCGTCCAGACCGGTGGTGCGGCGCTTGCCGCCGTGGGCGCGCAGCGGGGCAAGGATGTCGGTGATGGCCATGGATGCTCCTTCTTCAGCAGTTTGTCGGGAAACGCGCATCCTCCGCGTTCCGGAATCGTGGGGCTGGCGTCTTCCCGGATCTCTGGTTCCGGGAAACCGGTCGAGGTGGCGGTGCCGGCGTCGGTCGGGTCGGCATGGCCGCTCCGGGATCGTGCAGCAGCCCCGCCGCGCCAGACGCCCATCCATCCATTATCTGGATAAAATCGTCGATCGACAGTATTAATTTGGACGAAATTTTCCACAATTTCGTCGAATCGACGAAAGAGCCGCCCCGATGAAGATTACTCCCGCCGATCAGCAGCTGCTGTCGGTCCTGCGCGAGAACGCTCGCGCCTCGACTGCCGAGATCGCCCGCAGGCTGAGGCTGTCGCGGACCACCGTCCAAAGCCGGATCGAGCGGCTGGAGCGCAGCGGCGTGATTGCCGGCTATACCGTCCGGGTCCACGACCAGGCCGAACGCGGGCATATCCGCGCGCACATCATGATCACCGTGCTGCCGAAGCAGATGCCGGCCGTGGTGGATGCGCTGAGGGCGATGCCCGAGGTGCGCAGCCTGCACTCGGTCAGCGGGCCATTCGACCTGGTCGCGCTCGGAGTCGCCCCCGGGGTCGGGGAGATGGACGAGCTGACCGACCGGATCGGCGCGATCGACGGGGTCGAGCGGACCACCTCGTCGATCATCCTGTCGGCCAAGTTCGAGCGCTAGACGACCGGTCTATTCATTGCTAGGCTCCACCCCATGAGCCAGTCCGCCGATGCCGCCGCCCGTCGTCACGATGTCCGACAGCATGCCGCCAGCCAGCATGACGGGAGACCGCGCGATGTCAGGCAGCACATTCTGGACGTCGCCCAGCCACTGCTGCTGCGCAGGGGGTTCACCGCGGTCGGCCTGAGCGAGCTGCTGGCCACGGCTGGCGTACCGAAGGGCTCGTTCTACCACTACTTCGGGTCCAAGGAAGCGTTCGGCGAGGCGGTGCTGGAGGATTACTTCAGCGATTACCTGGCCCAGGTCGACGCGCTCCTGGGCGGGCCGGGCAATGCGGCCGAGCGGGTGATGCGCTACTTCGGCCACTGCCTGGACACCCAGGTCGGCGACCAGATGCAGAGCCGCTGCCTTGCGGTGAAGCTCGGCGCCGAAGTCTGCGACCTGTCCGAGCCGATGCGTGCGGCCCTGGATCGCGGCATAGCCGGGGTGGTCGCGCGGCTGACCCGGTGCATCGCCGACGGCGCCCGCGACGGCTCGCTGCCGGCGGTCGCCAACCCCGCCGCGGTCGCCAGCACGCTGTACCAGAGCTGGTTCGGCGCCAGCCTGTTGGCCAAGATCAGCCGCGACCGGGCGCCGCTCGATGCGGCAATGGCCGGTACCCGGCATCTGCTGGGACTGGCACAGCGGACCTAGCCAGGCGCAGACACGGATGGACATGCATGCCTCGATTTGCGCCTGGATCATAGACGACCGGTCTACTCAAGTCTCTTCAGGTGCGAGCACTCGCCGGCGCGACCCCGCTGGCGACGCCCGCCGCCTTCCCGCACGACGCTCCCCAACCCACCCGCAAGGAGAACCCGATGTCCGACGACACCATCCGCAACCGCCGCATCGTGCTGGCCGCCCATCCGCGGGGCCTGCCGACCCCGCAGGACTTCCGCCTCGAGGATGCGCCGATGCCGGCGCCGGCCGAGGGGCAGATCCTGCTGCGCACGCTGTACCTGTCGCTGGATCCGTACATGCGCAACCTGATGGATGCGGTCGGGCCGGTCTATGCGGAGGCGGTGAAGCCCGGTGAGACGATGGTCGGCGGCACGGTGAGCCGCGTGGTCGCATCCCGGCACCCGGACTTCAAACCCGGCGAACTGGTGCTCGGCAACGCCGGCTGGCAGACCCACGCGCTGTCCGACGGCGAAGGGCTGGTCCGGCTCGGCGAGGTCGAACGGCCGTCGCTGGCGCTGGGTGGGCTCGGCATGCCGGGCTTCACCGCCTATGTCGGCCTGTTCGACATCGGCCAGCCGCGCGCCGGGGAGACCGTGGTGGTGGCCGCGGCCAGCGGTGCGGTCGGCTCGGTGGTCGGGCAGCTTGCCCGGTTGCGGGACGCTCGGGTGGTCGGTATCGCCAGCGGCGCGGACAAGTGCCGCCAGGTGGTCGAGGAACTGGGCTTCGACGCCTGTCTCGACCGCCGCGAGCCGGATCTGGCCGGGCGTCTGGCCGCGGCCTGTCCGGACGGGATCGACGTGTATTTCGAGAACGTCGGCGGCGAGGTGTTCGACGCGGTGCTGCCGTTGCTCAACATCGGCGCGCGGGTACCGGTCTGCGGGGTGATCGCGCATTACAACGACGATGCGCCGCCGCCCGGCCCGGACCGTCTCGCCGGCGCGATGACCGCGATCCTGCAGAAGCGCATCCGGGTGCAGGGCTTCGTGATACTTGACCATTACGCGGACCGGTACGAAGAGTTCCGCCGCGAGATGGGGCAGTGGGTCGACGAAGGCCGGATCAGGCTGCGCGAGGACGTGGTCGACGGCCTGGGCGCCGCCCCGGAGGCTTTCATCGGCCTGCTGCAGGGGCGCAACCACGGCAAGCTGGTGGTCCGGGTCGCCGCGGACTGAGCAGGCACGCGGTGCGGGCGCCGTCCCCGCTTCCGCGCGGCGAATGCCTTCGCGGCCGATGCTCTTACAATGCGCGGTCGTCCCCGGCATCCGAGCTGGTTTGAAGAAGTCCCTGCTTGAAAAAGTCTGATTTCCACTACGACCTTCCGCCCGAGCTGATCGCCCAGGCGCCGCTGGCCGAGCGTTCGGCCAGCCGGCTGCTGGTCGTGCCTCCCGCGGCGCCGCAGGTCCCGGCCGCGTTCGAGGATCGCGTGTTCCGCGAGCTGCCCGGGCTGCTGCAGCCGGGCGACCTGCTGGTGTTCAACGACACCCGGGTGATTCCGGCGCGGCTGTTCGGCCACAAGAGCACCGGCGGCCGGGTCGAGATCCTGATCGAGCGGCTGCTCGGCGGCGCCGAGGTACGCGCCCAGCTCGGCGTCAGCAAGTCGCCCAGGCCGGGGGCGATGATCGCGCTGGATGCCGGCGGCGAGGCGGAGGTGCTCGGCCGTGACGGCGAGTTCTACCGGCTGCGGTTCCAGCTGGAAGAACCGCTGGAGAGCTGGCTGCTCAAGGCCGGCCGCCTGCCGCTGCCGCCGTACATCGAGCGCGAGCCGGGCGCGGACGACAGCGAGCGCTACCAGACCGTGTTCGCCCGCGAGACCGGTGCGGTCGCCGCACCGACCGCGGGCCTGCACTTCGACGATGCGCTGCTGGCGGCGTTGAAGGCGCGCGGCATCAACACCGGCCACGTCACCCTGCATGTCGGCGCCGGCACCTTCCAGCCGGTCCGCGTGGAACGCCTGGACCAGCACGTGATGCACAGCGAATGGCTGAACGTCGGCGCCGAACTGGTCGAGCAGGTCCGCCGCACCCGCGCCGCCGGCGGGCGGGTGATCGCGGTCGGCACCACCGTCGTGCGCGCGCTGGAATCGGCGATGCGCGAGGATGCCGACGGCGGCCGCGAGTTGCGCCCGTTCGCCGGCGAGACCCGGTTGTTCATCCTGCCCGGTTACCGGATCCGTTCGGTCGACGCGATGATCACCAACTTCCACCTGCCCGAGAGCACCCTGCTGATGATGATTTCCGCGTTCGCCGGCAAGGACCGGGTATTCGAGGCCTACGCCCACGCGATCCGCGAACGCTACCGCTTCTTCAGCTACGGCGACGCGATGCTGCTGTGGCCGCGCGGCGACGACGGCCGGACACCGGAACGATGAACGCGTCGCCACGCGCCAGGGAAACCGCCATGCCGGTCGCGGCCGGTTCCTCTTCGACGGGGAGGCGCACCCGATGAGCCGCATGTCCTTCCAGCTCCTTGCCAGCGACGGCGCCGCCCGCCGTGGCCGCATCCGCTTCCCGCGCGGCACCATCGAGACCCCGGCGTTCATGCCGGTCGGCACCTACGGCACGGTCAAGGGCGTGCTGCCGCACCAGCTCCGCGAGCTGGGCGCCGAGATCATCCTCGGCAACACCTTCCACCTGTTCCTGCGGCCGGGGCTGGAAGTGATCGGCGAGCACGGCGGGCTGCATGGCTTCGCGCGCTGGGACGGACCGATCCTGACCGACTCCGGTGGCTTCCAGGTGTTCTCGCTGGCGCACAAGCGCAGGATCACCGAGGCCGGCGTGCATTTCGCCGCGCCCACGGACGGCCGCAAGGTGTTCCTCGGGCCGGAGGAGAGCATGCATATCCAGAAGGTGCTCGACTCCGACATCGTGATGATCTTCGACGAGTGCCCGCCTGTGCACGTCGACGGGCAGCCGGTCGCCGTCGAGGTGGTGAAGCGTTCGATGGAGCTTTCGCTGCGCTGGGCCGAGCGCTCGAAGCGGGCGCACGAGGGCAACGACGCGGCGCTGTTCGGCATCGTCCAGGGCGGCGTCCACCACGACCTGCGGACCCGTTCGGCCGACGGGCTCAAGGCGATCGGCTTCGACGGCTACGCGATCGGCGGGCTGGCGGTCGGCGAGACCGAGAGCGAGCGCAACGCGATGCTCGACCACACCTGTCCGCAGTTGCCGGAGGACCGGCCGCGGTACCTGATGGGGGTCGGCCGGCCGGAAGACCTGGTCGAGGCGGTCGCCCGCGGCGTCGACATGTTCGACTGCGTGATGCCGACCCGCAACGCCCGCAACGGCCACTATTTCACCGCCGGCGGCACGATCCGGGTCCGCAACGCGAAATACGAGCACGACCTGCGTCCGATCGAGGAGGGCTGCGACTGCCACGCCTGCGCGAACGGCTTCAGCCGCGCCTACCTGCGCCACCTGGACCGTTGCAACGAGATGCTCGGGCCGATGCTGGGCACCCTGCACAACCTGCGCTACTACCAGCGGCTGATGGCGCAGATGCGCGAAGCGATCGGGCAGGGAACCTTTGCCGCCTTCCGCGAGTCCTTCTATGCCGCACGCGGGCTGGTGCCTCCCGTCTGAACCGGTTTCCGGCCGCCTTCGCCACCCGGCGGACGGCCGCTGCGGGCACGGCGGTGGAGCCGGACCGCCTCGTGGCATAATCCCCCGTTATTTCGCTCCAGGACGCTCCAGATGAACCTGCCCGACCTGCTGATCACCCCGGCCCACGCGCTGGTCGCCGCCGCTCCGGCCTCGCCCGGAATGGGCATGCAGCTGCTGTTCCCGATCGCGCTGATCGCGATCATGTACTTCCTGATGATCCGCCCGCAGATGAAGCGGCAGAAGGAGCATCGCGCGATGCTCGAGAAGCTGGCCAAGGGCGACGAGGTCATCACCGGCGGCGGCATCGCCGGCACCGTCAGCGAGATCGGCGACAGCTTCGTCACGGTCCAGATCGCCGACAACGTGCAGGTCCGCGTGCAGAAGGGCGCGATCTCCAACGTGCTGCCCAAGGGCACCTTGAAGTCGGCCTGAGCCGTCGCCATCGGTCATGGGGCCCCGGGGGAGTTCGGGGTCGCCGCAGGCCATGAAAGGTTTGTCCCGCGACGCGCACACGAGCGCCTGTCGCGGCGAGGCCGGTCCGGACACCGCCGGGCCGGTCGCCCCGGGGAACGGCCAGGACGGTCGTTTTGCGGGGAGACCCAATAATTCTGGCGGCCCGGTGGCCGCCGCAGGATCCGTTAGATGCTGACTTACGCGCGCTGGAAGTACGCCCTCCTCCTGGTCATCCTGGCCCTCAGCACCCTGTATGCGCTGCCGAACGTGTTCCCGCAGGATCCGTCGGTGCAGATCAGCGCCAACCGCGGCGCGGTCGTCGACGAGGCGCTCAAGACCCGCGTCGAGACCGACCTGCAAAAGGCAGGCGTGACCGCCAAGGCGGTCGAGATCGAAGGCGACAACCTGCTGGTGCGCCTGTCCGACGCCGATGCCCAGGTCAAGGCCGCCGACGCGCTGCGCCCTGACCTGGGCAGCGACTACGTGGTCGCGCTGAACCTGGCCTCGACCGTGCCCGACTGGCTCGAGAAGCTCGGCGGCAGGCCGATGCTGCTGGGCCTGGATCTGCAGGGCGGCGTCCACTTCACGATGCAGGTCGACCAGAAGGCCGCACTCGACAAGCGCCTGGAGGCGACCGCCGAGGACATCCGCGTGCTGTTGCGCGAGAAGCGCATCCGCTACGAGTCGGTCGAGCGCCGCGCCGGCAACACGGTCGTCGCCACCCTCGGCGACGCCGCCGAGGCGGAGAAGGCGCGCGAGGCGATCGTGCTCAGCCAGCCGACGTTGCAGCTCAACGTCGTCGGCAACACGATCAGCGTGGAGATGAGCGACACCGAGCTGCGCCAGCTCGCGGTCGACGCGATCGAGCAGAACGTTGGCACGCTGCGCAACCGCGTCAACGCGCTCGGTGTCGCCGAGCCGATCATCCAGCGCCAGGGCGAGGACCGCATCGTGGTCCAGCTGCCGGGCGTGCAGGACACCGCCCAGGCCAAACGCGTGCTCGGTGCGACCGCGACCCTCGAGTGGCGCGCGGTCATGGAAGGCAACGCCTACGACGCACGCGATACCGGCATCGTGCCGCCCGAGGCCCGGCTGTACCACCACGCCAGGGACGTCGGTCCCGACGGCAAGCCCGTGCCCTACCTGCTCAGCAAGCGGGTGATCGCGTCCGGCGACCAGATGGTCAACGCCACCTCCGGGATGGATCCGCAGTCCGGCACGCCGTCGGTCAGCGTGCGCCTGAACGGTGCCGGCGGCCAGCGCATGTTCGAGTTCACCAGCGAGAACGTCGGCAAGCCGATGGCGGTGGTCTACATCGAGCGCGTGCCCGAGGTCCGCATCGTCGACGGCGAAGAGGTGCGCAGCACCCGCATCGACGAGGAGATCATCTCGGTGGCGACCATCCAGGGCGTGTTCGGCAAGGACTTCCAGACCACCGGGCTGGACAGCACGAAGGAGGCCGCCAACCTGGCCCTGCTGCTGCGTTCCGGCTCGCTTGCCGCGCCGATGGACTTCATCGAGGAGCGCATCGTCGGCCCGAGCCTGGGGCGCGAGAACGTCGAGCGCGGCATGACCGCGATCAAGTACTCGTTCGCCTTCATCCTCGCCTTCTTCCTCGTCTACTACCGCATGTTCGGCGTGATCACCACGATCGCGCTGCTGCTGAACCTGCTGATGGTGGTCGCGGTGATGTCGCTGTTCGGCGCCACGATGACCCTGCCGGGCATGGCCGGCATCGCGCTGACAGTCGGCTTCTCGGTCGACGCCAACGTACTGATCAACGAGCGAATACGCGAAGAGCTGCGCGCCGGATTGCCGGCCAAGGCCGCGATCGCCGCCGGCTACGACCGCGCGGTCGGTACGATCGCCGACGCCAACATCACCGCCGTGCTCGCCGGCATCGCGCTGTTCGCGTTCGGTACCGGCCCGGTGAAGGGCTTCGCGGTCGCGCTGATCGTCGGCATCGCCACCTCGATGTACACCGCGGTCTCGGCTTCGCGCGGTGTCGCCACGCTGATCTACGGCGGCCGCCGCAAGCTCAAGTCCATTGCCATCTGACGGGGCACGAGAGAAATGAAACCATTCAACCTGTTCCCCTACGACAGCAAGATCGACTTCATGCGCCTCGGGCGCGTGTCGCTGGCGATCGCCGTGCTGCTGGTGCTGGGTTCGTTCGCGGCGATGGCGTTCAAGGGCTTCAACTTCGCCCTCGACTTCACCGGCGGCACCGTGACCGAGATGCGCTTCGAGCAGCCGGTCGACGTCGATGACGTGCGTGCGCGGTTGGGCGAGGCGGGTTACGGCAACGCCCAGGTGCAGACCTTCGGTTCGGGCAACGATCTGCTGATCCGGGTCCAGCCCAGGACCGAGGGCGGCGAGGGCGGCGCCGACCAGAACACCGCACGCGAGATCCAGCAGGCGCTGGCGATCGAAGGCAACCCGGGCACCGTGCTCAAGAGCGACTTCGTCGGCCCGCAGATCGGCAAGGAGATCGCCGTCAACGGCATCTGGGCGCTGATCTTCGTCGTCGTCGGCTTCATGATCTACATCTCGTTCCGGTTCGAGAAGAAGTTCGCCGTCGCCGCGACCCTGACCACCCTGCACGACGTGGTCGTGGTCACCGGTTGGTTCGCGTTGACCGGGCACGAGTTCGACCTGACCGTGCTGGCCGGCATCCTGTCGGTGATGGGCTTCTCGATCAACGACACCATCGTGGTGTTCGACCGCATCCGCGAGAACTTCCGTTCGATGCGCGCCGACTCGATCAGCGTGATCAACGCGGCGATCAACCAGACCCTGTCGCGAACCGTGATCACCTCGTTCGTCGCGATCCTGACGATGCTGGCGCTGTACCTGTATGGCGGCGGCTCGCTGCGCGGCCTGGCCGAGTCGATGCTGATCGGCGCGGTGATCGGTACCCTGTCGTCGATCTTCGTCGCCAGCACCCTGCTGACCTTCGGTCCGCTCAAGGTGACCAAGCAGGACCTGATGCCGAAGGCGCGCGACGAGGAGGCGCTGGCGCGCCGCCCCTGAGATTGCCGGCCCTGGCCCCAACAGAAAGGCCGCGCTCATGGCGCGGCCTTTTTCGGTTCTTCTCCCGATTGCGGGGAGGGTGTGGGGAAGCCGGTGGGCATGGGGTTTGCGGAGAGTGGGCCAGGATGGTCCACGACCCGACTTTGAGGCATGGATGCCGATCGGAGGGCGGAGCAACTCCCGTCCCGGTGGGTCGCGACCCTGTCCGGAGTCACCTACCCGCAGTCGGCAGTTCATGCCGTCATCGCGGCGAAAGCCGGAATGACGGGCAGGCGTCAGTCGAACGCCGCGGCGTAGCCGGTATCGACGATCTTCTTCTGCAGTTGGTCGCAGATCTTGAGATTGCCGGCGACCACGGCACGCGGGGCGGTGCCGCGGGCGTCCATCGGCCCGGTGCCGCGGCCGCGGAAGTCGCAGACCTTGCCGCCGGCTTCGCGCACCATCAGGGCGCCGGCGGCGATGTCCCAGGGCTTCACCCCGGCCTCGAAATAGGCGTCGGAGCGTCCGCAGGCGACGTAGGCCAGGTCGAGCGCGGCCGAGCCGGTGCGGCGGATGTCCTCTGCCTCCAGCAGCAGGTTGTCGATGGTCCTGAGCTGGGCGCCGGCACGGCTGCGCTCTCGCGGCGCGAAGCCGGTCAGGATCACGCTGCCGCCGATGTCCTTGCGCTCGGCCACGCGCACGCGCTTGCCGTTGAGCTGGGTGCCGCTGCCCTTGCTGGCGGTGAACAGGTCGTTGCGGATCGGATCGAAGATCACCCCGTGGACCGGCTCGCCGTTCTCGACCAGGGCGATCGACACGCAGAAGTGCGGGAACCCGCGCAGGTAGTTGCTGGTGCCGTCGAGCGGATCGATGACCCAGGTGAAGCGCTGGTTGTAGCCGCTGCCCCCGCTGGCACCGGTTTCTTCACCAAGAAAGGCATAGTCGGGGTGGGCTCGCTTGAGCTCGCGGATGACGACCTTCTCGGCCTCCTCGTCGACCTCGCTGGCGTAGTCCTGGCGGTCCTTCTCGACCACGTTCAGCGCATCCAGCCGGTGCATGTGGCGCAGCAGTACGTTGCCGGCGGCACGAGCGGCCTTGACCATGAGGGTGACGGCGGGTTTCTGCATGGCGGTACGCCTCGACGGATGAGGTGGGGCGGGCGCTGGGCCGCGACCGGACTGGGGAGGAGTGAAAGAGCGTCCCGGCAGTGGCATGCCGAGGCATGGCCGGGGCGCGGAGTTTACCATTGGCGGCGATGACTACCCATTCGACAGCTGAATCGACGGCATCGCGCCTGCGCATCGTCCTGGTCGGCACCCAGCACCCCGGCAACATCGGTTCCGCGGCCCGGGCGATGAAGACCATGGGCCTGACGCGGCTGGTGCTGGTGGCGCCGGAAAAGGCCCCCGACCACGAGTCGCTGGCGCTCGCCGCCGGCGCAGACGACGTGCTGGCGTCCGCCCGCACCTGCGCGAGCCTGGCCGAGGCGGTTTCCGACTGCCGCCTGGTGCTTGGCTGCACCGCCCGCAGCCGCCGGATCGCGCTGGACGAACTGGCCCCGCGCGAGGCCGCGACGCGTGCGCTCGCGCGGGCGGCCGATGGCGGCGAGGTGGCGCTGGTCTTCGGCCGCGAGCGCACCGGTCTGGACAACGGGGAGCTGCAGCTCTGCCACGCGGCCGTGCACATCCCGGCCAATCCCGGCTACAGCTCGCTGAATCTGGCTGCGGCGGTGCAGGTGCTGGCCTACGAGCTGCGCCTGGCCCTGCTGGCGTCGGCCCGGAATGACGACGGGGAGCTGGCCCGTGGCGACCCGCCGGCCTCGCATGCCGAGCTGGAGGGCTTCTTCGGCCAGCTCGGCGGTGTGCTGGACCTGATCGACTTCCACAAGGGACGCAGCCCCGAATCGGCGTTGCGCAAGTTCCGGCGGCTGTTCCTGCGCGCCGGGCTCGATGCCCGCGAGGTGCGCCTGCTGCGCGGCGTGCTGGCCGACGTCGAGCGGACCGTGCGACTGGGCCCGGCGGCGGCTCCGCGGGTGCCGTCGGACGGGCAGGACTGCGGCGATCCCTGAAGGCCGGTTCCGGCAGGGGTTGCCGACGGGCGGGTTACCGGTCTGACGATGCGGCGACGGATGGGGGCAACCGCCGTTTCGCGGATTTCGTTTCCGATAGCCGCCGCCGCCGGTTTTCGATTAGTCTGGCCGCCGGTTTTCCCGTTTGTGGCATTCGTCCTTGACCGTACGCCTGTCGTGCCTCGTGGTGCTGTTGATCGGCCTTGCTCTCCCGGTGCCGGGATGGGCCGACGACACGCCCGCTGCGGTGCCGGTCGATGATGCCCACGTGCTGGTGCTGGGGCGCATCAGCGACGACCCCAAGGCGCATTTCGAACAGCTCAAGCCGCTGCTGGACTACGTGGTGCCGCGGCTGGCCGACGTCGGCATCCGCGAGGGCCGGATCCTGATGGCCAAGGACCCGCAGCAGATGGCCAGCTATCTGCGCCGCGGCCGGGTCGACTGGATCACCGAGACCGCGGGCACCGCGATGGTGATGCACGAACGCGCCGGCGCGGTGCCGCTGGTGCTGACCGAGCGCGACGGCACCAGCCACTATCACAGCCTCTTCTTCGCACGTCGCGACAGCGGCCTGGGCTCGCTCGACGAGCTGGCCGGACATTCGGTCGCGTTCCAGCGGCCGTCCTCGACCAGCGCCTATTTCGTGCCGGCCGCGGCGATGCTCGACCGCGGCCTGGTCCTGGAAATGCTGCTGTCGCCGATGGACCACGCTGGTGCCGATTCGGTCGGCTACCTGTTCGCCCGCTCCGAGCTCAACATCTCGACCTGGGTCCACAAGCGTCTGGTCGACGTCGGTGTCATGAGCAACCTGGACTGGGACAACCCGCGCCGGATGCCGCCGGCGTTCAAGGACGACCTGGTCGTGATCGGCAAGACCCATGAGTTCCCGCGGGCGGTGGAACTGGTGCGCGCGAACATGGACCCGAGGGTGCGTGAACGCCTGCGCGAGGTGCTGATGGCGGCGGCCGACGATCCCGCCGCCGGCGACGCGATGAAGCGGTTCTTCGGCACCACCCGGTTCCTCGCGATCGACGCGGCGTCGATGCAGGCGCTGGATCGTGTGGCCGCCGGCGTCGGGCGGGTGCGGGCGGACGTCGAATGAACCTGCGCAGCGGGCTGCAGGCGAAGTTCCTGCTCGTGATGGCGCTGGCCCTGGTGGTGCAGCTTCTGCTGATGGCGGTCCTGCTGCAGCGCCAGGAACGCGCCCAGGAGGAAGTGATCGCGGTGACCCGCGACGCGATGTCGGGTGTCGCCAGCAACAGCCTGCGCCGACGCGGCGAGGGCACGGTCGCCCAGCTCGGCGAAGCCCTGGCCAACCCGCTGTACTACTTCGACCTCGACGCGATCGGCAGCCTGAGCGCATCCGCGCTGAACCAGGCCGACGCGCACTACGTCCTCGTCTACGACGCGGAAGGCAACATCATCCACGACGGCAGCGAAACGATTCCGAGCTATGGCAAGCGCATGGACGACGTGTTCGCCGACGAGGTGATCGCGTCGGATTCGCTGCTGACGCAGTTCAGCGATGACCTGATGGACGTTTCGGCGCCGATCCTGATCGGCGAGGAGCGCCTGGGCGGCGTGCGCATCGGCTTCGACCTGGCCATCGCCCGCGGCTTCCAGGACCGTGCACTGGAGGAAATGCGCGGGCAGCTGGACGGGCTCGGCCTGCGCCAGTTGCTGTGGGCCGGCACGATGGCCGGCGGCATCGTGCTGCTGGGCGTGGTGATGTTGTGGCTGGTCCAGCGCTGGCTGGTGCGCCCGATCCGGCTGCTGGCCGACTCCGCACGCCAGATCGAGGCGGGCCGCTTCGAGGTCGACCTGCCGACCAGCCGTCGCCGCGACGAAGTGGGTGAGCTGATGCGCGCGTTCAGCCGGATGAGCGAGAGTCTCGCCCGCCACGACCGCGACATCCGCCGGATGGCCTATACCGACTCGCTGACCGGCCTGTCCAACCGGCTGGCATTCCGCGAGGCGCTCGACGAGCAACTGCTGATGATCCGCGGTGCCGGGCAGCAACTGGCGCTGCTGTTCGCCGACATCGACGACTTCAAGCGCGTCAATGACACGCTCGGCCACGACGTCGGCGACGAGGTGCTGGTCCAGTGCTCGGCGCGGATCCGCGACACCATCCAGCGGCATGCCGGCGAGAACGCGTTGCTGGCGCGCTTCGGCGGCGACGAGTTCGTGATCCTGGTGCACGCCTCGCCCAAGGATGGGCACGACGTGCGCGCGGTCGCGATGGCCCTGGCCGACGCGCTGGTCGCCGAGCTGGGCCAGCCGATCCTGGTCCAGGACCGCCAGGTCTTCCTCGGTACGTCGATCGGCATCACCCTGTTCCCGGACGATGCCTCGACCGCGACGGCGCTGATGAAGAACGGCGACATCGCGATGTACCAGGCCAAGGTCGCCGGCAAGAACTGCTACCGCTTCTACAGCCGTGCGATGGACCTGGCGGTGGAACGCCGGGTCAACCTCGAGCACGAACTGCGCGGCGCCTGGGACCGGGGCGAGCTCAGCCTGGTCTACCAGCCGGTCTACCGGCTGGCCGACCGCACCATGGTCGGAGCCGAGGCATTGCTGCGCTGGAACCACCCGCGCCATGGGCAGGTCGCTCCATCGGTCTTCATCGACGTCGCGGAGCAGAGCGGGCTGATCGAGACGCTCGGTCCGCAGGTGTTGCGTACCGCCTGTGCCGAAGCCGTGCGCTGGCAGCGGGCGCGGCCGATGGCCGAACCGCTTTCGGTGGCGGTCAACGTTTCCTCGCGGCAGTTGCGAAGCGGCGGCGAACTGGCGCAGATCGTCGCCGACTGCCTGCAGGAGACCGGCCTGGAACCCGGACGGCTGCACCTGGAGCTGACCGAGACCGCGGTGATCGGCGACGAGACCCATGCCAGCGAGCTGCTCGCGAAGCTGCGCGAGACCGGAGTCAAGGTTCTGCTGGACGACTTCGGCACCGGCTTCTCCGGGCTCAGCCACCTGCGCCGGGTGCCGGTGGACGGGGTCAAGATCGATCGCAGCTTCATCGCCGACATCCTGCGCGATCCGGACGACCTCGCGCTGACCAGCGCGATCATCGCGATGGCGCATTCGCTGGGCATCACGGTGATCGCGGAGGGCGTGGAGAAGGCCGGTCAGTACGCGTTGCTGCGCGAGCGCGGTTGCGACCAGGCCCAGGGCTACTGGCTCGGACAGCCGCTGCCGGCGAACGAGTTCTTCGCGCTGCTGGGTTGAATGCGGTCGCCCGGCCGAGCACGCCGGACCGACCACGAAGCGGACGCGGAGCGCGGAAGATGAAACGCGGACCCAGGAGCCGCGCACGGTTCGCGGATGCCGGTCCAGGGAGGAAGACCGCGGCCGCGACGGCCGTTCGTCACTCCGTTGCGGCGCCGACGCCCAGCATTTGCAGGCCCTCGGCGGCCATCGCCGCCAGACTGCCCGAAAGCACACCGAATACCGCCACCGCCGTGATCCCGGCCAGCCAGGCGACGCCCATCAGGTAACCGTCGCGTTCCAGCAGGGCCAGCGCGAACATCAGCAGCAGCACCCCGAACAGGTAGTTGGTGAACGGGATCGGCAGCGACAGCAGCAGGCCGAGCAGCATCACCAGCACGCCGGTGACCGCACTGGCAAGGCGGCGGTCGAGCAGGAAGGCGGCGCGCGGTCGCACCACGCGCTCGAGCCGGGACAGCCACGGCGAGAGCAGGTCGCGGAAGCGCACCATCGAGTGGCGGGTCGGCCCGCGGCGGGCGATGAACGCCGGCAGCCACGGCTTGCGCAGGCCGATCAGCAGCTGCGCACCGATCAGCAGCGCGAGCGGACCGCTGATCGCGCCGCCCACGCCGGGGATCGGGATGAACGCGGGCAGGGTGGCGACGAACAGCAGCATCCCGAACGAGCGCTTGCCCAGCCCGGCGAACACGTCGCCCAGGCGCAGCGGCGCATCGGGGTCGCCGACCGCGAACGCGTCGAGCAGCGCACGGGTGCCGGCTTCCGACAGCGGCCGCGGTCCGTGCGCGTCGTGCGGTGGCTCAGCCGAGCGTTTCATCGCTGTCCGCGTCCAGGTCCGGCAGCGCCTGCAGCAGCAGCTTGTCGATCCGCGGGCCGTCCAGGTCGACGACCTCGATGCGCCAGCCGTCCCAGTCGACGTGCTCGCCGACGTGCGGGATGCGCCCGAAGTGGCTGATGACCATGCCGGCGGCGGTGTGGAAGTCGGGCTCTTCGTCTATCGGCAGGCGGCCGCCGTCGATCAGCTCGCGCAGGTCGTCGAGCGACAGGCTGCCGTCGAGCAGCCAGGTACCGTCCGCGCGCTGGACCACGGGCGCCTCGCTGTCCTCGGCCTCGGTGGCCTGGATGCGGCCGATCACCGCGCCGAGCAGGTCGTTGACGGTGACCAGGCCGGTGACGTCGCCGTATTCGTCGACCACCAGCGCGATCGACTGCTGTTCCTCGCGGAAGATCTCCAGCAGCTTGAACGCGTGGGTCGACTCGGACACGAACAGCGCTTCGCGCAGGCGCTCGAACAGCCGCGGCGGGCCGGGCTGCTGCAGCGACTCGAACAGCGACTTGGTCTCCAGGATGCCCAGCACCTCGCGGTCGTCGCCGCGGTAGACCGGGTAGCGCGAGAACGGCGTCTCGCGCATCCGCTCGAGATTCTCGGCGACCGGCGCTTCCGCATCCAGCCAGGCGATGCGGGTGCGCGGCGTCATCAGGCTCTCGGCAGTGCGATCGCCGAGGCTGAGCACGCGATAGACCATCTTGCGTTCGTCGGCGTCGATCACGCCCTGCTCGTGGCTCTCGCTGACCAGCAGCCGGATTTCCTCTTCGCTGATCGCGGTGCGGGCGTCGTCGCGGATACCGAACAGCCGCAGCACGCCACGGTTGATCGTGCCGAGCAGGGCCACCACCGGTCGGGCGAAGCGTGACAAGGCATCGAGCGGAATCGCGACCGTGCTGGCGATCCCTTCGGGATTGGTCAGGGCCAGCCGCTTGGGCACCAGCTCGCCGAAGATCACCGTGCCGGCGGTGATCAGTCCGACCGCGGTGCCGATGCCGATGGTCCGCGCATATTCGGCCGCACCCGGCCACACTCCCTGCAGCCAGCCGGCGATCAGCAGGCCGATGCCCTCGCCGCCGAACAGGCCGGTGAGGACGCCGATCAGGGTGATGCCGACCTGCACCGTCGACAGCAGGTTGTCCGGGTGCTCGGCCAGCGCCAGCGCGACCCGCGCTCCGCGCTGACCACGGCCGGGCGTTTCGGCCATCTGCTTCAGGCGCAGCTTGCGCGAGGTCACCAGCGCCATCTCCGACATCGCGAAGAAGCCGTTCAACGCGATCAGGGCCAGGACGATCGTCAGCTCCAGCATGGCGGTCCCCCCCGGGTCGTGGAGCGGGCGGCCGGCAGGGGCCGCCAAGGGCGGGGGGCGTGGCTACTGGAAGGTTCCGGGTCGTCGTCCATTTCTGAAAGTCTGGAGCCGATAGGGCCCACCGATATTAACAGGCCCGCAATCGTGGGCCCGCCAGACGCCACGGCCGCCGGAGGAAGGCGGGGCGGCGGCCCAGCGGGCGTCGGGACTGCGGTCCGGTCACAAAACGGTCATAATTCCGCCCGCGAGTTCCGCCTGCGAGCACGGACAGGACCGCAGGCCTTCATGTGCCCCTTCTTTCCCATCCTTCGCCCTGGCCCGCCAGGGTCGCGACCAGAGGCGTTTTGACGCATGTTTTCCCTGCAGACCATCTTCGGCCAAGGCAACCAGTTCTACTCCCTGCTCGAGGAGGCCGCGCTGGCCGCCCACGACAGCGCCAAGGCCCTGCACGCGATGCTGAAGGAAGCCGACCGGCAGCCGGCGCTGGACGCCTTCAAGCTGGCCCGCCAGCGCGAGCGCGACGTCTCGATCCAGCTGAGCCAGGAGCTGGTCGACAGCTTCATCACGCCGATCGAGCGCGAGGACATCGAGGCGCTGGCCTCGGCCCTGCACAAGATCCCGAAACAGGTCGAGAAGTTCGCCGACCGCTATGCGCTGGCGACCCAGCATCTTGAGCACATCGACTTCGCGCCGCGCGCGGCCATGCTCGAACAGGCCGCATCGGTGGTGGTGAAGATGGTCCGCCAGTTGCGCAACCTGAAGCTGGAGCCGATGAAGGCGCTCAGCGACGAGCTGCGCGCGCTGGAGAACGATGCCGACCGGCTGATGCTGGAGCTGTACCGCGACATCTACTCCGGCAGGCTCGACCACCTGCAGATGTTCCTGCTCAAGGAGTTCTTCGAGATCCTGGAGAAGGCCATCGACCGCTGCCGCGAAGCCGGGGTCGTCGCCTACCAGATCGTGCTGAAGAACTCCTGACGGGCCGCCGCATATGTGTGCGTTCTTCGGCTTTGAATGCGCGGCCGCCCGCGGCGTCGCCATCCCGGCATGTGCCGGCCATCCGTCCCACGCGCGTCACGACCGGGCGCCGGAAGGCGCGCCGGCGTGTTCCGCCGCCCGTCGTGACCGGGGGAGGCCGTGATGCTGGTCCTGGTACTGGTGGTCGTGCTCGCGGCACTGATCTTCGAATACATCAACGGCTTCCACGACACCGCCAACTCGATCGCCACCGTGGTCGCGACCAAGGTGCTGTCGCCGATGCAGGCGGTCGGCATGGCGGCGTTGATGAACCTGATCGGCGCGCTGCTGGGCACCGCGGTCGCCAAGACGATCGCTTCGGGCCTGATCGACGTCGGCGTGGTCGAGGTCGGGTCGCAGATGATCCTGTGCGCACTGCTTGGCGGCATCGTCTGGAACCTGATCACCTGGTGGCTGGGACTGCCGTCCTCGTCCTCGCATGCGCTGATCGGCGGCCTGTGCGGCGCTGCGCTGGCGGCGGCGTCGAACAACATCGATGCGATCATCTGGTCCGAGCCGAAGGAGCCGCTCTACCGCAGCGCCGGCGTGCTGTGGAAGGTGATCGTGCCGATGGTGACCTCGCCGGTGCTGGGCTTCGTCGCCGGTTTCCTGGTGATGGGACTGCTGTTCTTCGTGATCTCGATGATGGCGCGCAGCGGCGGCTGGCTGGCCCGCATCGCCCGCCCGCGCTGGGTCAACAGCCTGTTCGGCAAGGCGCAGCTGGTCAGCGCCGCCGGGATGGGGCTGGCGCACGGCATGAACGACGCGCAGAAGACGATGGGCATCATCGCGCTGACGCTGTTCAGTGCGCAGTCGGCGGGCACCCTCGACGACCTGCCGGCCTGGCTGGCCTTCCTGCATCCATCCGACGAGGCGATGGCCAGCCAGGGCATCGACCTGTGGATCAAGATCACCTGCGCGCTGGTGATGGCGGCGGGCACCGCGGCCGGCGGCTGGCGGATCATCAAGACCCTGGGTCACAAACTGGTCAAGTTGCACCCGATCCACGGCTTCGCCGCCGAGACCAGTGCGTCGGCGGTGATCTTCGCCGCCTCCTGGCTCGGCATCCCGGTCTCGACGACCCACAACATCTCGTCGGCGATCATGGGTGTGGGCACGGCCAAGCGCTTCAACGCGATCAAGTGGACCGTGGTCGAGAAGATGATCTGGGCGTGGATCCTGACCATTCCCGCGGCCGGCGGAATCGCCTACCTGTTCTTCGAGCTGATGCGGGCGATGGGCTGGACCTGAGGGCAGGGACAGGCGTCAGGCGCAGCCCGGGCAGGTTCCCGGCCCGGCTGCCTCATCCCGGGCGCGCTGCGCTTGCCCGGGCCGCGGGGCCGGTCAGTACAGGTCGCCGCCCGCCGACAGGGTCCGCTCCATGCGGTCGCCGACGCCGCCGATCTCGAGGATCAGGCGGTCGATCTCGGCCGCGTCCAGTCCCTCGTAGGGACGGTTCTCGCACAGTTGCAGGTGCGGCACGCCGTCGAGCTCGCCGATCGCGAGATAGCCGACCCGGCTCTGCCAGTTGAAGACCAGCGCACGACGCATGTCGAGCCCGGTGATCGGAGCGACCGCGGTGCTGACCCGCAGGTACGGGCGGCCGTCGTCGTCGTCGAGTTCGGACAGGAAGATCGCCTGGTGCCGGCGGCCCTGCTCCAGCGACAGCTCGATGCAGACCACGTCGACGTCGTGCTCGGTCAGGTTGTAGCCGGCCGCTTTCAGGTGGCGGTTGATGGATTCGAAATTGCGCACGTAGCTGCTCCCTTCGCGGTCAGGGCCGTATGCTACCGCTTCATTGGTGATCCGGTCCTGCCGGTCGGATGGAAACGTGCCGGAAGCCGTGCGGTCGCGGCGGCGCGCACGAGCCGGACACGGCGGCAGTGCGTGGGCATGGGAGGGAGGTTCCATCGATGGACAGCGACGACGCGGCCCGACGCATCCGGGCGGCGATCCTGGCGATACCGCGAGGCGAGGTCGCCGGCTATGGCGAGGTCGCGCGCCGCGCCGGGCTGCCCGGCCGGGCCCGGCTGGTCGCGCGGATGCTCAGCCACAACGACGATCCGCGCCTGCCCTGGCACCGGGTGCTGCGCTCGGATGGGCGGATCGCATTGCCCGAGGGGTCGGACGGCTACCTGGAGCAGTGCCAGCGGCTGAGGGCCGAGGGCGTGCGGGTCGTCAACGGCCGTGTCGCCGGCGTGAAGGCGCGGGCGACGGTCGACGAGCAGGTCTGGGGGCCGCCGGACTAACCGGCGCAATCCGCCCGGACCGGGAGGCGGCGGCGCGCCGTCGACAGCGGGTGCGCGGCGTTGCCGTTACCATGTGCGCTCTTGCCCCGGAGCCGCGATGTTTTCCAACCTTCCCCCGATCACCAAGGCGCTGCTGATCGCCAACGGCGCGGTGTTCCTGCTCCAGTACGCACTCGGCGATCAGGTGTTCGCCACGTTCATGCTCTGGCCGCCCGGCAGCGACGGCGCGTTCGGTGTCGGCGGCTTCATGCCGTGGCAGGTGCTGACCTACGGCTTCATGCACGGGAACATGCCGCACCTGTTCTTCAACATGCTCGCGCTGTTGATGTTCGGCGCGCCGCTGGAACACGTCTGGGGCAACAAGCGGTTCCTGAACTACTACCTGGTCTGCATCGTCGGCGCCGCGGTCTGCCAGATCGGCGTCGGCATCTGGGCGATGTCCAGTGGCCAGCCGCCGTATCCGACGGTGGGCGCTTCCGGCGGCGTGTTCGGCCTGTTGCTGGCCTACGGCATGCTGTTTCCGCATCAGCGGGTGATGTTGCTGATCCCACCGATCCCGATGAAGGCGCGCACCCTGGTGATCGTCTACGGCCTGATCGAGCTGTTGCTCGGCGTGACCGGCCGGCAGCCCGGGGTGGCCCATTTCGCCCACCTGGGCGGAATGCTGTTCGGCTGGTTGATGATCCGCTACTGGCGCGGTCAGCCGCCGTTCGGTGGTGGCGGCCGCAAGCCGCCCGGGCCGCGCCGGATCCACTGAGCCGGGATCGCGGAAGCCGCGATCGGGCCCCCTTCGGAGTCTCATCCAGACCTGCCGCCGTCCCTGCGGTACGTCCCCGGGTCGAGAGACCGCCAACGAGAAACGGCGCGGGAAACCGCGCCGTTTTCGTGTCCATCGATGACGATGCCGCTCAGGGCAGGATCGTGATCCTATCGTCGGGCTTGTGGCGCATCACCGCGCCGACCCGGCAGCCGTAGGTCGCGCCGAAGGCATCCAGGTTCGACAGCGGACCGTTGGTCCGCCATTGGCCGGGTGCGTGCACGCTGGTCGAGGCCAGCTGGGTCGCCGCCTCGGCGCTGAGCTGCTGCGGCCACAGCGAGGCCCAGGCGGTGAAGAAGGACTGCCTGGTCTCCTTGTCCGCGTCCGGCTCGGCCGTGCTGAAGGTCGCCCATGCCAGTTCCATGCCGGCGATGTCGGCGATGTTCTCGTCCACCGTCTGCTGGCCGTTGACCTTCACCCCTTCCAGTGCCGGGTAGGGCAGGGCCGAGTACTGCGCGGCGACGCGGTTGGCCAGCGCCTGCCAGCCGGCGTTCTCGCTGGCGGTCCACCAGTCGCGGACCTCGAGCTTGTCGTCGATCAGGCGGCCGCGGTTGTCGAAGGCGTGGCTGAGTTCGTGACCGACCAGGGCGCCGAACGAGCCGTGCAGCCAGGCCGAGTCCTTGCCCAGGTCGAACACCGGCGGCTGCAGCATCGCGGCGGTGATGATCAGGCGGTTCTGGGCGATGTCGTAGGCCAGCGCCGGCGTCTGCGGCAGCACGTCCCAGCGGCGGCTGCCGGTGCCGCGGCCGATGCGGCGCATCTCCGAGCCGTGGCGCCAGGTCGATGCGATCAGCATGTTGCCGCCGAAGCTGCCGCGGCCCATCGGCTGCACGGTGTAGTCGAGGTCGCGCCGGGGCGTGCCGACCTCGACCTTCAGGTTGTCCAGCTTGGCCATTGCGACCGCCTTGGCTTCGGCGCTGAAGCGGGTGTTGCGCTCCATCGCGGCGCGCAGGGAAGCCTTGACCTGTCCGACGACCTGTTCGGCGCGGGCCTGGTTGGCCGCGGTCAGGTAGCGGGCCGCGTACTGGCGGCCGAGCATCGGGCCGGCCGCCAGATTGATCGCGTCGAGCACCTGCTGCTGGCGCGGCAGCGGTGCGCTGCGGCCCTCCAGCACGCGGCCGCGGAAATCGAAGCTGGCGTCGCGGAAGGCCTTGGACAGGTACGGCGCCATCGCGTCTCCGACGCGCCACTGCAGATAGGTCTTCCACTGCGCCGGCTTGAGATCGTCGACCAGCGTGTCCAGGGTGGCGAACAGGGCCGGGTTGGCGATCGAGACGGTGTCGTCCTCGACGCCCTGCGCCTTGAGGAACTCCTCGAGCCTGAGGTAGCGGTACTGCTTGTCCAGACCCGCCACCGCGACCGGGGCGTAGTTGTTGCGCGGGTCGCGCAGGTCCGGCAGCGGCCGCGACGCGCTGGCGATGCGGGTCTCCAGGTCGAGGACCTGCGTGGCCTCGGCCTGGAGCTTGTCGGCCGGGGTGCCGGTCAGCGCGAGGATCTGCTCGACATACTTGCCGTATTGGCTGCGCACGGTCTGCGCGTCGGCGTCGTTGCGGGTGTAGTAGGCCGGGTCGGGCAGGCCGGTGCCGCCCTGGCTGAAGTAGCCGATGTGGCGGTCGAGATCGGACAGGTCGGCGTCGGGGCTGAAGTTGAACGCCACCGGGATGCCGACCTGGTGAAGCGCGGCGATCGCCGGCGCGATGTCCTTGTCGCGGCGGATCGAGTTGATGCGGTCGAGCAGGGGCGCGATCGGATTGGAGCCGTCGCGCTCGACCGCCGCTTCGTCCAGACCGCTGGCCCAGAAGTCGCCGAGCAGCTTCTGGACATTGTCCTGCGGCGCCTGCATTGCCGCCTGCAGCAGGTCGATCTGCTGCTGGCGCGCGCGCCCGGCCAGCTCGCCCATCGCCGAGACCGAACCCGCGCCGGTCGACAGCGGATGGGCCTCCAGCCAGTCGGCATTGGCGTTGCCGTAGAAATCGGCGCAGGCGACCGGCGGCTTGGCCAGCGCCACCGGAGCGGCGACGGCGGCGGTCAGTCCGAACGAGAGCGCACACGCGAGCGGGCGCAGCGAAAACGGGAGAAGCGAAAGGCCAGGGATGCGCTGACGGGACATTGCGGATTCCATCCAGAAGATCGGCGGAGTGTAGCAAGTGCCCATGCCAGGACGGGACGCGCGCCACGGGCGTTGGCGACACCGTGCAGATCGCCACACGGGCGGGGTGACGGCCGTTCCAGCCGGCCGCGGGACGGAACAAAGAAGGCCCGGCATTGTGCCGGGCCTTCTGCAGGACGAGGGCGGGCCCTTCGGGGAAACCCGCCGGCCGTGTCGCTTACCAGATCACGACCTGGTCGTCGCCCTGGCGGACCATCGGCTGGCCCGGCTTGCACTCGAACGCGGCGGCGAAGGCCGGCAGGTTCGACGGAGCCCCGATCGCGCGGAAGTTCGCCGGCGCGTGCGGGTCGGTGGCCAGGCGCACCTTCAGCTCCTCGGGAGTGAAGTTGCGACGCCACACCGTCGCCCAGTTGGCGAAGAAGCGCTGGTCGCGGCTCATGCCGTCGATCATCGGGTCTTCGCTGTCGCCGGCGGCGGCCTTCATCGCGTCGTAGGCGGTGGCCAGGCCGCCGAGGTCGGCGATGTTCTCGCCCAGGGTCAGCTTGCCGTTGACGTGCTCGTCGTCGTTCGCCTTGTAGCCGTCGAACTGCGCGATCAGCTTGTCGGTACGACCGCTGAAGCCCTTGGCGTCGGCATCGGTCCACCAGTTCTCGAAGTTGCCGGTCGGTCCGAAACGGCTGCCCTGGTCGTCGTAGCCGTGGGTCATCTCGTGACCGATCACCGCGCCGATGCCGCCGTAGTTGATCGGGTCGTCGGCCTCCGGATCGAAGAACGGCGGCTGCAGGATCGCGGCCGGGAACACGATCTCGTTCTGCAGCGGGTTGTAGTAGGCGTTGACGGTCTGCGGGCTCATGCCCCACTCGGTCTTGTCGACCGGCTTGCCGACCTTCGACAGCTCCCACTTGTAGTTGAACTCCATCGCGGCGAGCACGTTGCCGATGTAGCTGTCGCGACTGGTCTGCAGGCTGCTCCAGTCGCGCCACTTGTCCGGGTAGCCGATCTTCGGCGTGAAGCTGGCCCACTTCTCCATCGCCTTGGCCTTGGTTTCGTCGCTCATCCAGGCCAGGTTCTCGATGCGCGTCTTGAGCGCATCGCTGAGGTTCTTGACCAGTTCCTGCATCCGCGCCTTGGAGTCGGGGGAGAACGCCACGTCGACGTACAGCTGGCCCAGCGCCTCGCCGGCGCCGTCCTCGATCGTGCCGAGCACGCGCTTGCCGCGCTCCTTCAGCTCCTTCTGGCCGCGCAGGGTCTTGTTGTAGAAGTTGAAGTTCTCCTCGACGAAGGCGTCGGACAGGTACGGCGATGCGCCGTCGACGGCATGGAAGCGCAGGTAGCTGCGCCACTGCGCTGCCGGCACGTCGGCGAGCATGCGGCTGACCTCTTCGTGGAAGGCCGGTACCGCCAGCGAGAATTTCTCCGGCGCCTGCAGGCCCTGCGACTCGAAGAAGCGGGTCCACGGGAAGTTCGGTGCCAGCTTGTCGGCCTCGGCCGGCGACACCGCGTTGTAGTACAGCGAGACGTCGCGCGACATCTCCTCCTGCGACTTCGACACCGAGGCCAGGCGCTTCTCGAACGCGACCACGTCGGCGGCCTGGGCGGCGGCATCCGCGGCGGGCACGCCCGACAGCTCCAGCACCTTGGCCACGTGCTCCTGGTACTTCTGCAGCTTGTCGGCCTTGTCGGCGTCCTCGTAGTAGCTCTTGTCCGGCAGGCCCAGGCCGCCCTGGAAGGCGTAGGCGATGTTCATCGACGAGTCCTTGAAGTCGGCCTCGGGGCCGAAGCCGAACACGTAGAACTGGCCCTTGGCCGCGCTGCTGCGCAGGAACTCGGCGACCTTCTCCTGGCTGTCGAGCGCGTCGATCTCGGTCAGGGTCGCGCTGATCGGCTCGATGCCCTGGGCGTTGATCTTGTCCGCGTCCATGCCGGTGGCCCAGAAGTCGCCGACGATCTTCTCGACGCCGGTCGCGCCGGTGTCCCGGGCGGCCTGCTCGGCGATCTGGCGCTGTACCGCCAGCGAACGCTCGGCCAGCATCTCGAACGCGCCCCACGAGGTGCGGTCGCCCGGAATCTCGTTGGCGGCCAGCCACTTGCCGTTGACGTAGCCGCCGAAATCGGTGCAGGCGTCCTTGCTGGTGTCGAGGTCGCTGGCAAGGAAGCGGTTGACCGGCGGCAGCTTGCTCTCGTCGAGGGTGATGCCCTGGTCCTGATCCGCCGCGGCGTCGGTGGAAACGGCCGGCGAGTCGGTCTTGCCGCAGGCCGAGACGGCTGCGGCAATGGCGAGGGACAGAAGCAGGACTTTGGGGGTGTTGAGGGTCACGGTGTACTCCGACCTTGCGAATATGGGAAAGCCGTGCCGAACCGGAATGGCGGCGGGCACATCGCTCCCACCATAGCTCCGTGCCGGCGCGGGCCATAGGTGTCGAAGGTCATGGGCGGCGCCGGGCGCCGGGACGGGGCCCTACAGGGCGATGCTGTCGCCGGGGTTCGGGAGATGGGCGGACACGCCGAGGCGCTGGCCCAGCTCGCCCGCGAGGGCCTCGCGGGCACGCTCCTCGCCGTGGACCAGGGCCAGCGACGGGCGGGTGACGCCGGCATCGCCCTCCCGGCCGGCGATCCTGGCGAACCAGTCGATCAGCCCCTGCTGGCCGGCATGCGCCGACAGGCCGCCGACGGTGTGGATCTGCGCATTGACCCGGTAGTCGCGGCCGTGGATGCGGACCCAGCGGGCCCGCTCGACCAGGCGCCGGCCCAGGGTGCCCTCGGCCTGGTAGCCGACGAACATCACGTGCGCCTGGCGATGGCCGAGGTTGTGCTTGAGATGGTGGACGATCCTGCCGGCCGTGGCCATGCCGCTGCCGGCGACGATGATCGCGCCGGAGCGGATCCGGTTGATGGCCATCGACTCGGCGACGGACGCGGTGAAATGCAGGTTCGGCATCCGCAGCGGCGCGATCGGCGCGGCCCAGGTCGCACGCGCACGCGCGTCGAACAGGCCCTGGTGCCGCTGGTAGACCGCCGACACCCGCGCCGCCATCGGGCTGTCGAGAAAGATCCGCCAGCGATCCATCTTCCACTGTTGCCAGTGCCGGGCGAACCAGTACAGCAGCTCCTGGGTTCGGCCCACCGCGAAGGCGGGGATCATCACGTTGCCGCCATCGCGCCACGCCGCTTCCAGGATTTCGCCGATCTCGGCGACGGTGGCGGGACGGTCGCGGTGGTCGCGGTCGCCATAGGTCGACTCCATCAGCACCAGGTCGGCACGCGCGATCGCGGCCGGATCGCGCAGGATCGGCGCGCCGCAGGGGCCGAGATCGCCGGAGTAGACCAGGGTCCGGTCCTCCGCCTGCAGCTCGAGCACGCAGGAGCCGAGGATGTGGCCGGCCTCGCGCAGCGTCAGCACGATGCCCGGCAGGATCTCGCTGGGCGCGTCGTAGTCCAGCGGCCGCAGCCGTTCGAGCGCGGCCTCCACGTCGTCGCGCGAGAACAGCGGAACGGCCTCGGGTTCGTCCCGCCGGCGTCTGCGGTTGTAGCGTTCGGCCTCGCCCTCGGCGATCGCGGCAGCATCCAGCAGCATGATCGGCATCAGGTCGGCGGTCGCGGCCTGCGCGTAGATCGGGCCACGGAAGCCGCGACGGACCAACAGCGGTACCCGGCCGATGTGATCGATGTGCGCGTGACTGAGGACCAGCGCGTCGATCCCGCCGGGCTCGAACGGGAACCGGTCCGCGTTGCGGCGCTCGGCCGCCGGGCTGCCCTGGATCATTCCGCAGTCGAGCAGCAGGCGGTGCCCGGCGGCCTCCACCTCGTGCATGGAGCCGGTGACCTCGCCTGCGGCGCCATGGAAACGTATTTGCATTGGACTCGTCCCGGGAGCGGGCGTACCGGCGCACAGTAGCAGGCCGGAGGCGGGGCGGCATGTCAGACTGTCGACTCGGCTTTCGGTATCCGGACAAGCGGGGGGACACGGTGGCGAGCGGCATCGAGGAGGGCTTCGGCCAGCGCATCGCGGCCGCGACCGACGTCGCGGCGGTGGTGGACGCCTGCCGCTGGCTCGAGGCGGAGGGCCGCGGCCGCGTCGACCCGCAGCGGCTGCGCCAGGCCCTGCCGGCGCTGCTGCATGCCCACCTGGCCCGGATCACCGACCACCCGGCGTTCCGGCTCTGGCTGGATGCTTACTTCGGGCGCCGGCCGGCGGCCTTCCGTTCGCGGCTGCAGCAGCCCGGTTACCTGTATTACCCGGCGCTGGAGCCGCGCGCATGGTTCGACATCGACGTGCTGCCGGAACTGGCTCCGCTGGTGCCGCGGATCCCGGCGGTGCGTGACGAACTGCTCGCTGTTCTCGCCAATGCCGGGGATTTCTCGCCCTATGTCTCCGCCGAGGCGGCGCGCAGCCGGACCTGGGCCGGGCTCGCCGACCGTCCCGACTGGTCGGCACTGCACCTGTTGCGGCGTGGAGAGTGGCACCGCGAGCTGATGGCGCGCCTGCCGCTGACCGACGCCTTCCTGGCCGGGGCGCCGCTCGCGCAATATCCGCCGCACGCGCCGGAATGTTTCGTTTCGCGGCTCAAGCCCGGGGTGGTGCTGCCGCCGCACCATGGCTTGTCGAACATCAAGCTGACCGTCCACCTGCCGGTCGACCTGCCGCCCACGGGGTGCGACATCACCGTGGCCGGCGAAACCCGGATCTGGCGCGACGGCGAGTTCCTTGTCTTCGACGATTCGTTCCTGCACAGCGCGGCCAACCGTTCCGACCGCGACCGCACGGTGATGATCTTCGACGTCTGGCATCCGCATCTGTCGGAGGACGAGCGCGCCGCGCTCGCCCATGCGATCGCGGTGCTGGATGCGGTGCAGTCGGCGATCGCGAGGCTCGCCGGCCCGGCGACTTCGTCCTGAGAGCCTGAACGGGCTCTGATGGCCGCCCGGCCCGGGACGGCCGGTGCTGGCGCCCGGCACGGCGTTAGCGTAGAGTGCGCCGCGTCCAGCGTACGGTGACCGCCCGCAAGGGTACGTTTCCCAGGCAAGTCCGCTGCGCCAGGCCGGCCCCCGCCGGCGACCGCCCGATACGCCGATGCGTCCAGGGAGGACGGGCGCAGCCTCTCATTCCGCACGTCCTTCGTCGCGCTGACACGGTCCGGAACATCCGTGCCGTCACACGATCATTCGCAGCGCGGCTTCAGGGAAGGCTCCGGGTGACCACCGCACGAAGGTGCGGGACGCATTTTTGGAGCATTGCATGTCCTTCGATTCTCTCGGGCTCGCGCCCGCGTTGCTGCGCGCGCTGTCCGAACAGGGCTACACCATGCCGACGCCGATCCAGGCCGAGGCCATTCCGCTGATCCTGGCCGGCCACGACCTGCTGGGCGGCGCCCAGACCGGCACCGGCAAGACCGCGGCATTCAGCCTGCCGCTGCTGCATCGGCTGTCGAAGCAGACGCCGGCCCGGGGCCCGCGCAAGCCGCGCGTGCTGGTGCTGGTGCCCACCCGCGAACTGGCGGTGCAGGTGCACGAGAACCTGCGCGGCTACGGCCGTCACCTGCAGGTCGCCAGCTGCACGATCTTCGGCGGCGTCGGCATGGGACCGCAGGTCGACGCGCTGCGCCGTGGCGTCGACGTGCTGATCGCGACGCCGGGTCGGCTGATCGACCACATGGAGCGCGGCAGCGTGCGCCTGGACGGCATCGAGGTGCTGGTCATGGACGAGGCCGACCGCATGCTCGACATGGGCTTCCTGCCGGCGATCAAGCGCGTCCTCGGCAAGCTGCCGCGGGAGCGGCAGACGCTGTTGTTCTCGGCCACCTTCGAGGCGCAGCTGAAGGCGCTGGCGCTGGAGTTCATGCGCGATCCGAAACAGGTGCAGGTCGCGGCCAACAACACGATCGCCGAGACGATCGCGCACCGCGCCCATCCGGTCGATGCCGAGCGCAAGCGCGAACTGCTGATCGAGATCCTGGCCACTCGCCACACCGACCAGGTGATCGTGTTCGGCCGTACCAAGCATGGCTGCAACCGTCTCGCCGAACAGCTGGAGAAGTCCGGCATCCGCGCGGTCGCGATCCACGGCAACAAGAGCCAGGCGCAACGGCAGAAGGCGCTGAACGCGTTCAAGGGTGCGAAGGCGCGGGTGCTGGTCGCGACCGACGTGGCCGCACGCGGCCTCGACATCCCGAACCTGCCGCTGGTGATCAACTTCGACCTGCCGATGGTGGCCGAGGACTACGTGCACCGGATCGGCCGCACCGGCCGCAACGGCGCGCAGGGCGAGGCGCTGTCGCTGGTCTCGCACGACGAGGGCGGCCTGTTGAGACAGATCCAGCGCGTTCTGAAGAAGGACGTCGAGCTGGTCGACTTTCCGGGGTACGAGCCCGGCCGGTCGCTGCGGCTCGACGTGGCGCTGCCGAACCCGCGCGCGAAGCGCGCTGGCGACGGTCCGCGCAAGCCATCGCATCGCCCGCACGGGAAGCCGGCGCCGCGGCATGCGCATGCCGGGACGGCTCAGGGACGCGGCGAGCGCAACGGACGCAGCCGGCGGCGCGGCGGACAGGGCGCGGGCTGAGGCCGGCGGCCGTGTCCGGGTCGTCCGCCGCAGTCCGCCTGAATCAGGCCGGCGCGTACAGCATGTAGCCGTTCCGGCCGTTCTGCTTGGTGCGGTACAGCGCCTTGTCCGCCTGCTCGAGCATCAGGCGCGGGGTGGTCGCCGCATCGGGAATGCAGGTGCAGATCCCGATGCTGAGGCCGGCCGGGGTCGGTTGTTCGCGCATCGCCGCCAGGATGCCTTCGGCGATCCGGCCGGCGCCGGCGGCGGGGGTGTCCGGCAGGATGAGGGCGAACTCGTCGCCGCCGAAGCGGGCGGCGAGATCACCGCTGCGGCGGGCATGTCGGGCGATGGCGGTGGCGACCCGCATCAGCAGGCGGTCCCCGGCCAGGTGCCCCTCGCTGTCGTTGTAGCGCTTGAAGTGGTCGACATCGATCAGCAGCAGCGACAGCGGCGACTGCGAGCGCCGCGCGGCGGCGATGCGGCGTTCCATCACCGCATCGAAGTGGCGGCGGTTGGCGAGCAGGGTCAGGGTGTCGTGGTGGGCCTGGCGGCGCCAGTGCAACAGGTGGCGGCCCATCCACAGCATGTGGGTCGCCGCGATCACCCCGGCCGCCGCGACCGGCGCGAACCAGACGCTTCCCAGTCTCATCAGCAGCACGCTGGCGAGGAACGACGCGCCGACGCCGGCGACCGTCGCCGACAGCGGCCGCATCACCCCGGGCGACAGCGACAGCAGCGCGCAAGCGAACACGATCAGGCCGACGATCGCCGCCTGCGGCAACGGTGCCAGCGGGATGATCGCGCGCCGGTGCAGCAGCATCTCGATCACGTTGGCCTGGTACTCGACGCCGTTCATCGGCAGCCCCGACATCGGGGTGCGGAAACCCGGCGCGATGCCGGTGGCGGTGACGCCGACCACCACCCAGCGGCCGCGCAGCGCCCCGTCGGGGATCCGGCCTTCCAGCACGTCGAGGTATGACATCTCCGGGAAGGTTCCGGGCGGGCCGGCATAGCGGATCCGGACCCGGTGATCGCGCACCCACCGGTAAGGCGATCCGGCCTGTCCGTCGGGGCGGCGTAGGCCGGGCACCTCATCGTCGGTGATGACGCCATCGAGCCGCAGCAGCGCCAGCGCCAGCGCCGGCCAGCGCGACTCGCCGAGGCCGGCATGCAGGTACAGTTCGCGCGCGGCGCCAGACGGCTCCAGCTCCACGTCGGTGTGCCCCAGTGCCGCGACGCTGGAGGCGATCACCGGGTTCGGCAGTACCTCGATCGGCGGCCCGCTCTGGTTCTGCATGGTCGGAATCACCGGCAACACGACGCGGCCGTTGCGCTGCATCGCCTCGGCCAGCAGCAGGTCGTTGTCGGGGTCGTTGCGGTCGGGCTCGGACAGGATCAGGTCGAACGCGATCCCGCGGACGCCGCTGTCGTCCAGCCGCTCGAGCAGTTGCGCATGCACGCTGCGTGGCCACGGCCATTGGCCGATCACACCGAGACTGCGATCGTCGATCGCGATCATCGCGACGTCGCCGTCGACCGGGTAGCCCCAGCGGGACGCATGCAGGTCGTAGAACAGGTCGTCCGCGCGCTGGGTGACGTCGCCGAGGCTGAGCACGGCCGCGGCTACCGCGGCGGCGCCGGCCAGCGCCCCCCGCCACGTCCACGGCAGCCCGCTACCGCTCACAATGCCAGCAGCAACAGCAAGGTGGTCGCACCGGCGCCGTAGCAGAGGCGGCAGGGGAACCTGGCCTCCTGTGCCGGGCCGAACGGATGGGCGTAGCCGTCATCGTCGATCGCCTGCACCCGGATGTACCAGCGGCCGCCCAGCGGACGGTCGAGCTGGAGCTGCGGGACCTCGATCTCGCGATCGACGAAGGGTTTGGCGAAATCCGCCTTGCGCGCGATCTGGATGCGATAGCGCTGTCCCGGCGGGCCTTCCTGCCAGTGCAGGGTGACCCGGCCGCGGCCGGCCTCCGTTTCCAGGCCGGGGTCGACCGGCCGGTCACTCACCTCGAATGCCAACGCGTCGCCGAACGGTCCCTGGCGACCTGCGGCGTCGCGCGACGCGACCCGCCACCAGTAGCGGCCCGGTGGCAGCTCCCGTTCCGTGCGTCGGCGCGTCTGACCGGTCACCGCGTCGCTCAGCAACGTGTCGAACGAGGGGTCGGTGGCGAGCTGGAACACCGTCTCGGTGGCCTTCTCGGGACGGGTCCACTCGAAGCGCGGGCGCGGGTGGTGCAGCACCGCGTCGCGTCGCGGACCGATCGCGATCGGCGGCGCCGGATCGGCATTGATCGTGAAGCTCCGCATCGCATCGTGGCCCTGCAGGCCGTTGGCATCGACCGCCCGCAGCCGCAGGCGATGTTCGCCGGCGGGCAGGGTGTCGATGCGGAGCTCTGTCGCCGTGGTCAGGGTTTCGAACAGCAGCACGTCCGGTTCGGCCTCGCTGACGACCTCGACCTGATAGGCGGCGGCGTCCTCCGTTCCCGACCAGGCGAGCCGGACCGGAAGCGAGTGCAGGCGGGTCTGCGGGTCGTCGATCACCGGGGCAGGCGGAAGTTCGAGCACGCCTTCGGGGGCGTTGGCACCGGCCAGCGCGCCATGGCCGTGGCGCAACAGTACGTCGCCGGCCTCGCGGCCGACATGGACGAGCCCCTCCAGAACCTCGGTCAGATCCGGCCCTCCGCCGTTGCCGGCACCGACGCGGAAGCGGGTGCCGCGCACGCTGGTGGTCGCCGACGGCGTGTCGATGACGTAGCGCGACGCCGGACCGGTGGCCGGCTTGACGTGGTTGGAGGTACGGCCCTGGATCAGCCGCAGACGGGTGTCGACCATGCCGGTCGCACCGTAGGCGCTGAGCTTGTCAAACTCGACCCGGCTGCCGGCCTGGACCAGCATCCGCGAGCCGTCGGCGAACTCCAGCGTCGCGCTGGCCTGAGGACCGGTCTGCAGCCAGCCGCCGATGCCCAGGCGCATGCCCTCGCTGGCGTCCTGCTCGGGTGTCCGCGGCGACGGTTGCGCACGCACCTCGCCACGTACTGCGACCAGCCGCGCGCGTGCGGGGTCGACCCGCAACCATTCGACCGGTATGTCGAGCCGGGATCCCGGCGGCAGCCGGTAGGGATCGGAGATCGCGTTGTGCATCTGCAGTCTTTGCCAACCGATGTCGGCCCGCAGGTAGCGTGCGCCGAGATCCCACAGGGTGTCGCCGGGGCGGACGCGATAGGTCCAGTCTGCCGCGGTCGCGACGACCGGCAGCAGCATCAGGATCAGGACGAGGAGACAGGTCGATCGGGAAGAAAGGCGACAGCGGCGGCGGCCGGACATTGCCGTCGTGTTGATACAACGCATTGGATCTCCCTGTCTGGCGGTGCTTGTGAAGCCGGCGGCATCGCGTATGCGCGGCAAGTCTGGCGGCAATTTCCGCTACTGGCCGGCTCATCCGTCCCGGGATCGAAAGCCGTCCGGCCAAGACCTCGTTGTGACAATGATCTCAATTATGCCGGTTTTTCCTGACTTATCCCCAGGAAAAGGCCGGACCCGGTCGCCCGGATCCGGCCTGGCCAGTCGCTGTAGCGGATGCGTTCAGCTTTGTTGAGAGGCGATCCAGCGGTCGATCTTGGCTTCCAGCACGTCCAGCGGCACCGAGCCGTCCTTCAGCACCTCGGCGTGGAATGCGCGGACGTCGAAGCCGTCGCCCAGCGCCTTCTCGGCCCGCGCGCGCAGTTCCTTGATCTTCAGCTCGCCGATCTTGTAGGCCAGCGCCTGGCCCGGCCACGCGATGTAGCGTTCGGCCTCGGCGGTGGCCTGGGTCTCGCTCTCGGCCGAGTTCTCGCGCATGTAGTCGATCACCTGCTCGCGGGTCCAGCCCTTGCTGTGCAGGCCGGTGTCGGTGACCAGGCGGATCGCGCGCCACAGCTCGTTCTGCAGGTAACCGAAATGGTTGTAGGGATCGGTGTAGACACCCAGGTCCTTGCCCAGCGACTCGGCGTACAGGCCCCAGCCCTCGATGAACGCGGTCTCGCCGCCGAAGCGGCGGAACGCCGGTACATCCTCCAGTTCCTGCTGCAGCGCGAGCTGGAAGTGATGGCCGGGAATCGCCTCGTGCAGGAACAGGTCCTCGGCATCCCAGGTCTTGCGGGTCGGCAGGTCATAGGTGTTGACGTAGAAGATGCCGGGGCGGCTGCCGTCCTCGCTGGGTGGCATGTACGAGCCGCCGGCGGCGGACTGGGCGCGGAACGGCTCGACCGGACGGATCTCGAACGGCGCCTTCGGCGTCAGCGAGAACAGCTCCGGCACCTTTTGATTGATCTTGTCCTCGAGCCCGCGGTAGTAGGCGAGCAGGGCGTCCTCGCTCTCGAAGCTGAAGCGCGGGTCGGTCTGCATGAACTTGAAGAAGTCCTGCAGCGAACCCTCGAAGCCGACCTCGGCCATCACCTTGCGGATCTCGCCGTGGATGCGCGCGACTTCGTCCAGGCCGATCTGGTGGATCTGCGCCGGGGTCAGGTCGCTGCTGGTGCTCTGGCGGGCGTTGAACGCGTACCAGGTCTGGCCTTCCGGCAACTGGTCGAGGCCGACGCTGTCGCGGGTCGCGGGCAGGTACTCGTCGTTGATGAATGCACGCAGCTCGCGGTAGGCCGGCATCAGCTGGTCGGCGATCAGGCTGCGATAGGCCTCGGTCAGCCGCTGCCTGTCGGCATCGGAGAAGTCCTCCGGGAAGTTCCTGACCGGTCCCCAGAACAGCGTGTCCTCGGGCTTGTCCTTGATCAGCGCGTCCAGCTGCGGCACGACTTTCTCCATCAACGCGCGCGGCTGCACCACGCCGGCCTCGATGCCTTCGCGCATGTTGGCGATCTCGGTATCGAACAGTACCGGCATGCGTCCGGCGCGCTTGAGCCAGTCCTCGTAGTCCTTGACGGTCTTGAACGGCTGCAGGCTGGTGCCGGAGCCGAACTGGGCCGCGTAGGAGGCCAGGCTGCCCATCTGGTTGACCGGCATCATCCAGCCCGGGAACTTGAAGCCTTCGAGCGTTTCGCGAGCGTCGGCGACGAAGATCTCGTAGTTCAGCAGGTCCTGGCCCTGCAGCCCCTCGCTGCCGACCGCCTCGACCCTGGCCAGCCAATCACGGGTGAACTGTTCGGAACGCTCGCGATACTCGGCCGAGCCCATGTCGGGCAGCTCGGCGTTGTAGCGCGGGTCGCCCTGGAACGTCGCCATGATCGGGTTGAGTTCGAGGAAGGCTTCCCAGTAGTCGGCATAGATCCTGTCGAGCTGTTCGGCGCGGGCCGCGGCGTCCTGGGCGGTGGCTGCCGGTTTGGCGGTGTCGTTGCCGGCCGGCTGGCTGCAGCCCGACAGGGTGGTGAGCGCCGCGGCGACCGCGGCGGCGAGCAGGATGGGGCGAAGCGTCACGTGGACCTCCAGGGGGTGGGGCGGCCGATGGACAGCGGCCGCGTGGAACAGTCGCGGATCAGTCGCCTTGAGCGGCGATCCAGCGGTCGATCTTGGCTTCCAGCACGTCCAGCGGCACCGAGCCGTCCTTCAGCACCTCGGCGTGGAACGCGCGGACGTCGAAGCCGTCGCCCAGGGCCTTCTCGGCCCGCGCGCGCAGTTCCTTGATCTTCAGTTCGCCGATCTTGTAGGCCAGCGCCTGGCCCGGGATCGCCATGTAGCGTTCGGCCTCGGCGGTGGCCTGGGTCTCGCTCTCGGCCGAGTTCTCCAGCATGTAGTCGATGACCTGTTCGCGGGTCCAGCCCTTGCTGTGCAGGCCGGTGTCGACCACCAGGCGGATCGCGCGCCACAGCTCGTTCTGCAGGTAGCCGAAATGGTTGTACGGATCGGTGTAGACACCCAGATCCTTTCCAAGCGATTCGGCGTACAGGCCCCAGCCCTCGGAGAACGCGGTCTCGCCGCCGAAACGGCGGAACTTCGGCAGCCCGGTCAGCTCCTGCTGCAGCGCGAGCTGGAAGTGATGGCCGGGAATCGCCTCGTGCAGGAACAGGTCCTCGGCATCCCAGGTCTTGCGGGTCGGCAGGTCGTAGGTGTTGACGTAGAAGATGCCGGGGCGACTGCCGTCCTCGCTCGGACGCATGTACGAGCCGCCGGCGGCGGACTGGGCGCGGAACGGCTCGACCGGACGGATCTCGAACGGCGCCTTCGGCGTCAGCGAGAACAGCTCGGGCACCTTGTGATTGATCTTGTCCTCGAGCCCGCGGTAGTAGGCGAGCAGGGCGTCCTCGCTCTCGAAGCTGAAGCGCGGATCGGTCTGCATGAACCTGAAGAAATCCTGCAGCGAACCCTCGAAGCCGACCTCGGCCATCACCTTGCGGATCTCGCCGTGGATGCGCGCGACCTCGTCCAGGCCGATCTGGTGGATCCGCGCCGGACTCAGATCGGTGGTGGTGGACGCACGCACCCGATACGCGTACCACGCATCGCCGCCGGGCAGCGCGTCCATGCCGGCACTGGCGCGGGTATGCGGCATGTATTCGTCGACGATGTATGCGCGCAGCTTGCGGTAGGCCGGCATCAACTGGTTGGCGATCAGGCTGCGATAGGCCTCGGTCAGCCGCTGCCTGTCGGTGTCGGAGAAGTCCTCCGGGAAGTTCCTGACCGGTCCCCAGAACAGCGTGTCCTCGGGCTTGTCCTTGATCAGCGCGTCCAGCTGCGGGACGACCTTCTCCATCAACGCACGCGGCTGCACGACGCCGTTCTCGACGCCGGTCTTCATGTTCGCGATCGCCTGGTCGAACAGTTCCGGCAGTTGCGAGGCACGCTCGACCCAGTCGTCGTAGTCCTCGACCGTCCTGAACGGCTGCGCACCGGTGCCCGATCCCAGCTGCACGGCCATCGAAGCCAGGTTGTAGAACTGGTTGATCGGCTGCTGCCAGCCGGGGAACCGCTCGCCCTCCAGCTCCATCCGCGCGTCGCGCACGAAGATCTGGTAGCTGAGCAGGTCCTGGCCGCGCAGCCCGTCGGAGCCGACGTCCTCGATCGTCTTCAGCCAGCGCAGCGTGAAGTCGTGGGACTTCTGGCGGAACGCTTCGGACAGGAAGTTCGGCAGGCGATCGTTGTAGCGCGGATCGCCCTGGAAGGTGGCGGCCAGCGGGTTCATCTCCAGCATCTCTTCCCAGTACTGCTCGTACAACGCGTCGAGTTTCGCGGCCTTGGCGTTGTCGGATGCCGTCGCGGCGGCTGACGGCAAGACCTCCGGCGGCTGCGCGGATGCGCCGGGCGAGGTGGCGAGGCCGGCGAAGGCGACGGTCAGCGCCATTGCGGCGGCCAGCGGGGTCCGGGCGAGGCTGGAACGGATCATCATGGGCTCCTGTGATGGCGCGACAGGCGGGTCGGCGGCGGTCGCTCGTGCGGCGCCGGATCGGGGCGTGCGACCGGGGCAATGACCCAGCATCATCGCTGCCATCGGGGCGGGCATGGGCCTTTGGTCATGCCGAAGGCCCCGGCGCAGGCAGTTGGAGACCTCGGACAGCCTCTCAGGCACCGGCCTCGGCACGCAGCAGTGCGGCCCGTTCGGGCCCGAGATAGCGGGTTATACCCGCCCTCAGCAGGTAGATCAGCGGAATCATCGCGAAGGCGGCGAGCATCTTGTAGCCGTAGTTGACCGTGCTGACCGCCAGAAACAGCGAGGCCGGCCACTTCTGCGGCCCGAGCACGAAGGCGATGTAGAGCACAACGAAACTGTCGACCAGTTGCGACA
This sequence comes from Marilutibacter chinensis, assembly GCF_021725675.1. Lineage (GTDB taxonomy): Bacteria > Pseudomonadota > Gammaproteobacteria > Xanthomonadales > Xanthomonadaceae > Marilutibacter > Marilutibacter chinensis. The sequence goes on along the minus strand of NZ_JAKJPO010000008.1, from coordinate 148,192 downwards.
CCGCGGTCGATCCGGTCGCACGCAGCCACACCCAGCGTTCGCCGGTCGCGCGGCGGATGCGGTGGAACACCGCCACGTCGATCAGCTGGCCGAGCAGGAACGCGACCAGCGAACCTGCGATCGTCCACAGGCCCTGGCCGAACACCGCCGCGAACGCGGCCTGGTAATCGGGTACGCCCTGATCGGCGGCGGCGCCGACCCACCAGCCGGCCGGGGCCAGCGAAATCGCCGCGAACGCGAACATGAAGCCGTAGCAGATCAGTCCCGCCGCGAGCCAGGAGATGTAGCGCACGCCACGCTGGCCGAAGAATTCGTTGATGACGTCGGTCATCAGGAACACGATGGGCCACAGCAGCGTGCCTGCGGTGAAACTCAGCGAGCCGCTCTGGCCGAACAGGTTCCACTGCAGCGGGGCGATCCCGAGGGTGTCCTCGAGCGCGAAGATCTTGACCCCGATGAACTCGGCCAGCACCGCGTTGACGCAGAAGAACACCGCCAGGGCGATGAACAGCCGGGTGGCGCGGTCCTCCAGCAGCGGCCGGCTCAGCGCGATGCGCCGTCCTCCGGGACCGCTTCGGCGGGGGGGCTGAACGGGATGCTTTCCGGCGACACCGCGCCGCCTGAGATGATGAAGCTCATCGCCTGGTCGACGCTCCAGTCGGTCGGGGTGATCTTCTCGACCGGGACGATTTCCAGATAGCCGGAAGTCGGATTGGGCGTCGTCGGCACGTAGACCGCCGCCAGTTCGCGCCCGCTGCCCTGTTCCTTCAGCACCCGGGTCACGAAACCGATCGACTTCATCTCCGTATGCGGGAAGTCGACCAGCACCACCCGCTGGGTGCCGTCGGGCTTGGTCTGCAGGATGTCGAGGAGCTTGCGCGCGCTGCCGTAGATCGTGCTCGCGAACGGGATGCGCTCGATCAGCGATTCCAGCCAGCGCAGCATCCGCTGGCCGAACACGCGGCGCGCCATCACTCCCGACAACAGGATCACCCCGAGCGTCGCCAGCAACGCGAGGGCGGTCTGCAGCCAGGGATCGTCGACCCAGCCCAGCGTCCGTGGCGCGCTGGCGGCGAGCTGTCCGAGCAGCGGCGCGACGAAGGGTTTGCTGATGTCGGTCAGCAGCACGAACACGAACTTGACCACCACCCATGTCAGCCACAGCGGGAACAGGGTCAGCAGGCCGGTAAGGAACAGCCGTTGCAGGGAATGGACGCGCATCCGCGGATTGTACGGGGCGGCCCGCAGCGGAACGAGGGGCAGTGTGGTGCGGCGACAACGGCGACGGCCGTGCCGATCGGCCCGCGCAGCCGGAGACGGAGAGTGCGACCGCGCAGGCGCCGGGCGTGCTCCGGATGGCGCCTTCTCTCCGGGCCGCCGCCGGGCGACGAGGGTGCGGTGGCTGTTGCGTCTTCTGTTTTTTGTCGAGGACCTGAAGGGCAACGGCAACAACGTTCCCACGCCCCGGTCCTCACCCCGCGATGAAGCCGTTGGAGAGAGGGAACGGATCGAGGGGTTCCTAGTCCTCGCGGATCAGGCGGAAGCCAACGTCGTCGAAGCCGCGCGACGACTGCAGCAGGCGATCGTCGTCGTTGCTGCGCCATGAGCGGCCGCTGACCCGGCGCCTGTTGCAGTCCTGGGCGCAGTCGCGCTGCCACAGCGACAGCTCGCGGCCGCTGACGACGGCCGCGGTCTCGCGCGATTCCGCCAGCGTCGGCACCCGGTACCGGTGCCCCGTCTGCTGGCTCAACCACAGCGCATAGGCCTCGGCGTCGATCATCGAGACGCAGACCACCGGCGAATTGCCGTTCTGGTCGAACCCCGGCGAACGGTAGTCGCGGGGAGCCAGCACGCGCAGCAGGGAGCCGCGTTCGCGGCACAGGCTCGGCTTGCGGCCGGTGGCCTCGGCGAAGCGGGTGTAGTCGGCGACCGTGACCGGTCTGCGCTGCAGATGCGGTTCGGCGATACCGGTGGCCCCGCCCTCCGGCTCCGCGGCCGCTGCCGGCTGCGCCGACTTCGCATGCGCGGCCAGCCGTGCCGACTCGGCGGCCGGCACGCCGAAGTCGGGAGCGAGCGCGGCGATCCTGACCGCCGACGCGCGATCGTTGCCGGCGACCGATGCGTCGACGCGCGCGGTCAGCGCGGCGAGCACCTGGCGCTGCTTCTCCTTCCGCAGCTCCGGAGCGAGCGCTCCGGTCTGGCCGGTCAGGGCATCGAGGTGCCGCTGGTAATCGCCCGCGCGGCCGAAGCGACCGTCGCGCAGGTTGGCGATCAACTCGGCGGTCAGCGCCTGCGACAGCTCGCCGGCCAGCGCCTGGACGTTGGCATTCGCCGGCTCCAGCCGCGAGGCCTCGATCACGCTGGCCAGCGCGTTGTCGCCGTCCGGCGCGGTCAGGTTGCGCTGGTCCAGCTGCCGCCGCGCGTTTTCCAGCGTGGCCTGCAGCGGCGCCTCGGGCAACGGGCGCAGCATCGACGCGGTCGGGTCGACCACCTCGACCGGTGCGGTGGCCTCCGGCGAGGCCGTGAAGAATCCTTCGTTGTCGCGGCTGCCCAGCCACCAGGCCAGCAGGCCGAGCGCGGGCAGGGCGAGCGCCAGGCCCGCGATCAACGCCGCGTGGCGCGCCAGCGGCGCGCCGATCTGGCGCAGCAGTGACTGCCCCGGCCAACTGCGCCGGGTCTCGATCCGGTCGATCGCCGCCCGCATCTGCGCGACATCCTGGAAGCGCGCCGACGGCGCCTTGGCGAGCGCGCGCTGCATGAACCGCTGCCAGTGGCGGAGACCCAGCGGCAGTTTCGGCACCGGGTCCTGCGCGTGCATCACCGCCATCGACAGCGCGTCGGCGGCACGATACGGGAGCTCGCCGGTCAGCATTTCCCAGATCAGCACCGCGAGGCTGTAGAGATCGGCGCGGCCGTCGACCTCCTCGCCACGCGCCTGTTCCGGCGCCATGTAGGCGGTGCTGCCGACCGCCAGCCCGGTCGCGGTGACGCGCGGGCCGTAGCCGCGGCGCAGGGCGATGCCGAAGTCCGCCAGCAGCGGCCGGTCGACATCGTCGAACAGCACGTTCTCGGCCTTGACGTCGCGATGCACCACGCCGTTGCCGTGCGCGTATTCGAGCGCCGACAGCAGCGCCCGCACGATCGCGATCACCCGGCTCTCGTCGCCGACGGCCACCTGCTTGCGGAAGCTGCGCTGGCCGAGATGGCCGCGCGGCATGTACGGCATAGCGTAGTAGGGCAGGCCGCTGTGGGTGCGGCCGACCTCGTGGATGCCGACCACGTGAGGATGCTCGAGCCGGGCGATGGTGCGGACTTCGTTCTCGAAGCGGCGCCGGCTGACCTCGTCGCCGAGCGCGTGCGGCATCATCACCTTGATCGCGACCTGGCGGGACAGCGAGGTCTGCTCGCCCAGATACACGGTCGACGCCGAGCCATGATTGAGCACGCGGATCAGCCGGTACCCGTCGATCTCCGGAAACGGTACAGAACCGATGTCGTTGCTGGACGCGTATGAAGCCATTGCCCGCCCCCTGTTGCGGACCCCAGAGAATACCGTCATCGGATGGCAGGGGAAGGCGCAGCGACCGCCGGAGAGCCGTTCCCGACGGGTGCGAACGGCCAAACTGCGATGCCGGTCAAGCTGGCCGGCAGGGAGCGGGCATCCGGGTTGATGACGGATGACGGACTGCCCGGCGGAACCGGCGCAGGCAGCGGAATGGAAAGAGAGCGGCGCGTTCAGCCTGTCCGTTCGCGCTTGCGACGCACGTACAGCTGCTTGCGGACGCGGGCAACCACTTCGCCGTCGTCGTCGATCACGTCGGTATCGAACCAGCGCAGCGTCTTGTCGCCCTCGGCGGTGGCGGCGCGCAGTTCGTCGAGTACGGCATCGTTCAGCTCGAAGCGCGCCCGCACGTGGCTGCGTCCCGGTTTCACGAACTCGATTGTGCCGGCCTTGTCCCAGACGATGTAGTCGCGCCCGAGGGCGTTCATCACCAGCAGCATCCAGAACGGATCGGTCATCGCGAACAGGCTGCCGCCGAAATGGGTGCCGACGTAATTGCGGTTCCACGGGCGCAGTCGCAGTTCGACCTCGGCATGGCGATAGTCGTCGTCGATCGCGACGACGTGGACGCCGCTGAAGAGGAATGGCGGCCAGAAGTTCAGGACCCGGCGCAGGGTGCTGGCTTTCATGCGGGGCGGAGGTGACGGGGGGAGTGCCAGATTGCCATACGCATGCGTATTGTCAAAGACGGCGTTTGCCCGGGCGAGTGGCACTGCCCGGGCACGACCGTAGGAGCGGCGCCGCGATGGGGCCTGCCCACGAAAGCTTCATCGCGGCTCACGCCGCTCCTGCGAAGCCTTTGCTTCGTAGCCCGGGTATGCGCAGCGCACCCGGGATGAACGCTGCATGCCCCGGGTGGGCCCTGCGGGCCTACCCGGCTACGCTCTGCGAGTACCGAGTCCGGGCCTCAGAACAGCACCGACGACATCTTGCGGCGATATGCGCCGACAAGGGCGGCGTCCTCGATCACCCGGAACGCGTCGATCAGCGCCTTGCGCGGCAGTCCGTCCTCGAAATCGCGATCGCGCCGCAGCATCTCCAGGAACTGTGCCAGTGCGGCCTCGCTTTCCCCGCCGACCAGCCGGTGCGTGCCGAGCAGATGGCGCGCGCGCAGATCGTCCGGATCGCTGGCGACCGCCGCCTCCAGCACCTCCGGCGCCGGCGCGTCCTTGAGCAGGGCGGCGAAGCCGAGGCGGGCCCGGGCGTTCACGGTGCGGTCGTCGGTGGCCAGGTTGGCCGGCAGGGCGTCGAGCAACTGTTGCGCCTCCGCGGCCGCGCCGGTCTTGAGCAGGGCCAGCGCCAGGTCGAGCTTGAGTTCGTCCCTGTCCGGGGCTGCGGCGATCTCGCCGCGCAGGCGCACGACCTCGGCATGCGGATCGACCGGAGCCGCCGCGGCCTCCGCATCCGCTGCGTCGGTGTCGGCGCCGGCGATCGTGACCGCGGGCTCGATGCCGTGGTGGGCGAAGAACTCGCGCAACTGGCCCTCGGTCAATGCGCCGGGGATCGCGTCGACGACCTGGCCGCCCTTGAGCAGGAACAGGGTCGGGATCGAGCGGACCTGGAACGCGCCGGCCAGCTGCGGCTCCTTGTCGACATCGATCTTCGCCAGCTCGAAAGCGCCGCCGTAGTCCCGGGCGAGCTTTTCCAGCACCGGCCCCAGCGACTTGCAGGGGCCGCACCATTCGGCCCAGAAGTCCACCAGCACCGGCGTCTGCGTCGAGCGTTGCAGGACGGCGGTCTCGAAGGTGTCGGTGGTGACGTCGAAGACGTGGGCGGGCGGAGCGGTTTCGGCTGTCATCGGCGGGCTCGCGGCATGGCGGGGTTGTCTGCTCAGATGGGGCCGGGCAGCGGCGATGCAAGCAGCCGATGGCATCGCGGCGGTTCCGGGCTAGCATGCCGGGATGGGGACAAGACTCGCCTATTGGCTCTCATGGGCGCCGGTCGCGGCTGCGGCGGCATTCGTACTGACCGCGCTGGCCGGAGGCCTCGCCGTCGACGGCTACTCGCATGCGCGTCATCCGCTGGCTCTGCTGGGCGCGCGCGGCGTGCCCGGCTCCGACACCTTCAACCTGCTGGGCTGGGGCGTGCCCGGCCTGTTGCTGGCGATGCAGGCGGTGATGCTGCGCGAGTGCCTGCCCGGAAAGGGGAACTTCGTCGCACGGCTCGGGGCCTGGTCGCTGGCGCTGTCGGCGCTCGCGTTCGCGGCACAGGGCCTGTGGCCACTGGACGCGGCCGATCTCGAGGGCGTCGGCAGCCGCCGCCATGCGTTGGCCTGGATGCTGTGGTGGGTCGCCTATCCGGCTGCGGCGGCGCTGCTGGCACCGGCCCTGCTGCGGCAGGCGGGCCAGCGCCGGGCGGGTGCCTGGCTGCTGCTTTCGGCGCTGGCGGTGCTTGCGTGCGTGTTGTCCGCGCGGGCCGGATGGTGGCCGGCGCCCGGCGGACGGCTGGCGATCGCCGCCTGGTTCGCCGGTCATCTCGCCTGCGGTGCATTGATGCGGCGCAGCCCGGAAATCGCGCCCGCGCAAGCCTTTTGGGAGCCGCCGCCGCGATGAGCATGGGCTTCGCGGCGAGCGGAGCCGGCCGCGCCGGCCGTCACGGGAAAACCCGGTTCGAGACGGGTGCCGCTCCTGCGATGAAGGATCAGGGCTGCCGGTAGACCACGCCGTCCTTCATCACGAAGTCCACGCCCATCACCGCGTCGATGTCCTCGACCGGATTGCCCGGCATCGCGATCACGTCGGCGCGCTTGCCGGGCTCCAGCACACCCTGGTCGTCGACCCCGAGCACCTCGGCGGCATGGATCGTCGCCGACTGCAGCGCCGCCGCCGCCGGAATACCGGCTTCGACCATGTAGACGAACTCGCGGGCGTTGTCGCCGTGCGGCCCGACGCCCATGTCGGTGCCGAAGGCGATCTTCACGCCGTTGCGATGGGCGCGGGCGGCGGTGTCCTGGATCAGCGCACCGATCCGAGCCGCCTTCGGACGCACCACTTCCGGGAAATAGCCGTCGACCTTGGCCTTGTCGGCGACGAAGCGCCCGGCGTAGATCGTCGGCACGTACCAGGTGCCCTTCTGCTTCATCAGCGCCATCACCCGCTCGCTCATGTAGGTGCCGTGCTCGATGCTGGTCACGCCGCCCTCGATCGCGCGGTACATGCCTTCCTCGCCATGTGCGTGGGCGGCGACACGGTAGCCGTAGTCCTGCGCGGTCTCGACCACGGCGCGGACCTCGTCGACGGTGAACTGCGGCGCATCGCCGGACTTCGCGTACGACAGCACCCCGCCGGTGGCGGTGATCTTGATCACGTCGCTGCCGTCCTTGTAACGCTGGCGCACCGCCTGGCGTGCGTCGTCGAGCGAGTTGATCACGCCCTCGGTCGGGCCGGGCGGGCCGATCAGGTGCGACAGCGCGTCGTTGTAGCCGTTGGTCGGATCGGCATGGCCGCCTGTGGTCGCGATCGACTTGCCCGCGGCCCAGATCCGCGGCCCCTCGACCAGGCCCTGGTTGATCGCATCGCGCAGGTGCGGGGCGACCTCGCCGCCGAGGTCGCGGACGCTGGTGAAACCGGCCATCAGGGTCTTGCGCGCATAGCCGACCGAGCGGTAGGCGAAGTCGACCGGATCCAGGCGGAAGCCCTCCGAATAGCTCTGCGGGCTCGACTGGCTGGCCATGTGCACATGCAGGTCGGTCCAGCCGGGGCTGCAGGTGCGGTCGCGCAGGTCGACCGATGCCACCCCGAGCACATCGGCATTGCCGCCGCTGATCATCTGTTCGATCCGGCCGTTGCGCACCAGCAGGGTGTGCGGCCCGAGCACCTCGCCGCTGCGCGCGTCGAACAGGCGACCGCAGTGCAGGGCGATCGGCTCGCCATCCCCCATCGCGCCATTGGTAGCGGGCGTCTGTGCGACGGCGGGCAACGGAGCGGCCAGGGTGGCGGAGAGGGTGGCAAGGGCAAGCACGCGCATGGGCAGGTATCCCGAGAGTCGATGGCAGGCTGAAGGGTCCGGCTTCCCCTGGGCGGCGGCTCCATGGAGCCGGAGTATCCGTGGAACCGCTCCGCGCATCGCGCGGCGGGCGCCCATTGCCGGGGCGTGGCCCGAGCCTACCCGAGCGGTCGGAGCCGGGCATAGGCCGGTCGCCATGGTGCGACACCCGACCTCGTCCATGGTGGCCGGCGACGGGGACCGCGTACCCTTGCCGGCATGGACCGATTCCCGCCCCCTGCGAATGCCGGCACCGACGCACTCGACCATGCCCGTCGCGAATGGCTGGCCGGCCTGGCTGCGGCGCACCGGGAGGCGCCGTCGGCGCGGACCGCGCTGGAACTGGCACAGGGCTGCTGGCGCTGCGGCGAGTACGCCGACGCCTGGCCCCGCTTCGTCGAGGCGCGCGACCGGGCCCCCGATGCCGCGGGTGCGCACCTGGCATTGCTGCGGGCGGCGTCGATGCTCGGTTTCCGCGAGGACGAGGCCGCGGCGCTGGCATCGGCCCTGCAAGCGCACCCGGACGACCCGCAGATCGTGCTGCACGCGGCGCTGTCCGAGGTGCCGGACGACCTGGAACAGGCGCGGGCGCGGCTCATGCGGGTGGCGAACGAGCCGGCGTGCGCTGGCTACGCGCTGGCGATCGACGTCGTTGCAGGGAGGCAGCCGCCGGACACGATCGAAGCGGTGCTGGCGACGCCCGGCCTGGATCCGGGGCAGCGCGCGCGCTGGGAATCGCTGCGCTGGGCGGCGCGGCACGCGGACGGGCCTGCACGCCACGTCGGCCTGCCGTCGCGGGTGCTGGAGTGTGCGCTCGCGGCGGCGTCGCTCGAAGGCCTGACAATGGAGTGCGGGGTCTATTTCGGCCGGTCGCTGGACATCATCGCCCGTCGCCTTGGGCAGCCGGTGCACGGCTTCGACAGCTTCCAGGGGTTGCCGGAGGCGTGGAAGGCAGGCGAGGGCGCGGGCAGCTACAGTACCGCCGGGCGGCTGCCGAAGGTCGCTGCCAACGTGAGCCTGCATCCGGGGTGGTTCGAACGGAGCCTGCCGCCATTCCTGGACGCCCATCCGGGCCCGGTGCGGCTGCTGCACATCGACTGCGACATCTACAGTTCGACCCGGACCGTGCTGGAGGCGGTCGGTCCACGCCTGCAGGCCGGCAGCGTGATCGTGTTCGACGACATGCTCGGCTACCCGGGCTACGAGACGCACGAACTGCGCGCATTCACCGAGTTCGTCGAGCGGACCGGCCTGCGCTGGGAGCTGCTGGCCGCCTGCCTGCTCGGGCGCGAGGTGGCCGTGCGGATCAGCGGTCACTGACCGGCGGAGCGGTCCTGCCCGGTCTTCCGGCGGCCATGCATGGCGGCCCATGCTGCGCTGCGGTAGGCTTCCCGGTCCCCTGTTGCCAAGCCCGTGCCGTGTCCATCGAAGCCGCCAGCGAGTCCGCCCGCGAACCCCGACCCTACGAACCGCAGCCGATCGAGGACGCCGCCCGGCGCTTCTGGTCGCAGAGCCGCGCGTTCGAGGTCGACGAGGCGTCCGACAAGCCCAAGTACTACTGCCTGTCGATGCTGCCGTATCCGTCCGGCGCGCTGCACATGGGCCACGTGCGCAACTACACCATCAGCGACGTGATCAGCCGCTACAAGCGGATGACCGGCTTCAACGTGCTGCAGCCGATGGGCTGGGACGCGTTCGGCCTGCCGGCCGAGAACGCCGCGATCAAGAACCGCACCGCACCGGCGAAGTGGACCTACGCCAACATCGAGCACATGAAGGCGCAGCTGCAGCAGATGGGCTACGCGATCGACTGGTCGCGCGAGTTCGCGACCTGCCAGCCGGACTATTACGTGCACGAGCAGCGGATGTTCGTGCGGCTGATGAAGCGGGGCCTGGCCTATCGCAGGAACGCGGTGGTCAACTGGGACCCGGTCGACCAGACCGTACTGGCCAATGAGCAGGTGATCGACGGCCGCGGCTGGCGCACAGGCGCGCTGGTCGAGAAGCGCGAGATCCCGCAGTGGTTCCTGAAGATCACCGATTATGCGCAGGAACTGCTCGACGGGCTGGATGCATTGCCGGGCTGGCCGGAAGCGGTCAAGACCATGCAGCGCAACTGGATCGGCCGCAGCGAAGGCCTGGAGATCCGCTTCGACGTCGTCGACGAGGACGGCAACGCGGTCGCGCCGGTCGAGGTCTACACCACGCGTCCGGACACCCTGATGGGCGTCACCTTCGTCTCGATCGCCGCCGAGCATCCGCTCGCGGCCCATGCCGCCGCCGGCAATCCGCAACTGGCCGACTTCATCGCCGAACTGCGCAAGGGCGGCGTCTCCGAGGCCGAGCTCGAGACCCAGGAGAAGCGCGGCATGTACACCGGCCTGCGCGCCGTGCATCCGGTCAGCGGCGAGGAGGTGCCGGTCTATGTCGCCAACTTCGTGCTGATGGGCTACGGCACCGGCGCGGTGATGGCGGTGCCGGGTCACGACCAGCGCGATTGGGAATTCGCCAAGCGCTACCACCTGCCGATCAGGCCGGTGATCGCGTCGACCGTCGTGCGCGACGCGCTGGAGGAGATCGGACGCCACCTCGACAGGCACGACGACGCGATGGCCGCCGCGCTCGGCAACGGCGCCGCGATCGACGTCTACGACACCGCCGCCGCGGTGCAGGTGGTGCAGGACTTCGTGCGCGCGATCGAGGAGGAGGGTGCGTACACCGAACGCGGCTGGCTGGTGAATTCCGGCGAGTTCGACGGGATGGATTTCGACCAGGCGCTGGACGCGCTGGCGACCCGCTTCGAGGCCGAGGGGCGCGGCCGTCGCCGGGTCAACTACCGCCTGCGCGACTGGGGCGTCAGCCGCCAGCGCTACTGGGGCTGCCCGATCCCGGTGATCATCTGCCCGTCCTGCGGCGACGTACCTGTGCCGGAGGCGCAGTTGCCGGTGGTGCTGCCGGAGGACGTCGAGGACGCGTTCGCAACAGCGGGCGTCGTCGCCTCGCCGATCAAGTCCGACCCCGAGTGGCGGAAGACGACCTGTCCACAGTGCGGCGGTCCCGCCGAGCGCGAGACCGACACCTTCGACACCTTCATGGAGTCGAGCTGGTACATGCACCGCTACACCAGTCCGGGTGCGGCGGAGATGGTCGACGCGCGCGCCAACTACTGGATGCCGATCGACCAGTACATCGGCGGGATCGAGCACGCGATCCTGCACCTGCTGTACTTCCGCTTCTACCACAAGCTGATGCGCGACCAGGGTCTCGTCGACAGCGACGAGCCGGTACACAACCTGCTGACCCAGGGCATGGTGATCGCCGACACCTTCTATCGCGAGAATGCCGGCGGTTCGAAGGACTGGTTCAACCCCGCCGACGTCGAGGTCGAGCGCGACGCCCGCGGCCACGTCACCGGCGCCACGCTCAAGGCCGACGGCCGTCCGGTGATGATCGGCGGCACCGAGAAAATGTCGAAGTCGAAGAACAACGGCGTCGACCCGCGCGAGATGGTCGGCAGGTTCGGCGCCGACACCGTGCGCCTGTTCTCGATGTTCGCCGCGCCGCCGGAACAGTCGCTGGAGTGGAACGAGGCCGGCGTCGAGGGCATGGCGCGGTTCCTGCGCCGGTTCTGGAGCGCGGTCACCACCCATGCCGCGCAGCCGGACCATCCCGAGGTCGACGCGACGCAGTTGGACGCCGCGCAGAAGACCATGCGCCGCCAGTTGCACGAGACCATCCAGAAGGTCGGCGACGACTACGGCCGCCGCCACAGTTTCAACACCGCGATCGCCGCGCTGATGGAGCTGCTCAACCACGTGTCGAAGTTCAACGACATGAGCGACCAGGGCCGCGCCGTCCGCCACGAGGCGCTGCAGGCGATGGCGCTGATGCTCAACCCGGTCACTCCGCACGTCAGTCACGCGTTGTGGCAGGTGTTGGGACATCCGGAGACCCTGCTGGAGGACGTGCCGTTCCCGGCGGTCGATCCTGCCGCGCTGGTGCGCGATTCGGTGAAGCTGGCGGTGCAGGTCAACGGCAAGCTGCGCGGCACCATCGAGGTGCCGGTCAACGTGTCGAAGGAGGACGCCGAGAGGATCGCGCTGGCCGAGCCGAACGTCGCCCAGTACGTCGAGGGCCTGAGCATCCGCAAGGTGATCGTCGTGCCGGGGAAGATCGTCAACATCGTCGCGAACTGACCGCAAGCAGGAGTTTTCATGGACGAAACTCCGCCGCTCTCCAGCGGGGACCTGATCGGCCGTCTTGTCTGCCCGGCCGGCAGGGGCGCTCCCTGGAGCCCTGCCGGGCCTGGTGGTCGTCGCGGCCAATGTGCTGGCGTTCTGGTTCCTCCGGGCGGATGCCGCACGGCGCATGAGGCGGGTCGAGCCATCCCGGGCATTCACCCGGATGCTGATCTTCGGAGCGTGCGCCCTGTTCCCGGCCCTGCTGCCGATGGAAGGCCTCTCCGAGGGGACGATCCGGTTTCCGGCCCGCCACGGGATGGTCGGGTTCCCGACCTCGTGCGATCCGCGGGCGTTCTGGTCCGTCGCGTCGCCCTACGGGTGCGCGACCATGGCAGCGGTTGCCCATGCCATTGCCGCGTGGTCGCGCTGGCGCGAGACCTTTGCGTTCCGGGACATGAACACGGGTGCCGAGCGGGTTCAGGGCGCCGGTCCTGCCTATTGATACCGAATCCCCGGTCCTCCAGACTGCGCGCATGATCCGTCGCATCGTTCCCGTTTTCCTTGCGCTGGCGCTTGCCGGCTGCGGCTTCCATCTGCGCAACGCCCTGGTGCTGCCGCCCGACCTGGGGCCGGTGAAAGTGGTCTCCGCCGATCGCTACAGCCCGCTGGCGGAGAGCCTGGCGCAGGCGCTGGTGCGTTCCGGCGCGGAGATCGCGCCCGCAGACGCCGCCGACACGGCCGTGCTCGACCTGGTCGCCGAACGCTGGGGCGACACTCCGATCAGCGTCGATGCCCGCGGCCGCGCACAGGAATACAGCCTGCGCTATGCGGTGATCTTCGAGGTGCGCGGGCGCGACGGCACCGCGATCCTGCCGCGCCAGGCGGTCGAGCTGTCGCGCGACTACATTTCCGTACCGACCAATTCGATCGGCACCGAGGGCGAGCGCGACATCCTGGTCAAGGAGCTGCGGCGCGAGATGTCGGCGTCGATCCTGCGCCGCATCGATGCGGTCGCCCGCCGCCAGTTCTCCGCCGCCGGCGTCGCGTCTTCGCCGGCCGCGACCACCGGGACGGTGCCTGCAGCGATGGAGTCGACCGCGGTGGAGCCGGTTCCTGGCGAGACGGCACCGGAGCCCACGGACGGCGGTCGCTGATCGATGGAGCTGAAGCCGGAGCAGCTGGCCGCCCGGCTCGAATCCGAGCCCCTCAGGCCGGCCTACCTGATCGCCGGCGCCGAACCGCTGCGGGTGCTGGAGGCGGCCGACGCGGTCCGCGCCGCCGCCCGCGCCCAGGGCGTCGCCGAGCGCGAGGTGTTCGAGGCCGAGGGCAACCAGCGCGAGCCCGACTGGGCGGCGCTGGAGGCGAGCTTCAACGCGCCCAGTCTGTTCGCCAGCCGCCGTCTGGTCGAGCTCAGGCTGCCGACCGGCAAGCCGGGCAAGGACGGCGCCGCCGTGATCGCCGATTTCTGCACTACGCCGGCCGCCGACGTCACCCTGCTGGTCACCGCGGGCGAATGGAGCAAGAAGCACGCAGGCAAGTGGAGCGAGGCGATCGGCCGCATCGGTCATGTCGCGGTCGCCTGGCCGATCAAGCCACACGAGCTGCCGGAATGGATCGAGCGGCGACTGCGCAGTCACGGCCTGTCCGCCGAACGTGATGCCGTGCAGCTGCTCGCCGACCGGGTCGAGGGCAACCTGCTCGCGGCCGCGCAGGAGATCGAGAAGCTGGCCTTGCTGGCCGGCGAAGACAGGACACCGCTGGACGTGACCCGGATGCAGTCGCTGGTCGCCGATGCCGCGCGTTTCGACGTGTTCCGTCTGGTCGATGCGGCGATGAACGGCCAGCCGCTGCTGGTCTCGCGGATGCTCGCCGGGCTGCGCGGCGAAGGCATCGCCGTACCGGCGCTGATGGGCATGGTGGTGATGGAGCTGCAGCGCGCCGCCGCGCTGGCGCGGGTCGCCGCCGGCGGCGGCAACCTCGCGGCCGAGTTCAAGGCGCAGCGGATCTGGGATTCGAAACAGTCGGTCTACAGACGTGCGCTCCAGCGGCATCCGGCCCCGCGCTGGGAGGCCTTCGTCGGCGTCGCCGGCAAGGTCGACCGGATGGTCAAGGGCCGCGAGGCCGGCGACCCCTGGCTCGGCCTGGAGCGGCTGCTGCTGGCAGTGGCCGACCCCAAGGCGGTCCGGCTGCTGACCGCGGCGGCGGCGTGAGGGCGCCGCGTTGGAGCTGTGGCTGATCTACGGCGGCACTTTCGACCCGGTCCACAACGGGCATCTGGCGATCGCGCGTTGCGCCCGCGACGCCCTGCGCACGACGGTGCGCCTGATGCCGGCTGCCGATCCGCCGCACCGTCCGCCGCCCGGCGCCGATGCGCTGCAGCGCGCGCGAATGCTGGACATCGCGATTGCCGGCGAACCCGGGCTGAAGGTCGACCGCCGCGAACTGGAGCGCGACGGCCGCTCCTGGACCGCCGATACCCTGCGCGCGCTGCGCGCGGAGATCGGAGCGCAGCGGCCGGTGGCGCTGCTGGTCGGTGCCGACAGCTTCCTCGGATTGCCGGACTGGAAGGAATGGCGCGCGCTGTTCGGACTCGCGCACTTCGTGGTCGCCGAGCGCCCCGGCAGCCCGATCGACGGGCACCTGCGGCCGGAGTTGGCCGAAGAGGCCGCCGCCCGATGGACCGACGGGCCCTCGACCCTGGGCGAGGCGCCGGCAGGCCGGATCTGGCGGTTGCGGCAACCGCTGTCGAACACCTCGGCGAGCGATATCCGCCGACGGATGGCGACGGGCGGCGACTGGCAGGCCTGCATGCCCGCGGCCGTGGCCGCCTACATCGAGCGTCATGGCCTGTATGGACTGGCGCCATTGCGATCGCCCGCCCGCATCTCCCGTTGAGCGGTCCCGGCCGATGTTCCGCGGCGCCACGCCCCTGCCTCGCTGAACCGGCCCCGGCTTCCTCGGCCGGCACGCTTCGATGAACACGCGCCTGTCGCGCATGCGCGGACGCAAATGATGCCGGGATACCGGTGCCGGAACTGGTGCGGCGCATGAACCGGAGCCCCCATGCCGGCGCGGCCGGAGGGCCTCCGCTATAATCGCCATGCAACCGCGTCCCCCCGAACCGACCCCGAGTGAGCACTTGAGCAACCAAGCCCACGTCATCAAGACCCGTATCCCCGATCCGCCTCCCGCCGCCGAGCAGCTGCTCAGCGCGGTCCGCGATGCGGTGGAGGCACTCAAGGCCAAGGATGTCGTCGAGATCGACGTGCGCGGCAAGAGCAGCGTCACCGATTTCATGGTCGTCGCCTCCGGCACCTCGACCCGCCACGTGAAGTCGATCGCCGACGAGGTGGTCAAGCACGCCAAGCTGCTGGGCTTCATGCCGCTGGGGGTGGAGGGCGAGCGCGAGGCCGAGTGGGTGCTGGTCGACCTCGCCGACGTGGTCGTCCACGTCATGCTGCCGCGGGTGCGCGAGTTCTACGCGCTGGAGCGGCTGTGGACGGTCGGCGACCAGCCGCCGGAGATCCACCCGGCGGACGACACGCCGGCAGGCTGACCGCCGCTGCGTCGGAAGGTCTCCGCGCAATATTGAGGACGGCGCCCCGCGGGGCGCCGTTGTCGTGCAGGAATGGTGGAGTTCAGAGGCCGCCGCGCGCCCAGGGGCCGGTGATCGCGAAGGTGATTCCCGGCGTCTGGATGTTGACGAACATCGTGCGTCCATGCGGATCCCAGCAGGCGCCGGCGAATTCGCTGCCGCGATAGTCGCCTTCCTCGATCGTCTTGTCGGCACCGGCGATCTGGCTATCGGTCAGCTCGACGTTGTTCTTGCACAGGTAGAACGATTCGCCGCGGCGGGTCAGCCCGAGCAGGCGTGCGCCGGGACCGTAGCTGTCGGAGCTGTTGCCGCCGTCCTCGCACAGCACCACGCCGCCGCGCGGACTGACGGTGATGTTGTCGGGGTTGTTGCCGGCCAGCTGGTTGCCGCTGACGAACAGCGCCTTCAGCCGCTGGCTGTATAGATCGAGTACCCAGACCGCGCCTTCGCCGCGGCCGGGTCGGCCCTGGCTGTCGACGCCGGTCGAGGTGTCGACGATGAACATCTTGCCGTGCGCGTACCAGATGCCCTCGCCGCGGCTCATCCGCAGGCCGCCCTCGCTCCAGGCCTGGGCGAACGGGCCGCTCAGCGTGTCGCCGCTGCCGATGTCGGGAAAACCGGCCGGCGCCGCGATCGAATCCATGTCCGGGTCCGGGATGTCGATCCACTCCAGCCAGTAGCTGTCGCCGACCTCCGCGACGGTCAAGTCGGCGTTGGGCCTGCGGCGCACGCGTGCGGCCTGCAGGCGTCCACCGTTCTCGAGGGAGCCGTAGCGGCCGAAGCGGTCGTTGGGGATGAAGCGGTACAGGCCGGCCTTGTTGCGGTCGTCCTCGGTCAGATAGACGATGCCGGTGCGCGGGTCGACCGCGACCGCTTCGTGGCTGAAGCGGCCCAGCCCGACCAGCGGACGGCCGCTGGTGCGCTCGGCCTCCGGATGTACCTCGAACACGTAGCCATGCTTCTTGCCTTCGCTGGAGCTGGCATTGGTCTTGATTTCCTCGCAGGTCAGCCAGGTACCCCACGGCGTCGGCCCGCCGGCGCAGTTGACCAGGGTGCCGCCGAGGCTGGGTTCCATGTCCTGCCAGCGGCCGTCGCGCCAGACCAGGTTGGTGGTGCCGCCGCCAGCGCGCTGGCCGCCGCCGAGATCGCCGGTGTCGTACATGCCGGCGGCCTGGATCGGCGTGGCCGCCCCGCGCTCGTGGTTGCGGACGAGGACCAGCTCGGCGCCGTGCGGGCGGCCGCGACCGCGCCCGTGATGCGGGCGGCCATGGTGATAGGCACGGACCACGGCCATGCCGTCGTGCTTGCCCGGACAGGGTTGGCCGTCGGACATCAGGTCGCCGGTCCAGCCGAACGAACGGTAGCTGAAGCCTTGCGGCAGCTGCAGCAGCGGCAGTCCGGTGGTCAGGTCGGCGACCGGTTCCAGCGGACCGTAGGGGCTGGGCGCGGGTTCGAGCTGGACCGGATCGCGGTGATGGAGACCACTGTCGTGGGCATGGGCCTGGCGGGACTGGAGCGCGCCGAGGCTGCCGATGGCGCCGACCGCCATGGCGGCGGCGCTGCCCTTGAGGACCTGGCGGCGGGACGTGTCGAGATCGTGCATCTGCAACTCCTGCTGGCTGGGGGGGTCAGGGGGGACCAGGATGGAAACAACACGGATGGCTGCGCATGCAGCCGGCGACGGCTGCGGAACGGGAAGCAGCCGGTAGAGCCCGCCCGACGCTAGGGCGCCTGCATAACGTTCCGATGACCTGTGGGTTTCAGCGTCGCGTCGCGTGACCGACGGCCGTTAACATCCGTGACATGAAGGCGAAACTGATCGCGGTCGGCGAGCGTCCGCCGGCCTGGGTGGCCGAGGGCTTCGAGGAGTACCGCAAGCGGCTGTCGCACTGGTTGCCGCTGGAACTGGTGGAAGTCGCACCGGGCATGCGCGGCCGCAACCGCGATGCGGCGCGGGCGATGCAGGACGAGGGCGGGCGGGTGCTGGCCGCGTTGCCGCGGGGCGGGCTGGTGGTCGCCCTGGACGGCCGCGGCAGGTCGTGGAGTTCGGAACAACTGTCGCAGCGGCTCGAGCACTGGCGGGCTCAGGGACGCGATCTCGCGTTCCTGATCGGCGGCCCGGAAGGCCACGCGCCGCAGGTGTGGGAGCGCGCCGACGAATCCTGGTCGCTCGGCCCGGCGACCCTGCCGCACATGCTGGTGCGGCTGCTGGTCGCCGAGCAGCTCTACCGGGCCGCGGCGATGCTGGCCAACCATCCTTACCACCGCGCCTGACCGCGATCCCCGGGGCGACACCCGCGAATCCCCGAAGTCTGCTTCGCAAACCATTGGGCCCCGCCGTTGCGCTGCCACGCCCGATTCGCGCCTTCGGCGCGAATCGCCCCCCTGACTCAGGGGTTGGGCGCTGTGATGCAGGCGTGGCACATGCCGCGATGAGGCTTCCCATGAAAGTCCGGTCGAGGCCTACGCCGCGCCTGTGGCCGTTGCCATTGGATGTCGAGGCAACGGCCGGAGCGACTACAGCTTGAACTCGACCGGCACCAGGCCGATCGCGCGGATCGGATGCCCGTCACGGGTCGCCGGCTGGAAGCGCCAGCTCTTCAGCACCTGACGGACTGCGGCCTGGTCGAGATCGCGATGGCCGCTGCTGCGCGAGACGATGACTTCGACCGGATGGCCGTTCTCGTCGACGGTGACCTGCAGCAGCACGGTGCCGCTGCGGCCCTCGCGCACCGCCTTGACCGGGTAGCGCGGCGCCGGCGCACTGGCATAGGCGAGGCGGGCGCCGGTCATCGGCGACAGGTCGGGCGGGCCGCCGATCGCGCTGTCGGTCGGGCTTTCCGCGACATCGACGGCTTCGCCGACGCTGTCGTCGAGCGGCGGTGTGTAGATGTCGATGGGCTCGGAGACGGGCGTCGTCACCGGAGCCGGATCGGGCAGCGCCGGACGCTGCACCGGCCGCGTCGGAGTCCGCTCGACCGGGACCACCGGCGGTGGCGGCGGGGCGATGCGTGGCGGGTCTACGACGACGATGGTCTCGCGCCGTGCTTCGACCGGTTCGAACGCGGGCGGCCGCAACAGCAGCAGTACCGCGATCACGTGCAGCACGATCATCGCGGACATCGCCATGATCCGGTTGATGTCGGGTCCGCGGCCGTCTTCCAGCGCCGCAAGCGGTTGTCCGGCGACGTGCAGTCCGGAACGGGTCGTCAGGATCATCGGCCACCTCCACATTCATGGGTCGTGTGATCCGGAACGCGCGTAGAGCACGGTCGGGGTTGGCGGGGTGCCTATGCGGAGAGGCCCGCCGAAGCGGGCCTCCGTTTTGCGATCGGGACCATCTCCCGCCGCTGCGCCGGCCCTGGCGGGCCGGCAGCGCTCATCTGCCGAGTTCGAACACGATGTCGAGATTGACCGACAGGGTGCTTTCGCCCGGCGAGATCGAGGTATCCGCCATCTTCTCGGCTCGCGCCATCGCCATCATCGGCATCGGTCGCGGGAAGCCGTCGCCGCCCTCGCTGATGCTGACGATCCGCCGTACCTTGAGGCCCAGTGTCTCGGCGTACATCGCCGCACGGCCGCGCGCTTTCTCCACCGCGGCGCGGCGCGCCTCGTCGTAGGCCGATTCCTTGTCCTCGACATCGAAACTCGGGCCGTTGATCTGGTTGGCGCCGGCCGCGACCAGGGCGTCCATCACCTGGCCGAGCTTGCCGATGTCGCGCACGGTGACGTTCACGGTGTTGCTGGCCTGATAGCCGGTGATCGTCGGCGCGCGGTCGTTTTCGTGCCGGTACTGCGGATACAGGTTCACGCCGCTGGTCTGGACATCGCGTTCGGCGATGCCGGCCTTGCGGATCGCCGCGATCACCCGATCCATCTGCTCGGCGTTGCTGCGCATCGCGGTGTTGGTATCGGCAGCCTGGGTGACGACGCCGGTCGAGAGGGTCGCGACGTCGGGAACGCGCCGGGCCTCGGCCTGCGCGCTGATCGACAGCAGGGTGCCGTCGGCGCTGGCCATGGGGGCGGAGGTCTGGGCATGGGCGGTCATGGCGGGCAGGGCTCCCAGGGTCAGGGCGATGGCGAGGGCGGCCGTCGCGAAGACGGGACGGCGGGCGGCGGATCGGGGACGGATCGGGGTCAGGGGCATGTTCGGCTCCATCGAAGGGTGGGACAAGCCTGCCGGTGGCGAGGCGGGTCGTCGGCAGACGATGCCTGTTCATCCGGCAGGACGAGGTGAACGGGTGAACGGAGCGTGAGCTGCGTCGGGGTTATCGGGTAGACGTCGGCTGGTGCTCAGTCAGTGCGGGTTATGCTTTCCCGACCATGGGGCCGGTGCGTTCCGGGCTGCGCACGACCGGTCCGGGCAGAATCTCCGGGGCGGGCCGTCCGGCCCATTCAGTTTTCGGGAAGCGGCCTGCCGGCCTCCGCTTCCTTCCGTTCCGGGAGCCTTGATGCTCTACCTCGCTTCGAAATCCCCGCGCCGTCGCGACCTGCTGGCCCGGCTGGGCGTCGACTTCGACACCATCGACCTGGATATCCCCGAACAGCGCCAGCCCGGCGAGGCGGCCGACGACTACGTGCGCCGGGTCGCCCGCGAGAAGGCCGGCGCCGGCCTGCTCCAGGTGGTTGCCACGCCCGGTGCGGCGGTACTGGGAGCCGATACCGAGGTGATCCTCGACGACGAAGTGTTCGGCAAGCCGGCCGACGCCGACGACGCGGCGGCGATGCTGCGCAGGCTGTCCGGCCGTACCCACCGGGTGGTCTCGGCGGTCTGGCTGGTGTCGGCCGAGCGCGAGGCCGAGGCGGTGTCGGTGTCGAACGTGACCTTCGACCGCCTCGACGAGGCGCGCATCGCCCGCTACATCGCGACCGGCGAGGCCTTCGGCAAGGCCGGCGCCTACGGCATCCAGGGCGCGGCCGAGGTGTTCGTATCCCGGCTCGACGGCAGCTTTTCCGGCGTGATGGGCCTGCCGCTGCACGAGACCGATGCGCTGCTGCACCGGTTCGGCTTCGTACAGGCCGCGGGGAGCGAGGCATGAGCGAGGAGATCCTGGTCAACGTCACCCCCCGCGAGACCCGCGTCGCGGTGGTCGAGAACGGCATGCTGCAGGAGCTGCACATCGAGCGCGGCTGGGCCCGCGGCGTGGTCGGCAACATCTACAAGGGCAGGGTCCAGCGGGTGATGCCGGGAATGCAGGCCGCGTTCGTCGAGATCGGGCTGGAGCGCGCGGCCTTCCTGCACGCCGCCGACATCGTCAAGCCGCCGCCGGTGACCAACGGCGAGGGCGAGGAGGCTCCGTTGCCGCCGGCGCCGACCCGGCCGATCACCGAACTGCTGCGCGAGGGACAGGAAATCATCGTGCAGGTGGTCAAGGACCCGATCGGCAGCAAGGGCGCGCGCCTGACCACCCAGCTGAGCATCCCGTCGCGCTACCTGGTGCTGCTGCCGCGCGCGCGGGTGATCGGGGTATCGGCACGGATCGAGGACGAGGACGAGCGCGCGCGGCTCAAGTCGCTGGTCGTCGCATGTGCCGCTGAACGTTCCGGCGCGATGGCGACCGGCGCGGCCAACGGCGGTCCCGCACCGGTCCACGGCTACATCGTCCGCACCAACGCCGAGAGCCAGCCGGCCGAGGCGTTGGCCGAGGACATCGCGTACCTGGGGCGGGCCTGGGCGCTGATCGAGGAGCGTGCGGCGAACGCTCGGGTCGGCGCGCGCGTCTACGAGGATCTGAGCCTGCCGATGCGCGCCGTGCGGGACCTGATGCGCAAGGACGTGGAGCGGGTCAAGGTCGATTCGCGCGAGACCTGCGAGCGCCTGCGTACCTTCGCCGCCCAGTTCATGCCCGGCCTCGACGAGAAGATCGAGCACTACAGCGGCGCGCGTCCGATCTTCGACCTGTACGGGGTCGAGGACGAGATCGGCCGTGCGCTCGACAAGCAGGTGCCGCTGAAGTCCGGCGGCTACCTGGTGATCGACCAGACCGAGGCGATGACGACGATCGACGTCAACACCGGTTCCTTCCTCGGCCAGCGCAATCTCGAGGAGACCGTCTACCGCACCAACCTGGAAGCCGCGCAGTCGGTCGCGCGCCAGCTGCGGCTGCGCAACCTGGGCGGGATCATCATCATCGACTTCATCGACATGACCGATCCCGAGCACCGTCGCCAGGTGCTGCGGCAGCTGGAGAAGTCGATGGCACGCGATCACGCGAAGTCGACGGTCTACGAATTCTCGCCGCTGGGCCTGGTCGAGATGACCCGCAAGCGCACCACCGAGAGCCTGGAGCGACAGCTCAGCGAACCCTGCCACGAGTGCGGCGGCCGCGGCACCCTGAAGACCCCGGAGACGGTGACCTATGAGATCTTCCGCGAGATCGTCCGCCAGGTGCGCCAGTTCGATGCCCAGCGGCTGCTGGTGATCGCGTCGCCGCAGGTGGTCGTGCGGATCACCGACGAGGAGTCGGCGGCGGTGGCCGAGCTGGAGGAGTTCCTCGGCAAGAGCATCCGTTTCCAGGCCGACGAGCAGTATTCGCAGGAGCAGTTCGATGTGGTGCTGCTCTGAAACCGGGGCTCGGGACGGTCAGTTTCTGGCCGCCAGGAAGCGAGCGGGACCTGGAACTCGCGGGAGCGGTCCTGAGAAAGCCGGCATGCGGAAGCTGACCGGCCGGCCACCGGGCTCGTCCCTGTCCGCCCCGGTTCCGGCAGGGCACGGAGCGGAGGCCTGATGCCGACGCCTTTGCGCCGCCGCATGCGCATCGCACGACGTGGCCTGGGCTACGCCGTCGCGGTATCGCTGGTGCTGGTCGCCATGCTGCTGGGCGTGGCCAGCCAGTTGTTGCCGCTGGCCGAACGCCATCCCGAGCGGATCGCGGCGTGGCTGGCCGAGCGCAGCGGGCGGCCGGTCGCGTTCGACCGGGTCGAGACCGAATGGACCCGGCGCGGGCCGCTGCTGAAGCTGGACAACCTGAGGATCGGACCGGCTGCGGATGCGATCGTGGTCGGCGATGCCGAGATGCTGGTGTCGATCTACGAGGGGCTGCTGCCGGGGCAGGCGCTGTCGGAGCTGCGGCTGCGCGGGCTCGACCTGACCCTGGAGCGTGCCGGCGACGGTCGCTGGCAGGTGCGCGGACTGCCGGGCCAGCAGAAGGCGGGCGGCGACGTGTTCGAGACGCTGGAGGCGCTGGGCGAGCTGCAGGTGATCGACGGCAAGCTGTCGGTGGCCGCGCCGGCGCTCGGCATCGATGCCCGCATCCCGCGGGTCGACGTGCGCCTGCGGGTCAGTGGCGAGCAGGTCCGGGCGGCGGTGCGTGCATGGCCCGAACTGGATGGCGCGCCGCTCGATGCGGTGCTCGCGCTCGACCGCGGCAGTGGCGACGGACATGCCTACGCCGGCGCACGCAAGGCCGATCTCGCGGCCTGGCGCGAATTGCTGCAGCTTGCCGGCGTGCAGGTCCGCTCGGGACTGGGCCGCGCCGAGGCCTGGGCCGAGTTGCGTGGCCACCGGGTCACCGCGGTCACCCTGGACACGCTGCTCGACGACGTCGCACTGGGCAGGGCCGATTCGCAGGATGTCGTTGAAGTCGGCTTCGGCCGGGTCGAGGGCCGCGCGCGCTGGCGGCTGGTCGACGGGGGCTGGCGCTTCGACGCGCCGGCGCTGCGGATCGGCGAGGGCGACGACCGGCAGGTGCTCGATGGACTGACCGTGGCTGGTGGCCGGCGCTTCGCGATGCTCGCCGAGCGGGTCGACGTCGCGCCGCTGCTGATGGTGGCCGCGCTCAGCGACCGATTGGCGCCCGGCCTGCGGGACTGGCTGCAGCGCACCCGCCCGCAGGCGGTGCTGCGGGAGATCCGCATCGTCGGCGAAACCGGTGGTGCGATGCGCGCCAGTGCCCGGGTCGAGCGGGCGGGTTTCGACGCGGTCGGCGATGCGCCCGGGATCAGCGGCCTCGGCGGCGCGATCGAAGGCGACCAGGACGGTTTCGTGCTGCGGCTGGACGAGACCGCGCCCATGCGTTTCGACTGGCCGAGCGGCTTCGGCGTATCGCATGCGGCGAAGCTCGATGGCGAGATCGTCGGATGGCGCGACGGGCAGGGCTGGCGGGTCGGTACCAGTGCGCTGCGCCTGGACGGCGGCAGTTTCGCTGCCGGCGTGCGCGGCAGCCTCGGCTGGCAGGGCGATGGCAGCCGGCCGCGGGTCGATATCGCGGCGCGCCTCGACGATGCCGCGGTGCCGGTGGCCAAGGGGTTCTGGGTCCGCCACCGGATGCCGCCGCCGGCGGTCGAGTGGCTCGACCAGGCGTTGCAGGGCGGCACCGTGCGCGGGGGGCGCGCAGTCATCAGCGGCGACCTCGACGACTGGCCGTTCCGCGATCGCGAGGGTCTGTTCGAGGCCACCGCGCGTATCGAACAGGGCGTGATCCGCTTCCAGCCAGACTGGCCGGCGGCCGAGGACCTGGACGCGGAGGTGCGGTTCGTCGCCGACGGTTTCGAGGTCGAAGGCAGCGGTCGGCTCGCAGGCCTCGAGATCTCCCGCATCCACGCCGGTATCGACCGCTACAGGGGCGGGCGTCTGGCGGTCGACGCCGAGGGCGGCGGCGACGCGAAGCAACTGCTCGAACTGCTGCGGCAGAGCCCGCTCGACGGGAAGATCGGCGAGACGCTCGCCTCGCTCGACGCCAGCGGTCCGGCACGGGTCGGGTTCGGACTGCGGCTGCCGCTGCAGAAAGGCAGCCGCACCGAGATCCAGGGCACGGTCGACGCCGACGGCATCGAGCTGGCCGATTCGCGCTGGGAGCTGGCGTTCGACCAGGTCAGCGGCCGCGCGCGGTACTCGCGCAACGGCTTCCAGGCCGATGGGCTGAGCGTCCGTCATGAAGGTCTGCCGGGCACGCTCGCGCTGCGTGCCGGCGAAGGTCACGTGCGTGTTCCCGACCATGCATTCGAGGCCGAACTGCAGGCGTCGATCCCGGTGCAGGACCTGATCGCGCGCGTGCCGGACCTGGCATGGTTGAAGCCGCATCTGTCCGGCCGTTCGTCGTGGACCGTCGGGGTCGACGTGCCGCGCGAGCGTGCCGGCACCCCGACGGTATCGAGACTGCAGCTGGGGTCGGATCTGGTCGGCACGGACCTCGATCTGCCGGCACCGTTGAGCAAGCCGGCCGGCGAGGCGCTGGCCACCACGGTCGAGACGCCGTTGCCGCTGGGCAGCGGCGACGTCCGCGTCGCGCTTGGCGACCGCATGGCGGTGCGTGCGCGCAGCGATGGTGGCCGTACCGGTGTGCGGATCGCGCTGGGCGAAACCGGAGTGGCGCAGCCGCCGCCGGCCCACGGGCTGATCGCCAGCGGTCATGCCGGACGGCTGGATGCGATCGACTGGATCGCGCTGGGACGGGCGGGCACGACCGGTGGTGCGATGCCGTTGCAGCGCATCGACGTGACCGCCGACGAGCTGCGGATGCTCGGCGGCGTGTTTCCCGATACCCGGGTGGTGGTCACGCCGTCCGCCGGCGGTGCTCTCGCGGTGACGGCTTCCGGCCAGCGCCTGCTGGGACGCCTGGCGATTCCCCGGGCCGCCGAGCAGGCGATCAGCGGACGCTTCGAGCGGGTGCACTGGCGATCTCCGGTGGCGCCGGCCACGGCTGAAGCGCAGGATACGAATACGGCGACGGTCGCACCCGCGGTCATCGCCCGTCCCGACGAGGATGCGCTGGACCCGGCGGCGGTACCGGCGCTGGCGATCGACGTCGACGATTTCCGGATCAACGACGCGGCCCTGGGCAAGGCGGAATTCCGTTCGCATCCGACCGCATCGGGCATGCGCATCGAACGGCTGCAGACACGCGCCGACAAGCAGGCGATCGACGTCAGCGGCGACTGGACCGGCAGCGGGTCCGCCGCGCGCACGCGGATGCTGCTGGACCTGCGCAGCGAAGATTTCGGCGAGCTGTTCAACGGCCTCGGCTTCGGTCTGGCCGGACGGATCGGGGACGGCCGTGGCAGCGTGCATTTCGATGCCGGCTGGGTCGGCAGCCCGGCGGCGTTCTCGGCCGGTGCGCTGGAAGGCCGGCTCAGCGTGGACGCGCGCGATGGCCACCTGCTCGAGGTCGAGCCCGGCGCCGGCCGCATGCTCGGGCTGCTCAGCATCGCGCAGCTGCCGCGCCGGTTGCTGCTCGACTTCGGCGACCTGTTCTCCCGCGGGTTCGCCTTCAATCGGATCGCCGGCGAGGTGCTGTTCGCGGACGGCATGGCCCGCAGCAACGACCTGCTGATCGACGGCCCGGCGGCGGCGATCGCGATCCGCGGCACGACCCATCTGCGCAGCGAGCGCTTCGACCAGACCATCGAGGTGAGGCCCAAGGCCGGCAATCTGCTGGCCGCGGTCGGCGCGATCGCCGGCGGGCCGATGGGCGCTGCGATCGGCGCCGCCGCGAACGTGGTGCTGGAAAAACCGCTGGGCCAGATCGCGGCCAAGGTCTACCGTGTGACCGGCCCCTGGAAGTCGCCGAAGGTCGAGGTCCAGACCCGCGAACAGAGCCGTCGGGCGGAAGCCGGGGCCGCTCCGCCGGCGGGTTGATTGCCTGCCTTCCGGCACCCATCCTGCATGTAGCAGCGAGCGGGCAGGGGCGGCGTAAGCCGCGATGAAGCTTTCCCCATGAAAACCGATCGCGGCTTACGCCGCCCTGCCCGCGCGCTACAACCCCTGTTCCCGGACGCCACAGCCCATGACCCTGCCGCTGCAACTCGCCGAATCCCGCCTCCTGCTCCCCGCCGGCCTCGACACCGGCGGCCTGGAGCATGCCTTCGGCACCCTGCTCGGGCCGGGCGTGGATTTCGGCGACCTGTATTTCCAGCACAGCCGGCGCGAGAGCTGGTCGGTCGAGGACGGCATCGTCAAGGACGGCGCGCATTCGATCGAGCAGGGCGTCGGCGTGCGCGCGATCAGCGGCGAGAAGACCGGCTTCGCCTACTCCGACGAGATCAACGGGCAGGCGTTGCTCGAGGCCGCCGGATCGGCGCGCGCGATCGCCCGCGATGGCCGGGTCATCGGTGCGCAGTCACTGAACCGTGGCGGTGGACGCGCTCTGGATGCGGGCGGGCTGTATCCGGCCGAGGATCCGATCGACGGCTATGCGAACGAGGCCAAGGTCGAGGCCCTGCGCCGGGTCGACCGGCTGCTGCGCGCCGCCGACCCGCGGGTGCGACAGGTGATGGTCGGGCTTTCCGGTGGCGTCGACACGGTGCTGGTCGCGCGCAGCGACGGGGTACTCGCCGCGGACGTGCGTCCGCTGGTCCGCCTGAACGTGCAGGTCATCGTCGAACAGGACGGTCGCCGCGAGAGCGGCTACGCCGGTGGCGGCGGACGTTACGGCTATGCCGAACTGCTCGACGGCGGCCTGCCGGAGAAGCTCGCCCGCGAGGCGCTGCGCCAGGCGCTGGTCAACCTGGAGGCCATCGATGCGCCGGCCGGGGTGATGCCGGTCGTGCTCGGCCCGGGTTGGCCCGGCGTGCTGCTGCACGAGGCGGTCGGCCACGGCCTGGAGGGCGACTTCAACCGCAAGGGCACCAGCACCTATGCCGGCCGCATGGGCCAGCGGGTGGCCGCCCCTGGCGTGACCATCGTCGACGACGGCACCCTGGCCGGGCGCCGCGGTTCGCTCAACATCGACGACGAGGGGACGCCGACGAACTGCACGACCCTGATCGAGGACGGCGTGCTGGTGGGCTACATGCAGGACACCCTCAACGCCAGGCTGATGGGGATGGCGCCGACCGGCAACGGCCGTCGGGAATCCTTCGCCCACCTGCCGATGCCGCGCATGACCAACACCTACATGCTCGCCGGGCAGCACGATCCGGAGGAGATGATCCGCTCGGTGAAGAAAGGGCTGTATGCCGTCAATTTCGGCGGCGGCCAGGTCGACATCACCAGCGGCAAGTACGTGTTCAGCGCAACCGAGGCCTACCTGATCGAGGATGGCAAGATCACCGCGCCGGTCAAGGGCGCGACCCTGATCGGCAACGGTCCGGAGACGATGCAGAAGGTACGCATGGTCGGCCATGACCTGGCGCTCGACGAGGGCGTCGGTGTCTGCGGCAAGGACGGCCAGAGCGTCCCGGTCGGCGTCGGCCAGCCCTCGCTGCTGATCGAGGGCCTGACGGTGGGCGGCACCCAGGCATGAATCTCTTCAGCCGCGGATCTTCGCGGATGGACGCGGATAAAGCCTCGGAAGCGGAAGGTCTGATCCGCGCTCACCCGCGTAACCCATGGCTTGCAGGCGTGCCGCTACTCCTCCGGCGTGTCGTCGGCCATGGCCTCGCGGATCTCGCGGAACAGTTCGCGAAATGCGCGCGGGGGCTTGTTGCGCTTGCGTTCGTCCAGCGCGTTGCGGGCCAGCTGGCGCAGGTGCTGGCGGTCGGCCGCCGGGAACGCGTCGATGAACTCCGCCAAGGCCGCATCGCCGCCGTCGAGCAGGCGTTCGCGCCAGCTCTCGGCGCGGTGCAACGCGGCGACCTCGCGGCGGGCGGCCTCGCCGCTCTCGTCCATCGCGTCGCGGATCGCGTCCAGCGTCTCCTCGTCCTCGCGGCGCATCTGCTTGGCCAGGTACGCGAGCTGCCGCTTGTGCGCGATGTGCGAGGTGATCCGGCGGGTCTCGCGGATGTGCGGCAACAGCGCCTCGGGTACAGGCAGCCGTTCGAGCTGGGCGTCGGTCAGCTCCGACAGCCTGCGGCCCAGCTCGAGGACGTCCAGCGCCTCGCGGCGCCGCTGGCTGCGGCTGGGGCCGAGGTATTCGCCGCTGTCTTCGTCGATTCCGCGCATGATCGCCTTGCCGCAGGAAAGAATGTGGGCCCCGGATTTTCGCGGATAAACGCGGATAAAGCACTTTCTTCAGCAGTACCCGCGTGAATCCGTGGCTGGAACGCTTTTGCAACAGGACACTCCCTTGAACCAGATCACCACCGTTATCGACGATTCCCACGCCCGCCTCGACGCGCTGGCCGAGCTTTCGCAGAGCCTGCTGGAGCGCTGCCGCGCGGCCGGTGCGAGCCAGGCCGAGGTGTCCTGCAGCGAGGAGACCGGCCTCAACGTCAGCGTCAGGATGGGCGAGGTCGAGACCGTCGAGGCCTCGCGCGACCGCGGCATCGCCGTCACCGTCTATTTCGGCCAGCGCCGGGGCAGCGCCAGCACGGCCGACCTGCGCGAGGACAGCCTGGCGGCCACGGTCGAGCAGGCCTGTGCGATCGCCCGCCACACCGAGGACGACCCGGCCGCTGGCCTGGCCGATGCCGGGCTGATGGCGGCTCCGTTCGAGGATGGCCGCTGGCGCGACCTCGACAGCTGGCATCCGTGGACGGTCGAGCACGATCCCCAGCGTGCGATCGACCTGGCGCTGGCCGCCGAGCAGGCCGGCCGCGACTTCGACGCACGGATCGAGAATTCCGATGGCAGTTCGCTGGGCACCGGCACCAGCCTCGGCGTCTACGCCAACTCGCATGGCTTCACCGGCCACGAACGCAGCAGCCAGCACAGCATCGGCAGCGCCTTCATCGCCGGTCGCGGCGATGCGATGCAGCGCGACGGCTGGTACAGCATCGCGCTCGCGGCGGAGGATCTGGAAGATGCCGCGGCGATCGGCCGCCGTGCCGCCGAGCGCGCGGTCTCGCGGCTGGCCCCGCGTACGCTCGCGACCGGCCGCTACCCGGTGCTGTTCTCGGCGGAGATGGCACGATCGCTGGTCGGCCACCTGCTGGGGGCGGTCTCCGGCAGCGCGCTGTACCGTCGCGCCAGCTTCCTGCTCGACAGCGCCGGTACGCAGCTGTTTCCGGACTGGTTCGCGATCGAGGAACTTCCGTTCATGCGCCGCGGCTTCCGCTCGGCCAATTTCGACGCGGAGGGCGTGGCGACGCGCGAATCGGCACTGATCGCCGGCGGCGTGCTGCAGCGCTACATCCTCGGCAGCTATTCGGCGCGCCGGCTCGGCCTGCAGACCACTGCCAACGCCGGCGGCGTGCACAACCTGCAGGTCGCGGCCAATACCGGCGATTTCGAGGACATGTTGCGCGGCATGGGTCGCGGTCTGCTGGTCACGGAACTGATGGGACAGGGCGTCAACAACATCACCGGAGACTATTCGCGCGGTGCGGCCGGGTTCTGGGTCGAGAATGGCGAGATCGCCCATCCGGTCGACGGCGTCACCGTCGCCGGCAACCTGAAGGACATGTTCCGCGCGATCGAGGCAGTCGGCAGCGATATCGACGCACGCTCGCACGTGCGCACCGGCTCGATCCTGGTCGGCGGCATGACCGTGGCCGGAGAGGGTTGATCCGGCGTCATCCGCCCGGCGGCCGGCTCGCGCCGTTCCGTCGTCACGGTGCCTTCCGGCAGTTGACGGCCACCGGCGATCGGCCGAGAGTGATGCTTCGAAATCTTCAGGGAGAACGACGATGAGCGGTACCCAAGACCCGAACGATCCGTCCCCCATGCCGCCTCCGCACAACGAGCCGCCACCCGCGCCGCCGCCGCCGCAGGGCGAAAGTGCCCAGGCCGGCGCGGATTCGGGCATCCCGGCCGATCAGCGGCAGTGGGCGATGTTCGCGCATCTGTCGGCGCTGGCCGGCGCGATCCTGACCTCGGCGGTCGGTGGCATCGGCTGCCTGGTCGGGCCGCTGATCATCTGGCTGGTGAAGAAGGACACGATGCCTTTCGTCGACGACCAGGGCAAGGAAGCGCTGAACTTCAACATCACCGTTGGCATCGCCTTCCTGGCGCTGCTGTTGCTGTCGATCCTGACGCTCGGCATCGGCCTGATCATCGCGATCCCCTTGTGGGTGATCATCGGCATCGGCTGGCTGGTGCTGACGATCATCGCCTCGATCAAGGCGAACGAAGGCCAGGCCTACCGCTATCCGTTCGCGTTGCGGCTGGTGAAGTAACCGGCAACCGCGCGGAGCCGGTTCCACGACGACGCCACCGGTGCGAGCCGGTGGCGTTTTCGTTTGCGGCGGCGCACTGACCGGCAATGGTAGTGGCCGTCGGAGCGGCGTGAGCCGCGATGGGCATTCCCGGGAAGCGTCATCGCGGCTCACGCCGCTTCTGCCGCCGCTCCTGCGCCAGGCCCGCGGCGGCTCAGCGGTCGCGCTCGATCGCCAGCCGGCCGAGTGCGGCCAGGGCCGAGGCGCGTTCGCCGAATTCCGACAGCGCCGCGTCCATCGTCGCGGCGAGATCGGACAGCAGGCAGCGCGAGGCCACCATGCCGATCAGCGCCGGGAAGGTCGCCTTGGCCTGGGCCTGGTCCTTGCCCGCGGTCTTGCCGAGGGTCGCGCTGTCGCTTTCGATGTCGAGGATGTCGTCGCGGACCTGGAAAGCGAGTCCCATCGCATCGGCGAAGCGGTCGAGCGCGTCGAGCCGGGCCGGGTCGGCGTCGCCGCACAGCGCGCCCATCCGCACCGCGGCGCGGATCAGCGCGCCGGTCTTCAGCGCATGCAGCCGCTTCAATGCCTGTACCGACATCGCATGTCCGCTGCCGGTGGCATCGAGGTCGAGCGCCTGTCCGCCGCACATCCCGGCCGCGCCCGCAGCGCCCGCCAGCACCCGCAGCAGCGCCACACGGGTCGTATCGGATACCGGAGCGTCGGCGAGCAGTTCATAGGCGCGCGCCTGCAGCGCATCGCCGGCCAGCACCGCGGTCGCTTCGTCGAAGGCGACGTGTACGGTCGGCTGGCCGCGACGCAGCGCATCGTCGTCCATGCACGGCAGATCGTCGTGCACGAGCGAATAGGCGTGGATCAGCTCGACCGCCGCGGCCGGCGCATCCAGAGATGCCGGGGTGGCGCCGAGCAGTTCGCCGCTGGCATAGACCAGCATCGGCCGCATGCGCTTGCCGCCCAGCAGCACCGCGTGCCGCATCGCCGCGTGCAGACGGTGCGGGGGACGGTCGGCGTCGGGCAGGGCACGGGACAGCGCTGCGTCCGCGCACGCGCGCCAGCGCGCGAAGTCGCGCTCAGGCATCGTCGGAGCGGGCGCTGTCGCTGGCGTCGAAAGGCCGGGCGCTGGCCGGGTCCTGCGGATCGGTGAGCAGCCGCACGCGCAGCTCGGCCTGTTCGAGCGCGACCTGGCATCTGCGGTACAGGCCGACGCCACGCTCGTAGGCGGCGAGCGAGTCTTCCAGGCTCATGTCGCCCTGTTCCATCTTCTCGACCAGTTGCTCGAGGGCGTCAAGCGACTGCTCGAAATCGGCGACCGGTGAGGTTTCGGCGGCGGCGGGTTTCTTGGCCATGAGGCAAGTTTATAGCTTCGGCCCGTTCTTTTGTGCGCGTGGGTCGGCACCGAAGCACAGGAGCGGCATACGCCGCGATGAGGCGTTCCGATGAAGGCCCGGTCGCGGCTTGTGCGGCTCCTACGAAAGCGGGGCAGGGGGATCGTCGTACCACACCAGTCGCGCCCCGTTGCTCCGCAGCCACTCGTCGAATGCCGCCGAATAGACCAGGTCGCCGGCCGCCAGCAGCCTGCCGGCGGCATCGCCGAGCAGCGGCAGACGCTCCCGTACCCACGGCGGGATCCCGAGATCCTGCAGTACCTGCTTGAGCGCGTGGCGATGAGCACGGCCTGGCAGGACGATGCGCTCGCCGCCCCTGCGCGCATGCACGCGGCAAGGCTCCGGCAGGGCATCGCTTCCTTCCAGCTGCAGACTGCCGCCGCCGGGCAGCGCCAGCGGCTGACGGCCATCCCAGGGCAGGTCGAGATCATCCGGCAGCGGTGCCCGTTCCCGTCCGGCATGCATCAGTCCGCGCCAGCGCCGGATGCGGGCACCGGCCCAGCGGAAACAGGCATCCGCATCGCCACGCGCCTGCAGCAGGTCGGCCTCGAGGCGGGCGATGCCGTTGGCCGGCAGCGGCGGCAGCGACAGCATCTGGATCCAGCGGCGCAGCACGCGACGGCGCCGGGCCGCGGGCAGGGCCAGCAGCGTGGCGACGTCGATGCATCCGGGATCCGCGCCGATCGCGGCCGCCAGCGCCTGCGCGTCGCCGCTGTCGAGCAGGCCGGCCGCCTCGGCGCTCAATGCCGCGCTGCGGGCCAGCGCCGCACCGGCATGGGGCCAGCGCTCGCGCAGCAGCGGCAGCACGCGCTGGCGCAGGAAATTGCGGTCGAGCGCGGTGTCGGCATTGCTCGGATCCTCGATCCACGCCAGACCGTGCGTCCGCGCGTGAGTCAGCAGTTCGGTGCGCGGAATCCCGAGCAGCGGCCGCCACAGCCAGCCCGGCCCGTAGCGACGCCACGGACGCATCGCCGCCAGCCCATCCGTTCCCGATGCCCGCAGCGCGCGCAGCAGGAAGGTCTCGGCCTGATCGTCGAGATGATGGCCGACGACCAGCACCTCGTCGGTGGCGAGTTCGGCCTCGAACGCCGCGTGGCGCACCCGGCGCGCGGCCGCCTCGGGCCCGGCTCCGCTGTCACGCGGCACCTCGACCCGCACGGTGATCAGTGGAATCCCGAGTCCGTCGCAGAGCCGCCGACAGTGTCGTGCCCACGCGTCTGCATCGGGATGCAGTCCATGGTGGACGTGGATCGCGCGCAACCCGTCGGCGCGACGTGCGGGGTCGCCCGCCAGCAGATGCAGCAGCACCGACGAATCCAGGCCGCCGCTGCAGGCCACCAGCAGGGGCGTGGGCTTTGGCGCGTCGGACGGCAGGTCGGGCAACATGGAACAAGTCTAGGGGCTATCGGCCAGGACCAGCAGGTTCGCGGGCGACGTGTACCATCGGGCCCGGATCTCACCGCGGATTACACCGCAGATCTCACGGAGGGACGATGACGGGCTGGCGGAGATGGGTGCTTCGGGGGCTGGCGACGCTGGCGGTGCTGCTGCCGGCCATGCTGATCTGCGTCTACTTCATCAATCCGTTCGGCGCGAGGTCCCTTGACCCGCGCCAGCGCATCATCGGTTTCGCGCCTTACCGGATGCCGTCCTCGGCGATGTTGCCGACACTGGAACCGGGCTCGATCGTGATCGTGCGGGCGGGGGCCTACCGGGAGCATGGTCCTGCGCGCGGCGACATCGTCGTCTTCTCGAACCCCGCGGACGGCAACCACTGGCTGCAGCGCGTGATCGGCCTGCCCGGCGAAACGGTATCGATCGAACAGGGACGGGTGTTGATCGATGGTCGTGGCCTGTCCGAGGACTACGTCGATCCCGGCAACGCGGCCATGGCCTACTCGTTCCACATGGAGCCGGTGGAGGTGCCGGAGAACAGCTATCTGTTGATGGGCGACAACCGGGACAACAGCATGGACGGCCGTCTCACGGGGCCGATACATGGAGACGCGCTGGTTGGTCAGGTGGTGGAGATCCTGGCGCCCGAGTGAAACCGCCCATCGACGCTTTGGCACGACTCGCCGCCGTCGCGATTGCCCGTCGGAGCGGGAATACGGCGAAGCCGCAGGGAATCCGCAACATGAAGCGACGCCGCGGCCGCATGCGAAGTCGTCTCTAATGCCCGGCCTGCGCAATCGGCAAAGCGCTCACTCGTATGCGCCGTAGCTCCGCAGGCGGCGATAGCGGCGCTCGACGAGCTCGTCCAGCGGCACCTGAACCAGCGTGTCGATCTCGTTGAGCAGGACAGCCTTCAGGCGGGTCGCCATCTGCTTCGGATTGCGATGGGCACCGCCTATGGGTTCGCGCACGACCTTGTCGACCAGGCCCAGACCGTGCAGCCGCTTTGCGGTCAGGCCCAGTTGTTCGGCGGCATCCTTGGCCTTGGCCGCGTCCTTCCACAGGATCGAGGCGCACCCCTCGGGCGAGATCACCGAATAGGTGCTGTACTCGAGCATCAGTGTGCGGTCGCCGACCCCGATCGCGAGGGCGCCGCCGGAGCCGCCTTCGCCGATCACGGTGCAGACGATCGGGGTGCGCAGCTCGCTCATTTCCAGCAGGTTGCGGGCGATCGCCTCGGACTGGCCGCGCTCCTCGGCGCCGATGCCGGGGTAGGCGCCGGGGGTGTCGATGAAGGTGATCAGCGGCAGCCGGAAGCGCTCGGCAAGCTTCATCAGCCGCAACGCCTTGCGGTAGCCTTCGGGGCGCGGCATGCCGAAGTTGCGCTTGACCTTCGACTTGGTGTCGCGGCCCTTCTCGTGGCCGATGATGACCACGCTGCGGCCGTCGATCCGGCCGAGACCGCCGACGATGGCGGCGTCGTCCTTGAATGCGCGGTCGCCGGCCAGCTCCTGGAACTCGTCGCAGATCACCCGGATGTAGTCGAGCGTGTACGGCCGCGCCGGGTGGCGCGCCAGCTGCGAGACCTGCCACGGGCTGAGATCGCGGAAGATCTGCGCGGTCCGCTGGCGCAGCTTGTCCTGCAGCGCATGCACTTCGGCGTCCACATCCACCGCCGGGCCATGGCTGGCGTGGCGCAGTTCCTGGATCTTGGCTTCCAGGTCGGCGATCGGCTGCTCGAAGTCGAGGTAGTTCGGGTTCATGCGTCGACAGGTCGTGGGCGGCGGGCCGCCGGGAAAGCGCACAGTCTAGCCGACCCCCGCTGTCCGTACCGAGCCGTCTGGTATGGATCTTGCACGGATCGCGTGCCGGCACCTGGCCCGGGCCGCCTGCAGGTTCGGGCGTCAGAGCGTGAAGTAGTCGCTGATCCCGCCCGGTACGCTGGCGGTCGCGACCGAGGCCGGGATCAGGCCCATCATCCGGCTGATGATGCTGGCGCCACTGTTGCCGATCATCCGGTGCAGGCGCGTTGCCAGCAGCATGCACCAGCGCCACGAGCAGCACGGCCAGCATCGTCACCGTGGTCTGCGCCTGCTGCCAGAGGTTGAAACGGTCGTTCTCCGTCAGCAGCACCGCCGACAGCATCGCGCCGGGACCGGCGATCGAGGGCACGGCGAGCGGGAAGATCGCGGTTTCGTGGCCGCTCTCGGCCATCTTCACTTCCTGCTCGGGCTTGCTCTCGCCGAAGATCATCGACAGCGCGAACAGGAACAGCACGATGCCACCGGCGATCTGGAACGCCGACAATGGAATGTCGACCGCGGTCAGGATCAGTTCGCCGGCGACCATGAAGAACACCAGGATCGCCGCCGATATCAGGGGCGCATGCGTCGTCCATCTTGGAACCTGTTCGATGACGCCACCTGGTCCGGGGACATCGGGCGGCGCTCAAGGGAACGGGTGGGCGGAGGGCTGCGACGGTGCGGCTATCCCCAGGGACGCGCGAGCGCCAGCTTGACCGCCTTGACGCCGGGGAGGGCGCGCAGGGTGCCGACGAGGTCGGCGTCGACCCGCACCGCGTGGCTGCCATTGAGGTCGAGCATGCCGGCGGCGCCGGGGCGCAGCAGGTCGAGCCGGATCGGGGTCTTGCCGGGGCGGTGCCGCTCCAGCAGCTCATCGACCCGCTGCCAGATGCCCGGCACGCGCAGGTCGAGCCGCAGCGACAGTCGGCGGGCATGGTTCGCGCACACGCTGGCGTAGTCCCAGCAGCGCTGGGCCTTGAGCGCGAAGCCGCCGCTGAAGCTGTCCTCGCGCAGCCCGCCCTGGACGATCAGCAAGCGGTCGCGGGTGAACAACGATGCGTATTCGGCATAGGTTTCGGCAAAGAACGCGCATTCGAGGCGGCCGCGACCGTCCTCGATCTGCACGAACATCTGGCTGTCGCCCTTCTTGCGCAGCGCGACCACCTGGCCGGCGACGACGCTCTCGACCTCCGGGCGCCAACCGCTGCGGGCCGATTCCGGGCGCGATTCCCAGATCTTCTCCAGGTCGCCCAGATCATGGCCGAGCAGCGCGCGCAGCTCTTCGCGGTAGGGATCGAACGGATGTCCGCTCAGATAGTGCCCGAGGGTCTCGCGTTCGCCGTTGAGCAGTTGTGTCAGCGGCCATTCGGCGACCTCCGGCAGGTCGATGCGCAACTCGGCGACCGGCGATTCGCCGCCGCCGAACAGCGACACCTGGCCGGCGGCACGCTCCCGGGCGAGCTGCTCGGTGGCCTTGAGTACTTCCGGCAACTGCAGCATCAGGCTCGCGCGGTTCCTGCTGAGCGTGTCCAGTGCGCCGGCCTGGACCAGCGCCTCGAGCGCGCGGCGGTTGAGCCGGGCGCCGTCCACGCGCTTGCAGAAGTCGAGCAGATCCCTGAACGGACCGCTGCGGCGCGCCTCGACGATCGCTTCGCAGACACCGCGGCCAACGCCCTTCACCGCGCCGAGGCCGTAGCGGATCGTGTTCGGTGCCACGGCCTCGAACATGTACTCCGAATGCGCGACGTCCGGCGGCAGCACGTCCAGCTTCATCACCCGGCATTCGTCGAGGAAGCCGGTGACCTTGTCGGTGTTGTCCATGTCCGAGGACAGCACCGCGGCCATGAACTCGGCCGGATAGTGAACCTTCAGCCACGCGGTCTGGTACGCCACCAGCGCGTAGGCGGCCGAGTGCGACTTGTTGAAGCCGTACTCGGCGAACTTCTCCATCAGGTCGAAGATCGGCGTGGCCTGGTTCGCCGCGATGCCACGCTCGGCGCAACCGGTCTCGAACTTGGCGCGTTCCTTCGCCATCTCCTCGGGCTTTTTCTTGCCCATCGCGCGACGCAGCATGTCGGCGCCGCCCAGCGTATAGCCGGCCAGCACCTGGGCGATCTGCATCACCTGTTCCTGGTAGACGATGACGCCGTACGTCGGCGACAGCACCGGTTCCAGCAGCGGGTGCGGGTAGCTGACTTCGGTGCGGCCGTGCTT
Source organism: Marilutibacter chinensis (assembly GCF_021725675.1). Classification (GTDB taxonomy): domain Bacteria; phylum Pseudomonadota; class Gammaproteobacteria; order Xanthomonadales; family Xanthomonadaceae; genus Marilutibacter; species Marilutibacter chinensis. Next base: position 111,143 of record NZ_JAKJPO010000008.1, on the reverse strand, counting down.
GCGGTCCACCCATTCCTTGTCCATCCCCGAACCGAGCGGGCCGGGACGGAACAGCGCCGCCAGCGCGATGATGTCCTCGAACGTGTCCGGCATGGCGCGCTTGAGCAGCTCGCGCATGCCGCGGGATTCGAACTGGAACACCGCGACCGTGTCGCCGCGTGCGAACAGCTCGTAGCTGGGCTTGTCGTCCAGCGGCAGCGCGGTGATGTCCAGCGGCGGCCGTCCTTCCTTCTCCAGCCGCGCGTTGATCGCCTTCACCGCCCAGTCGATGATCGTCAGCGTGCGCAGGCCGAGGAAGTCGAACTTGACCAGGCCGACCGCCTCGACGTCGTCCTTGTCGAACTGGGTGACCGGATTGCGGCCGCGGCCCTCGCCGTCGTGTTCGGCGTACAGCGGGCAGAAGTCGGACAGCGGGCTGGGCGCGATCACCACGCCGCCGGCATGCTTACCGGCGTTGCGGGTCAGGTCCTCGAGGCTGCGCGCCAGGTCGATCAGGTCGCGCACCTCCTCGTCGCTGTTGTAGCGCTCGATCAGGTCGGGCGAGGCCAGGCCCTCGCTCGTGCGCGACTTCTCGGTCTCGCCCATCGCGTCGGAAAGCGAGATGCCCAGCGTGTTCGGGATCAGCTTGGCAATGCCGTCGACCAGGCCGTACGGGTGGCCGAGCACGCGGCCGGAGTCGCGCACGACCGCCTTCGCCGCCATGGTGCCGTAGGTGATGATCTGGCTGACCCGGTCGCGGCCGTACTTGCGGGCGACGTAGTCGATCACCTCGTCGCGGCGATCCATGCAGAAGTCGATGTCGAAGTCGGGCATCGACACGCGTTCGGGATTGAGGAACCGCTCGAACAGCAGGTCGTAGGGCAGCGGATCGAGGTCGGTGATGCCCAGTGCCCAGGCCACCAGCGAACCGGCGCCGGAACCGCGGCCGGGACCGACCGGAATGTCGTGCTGCTTGCCCCAGTTGATGAAGTCCGCGACGATCAGGAAGTAACCGGGAAACCCCATCTTGATGATGACGTCGAGCTCGGTCTCCAGCCGCTCGTCGTAGTCCTGGCGCGTGCGTCCCGGCGCCAGCGGTGCTTTCTCCAGCCGCCTTTCCAGCCCTTCGCGCGCCTCGCTGCGCAGCCACGACTCGATGGTGTGGTCGGCGGGAACGGGGAATGCCGGTAGCGCGTACTCGCCGAGTTTCATCTCGACGTTGCAGCGCATCGCCAGCGCGATCGCGTTGTCGATCGCGTCCGGCACATCGGCAAACAGTTCGGCCATCTGCGCGGTCGACTTCAGGTACTGCTCGGAGCTGTAGTCCTTCGGCCGCTTGGGATCGTCGAGCACACGGCCCGAGGCGATGCAGACGCGCGCCTCGTGGGCCTCGAAGCCGTCGCGGTGGAGGAAGCGCACGTCATTGCTGGCGACCACCGGCAGGCCCCGCTTGGCCGAGGCATGCAGCGCGAACGCATTGAACGCGTCCTCGCCCTCGCGCCCGGCGCGGGTCAGCTCGATGTGCAGGCGTTCGCCGAACACGCCTTGCCAGTCGGCCAGCCAGGCCTCCGCGTGCTCGTGTTTGTTGGCCACGGTCAGCCGTCCCGCCAGACTGTGGCGTCCGGCCATCACGAACAGCCCCGCGTTGTCCTCGCGCAGCCATTCCGGGCGCATCGCCACGCCATCGGCGCGGTGGCCCTCCATCCACACCCGGGTCAGCAGCCGCGACAGCGTCAGATAGCCGTCGCGATCGCGGCACAGCAGGGTCAGCCGCGATGTCGCCTCGTTGCCGTCGGCCAGCCCGATGTCGGCGCCGATGATCGGCTTGATGCCGGCGCCCTCGGCCTTCCTGTAGAACTTGACCGCGGCGAAGACATTGTTGATGTCGGTGATCGCCACCGCCGGCTGGTCCAGCTCGACGCTGCGCTTGACCAGCTCGCCGATGCGGACGGTGGAGTCGGCCAGCGAGTACTCGCTATGCAGGTGGAGGTGGACGAATCGGGACGCGGACATGCCTGTGCTGGCGCGGTCGGAAGCGACCGTCTTGCAGGCATGCAGGTTAGCAGCCCACCGCACGGGCACAAGGCTTGACGCCGCCGCCCCGACCCCTCACGCGGCCACGGCCGGCGCATCGTCCGGATGCCGCGGCCGCGCGGAGACTCACGAAACCCGGAAACGGCGGTCGGGCGGCGGACGGGTGTCGACGTAATGGCCGCTGCGGACGCGCGTCCTGTGGCGCAGCTCCTCGAGTTCGGCGAGGCGGTCGCGGAACCACGCCTGTCGCCGGGCCTGCGCGTCGCCGCCGGGGTTCTCGCTGGCGCGGTAGTCGCGGAAGTCCCGATACTGCTCGACCTCGGCTTCCAGCGCGGGCCAGGCCAGTTCGAGCATCAGGGCGTCGTCGAGCATGCCCAGGCTCGGGGTGCCGTCCGGGATCAGGTCGTCATCGCGGTCCATGTAGGCGACCAGCCGGGCGACGCGGGCGCGGGTGCCGTCGTCGGTGTCCCAGTCGGGGTCCGCGAGCATCGCGCGGATCAGTTCGATGCGTTCCAGACGATCCGACAGCAGTTCATGGGCGCGCTCGGGAGGCAGCTCGGCCAGCCACTCGGCGGCGGCCTGCAGCCTGGGGACGTCGACCCGCAAGGCATCCGGATGAATCTCGTGCAGCAGCGCGTCGAAACGCGCGACCTCGGCGGGCTGCCACGCCATCACCGCGTTGCGGGCATCGGGCATTGGCGCATCGGCGCCGAAGGGGATCGGTGGGGTCGGTGGATTGAGCAGGGCGGTACGCATGGCACACCTCCGTCGCCGGTCTGCGGTGCCTGCGGGGCGGGCGGGCCGGCGTCGTCGCCGCACCCCTGGGCCGGGCCGCCGGATGGCGGGCCGGCGCGTGCATCCCTGAGGATGCCGCAATCGTTTCTCGTGTCGACAGGGTAGCGCGCGGCGGGCCAACGCGCCGTGACCAGGATCAGCCGCCGCGCTGGTCCGGCGGCACGAACGGGCCCCGGGCGCGTCCCGGGCCTGCCGCCCCGACTGCCTGTTCAGCCGGGTCGGGCGGCCGTGACGGCACGAGTGCCGCCCGGTTTCAACCGGGGACCTGCACGACGCATCCGAGGTCGAGACTGCGCCGCACCGGCGCGAAGCTGCGCCGGTGCGCCGGGCACGGGCCATGCTCGGCCAGCGCGGCGAGGTGGGCTGGCGTGGGGTAACCCTTGTGGGCATCGAAGCCGTATTGCGGCCATTGCGCATGCAGCACGTGCATCGCCCTGTCGCGGGCGACCTTGGCGAGGATCGACGCGGCCATGATCGCCGGTTCGATCCCGTCGCCACCGACAACCGCTTCGCCGGCGCATGCCAGTCCGGACGGCACCAGATTGCCATCGATGCGGGCCAGTCGCGGGCGCGGTTCCAGCAGGGAAAGCGCACGCCGCATGCCCTCGAGGGTCGCCTGCAGGATGTTCAGCGTGTCGATCTCGGCGGGCTCGACGAACACGATCCGCCACGCCAGCGCATGCTCCTGGATCAGCGGGAACAATGCTTCGCGTCTGCGCTCGGTCAGTTTCTTGGAATCGTCGAGGCCGGCCACCGGCCGTGCCGGATCGAGGATCACTGCCGCCACTGCGACCGGGCCGGCCAACGGTCCGCGTCCGGCCTCGTCGACGCCGGCGACATGGGCTTCGCCGTCATCCAGCCGGAACAGATCCCCGTTCACCGGTGCGTCGGCGACCATGTCATCCACTCGCGAGTTCACCCGGTGCGGTGCCTCCGGGCGCGTCCAGCAGGCCGGCGATCGCGGCGGCGGCCTGCGCCGATGCGTCGCGGCGCAGCTGTCGATGGATCGCGGCGAACCGCGGTTCCAACGCCGCGACCGCGGCCGGGTCGCGGAACCAGGCCAGCGCCGCGCCGGCGAGCCCGTCGGCGGTGCAGGCGTCCTGCATCAGCTCGGGCACCACGCGCTCGTCCGCGAGCACGTTCGGCAGCGAGTAACTGTCGACCTTCAACAGGCCCAGCCCCTTGACGATGCGGTAGGTCAGCGGCGCGACTTTGTAGCCGACCACCATCGGGCGCTTGGCGAGCATCGCCTCGAGCGTCGCGGTTCCGGAGGCGAGCAGCACGACGTCGCTGGCGATCATCGCGGTGCGCGCGCGGCCATCGATGAGGTGGACGTCGACCGGGCCGGTAGCGGCTGCGCCAGAGGCAGCCAGCAGCGGTTCGATCGCCGCCCGGCACGCCGCGTTGGCGGACGGCACGACCACCTGCAGTCCGGGTATTTCGGCGGCGATCCGCGTTGCGGCCTCGATGAAGGTCCGTCCCAGTCGCTCGATCTCGCCGAGCCGCGAGCCGGGCAGCACCGCCAGCACCGCACGACCCGGATCCAGGCCGAGCCGTTCGCGGGCGGCGGCGCGGTCGGGCTCCAGCGGCATCTCGTCGGCCAGCGGGTGGCCGACGAAACGCGCGTCGACCCCATGGCGGGCGTATATCGGCGGTTCCATCGGAAACAGGCACAGTACGCAGTCGGCGGAGCGACCGATCTTCGCCGCGCGTTTTTCGCGCCACGCCCAGACCGACGGGCTGACGTAGTGGACGGTACGCGGTCGGCCGTGCTCGCGGCGCTGCTTGAGCCAGCGTTCGACGCCGAGATTGAAATCGGGCGCGTCGATGCCGACGAAGACATCGGGCTTCCATTGCTGCAGCCGCCGGCGCAGTCCGCGGCGCAGGCGCAGCAGCCGCGGCAGATGACGCAACACTTCCGACAGGCCCATCACCGCCAGTTCGCCGGCGTCGTGCCAGGTGTCCAGGCCGGCGGCGCGCATGCGGTCGCCGCCGATGCCGGCAAACTCGGCATCGGGGCAGCGCTGTCGCAACGCCTCGATCAGGCCCGCGCCGAGCAGATCGCCAGAGGCTTCGCCTGCGACCAGGGCGATGCGGAGGCGGGTGGATCGAGGGCCGGGGGCAGGGGACAAGACGGTGGGCCGTGTGGTCGTGTGCAGGAATGATAGAACAGCGTCAGCCCCGGGCAGGGCCGACAGCTGCTGCAAGAATCGCGGTGATCCCGGGAACCGGCTCCGCGGACATCCGCCGCAGCGGCAGCCCGGTCGGCCCGCTCCGGTGGGCAGTCGTGCCAAGCCCGAAGACCCGCGGAACAAAAGCGCCAGCCGCGGGTCGTGCGGATGAACATGGATCGGAACCATCAAAGGCAGGATCCGCATCATCCGTGTAGATCCGCGGCTCCCGGGTTCCGGAGCCTTAGAGTCGCGGGAACGGCGTAAGCCGCGATCCGGCTTTCATGGGAAGGCCCGGTCGCGGCTTGGGCCGCTTCTACGCAGAACCAGGGCAGCTCTCAGCCCTCAGCGCAGCAACGGACGCTCGCCGCTTTCGATGAAGTCGAGCAGGGCGCGGACGTCCTCGCTTTCGTTCGCGAGCTCCGCAAGCTTTCCGCGGGCCTCGTCCAGCGAGGAGCCGGCCACGTACAGCGCCCGGTAGGCGCGCTTGATCGCGCCGATCCGCGCGCTGTCGAAGCCGCGGCGTTTCAATCCCTCGCTGTTGATCCCGCGCGGGCGGCCGTAGCCGTCCTGGGCGACCATCACGAACGGCGGCACGTCCCCGTTGACGAACGCGCCCATGCCGACGAACGCATGCGCGCCGATCCGGCAGAACTGGTGGACACCGGCGAAACCGCTGAGGATCACGTGGTCGCCGACGGTGACATGACCGGCGAGGGTCGCGTTGTTGGAGAACACGCAGTGGTCGCCGACGACGCAGTCGTGCGCCACGTGGGTGTAGGCCAGCAGCCAGTTGTCGTTGCCGATCCGGGTCACCCCGCCGCCGCCGCCGGTGCCGCGGTTGAGGGTGACGAACTCGCGGAAGGTGTTGCGGTCGCCGATGACGAGCTCGACCCGTTCGCCGGCGAACTTCTTGTCCTGCGGCTCGCCACCGACCGCACAGTGGCCGATGAACCGGTTGTCGCGGCCGATCGTGGTAGGACCCGTCACCGAGCAGTGCGGACCGAATTCGCATCCATCGCCGACGATCACACCGTCGCCGATGTAGCAGAAGGCGCCGATGCGCACGTTCTCGCCGATGCGGGCACCGGGTTCGACGATGGCAGAGGGATGGATGGCGGCCCGCATCGTCAGGCATCGACCTCGGCGCAGAGGATGTCGGCGCAGGCGGCCTGCTTGCCGTCGACCCGGGCGACGCCGCTGTAAAGGGCCATGTTGCGGATGGTGCGCTTCAGGGTGACCTCGAGCTCGAGCCTGTCGCCCGGCACCACCATCCGCGAGAACTTCGCATTGTCGATCTTGACCAGGTAGAACAGCCGGCCGTCGACGGTGCCGTCGCCTGACAGCTGGGTCAGCAGGCCACCGGCCTGGGCCAGCGCCTCCACGACGAGTACGCCCGGCATGACCGGATGGCCGGGAAAGTGACCGTTGAAGAACGGCTCGTTGACGGTGACGTTCTTGTAGGCCAGCACGCGTCTGTCGGGCTCGAACTCGACCACCCGGTCGACCAGCAGAAACGGGTAGCGGTGCGGCAGTACCGCCTGGATGGCGGTGACGTCAATCGGCAACTTCACGGTCGAGCTCATCGTGTTTCCTTGCAGGTACATTCCGGCGCGGTCGACCGCGCCGGCGGGATGCATTACGGCTCCGCGCGCTGGATACGGCGGGCGAGCGCGTCGAGGTGCTTGAAGCGGGCGGCGTTCCTGCGCCAGTTGCGATTGTCCATCAGTGGCGTTCCGGACGAATATTCGCCCGGCTCCCGGATCGAACTGGTGACCAGGCTCATCGCGGTGATCACGACGCGATCGCATATCTCCAGGTGGCCGAGGACTCCGGCGGCCCCACCGATCAGGCAGTAGCGGCCGATCCTCGCGCTGCCGGCCACCGCCGAGCAACCCGCCATCGCCGTATGCGCGCCGATCGTCACGTTGTGGCCGATCTGGATCTGGTTGTCGAGACGGACGTCCTCGCCGAGCTCGGTGTCCTCGATCGCACCGCGGTCGATGGTGGTGTTGGCGCCGATCTCGCAATCGTCGCCGATCACCACGCCGCCGAGCTGGGGCACGTTCAGCCAGCGGCCGTTGTCCATCGCCAGTCCGAAGCCGTCGGCGCCGATCACCGCGCCGGGATGGATGCGGACGCGTTGCCCGAGACGGACCCGCGTCACCAGGGTGACCCGGGCGACCAGTTCGGAACCGGCGCCGATCACGCAGTCCTCGCCGATCACGCTGCCGGGGCCGATCGTCGCGCCTGCCTCGACGCGGCTGCGCGCACCGATGCTGACGAAGGCGCCGACGTGGGCGTCGGCCGCGATCTCGGCGGAGGGATCGATCGCCGCGGAGGCGTGGATGCCCGGCGGCCGGTCGGGAACCGGCGCGAACAGGGCGGCAATACGGGCGAACGCCGCGTACGGATCGCGGGCGACCAGTGCCGTGCCGGCGAAGCCGGCGGCGTCGTCCTCGCGCATCACCACCGTGCCGGCCCGGGTGGCGGCGAGCTGGCCGCGGTATTTCGGGTTGGCGAGGAAGGCCAGCTGCGAGGGGCCGGCGCCGGCCAGCGTCGCGACGCCCTCGACGACGGTGTCGCCGTCGCCATGCACGGCCAGGTCGAAACGCTCGGCCAGTGAGGCGACGGTATGCGAGGACTGGTTCATCGCGGGTGCCTTCATCGCGGGAGCCTCCATCGAGATCCCCGCCATGCGGTCAGGCACGGCGGGCGAGGACGATCAGAACGCACCGCCGAACGTGAACTGCAGACGCTCGATCTCGTCGTCGTCTTCCTTCTTGATCGGGTAGGCGTAACTGATCGAGATCGGACCCATCGGCGAGCGCCACAGCAGCGCGACGCCGGTCGATGCACGCAGTTCGCCCGCATCGAAGGCATCGACGTCCTCGAAGACGTTGCCGAAATCCACGAACGCCGAGACGCGCGCGGCCGGGCTGTCGAACAGGGTCGGGAAGATCGCCTCGATCGAGCCGACCGTCTTCACCGAGCCGCCGACCGGCTGCAGGTAGGTGCTGCCCTCAAACGGCGCCTCGCGCGGACCCAGGGTGTTGTCGCGGAAACCGCGCACCGAGCGCACGCCGCCGGCGTAGAAGTTCTCGAAGAACGGCAGGCCGTCGGCGGTGACCGTCTTCACGTAGTCGGTCGAGTCGGTCTCGCAGGGATCGCTGGGGTCCGGACCGGGAACCCACACGGCCGGGGTGTCCGGATCGTTGTCGTCGTCGACGAGCGAGCCGTTGGTGAAACAGATGTTGCGCGAGACCGCGTCGTCGTAGTTGTCGCCGTAGCCGAGCTCGGCGCGGGTGTTGACGACCAGCCAGCGCGACAGCGGCCAGTACTTGGAGATGTTGTAGTTGATCTTGAAGTACTCGACCGTCGAGCCGGGCAGGGTGGCCTCCAGCCACAGCCGCTGCGAAGTGCCGCGGGTCGGGGTCAGCGCGTTGTTGAGCGTGTTGCGCGACCAGCCGATCTCGCCGCGCCAGGCATGGAAGGTGCGCTGGCCGATCGCGTCGATGTAGTCGACGATCGATTCCGGCGTCTGGCCGCGGAACGCGAAGATCTGGTTGCTGTCGATGCCGAACAGGCCGGTTATCGAGCCGGTCTCGGTGATCGGGATGCCGAACACCGCCTGCGCCGCCGCGTTGGTGCTGGAGTACTGGGCGGTGTTGAAGTTGCCGTAGTCGTACTCGCGCCACCACAGGTTGTAGCCCAGCGACATGCCGCTGTCGGTGAAGTACGGGTTGACGTAGGAGAAGTCGTAGCGCTGCAGGTAGTCGCTGCGCTGGGCCTGCACCGACATGCGGTTGCCGGTGCCGAGGAAGTTGTTCTGCGAGACCTGGACCTGCGCGGTCAGGCCGCTGAGCTGGGAATAGCCCAGGCCGAACACGAAGCTGCCCGAGGTTGTCTCCTTCAGGCTGTAGACCACGTCGACCTGGTCGTTGCTGCCCGGCACCGGCTGGGTGTCGACGTTGACCTCCTCGAAGAAGCCCAGGCCCTGCAGGCGGATCTTGGAACGGTCGATCGCCGCCTGCGAGTACCAGGCGCCCTCGAACTGGCGCATCTCGCGGCGCAGCACCTCGTCGCCGGTTCGGGTGTTGCCCTTGAACACGATCTGGCGCACGTTCACGCGCGGCCCGGGAACGACCTGCAGGTTGACGCCGACGGTCTTGTTCTCGCGGTCGATGTCCGGAATCGTGTTGACCTGCGCGAACGCGTAGCCGACGTTGCCGAGGGTCGCGGTGATCGCGTCGGAGCTGACCTCGAGCAGGCGCCGCGAGAAGGTCTGCTCGGGCTTGACCAGCACCAGCCGTTCGATCTGCTCCTTCGGCAGCACGGTATCGCCGGTGACCTCGACGCTGGAGACGGTGTACTTGTCGCCCTCGGTCACGCCGGCGGTGATGTACATGTCCTGGCGGTCGGCGCTGATCGAGACCTGCGGCGAGTCGATGCTGAAATCGACGTAACCGCGGTCGAGGTACCAGGAGTTGAGCTTCTCCAGGTCGCCGGAGAACTTCTCGCGCGAGTACTGGTCGTCGCGTCGGTACCAGCTCAGCCAGTTGCTCTCGCGCGACTCCCAGTTCTCCAGGATGTCCTCTTCCTCGAAGCTGTCGTTGCCGATCAGGTTGACGTGGCGGATCTTGGCCGCCTTGCCTTCCTTGACCTCGATGGTCAGGTCGACGCGGTTGCGGTCCAGCGTCGTCACCGACGGTGTGATCTCGACGTTGTACTTGCCGCGGTTGTTGTACTGGCGGGTCAGCTCCTGGGTGACCCGGTCGAGGGCGAGCCGGTCGAAGGTGTTGCCTTCCGAAAGGCCGATCTCGTTGAGGCCCTTCATCAGGTCCTCGGTCTGGATGTCCTTGTTGCCGGTCAGGGTCAGCTTGTTGATCGCCGGGCGCTCGCGCACGGTCACCACCAGGATGTCGCCCTGGCGCGACAGGGTGATGTCCTCGAAGAAACCGGTACGGTAGAGGGCGCGGATCGCCTCGCCGGCGCGGGCCTGGTCCATCACGTCGCCGCGCTCGACCGGGAGGTAGGTGAACACCGTGCCGGCGGCGATCCGCTGCAGGCCGTCGACGCGGATGTCGCTGACGGTGAAACCGGTGGCCGGGGCCGCGGCCGCGGGATCGAACGGGCTCGGCAGGGCCGGCGCCGTCGTCTGTGCCATCGTGGGCAGGGCCGTTGCCGGATACAGCGCGGTGGACAGGGCAAGGGCGAGCAGGCGGCGGGTCGGGGTTCGCGTCATCATCACGTCCGGTTGGAGGTTCGGCTACACGGCCCCCGGCAAGCGGATGCCGGGTGCGATGCATAACGCCCGCAGCGCGGGCGTCGGGAGGTCAGGGGTGCCGGCATCATGGGATCAGGTTGTTCACGATGTCGTTGTAGAACGCCAGACCCATCAGCCCCGCGATCAATGCGAGGCCGACATATTGCCCGGCGGCCATGACGCGCTCGCTCACCGGGCTGCCCTTGACCAGCTCGATAAGGTAATACAGCAGGTGACCGCCGTCCAAGATCGGGATCGGCAGCAGGTTCAAGATGCCCAGGCTGAGCGACAGCAGGGCCAGGATCGACAGGTACCAGGCGATGCCCTGGCCGGCGAAGGCATTGGTCGCGCGGGCGATGGTGATCGGCCCGGCGACGGTGTTCTCGACCGAGACCCGCCCGGTGAAGGCCCGGCCGATCATCGCGAACAGCTCGCGGGCCTGGTGGCCGGCCTCGGCGAAGGCCGCCGGCACCGCCTCGACCGGACCGTAGCGGAGCAGGGCGTCCTTGGGCGCCCGGCCGCGTTCCGGCGAGGTCACTCCCAGCGCCCAGTACTGGCGACCGTCCTCGGCCGTCGCCAGGCGCGGCTGGATCTCCAGTGCAAGCCGCTCGCCGTCGCGCTCGACCTCGATCATCGCCGTGCCGCCACGCTCGCCCAGTTTCTGGACCTCGGGGCCGATGTCGTTCCAACTGCGGATCGGTACGCCGTCGATCGCGGTGATCAGGTCGCCCTCGGCCAGGATGCCCCACGCCGCGAGCTCCGGTTCGACCTGGCCGACGACGGCCGGGGTCAGCGCGTGTCGCGGAAGCAGGCCGATCACTCTGATCGCATCGCGTTCGTCGAAGTCTTCGGGCAGACCGCCCAGCGGCAGCTCGACGGTGCGTCCCTGGCCTTCGGCATCCTCGACCCGCAGGTCGACGTCGGTACGGTCCAGCGCCGCCGGCAGCAGCGCCATCTGCACCTCGCTCCAGGTCGGGGTCTCGCGTTTGCCGACGGCGCGAATGGTGTCGCCGGGCTGCAGGCCGGCCTCGGCGGCGATCCGCTCGACCTGTCCGACCACCGGCGCATAGTCCGGCCGCCCGATCACGAACATCCCCCAGAACAGCGCCACGCACAGCGCCAGGTTGGCGATCGGGCCGGCGGCGACGATCGCGATCCGCTTCCAGACCGGCTTGCGGTTGAACGACTGTTCCAGCTCCTCCTCGCCGGGAGCGCTGTCGCCGCCGTCCTGGAACATCTGGTTCTCGTCCAGCATCTTCACGTAGCCGCCGAGCGGAATCGCCGCGATCACGTATTCGGTGCCGTCGCGGCCGCGTTTCATCCACAGCGGCTTGCCGAAGCCGATAGAGAAGCGCAGCACCTTGACCCCGCAGCGGCGGGCGACCCAGAAGTGGCCGTATTCGTGGATCGTCACCAGCACGCCAAGGCTGACGATCAGCCACCAGGCCGAACCGAGGAACTCAGCCATGGCGGTCACCGTGGATCTGCGAAGGGGCTGGGGAGGTCATCTGCGGGGCGGGAGTCGGGGCGGGGATCAGGTCAGACGCGTGACCGCGGCTTCGGCATGGCGGCGCGCCTCGCGATCGGCCTCGGCGAGCACCTCGAGGGTGTCCGCCGCGATCGGGGGCAGTGCTGCCAGGGTGTCCTCCACCAGGGCGGGTATCGACAGGAAACCCACCTGGCGCTGAAGAAAGGCTGAAACTGCGACCTCGTTCGCAGCGTTGAGGGTCGCCGGCGCGGTGCCGCCGGCGGCGAGCGCCTCGAATGCCAGCCGCAGGCACGGAAAGGCCTCCTGGTCCGGCGCCTCGAAATCCAGGCGGCCACCCTGGGCGAGCAGGTCCAGGCCGGAGACCCCGGATTCGATCCGTTCCGGCCAGCCCAGGCCGACCGCGAGTGCGGTCCGCATGTCCGGCAACCCCAGCTGGGCGAGGGTCGAACCGTCGATGAACTCGACCAGCGAGTGGACCAGGCTCTGCGGGTGCACCAGCACGTCGATGCGGGTGCCGGGCACGCCGAACAGGTGGTGGGCCTCGATCACCTCCAGGCCCTTGTTCATCAGGGTCGCGGAGTCGACCGAGATCTTCGGGCCCATCGACCATTTGGGGTGGGCGACCGCCTGTTCGGGGGTGACCGCGGCCAGCGTGTCGCGGCCGCGGCCGCGGAACGGGCCGCCGGAGGCGGTGAGTACGATCCGGCGCAGGCCGCCGCGCGCATGCGCGTCCGGCAGGCACTGGAAGATCGCGTTGTGCTCGCTGTCGATCGGCACGATCGTCGCCCCGCCTTCGCGAGCGGTACGCATCAGCAGCTCGCCGGCCAATACCAGCGATTCCTTGTTGGCCAGCAGCAGGCGCTTGCCGGCCCGTGCCGCCGCGAGCGTCGACGGCAGTCCGGCGGCACCGACGATGGCCGCGACCACGGTGTCGCAGGCATCGCTGGCGACCAGCGCCGCGAGCGCGTCGCCGGCATGCGCCCGGGTGTCCAGGCCGGCCGCGCGCAGGCCGTCGCGCAGCGCCGGGAACGCGGATGCGTCGTCGATCACCGCGTGGCGAGGGCGGTGGCGGCGGCACAGATCGAGCAGCGCCCCGACGTTGCGCCCGGCCGCGAGCACGCTGGCGCGCAGGCGGTCCGGGTGACGGGCGATCACGTCGAGTGCGGAGCTGCCGATCGAACCGGTCGCACCGAGGACGGCGACTTCGAGGCGGGAGAAGGCGGCCGGCATTCTCAGAACCCGAACATCGCCTTCGCCAGCGCGAACGCCGGCAGTGCCGCCAGCACGCCGTCGAGGCGATCGAGCACGCCGCCGTGGCCCGGGATCAGGTGGCCGGAATCCTTGAGCCCGACGTGGCGCTTGAGCAGGCTTTCGAACAGGTCGCCGATCACCGAGAACAGAACCGCGATCACGCTGGCCAGCACCACCCATGGCAACTGTGCCGGGGGGGCGCCGGCGAACAGGCCGAAGCCGACGCCGGCCGCGACGCCCGCGAGGAGGCCGCCGAGCAGGCCCTCGAAGGTCTTGTTCGGACTGATCCGCGGCGCCAGTTTGCGGCCCTTGAACAGCCTGCCGCCGAGGCGCCGGCCCGCGAAGTAGGCGCCGGAATCGGCGGCCCAGACGATCGCCAGCGCGACCAGCAGCCAGCGATGGCCGGCGTCGCCGTTGTCGGCGTGGATCCACGCCAGCGCGCACCACGCCGGGACCAGGCTCAGGGTCCCGGCGGCGAGTTTGATCGCGCGGGCGTGGGTCGCATGGTCGCTGGCGAACCGGTAGCGGCCGAGCCAGGCCAGCGCCAGCAGCCACCAGACCACGCCGATCACGGTGGCGATCTGCAACAGCACGAAGCTGAATCCATTGCCCGAGCGCGACGCCCAGACCAGCGCGACCATCAGTGCGAGGTTGGCCGCCAGCAGCACCGAGCGGGCGAGGCTGTCGTCGACCTCGGCCAGGTCGAACCATTCCCACAGGCCGGCGAGGAAGACCACCGCCGCCAGGGCCATCAGCCAGGGCGTGGGCAGCAGCAGGATGGCGGCGATCGCCACCGGCGCCATCACCAGGGCGGCGAGCAGGCGGGTACGGGTCATGCGGAATTCTCGTTGTCTTGGGCGACCGGCTCGCGGCCGGCGACCTGGGCGCCGGTCAGGCCGAAGCGGCGCTGGCGGCCTGCATAGTCGTCCAGCGCGACCTGCAGTGTCGTCGCGTCCAGCTCCGGCCACAGCAGCTCGGTGAACCAAAGTTCGGTGTAGGCGAGCTGCCAGAGCAGGAAGTTGCTGATCCGCAGGTCGCCGCCGGTACGGATGAACAGGTCCGGCGGCGGCAGGTCGGCGAGGGCGACGCGCGAGCCGAGCAGGCGCTCGTCGATGTCGGCCGGGGCCAGCCGGCCGGCGGCGACGTCCTCGGCCAGCGACCGCGCGGCCTGGGCGATGTCCCAGCGGCCGCCGTAGCTGGCGGCGATGTTCAGGTGCAGCCGCCGGTTGCCGGCGGTGACCGACTCGGCGTGGTCCATGCGCTGGCGGATCGCGTCGCTGAAGCGCGCGCGCTCCCCGATGAAGCGGATCCGGACACCGCGGCGGTGCAGTTCCTCGACTTCGCGTTCGAGCGCGTTGAGGAACAGTTTCATCAGCGCGCCGACTTCTTCTTCCGGGCGCGCCCAGTTCTCGCTGGAGAACGCGAACAGGGTCAGCGCGCGGATGCCGCGCTCGAGGCAGAAGTCGATGCAGACATTCACCGCGCGGGCGCCGGCGCGGTGGCCGATCATGCGCGGGCGCCGCCGGCGCTCGGCCCAGCGCCCGTTGCCGTCCATGATGACGGCCAGGTGGCGGGGGATGCCGGCCGGCGCGGTATTGGCGGGATCGGAGGCCATCTGGTCGACGGACAGACCCGTCAAACCGCCATCAGTTCCTGTTCCTTGGCCTTGACCACGTCGTCGACGTCCTTGATCGCGCTGTCGGTCAGCTTCTGGATCTCCTCCTCGCTGCGGCGCACGTCGTCCTCTGTGATCTGCTTTTCCTTCAGCAGCTCCTTGACCTGGTGGTTGGCGTCGCGGCGGATGTTGCGGATCGCGACCTTGGTGTTCTCGCCCTCGCCGTGGACGACCTTGGTCAGTTCGCGGCGGCGCTCCTCGGTCAGCGCCGGCAGGTTGATGCGGATCACCGTGCCGGCGGTGTTCGGGGTCAGGCCGAGGTCGGAGTTGATGATCGCCTTCTCGACAGCCGAGACCATCTGCTTCTCCCAGGGCGTGATGGTCAGCGAGCGCGCGTCGGTGACCGCGACGCTGGCGACCTGGGTCAGCGGCATGTCGGAACCGTAGTAGTTGACCTTCAGGTGGTCGACCAGCGCGGTCGAGGCGCGGCCGGTGCGGACCTTGGTCAGATCGTGGCGGAGCGCATCCACGCTCTTGGCCATGCGGGTCTTGGCATCAGTCTTGATCTCGTTGAGCATCGCCGGCTCCGGTCCTGTGTCGGTAACCGCGGGATTATAGCGGGGCTTGTCAACCGGGAGGCGGCGGGCGGCAGAAACGGCGCGTTCGTTGCCCGTGCTGCGGCCCGGCACGACCGCCGCCGGTGCGGCTCAGCCTCCGTGAGGCGCGCGCACGTGGCGATCGTGCTCGCAGGCGTTGCCGTGCTCGACCTGCAGGGTCGGATGGTTGATGCCGAACTTCTCGTCGAGGGCCCGGTTCAGGCGGTCGATGAAGGCGTCGTGGTCGCCGCAATCCGGCCGCACCATGTGCGCGGTCATCGCGATCTCGCCGGCGCCGAGCGACCAGATGTGCAGGTGATGCACGGCCGATACGCCGGGCTGCTCCAGCAGGAAGGCCTGGACTTCGTCCTGGTCGATGCTGGACGGCACCGCGTCCATTGCCGCGTTGAAGCTTTCGCGCAGCAGTCCGAACGCGCTGATCGCCACCACCGCGCCGATCAGCAGCGCGGTGGCCGGATCCAGCCAGGCCCAGCCGAGCCAGCCCATGCCGAGTCCGGCGAGCACCGCCGCGAGCGACACCGCGGCGTCGGCGACCAGATGCAGGAACGCGCCGCGGCGGTTGAGATCGTGATCGTGGCCGTCGCGTACCAGCCAGGCCCCGCCGAGGTTGACGGCGATGCCGATCGCCGCGACCACGATCACCGTCATCGCCGGAATTTCCGGCGGCTGGCTGAAACGCCGCATCGCCTCCCATGCCAGCGCCCCGGAGAACGCGACCAGCAGCAGCGCATTGGCCAATGGCGAGAGCAGGGTCGCGCGGCGCCAGCCGTAGGTGTGGCGGGCGGTCGGCGGCCGGCGGGCGAGCACCGCCGCTCCCCAGGCCAGGCCCAGCCCGAGCACGTCGCCGAGGTTGTGCAGAGCGTCCGACAGCAGCGCCAGCGAATTGATCGCGAAGCCGTAGCCGGCCTCCAGCGCGGTATAGGCGAGGTTGACCAGGGTCACCGCGGCGAACGCGCGGGTACCGTCATGGTGATGGTGGTGTCCTGACATGCGGCGATGGTGGCATGCCGCGCGGGAGGACACTATTACGGGGATTCGGGACTCCGCAGCCCGCAGCCGGGCGGGAGCCTGGTAGGAGCGGCGTAAGCCGCGATGAGGTTGTCCCGTGAAAGCCCGGTCGAGGCTTACGCTGTTCCTGCAGCGGCCAGCAGGGCCGCCTCAGCCGCGTCCAGCGACAAGCGTGCCGATGTTCTCGCCCTTCAGGATACGCAGCAGCACGCCGGGCTGGCCCATGTCGAAGATGCGCAGCGGCAGTCCGCTGTCGCGGCACAGTGCGAACGCGGCGGTGTCCATCACCTGCAGGTCGCGCGAGATCACCTCGTCGTAGGTCAGGGTCTCGTAACGGGTCGCGTCGGCGTGCTTCTTCGGGTCGCGGTCGTAGACGCCATCGACCTTGGTCGCCTTCAGCAGCAGGTCGGCGCCGATCTCGATCGCGCGCAGGGCGGCGCCGGAATCGGTGGTGAAGAACGGATTGCCGGTGCCCGCGGCGAAGATCACCAGCCGGCCCTTCTCCAGGTGGCGGATCGCGCGCCGGCGGATGTAGTCCTCGCACACGTCGTTGATCTTCAGCGCGCTCATCACCCGAGCCTTGCCGCCGCGCTTTTCCAGTGCGTCCTGCATCGCCAGCGCGTTGATCACGGTCGCCAGCATGCCCATCTGGTCGCCGGTCACCCGGTCCATGCCGGCGGCGGCCAGTCCGGCGCCGCGGAAGATGTTGCCGCCGCCGATCACCAGCGCGACCTCGGCGCCGGCCTGCTGGGCCTCGATGACCTCCTGCGCCAGCCGGCCGATCATCTTCGGGTCGATGCCGTAGTCCTCGTCGCCCATCAGGGCCTCGCCGGAGAGCTTCAACAGGACACGGCGATAGGCGAGCGGGGACATGGCGACCTCAACGATGGATAAACCCGGGAATTCTATCCGAGGTAGGGGGAGCGCCACGAGATCCGTTCAGGTGGGCATGACCGCGCTTTCATTGCCACTGCAGGGAGGGACCGGGGCGAGTGGCCCGTCGGTACGCCGCCTGCGTGGCTCGTGGTACAACAGGCCGCCACGGCGGTCGGATGACGAAGCATTCCGGTGCGCCGGTCATCACGTCGCCGCCGGAGCCATACCCGCCGATGTTCCGCCACCGGCCCACCGCCGCCCCGAACGCCCCGTCCCGCCGGAGGGACGGTTAGTGGCCGCGTCGGCATGGGGGCGCGAGGACCGGGAGATGTCCGCGGGCGCCGAACAGGACCGGGAGTTCGAGGCGTTCATCCGCGAGCAGCGCTCGATCCTGGTCGGCTATCTGTGCCGCCGGCTGCCGGAAGAGGACGCCAAGGATGTCGCCCAGGAGGCGATGGTGCGGTTGCTGCGCTATCGCGGCCTGCCGCAGGAGCAGTTGCGCCGGCTGGTGTACCGGATCGCCGCCAATGCACTGCTCGACCGCGGCCGCCGCAGCGGCGGGACCGCCGCGCCGCAGCAGGTCAGCCTGAGCGTGGACCATGACTGGCTCGCCTCGCCCGAACCGAGCCACGAGCAGCGTATCGACACCCAGCAGCAACTGGTGCATGTCAGGCGCCTGATACTGGAGCTGCCGGAGCGGTGCCGCGAGGTCTATCTGCTCAACCGCATCGAAGGCATGAGCTATCCGCAGATCGCCGAGCGCTTCGGCATCTCCGTCAAGGCGGTGGAGAAGCACATCAGCCGCGCGCTCAAGGGGCTGCGCGAGGGACTGGCCCGGGTCGAGGGCGGCGGGCCGGAAGAGGAGGCGACGTGAGCATCGGGCACATCACCCGCCTCGACGATCTTGCCGCGGATTGGCTGGCGCGGCTGGAATCGCCCGAATGCACGGCGGCGGAGCGCGAGGCGTTCGAGGACTGGCTGGCCGCCTCGCCGCGACACGTCGAGGCGTATCTCGAGGCCGAGCGCCTGCATGCGCTGGCGGCGATGCTGGCCGGCGACGGGATGTTGCGTGCGGCCGCCCGCGAGGCGCATGGAGGCCGGCGTCCTGCCGTATCCGCACGGCGACGGTCTCGCTGGCCCGGATGGACCGCAGCGGCCGCAGCGGTCCTGGTGCTGGCGATCGGTGCGGCGACCTGGCTGCGGCCAACCGGGCCAGCGACGGTGACCGGTTACGCGACCGCGGTCGGCGAGCAGCGCGAGATCGTGCTCGAAGATGGCACCCGGATGCTGCTGGATACCGATACGCGGGTGACCACGCGCTACGACGACGACCTGCGCGTGGTCGAGCTGATCAGTGGCCGGGCCCGTTTCGAAGTCGGGCCGGATCCGGACCGGCCGTTCCTGGTGCGGGCGGCGGCCGGCACCGTGCGCGACATCGGCACCACCTTCCAGGTCAGCCGGCGGGGCGACGAGATCAATGTCGGGCTGATCGAGGGCATCGTCCTGGTCAGCCATGGCGACGATGGTCCCGGTCGCCGGCTCGCGCCCGGCGAGCAGGTCCAGGTCGATCCGCGGGGCCGCTTCACCCCGACCCGTGCGCTCGACCTGGAGGTCGCCAAGGGCTGGCCGCGCGGCGAGCTGGTTTTCCGCAAGCGCCGTCTCGACGATCTGCTGGTCGAGATGAACCGTTATTCGGAGCTGCCGCTGCGGCTGGCAGATCCTGAACTGGCGGGCATCACCGTCAGCGGCGTGTTCCGTGTGGATGAGCAGGCAGCGCTGATCGATGCGCTCGAGCAGGGGTGGGGCCTGAGGGCCGAAGCCCGGGCCGACGGCATCTTCCTGCGCGCTCCCCGGGGGTGATCCTCCTGCCGCGTTCCTGTCCGCATCGCGGATGCCGCTGATGACCCTCCGGCCGTCCGGGACGCCACTGGCCGGATGGCCGGCAAGGACGCCGGCACGGCGACATGACCCTCCGGAATGGCTGGATGAATCACCCGATTGCCTGCACCGTCGGGGTTTCCGTAATGTGGGCGGATGCTGACTCCGATTCCCCCGCGGATGGCCCGGGCCTGTCTGTTGATGGCCGTGTGCGGCGTGTTGCCGCTGCGCAGCGGTGATGCGTGGGCGGTCGTGCAGTCCGGGCAGGCCCTTGCAGAGCCGGAGGCGCGGCTGCATCTGGACCTCCCGGGCGGCTCGCTCGACGCGGCGCTGAAGGCGCTCGCACTGCGCAGCGGCATCCAGATCCTCTATGCCCCCGGGCAGGTCGAGTCGCGTCGGGCACGCCCGCTGCGCGGACGAATGACGCTCGAACACGCATTGCGCTACCTGCTGGAGGGCAGCGAACTGCAGGCCGAGCGGGTCAACGCGGATACCTTCGTGCTGAAGGCGATCGCGGCGCCTGCGCCGGCCAGGGCGCCGCTGCAGGCCGCGCCTGAGACCCCGCAGGGTCCGGTCGAGATCGCCCGGGTCGAAGTCACCGGTTCGCGGATTCCGCGCATCGACATCGATGCGGTCACGCCATCGCCGATGACCCTGATCACCCGCGACGACATCGAAGCCAGCGGCTTCCAGACCCTGTTCGAGCTGTTGCGGTTCCAGCCGGGCATGATCGGCCACCATCCGGTCGCGATCGCCGCCGATGGCGGGCCGAGCTTCCAGCAGCCGTTCAACGTCGCCGCGACCACCAGCCTGAACGCGTTGGGACCGCGGGCGACCCTGTTCCTCGTCGACGGCAGGCGGGTGGCCAATTACGGGCTGACCTCGTCCGAACTGGGTGGGCTGACCGATCTGGACGTGATTCCGCTGAGCCTGGTCGAGCGGGTCGAGATCCTCCGCGGCGGCGCCTCGGCGATCTATGGCGCCGATGCGATGGCCGGCGTGGTCAACATCATCCTGCGCAAGCAGCAGAAGGGCGGTGAAGCGCTGGCCCGCTACGGCCGCTCCGGCCGCGGCGACGCCGACGAGCGCCGGATATCGCTGAGCCATGGCATCGATACCCCGCGCGGCGGCAGCGGGATCCTGGCGGTGGACTGGCTGGACCGCGAAGCGCTGCCCGGAGATGCGCGCGACTGGCACAGCCGCGACCACCGCCGCGAAGGGCTGTTCGACTGGCGCTATCCGCTCGGCTACTTCGTCGACGGACGTCTGGTCAGCCTGCAGTGCGGCAACGCTCCGGCCGATGTCGCCCTCGACTGCCGGTTCGATCCGGCCCGCTACACCGACCTGCAGCCCGCCAGCCGGCGCCTGTGGCTGTACGGCCATGTCGCCGAGCCGCTGTGGGAAGGCGCCACGTTCGAGTTCGACGCCCGCTACAGCGAAGCGAGGCAGGAGCTGGAACATCCCCCCTTCCATGCCAGCGTCACGTTGCCGGCGGGGCACCCGGACAGTCTTGAGGACGGTTCGCTCAACTACGTTTTCTTCGAGCTGGGGCCGGTGGTCAATCGCAGTCGCAACCGCAGCCTCGATCTCGATGCGGCGGTGAAGGGCTGGCATGGCGAATGGGCGTGGGACGTGTCGCTGTCGCACCACGAGAACCGCGTCACCAGCCGCATCGACGGGCAGGTCAGCAACGAGGAGATCGAACGCTCGGTGTTCCTGGACCGCTACCGGTTCGACGGCACCCCCAACGACCCCGCCATCCTGGATACGATCTCGCCGACGTTCACCCTGCATGGCGAGGCGACCTTGCAACAGCTGTCCGCGGGGCTGGAAGGACCGCTGTTCGCGCTTCCGGGCGGCGAGGCGCGGCTTGCGGTCGGCGGCGAATTCATCCGCAACGGCCTGGTGCACAGGCCGGATGCAAGACTGCTCGACGACGATCTCGCGCTCGGCACGCCCAAGACCGCGCTGGACAGCCATCGGAACAGCGGTGCGTTGTACACCGAGCTCGGATTGCCGCTGCTCGACAACCTGCAGGCCGAACTGGCGCTGCGCTTCGATGCTCCGCAGGGCTACGACAACCGGTTCTCGCCCAAGCTCGGCCTGAAGTGGTCGCCGCGCGACACGCTGACGCTGCGCGCAACCGCGGCCACGGGTTACCGCGTGCCTTCCCTGTTCGAACTGCGGCGTCCGAACGTCATCGAGGAGCGTACCTTCGTGCTCCAGACCGACGAACTGGGCCCGTGTGCGGACGAGCTGGCGCTCACGCCGTCCCGGTCCCTGTGCCTGGTCACCCTGGGCGCGCTCGAGAACCCTGACCTCGAACCCGAGACCTCGCGCAGCCACACGCTGGGTATCGTGTGGGCGCCGTCGCCGGACTTCAGCCTGAGCTTCGACCACTTCCGCATACGGCGCAACAACGAGATCCTACCCGGCAGTGCGTTCGACGATCTGGCGGCCTTCCCCGATTCGTTGCGCCGGAACGCGGATGGCCAACTGGTGGCGATCGACAGGTACTTCGAGAACGTCGGCGTCACCGATGTGCGCGGCTGGGAAGCCGAGATGCGCTGGCACCTGGATGCGGGCGATGCGGGGGACTTCTCGCTCGTGCTGGCGGCGCATCATCTGTCCCGGGTCGACCGGCGCGCATGGGATGGTGCGCCAATCCACGACCATGCCGGCTACGGATCTCCCAACGGCAATCTGCTGGGATCGTTGCAATGGAGGCGAGGCGACTGGACCAGCACGCTGGGGTTGCGTGCACGTGGTCCGTACTGGGTCGGCTCGCCGGATACCGGCTGTCCACGCTTCAACGGCGGCCGCTGCCGCACGCCCGGACGCGGCGTGCTCGACATCGACGTCGCCTACAACGGAATTCCCGGTTGGCGGCTGGGGGTGAATGTGCGCGATCTGGCGGATCGCGATCCCGTCAATTACGACACCGAGCGCGATGGCTACGACGTCGCCTACGACGATCCGCGCGGTCGTTACGTGCTGCTGAGCGCGCGTCACCGGTTCTGACCTTCTTTCCCTGGCCCGTGGCCGGCCCGCGGGTTCCGCTGCAGCGGACTCCGTTGCTGTCTCCGGCTTTCTCCCGCTCGGGGTAGGGGGTTTTCCGGCATGTCCGTTATTGCTTCCGTCGTCGCTTCGACAGAGCCGACGGCGCGCGCCGCATCGCGGCGCGCATACCGGACATCCGCGCCAGGACCCGTCATGCCGGGTGCGCGGAACCATGACAGGAACAAGTCGACCAGGGGAGTAGGGCTCGAAATGCAGCAGTCTGGAAATTATTCGTCGGTACTTCGGGGTAGCCGGTCCGGAAGTGATGTGAACGGCACACGGAAGGGGCATGTCCGTTCGGCGCTGTCGAGCGCGATCGTCGCCGCCCTGCTGTTTGCCGGCGCCGGCACCGCCGCGGCGCAGGATGCGGGATACCAGGAGGAAGGGCGCGCCGGTGATGCCGACAGCTGGCGCAGCGACGAGTTCAACGCCGATTGGGGCCTGGAGGCGATCGGTGCGCATCACGCCTACGCGCGCGGGCTCAGTGGCCGCGGTATCCGTCTGGGCGTGTTCGACAGCGGCGCCGACAGCCGCCACGGCGAATTCGCGGGCAAGGATCTGCGTTCGATCCTGATGGCCGATCCGGGCTGCGCCAGCGAGGCCGTGCTCGACGGCCCCGACGCGTGTTTCCATACCGAGGGCGACCGCGCCCAGGTCGAAGTCCTGCGGTATACCGACGAGGACCGTGCCCTGGTCGACCTGCTGATCCAGTTCGGCTGGCTGGTGCCCGACGCCAACGAGATCCTCGAGGGGATCGCGGGCGTTTCCTACAACACCCACGGCACCCATGTCGCCGGCACCATGCTGGCCAATCGCGATGGCAACGGTACCCATGGCGTCGCCTACGGCGCGGACCTGACCACCGCGCGCCTGTTCGCGAACAGCTATTCCGACGTCACCGCACTGTTGTCGGGGATCTTCGGCGTCGACTTTGGCGGCACCGAGCTCGCCATCGGCCCGGGCAGCGAAGCAGTCGCCGCGATGTACGCGCAGATGTCGGCGCAGGGCGTGCGCGCGATCAACCACAGCTGGGGCCTGGCCAGCGAGCCGACGACGGCGGAAGAGATGGACGGGCTCTACAACGCGGAAGGCGTCGCGGAGTACTTCGACACCTACATCGCGCCTTCGACCCGCGACGGCATGCTGCAGGTGTGGGCGGCCGGCAACGACAGCGGCAATATCGCCGGCATCTACGCGACCCTGCCGCGCTGGGTGCCAGAGGCCGAGAAGTACTGGCTGAGCGTGGTCAACATCAACCAGGGCGGCGGCATCGACGGCAGTTCCAGCATCTGCGGACTGAGCATGGACTGGTGCGTCGCCGCGCCCGGCACCGACATCACCTCGAGCGTGATCGGCGGCGAAGTCGACATCGAGCTGGTGCACGACGACCAGGGTAACCTGGTCGGCTTCGAAACCGTCGACGAGCGCCCGCAGTTCGGCTACGGCGACCTGACCGGCACCTCGATGGCGACCCCGCACGTCACCGGCGCGCTGGCGCTGCTGATGGAACGCTTCCCCTATCTGGACAACCCGCAGGTCCGCGACGTGCTGCTGACCACCGCCACCGACCTGGGCGTGGCCGGCGTCGACGAGATCTACGGCTGGGGCCTGATCAACCTGGCCAAGGCGATCGATGGCCCCGGCATGCTGCGGGTCGACACCAATGTCGCGATGAACGCGTTCGCCGGCGGCGAGAAGGTCTGGGAGGGCCCGGCCTGGGACGACTGGCGCAACGACATCGGCGGCCCCGGGCGCCTGACCAAGTCGGGCGTCGGCTGGCTGCGCCTGAGTGGCGACAACAGCTTCGGCGGTGTCAGCGTCGAGGACGGCGTGCTCGAGCTCGATGGCGACAACGCGCTGTCGGCGGCGGCAGAGGTCGACGGTGGATTCCTCGTGCTCAACGGCACGCTGCGCGACACCGACCTCAACGTCAACGACGGCCTGGCCAGCATCCAGGGCACCGTGACCGGCGGCACCACGGTGGTCGGCGCCGGCGGACGCCTGCACGGCACCGGCACCCTTGGCGACACCCGGGTCGAGGGCGTGATCGCACCGGGGAACTCGGTCGGCACCCTGAACATCGACGGCGATTACACCCAGGTGGCCGGCTCGGTGTTCGAAGCCGAGATGCTGGCTTCCGGTGGCGCCGACCTGATCGACATCAGCGGCCGTGCCGATCTGCAGGGCGGCACAGTGCGCGTCCTGCCCGGCAGTGCAGGCACCTACCTGCTGGGCCGGAGCTACAACATCCTCAGTGCCGCGGGCGGGATCGAGGGTGCCTTCGCCGGCGTCGACAGCAGTGCCTTCTCGCCGTTCCTCGACTTCAGCTTCAGCTATTCCGGCACCGGGGTGGGGATGGACGTCAGTCGCGGCATGGCCCTGGCCGATGCCGCCGCCACCCGCAACCAGCGGGCGGTCGCGACCAGTGCCGACGCCCTGGCGATGGATCACCTGCTTGCCCAGCGTCTGACCCAGTTGTTCCCGGAGCAGGCGACCGCGGCATTCGATCAGCTCAGCGGCGAGCTGCATGCCAGCGCGCAGTCGGTGCTGGTCGACAGCCAGCAGCACGTGCGCGAAAGCGCGCTGGCGCGCGCCTCGGCCGGACAGGGGGCGTTCGCCCGCCAGGACGGCACCGGCTCCGCCGCCTGGGTGGAAGTGCTGCGCGGAAGCGGCACCCTTGACGGCGACGGCAATGCCGCCCGCACCGAGTACAGCGGCAACACCACGCTGCTGGGCTACGACCACCGCTTCGAGAGCGGCTGGCGTCTCGGTGTGCTCGGCGGTACCGCGCGTACCGACCTGGACGCGCGCGCGCGTGCCAGCGAGGGCGACGTCACCGGCTACCGAGTGGGCATCTACGCCGGCCATGCGTGGGGTGGCTTTGGTCTGCGCGGCGGCCTCACCCACGACAGCAGCGAGATCGATGTCCGCCGCAGCGTCGCGTTCCAGGGGCTGCAGGACCAGACCCATGCGGAGTACGACGCCACCGTCACCCAGGGCTTCATCGAGGCCGGCTACCGGATGCAGGCGGGCGCGTGGGAGTTCGAGCCCTACCTGCAGTACGCACGGGTCGGGTTCGACACGGACGGCTTCCGCGAGGACGGCGGCGTGACCGCGCTCCACGGCGAGGGAAGCGACGGCGATGTCGACCTGACCACCGCCGGCCTGCGCTTCAACATCAACCTGAAGGCCGCCCATCAGGCGGACAGTTGGCTGAGCCTGCGCGGTGGCCTGGGCTATCGGGACGCCAGCGGCGATCTGCTGCCGGCCGCGACGCTGGCCTGGGACGGTGCCGAGGCGTTCACCGTGCACGGCGCGCCATTGGCCGACGATGCGACCGTCGCCGAGCTCGGCATCGCCGCCCGCCTGGGCGAGCGCAGCCTGCTGGAGTTCGGCTATCGCGGCCAGTTCGGCGACGAAGCGGATGCGCAGGGCCTGAACGCCCGCTACTCGCTGCAGTTCTGAGCGGAGCTTCCGGAGAGCTGGTCGGAAAGGTCCGGGTCGACCGGGTACAGGAAGGAGGGCGGGCACGGACGCCCGTTGCTGGCATCGAAGGAGCCGATGCCAGCCATGGATCGGCCTTGCTCCCGGCGCGACGGTCCCTGTTCCCATCGCGCGGGAGCTCCACTTTTTTCACCGGCCTGATTGCCGGTGCATTCCGCAGGACGCGGACAGGAAGATCCATCCGCTGCCGTCGTCAGTCCGGCACGCGGATGGTGCGTCGAGCCGACAGGGCAGTCGCCGTTGATTCCAGACGAAAAAAAGAAGGCCGCGGATCGCTCCGCGGCCTTCTCCATCTGCAGGCGGTGCCTGCGCAGGGCTGGGCGGCTTACGCCAGTCCGGCCTGCTTCATCACCTCGGCGGCGTAGTCCTCGACCACCTTCTCGATGCCCTCGCCGACGGCCAGACGCTCGAAACGCACGACCTCGGCGCCGGCGGCCTTGAGCACGCCCTCGACCGACTGGTTGGTGTCGAGCACGTACGGCTGGCCGTAAAGGGTGACCTCGTTGACGATCTTGTTGATCTTGCCGCCGATGATCTTCTCCAGGATGTCGGCCGGCTTGGCCTTGTCCTTGTCGCTCATCTTGGCCAGCTCGATCTCCTTTTCCTTCTCGATGAAGTCGGCCGGTACGTCGGCGGCCTTCACGTAGGGCGGGTTCATCGCTGCGACGTGCATCGCCAGGCCGCGGGCCAGGTCGGCGTCACCGCCCTTGAGTTCGACCAGCACGCCGATGCGGCCGCCGTGCACGTAGGCGGCGACGGTGTTGTCGGTGTCGATGCGGACCATGCGGCGCAGCTGCACGTTCTCGCCGACCTTTGCGATCAGTGCGGCGCGGGTTTCCTCGACGGTGGCGCCGTCGATGGCCGTGCCCTTCAGCGCTTCGATGTCGGCGGCGGCCAGCGCGGCCTGCGCGACGGCGTCGGTGAAGGCGACGAAGTTGGCGTCCTTGGCGACGAAGTCGGTCTCGGAGTTGATTTCGACCAGCACGGCCTTGCCGCCGTCCTGGGCGCTGGCGATGCGGCCCTCGGCGGCGACGCGGCCGGCCTTCTTGTCGGCCTTGGCCAGGCCGGACTTGCGCAGGTTCTCGGCAGCGGCGTCGATGTCGCCGCCGGTCTCCGACAGCGCCTTCTTGCATTCCATCATGCCGGCGCCGGTGCGCTCGCGCAGTTCCTTGACGAGGGATGCGGTGATTTCAGCCATGGGGGTACCTCAAATGGGTGTGGGTCGCTGGGCGACGTGCGGGCCATGCCCGGTCGATACAACCCGGCATGGGCCAACGATGTTTCCCGCCGGCGCGGGAGAGTGGTGCAGCCACGCAGTGTCGCGTGGCTGCATGACGCCCGCCTTACTCGGCGGCCGGAGCCTCGGAAGCGGCGTCGGCCTTGGCGGCCTTCTTGGCCGGAGCCTTGCGGGCCGGCTTCTTGGCCGGTGCGGCCTCGCTGTCGCCCTCGGCGTTCTCGGCGAAGTCTTCCTCGCGGACGGAGGCGGCGGTCGGTGCGGCGGCCTTGCCTTCCAGCACCGCATCGGCGGCGGCGCGGGCGTACAGCTGCACGGCGCGGATCGCGTCGTCGTTGCCGGGGATCGCGTAGTCGACCAGCTCCGGGTTGTAGTTGGTGTCGACGACCGCGATCACCGGAATGCCGAGCTTCTTGGCTTCCTTGATCGCGATGTCTTCATGGCCGATGTCGATCACGAACAGCGCGTCCGGCAGGCGGTTCATCTCCTTGATGCCGCCCAGCGAGGCTTCCAGCTTGTCGCGTTCGCGGCGCAGGCCCAGCACCTCGTGCTTGACCAGCTTGTCGAAGGTACCGTCGGTCTCGGCGGCCTCGAGCTCCTTCAAACGCGCGACCGACTGCTTGACGGTGCGGAAGTTGGTCAGGGTGCCGCCCAGCCAGCGCTGGTTCATGTACGGCATGCCGCAACGCTCGGCCTCTTCCTTGATGGTCTCGCGCGCGGAGCGCTTGGTGCCGAGGAACAGGATCATGCCGCGCTTCTGCGCGACGCCCGAGATGAAGTTCATCGCGTCGTTGAACAGCGGAACCGTCTTCTCGAGGTTGATGATGTGGATCTTGCCGCGGGCGCCGAAGATGTACGGGCCCATCTTCGGGTTCCAGTAACGGGTCTGGTGGCCGAAGTGGACGCCGGCTTCGAGCATCTGGCGCATCGTGATCTGGGGCATTGCTTGTAACTCCAGGCAGTGGAATCCGACCGCAGATCGGTTGGCGCGGCGGCTCCGGTGCGGGGCCGGGGCGGGATTCCGGGGTTGGGCCTCCCCGCTGCGTCCGTGTCCAGATCCCTGGCCCGGTGGGGGCTCGGGACACCCCGGCACGGCACGTGGCAGCGGGTGTGTATTTGCCTGCACCGGCGGGCGCTGCGCCCGGCATGGGCGGCTGTACGCAGGTCAAACCCGGACGCACAGCCCGAAAATCATAGCGGGAATGCTGCCTGCGAGCAAGATGCCCCCGGTTCGGGCAGTACCTGGCAGGCGGCCGTCAGTAGGTGACCGTGACCGTGACGACGTCGGCGTAGTCGCCCGCGGGGACCGACTGGACGGCAGGTACCCGGCCGTGGACGGACAGGCTCTGGACGGCGCCGGTGCCGGTCCCCTGGACGGTATCCGCACCGGGTGTCGCCCCCCAGCGCTGGGTGCGCGCGGCATCGCGATACAGCTCGTACTCGACGTGATCGGCGGTCGCCCCCAGCCGCATGCGACGGACCAGGCCGCTGGCATTCTGGCCGTTGTCTAGCGCGACGTCCCACGGCGTGCGTGCGGTGCAGGTCATCGTGATGGTGGACGTCTGGTCGATGTCGCCGTCGACCGGCCCGGCCACGGTACCGAAGTCGAGCACGGTCGCGCTGTCGATCGTGCAGCTGTCGGGGACCGTCGCACTCGCGGTGAACGGGAAGCTCGCGGTGCCGCCGCCGCCGCCGCCACTTGTGCAGGAGGACGGGTAGGCCGGGGTGCCGATGACGGATTCGGCATATCGGTACTCCAGCCGTGTGTGGATGCCGCTGAAGGGATTGTCGTAGGCGCCGGCGGCCAGTCCGGCCTGGACGGGAATCCGCGCCTGCATCGTGGCGCTGGCGGTACCGCCGCCGCCGAGTACCGGTACCTCGTACTGCAGGTCGATCTGGACCGGCGTCGGCGTGGCGGGGATCAGCCGGTCGCCCCATATCTGGGTGCGCGCCGGGTCCTGGTAGATCTGGAACTGCATCGCGTCGCCGAAGGCGTTGGTCATCCGGCGTGGGGTGGTCGTGCCACTGCCGCTGGCGCCCTCGCCGATGTTCAGGCACATCCGGACCCGGGCCGTGGCCAGCAGCGACAGCCCGAAGGTGTTGCATTCGACGGTGACGGTGGCGGTGGAGTCGACATTGCCGGTTCCGTCCGTCGTGCCGAAGCTCAGCGGCGTGCTGCTGGCGGTGCAGGTCGTCGTGGCCAGAGCACTGAACGGCAGCCACGACAGGACCGCCGGCAACAGCAGCGCGGATGCGGTCGCACGAACGCGGGACATCGCGCGGCCGGCGGCGATGGAGTCGATCATGGCGCTGTCTCCTGCAGGCATCGCAGCGGACCGATGCGTGGAATCGCGTCCTCGGCTTCCGGGTAGAGGAAACTGGCGTGGCAGAGCGTGCCGGAGGGCGTCCTTGCCGACAGGCGATTGTGTCCGGCGAGTTCTTCGAGATAAGTCTCGCCATCATGACCGACGATCGCGCCGGTATCGCGGCCCTCCAGGTACACCCGGCTCCGCAGCGGCAGGGGCCGCCCGGAGGTGTCGTGAAGCACGATGACGGCCGCCCGTACCGGAGTGATCGCGAAGCGCACCCGCGCGCCGGAACGGTCGCCGGGCGTGGCGATCCGTTCGACATCGCCGATGCGCACGTCGATCGGCAGCATCATCGGATCGATCGACAGTCTGTTGCGCTGCCAGGCATTGAGCCGCGCGACCAGCAGCATGCCGTCGGCATCGGTGTGGCCGATCAGCCGATTCTCCAGCCGGACCGGTACGCCGGCAACGCCATCGGTCGAGACGATGGCGAACGCATCGTCGATGCGCCGTGCAGCGAAGGCGCGGCCGGCCATCAGCACCACGCTGCCGCTGGCCTGAAGATAGCCGTGTCGCAGGTCGCCGACCCGGGCGACGCCGACACCGAAGCGGCCATGTTCGTGGAGCCAGCCCGCTTCGGCCATGCCGCCGCTGCCGTCGTCGCCATCGCGCGCCTGCAGGCGCCAGCCGAAGCCGCCATCGCCCGGAACCGGTTTCGCGAAGTCGAGCAGGGCGGCGTCGCGGCCATGATTGCGTTGCCAGGACGTGCCGAACTGGCGGCCGTCGCCGAGGGAGACATTCACGTTCAGATGGATGCTGCGATCGCGGCTGTCGTCCAGGTTCTCGTTGTAGGACAGGTTCGCCGACCAGCCGCGGGCGAAACTGCGGGTCCAGAACACGCCGGCGTAGCGCGCCGAGGCGATCTCCGGGTCCGGATGTTCCAGCCGCACGTGGGTGATGCCGATGTTGCCCAGCGTCTCCGTGGTGATCCCGGCCAGCGCCCGGGTGCTGACGGATGGCGGGCGCGGGCCGTACAGCGAAGCGATGTCGCGATAATCGCCGTGGCTGCGCTGGCTGTCCACGGACAGGTTGAAGTGGCGGTTGTTCCAGCGGTAGCCGAGGGAGCTCTGCGACCCATGTCCGGCTCCCCGGCTGCGCGCATGCGAAGCGTTGAGAACACCGGCGCGGCCGATCAGCCACACCGCGCCGATGCCGGCATTGACCAGCCCGTCGCCTGCTTCGGCGTGCAGTTCGAGCGTGAACGGATCGGCGACTCCGTAGCGCAGATTGCCGCTCGCCACGAGTTCGCCTGCATAGGAAAACGACTCGACGCCGTAGTCCTTGCGTACCGTGCCGATGCTCAGCGACCAGTCCGACAGGCCCCTGGCCAGCAATTGCCGGGCGGAATAGAACGGAAAGTCGAGGCTGCGCGTCCGACCGAAAGCGTCGGTGATCACCAGCGTGGCATTGCCCGCGCCGGTCACTCCGGGCAATGCGTTCAGTTCGAACGGTCCGGCCGGCAGCTGGCCGCCGTACTGGCGCATGCCGTTCACGTACAGCTCGACCGCAGACGGAACCGCGACTTCACCGAGGAAGGCCGGCAGCGGCGTGGTGACACGGTAGGGCTGCAGGCCGAAGTTGCGACCGATCTGGACGCCACCCATGCGCACCGGCCGGGTCCAGTCCAGGAAGCCGCTGAAGACATCCCCCGCGCGCACGGTGACCGCATGCTCGGGAAACGACAGCTCCCAATGGCTGTCCAGCCGGGTGGTCCCGCTGTGCCAGCCGCCGCCGCTGGAGCGGTGCAGGCGGTTGACCGCGGACGTGCTGAACACGCCCGGGGCAACACCTGACAGCCGCACTTCGCCGACCGTGCTGAGCAGGGTGTTGCCTTCGTCGTCGCGGTCGGCGTGGACATCGTAGTTGAGCAGCAGGCCGGGCGAGGTGGCGGTGACCGGCAGGGGCGCGTCATCGGAAATGCCGATCACCGTGGTCGGCAGGTCGAGTTCCGTCAACGGTGCATCGATGACCATGCGCTGGCCGGCGACGTCGTAGCGGAAGCGGATGCCGGAGAGCTCGTCCAGCGCGATGGTGCCGGTGGTCCGGTCGCCGAGCGCGAGACCCAGCCGGCGCAGGTCGGCGGCGTTGGCTGCAAAGCGGGAGCCTTCGCGCAGGAACCGGACCAGCCGTGGGTGTCGGGTGTGGTTGAGCACCACTTCCAGGTACAGCACTTCGCCGTCCCCGGGAGGCGCCGCAGCCTGCGGCGGGTTCTCGGCGACGGTGGGAGGAGCCGCAGCCGCTGTGGCCAGCGGAACCAGGGCCGTGGCCAGCAGCAACGCGCTACCTGGCTTCGGCATCCATGGCCAATGTGCGTTCGACGGATTCACCGTTGATCCTTGCCTTGAACGCGCCATCCAGTGGACTGTCGAGCCGCTCCGGCAGTTTCCAGCGCCGGTTCCGGCCCGGCAGCACGTACCCGGACAGGCCGGGAGCGACGACGGTGCGCCGGCCGTCGGCACCGACGAACGCGAGATCCGCCACCTGCGCATGACCCTGGCCGTCGTTGCGGATCTCGATGAAGCGTTCGCGACCGTCGCCGACCACGTGCGCATGCAACGACGGCATGGGCGCATCGGGCTGCGGCGGCGCCAGGAACAGCGGTATCGAATAGCGCATCACGAAACGCAGCCCCGCCTGCGGCGACGGCTCCTGTCCATCGCCATCGCGTGCGACGGGGATCTCGTCGACGATGATCCGATAGCCGGTTTCGACGTCGACGGGAGGCGGCGCGGTGCGCACGACCCGGACCAGCTGGCGGCCGCCGGGGGCGATCTCCACCATCGGCGGGCTCAGCGCGATGTCGGTCGTGGCTTCCAGGCTGTCCTCGCCGCCATCCTGGTGCCAGCGGAATACCCGCAACTGCGCATGCAGCGGCGCGGTGCCGGTATTTCGCAGGGTCAGGCCCTCGGCGACCTGGCCGGTCCGGATGGTGATCGAGGTTGGCGCGACCTGCAGGTGGGTCGCCTGGGCCGCGGCTTGGAAACCCAGCAGCAGGGCGGCCGCTGCGAACGCCACTGCAAGCGGGGGGCGGCTGCCATGCCGCCACGCGAGGAGGGCCACGGCGGCGGCTCAGAAGGTGATCGTGGCCGTCACAACGTCAAGATAACTCGCAGCCGGAAAGTTGGCGCTTGGAACCCGCCCGTACACCGAATACGGCTGCACGGCACCGGTGCCGGTGCCCGCGACCGTGTCGGTGCCGGTGGTCTCGCCCCAGACGGTGGTGCGGGCGGCGTCGCTGTAGAGCTGGTAGGGGACCAGGTCCGCTCCGTTGGCCATCGCGCGTGCCCCGACGCCGCCGCCGCCGCTGTTCTGGCCGTCGTCGAGCGCGATGGTGTAACCCGTGCCCGGAGTGCAGTTGACGTTCAACTGGCCGATGGCATCGACGTTCGTGGCGCTGGAAGGCTGGGTGCCGAAATCGACGTCCGTGGGTGCCGGGGTGTCGATGGTGCAACTGCTCTGGATCGTGATCCGGACCTGGAAGGTCGTCGTCGCAGTCTGCGCCATGGCCGGATGGGCCAGCAGCGCCGCGGCGGCGAGAACGAGGATGGTGGACAGGTGTCTGGACATGGTCATGACGAGTAGCCCTCGACGCGTCGGTCCCCCCTGTTGCCCCGGAGAGACGTCGCGTCCGCCGCCGTCCCGAGGCCCGCACGTTGCGCGCTTCGTCCACCCTTCCACTCATCACTTGCCCTGTCAAGCGGTTTCGTGCCGCCGGAACCGAGGTGGCGTCGCGTGCTTCCGGCGGTTCGGCATCCGGTTCGGGCGTGCGGCCGGTTTGCCCGGGTGCGCGGGGGAGCGGGCCCGGCACGACCGGGAATGGGGGATAATGCCGGCATGGCCATCACCCTCAAGACTCCCGAAGAAATCGAGAAGATGCGTGTCGCCGGCCGCCTGGCCGCCGAGGTGCTGCAGGTCGTCGCCCCGCACGTGAAGGCGGGCGTGACGACCGAGGAACTGGACCGCATCTGCCACGACCACATCGTCAACGTGCAGAAGGCGGTCCCCGCCAACGTCGGCTACAAGGGCTTCCCGAAGACCGTCTGCACGTCGGTCAACAACGTCATCTGCCACGGCATCCCGAGCGAGGCCAAGGTCCTGAAGGACGGCGACATCGTCAACATCGACGTCACCGTGATCAAGGACGGCTGGCATGGCGATACCAGCCGGATGTACATCGTCGGCAAACCCTCGGTCATGGCGCAGCGGCTGGTCGACGTGACCCGGGAGGCGATGTTCCGCGGCATCCGCGCGGTGCGGCCGGGCGCCACCCTGGGCGATGTCGGTCATGCGATCCAGGAGTTCGCCGAAGCCGAGCGGTTCTCGGTGGTGCGCGAGTATTGCGGCCACGGCATCGGCAAGGTCTACCACGACGAACCGCAGGTGCTGCACTACGGTCGGCCGGGTTCCGGCGTGATCCTGAAGCCGGGGATGACCTTCACCATCGAGCCGATGATCAACGAGGGAAGCCGCCACACCCGCCTGCTGCCGGACGGCTGGACCGTCGTCACCAAGGATCGCAAGCTGTCGGCGCAGTGGGAGCACACGGTGGCGGTCACCGACGACGGCGTCGAGATACTGACGCGGCTGCCCGGCGACGACAACGACCTATGACGGCCGGGCCTGTCCGCGCCGGCGAAGCGGGGACGAGCGGCTCGGATGCCGAATGGGCGGCCCACGCCCGCGAGACGCTGGCGAACGAACAGACGGCGCTGGCCGCGCGTTTCGACGCCGGTGGCGACGTCGACCGCCTGCTGGCGGCGCGGGCGAAGTCGGTCGACCGCCAGGTGCTGGCCGCGTGGCGGCGCTGCGTGCCCGAGGGGACTGGCCTGGCGCTGTTCGCGGTCGGCGGCTATGGCCGTGGCGAGCTGTTTCCGCATTCCGACGTCGATCTGCTGGTTCTGACCGGCGACGAACCGGCTCGTGAAGAGGCGGTTGGCGGGGAGCAGGCCGGCGAAGGGCCGGCCGACGCTCCGTCAGCGCACGAGGATGCGTTGGCGCGTTTTCTGACCCTGCTGTGGGATGCGGGGCTGCCGGTCGGCCACGCCGTGCGCTCGGTCGCCCAGTGCAGCGAGGCGGCCGCGGCCGACGTCACCGTGCTGACCAGCCTGATCGAATCGCGTCCGCTGGATGCCGACGCAGGCGCGCTGCAGGCCCTGCAGGCGGCCGCCGCACCTGCACGGGTGTGGCCGGCGCGCGAGTTCTTCGAAGCCAAGCGGCAGGAGCTGCGCGAGCGGCACGCGCGCCATGGCGACACCTCCGACAACCTCGAGCCGAACCTGAAGGAAGGTCCGGGCGGGCTGCGCGACGTGCAGACCCTGCACTGGATGGCGCTGCGGATCATCGGCACCTCCGACCTCGAATCGCTGGTCGCGGTCGGCCAGCTCGGTGCCGATGAAGTGGCTTCGCTGGAACGCGAGCGGATCGCGCTGTCGCGGTTGCGCTACGGCCTGCACCTGGTCGCCGGCAAGCGCGAGGAGCGGTTGCGTTTCGACTACCAGAAGCTGCTGGCCGCGCGCCTGGGACACGTCGACACCGATGGCAGTCTCGCTGTCGAGCAACTGATGCAGGGCTTCTATCGCAGCGCTTCGCTGGTGCAGCGTATCGGAGAACGGCTGCTGCAGCGTTTCGAGGAACAGATAGAGGGCGAGCCGGTTCCCGAGCCGATCGACCGCCTGTTCGAGTTGCGTCGCGGCTATCTTGCAGCGTGCGAGGCGGAATGGCCGCGCCAGCCGTCGCAGATATTCGACCTGTTCGCGATCTGGGCTTCGCGCGACGAGGCGTCGAAAGGCGCCGGGCGGGCGATCCGCGGCCTGCATTCGCAGACCGCCCGGGCACTGGCCGAGGGGCTGCCGTCGTTGCCGGACTTCGCCGCCGCGGGGCCGGAACTGCACATGCGGTTCCTGCAGCTGCTGCGTGGTCCGGCGCCGGTGCAGACCCTGACCCGGATGGCGCGGCTGGGCGTGCTCGGACGCTGGATACCCGCGTTTGCGCGGGTGTCCGGACGCATGCAGTTCGACCTGTTCCACGTCTACACCGTCGACCAGCACACCCTGGCGGTGCTGAAGAACCTTTCGATCTTCGCCTCGGGCGAGCACGACGAGCGCTTCACCCTGGCGCGCGAGGTCTGGCCGCGCTTGCGCAAGCCCGAGCTGCTGCTGCTGGCCGGACTGTTCCACGACATCGGCAAGGGGCGCGGCGGCGATCATTCCGAACTCGGTGGCGACGACGCACGGGTGTTCTGCGACACGCTCGGCCTGAGCGAGGCCGATGCCGGCCTGGTCGAATGGCTGGTCCGCAAGCACCTGCTGATGTCGACGACCGCGCAGAAGCAGGACATCACCGACCCCGAGGTGATCCATCGCTTCGCCACCATGCTCGGCGACCGCGAGCGGCTCGATCATCTGTATCTGCTGACCTGCGCGGACATCGCGGGCACGTCTCCGAAACTGTGGAATGCGTGGAAGGACCGCCTGCTGGCCGACCTCTACACCGCGACCCGGCTGGCGTTGCGGCGCGGGCTGGAGCATCCGCTGATGGCGACCGAGCGGGCCGCGGAGAACCGCGAGGCGGCGCGCGCGATGCTCGCGGCGTTCGGTACCGGCGACGCGGAGATCGAGACGCTGTTCGCGCGGATGCCAGAGTCGGCGTTCCGCCGCGGACGCCCCGATCAGCTGGCATGGCAGGCGACCGCATTGCGCGGGGTCGCGCCGGGCGACACCCGGGTGCGCGCGCGTCCGGTCGCAGCCCACGCGGGCGCGATGGAGGTCTTCGTGCATTCGCCCGATCGCGACGGCCTGTTCGCCGCGATCGTGGCCACCCTCGACCGGCTCGGCCTGGCGATCCAGCAGGCACGCGTGCTGGACGGTCCCGAAGGGACGATCTTCGACAGCTTCGAGGTGATTCCGTCCGACCCGCGCCATATCCCGGCGGCCGAGGACATCGAGCAGCGGCTGGAGGCCGCCCTGGCCGGCGATCTCGACGAGGTCAAGCCGCCGCGCCGTACCCAGCCGCGTCACCTGCGCCATTTCCGCATCGCCCCGCAGGTCGCGTTCGACGCCACCCGCGGCGGGCGCACCCAGCTCAGCCTGGTCTGTACCGACCGCCCCGGCCTGCTCGCCGACGTGGCCCGCGCGCTTCGCCACCAGGCACTGCGGGTGCACGATGCCCGCATCGCGACCTTCGGCGAGCGCGCCGAGGACCTGTTCCAGGTCACTGCCGTGGACGAGAACGGCAGCGATCGCCCGCTTGACGAAAACCGGCAGGAGGCATTGCGTGCGGCGCTGCTGGCCTGCATCGAAGGAGACTGTTGATGACCCCGAAGAAGGAAACCGGCGTCGTGCCGGCCATGGCCGGCGGCATCGCCGGCGACGAGCTGCGGTTCGTGATCGAGAGTGCGTTCGAACGGCGCACCTCGCTGACCGTCGACGAGATCGACGGATCGACCCGGCCGGCGGTCGAACGCGTGATCGACGGGCTGGAGAGCGGCGAGTTCCGCGTCGCCGAGCCCGACGGCGACGGTGGCTGGAAGGTCAACGAGTGGCTGAAGAAGGCGGTGCTGCTGTACTTCCGCACCCAGGAGATGGAAGTCGTCGATGCCTATCCGGCGCCATTCTGGGACAAGATCCCGGCCCGATTCGCCGACTTCGACGAGGCCGCGTTCCGCCAGCTCGGCGCACGCGTCGTCCCTGGAGCCATCGCGCGGCGAGGCGCCCACATCGGCCGCGACGTGGTGCTGATGCCGAGCTTCGTCAACATCGGCGCGCACGTTGGCGAAGGCACGATGGTCGACACCTGGGCGACGGTCGGCTCCTGCGCCCAGGTCGGCAAGCACTGCCATCTGTCCGGCGGCGCCGGTATCGGCGGCGTGCTCGAACCGCTGCAGGCGACCCCGACCATCATCGAGGACCACTGCTTCATCGGCGCGCGTTCCGAGGTCGTCGAGGGGTTCGTCGTCGGTCACCACAGCGTGATCGGCATGGGTGTGTTCCTCGGCCAGAGCACCCGCATCTACAACCGCGCGACCGGCGAGATCAGCTACGGTTCGGTGCCGCCCTACAGCGTGGTCGTGTCCGGCCAGCTGCCGGCGGCCGACGGTTCGCACTCGCTCTACTGCGCGGTGATCGTCAAGCAGGTCGACGCGAGGACGCGCAGCAAGACCAGCATCAACGATCTGTTGCGCGGGCTGGCGGACTGAGCGATGACCACCCTGTACGGACTGAAGAACTGCGATACCTGCCGCAAGGCGCGCAAGTGGCTGGATCGCTTCGGCATCGAGCACGTCTTCGTCGACTACCGCGACGAGCCGCGCACGCCGGAAACCCTGGTCGAGTGGAAGGACAGGCTCGGCGGCTGGGATGCGATGGTCAACAAGTCCTCGACCACCTGGCGCAATCTGCCCGCGCATCGCAAGGCACCGGGCTCGGACGCCGAGTGGAAGTTGCTGCTGCGCGAGTACCCGCAACTGGTGCGCAGGCCGGTCGTGGTGACCGGCGACGGCGTCGT
Organism: Marilutibacter chinensis; assembly: GCF_021725675.1. Lineage (GTDB taxonomy): Bacteria > Pseudomonadota > Gammaproteobacteria > Xanthomonadales > Xanthomonadaceae > Marilutibacter > Marilutibacter chinensis. Next base: position 73,495 of record NZ_JAKJPO010000008.1, on the reverse strand, counting down.
CAGCCAGGGCTTTTCCGACAACGGCTTCAAGAAGCGCTTCGGGGTCTGAACCGGTGTCCGATGTCCTCGAACTCGCCCGTGAACTGATCTCGCGCGCCTCGGTCACCCCGGACGACGTTGGCTGCCAGGCGCTGATCGCGTCGCGGCTGCAGGCGGCGGACTTCGCCTGCGAGCACCTGCGCCTGGGCAAGGTCGACAACCTGTGGGCGACCCACGGGGGGGGCGATGGTCCGACCCTCGTCCTGCTCGGGCACACCGATGTGGTGCCGCCGGGTCCGCGCGAGGCCTGGACCAGCGATCCGTTCGAGCCGACGATCCGCGATGGCGTGCTTTACGGGCGCGGCGCCGCCGACATGAAGGGCAGCGTCGCCGCGTTCGTGGTCGCGGCCGAGCGGTTTGCCGCCTTGCACCCGTCGCATCGGGGCCGTCTGGCGCTGTTGCTGACATCGGACGAGGAGGGCGACGCGATCGACGGCGTGCGCCGGGTTGCCGATCTGTTCCGCGAGCGTGGCGAGCGGATCGACTGGTGCATCACCGGCGAGCCGTCGTCGAAAACGAAGCTCGGCGACCTGCTGCGGGTCGGACGGCGTGGCAGCCTGTCGGCGACGCTGACCGTCCGTGGCCTGCAGGGACACGTCGCCTATCCGGACAAGGCGCGCAACCCGATCCACCTGGCGCTGAAGGCGCTCGACGAACTGGCATCGAAACGCTGGGACGACGGATACGAGAGCTTCCCGCCGACCAGCCTGCAGATCAGCAACATCCATGCCGGCACCGGCGCGAACAACGTGATTCCGGGCGAACTGCAGGTGCTGTTCAACCTGCGCTACAACCCGCACTGGGATGCCGGGCGCCTGATCGAGGCCTGTACGGCCATCCTCGATGCGCACGGCCTCGACCACGAGCTGCGCTGGCACCGCAGCGGCGAGCCCTTCTTCACCCCGGAAGGCGAGCTCAGGGCGAGCGCGCGCGAGGTGCTGGCACGTTTCGCGGGCGAGCCGCCCGAGGAAAGCACCGGTGGCGGCACCTCGGACGCGCGTTTCATCGCGCCGCTGGGTGCGCACTGCGTCGAGATCGGACCGGTCAATGCCAGCATCCACAAGGTCGACGAGCATGTCCGCGTTGCCGACCTGGAGGCGCTGCCGGAGCTGTACCTCGCGTTGATCGAACGCCTGCTGGCGTAGCGGCGCTCCTCCGATCAATCGCGCGCTGGAGCCAGGGTCAGCGTGTGCTCCGCCGGACCGGGCAGGAACGGGCTCGGACGGCCGTGCACCCAGTCGTCGTGGCCGGCGCCCCAGAACGGCGACATCGGATGGCCGCTCTGTCCGCCCGGCATGTGTGCGATGGCGTCGTCCTCGTGGCCGGGCGCCACCACCATCCGCTCCGACGCGCCGAAGTCCGGTCCCTGCACGCGCGGCATGTTGCCGTCGCCCGGCAAGGGTTCGGCCGGCATGCACAGCAGCGGTTTGACCACGCCCGGCAGTGCCCGCGAGAGCGGGTGGCAGATCCGCGCGGTGTTGCGCTCGCCCCAGCTGCGCTCTGCGAGCGGCCCCTGTGCCGCGAGGTCGTCGCGCAGCGCGATTGCCGCATCCTCGAACAGCGCCTGCCAGGAGTCGTAGCGGGCCGACAGCAGGTGCATCGGCTGTTGCCGGACCAGCGGCCAGGCCACGCCTTCGAGCTGGCGCAGTTCCGGCATCTCGAAATCATCACCGAGTGCGTGACGCGCCGGCGCGACCAGCCCGTCGGCGATCCGCTCCAGTACCTTGCTGCGCCAGGCCCGGACGATCCGGTAGCCGGCCGAGTCGATACTCGCGCGTCCCGACCAGTCCTCGCTGGCGGCGGCCAGCTCGAGCAGGGCCGGCGTTCCGGCGGTCGCGGCCTGCGTCCGCAGCAACTCGTGCCAGCGCTCCAGGAACACGGCGCGATCGTCGAGTTGCACGTGCAGCAGCGCCTGTTCGTCGAAGCGCTCGCGCGATTGCAGCGCATCGCGGATCTGCGCACCGCGTGCGCCCAGCGCGTAGCCGCCGTCGCCTATCCGCGCGAGCATGTCGCCGTCCACCACCCGCGTATTGGCGGTCCATAGCCGGGAGCGGTCGGGGCCGGAAACGCTCAACGAAGTCGATGGCCCGAGCGCCCATGGAGGACAGGATGTGTGCCGGTCCGGGATCGCGTCGCCGGCCGTCGGCGACGCGATGCAGCCCTCCGCGCGATCGGGCAGCGGTCCGAGCAGACGCCAGGCGATCCGTCCGCTGCTGTCGCCGACCAGCAGGTTCTGCGCTGGAATCGCAGTGCGGTCGGCGATCCTCAGCGCGGCGTCGACCGAACCGGCCTCGACAAAACGCGAGAGCTGCAGGTTCAGCGAGCCCGGCAGATGTGCGACCCAGCGCAACGCGAGACGATGGCCGTCGTCGTCGCGGTGCATCACCGGTCCCCATCGGGTTTCCTCGATCTCGAAATCGACCGCGTCCGCCCCGGCCACCTCGATGCGCTCGACGATCGTCCTGCCGGGCAGGCATTCGGCCTCCGCCGCGCCGGCCGGGCAGGGCGGCAGCCGTTTCCAGTCGAGCCAGTCGCCGTAGCTGTTGGTGAACGCCCAGGCGACATGACCGTTGCTGCCGACGACGATCGCCGGCATGCCGGGCAGGGTGAAGCCGGTCGCATCGACCCGGCCACCGGGGGCATTGCGGTCGGCATAGCGCAGCCGGGCACGGAACCAGATGTTCGGTGCCCGCAGGCCCAGGTGCATGTCGTCGGCGACGATCGCGCGGCCATCGTCCGTCAGCGTGCCTGCGACCGCGTAGTTGTTGCTGCCCTTGACCGGCGCCTCGCGCAGCGGGGCCATCGCGGCGGTCACGGCCGGCAGCCGTCGCAGATCCACCTGGTCCGGGCCCGGCAGGACGGCGTCGCCCACCGGCACGCCGGTGATCGGCGCATCCCAGCGGCTGCCGCCGTGGGTCAGCAGTTCGAACAGCGGTTCCGGCAGGTGCGGCTTGATCCGCCACAGCGCCAGTTCGTCGGCATTGGATGCGTCCTGCAGGTCGAAGTACATGGCGTAGGCGGCCAGTGCCGAATCCTCCGCCCGCCACGGTTCCGGCGCCTGGCGCAGCAGCAGGTACGGCCAGGGACGCGCCCTCAGGTCGGCCAGGCCGGCATTCACGCCGTCGACGTAGGCCTGCAGCAGGTCGCGCTGGTCGCCGGTGATGGTGTCCAGGTGCCGCCGCACCCGCGCACGCATCCGATGGACCCGGTGCCGCTTGTCGGCCTCGATCGCGACCGGACCGAACAGTGCCGCCAGCTCGCCCGCCGAGGTGCGTCGCATCAGGTCCATCTCGAAGTAGCGCTCCTGCGCGTGCACATGGCCCAACGCGCGCATCGCGTCGAGCCGGTTCGCTGCGGAGATGGTTGCGATGCCGAGCCGGTCGCGCTCGATGGTGACCGGTGCGGACAGGCCCGGCAGCGCCTTCTCGCCTTCCAGCGCCGGCAGGCTGGCGGCCATCAGCATCCATGCCGCCGCGAACAGCAGCAGGGACCCCAGCAGGACAAGAAGTGTTCCCCGTATCAGCCAGCGCGCCATGCGTTCCCCTTCGTGAAATCCGGTTGGTGCGGCTCCGGTGCCCCGGATTATCGCTCGATCGCCACGGTACCCGGCCGCGTCCGCGCGGCATGCCCGGTCCGGGTCGTTACATATGAAAGCGTCGCTTGCAAGCGTACCCGGACTGGGTCAGGATCGCCCCATGCACCTCTGCCACGTCCCGCTCCGTTCCGCCGCCGCCCGCCAGGGCCGCTGCCGCGTGGCTTCCTTCCGCTTCAATTCGAATAACAACACCTGCCCGCCACAGGCCGGTGACTAGTAGCTAGCACCCAGAGTTCATCGCTCTCCCCGGCCTGCACTGCGAAGTGCGGGCTTTTTTGTTTTCAGCCTTCGAGTTTTCGCTTCCGAGTTCCCGCCTCACCCATCCCATCCACGTTTCTGCTCATGGAGTACATCGCATGTGTTCGATCCTCGGAATATTCGGCCTGCAGCCGGGCGACGACGTCGCCGCCCTGCGCCGGCAGGCCATCGGCCAATCGCAGCGCCAGCGCCATCGCGGTCCCGACTGGAGTGGGGTATACGCCGATGAAGGCGCGGTCCTGGTCCACGAGCGCCTCGCCATCGTCGATCCAGCCGGCGGCGCGCAGCCGATCCGCTCCGGCGACGGCCGGCTGGTGCTGGCGGTCAACGGCGAGATCTACAACCACCGCGACCTGGAACAGTCGCTGGAACGGCACTACGACTTCCAGAGCGGCTCGGATTGCGAGGTGATCAACGCGCTGTATCTACAGGCCTGCCTGCAGGCTGCAGAGCGCGAAGGCGGAACCGCGGATGCGACCGGTGCCTGGCTGGACCGGCTCAACGGCATCTTCGCGTTCGCGTTGTGGGATCGCGAGCGCGGGCGCTGCCTGATCGCCCGCGATCCGGTCGGCGTCTGTCCGCTGTACTGGGGCCACGACGGCGACGGCAGACTGTGCGTCGCATCGGAGATGAAGGCGTTGGCCGATACCTGTGCCGACGTCGCCCAGTTCCCGCCCGGGCACTACTACGACAGCGAGCAGGGGGAACTGGTCCGCTACTACACGCGGTCATGGCGCGAACACGACGCCACCCGCGGTGTCGAGGTTTCCCCGCAGGCGCTGCGGGAGGCATTCGAGGCGGCCGTGCATCGCCAGCTGATGTGCGACGTGCCATACGGCGTGCTGCTGTCGGGCGGGCTGGATTCCTCGCTGGTCGCGGCGGTCGCCGCGCGGTTCGCACGCCGCCGGATCGAGGAGGACGATGCCTCCGAGGCCTGGTGGCCGCGGTTGCATTCGTTCGCGGTCGGGCTGGAGGGTTCGCCCGACCTCGCCGCCGCGGCGGTCGCCGCCGAGGCGCTGGGTACCGTCCACCACGGTTTCACCTACACCTTCGAGGAGGGGCTGGACGCGTTGCCGGAAGTGATCCGGCACATCGAGACCTACGACGTCACCACGATCCGCGCGTCGACCCCGATGTTCCTGCTCGCACGGCGGATCAAGGCGATGGGAGTGAAGATGGTGCTCTCGGGCGAGGGCAGCGACGAGGTGTTCGGGGGCTATCTGTATTTCCACAAGGCGCCGGATGCGCGTGAGTTCCACGACGAGACCATCCGCAAGCTCGACGCGCTGCACAACTACGACTGTCTGCGTGCGAACAAGTCGATGATGGCCTGGGGCGTGGAGGCGCGGGTGCCGTTCCTGGACGTCGACTTCCTCGACGTTGCGATGTCGATGGACGCGAGCCGCAAGATGGTCGGCGCAGGCGACGGCGCCCGTCGCCGGATCGAGAAGGCGGTGCTGCGCGAGGCCTTCGACGGCTACCTGCCGGACTCGATCCTGTGGCGGCAGAAGGAGCAGTTCAGCGACGGCGTCGGTTACGGCTGGATCGACGGCCTGAAGGCGCATGCGGAAGCGACGGTCAGCGACCGCGTGTTCGCTGCCGCGGCCAGCCGCTTCCCGGTCAACCCGCCGCAGAGCAAGGAGGCCTATCTGTACCGGCACATCTTCGAACAGTATTTTCCGGGACCCGCCTGCGCGGCGACCGTGCCCGGCGGCAAGTCGATCGCGTGCTCGTCGCCGGCGGCGATCGCCTGGGATGCCGCGTTCGCCAGTGCCGCCGATCCGTCCGGCCGCGCGGTGGCGGGGGTGCACGAGATGGCCATGGCGGACTGATGGGCAACGCCGCTAGCATCGTGCTTCGACCATGTGCTTCAACCATCTGGAGATCATCGCCATGGATAGACGCCAGTTCCTGGGATCCACCGGTCTGACGGCACTGGCCCCCGCCCTGGGGCTGGTGTCGGGTGCCGGAGTCGACGATGAGACAGGATCGGCTCCGGAGCTGTTCCGCGAGGTCAACTTCTTCCACGACGGCCTCGGGATGAGTCCGCGCGAGTACGCCACCTTGCTGCAACGGATGACGCAGTCCGATGGACTGGTCGGCGACAACTACTCCAACGGCGGCGCCATCGGAGCGCTGGAGAGGACGTTCGCGCAGCGGCTGGGCAAGGAGGCCGCGATGTTCGTGCCCACCGGCACGTTGGCCAACCACCTCGCTCTGCGCCGGCTTGCCGGAAACGACCGCCGTGTGCTGGTGCAGGCGGAGAGCCATTTCTACTGCGACAGCGGCGACTGCGGCGAACTGCTCAGCGGCCTGAACCTGATTCCGCTGGCCGAGGGACGCACAGCGTTCACCGTTGAGGAGGTCAGGCGCTGGGTCGAACGCTCCGGCGGTGGCCGGGTGCCGACGGGCGTGGGGGCGATCTCCATCGAGTCGCCGGTGCGCCGCCGCGATCACGAGAGCGTCGATTTCGACGAGATGGAGCGCGTATGCCGGTATGCCCGCGCGCAAGGCATCCGTTTGCATCTGGACGGTGCCCGTCTGTTCAACCTGCCATACCACTCGGGCCGAAGCGTCCGCGAGTACGCAGCGCTCTTCGATACCGTGTTCGTGTCGCTGTGGAAGCATTTCAATGCCATGTCCGGAGCGATTCTTGCCGGCGACGCGTCCTTCATCGACGGCCTGTATCACGTCCGTCGCATGTTCGGCGGCTCATTGCCGCAGGCCTGGCCGGTGGCGGCGGTGGCGGCCGAATACGTGGATCGCTACGAGGATGTCTACGCGCAGTCGTGGCGCGCGATGGACCGGTTGATCGCGATGCTCGAGTCGAACCGGCGATTGCGATTCCGCAAGCTGCCGAACGGTACCAGCCGCTTTTTCCTTTCGGTGGAAGGCGTCGCTCCGCAGGCCGTGGTGACGCGTGCCGCCAGGCGCGGGGTAAGGCTGCCCTGGACCAATGCCTCCACCGGCGAGTTCGCGATGCAGGTCAATCCGACCGTCCTGCGCATGCCGCCCGAGGCGTTGGCGGAGGTCTTCGAGGAAGCCGTGAAGGCCTAGTCGCGGCGCTGGAGGCGGTAGACCGCCGTCTCCAGCGCGGTCACGCCCTCGGCGACGAAGCCGGGCTGCTTGGCGAGGATGTCGCGGCGCTGCAGGGTCTCGACCCGCCAGTCGCGGTCGAAACGCGCATGCACCTCGTCGGCGGTCACGCTGAAGGGCGGCCCCTGTTTCTCGTGCTGGGGGTATTCCAGGGTGATCAGCAGGCCGCGACACCCCCCGGGCAGGCGCGCATACACCTCGTCGACATAGCGCCCGCGCAGGTCCGGCGGCAGCGCGATCAGGGCGGCGCGATCGAACACCGCGTCGCAGCCGGCGAGCAGGGCCGGGTCGAGATCGAACACGTCACCGCAGATCAACTCGATGCCGCCGGCGCTGTAGTGACGCCCGGAGGCCGACTCCGACACCTGCGGTTCCAGTCCGTGTTCGGCGAAGAACCCGGTCACTGCCAGTTCCGACAGCTCGACGCCAAGCACGCGGTGGCCGCGCGAGGCGAGCCAGACCATGTCCAGCGACTTGCCGGCCAGCGGTACGAACACCCGCGTGCCGGCCGCCTGACTGCCCTCGCCGAAGCCGAGCCACGGCCAGTGCTCGACCAGCAGCGGGGTCGGCCGGTCCTGGTGGAAGCCGATGCGGCCCTCGTGCCAGCGCTGGTGCCAGAAGTCCGGTTGCATGTGCGCCTCGCTCGGTAGTCCGGGCCGGAGGCCGCGCCCGGGACAGTCACGTCTATTCGACCGCCAAGCCCTCGACCTTCTGCCAGCCGCGCGGCAGCAGGCCGCCGCGGGTGGCGCGGCTGCCGAGGTAGTTGTCGAGATCCTTGAACGACAGGCTCATCGTGCGCGCGCCGGATTTCACGCTGAGCGTGCCGCCCGGCGGCACCACCGCCACCGCGACCACGCGCTCGGTGCCGAGTTTGGCCTTGGGGATGTCGATCAACTTGTTGCCCTTGCCCTTGTCGAGCTCCGGCAACTCGCTGACCGGGAATGCGAGCAGGTGGCCGACGTTGGTCACCGCGACCACGCGATCCTGTTCGATACTGCCCACCGGCGCCGGTTGCAGCACCTTCGCGTTCAGCGTCAGCGACAGCATCGCCTTGCCGGCCTTGTTGCGGCTGGTCAGGTTCTCGAAGCGGGTGACGAAGCCATAGCCGTGGCTGGAGGCGAGCACGAAACGTGCATCGTTGTCGCCGCTGGCCAGCGCCTGGAACGAGGCGCCGGCGGCCGGCGAGAAACGGCCGGTCAGCGGTTCGCCGTTGCCGCGCGCCGAAGGCAGCGAGTGGACGATCGTCGAGTACGAACGGCCGGTCGAATCGAGGAAGGCGACCTGCTGGGTGCTGCGGCTACGCGTCGCTGCCAGCAGGCTGTCGCCCTCGCGGTAGCTGAGCGCCGCGGCGTCGATGTCGTGACCCTTGGCCGCGCGGACCCAGCCCTTCTCGCTGAGCACGACGGTCATCGGCTCGCTCGGCACCAGGTCGGTCTCGGACATCGCCTGGGCGGCGCCGCGTGCGACCAGCGGCGACCGGCGGGCGTCGCCGAACTTCTTCGCATCGGCCAGCAACTCGTCCTTGACCAGCTTCTTGAGCTTGGCCTTGCTGCCGAGGATCGCGATCAGGCGGTCGCGTTCGGCATCCAGCTCGGACTCCTCGCCGCGGATCTTCATCTCCTCCAGTCGCGCCAGCTGGCGCAGCTTGGTCTCGAGGATGTAGTCGGCCTGGTCCTCGCTGAGCTCGAAGCGCTGGATCAGCACCGGCCTGGGCTCGTCCTCGCTGCGGATGATGCGGATCACCTCGTCGAGGTTGAGGAAGGCGATCAGCAGGCCTTCAAGCAGGTGCAGGCGACGCTCGACCTTTTCGAGGCGGTGCTTGAGGCGGCGGGTGACGGTGTCGGCGCGGAAGGCCAGCCATTCGCCCAGGAACGCCTTCAGGCCCTTGACCTGCGGGCGGCCGTCCAGGCCGATCACGTTGAAGTTGACCCGGTAGCTCTTCTCCAGGTCGGTGGTCGCGAACAGGTGGCCCATCAACTGTTCGATGTCGACGCGGTTGCTGCGCGGCACCAGCACGATCCGGGTCGGGGTGGCGTGGTCGGATTCGTCGCGCAGGTCTTCCAGCCACGGCAGTTTCTTGGCCCGCATCTGGGTCGCGATCTGCTCGATCACCTTGCCCGGCGAGGCCTGGTGGGGCAGGGCGGTGACGACGATGTTCGTGCCTTCCTTCTCGTACACGGCGCGCGCGCGGATGCTGCCCAGGCCGGTCTCGTACATCGACAGCAGGTCGGCGCGCGGGGTGATGATCTCGGCCTCGGTCGGGTAGTCGGGGCCGAGCACGTGCTCGCACAGGTCGCGGGTGGTCGCGTCGGGGTCGTCGAGCAGGCGCACGGTCGCGCTGACCACCTCGTTAAGGTTGTGAGGCGGCACGTCGGTGGCCATGCCGACCGCGATGCCGGTGGTGCCGTTGAGCAGCAGGTGCGGCAGCCGCGCCGGCATCCAGGTCGGTTCCTCCATGGTGCCGTCGAAGTTCGGGGTCCAGTCGACCGTGCCCTGGCCGAGCTCGCCCAGCAGCACCTCGGCGATCGGGGTCAGCTTGGCCTCGGTGTAGCGCATCGCCGCGAACGACTTGGGGTCGTCGCTGGAACCGAAGTTGCCCTGGCCCTCGATCAGCGGATAACGGTACGAGAACGGCTGCGCCATCAGCACCATCGCCTCGTAGCAGGCGCTGTCGCCGTGCGGGTGGTACTTGCCGATCACGTCGCCGACGGTGCGGGCGGACTTCTTCGGCTTGGCGGCGGCGTTCAGGCCCAGCTCGCTCATCGCATAGACGATGCGGCGCTGCACCGGCTTCAGTCCGTCGCCGAGGAACGGCAGGGCGCGGTCGAGCACCACGTACATCGAGTAGTCGAGATAGGCGCGCTCGGCGTACTCCTTCAGTGGAATCTGCTCGAATCCATGGAACGCCGGTCTTACGGTTTCGGTCATGCGTGACTCGGGATTGCGGACTGCGATCCGCGCATTCTAGGGCAGCGGGCCGGGCGCAGGGACCGCCGCGCACTCGGCAGCGCGGAGGCGCGGCCGGATCGGGGCCCAGCCGGGGCCGGTATGTTCGCGGCGGGCGGGTCCGGACTAGCGATGCAGGTCGCCGGCCGCCTCGGGCTGGTAGCTGATCGCCTCCACGGTCAGCCGGGTGCTGCGTCCGCCGGGCAGCGGCCACCGGATCGTGCTGCCGACACGCAGTCCGAGCAGGGCGGTGCCGATCGGCGCGAGGATCGACACCCGTCCCGGGTCGCCATCGGCATCGCGCGGATAGACCAGCGCGATCTCGCGGACCGCGCCGCTGGTCTCGTCGCGTACGCGGGCGACGGAATTCATGCTGACCACGTCGGGCGGCATCGCAGTCGGCGCCACGCGTTCGGCGCGGTCGAGCTCGGCTTCCAGCGCACGGGTATCCAGCGATCCGGCGAGCGGAGTTTCGAGCAGGGTCTCGATGCGCTCGGCGTCGAGTTCGGAAATGACGATGGGCGGTGGAATCGGACGGGTCATTGGCAGTCTCCATGGCAATGCGGGCGCCGCCCTGGGGAGCGCCGCCCGCGGTTCTTGGTGTATCCCCGGACCATAGTCCCGGCAGGTGCGGGCGGCAAGGTCGGGATCGTCCGACGGCGCTGCCGGAGCGGCGGAAGAAAAATCCGCGCAGGGCATTGACAAGGCATTCATCGCGCCGCAACATACGCGGCTCGCGCAGCAACTGCGGCGCGATTGGCCCAGGTGGCGGAATTGGTAGACGCACTAGTTTCAGGTACTAGCGGGTAAAACCGTGGAGGTTCGAGTCCTCTCCTGGGCACCATACATTTCGCGGCGGCTTCGCAGCCGTTACGACAGGAACCCCGCCGAGTGCGGGGTTTTTTGCGGCCGCCGGCACGATCTGGCAATCCGGCCGGCTGTCGGTTGGCCCCTGTTCAGCTGATTCGCCCCCGTTCGATGAGAATCGGTTCCAGGCCGAGGGCGGCGATCATTGCACCGGGGGAGCGTCCGAATGAACGACAGGGAACGGCGTGTCGGCGATATCCCGCTTTCGCCCGAGCGGCTGCGAGCCGGTCTGACTCCGGAGCAACTGGCGACGTTGCGGACCCTCGAGGAGTTCGGCTGGGTGTTGGAGTTCGTCCGCCGTCCCCTGTTCCGGGATCCGCTGCCCGTTGTTTACGACCGCGGCAGGACCCGCTGTGCGCTGCTTGAGCCCGACGGTTCGATCAACGAGGACCACGGCCTCGTTCTGCGGGACTGACCGCACCGCCGGGACGAGGACAGGCGCGAACTTTCATTTCGTCACCGCCGCTTCCGCGCCGGTCTGTCATCATCCCTCCCCATGAGCAAGAAATCCGCGTCCCGCGGCAAATCCAGCAAGAGCAAGAAGGTGCCGTCGGCCAGGAAGCCCGCGGATCGCAACGACGTTGCCGGCGCCAGGTCGGCGAAGGGCCCCAGGCGAGGCGCGAAGGCGCCTGCATGGATGCCAGAACCGCCACCGAAAGGCTTCCGTGCTGCACGCGCCGGCCGTCCCGTGCCTGCGACGGAGGCGCGAAGCGGCCGCGATCCGCATGCCGAGCGCGAGGCCGCGCGGTACGCCAATCCGATCGCCAGCCGCGAGATGATCCTCGGTCTGCTGGTCGCCGCCGACGGCCCGATGACGATCGAGGCGCTGGCCGAGCGTCTCTCGCTGGCCGACGAGGAGCGTTTCAACGCGCTCACCGCGCGGCTGCGGGCGATGGTCCGCGACGGCCAGCTGCTGCAGAACCGCAAGGGCGCCTACGCACCGGCCGAGCAGATGGACCTGGTGCCGGGCGTGGTGATAGCCAACCCCGACGGTTTCGGATTCCTGCGTCCCGACGCAGGCGGCGACGACCTGTTCCTGCCTCCGCTGGAGATGCGCAAGGCGATGCATGGCGACCGCGTGATGGCCTGCGTGACCGGCATGGACCGGCGCGGACGTCGCGAGGGCGCGATCGTCGAGGTACTCGAGCGCCGCCTCAACCGCCTGATCGGCCGCTTCACCGAAGAGGTCGGCATCACCTACGTGGTGCCTGACGATCCGCGCATCCAGCGCAACGTGATGATCCCGGCCGATGCCCGCAGCGATGCGCGTCCCGGCCAGTTGGTGGTCGCCGAGATCACCCAGCCGCCCGACGCGCGACGCCCGCCGATCGGCCGCATCCTGACCGTGCTCGGCGAGCGGCTGACCGCTTCGCTGGCGGTGCAGGCGGCGCTGCACGCGCACGAGATTCCGCATGAGTTCCCGCAGGCGGTGCTCGACGAAGCGGCGGACGTGCCGGTCGACGTCGATCCCGGTGTCGCCGCCAGGCGTGTCGACATCCGCGACCTGCCACTGGTCACCATCGATGGTGAGGACGCGAAGGATTTCGACGACGCGGTGTGGTGCGAACCCAATCGTCGCGGCTTCCGCCTGGTGGTCGCGATCGCCGACGTCTCCCATTACGTAAGGCCTGGAGCGCCGCTGGACGAGGAGGCGCAGTCACGCGCGACCTCGGTGTACTTCCCCGGTTTTGTCGTGCCGATGCTGCCGGAGACGCTGTCGAACGGCATCTGTTCGCTGAAGCCGAAGGTCGATCGGCTGTGTTTCGTCTGCGACATGCAGGTCGGCCGCGACGGCGAGGTCGTCGAGTCGCGCTTCTACGAAGCGGTGATGCATTCGCATGCGCGGCTGACCTATACCCAGGTGTGGAACGCGGTCGGCGACGGCATCCCGGAAGAGGACCGTGCCGAGGCGCTGGCCGTCATCGGCGGATTGCTGCCGCAGGTGCAGCGCCTGCACCAGCTGTACCGGATACTGGCGAAGGCGCGTGAACGCCGCGGTGCGATCGAGTTCGAGAGCGGCGAGGTGCGTTTCGTGCTCGACAACAGCGGGGAGGTCGTCCAGGCCGGCATGCTCCAGCGCAACGATGCGCACAAGCTGATCGAGGAGTGCATGATCGCCGCGAACGTCGAGGCCGCGCGCTTCCTGCTCGCGCACGAGGTGCCGGCGCCGTACCGCGTCCACGAACGTCCGCCGGAGCAGAAGTACGCCGACCTGGAGGAATTCCTGAAGGAGTTCAAGCTGCGTCTGCCACCATGGGCGAAGGTGCAGCCGCGCGATTTCACCCAACTGCTGAAGAAGATCCGCGAGCGTCCGGACGCGACGCTGATCGAGTCGGTGCTGCTGCGCAGCCAGAGCCTGGCGGTGTACGCGCCGGACAACAGCGGCCATTTCGGTCTCGCGCTGGAGGCCTACGCGCACTTCACCTCGCCGATCCGCCGCTATCCGGACCTGATGGTCCATCGCGCCATCAAGCACGTGCTGTCGGGCGCGAAGCCGGAGAAGTTCGTCTATTCGCCGAGCCAGATGGCGGCGTTGTCGCTGCAATGCTCGGAGCGCTCGCGACGTGCCGACGAGGCCCAGCGCGAAGTCGACGAGCGCTACCGCGCCGCCTGGATGGAACAGCACGTCGGCGGCGAGTTCGGTGGCGTGATCAGCGGGGTCACCAGCTTCGGCCTGTTCGTCGAGCTGGACGAGTCGAAGGTCAATGGGCTGATCCACGTGACCCAGCTGCCGAACGACTATTACCACTTCGATCCGATCCGCAAGACCCTGACCGGGGAGCGCTCCGGACGCGAGTTCCGCCTCGGCGACCGCGCTGACATCGTGGTGATGAAGGCCAGCGTCGAGGACCGCAAGATCGACTTCAAACTGGTCGAAGACCATGGCGTGAAGCCTTTGCCGTCGCGCGGCCAGCCGGCGAAGCGGAAGAAGCAGAAATACTGATGGGCCACTGATTGGCGCGGATGGCGACGGATGAAGCGTCCGTTCGATGCTTTTCATCCGTGTCGATCCGCGTGAGTCCGTGGCCGAGGCCGTTCCGGAGAAATCGAGGCATGAGCGCAAATCAATGGGTTGCCGGCATCAACGCAGTGTCGGCCGCGGTCGAGCATGACGCCGAGCACGTGCGGGAAGTACTGATCGAGGCAGGTGCGAAGAACCCGCGCCTGGCCGAGATCGAGACGAACGCCCGCCGCAAGGGCATCGATGTGCGTCGTGTCACCCAGCAGGCGCTGGACGGTGTCGCCGGCGGCCTGCGCCACCAGGGCGCGGTCGCACGCTACGCCGCGGCGCGCAGCTGGAGCGAGAACGAACTGGCCGGGCTGGTCGAGGCCGCCGGGGGGCATGCATTGTTGCTGGTGCTCGACGGCGTGCAGGACCCGCACAACCTCGGCGCCTGCCTGCGCAGTGCCGCTGCGGCCGGCGCAACGGCGGTGGTGATTCCGAAGGACAAGGCGGTGCAGGTCAACGCGACCGTGCGCAAGACCTCGGCCGGCGCCGCCGACCGGGTGCCGGTGGTGGCGGTGACCAACCTGGCGCGGGCGATGCGCGAGCTGCAGAAGCTTGGTGTGTGGCTGTACGGTCTGGCCGGCGAGGCGGACGCCCCGATCTACCGGCTCGACCTGCGCGGCAACGTCGCGCTGGTGCTTGGCGGCGAGGGCGACGGCCTGCGTCGACTGACCCGGGAGAACTGCGACCAGCTGGTGAACATTCCGATGCCCGGTGCCGATGCCGAGGGCGGCGTCGAGAGCCTGAACGTGTCCGTCGCAAGCGGCGTCGCCCTGTTCGAGGCGGTACGCCAGCGCCTGGGCTGAGCCAACGGCGGCAGAACATCGGCGTGGAAGCGCGGGCGGCCGCGGGCTGAACGTTCATCCGGCGGCAAGGCCGGAACGCGGCTGCGTGGGAGAATGCCCCCGTCCGCGGCCGTCGCCGCGAACGGAAGCGGGGACGACCCCGCCGCTCCATGTCATCCGGGGACGGCCCCATCCATTGGAGCCACCATCATGCCCTGGATCATTCTCGTCGTTGCCGGCCTGTTCGAGATCGGCTGGGCGATCGGTCTGAAGTACACCGAAGGTTTCACCCGGCTATGGCCGTCGGTCGGCACCGTTGCCGCGATGGCGATAAGCGTCGGCCTGCTCGGAATCGCGATGAAGTCGCTGCCGGTCGGCACGGCCTACGCGGTCTGGGTCGGTGTCGGCGCGGTCGGCACGGTGGTACTCGGCATCGTGCTGTTCGACGAGCCGTTGAACCTGCTGCGCGCGATCAGCGTACTGCTGATCGTCGCCGGCCTGGTCGGGTTGAAGCTGGCGACGCCGTGAGCCGCCGTCCGCTCAGAGCGGCGGCTGCGGCCAGGCGTTGACGATCCGGCAGAACAGCTGCGCGGTGCGCTCGGTGTCGTAGACCGCCGAGTGCGCTTCCTCGCCGTTCCAGGCGAGTCCAGCCGCCTGGACCGCGCGCGCCAGCACGGTCTGGCCGTAGGCGACGCCGGCCAGGCTCACCGTGTCGAACACGCTGAACGGATGGAACGGATTGCGCTTGTGGTTGCACCGGGCGACCGCGGCGTTGAGGAAGTTCAGATCGAAGTGGGCGTTGTGGCCGACCAGGATCGCGCGTTGGCAGCCATGCTTCCGGACCGCCGCGCGTACCGGCGCGAACACGCGCTCCAGTGCCGGACGCTCGGGCAGGGCATCGCGGAACGGGTGGTCGATGTCGATTCCGGTCACTTCCAGCGATTTGGGATCGATCTCGGTGCCGGGTGCCGGCACCACATGGCTGCCGGTCACCTCGCCGACGCACAACTGGCCGTTCTCGTCGACGTCGATGGGCGCGACCGCGATCTCGAGCAGTGCATGGCGGTTCCAGTCGAAGCCGCCGGTTTCGACATCGACGATCACCGGCAGGTAGCCACGGAAACGCGTGGCCAGGGGCGAAAGGGCGGCCGCCCTGGTGCCGGTGGGGCGCACGGCGGCGGCGATTTCACGGGGGATATGCATGGCGAAAGCGTAGCAGACCGGTGTGGCCGCGCCTGGTGCGGCCCGGTCCGCATTCGCGCAGGAAGAGGCCGCAGACCGCCATCCGCGAGTCACGGCCTTGGGGTGGAATGCCGAGGGTGCCGGGCTCAGCCTGCCGGCACCGTGCCCAGCAGCACCGCGCTGGCGCGCATCTGCCGCAGCAGGGCCAGGCCCTGGCCGATGAAGCCCGCGTCCGCGGGCACGCCGGCCTCGGCGGCGAGGGTCTCCAGCAGGGCGCGGCCGCTGGGGCGAGGGCGGGCGTCGGCAGTCTCGTCGATCAGTTCCGCGAGCCGGTAGGCCAGTGCGCTGAGTTCGGAGAAGCGGACCCGGCCGTCGGACTCGCGTCGCAGCATCAGCAGGGTCGGCGTGTCCGGAGGCTGCTGCGGAAGATGGTCGGGGCCGAGCCGGTGGACCGGCCAGCGGTAGGCCAGCGGCCAGGCGAGCGGTGACAGCACCGGGCTGGCCTCCAGCAGGTCGCCGTCGGGGTCGGCTTCGACATCGTCGGCCCGGGCCTCGGCGATCTGTAAGGCCAGCTCGACCCATTCGTAATGGGCCAGTTCCGCCAGCCAGGGCGGGCCCGTTTCGGGGCGGGTCTCCAGGAAGCGCAGGAATTCGCGTGCGATCTCCGGGAACAGCGGCGTCTGGCACCGATGTTCGCGATAGAACCGCCGCACCAGCGACGGCCAGTCGTCGCCGAGGATCCGCCGGATCACCGGGAAGTTGCCGGCCAGCAGGCTTTCGATGTTGTTGAACAGCAGTTCGCGGTAGACCTTCAGCCGGCGCGGCTCGATGCCTTTCGGCGCGGGCGTGCCATCGGGATCGCGCAGGTGGCGGGTCAGCTCGAACTGCTGCGCACGCAATTGCGGCGGCGCGACGGCCGGCATGCCGCGCGGTGTGTCCTCAGGCATGGGCGTGCCGCGGCTCGGCCGGGCGGTTCGCCGTCAGCGTGCGCCGGACCGTGTCCAGCTCGCCGAGCAGTTCGGCGAACGGCGGGAAGTTGAAGTCGCGCTCGAGCAGCGTCGGACGCGGCCCGAAACGGCGATAGGCCTCGCCCAGCAGCGACCAGACCGCCTCCTTGACCGCGGCGCCATGGGTGTCGACCTTCAGATCGTCGGCCTCGTCGAAGTGGCCGGCGACATGGATGCAGGCGATCCGCTCGCCGGGCATCGCGGCGAGGAACCCGCTGGCGTCGTAGCGGTGGTTGATCGCGTTGACGTAGATGTTGTTGACATCGAGCAGCAGGTCGCAGTCGGCCTCGGCCAGCACCGCGTTGATGAAGTCGGTCTCGG
The DNA here is from genome assembly GCF_021725675.1 of Marilutibacter chinensis. Lineage (GTDB taxonomy): Bacteria > Pseudomonadota > Gammaproteobacteria > Xanthomonadales > Xanthomonadaceae > Marilutibacter > Marilutibacter chinensis. Next base: position 56,392 of record NZ_JAKJPO010000008.1, on the reverse strand, counting down.
CCATGCCCTGGTGCGGGGCGGCGTAGTAGGAGACGTTCTCGACCGCGATCCGGCGGCCGAGGATGTCCTGGGTCTGGCGGATACGGGCGGCGACGTGGTGCACGGCCTCGTCGGTGAACGGGATCGGCAGCAGGTCGTAGAGCTGACCGTCGTCGCTGCAGTAGCTCAGGTGTTCGCTGTAGAGCGGCACCCGGTGGCGGTCGAGGAAGCGGCGGACGCGGCCGAGGAAGGTCTCGTCCAGCGGTGCGCAGCCGCCCAGCGACAGCGACAGCCCATGACAGGTCAGCGGGTGGCGGGCACCGAGGTCATCCAGCGCCTCGCCAAGCCGGCCACCCACCCCGATCCAGTTCTCCGGGGCGCATTCGAGGAAATCGAATGCGCCTGCGGGCGCGGCCTGCAGCGGGTCCAGCAGCGCGCGCCGCAGGCCCAGGCCGACGGCGTCGGCTGGAAGGTGTGGATGACCGGTCATGCGATGGCTCTCATCGAGGAGTCCGCACGAGCCCGTGCGGACCCCGACGCGGGATTCGCGTTACGCCATCCCGCCGCACTTGCCTTCGCCGCACTTGCCTTCGGCGCCCTTGTCGGCACCGCACTTGCCCTCGTGGCCGGCCTTCAGTTCGTCGGCGCTGATCTGGCCGTCGCCGTTGGCGTCGTAGCTGGCGAAGCGGCTGGTGTCGCCGTCGTGGGCCGCGCCGAACTCGGCCTGGGAGACCATGCCGTCCTGGTCGGTGTCCATCTTCTCGACGCCGCACTTGCCCTCGCCGCACTTGCCTTCGGCACTCTTGTCGCCGCCGCAGTTGCCTTCGGCGACGGTGGCTCCGAGCAGGTAGCCGCCGGCGAGATCGTTCATCGCGAAGGCCGACGTGGACATCGCCATGCCGCCGATCAGTACGGCGCCCACCGCGAGTGCGACCGGTTTTTTGCTGTTGCTCATGTCTTGGCTCCTCTCTCCAGTGAATGGCGCGGACGATCCGCGCCGGTCGAGTCATGCGGCCAGGGGCGACCGCCGGACACTGCACTGCTTACGCAGGTTGGAGCAGGAGGGTTACATGCCTTGCGTTAGCGCCGCGGCATGGCCGGCAGGACATCCCGGTAGCGTTTATCGTCGGTTCATCAATTCCGATGCGCCGCCGGACGCGGCAACGGCAGACGGGCGCAGCCGCGCGTCCGGATATCCGTTGGCGCGGGGCTGCGTGCGGGTCAGGGCGCCGTGGTGGTGCTGGAGTCGTCGCGCTTCTCGCGGGGCGGCAGTTCGTCCTCGCCCTTGACCAGGAACCAGATGTTCTCGGCGATGTTGGTGGCGTGGTCGCCGATGCGCTCGATGTTCTTGGCCATGAACAGCAGGTGGGTGCAGGCGGTGATGCTGCGCGCGTCCTCCATCATGTAGGTCAGCAGTTCGCGGAACAGGCCGGTGTAGGCGACGTCGATCTCGGCGTCGCGCGCGCGGATGCGCTTGGCGGCTTCGATGTCGCTCTCGCGGTATGCGGCGAGCACGTCGCGGACCTGCCTGACGGCGAGGGTACCCAGTGCGTGCAGTCCGGCGACATGCGGCAGCGCGGGCATGAGGTTCAGCGCCGTCGAACGCTTGGCGACGTTGGCCGCGTAATCGCCGATGCGCTCGATGTCGGAGGCGATCCGGATCGCCGCGAGGATCTCGCGCAGGTCGCGCGCCATCGGGCCGCGCAGCGCGAGCTTCATCACGTCATGGCTGACCTCCTGCTCCAGCGCGTCGATCGCCTCGTCGTTGGCGATGATCCGCTCGGCGGCCTTGTCGTCGCGCCGTTCGACCACGTCGAGGGCGGCTTCGAGCTGGGAGGCCGCCATCTCGCCCATGCGCAGGGTCTCGTTGAGCAGGCGCTTCTGCTCTTCGTCGTAGCTCTTGACGATGTGGTCGTGCATGTCGGTGCTCGTCTCTGATTTGGTTTCTGCGCGGATGGTCGCAGCCATCCATGGCGTTGTGGTCATGGCTTCGGGGCGCCCGGCCCGGCCATCCGTGGCCGGGCGTTCGGCAGGCCGCGCGGCGATGCCGCGCAACCGGCCCGCCTCACCCAAACCGGCCGGTGATGTAATCCTCGGTCTGCTGCCTGGTCGGTGCGGAGAAGATCTGGTCGGTGGAGCCGTGTTCGATCAGGTCGCCCAGGTACATGAAGGCGGTGAAGTCCGACACGCGGGCGGCCTGCTGCATGTTGTGGGTGACGATCACGATCGTGTAGTCGACCTTGAGCTCCTCGACCAGCTGCTCGATGCGGCTGGTGGAGATCGGGTCCAGCGCCGAGGTCGGCTCGTCCAGCAACAACACGTCCGGGCGCAGGGCGACCGCGCGGGCGATGCACAGGCGCTGCTGCTGGCCGCCGGACAGGCCGAGCGCGCTCTGGCCCAGCTTGTCCTTGACCTCGTCCCACAGCGCGGCCTGGCGCAGCGCCTGCTCGACGCGATCGCTCATCTCCGGCTTCGACAGCTTCTCGTGATGGCGGATGCCGTAGGCGACGTTCTCGAAGATCGTCATCGGGAACGGTACCGGCTTCTGGAACACCATGCCGACCTTGCTGCGCAGCCGGTTCATCGGGTACTTCGGGTCGAGAACGTTCTCGCCGTCCAGCAGCACCTGGCCGGTGGCCTCGAGCTTCGGATACAGCGCGTAGATCCGGTTGAACACGCGCAGAAGGGTCGACTTGCCGCAGCCGGAAGGCCCGATCAGTGCGGTCACCTGCTTTTCGGGAATGTCGAGGTTGATCCCTTTCAGGGCATGGAAACGGTCGTAGTGGAAGTCGAGCCCGCGCACCGACAGCTTGATCTCCGCGGCTCCGGCCGCCGGGGCGGAGTCGCGCTGGGGCGTGGCGATGGTGATGCGGGCGTCGTTCATGACCGGGGTCCGGGCAATTGGAGTGGAGGTGAGATCAGTCATGGGTGATCCTGTTGCGCAGCACGATGGCCCTCGCGATCAGGCTGACCACCAGCACGAACATGGTGAGGATGAACGCGCCGGCCCAGGCCAGGGTATGCCAGTTTTCGTACGGGCTCATGGCGTACTGGAAGATCACCACCGGTACGTTCGCCATCGGCGCGCCGATGTCTGTGGTCCAGTACTGGTTGTTGAGAGCGGTGAACAGCAGCGGCGCGGTCTCGCCGGAGATACGCGCCAGCGCCAGCAGTATGCCGGTGACGATGCCGGGCAGCGACGAGCGGTACAGCACCTGCACGATCACCTTCCATTGCGGCACGCCCAGCGACAGCGCCGCCTCGCGCATCTGCGAGGGCACCAGCCTCAGCATCTCGTCGGTGGTGCGCACCACCACCGGCAACACGATGAAGGCGAGCGCGATGCCGCCGGCCAGCGCCGAGAAGTGGCCCATCTGCGCCACCACCAGGGTGTAGACGAACAGGCCGAGCACGATCGACGGCGCCGACAGCAGGATGTCGTTGACGAAGCGGACCAGCTCGCACAGCCGCGCCGACCATGACTTCTGCGAGTACTCGGCGAGGAAGGTGCCGGCCAGCACGCCGACCGGCGCGCCGAAGACGATGCCGAGCAGGCTCATCACCGCGCTGCCGAAGAAGGCGTTGAGCATGCCACCCTCGCTGCCGGGCGGCGGAGTCATTTCGGTGAACAGGGCCAGGTTGAGCGAACCGATGCCCTTGCTGAGCGTGGTCCACATGATCCACACCAGCCAGAACAGGCCGAACACGGCGGCGGCCACCGCCAGCGCCTGCACGGCGATGTCCTTGAAGCGGCGGCGGCGATAGAGGGCGCTGTTCATCAGTTGCCCTCCTTCTTCGCCATCTGCCGCAGCATGAGACGGGCGATGGTCAGCACCACGAAAGTGACCAGGAACAGCACGAAGCCGAGCGCGATCAGCGAGGACAGGTACATCGGCGAGTCGGCCTCGGCGAATTCATTCGCGATGGTGGCAGCGATCGAGTTGCCCGGTTCCAGCAGAGAGACAGTCAGGTTGTGCGCATTGCCGAGCACGAAGGTCACCGCCATCGTCTCGCCGAGCGCTCGGCCCAGGCCGAGAAAGATGCCGCCGATCACTGCAGAGCGGGTGTAGGGCAGCACCACGTCCCAGACCACCTCGGTCTTGGTCGAGCCCAGCGCATAGGCCGATTCCTTGAGCCGCCCGGGCACGGTCAGGAACACCTCGCGCATTACCGATGAGATGAAGGGAATGATCATGATCGCCAGCACCAGACCGGCGGTGCCCATGCCGAGCCCCAGCGGCGGGCCCGCGAACAGCGCGCCAACCAGCGGCAGCTGGCCGAGGTGCTCGTCGACCCACGGATAGATGTGCTGGGCCAGGAACGGCACCAGCACGAACAGGCCCCACATGCCATAGATGATCGACGGGATGCCGGCCAGCAGTTCGATCGCCGCGCCGACCGGGCCGCGGACCCACTTCGGTGCGATCTCGGTCAGGAACATCGCGATGCCGAAACTGACCGGCACGGCGATGACCAGCGCGATCAGCGCGGTCACCAGCGTGCCGTAGATCGGGACCAGGGCGCCGAAGTCCTGCAGCACCGGATCCCACGCGTCACGCCAGAGGAAGGCGATGCCGAATTTCTCGAATGCCGCCCGCCCGCCCCACAGCATCGACAGCGCCGCCGCGGCCAGCGAGATAAGCACGAACAGACCGGCCGCGGTGACCAGCCAGCGGAAGGCGCGGTCGGCGCGAGCGTCTTTCACGTCGCGGTTGTTGGGAGCACTGGCGGGCAGGGTGGTTGCGTTCATCGGGCGTCGGGACTTCGGGCATGTCGGTCCGGCAAAGACCGGGGCCGATGTGGGCGGAGCAGGCAAAAAGTGCTGCCGCCCGCGTGGACGGCAACACTCATGCCGCGGATTCCCCGCGCGGGTGGCAAAGGCCGCTTACAGTTTGATCTCGGCGGCCCAGTATGCCTCGACCTGCTCGACCAGCGGCTGCGGCAGCGGTACGTAGTGCAGCTCGTCGGCCAGCGCCTGGCCGTTCTCCAGCGACCAGCGGAAGAAGTCGATCGCGTCCTGCGAACGCTTGGCGTCCTTGGGCTGCTTGTACATCAGGATGAAGTTGGTCGCGGTGATCGGCCACGCATCCGCGCCCGGCGCGTTGGTAATGACCAGGCTGAAATCCTCGACCGAGGTCCACTCGGCGGACGCGGCTGCGGCGGCGAACGCCTCGGCGCTGGGCTGGACGAAGTTGCCGGCGGCGTTCTGCATGGCGGTGTAGGCCATGCCGTTCTCGGTCGCGTAGGCCAGCTCGACGTAGCCGATCGAACCCTTGATCTGCTTGACGTAGGCAGCGACGCCTTCGTTGCCCTTGCCGCCGATGCCGGTCGGCCAGTTGACCGAGGTACCTTCACCGACCTTCTCCTTCCACTCCGGCGAAACCTTCGACAGGTAGTTGACGAAGTTGAAGGTGGTGCCCGAGCCGTCGGAGCGCTTGACCACGTTGATCTTGCTGTCGGGCATAGCCAGGCCCGGGTTGAGCGCGGCGATCGCCGGGTCGTTCCACTTCTCGACCTTGCCCAAGTAGATGTCGGCCAGCAGCGGACCGCTCAGCTTCAGCGCGCCGGCTTCGACGCCTTCGACGTTGACGACGGGCACTACGCCGCCGATCGCGGACGGGAACTGGCCCAGGCCGGCCTCGGCCAGTTCTTCCGGCGGCAGCGGCTTGTCGGACGAGCCGAAGTCCACGGTGCCGGCCTTGATCTGGGCGATGCCGCCGCCCGAGCCGATCGACTGGTAGTTGACCTTGGCACCGGTGGCCTTGTTGTACGCATCCGACCACTTGGAAAGCAGCGGGTAGATGAAGGTCGCGCCTGCGCCGGTGATCTCGACGCCGATCCGGTCGGAGCCGGTCGCGGCGGCTTGGGCCGGAGCGTTGGCGCCCTCGGCGGTGGTCGGTGCTTCGGACGACGGCTTGCAGGCGGCCAAGGCCAGGGTGGTGGCGAGGGCGAGGACGGCGATACGGGCCGGCGAGGATTTCATGCATGACTCCATGAGAGGGACCGGCGCGAAGCCGGCGGGTGGCACTATGAAATGATGTTTTTGTTACACCGTTGTTACAGATGCCTGCTTCTTGATGTAAGTCACTGAAACAGAATGGAAAGCTTCAGGATTCACGGGCGGGCGACGGTCACCTGGAGTCCGGCCGGGTTCATTCGAACCGGACTTTGTTACAAGCGGTCGGGCAGGGTGGCGCGGATTCAGTAGTTGATCTCGCGGTTCCAATAGGCCTCGATCAGTTCGGTCGGCGAGTCCTGCAAGACGATGCGATGCGGAGAAGAGGGCGCGGCAGGGAGACCGCGCCTCGTAGCAGCCCAATGGGAGAGAGAGGGAGGGCTTACCAGAAGAACTGCGCGCGGGCTTCGATGATGTTCGGGTTGTCGTCGACGCCGCGACGCTCGCTGTCGACCTTCACGTAGTCGACCATGAACTTGAAGTTCGAGCGCCAGTAGTAGTTCACGCCGACGGTCCAGGTGTCCATCTGGCCGCCTTGAACGATGCCGTCGTCCAGGTCCAGGGTGTCGTAGCGCAGGCCGAGCTGCCACATGCCCGAGGCCGGATTCTCCGCGCCGGATGTGCCGGGCACGCCGCCCTTGTTGCTCCAGGTTTCGCCGGTGACGTTCCAGACACCGCTGATGTAGCCGCCGCTGCTGTCGTAGTCGCCGCCCGGCTGGGTGGCGAAGCCGGTGTCGTAGCGGTCGACGGTGTTCATCATGTACTCGGCCTGCAGCTTGAACGGGCCGCGGACCCAGAACGACTCCAGGCCGATCGTCGAGGTGCGGTCGGCGTTGAGGATGCCGGTGCTGCCGGTGTCGATCAGGCGGTTAGAGAAGTCGGCGTCGGGACGGGCACGCAGGCGGATGGTGTCGCCGTCGGCGTCGTAGTCCACGTAGGACGCGCCGACGTAAAAGATGTTGCCCTTCTCGTTGATCGGTGCCCAGCCGCCGCGCAGGCCGAAGCCGCTGCCATGCGCGCGATTGCGGGTCAGCTCGCGGCCGAAGTAGCTGGCGGTGACCTGCCAGTCGTCGTTGCCGACGTTGTAGCTGGCGCCCAGGCGACGGGCCACACCGAAGGTGTTGGTGATCATCGCCTTGGAGATGAAGTCGTTGTTCTTGGTCGAGGACAGCTCTTCCAGGCTGTTGGGTTGCTTGAACTGGCCCACCTGCACGAAGTGCGTCTTGCTGCCGGCGATCCTGTACCTGACGTTGGCGTCGAGGAACTTGCCGTCGCCGGAAGCGTCGTAGCCCAGCACCCAGTCGATGTTGCCCGGGCCCTTGCCCTTCAGCACCAGCTCGGCGCGGCGCAGGCCGAAGTCGGTGTCGTCGCCGTCGCCGCTGTCGGCGTCGAGGTTGGCGACGTCGTTGTCGTACCAGTAGCCGTCCGTCTGCAACAGACCCTCGAAGCTCATTTCCGAGCCGCCGATCACGTCGATGGCGACTTCCGCATGCGCGGCCGGCGCGATGGCGAGGATGGCGAGAGCGAGGGGGGCGGGGATGAGTTTCATGGTGCTGGCCCTTGGGGCATCGGAGAAGGTGGGCGCAGCGTATGTACTGTTGATGACGTTTGTATGACAGTCCTGTCTTGTTTCTGTCGTTCAGACGTCATATGACAATTGTTGCCGGTTTCATGTTTTTTCTTTTATTTCATGCACTTGTAGTCTTCCAAGTGTCATTCGACCGAAATCTACGCAGTCCATCTGGCCTGGCAGGGCCGGCGGCAGTGCGCGGGCGGCGTCTTTATGGCGACTCTGTTTCAGTTTCGCTGCATCGGTTCCCGGACAGCACCTTCGTCGGCGCCGGTGCTCAGTGAAGCAGGTGCCCGCGATCGCTGCGGACCATGGCGGTCGCGTCACCGTCGAACCCGTGGGCTTGCAAGGCCAGACGAAGGCCGGGTGCTCCGGTACGAACCGTGGTCAGCGCGCGATAGCTGCCGGCGGGAGCGATGTCCAAGGTAACGGCGATCGTGTCGATGCCCGTGGGCAGGCTGCCGGCAGGCGCAAACTCCACGCGGGCGTCGGAACCCGAACAGGTGGGACGTCCGTCGAGCTGGACCGACGACGGCCAGGCCGTGTCGTCGCCCGCAGCGGTGACGGGCAACTGGAGATCGAGGCTGACGCGGCCTTCCGCCGTCTCACAGCGGCCTTCCCGGAACAGTACCGTCGCGCGATCCAGACCCAGTCGCACGCGTGCGTCGGGCGAAGCCGGCAAGGCGAGGTCGAGTTCACCGCTGGCATCGCGCATGCCCGAGGTGCGACCGCGGACCAGAACCGTCGCGATGCGGTCGCCAGCCAGCACCCACTGCTGTTGGCCGTACAGCAGGGGCAGGAGCCGCAGGCGCAGGCCCAGCGTGTCGAGCGGCATTGCGCCCCAACGCGCGCCATGCAGCCGGCCGGCCCAGAGGCTGCCCGATACGTCGCGTGCGGCGATCGGCAAGTCGGCGGCGAACGCGCCCAGGGCCAGGCGCAACGGGACCAGCAATGCCAGCGCCAGCATGCAGCCGACGGCGAATGCGCCCCAGAGTCGTACGCGGCGGATCATCGACCTTCGCTCCGCTCGTCGGTGCCGGCGTCCTCCGTGTCCCTGGCCGGGAGGACGAGCGCCATCTCGACCCGCAGCGCGCCGTCGCGCTTCTCCATGTGCAGCGTCCGCGGCCCGATGGCGTGCGAACGCCGCAGCTCCGCCAGCCAGGCGAACAGCGGCCCGGCCTGGACGCTGTCGATGCCGAGCGAAAGGGTGCCGGAAGCGTCGAGGCGCTGCCGGCTGATCGCGATCCCCGCGTCGGCCGCGCTCTTCAGCAGGGTCCGGGCGTCGCTGCCGCCGCCGGCGCGCCGGGTTTCGAACGCTTGCAGTTCGGCGGCCAGTGCGCGTACGGCGAGGACATCGGCGGCGGCGCGGTCGTAGTCGGTCCGGGCCGCTTCGCGCAGATGGCGCAACGGCGTGAGCAGGCCATACCAGTAGACGAAGGCGGCGAGCATCACCACCATCGCCGCCAGCATCCGTCGTTCGCGGGCGTCGCGCGCCCGCCACCATTCGCGAAGGCCCTGCAGAGCGTTCATCGTACGGCCTCCGCGGCAATGGCGGCCGGCAACGCGGTATCCCGGAGCACTACGGTACTGACCCGGCCGCCGTCCTGGTCGCGCCCTGCGGATACCTCCAGTTGCAGGCCGTGCCCGGCGAGCCGGTCGCGCAACGCATCGAGGTCGTCTGCAGTGGGGTGGGACAGGTCCGCTGCCAGCGTGTCTTTGCCGTCATAGTCGAGCCGTTCCAGCTGCAGCCCCGGCATCGCGATCATCGCGGCTTCCAATGCACCATGCAGACGGGCGAAGCGGTCGCCGCTGGCGCCGGCGGCGACCGCCTCCTGCAAGGCGGCCACCGGGTCGGTCGCGGGGTCGGCGTCGGCCGCGAGGATGGCCGCCGTTTCCGTCGCTTCGGAGCGCAGCGTCGACGCCGCGAACACATGGCGGATCGCGTCGGTCGCCGCCACCAGCAGCGGCGACAGCAACAACAGCCCGGCGAGTACCACGGCGCGGCGCCAGGCGGCCCGGCCCTGCGGACGGGCGCCGTGGCGCGCGAAGCGATGTTGAAGCAGATCGACCTGCGGGTGCATGGCACCGCGGGCGAGCCAGGCTTCCACCTCGTCCGCCATATCGACGATCCGCAGGTCCTCCGTCGCCTGCGGATGCGTATCGAACACCGCTTTCGCCAGCGCGACCTCGCTGCTGAACTCGACGCCGCGGCCGCGTACCAGCCAGCGGCCGTCGATCGCCAGCACCTGCGTGAACCCGGCGGAATTCACGTCACCGCAGTCGTCCGCGGCCGGGAGCAGCATGTAGTCGGGTACCACCGCGTCGGGCTCGAAGCCGAGCCGGCGGGCATCGTCGAGCCGGCACTGGAGCACGGCGGCCTCGAGGTAGAGGACCTGGCGACGCACGCTTCCGTCCGTCGCCGGCGCGACCACCACGTGCAGATCTTCGGCGCCGGCCAGATGTTCGTCGAGCAGCAGCCGTGCGGCCGCGACGGCCTGTGCTTCGTTGCGCCCGGGGAGTTCCAGCCACAGGCTGCGGACCTCTTCGCCCGGTATGGCGAGTACGCAACGGAGGCCGTCGGCGGACGGGGGCGTCGCGGCGGCGGATGACCGCCGCGGATCGAGCGTTTCGCGCGAGCGGACCGTGCCGTCCGCGTCGACCCGCAGGCACATCGTGGACGGGGCCGCCTGCGCAGGCAGCAGCAGCCGGATCGGGGCGGGGGCCGGTATCGCTATCGGGGTCGGGCGGGTCATTCGTCGGGGGTCCAGCGGCGGGCGACGAGCGCGAATGCGCCATCGCCCTTGTCCTCGAACAGATCGCTGAGCACGACCTGCGCGTCGCCGTACTCGACTTCGGCATGCAGTCCGAAGTAGCGGGTACGCAGTTCGGTCTGTTCCAGGACCGGGTTGGGTACGTTGGCGGCGGCGAGTGCGGGCTGGCTCCAGAACGCCGCGTGATCGCGCCAGCCTCCCACCGGCCGCGCCGCGATGATCCGGCGTGCCGCGGCGGTGTCGAGCGCGCCCAGCGTGAGCATCGCCAGCAGTGGGGCATCGTCGGCGTCCAGTGTGTTGACGTTGATCGGCGACAGGTCGGCACCCGGCAGCGCGCAGACATGCGGCCGCAGGCGTGCATACACGGCCGCGGTGTAGCCGCCGAGCGCGCGCAACTCGCTCGCTTCGGCCAGCAGCGTGCCCGAGGTCCGGTACGCCGGCCGCAGCAGTGCGTAGCGGCCGTCCTCGGCGCCGAGCGGGGAACGGGTGGCATCGGTATCGATCCAGTCGACCAGGGTGTCGGCCAGCGCGCGCGCCTGGTGCTCGTCGAAGTCGATCGCCTCGAGCAGGGCGACGTACTGGCGCACGCCGAGCTCGCGCCGCCGCCACTGCTCGAGCGCGCCTTCGACGACGCTGTTGAGGTTGAAGCAGGTCGTGGCGTCGAACACCCGTGCGGTGACCACGCCGCCTTCGCCGTCCTCGATCGGGAACGTCACCGCGCGGCCGTTCCAGTCGCCGTCGAGTGTCGTGCGGCCCGGGGTGCGGCGGGACAGCTCGTGAATCCGCCGGCGCGCGACCGCCTCCGCGCCCAACGCATGCCATTGCGCCTGGACGATGGTCTGGGCGTTGCCCGCGCGTCGCAGACCGAAGCGGATGTCGTCGAGAATGGCGACCACCAGCAGGGTCATCACCGCGACCAGCAGCAGCACGGTCAGCAGGGCGACGCCGCGTTGCCGGGCAACGCCGCGAGGCCGCGGGTGCATCGCCGTCACGGCCGCACCCCCGGCAGCAGGAAGATCTGGCGGATGCGGCCCAGGTCGTCGATGTCGATGTCGAGCTCGATCGCCTCGGGCAGATCCCCCGCGCCGCCCGGCCAGCCGCTGATCCATTGGCCGCGGTAGCGATAACGGATCGAAGCGGTACGGATACCCGACAGCAGCAGTTGCGGCTCTCCGGCGACGACGCCATCGAGCAGCGCGCGGCTGCTGCGTTCCAGGCGGCCGTCGGCGAGCCGGTATTCGACGTACTGCAGCGACGCGCGCGGATCGCCGTCCGGGTTCGTCCAGCCGCGACGGACGAAACCCAGCAGCGGCGCGTGGCCCGGCTGCCCCGCGACGAACGCACGTCGCGCCGGCGAGCCGTCGCCGTTGCGCACGCGCCGCAACGCCGCCTGCCCGAGGTCGGTGCGCAGCAGGCCGCGCGCGCGCTGGAACTCGCCGAGCCGGTCCATCCGTGCACGGACCACGTCCTGATTGTCGGCGGCATAGGCCATCACCGCGACGCCCGCCGCCGAGATCATGCCGAAGACCAGCAACGCGACCAGCATCTCGACCAGGGTGAAGCCGCGGACTTTCATGGCGCCTCCCGCAACAGGCTCAGCTCGGCCGCGATGCGGTCCTCATCGGCGGGCATCACCACCACGTCCACGCGCACCAGGCCGGTGTCGTCCGCCGGCGCGAGCGTGCGTCTCCAGCGCCAGTCGCGATCGCCGGCCGATTCGCGGCCTTCGTCGGCGACGCCCATCGCGGCCAGTTCGTCCGCATTCGCGACCCTCGCCTCGATCGCGCGGTTCTCGGCGACCACGCCGGCGAGCACGCGCTCCTCGATCACGACCGCGCTGCGGGTGCTCTCGCCGGCGAGGTTGAGCAGGCCGAGCACGGCCAGCCCGAAGATCGCCAGCGCCACCAGCACCTCGATCAGCGAGAAGCCCGCAGACCGGACACCGGAATGGTGAGCTCCCCGTCTGGCGACCGTGCGTGGATTCCGCACAGGGTCCGGGATCGCGGCACCGTCCGCAGGCCTGCGGGGCATCTCAGTGTCGCGCATCCGTCCGCACCTCTCCGGCGGCGTCGACATGAATCTCGATCGCATCGCTCCCGCGCGACAGGACCAGAGATCCGGCCGTGGCGGCGCCGGTGGGGTCGAAGCGGAAGCCGATCTGCTCGCGGCCGCGCGGCAGCACCGGCCGGGTTTCGCCGGGCCACAGCCGGTTGCGGAATGGCGCTTCGCGCAGGGGCTGCCAGCCGCCGAAGTGCTGCCGGGTGAATCCATAGCCCTGAGCGGTCACGGTGACTTCGACCGCGCGGGTGCCGAGGATCGCCTCTTCGCGCGCCCGTACCAGCCCGGCGGCGAAGCGGTCGGCTTCGCGCCCGAGGGTGTCCTCCCCGGGCGCGGTCATCACCACCGCGATGCCGGCGATGCCGAGGATGAACAGCACCACCATCAGCTCGACGAGGGTGAAGCCGCGTGTGCCGGCGGCATCCGTGGGAACAAGCCTGCGAACGGGCCCGGCAGGAAGCCTCGTCACCCGTGACGTCGCATGGCGGATGGCGGCGATGCGCATCACCGTGTTACTGCCAGTTCCCGATGTCGGCGTTGTCGCCTTCGCCGCCTTCCACGCCATCGGCACCCAGCGAGTACACGTCGAACGCGGCGCGACGGCCCGGTGCACGGTACTGGTAGGGATTGCCCCACGGGTCGTCCGGCAGGCGGCGGATGTAGCCGCCGCGACGGTAGCGTTCCGGGCGGGCGAGGCCGGCCGGAGGCTGCAGCAGCGCCTGCAGGCCCTGCTCGGTGCGCGGGTAGCTCAGGTTGTCGAGCCGATAGGTTTCGACGGCCTGTTCCAGCACCGACACGTCGGCGCGCGCCTTCTCGACCATCGCGCGGTCCTGGCTGGGCATCACGTTGATCATCACCACCGTGGCCAGCAGGCCGATGATGACGATCACCACCATCAGCTCGACAAGGGTGAAACCGGCGTGCCGGGATCCCGGTCCCTGGATCCGCGCCCGGTGGAAGGCGTCCGGCAGCCGCGTCCCGGCCCACTTGGGCGCCGCGTGTCGTGAAGGGCCGCACCGCAGCGGTGCTCTGGAAACTGGATGGTGGGTCATGATTCTATTTCCGCGTGGCTCAAAGTTCGATTCCCCCTGCAATTGGACGCTTCGTGTTGTCCGCTCTTTCCCGGGCCCTGAGTCCCGCAGTCACCCCAGCGCAAGGCTGTTGAACTGCAGGATCGGCAGCAGGATGGACAGCACGATGACTGCGACCACGCCGCCGAGCAGGACGATGATCACCGGCTCCAGCAGGCTCATCGCGGCCGAGGTGAAGGTGTTGAACTCGCGTTCGAGGTAGTCGGCCGCGCGCTCCAGCATCGGTGCCAGCCGGCCGCTGTTCTCGCCGCTGGTGGTCATGTAGATCAGCGTCGGCGGGAACACCCCCGCACGCTTCATCGCCGACGACAGGCTGCCGCCCTCGCGGATCGAGGCGACCATCGCATCGGTGGCCTCGCGCAGCACGCGGTTGTGCACGGTGCGGGCGGTGATCATCAGGCCTTCCATGATCGGAAGGCCGCTGTTGACCATGATCGACAGCGTGCGGGCCATCCGCGCGGCATGCACGTCGCGGATCAACCGCCCGAGCAGGGGAGTGCGCAGCACCAGCGCGTCGAAGCGCAGGCGGAACGCCGGCCGTTTCAGCATCTGCCGGAACACGACCGCGGCCACCGCGAGCAGCGCGAGCAGCGGCAGCCCCCAGCCTGCCATGAATTCGGAGATCGCGATGACCACGCGGGTCAACGCCGGCAGTTCGCGCCCCATCGAGTCGAACTGCTCGACGACCTTGGGCACGACGAAGGTCATCAGCGCGATCACCACCGCGATCGCGGTCAACGCCAGCGCAGCGGGGTAGATCAGCGCGGTGAACAGCCTGGCGCGTACCTGCTGCTCGCGTTCGAGCAGGTCGGCCAGGCGTTCGAGGATGTCGGGCAGCGCACCGGAGCTCTCGCCGGCGGCGACCATCGCCCGGTACAGCGGCGGGAATGCGTTGCCCTGCCGGGCCATCGCGTCGGACAGGCGGAATCCCTCCAGCACCAGCGCGTGGGTCGCCATCAGCACGCGACGCACCGCCGGCTTCTCGGCCTGGCCGCCGATCGTGCGCAATGCCTCTTCGAGAGGTGCCGCTGTGACCAGTGTCGCCAGTTGGCGGGTCACCAGGGTCACGTCCTTGCCGGTGAACCGCTCGAACGGGGAACGCCTGTCGTCGCGCTCGCGGGCCGCGGCGGGTGCGATCCTGACCGGCAGCAGCCGCCGCTTCTCCAGCTGCTCGCGGGCCTCGCGTGCGCTGGATGCGGACACGACGCCGGTACGCGTGCGGCCGCGACCATCGAGGGCTGCGTAGTCAAATGCCGCCATCGTCGTCCAGCTCCTGGCGGGTGACGCGCAGGGCCTCCTCCATGGTGGTGTCGCCGCGGGCGACGCAGTCGCGCGCGGCCTGCGACAGCCGTCCGCCGCGCGAGAAGGCCATGCGGGCGATGCTGTCCTCGTCGGCATTGGCACCGATCAGCTGGCGCAGGGCCTCATCGACGGTCACCGCTTCGTAGACGCCGATGCGCCCGGAGAAACCGGTGTGATTGCAGTGGGAGCAGCCGACTGCACGGTACAGGGTTCCGTCGAAGTCTTCGCCGACCAGCTGCCGGCTCACCACGTCGTGCTCTCGCGGCACGCGGCAGTGCGGGCACAGCCGCCGCACCAGCCGTTGCGCGACGATCAGGCGCAGGGTGGAGGCGAGCAGGAACGGCTCGATGCCCATGTCGCGCAGGCGGGTGATCGCGCCGACCGCATCGTTGGTATGCACAGTGGACAGCACCAGGTGGCCGGTCAGGCTGGCCTGCACCGCGATCTGCGCGGTTTCCGGGTCGCGGATCTCGCCGACCATCACCGTGTCCGGGTCCTGGCGCAGGATCGCACGCAGACCGGCGGCGAAGGTCATCCCGACCTTGCCGTTGACCTGGGTCTGGCCGACGCCGTCGATCGCGTACTCGACCGGGTCCTCGACGGTGAGGATGGTGCGGCTGCCGTCGTTGAGCCGGGACAGTCCGGCATACAGCGTCGTGGTCTTGCCCGAACCGGTCGGGCCGGTGACCAGGATGATGCCGTTGGGCACGCCCAGCGCCTGGTGGAAGCCACGCAGCACCTGCGCCGGCATCCCGAGCTGTTCAAGCGACAGCGTGCCCTGGTCCTTGTCGAGCAGGCGCATCACCACCCGCTCGCCGCCTCGCGCGGGCAGGGTGGACACGCGCACGTCGAGCGCCTTGGCGCCCATCGCGACCGAGATCCGGCCGTCCTGCGGCACCCGCTTCTCGGCGATGTCCAGCCGTGCCATCACCTTCACCCGCGAAACCAGCAGCGGTGCGATGCGGGCGGGCAGGCTGAGCACCTGGCGCATCACTCCGTCGACGCGGAAGCGCACCCGCAGCGCGGATTCGAACGGCTCCACGTGCACGTCCGACGCGCCGAGCCGCGCGGCCTCGGCGAGCAGACCGTTGATCAGGCGGATCACCGGCGCATCGTCCTGGCTTTCCAGCAGGTCGGCGGTGGCCGGAATGTCGTCGGCCAGCGCATCGAGACCGCCGTGCGCGTCGAGCGCGCCGGCCTCGGCGGCGCTGCCGAGGCCGGCGTCGGCATAGGCCTCCGACAGACGCCGGTCGAACGCGGCGCGTTCGAGCCGCTCGACCTGCAGCGCGCGTCCCAGTGCACGGCGTACCTCCAGCAGCGACCGCGCATCGGCGCCGTCGCGCAGGCCGACCCGGACCTGCCCGTCGTCGACGCCGAGCAGGATCACCCCATGCGCCTTGGCGAAGGCGTAGGGCAGAGTGGCCGGCAGGGGCGCGGTTGCGTTCATGGCGCGGGCGTGGCCTCTTCGACGTGCGGGCCGCCATCGACAGGCGCGGTCTGGGCGGACGGTGCCGGCGGCGCCGAGCCCGATGCCGGCGGCTGCACCGGCGGACTCATCCGCAGGTATTCCTGCACCAGCGCATCGAGTGCGGCACGCTGGTCCTCGGCCTGTTGCGCCTCGAGCTGGCGCTCTCGGATGTAGCCATAGCGGTAGGCGGTCTCGCGCTGCGCATCGCTGGCATCGCGGATCACCGTCGGGCGGATGAACACCATCAGGTTGCGCTTGTTGTTCTCACGCGCGGTGCTGCGGAACAGTCCTCCGACCAGCGGCAGGTCGCCCAGTCCCGGGATCTTGTCCACGGTCAGGCGGTCGTTCTGGTCGAGCAGGCCGCCGAGCACGACGATCGCGCCGTCGTCGACCTGCACCCTGGTCTCGATCTCGCGCTTGTTCAGCACCAGTTCGTTGAAGTTGGCGCTGACCGGACCGGCTATCGAGGAGACCTCCTGGCGCAGGAACAGGGTGATGCCGCCGCCGGCGTTGATCTGCGGCTTGACCTCCAACTGCACGCCGACGTCCTGGCGCTGGATGGTGCGGAACGGATTGCTGTTGGAGTCGCCCAGCACCTCGCCGGTGGTGATCGGCACTTCCTGGCCGACCAGGATGCGCGCCTCCTCGTTGTCGAGGGTCATGATCGACGGCGTCGACAGCAGGTTCGAACCGGTGTCGGACTTGACCGCGTTGATGATCATCCCGAACACCGCGTCGCTGCTGCTGCCGGCCAGCCCGGCCAGGCCGCCGCTGAGCCCCAGCAGCGACTGCACCGCGGTGCGCCTGGCAAGATCGAGCACGCCGTCGGCATCGTCGTCGTCGTCGCCCGGCTCACCCGCGGCGATACCGGCGGCGATCGGCATGATCCCGGTCTTGGAGCTCGGGTACTGGGTGGCGAGAAACGGGATGTTGCCGTCCTTGCCGCCGAGCAGGAACTGGACGCCGAGCTCCTTCGCCGCCTCGTCGGAGATCTCGACCACGATCGCCTCGACCAGCACCTGCTCGCGGCGGGTGTCGAGCTGGTTGATCACATCGAGCAGGGTGCGCTGGGTTTCCGGGTCGGCGTTGATGATCAGCGAGTTCGAGCCCGGATAGCGGACGATGGTCGGGCGTTTGCCCGGGACGCCGGCGATGACCTGGCTGCCCGTCGGCGCGGCGGTCGACACCGCGGCCGACGGCGGCGCATCGGCGCCGTATGCGGCGCCTTCGGGCGCCTGCCCGATCAGCTGCTGCAGCACCGGCAGCAGCTGTTCGGCATTGGCATGGCGCAGCTTGACCACGCGGACGTCGCCGCTGCTTTCGGCGCGGCGGTCGAGCTCGAGGATCATCTGCACGACGCGCTGGATCAGCTGCGCATCGCCGCGCACCACGATCGAATTGCTGCTTTCCACCGGCAGCACCGACAGGGCGGGGTTGGCGCCGTCGCTGCCGCCGCCGAACAGGCGCGTCACGGTGGAGGCGATCTCCTGCGCGGAACTGTTGCGCAGGGTGACGGTGTCGATGGTCGCGCGGTCGTTGTCGACCTGGGCGATCAGGCCGCGGATGCGACGCAGGTTGTCGGCGTAGTCGGCGACCAGCAGGCTGTTGCTCTGCGGCATCGGCAGCACAACGCCGCCGCGGCCGACCAGCGGCTTCAGGGTTTCGGCCGCGATCCTCGCATCGACGGTACGCAGCGGGATCACCTGGGTCGCGAAACCGGCGTCGTCGCCGGCCGAGCCGGGCTGCTGCGCGGCGGTGTCGTCCGGAACCACCCGGTAGGCACCGGTCCCCGCCGGCACCGCGACCAGGCCGTTCGCGCGCAGCACCGCCAGCAGCACGCCGAGCAGTTCCTGTCCGGACATGGGTTCGCTGCGGTTGACGTTGACCGTCCCCTGCACGCGCGGATCGACGATGAAGGTGGTGCCGGTCGCGCGCGCCACATCCTGGATGAACGCGCGGATGTCGGCATTCCGGACGTTGAGGGATTGACCGTTCAGGGACTGACCGTCGAGCGTCTGGCCGGCGCCCGGGCCCGCCTGGGCAAGGACGGGGGCGAGCGGTTGTATCACCAGGCTGGCGATCAGCAGGGTGGAGAGGAGGTGTCGTTTCAAGGTTGCTTGGCCTGCAGGGTGATCGTCCGGGTCTGGCCGCCGCGCCTGACGGTCAGCACCGCCTCGGCACGGTTCTCGAGTTCGTTTTCCAGCTCGCCGAGCCGCTCGCGGTCGAGCGGACGGCCGTTGATGGCCATCAGCACGTCGCCGGCCTCCAGCCCGGCCTGGCGGAACAGCGCACCGTCGCCGCGCGGGGTCAGGGTGTAGCCGCCGTCGAGCGCGGCACGCAGCCCCGTGCTGGCCAGCAGCTGGGCGGGTGCGATGCTGCCGGTCTGCACCGCGACCGGCGTCCGCATGGTCTCGGTGGCCGCACCGCCCGTGGACAGCCGCGCGGTCGTGTGTCCCGGCTTCGCGGGCGCGGAGGCGGCAAGGTCGATACGGTGTTCGCCACCGCCTGCGCGCAGGATCACGTGGTCGCCGGCGACCCGTGCGAGGGTGATCCCGGGAGCGATGCTGTCGCCGATCCGGTAGGCCTGCTGCAGGTCGTCCTTGCCCGCGAGGATCGCCGAGCCGGGCAAGCTGCCGTCGGTGGACGCGGCGCGCAGGCCGAACAGCCGGTAACCGAGCGCCTCGTCCGCACCGACGACCGCGCTTGCGGGGCTTTGCCGGTAGAACAGGTCGACGGCCGCCGTCGTCGAGTCCACCGCCTCCGGTGCGGACGGGAGCGCCGCCTGACCGAACGGTGCCGGCGGCACCGCGATCAGCCACAGCATCCGCGCGGCCTGCACCGCCAGCAACAGCACCAGCACGATCTCGATCGCCTGGGGCAGGCTATGGCGCAACCGCTCGTGCACGGCGGGGTCGGAAATATCGCGGATGGCGGAAAGGGCGGGCACGGGCGGAGCGGTCCACGCGTCAGGTTTCAGCGGCGCGAACAGGATGAGACGGATTTGTGACCGTTTGACTTCATCTGACACATGGATTTGAAGACCGGCAGGGGACGGCCGGTGCCGTCGCCTGGAAAAAGAAGGCCCGGAAGCAGGGCTTCCGGGCCTTCCTCCCCTGGAGGACATCTCCCCCTTGCAGGCTGTCGAAGCGCGACCCGCCGGCGCGGCCGGGACGGCGGGTCGACGAAGCAACCGCCAGTGCGGCCGCTTCGTCGGGAGCGGATCGCGACACGTGCCGGACTCGCGATCCGGAGAACGCACAGGACGCGCGTTCTCCGGCGACCTGCTAGAACGATGCCGAGAGGCTCAGGCTGTAGCTGGTGCCGAGGTCGTAGCGCATCACGTCGGCCCGGCCGCCGCCATGCTCCTGGAACTCGTGGAACTCCTGGTTGAACAGGTTGCGGGCCTCGAAGCCCAGTTCCATCCTGGTGTTCCACAGAGTGAAGCCCTTCTTGACCACCAGATCGACCGAGGTACCGGGCTCCTGTACGTAGTCGGGCTGGACCACGGTGGTGCCGCCGGTGGCCGGGTCGAAGCCGTTGATGCCGCGGGCATTGATGCGCTCGCTGGCATAGCCGATCAGCAGGGTCGCCTGGCTGTTGGAGGCCGGGTGCTCGAGGCCGAGCTGCACGTTGGCCAGGTGCTCGGACTGGCCCTGCAGGCGGCTGCCGTCCATCACCAGTTCCGACGCCGGCTGTGGGCGGCCGTTGCCGGCCAGGGTGTAGGCGACATCGTCGTCGTCGACCTGCACTTCGGAATCGGACCAGGTGTAGTTGGCGGCGACGAAGAAGCGGCTGTCGGCGCCGGTCCAGTCCCAAGGACTGTCGTAGTACTTGCGGAAGTCCAGCTCCAGGCCATAGACGACCGCCTTGGGCGCATTGATGAAGCTCTGCTGCCAGCTCGAACCCGAGCGACCGTTCAGCACGACCTCCACCGGCTTGTCGATGTCCTTGTAGAACACGCCGGCGCTGAGGTATTCGCCGCGGTCGAAGTACCACTCGTAGCGGGCGTCGAAGTTGATCAGCTCGCTGTCGACCAGGAACGGGTTGCCGATCACCAGACGGTCGCTGTCGAGGTCGAGGTACTGCTGCGGCGCCAGCTCGCGGAACTGCGGGCGGGCGATGGTCTTGGACATGCCGACGCGCAGCTGCTGGTTGTCGGCGAAGTTCCAGGTGACCGTCGCGGCAGGCAGGAAGTAGTCGTTCTCCAGCGGCGCCGCGGTCGGCAGCGGCTGGCCGGTGTCGAACAGATCGATCGGCTGCACTTCCTGGGTCGCATCCTCGTAACGGACGCCGACGGTCGCGCGCACGGTGCCGGTCAGCTGCGACTCGGCCTCCAGGTACAGGGCCTGGGTCTCCAGCGAGCCGTCGTAGGCGGCAGCGCCGGTGCCGCCAGTGGTCTCGCGCAGGGTCAGGTAGCCCTGGCTGATCGCGTAGTCGGACAGCAGGAAGTCCGGGCGCAGGTAGCGGTAGTAGAACGGCAGGTTGCCGAGCGACAGCAGACGGAATTCGCGGGTGACCGCGTCGCGCTCGGTGTCGGACCATGCGGCACCGAAATTCAGGTACAGGTCCATCTCGATGGGCAGGCGCCAGGCGGCATCGACGCCGGCCGAATCCACGCGCTCGTTGACCTTGCTGAAGCGGGTGTAGTTCTGGGCCTGTGACGCATCGTGGAACCAGAAGCCGTCCGCATCCTCGCGGTAGCGGAAGCCCTTCTCGTACGGCGCGTCGAGGCTGGCGCGCGAGTGGCCGACGCGCCAGTCGACGGTCAGGTCGCGGAACTCGCCGAACATGTGCTTGCCGGTCAGCTGGGTGTTGATCAGCTCGCGCTCGAACCAGTGGGTGGTGTCGTCGCGGACGTTGTCGCCGGTCAGCAGGCTGAAGCCCTCGGTGCTGCGGGTCTCCTTGTCCGTGTCGTGCACGTACATGGTCATCACGCCGACCTTGTGGTCTTCCCAGTCCATGGTCACGCCGAGCAGGCCGTTGACGGTGGCGTTGTTGGTGGTCGACAGGAAGTCGTAGTCCGACTGCACCGCCATCGCGCCGTTCTCGACCGCGCCGTCCTGCTGCACGCCGACCTGGGTCTGCCACTTGTTCTTCAGCGCCGCGGTCGCAACCACGCCCAGGCGCGACGACTCGCCGACGTCGAACGAGGTGCCGCCGCTGATTTCGTACTCGTAGTCCGGGTTGACGTTGTCGGTGGTCTGGATCAGATTCAGCGGCGCATTGGTGAAGCTGCGCGCGATCCGCTTGACCTCGTCGGAGGTGAAGTTCGGGCCGGGGGTGATGCGGTGGCCGGTGGCGAGCGCGTCCTGCAGCTCCTGCGGCATCTTGCGGGTGCCGTCGTCGTAGCCGAAGAAGTCGGAGTCGCCGCCGCCGTAATGGGTCAGGCCGGGCTGGAAGGTGGTCTCGCTGTTGCCGCCGATCGCGGCCTTCAGCTTCAGGAACGGCTCTTCCGGCACCACGGCGCTGGAAATGTTGATCGTGCCGCCGCCGAACTCGCCGGGGAAGCGCACCGAATAGGTCTTCTGGACCTCGACAGTGTCGAGCACGTTGGTCGGGAACAGGTCCAGCGGCACCACGCGCTTGAGCGGTTCGGGGCTCGGCAGCGGCGAGTTGTTCAGCAGCGCCGAGGAATAGCGCTCGTTGAGGCCGCGCACGTACACGTACTTGCCCTGGTTGACGCTCAGGCCCGCCACGCGGACCAGGGCGTCGGCCACGGTGCTGTCGCCCTGGCGATCCAGGTCCTCCTTGGAGACGTGGGTCATCACCGCCGAGCTGGTCAGCATCGGCTGCGGGATGAATTCGCCGCGAACTTCGACCGCGTCGAGTTCGGTGGCCTGTTCGCTGGAGGTTTCCTGCTGGGTGGCCGGCTGTCCGGCCGCGACGTCCTGGGCCAGCGCGCCGTGCGGCGCGAGCAGGGCCGTGATCGCCAGGAATATCCCGGTGTGTGGGCCCGTACGGGCGGTATTGAGCTTCATGAGTGGGCAGCCTTTCTTAGGGTCCTGTGCGTCCGATAAGCCGATGCCGCGGGCTCGCCGCGGCATCGGAAAGGGGGCAGGGCCGCGGACTGTTGGCCCCGTCCCGCCCGTGACCACCCCCTGCGGTCACGAGCTTTGCCATCAGCAGGGATCGCTGCTGGTCAGGCCGCAGGTCCAGCCTTCCCACCAGGTGTCGGCCGAATCCTTCACCGCGCCGATGTAGTCGACGTCCTCGAAGAACGGGTTGACGCCCGACAGGCCCGCGAACGCCGGCACCGCGGATTCGTTGGCGCCGTTGACGAAGGTGTCGGTCAGGCTCGACGCGCCGGTGGCGTTGTTGGTGCCGGCGTTGAACGCGGTGGCTTCCGGACCGGTGGCGCCGCCCGCGAACGGGGTATCGCAGGACACGTAGGTCGAGTCGAAGGTGCCTTCGGTCGTGGCCGACTGGAACTCGATGCAGGCCGGGTTGCCGCCGGTGAACACGGCGTTGTAGTAGTTGACCAGGGTGCCCTGGTTCAGCACCACCACGGTGTCGTGGCCCTTGCTGACGTAGGTCACGTTGGCGATCACCGGGTTGGAGCGGTACGGCAGGTCCTGCGAGCTCATCTCGTTGACGCGGTCGCCGCCGCCGTCGCGCTGGACGATGAGGCCGAACTGGATCGCGCCGCGGTAGCCGGAGTCGGTGTCGAAGCTGTCGTCGTCGATGCCGGTCATCACCAGGTGCTTGGCGTTGACCATGCCGCCGAACCATTCGATGCCGTCGTCGGAGCTGTTGTGCACCTGCACGTAGTCGACCTCGGTACCGCTGCCCAGGCCGGCCATCGTGATGCCGTTGAGCTCGACGTCGGGCAGCACTTCGAAGCCCGAGTGCATCACGCGGACGTACTTCAGCACGCCACTGTTGTCGGCGTTGTCGTTGCCGCCGTAGAAGCCGTTGGCGCCTTCGACCTGCGCTTCACAGGTGGCGGTGCCGGGCTGGGCGGTGCCCGGGCAGGTGCTGATGGCCGCGCGGCCGAGCAGCACCAGGCCGCCCCACTGGCCGATCGAATCGATATTGGTGGTGCCCTCGACGCTCTGGCGGCTGGTCATCACGATCGGCGCGCTGGCGGTGCCCTCGGCCATGATCTGCGAGCCGCGGTTGACCATCAGGAAGTCGGCGCCGTTGGAGCCGAACAGGGTCACGCCCGGCTCGATCGTCAGTACACCCTGGCGCGCGTTCGGCAGCGGGTTGGCGGCGTCGCCCCCCATGTCCTCGCCGACGTCGGTGCGGCCGTTGAGCGAATACACCACGCCATCGATCTGCGGCAGGGTCAGGTTGCCGATGATGCGCGACGGCAGCTCGCAGTTGGTCAGACCCGCAACCTCACCCACGTCGGTGGTGCCGCTCGGGCAGCTCGCACCCGGCGGCGGGGGCGGCGGCGGCGGAGCCGGCGGCGGCGGGGGCGGCGGGGTCACCGGCGGTGGCGGAAACGCGCCTTCGCCCGGCGACGCAACGCGGTCGGCGCCGCCGCCGCAAGCGGTGAGTGCAAGGACCGCGCCGAAAGTCATCAGCAGGGTCCTGCAGTTGTTGCGAGAAGTCATTCTCTTGCTCTCCGATCGTTGGGATGGTTCAAACACGCTCGGGCCCGGTCGGGATCCTGTTGCGGACCGCAAGTCCTGGTTGCGACCGCAGCATCGGTCCCGTTCCGCCCCCTGTTCGTTTCACGCGCCCTGTCGACGTGTCTGGTTTGTGCGCCTGGCCTCCTGCCGTGCCGGCATGCCGCCGGAGATGACGGCGACATGACGGCACGACCTGCGGTGCAGGCGTGCGGTGCGGACGAATCGGCGAAAAGTTATAGGCCTGTTCTGTGACAGGTTTTTTTCAGCGATAACGCAGGTTTAACCAGCAGGGGCGACACGAAAGCGTCATGTGAAAAATGAAACACTCCCGTCATCCGGAATGAGCACAATGCAGGGTCGTGCCGCGGGTGGAGGCGGTGTCGGGGGCGAACGCCGCCGGCGACACCGGCACACGCACGACGCCGGGGGCGCGATGGCTCTTCATCCGCGTGACCACAGCGACTACACGACGCAACGAGATGACCGGAGCGACATGACCGAAACGACCGCCCTCACCGCCGAACTGGAGCGATGGATCATCGATCAGGTCCGTGCCGGGCAGCCGCCCGAAGCGGTGCTGGAGCCGTTGCTGGCGAGCGGATGGGAAGAGCAGGTGGCGATCGACGCGATCGAGCGCGTGACCCGCAATTTCCTCGAAGCGCATGCCCGCGAGACCGGACTGCCGTTGCCGAGCCGGGTACCGGCGCCGATCGGGCTCAACGGGTCGTCGGCGGTCGATGCGGGCGACCGCGAGGTGCACGTGCTCGCCAGCATGCGCCACCCGCGGGTGATCGTGTTCGGCAACGTGCTGTCGCACGAGGAGTGCGACCGGATGATCGAGCTGGCGCGCTCGCGCTTGTCGCGCTCGGCGACGGTCGACCTGGAAACCGGCGGCGACATCGTCCACGAGGGCCGAACCAGCCAGGGCATGAGTTTCGAACGCGGCGGCAACGCATTATGCCGGCGGATCGAGGCGCGCATCGCGAGGCTGCTCGACTGGCCGGTCGACCATGGCGAGGGCCTGCAGGTGCTGCGCTACGGTCCGGGCGCGGAGTACAAGCCGCACTACGACTACTTCGATCCCGACCGGCCGGGTGCGGCGAAGATCCTCCAGCGCGGCGGCCAGCGGGTCGCGTCGCTCGTGATGTATCTCAATACGCCACGGAGCGGCGGCGCGACCACCTTTCCGGAGGTCGGGTTCGAGGCCGCGGCGGTCAAGGGCAACGCGGTCTTCTTCAGCTACGACCGGCCCCATCCGATGACCCTGAGCCTGCATGGCGGTGCGCCGGTGACCGAGGGCGAGAAGTGGGTGGCGACCAAGTGGCTGCGCGAGCACACGCACGGATGACCCGACGCCATTCGTCCAGCCAGCGCTCCTACGCTTCGCCCGGCGTCTTGTCCGGGTAGCGGCAGATGTCGCGGATCGCGCACTGTGGACAGTCCGGCTTGCGCGCCTTGCATACATAGCGGCCGTGCAGGATCAGCCAGTGGTGCGCGTCCTGCAGGTACTCCGTCGGTACCACCTGCAGCAGCGCGTCCTCGACCGCGCGGACGGTCTTGCCGGGAGCCAGGCCGGTGCGGTTGGCGACCCGGAAGATATGCGTGTCCACCGCCATCGTCGGCTCGCCGAAGGCGGTGTTGAGCACCACGTTGGCGGTCTTGCGGCCGACCCCGGGCAGGGCTTCCAGCGCGGCGCGGTCACGCGGGACCTTGCCGTCGTGCAGCTCGATCAGCTGCTGCGCCATCGCCACCACGTTGGCCGCCTTGGTGTTGTACAGGCCGATGGTCGCGATATAGGGCTTCAGCCCTTCGACTCCGAGCTCGGCGATCGCCTGCGGCGTGTTGGCGACCGGGAACAGCCGCCGCGTGGCTTTGTTGACGCCGACGTCGGTGGCCTGCGCCGACAGCGTTACCGCGACCAGCAGTTCGTATGGCGAACCGAATTCCAGCTCGGTGGTCGGAGTCGGATTCAGCCACTTCAGCCGTTCGAACAGCTCGACGACCTCTTCGGGTCGGAGCTTCGAGGGACGGCGAGCGCTCCTGCGACGCGCTTGCGCCTTGCCGGCGGAAGACCGGGCCTTGCGCGGTGACGTGGCCCGGGGTGGGGACGCCATCAGCGCTCCCGTCCCGCAGCCCGGGCCTTGGCCCTCGCCAGAGCCGCGGCGGCTGCGTCCGGCAGCGCTGACCGCGGACGCTCCGGCGCGCCTGCGGCGTCGTCCGGAAACGCCGGTGACGGCGCCGGCGCGCGCCGGGCCTTCTGCTCATCGGCGAGCCGCTGCAGCCGGGCCAATCGCCCTCGGTAGCGCTCGCGCGCCTCGAGCGCACGCTTCCGCGCGGTCCTGGCCTCGATCAGCGGCAGATGGCAGCTCGGCTTGCAGCGGGGGCAGGGCTCGACCGTCATCAGGTCGAGGTCGATCGCACGGTCGATGTCGTTGGCGATCAGCGCATCGAGGATCGCGTGCTGCTTCGCGCCGCATGCGTCGTCGCAACCGCAGTGATGGCAGGCGGCGCTCATGAGCCCCTGAACTCCGGCTGGCGGCGTTCCAGAAACGCGCCGGTGCCTTCGCGCATGTCGTCGGTGGAGAACATCAGCCCGAACTGCGCGGTTTCGTATTCCAGGCCTTCCTCGATTCCGCACTCGCCGCCGACGTTGATGCAGTCGATGATGCCGCGCAACGCCAGCGGCGCGGATCCGGCCAGCTTGCCGGCGAGCTTCAGGGTTTCGGCCTCCAGCTCGGCGGCCGGGACCACCCGGTTGACGATGCCCAGCGCCGCGGCGCGGGCCGCATCGATCGGCGTACCGATCAGGCACAGTTCGAGCGTCGCCGCGCGTCCGGCCAGCCGCAGCAGGCGCTGGGTGCCGCCGAAGCCCGGTATCAGGCCGAGGTTGATCTCGGGCTGGCCGACCTTGGCCGTGTCGGCGGCGATGCGCAGGTGGCAGCACATCGCCAGTTCGAGGCCACCGCCGAGCGCGAAGCCGTTGATCATCGCAATCACCGGCTTGGGCATCTTCTCGACCCGCCGCATCATCCGTTGTCCGCGCAGGGAGAAGTCGCGCCCCTGCACCGGAGTCAGCGTATTCATCTCGGCGATGTCGGCGCCGGCCACGAAGGCCTTCGGGCCGGCGCCGGTCAGCACGATCGCGCGCACGCCGTCGTCATGGGCTGCTTCGGCGAAGGCCGCGTCCAGCGCATCCAGGGTCGCGGCGTTGAGCGCGTTCAGCTTGTCCGGCCGGTTGATGGTGATCACGAGGACCGCGCCATCGCGGCGGGTCGACAATGGGGAATCGGACATAATGAACAGGAGTCCTTGTCTGTATGTGGATTGAATACGGAACGGTCTCCACCGTTGCCGGGACGGTTCTGGCGCACATTTCGCGGCAGCATTCCGGATCGGGCCGGGAACTTGGCCGTCCGTGTCCGGTCTCAGCCGCCGGCGTCAGTGGCAGTTAAGCCCTGGCGCCGGTATCCTAGCGCGTCCGAACAGGCCTCGCGCGGCCTCGAGGGCCCCATGACCGGTACTCAGAGCGGTCGTCACGCAGCTTGCGACGACCCGCCCGGTTCCGTGCCACACACCGGAGGTTTTACCGAATGAAGTTGCGTTTTCCCGCGGTCCACGCGACCGCCCTGATCCTGGCCACCGGAATCCTGGCCGTCGGCACCGCCGCTGCCCAGGACATGACTTCGGAGAAGGGCAAGCTGAGCTACGCGCTGGGCTACGACCTGGGCCGCAATGCGATCGAGAGCGGTGAAGCCGTCGACCTGAACACCATCATCAAGGGTCTGCAGGACGGTTACGCCAAGAAGCAGCCGGCCGTCCCGGTCGAGGAGCTGCGCACCGCCGTGCAGAACATGCAGAAGCGTCAGGCGGAGAAGGCCAAGGCCGAGTGGGACCGTGCCGCGGCGACCAACAAGTCGAAGAGCGACACCTTCCTGGCCCAGAACCGGGCCAAGCCCGGCGTGCAGTCGCTGGCCGGCGGCATCCAGTACCGGGTGATCGAAGCCGGCAGTGGCGCCAAGCCGACCCAGGCCAGCACCGTCGAGCTGCAGGTGGCCGGTCCGTTCGCCTGGGGCGAGCGCCCGCAGCCGGCACGCGCCGCGCAGGACATTCCGGCGATCCAGCTCAGCGAGATCGAGATGCCGGCGATGCGCGAGGTGCTGCTGCAGATGCCGGCCGGCGCCAAGTGGGAAGTGACGCTGCCGCCGGAGAAGGCCTACGGTGCCGATCCGCGCACGCCGTTCCCGCCGAACGTCGCCGTGCAGTTCGAGATCAAGCTGACCAGCGTCAAGTGATGCGGGGGGCGGTCGCGTGCCGCGGCCGCCTTCGTTTTTCGCGTCCTGGCCGGGCCGTGCAGGCGGACGCATGCGTTAACCTCTGCGCGATCTCCCGCAATGCGCCGGCCCTGCCGGCGCATTGCGCAACAGGGGACGCATCGCCGCCACCGGCCCCATCCACGACTCGCGGACAGCGGGGCTTCTGCTCCGCGACCCTGGCCGGACAGACTGCACGACGGGCATCGGGTCGATGCGGCTGCCGGGCCCTTTGCAACAGAACGACATGAACTATCCGTTTCGCGCCGTGCTCAGTCCCTGCATCGGCGTATGCAGTCTCGACGAAGAAGGCTACTGCGAAGGCTGCTACCGCAGCTCAGCGGAGATCGCGCGCTGGTCGCAGATGAACGACGACGAACGGCTCCGGATGATGGAAACCGTCCTGCCCGAACGGGAGTTGCACCGCCGGTGAGTCCACGGAGGCCCGTGCCGTTGCCTGCCGATTGGCCGGAGCTGGCCCGCGCGCTGCATCCGCTCGCCGAGCCGCCGGGCGGCCCCGGCTGGAACGTCGACGAGATCCACGATCTGCTCGCGCCGGATCTGCGGCCGGCCGAGGCCGCCGTGCTGGTCGGCCTGGTGCCGCGCGACGAAGGGACGCGCGTACTGTTCACCCGTCGCAATGCCGGCCTGCGGCAGCATGGAGGCCAGGTCAGCTTTCCCGGCGGACGGGTCGACCCGGGCGACGCCGACGCGGTCGCCGCCGCCCTGCGCGAGGCGCACGAGGAGGTCGGCCTCGGCCGCACCGACGTGCGGCCGCTCGGGTTCCTCGATCCCCTGTCTACGATCACCGGTTTCCGGATCACGCCGCTGGTGGCGAGCGTGTCCGGCGACTTCGTGGCGCGCCCCGATCCTGCCGAGGTCGAGGAGGTGTTCGAGGTGCCGCTCGACTACCTGATGGATCCGGGCAACCTGACCCGCCGGGTCCTGAGCTATCGTGGCCGTACGCGCGAGGTGCTGGAATTCCGCTATCCCGCGCAGCGCATCTGGGGCGCCACCGCTTCGATGCTTTTCAATCTGCGCGAGCGTCTCGCGCAGGCGCGCATGCGAGGGCGATGATGCAGACGCCAGCCTGGACCACCTGGATCGGAGCCGCGGAGTTCGAGCAGGCACTGGGGCGGGACGACCTGGTCGTGATCGACGCCCGTTTCGAGCTGGCCGACCCGGGCGCGGGCGAGACCGCCTGGCGCCAGGCGCGGATTCCGGGTGCACGTTATGCGCACCTGGATCGCGATCTGTCCGCGCGGGCGGATTCCGGTGCGGAGGCGGTGAGGCGCGGACAGGGACGCCATCCTTGGCCGGACGCGGCGGACTTCGTCCGTCGTCTCGGCGAGTGGGGCGTCACACCCGCCAGCCAGGTCGTCGTCTAC
This sequence comes from Marilutibacter chinensis, assembly GCF_021725675.1. GTDB lineage: Bacteria > Pseudomonadota > Gammaproteobacteria > Xanthomonadales > Xanthomonadaceae > Marilutibacter > Marilutibacter chinensis. Next base: position 26,922 of record NZ_JAKJPO010000008.1, on the reverse strand, counting down.
GACGACGCCGGCGGCGCGTTGGCCGCCGCACGGGTCTGGTTCCTGTTGCGGGCCCTTGGGCACATGCGGGTCGCGGTGCTCGACGGCGGTTGGCGGCACTGGCTGGCGCAGGACCTGCCGATCGAGCGCGGAACTCCGATGCCGGCGGGGACCGCGACGGCGCCGTACCCCGGCAGGTTCGACGATGCACTGCTGCTCGATGCGCCGCAGGTGCAGGCGCATCTGGACGCGGGCGGGCTGCTGGTGGACGCGCGCGCGGCCGAGCGTTTCCGGGGCGACGTCGAACCGATCGACCGCGTCGGCGGTCACGTGCCCGGTGCACTCAACCGGCCGTTCACCGACAACCTGCGTGACGGGCTGGCCAAGCCGCCGGCGGAGCTGAAAGCGGAGTTCGCACGCCTGCTGGACGGGCGCTCCCCGGATGCGCTGGTCGCGATGTGCGGCTCCGGCGTGACCGCCTGCCACCACCTGCTGGCGCTCGCCCATGCCGGGATGGCTCGTCCTGGAGCTCCCGGCCCGCGGCTGTTCACCGGTTCCTGGAGCGGCTGGATCGAAGATCCGGCGCGGCCGGTCGCCACGGGCGGTTGAGCGACCGACGCCCCGGTCCGCTTCGCCACAGAGCGGCGTGAGCCACTATTTCCGGGTTGCGCCCGGAAATCGCCGATGATCCGTCGAGCGAGCCCCGGGGCTCCGCCGTTGCGTTTCACACCCCATGCGCGGCGCAGACGCGAGTCGCCCCCCGACCCACGGGGCTCGGCTACATGACGTAGGAGAAACTTCCCCGTAGAGGCCCCCGATCGCGGTTCGCGTCGCTCCTACATGCGCGCGGGCCAGTCCACGGGGTGAGGGTGGCGCTACTTGCGCAGGCTGGCGACCAGGGCGTGCAACGCCTGCTGGGTGCCGGCGTCGTACCAGGCATCGATGAAGTGGTCGAGCTGGATCAGTTCCGGCTGCATCGCCACGACCATGTCGGCGCGCGCGATCGTGCGGGTCCGCAGCATCGCTTCGGACGGCAGGCGCAGCAGGTGCTCGAGCCAGCTCCGCGCCCGCTGGGCGACTTCGTCGATGCCGACCAGTTCGTCAACCAGCCCGAACGCCAGCGCCTGCTCGGCCTCGATCATCTCGCCGGCGACCAGCAGGCGCTCGGCTCGGTAGGGGCCGACGACGCGTCGCATCAACCGCTGGATGCCTTCCGGAGCGACCAGGCCGACCTGGGTCTCGTTCAGGCCGATCCGGTACGGTCCGGACGCCATCACCCGGTAGTCGCAGCACAGCGCCAGCACGCAGCCGCCGGCCGGTGCGTGGCCGGCGATCGCCGCGACCACCGGCACCGGGCACTCGACCAGCGCACGCGCGGCGGCGAAGAAGCGTTCCCACGCGGCCTTCAGCGCCGCCCTGTCGTCACCCAGCGACAGCAGGTGCGGCACGTCCAGGCCGGCGGAGAACACCTTCGGGCCGCCGCTGAGCACGATGCCGCGCGCCTGCTGCGCGACTGCATCGGCGATCGCATCGCAGAGATCGCCGCACAGGGCCGGGTCGAGCGCGTTGACCGGCGCGCGCGCCAAGTGGAGCTCGACGATGTCGCCATGACGGCGGCTTTCGACCAGGCATGGCGGGTTCGCGGGCGAGGTGCTCATGGGCGCAGTCCCTCCGGCCAGCGGTAGCGGACGGTGTAGCTCAGTTTCGCCTCGCCCTTGGCCGGTACCGGCACCTCGAACTCGGCAGACTGCGCGTCCTTCTTCGCGACCGGGAGACTGGAGGCGACGATTTCCCAGTCGGTCCAGCGCATCATCGGTTCGATCACTCGGATCGTCTTCGCTTCGTCGCCGGCATTGCCCAAGGTCAGCTCGAACGACTCGGTGAGCTGGCGGCCACTGCGGTCTACGTCCAGCGCAGCCGCCTTGCGCTCGGCGCTCAGGTCGAACGCGGTGCCGACCTGCAGGCGGATCTCGCGACCCTCGGGCGTGTGCGCCAGCGTCGATTCGCCGAGAAAATCGTTGCCGTCGAACACCCGCACCCGACCCGCCGGCAGCGGCTGTCCGAGTCCGGCCTCGGCGCTGTTGTCGAACGACACGGTGGCGGTGACCGGCAGCTCGCCGGTGCGGCCACGGTAGCCGGCCGACAGTTGCGGGACGGGCGGAATCCAGCCGGGGCTGCCGCCGTCGACCACGTAGGTGCGGCGGCACTCGACCGCCGGTCGCGGCTCGAACAGCGGCAGTCGTTCGACCGCGCCGCTGCCGATCCGGCTCAGGCCGGGCAGGTCGTAGGCGTGGTATTCGCCGGAGCGGCGCGGTCCGGGTGGAGGCGGGGCGTCAGCGGCGGGCGCGGCCGCCTGCAACTCCATCGCGTAGCCGCGCGCACCATCGACGGCGTTGCCGGTGCGTTCGGGCTGGCCGGCGACCAGGGTCAGGCGGGCATTGTCGAAGCCGACGCCGGACTGGTTGACGACCAGCGCGGCGCCGTCCAGCGACAGGCGGCAGTCGTCGCCGGCGGCGATCGTCGCCCGGTATTCGGCGCGCCAGGCCATTCCGCCCATCGGATAGCTCAGGGCGAAGGCCGCGTTTCCGGCCTTTTCGGCCTCGACCGTCCATTGCAGCGCGGCTTCGCGCGGCAGGGTGTCGTTGGCGGCGATGACGCTGAAGTTGTCGTAGTCGCGGATGACCTTCACCCGACCGTCGCTGAGGCCCAGGCTGAGGCCGTCGCCGGCGGCGAGCAGGATGCCGCTGTCCGTCTGTTTGGCGCCGCCGGAGGTGTGCTCGACGGCGACGCGCTGGCCGATCGCGCGGGTGAGCACGTCGACGGTGCCGGCGAGTGGCGCGATATAGCGCTGGCCGCGCACGGCGACACCATCGGCCTCCGGACGGAGCACCGCGGCTTCCACGTCCATCGCGGGCGGTATGCGGGTTGCGCTGATTTCGTTGCTGCCGGCGTTCAGCGCATAGCGCAGGGTGCGCTCGACCAGTGCGTAGCCGGGCATCCCCGGCTCGACCCGGGCGGCTCCGCGCAGTGCCTCGTAGTCGCCGCTGTAGACGGTCAGGCGGGTGCCTTCGCCGGCGTCGGTTTCCGCCGCGCGACCGGTGTCGGTGCTGCGGGCGGAGGAATCGGCCGGTTGCCGCGGCGCGCCGCCGTCGGACGGACCGGACGGCGAACAGGCCGCCAGCAGGCAGGCAGCGGCCAGCAGTGACAGGGGGTGACGCATCGCGGACTCCGTTCTCGACCTGCCGATATCATAGGCCGATGCGGGCCTCGCGTGCCCGTATCCTGCAGGCGCCATACGTGGAAGCGCCTCGGGCGTCCGCGCCGGCGGTCAGCGGCGGCAGGCCTCGCGGACGCTTTCGGGCAGTGCCGCGGCCTGCCCGGTCGCGCGATCGATCCACACCATCACCACGTAGCCGTCGCAATAGAGCGTGTCGCGGTTGCCGGCGGCAGTGATGCGGTGGCCGATGCTCAGGCTGGTGTTGCCCAGGCGCTCGACGAACAGCTCGATCACGATCTCGGCCGGCCACTCGATCGGGCGCCGGTAATTCAGGTGGGCGGCGGCGACCACCGGGGCGACGTCGTCGTCCAGCCCCTGGCCCGGCACGCTGAGCATCCAGCGCAGGCGCGCCTCTTCCAGGTAGCTGAGGTACTTGGAATTGTTGACATGGTTGAAAGCGTCGAGATCGCGCCAGCGTACGGTCATCGGCGTGGACAGCAGGACGGTTGCCTCCGCCGTCATCGGAGCCGGCGCCGAAGCCGCGGTCGTTGCAGCGGGCCGGGTTTGCGCCGCAGGATCGCCGGTGGACGTATCGCCGTCGCCATTGCCTGCCGCCGCCGTGCGCGTGGTCTTGCCGGTGGAGGCGCCTTTCTTCGTCGCTGCACGCTTGCGCATGGTGGTCTTGCGGGGCTTGCGCGCGGCGGTCTTGCCGCTGGGCGTGGTGTCCGCAGCGACATCGGCAGGCATGTCGTCCGTCGTGCGGTCCTTGTCCGGTGCGTTCATGCGGAGGCCTTCTTGCTCTTCTTCGCCGGCGCACGGCGTGGCTGCGGTTTGCGGGTGCCTTTTTCCCTGCCGCCGGAAGGCGCGGCTGCGGGCTTGCCCAGCAGCGGCGCGAGGAACCGGCCGGTGTGCGAATGATCGAGCGCGGCGATCTCCTCGGGCGTCCCGGTCGCGAGGATGGTGCCGCCGCGATGACCGCCTTCCGGACCGAGGTCGATGATCCAGTCGGCGGTCTTGATCACGTCGAGGTTGTGCTCGATCACCACGACCGTGTTGCCGTCGTCGCGCAGCCGGTGCAGCACGCTCAGCAGGTGCTCGATGTCGTGGAAGTGCAGACCGGTCGTCGGCTCGTCGAGGATGTACAGCGTGCGGCCGGTGTCGCGCCGCGACAGTTCCTTCGACAGCTTCACCCGCTGCGCCTCGCCGCCCGACAGCGTGGTCGCGCTCTGGCCCAGCTTGATGTAGCTCAGGCCGACATCGACCAGCGTCTCGAGCTTGCGGGCGATCGCCGGAATGTTCTCGAACAGGCCCAGTGCGTCCTCGACCGTCATCTCCAGCACGTCGTGGATCGAGTAGCCCTTGTAGAGGATCTCCAGCGTTTCGCGGTTGTAGCGCTTGCCGCCGCAGACGTCGCACGGGACGTAGACGTCGGGCAGGAAGTGCATCTCGACCTTGATCAGGCCATCGCCCTGGCAGGCCTCGCAGCGGCCGCCGCGCACGTTGAAGCTGAAACGTCCGGCCGCATAGCCGCGCGCGCGCGCTTCCGGCACCTGGGCGAACAGCTCGCGCAGCGGGGTGAACAGGCCGGTGTAGGTCGCCGGGTTGGAGCGCGGCGTGCGCCCGATCGGCGACTGGTCGATGTCGACGACCTTGTCGAACAGGTCGATGTTGTCGACCGACGCATACGGCGCCGGTGTCTGCGACGCGCCGTTGAGCTCGTTGGCGGCGATCACGTACAGGGTGTCGTTGATCAGGGTCGATTTGCCCGAACCCGACACGCCGGTCACGCAGGTCAGCAGTCCGGCCGGGATGTCGAGGTCGACGTCCTTGAGGTTGTTGCCGCGCGCGCCGCGCAGGTGGAGGATCGCCTTCGGGTTCGGCCGGGTGCGCTTGGCCGGTATCTCGATGCGCCTGCGGCCGCTCAGGTATTGGCCGGTCAGCGAGCGCGGCGCCTTCAGCACGTCGTCGAGCAGGCCCTGCGCGACCACCTCGCCGCCGTGCACGCCGGCGCCGGGCCCGATGTCGACGATGTGGTCGGCCAGGCGGATCGCATCCTCGTCGTGTTCGACCACGATCACCGTGTTGCCGAGGTCGCGCAACCGGGTCAGGGTGCCGAGCAGGCGTTCGTTGTCGCGCTGGTGCAGGCCGATCGAGGGTTCGTCGAGCACGTACATCACGCCGACCAGGCCGGCGCCGATCTGGCTGGCCAGGCGGATGCGCTGCGCCTCGCCGCCGGACAGCGAGTCGGCCTTGCGTTCGAGGGTCAGGTAGTCGAGGCCGACGTCGACCAGGAAGCGCAGGCGATCGGAGATCTCCTTGACGATCTTGATCGCGATCTCGCCGCGCCAGCCGGGCAGGTGCATGGCCCGGAAGAACGCCAGCGCCTCGTCGACCGGCATCACCACGATCTCCGGCAGCGGCCGGTCGTCGACGAAGACGTTGCGCGCGGCCCGGTTGAGGCGGGCGCCGCCGCATTCGGGACAGGGGCGCTCGCTGATGTACTTGGACAGTTCTTCGCGCACCGCCGCGGACTCGGTCTCGCGGTAGCGGCGCTCGAGATTGGGGACGATGCCCTCGAAGCGGTGCTTGCGCTGGTTGCGGCTGCCGCCGTCGGTCAGGTAGGTGAAGGTGATCTGCTCGTCGCCGCTGCCGAACAGCACCGCCTGGCGCACCCCCTCGGACAGGGCCTGCCATGGCGTGTCGACATCGAAGTCGTAGTGCCGCGCAAGCGACTGGATCATCTGGAAGTAATAGGCGTTGCGACGGTCCCAGCCGCGCACGGCGCCGGCGGACAGGGCGAGTTCGGGATGCACGACCACCCGTGCCGGATCGAAGAACTGGGCCACGCCGAGGCCGTCGCAGTGCTGGCAGGCGCCGACCGGCGAATTGAACGAGAACAGCCGGGGTTCGAGTTCGGGCAGTGCGTAATCGCAGACCGGACAGCTGTAGCGCGAGGAGAACAGCAGCGGCTCGGCGTCGGGAGCGTCCAGCGACATCACCGAGGCCATACCGTCGCCCAGCTTGAGCGCGGTCTCGAAGGACTCGGCCAGGCGCTGCTTCATGTCCTCGCGCGGACGGAAGCGGTCGACCACCGCCTCGATCGTGTGCTTCTGGCGCAGCGCCAGCGTCGGCACCGCGTCGATCTCATGGACCTCGCCGTCGACGCGCACGCGCACGTAGCCTTGCGCGCGGAGCTGCTCGAACACCTGCGCATGCTCGCCCTTGCGCTCGCGGATCACCGGCGCCAGCAGCATGTAGCGCTGCTCGGCGGTCTCGGGTTTCGCGGACAGCGCGATCACCTGGTCGACCATCTGGCTGACGGTCTGCGCCTCCAGCGGATAGTGGTGGTCGGGGCAGCGCGGGGTGCCCACGCGCGCGTACAGCAGGCGCAGGTAGTCGTATATCTCGGTGATCGTGCCGACGGTGGAGCGCGGATTGTGCGACGTCGACTTCTGCTCGATCGAGATCGCCGGCGACAGCCCCTCGATATGGTCGACGTCGGGCTTTTCCATCACCGACAGGAACTGCCGCGCGTAGGCCGACAGCGATTCGACGTAGCGGCGCTGGCCTTCGGCGTAGACGGTGTCGAAAGCCAGCGACGACTTGCCCGAGCCCGACAGCCCTGTGATCACGATCAGCTTGTCGCGCGGCAGGTCGAGGTCGATGTTCTTGAGGTTGTGCGTCCGCGCGCCGCGGATGCGGATGGTGTCCATGCGTGGTGGGGGCCCTGCGCTGGTCGTGGATGTCTGCGCCGCCGCGCGTGCGGCAGCGGCTGGCGGCGGTAAGCCGACGAGCGTATCGGTTGCCCGATATGGGGGCAAATACCGGGCACGCCAGAGCGCACCGGCTGCTGACAGCGCATTGTCAGCAGAGCGTGATGACGCGGGTCTTCCCGCAGCGCCGGATGCCCGCGGTCAAGAGGGGCCGGTCGCCGGGCGGGCTGGAGCCCGGCCCGGCACGGCTTCAGTGCCGGCGGATCAGTTCAGCACCCTGAACGTCACGCTGTCCGGTCGTTCCCCGGCGTCGGCCGCGCGGGCCTCGACGGCGCCCGGATTGACGCCGTTGACGATCAGCTGGACCTTCACCGCATCGGCGCGCTGGCGCGAGAGCGCCGCATCGGCGTCGGGGTCGCCGCTGCCGCCGGCGTGGCCGGCGATCTCGATGCGCCGTTCCGGCGGCATCGCGGCAAGAAGCTGCCCGGCCTGGGCGATCACCGCCAGGCTGTCGGGCGTGATCCGTGCGCTGCCCGGCTCGAAACCGACGTCCATCCTGTTCAGCGCGGACTCGACGCCGTGAGCCGGTGTGTCGGGGCGCAGGTTCGCCAGCGCGGCCGCGGCCGGGTCATTGCCGTCGTCGCCGCCCACGCCTCCGAACAGGCCGGTCAGACGCACGCCGGGAAACTGCGCACGGGCCAGTTGCCTGAGCCGCAGCCGCTCGTCCGGGGACACCTGGCCGGAGAGCTCGACGGCGTCGGCCCGGAACCGCACCGCGGCGCCGGGTGCCTTGAAACCGGCCAGGAACGGGGCGAGGCCGCGCAGCCACGGGGCGGGACGGGCATTGCCGTCGACGGCGACCGCACCGGTCACCCGGTCGGCGGGATAGGCGGCATCGATCGCCGCGGCGATGGCCTGGCGTGCCTCATCGCTGTCGACGGTACCGTCGAAGCGCAGCCGGCCGTTGTTGTCGACGATGTCCAGATGGCTGTCGAATGCGGCCTCGGCCGGCGGTGCGGCAGTGACCGCATCGCTCATGCTGTCGTCGGCATCCGATGGAATCGCCGCGGTCTCGCGGCTGCAGCCCGATGCCAGGGCGAGCGAAACGAAAAGCGCCAGGACCCGCGCCCATGGCCGCGGGCGGGGCGGGAAACGTGGTGGGAGGCGAGGGGGCGGAAAAGCGGTTGCGGGCATTCGGTGCTCCGGATCGACGATCGTGATGGAACGGCGTGCATCGGCAGTCGGGAGCCCCGGACGGGGCTCCCGATGCGGTTTGCCGTGGATGGCTTACCTCGACCTGCGCTTCTGCGACGCGTAGTCGATCGACACCGGGTCGGAGCATTCCCGGGTGCCGTTGTTGCAGACCTCGTAGGTCATCGTGCCGCTGCCGATGATCCGGAAGGTGTCCGTGGTGCTGTGATTGCGGTTGCGCACGGTCTTCAGGATCGCGCCGTTGCGGTAGATGTCGACGAACCTGGCGCCGTGGGTCCACTGCAGCTGCACGCGGGTGCGGTGATTGTTGAGCTGCGTGGCCTCGGCCTCGAGCGCGCGCGGCCAGCCCGGGTCGACGAAGCTCGGGTACAGCGAGACGCCGGCGGCGTTGCTGAAACCCTTGATCGTCACGTACCAGGTACCGCTTTCCGGAGCCGGGAAGAAGCAGGTCTCGTTGTTGCCGGCCGAGAACGGACGGCAGTCGTAGGCCGTGTCGGTCGGCTCGTCGCCGTGGCGCACGTAGATGTCGGCATCGCCGGTGCCACCGTACATCGCGAACAACAGGTTGGACGCGCCGTTGGGCACCGCCAGCTCGTAACGGACGCTCTCGTCGGCCAGCACCTCGATGTCGGTGACGGTGACGCCGTTCTCCAGCGGGGTCGCCGGCGGCGGCGGCGGCGGCGGCGGCGGGGCATCCGGCAGCGGCTCGGCGCCGGAGGCCACCGACACGGCATAGCGCGCGTCGATCACGCCGGAACCGCACGACTTGCTGTAGCTGCAGCCGACCGGGAAGCCGGTCGCGGCATAGGCGGTGTTGACCAGGATCTCCTCGATCTCCGCCGGGGTCTTCGGCATCGGAGCCGCCGCCTGCATCAGCGCGACCGTACCGGCCACGTGAGGCGCCGCCATCGAGGTGCCGGCGTACCAGGCGTAGACATCGTCCTCCTGCACGGTCGCACCGCTGTTCAGCGTCGACAGGATGTTGTCCTCGGCCGGCGTCACGCCGGAACCGCCCGGCGCCGCGACATCGACCGTATCGCCGAAGTTCGAGTAGCCGGCCGCGAACTCGTAGTCCGGGCCGGTCGCCGCCACCGCGATCACGTTGTCGCAGTTGGCGGGAGTGAAGCCGGACGCATCGGAGCTGCTGTTGCCGGCCGCCACCACCACCGTGGTGCCGCGGCCGACCGCGCCGTCGATCGCCGCCTGCATCGCGGCCGGACAGCTGCCGCCACCGCCCAGGCTCAGGTTGATGACCTCGGCCGGGGTCGCGTTGTCGGGTACGCCGGCGACGCTGCCGCCCGAGGCCCAGGTGATCGCGTCGGCGATGTCGGAAATGAAGCCGCCGCACTTGCCGAGCACGCGCACCGGCTGCACTTTCGCGCCGTGGGCGACGCCGGCCACGCCGATGCCGTTGTCGGTCGCCGCGGCCACCGTGCCGGCGACGTGGGTGCCGTGCCAGCTGCTGTCCTCGGGGATGCCGAAGATGTTGCATTCGCCGCTGTGCCAGTCGCCGGGGTCGTTCGGGTCGGCGTCGCGGCCATCACCGTCGACCGCGGTGTCGAGGTCGTCGATGAAGTCGTAGCCGGCGACGTAGGCGCCGGCCAGGTCGACATGCGGGGTGCTGCCGGTGTCGAGCACCGCGACCACCACGCCTGCGCCGCTGCTCAGGTCCCAGGCGCCCTCGGCGTTGATGCCGCCGGTACCGGCCTGGTAGTGCCATTGCTGGGCGTAGGCGGGATCGTTGGGCACGAACTGGCGGGTCAGCCGGCGATCGGGCTCGACCGCAAGCACGTTCGGGTCCTTCATCAGCGCGATCATCAGCGCCTTGCTGGCGGCGCGATCCAGCTTGCGGTCGGTGCGGATCACCGATGCGCCGGTCGCCAGTGTGCGCAGCGGTTCGATGCCGACGCCGGCGTCGCGCGCGGCAGTGGCCAGTCCCTGCATGCGGGAGTCGGCGGAGGCCGCCGACAAGCGCTGCGTCGGGTCCTGCCGGTAGGTGACGATGAAGCGATCCACCGACTCCTTCTGCCTGGCGCTGGCCGCGGCGGCGGCCGTGCTCGGTGGCTTGAAGCCATTGAGTTTGCCGCCGGAATAGGCTGCCGGGGCGACAACGATCGCGGTAGCGACGGCGAGGGCGGTCCATTTCATCTTCCTCGAACGGATGACGCCTGATTTCTTCTGCTTTGACATGGGTACAGTCCTTCGATTGCAGTCCATCATCCCGGCGCACCCCCTGTGCTGTGCCGGGTCCGGTTGCCCTCGTGCCTTATGGCACGCAGGCGCAACGCCTTTGCGCGCCCCCCCGGAGGGGGGCATGGCGCGAATTCGGGGAAAAGGGCGGGAGAACGGCGCAAGGCCGCGAGCACACCGGCGATGTGCCGGCGGCGGGTGGCCCGGACGCGCGGAGAGTTCCGTCGGGCGGGGCGCATGCGGCATTCGGATTGTGTAGAGCGTCCTGGCTCACGGGCATTCATTGCCTTGCTGGTTGGGGCGCCGGACATCCGTAGATGCGGCGGTCCGTGCCGATCCGTGCGGCCCTTGTCGCCGCAGCTGACTTGAACCTAAATGAAAATCGTTGCCGCTTACAAGCGGGTGATGTCGGGGTTTTGACAATTGGCGACGGTTTTTCCGTCCGCGGGAGATCGCGCCAGATCCGGCAAAGCCGGGCGCGTGCCGGCCGTGGCGCTTGAGCCGCGCCCGGGGTCGTTTGCACGAGAACCCCGGCCCGGCTACAATTCCGCTTCTCTCCGCCCGCCCGGGCGGCAGCGACCAGAATAACTACATAGGATCACCAGGAGGTCCGGGTCATGTATGCAGTAGTAGTCACCGGCGGTAAGCAGTACCGCGTGATGCAGGGCGAAACCCTGCGTGTCGAACTGCTCGATGCCGAAGCCGGCAGCGAGATCAAGCTGGACAACGTCCTGATGCTGGGCGACGGCGAGGGCGTGAAGGTCGGCGACGACGTCAAGGGCGCCACCGTCACCGCCAAGGTCGTCGGCCACGGCCGCGCCGAGAAGGTGCGCATCGTGAAGTTCCGCCGCCGCAAGCACCATCGCAAGCAGATGGGCCACCGCCAGCATTACACCGAAATCGAGATCACCGGCATCGCCGGCAAGTAAGGAGAAGCAGTCATGGCACACAAAAAGGGCGTAGGCTCCACCCGCAACGGCCGCGACTCCAACCCGAAGTACCTGGGCGTCAAGATCTACGGCGGCCAGGCGATCGAGGCCGGCAACATCATCGTCCGCCAGCGCGGCACCCAGTTCCATCCGGGCAGCGGTGTCGGCCTGGGGCGCGACCACACGCTGTATGCGTTGGTCGACGGCAAGGTCGAGTTTTCGACCAAGGGCCCGAAGAAGCGCCGTACCGTCAGCATCGTCGCTGCCGAGTAAGCGCAGGCGGCCGGCGCCGCGCGCCGCTGCCGGAAAGGCCCCGCCTCGGCGGGGCTTTTCGTTTCGGGGGTGGGGAAGACGGTGTCGCCCGGGGTTTTTCTCCGCGTTTGCGCCGACAATGCTGCCGCCGCACCAGTTTTTCCGAGTCCCGAGTCCTGCTCCAGGCACCGAATCCAGAGCCCGCAATGAAACTTGTAGACGAAGCCGAAATCCAGGTCATCGCGGGCAACGGCGGCAATGGTTGCGTTGGGTTCCGCCGCGAGAAATTCATCCCGCTGGGTGGCCCCGACGGCGGCGACGGCGGCGACGGCGGCAGCGTCTGGCTCGTCGCCGACGAGAATCTCAACACCCTGGTCGATTTCCGCCACCAGAAGACCTTCCGTGCGCAGCGTGGCGAGAACGGCATGGGCCGGCAGATGTACGGCAAGGCCGGCGAGGACACCGTGATCACCGTGCCGGTCGGCACCGTGGTGACCAATGTCGAGACCGATGAGGTCATCGGCGACATGACCCGCCACGGCGACCGCCTGCTGGTGGCCAAGGGTGGCAAGGGCGGGCTGGGCAACATGCACTTCAAGAGTTCGGTCAACCGTGCGCCGCGCAAGGCGCTGCCGGGCCTGCCGGGCGAGGAGCGGGTGCTGAAGCTGGAACTGAAACTGCTGGCCGACGTCGGCCTGCTGGGTTTCCCGAACGCCGGCAAGAGCACGCTGATCCGGGCGGTGTCGGCGGCGACGCCGAAGGTCGCCGACTATCCGTTCACCACGTTGTATCCGAACCTGGGCGTGGTCAGCGTGGAGCCGCATCGCAGCTTCGTGATCGCCGACATTCCCGGGCTGATCGAAGGCGCGGCCGACGGTGCCGGCCTCGGTGCCCAGTTCCTGCGCCACCTGCAGCGCACGCGTCTGTTGCTGCACCTGGTCGACATGGCGCCCATGGAAGGCGGCGTGGAGGGCGTCAGCCCGGCCGAGCAGGTGCGGGCGATCGAGCGCGAGCTCGGCCGGCACGACCCTGAACTGCTGGAGAAGCCGCGCTGGCTGGTGTTGAACAAGGCCGATCTGCTGCTCGAGGAGGAGCAGGACGAAGCTGCGCAGGCGATCATCGACGAACTCGGCTGGAAGGATCGCTGGTACAAGGTGTCGGCGATCGGTCGTGAAGGGACCTGGCAGGTGATGCTCGACGTGATGGCGTTTTTCGACCGGCAGGCCGAGGAGGCGGCGGAAGCCGCGGCCGAGGCGACGGCTTCGGGTCGGCAGGACGCCTGAGCTGCGCCGCTGGCGCCCCCCGTGCGCGCCGGCATGCGCGGGGCGTGCACACGACCGTGGGAGCGGCGCAAGCCTGGATCGGACCTCACCCATGAGAGCTTCATCGCAGCTTGCTGCGCGCTTATGTGCCGGAACAAGCCTGTCCCGGGGCGGGCGCGCCTTGAAGCAGGGGGGCGGTGGTGGCCGGGCAACAAAAAAGCCGGCGGATGCCGGCTTTCTTGCCTGCGGGCCGGGACAGTGGACGCCCGGGCGCGGGATCGACCTCAGGCGGCCTTGAGCGCCTTGATGCGCGCGTTCAGACGGCTCTTGTGGCGAGCGGCCTTGTTCTTGTGGATCAGGCCACGTGCGCTGTAACGGTCGAGGATCGGTTGGGCGGCCTTGAAGGCGGTTTCGGCGCCGGCGGCGTCGTTCTCGCCCAGGGCCTTGAGCACCTTCTTGACGTAGGTGCGCAGCATCGAACGCTGGCTGGCGTTACGGGCGTTGCGCACGACGGTCTGCTTGGCGCGCTTCTTGGCGGACTTGATGTTAGCCACGGCGGAATCCTGGAATATTTTGGAATCGGAACTGGAAAGAAGGACTTGCGGACCGCGAACCCCGGGAGTCTGGCACCGGCAGGACTTGATCCAGGCAAGTAGACAGGAAATTATGGTCAATTCAGTGGCTTGCGTCAACAGCGGCGGCCGGAGGAATTCTTTTGTCTGAAAAGATCGTTCAGGACGCCCGGGCGTCCGCTCTCGCGACGCCGGTCGCGCCGGGCGAGCCCGGACTGCCGCCAGGGGGGGCGCCGGATCCGGACCGGGGCGGCGGACGTGGCGGGCGCGGGATGCTGCGCTCGACCGCCGTGTTCAGCGTGATGACGTTCATCTCGCGCATCGCCGGATACGTCCGCGACGCGGTCACGGCGAGCCTGTTCGGCGCCGGCCCGGGGATGAGCGCCTTCGTCGTCGCCTACCGGATCCCGAACTATCTGCGCCGGATCTTCGCCGAGGGATCGTTCTCCTCGGCGTTCGTACCGGTGCTCTCGGAGCTGAAGGAAAAGGGCGACCAGAAGGCGCTGCAGGACCTGCTCGACCACGTCGCCGGCGCGCTTTTCGCGGCGGTGGTGGTGGTCAGCGGCCTGGGCATGCTGGCCGCACCGTGGGTCGCGCAGCTGTTCCTGGCGCTGGCGCCGCCGGGGACCGAGACTGTCCCGCTGGCCGCCGAAATGCTGCGGATCACCTTTCCCTACCTGGTGTTCATCTCGATGACGGCGCTGGCCGGCGGCGTGCTGAACAGCTTCCGCCACTTCGGCCTGCCGGCGCTGACGCCGGTCCTGCATAACCTGGCGATGATCGCGGCGATGCTGCTGCTGGCCGGACACCTGGAGGTGCCCGAGGCCTCGATGGCCTGGGGCGTGCTGGCGGCCGGCATCCTGCAGGTGCTGGTGCTGTGGCCGGCGATGGGCCGGCTGGGGCTGCGTCCGCGGTTGCGCTTCGATTTCCGCCACGAGGGCGTGCGCCGGGTCGGCCGGCTGATGCTGCCGACGGTGTTTTCTTCCTCGGTCGCCCAGGTGAACGTGCTGGTCGGGACGATGTTCGCCGCGCTGCTGGTGCCGGCCGCGCAGTCGTGGCTGTATTACTCCGACCGCCTGACCGAGCTGCCGCTGGGCCTGTTCGGCGTCGCGATCGGCACGGTGATCCTGCCGCAGCTGTCGCGCCATCACGCCGCCAACGACGAGGCCGGTTACTCGAAGTCGCTGGACTGGGGGCTGCGGATCGTGCTGCTGATCGGCATCCCGGCCGCACTGGGGCTGGCGCTGCTGGCCGAGCCGTTGACCGCATCGCTGTTCCAGCGCCGCGCATTCACCGCGGAGGATTCGCGGATGGTCGGCATCGCGCTGACCGCGATGAGCGTCGGCATCCCGACCTTCATGCTCAGCAAGGTGCTGCTGCCGGCCTTCTACGCCCGCCAGGACACCCGCACGCCGATGCGCGCGGCGCTGATCACCGTGGTCGCCAACGTGCTGTTGACGGTCGCGCTGGTGACGCCGTTGTGGATGCTGGGGGTGGCGGAGGCGCATGTCGGCATCGCCGCAGCGACCGCGCTGGCCGGGATACTGAACGCCGCCCTGTTGTGGCGATACCTGCGACGGCAGGGGCTGTACACGCCCGAGCCGGGCTGGGGACGCTGGCTGTTGCGGATCGCGGTGGCGCTGCTGGCGATGACCGTCGCGGTGGTCGCGATCCGCGGGTACGTCGGAGCGTGGGGGCTGCTGTCGATGGGCTGGCGCTGGGTGTGGCTGCTGGTGGCGGTGGCGGCCGGCGGCGCGGCCTACGCCGCGACCCTGCTGCTGCTCGGCCTGCGTCCGCGCCATCTGCGCCATTGACGCTCCGGACCGGCCGGCAGCGGGGGCGGCGCGTATATACTGCAGGGTTCTATGAGCAGGCTGTTCCGTGACGTCGATGGCGGGCCCCGGTGCCCGCACGGCAGTGTGGTCTGCATCGGCGCCTTCGACGGCCTGCACCTGGGCCATCGGGCACTGGTGCGCCATGCTGTCGCGCGCTCGCGTGCGATCGGCGGCGCGCCCGCCCCCGGTCCGCATGGTGGCGGCCTGCCGGCGGTCGCGCTCAGCTTCGAACCGCTGCCGCGCGAGTTCTTCGCCCCGCAGGCGCCGCCGCCGCGGCTGTTGTCGCCGCGGGCCAAGGTCGAGGGCCTGTGCGAACTCGGCGCCGACCAGGTGGGACTGCTGCGCTTCGATGCGCGCCTGAGCGGACTGGATGCGGAAACCTTCATCGAGCGCGTGTTGGTCGAGCATCTGCGCGCCCGCGAGATCTGGGTCGGTCCCGGCTTCCGTTTCGGCAGGGCGCGCGGCGGCGACATCGAGTTGCTGCACCGTGTCGGCCGCGAGCGCGGTTTCGTCGCCGGCGAGATCGAGCCGGTGATGCTGGACGGCGAACGGGTTTCGAGCACGCGCATCCGGGCCGCCCTGCAGGATGGCGCGTTCGAGGCGGCGACGAGGATGCTCGGGCGTCCATACGCGATCGGCGGCCGGGTCGTGCGCGGTCGCCAGCTCGGACGCACGCTGGGCTATCCGACCGCCAACATCCGCTTCGGTGGCCGGACTCCGGCGCTGTCCGGCATCTACGCGACCTGGGTGCATGGCGTGGGCGCGGAGCCGATGGCGTCGGTGTCCAGCCTCGGTACCCGGCCGACGGTGGACGGCGTGGAGCCGCTGCTCGAAGCCCATCTGTTCGACTTCGACGGCGACCTGTACGGGCGCAGGATCGAGGTCGAGTTCGTCGCCAAGCTGCGCGACGAGGAAAGATTCGACGATCTGCCGGCGCTGGTCGCGCAGATGCACCGCGACGCCGAACGGGCGCGCGGAATCCTTGCCCGTTCGTCCCGCAGCAACGGCCCGCATTCCCGGATGCGGACTTCCCTCAAAGAACCTTCCTTCGAATAGGTCCCCGTGAGCCAGGATTACAAAGCCACCCTGCAGTTGCCCGCCACCGAGTTTCCGATGCGTGGCGACCTGCCCAGGCGCGAGCCCGGGATCCTGGAGCGCTGGGAGTCCGAGGGGCTGTACGCGCGCCTGCGCGAGCACGCGGCAGGCCGTCCGCTGTTCGTGCTGCACGACGGTCCGCCGTACGCGAACGGCGCGATCCACCTCGGACACGCGGTCAACAAGATCCTCAAGGACATCATCGTCAAGTCCAGGCATATGGCGGGCTTCGACGCGCCATACGTGCCGGGCTGGGACTGCCACGGCCTGCCGATCGAGATCGCGATCGAGAAGAAGTACGGCAAGGTCGGGGTCAAGCTCGATGCGGTCGAGTTCCGCCAGAAGTGCCGTGAGTACGCCGAGTCGCAGATCGAGATCCAGCGCCGCGACTTCAAGCGGCTGGGCGTGATCGGCGACTGGGACAACCCGTACAAGACCCTCGATTTCCGTTTCGAGGCCAACGAGATGCGTGCGCTCGCGCGGATCATCGACAACGGCCACCTGACCCGCGGCGTGAAGCCGGTGCACTGGTGCTTCGACTGCGGATCGGCGCTGGCCGAGGCCGAGATCGAGTACCAGGACAAGGTGTCGCCGGCGATCGACGTCGCCTACGCGGCGCGCGATCCGCAGGCGCTGGCACGGGCGTTCGGGGTCGAGTTGCCCGACGGCGTCGAGATCGCGGTGCCGATCTGGACCACCACGCCGTGGACGCTGCCGGCCTCGCTGGCGGTGTCGATCGGTCCCGAGCTGGAGTACGCGCTGGTCGAAGGCCCCGCCCACGACGGCCGCCGCCGCTGGCTGGTACTGGCCGACGCGCTGGCCGCGGCCGCGCTGAAGCGTTACGGCGTCGACGAACCGGTCGTGCACGGCCGCGTCGCCGGCACGGCGCTGGAGAACCTCGTCCTCGCGCATCCGTTCTACGCGACCCGCGACATCCCGCTGATCCTCGGCGATCACGTGTCCGCCGAAGACGGCACCGGTGCCGTGCACACCGCGCCCGGTCACGGCCAGGAGGACTATGCGGCCAGCAAGCAGTACGGTCTGATCGAGAAGTACAAGGCCGCCGAGATCAACCCGGTCGACGGCCGCGGCGTCTACCTGCCGTCGACGCCGCCGGCCGATGGCCACGCGCTGGCCGGCCTGCACATCTGGAAGGCCAACGACGTCATCGTCGACGCGCTGCGCGAGAACGGCTCGCTGCTCGCGTTCGCCAGGCTCGAACACAGCTACCCGCACTGCTGGCGCCACAAGACGCCGATCGCGTTCCGCGCGACGCCGCAGTGGTTCATCTCGATGGAGCAGGCGAACCTGCGCGGCGACGCGCTGGAGGCGATCAAGAGCGTCGGCTGGTTCCCGAAATGGGGCCAGGCGCGCATCGCCGGCATGGTCGAAGGACGTCCGGACTGGACGATCTCGCGCCAGCGCACCTGGGGCGTGCCGATCGCGCTGTTCGTGCACCGCCAGACCGGCGAGCCGCACCCCCGCAGCAGCGAGTTGATGCGTGCGGTCGCGGAACGGGTCGAGCAGGGCGGCGTCGATGTCTGGTACACCCTCGACGCGGCCGAGCTGCTCGGCGACGAGGCCGCCGAGTACGAGAAGATCACCGACATCCTCGATGTCTGGTTCGATTCCGGCGTCACCCACGAGGGCGTGCTCGTCGAGCGTGGCTTCGGCAAGCCGGCCGACCTCTACCTGGAAGGCTCCGACCAGCACCGCGGCTGGTTCCAGTCCTCGCTGCTGACCGGCGTGGCGATGGACAGGACGGCGCCGTACAGGCAGTGCCTGACCCACGGCTTCACCGTGGACGAGAAGGGCCGCAAGATGTCCAAGTCGCTCGGCAACGGCATCGAGCCGCAGGACATCATGAAGACGCTGGGCGCCGACATCCTGCGCCTGTGGATCGCTTCGGCCGACTACAGCAACGAGATGTCGCTGTCGCAGGAGATCCTCAAGCGCAACGCCGACGCCTACCGCCGCATCCGCAACACCGCCCGCTTCCTGCTCGCCAACCTGCATGGCTTCGAGCCGGCCGTGCACCTGCGCGCGCTCGACGGCGCGTCCGATGGAGGGATGGTCGCGCTGGATCGCTGGATCGTGCACCGCGCCTGGGAAGTGCAGGAGAAGATCAAGGCCGCCTACGAGCGCTACGACTTCGCCGAGATCGTGCAGCTGCTGCTGAACTTCTGCAGCGTCGATCTCGGTTCGGTCTACCTCGACATCACCAAGGACCGCCTGTACACGATGCAGGAGGATTCCGACGGCCGCCGCTCGGCGCAGAGCGCGATGTACCGCATCGCCGAGGCCTTCGTGCGCTGGATCGCGCCGGTGCTGAGCTTCACTGCCGACGAACTGTGGGGCTACCTGCCGAAGCCGGCGGACGGTCAGCGCCTCGGCAACGTGCTGTTCGCGACCTGGTACGACGGACTGGCGCCGCTGCCTGCGGACGCCCCGCTGTCGGCGGCCCGGTTCGACCGCCTGCTGGCGCTGCGCGAACAGGTCAGCGCGGTGCTCGAACCGATGCGCGCCGCCGGCGAGATCGGCGCGGCGCTCGAGGCCGAGGTGGTGCTGAAGGTGGGCGACGACGAACGCGCCTGGCTGGCGCCGCTGACGGACGAGCTGCGGTTCCTGTTCATCAGCGGGGACGTCAGCGTCGAGGCCGGTGCCGGCGAAGTGACGGCGGCGCGTACCGGCAAGTCCAAGTGCGTGCGGTGCTGGCATTACCGCGACGACGTCGGCTCGAACGCGGAGCACCCGCAGTTGTGCGGGCGCTGCGCGAGCAATGTCGACGGCAGCGGCGAAGTCCGCAAGTGGTTCTGAGGAGCGGCCCGCGATGACTCCGTCCCGTCCCGTTCCCAATGCGCTGTCCTGGCTGCTCGTGTCGGTGGCCGTGATCGCCCTCGACCAGCTCACCAAATGGTGGGTGCTGACGTCGCTGCCCGAATACACCGCGATCCCGGTGATCGATGGCTTCTGGAACTGGTACCGCACCTACAACACCGGTGCTGCGTTCAGCTTCCTCAGCGACGCCGGGGGCTGGCAGAAGTACTTTTTCCTCGTACTCGCGGTGGCGATCAGCGGACTGCTCGGCTGGTGGCTGTCGCGCACGCCGCGCCGCGACTGGCGCACCGCGCTGCCGTATGCGCTGGTGATCGGCGGCGCGATCGGCAACGTGATCGACCGCTTGCTTCACGGCCACGTGGTCGACTTCATCCAGTGGTACTGGCGCGACTGGTACTGGCCGGCATTCAACATCGCCGACTCGGCGATCGTCGTCGGCGCGATCGGCATCGCCCTGCTGGGCATGTTCGGGCCCAGGGACGCAGCAGCGGTGGAGCGGGGCTGACACCTCCCGTTGGCCTGCCGGGGAGTACAATCACCGCCATGGACGTACTTCTCGCCAATCCCCGTGGTTTCTGTGCCGGCGTCGACCGCGCGATCGAGATCGTCAAACGCGCGCTGGAGACGCTGGGCGCGCCGATCTACGTCCGCCACGAGGTCGTCCACAATCGCTTCGTGGTCGAGGACCTGCGTCACCGCGGTGCGATCTTCGTCGAGGAACTCGACGAGGTCCCCGACGGCGCGACCGTGATCTTCAGCGCCCATGGCGTCTCGCAGGCGGTCCGCGCCGAGGCCGCGCAGCGCGGGCTCAAGGTGTTCGATGCGACCTGCCCGCTGGTGACCAAGGTCCACTTCGAGGTGGCGCGTCACTGCCGTGCCGGCCGCGACGTGATCCTGATCGGGCACGCTGGCCATCCCGAGGTCGAAGGTACGATGGGCCAGTGGCGGCGCGAGGCGGGCGACGGGCCAGCTTCAAAAGGGCAAATCTACCTGGTCGAGGACATCGACGATGTCGAGGCGCTGCAGGTCGGCCAGCCCGAGAACCTCGCGTATACCACCCAGACCACCCTGTCGGTCGACGACACCAAGGCGGTGATCGACGCCCTGCGCCGGCGCTTCCCCGCGATCCAGGGGCCGAAGAACGACGACATCTGCTATGCGACGCAGAACCGCCAGGATGCCGTGCGCGAACTCGCCGCCCGCTGCGACCTGGTCCTCGTGGTGGGGTCGGTCAACAGCTCCAACTCCAACCGGCTGCGCGAGCTGGCCGAGCGCGAGGGCACCCAGGCCTACCTGATCGACGGCGCGGTCGAGATCGACCCGCGCTGGGTGCGGGGACGGCGCAAGGTCGGCGTGACCGCCGGTGCGTCGGCTCCCGAGGTGCTGGTCCGCGGCGTGATCGAGCGCCTGCGCGAGCTCGGTGCCGCCCACGTCGCCGAACTCGACGGCGAGCCGGAGAGCATGGTGTTCGCGCTGCCCAAGGAACTGCGCCTGCAACTGGTCGATTGAGCCGGGGCGAACGGGGGCGCCGGCGCCGAATTGACCGCCACCCGCCCGCGCCCTAGAATCCTCCTCCCTGCGCTCGTATGCGACGTTCACGACGCTGCAGCGGCCAAGGCTCCCGCCGGAGTAGCTCAGTTGGTAGAGCACGTCATTCGTAATGATGGGGTCGTAGGTTCGATTCCTATCTCCGGCACCAGATGACGGATCCAGCCCGTCCCGCGACGATCTGGAACCAGTACGGAAAACCCCGCGCCTGCGGGGTTTTTTGTTGCCCGTCCCTTTGCCAGGGAGGGCAGCACTCCGGCCAGGCTCCGATGAGAAGGGCCCCGCCGGTCCCAGCAGTCAGGACTCAGCAGTCGTGACCCTGCCGGGAAGACGGACTTCGCTGTAGCGCATGCGCGAAAGAGAGCCCCGGGATTCCAGGGCGCCATCGGCGACAAGCTGTCGAACGCGCTGCGCGTAGTAGGCATCCGGGACGCCGACCACGTGAGCCGGACCGGTCATCGAGCAAGCGACCAGGAAGGCGACCTTCCGCCACCGGGCATCGGCGGCGGTCAGCAATGCCGCGTCCATCGCCTGGATCCGGTCTGGGCTCAATGCGGCGATCAGCGCCAGCTCCGCGGATTCCAGCGATCTGTCGGCCGGCTCATGATCCTCGATCTTCGACATGAACGTGCTCCTGAAATCCGGACAAGACCTGGTGCTTCCGCGGTGTCGTTGCGGAGCACTGTCGCGCTGCAGCGTCATCGCTCCTGATCGAGCCCGCAGGTTCTGCCGATGAGGTCGATCGCATCCGTGTCGAGGCGACTGGCCGGTGGAAGGCGGGCATCCCAGGCGCGTTGCAGCAGCCTCCGGACCATCGCTCCGTCCGCTATCGAGCGTAGCGGCGAGGCGTCCGGCAGGGATACGGAGCCGCGTCCGTCATCTATCGGCCTCTCGGCCTGCGGGAACGAACTGGATCGGAGCCGGGCCGTCACCTCCGCAGGATCGAACGTGCCGGCCTCTATCCGGACCTGCTGGGGCAGCGCGGCATAGGCAATCGTGCCGCCGCCATCCTCGTGTACCGTGAGCCGGCAGCCCCCATGCGGAAAGTCCACCGAAAGGGTGCTTCCGCCGGAAGCCAGTGCGAGAGTCATGAAGAGCAGCATGTCCATGTTCGACCTCGGTTCGGGGGCGGCCAGGCCCATCGGGCCGATGGAGTGGGACCCGCGTCCGTGTCCACTCTATCGAAACGGGAAGCGGTGCACCGAGTCCAACGACTACCACCACGGATCTAACCAGATGCGGGGGGCTCATTCATCGATGGCCTCGATGCCGAGCCGCTCGAGATGCTGGAGATGGTCCCGCATTTCCCGGAGCTGCGCAGGGGAGTGGCCCACCCAGTCCTGGACCTCGCCGATGACGCGCAGCGCGCCGAGCGAGCGGTACGAGCGCGTGGGATTGCCGGGGAACCGCTTGTCCGTCAGGTTCGGGTCGTCTTCGATGGATCCCGTGGGCTCCACGATATAGATCCGGCCGCGTCCCGTTCCGGCCGCCAGCTCGGCGCCCCAGATGGCGGCATCCAGGGTGGCGCTCAGATAGACGAAGTTCGCCGGCTTCCTCTGCCCGTAATTGGAGGCGTAGCCAGGTTCGATCAGGTCGCCTGCCTCCAGGCTGGCCTTGGTGCCGTGGTAGTACGTCTGCGCATCGGTCATCGTCCTGCTCGGTGTCCTGCCGTCTTGGCAGGTCGGCGATGCTGCATCACGGCCAGGGCCTTGCCGCAAGCCCCCGGGCGTTATATAAATTGGCAGTGGGAGGCGCGACGCGCCTCCCTTTCTTTTTCCAGGCCGGCGTTTTCTCCTGAGGAGTGCAAGCGATCCCACGACGCTGCATGCCAGCGCTGTCCATGGAGGGCAGTCCTGAAGGAGGGGGTGAACACTCCGCCGATCCATGGCTGTCGGCGCCATGCCGCGAGCCTGGCGCTGTCCGGCATGCTCATGCCGGAGGGAAAGGCCGTGACGGCGGCGTCGCCAGCGTTATGAGGTTGCCGTCGGGATCATGGAGCTGCGCCAGCGTCGAATAGTCTCCCGGGATATCGTCCCCTGGCGAAATCCCCAAGCCTTGCAGCCGGATGCGCTCGCTCGCGAGGTCATCGACGTAAAGAAACATCACGCCCTTGCCGGCGATTTCGTCGCTGCTCGAAAGCATCAACCCGCCCTGATCGAAGAGCTCCCACTGCACCAATGTGTCCATCGGCCGGTGATCCGGCCCGCGACCGAGCAGCTTCGTGTACCAGGCTTCAGCCGCGGCCAGATCCGTGGTGAGCAATGAGGTGTAGATCTTCTGCAGGTTCATCAGCTTTCCTCCAGGCCGGTCCCGACGAGACCGACGTCAGCGGCGACGACGAGCAGCCCAATTGTAGGAGGTGCGCGGGAAGGCGCCCAACCCCGCATATCTGGAGTTGAACCAAGCCGCGCCACGCGGCGGGATCGGACATGGAAAACTTTCCCTGCCGCTGTCCGGGCGGAACGAGGCGGTCCTGGTCCGAACACCCGTCAGGCCACTGCCCGCGGGCAGCAGGTCTGCCGCCGCCGAACGTCGGAGCCTGACACCACGGCAACCCGCCTACTCCGGCAGATTCGAGCGGATCAGGTTCACTGTTTCAGCAAGTTGCCTGGCGGAAACCCGGACCCGCTCTCGACGCTGTGCATCTCCGCGTGGATCATGCGCGATACCGGCTTCGCGTCCGGCGCCCTCGAATGTGGCGAGTTGAGGCGGGCCTATGCCCCAGTCGCTGCCCCTCTGCCGTGGCACGACATGGAAATGGAAGTGCGGCGTCTCCTGTCCGCTGAACACCCCGTTGTTCTGGAACGTAAGTATGCCCAGGGGGCGGTATGTCCGGACGAGCGCCTCTGCGACTCTTCTGGCCGCGACCAGTACGTCTGCGCACTCGTGGTCAGAAAGATCGAGCAGCATCGCGACATGCCGGCGCGTGATGACGCAACACTGGCCAACCTCGAACTGCCACGGGTTGATCACCGTCAAAGTATGTTCGCTCTCGTCTATGACCTTCCATCCTTCCTCGCGAGCTGCCACGCAGAGGTCGCAAGGATCTTTCACCGGAAGCTCGATCATCCTCCTTCTCCCATCGATGGGTTTGACCACGGCAGGTCGCCGTGAGTGAACTGCCAGATCTAGGGCCGGAACACGTAAAGCACATCCTCTTTCATGCGACCCAGCATCTCGCCGGTAACTTCCGTCGAGCGGACGATCTCGCGACCATTCAGCTGAATGCGACTTCCAACAGAACCGCTGTACATGTGAAGCAGGAGTCCGAGATGTGAAGTTCTGCCGGAGCCAAGGACCTCGCCAATGAAATCGACCCAGCAGGACAGGGTCTTCAGCTTGCTGGTGGCAGATGCCTCGGACGACGTGCGCAGATCTTCCTGCTTCTGAGCAAGCGCCCTCGCCACCTTCGCCTTGCTCCAGCCCTTTCTGAGCAGGCGCTGCTCCTGGGCCGACCAATCCGGAAGACGGTCGGAGTTCCGCAGGAGCGCCCCGAGCGGCGTGCCGCAGTCGCAGTACCCGGTAGTCGTGATGAAATACTGCTCATCCCCATGAAGTTGAGCCTCGACGCCTGGATTGGACAGCGGCTTGAGCTGCCTGCCGTATCCACGGGCCAGCGCATCGAGCGCGTCATGATCGGCCGATGCTGGAAGCACAGCGGTGATGTAGTGGCACATGGGCCCGTACTCCTGTCTGGCGGTGCCGCGAAGCGGCGTCGGCCTGGACGCCCCGTCAGGTCACTTTCCCGGAAAGGTGGTCGCACCACCCCGCAAGCGCCAAGGCTGCCGCGTCCCCTCGCTCCGGCAGGCGTCCGACTCCCATATGTTCTTCTGACAGTCGCTGCAGGTGTGTGGACAGCTCGATCTTAGAGGCGCCTCGGTGGAGCATTGCGAACACCGGCGGCAAATAGGAGGTGTACTCGTCACGGGCCGAGGGCGTGCCGGAGATGCCGATCGGGTCCCAGATGTAGTGCAGGACCTCGTCAATGGCGCGGTAGAGCGCCTGGTCCTCGGGGCTGAAACTGCGAGGTGGTTTCATGGAGCACCTAATGCCAAAAGTTTGAGCTGAGCCGCACCGTGGAACGGCGTCGGCCCGAAGGATTGCTACACGCTCGCCAATGCACTGAAGAAACGGCCGGCAGCCGTGGCAATACTCGGCAATTGCCCCAGTTCAGCGGTGATGTCGCTCGAAACGCACCACTCCTCGGGGCCCCCAAACTGCCTGTGCATTGAGATGGAGAACGTCACTATTCCCAGCGGAGAGCAACAGGCAGAAATGGACAGGTCGCCTTCCAGTGAAGAGCATTGCTCCGAATCTTTCCAAGGACTCTCGTAAGATGCGATTCGAGAGAAGAACTGGGCGAACTCCGATGGCTCCAAGGGGCAGTAGATATGCCGTACTGTGTATAACTCTGTGCTTCGGAGTTCTGCCGAGAACGCATATTCACTCGGGGCAAAGAACCGGAGCTCTTTGTCCGTCGACGTTGACCTTATGGAAAAGCTGACGTCTTCCATCGTTCCACATTCCTGGGTTAGACCGAGCCACGAAGCGGTGTTGGTTTGAACGGATTGTCAGGGGAGCGGTGCATCACATTGACTCCAACTTTGCTCAAGACCGCCAGGAGATTTTCTGAAGGAACATCTGCGCGTGGCGCCAACATGGTATGTGATGACCGCGGCGGAAGCAGTGTAAATGCATTGAACCCACACATCGGCGCCACTCGCGAACTCCCACACATACACGTTGCTTTGGGGTGCACGAATCGGTTGAGGTTGCAGGCGCTGCGTGGGGTGGCCGACAAAGACGGCCATATATTCAAGCTTGCGTGGCCCCTTGTACAAATGAACCGATGCCGCCCCAGGCGGAGTCTGGACGTGCTGTTCGTCCTCGATCGAAGCAGGACAGGAAAATGCCGCGCTCGCGAGAGCGGTCGCTGCCATCAGTGCAATCGCCATTCCAGCTCCCTGAGGTTCGTACCAAGAGCCGCGAAGCGGCTTCGACTTGAATGAACTGCCAGACGCCTGCTTCAACGACCTGTGGCCCAAGTGAGCGTGGCGTCCGGCTGGACGAACAGCCAGGACTCGGCTTCTATCGTCCGACAGATCATGCGATGAGCATTGCTATGCGACTTCATCTACATCCACATCTCTTGGTCGGCTTGAGCAGTGGAACGCCAGACTTATGACTGTTGGGAAGATGAAGCCCTTCAGGTAGGAGAGCGGGTGCCTGCCCTCAGTGAAGTCGACGGGCAAGTCGCCGAAATGCGCCCAGTACTGCGTGGCCACAAGGCCACCGATGCTGAACCACATCCCCCACAACGCCCAGCGTGCGCCAAAGACAACGAGCAGCAGGCTCACGGTGATGAGCGCACGACAGACCGATTGGACATAGTCGAAAAGAGCATGGGCGTTGTTGCCCGTCTCTAGATGCAGTTCGTAGAGCATCAGGCTGTGGTGGAAAACAAGCAGACCGGCCAGCACAAATATAACAAGCCGCAGGAACACACGAAGAACTGTCGTCCGAATCTCTGATGATGTGGTCATTTCAGATCTAAAAAACGAGTGCATGCTGAAGTTTGGGTGTCGTTCGGCGCGTCATTTCGTCGGGATGGTCGAACCATCGCTTCGTTTACCGCCCCACACGCTGTATGAGCGCAAGCCTTGAAGCCACGCCAGGGAGCGGATTAGGCCTGAGACCCCGGCAGGCACCGCCCGACGCGGATGATGGCAGGGCCACTGTTCGACAACCTGACGCCAATCAAGTCGCGCCGCGAAGCGGCGTCGGCTTGAATGAATTGGTGGATGGTAGGCCCAACTACCACCAGCCAAAGTGATTGGCAAACAGCCAAACCATGGCGACGAGGATGGCAATGCCAACACCACAGACCAGAAAAGCCTCGCCGGTACCAGACTCTTCGTACTCGCCAATGCCGACATGTGGAAAACGTCCGAATGAAATGACACGCCAGATCGGCCAGCCTATTGCCCACGCGACTGTGAGGAACAAGAGATCCCAGGCGAGCCAGAGCAAAAGTCGAGCGAGTAGGTAGAGCGGTCGTGCAGCAAGCTCTATCAGTTCCATTGCAGCTCCCCCTGCCGCCTAACGCCTTATGTCTTGGCTTTCCCCTACTGTAAGCGCCGAGAGCCCGGCGTACGCGCCCGATAACGCCTCGGTGTCAGCACCACCGTAATTCAGCAGGGGCCGCACGCCGGATCTCGCGCCCTGCGCCCGAACAGTTGATCGAGGTTGTCCTCGAACTGATAAGCGTGGGCCTCGGGCG
>NZ_JAKJPO010000007.1 GCF_021725675.1 Marilutibacter chinensis | reverse complement strand
GGGCAAGGTCGCGCTGGTCGCCTGCATGCGCAAGCTGCTGGGCATCGTCAATGCCAGACGGCGTGACGAGCTGCGTGCGGAAGGGGCCTTAACTGCCTGACAGCTGGGCTCACAAGACAGTTGCTGAATTAAGCCGAGCCGCGAAGCGGCTTCGGCTTGAATGAATTGTTAGGCCCATGCCAGCGGGAGCTGGATGCGGCGTATACGAATGAACCCAACAAACAAATCACCTGTACGGCGCCAAAGAATATTCTGGGCGCGAGCGCCTGTTGGCTCAATCCGCTCAGGCCAACGTCCCCTGACGCCACTACCCCGACAGCAGTCAGAGCAAGCGCAGCAAAAAGCAGCGAGACCCAAACGGCTCAATGGAGAAGTGGCCGGTTCACAATGAGGCCGGTCAAGGGGATGGCGGCGGCTAGGCGCGCCAAGACTATGAGCCAAGGTGGCGAAGTGGCGAACCACAGCGAGGAGAAAAGGAGCAGGGCAACAAGCGCGAGTTGAAGAAGAAGCGCAATTCCCCAGCAGATGCGAAAGACGACATTCATGGGCCTAACGCTTGAATTAAGCCGCGCCGCGAAGCGGCGTCGGCTTGAATGAATTGTTAGGCAGCAGTCTAGTCCTCATGGCGATAGAAGGAGTAGCCACTTGGCCTGCGGCTAAAAATGCCTGCCAGGAGCCCAAGAGGGAATGATTCCTCAACGACGAGGACGGGGACTGGGCCGCGATTGCTAGTCGAGTACTCGCCGCCAGGACGCCACTCAGAAAGAACAAGCTCCTTTGCCACCGACTCAGCCTCAGCCAAATCAGGGGCTTTGACTAGTCTCGTTGTGAAGAAGCCAACAGCCCGGTCGTCGCCGACTGCGCAATCAATTCCGCGGCCTGAAAGGATAACTTTGAAGTGCGGCATTCTTTAGTCTGCTGCCTAACACCAAGTAGACCCCGGAAATGGGGTGATATCGAATAGTCAGCCAGGCCGTTGGCGGTCGTCAACTGCTCTCATCTCATTGAAAACAACGCCTTGCGCTGGGCCCGGGGCGCACTTGCGGGTGGTATGGGCGGAGATTGCTGCGAATGTGGGGTGATAACCCGATGGGCCCCGGAAATGGGGTGATATCGATTGTCTGGCAAAGCCGATGAGCGGTCCGGTCTCGATACAGCCGCAGGTGCCCGGCCAGCGCGGCTTCACTAGGTGCCGCGGCGATGGACCGCGGCGCCGGCAGCAGCGGCCGGTCCCCGAAACAGAACGGGCGCCTTGCGGCGCCCGTTCCGTGTCCAGCTTTGGGAGCATGCCCACTCAGTAGCGGTAGTGCTCCGGCTTGAACGGGCCGTCGACCGGCACGCCGAGGTAGTCGGCCTGTTCCTGGCTGAGCCTGGTCAGCTTGACGCCGATCTTCTCCAGGTGCAGGCGAGCGACCTCTTCGTCGAGCTTCTTCGGCAGCAGGTAGACCTTGTTCTCGTACCTGTCCTTGTTCGCCCACAGGTCGATCTGGGCGAGGGTCTGGTTCGAGAACGAGTTGCTCATCACGAAGCTCGGGTGGCCGGTGGCGCAGCCGAGGTTCACGAGACGGCCTTCGGCCAGCAGGAAGATGCTGTTGCCGCCGTCGAAGGTGAACTTGTCGACCTGTGGCTTGATGTTGGTCTTCACCGCGCCGGAGGCGTACAGCGCGTCGACCTGGATCTCGTTGTCGAAGTGGCCGATGTTGCAGACGATCGCCTGGTCCTTCATCGCCTGCATGTGCTCCAGACGGATGATGTCCTTGTTGCCGGTGGTGGTGACGTAGATGTCGCCGACGCCGAGGGTGTCCTCGACGGTCTTGACCTCGAAGCCCTCCATCGCCGCCTGCAGCGCGCAGATCGGATCGATCTCGGTGACGATCACGCGGGCGCCGTAGGCACGCAGCGAATGCGCCGAGCCCTTGCCGACGTCGCCGTAGCCGCAGACCACCGCGACCTTGCCGGCCAGCATCACGTCCATCGCGCGCTTGAGGCCGTCGGCCAGCGACTCACGGCAGCCGTACAGGTTGTCGAACTTGCTCTTGGTGACCGAGTCGTTGACGTTGATCGCCGGCACCAGCAGCTTGCCGTCCTGGGCGAGCTGGTAGAGGCGGTGGACGCCGGTGGTGGTCTCCTCGGAGACGCCCTTCCAGCCTTCGACCACGGTGTGCCAGAAGCCCGGACGCTCGGCGTGCACGCGCTTGAGCAGGTCCTTGATCACCTGCTCCTCGTGGTTGCCGGACGAGGTGTTCACCCAGTCGCTGCCGTTCTCGAGCTCGTAACCCTTGTGGATCAGCAGGGTGACGTCGCCGCCGTCGTCGACCACCAGCTGCGGGCCGAGGAAACCGCCCTTGCCGTCGGGGAAGCTCAGCGCCGACAGGGTGCAGTCCCAGTATTCCTCGAGGGTCTCGCCCTTCCACGCGAACACCGGGGTACCGGTGGCGGCGATCGCGGCGGCGGCGTGGTCCTGGGTGCTGAAGATGTTGCACGAGGCCCAGCGCACGTCGCCGCCGATGTCCTTCAGCGTCTCGATCAGCACCGCGGTCTGGATCGTCATGTGCAGCGAGCCGGTCACCCGCACGCCCTCGAGCGGCGCCTCGGGTGCGTACTTGCGGCGGATCGACATCAGGCCCGGCATCTCGTGCTCGGCGATGTCGATTTCCTTGCGGCCCCAGTCGGCCAGCGAGATGTCGGCGACCTTGTAGTCGCCACCCTGGGAAAAGGTCTTCGGTACAGCGTTCATATCTGACTCCGGTTCTGTGTGTCCGCGGGCCGGGAAAGCGGCACGGGACGTGGGTTCGCAGACCGGGCGCCGTTGTTGCATGGGCCACCTCGCCGAGCCTGGCCGTCCCCGCGTGGCGCGGCAATGCGCATGCGGGAATCGGTCGCAGCGCCCCTCGGCGGGGGCGAACGGCAATTCTAGCGCCTTTCGCGTCGCACGACGGCGACCGCCGATCGTCGATCGC
Organism: Marilutibacter chinensis; assembly: GCF_021725675.1. Lineage (GTDB taxonomy): Bacteria > Pseudomonadota > Gammaproteobacteria > Xanthomonadales > Xanthomonadaceae > Marilutibacter > Marilutibacter chinensis. The sequence continues at coordinate 264,513 of NZ_JAKJPO010000007.1, read as the reverse complement.
TGGCGTGCGCGAGGCCGGTGATTGCTACAATCCCGAATCGCAACCGTGCTCCGGCGGTTCACCGCAGGACACCGCGCGATCACACCACTAGGGAATGAAGGGGATTTTCATGGAGCGAAGCAACGACGCGCTCGACCGGGCGAACCAGGCCCAGACCTACACCGTCCGCGAGGACGATGCGCTGGCCGACATCGCCGAGCGCTACGGCGTCACCATCCAGATGCTGAATGCCGCGAACCCGGAGCACGAGCTCTCGGTGCGGCGGCTGACGGCGGGGCAGGAACTGGTGATTCCGCCGGCGCCGATGAGCGTGACCGCCGGCGCCCGCGAGCAGGGTTTCAATCCCGCCGCCGGCGCCTCCGGCAGTACTTTCGGCGTGTCCAGCCAGGTCGACGGCGTCGAGCGCGGGCTGGAGTGGAATCCGGGCGACGGCAGCGTGAAGGGCTCGGTGCAGGGTTCGGTGCCGCTGCCGCAGCTGGGTGGCGTGCGGATCGAGGCGGGCGCCGGCGGCAGCCTCGAGAGCGGCGTGCGCAACGTCGACGGCAATACGGTGGTGAGCCTGTCGCAGGAGGTCGTCGCCGCATCGGTCAAGCATGCTGCGGATGCCGGACAGGTCTCCGCCGAGAGCGTGCTCAGTGCCGGCAGCCGGGTGAAGTACGAGGTGACCCTGCCCGGCGAGGACCGCGATCCGTCCGCGGCCGCGCGCATCGACCCGTTCGATCCGACGACGATTCCCGACGGGGCGACCGTCACGCTGAACCGGCAGGACTTCGCCGGTACCGCGCTTGAGGCGTCGTTCAGGCAGATCGCGATCAGCAGCCAGCTCAGGGAGGCCGAGGGCGTCAGCTACTCGATCACCCGCGACGGCGATTCGGTGCGGGTGGTGATGGGGCCGAACGAGGCGGTGGAAGCGTTCAACGCGGTCGGCGTGAAGACCGATGTCGCGACGGCGATGCTCGGCCGCCAGGATGCGCTCGGCACCTCGACGCTGCAGACCGCACGCTTCGACCTGTCCTCGCCCGATGGCCAGGCGGCATTCGCGCACTTCGTCGGTTCCGGCGAGGTCGCGCACCAGACGCCCGGCGTCAGCGAGGTCGCGACGATCCAGCGCACCGACTTCAACTCGCAGACCCGGATGAAGCTGGGGCTGGGACCGGAAGAGCTGCGCCTGCAGGCCGACCTGGCCGGCCCGGCGAACACCGGGCAGTTCGTCACCACCACCTACCCCGACGGCTCCTATGCCCGCACGTCCGACCTGCAGTATTCGGGCAACGTGCCGCTGCAGGTGGTGCAGCGCTTCGATGCCGACGGCAACGAACTGGCCGGGATGCGCGCCTATCGTTTCACCGTCGACACCGACCGCCCCGAGGCCGGCTGGGTGGAGAGCTTCCTCGGCCGCGACGAGGCGGCCGAGGAGCGGGCGATGTCCGGGATGCTGAACGTCGCGATCGCCGGCGATCCAGGCGCCAGCAACGGACCGGTCCAGCCGGGCGACAAGGTCGTCATCGAATTCAACGAGACGCAGATGCGTGCGTTGATGGCGCAGGTGCAGGCGACGTCGGAACAGGACCGCAGCTGGATCGAGCAGCGCGAAGCGTCCGGGCAGCCGGTCGAAAACATGGAGTTCGCGATCGCGATGGCGCGGCGCATCGGTAGCGAACCGTATGCGTTCTCGGAGAACCTGTACCGCTACTCGATGGGAGACCCGTCCCGTGACGGGTTCGACCGCATCGACGCGACCGTGCGTTCGGAGCAGGGCGAGGTCCTGAGCGGGACGCAGTGGCAGCGGCCCATGCCGGCACCCGAACTGGGTACTTTGCCCCGCGACGCGGACACCGCGCGGATGTTCGATCACCTCTCCGCGGCCCTGGATCGCGGAGAACCGGCGCTCGACATCGCGATCCGCGATGTCGGTGCGTCCGACCATGCCCGGGGATTGCGTGAAGAAGCCGAGCTGCAGGTGGACGCACAACTACGACAGGCTGCCGAGCAGGAACAGGGCAGGCAGGAAGCGATGGCGCGGTGAGGTCGAGGGACGCGTCGGTCGCCGCGCGGACGGTGCGGATCGATCGTCCGCGCGGTTTCGGGTGCGTCGCGCTCCAACCCACCCTCGCCGGCACGGAGAATGATGTGTGAATGCTGAGAACCTGAAGGAAACCGTGGTCCGTGCCGCCGAGCTGCTGGACGTGTTCAAGCGCCAGAGCGAGGAGGCCGGACGTGCCAATCGCGACAACGCCGCTCGCCTGCAGCACGTGGTCGAAGAGGCGCCGCAGCAGATCCGCAAGGCTGCCGACGAAGCGCTCGGCCGCGTGTCCGGCGAGGTCGCACAGGCGGTCCGGGGCGGGATCGGCAGTTCGCTCGGCGAGCTCCAGCGTGCGGCCGGCGACAGCCGCCAGCAGGTCGAGGCGGCGGGGCAGGGCTTCGCGCAGCTGGCCAGGCACGCGGCGACGCTGGAGAAGCGCCTGTTGATGGTCGCCACCGCGGTGGGGCTGATTCTGTTGCTGGCGCTCGCCGTCGGCGCCGGTGGGCTGTGGTACATGCAGCGCGAGGCATCGCGCAACCAGGTCGAGATCGAGCTGTTGCGCGCGTACAACCGGGCTGACGTCGTTCTCTGCCACGATGGCCGGCTGTGCGCGCGCCTGGAGCCGGACGCCGCGGGCGGAGACGGCGAGTACCGCCTGGTCGCGCCCCGTCGCTGACGGGAGTCCGGGAGCCGTTGGCGACGCCACGGCAAGCCGGCCGGGCCGCGCGCTGCAGCCGGGCCTGGTCGCCGGTATGGAGGATCGTGGCCGGGGCGCCAGGCCGTACCGGCGCGGCGTCGTGACAGGTCCAGCCGATGCCGGGCTCCGGGATCCCGGCCGGCCCGGAACGACGACGGGCCGCTCGAAGGCGGCCCGTCGTAAGGGATGCGGCAGGCGCCGGATTACAGTTTGGCGGCCTTGCGCAGCTCTTCGGCCTTGTCGGTCTTCTCCCACGAGAACGCGGTCGCGGTGTGCTTGTTGCCGGCGCTGTCGAGGTAGCTGACTTCCCTGGGCTTGCGGCCGAAGTGGCCATAGGCCGCGGTCTGCTGGTAGATCGGGTGGATCAGGTCGAGCATCTTGACGATGCCGTACGGGCGCAGGTCGAAGTGCTTGCGGATCAGCTTCTCGATCTTGTCGTCGCTGATGTGGCCGGTGCCGAAGGTGGTGACCGAGATCGAGGTCGGCTCGGCGACGCCGATCGCGTAGCTGACCTGCACTTCGCACTTGTCGGCCAGACCGGCGGCGACGACGTTCTTGGCGACGTAGCGCGCGGCATAGGCGGCGGAACGATCGACCTTGGACGGATCCTTGCCGGAGAACGCGCCGCCGCCGTGGCGGGCCATGCCGCCGTAGGTGTCGACGATGATCTTGCGACCGGTCAGGCCGCAGTCGCCGACCGGACCGCCGATCACGAAGATGCCGGTCGGGTTGATGTGCACCTTGTTCTTCGGCAGCGACTCGAACCACTTCTTCGGCAGCACCGGCTTGAGGATGTGCTCGCGCACCGCCTCGACCAGGTCCTTCTGCTTGACGCCCGGGTCGTGCTGGGTCGACAGCACCACCGCGTCGAGGCCGACGATCTCGTTGTTGTCGTAGCGCAGGGTGACCTGGCTCTTGGCATCCGGGCGCAGCCACGGCAGCTTGCCGTTCTTGCGCACCTTCGCCTGCTGCTCGACCAGCCGGTGGCTGTAGTAGATGGGCGCAGGCATGAACTCCGGCGCCTCGTTGCAGGCGTAGCCGAACATCAGGCCCTGGTCGCCGGCGCCCTGTTCTTCCGGCTTCTTGGCCTTCTTGCGGGTGCCGTCGACGCCCGCGGCGATGTCCGGCGACTGCTTGCCGAGCATGTTGATGATCGCGCAGGTGTGGCCGTCGAAGCCGACGCTGGAGTTGTCGTAGCCGATCTTGTTGATGACCCGGCGGGTCAGGTCCTCGATGTCCACCCACGCGGTGGTGGTGACCTCGCCGGCGACGATCGCCGCACCGGTCTTCACCAGCGTCTCGCAGGCGACGCGCGCGCGCTTGTCCTGCGCCAGGATCGCGTCGAGGACGGCATCGGAGATCTGGTCGGCGATCTTGTCCGGATGGCCCTCGGACACGGATTCGGAGGTGAACAGGTAGCTGGACATCGATGGCTCCAAGAAAAGGGTATCCATCCTTCGATTCGGATGAAACGATGGCCGCGCATCATACAGAAGAGCCGGCCGGGGTGCATTGTGCCCTTTCGGGAAGTTGCCGGGGGTTAAGGGCGGCGAGGATCCTCGGCGGGAAGGCGGGAACGGGCGACCGGCGGGCGCGGTGTGGCTGCCGCCCTGCGTCCGGCCCCCGCTGTCACGGCACTGTCTTCCCGTCGACATGTGGCTGTCGCGGCGCGGCTGCAATCTGCGCGCCGACAGTCACGGGCTGCCGCCGCCAACGCGCCGACGCATGGGCAAGATCGAACAGCGCCTGCAACAACGTTTCCCGCACTGGTTCAACGGGCGTCGTGCCCGACTCTCCCGTCCCCTGCTGCGCACCCTCGGTCGCTGGTCGCGGCTGGACGAGGTCGACCGGTTCCTCGAAGCCAACGCCCACCTGCAGGGTTTCGGCTTCGTGTCCGCAGCCCTGGACTACCTGGGCACGCGCTACGACGCGGATCCGGACGAGCGCGCGCGCATACCGGCCAGCGGCCGGCTGCTGGTCGTGGCCAACCATCCGTCCGGCGCCCTCGACGCGCTGGCGCTGCTCGACCTGGTCGGCAGCGTGCGCAAGGACGTGCGGATCGTCGCCAACGACCTGTTGTCGGTGATCGACGGCCTCGGAGAACTGCTGTTGCCGGTGCGTATCCTCGGTGGACGGCCGAGTGCGGAGAGCCTGCATGCGATCGATGCCGCGCTGGAAGCCGAGCAGTGCGTGATCGTGTTCCCGGCCGGTGAGGTCGCGCGGCTTGGGCTGCGCGGCGTGACCGACGGACGCTGGCGGCGCGGCTTCCTGCGCTTCGCGCGGGCGAGCGGCGCGTCGGTTTTGCCGATCCGGGTCGAGGCGCGCAACTCGGCATTCTTCTATGGTGCGTCGGCCTTGTTCAAACCGGTCGGCACCGCGCTGCTGGCGCGCGAGATGTTCGCCCGCCGCGCGCGACGGGTGGTGCTGCGCGTCGGCCGCCCGCTCCACCTGCCGGACGATGTCGATCCGCAGGTGCTGCTGCGACAGGTACGGCGCGAGCTGCACGCGATCGGTACCCGGCGCGAATCGGCCAGCGCATTGCCTGCGGATGGTGCGGTGCCGCTGATCCGTCCCGTGGCTCCGGCGAATGTCGCGGCCGGTGTGGCCGCGCTACGCCTGCTCGGCCTGACCGGCGACGGCAAGGAGATCCGCGTCGGCCGGCTCGCGACCGGCGCACCGCTTCTGCGGGAGATCGGCCGTCTGCGCGAGCTGACGTTCCGCGCCGTCGGCGAGGGAACCGGTCGTCGCCTCGATGTCGACGAATACGACGGCTGGTACGAGCACATCGTGCTGTGGGATGCGACGGCGAAGAGGATCGCCGGCGCCTACCGGATCGCGCGCGGTGCCGACGTGCTGCCGGTGCGGGGGCTGGCCGGCCTCTACACCGCTTCGCTGTTCAGGTATGCCGACGAGACCGTGCCGCGGCTGCTCGAGGGGATGGAGCTGGGGCGCAGCTTCGTGACGCCCGAGTACTGGGGCAGCCGCAGCATCGACTATCTGTGGCAGGGAATCGGCGCCTATCTCGCCCACCATCCCGGCGTACGCTACCTGTATGGTCCGGTTTCGATCAGTGCCGCGCTGCCGGTCGAGGCGCGCGAGCAGATCGTCGCCTACTACGCGCACTACTACGGCACCCGCTGCCACGGAGGCGAGACCGGCCAGGCCGTGTCGAACCGCCCGTTCGCCTACCGCGCCGCGCCGCCCGACTTCGATCCGGCGCTCGATGCAGCGACCGCGTTCCGGGTGCTGCGCGACAACCTCGAGGCGCTCGGCGCGGCGCTGCCGATGCTCTACAAACAGTACACCGATCTGTGCGAGCCGGGCGGCGCGCGCTTCCTGGCGTTCGGCGTGGACCCGGACTTCAGCGATTCGGTCGACGGCCTGATCGAGGTCGACCTGCAGATGCTGCGGCCGAAGAAACGGGCGCGATACCTCGGAACCCACGGTTCCGGCGAAGCACGAACTCCGGCAACGGATCATCCGCAAGACGAGGGAGCCTGCGCATGAGCACTCCGGCAACTGTTTCGACGACGACCACCGTGACGCAGTTGCCCCCGAGGCGACGCGCCGTCTTCATCTCCGACGTCCATCTTGGTTCGAAGCACTGCCATGCCTCGGAGCTGGCGGACTTCCTGCAGGCGCAGCGCTGCGATCGCCTGTACTTGGTCGGCGACATCGTCGACCTGTGGTGGATGGCGCAGCGCCGCGCGCGCTGGGGCAATGCGCACAACCGGGTGGTCGAAGCGCTGCACGCACTGCGCCGCGCCGGCACCGAACTGATCTACGTGCCCGGCAACCACGATCGCCCGATCCGCCGCTTCTGCGGGCTGGCGCTGCCGCGCATGCAGGTGCGCCGCCGCACCATCCATGCCACTGCAGACGGCCGCCGTCTGCTGGTCACCCACGGCGACGACTACGATGCGGCGACGCATTTCGGAAGCCTGCAGGAGAAGTTCGGCGACTGGCTCTACTACCGGATACTCAGCGGCAATCAGCTGTTCAATCACATACGCCGTGCGCTCGGGATGCGCTACTGGTCGTTGTCCGAGTTCCTCAAGCGGCAGAGCGGAGCGGCCGAGCGCTATATCGGCCGCTTCGTCCAGGCCGGGCTCGACGACGCCGATCGCCGTGGCCTGGACGGCATCGTCTGTGGCCACATACACCGTGCCGCGCTGTTCGAGCGCGATGGCCTCATCTATGCCAACGATGGCGACTGGGTCGAGAGCCTGACCGCGCTCGCCGAGGATCCGGACGGAACCCTGCGTCTGCTGTCGCATCGCGGGGAAACGCTGGCGCTGCTGCCGGCGCGGGCGCGGTGGACCGCTCCGGAGGGTTCTCTGCCGGCTGCCGCGTAGCAGCCGGAGCGAGCGGTTCGCGTCGTCCATTGACCGATCCCGATGGTGAGCCGAGCAAGCCTCTAGCGGGTCGGCTGCGATCGAGGTTTCGCCCTGCGATACTGGCGCCGGTCTCCCTGGGGCTTCGCATCGGGATCGGCGTTCGCGCAGATGAGACCATCGCAGAGGATGGCGTCGGAGGCGTAGAAGGCCTGGACGACGGGAACGGCGTTCTCGTAGCGCCGCAACTCGTCCTGGACGGCAGCAAGTTCGCCACGGTAGTGGCCGAGCACCGCCCAGGCGACGAGCAGCACCAGCAGCAGGATCGATCCTGCTGCGCCGTACCACAGCCACACGGTCCTGCTGGCTCCCCGCAGATGCGCGGAGGTGGCCGAGACGGCGCGGCCGTACTCTGTGGCGACGGGGGAAACTGCATCCTTCGCCTCTTTTGCGATCTGTGTGCCGGCGCCGCCGACGATGCCCGCGATGTCGCTGCGGAACCGGCCCACCTCCTCGCGGAGCGACTGCATCTGTTCGTTGAAGGACGCGCTCATGCGTGCCTCGCGCTGGGTCATCTCCGAGCGCAACATCATCAGCGCCTTCACCGCATCCGGCGTCATCGTGGGGTTTGCTCTCCGATTGTCACTATCCATGGTGATACTCCCTTGTTCCTGTGACGCGTACGCGGGTCATATCTGCATGGCCGGCGCCTGATGGGCCCTCTGTCGCTCCTCCAACTGCCGTTGTTCCAGCGCCTGCTGCTGCGCCAGCAACTCGTCTCCCATCCGTGCAAACTGCTGCCCTTCGGGCGACCGTGCGAACTCGATCGCGATCCGGTCGGCAAGGTCGCTGTCGCCGGCCATCACCGCGGCGAAGTAGCGGTCGGCGACCGGATCGTTGAACGGGCCTGGTTGGAGCATGCCCTGGCGGTCTTCCGCCGGGCTGTTTCTTTCCGGATTCGGACCCGGCCGCTGTGGCTGGTCCTGTTCCTGGCCCTGCTCCACGTTGTGGAAAATGCCGCCCTCCGTCGAGGTGAGCACGTATTGCCAACGGGTTTGCTGGGGGTTGGCGCGAACGGCTTCAATGAATTGATCGTAATCCTCGGGGTGGATGGTCTGGCAGCCGGCAGAGTCGGTGTTGTTCCGCGAGCCGCTGTGGACCTTGAAAGAATCGTTCAGAGCCTGCACGCCATTGACATCGTTCTGGGTGAACCAGCCATCAGCATTGGTATCGCGTTGTACCAAGTCGGCATTGCGAGGAGCCGTTACCTGTTCCGGTGTTGGGCGCAGGGAAAAGTCTCTCGGATTTCCCCTGGCTGGATGCGTTGTGCGCAGCATCTCTATGGTCCCCTCAGCCATCCGGCCTAGGTCACGAGTGCCGTCTCCATTGACATCCTCGCCTTGCGGTCGCCGCCATGCAACATCCGAGTAGGGTGTGTTCTCACGATCGGGGCCTGGTCTTGCGCGTTCATCGTACTGCGCAGTCGGTTCTGTGCTGGCGCGATCAGCGATGAACCAGTGGCGCTCGCCGCTGGCATCTCTCCGCAACACCACGATATGGTCGTCGTACACACCAGTGCCGCGCTGGCCGAGATCGTCCATCGAGGCCACAGTGGAAGTTTCCCTCCGAAGTCCGAGCAACACGCTCTCTTCGTCGCGCAGCGCATCGCGGGCGGCTTGGTTGCCGCGTGTCTCTACGATGCTGGCGTAGATGTCGTACTTCTGTGCATCGGTCAGATCGACCAATTCGTTGGGCGCGTCGGCATCTCGGCCGTTGTAGTCCGGCATCCGGGGCGGTTGCGCGGCTAGCTGCAGGCGTTCGAGTGTGGATGCCAGTTCCGGTGAGGCCTGCAACGCGCCGGAGCCACGAAGTTCGTCGAGTTCGGTCTGTGCCCCAACCGCCACATAGCGATCCAGCGCCTCTTGCACCACCGATCGCTCCTCTGCCCGCTCGCGTTCGAGCAGCCGCAATGCTTCCGCGTGCTGCCCCTGTTGCAACTGCGCTATCACCCGGTCCGCAGCGGCGCGGATGTCGATATCCGTCGGGGTGGCGGGGTGCGGATTGGTCATGGTCCTTTCCTCTTGGGTTCCGTGGACTCTCTGTGGTCGAGATAGCGGTCGGCATGGCTGTCGTAGCGAGCTCCGCAGGCGTGCTCGCTGGAACGAACCGTTCGGCAGGGCCACAGTCCGGGGGGCACGGTTTCGCGCAGCTCAAAGCGCTCACCGGTCCAGACCAGGAAGCCGAAATGAGCAATGCTCGTACTGCCCCAGTCATGGTCATCGAATGCGCGTGGATCGGAGGACGGCATCGGAGGGGGCTGATAATCGCCTTCCTGCACGGGACGGAGGACCCAGCGCAGAACCGGCACATAAGCAAGGCGGCTGACATCCAACTTGACGTCCGTGGCTTTGGCATCGCCATCGGGATGCAGGTAAACGCCGTAGCGTCGACGCTCCGCCGGGGTCAGGCTCGGCGCTGGGGGTGTCAACTCGCGAGTCACGTCCTCCGGCCGGCCGCCCTTGTGGACGCGGTACAGCTTGAACTCGCGTAGATAGGCGTCGTCGGGGAAGCATTTATCAACCGGATCGCTCCATGTGGCGTCGCACTGTGGGCCATACACGAGGTATACGGTGGTATCCGGATCCGGCCCTTCGAGGGAGCGAATCCAGAAAAGACTGAAGTGATGTATCACTGCCACGAAGTCCGGGCGCTGCCCCAGCCCGCTTACGGCCTTGAAGCTCTGTCGGGCCTGCGCAGCGTCTTCGCGTTCTGCAGCCGTCAGGAAGGGGTGCCCATCCGGAATATTGCGCAGGAACCAAGCCAGATGCTCCGGCAACTGTCCGGAGCAGGCAATGTCCCCCAAGGGAGGGTCGGTGATCGCGCCGCCTCCGCAATCCGCCCCCATTGCTTTCTCGACCGCGAGCCAGTCCGCTTCGCCGGCTTCATTTGCCGGGAGCGGGGCATCGACAGCTGTCGAATCCACAGTCGAGGCGTCCGGCGCTTCCATCGGTACGGGGGGGGCGCAGGCCGTCATGGGCGCAGCCAGCGTCAGGACAATGGCCAGGAATGCATGGAGCCTATGGGGCACGTCACAACCTCCTGTCGAATGGCATGTCCACCATGGCGGGAGCCGTCCGCGTCGCTCCCTGTTTGTCTTTTCGCAAACTACACCCGGGCACGACACCGGTCCAGTTCGGCCACACGTGGGCATTTCCGTGCGAGGGCCTGCAAATCCGCCGGGAGCGGTGGACGGGGTGAGCCTCCGGGCAGGATGGAAGTCAGCTGCAGCCGCGCCCGCGTTGGGGCCGGAACGGTCGTGGCGCTTGCTAGGATATGGCGATGGATTCGTTGACCCAGATCGTTCTCGGCGCGGCGGTGGCGGCGGCGATCGCACCCGCCGGGCATCGGCGCGCGGCGCTGCTGGCCGGTGCCGCGCTCGGCACGCTTCCCGACCTCGACGTGTTGCCGATCAATCTGCTGACCGACGATCCGATACAGCGGATGACCTGGCACCGTGGCATCAGCCATTCGCTGCTGGTGCTCCCGTTCGTTGCATGGATGATCTGGGAGGGATGCCGTCGTCGTGGGGGGCGGGTGGCGGCGGCGCCGCGCCGCTGGTTCTGGGCGATACAGCTGGCGCTGTGCACGCATCCGCTGCTCGATGCGTTCACCGTCTATGGCACGCAGTTGCTGTGGCCGCTGCCGATGCGTCCGGTGATGTGGTCGAGCGTGTTCATCATCGATCCGATGTACACGGTCTGGTTGCTGCTGGCCTGCCTTGTCGCATGGTTCGCGCGCGAGCGCAGGTTGGCTCGATACGTGCTGGTGCTCGGTCTCTCGCTCAGTTCGCTGTACCTGGTCGCATCACTGGGCGCGAAGGCGGTGGTCGAGCGCGAAGCCGGGCGGGCGCTGGCCTCTCTCGGGCTGGCCGATGCGCCGCGGTTCTCGGTCCCGATGCCGTTCAATATCCTGTTGTGGCGGGTGGTCGCGATCACGCCGGACGGTTTCGTCGAGGGCGAGCGCTCGTTGGTGGCCGATCGCGGGCCGATGCGGTTCCGGGCCTATCGCTCGGACGTTCGTGCGTGGATGCAGGTGGCCGACTATCCGGGCGTGCGCCGGTTGGCGTGGTTCAACCACGGGTTCATGAAGGCCGAGCAGCGCAATGGACAGCTGGTGCTGTCGGATCTGCGGATGGGCGCCGAGCCCGATTACAGCTTCCGCTTCGCGATCGCGGAACGCGAAGGCCCGCAATGGCGCGAGATTCCACCGCAGCAGCTGGAATGGCCATGGGAAGCCAGCCGGCGGCTGGCGGGTGTCTGGGACCGGATCTGGCGATCTCCGGAGCAGCATCCATCCGAACCCGCGGCGGCCGGCGTGAGCGCGACCGGTTCCCCAGGCACCTGAGACCCGGCGACTTCCCAACGGCCGCGTGGCGCGGTTACCGGGCGCGGCGGCCACGCCCGGCTCGTTGTTGTCGTTGTCGATGTCCGGCGAACGCCGCCGGCGCATGCCGGTTACAGCGCTGAGGGCAGGTCGTCGTGACGGAGACGGATGGCGACCTCGCGCCCCTGGGCGTCGCGCAGCGAGACTTCCTCGCCGTTGAGCAGGCGCCGGAAGTTCTCCTCGCCAACGGCGCGGGTGAACTGTCTGACGCTGCGGTCGTAGGTGTAGCGGTACTCGGCATAGGCGGTGCGGTTGCCGAGCACCATCTGCACCTTGCGCTCGCTGAGGCCGGTGATGCCGGAGAGTTCGGTGATGGGGTCGTTGCCTGCCCAGGCGGGTAGTGCGGCTGCTGCGGCAAGCACGAGTGTTGCGATCTGCACTTTCATGGGGGCCTCCTGACCGGACCAGGTCCGACCGGGACGCGGCAACGGGATGTTGCCGGTAGGGGCGTCCCGGCGGGCTCATTGGACGCCCATCGGCGGCCGGGTACATCGGCCATAGGCACCAATGACTTCAGGCACGCCGCCGCGAGCGCAGGCGTCGCAACGCGCGCGTGCCTGCCGACGAACGGTTCCGTCGACGAACGGTGGTGTTCAGTACACCGTCGCCCGGGCCTGCACGAACGCGTAGAAGAACACCGCGTTGGGATCGTTCTGGACCTGGTGCATCTCGCGGCGCATGCCGTCGACCACATCCTGGGTGACCTTGCCCGCGGCGATCAGCTGTTCGGCGGCCGACAGCAGCAGCTCTTCCCAGAACGCGATCATGGTCTTGCGTCGCGCCGGTTCGCGGTTGTCGAAATAGAAGGTCTTGACCTCGGTGGTGACGTCGCGGAACCCGCCGGCCAGCAGCAGGTTGCCGAGCTTGGCGCCGACGAACGGATCGCCGCCGCTGTCGTACTGGAAGTCGTTGAAGGCCATCCAGTAGCGCCAGGTGTCGGGCGAGTACGGATCGAGCAGGAACGAGGAATTCATCACCTCGGTGATGTAGACCGGCGAGCCGGGCGCGAGCACGCGCCGTACCTCGTTGAGCACGCGCGCCGGCGTCGGTACGTGTTCGAGCACCCAGCACAGGAATGCCGCGTCGAAGCTGCGCGGTTCGAACGGCAGCCCGGTGGCGTCGGCGCGGTGCAGTTCGTAGCGGCCCTGCAGCCACGGCATGCGGCCGAGATTCTCGCCCGCGGCGGCGAGCTGGCTTTCATTGAGGTCGACGCAGGTGACGTGGAGATCGGGAAAGCGGCGCAGCAGTATTTCGGTCTGTGCGCCGACGCCGCTGCCGACCTCGAGCAGGCGCCGCGCGCCGCCGTAGTCGATGTCGTGGAAGATCGTCGATTCGGCCAGTCGCGCCTGCTTGACCAGGCGTGCCTGCTCGGTCGGAGAGAAGCCGTGCAGGTAGGGGAAGTCGCAGGTGGTGTCGGTGTCGCTCATGATGGAATCTGCTTGGCTCATCGCATTCTATGTCGGCTCGGGAATCCTGCGGCGGAGTCGGTGGCCACGGCCATACGGGACACGCCGTAAACCCATCGATGGGGGCTCGGATGCGGCATCCATGCCGCATACGGTCCCACATGGCCATGGCCACCGACTTCTGAAAGGTTGTTGGCGCTCACAGGGAAAGCATTTCGTAGTCCGGGCGAGGCGAAGCAGCACCCGGAGAGAGCGGATCACGCCGCGACCGGCAGCTCCGGCGGCACGCCCGCGATCAGCGCATCGAAGTAGTCGCGGGTCAGGCGCAACTGCGCCTCGGCGCTCTCGGCGCGGTTGGCCACGGCGCGAAAAGAGGTGTTCTCGGGACGATCCTTCGCGTACCAGCCCAGGTGCTTGCGTGCGATGCGCACACCGGACTGCTCGCCATAGAACCCGTGCAGGTCGCGCAGGTGGCCGAGCAGGATGTCGCGCACTTCGGCCAGCGACGGCGGCGCGAGCGTGTCGCCGGTGGCGAGGTAGTGCGCGATCTCGCGGAATATCCACGGCCGGCCCTGGGCGGCGCGCCCGATCAGCACCGCGTCGCAACCGGTGTACCGAAGCACCCGCGCGGCCTTTTCCGGCGAGTCGATGTCGCCATTGGCGAACACCGGGATCGACAGCGCCGCCTTGACCCCGGCGATGGTGTCGTACTCGGCGCTTCCGGTGTACTGCTGGTCGCGGGTGCGGCCGTGCACCGCCAGCGCGGCGATGCCGCAATCCTCGGCGATGCGTGCGATCGCGAGCGCATTGCGTTGGCCGGCGGCCCAGCCGGTGCGGATCTTCAGCGTGACCGGAACTTCGACGGACCTGACCACGGCGTCGAGGATGCGTGCGACCAGCGCCTCGTCGCGCATCAGCGCCGAGCCGGCCCAGGCGTTGCAGACCTTCTTGGCCGGGCAGCCCATGTTGATGTCGATGATCTGTGCGCCGTGGTCGACGTTGTAGCGCGCGGCGTCGGCCATCACCTCCGGCACGGTGCCGGCGATCTGCACGCTGATCGGCTCCGGCTCGCCGTCGTGGTCCATCCGGTGGCGCGACTTCGCGGTGTTCCAGAAGCGCGGGTCGGAGGTGGTCATTTCCGACACGCACAATCCTGCGCCCAGGCGCTTGCACAGCACCCGGAACGGCTTGTCGGTGACCCCGGCCATCGGCGCGAGGATCGCCCGCGGCGCGATGCGGTAGGGGCCGATGTGGAAGGCCTCGGTCGGCATGGCGCGCATTGTAGCCGCGGATGGAGGCCAGGCCGGGGAGGGCGTTCAGCTATTTCCCGCGCCTGCGCCGCCAGAACAGGAAACCGGTGACCAGCAGGAACGCCGGCATCAGCCCCGCCAGCGCGGTGAGCCAGCGCATCGCGGCGCCGCCGACCGCGCCGATGTGCAGCGGATAGATCGCCTGGTGGATGCGGGTGCCGGCGGGATCGGCGGTGGCATCGACGACCTGCAGCACCTCGCCGTCACGGGCGAGATGGATCGTGCTGCGGCCGACCGGGTGCCATTCGCCTTCGGCGCGGGCGCGGAAAGCGATCACGCCGTCGTCGCCCGGCACCGACACTCGATTGACGCGGGCGCCGGGCAGCGCGACGGCCGCGCTGGCGAGCACATGCCGCCACTGCGGAGGCGACGCGGTCGGAGCGGCGACCGGGGCGGCGTGGTTCGCGCCGCCCAACAATCCGGTCAGCACGTCCCGGAAGCCGTTGGAGTAGATCATCCCGACTCCGGTCAGGGTGATCAGCAGCACCAGCGGCAGCAGGATCACGCCGCTGCTGCGGTGCCAGCTGAGCCAGCGACGGGTCGGCGGACCGGCATGGAAGCGCAGGTGCGCGCGCCACTGGCGGCGCTTCGGCCACCACAGGTACAGGCCGCTGAGCAGCAGGCCCAGCGCGATCCAGCCGACGATGCCAAGCACTTCCTTGCCGGCCTTGCCGCCGAGCAGCTCGACATGCAGCTCATGAAGCCACAGCAACCAGTCGTCGCGATGGCTGCGGGTCAGCAGCAGGCTGCCGTCGACCGGCGAGAAATAGCCGCGGTGGCCGTCGGCGAAATAGCCCTGCCAGACCGGCAGCGCCTCGCGCGGCAGGTCGAGCGAGCGCAGGCCCCGCGGGCCCCATTCGTCGGCGATCCGCTCCAGCACCGGCGCACGCGCGACCGGCGCGTGACGGGTGAGATGCGGATGCTGCAGGCGCAGCAGTTCGACATGGAACACCAGCACCGTGCCGGCCAGGGCGACCAATGCGAACACGCTGCCCAGCACCAGCCCGAACCACAGGTGCAGCCACGACAACGCCGCCCGCAGGCGGCGTTGAAGGTCACGTGCCGGATGGATGCCGCTCATCGCAACGTTGGCCGGTCGCCTCAGAACCGGTGCGACCAGCCCACGGTCAGCACCCGGCCGCGCCCGGCGGTGTAGGTGTCGTTGCGTGGCGTCGTGGTCTGCGAGTAGTAGCTGATGTACTGCTCGCCGAACAGGTTCTCGATGCCGACGTCGAGGGTGCCCAGCGGCAGCCGGATGCGACCGAGCAGGTCGACGGTGGTGTAACCGTCGAAATCGTAGGTGACGACGGCCGGGTCCTTGTGCTCGAAATCGCGGTCGAACGAACGGCTGACCTGGACGCGGGTGTCGAACGCCGGAGTCCAGCGCTGCGTCCAGAACGCGGTGACGCGGTCCGGGCTGACGTTGATGCCGGGGAGATCGCTGTCGACGCGGTCGTCGCCGTCGCTGTCGAAGCGGGCGTCCGTCGTCGCGTAGGCCAGGCCGGCCTGGCCGTTCCCGGAGAAGCGGAACGCGATATTGCCCTCGACACCGCGGATCTCGGTGCGCTCGCGGGCGACGTTGTAGCTCTGGCTCACCGGATCGAACTGCAGGCGCGAGCCGAGGTCGGAATCGGACCAGTACGCGGCGAGGTGCGCGACCCAGCGGCCGTCGTCGTAGTCCAGGCCGATCTCGCGGTTGTCGGCGATCACCGGCTGCAGGTCGACCAGGCTGTCGACGCGCCGGCCGGGCACGTTGATCGCGCGCAGCACGCGGCCGATGTCGGCGACGGTGTAGCCTTCGGAGTACGAGGCGTACAGCTTCAGGTTGCCGGTGGCCTCCCAGACCAGGCCGACGTTGGGCAGGGTCTCGCTGGTCTTCGGCGAGCCCCCTTCGACGGCCTGGCTGCCATAGACGGGCAGGGTGGTGAAATCGTCGACCTCCAGCTTGCCGCGCTCGTGGCGCAGGCCGCCGGCCAGCATCACCGTGTCGGTGAGCCACCACTCCGCCTGCACGAACGGCGACCAGGATTCGTAGGTCGTCTCCGGCACCCAGTTCAGGTCGCTGGCGACCAGTTCCTGATAGGTGGTGTCGCGGGCCAGGTCGAGACCGAAGGTCAGGCGCAGGCGCTGGTCGAGGAAGTCGCCACGCGACCAGCTGAGCTTGGCGCCGGTCTTCTCGGAGACGTTCTGCGACTGGTCGTACCAGTTCGGGTCGCGGCCGTCGCCCCAGAAGTCGCCCCAGTCGCTGCCGCCGTACAGCGCCGAGAAGTCGACCCAGTAGGCCTGCGCCTGGAAGTAGCCGCCGGCGAGCGACTTGTCGGTGTAGTCGAGCACTACCGAGGTCGAGCGGTTGCGCGGGCCCTCGCCTTCGGGATCGCCGCGCTCGGAGGTGGCAGGGATACCGGCGATCGCATCGCCATCGACCACGACGTAGTCGTTTTCCCCCTGCAGCTGGTAGCGGTTGACGGTCAGTTGCAGTCGGCGTTCGCCGTCGATGTCCCAGCCGCCCTTGGCGAACAGGTTGTAGGCGCGCGAATCCATCAGGTCGCCCTGCACCGCATTGATCGCGAGTGCGTCGCCATCGCCGTCGTAGTACAGGCCCTCGCGGGCGTAGGAGGCGCCGCCGACGAAGTCGAACGCGCCGCTGCGGGTGCCGAACAGGTAGGATGCGCGCCAGCCGGTGCTGTCTTGCTCGTGCGGCAGCGCGCTGCTGGCGCCGATCGCGACGTCATGGAAGCCCGCTCCGTCCTCGCGCGGGGCGCGCTTGGTGATGATGTTGATGATGCCGCCCGATGCGCCCAGGCCCTGCAGCGCGTTGGCGCCGTGGATGACCTCGATGCGTTCGATCATCGCCGGATCGATGGTGTGGCCGTCGCGGCCGCCCTCGCGCAGCGGTGTCGACTGCGGGACGCCGTCGACCAGGTACAGCGGCTTGCGCCCGCGCAGGGTCTCGCCGCCGTTGGTGAGCTTCTGCCGCGATGGCGAGAACGAGGGAATCAGATTGGCCAGAACCTGCGAGAGGTCGCGGGTGACCGCGAGCTGCTGCTGCAGCTGGGCCTGGTCGATGACCGTGATGGTGTTCGGCAGCGCCGCTTCCGAATCCGGGATGCGGCTGGTGCTGGCCGACACGGTGATACGGTCGAGCTCGACGGCGCCTCCGGCGGCGTTGACGTGATTGCCATCCTGGGCGCATGCATGGGAAACCGGGAGGGCGGCCAGCAGGGCGCAGGCGAGGGTGGTGGGGCGGTACATCGGCACGTCCAATACGCAAAGTGTTGCGTATGGTAGTGCGAACGATTCTCAATTTAAACGTTGGAATGGCGTCTGCATCCGGCCGGGCATGGCGGAAGCCGGCAACCCGGCGGAATACGCTCGCCCTCACCCGTTGGAGCGGCGTGAGCCACGACCGGGCTTCCGCGGAAGGGAAAGTCGCGGCTTGCACCGCTCCTGCCAAGGCCTGTGGGCTGCGAAGCCGGGCCTTTCAGCCCTCGACGAGGGTCCTGTCGACCACCCGTGCGCTGGGTGCGTTGATCATCACCGATTCGATGCCGTTGTTGCGGGCGGTCGGGCTGCTGTAGCGCTGGCCATGGCCGATCACCTGGCCGTTGGCGTCCTTGAGGTTGAAATAGGGGCGGCCGTCCTCGTCGGTCAGGCGCTCGAAGAACTCGTCGTGCTCGCTGTGCTTCTTCACCGACTCGATGCCGTTCCGGCATGCGGCCTTGGCGGCGTACCCCTCGCTGCTCAGGATCACCTGGCCATTGCCCGCCAGCAGGTTGAACTGGAACTCGCCGGTGCTGCGGGTCGTGATCTCGAATCGACCGGCCATGCCTGCGCTCCAAATATGTGATGAAAGTCTCAAAATTGAGATTTTCACCCGGAGCCTAGGGCAGGAGTTGTTAGTGCGGAGTCACGGCCCCGTCATGGAATCGGTAAGGGGCTCCGGTCGTTGTCGCTGAAATCCCCGAAGCGTCCGGTGAGTTCGTGCGCCCGTGGCATTGCGGCCGCCGCGCCGCGCCGTTCGGTCGACAGCGCCGCGTAATGCACCGCCCGGGCGGCGTGGCCGGCGAAAGACGCTCCGGGAGCGAGCGCCAGCGCCGCCGCCAACGCGCCGTTGAAGGCGTCGCCCGCGCCGATGGTGTCGATCGCATCCACGCGCGGCGCCGGCTGGCGGTAGCAGGCGGCCCGATCGCCACGCAGGGATCCGGGCGCATGCGAGACGAAGCAGCCGGCGGCGCCGAGGGTGACCACGACGGTGCCATGCGGTAGCAGGCGGCGGCACAGCGCGTGCAGTTCCGCGTCCGCCAAGCCGGCCACGGTGGCCGGATCGGCGGCAACGCGCAGTCGCTGCAGCTGCGTGCAGAATTCGGTTTCGTTGGGCGTGGCCAGATCGGTCAGCGCCCACAGTTCCGGCGGCACTTCGGCATCGGCGGGGGCGGGATTGAGCAGGGTGACGGCGCCATGGTCGCGGGCGAGCGCGAACGCCTCGCGGATCGCCTCCGCAGGCGACTCGAGCTGGGCCAGCACCACCCCGGCCTCCGCCAGGCAGCTACCCAGTCCGCGAACGTGCGCGGCCGACAGCATAGCGTTGGCGCCGGGACCGATCACGATCGAGTTGCGGCCCTCCCGGTCGACATAGATGCCGGCCGTGCCGGTCGGCGCGCTGCTGTCCAGCGCATGCAGCTCGATGCCGTCGGCCGCTGCCAGACCGCGCGCGAGCTGGCCGCCGGCATCGTCGCCCAGCGCACAGGCGAAGCGCACAGCCGCGCCGGAGCGCGCCGCTGCGACCGCCTGGTTGAAGCCCTTGCCTCCGGGTCCGCTGCGGTACTCGCCGGCCAGGGTCTCGCCGGGCCGCGGCAGCGTAGCGACCGACCACACATGGTCGACATTGAAGGAGCCGACGACGATCACGCCCTTCGCCATCTGCGGCATCTCAGGCGAAATGGGTCAGCACGCCGGCGATGGTCGCCGTCATCAGGGTTGCGATCGAGCCGCCCAGCACCGCGCGCAGCCCGAACCGGGCCAGGTCGTGGCGACGGTCCGGGGCGATCCCTCCGATGCCGCCGATCTGGATCGCGATCGAGCTGAAGTTGGCGAAGCCGCACAGTGCGTAGGTCGCGATCAGCCGGCCCTGGTCGGTCAGGGTCACGCCCTCGACGTTGCCGCGCAGGATCTCGCCCAACTGCACGTAGGCGACGAACTCGTTGAGCACGACCTTGGTGCCGATCAGGCCGCCGATGGTGGTGGCGTCCTGCCACGGCACGCCGATCGCCCAGGCCAGCGGCGAAAGCGCGTACCCGAGCAGGGTCGACAGGTCGGTCGGGCGGCCCAGCCAGTCCTGCAGACCGGTGATCTGTCCCAGCCACTGCAGCGGAGCGTTGATCAGCGCGATCAGGGCGATGAAGGCCAGCAGCATCGCGCCGACGTTCAGCGCCAGCTTGAGGCCGTCGGCGGCGCCGGCGGCGGCGGCATCGATCACGTTGGTGGTGGTCTTCTCCACGCCCATCCGCACCGTGCCCAGGGTCAACGGGGTCGCGGTCTCGGGCACCAGCATCTTGCTGATCACCAGGGTCGCCGGCGCGGCCATGATGCTGGCGGTGATCAGGTGCTTGGCGTAGAACGCCTGCTGCGCCGCGTCGCCGCCGCCCAGCAGCATCACGTAGGCGCCGAGCACGCCGCCGGCGATCGTCGCCATCCCGCCGACCATCAGGGTCAGCAACTCGGACTCGGTCATCTTCGAGATGTAGGGCTTGACCACCAGCGGCGACTCGGTCTGGCCGATGAAGGCATTGGCGCAGACCGACAGGGTCTCCGCACCCGATACCGGCATCAGCTTGGTGATCACCCAGGCCATGCCCTGCACGACCTTCTGCATCACCCCCAGGTGATAGAGCACGCTCATGAAGCTGGCGAAGAAGATGATCGTCGGCAGCACCTGGAACGCGAACACGAAACCGAATTTCTCCGGGTCGGTGAAGTCGCCGAAGATGAAACGGGCGCCTTCCGTCGTGAAGCCCAGCAGCTTGACGAAACCGCTGGACAGCGCGTCGAACACGCTCGCGCCCCACGGCGTCAGCAGCACGAACCCGGCGATCAGCAGCTGCAGTCCCAGGCCGAGGCCGATCAACCGCCAGTCGATCGCCTTGCGGTTGTTCGAGAACACCCAGGCAATGGCGAGCAGCACGGCCAGGCCGAACAGGCCGAACCCGATCCGGGTCAGTATTTCCACTCGATTCTCCCCTGCGGCCGCCTTGGCCCATCCAAACGAGGCTGCAGCCTAGCAGGTTGGCGGGGCTTGAAAAACGCACCTTGGATGGCCGCTCCCGCCACCGCACGGCGCGACCGTGGACCTGTTGACGACGGATCCGCGGCCAGGGCGATTCCGGTCGGCCCTGTCGGCCGGCTCCTCACTCCTCGCGCAGGACGACGCGGTTGCGGCCGCCGCGCTTTGCCATCTGCAGGCGCCGGTCGGCGCGACGCAGCAGGGCCGACAGGCTGCGGCCGTCATGCGGATAGCAGGCCAGCCCGGCGCTGAAGCTCATGCGTATCGCGACGCTGCTGCGATCGGGTTCGAAGCTGTGGTCGGCGACGATCCGTCGGACGGCGTCGACCCGCTCCCATGCGGTGCCGATCGGCTTGCGGAGCACCAGCACGAACTCGTCGCCGCGGACGCGCGCCAGCCACTCGCCGGAATCGGCCAGCCCGTTGAGCAGCGCGACCAGGTGCTGCAGCGCGCGGTCGGCACCGCCGTGGCCGAGCTCGTCATTGAGCTGGCGGAATCCGTCGAGATTGATCAGCGCGACGGTCAGGCTGCTGTTCTCGCTGTCGGCGGCCTCGAACAGGCGCGGCATGCGGTGGATCAGCCAGGTGCGGTTGGGCAGCCCGGTCAGGCCGTCGGTGCCGGACATCTGCACCAGCTGCTGCATCCGGTAGACCACCATCGCGGTGATCACGGTGGCGACGGCCAGCAGGATCAGCCGCTGCCACTGGCTGGCCGCGGTGACCGTGCCGTAGTCGATGGAGATCAGTTCCTCCGGCGACTTCGCGACGGCGAACACGGCGAGGATCAGCAGCCCGTACTGGACCATCGCGGTGGCGCCGGCGAGCAGGGTCACCCGGCCGTCGCTGCGCAATGCGGTCAGCAGGATCGCCAGAAGGTAGCCGCACCAGACGATCAGGCTGTTGAGCGCGGCGGGCAGATGGTGGGACGCCAGCAGCACCAGCACCAGGGTGGCCACGCTGACGTCGAACACGGTGGTCACGAACGGCAGCCAGCGATAGTGGCGGCGGCGGCGCGACAGCGCGAGCCAGACCTGGGCGAGGATGTTGATGATCACCGCGCCGGCCAGGCCGATCAGGTTTTCATCGATGCTGCCGCCGGCCAGCATGTTGGCCAGCGGCAGCAGCAGCAGGACGCCGGCGATGACCGCACGCAGCCGTGCGACCGCCAGCTCGCCGCTGGCGCCGATCTCGAGCATGATCTCGTCCGGCCGCGACAGCAGCGACGAGACGATGGCCTTCAATCCACTGTCGGTTGCGAGCATGTCCGTTCCCCGCTGACCGGCGAAGGATAACGCGGGCCTGTGCCGGGAACCCGTCCTCAGGGTGCCGGGGCCCAGACAGCGCTCCACAGCGCCCACGCGGCCAGCGCCAGGAACACGGCCGCCGCGGCGATGCGTGCGGCCCGCAGCGGCAGGCGGGTGGCGAAGCGACTGCCCAGCGCGACCACCGGCACGTTGGCCGCCAGCATGCCGAGGGTCGTCCCGGCGACCACCTCCCAGAGCGGCGAGTACCTGGCGGCGAGCAGCACGGTCGCCAACTGGGTCTTGTCGCCGATCTCGGCGAGGAAGAAGGCGATCGTGGTGGCGACGAAGGCGCCGCGGGCCGGAAGGGGTTCGTCGTCGTCGAGCTTGTCCGGCTTGAGCGTCCACAGGGCCACCGCGAGGAAACTGGCGGCGACGATCCATTGCAGGACGTCCGGACGCAGCCAGGACGCCGCCGCCATGCCGATCCACGCCGCGGCGGCATGGTTCAGCAGGGTCGCGACCAGGATGCCGGCGACGATCGGCCAGGGCCGGCGGAAGCGGGCCGCCAGCATCAGGGCGAGCAACTGGGTCTTGTCGCCGATCTCGGCGAGTGCGACCGTGCCGGTCGACAGCAGCGTGGTGGAAAGGGGCAGGGTATCCATTTCGACTCCGGGGCCGGGCATTCGCGAGGCGCGAAGGCCGACGTCACGCGGCCCGGCCCGGGTACGCGCAACGCCTGCCTTCGGTCTCGCCCGGGCCCGTCGACTTCGGGCCTGCATGCGCCATGGCCTGCCGGCCAAGTGTGTTGACGCACGCGCCACGCGGACCGCGGGTCCGGCGCAGGGGCTACTCCCCGGAGGAAGAGCATGCGCATTGTAGCCGCCTTCACCGGCACAACGGGCCGATACACTGGCGGCGTCACCGGACCGGTTCAGCGCCGTGGCGCCGCCGGTACCGTCCCGTTCCCGCCACCGGAGTCTTCCCATGCAGTACCGCCGCCTCGGATCCTCGGGTCTCCAGTTGTCCGCGCTGTCGCTGGGCGCCTGGATCACCTTCGGCGCGCAGATCGGCCGTTCGCAGGCGCGCAACCTGGTGGCCTGCGCCTGGGACCACGGCGTCAACTTCTTCGACAACGCCGAGAACTACGCGCACGGCGAGGCCGAGCGGGTGATGGGCGACGTGATCGCCGACCTGCGCCTGCCGCGCGATGGCTATTGCGTGTCGAGCAAGGCCTTCTTCGGCAGCGTCGCCGATCCGCGGCCGACCCAGCGGGGGCTGTCGCGCAAGCACCTGACCGACGCCTGCCACGCGGCGCTGCGGCGCCTGCGGGTCGACTGCCTCGACCTGTTCTACTGCCATCGTCCGGATCCGGACACGCCGGTGCTGGAGACGGTGCAGGCGATGGACGCGCTGGTGCGGCAGGGCAAGGTGATGTACTGGGGGACGTCGGAATGGCCGGCCGCGCAGATCCGCGAGGCGCACAAGCTCGCCCGTGCGCATCACCTGCACGCACCGACGATGGAGCAGCCGCAATACAACCTGCTGCACCGCGAGCGGGTCGAGCTCGAATACGCGCCGCTGTACGCCGAATACGGCATGGGCACGACCGTCTGGTCGCCGCTGGCGTCCGGACTGCTGACCGGCAAGTACAACCGGGACATTCCCGGCGACGCGCGGCTGGGTGGCAGCGGAATGGGCTGGCTGCGCGAGCACCTGCTCGGAAGCGGGGGCGAGGACCGGTTGCAGCGGGTACGCCGTTTCACCCGGGTGGCGGCCGAGCTCGACCAGGCGCCGGCACCGCTGGCGATCGCCTGGTGCCTGCGCAACCCGCACGTCTCCAGCGTGATCCTGGGCGCTTCCCACACCGAGCAGCTGCAGCAGAACCTGCTGGCGCTGGACGTGCTCGGGCAGGTGGACGAGGCCGGCTGGCAGCGGATCAAGGCGGCGGTGGCGTAACGCCAGGCCTTGCTGCACCGAGCTCCCGCAGGAGCGGCGCAAGCCGCGATGAGGCATTCAACGGCGGGCCCGGTCGAGGCTTGCGCCGCTCCTGCGGAGGAGGGGGTCTGCCGGGCGGGCGTGGCACTTGACTCGTTAATGAGAATTATTATCATTTGTGACTCACCCCGAACGAGCCACGACCATGTCCTTGCGCCAGTCGATCGCCGCCCCGTCCGCCGCTGTAGCTCCGTTCCCGTCCCGCCCCCTCGAGCGAGCGCTCGACCGCACGCCGGTCCCCCCGCGCGGTGCGCTGCTCGACAGCGACGCGCTGCTGCGCGGCACCCGTGAAGTGCTGATCCGCCATGGCGACGAGGTCTACCGCCTGCGCCATACGCGCAATGACAAGCTGATCCTGACCAAGTAGCGCGTTCGGGCGGAGCCCACCGGTCGCCGCCGGGTCGTGATCCGCCGTCGCATGAGGCCTGCACCCGCGTCCGGATCCGCAGGTCAGAGGCGACGGTGCCACCTCCGTTTCCTTCCCGCAGCCGGCGGGTGCCCTCTCCCTCGCGCCGGCCGCAAACCGCCATGGACGGCGACGCCTGTCATCTGCGATGGCAGGCGACTTCTTCATCCGCATGCGATGGCGGTCGCTGCCGTCGCATGCGCTCCCATTCCACCCAGGTCGCCAGCCCGCTGTGATGCAGATGCAGCCGCCAGCCCGCCTCGGTTCCATCACGAGTCGTCAGCATGCCGCATCCACACCGTAGCTCCATTCCTGCATTCCTCGCTTCCCGCATCGCGCCGTTGAGCGCGCTGGCGCTGGCGGTCATGGCTGCGCTGCCGGCTTCCGCCGCCGCGTTCGACACCGGAGACGAGCCGGCCACGACCGCGACCGTCGTCACTGCCGCCGGCTCGGCGACCGAGATGGACCGGATCGTCGTCACCGCAACCCGCACCGAGCGCGCGATCGCCGACGTGCCGGCGACGGTCACGGCGATCTCGCGCGAGGAGATGGATGCGACCATCACCCGCGACCTCAAGGATCTGTTCCGCTACGAGCCCGGCGTCACCGTGACTTCCGATCCGGTGCGCTTCGGGATCGGCGACATCCGCATCCGTGGCCTGGGCGGCAACCGG
Source organism: Marilutibacter chinensis (assembly GCF_021725675.1). Lineage (GTDB taxonomy): Bacteria > Pseudomonadota > Gammaproteobacteria > Xanthomonadales > Xanthomonadaceae > Marilutibacter > Marilutibacter chinensis. The sequence goes on along the minus strand of NZ_JAKJPO010000007.1, from coordinate 239,702 downwards.
GTGCGCCTGGAGACCGACGGCATCCCGGTGTCGGACGCGTTCTCGATCGGCAGCTACTCCAATGCCAACCGCGACTTCGTCGATCTGGACACGCTGAAGGCGGTCGAGGTCGTGCGCGGCCCGTCCAGCGCGCTGTACGGTTCGGACGCGCTCGGTGGCGTGGTCGCCTTCATCACCAAGGACCCGGAGGACTACTTCGACGCCGACGAGGACAGCTACCTCGGCATCAAGTTCGGCTACGACGGCGACTGGAACGGCCTGTTCGGCGGCGTCACCAGCGCGTTCGCCGGCGAGCGCTGGAGCGGACTGGTCGCGGTCGGCCACCACCAGGGCCGGGAAACCGGGAACAAGGGCGACGACGACGGCACCGGCAGCACCCGCACAGCGCCCAATCCGCAGGAGCGCGACGGCCGCAGCCTGCTGGCGAAGCTGCTGTACGCGACCGGCGCCGACAGCCGCCTGCGCCTGACCGTCGAAGGCAACGAGGACTACACCGACACCGACGTGCTGTCGGCGCTCGGCTTCCAGCCTTTCACCGGGGCGACCACCATCTCGCTGACCGGCAGCGACCACCAGACCCGCGCCCGGGTGTCGCTGGCCTGGGAAGCCGACGCACTGCAGACCGCGTTCGCCGACAGCGTACGTCTGCAGGTCTACCGCCAGGACAGCGAGACCACCCAGGACACCCGCGAGGCGCGCGTCACTGCCAGCGCCGGCCCGCATGTGCGCGAGCGCTCGTTCAACTTCGACCAGCGCTCCTACGGCGTGCAGGCGAACCTGCGCAAGGACTTCGCTACCGGCGCGGTCGAACATGCGCTGACCTACGGGCTGGAACTGTCGCGCGACCGCGTACGGCAGAAGCGCGACGGCCTGGTGATCTTCCCGAACGGCGCCAGCACGCCGTTCATGCCGCCGGACCTGTTCCCGGTGCGCGACTTCCCGAACAGCGAGACCACCACCGCGGCGCTGTACGTGCAGGACGAGATGCGTTTCGCCGACGGCCGGGTCAGCCTGGTGCCCGGGCTGCGCATCGACCACTACCGCCTGGAGCCGGAGGTCGATTCGATCTTCGCCGAGGACAACCCGGGCGTCGCGGTCAGCGATCTGAACGAGACCAGCGTGTCGCCGAAGCTGGGCGTGGTCTGGCGCTTCGCCGACGCCTGGTCGCTGTTCGCCGGCTACTCGCGCGGCTTCCGTGCGCCGCCGTACAACGACGTCAACCTCGGCTTCACCAATCTGCAGTTCGGCTACACCGCGATTCCCAACCCGGACCTGAAGCCGGAAACCAGCGACGGCATCGAGGCCGGCCTGCGCTTCGTCGGCGACAAGGGTTACGCCAGCCTGTCGGCCTACTACAACCGCTACGACGACTTCATCGAGTCGCTGAGCTTCATCGGCTTCAACCCGCAGGGCCTGATGGTGTTCCAGTCGCGCAACGTTGCCGATGCCGAGATCCACGGCATCGAATTCAGCGGCGGTGTCGAGTTCGGTGCGTTCATTCCGGCGCTGGAGGGCTGGTCGCTGCGCGGCGCGGCATCGTGGTCGGAAGGTGAGGACCGTGCCGATGGCACTCCGCTGGCCGGGATCGACCCATTGCGTGCGAGCGTCGGTCTGGCCTACGACCGCGAGGACTGGGGCGTGGAGCTGGCCGGCCGCTTCGCCGCGCGCAAGCGCGACCTGCCCGAGGACGCCCAGTTCGCGACTCCGGGCTACGGCGTGCTCGACCTGCTCGCGCACTGGAACTTCGCTCCGGGCACCACCGTCAACGCCGGTGTCTTCAACCTCGCCGACCGCAGGTACTGGGCCGGCGGCGACCTGCCGGTCGGCGCACTCGCCAGCAGCGGCGCGCTCGACCGCTACACCGCGCCCGGACGCAACGTCGGCGTCAGCCTGTCGGTGAACTGGTGACCGCGGCCACCCGCCCGCCGCCCGCCCCGAACTCCCGCAAGCCACTGCCAGCCAGAGGAATCCAACCATGAACATCCGACCGACCTTGCACGCTCTCGCAACCGTTCCGCTCGCCTGCGTCCTGCTCGCCGGTCCGGCCCGGGCCGACGACCGTTCCGCGGACACTGTCGTCCGCGACCGCGCCGCGATCCTGGCGATGCAGGGCGAGTACATCGTCGACTTCGCGTTCGACGAAACCGTGCGCCTGCAGCCCGGCTACGAACGCGGGCCGGCGATGCGCAGCGGTGCCGACGAGGCCGTGATCGTGGTCGAGGACAGCCCTGGCCACATCGTCCTGCAGCACATCCTGGTCGACGCCAAGAGCCAGCACGTGACCAAGCACTGGCGCCAGGACTGGGTATACGAAGCGCCAAACCGGTTCGAGTTCAGCGACGACCAGACCTGGACCGTGCACGCGATTCCGGCCGCGCTCAACGAGGGCGCATGGACACAGTGCGTGTACGAGGTCAGCGACGCGCCGCGCTACTGCGGCACCGGCCGTTGGGAGCACAAGGACGGCGTGTCGACCTGGACCAGCGACCTGAGCTGGCGGCCGCTGCCGCGCCGCGAATACACCAAGCGCGACGACTACAACGCGCTGTCCGTCGTCAATCGCCATACCGTGACGGCGAACGGCTGGACCCACGAGCAGTTCAATACCAAGGTACTGCGCAAGCCCGACGGCAGCCAGGCGGAGCTGGTCCGCGAGTTCGGCTTCAACGACTACCAGAAGGCCGACGGGATCGATTTTGCCGCCGCATACAGGTACTGGGATGCAACCCGGGACTTCTGGGCGAAGGTGCGTGAGCGCTGGGACGGTTACCTGACCCGGGCACCGGGCGCACACCTGAAGACCCAGATCGACGGCATGGCGATGATCATTCCGCTGTTCGAGCACGCGGGCACGCTGGAGGAGGGGGGATCGGTCAGCGATGCCGAGATCGACGCGGTGTTCGCGAAGTGGGTGGAGCCGGCGGCGACGCCGGTGGCCGCGGAGTCGCGCTGAACGCGGGCGCATCCGTTGCCGGCGATGCGCCGGTCCGGCCATGGAGAAGCCCCGGCGTGGAGACACGCCGGAGCGATGGGTCCAGCCTGCGGCAGGCTCAGACGAAGGCGAGCGGTGGCGCGGGTGGGGGCGGCGGCGCAGGTGCGTCGGGCGCTGCCGGCACGGCGGGTGGTGGCGGTGCCGTTGCCGGCTTCGGCGGTGCGGGCGGCCGAGGTGGCGCAGGTGGAGCGGGCGGCGGTGGCAGATTCAGCACCCGTGGCTCGGGCACGGTGACCTGGGTGGTCGCGGCCCGGCGGTCGCGCAGGTACTCGACCGCGACCTTCGCGCCGGAATCCTTTTCGCGCAGCGCGTCCATCGCCTCGCGCGGGGTGGTCACCGCCTTGCCGTCGACCTTGCGGATCACGTCGCCCGCCTCCAGGCCGGCCAGCTCGGGACCGGTGCTCAGCACCAGCACGCCGGCATCGGTGCCGAAGTAGCGGCCGAGTTCCCTGTCCACCGAGGCCAGGTTCAGGCCGTTCCAGCGGAATGCCTCGACCAGCGCGGGTGCGACGCAGCCGCCGTCCCGGCAGGCCTCGCGGCCGAGCCGGACGACCTGGGTCCGGACCAACGGAGCGATCGCCAGTTCCTCGACCCGCTCGAAATCGAAGTCGGCGTCGTCCAGTTCGATCATGGTGCCGCTGTTGCGCAGCGCGCGGCGCCCGACTTCGGGGGTCCCGAGTTCGAGTCTGTCGGCCTCGATCATCAGCAGGCCGTCGTCGCTCTGTCGCATGCGTACGCCGCCGCGGGCCAGCAGCTCGCCATCGTCGAACCCGCGGAACGCCAGCACCCGTTCGTCCATCTGCGGGGTCACCTTCACGCTGGTGCGCTTGCCGTCGCGCTCGTAGCCGATGAGCACCGGGGTATCGGTCGAAAGCCCTGACAGCAGCTCGCGCGCACCCGACAGACGACGGTTGCCGTCCGTGCCCGCGATCGCGACGCCGTCGACGCTGAGCAGACGGTCGCTGCCGCGCAGTCCGGCCTTGGCCGCGGCGCTGCCGGGGGTGACCGCGGCGATGCGCGTGCCGCGCTGGTCGTCCGCCGCCAGCACCACCCCGAGCACCGGCTTGCTCGCGATGCGGTGCTCGATGACAAGCGGATCGCCGTAGGACTGGCCCAACTCGCGCGAAAGCTCGGCGACCCGGCGCGCCGCACGGTCGAGTTCGGCGCGGGCGGTTTCGAGTTCGCGGTGCCTGTCCGTATCCGGATCGGCGGCCAGGGTCGGGCCGATGCCGACCGCCAGCACGGTGGCGCAGGCCAGCGCGAGAGCATGGAAGGACGTCGTTTTCATGGGTGCCTCGGTCATCGTCGGAATACGTGAAGGGGGGCGGCGTGTCGGTCACAGTGGGTACGACCGCATCGTTGCGGCATCAATCGACCTGCACCAGCGCGGCATCCCAGCTCTCGCCGCGCGCCGACAGCCAGCGCTGCGTGGTCTCGACGCCAGCGAGCTCGTGCAGCGTCTCGACGCGGGACCGCCACAGTTGCAGCCGCTGCTGGCGATCGAGTTCCGGCTGCGACAGCGCGCCATCGATGCGGCCGATCCGGTCGTCGAGCGAAGCGGTCAGCAGCATCGCCGGCGCGCTCGCGACGTTGTCGTCGCGCGCGATCGCGACCAGCGCCTCCAGCCGCGCCGACTCCGCGTACAGGCGCTCGAGCTCGTCGTGGTCCGGCCCGGCGACGGCATCGGTTGGATCGGTCGGTTCGCGCCTCGATATCGCGGTGCCCGCCGGGCTTGCATCGACCTGCCCGGAAGCGGGGATGCCGGCGCCGGCCGGGGAGGCTTCGCCAGGGTTGGCGGTGCCGTTCCCGTGCCGGGGCGTGGAGATATCGGCGACCCGGACCTCGTGCCGTGGAGCCGGTCGCGACGCCGTGTCGCGCGCGGTCGTCGTCGTGTCGGCTGCGCGCCGGCTGCCGCGTCCGTCGCCCTGCCCGGGCCGTACAACGGTGGCGATCGGGCTGTCACCACCTGCAGGGACATCTCCGATGGCGACCGTCGACGGCGTGCGGGTCGCGGGTGATGGGGCGGCGGGAGCGGTGGCGGACGTCGGCTGCTCCGTCGTCGGATCCGCCGAAGTCATGGACGGGACGGGCGTCGGCGGCGGGTCGTCGGCCGCCCCGGACATCAGGCGCTGCTGCAGTGGAATCGCCGCGACGGCTGCGAGCACCGCGGCCAGCGACAGCCATGCGCGCAGGCGGCGACTCCGCCCCGGCGCGGTGCGCCCGTCATGGGCAGGAGCCGCGGCTCCGGGCAGCTGACGGGTGCGCAGGTCATCGGAGGGGGCGCTGGCACCTGCGACCGGCAGACAGGCGGCCAGTCGCGCCCAGCCGTCACTGTCGGGGGTATCGAGCGGCAGTGCCGACAGCGCTTCACGCCAGTCGCGCGGGAGCGGCCGTGGCGCGCCGTCGCGGGAGTCATCGTGGCGGTCGTGGGGCAAGCCCATGTCAGGCATGGCGGGTCTCCGGAATCGGTTCGCGCCCGGCATCCGTCTCCGGGCCGGTTTCGAGCAGTTGCCGCAGGCGCCGGCTGCCGCGTGCGACCTGCGATTTCGAGAAGCTCGCGGTGCGCTGCATCAGGGCCGCGATCTCCTCGTGGGTGTAGCCCTCGGCGTGGTACAGCCACAGCACGCCACGGGTCAGTGCAGGCAGCGCGGCCAGCGCACGCTGCAGTTGCGCTGCATCGGCGGCGGCCGGCGGCAGCGGACCTTCGTCCTGCAGCCAGCCGTCGTCCTCCAGCGCGACGTCGTGGGCGAAACGGCGCTGGTGGCGCAGCCGCATCAGTGCTTCGTTGATCGCGACCTGGCGCAACCACCCCCAGAACGGACTGCCGTTCTCGCCGCGGAACTCGGTGATTCGTCCCAGCACCTTCAACATCGTCTCCTGCAGCACTTCGGCCGCCTCCTCGCGGTCGCCGCAGATCCGCAGCGCCAGGGTGAACACCGGCCGCTCGAACCATCGGTAGAGCTGCTCGAACGCGCCGCGCTCGCCGGCCCGCGCACGCGCCAGCAGGGCATCGGGGACATCGATCGCGAAGGAGGATGCGGGCTGCATTCAGGTCGATAGGATGCACCCGGCGGCGAAACCGTCGCAGTCTTCCGTCCGTCTTCGGACGGGCGGCGGCGGCCTGGAATTCCGAGCGGAGGCCGGGAATGCGCGGCCGATCTCGAACGGCACGGCTATCGGGCGGCAACGCCGTCGCCCCCGGAACGGGAACTCGCGCCGCAGGCATGAGCGTGTGGCGGAAGCAGGGCCCGGGCCTGGAAGTCGCAACGCAGGCCGCGAGGGTGCCATCGTCGTGCGGCAACGAAGAAGGCCGGGATCGCTCCCGGCCTTCGCGTCTCGATCCGTTCCGAACGGATGCCTCAGAAGTTCACCCGCACCCCGACATAGGCCTGCCGCGGCATGCCCGGGCGTGCGCCGGCCGGGCGGCGCGATGCGATCCAGACCTCGTCGGTCAGGTTTTCCACCCGGGCGAACAACTCGATCTGCCCGGTCAGCCGGTAACCGGCGGCCAGGTCGACCACGAACGCCGAACCGGTGCGCGGCGCGGTGTCGGCAGCGTTGGTGCTCATGTCGTCGATGTAGTTGCCGGCCAGGTTGACCCGCCAGCGCTCGCCCTCGAGGCCGACCTGGACGTTGAGCGCCTGCTCGGGCAGGTAGGGCAGCAGGTCGCCGGCCTCGACCACGCCCCATTCCTCGAAGTCGCTCTCGAAGCTGTTGCGGAACTCGGCGTCGGTCCAGGTGTAGCCCAGCCGAACCGGCATGCCGACGGTCCAGCCGTTGGCCTGGCCGAAGTCGTAGGCCAGGCTGGCCTCGATGCCGAGGACGCGCGCTTCGCCGCCGTCGAACTGGTCGCCGATCACGCAACCGCCGCCCGACGAGGCGGTGCAGGTGGCGACGAGGTTGTCGTAGTCGTTCCAGAATCCGACCAGCTCGGTCTGCAGGCTGTCGCGGCTCCAGCGCAGGCCGGCCTCGACGTTGAGGCTTTCCTCGGGGTCGGACTCCGAACCCGGGCCGGGAGGGTTGAAGCCCTTGTGCGCGCTGGCGAACAGGTTGAAGTCCTCGCCGGCCAGCCAGGTCACGCCGAGGCCCGGCATCCACTCGGACACCGACGACTTGCGTACCCGGGTCGGGCCGAGTGCACGACCGTCGGCCTGCCTGGCGTAGTCGGTGCGGGTCAGGTCGATCGATTCATAGCGCAGGCCCGGAGTGACGATCCAGTCGCCGAAACGGATCTCGTCCTGCACGTAGGCGGCGATCGCCTTGGCGTCGCCGGTGCGGTTGTCCTGGGTGCCCGGGGCGCCGTCCGAGGCCAGCACCATCGTGCCGTCGAGCATCGTGTAGCGGTCGTCGTCCTGGAAGCGGCTCTCCTGGTCCTCGTGGTAGCGCACGCCGAACTCGAACCCATGCCGCACGCCGTCCGTGCCGAGGCTCCAGCCCAGCACGCTCTGCACGCCCTTGCTGTAGTAGCTGCGGTTGTTGTTGCGCACGCGCAGGGCCCCGACGGTGCTGTCGTCGCCGGTCAGCCAGGCGTACTGGTCGGCATGGGTGGCCGGATCGGCCAGGATCGAGCCGATCCCGATCCAGCCGGTATCGTCGCTGTTGCGCACGTCGTTGAGCTTGTACCAGTTGCGCGAGAACTCGTTCTCGTAGACGACCGTGGTCAGGTCGACGGTGTCGGAGAAGGCGATGTAATGGCGCAGCTCGACCTGCTCGTGATCGGTGGCGATGTTGTCCTGCTGCGAGCCGGCGTAGCGGCGGTCCGGACGCGCGCGGAAGTCGGCATCGGTCAGGCCGAGATAGGTCTCGTCGCCGTCCTGTTCGGTCTTGCCGAGCTTGACCTCCAGCGACTGGTAGAAACGTGCGTCGGCGCCGGTGTGGATGCGGAACTTGCCGAGGTAGTCCTCCAGCGTGTAGCCGGTGCCCCTGCTGGACGCGCTGCCGTTGCCGTCGAGGCGCTTGAAGCCGTCGGTCGCCTGCTGTGCGGTTTCAAGCAGCCAGCCGACGTTGTCGCCGCTGCCGCCGGCCCAGGCGTGCGCCTGCAGGGTCTGGTCGGTGCCCCAGGCGAAGTCGACCAGGCCCGAGGTCCGCTGCGGGATCGGGGTGGAGATCAGGTTGATCGTGCCGCCGGTGGTGCGCGGGCCGCTGCGGATCGTCGCCGAGCCCTTGCGGACCTCGACGGCACTCATCCGTGCGGCGGTCGGGAAGTAGTACGCGGCCGGTGCGGCATAGACCGCCGGCGCGATCGGCACGCCGTCCTCCATCACCGTGATGCGGCTGTTGCGGTCGGTACCCGAGCCGCGGATGCCGATGTTCGGCCGCAGTCCATAGCCTTCCTCGTCCACCGCGTAGACGCCGGTGACCTGGCGCACGGTGCGCTGGATGTCGCGGTAGTCGTGCTTCTGCAGGGTCAGGGTGTCGAGGTAGGCGGCGGAGCCGGCGCTCTCGGCGGCCTTCTGCGCGCTGCCGACCACGGTCAGATGGTCGAGGGTGACGGCCTGGTCACTGGCGGTGACCGTCGGGGTTTCGGCATGCGCCAGCCCACAGGCGGTGGCGATGGCGAAGGCCAGCAGGGAGCGGTTGGGGTGGAGCGTCTTCACGGTTTGGTTCTTGGTGGACGGCGCGGCGCGCCAATCCTCCCAATATATTAAATATGATAATCATTCTCAATAAATTGGCACGGAAAAACAGCGGGATAGGCAAAGAATCCGCAGCCCTCGCCAGATGCCGTCCGATGGTGACGTCAACGGGTGGCCGCACTCCGGCCGCGCCCGCCTGCGCCCCGTCGCAGTCGCGGATGCAGGCGTCTATGGCGCCTTTCCTGTCTCTATACTCGGGCCGTTCGTCCACGAGGAGGGGGATATGGAGCTTGGTTCGCTGGTTTCGCTGGTGCTGCTGTTCGCCGGGGTCGTCGTCCTGTTCAAGACCGTGCGGATGGTGCCGCAGGGCTGGGAGTGGACGGTCGAGCGCTTCGGCAAGTACACCCACACGATGACCCCGGGGCTGCATTTCCTGATCCCGGTCGTCTACGGCGTCGGCCGCAAGGTCAACATGATGGAGCAGGTGCTCGACGTGCCGTCGCAGGACGTGATCACCAAGGACAACGCGGTGGTCAAGGTCGACGGCGTGGTGTTCTTCCAGGTGCTCGACGCCGCCAAGGCCGCCTACGAGGTCGCCAACCTCGAGGTCGCGATGATCGCGCTGGTGCAGACCAACATCCGCACCGTGATCGGCTCGATGGACCTGGACGCGTCGCTGAGCCAGCGCGAGACGATCAATGCCCAGCTGCTGACCGTCGTCGACCAGGCCACCAACCCGTGGGGCGTCAAGGTCACCCGCATCGAGATCCGCGACATCCAGCCGCCACGCGACCTTGTCGACTCGATGGCCCGCCAGATGAAGGCCGAGCGCGAGAAGCGCGCGAACATCCTCGAGGCCGAGGGCCTGCGCCAGGCACAGATCCTGCGTGCCGAGGGCGAGAAGCAGTCGGCGATCCTCGAGGCCGAGGGCGAGAAGGAGGCCAAGTTCCGCGAGGCCGAGGCCCGCGAACGCCTGGCCGAAGCCGAGGCCAAGGCGACACAGATGGTTTCCGACGCGATCGCCAGCGGCAACGTGCAGGCGATCAACTACTTCGTCGCGCAGAAGTACGTCGAGGCGTTCAAGGCGCTGGCGCAGGCGCCGAACCAGAAGTTCATCCTGATGCCGATGGAGTCGGCCGGCATGATCGGCTCGCTCGGCGGCATCGCCGAACTGGCGAAGGAGGCGCTGGCGGGCAAGGCGGAACAGGCGCGGCCGCCGATGCCGCCGCGAGTCGGAGGCTGAGCCATGTTGTCGGGCATGCACTGGAACTGGCCGATGGTGATCTGGGCAGCGGCGGCGTTGCTGCTGTTCGCGGCCGAGGCGCTCGCGCCGGGCGCGTTCATGCTCTGGCTCGGCCTCGCCGCGACTGCCGTGTTCGTGATGGTCTGGGCGTTCCCGGGCATGTCGCTGCTGCTGCAGGTGACCGCCTTCGTCGTGCTCAGTTTCGTCTCGATCCAGATCTACCGCACCTGGTTCCGCGGCCGTGAGCGCCAGAGCGACCGGCCGTCACTGAACCGCCGCGCGGAGGCGCTGGTCGGCCGGGTGGTGCCGCTGGAGCGCGCGATCGTCGGCGGCCGCGGCCGGGTCCAGATCGCCGACGCGTACTGGGATGTCAGCGGCCCCGATCTCGACGCAGGTACGCCGGTGCGCGTGGTTGCGGCGGACGGAATGACCCTGCAGGTCGAGAAGGCCGGATAGGTCCGCCGCTCGCCGATGCTGAGGGAATGGCGACAGAGGAGGCAGGAGGGATGCGAGCCCGATTGGAATTCACGACCAGACTGCTGGCGGGTCTGCTGGCCGCGACATCGCTTGCGGCGATGGCCGACGGGACGGTGTCTGCCGGCAATGGCGATGCCGCGGCGGCGGCCGACGAACGGACGGCGGCTTCCGACGTGGCGCCGGTGTCCTCTGCGCAGCCGGCCAGGCCGGCAGTACCGCATGCCGGAGAGCAGAGCGAAGGGCAGCTCGACGGAACGCAGCCGCCCGGGCCTTCCCCGATCGCGGATGCGGACATCGCCGTCATCGCGGATCTGATCGGTCACGAGGTGCCACCGTTCCCGGAGGCGCTCGGCGAACTCGGCGGCACCTGTTTCTCCGCGCCGGGCAGCGGCCCGCAGAGCGGGATCTGCGCGTACTCGGTATCGATCCACGGCACGGACGCCACGCGTCCGACCCATGCGATGGTGCTCAAGGCGGTCGGCCGCGACGGCGACCATGTTGTCTGGCGTGTGCTCGAGGTGGTCGAGCGTCCGGCCATCGAGGGCGCCGGCTTCGTGCACTACGGTTGCGAGTCCCTGGCTGGCGACGATGTCGTCGTGCTCGCGGTTGCGGATCTGGCGCCCGATGGCGAATGGTACGAACCGCTGCATCGTGCCTGGGCCTTCGACTTCGCAACCGAGGGTATCGCCGAGGTCGATGTCGCGCAGGTGCGCTGTGTCAACGAGGGCTACGGCTACGACGGCTGACATCTGGGATAATCGCCGCTTCCCCTGACTGTGACCCGCGGCGATGACCCAGAAGACCGTCCTCAACGACACCCACCGCTCCCTTGGCGCCAAGATGGTCGATTTCGGCGGCTGGGACATGCCGATCCACTATGGTTCGCAGATCGAGGAGCACCACCAGGTCCGCCGCGATGCCGGCATGTTCGACGTCAGCCATATGACCGTGGTCGACCTGCGCGGCGAGCGCGTGCGCGATTTTCTGCGCCGCCTGCTGGCCAACTCGGTCGACAAGCTGAAGAAGCCCGGCAAGGCGCTGTACACCTGCATGTTGAACGCCGAAGGCGGCGTCATCGACGACCTGATCGTCTATTTCCTGTCCGAGGAGTACTTCCGCCTGGTCGTCAACGCGGCGACCCGCGAGAAGGACCTGGCCTGGATCAACGGGCAGGCTGCGGCTTTCGGCGTCGAGGTGGTCGAGCGCGACGACTACGCGATGGTCGCGGTACAGGGGCCGAACGCGCGCGACAAGGTGGTCGGGCTGCTGCGCGGGGAGGACCGCGAGCGCATCGGCAAGCTGGCGCGCTTCGCTGCCGGCAGCGCCGAACTGGCCGACGGCGGCGTCGAACTGTTCATCGCCCGCACCGGCTACACCGGTGAGGACGGCTTCGAGATCGTCGTGCCGCAGGGCAATGCGGTGGCGCTATGGAACGCACTGCTGGCCGCGGGCGTGAAGCCGGCCGGCCTGGGCGCGCGCGATACGCTGCGGCTCGAGGCGGGCATGAACCTCTACGGCCAGGACATGGACGACACCGTCTCGCCATATGAGGCCGCGCTTGCCTGGACCGTGAGCCTGGACGAGGGCCGCGACTTCATCGGCCGCGACGTGCTCGAGCGGCAGAAGGCATCAGGTGCTCCGCGGCAGATGATCGGCCTGGTAATGGATGAGAAGGGCGTGTTGCGTCACGGGCAGAAGGTGCTGACCGCGAACGGCGACGGCGAGATCCTGTCCGGCACCTTCTCGCCGACGCTGGGCAAGGCGATCGCGTTCGCGCGTGTGCCCGCCGGCGAGATCGCCACGGCAGGCGGGGGCGACGTGCGCGTCGACATCCGCGGCCGCGAGGTGCCGGTGCGGGTTGTGAGGTTCCCGTTCGTGCGCGACGGACAGCCGCAGGACGGCGTCCTCGGCTGACGCGCCGGGGAGGGAACCCGCATGCCGTCGATCGACTACTACTTCACCGTGATCTCGCCGTATGCCTACCTCGGGCATGCGGCGTTGCTCGACCTGGCGCGCGAGACCGGAGCAAGCCTGCGGTACCGCCCGGTGCGCATCTTCGAGCTGTTCGAAGCCAACGGCGGACTGCCACTCGGCCTGCGCGCGCCGGCACGCCAGCGCTATCGCCTGGTCGAGCTGCAGCGCTGGCGCGAGGCCAGGGACCTGACGCTGAACCTGCAGCCGCGCCACTTTCCCGCCGATCCATCGTTGGCGGACTGCTGTGCGATCGCGCTGGCCGGGAGCGGTCTGGATCCGGGCGCATTCGTCGCGTCGGCATTCCGCGCGGTCTGGGCCGAGGACCGCGACATCGCCAGCAAGGAGGTGGTCGCCTCGCTGCTGGAGACGAGCGGTTTCGAATCCGCCGCGGTGATGGAGGCGGCCGCACAGGAAACCGTGCGGGCCAGCTACGCGGCGAACACCGCCGAGGCGATCGCCGCCGATCTGCCCGGCCTGCCGGGGTACGTGCTCAATGGCGAGCCGTTCTGGGGACAGGATCGGATCGACGCGCTGCGCACTGCGGTCGTCAGTGGCCGCGCACCCTATCCGCGCAACTGATCGATGGGTCGCTGCGGGCGACGCGCGCACCCTGTTGCGCGCAGGGGCGGGCCGCTACACTAGGCGCCCAGCTGCAAAGCATTCCCCCAGCCGTTCCAGCCGAGATACAGAGGCCAGCCATGAGTGAAATCCCCGGCGATCTGAAGTTCATGAAGTCCCACGAGTGGGCCCGCGTCGAAGGTGACGGAAAGGTCACCGTCGGTATTTCCGATCACGCCCAGGGTCTGCTCGGTGACCTGGTCTATGTCGAGCTGCCCAACGTTGGCGACCGTGTCGAAGCCGGCAACGCCTGCGCGGTGGTCGAGTCGGTCAAGGCCGCCTCGGACGTCTACGCGCCGGTCACCGGCACCGTCGTCGAGGTCAACGCGGCGCTGGCCGACAAGCCCGAGACCATCAACGAGGACGCGTACGGCGAGGGTTGGCTTTACACGCTCGAGATGGAGGAGCCGGAGCAGCTCAACGAACTGCTCGGCCCCGACGACTACGCCGAGCTGCTGGAGAACGACGACCACTGACGGAGCCGCTGCCGAGGACGCCGAGCAGGCGACGACCGGAGCCGGACCGAGCGCCGGGCATCGAGAGATGTCCGGCGTTTTTCTTTTCGAGCGTGATCCCTGATGCGTCGGAAGCGGTTGCCGGACAGCCGGCTTCGACACGGGACACACGACAGCCCGTCCGTCATCCGTGCGGGTCGGAGTCGCGACCGCTGCGCGACATGGGCGCATGCTCCCTCGATCAATTCGTCGACGATGATCGTTCGCGCATGTCGGGCTACCGACGTCGGTCGACCGCCGACGGCATGCGCGAGGGTCGATCGGAGCGTGCGCGGCGGGGCGCGCACTTTCGCGCATTTCGGGTTGTGCGGCGCCAAAAAACGGACGCGCTCGACCGCCGTCGTGAAAGTTTTTTCACCTGGGCGTCGTGGTGAAATTTTCGCCAGGTGCATGCGTTGCTGGAAATCGCGACGACACGACGTTCCGGATTTGTGTTCGCGTTTTTTGCCTAGAAATTGGCGGTTTTATGCAACGAGCAGTCGTTGCCTGCGCGACGGCGGATCGAGCGTGTCGCGCGCGTCGTGCAGAAGTCGACGCGCCAACGCCGGCCGGTCGGCCGTCCGCCTCCGGAAAAAGTCGCGTCGAAGTTGTTGACACCCGCAAAAACCGTGATTACGTTTCGCCCAGCAGACGGTTCCTGCGAACACGAGTGAGCAAAACGATCGCGACAACGCGCCGTACACAACCCAACTCCGCCAGTTCGGTCATCACGGTGGACGTCGGGTTTCTGTCCCCTGAAGGATCGCAGCGACTCACACCCGACTCGTACTGCCACCCGGTGGAGATCTTTCCGGCACCGTCCAATTCCCCTCTTTTGCAGGCTGCCCGATCCCGGTCGAGCCGGGCGGATGCGCGCCTGCCAACTATCCGTCCGGCACGCCTCGCGCGCCGGCGGTTTGTCGCGGGCCGTACCGCCGCGATGCTGGTTCGTACTGGGCAATACCCCCGATCGATCCACGATCGGTCAATGTTCGACCACTGACGAGGAGCCATGCCATGGCCACTAAGAAAGCTGCGAAGAAGAAACCTGCCGCCAAGAAGGCGACCAAGAAGGTCGCCAAGAAGTCGGCAGCCCGCAAGACCGCGAAGAAGGCCACCAAGAAGGCCGCGAAGAAGACCGTCCGCAAGGCTGCCGCCAAGAAGACAGTGAGGAAGGCGGCAAAGAAGACCGCGAAGAAGACTGCGAAGAAGGCAGCGAAGAAGACCGCCCGCAAGGCCGCCGGCAAGAAGGCCGCCAAGAAGACGGTGAAGAAGGCGGCGAAGAAGACCGCCCGCAAGGCTGCCGGCAAGAAGGCCGCCAAGAAGACGGTGAAGAAGGCGGCGAAGAAGACCGCCCGCAAGGCCGCCACCAAGAAGGCGGCGAAGAAGACCGCCAAGAAGCCGGCCAAGAAGGCCGCGAAGAAGAGTGCCAAGAAGCCTGCCCGCAAGGCGGCCAAGCGCACCACCAAGAAGGCGGCTCCGGCCACCATGCCGGCCACGCCGGCGCCGATGATCTAAGAAGTCCCGATACCGTAGTACGCTGTCATCCGACTCTCTCCCCGCAGCCCAGGCGGGGAGAGAGTTTTTTCATGGGGCGGTGCACGACGCCGGCTCGCCGGCACTCCCGGCCCGACCCGGCATCGGAGTCTCGCGCAACGCTACAGCGGTCCTGCCCGGGGGTGGCCCGGTTCCCGACAGTTGCCGGCGTATGACGGTTCAGTGCGCCCTTGCCGCGTGTTCCAGGCCGAAGCGGTTCCCGGCCGAATCGTCGTCCGTGAACATCGACTCGTCGAGATCGATGTCGAGCCAGCGGCGTTCCGGCAGGCCCAGCGCGCTGTCGAGAATCGTCGGCATCAGGCCCGATGGCAGCGCGCTTTCCGAGTTCCACATCACCACCACGCCCAGATCGCGCTCCGGCAGCAGTGCGATCATTCCGCGATATCCCTGCACGGCGCCGCCGTGGTAGATCATCCGCTGCCCGGCATAGTCGTACACGCGCCAGCCCAGCGCATATCCGGCCGAGTGGACGCGCTCCCGGCGCCAGGAACTGCGCATCTCCCCGGGGGTGTCGACCAGCGGTTCGTGCAGGGTTGCCAGCAACGGGGCGGAGATCACGTCGGGACGGTGACCGGTCTGGGCGATCAGCCACTGCGCCATGTCGCTCGCGCTGGCATTGACGCCGGCGGCAGGCGGCAGCTGGTAGTAGGTCGGTTTCGGCGAGACCGATACCCAGCCGCCGCGGGTGCGCACGTGCGGACGCGCCCAGCTCGGACTGCCTTCGATGCCCTCCAGGCCGAGGCTGGCGTCGTTCATGCCCAATGGCTTGAACAGTCGCCGCTGCACTTCCTGGCTGTAGAAGTCTCCGGTCGCGGCGAACACGATGTCGCCGATCAGGCTGAACGCGACATTCTGGTACGCGTAGCAGGTACCCGGCTGGCATTTGAGCGGCGCGTCGGAAAGCCTGTTGGCCAGTGTCCGGTAGTCGACGTAGCGTTCCAGGTCGCGGTCGTAGGTGTTGTAGGGCAGGCCGAGGCGGTGGCTGAGCAGATCGGCGACGGTGACCTGCTGGGTCGAATGGGCGTCGTTGAGCCGGAAGTCGGGCAGGTACTGGGTGACCTTGCTGTCCCAGCGCAGGGTGCCGTCGTTGATCAGCAGGCCGGCCATGGTGGACGCGAAGCCCTTCGACAGCGATGCCAGCCTGAACACGGTGTGGCCGTCGACCGGCGCCGCGTTCTGCATGTCGGTGACGCCGTAGCCGCGCGCGCTGAGTACCTTGCCGTCGTGGACGATGGCCATCGCCAGGCCGGGTACGCGGTTGTCGGCTGCCAGATGCCGGGCCATCGCCTCGAAGCGGGCGACGTTGAAGGCGGGCGGGAGCGGCGTGGCCGATGTGGTGGAAACCGGATCCGGCAGGGAGCTGCCGGACGGGGTGGATCCCCAGTGCGGCGGGGTCTGGGCGGTGGAGCCGAGGGCGAGAGGCAACAGGACGGCAAGTGCCGCCAAGCGCCCAGGAGTACGGGACCGGACGGTCGCCTTGTCTTTCATCGTGCGCGGGGCCTGCGTATGCTGGGTCGTGTTCGATTCTAGCGCCGACCCCGTAAGGGGTTTCAAGCACCGAGGGGAGACACGATCATGCTGGGTTTACTGATTCTGCTGGGCCTGCTGGTGTTGCTCGCGCTTTGGGCGGTGGGCATCTACAACGGCCTGGTGATGGCCCGCAACGCCTACAAGAACGCCTTCGCCCAGATCGATGTGCAGTTGCAGCGCCGGTTCGACCTGATCCCGAACCTGGTCGAGACCGCCAAGGCCTACCTGGCCCACGAACGCGGCACGCTGGAAGCGGTGACCGCCGCCCGCACCGCGGCGCAGGCGGGACTGGCCGCGGCCAAGGCGGCGCCGGGCGATCCGGCGGCGATGGCCGAACTTGCACGTACCCAGGGTGCCCTCGACGGCGCGCTCGGCCGTCTGCTGGTCACCGTGGAGGCCTATCCGGAACTGAAGGCCAGCCAGAACATGATGCAGCTGACCGAGGAGCTGACCAGCACCGAGAACAAGGTCGCTTTCGCGCGCCAGGCCTACAACGACAGCGTGATGGCCTACAACAACAAGCGCGAGGTGTTCCCGTCGAGCGTGGTCGCGGGCATGTTCAACTTCGCTCCGGCCGCACTGCTCGACATTCCGGCCGATCGCGCCGAGGTACGCGAGGCGCCGAAGGTCCAGTTCTGATCGCTGTTCCCGGGGGCGCGGCTGGCAGCCGCGGTTCCGGCAGCGTTCCGATCCAGTCCTTCCGCCCGGGACCCTCGGCCCTCGACGCATGAATTTCTTCGAACACCAGGCGGCGGCACGCCGCAGTTCGTTCCGGCTTGTCGCGCTGTTCGGCCTGGCGGTGCTCGGCATCGTGTTCGCCGTCGACCTGGCGGTGGCATTGGTGGCCGACGCGGGTCCCGGCCTGCTGGCCTTCACCTCGATCGCCACGCTGGCGGTGATCGGCCTGGGGTCGCTGTTCCGTATCGCCAGCCTCGGCGGCGGCGGCGAGCCGGTCGCGCTGCAGCTTGGCGGGGTACCGGTGCCGGAGGACACCCGCGACCTGAACCTGCGGCGCCTGCGCAACGTTGTCGAGGAGATCGCGATCGCGTCGGGCGTGCCGGTGCCGAAGATCTACGTGTTGGAGCACGAGGCCGCGATCAATGCGTTCGCGGCCGGCTACACCACCTCCGACGCGGTGGTCGCGGTGACCCGCGGCGCGCTGGAACGGCTCAACCGCGACGAGCTGCAGGGCGTGATCGCTCACGAGTTCAGTCACATCCTCAACGGCGACATGCGCCTGAACATCCGCCTGATCGGCGTGCTGTTCGGAATCATGATGATTTCGCTGATCGGTCGGAAAGTGCTCATCCACGGCCACTACGCCGGACGCCGCGGCGCGGCAGCGGTGATGGCGGCGGCGCTGGTGGCGATGGCGATCGGAGGTATCGGCCTGTTCTTCGGCAGGATGATCAAGGCCGGCGTCAGCCGCAGCCGCGAGCGTCTCGCCGATGCGTCGGCGGTGCAGTTCACCCGCCAGACCGCGGGCCTGGCCGGCGCGCTGAAGAAGATCGGCGGTCTGCAGGACGGCTCGCGGCTGGCCGCCCGCGGTGAGGCCGAGGAAGTCAGCCACATGCTGTTCGGCGACGGCATCGGCCTGAGCGGCTGGTTCGCGACCCATCCACCGCTGGTCGAGCGGATCCAGGCGCTGGAACCGGGCTTTCGCGCCGAACAGCTCGAAGGGCTGTCGCGGCAGTGGGCGACGGCGCCGCCGAACGGACTGGAAGAGGATCTGCGGATGGGACTGGCGCCGATGGGCCCGTCGGCGGACGCGTCTTCACAGCCGTCCTCACTTCCGCCCCATGGACCGCCGCCTCTGCCGGTCGCCGGCGGCGAACAGCGGATCGCACCGCGGCAGGTGGTCGAGCAGGTCGCCCATCCCGGCGCCGACGACTACCTGCGCGCCGACGCGATCGTGGCGGCGATGCCGGAACCCTTGCGCGAGATCGCCCGCCAACGCGACAGCGTGGTGCCATTGCTGCTGGGCCTGCTGATGGACGCCCGTGCGGAGATCGCCGGCAAGCAGGTCGACGAGGTCTCGGCGCGGCTCGGCCGGGTCGTGGCCGAGCAGGCCAGGCACCTGCAGCAGACCCGCCTGCACGATCTGCATCCGATGCTGCGCCTGCCGCTGGCGGCGATGGCCTTTCCGGTGCTGCGACTGCGTCCGCGGCCCGAGCTCGACGGTTTCCTGGACGCGGCCAACGCGATGGTCTATGCCGATGGCCAAGTGAGCCTGTTCGAGTACTGCCTGGCGCGCCTGCTGACCGTGCAGGTGCGCGAGTCGCTGGATCCGTCCCGCTACCTGCGGATGGGCCGGCGCAAGGCGACCGGCGTACGGCACGAGTTCGCGACCCTGCTCGCGGTGGTGGCGCGCGCTGGACATGCCGACGAAGCCGCGGCGCAGCGGGCCTACCTCGCCGGGCTGAACCGGGTGCTGCCGCGCGACCATCTTCCCTATGCGCCGCCGGAAGAAGGCGTGATCGCGCTCGACGAAGTCTGGGAGCCGCTGGACGCGCTGGATCCGCTCGCCAAGCAGGTGCTGGTCGAAGCGATCACCGATGCGATCGGCCACGACGGCCGCGTCAGCGTGGCCGAGGCGGAGCTGCTGCGGACGATCTGCGGCGTGCTGCACTGCCCGTTGCCGCCGGTGCTGGGGCAGCGCTGAACCCGGGCATCGTGGGCACCCCTGGGAACGGCGTGAGCCGTGATCCGGCCAGCTCCATCTCGGCTTACGCCGCTTGTGTCTGCCCAACCCTGTAGCGTTGTGGCGGAGAGCGATGCGCCGCAGGCACGAATGGGAGTGTGGAAGCGCAACGGCGGAGCCCATGGTTTGCACAGCAAAATTCGAGGATTCCCGGGCGCGGCCTGGGAATCGCGGTTTACGCTGTTTCTACGAACCGCTCGTGCGGATGGTGTCGGCCTGGTTCCGGCCGGATCCGGAGATCATGTCGGAGGCGCGCTCGGCGATCATGATGGTGGGCGCGTTGGTGTTGCCGCCGGGCAGTCGCGGCATCACCGATGCGTCGACGACGCGCAGACCCTCCACGCCGCGCACGCGCAACTGCGGATCGACCACCGCGTCCGGATCGCTGCCCATCCGGCAGGTTCCGATCGGGTGGTAGATGCTCTCGGCCTTGGCCCGCACGAAGGCCTTCAGGCCGGCATCGTCGAGACCGTCTCGGTCCGGGAAGATCGGCGCGCCGCGGTACGGGTCGAATGCGGGCTGGGCGAGCAGCTCGCGCGACAGCCGGGCGCACTCGAGCATCATCCGCATGTCGAAGCCTTCGGCGTCGCTGAGATAGTTCGCCTCGATCCGCACCTTGTCCGCGGCGCGGCCGCTGGCCAGTACCAATCGGCCGCGGCTGCGGGGGCGCAGGAAACAGGCGTGCACGGTGAAGCCGTCGCCGGGCAGACGGTTGCGTCCATGGTCGTCGAGCAGGGCCGGCACGAAGTGCAGCTGGATGTCGGCGCGTGCATCCGGCGCCAGCGCCGAGCGGATGAAGGCGCCAGCCTCGGCGACATTGCTGCTGCCGACTCCGCTGTGGCCGCGCAGGTAGTAATCGAAGGCGATGCGCAGGTCGCTGACGCGGTCGTAGGTGATCGGTTGCGTGCATTGCCGCAGCGTGCAGATGTCGAGATGGTCCTGGAGGTTCTCGCCGACCTGCGACGCGTCGACGATCACCTCAAGGCCGTGCCGGCGCAGTTGCGCGGCCGGGCCGATGCCCGACAGCATCAGCAGTTGCGGCGAATTGAGCGCGCCTCCGCAGAGCAGCACCTCGCGCGCGCACGGCTGGTGGAAGGCCCGGCCGCCGACGCTGTAGGTCACACCCGATGCGCGCGGCACGCCGCCACGGCCGGACTCGAAGGTGATCCGGGAGACCAGCGCGCCGGTCACGATCTCGAGGTTTCCGCGTGGCCGCGCCGGGTTGAGATAGGCGACCGCGCTGGAGCAGCGGGCACCGTCCTTCTGGGTCACCTGGTAGAGACCGAACCCCTCCTGCACCCGGCCGCTGAAATCGTCGTTGCGCGGGTACCCGGCCTGCATTCCGGCCTCGATGAAGGCGTGCGACAGCGGATTGCTGTGGCGCAGTTCGGAGACGTGGAGCGGGCCGTCGCCGCCGTGGAGGGCGTCGGCGCCTCGCTGGTTTGACTCCGAACGCCGGAAATAGGGCAGCACGTTGTCCCAGTGCCAGCCGTCGGCGCCGAGCGCGGCCCACTCGTCATAGTCGCCCGGCACCCCACGGGTGTAGCACATCGCGTTGATGGAGCTCGAACCGCCGAGCACCTTGCCGCGCGGCCACCATAACGTCCGCCCGTCGAGCTGCGGTTCCGGCGCCGTGTAGTAATCCCAGTTCAGTCGCCTGACGCCGACCAGCTTGGCGATGCCCGCCGGCATGTGGATGAAGGGGTGACGGTCGCGCGGACCGGCTTCGAGCAGCAGCACGCGTACGTCCGGGTCCGCGGACAGCCGATTGGCGAGCACGCAGCCGGCCGATCCGGCACCGATGATGATGTAGTCGTACACAGGCGGACTCGCGACGGTGACCCCGGGACCGTAAGCAGGCCCGTTAGAGCAAATGCTCGTGGCGACGATGCCCGGCGGCGGCAGGCTGCAGATGCCGACGTCGAAGCCGGACATGCGGGGCTGCTAGCATCATGCCGCCGACGGCTCCGGCGGCACGCCCCTTCCACCCCATGGCAGCAGGATTCCGATGACCGAAGCAGCGCCGGCAGGGCCTCGCAGACGCCGGGGAGTGATGGCCGGCATGCGCCGGTTCCGCGAAGAACTGGCGGGTTCGCCGTCGTTGTGGTGGGCGACGCTGTATTTCTTCAGCCTGCTGTGCGGCTACTACGTGCTGCGGCCGATGCGCGATGCGATGGGCGCTTCCGGTGACGCGATGGCGGTGTTTCCGCCGGGGCTGCTGGCCTGGGCGGCCGGCCGTGGCGTCGCGCTGCAGGACTACACCCTGCAGGTGCTGTTCACCGGTACCTTCGTGATCATGGTGCTGCTGCAGCCGGTCTATGGCGCCCTGGTCGCGCGCTTCCCGCGCCGGGTGTTCCTGCCGGTCGTCTATCTGTTCTTCATCGCCTGCCTGCTGTGCTTCTACTGGATATTCCACCAGGCCGTGCCGGGCCGCGGCGGCCTGTTCTTCATCTGGGTCGCGGTGTTCAACATGTTCGCGGTCACGGTGTTCTGGAGCTTCATGGCCGATGTCTTCGACAACGACCATGCCAAGCGCTTCTACGGCTACATCGGCGCCGGCGGCACTCTGGGTGCGCTGGCCGGACCGGCGTTGACCAGCGCTCTGGTCGGCTGGCTCGGCGTGGCCAACCTGCTGCTGGTCTCGGCGGCATTCCTTGCCGTGTGTCTGCTCTGCATCCTCAAGCTGCGGCCGTGGGCGATCCGGCGCGAGCGCCTGCACCACGATGTCAGCGGCGAGCGCGCGATGGGCGGATCGATCATCGCCGGCCTGCGCCTGGTCTGGGCGCGGCCGCTGCTGCGCGCGCTGGCGCTGCTGCTGTTCTTCGGCGTCGGCGTGGGCACCCTGCTGTACAACGAGCAGGCGGCGATCGTGAAGGCGTTCTATCCCGATCCGCGCGAGGCCACCCGCTACTACTCGCTGATCGACGGCTCGGTCAATGCGCTGACCCTGCTGGTCCAGTTGCTGCTTACCCGTGCGTTGCTGCGCCGCTACGGGGTCGCGCCGGCGTTGTTGATCCCTGCCTTCGCGATCCTCGCCGGCTACGCCCTGCTGACGATGTCGCCGCTGCCGCTGCTGGTGGCCGCGACCCAGATCGCGACCCGTGCCGGCGAGTTCTCGCTGGGCAAGCCGGGGCGCGAGACGATCTATACCCGCGTCGACCGCGAGTCGCGCTACAAGGCCAAGGCCGTGATCGATACCGTGGTCTACCGCGGCAGCGACCTGACCTTCGTCTGGGTGCACAAGGCGTTGGCGGTGTTCGGCAGCCGGGCGGTGTTCGCGGCCGGCATCGGTGTCGCCGCCGCGCTCGCGTTCGCGGCATGGCGGGTGGTTCGTGCCCAGCGCAATCTGCCCGACGAGGGCTCGGCCGCTTGCCGCCAGCCGGCCGGCGGCGCACCCGAGGACGGCGCCCGGGGATGACCAATGGCGGATGGCCATGGACCCGCGCGGCGTCACAGTCGGAACCGGTATGGAAACGTGAGGGGAGGCGTGCGATGTCGATCGGACGGCGCGATCTGCTGTTGGGCGGCCTGACCGGTGCGGTGGCCATGGCGCTGCCGGGATGCTCGACGATGTTGCGCGGCGCGGCCGCGGAAGCGGAGGCGCAGTCCACGGGAGACCGCCTGCGCATCCTGGTGATGGGCGGTACCGGTTTCCTCGGGCCGCACTTCGTCGAGGCCGCGCGGGCACGAGGCCACAGGCTGACCCTGTTCAACCGCGGCAAGACCAACCCGGAACGCTTCAGCGGTCCGGAATACGACGACATCGAGCAACTGCACGGCGACCGCAAGAGCGACCTTTCGGCGCTCGATGCCGGTCAGCGCTGGGATGCGGTGCTCGATACCTCCGCCTACGTTCCGGCTGACGTGACCCGTTCCACCCGGCTGCTCGCGCCGCGGGTCGGTCAGTACCTCGTGGTGTCGACGGTATCGGTGTACGCACGCAACGACCTGCCCGGGATGGACGAGGGCGGCGAGCTGATCCGCCTGCCTGACCCGACCGTCACCGAAATCAGCGGCGAAACCTACGGCGGACTCAAGGCACTGTGCGAACAGGCGGCCGAGGCCGGAATGCCGGGCCGGACCACGATCGTCCGTCCGGGACTGATCGTAGGCCCGGGCGACACCACCGACCGCTTCACCTACTGGCCGGCGCGTGCCGACCGTGGCGGCGAGATACTCGCACCGGGCACGCCCGACGCGCCGACCCAGTTCATCGACGTGCGCGACCTCGCCGCGTTCCTGCTGCATCTGCTGGAGCAGCGCACGATCGGCACCTTCAATGCCGATGCCCCGGCCGGCGCGCTGACGATGGGCATGCTGCTGGATACCTGCCAGCAGGTCGCACGCCGGATGAACGTGATGAACTGCATCACCACGCCGTGTCCGCAAGCGCCCGGGGCGAACTCGACGCTGACCTGGGTGCCGGCCGTCTTCCTCGAACGCCACGATGTCCAGCCCTGGCGGGACATGCCGGCATGGATTCCGGCCGAAGGCGAATACGCCGGGTTCGGCCGTGTTTCGACAGCGCGCGCCCAGGCCGCCGGGCTGGGCTATCGTCCGCTGCAGGAGACCGTCCACGACACACTGGCGTGGTGGCGGAGCCTGCCGGCCGAGCGACGGGCCAGGCCCCGGGCCGGACTGGACGCGGAGAAGGAACGGGCGGTGCTCGCCGCGTGGCATCGCGACCGCCGCCGATAGTGCGTGCGATGAGATGGAAGTCGGCAGCGCTGGCGTTCGCGGTGGGGGGGATCGGCTACGTCCGCGGCCGCGGACGGCGGTCCGGCGCAGGAGCCGGTTCAGCCGTCGCTGCAGGCGCCGGCAAGAGACCGCGCGCGGGTGACGCGGCGGCTGCATACCTATCCGGTCGACGGCCGCTCGCGTTCGCAATGGGCAACCCGGATGCGTGAGAACGGGCCGCGCGATCCGGTCACCGGACGACGTTACAGCGGGTATGCGGAGTGGCAGGTCACCTGGTCATGGCAGAGCTGGCCGCTCGAGGACGGACAGTGTCAGCTGGGCTACTGGGACGTGGTGGCCGACATCACGATCACGCTGCCGGACTGGACCGGACGGGACAGGGCGCCAGCGGCCCTGGCGGCGCAGTGGGACCGTTTCATCAGTGCGTTGGCCGCCCACGAGCAGGTGCATGCGCGACACGGCGAGCAGGCGGCCGCGGCGGTCCGGGACATGTTCGCGGAGCTGCCGACGGAACTGGCCTGCGAGGGATCCCGCGCGCGCATCGACCGACGCGCCCGTGCGATCATCGACGAGTACCGTCGTCTGGATCGACGTTTCGACCGCGAGACCCGCCACGGCATGCTGCCGTGAAGCGCAGGGGCGGAATGGGCCCAGCTCGGGTCGTCCGGCCTTGACGGGGCAGGCGCGCGGCCTGCCCGAAGGATTCCGCGACCGCGACGCCTGCCGCGGTGGGCGGGAGGCGGCCTATTTCCTTCGCGACCTGGGCGAAACCCACATCATGATCCGTGCGCGGAACACCGCCTCACCAGCGGTATCGGTGACCTCGACCGCGACGGGCAGTTCATGGCCTGCGTCGGCCGCTTCGATCGGACGTTCCGGTGTCGCCACGGCCCGCATCGGGCCCCGCGCCTTCGCCAGGTAGGCGACGGTCATCCCCTTGGGAATCCAGCGCATCCCGCGCGGCAGGCTGGCGTCGAGCATCACCCCGCCGGCCAGCTCGGCCAGGTTGCACAGCGCGATCGCATGCACGGTGCCGATGTGGTTGTGCACCGCGCGACGGTCGCGCATGACGACTTCGCAACGGCCCGGCTCCAGGTCCAGGAATCGCGGCGCGATCGTCGAGAAGTAGGGCGCCTTGAAGCAGACCGCGCGCGAGAACAGCCAGCGGCCGGCGGGCCAGCGGATCATCCGGCGCCAGGTGGCGAGCAGTGGCGCGGTGTATCCGGCGTCGCTCATGGAGTTCTCCCGTGGATGCGGGGACGGCGGGTCGCCCCGCCGTCGGTTTCCGTCACTTCTGCAATCACTTCCGCGATCGCCCTTCTGCGATTGCTGCGCCGATTTCAGGCCGCGTCGCGCTTGGCGGCGGCTTCGATCCGGTCGCTGTAGTAGCCGGCCGAGCGAAGCTCCCAGGGTTCGAAGTCGTCGACCGAGATCGCGTCGATGGTCATTTCGCGCAACGCCTCCAGCTGCTTGCGCTCCTCGGCGGTGATCCAGCCTTCCTTGACGCCCTCATCGAGCTGGGCGGCGAAGTCCAGCGCCTCGATGTCGCTGTTCTTCAGCGCCTTCAGGAACTTGCGCTCGACCGGTTCGGCCAGCACCACCTGCGGCAGGTAGCTGTTGATGCGGCCGGCCGGGTTGTTCGCGCACGGAGTCATGAACACGCCCCGTGCGAGCCGGTCGCGGGCATCGTTCGGCGACATCAGCAGCGCCGCGGTCTTGTGGCCGAGGCGGTCGCTGGGTGCCTGCGCGCGACGGCCCCAGGGGAACACGAGCATCCACAGCAGCCAGCCGACCGGACGTATCGGGAAGTTGCGCAGCGCCGTCGACAGCGCGATCTCGATCTTGTGCACGCTGTTGTGGAACGACCAGGCCAGCAGTGGCTGGTCGGACGCCGGACGCCCTTCGTCCTCGTAGCGCTTGAGCATCGCGCTGGCGATGTACAGGTGGCTGAGCACGTCGCCGAGGCGGCCGGACAGCGATTCCTTGAACTTCAGCTTGCCGCCCAGCAGCAGCATCGAGGTGTCGGCCATCAGCGCCAGCGCCGCCGAGTAGCGGTTGAGCTTGCGGTAGTAGCGACGGGTGTAGGCGTCGCCCGGCGCGCTGCCGAGCTTCGCGCCGGTCAGGCCGAACCACCAGCTGCGTACCGCATTGGAGATCGCGAAGCCGATGTGCCCGAACAGGTTGCGGTCGAACTCGCGCAGGCGTTCGCCCGGATCCGGCAGGGTCGCGGCCTTCATCTCCTTCAGCACCCACGGATGGCACAGGATCGCGCCCTGGCCGAAGATCATCAGCGAGCGCGTCATGATGTTCGCGCCCTCGACGGTGATCGCGATCGGCGAGGCCTGCCAGCCGCGGCCCAGATAGTTCTTCGGGCCGAGGATGATGCCCTTGCCGCCGTGGATGTCCATTGCGTCCTTGGCGGCCTCGCGGCCCATCTCGGTGCAGTGGTACTTGGAGATCGTCGACGGCACCGCCGGCAGCTCGCCGCGCGCGACAGCGGCCGCTGAGGCCTCCGACAGCGCGCTCGCCGCATAGGCGTTGCCGGCGATCCGGGCCAGCGCTTCCTCCACGCCCTCGAAACGACCGATCGACAGGCCGAACTGCTTGCGGATCCTGGCGTATGCGCCGGTGACCACCGCGGCCATCTTGGCGCCGCCGCTGGCGGTGGAGGGCAGGGTGATCGAGCGGCCGATCGAAAGGCACTCGACCAGCATCTGCCAGCCCTTGCCGGCATAGGCTTCGCCGCCGATCAGCTGGCTCAGCGGAATGAACACGTCCCTGCCGTGGATCGGGCCGTTCTGGAACGGCGAGTTCAGCGGAAAATGACGACGGCCGATCTCGATGCCGGCGGTGTTGCGCGGCACCAGCGCCAGGGTGATGCCGATGTCCTTCCTGTCGCCGAGCAGGCCGTCCGGGTCGTACATGCGGAATGCGAGGCCGATCAGGGTGGCGACCGGCGCCAGGGTGATGTAGCGCTTGTCGAAGGTCAGCTTGACGCCGACCACACGGGCGCCGTTCCAGTCGCCCATGCAGACGATGCCGTAGTCCGGGATCGAGGTCGCGTCCGATCCGGCCCACGGGCCGGTCAGGCCAAAGCAGGGGACTTCGCGGCCGTCGGCCAGGCGCGGCAGGTAATGGTCCTTCTGCTCACGGGTGCCGTAGTGCAGCAGCAACTCGGCCGGACCCAGCGAGTTGGGCACGCCGACGGTCGAACTGACCACGCTGGAGACGGAAGCCAGCTTCTGGATCACCTTGTGGTTGCCCAGTGCGGTGAACCCCAGGCCGCCGTATTCCTTCGGCACGATCATGCCGAAGAACCTGTTCTTCTTGATGAAGTCCCACAGCTCCGGCGGCAGGTCGGCGCGGACATGGGTGATGTCCCAGTCGTTGACCATCCGGCACAGCTCCTCGACAGGGCCGTCGAGGAAGGCCTGTTCGTCCTCGCGCAGGGTCGGCCGGGGCTGGTCGTGCAGCACCTTCCAGTCCGGCTTGCCGGAGAACAGCTGGCCTTCCCAGCCGACCGTGCCGGCCTCCAGCGCGACCCGCTCGGTTTCCGACAGCGGCGGCAGGATCTTCGTGTAGAACTTCAGCAGCGGCGCGGTGATCAGCGGCAGCCTGATCGCCGGCAGCAGCAGCGGGATCGAGACTGCCGCCAGCAGCGCGCCGGCGACGATGCTGGCTGCTGCATCGGCTCCGAGCAGCCAGGCGGCGACCAGGGAGGTGGCGCTGATCGCGACCCACACCGCCAGGCGCAGGCGATGGTAGGCGGCGATCATGCCGACGACCAGCAGGACGAGGAAGGGGATCGCGATGCTCATGGCGACACTCCGGAGAACGTGTACGACGACGGACGAACGGTCCGCTGACTCCTGGTGGACGGCGCCGATGCCGTCCTGGCCATCCTGCCGGTTCCGCCGCGAAGACGCGGTGACCTGGCAGGCGATTCGCCGGCTGCATCGGGCGCATGGCCCCGCCGGGCGCGAACACCGGAGTCGCGCGGTGTTAACATACGCTTGAGTATGGTCCGCCCGTCCGCCGCCTGTCAACCGGCGCCGGTCGCCCACGTACTGTCCCCCACCCATCCGTATGGCTACACTTGTCACCATGACCGCATCCGCCTTGCCGAAGACCGAGCGCAGCGGCCGTCTGAGTGCCGAGGACTGGGCCCAGGCCGCGCTGGACCTGATCGCCGAGCAGGGGGTGGCCGCGGTCGCGGTCGAGCCCCTCGCTCGACGACTCGGGGTGACCAAGGGCAGCTTCTACTGGCATTTCCCTTCGCGCGACGCACTGCTGGTGGCGGCGCTGGAACGCTGGGAGAAGTTCGAGCAGGAAGAGGTGTTCGGCCAGTTGGAACCGATCCCGGATCCGCGCCAGCGCCTGCGCGCGCTGTTCAACGTGGTCGCGCACGAGGTCAAGTCCCATATCGTCTATTCCGAGCTGCTGAAGGCGCTCGACCACCCGGCCGTGCAGCCGGTGATCGGACGCGTGTCAGACCGTCGTCTCGAGTACCTGACCGCTTCGTTCCGTCAGGTCGGGCTCAGCCGCACCGACGCGCGGTACCGCGCGCAACTGCTGTACGCCGCCTACGTGGGTTTCCTCCAGCTGAACCTGCAACTGCACCAGACCCGGATGCAGCACGAGGAGTTCGAGGCCTACGTCGAACACATGATGGACACGCTGATCCCCTCAGGCTGACCGCTTCGGGGGCGATCGCGACGGCGTCGCGCTGCCGTTCGTCCGCAGGGTCGGGGCATCCGGCCGCATCGTCTTTTTCAATTCGTCTCATCCTGATGTACGTCCCGGAGCAATGCCGTGAATGCCCTTTCCTCTGACGCGTCGAAGTCCGCCATCCATCCATCCGCCAGCGGCAGCTCGCTGGTCGCGTTGAACCGGTGGGTCGCCGAGGTCGCCGCGCTGACCCGCCCCGATGCGATCCACTGGTGCGACGGCAGCGATGAAGAGAGCGAGGCGCTGATCGCGCAGATGCAGGCCGATGGCACCCTGCTGCCGCTGAATCCGGACACCCACCCCGGCAGCTGGCTGCACCGTTCGCACCCGGACGACGTCGCCCGCGTCGAACACCTGACCTTCGTCTGCACGAGCGAGCAGGACGACGCCGGTCCCAACAACCATTGGATGGCTCCCGCCGAAGCGCATGCGAAGATCGACGCGCTGTTCGACGGCTGCATGCGCGGCCGCACGATGTACGTGATCCCGTACTGCATGGGCCCGATCGACTCGCCGCTTTCGCGTTGCGGCGTGGAGATCACCGACAGCCCGTACGTGGTCGCCAACATGCGGCTGATGACCCGGATGGGCGCCGATGCGCTCGCCCGCATCGAGCGCGAGGGCAGCGGCCAGGCTGCTCGCGGCGGACCGGCGGACACCTTCGTGAAAGGCCTGCACTCGATCGGCGAGCTCGATCCCGAGCGCCGCTTCATCATGCATTTCCCCGAGGAGCTGACGATCAAGTCCTACGGTTCCGGCTACGGCGGCAACGCGTTGCTGGGCAAGAAGTGCCATGCGCTGCGCATCGCCAGCTATCAGGCCCGCAGCGAAGGCTGGCTGGCCGAGCACATGCTGATCGTCGGCATCGAGAATCCGCAGGGCGAGACCCATTACGTCGCCGCGGCGTTTCCGTCGGCCTGCGGCAAGACCAATCTGGCGATGCTGATCCCCCCGGAGGGCTACCGGCGCGACGGCTGGAAGGTGTGGACGGTCGGCGACGACATCTGCTGGATGCGTCCGGGTGCCGACGGCCGCCTGTACGCGATCAACCCCGAGGCCGGCTATTTCGGCGTCGCTCCGGGCACCTCGGCGAAATCCAATCCGAACGCGCTGGAGACCATCCGCAAGGACACCATCTTCACCAACGTCGGCCTGACCGCCGACAACCAGCCGTGGTGGGAAGGCCTCGACAACGGCCAGCAGCCGGTCACCGACTGGCGCGGCAACCCGTACGATCCCGCCAAGGGGCCGGCCGCGCATCCGAACGCGCGTTTCACCGTCAGCGCAAAGCAGTGTCCGAGCTGGTCGCCGATGGCCGAGGACCCGCAGGGCGTGCCGATCAGCGCGATCGTGTTCGGCGGCCGTCGCGCATCGCTGGTGCCGCTGGTGTTCGAGGCCCGCGACTGGACCCACGGCGTGCTGGTCGGTGCCGCGATGGGCTCGGAGACCACCGCCGCGGCGACCGGTGCAGTCGGCGTGATGCGCCGCGATCCGATGGCGATGAAGCCGTTCTGCGGCTACAACTTCGCCGACTACTTCGGCCACTGGCTGTCGTTCGACACGCCCGGCGCGAAGCTGCCGAAGATCTTCCACGTCAACTGGTTCCGCAAGGGCGACGACGGCAGGTTCCTGTGGCCGGGCTTCGGCGACAACCTGCGCGTGCTGGAATGGATGATCGGCCGCGTCAGGGGCGAGGCCGGCGGCGTCGAGACCCCGATCGGCACCCTGCCGGCGGCCGGCGATCTGAAGCTGGACGGCATTGCGCTGTCCGAGGAAGCCGAGGCCAGGCTGTTCGGCTTCGAACAGGCCGGCTGGAAGGCCGAGTTCGACAGCATCGGCGAGTATCTGGACGGCTACGGGTCGCGCATGCCGCAGGCGCTGAAGGCCGAACAGCAGCGCATCGCCGGTCTGCTGGCGGACTGAGGCGCGCATGGCGACGGGGGCGGGAGCGGCCGGTCCGGCAGGCGTGTTGCCGGCCGACCGCGAGCTGTTGGTCGACGGACGTCCGCTGCGCGTCTTCGACGGCCACCTGCCGAACGTCGGCGAGTACGTCCAGGCGCTGTCGCGGGCGGCGTTCACCCGCACCGAGATCGCCCGCGAGGACACCGCCGACTACCGTCACTGGGCGACCGAGCTGAAGATCGAGGCGCTGGTGCGGCAGCCGATCTTCGAGGTCACCCGGCGCGCGGTGATGGGGTTCTCGACGCCGGGCTTCGGCTACCGTCCGTACCGCGCCTACACCAACGTCGCCCACTACGGCGACATGCTGTTCACCCATACCGATTGCCTGCCCGACCAGCACGATCTGACCGCGCTGTGGTACCTGTGCGACCGCTGGGACGTGGAGTGGGGCGGCGAGACCGTGTTCTACGACGCCCACGACGAACTGCTCTGCGCGGTGCGACCGCGGCCGGGGAGGCTGGTGGTGTTCGACGGCGCGATCAAGCACGCCGGCCGTCCGCCGAGCCGGATCTGCTACGCCCCGCGCTACACCTTCGCGATCAAGTTCGAGCGCGTGGCGGTGGCCTGAGCCGTTCCTGTTCCGGTCGCTCCCCGAGCGGTATCTCCCGACACGCCATGTCCGCAGCCCGGTTCATCGACGTCAACGGTTACGGCCTGCGCCAGGAGCTCGCACCGCGCTGGCAGGCCGCGATCGAGCTGGCCCGGCGCGGTGCGACGGCGGAGGCGGCAGCCACCATGCTGGCGATTGCCGAGGCGCAGCCGGAGTTCCTCCCTGCGCGTCTGCAGGCGGGTTACTTCCTGCTCGCCGCAGGTCGCTACCGACAGGCGGCGAAGCTGGCCCGGGAGCTTGCGACCCATGAGCCGCACTCGCTGGAGTCCGGCCTGCACCTGGTGCGCCTGCTGCGCCGTTTCGAGGCGCATGCGTTGATCGAGGCCGTTATGGACCGGCTCGATTACTCGGATTGCAGGAATGCGCCGCTGCTGGGACAGCTGGCCTCCGAATTGGGGCCGATTGGGCTGTACCGCCACGCCGAAGCGCTGCTCGCGCGGGTCTCGGCCATCGCTCCCGGCGTCATCCAGGGCGACGTCCTGCGCGGCACGATCGCGATGACTGCAGGCCGCCAGGACGAGGCGGATGCGCTGCTGCGCAGGGCCATCGCCCGCTCGGCGACCGAACTCCCGCACGCCCGCTGGCTGCTGACCCTGCAGCCGCGGCGCGAGATGCTCGATGCGGACATCGCGGGGATACGCGCGGCGCTGGACCGGGTCCGTGCGGGCAGCGAGGACGAGGCCTACCTGCAGCACGGCCTGCACAACCTGCTGCATGCGGCGAAGGACACTGCGGGAGCGTGGCGCGCGCTGGAGCGCGGATGCGCGGTCAAGCGCGAGCTCGAGCCTTACGACCGAGTGGCCACGGCGCGCCTGTTCGACGCGCTGATGGCGATGCCGCCTGCCGGAGCGGGGTCTGCGCCGCCGTCAAGCAACCCGGTGGATGCACCGGCGATCGTCTTCATCGTCGGCATGTACCGCTCGGGGACCAGCGTGGTCGAACGCGTGCTGGCCGGGCATCCGGAAGTCGCCGACGGCGGCGAGAGCTACGTGTTCCCGGCGGCCCTGCGCGAAGTCGCCGACTGCTACCGGCCGGGCCTGCTCGATGCGGAGATGGTCGGACGCCTTGCAGGCTGCGACCTTGCCGAAGCCGGCGAACTGTTCCGGGCCCACGCGCGCTGGCGCGCGGCCGGCCGTCGCGTGTTCACCGAGAAGCTGCCGTCGAACTTCCTCAACGTCGACTTCATCCTGCGGGCGCTGCCGGAGGCGCGGATCGTGCACATGTGCCGCGATCCGATCGACACCTGCTTCTCAAACCTGCGAACCTACTTCAGCAGCCACGATGCGCGCTACGCCAGCGACCAGTCCGACCTGGCCGACTACTACCGGCGCTATCGCGCGTTGATGACGCACTGGCACCGTCGTCACCCCGGTCGCATTCTCGATGTCGACTATCACGCCTTCGTCGATTCGCCGGCTGAACAGGCGGGGCGGCTGATGGAATTCTGCGGGCTCGATTTCATGCCCGAGACGCTCGACATCGGCCGCGAGGGCGGCCATTCGGCGACCGCGAGCATCGGCAGCGTGCGCCAGGGCATCCAGCGCAACCGCGGCGGAGCGTGGCGCGCGTATCGCGAGTACCTGGATCCGCTGATCGAAGGGTTGGATATTGCCGGCTCCTAGACGGCCGGCGTCGGCAGGTCTAGTGGGCCGAAGCGGCGGACGCGGCCGCCGGTCGTCCTTCTTCAGCCGTCCCTCATCCCGAACCAGCAGTTGAACGCGATCGTGATGCGCTCGTCGCGGCCGTAGAACGGCATCACCTCGTGCTGCACCCATGACGGAAACAGCACCAGCTGGCCGGCCTTGAAGCGGATGCTCCAGGTGCCGTGATGATAAGGCGCACGCAGACGCGTGTTGCCGGCGTCGGTGAAGTAGTTGCTGTAGTGGTGCGGATTGTGGAAACGCAGAACTCCGGATTCGGGGCGGTCGTCGGGAGTCTCGCCCGGGTCGACACAGTACACGCCCGACCACGACGCCATCGGATGGGTATGCATGATGGTGAAGCCGCCGTGGCGGGTCACGTGGAACCAGGTGTGCGAGAAGATCTGCAGCCGCTGCATCTCTTCGGCGCTGTACCGGTTGAGGTCCTGGACCAGGCGTCCCAGTGCGGTCCAGCAGAAGTGGCGCAGCTGCTGGATGCAGGTCTCGGGCCAGGCGAACAGGTTGAAGTCGCTCTCGAACACGCCCGGATGCTGTTTCAGCGAAGGGTTGGGATTGGCGTAACGGGTACCTTCGGCCTCGCGCGCGAGCAGCAGCGACTTGATCTGTGGGTTGAGCCGGCCGGCATCCGGATGCGTGTCCTGGGCCATCGGCACGGCGAACATCGAGCTGATTTCTAGCGGCATGGCGGGTGTTCCGGAGGGCGTTGCCCTGGCTCGGTTGCGGACTGTAGACAAAACTACGGCCCCTTTCGGGGCCGTAGCAAGGTAACGCAGGATCGGGTCGATCAGAACTTCTGGGTGTAGCGCATGTACAGGAAGCGACCCGGGACTTCGTACTGCGGATCGAAGCTGTTCGCGAACGTCGAAGCCGAGAACGGCGGATCCTCGTCGAAGATGTTGTTCACGCCCACGGCGATCTTCGCGTTCCACGGCGCGTTCCAGTAGACGGTGAGGTCGTTGTAGAACGTGTCGTCCAGCTTGTTGCGCGGCGCCGGGCCGTCGGCGGTGCGACGATCCGGATCCGAGCACAGCAGCTGGGTGTTGGCCGCGTTGAAGCCCGAGCAGTCCTCGACCTGGGAGTCGTAGTAACGCAGGCTCCAGGTCGCACCCCAATCGCCCATCTCCCAACGCGTCAGCAGGTTCGAGCGGATGCGCCAGAAGTTGTTGCGGTCGAAGTACTCGCCGACCAGGTTGTCGCCGTCGCCATCGTTCTCGTAGTTCGCCATGTAGGTGGTATCCCACACGAACGAGAAGCGGCCCCACGAGGTTTCCGGCAGACGGTAGCCGACGGTCATGTCGTAGCCTTCGACCTCTGTGCTGCCGATGTTCAGGCCGGCCGACAGCAGGTCGGTGATGATGCCGCCGCCGCCGCGGGTGATCAGGCCGCAGGCCTGCTGGTTACCCTCGCGGTAGCAGTCGTTGAGGATCTGCTGGCCCGAGAACGCGGTGATGGTGTCGGTCAGCTCGATCTTCCACCAGTCCAGCGAGATGTCGAAGCCTTCCAGCCAGCTCGGGTTGTAGACGAAGCCGAAGGTGTAGTTCTCGGCCTTCTCCGGCAGCAGGTTCGGGTTGCCGCCGACGCTGATGCGGATCTGCGTGTTGACCTGGTTGTAGCCGCCGGTCGGCACACCGTCGGCGACGCAGCGGGCCTGCGCGGCCGCGTCCAGACCACCGAAGTTGGTGGTGCTACACGGATCGCTGATGGTCGGGAAGCTGTCACCCACGCCGGAGAACAGTTCGCTGATCGACGGCGCGCGGAAGCCCTCGGCGTAGTTGCCGCGGACCAGCAGGTCGTCGATCGGCTTCCAGCGGAAACCGAACTTGCTGTTCAGGGTGTCGCCGAAGTTGCTGTAGTCCGAGTAACGGGTGGCGACGCTGAAGTCCAGCAGGCGGGCGCCCGGAACATCGCTCAGCACCGGGATCGCCAGCTCGAGGTAGGCCTCGTCGAGCTTGTAGCTGCCCTCGGTGGCGGTACGCGCGTTACCGGTGGTGTCGCCGGCGTTGATCAGCGCGTCCGGACGGTCGAAGCCCGACTCCTCGCGGTGCTCGAGGCCGAACGAGAAGGCCAGCGGGCCGCCCGGCAGGTCGAACAGGTCGCCGCCGATGCTCGCGTAGTAGCTCTTCTGCTTGTACTCGAACTGGTCATGCGCCTCGAAGGTGAGGTAGTTCAGCATTTCCGGGGTCAGCGAACCGGCGCCGCCCAGGAAGTCGGCCGGGACGCAGCCCGGGATCGCCGTCGACGCATCGCCCGGGGTGGTGACGCAGATCGGGTTGCCGCTGCCGTCGAGCATCGACGGGCCAAGCGCGTTGCGGATCGCGGTGTAGGTCAGCAGGCCGTTGGTCGAGTTGTTCGAACGGTTTTCACCGTAGAACATGCCCGCTTCCCAGTCGAACGGCTTGTCGGCGATGTCGAAGGTGCCTTCGAACGCACCGTTGAACGCGAAGGTGTCGACGTTCTGCTTGAACGAACGGCCGCCCGTCTCGACCGCGCGACGCTGGATCCAGTTGATGTCCTGGCCGTACGGGTTGTAGATGCTGTCTTGGCTGATGACGATGTCGGACGCCTGCGACGCACCCGGGAAGCCGACGACCACCGGCATGGCGGCCAGCAGCTGCTCGGACTTGCGGTTGTTGTAGGTGACCGTGGTCTTGAAGCGCAGGTTGTCGCTGATGTCCAGCGAGCCGTTGGCGAAGACCGAGACGCGCTCCTGCGGGGTCAGCAGGTAGTTCAGCGGCGCGAAGTTGAAGTTGTCCGGGGTGCCGCCCCACTCGGTCCAGCCGCGCGGGTCGTTCGGGTTGGCGCGCCACAGGCCGTAGGCGCCGTCCGGGTTCGCACAGGCGAAGGTGGTGGTATCGAGGATGCAGAAGCGGCCGTCCGGGGTGGTCGAGCTGCCACCGAAGCCCGGGGTCGAGCCGAACACCGGCACCGCCGAGATCTCGCGGTCGCCGGCCCAGACCGGCTCTTCCTTCACGTAGCCGACGCCGAGCATGGCCGACCAGCGGTCGCCGACGCTGCCGACGGTGAAGTCGTAGGACTGGCGGGTGCCGTCGCCCTTGTCGAACTGGCCGATGTAGGCGTTGGCTTCGGCGCCGTCGAAGTTCTGGCGCAGGATGATGTTGACCACGCCGGCGATGGCGTCGGAGCCGTAGATCGAGGAGGCGCCGTCCTTCAGGACTTCGATGCGCTCGACCGCGGCGGTCGGGATGGTGTTCAGGTCGACCGCGCCGCCGAGGCCGGTGCCGCCCACCCAACGACGGCCATTGACCAGCACCAGGGTGCGGTTGGAGCCGAGGTTGCGCAGGTTGACGCGGGTTTCGCCGTTACCACCGTTGTTCATGGTGGTGTTCAGGGTCGAGCCGTTGGCGCTGATGTTCTGGATCACGTCGCCGACCGAGGTCAGACCCTGGGCCGAGATGTCTTCGCGCGACAGCGAGAAGATCGGCTGCGAGGTCTCGATGTCGGTGCGCTTGATTCGCGAACCGGTCACCTCGATGCGGTCGAGGGTGGTGGCTTCCTGCTCGCCTTCCTGGGCGAAGGCAACGCCGGTTCCGACGGCTGCAGTGGCGCCCACGGCGAGCGCGAAGGTGATCGCGTCGCGGAGCTGGGTGGTCTTAAGGGTCATCTCTCTCTCCAAGTCAGTCTTGGTTTCCCATGGGAACCTGCCGGTGAAGTCAAGGAAGACGCCAAAACCGGCAAGGTCGGCCGATAGTAGCCCCCTTCGCCGAAAAATTAAAGTGTCGTTAACGAACGAAAAAAGCCGCCCTGTCAGGGGCGGCTTTCTTTTTCTGGATCAATGATTTAGGCCGGAAAAGTCGTTCGATTCGCGTGAAGGCGGCGACTAGAGGTCCTGTTCATAGCGCACGTAGGGCACGGTCCCCTCGTCCTTGTCGCCGGCGTCCGGCGCGAACGGGTTCTTGCCGCGGGTGACGACATTCTCGGCGCCGACGCTGAGCTGGCCGCTCCACGGGGTGCGCCAGGTGATGCCCACGTCCAGTCCCTCCCAGTGCCCGGGCTGGCCGGGCACGTCGACGACGCGGCCGACGATGTTGGCGCCGAAGTTGCCGATCTCCGCGCCCAGGGTGAGGCTGGTGGTGTTCCAGCGCTCGCTGAAGCCGGCCGGCAGGTCGGCTGCCGGGATCAGGCGGGCGCGTGCGCGGGTGCCGCCGATCGAGACGGTGGCCTCGCGGCCGATGTTCTTCTCGCCGTAGAGGGTGAGCGTGTTCTGGTCGAAGCGGCTGTTGCGGCCGCTCGGGCTCATCCAGCCGGGCAGGCTGTCGCGCCCTTCGCCGACCAGCATGCCGATGCGCCCGCTGTTGTTGCCGACCGAAATCCCCGCGTTGACCTCGCGGCTGCCGCTGCGGTTGTCCTGGTCCAGCGCGGCCAGCAGGCAGTGGTTGGCGAGGTTGCCGATCGCCGATGCGAGGCCGGTCTTGCGGTTGCAGACCAGGCCGAGCGTGTTGCCGGACGACAGCCCGAACGCGGTGTCGAGCGTGTTGTTGGCGCCAAAGCGCCAGCGGGTGCCGGCCAGCTGCGTGCCGGTGGGCTCGAGCAGCAGTACCGCTTCCAGCTTGCCGCTGGCGTTGTTCCAGACCGGGAGGACGGTCGAGTCCGATGCGGCCGTCGGCGCCGTGCTCTGCGCACGCGCCCCCGTCGCCGCACCGAGTACGAGCAACAGGGCAAGTGGCAGTTGAAGCAGTCGCGTGCGCATCGTTCTTTTCGACCGGCGGGATGCCGGCCAGTTCCCCTTCCGAGAGGTTCCGACTATAGGTCTTTAATGTTCATTTAACAATCGCAATGGGGCGCCACTGGTCGGATACCGTCACAATTTGACCCATCCGGACAGCGCCAGGCGCTCGTTCTCACTGCGGTCGTTGCGGACCCTCCAGTTCGACCGCGTGCGCCTTGAACAGTTCCCCGATCCGGGCAAGGTCGAAGCGGTACTCCCTTCCGCAGAACTCACAACGGACATGGGCTTCGCCGTCGGCCGCCGCGGCTCGCGCCTCCTCCTCGCCGAGCGACACCAGCACCGCCGCCACCCGGTCTTCCGAGCATGAGCAGGCGAATCGCAGCGGCCGCGTCGCGACCTGTTCGACCCCGTCCTCGTGGAACAGGCGATTCAACAACTCTGCTGCAGGCAGTGCGAGCAGTTCGTCCGGGCCAAGCGTGTCGAACAGGGCGCCAGCGCGGTGCCAGCCGTCGTCGTCGCCTTCATCGCCGGGAAGCTTCTGCAGCATCAGTCCACTGGCCCGGTCGGCGCCGGCGGCCAGCAGCAGACGGGTGGGCAGCTGTTCGGAGCGCAGGAAGTAGCCCTCGAACGCGCCCGCCAGATCGTCCGAATCGAGCGCGACCATGCCCTGGTAGCGCACCGGTTCGCGGCTGCCGGTGGCGGGATTCTCGATCGTGATCGCGAGCACGGCATCGTCGCCGAGTTCGCGCAGGTCGCGCGACGGGCTGGCCCCCTCCTCGAGTCGGGCGATGCCGCGCAGGGTGCCGGCCGAGGTGCATTCGGCGAACAGCGTGCGCAGTGCGTGCTGGCTGCGCAGCTGGATTGACAGGCGTCCGTCGATCTTGGCGTGGCCGGTGAACAACGCGGCGGCGGCGCAGGCCTCGCCAAGCATCTCGGCGGCCGCGGCCGGGTAGTCGCCATGCTCGCGGATCTGCCGCCAGGTCGCGTCGAGGCGGACATGGACGCCTCGCACGCCGGCGCGGCCGATCATGAAACGGGTGAGCTGGTCATGGCCTTGTTCGTCGGGTGCGCTCATCGGGTGCGGGTCGGGCGGACTGGTCGGAGAGGGCCGGTCGCGGCGGACCGGTCGGAACCGGCTGGCCATCGCGGGCCGGCCGGCGTGGGGAGAACGTAACGGACGGCGTGCGGGTCGGCGCCCGATGCGGATAATGCGGCATCGGGCCGGAGCATGTCGCATGGGCACGAACAGGCTCGAGCAGACCAGATGAGGGCGGAGTGAGGCGGTCACAAGAGCGGATTGCGGGTGGAACGCGACAGCATCGGCGGAGCCGGCTCCGGCGGCTGGTCCGCTGGCTGCTGGCATTGCCGGTGCTGGCGCTGCTTGCCAGCGTGTTGCAGGTCGGGGTACTGCGATTCGTCGATCCGCCTTTTTCCGCGTTCATGCTGGCCCGGCAGTTCGAGGCCTGGGGCGATGGCGACTGGAGCTTCCGCGTCGCATGCGACTGGCGCGACCTCGATGAGATATCGGCGCAGTTGCCGCTGGCGGTGATCGCCTCGGAGGACCAGCGTTTTCCCCAGCATCGCGGCTTCGATCTGAAGGCGATCGAGAAGGCGATCGAGAGCAACGAGCGCGGCGGGCGCATGCGCGGCGGCAGCACGATCAGCCAGCAGACCGCGAAGAACCTGTTCCTGTGGAGCGGCCGCAGCTGGGTGCGCAAGGGCATCGAGGCCTGGTACACGGTGCTGATCGAGGCGATGTGGCCGAAGACCCGGATCATCGAGGTCTACGTGAACGTGGCCGAGTTCGGCGACGGCGTATACGGCGCACAGGCGGCGGCGGTCCGTTATTTCGGCGTCGATGCCGCACGGCTGAGCCCGGCCCAGGCCGCGCGGCTGGCGGCGGTGCTGCCGAGCCCGCGCCGCTACAGCGCTGCCAGGCCCGGACCGTACGTGCAGCGACGCACCCATGCGATCCAGCGGCAGATGCGCAATCTCGGCGGACCGGCCTTCCTCGAGACGCTCGACTGAGCGGATCCTCGGCGGATGCCCGGCCGGCGCTGCCGAACCGCTACCATGACGCCATGAATCCGGACACCTCCCGCTACGGCAGCCCCGACTCCGGCCTCCGCGACTGCCTGACGGTGGTGGTCGCGGCGTTCAACGAGGCCGACAGCCTGCCGCTGCTGCATCCGCGGGTGGCATCCACGCTCGACGCGCTGGCCGCGGATGGCGTCGCCGGACGCCTGCTCTACGTCGACGACGGCAGCCGCGATGGTACCTGGGAGGTTCTGCAGAGCCTGGCCGCGGGCGATCGGCGGGTCGCGCTGCTGCGGCTGTCGCGCAACTTCGGCAAGGAGGCGGCGCTGACCGCGGGCCTGGACCGGGTGGAAACGGGTGCGGCACTGATCCTCGACGCCGACGGGCAGGATCCGCCCGAACTGATTCCCGAGTTCGTCGCGAAGTGGCGCGAGGGTTTCGACGATGTCCACGGCACCCGGATCGAGCGCGAGGGCGAGGGCTGGATAAAACGGATGACGGCGCATGCGTTCTACCGCGTGATCGGGCGCCTGTCGAAGACTCCGATCCCGCCCGATACCGGCGACTTCCGCCTGCTGTCGCCACGCGCGCTGGCCGCACTGAGGCAGTTGCGCGAGCGACACCGCTTCATGAAGGGACTGTTCGGCTGGGTCGGCTTCAACCGCGTCTCGGTGCCGTACCACCGCGACGCGCGGATGGCCGGACGCAGCAAGTTCAACCTGTGGCGGCTCTGGAACTTCGCGCTGGAAGGCATCACCAGCTTTTCCACGGCGCCGTTGAGGCTGGCGACGTATCTCGGCCTGCTGACTGCGGCGGTGGCGTTCGCCTACGGCGTCTGGATCATCGTCAAGGCGCTCATCTGGAGCGACCCGGTCGCCGGCTGGCCGACGATGATGGCGGTGATCCTCTTCCTTGGCGGCGTGCAGTTGATCGCGCTCGGCCTGATCGGCGAGTACCTGGGGCGGTTGTACGAGGAGGCCAAGCAGCGGCCGCTCTATCTGGTCGACGACTGGCGCCCGGCCGCGGATGCGGCGCGTGTCGCCGCCGTCTCCAGGCCGGCTGGGGAGCCGTTGGCGGCATACCGCTCCGGCACCGACTGACCGCGCGTCCTGCCGCGCGCCAGCGCCGCGTGGAAGCGGTCGCGTTCACATGCGCGAGCATGCGGCCGGGAGTATCCTCGGCCCAGGGCCCGTTGCAGGAGTGTGCAGATGCGTACGGTTCGGCAGCTGCTTGAGGCGAAGTCCCCCGACGTCTACGCGGTGCGTCCGGAAGCGCCGGTGATCGAGGCGATCCGGCTGATGGCGGAAAAGGGGGTAGGCGCGGTGCTGGTGATGGACGGAACGCGACTGGCCGGCATCGTGTCCGAGCGCGACTACGCGCGCAAGGTCGTCCTGCAGGGACGCGCGTCGTCGGACACGCCGGTCAGTGCGATCATGACGTCCGAGGTGGTCACCGTCGGGCTCGACGATACGGTCGACCGGTGCATGATGACCGTCACCGACCGCCGTATCCGCCACCTGCCGGTGGTGCGTGACGGCCGTGTCGAGGGCGTGGTCTCGATTGGCGACCTGGTCAAGGCCGTGATCGAGGACCAGCAACTCGAGCTGGATCAGCTGCAGCGCTATATCGCCAGTTGAGCCGGCTGCGCACGCGCGGACGGGATCGTTCCTGGCGACGCACGCCGATGCGCGCCTGCAGGAGCGTCTGCGCGAACGGCGCGGGCCGCGATTGATCCCTCTTGATCCCTC
This sequence comes from Marilutibacter chinensis, assembly GCF_021725675.1. Taxonomy (GTDB): domain Bacteria; phylum Pseudomonadota; class Gammaproteobacteria; order Xanthomonadales; family Xanthomonadaceae; genus Marilutibacter; species Marilutibacter chinensis. The sequence continues at coordinate 198,409 of NZ_JAKJPO010000007.1, read as the reverse complement.
ATGGGAAGGCGCGATCGCTCGGGTCAGACTCCGGGCTGATCAGCGGCGTCAGTGGTTCGGTGCGAGCACCTGTGCGGTCACCGCGACGAAATGGCAGACGCTGCCGGCGACCACGAACAGATGCCAGATCGCGTGCGAGTAGCGCAGCCCGGGACGGTGATAGAACACCGTGCCCAGTGTGTAGCAGACGCCGCCGGCGAGCAGCCAGCCGAATGTCCAGTCGTCCAGGGCCGTCAGCAGCGGCTTGATCGCGACGATCACCAGCCAGCCCATCGCGACGTAGATCGCGGTCGAGAGCAGCTTGAAGCGTCCGGTGAACAGCAGCTTGAACACCACGCCCGCCAGCGCCAGCGTCCAGATCGCGATGAACAGGCCCCAGCCCCAAGGGCCGCGCAGGCCGATCAGGGTGAAGGGCGTATAGGTGCCTGCGATCAGCAGGTAGATCGCGCAGTGGTCGACGACTTTCAGTCGCGCCTTGGCGGCCGGATGGCCGATCGCGTGATAGAGCGTGGAGGCGAGATAGAGCAGCAGCAGGCAGATGCCAAACACGATCGCGCCGGCCAGCTGCCAGCCGTCGCCGTAGACCGCGGCCAGCGTGATCAGCACCGAGCCGCCGGCCAGGGCTGCGACCGCGCCGAGTCCGTGGGTCAGTGCGTTGGCCAACTCTTCGCGGAAACGGGTTTCGTGGGACGGCTCCTGCCCGGACAACGATGAGCGCGCGGCGGGCGGCCGTTCTGCCGGATGCGTCGGGTGGGGAGTCGCATGGCGGGGGGTGTCCATGCGCCCATCCTACCGTGCGTCGGCGCATGGTGAGCCGCCCGGCACGGCCGGACCGGCTGGCATTCCGATCGGAGCCTGGCGCGTCGAGGGATATTGCATGTCCCGGCGCGGGGCGGACGTCCCGGCGTTGCCCTATGATGACGGCCGCACGGGGGTGGCGACGGCATTCCCGAAGTCCGCCTGTCCCATATACCGCAGCGTCCGATGATCGTTTCCCACCAGCACCGTTTCGTCTTCGTGGCGATCCCCAAGACCGGCACCCACTCCGTCCGCGAGGTCCTGCGTGGCCACATGGGGCCTGGAGACCTCGAACAGGTCGGTCTCTTCGTCAACAAACGGTTCCCCTTTCCGGAATTGGCATCGATCCCGCATGGCCACATCAGCCTTTCGCAGATCCGGCCGCATCTCGGTGAGCAGGCGTTCGCGGACTACTTCAAGTTTGCGTTCGTGCGCAATCCGTTCGATCGCTTCGTCTCCTACTGCGCGTTCATGACCCGCGCCGGCGGCGAGTTCCAGCGCGAACCGCAGGCGGTGATGCGGCATGTGCTGTTCCGCCTGCGGCCGATGCACCACGTGCTGTTCCAGCCGCAGTACAGCTTCCTGATCGGCGAGGACGGTCGGCTGCTCGCCGACAGGGTTGGCCGGGTCGAGGACATGCAGGGCTCCTTCGATGCGATCTGCGAGCGGATCGGCATTCCCGCCGCGCCGCTGGGTCAGGTCAATGGCTCGCAGCGTGGCAGCTATCGCGACTACTATGACCCGCCGTTGATCGACGGGGTGTCGGAGCTGTACCGGCGCGACCTCGAACTGTTCGACTATGCGTTCTGACCGCCGACCACCAGCCTTCTCCGGATTCCCGTCGTGAGTACCGTCCCGCCCAGCGTCCATCCGAATCCGCGCAAGACGACATCGGTGCGGCGCCTGGGAAAGGTCGACATCGCAGCGCTGCGCGAGGCGGTACTCGCCATTCCCGAGGCTGTCTGGGACGAGGAGAACGCCGGAAAGCCGAACCGGTTCGACGCCCTCGACCGCACCCGGCACATCGTGTTCCGGTTCGTCGACGACTTCCGCGACTGGCGCGGTTCGCACGACCGCCCGTTATGGGCCGGCTGGCGGCAGCTGCTGGAACCGGTGCTGGCGCAGGCGGTTGCGCCATACGGCTACGCGCGCGCCGATTTCCCGCGGGTGATGCTGGCGCGGATGGCGCCAGGCGGGGTGATCAAGCCGCACCGGGACGCCAACCCGGCGGCGAAGTGGCCGCACAAGATCCACGTGCCACTGCTGACCAACGAGCGTGTGATCTTCTACGTGGACGGTATCGGTTACCGCTTCGCAGAGGGTGAGGCGGTCGAGGTCAACAACATGGGTGTGCATGCGGTGCAGAATGCAGGCGACACCGACCGTATCCACCTGATCTTCGAATACTTCGATCTCGACCAGCCGGATCCGGACTGGGTCCACCTGATCGAAACGCCGGGCGCCTGACACCGCACCCGGAACGTTCGACTCAGTCCGCCGCCACCGCGTGCGCGTGCTCGCGGGTGGCGAGGAACTCGACGTCGGGCGCACGCTCCTGCGCCAGCTGCAGGTTGACCCGGGTCGGCGCCAGGTAGACCAGTTCGCCGGCGGCATCGTAGGCGAGGTTGACCGCGTTCTTGTCGCGGAACTGCTCCAGCTTCTTCTCGTCCTTGCAGCGGATCCAGCGTGCGGTGGCGACGCTGACCGGTTCGAAGCTCGCCTCGACGCCGTATTCGTCCTTCAGCCTGTAGGCGACGACGTCGAACTGCAGCACGCCGACCGCGCCGAGGATCAGGTCGTTGCTCATCAATGGTTTGAAGAACTGGGTTGCGCCTTCCTCGGACAGCTGCGCCAGTCCCTTCTGCAGTTGCTTGAGCTTGAGCGGGTCGCGCAGGCGCGCGCGGCGGAACAGTTCGGGCGCGAAGTTCGGAATGCCGGTGAAGGAGATCCGCTCGCCCTCGGTGAAGGTGTCGCCGATCGAGATCGTGCCATGGTTGTGGATGCCGATGACGTCGCCCGGCCATGCGTCTTCCGCGATCTCGCGATCGCTGGCCATGAAGGTCAGCGCGTTGGCCAGCTTCACCTCCTTGCCGCTGCGCACATGGAACGCCTTCATCCCGGCGCTGAACCTGCCCGAGCAGATCCGCATGAAGGCGACGCGGTCGCGGTGCGCGGGATCCATGTTCGCCTGGATCTTGAACACGAAGCCGGACAACCTGGTCTCGGTGGCCCCGACCTCGCGGGTGGTGGTCTCGCGCGGCTTCGGCGAGGGCGCATGCTCGACGAAGAAGTCCAGCAGCAACTGCACGCCGAAGTTGTTGACCGCGGATCCGAAGAACACCGGGGTCAGCTCGCCGGACAGGTACTTGCCGAGGTCGAACGGGTGCGAGGCGCCCTCGACCAGCTCGAGTTCCTCCTTGAGCTCGGCCAGCATGTCGGCGCCGATTCGCGCTTCCAGTGCCGGATCGTCGACCGATGCGAAGATCGTCGAATCCTGGCGGGTGAAGTTGCGGCCCTGCTCGTACAGGTGCACTTCGCCGGTGATCAGATGGACCACGCCCTTCAGGCGCTTGCCCATCCCGATCGGCCAGGTGATCGGCGCGCACTGGATGCCGAGCACGGTCTCGACCTCGTCGAGCAGTTCGACCGGGTCCTTGCCTTCGCGGTCGAGCTTGTTGATGAAGGTCATGATCGGTGTGTCGCGCAGCCGGCAGACCTCCATCAGCTTGATCGTCCGCTCCTCGACGCCCTTCGCCACGTCGATGACCATCAGCGCGCTGTCGACGGCGGTCAGCACGCGGTAGGTGTCCTCACCGAAGTCCGCGTGGCCGGGGGTGTCGAGCAGGTTGACGATGCGGTCCGCGTACGGGAACTGCATCACCGAACTGGTCACCGAGATGCCACGCTCCTTCTCCAGCGCCATCCAGTCGGACGTCGCGTGGCGCGCGGCCTTGCGGCCCTTGACCGAACCGGCCATCTGGATCGCGCCGCCGAACAGCAGCAGTTTTTCGGTCAGCGTGGTCTTGCCGGCGTCGGGGTGCGAGATGATCGCGAAGGTGCGGCGCCGGGCCGCTTGCAGGGAAACGTCGGACATGCGGGCGGGGCGCGCAGGCGCCCTTCGGAAAAGTGCGAGGGCGGGAATTATAGACAACCGGCCGCGCCATCGCCGGGGGCCGCCGAGGCGAGGGCTATTGCGGCAAACTGAACCGCAGCACGCCGCGCGGGCCGCGCATCCGGAACGGCAGCGACTCCAGCCGCATGCCCCGATTGACCTGGACCACGAAATGCAGGTGCGGACCGGTGGTGAAGCCGGTATTGCCGGACAGCCCGATCACCTGGCCGGCGCGGACCCGCTGTCCGACCCGGACATGCACGCCCTCCTCGCGCAGGTGCGCGTACAGCGCCATCGTCCCGTCGTCGTGGAGGATGCGGATGAAGTTGGCGCGGCCGCCGTACTTCTCCATGTTCAGGCCGGCGTGGTCGAAATCGGATTCGACCTGCATCACCATGCCTTCGCGCGCGGCCAGCACCGGGGTGCCGATCGGCGCGGCGAAGTCGACGGCGTACAGGTTCTGCGGATCGCGATGGCTGAAGCTGCCGCCGTAGCCCTGTTCGACGCGCAACTCTTCCTGCCGGAGTGGCAGCAGGTACTCGACGTCCTGCGGACGGGCGTTCGGGTCGCCGGGCAGGCTGTCCATCCGCAGCTCGAAACTGCCGCCGTGGCCGGGGTCGACCGGGCCCAGCACCGAGACCAGCGCGCTGCCGCGCGCGGGAACGGTCGCGCGTGCCGGCAGCGCCGGCATTCCGGCGACGTTGTCCTGGCGACTGAAATGCAGCATCACCTCGATCGGTCCGGCCAGGGTGTTGTCGGCCCAGGCCAGATACTGGCCCGCGTCGCTCTCCACCCGCAGCCGCGCCATCGCGCCGGGTTCGGCACGGACCGGAATTTCGGTGACCGCGCCGGTCGGGGCTTCGGGGCGATGGTCGCCGTAATGGGTGATGCCGTTCTCGTCGGTCCAGCGGAACAGCTTGCCGGCACCGGCACCCGGCGATGCGACCACAAGCGAGGCGACCAGCGCGATCGCTGCGAAGCGGGCGGACGATGGAGCGGACATGGGGCGGTGCGGGGAAGGTGCCGTCAAACGATTATCCGCGCCCGCTCATTCGGTGCAATTGCGGCTCAGGTGCAGGACCCGCGCGACCTCGCGCAGATCGAAGGCGGTAACCGCCCGGTCGTCGTGTACCGCGAACAGCGCGCCTCCGGTGAATGCACGGGTCGCTGCCGGGTGCAGGGCGATGCCGTCGGTGTAGGAGGTCGTCTCGCCCTTGAAACTGCCACGATGTTCCAGCGTGCGCCGGTCGAACAGGTGGAACACGGTCAGCGGGGCGAGCTGGTCGACCGCGACCCAGTAGCCGTCCCCGCCGCGGCAGCTCCACAGCGCGACGCCCTCGGCCTCGGCGCCGAACGAGGCGTCCGGCAGGCTGCGCCCGGTGAAGCGGCCGTCGAGGGTGTAATCGCGCAGGGTCGAGACGTGGCGCCGATCCTCGTCGGCGATCAGCAGACGATCGTTGGCCGGGTCGCCGGCGATCGACTCGACCATCCGCAGCGCCGACTCCGGCGAGGTGTCGCCGAAGCTGCCGGCGAAGCGCGCGTCGAGCGCGCCGGTCGCCGGGTCGAAGCGGATCGCGAAGCGCCTGACCCGTTCCGACAGCTCGTCCCAGGCCGGCACTTGGTCGTACTTCTCGCCATACATGAAGCTGTCGGTGACGTAGGCGTCGTACTCGCCGGGCACGGCCTCGTGCATCCAGATTCCATACGGGCTGCGCAGGACCGCATCGCCGAACACCGCCAGCGGAGTGAAGTCGGGCAGAGTGAGGACCTGCACGCGGTGGTTGTCACGCTCGACCACGAACAGGTGGTCGCCCTGCACGATCACGCCGTTGGGACGCCTGAACTGGCCCAGGGCCTCGCCCTTCGAACCGACAGTGCGCAGCTGCGTACCGCTGTCGGCGTCGAACACGAACAGGCGGTGGCTGGCCTTGGCGGTCGCGATCAGCCACGTGCTGCCGTCCTCGGCCGGCCAGGTCGCGAGCGAATCGAGTTCCTCGCCGTCGGCGTCGGCCGATACAAAGGTCTCGGGCACCACCGCGGTCGGGCGCAGGCCGCCTGCGCCCGGTATGGCCAGCGAACTGGAACGGGAGCTGTCGCGAGTGGCGGGGGACGTCGAGCAACCGGCCAGCAGGCCGGCGATCAGGGCGGCACCGGCCGCGAGGGTCGAGAGGCGAATGTTCATCCGGCAGGAGTGTATGCGGGAACGTGCGGCGCGTCAGGAAGGGATGGCGCGTCGGCAGATGCCGAGTGGGGCGACCCGGGAGGCGTGGCGCTGTCGGGTTCGCGCGCCAGACGGCTGAGCGCCGGTTGTGCGATGCGCCGTCCGTGGCCGACGGGAGTTCCGGGAATGCCAGGAATTCACATCAATCGCTTCATCGCAATAAAGCGATTGACACCTGCCGGGTGTCGCTGGCAGACTGCCGCCATCCATCGAGACCGACTGAGGGACAGGCCCTTTGACGTCGGGGCAACCGGTGCGGCAGCAATGCTGCACAAGGTGCCAATTCCTGCGGTGACCCGCCGGACCGATGCATGCACAGCGCATGCGCCGGACGGCCCACCGGAAGATGGTCGTGCCGTTTGCCCGGTGAACCGGTGCGGACGCCGCGTCTGGCTCGATGGCCCCGTCATATCGGATCAATGCCATGAGCCTGACCCACAGCACCACCGCCTCCGAAGCCATCGAAACCGCCTGTAGCCTGCGTTTCGATCCACGGGGCCCCGCCTGCGATGCCGCCGTATCCCTCCCCCAGGCCGCTGCGGCCGACGCCGGTCGCGCGGACGCCGTGCGCGGTGAAATCGAGGTCACCCTCGACCTCCGCCATGCCGGTCCGCGCGAAGTGCTGCTGCGCTACGAGATCCAGCATGCGGGTGGGCCGGAGAACGCCGACGCGCCGGTGGTGTTCGTCGCCGGTGGCATTTCCGCCAACCGTCACCTCGCGCCCTGCCGCGCCTACCCCGAAGCCGGCTGGTGGCCGGCGCAGGTCGGCGAGGGCCGGGCGATCGATCCGCGCCGCTGCCGGATCGTGTCGTTCGACTGGCTCGGTGCCGACGGCCGGCTCGACGTGCCGCTGGATCCGGCCGATCAGGCGACGGCCATCGTCGCGCTGCTCGATGCGCTGGATATCGGACGCATCGAGACCTTCATCGGCAGCTCGTACGGCGCGATGGTCGGTCTGCAGCTGGCTGCGCTCCACGGCGCCCGTCTCGGCAGGTTGGTCGCCATCAGCGGCGTGCATCGCGCGCATCCCTATGCCAGCGCCTGGCGCGCACTGCAGCGTCGTGCGGTCGCGCTGGGCTCGCTGCAATGCGACGAGACTCATGGCCTCGCGCTGGCGCGGCAATTCGCGATCCTGAGCTACCGCACGCCCGAGGAGTTCGACGCCCGGTTCGCACCGCCGCGGGTGGTCGACGGGCGGGTGCGGGTCGGTGCCGAGGACTACCTCGACCATTGTGCGGCCCGTTTCGTCGGCCGCAGCTCGCCGACCGCCTACGTGCGCCTGTCCGAGTCGATCGACCTGCAAGCGGTCGACCCGTCCCGGATCGGAGTGCCGGTCACCGTGGTTGCGGTGGCAGAGGACCGGCTGGTGCCGCTGGCCGACGCCCACGCGCTGGTCGAAGGCCTGCGCCGCGGCGCGAGCGCCGAGGCACCTCGCCTGCACGTGCTGAGCTCGCCCTACGGACACGACGCCTTCCTCAAGGAGGAAGCCGACATCGACACGATCCTGCGCGATGCGCTTTCCGCGTCTGCGCCTGCCGCGAACCCGAACCAGGAGATCCCCGCATGAGCACCCGCAGCCTGTGTACCGCCGCCGTGCGGGCCGGCATCGACCGCGATTCCGCATTCGGGGCGGTCACCCCGCCGATCGTGCTGTCGTCGAATTTCAGCTTCGCCGGCTTCAACGACAAGCGCGAGTACGACTACACCCGCAGCGGCAATCCGACCCGCGACCTGTTGGCCGAGGCGCTGGCCGAGCTGGAGGGCGGCCACGACGCGGTGGTCACCGCGACCGGGATGGGTGCGATCACCCTGGTACTGCATGCCTGCCTGCAGCCGGGCGACACCCTGGTGGTGCCGCACGACGCCTACGGCGGCAGCTGGCGATTGTTCAACGCGCTGGCGGCGAAGGGCGCGTTCGAGCTGCTCACCGTCGACCTGACCGATCCGCGGGATCTGGCCGAAGCGCTGGCGGCGAACCCGAAGCTGGTCTGGATCGAGACGCCATCCAACCCGCTGCTGCGGATCACCGATCTGCGCTTCGTGATCGAGGCCGCGCACGCGCACGGCGCGCTGGCGGTGGTCGACAACACCTTCCTGTCGCCGGCGCTGCAGCGGCCGATCGAGTTCGGCGCCGACATCGTCGTGCACTCGACGACCAAGTACATCAACGGCCACAGTGACGTGGTCGGAGGCGCCGTGATCGCGCGCGAGGCCGAACTGGGCGACAGGCTGGCCTGGTGGGGCAACTGCCTCGGGCTGACCGGCTCGCCGTTCGACAGTTTCCTGACCCTGCGCGGCCTGCGCACGCTCGATGCGCGGTTGCGCGTGCACCAGGAGAACACCGCGGCGCTGGTCGAGCTGCTGGAATCGCATCCGGCGGTCGAGGCGATCCACTATCCGGGTCGCACCGAGCATCCGGGCCACGCGGTCGCGGCGCGCCAGCAGCGCGGTTTCGGAGCGATGCTCAGCGTCGAGATCGCGGGTGGCGAGGCCTCCGTCCGCGCGTTCCTCGATGGATTGCAGTGCTTCACCCTGGCCGAGTCGCTGGGCGGGGTGGAAAGCCTGGTCGCGCACCCGGCGACGATGACCCACGCGGCGATGAGCGCGGAGGCGCGCGCCGCCGCCGGTATCGGCGACGGCCTGCTGCGGCTGTCGGTCGGGATCGAGCATGCGGACGATCTGGTGGCCGACATCGCCGCCGCGCTCGATCGCGCGCTGGCTGCAGTGCCGAAACCGCTGGAAGGCGGGTGTCTGGCGCAATGAACGCGGTGGTGGAGGCGCTGCGCCGCCGGCCGGATCACGAAGCCGGCACGTCGGCGGGGTCGCATGCGGCGGCCCGTGCGCGGCTGGCCCTGCTCGGCACCGGGACCGTCGGCGGCGCGGTGCTCGCGCGGCTCGCCGGATGGCGGCACTCCGGCTTCGCGGACGGGCTCTCGCTGGTGCACGTCGCGAACTCGCGGTACGCGTCGAGCGCCGCCGCAGGCATCGATCCGTCTTCGGCCAGGGATCTGCTCGCCGGCAGCATCCAGCCAGCAGGGCTCGACGCGGTCCCGGTCGCCCTGCGTGGCACGGGCCATCGCATCGTCATCGATGCCACCGCCAGCGCGGAGGTCGCGGCCCGCCATGCGGAGTGGCTGGAACAGGGCATCCACGTCGTCACCGCCTGCAAGCTCGCGCGCGGCACCGCATTGGCGGACTGGCAGGCGGTCGAGGATGCCCGCACCCGCGGCGGCAGCCGTTACGGGGATTCCGCCACTGTGGGGGCGGGCCTGCCGTTGCTGCGTTCGATCCGCGAGCTGCGTGCCGGCGGCGACCGCATCCACGCGATTGCCGGCGTGCTGTCGGGATCGCTGGCGTGGTTGTTCAATCACTACGACGGCCTGCGCCCGTTCTCCGGTTTCGTTCGCCGGGCCCGCGATGCCGGCTATACCGAGCCGGATCCGCGCGAGGACCTGTCCGGCGAGGACGTGCGCCGCAAGCTGCTGATCCTGGCGCGCGCGGCCGGCGTGGGGCTGGAGCAGGAAATGGTCGACGTCGATTCGCTGGTGCCCGATGCGCTTGCCGCGCTGGTCCGGGAGGACGTCGACGCGGCGCTGCCGCAGCTCGACGCGCCGATGCGCGAACGTTATGCGCAGGCTTACCGCAACGGCGAGAAGCTGCGCTTCGTCGCCCGGCTGGAACGGATGGACGATGATGGCTGGAGCGCGAAGGTCGGGTTGGCCGAACTGCCCCCCGGGCATCCGCTCGCCGGCGGCGCCGGCACCGACAACCGGGTCGCGATCTGGTCCGACCGCTACCGCGAGCAGCCGCTGCTGATCCAGGGGCCCGGTGCGGGCGCCGGGGTGACCGCGGCAGGTCTGCTCGACGACGTGTTGCGGATCGTCCACGGCTGAGGACCGACCCGCATTCCGCGGCGGACAAAACGGGGGCGCCGGACCCGAGGGGGTGGCCGGCGCCCCGGTGCCCCGTGGCAGGGTTGCGCGGGGCAAGAGGAACTCCGGATCGCTACTTCAAGCCGTCACCGATGGTGCGGGTCAGCGTGCCCTGGGCGTCGTCGCCGCTGAACTCCCAGAAGAACGCGCCGCCGAGACCCTGCGCCTTCACGTAGTTCATCTTCTCGGTGATCATCGCCGGCGTGTCGTAGCTCCAGAAGGTATTGCCGTCGTACTTCCACGTCGCCCGCGCATTGGCGTCGGTGAAGATCGTGCCCGGCTTGCTCCTGATCACCTTCCAGTCCTCGATCCCGGCCTCGTAGGTGCCCGGTGCCGCCGAACCGCTCTGGTACAGGCCATTGTTGACGTTGGCCACGCCGGTCCAGCCGCGTCCGTAATAGCCGATGCCGAGATTCAGCTTCGATGCCGGCACGCCGCGCGCCAGGAACGCTTCGATCGCGTCGTTGGAGTTGTAGAAGCGCTGGTCGCCCGTCGACGGGTCGTTGGGCGAATCGAACAGGGCCGAGTGATGGTTGGTCTGCGGATCCCACGCGCCGTGGAAGTCGTAGGTCATCACGTTGATGAAATCCAGGTACGGGTGGTACGCGGCCGGATCGGTGACGCGGATCTTGTCGATGCCGGCGCCGGCGGCGATCGTCAGCAGCAGGCCGGGACGCACCGCGTCTAGCTGGCGGCGGAACTCGGCCAGCAGGGCGGTGAAGTTGGCGTTGTCCTCGGGCGTGCCGCAGGTCAGGCCGCAGGCGACCGGATACTCCCAGTCCAGATCGATGCCGTCGAACACGCCCGCCGCCGCGCCGGGGCCGCCGGCGCCGTCGGTGACCGGCAGGTTGCCGTGGATGTAGGCGTCGATGCAGGAGGCGACGAACGCCTCGCGATTGGCGGGCCTGGCCGCCTCGGCGAAACCGCGCGACCAGGTCCAGCCGCCGAGCGAGATCAGCACCTTGATGTTCGGGTGCTTGGCCTTGAGCTCCTTGAGCTGGTTCCAGTTGCCGCGCAGCGGCTGGTCCCAGGTGTCGCCGACGCCATCGACGCTCTCCGCCGCGGAGAACGACTTGGTGTAGTCGGCGAACGCATCGCCGCCTTCGCCGGTGTTCGGGTTGGACGGAATGGTCCTGCCGACCTCGCAGCGGTTGTTGCGCACGTTGCCGAACGCGTAGTTGATGTGGGTCAGGTGCGCGGCGGCGCCGCTGGTGTCGATGTGCTTGACCCGGTAGTTGCGGCCGTAGATGCCCCATTGCGTGAAGTAGCCGATCACCCGCTTGTCGCCGGGAGGGGGATCGCCGCCATCCCGGGTCGAGACGCTGATCGCCGCGCTCTGCGCCGAGGCGTTGCCGGCGACGTCGCGTGCGCGTACCCGGTAGCTGTATGCGGTCTGGGCGGCGAGTCCGCTGTCGATGAACGAGGGTTGCGACGGGCTGCCGACCAGGCTGCCGTTGCGGTAGACGTCGTAGCCGGCGACACCGCTGCCACCCGGATTGTCGGTCGATGCGTTCCAGCTCAGCGAGATCGAGCTGGCGGTCTGGCTGGGCGATGCGAGTCCGGCCGGGACGCTGGGCGCGGTCTCGTCGACCGGCGGCGGCGCGCTGTCGACGGTGATCGTCACCGGCTGCGAGGTGGTGCTGGCGCCGTCGTCGTCGGTGGCGACTGCGGTCAGCACGTGGGTGCCGGCGGTCGCGTTGCTCCAGGTTACGGACCACGGCGCGCTGGCGTCGCTGCCCAGCGATACCCCGCCGCGGAAGAACTGGACGCCGGTGACGGTGCCGTCGCTGTCGCTGGCCGATGCGTCGATCGCAATGTTGCTGCCCTCGGCGAAGCTGGCGCCATCGGACGGGGCGGTCAGGGCGACGCTCGGCGCGACGTTGTCGCCGCCATTGCCATCGCACTGGCCAAGATCCTGGTACCAGCCGCAGCTCGGGCAGTGGGTCGGCGGTGCGTTCCAGATCTGGATGTTCGCGCTGTACAGCCGGCCCTGGTACTGCAGCTTGTCGCCGGGGTTGTAGATGGTGGCGGCATTCCACTCCGGTACGCCGTCGCAAGAGGCGGCGAGGGCGGCGTGGGGGGCGAGCGCAAGGGTGGCGAGCAGAGCCGATGACAGCATGGCCCTGGACAGCGGTCCGCCTGCCGGCGGACGTGCGGGTCCTGCGTGTTTCATGAGTGTCTCTCCCTGGAACGATGTGATGTATGACCGCCGGCGGTGTCGGGCCGGCGCCAATCCCCTCGTCGACTCACAAATGCGAGGACGCCTTGCCCTCGTTACTGCGCGGGAGGCTTGAGCCTCCTCGATCGCCGCCCTTGCATGCGGTCCGTGCCGGACGGTCGCGCCGGATCCCGGCCACGAACCGGCCGACGCGCGGCCGCAGGCGTGCTTTGGGTCGACGCTGCGTCCAATTGATATCGTTGTCAACTGGTGAACAGAGGCTTTGCGGCGATGTTCACAGATAGTCGATGACCTGATAGGTCATTTGACTGGCTTGTGTTGCACTGCCGCATGCGCGATGCGCGGTGGCATCGCCTTCGGCGGCGATCGAGGGATCGCTCCCGGAGGTTCGGCAGGACGCCGGGCGCGCCAGCCGGCGGGTCGGGCGCGACGCAGCGGCTCGGTGGAAGCGTGGTGGCGGAATCGCGTCCCGCGCGCGTCAGCACTCGATCACGTTGACCGCGAGGCCGCCGCGCGAGGTTTCCTTGTACTTGTCGCGCATGTCGCGGCCTGTGTCGCGCATGGTCTTGATGACCTTGTCGAGGCTCACCTTGTGCTTGCCATCGCCGCGCATCGCCATTCGGCTCGCATTGATCGCCTTGACCGCGCCCATCGCATTGCGCTCGATGCAGGGGATCTGCACCAGTCCGCCGATCGGGTCGCAGGTCAGGCCGAGGTTGTGCTCCATGCCGATCTCGGCGGCGTTCTCGATCTGGCCCGGGCTGCCGCCGAGTGCGGCGGTCAGGCCGGCGGCGGCCATCGAGCAGGCGACCCCGACCTCGCCCTGGCAGCCGACCTCGGCGCCGGAGATGCTGGCGTTCTCCTTGTACAGGATGCCGACCGCCGCGGCGGTCAGCAGGAAGTCGCGCACGCCCTGCAGGGTCGCGCCCGGAATGCAGCGATCGTAGTAGTGCAGCACCGCCGGGATGATGCCGGCCGCGCCGTTGGTCGGCGCGGTGACGACCCGGCCGCCGGCGGCGTTCTCCTCGTTGACCGCCAGCGCGTACAGGTTCACCCAGTCCAGCGTGGTCAGCGGATCGCGCATCGCCGCCTCCGGCCGCGAGGACAGCTCCGCGTACAGGCTCGGCGCCCGGCGAGAGACGTGCAGGCCGCCCGGCAGGGTGCCGCTCTCGCGGATGCCACGCTTCACGCAGGACTGCATCGCCTCCCAGATCTCGTCGAGCCCGGCGTCGATCTCCTCGCGCGAACGCCACGCCTGCTCGTTGGCGTACATCATCTGCGCGATGCTGAGGCCCTGTTCCTTCGCGGTACCGATCAGCTCGTCGCCGGAATGGAACGGCCAGGCGACCTCGGTGGTGTCGGCGACGATGCGGTCCTCCGCCGCCTCGTCCTGATTGACGACGAAGCCACCGCCGACCGAGTAATAGTCGCGGGTCGCGATGACGTCGCCATCGGCGTCGTAGGCGGTGAAGCGCATGCCGTTGGTATGGAACGGCAGCTTCTGCCGCTTGTTCATGATCAGGTCGTGCTTCTCGTCGAAGGCGATCTCGTGGGCGCCGCCACGCCCGTCGCCCAGCCGGATGCGCTTGTCCGCGCGGATCCGTTCCAGCGCGGCCGGGATCACGTCCGGATCGATCAGGTTCGGCCAGTGGCCCTCCAGGCCCATCAGCACGGCCTTGTCGGTGCCGTGGCCGCGGCCGGTCAGCGCCAGCGAGCCGAACACCTCGGCGCGGACACGCGCGGTGCGTTGCAGGTCGCCGTTGTCGACCAGCCAGCGTTCCACGAAACGGGCGGCGGCGCGCATCGGGCCGACGGTATGGGACGAGCTCGGGCCGATCCCGATCTTGAACAGGTCGAAACAGCTGACAGCCATGGAACCACTCCGGTGTGTCCCCGCGAGGGATGGCAGGCGGGGCGACGCCTTATTCTACGGGGCCGCCCCTGACCCTCCGCTACCGTCCGGCCTGCCGCCATGACCGCAACGCGATCCGTGAAGCCTCCGGCGCTGGTGCTCTACCAGCGCGACGACTGCCACCTCTGCGACCTGGCGCTGGAAGAGCTGGCCGCCGCGCGCGTGCCCGAGTTCGAGAGCGTGTTCATCGATGGCGACGACCTGTTGGAGTCGCGCTACGGCACCCGGGTACCGGTGCTGCGCGACAACCGGCGCGGTGCGGAGCTGGACTGGCCCTTCGACCGCGACCTGTTGCGTCGTTGGTGCGCGATGGCGATGACGGTGGCATTTCCTGCGGTCGCGGTGCCTGCCGCCGCCGCCGCCGAGGACGTCCACCTGGTGAAGGCGGTGGCGCCAGCGCCCGACTGGTCGGGGCGTACGCTGGACGGGATCTTCGCGGGCGACGCGATCGAGCGGATCGTTCTGACCAAGGCGGTGACGTCCACCACGGCCGATCGCGATTTCGAGGCCGTGCGGGGCCTGTTCGCCCGGGTGGAAGGGCCGGCGCTTGGGGGTCGCGACACTTCCGCTTCGTTCCTCGGCACCGGCAGCCCGGACTCGACCTGGGAAGGGCTGTTGATGATGCGCTCGGGCGCGATCCATGCGTTCGCGATCGGTGGAGACGAGCTGTGCCTGCACGGCGCAGGCGGAGCGCGCGCGTGCTGGCAGGTCGACCGCGCTACTCGGTCGGACTGAACACCACCTTGGTGCTGACCGCGACTTCGTTCGGCAGATCGGCGGTGTCCGCCCAGTCGCCGGCACCGATATCGAAATCCAGCCGCTTGACGGTGGCCTTGCCGGTCAGCACCGGCCGCTCGCCCGGCGTCCAGGTGAAGGTCAGCGTCACCGGCTTGCTGATCCCGCGCAGGCTCAGGGTGCCGTCGGCGGCGTAGCGGTCGCCGCCGAGCGGGCGGAAGCCGGTTGCGGTGTAGCGCGCCTGCGGGAAGCGGTCGCTGGCGAAGAAATCCGAGCCCAGCAGGGTTTCGTCGCGTTCGGGGTTCTTCGTGGAGGCGGTCGCCAGCGGAATCACCACGTCGAGCCTGGCCGCGCCCGGGTCGGCCGGATCGAAGCTCAGCGTGGTCCTGAAATCGGGAAAGCGCCCGACGAAGACTTCGCCCTGGTACTGGCTGGCGAAGGTCAGTGCCGAGCCGGGGACCTGCTGGTAATCGGCGGCGGCGGCGTTGCCGGCGACCAGCGCGATCAGCAGCAGCGGCACGGACAGGGCGCGGGTGGACGGCGTGGGGCGGGGAGCGTTCTGCATCGGAATTCTCGCTATCGGGACGTGGGCGTCGCATTGCGACGGCGGGGGAGCATCCGGGTGAGGGTGTCGTCGCGTTGGAAGACGTGGTGATAGAACGCGGCCGCCGCGTGCAGCACGACCAGCGCGACCAGCGCCCAGAACAGCCACTCGTGCGCCTCGTGGGCGAGGTCGCGGATGCCGGCGTTCGGGCCGCTGAGCTTGGGTACGGTGAACAGGCCGAACCACTTCAGCGGGCGCAGGCCGCTGGCCGAGTCGTACAGCCAGCCGGACAACGGTATCGCGAAGATCAGCGCGTACAGCAACCAGTGGGTCGCGCCGGCGATCCGCGCCTGCCATGACGGCGTTCCGGCGACCGGCGCAGGCGCGCCGGCATACAGCCGCCAGCCGAAGCGCACCACGACCAGCGCCAGTACCGTCAGCCCGGTCGACTTGTGCAGGTCGTAGACCCAGAAGTACTTCGGCGACTTGGGCAATGAGTCCAGGCTCAGGCCGACCACGGCCAGGATCAGGATCAGCAGCACGATCAGCCAGTGCAGGAACTGGCTGACGCCGCCCCAGCGGTCTGCGGTGTTCTTCAGGGTCATGGCGTGGGCTCGTCGGTGGAATCCATGTCGGCGGGGCTTTCGTCGGCCGGTTCGTCGGTCTCGTCCAGGGCGGCTTCGGCCGCGTCCTCCAACGACCGGTACGTCGCAGCGGGCCGGGACGTTACGTCGGCTGCCGCGGCATCGGCTTCGGCCGCCGCGGCGACCGCGGGATGCAGGGCGGCGAGCGCGTCGGCGTCGCGGACCGCCTCGGCCTCGATCCTGAGTTCGACCTCGTCGCCGATCACCGAGCGCCAGGCGTCGATTCCGAACCCGGCGCGGCTGAGCGTCGCGCGCGCGGAGAAACCGACCATCCGGCGGAACGGCGGCAGCGGGTGGCGGCCGATCGCGTTCAGGGTGACCTCGAGGCACTGCGGCCGGGTCGTGCCGCGCAGGCTGAGTTCGCCGCAGACGGTCGCATGTCGCGGGTCGTGTCCGGTGACGGTGGTCGAGACGAAGCGGGCCTCGGGGTGGCGTTCGCTGTCGAGCAGGTTGCGCGCGGCGACCGCGCGGTTCCAGTCTTCGTCGCCGAAATCCAGTCGCGACAACGGCACCCGCACATCGAGCCGCGCCGAGCTCCAGTCGTCCGGATCGAACAGCAGCCAGCCGTGGGTGCCGGAGACCGTGCCCAGCGCCTGCGAGAAACCGGCGTGGCCGACCGCCACCAGCACCCGCGTATGCACCGGGTCCAGCGCGTAGCCCGTCGGTTGCTCCGCAGCGACCGCGCCCGGCACCAGCAGCGCCATGCAGACGAGCGCGCGGATCGCGGTGCCAGCGCCTGGGCGGGCATCGGGGGCGGATCCGGTGGCGGTGGTCGACGGAAGCATGCAGGCGGATCGCAGGCGATGAACGGGGCGGGTACCCGGATGCCGACACCATACCAACCGGCCGAGCATGGATGCATGGCCACGGCCGGCAACGGTTCGTTCCGGATCTGCGGCGATCGAAGCCGGGGGGCGGTCGTCATCGTCGCGCGGGCCACGGTCCACGTGGCCATCGGTGCCGTGGAGTCCGCGCGGGCGGACATCGGCGTGCGGCTGCGGTATGGTCGCGCTCCTGTACGCCGGTTGGCGGGCGTACCCGCCGCCTGTCGAGGCGGGCCGCGGGCATGGCCGGCGAAAGGGGGCAAGGAGCCGATGACGACGCATTTCCCGAGGGGACTGGCCATGCTGCTGGCGGTCGCGTTCGCGTGGCTGGCATCGTGGCCGCTGCCGTTGCGGGCCGCGATGCCGGACGTTCCGCGGGTGCGGGTGATCGGCGTCGAACATGGCCTGCCGGCGAGCTACATCAATGGCATCGCCGAGGATCGCGACGGTTACATCTGGCTGGCGACCACCGACGGCCTGGCCCGCTACGACGGCGCAGGCATGCGCGTCTGGCGCCACGATCCGGCCGATCCCGACGGCCTGCCGGGCAACCTGATCACCTACGTCCACGTCGACGACCGCAACCGGGTCTGGGCCGCGGTCGAGACGCGCGGCCTGAGCGTGCTGGAGGCCGACCGCAAGACCTTCCGCCATTACCGGATGGACCAGGAGCCCCGGATCGGCAGCGACGACACCTTCGCGATCGCCAGCCGTCCGGGCGAGGTCTGGTTCGGCACCTATGGCGGCGGCCTGCACCGGCTCGCTGCCGACGGCCGGATCACCCGCTTCATGCCGCAGGAGGGCGATCCGGCCAGCCTGCCCTCGACCACCGTCACCTCGCTGGCCTTCGACGGCGACGGCACGCTGTGGATCGGCACGCTGGCCGGCCTCGCGCGCTGGAACGGCCAGGCGATCGAGCGGGTTCCGGTACCCGGCGAGGTACCCGCACCGCTGGTCTATTCGGTCAGCCCCCGCGCCGACGGCCTGTGGGTCGGAGCCGACAGTGGCGTCTACCGGCGCGTCGCCGACGGCCATTGGGACGATCCGAAGTGGTCGGCGATGTTCGCCAAGCCCAATGCCGTGCTCAGCGTGGTCAACGACCTCAGCGGCCATCTGTGGCTGGGCACCCAGCGCAGCGTCTGGAAGGTCGCGCCCGGCGAGATTCCGGTGCCGGTGCAGACCGGCGCGCACGGGCCGACCCGGGCGATCCAGCAACTGTTGATGCAGGACAATGGCGCGTTGTGGCTGCCGGTGCCGGGGCGCGGACTCGGTTACCTGCGTCCGGACTGGCGCGACGTGACCCAGCTCACCCACGGCGACGGCGGACTCACCAGTTCGCTCTATCTCGGCATGGCGCCTTCGGCAGACGGCGGGCTGTGGATGATGGGCGAACGCGGCGAGCTCGATTACCTGGACGAGTCCGGCATCGTCCACCCGATTTCCGAGGCCACCCGTGCGGCGCTGACCGGATGGCGCCCGATCTCGATCGTGGAGGACGATCGCGGCCGGCTGTGGCTCGGCACCGCGGGACTATTCGGCAATCTGCTGCGGATCGACGGCGACGGCGTCGTCCGCGGCTGGGCGCCCGAGGACGACACCGATGCGACCCCCGGCGGAGCGATCCCGCTGATGAAGCAGGCGCCGGACGGCACCATCTGGCTGGTCGCCTCCGGCGGCGGCATGCAGCAGCGCGACCCCGACAGCGGGCGCGTGCTCGCCAATATCCCGGCCGGCCCCGACGGAGGGTTGGACACGGTCGACGTGGAAGATCTGGGCTTCGACCCGGACGGCGTGCCGTGGGTCGCCGCCGACGCAGGAATACTGCGCCTGGCGGCTGATGGGCGGCGCTTCGAGCCGGTACCGGGATTGGCCGGCGATCGCGTCTACGGGTTCGACTTCGAGGGCCCCGACCACCTGTGGCTGCAGCGGTTGGCGGGGCTGGAGCGCTATCGCCGCGACGGCGACCGCTGGGTGCCGCTGGCGCGGGTCGGTGCCGAACACGAGATTCCCGCGATCGAGGGGCGCGGACTGCACGTGGATGTGCGCGGCCGGGTCTGGCTGGCGACCGCGCGCGGGCTGTACCGATGGGATCACCAGGCGGGCCGCCTGCGCCGGTTCGGTCTGGCCGACGGTCTGTCCAGTCATCAGTTCGTCGACCATTCGACGGTATTGACGCCGGACGGTCTGCTGGCCGGAGCGCTCGACGACGGCGGCGTGGTGCTGGTCGACTCCAGCGCCGGCGATCCGCCGCCGCTGCAGCCGCGCCTGCAGTGGGACGCCGTCGAGGTGCGCCGGGATGGCCGCTGGCGGACGGTCGGGCACGAGGCGCTTCAGGCGCTGACCGCCGCCGACCGCGAACTGCGGATGCAGTTCCGGCTGATGGCCTTCGACGATCCCGAGGCGATCCGCTACTTCACCCGTCTGGATGGCTACGACCCGGACTGGGTCGGGCACGGCAGCCGCGGCGAGCGCGAATTCTCCGGCCTGGCCCCAGGAAGCTACACGCTGCGCGCGCGCGCAGACGACGCCCTCGGCAATGCGTCGGCCGAACAGATCCTGCACTTCACGGTGCAGCCGCCGTGGTGGAACACGCCGGCGGCCTGGGCTGGCTTCGGCGGGCTCGCGGTGCTGCTGCTGTGGTGGGCGTCCGACGTCTATCGCGACCGGCTGCGCCAGCTGCACGCCCGCGAGCGGGCAGAGCACGAGCGCGAAATCGCGACCCAGGCGTCGCTCGCCAAGACCCGCTTCCTCGCCACCCTCGGACACGAGGTGCGCACGCCGATGACCGGCGTGCTCGGCATGAGCGAGCTGCTGCTGGGCACCGACCTGGATGCCGAGCAGCGCGAGTTCGCCGAATCGATCAAGCAGGCGGGCGAGCATCTGCTGCGCCTGGTCAACGATGCGCTGGACCTGGCCCGGATCGAATCCGGCAAGCTCGAGCTGATGGTCGCGCCGTTCGAGCTGGAACGGCTGCTGCGCGAGGTGGTCGGGCTCAATGCGCCGCTTGCGCGCGCCAAGGGGCTGGAATTCGTCTCCCGCCTGTCCGGCGATCTGCCACGCCGGGTCGACGGCGACGCCAAACGGGTCCGGCAGATCCTCCTCAACCTGCTCGGCAACGCGATCAAGTTCACCGCGGTCGGTCACGTCGGCCTGCACGTCGCGCGCGATGCCGGCGGCGGATTGCGTTTCACCGTCGAGGACACCGGGCCGGGCCTGAGCGAGGAGCAGCAGGGACGGCTGTTCCGCCGCTTCGAGCAGGCCGAGGGTGCCCGTACCGCCGACCGCTACGGCGGCAGCGGACTGGGACTGGCGATCTGTCATGAGCTGGTCGAGGCGATGGGTGGCCGGATCGAAGTCGACAGCGCGCCCGGCCGCGGCGCACGCTTCCATGTCGTGCTGCCGTTCGCGGAAAGTGCGGCGGCTACCGCGAACGAGGCGGGTACGGCGGGAACCGCCGCCACGGCGTCGCCACCCACGCCCATGCGCGCCCTGGACCTGCTGCTGGTCGAGGACGACGCGACCGTTGCCGATGTGCTGGCCGGCCTGCTGCGGGCGCAGGGCCATCGCGTCGTCCATGCCGAGCACGGCCTCGCCGCGCTTGCCGAAGTCGCCACGGCGAGCGCGAAGACGACGGGCTTCGATGCCGCGCTGCTCGACCTCGACCTGCCGGGCATGGACGGTCTTTCCCTGGCGCGACAGTTGCGCGTGCAGGGCTTCCACGCACCGCTGATCGCGATCACCGCGCGCGCGGACGTTCCGGTCGAGCAGCAGGCCCTGCAGGCCGGCTTCGACCGTTTCGTGCGCAAGCCGGTCACCGGCGCGATGCTGGCGGAGCTGCTGGCGGCGGTGACGCGGGAGCCCTCCAGGCCTTCCGCCTAGCGACTTCGACTGCGAGCCACCCGGGCCGGCGCGCGATGACGGGGTCATCACGGCACCTGCGGTATGTCCGAGAGTGTTGCGGGCCCGCCGTTCTGCGGAGCGCAGGCCGGCCACGCAGGGGACAGGGGAAACGCATTGGACACCTCATCAGGGAAAGGAGGAGCGCCGACGGCGTGGTGTGGGCTCCCCATGCGCGGCATGCCAACCGCAGGTGCGCTGGCGCTGGCCTTGCTCCTGGCCGCCTGCGGACAGGCGCAGCGGATCGGATCCGAAGAGGAACCGGTGCCCGTCGGCCAGGTCGACGCGGCCTCGGCCGCCGATGGGGAGGCCCATGCCACTCCCGCGCCGATGTCCCTTCCCCCGGACGAGATCGATGCGCCCGCCGGGCGGGGGATTTCCGAAGCCGAGCGGATCGCGGAGGCGCTTCCCGCGGGAACGGCGACCGTGGCTCGGGAACGAGCGTTGGCCATGCGGGCGATCGCTGCCGCGCCGGCACCGGCGGAGTTGGTACATGAGGAGGACGAGCCTGCAATCGTCCCGACCGCCGCCGCGTTTTCCGGGCCCGCGGAGGATCTCCCGGTCGAGGGCTTCCGGATCGGTTGGACGGCCGGGGTCTCCCCGCGCATCGATTGCCCGCCCGATTGCGCGCCGGTAACCACGGTCGCACGCGGGCGTTCCTACCAGTTGGACGTGGCGGTGGTCGATCGGGCGCTCCAGGCGCGGGTGTCCACGACCCTGGAGGAACGGCTGCGTGAACTGCGGGAAGATCGGGCGCTTGTCGTCCACCTGGTGCCGATCTTCGCCGACGGCGTTTCGCCGGCCCCCGGGAACGGCACCACGGCCTACCCGCTGGTCCTGCGCAAGCCGTCCCCGCCGCCTTCTCCGTCGATCGATGACGAGGAGGCCGGTACCGGGGCGGACGGGACGGGGTCGGATGACGCAGGAGCGGATGACCGCACGGACCGGGTATTCGGTCGGCAGTCGATCCCGTTTCTGGTCAACGCCTATGCGCGCGGTTGTGCGCAGATCGTGCTTTCCGTCTGGAACGAGGAAATGACCATCGCCCTGGACGGGTTGGTGGTGACCATGCCGATCGATGGATTCTTCGGACAGACCAGTTGCCGCGACCCGTCCGACCGCGAACGGCGACTGCAGGCGCCGGTGGTCAAGAGCATGGCCGACGTCGTCGACGTGCTCGACAGGCCCGCCGGTGTCGCGGACGACGCCAGCCATGTCGGCCTGCACGTGTTCGAGGTCGGTGCCTCGCGTGGCGACAGTTACGCGGTGATGGTGGTGCAGCCGCGCGACGGCGAACGCCAGGTCGCCGGCTGGCGACTGGTGTCTTCGATCGAGGATGCGTTCCGCGCGAACGCCGAATTCCAGCGCCGTGTCGTCGCGGACCGCGGCTATCTGAGCCAGGCCGAACGGGGGCACTGGGCCTATCAGAAGGCGGCGAAATTCATCAAGGACAAGCTGTTCAGCGCGCAGGCCTCCTCGCAACTGCCGGGAATGAGCGCGGAACAGGCGTTCGCGGCGCTCAAGGCGCTGGCCGAGTCGGATGATGAGACCGTGGTGTCGGCGCAGTTCTTCGTGCCCGGTCGTGGCGGCGACAGCGAGCGCATGTATCTGCCGCTACGGATGCTGGCGGCGCCGGGGTCGCAGCTGATCACGAACGACTTCACTCTGGTCGAGCCGATCTCCGTCCCCGGTGCGCTGACGCCGGGCTGCGTGAGCCGTTGGCACGTACTGGTCGGTCGCTCGGTCGCCCATGACCTGCCCGACGAGCACAAGCGCATCGTCGACCGGATCGTCGCGCTGCCGCCAACCGACTGGCGCAATGCCGCGCTGACCGGCCACACGCAGGTCGAGGCCTTCTTCGCCGGAACGGCGGGTACGCCGCCGTCCGCGGCGTCGTCCGCGGCGTCCGCGCCAGCGGGTGCGGAGGGAATCATCCTGGTCGCGCATTACGGCAGCGACGGCATCGAGATCGAACGAGGTTCGGGCGAGGTGATCGACATGGAGGACATCCGGCGCCGGTTCGCCCCGGGCAGCGCCGCTTTTCTCGCCGCGTGCAACACCGCCTCGCCGAACGCCTCCAACGGACTGATCCAGCGCTTGCACCGGCACAACGTGGAGTCGTTCATCGCCTCGCCGCTGTCGGTGCCGACCGACTACGCCCTGGTGCTGACCGAGCAATTGATCAACGACATCGACCGGGCCTACTACGAAGGCGATACCCCGACCCTACAGGCGCTGTACGCGCAGGCAGTGGCGACCACCGAGCGTCGCTACAGCGAAACCAACGGTTTCGTCGGCGACGGTCACCTGCACCGCGAGTATGTGCTGATCGGCGATCCATCGGTCCGCCTTTGCCCGCGGCCACGGCAGCCGGACCCCGAGCATGAGGACCCCGAGCATGAGGAACGTGTGGAAGAAGACGAAGCGGATGGACGCGCGAGTGACGGGCGCGGGACCGGCGGGGACCCCGCGGAGACCTGAGGTCGGGCTTCGGAGGCCACTGGCCCCGTTCGTTCTGGCTGCGTTGTCGGCACTCTGCCCACCGGCCGCCGCCCAGCCCGCGGCTGTCGTGCCCGACCCTGTTTCGCCACGCACACTCGTATTCGTCAGCGACACTCACATGGGGCTGGGAAGACGGGATGACGGTCAGTGGAGTCGGCAGGAGGACTTCCGCTGGAACGCCGCGCTGGCCGGTTTCCTCGACGATGTCAGCCGCCGTCATGGCGACAGCGTCGACTTGATCGTGCTCGGGGATTTCCTCGAACTCTGGCAGCCATACCCAGGCATGGCCTGCACCGCGCCCCACCCCGATGCCGGCTGTACCGCCGAGCAGACCCTGGCCCTCGCGCGGCGGGTGATCCAGGCACATGCGCCGGACCTTGAAGTGATCGACCGTTTCGTCGCCCGCGGCGACAACCGCTTGCACGTGGTGCCCGGCAACCATGATGCGGCGCTGCTGCTGGATCCCGTCTGGCAGACGCTGAAGGAGGCGCTGCCGGCCGCCGGCAACCGCGTCCGGCGCCTGGACGATGGTATCTGGCTCAGCGAAAGTGGCATGACCGTGGCCGAGCACGGGCACCAGATCGGCAAGGACGCCAACCGCTACGATGCCTGGCCGCAGGTGACGGTCGAGATCGACGGTGCGGCGCACATGATCCGCCCCTGGGGCGAGCAGTTCGTGCAGACATTGTTCAACGACGTCGAGGGCGAATATCCGATCATCGACAATCTGAGCCCCGAGTCGCTGGGCGCGAAGTACCGCCTCGCCGATCGTGGGCTGGGGCGGTCGGCACAGGATCTGGCGCGGTTCGTGATGTTCAACCTGTTCGAGACCTCGCGCCGGCAACGCGCGCGGATGCTGTCCGTCGAGCCCGGGCAGACGCCGGAGTGGGATCTCGACTACGCCCGCACGCGGGGACACGCGCTGGTGCTGGCCAGCCTGGGCGACGGCGATGAGTTCGCCGAACTGATCGTGGATCAATCGGAACTGGGCGCAGCGATCCGCGCCCAGCTCGATGTCGAGGTCGCCGGCCTGCCTGACGATCACCTGCGGCAGTTGTGCGACCACGCCGCGATCAATGGCCGCTTGGCCTGCGCGCCGCCGAGCCTGGCGGCGACGGTGGAGTCGACGCTCAACTCCAAGCAGGCGGTCGTCGCCCGTCATCTGCGCGAGCGCCGCAGTCGCTACCCGGCGATGAGGCAGTTCGTCTACGGTCATACCCACGAGTACGAGACGCCCTGGACGGCCACGCTGAGGACCGGCGCCAAGGTCGAGGTGGCCAATACCGGCGCATTCCAGCGGGTAATGGATGCCGGCGGCTTCGAGCGGCGTCGTGAAGCGATGGGTTTGTCGGCATCGGAGGCGCTGAAGGGGATCGCCCTGGAAGACCTGCCCGCCTGCTATACGTTCGTGGTGATCGAGGACGAGTTCAGGGAGATGGAGCTGTTCCGCTGGCACCAGCCCGAATCGGCGGCAGAGGGACGACGCGTGGACGCCGGGGATCCGGTCTGCGACTGAAGCCTGATCGCGGTCGTGAAGGGGACGCTGCTTCGCGGGACTCGGGGCCGGCCTGCATCCGCCGGTCCCCGCGCGCGGCCGCTACAATGCGCGCCGTGATCCGCTTCCGCCCGTACCAGACCGGCATGCTCAGGCTGGCGTTCCTCGCCACCCTGCTGCTGCTGATCGTGCCGACCCTGGGGCGGCTGGCGGAATCGCGCGTGGGGGCCGATGGCTGGGAGAGCGCGGGCGCGCACTGGACCGCGATCTGCACCGTCGCCGGGCTGAAGTACGTGCAGTTGCCTGGTACCGACGGCGGCATGGACGAGGCCGGCGCGGACATGCCCGGCAAACCCTCCGGCCATGCGGGCGCCGACTGCGATTACTGCCCGCTGCTGGCGTCGCTGCTGTTCCTTGCGCTGTGTCTGGGATTGTTCCCGCCGTTCAAACCGCAGGTTTCGACCGGTCGAATCGGCGCCGGTCTGCGCCGCGAATGGCGGCATCCGTGCGGACTGGGATCGCGCGGGCCGCCTCTGGCGCTCTGAAACGCAAAAAACCTTCTGCCGCGTGCGGCTGTGTCGTGCGCGTTCTTTGCATTTCGGAGTTTCCATGTCGAACATCCCGTTCGCGGCGCCATGCGCGCCGTATCCGGGCGCACGCACGCGTGTGGCCCTGGTCGTCTGTCTGTTTCCCTGCCTGTCCGCTTCCGTCGCGCATGCCGACGAGCTGGCCGGCGGTCCGGCACGATCCAGCAGCCGCTTTCGCCGCCACGCTCGATCCGGTCGTGGTCCACGACCGCCGTCCGGGCGCGACCTCGCCGACCGCAACTGGATCTCGACCACCGGCGCCGTAGTCGATCCGGCGGCGTCGACCAGGCCCGGTTCCTGCGCGGCGACGGGCGTTCGTTCTGCCTCGGCCTGCGATGGCGGGGGCGCCGACGGATGATGTCGGTTCTATTCGTCACCGTCATTGGCACCTGGACCCTTCTGTGGCTGTGCCTGCTGGCCTCGATGTCGCAGCGGAACCTCCCGTTCCGCCGCCGTTCCCTGACCCTGTTCGATTCACTGGAGGAGTACCGATGAAGTTCCGGAAAGACCTTTCGATGAAGGACGCGGCTCCGAGCCGTTTGCCGCAGCTGCGAAGCGCCGCCACCGCCGTCGCCACCGCCGCGCTGCTGGCGGCCTGCTCACCCGGCACCTCGCCCGAACCGCAGCCAGGAACCGGCGCCGTCGACGCGCCAGCACAAGTGCCTGCCGCCGAAATGACGGCATCGGCACCGATGCCGGCCGGTATCGGCGCCGGTGATGCCTGGATGCGGGCGATGCCGCCGGGCGCGAAGGTCGCCGGCGGTTTCCTGACCCTGCGCAACGGCGGCGCCGATGCCGACCGGCTGGTATCGGTCCGGAGCCCCGCGGCCGAACGCGTCGAGCTGCACGAGATGCGGACCGTCGACGGCATGATGAAGATGCGCCATCTGGACGAAGGGCTGGAGATTCCGGCCGGCGGCGAGGTCCGGCTGGCGCCGGGCAGCTATCACCTGATGTTCATGGAGCCCGCGCAGCCATTCGCCGAGGGCGATACGGTGGGGGCGACCCTGGTGTTCGAGCACGCGGGCCCGGTCGAGGTCGAATTCCAGGTGCTCGCGCTGGGCGCGTCGGGCCCGTCCGCCGGCGCCGGCGACGGCCCCGACGCCGACGGCGGGCATCGCTGATCGGGCGCTTCATCCGGCCGCAACGAAAACGGCGCCTTCCGGCGCCGTTTTTCTTCCTCCTGCCGTGCGTGCCGGTCAGCGCGCGCTGTGCGTATGCACCGCATCGACCAGCACGGCGACGTGCTCGGGATCCATGTCCGGCGACATGCCGTGACCCAGATTGAACACATGGCCCTCGCGCGAACCGCCGTTGCCATCGCGCCAGCTGTCCAGCGCGCGGCCGGCCTCCTCGCGGATCGCATCCGGCGATGCGTACAGGGTGACCGGGTCGAGATTGCCCTGCACCGCCACCTTGCCGCCGACGGCGCGCGCGGCGTCGCCGAGGTCGACCAGCCAGTCGGCGCCGACCGCATCGGCGCCGCTGTCGGCCAGCTCGCCCAGGTAGGCGGCGTTGCCCTTGCCGAACAGGATGAGTGGAGTACGCGCGTCGCCGTCGCCGCGCTCCAGTTCGCGCGCGATCCGTCGCAGGTAGCGCAACGAGAATTCGCGATACATCCTCGGTCCCAGCACGCCGCCCCAGGTGTCGAATACCTGCAATGCCTGCGCGCCGGCCGCGCGTTGCGCCGACAGGTAGGCGATCACCGCGTCGGTCACCACGCCGAGCAGCCGGTGCATCGCGGCAGGATCGTTCAGTGCGAGCGATTTCACTTTCGCAAAGTCCTTGCTGCCGCCGCCTTCGACCATGTAGCAGGCCAGCGTCCACGGGCTGCCGGAGAAGCCGATCAGCGGCACGCTGCCGTCGAGTTCGCGGCGGATCGTGCGCACCGCGTCGGTCACGTAGCGCAGCTCGGTCTCCATGTCCGGCACTGCCAGCCGCGCGATGTCGTCGGGGCTGCGCACCGGATGCCGGAACTTCGGTCCTTCGCCTTCGACGAAGTACAGGCCCAGCCCCATCGCGTCGGGCACGGTCAGGATGTCGGAGAACAGGATCGCCGCGTCGAGCGGATAGCGGCGCAGCGGCTGCAAGGTCACCTCGCAGGCCAGCTCCGGGTTCTTCGCCATCGCCAGGAAGCTGCCGGCCTGCTTGCGGGTCGCGCGGTACTCCGGCAGGTAACGGCCAGCCTGGCGCATCAGCCAGACCGGGGTGCGGTCGACGGGTTGGCGGCGCAGCGCGCGGAGGAAACGGTCGTTCTTGAGGGGGGAGGTCATCGTCGGGTCGTCAGTATTGTCGTCCGGGGCAGGGAGGGACCTGCCTGGAGGAATTGCGTGGGGGCGCGCGGCCTTCGCAGGGTCGTGGGAAACAGATCCGGATCCCTCATCACTTCGCAATGAGGAATGTCATCGCGGCGCGCTCGCGCCTTGCGCGAACATCACCTGGAAGCCGCGCTTGATCTGCTGGTCGCGCGCGCGTTCCATCGCCGCGACCGCGCTGGCGTGGTCGAGGAACTGCTCGCGGCGCACGCTGCTGCGGCCGCCGATCTGTCCGGATTCGCGGACCAGGGTGAAGCCGCCGAGCAGGTCCGGTTGCAGGAACAGCTGCACGAAGCGCGGAGCTTCTTCCGGGCCGTCGGGGCGTTGTTGCAGGAGCATTCGCATAAGGGCGGCAATTGTACGCCAGTGCCGCCCGGCTCTCAGGTGCCGCGGAACTCGCGGCGCCAGGCCGACGGCGGAACCCCGAAGGTGGCGGCGAAGCGCTGACGCAGCGATACCGCCGAGCCGAAGCCGGTGCTGGCGGCGACCGCCTCCAGTGGCTGGTCGGTGGTTTCCAGCAGCCGCTGCGCCCGCGCCAGGCGCTGGGTCAGCAGCCACTGGTGCACGGTGGCGCCGGTGGCCTGGCGGAAGCGGCGGGTGAACGTGCGCCGGCTCATCAGCGCGCGCTCGGCCAGGTCATCGAGGCGGTGCGGGCGATCGAGGTTCCGCAGCGCCCATTCCAGCACTCCGGCCAGGCGGTCGTCGCGGGAGGCGTCCGGCAGCGGGCGTTCGACGTACTGCGCCTGTCCGCCTCGCCGGTGCGGCGATACCACCATCATCCGCGCCACCCGGCTCGCGGCCTCGGCGCCGTGCTCGCGCCGCAGCAGGTGCAGGCAACAGTCGATCGCCGCGGCGGTCCCGGCCGAGGTCAGCACGTCGCCGTCGTCGACGTAGAGCACGTCCGTCTGCAGCGCGACCTGCGGATGGCGGCGGGCGAAATGCTCGCTCCAGGCCCAATGGGTGGTCGCGGGACGGTTGTCGAGCAATCCCGCCTCCGCCAGTACGTAGGTGCCCAGGCACAGACCGACCACGCAGGCGCCGCGCGCATGGGCTGCGCGCAGGGCGTCCAGCAGCGGGGCTGGCGCGGGCAGGTCGGGATCGGGCCAGGCCGGCACGATCACGATGTCGGCGTCGCGCAATCCGGTCAGGTCGTGATGCGCCTCGATGTCGAAGCCCGCATCGGTGCGCAGCCGGCCGCGCCCGATTCCGCACACGCGCAGTTCGAACCGGGGCAGGCCTTCGTCGCTCCGGTCCTCGAACACCATGCACGGCACGCCCAGGTGGAACGGGCTGATCCGGTCGAAGGCGACGACGGCGACGGTGGAGGTGCTTTGCGGCGACATGGCCCGATTGTATCGAATAATGTCAATCAGGCCACTTCTGGTACGTGCAGTCCCGGCGAAGAATGGCGCCATCCCCACCGACGGAGCCATGCCATGAACGAAAACCCGCCGCGCAAGCGCGCCCTGATCGTGGTCGACGTGCAGAACGAGTACTTCGACGGTCAGCTGCCGATCGAATATCCGCCACCGCGCGAGAGCCTCGCCAACATCGGTCGTGCGATGGATGCCGCGCGTGCCGCCGGCGTGCCGGTGGTGGTGGTGCAGCACACCGCGCCGGCGCGGTCGCCGGCATTCGCCGAGGGGTCGCACGGCTGGGCGCTGCATCCGGAGATCGCCGGGCGGCCGCGCGACCACTACGTCGACAAGTCGCTGGCCAGCGTGTTCGCCGGTACCGGCCTGCGCGAGTGGCTGGCCGGGCATGGGGTCGATACCGTCACGGTGGCCGGCTACATGACCCACAACTGCGACGCCGCGAGCGTCTTCGACGCCGCGCACTCGGGACTGGCAGTCGAGTTCCTCATCGATGCGACCGGCACGTTGCCGTACGAGAACGCGGCCGGTCACGCCAGCGCCGAGGAGATCCATCGCGTTTTCAGCGTGGTGTTCCACAGCAACTTCGCCGCGGTGCTGGATACCGACCGCTGGGTCGGCCTGCTGGCATCGGGCGCGGGCGTGGAGGCCGACAACCCGGTGGCGTCGAACCGGCGCGCCCGCGAGCGTCGCCGGGTCGCCTGAGCACGCCGGCACCGGATCGCGTGGCGCCGCGTCCGGTCGGCCTGGAGGCGCAGTCCCGCCTGACGTGGCTGCGCCGTTGCGCGCGCTCAGGAGGCAGACGGATTCTTCAGTTGCAGGTTCTTCACCCATGTGCCGAAGCCGGTGCTCAGGTGCACGACATCGCCGAGCAGTTGCCCGCCGAGCGCTTCGGCGTTCACGAACACGCTGCCGTTGCTGTACTCGGCGATCGAGTACTGCGAGCGGCCCTGGACCACGGTGCGGGTGGCGTTCACGTACTGCAGGCCGGTCAGGACGATGTTCCACTGCCGGCCGTCCTCGCTCAGCGTCGCCGCCGCCGAACCGGTGGCGACGCCGCCATTGACGTAGGTCAGTACCGCCTGGCTGATCGCGTCGGTCAGCGCCGACCAGGCGACGTTGAAGATCACCGTGCTGGTGTGCGCGTTGGGGTAGTTGCCAAAGCGCTCGAACGCGGTCTGGGCGGCGACCTCGGGGATGTCGGTCGGGTCGTAGTGCTTGTCGAGGAATTCGAACTGGCCGGGCATGGACGGCTCCTGGAAGGGGGGGGCGGTTGACGTGACGGAGGGCGTGCCCGCTTGAGTCTCCGGCGGCGACGGACGCGACAGGCGGTGCAGCAACAGCAGCAGTTCGAGCGTGTCGTGAGCCATCCGGGGCCGGTTCTCCGCGCGGGTACACACCGTGAAACGCGGCGACGGGCCACATGTGAAGTTGGTCGAGACCGGTTCACGACCGCGCCCGTGCGGCGTTGTTGCAGGTGACGGATCGACGCCCTTCGGGATGGAGGGCGCGCCGCCGAAACCTCGACAAGGAGCCGATCCCATGCCGCAACTCACCGATGCCCAACTGCAAGGACTTGCCAGCGACGACCTCGGCGCCGGCACCGAGCTCGATCAGGCCTGGCCCGATCCCCATCCCGATGCGCCATGCTGGGGCTTCGCCCTGTTCGGCGGCCCCGGCGGCCATGCCGACAACACACCGCCGTCGATCTACGACCAGGCCTGGGTCTACGACGCCGAGGAAGAGGAGATCGCATACAACCCCGGCTTCGTCGCGTGGGTGCGTGACACCTTCGCCAATCCGGCCGCCACCGCGCAGGCGCAGGTGGTCGCGGACAACGCCGCCACCGCCGCGGACGACAACGCCCCCGGCAACGACGCCGCCCGGCAGGCGATCACCGGCGCGCTCGCGCGTTTGTGCATGATCCTCGGCGGATTGACCCTGTCGGCCAACAACGGCACCGCGCCGACGAGCTACTCGATCGTCATGGCGTCCGACCTCTACCGCACCTGGGAGCATTGGGCGTTGGGCCTGGCCAACAATGTCGGCGCGCCGGGCAACCCGCCGGTGCAGTACGTGCAGCGCGATGCCGGGGTCAATCCGGTCAATACCCGTTCGGCGGAGGTCTGGGGCGATCACCCGATCCTGACCACGGTCTACATCACCGGCCTGCTCGACGGCCACGTCGAGTACCTGCGCCACGCCGTCGGCTGGCCCTGAGCGACCGGGGCTGGACCGATGGGCCGAGCCGGCCGGGGCGATCAGGCCGTCAGCGTCGCCAGCACCGCCTCGTCGGCGATGCCGGCCACGATCCGTGCCGCACCGGCCTTGTCCCAGAGGATGAAGCGCAGACCCTGCGCGTCGGCCTTCTTGTCCAGCCGCATGCGCGTCAGCAGCGCCTCCGGCGACAGCCCGACGGGGATTTCGACCGGCAGCCCGAATCGCTGCAGCAACGCCTGCAGGCGCTGCGCATCGGCCGCCGGGGCGAGGCCGAGCCTGGCCGACAGCCGCGCCGCCAGCACCATGCCGACCGCGACCGCTTCGCCATGGTTGAGGCCGTCGCCGCTCGTGCCCGCATAACCCTGTTCGGTCTCGATCGCGTGGCCGAAGGTGTGGCCGAAGTTCAGCAGCGCACGATCGCCGTGTTCGAGCGGATCACGCTCGACCACGTCGGCCTTGTAGCGGCAGCTGCGCGCGACCGCCTCGGCGACCGCGGCGTCGTCGCGTGCGAGCAGCGCATCGACATGCGTTTCCAGCCAGTCGAGGAAACCGGCGTCGAAGATCGCGCCGTACTTGACCACCTCGGCCAGGCCGGCGCGCAGCTCGCGGTCGGGCAGGCTGCGCAGAACGGTGGTATCGGCGACCACCGCACGGGGCGGATGGAACGCGCCGACCAGATTCTTGCCGCTGGGCAGGTCGACCGCGGTCTTGCCGCCGACCGATGAGTCGACCATCGCCAGCAGGGTGGTCGGCACCTGGATCACGTCGATGCCGCGCATCCAGCAGGCACCGGCGAACCCGGCCAGGTCGCCGATCACGCCGCCGCCGAGCGCGAGCACCGCGGCGTCGCGGGTCGCGCCCAGCGTAGCCAGCGCATCCACGCATTCGCCGAAGCGGGCGAGGGTCTTCTCATGCTCGCCCGCGGGCATCACATAGCGAGCCGTCGTCAGCCCGGGTCGCGCCGCGCGTGCCGCGGCTTCGACACGGTCGGCATAGAGCGGTGCGACGTGCGCGTCGCTGACCAGCAGCAGATGGCGGCCGCGCAGCGCCCGGGTCAGTGCGGCGCCGTCGTCGATCAGACCGGGCGCTATCGTCACCGTGTAGGGGGCCGTGCCGCCGATGTGGACGGTCTGGGTGGCGGTCATGCGGTCGCTCCGGTGCGTTGCCAGTGGCGGTCGAGCTCGTGCTGCAGCCGGCGTGCGGCATCGGCGGCGCCGAGGGTGTCGGTATCGAAGGCGAGGTCGGCGACCTCGGCATACAGCGGGTCGCGGGTCGCGGCCATCTCGTGCAGTACCGCCTCGCGATCGGGCCGCGCCAGCAGCGGGCGGCTGCGGTCGTGGCGCAGCCGTTCGAGCTGCTGGGCCGGCGTCGCCCGCAGATGGACGACGAAGCCGCGCATGCGCAGCAACTCGCGGTTGTCCGGATCCAGCACCGCGCCGCCGCCGGTCGCCAGCAGCAGGCCATCGTCGCGGAGCAGCGTCTCCAGCATCGACCGCTCGCGGGCGCGGAAGCCGGCTTCGCCCTCGCATTCGAAGATCGTCGCGATGGTGGTGCCGGTATGCCGCTCGATCTCGTGGTCGGCGTCGACCAGGCGCAGCCCGTAATGCCCGGCCAGGCGACGGCCGATGCAGGTCTTGCCCGCCCCCATCGGGCCGACCAGGATCAGGTTGCGTGCGGGATTCATCCGCCGATTGTAGAGCCTGTCTCCGATTCTCCGACCGGAGGTCGCCGCTCCTGCCCTGCGTGGGCGACGGATGTTGCGCCGGCTTAACGGACGCACGCGTAGCGTAGGCGGCTCGGGCGATGTCGCCCGGCCAGTCCAGAAGGAGCCTGCCATGTCCATCGCCAAGGTCATCGAGCTCAATGCCGCGTCCAGCGTCGGCGTCGAGGATGCGGTCAAGAACGGATTGAAGAAGTGCAGCGAATCGGTGAAGAACATCCAGGGTGCCTGGGTCAGCGACATCAAGGTCGTGACCTCGCCCGATGGCAACGTGACCGAGTGGCGGGTGAACCTGCGGGTGACTTTCGTCGTCGAGTAGGCGTGGAGCCGCCGACGCTCAGCCGCCCAGCGGCCGGCGCCGTCCGTCCAGGCGCACCGTGCGCTCGGCCAGGCCGGGCAGGGTGCGCAGGGCGTGCCGGCTGACCCGTTCGTACAACTGGACGAAGCGGACGATCTGCGCCCGGCTCATCCCGATGCGCCGCGGACGCGCGGCACGCATCGCCTGCTCCTGTTGCCAGCGCCACTCCGGCACTGCCTCGAAACCCGGTGGCTGCAGGAACAGCAGGCGGTCCAGCCGCGACCACAGCGCGGGGTAGTCGCGCGCAAGTGCCCGGTTGCACCAGCGGCGCCAGCGGCCGTCCGGATCCTCGTTGCGCTCGACCGCATTGATCGGCGCGACCAGCGCAGCCGCCGCCTGCGCCGGAGTCTTCAGGCACCAGCCTTCGAACAGCACCAGGTCGACCGCATCGCAACGGCGCCAGCGCGACGGCGGCAGGCGGGTGTCGGCCAACTTGTCGAAACGTGGCAGGCGAACCGGTAGGCCTGCGCGCATGGCATCGAGCGTCGCGCACGCCAGTCCGACCTCGTGCGTGCCCGGGGGGCCGCGGGTCGCCAGCAGCGGGTGCACCTCGCGTGCGAGCCGCTGCCGATCGCGACGGCCGAGGTAGAAATCGTCGATCGACAGCGTCGCGCAGCGCAGCCCGCGCGATCGCGCAAGCGCGGCGACCTGGGCGGCCAGGGTCGATTTCCCTGTGCCCTGCAGCCCGGCGATCGCGTACACCCGCGCGCCGCTCGCCAGCGCATCGTCGAGCACGCCGGCGACGAAGTCCGGTTGGAAACCGGCGGCAGGGGGATGCAGCGTTCGCGCCATCGCTCCACAATAGCGCGATGGATACCTCACCCCTGCTGACCGAAGCCCTGGCCACCTTCGACCGACTGTTCGAGGAAGCCGTGGCCGCCGCCGAGCCCGACCCCACCGCATTGACCGTGGCCACCGCGGGACTCGACGCCCGGCCGTCGGCGCGCATCGTGCTGCTGAAGGCGCACGACGCGCGCGGCTTCGTGTTCTACACCCACCTGGACGGGCGCAAGGGCCGCGAGCTGCAGGCCAACCCGCATGCCGCCCTGCTGTTCCACTGGCCGCGGGTGCGCAACGGCGTGCAGGTGCGGATCGAGGGCGCGGTCGAGATCGTATCCGACGCCGAGGCCGACGCCTACTTCGCGAGTCGGCCGCGTGGCAGCCAGCTCGGTGCCTGGGCCTCGAAGCAGTCCGAAACACTGGAAGGCCGCGAGGTCTTCGAACAGCGCCTGGCCCGGGTCGAGCAGGAGTTCGACGGCCGCGACGTGCCGCGCCCGGCACGCTGGACCGGGTTGCGCGTGCGCCCGTCGACGATCGAGTTCTGGTATGGCGCCGATTTCCGCCTGCACGAGCGCCAGCTCTACGAATGCGACCGCGCCGGTGAGTGGTCGCGTCGCATGCTGTACCCCTGAGCGCCGACGTGATCGGCCCCCGCCGCATCGTCTGCCTGACCGAGGAGCCGACCGAGACGCTGTACGCGCTCGGCGAGCAGGACCGCATCGTCGGCATCAGCGGTTTCACCGTGCGGCCGGCGATCGCACGCAAGGAGAAGCCGAAGGTCAGCGCGTTCACCAGCGCGAAGATCGGCGAGATCCTCAAGCTGCGCCCGGACTTCGTGATCGGCTTTTCCGACATCCAGGCCGACATCGCCGCCGAGCTGGTCCGCCACGGGATCGAGGTCTGGATCAGCAATCACCGCAGCGTCGACGGCATCCTCGACTACATCCGCCGGCTCGGCGCGCTGGTCGGGGCCGGCGAACGCGCGAATGCCTGGGCCGGAGAGCTGCGGCGCGGCCTGGAGACGATCGCCGCGGAGGCGGCGACGCTGCCGCGGCGGCCGCGCGTCTATTTCGAGGAGTGGGACGAGCCGCCGATCACCGGGATCGCCTGGGTCGCCGAGCTGGTCCGCATCGCCGGCGGCGACGACATCTTCCCGGAACGCGCGGCCGAGCCGCTGGCGAAACAGCGCATCCTCGAGGATCCGCGCGAGGTGGTCGCGCGGGCGCCTGACATCATCGTCGGCTCCTGGTGCGGCAAGAAGTTCCAGCCCGGGAAAGTCGCCGCGCGCCCCGGCTGGGACGCGATTCCGGCGGTGCGCGACGGCGAGCTGCACGAGATCAAGTCGCCACTGATCCTGCAGCCGGGCCCGGCTGCGCTGACCGACGGCGTGCGCGCGCTGGCGGCGATCGTGCAGCGCTGGGCGGAGCGACGGTCCTGAGTTTCTTCTGATTCGGCCGATCACGCGCGCCAGGCTACACATCGTCCCCCCGTAGGAGCAGCGTGGGCCGCGATCGGGCTTTCGTGGGGAGGCTGCATCGCGGCTCACGCTGTTCCTGCGAAGGCCGTGAGCAGCCAGCCCCTCGGCTCAAGGCTCGATGTCTGGTGGAAGAAAAGCGACAGCCATCGATCACGCGGACGAACACGGAGTCCGTTGACCAGGCCCTCGCCTTGTCCGTGTTCATCGGCGCAATCCGTGGCGGCGCATTTGCGCCTTCATGCCTGCGTGCGGCTCAATCCGGGAACACGTCGCGGCTGAACTGCAGGCGGATCGGCGCCTCGCCCGCGCGTTCGACCCGGATGTCGAAGCGCAGGGTCTCCGGCGGCGTCACCCGGACCGTGCCCACGTAGTCGATCAGCGCCTGCTCCGGGGGGCCGCCGCTGCGTACTTCGCGCAGCACCTGCCGTTCGGAGACGCCGCGCAGGTCGGCGGTTTCCAGGGTGACCTGCGCCGGCAGCGCGATCTCCCCGGTCTCCGGGCCCTGGCGGACGCCGACCAGCACCAGCACCCGGCCTGGGCCGCGTTCGATGCCGTATTGGCGCGCCACCGCCTCGCCCACGCGCAGGGTCGGGACCACGCTGGCGCGTACGGTGACGTCGCCGGCGCGCACCGTCGCCTCTTCCATTACCTGCCCGTGCGGCTGCGCAGGCGGCGTCGACGACTCGCGTCCGCAGCCGGCCAGCGCGAGCGGCAGCACGGTCAGGGCGAACAGGCCATGCAATGCGCTGCGGGCGAAGCCGGTGCGTGCCCGGGACGGAAGCGGTACCGTCGTCACCACCGGAAACGCCGCCATCAGTCGTTGGCCGCCGACAGCTCGCGCCCGCGCCGGGTCGCCGCTTCGATCGCGTCGGCGACCAGGGCGCGGAAGCCGCCGGCCTCGAAGGTCTCGATCGCGGCCTGGGTGGTGCCGCCGGGCGACGTCACCCGCTTGCGCAGCACCTCGGCGGATTCTCCGGACTCGACCAGCATCCGGGCGGCGCCGAGCAGGGTCTGCGCCGCCAGCGTGCGGGCGGTATCGGCCGGCAGGCCCTGGGCCTCGCCGGCCGCCTGCATCGCTTCGGCGAGGAGGAACGCGTAGGCCGGACCGCTGCCGGAGACCGCGGTCACCGCATCCATCAGCGCCTCGTCGGCGATCCAGACGGTTTCGCCCGCGGTCGCGAGTATGCGTTCGGCCAGCGTGCGCTGGTCGGCGTCCACGCGCGGGTTCGCGAACAGCCCGGTGATGCCGGCGCCGAGCAGGGCCGGGGTGTTCGGCATCGTCCGCACCACCGCACGGCCGTCGCCGAGCCAACGGTCGAGCTGGGTCGAAGTGATTCCCGCGGCGATCGACACGATCAACGGGTCGGCCGCTGCGGCGTCGGCCACCGTTTTGCAGACCGTGCGCATCACCTGCGGCTTGACCGCGAACACCCAGACCGGGGCACCGGCGGTCGCTTCGGACGCGTCGGCGAAGGTGGCGACTCCATAGTCGGCGTGCAGCGCGGTGCGCAGCGCCTCGACCGGCTCGGCGACACGGATCGAGCCGGGCGGCGTGCCGCGCGAGACCAGGCCGGCGATCAGGCTGCGGGCCATGTTGCCGCCGCCGATGAAGGCGATGGCTTGGGAATCGAGGGCCGGGGGCTGAGAACCGGGAGTGGACATGGAGACGGAGGGCGGCAGTTCGGGAAAGCGAGGATAACAAGGCCACGGCGGCCCTCGGTCTTCAGGCCGGTCAAGCGGAGCGCACCCGGGATGAACGCCAACGCGTAGATCCGTGGCCCCAGGCCGATCGCAATCGCGGGCTGTGCCCTGGGTTTGCCCGGGTGAAACCCCGCGAACCCCGTAGGAGCGGCGTGAGCCGCGACGGGCTTTCATGGGAAGGCTCCTCGCGGCTCACGCTCCTACAAAAGACCGCGGGCTGCCAGTCCTCGGCCCTCAGCCCCGCTTCCCGAACAATGCGGTCCCGATCCGCACCATCGTCGCGCCTTCGGCGATCGCGAGCGGGTAGTCGTCGCTCATCCCCATCGAGAGGGTGTCGACGTCGGGATGAGCGGAGCGCAGGATCTCGAAGCATTCGCGCATCGCCGCGAACGCCTGCCGGCGCACCGCGTCGTCCGGCGACGGCGCCGGGATCGCCATCAGCCCGCGCAGGCGCAGGTTCGGGTGTCCGGCGATCTGCGCCGCCAGCGCGGCAACCTGGTCCGGCCGGCAGCCGTGCTTGCCCGCCTCGTCGTCGATGTTGACCTGGATCAGCAGGTTCAACGGCGTGCGGCCGGCAGGGCGATGGCGGGCGAGGGCGGCGATCAGCTTGCTCCGGTCGATGGTCTGGACCCAATCGAACAGGGTCGCGGCCTCGCGCGCCTTGTTCGACTGCAGGTGGCCGATCAGGTGCCATTCGATCGGCGGGACGCCGGCGATCGTCGCCAGTTCAGCCTGCTTCGCCGCCGCTTCCTGAACGTAGTTCTCGCCGAAAGCGGGAATCCCGTCGGCGTCGAGCTCGGTGAAGGCGGTGGCCAGCCCGGCGACCGCACGAGCCGGCTGGGTCTTGCTGACCGTCAGCAGTCGTGGCGCTGGCCGGCGATGGCTTTGTGCCACGTTATCAATACGTTGCAGGGTATCGCACAACGTGGCGTGCAGTGGGGTCGCGTGCACGGTAGGGGCCGTCGGAGTCGTGGTTGAAGTGGGGGGCGAGGTGGGCGTCGAAGCGGAAAAGGGCGTCGACGGGTCGCTTTGCGACCCATGCCGCAGTTGGCGGTCGACGCTGGATTTGCGTCGTCGATCCGGGGCTATACTGCCCCGCAGGGGTAGTATCGTTCCATTCCACGGCGCCTGACAGGGGCCGACCAGTAGTGCGGGGGAGCACGCATGGATATCGCCGAGCTGTTGGCGTTCTCGGTCAAGAACAAAGCATCCGACCTGCATCTGTCGGCCGGACTGCCGCCGATGATCCGCGTCGACGGCGACGTCCGCCGGATCAACATCCCGGCCCTGGACCACAAGCAGGTGCACGCGCTGGTCTACGACATCATGTCGGACAAGCAGCGGCGCGACTACGAGGAATTCCTCGAGGTCGACTTCTCGTTCGAGATTCCCGGCCTGGCCCGCTTCCGCGTCAACGCGTTCAACCAGAACCGCGGTGCCGGTGCGGTGTTCCGTACGATTCCCTCCGAGGTGCTGACCCTGGAGGACCTGGGTTGCCCGCGCATCTTCAAGGAACTGATCGACCAGCCGCAGGGCCTGATCCTGGTGACCGGCCCGACCGGTTCGGGCAAGTCGACCACGCTGGCGGCGATGCTCGACCACGTCAACAAGAACGAGTACGCGCACATCCTGTCGGTCGAGGATCCGATCGAATTCGTCCACACCTCGCAGAAATGCCTGATCAACCAGCGCGAGGTGCACCGCGACACCCATGGCTTCAACGAGGCGCTGCGCTCGGCGCTGCGCGAGGACCCGGACTACATCCTGGTCGGCGAGCTGCGCGACCTTGAAACCATCCGCCTCGCGCTGACCGCCGCCGAGACCGGCCACCTGGTGTTCGGCACCCTGCACACCAGCTCGGCGGCCAAGACCATCGACCGCATCATCGACGTGTTCCCGGCCGGCGAGAAGCCGATGGTGCGCTCGATGCTGTCCGAATCGCTGCGCGCGGTGATCAGCCAGGCGCTGCTGAAGAAGGTCGGCGGCGGCCGCACCGCGGCGTGGGAGATCATGGTCGGCATTCCGGCGATCCGCAACCTGATCCGCGAGGACAAGGTCGCGCAGATGTACTCGGCGATCCAGACCGGCCAGCAGCACGGAATGATGACCCTCGACCAGCACCTGCAGG
The DNA here is from genome assembly GCF_021725675.1 of Marilutibacter chinensis. Lineage (GTDB taxonomy): Bacteria > Pseudomonadota > Gammaproteobacteria > Xanthomonadales > Xanthomonadaceae > Marilutibacter > Marilutibacter chinensis. The sequence goes on along the minus strand of NZ_JAKJPO010000007.1, from coordinate 158,955 downwards.
ACCTGGTCAAGCGCGGCCTGGTCGCGCGCCAGCAGGCCCGCGAATACGCGAAGGACAAGCGGCTGTTCGATTGATGCCGGGACTCGCGGCTCCGGATTCCGGACCCGCAAAGACGATGACGTACACGGTACGGGTTTGATTCAAAGCAGATGGACAGGTGACCGACGGGAATCGCGGCGGACGCAGGGCTCACGGCCTTGCCGAGTCGCCAGTCCCGAGTCCCGAGTCCCGGGAGTACACCCATGAGCACGATCGACTTCACCTCCTTCCTCAAGCTGATGGCGCACCAGAAGGCGTCGGATCTCTTCATCACCGCCGGCATGCCGCCGTCGATGAAGGTGCACGGCAAGATCTCGCCGATCACCCAGAACGCGCTGACCCCGCAGCAGAGCCGCGACCTGGTGCTCAACGTGATGAGCCCGCAGCAGCGCGAGGAGTTCGAGAAGACCCACGAGTGCAACTTCGCGATCGGCGTCGCCGGCGTCGGCCGCTTCCGCGTCAGCTGTTTCTACCAGCGCAACCAGGTCGGCATGGTGCTGCGCCGGATCGAGACCAAGATCCCGACCGTCGAGGAACTGAGCCTGCCGCCGATCATCAAGACGCTGGCGATGACCAAGCGCGGCATCATCATCTTCGTCGGCGCCACCGGCACCGGCAAGTCGACCTCGCTGGCGGCGATGATCGGCTACCGCAACAACAACTCGACCGGCCACATCATCACCATCGAGGATCCGATCGAGTTCGTGCACAAGCACGAAGGCTGCATCATCACCCAGCGCGAGGTCGGCATCGACACCGACAGCTGGGAGAACGCGCTCAAGAACACCCTGCGCCAGGCGCCGGACGTGATCATGATCGGAGAGGTGCGTACCCGCGAAGGCATGGACCACGCCATCGCCTTCGCCGAGACCGGCCACCTGGTGCTGTGCACCCTGCACGCGAACAACGCCAACCAGGCGATGGACCGCATCATCAACTTCTTCCCCGAAGACCGCCGCCAGCAATTGCTGATGGACCTGTCGCTGAACCTCAAGGGCGTCGTCGCCCAGCAGCTGGTGCCGACCCCGGACGGCAAGGCGCGCCGGGTCGCGATGGAAATCCTGCTCGGCACCCCGCTGGTCCAGGACTACATCCGCGACGGCGAGATCCACAAGCTGAAGGAAGTGATGAAGGATTCGGTCCAGCTGGGCATGAAGACCTTCGACCAGAGCCTGTTCGAGCTCTACCAGGCAGGCGAGATCAGCTACGAGGACGCCCTGCGCTACGCCGACTCGCAGAACGAAGTCCGACTGCGCATCAAGCTCGCCCAGGGCGGCGACGCCCAGACCCTCGCGCAGGGGCTGGATGGGGTTGAGGTGGCGGAGGCGCGGTAGCCAGTCGTCTTAGACAGGCTGCCCCGACGTTGGCGCCCGGGCAGCATCAGTCCAATAGGCGAAATGCTGAAGCGGTCGGACGAGCGTGCCTTGTCCGGCCGCTTATGCTTTTGCATGCAATCGAAACATGGCATCTTGGCCGCGTTACGGTCCTGCCGCGATGACGCGTCACGACTCGATGCGGACATCGTCCTTCATGCATCTTGATGAAAAGTTCAAGGATTGAATTATGAGGTTTTTGTTGTGTTCGTGTTATTCCCTGATGTTCGGGGTGCTCGCCCTGGTCGCGCCTGGTCAGGTGAGTGCTCAGAACCGGGACATTCCTGCTTCCACCGCATACAAACCTCAGGTGGCCATATCGGGGTACTTGTTCTCTAATGGAGATGAGGCTTGTCGTCGTGTCGGGGATAACTACAACTCCCGCGAAAATCATGGCACGACGTACGCGAACGCGAAGTTCGCGGTGCATCCCGAGTTGGGGGTCGGATGCTATTACGACGAGACGGATGAGGCGTCGGGTAATGTTAGATACGGTCAGTTTCGGGCCAACTGGGTGAACAGAAAGCTTGTATGTCCATCCGGATATAACTACATGAAGAATGGCGGGTTCTGTCGCAGGTACGACTCGCCGGTTGTGGTGGACAACAAGCCCATCAAGCAGTGCGTTCACGCAGGAAATCCAATCGTCTGCAATCAGCAGTCGAAGCTTGAGATTGATATCGATCAGATTACGCCCGGCTTTGCATTGAGGAAGACATACAGGTCGGTACCGCTTTCGCCCGAGTCGATCGATAATCTTCACGGCAGGAACTGGACGTCCAGGCTGACCCGGCAGCTGTCGCTGCCTGATGAGCATGCGCTGCCTCAGTCGCAGGGAGTGATCTATTCCTTCCGGGAAGACGGAACGACCATCCCGTTTGTCGATAGCGGTGCCGGCCAGTGGGTGTCGGAGGCCGACATGGATGGTTATTTGCTGGTCGATCTGGGACCTGCCGGTGATGAACGCTGGGTACTTTCGCGTCCCGATGGGCAGAGCGAACACTATGACGATAAAGGCAGGATCGTCAGGGAGTCGTTCGGCAATGTTGATGTCGCCAGGTACGTGCGTTCCGATGCCGGACGCATCGAATCTATAGTTGATGAGATGGGCCGTTCCATCCATATCAACTATGTCTTGAGCAACGGTCTGATCGACAGTATCACCGCTCCGGATGGTGCCGTTTTTGGCTACCAGTACAACGACAAAGGGCACCTCGTTGGTGTTCTGAAGGGCGGTGAATTCAAGGAATTTGTTTACAATGTCTCTGGCAACAACCCATATCTCGTAGAGGTTCGCGAGAATGGGGTAGCGACTGCGAGTTTCTCCTATGATTCAGGATACAAATACACCCATACGGAGAAAGCTGAAGGGCTTGACGCGTACAGCATCTCCTATGCGAACTATGGTTTGACCGCCACAGTAGTCAACCCCGTTGGCGGTGAAACACGCTATACCTTCGAGAGCCGCTATGGAATGCGGGTGCCGGTGCTGGTCGAGAAGCTGCTCGATGGCCAAGTGCATTCAACCGTACAGCTCGGTTACGACAATCGCTCGAATGTCGCGATGAGACGTGATGATGCGATTACCGAGTGCAGCTATTACGATCCGGTGCAGCGTTTCAGGACCGCGCACTTTGTCTTTGACGCGACGATGGCGTCGTGCCCCTCGGACGTTCAGGCAGCGCAGGCGGCCGGGCCTTTAAGAGGTGAGGTTGTAACCAAGGACGCACTTCTGCCTCGGCCCGTACGGATTGATCACTACGGAAGCACGGGGGAGATACTCAAATATGAAGCCATCACTTATAACGATATCTGGCGGGTCTCCTCCAGCACCGTTACCGATACGATCAGCAGTGAATCGAGGACGACGAATTTCTCGTACTGCGAGGCTCCGGGAGTTGCTGCGGGCACCTGCGCCCGCATCGGCAACCTCCTGTCGGTAGACGGCCCCCGCACCGACGTCAGCGACCTGACCAGCTACCAGTACTACCCCGCCGACCACGCCGACTGCGCGATCTCGCCGACGACCTGCGCCTGGCGCAAGGGCGACTTGTGGAAGGTCACCGACGCGCTCGGCCACGTCACCGAGACCCTGCGCTACGACGGCGCCGGCCGGGTGCTGTCGGTCAGGGACGCCAACGACGTCGTCACCGACTTCGAGTACCACCCGCGCGGCTGGATGACCGCGCGCAAGGTCCGCGGCAGCGACGACACCGCCGAGGCCGACGACCGCATCACCACCATCGCCTACCTGCCGACCGGCCTGGTCAGCAGCGTGACCCTGCCCGACGGCAGTTTCACCTCCTATGTCTACGACGCCGCACACCGGTTGACCGACATCGTCGATGCCGACGGCAACCGCCTGCACTACACCCTCGACAACGCCGGCAACAGGATCAAGGAAGAAGTGCTGGGCGAGAACGACGCCGTCAAGCGCACCCTGTCGCGGGTCTACAACCAGCTCGGCCAGCTCGCGACCCAGGCCGATGCCGGCGCCAACCCGACCGACTTCACGTACGACGCCAACGGCAACCTGAAGACCACCACCGACGCGCTGGACCGGGTGATGCAGAACGACTACGACCCGCTGAACCGGCTGATCGGCACCCTGCAGGACGTCGGCGGCATCGAGGCCGCGACCGCGTTCGAATACGACGCGCTCGACAATCTCACCAAGGTCACCGACCCGAAGGGGCTGGACACCGTCTACAGCTACAACGGTTTCGGCGACCTGACCCAGCTCGACAGCCCGGATACCGGTATCACCACCTACACCTACGACGCCGCCGGCAACCGCACCGGCCAGACCGACGCGCGCGGTGAGACCACGACATACGGCTACGACGCGCTGAACCGCCTGACCTCGGTGAGCTACAGCGACAGCAGCCTGGACGTCGCCTACGCCTACGACACCGTCCAGACCAGCTGCGCGACCGGCGAGACCTTCGCCATCGGCCGCCTGAGCCGGATGAGCGATGGCAGCGGCCACACCGACTACTGCTACGACCGCTTCGGCCAGCTGGTACGCAAGGTCCAGGTCACCGATGGCCAGCCCTTCACCCTGCGCTACGTCTACACGAAGGCCGGCCAGCTCAGCCGGATGACCTACCCGGACGGCACCGAGGTCGACTACGTCCGCGACGGCCAGGGTCGGACCAGCGAGATCGGCGTCACCGCGCCCGGTGGCAGCCGCGAGGTGCTGCTCAGCAACGCGAGCTGGTACCCGTTCGGCCCGGTCGGCGCCTGGACCTACGGCAACGGCCGCACGCTGTCGCGCACGCTGGACCTGGACTACCGCCCGCAGTCGATCCTGAGCACCGGCACGGGCTCGGCCACCAGCGGCGGCGGCGGCCTGGACCTGGGCTTCGGCTTCGACCCGGTCGGTAACCTGACCAGCCTGCACGGCGCCGACCGTGCCGAGCCGCCGCGGGTGCGTCTGGACTACGACGGGCTGAGCCGGCTGACCGCGTTCCGCGACGGCCCCACCGACACCACGATCGAGAGCTACGGCTACGACGCCACCGGCAACCGCACCAGCTTCACCAATGCCGGCGGTACCCAGGCCTACAGCTATCCGACCGACAGTCACCGACTCAGCGCGGTCGCGGGCGTGGCCCGCGGCTACGACGCGGTCGGCAACACCACCACGATCGGAACTACCCGCGAATACGTCTACAACGCCGCCAACCGCCTGAGCGCGGTCAAGCAGGGCGGTGCGGTGACGATGAACTATGGCTACAACGGCCGCGGCGAGCGTGTGCATCGCCACTTGGGCAGCGACGTCACCTACAGCGTCTACGACGAAGCCGGCCATTGGGTCGGCGACTACGACGCCAGCGGCGCCCCGAAGCAGCAGGCGATCTGGCTCGACGACCTGCCGGTGGGCCTGCTCAGCGGTATCGCGACAACCGCCAACCGCCTGCACTACATCGAGCCCGACCACCTCGGTACCCCGCGCGCGGTGATCGAACCCCAGCGCGACGTCGCGGTCTGGACCTGGGACATCGCCAGCGAGGCGTTCGGCAACAGCGCCCCGAGCCAGGATCCTGACGGCGACAGCACCGCGTTCGTCCTCGACATGCGCTTCCCCGGCCAGCGTTACGACGCGGCAAGCGGGTTGAACTACAACTACTTCCGGGATTACGAGGCAGGGACGGGACGGTATTCGCAGTCGGATCCGATAGGGCTTTCTGGAGGTGTCTCGACCTACGCCTATGTGCGGTCGAGCTCCTTGCAGCATGCCGATCCACTAGGACTCGTTGACCATGTCAGCGGTCGCTGGATCGACTGCGGAAAGGGGTGCCGAATTCGTATCGACTTTACCTTTGATGGAAATACCGGCCAAAGGACAAGGCATTTACATTGGGAATGCAAAGGCGAGTCAGGAGAGTGTGGTGAGTTCGGAAAGCCTTCGCATGGCGGAACTTGGGATGACGCTCCTAGACACATTCGGGAATGCGCGCTTCGAAATGGATTTAGTGGGCAGACGTCGCGCGATCAGGAGCAACGACGAACCGCACCAGAGATGCCTGAAATGAGTCCGGGTTCTAAGGCGGCGGCGGCCGGTGCGGTAGTTGGCGCAGCCCTGGTGGCCTTATTTGGCTATCTTGTAGGAGGGTGACTATGACTTTGAGTGAAGAATTTTCCGACCTCGCTAGTCGTGACTTTCACGATGCCGAAATAATAGCTATCCACTTCGATTTGCGAGCGCGACGATGTAATATCGAACTGGCGTTGCCAAAAGAGATGGATCGCGAGCGCCTTCCGTTCGCCCTGGAATTGACAGGGTTATCTGCCGCGACGTGTGCTCTGGATATAAATGAGATTGTAGATAACGCTAAGACGGGGAACGTTATGACTTGTCGCGTCGATGAGGAGCGGAAGATTGTTCGGCTTTATCTAACCGATGGGTTTGTTGAATTGCGGGGAGAAGGTGGCTGACCGGTAGATATGGCTTGAAGAATGGGGTCGGGTTAATTTTCTAACCGCGACTAGCAAACGCGAGATGCTTGCTTGCAGCCAGCGTAGCCCGGATAAGCGGAGCGCATCCGGGACTATTTCCGTTGCCAATGTTGAGCTTGACGAATTGCTCTTTTCACAACGCACCCCATTGATTCGGCTGGAAGCACTCGCGAATACGTCTACAACGTCGCCAACCGCCCGAGCATGATCAGGCAGAGCAGGGTGGTGAGGACGGGATGAACTACGAGAATGGAGCGGCCGTCCTGATCGGCGATAGGGTGGATCTCGGCGGTGGCATGACAGGAGTCGTCGTAGCCGTTATCGATACCGGCGATTTTTCCGCAGGCTATGCGGCTAAGGAATGGAGCTATCTGCGCGCGGGGATCCTGGTCGAGTCGTCCCAGGCCGGAGTCGTTCACTATCCGGGAGCATGGGCTGGTCTTGTCCTGCTTGGTCGGGCCGATGCCGGCTCGCGGGACCACTGAATCGTTGCGTCCGGACTCGATGAGTTGTGGTGGTCCAGGTGCGATCGCTGAACGGGCGGTTCCTGCGGCGAGGGAATATGCGCTTGGGCACCCCAACTTGCACTCCCTGCCCGCCACGTCCAGACTTCCCGCATGGCCGCCTTGTGCGGCTGTTTCTTTGCGTCGTCTGTCAGTGCTTCGGCCTTTTCGGCGTATTCCCAACACTTCCCGAATGATGGAGGCCCTCATGGAAATCGCCGACCGCTGCGTCGCTTCCTTTCACTACACTCTGACCGACGATGCCGGCCAGGTCATCGACTCGTCCAGCGGCCGCGACCCGCTGAGCTACCTGCATGGCGCCGGCAACATCGTCGCCGGTCTGGAGAAGGCGCTGGCCGGCAAGCAGGCCGGCGACAAGCTCAAGGTCGACGTCGCCCCGGAAGAGGGCTACGGCATCCGCCACGACGGCCTGGTCCAGCAGGTGCCGCGCGACGCCTTCCAGGGCATCGACAACGTGCAGCCGGGCATGCAGTTCCAGGCGCAGACCGGCAACGGTCCGCTGCTGGTGACGGTGACCGAGGTCGGCGAAGGCACCGTGACCGTCGACGGCAACCACCCGCTGGCCGGCAAGACCCTGCATTTCGACGTGGAGGTCACCGAGGTGCGCGAGGCCACTGCGGACGAACAGCAGCACGGCCACGCCCACGGTGCGGGCGGCGCGCACGGCTGATCGCCGGCGATGGTCGCGGCCTTCCGCGACCACGCTAGGAATCCCGGCCCGGATCGCGTTGGCGGTCTGGGCCGTTTCGTGTCCGCGGGCGAGGGTCGCGCTGCGCTCAGCCTGCCAGCGCGACGACCGACGGCAGCTGCGGGTGGGCGCGGGCGATGCGCTGCATCGTCGGGCAGTCGTGGCGGTGCGCGCCGGGCAGGTAACCCAGGCTCATCAGGAATTCGCCGGTGATCTCGCCACCGGTGAAGCGGAAGGTGCGCTTGAACAGCTTCACCCATGCGGCCTTGTCGCGGTGGCGGTCGCCGTCGCGGGCATGCGCGTCGAGCCAGGCCGCGAAGCCGCCGTGGCTGTCGCGCATCCCGCGGATTACGCCGGCGTTGTGGATCGCGGCCTCGACCTTGAGCCGGTTGCGGATGATGCCGGCATCGGCCAGCAGGCGTGCGCGTTCGGTATCGCCGTAGGCAGCCACCGCGTCGACGTCGAAGCCGTCGTAGGCGCGGCGGAAGCCCTCGCGCTTGCGCAGGATCGTCTCCCAGCTCAGCCCGGCCTGGTTGATCTCCAGCAGCAAGCGCTCGAACAGCACCGCTTCCTCGTGTTGCGGGAAGCCGTACTCGTGGTCGTGATAGGGGCCGTGCAACGGGTGGCCGGGTGCGATGTCGCAGTAGCCGGACATGGGGCGCTCCTGGCGATCGGACACAGGCCCGATGGCCTGGACGGGTGGGGTGGGAGTGGCAGCGCCGGCCGGGTCTGGCGGGCGCCGGACCCACGACGATAACGCGTCGGCGCGCTCCACGCGAGGCGCGGGCGAGGCGGTAGAATGCAGGCCATGTCCGTGTCTCCCACCCCGCTCGCCAACCAGCTCCTGATCGCCCTGCCTTCGCTGGCGGACAGCAATTTCTCGCGCAGCGTCGCGCTGATCTGCCAGCACGACGAGGACGGCGCGATGGGGATCGTGGTCAACCGGGCCTCGGAGTACACGCTGGGCGAGGTGCTGGGCCAGATGGGCGTGGAGGGCGGCAGCGAGTCGCTGCGCGCGCAGCCGGTGCTGGCCGGCGGGCCGGTCCATCCGGAGCGCGGCTTCGTGCTGCACGACGGCGGCCTGCAATGGGATTCGACGATGCAGATCGGCGAGCGGCTGTACCTGACCACCTCGCGCGACATCCTCGAGGCGATGGTGCGCGGCGAGGGGCCGCGGAACGCGACGGTGGCCCTGGGCTGCGCGGGGTGGGGTTCCGGCCAGCTCGAACGCGAACTGGCCGACAACGACTGGCTGACCGCGCCCTCCGATGCCGAGCTGCTGTTCTCGCTGCCGCTGGATTCGCGCTGGCAGGCCGCGGCCGGCCGCATCGGCGTGGATTTCGCGCACCTGGCCGACTACGCGGGCCATGCCTGAGACGGCGACGATGAAGCGCGACGGCACGGTCCTCGGTTTCGATGTCGGCGCGCGCCGCATCGGGGTCGCGGTCGGCAGCGCGTTCGGCAATGGCGCGCGTGCGCTGGCCGTGGTCGACGTGCACGGCCACGGTCCGGACTGGACGGCGATCGACCGCCTGCGCAAGGAATGGCGGCCTGACGGCTTCGTGGTCGGCGACCCGATGACCCTGGACGGCGGCGACCAGCCGATCCGCAAGCGGGCCCACGCCTTCGCCCGCGAACTGCATGCGCGCTACCGGCTGCCGGTGGCGCTGGTCGACGAGCGCGCGAGCTCGATCGAGGCCGCGCAACGTTTCGCCAGCGATCGCGCCGGAGGACGCCGGCGCCGCCGCGATGCCGAGGTGCTCGACGCGATGGCGGCCGCGGTCGTCGTCGAGCGCTGGCTGGCCGCACCGGACGATGCCATGGAGATAGGTGTCGCACCGCCCTCCGATGCTTCCCACTGAACCTTCTCCGGACCGCATGAACCAGGATCTTTCCGCCCCCGCGCCGCATGCAGCGGTCGATGCCTCTCGCCACCTGATCGGACTGCAGGAGATGCCGCGCGCCCGGATGGAGGCGCTGCTCGATCGGGCCCAGCATTTCGCCGATGGCCATGATGAGCGCAGGGCGCTGGCCGGCGTCGCGGTCTGCACGCTGTTCTTCGAGCCATCGACCCGGACCCGGCTGAGCTTCCAGCTCGCGGCGCAGCGGCTGGGCGCGGACGTGCTGAGCTTCGATGCGTCGACATCGTCGACCAGCAAGGGCGAGACCGCGTGCGACACCCTGAAGACGATCGAGGCGATGGGCGTACGCGGCTTCATCGTCCGCCACAAGGACGACGGCGCGGTGGCCGGACTGGCCGCCGAGGCCGGCGAGGGCACCTGCCTGATCAATGCCGGCGACGGCCGCAGCGCGCACCCGACCCAGGGCCTGCTCGACATGCTGACCCTGCGCCAGGCCAAGGGCGCGGATTTCTCGCGGTTGAAGGTGCTGATCGTCGGCGACGTGAAGCACTCCCGTGTCGCTCGCTCGGACCTGCATGCGCTGCGCACCCTGGGTACAGGCGAGGGCAGGTCGATTGAAATCCGGGTCTGCGGCCCGCAGGCGCTGTTGCCGGACGACGACACCCTTCACGGTTGCGCGGTGTCGCAGGACTTCGACGCCGCGCTGGAAGGCGTGGACGCAGTGATGATGTTGCGGCTGCAGCGCGAGCGGATGGAGGACGGCCTGGTCGCATCGCTGGAGGACTACCACCGCGACTATGGCCTGACCCTCGCACGCCTGGCCCGAGCCGATGCCGACGCGGTGGTGCTGCATCCGGGCCCGATGAATCGCGGTGTCGAGATCACCGACGCGGTCGCCGATGGCCCGCAGTCGCTGGTGCTGCGCCAGGTCGCCAACGGCGTGGCGGTGCGCATGGCGGTGCTGGAGAGCCTGCTGAAGGGCTGAGGCCGGGGCGGGGGATTGATCCATAATCGGGAAAACCGACTGTGGAGATCGCTTCGATGTTTGCCGTCCTCCGTCCGAAGGCCTTGGCGACGTTCGCCTTGGCGATCGCGCTTTGCCCTCCCTTCGCACTGCATGCACAAGGTGGCGGCGGTGACGCCGGACCCGTACCGAAGGTGGAACGTAGCGCCGATGCGGGTACCGAGAAGGTCGCGATGGAGGCGTGGCGACGTTTCCTCGCGGCCTGGGACAGTGGCGACTGGGCGCCGTTCCTGGAGATGACCACGGATGATTTCCAGTTCCAGTTTCCTGTAGGTCCCCATGCCGGTCGACACGAGGGTGCGGCAGGCAAGGCGGCGCTGGAAGCGTGGATCGAGTCGAACCGCGGTGTACGAATCAAGGGGCGGGCACTCGAAGTGTTGATCGCCGGCGATACGGCTGTGTTCGAGAGCTACGGCGAAAGCGTTCCGCCCGACGCTTACCGCAACTTCGAAGCGATCGTGTTCGAGGTCGAGGGAGACAGGATCCGCGCGATGCGCGAATACTGGGGTCTGGCCGATCCATCGCCGACCGGCGCGGTGCGGCCGGCGATCGACGTCGATGCCCCGCAGAACTAGCGGGGCTGCCAAGACTTCAGCGGCGCCGCTGCTGCGCGAACAGCCAGTCCCACATCGGCGCGTGGCCGTAGGTCGCGTCCCAGGAGTTGTGGTTGGCGTCCGGAAACTCGGTGTAGCGGACATCGGCGCCGGTCGCCTCGAGCGCGGCGTTCATGCGCCGCGACTGCTCCGGCGGCACCACGTCGTCCAGGCCGCCGTGGAAGATCCACACCGGCAGCTCGCGCAGGCGTTCGGCGGTGGCCATGAACGGGTCGGCGCTGCCTGCGACCGCTTCGACCGTGAGCGGCGATTCCGCCCGCGGCGATGTGATGCCGCCGCAGACCGGGACCAGCGCGGCGAAGCGTCGCGGCTGCAGCAGCGCCAGCTCCCATGTGCCGTAGCCGCCGCGCGACATGCCGGTCAGGTAGGTGCGGTCGGGGTCGCCGCCGAACTCGGCGCTCGCCGCGTCGAGCATGGCGAACGCCATCGCCGCGACGTCGCCATCCCACGAGCGTTCCGGCGGCGACTGCGGGAACACCACGATCGCGGGGAAATCCCGCGCATGCCTCCGCAGGTAGGGGCCCAGTCCGACCTCGGTCTGCTTGACGCCATCGTCGCCGCGTTCGCCCGAGCCGTGCAGGAACAGCACGACCGGCCGCCTGCCGCCGGCGTCCTGCAGGCGCGCGGAGGAGGGGACGAAGACCTGGTAGACGTGGGCGACACCGTCGATCGTCAGCGTGCGGCGGACGAATCCGCCCGGCGCTGCGGGCTCGGGGGACGCGGCAGGCCCCTGCGATGGCGCTGGTGAGGTCGTGCAGGCGGCGGTCAGCAGGGCGGGCAACGTGATGGCGGCCATCAGGATCAGGATCCGGCGCAATGCGAAGGGCATGACGGGAAGCTCTCCGGGTGCGTTCGTGCAGGTCATCGGCAGGCTACCGCAACGTACCGGTCGTTGCCCGCCCTGCATGTCCCCCGACGGCTCGGCGGCACATGGTGGGCTCCCGATGGCGGTCAATCGCCCTGGTCGCGATCTGCCGTCGTTGGCGTGCCCTGGTGGAAGACCATCCGCCACCATGCGTGCCCCGCGACGCTTTCGCGTCGCCACAGCGAGCTTCGCAGGGAATGGCGCGGCGGTCGCGCGGAGTCGGGATCGGCGATCGTCGCCCGATAGGTCGCCAGGACCAGGTCGCCGGCCATGACACGTACCGCGAAACCGGCGATCGAGTAGCGGTAAAGACCGGCCTCGCGCGGCAGCCGTGCCAGCACTTCGGCCTTGCCGAACGAACGGCCGGTGCTGGCGAACTCGAGAAAATCGTCGGCGATCAACGCATCCAGCGCCTCGACGGAGGCACGGATGTCGGGCTGGAGCAGGCGCCGTTCCAGTTCGAGGATGCGTGCCTGCAATGCCGTGGTGTCCATGAGCTCGCCGTCGTCGGGGCAGCGGTTCAGTGCAGGAGAACCAGCGTCGCCAGGCCGAGGAAGGTGAAGAAGCCGAGTACGTCGGTGACCGTGGTCAGGAAGATGCTGCTGGCGAGGGCGGGGTCGAAACCGAGCCGCTTCAGCGTCAGCGGCACTGTCACCCCGGCGGTGGCGGCGAACAGCAGGTTCAGCGTCAACGCGGAAGCGATCACCAGCGACAGCTGCAGGTCGTGGAACCAGAACCAGACCACGGTGCCGAGCAGGGTGCCGAGCGCGAGTCCATTGAGCAGCGCCAGCCGGACCTCCTTCCACAGCAGCACGCCGGCATTGGAGGCGCCGACCTGGCCGAGCGCGAGGCCGCGTACCATCAACGCCAGCACCTGGGTGCCGGCGTTGCCGCCCATGCCGGCGACGATCGGCATCAGCACGGCGAGGGCGACGATCTTCTCGATCGTCGCCTCGAACTGGCCGACCACGCTGGCGGCGAGGAAGGCGGTGCCGAGATTGATCGTCAGCCAGGCCAGCCGCCGCCGCATCGCCCGGCGGATCGGACTGAACAGGTCTTCCTCCTCGTCGAGACCGGCCGCACCCAGCGCCTGGTGCTCGGCACGATCGCGGATGATGTCGACCACGTCGTCGATGGTGATGCGGCCGAGCAGCACGTTGCCGTCGTCGACCACCGGCGCGCTCAGCCAGTCGTGGTCGGAGAACTGGCGGGCGACCTCGTCGGCGGACTCGTCGACGTCGATCGCCGGCTGTTCGTCGTCGATCAGCCTGTTGATCGGGTCGCCCGGCTCGCAGGTCAGCAGCGAGGCCAGCGCGATCCGGCCCAGGTACTGGTGACGCCGGCTGACCACGTACAGATGGTCGGTGTGCTCGGGCAGCTCGCCGCGCAGGCGCAGGTAGCGCAGCACGACGTCGACGGTGGTGTCCGCACGCACGGTCACGACGTCGGGATTCATCAGGCGGCCGGCGGTGTCCTCGGGATAGGACAGCACCTGCTCGAGCCGGTCGCGGTTCTCGCGGTCCATCGACTTGAGGACCTCGTCGATGACCGTGTCCGGCAGGTCCTCGACCAGGTCGGCGAGGTCGTCGATGTCGAGGTCCTCGACCGCGGCGACGATCTCGTCGGGGTCCATCTCCGCGAGCAGGCTCTCGCGGACCTCGTCGCCGACGTGGACCAGGACTTCGCCGTCGTCCTCGGCGTCGACCAGGCCCCAGACCACGGTGCGCTTGGGTGGCGGCAGCGATTCGAGCAGGTTGCCGATTTCCGCCGGCGACAGCGTGTTGACCAGCCGCCGGACCGGCCCGAGACGGCCGCTGTCGAGCGCGTCCGAGAGCAGGCGGAGCTGGCGGGCGGTCTCAGAACCGGTCTGCATGGGCTGCGCGCTCCGCGTTGGGGCCGTGTGCCCGGGATGCGAGGAAGGCCGGGAACCCGCACGGCGACGCATGCCCGGTCGACGACGCGCCAGCGCGGCCGTGCGGCCAGGCGCGTCCAGCCATCATGGCCGTCGCGGCCGTCCGCCGCGACGCGGTCCGGTTCCGCGGACAAGCCATCGCGCCACGCGATGCCATCCGATCGCGAAGGCCGGGCCATGAAGCCCATGTGGCGGATCCTGGCAGGCGGTTGGGGCGGACGGCTTCGGCCATGCAGGGCTCCGGGTATGGGACTCGGCGATCTTGATCGGCGGAACAGGACGGCAGTGCCGCACGATTCCGGTCGGGTGCCGCAATCATTCCGGCACCCCCGACGGCGGATCAGGGTGGCGGGCCCGGGCGCGGCTTGCGCGGAGCATCCCCGAGCGGGGCGGACGTTCCGCGGACGACGCGTCCAGTGCGTCCCGCGTGATTATCGCCGCTGCGCGCGAAGCTGCCCAGCCCGGGCGCCACGGCCGTGATCGCGGCGGCTCAACCGCCGGGCGCGGGGGTGTTGGCGGTCAGCCAGCGCACGAGCGCGGCATGGTCGCCGGCGCGCAGCAATCCGGCACTGCGCCGGCGCAGCGCCGACAGGTCGTGGCTGCGGATGGTGTGGCGCAGCTCCAGCATCGTCGCCGGATGCAGACTGAATTCCGTCAGCCCCAGCGCGAGCAGCAGCGGAGCGAAGCTGGCGTCGCCGGCCATCTCGCCGCATACCGCCACCGGCACCTCGCGCGCCCGGGCCAGCCGGATCACGTCGCGCAGCACCCGCACCACCGCCGGGTGCAGCGGCGTGTAGAGCTCGCCGAGCGCCTCGTTGATGCGGTCGGCGGCCAGCAGGTACTGGACCAGGTCGTTGGTGCCGATCGAGAGGAAGTCGACCTCGTCGATGAAGCTGGCCAGTGCGATCGCCGCCGCCGGAACCTCGATCATCGCGCCGAGCGGCACGCGGTCGGCGATCGCATGGCCCTGCGCGCGCAGCGCTTCGGCGACCCGCTCCAGGTGGGCGCGCACCTCGCGGATCTCGGTACGGCTGCTGACCATCGGCAGCAGGATCCGCAGCGGGCCGTAGCCGGATGCGCGCAGCAGCGCACGCAGCTGGGTCTCGAGCACATCGGGGCGGGCCAGCGACAGGCGCACGCCGCGCAATCCGAGCGCCGGGTTGGGCTCGTCGCGCAGGGCCAGGCCGGTGTGGTCGGCCTTGTCGGCGCCGAGATCGACGGTGCGGACGGTCACCGTGCGCCCGGTCATGCCGAGCACCAGGTCGCGATAGGCGCGGAACTGCTCCTCTTCGTCCGGCAGCTCCCTGCGCTGCAGGAACAGGAACTCGGTGCGGTACAGGCCGATGCCGGCGGCGCCCAGCGCATGCGCCTCGGCGACGTCCTCGCGCGATTCCGCGTTGGCGTAGAGCTTGATGTCGACACCGTCGAGCGTACGGGTCGGTTCGCGGCGCAGCCGGTGCAGTTCCCTGCGCTCACGCTTGAGCTCGCGCGCGCGCGCGCGGTGGCCGCGCAGGTCCTCGGCATTGGGCTCGAGCACGACCAGGCCGTTGCCGCCATCGATCATCAACGTGTCGCCATCGTTGATCTTCTGCAGCACGCCGGGTGCGCCGACGACCAGGGGCAGGTGCAGGCTGCGGGCGAGAATCGCGCTGTGCGAGAGCGGGCTTCCGCTGGCGGTGACGATTGCCATCACCCCGTGCGCCTGCAACTGGGCGATCTCCGCCGGTGCGACCGAGTCGGTGATCAGGATGTCGCCGGCGAGGCCCTGGAGTTCGCCCTCCTGGCGATGCAGGGCGGCATGGACGCGGCCGATGACCTGGTCGATGTCCTCGACCCGGCTGCGGAAATACGCATCGTCCATGTCCTGGAACACGGAAGCGATGCGGTCGCGCTGCAGGCGCAGCGCGTAGTCCGCGGAATAGCGGCCGATGCGGATCAGTTCGTTCAGCCCCTGCAGCAGTTCCGGATCGTCGAGCAGCAGGGTGTGCAGGTCGAGGAATTCGCCGACCTCGTGCGCCAGCGCGCCGTGCAGCCGTTCGCGCAGCGCATGCATCTCGCCGCGGACGGTCGTTATCGCGGCGTGCAGCCGGGCGAGCTCGGCGTCGATCGCCTCGCCGGCGATCTGCTCTTCGGCGACCTCCAGCGCGTGTGGCAGGCGCACGCGTGCGCGCCCCAGCACGCTTCCGCGCGAGGCGCCGGTGCCGTGGAATTCCTGCCGCATCAGGACCAGTCCATGCAGCCGGACACGGCGACACCGCACCCAGGTCGAGATGCCCCTGCACCCGGGCGGGCGTGTCGCGGCGTCCTCACTCGCACATCTGTCGTCATGAAATCCCTCGTTCCTCCCTGCCCCACGTACGGCGGGGCCATTCCGGCAGCGGGGGCGGCCGCTGCGCCCTCGCTGATCGTCGAAGAGCGCACACCCGTGCGTTCTTCAGGCCGCGGGTCCGAAGCCTGTCCGTATCCGCTTCCGACGAATCAGGTGCCGCCTGCACGCCCGATTCGCGGGAAGCGATCGTCCCTGGCCGCGTCGGCACGCCGTTCTCCGGCCGCCGGCTAGCTGTCCTCGTCGAAGCGGCGCTCGAACAGCGCGACGATCGCTTCGGTGGCCGCGTTCTCGTCCTCGCCCTCGACCCGCAGCCTGACCACGGTGCCCTGGCCCGCGGCAAGCAGCATCACGCCCATGATGCTCTTGGCGTTGACCTCCCGGCCCTTGGCGAGCAGCGTGGCGTTGCTGCGGAATGCGGACAGCACCTGGACCAGCTTGGCGGTCGCGCGCGCGTGCAGGCCGAGTCGGTTGGAGACGGTCAGTTCGCGTTCGATCATCGGGCAGATCCTCGGGCCGTCTTCGTGTCAGGCATCGTCCAGGACGACGCCGTTGCGGGCGCCTGCGGCGGCGACCGCGGGCAGTTCATCCAGGGCGAGCTCGGCGTAGTTCATCACCCGCAGGAGCATCGGCAGGTTCAACGAGGATACCCGCCGCACCGGTGTGCCCAGGCGGGCGACCTTGGCGGCAAGGTTGCTCGGCGTCGCGCCGTAGACGTCGGTCAGCACCAGTACGCCGTCGCCGCCGTCGACCCGCCTCAGCGCCGCGCTTGCCTGCGGCAGCAGCCGGTCCGGGTCCGCGCCGAGCGGGACCTCGAAGGCCTCCGCGCGCAGGGGCAGGCTGCGCAACAGCTGCGTGGCCACGGCCAGCAGCGCGTTGCCGATGCCTTCATGGGTGACGAGGAGGATGCCGACGCTCATGCCGCCAACTTATCAGAGCGCGATGGCGCGCCGATAGCGGCGGCGGGGAGATGGGTTCCGGAAAGCGGCGCGGGCAGCCGGATGGCCGCCCGTGGCGTGGTTCGAATCGGTCGTGTGGCGAAAGATTGTCCGGAGATCGGCCGGTGAAGGGTTGTCCGGCGAGAACTCCGGACAACGCCGGCCGTGGACGTCTCCCGGACGGCATGGGGCCGGGCGCGGCTCGGCCCTGCTTCCGAGGGATCTGGCACGCGGGATCAAGCACGTGCGCTCGCGTGGATGCAGGCCGCCGTCGCGAACCGGTCCGATCGTGCCCGGTTCGCGGTGGTGATGCGGGCAATCAGTGCCGGCGGCCGGTACTCACTCACCCCGGCAAGGGGAGCCTCCGCATCGAGCGGAGGCTGCCGGGAGGCTACGTCCAAGGGACCGGATCGCCGTTGCCCGTCAGGGCTCCGGCGGAGTATCGGCGGGGGCCGGTTCCTCGGGCATGGTCGACGGGTCGTCCGGCGCGATCGGATCAGGCGGCGTGAGCTCGTCGTCGATCGGGTCCGGTGTCGGCGACGGATACGCGTTCTCGGTTCCGGCATCCATGTCCCCGTCGGTGTCCGTTTCAGGCAGGGTGGTGTCGTCGGCCGGCAGCGTATCGGTGGGCTCGGACGGCATCGGCTCGGGCGCGGTGGTGTCCGGCGCGGTTGGCGTCGGTTCCGATGGCGGCGGAGTCGGTTCGCAGGCCGTCAGTCCCATGACGAGCAGGGCCGCGATCGGGAGCAGGGTCAGCGGCTTCCGGTACGCGGTCCCCGGGGTGGCGGCGTTCGGGATGGATGTCTTCTGGAGGCGGTTCATTTTGAATCTCCCTGTGTGGGGAAAGACGCCGGCCTCTGCAGGCCATGCGGGTTGGGGGCACCGGGAGGTGCCGTCGGCGCGTGTCCATCAGGGCACGGGCGGTTCGTCGTCGATGGATGCGTGTTCCGTCGGCGTCAGCAGGCCGTCTTCGTTGAGATCGGCATCGTCGAAACGGAGGGTCAGGGCCGCATCCGCGGCGGCTTCCTCCCGGGTCAGCTGGCCGTCGCCATTGCGGTCCAGGTCCGCGAACGCCGGCGGCACCGGCGGCGCTTCTTCGGATTCGACGGGCGAGGCCTGCTCCTGTTGTTCCTGCGCTCGTTCCTGCGTCTGGGCATGCGGCGCCGGCAGGTACGCGATCGACGCGAACGCCACCAGCCACCCGGCGGCGGCCGGCCCCGCCCTTGCCAGAGACGAGCATGGGCCTTGTTCCCTGGAGGCGTGCTTCCCGGGAGCGCATTTGTCGGGGGCATCGGTCGACATGTTCGGACTCCTGAACGCGTTGCGTTGGAATACGGGTCCGACGCTATCGCTGCGGATGCGATCCATGTGCGAGCAAGCGATGAAGGTTTCGTAATTCGGTGAACACGGGCCGGAATCGTGTCAGCGTGCGTTCACCCCCGTTGTCGAGGGGCATCCTCCGGCTGAATGCCGATGGTGAGAGGAAGCGGCGCGTGTGGCGCGGGCCCGATCGGGGATGCCCGGCGATGCGCTTTTTCCCCGGTGCGTGCCGTCCCAGGAGAGCGGGGTCCGGCAATCGGCGAACGGATGACGCCACGTTGCCCGGGTCCGCCTGCGGCCGGCGCTGTCGTCCGGCGAGAGGTGGCGGCGGGTGTCGCCGCGTATCGGATGGTTCTAGTCCAGCTCGCGGTGATGCACCGCCACCTCGTCCCAGCCCTGCTGGCGCGCGTGCTCGGCCATGCGTTCTGCGAGATAGACCGAGCGATGACGGCCGCCGGTGCAGCCGAATGCGACCGTGACGTAACTGCGGGTGGTGTCTTCGACCATGCGCGGCAGCCAGGTGTCGAGAAACGCGCCGACCTGGGACAGGTACAGGCCGACGTCGGTCTGCTGGTCGAGGTATTCGCGGATGGCGGCATCGCGTCCCGAAAGCGGCCGCAGCGTCGCATTCCAGTGCGGATTGGGCAGGCCGCGGGCGTCGAACACGAAGTCGGCGTCGGCCGGCACGCCGTGCCGATACGCGAAGGATTCGAACAGCAGCGAGACGGCATTGTCGCCGCTCAGCCCGAACCCGGTGATGATGTGCCGTCGCAGCTGGTGCACGTTCATCTCGCTGGTGTCGATCACGGTATCGGCGATCTGCCGCAGCGGCCGTGAGACCTGGCGTTCGAGCGCGATCGCGTCGGCCAGCGGCAGCCCGAGCCGGCTCAGCGGGTGTCGGCGACGGGTGTCGGCATAGCGCCGCAGCAGCACCTCGTCGCTGCTTTCGAAATAGACCAGTTGCGGATCGAAGCCGAGCGCACCGACCGCCGACAGCCACTCCGGAATCTTCGCCAGGTCGCTGTGCCGGTTGCGCACGTCGATCGCGACCGCGAGCTTGGGCGGCGCGCCATCGTCGTTGTGCACGCTGCGGACGAACTGCGGCAGCAGGTCCGCCGGCAGATTGTCGACGCAGTAGTAGCCCAGATCTTCCAGGGTCTTCAGCGCCACCGACTTGCCCGAACCGGACATGCCGCTGACGATCACCAGCACCGGAGCGGCGGCCGCCGGCGACGGCGTCGCGTCGGTGTCCTCGGTCATGCTCACGTATCCCCCCGTTCCAGGAAGTTGCTGTGCCGGGCGATGAACGCGGCGGCCGGATCCATGCCCTTCATCCGCAGGCTGTGCAGCCGCGTCGCGGCCTCGGCGAGCACCGCGAGGTTGCGGCCAGGCATCACCGGCAGGGTGATCGTCGGCACGTCCAGGTCGAGGATGCGGCGGGTGCCGCTGTCGCCGGTCAGGCGCTCGATGCCGGTCGGCAGCGGCTCGGCCATCGGCCGGGTCAGGTGGATGACCAGGCGCAGGTACTTGTTGCCCTTCACGGCGGTGTCGCCGAACATCTCGCGGATGTTGAGCACCCCCAGGCCGCGCACCTCCAGCAGGTCCTGGAGCATGTCCGGGCAGGTGCCGTCGAGCACGTCGGGCGCGATCTGGGTGAACTCGGGAGCATCGTCGGCGACCAGCCGATGGCCGCGGGTCACCAGTTCCAGCGCCAGCTCGCTCTTGCCCGAGCCGGATTCACCGGTGATTAGCACGCCGATCGAATAGATCTCCATGAACACGCCGTGCAGGGTCACCCGCGGCGCCAGCGTGCGCGCCAGGTGGTACTGCATGTGGTTGAGCAGCTCGTGGCCGCGGCGGGGCGAGACCCACAGTGGCGTGCCGGACTCCTCGGCGGCCTCGCGCAGGTCTTCGGGGCAGGGCTGTTGCTTGCTGATCACCATCGCCAGCGGCCGCGACTGGATGATCTTCTCGATCGTCTCCCAGCGCAGGCGCGAATCCAGGGAGTCCAGCCAGGCCAGCTCCTCGGTGCCGAGGATCTGCACCTTGTTCGGATAGATGGTGTTGAGATAACCGGCCAGCGACGGCCGGCGCGCGACCGTCTGCACCGACTCCAGCACCCGCCCGGCGCCCGCCTCGCCCGCGATCCAGCGCAGGTCCAGCCGGTCGCGCTGCTGCTCGAACAGCTCGCCGGCGCTGATGCTCGCGTTCATGTCCGGCGTCCCGGGCGGTGCCGCATCCGGGCCGGGTCCGGATCCATGCCGCGGGTCGGTGGGCGCGTCCAGTCGATCATTCACTCGGTCGATGCCGTGATGCCGGGTGCGTCATGTTAGCCGGGACGCCGTCGACATGCCGCCGACGTCGCGCCGGGCGGCATGGAGCGGCGGTTCGCTGCCCCGCTCAGAGGCTGAAGTCGCCGTTGCGGGCCAGGCTCTCGCCGCGGTGGTGGTCGACCATCTTTTCCTTGTGCTTCATCAGCAGGCGATCGAGCTTGTCGGCAAGCAGGTCGATCGCGGCGTACATGTCGATGGCGTTGGCATCGGCATGCAGGGTACGGCCGGCAATGCTGACGGTCGCCTCGGCCTTGTGTTCGGGTTTGTCGAGGCTGAGCTGGGCGCGCACGTCCAGCGGCTGCTCGTAATGGCGTTCCAGGCGCGACAGCTTGGTCTCGATGTAGTCGCGCAGGGCCGGGGTGACGTCAATCTGTTGGCCGTGGGTTTCGATACGCATCGCAGACCTCCTGGTTAATCGCAGTGTTGATCGCAGTGGGAACCCGGCTTCGGCGGGTGCGGGCGCGAGGCCGGAATCACAGCATCGCACGATCGACGCCGGAGGTGCATGCCCCAGGCGGCCGGTCCGTTCGCGGCGGGCGCGGCATCCATCCGGGCAGCGTTTCAGCCGATTCTCACGCGATCCTGCGACGACGGGATGTTCATCGCCTCGCGGTACTTGGCGACCGTACGCCGGGCCACCGGCACCCCGGAGGACTTCAGCGTCTCGGCAAGGCGGGCGTCGGACAGCGGCTTGCGCGGATCCTCCGCGTCGATCAGTTCGCGGATCATCGCCTGGATCGCGGTGCTGGAGGATTCGCCGCCGCTGTCGTTGCTGACGCCGGAGGCGAAGAAGCCGCGCAGGGGGATCGTGCCGCGCGGGGTACGGGCGTACTTGCGGGCGATCGCGCGCGAGACGGTGGATTCGTGCAGGCCTACCTCGGCGGCCACTTCGCGCAGGGTCAGCGGCCGCAGCGCGCTGTCGCCGAACTCGAGGAAGCCGGCCTGCTGGCGGATCAGGCACTGGACCACCTTGAGCAGGGTCTCGCCGCGCGCTTCCAGGCTCTTGAGCAGCCAGCGCGCTTCCTGCAGGTGGCCGCGCAGGTAGCTGGCATCGGAAGCGCTGGCGCCGCGGATCATGCCCTCGTAGCCACGGTGGATGGTGATGCGCGGGCGCATGCTTTCGGCCAGCGAGACCCGCCACAGTCCGTGCTGGCGCCAGATCACCACGTCCGGCGCGACATAGGTGTCGCTGCCGGTGCCGCCGATCTGCGAACCGGGCCGGGGGTCGAGCGAACGCAGCAGTTGCACCGCGGTCTCCACCTGGTCGACGGAGAGCTTCATCTCGCTGGCCAGGCCCGCGACGCCGACCTTGGCCAGGCGTTGCAGCGGCCCGTTCGCCAGCCGGTGGGCGAGTGTCCTGCCGGGCGTGTCGTCGGGCATCGGCTCCAGCTGCAGTCGCAGGCATTCGCCCAGGTCGCGCGCGCCGACCCCGGCCGGGTCGAAGCGCTGGATCGTGTGCAGCACGGTGAGGATCTCTTCCATGCCGGCCTGGATGTCCGGTGCCAGCGATGCCGCGATCGCGTCCAGCGGCTCGCGCAGGTAGCCGTCGTCCTCGATCGCCTCGATCAGGATCACGCCGATGCGGCGGTCGCGTGGCGAAAGGTGGCTGAGGTGCAACTGCCAGAGCAGGTGGTCGTGCAGGGTCTCGTCGCTGGCGACCTGTTCGGCGGCGTGCTCGTCATGGCCGTCGCCGGCCGGTCCGATCCGCTCGTACCAGGGCTCGCCGTCGCCCGGCGGCCAGTCGTCGACCGCTTCCACCTGCACGACCTGTTCCGCAAGGCTGTCGTGCGCGGGCGCGTCGTCCGCGCCGGAATCACTGTCGGCGCCGGACTCGATCGCGGTCTCGTTCCAGTCCAGCAGCGGATTGGTCTCGACCGCATTGGCCAGCTCCAGCTCCAGCTCGGTGGCGGACAGCTGCAGCAGCCGGATCGCCTGACGCAGCTGCGGCGTCATGACCAGGCTCTGTCCGAGTGCGGGTTGGAGGCGGGGCTTCATGGCCTAGTCGGGAGTCGCGTGCGGTCGGGCATGGGGCAGCGCGCCGGACACGCACCCTCGCCGCCGCGGGATGACGCGCCTGCGCGCGACACCTGCGGTCATGCCAGGGCGTGGAGCCACCCGCAACCGGGGCTCCGCGTCAAAGACGGAAGGTTTCCCCCAGGTACACGCGGCGCACGTCCGGATTCGCCAGCAGCGTGTCCGGAGCCCCCTGCGCGAGCACGCCACCGTCGTTGAGGATATACGCGCGGTCGCAGATTCCCAAGGTTTCGCGCACGTTGTGGTCGGTGATCAGCACGCCGATGCCGCGATTCTTGAGGTGGCGCACGATTCGCTGGATCTCGCCGACCGAAATCGGATCGACGCCGGCGAACGGCTCGTCGAGCAGGATCAGCCGCGGCTGCGCCGCCAGGGCGCGGGCGATCTCGACGCGCCGGCGTTCGCCGCCGGACAGGCTGGCGCCGAGCTGGTCGGCGACATGGGTGACCTGCAGTTCGTCCATCAGGCTGGCCAGCTCGCGCTCGCGGCCGGCCTTGTCCAGGTCCTCGCGCAGCTCCAGCACCAGCCTGATGTTGTCGGCGACGTTGAGCTTGCGGAACACCGACGGTTCCTGCGGCAGGTAGCCGACCCCGTACTTGGCGCGCGCGTACATCGGCTCGGAGGTGATGTTCTTGCCGTCGAGCTCGATCCGGCCGGCATCGGCCGGGATCAGCCCGACGATCATGTAGAAGCAGGTGGTCTTGCCGGCGCCGTTGGGACCGAGCAGGCCGACCACTTCGCCGGCATCGAGGGTCAGGCCGAAATCCTTGACCACCTCGCGCGAACGGTAGGCCTTGCGCAGGCCCTCGGCGACCAGCATCAGTCGCTCTCCGGCTGGTCGGCCGGCGCCGGGTTCTTCGGCTCGATGCGCATGCTGACCCGGCCGCTGTCGGTGCCGTTGCGGGTCGCCTGCACGCGCCCGGTCTTCATGTTGTAGACCACGCGCGGGCCGTTCATCGTGTTGCCGCGCTGGTTCACGGTGACGTTGCCGGTCAGGGTGACGGTATCGGTGGTCAGGTCGTAGACGATCCGGCTGGCATCGGCCGAGAACGGGCTGCCGTCGTCCATCTCCTGCTTCAGCCTGGCCGGGTTGCCGGTCAGCACGACCTGGGTCGGCTCGTTGTTGCGGATGCTGACGTCGGCCCGCGCCGAGCGGATGTCGAGCGTGCCCTGGGTGATGACGACGTTTCCGCTGAGCACGGTCGGCTGGCTCTCGTCGAGCGCGTGCACGACGTTGTCGGCATCGATCAGCATCGGCTTGGTCCGGTCCGACGAGCGCGCCAGCACGCCGGCCGGAAGCGCGACCAGCAACAGCGCAGCCAGCATCAGCGCGGTACGGCTAGCGTTCGGTGTTCTCATATCGGGATCGGGTGTCCTTGAGGGTGATCCGGTTGCGCTCGAGGTCGGCCTCGAGCCCGCGGCCGTTCATTATGAGCCCGGGCTGGGTGAGCGTCACTTTAACCGGCGAGGTCGCCCGCCTGTCCTCGGGGAACACGTTCAGCTGCTCGGTTCGCATCGTCACAGGCCTGCCGGCGGCGTCCTTGCTGTCTGCCTGGACCTTGCCGCGCAGGCGGATCTCGTCGCCGCCCTCGCTGACCCAGGCGGTCGTCGAGCGCACTTCCCAGGCGCTGCCTCCACTGTCGCCGGCCGGTGGAATCAGGAACAGCGGAGTCTCGATGTCGAGGGTCCTGGCATTCGGGTCGCGTGCCAGCCTCGGGGCGCTCAGGGTGAACGACTCTTGGCCCCGGTCGTCGAGCGCGATCAGCTCGAAGTCGTTGAGGATGTAGTCGGGCGTTTCGGTGCCGGTCGCCGGTGCGAGCTCGCGGCTGCGCTGGTTCCACAGCGCCCAGCCGCTGGCCAGGGCGCCGGCGAGCAGGACCAGCGTGACCAGGCCGCGCCAGTTCATGCCCGGGTCCCGTCGCTGGCGGCGCCGGTGATGTCGGACAGCAGCGCCTCGGCATGACCCTGCGCGGCCAGCAACAGGTCGCAGAACTCGCGGACCGCGCCATGGCCACCGGCCGCCCGCGTGCGCCAGCGGACGCGCTCGCGGGTCCAGATGTGCGCATTGGCAGGTGCGGCGGAAAGGCCGACCCGGGTCATCACCCTGAGGTCCGGCAGGTCGTCGCCCATGAAGGACACCTCGTCCATGCCGAGGCCCAGGCGGTCGGCGATCGCCTGTACGCAGGCCAGCTTGTCCTTGACCCCGGTATGGGCTTCCACGCCCAGCTCCTCGGCACGCCGTTCGGCCGCCGCGCCGGCACGGGCGGTCACGAACGCGACCGCGATGCCGGATTTGCGCAGCATCACCAGGCCCATGCCGTCGTGGATGTGGAAGAACTTGTACTCGCCGCCCTCGCTGTCGAAGCCCACCAGCCCATCGGTCAGCGTACCGTCGACATCGAAGCAGGCCAGGCGGATGCGCGCGGCGCGTTCGCGGATGTCGGCGGGGTAGTCGTTGAGGTGGCTGTAGGGCATGGAGCAGGTCTGGAATGGGGGGGGAAAGGAGCGGGGATGGAGGCCGGTACACCGGTTGGCCCGTCTCCTGCCTACGCGGGTCTTTACACCACCCGCGCCCGCAACAGGTCGTGAATGTTGAGGGCGCCGACGACGCGCCGGTCGTCGTCGACGACCAGCAGGCCGCTGATCTTGTGCGTTTCCATCAGTCGCGCCGCCTCGACCGCGAGCGCGTCGGCACCGATGGTCTTGGGGTCGCGGGTCATCACCTCGCCGATCCGGGTCGAGCGCAGGTCGACCGCGGCATCGTCGAGGCTGCGGCGCAGGTCGCCGTCGGTGTAGAGCCCGAGCAGCCGGCCGGCGTCGTCGACGATCGCGGTCATGCCCAGGCGCTTGCGGCTGATCTCGACCAGTGCCTGGCTGACCGTCGCGTCGGCGTCGATCCGCGGCACGTCGTCGCCGGCATGCATCACGTCGGTGATGTGCAGCAGCAGGCGACGTCCGAGCGAGCCGGCCGGATGCGAACGGGCGAAGTCGTCGGCGGTGAAGCCGCGCGCTTCCAGCAGCGCGACCGCCAGCGCATCGCCCATCGCCAGTGCCGCGGTGGTGCTGGACGTCGGCGCCAGGTCGAGCGGGCACGCCTCGGCGGGCACGGTGACGTCGAGGTGTACATCGGCCTCACGGGCGAGGGTCGAGTCCGGGCGGCCGGTCATCGCGATCAGCGGATTGCCCTGGCGCCGCAGCACCGGCAGCAGCATCAGCACCTCGTCGCTTTCGCCGGAATTGGACAGCGCCAGCACCACGTCGGCGTCGGTGACCATGCCCAGATCGCCGTGGCCGGCCTCGCCGGGATGGACGAAGAATGCCGGGGTGCCGGTCGAGGCCAGGGTCGCGGCGATCTTCCGTGCGACATGGCCGGACTTGCCCATGCCGGTGCAGACCACGCGGCCGGACGTGTCCAGCATCAGCCGGCAGGCGGCGGCGAAACCGGCGCCGACGCGGGCGCCGACCGCGGCCAGCGCCTGGCCCTCGATTTCGAACACGCGGCGCCCGCAGGCGGCCAGGCCATCATCGGTGACGGAGGCAATGGGACTCGCGGTGGAAGGAATGGCGGTCATCGATGACGATCCGGTGCGCGACCGGGATTTATGGCGGGGAGGGTTTGGGCTAGGCTAATCCGTCGATTCTAGGCGGTTCGCGGCGCGTTTGCCCGTCGGCCCCTGCCTGCCTGGACCGCGCGACACCCGGACGACGCATCGTCGGTGGCGCTTCCCGCCGCCAGGGCGTCGGCGTTCCCGGAGCCGCCCCATCCAGCTTCCGTTCCATCCGCATCTGCAAGGATTCCCGACGTGACCCCCGCCACCATCCAGTCATTGATCGAACAGGGCCTGCCCGGTGCCCGCGCCGACGTGCGCGGCGACGACGGCGTGCATTTCGAGGCCACCGTCGTCTGCGAGGCGTTCCGCGGCAAGCTGCCGCTGGCCCGTCATCGCCTGGTCTACGCGACCCTCGGCGAGCGCATGGGGGGCGAGATCCATGCCCTGTCGTTGAAGACCCTGACCCCCGAAGAGGCCGCCTGAGCGGCCTCCCGCACCTGGAACCCCCATGCAGAAAATCGTTGTCCAGGGCGGCCGGCCGCTCACTGGCGAAGTGCAGATATCCGGCGCCAAGAACGCGGTGCTGCCCATCCTCTGCGCGACGCTTCTGGCCGACGGGCCGGTCGAGATCAGCAACGTTCCGCATTTGCACGACGTCGTCACCACGGTGAAGCTGCTGGGCGAGCTCGGCGCCGGCATCACCATCGACGAGCAGTACGGCATCACCGTCGATCCGGCCACGGTGCACAGCCAGGTCGCGTCGTACGAACTGGTCAAGACGATGCGCGCCTCGGTGCTGGTGCTAGGACCGCTGCTGGCGCGTTACGGTCATGCGGAAGTGTCGCTGCCCGGCGGCTGTGCGATCGGCTCGCGTCCGGTCGATCAGCACATCAAGGGCCTGCAGGCGCTGGGCGCCGAGATCACGGTCGAGAACGGCTTCATCAAGGCCCGCGCCGAGCGTCTGAAGGGCGCGCGCTGCGTGTTCGACATGGTCAGCGTCGGCGCCACCGAGAACGTGCTGATGGCCGCGACCCTGGCCGAGGGCACCAGCGTGCTCGAGAACGCGGCGATGGAGCCGGAAATCGTCGACCTGGCCGAATGCCTTAAGGCGCTCGGCGCGCGGATCGAGGGCGCCGGCAGCAACCGGATCGTGGTCGAGGGCGTCGAATGCCTGCACGGTGGCCGCCATGCGGTGGTGCCGGACCGGATCGAGACCGGCACCTTCCTGGTCGCCGCGGCGATGACCGGCGGCCGCATCGTCGCGCGCCGTACGCGTCCGGACACGCTCGACGCGGTGCTCGACAAGCTGCGCCAGACCGGCGCGGAAATCGAGGTCGACGGCGACCGCATCAGCCTGGACATGGGTGGGGAACGCCCGCGCGCGGTCAACATCACCACCGCGCCGCACCCGGGGTTCCCGACCGACATGCAGGCGCAGTTCATGGCGTTGAACTGCATCGCCGACGGCGTGGGCGTGATCAACGAGACGATCTTCGAGAACCGTTTCATGCACGTGAACGAGCTGCTGCGGCTCGGCGCCGACATCCGCGTCGACGGCCACACCGCGGTCGTGCGGGGGGCCGAGCGGCTCAGCGGAGCACCGGTGATGGCGACCGATCTGCGCGCTTCGGCCTCACTGATACTCGCCGGCCTGGTGGCCGAGGGCGAGACCACGATCGACCGCATCTACCACCTCGACCGCGGCTACGAGAACATCGAGGAGAAGCTGTCGGGCCTGGGAGCCTGCATCCGCAGGATCAGCTGATCCCGCGGACGGGGCCGGCAGCCGGCGCCGTGGCGCCGGACCAACGGAGCCGATGCCGCGCCGGCGTCAGTGCAGCGCCTGGATCGTCAGTTCCAGCGAATCGCCGTTCTTGTTGCGCTGGACGATGCGCGCCGGTACCGGAATGCCCTCGACCACCCAGGCGGTGGTCTGGCGGCGGCCGTCGTCGCTGACCACCTTGGTCGCGGTGCGGGCCTCGCCGCCGATGTCGATGCTCTCCTGGCCGGCGGTGGTGTATTCGAGCTCCTTGATGCGGCCGTCGTCGACCATCCGGTAGTTCAACGGCCTGCCGGCGGCGAGATCGCGCACGATCGCGAGGTTGATCAGCAGTGCGTCCATGTCGCCCGGCCGCAGCGCGATCGGCCCGGCGCGGTCGGGTTTCACGTCGCCGCTCCAGCGCGCCTCGCCGCGGGCCCAGTCGTAGGTCGCGCTCTTGCGCGAGCGCTTGACCAGCACCTTGTTGGTGTCGTTGCTGCTCAGCGGGCGCCACTGGCCGTCCTTGACCTCGAACACGGTGACCTGGCTGAGGTCGGCCAACGCATTGCGCACGTTGAGGCTGTAGCGCCAGCGCCCCCGGTCCTCGCGCGCGAGGGTCATCTGGCCATTCGCTTCCATGCCCATGAAGTTGGCCTTGTAATCGGCGGTGAACGGCTCGATCGCATGCGCCGGCAGCAGCGTGGCCGCGGCCAGGGTGGCGGTCAGGGCGATCGCCGCGATCGGCTTGAATCGCTTGCGCGGGTTCGGCGCTGGTTTCATTTCGGCTTTCATCTATAGCACTCCCGTTGGCGGGGAAATCGGGCGGTCATGGTCCCGGTATCGTCGCGGTGGTGGCCGGCGCTCCGGCCCGGGTTCGGCGGATACGCCGTCGATGGCATGCAGTACCTCACTCGGCGGTCCCGTAATCGACCAGGCGCAGGTCGTAGGTGTCCTCGCCGTCCTCGCGCTGCAGCATCCGCACCGGCGTCGGTACGCCCTTGACCACCCAGATCACGGTCTCCTCGTTGTCGGGAGTGCCGTCGTCGATCGGCAGCCGGGTGACCCGCATCGCGTTGTAGCTGAGCTCGCCGACGGCCACGCCTTCCAGTTCCCCGGCGACCTGGTACGCATGGGGGCGGGCACGGCCGTTGTCGACATAGCGGTAGTGCAGGGTCTTGCCGGGCTCGGCGTCGCGGATCACCGCCAGGTTGATCAGCAGCCCGCTCATGTCGCCCGGCTGCAACGGGACCGGGCGCTGGCGCCAGTCCTTGATGTCGCCGGTCCAGCGCGCCTGCCTGGTCCTCCAATCGTAGCTGCCGGTACTGCGCTTGCGGGTGAACAGGGTCTTGCGCACGGTCGCCTGGCTCAGCGGCAGGAAGCCGCTGGCGGTGTCCTCGAACACGGTGCTCTGCTCGGCATTGATGCCGGCGAGCTTGAACAGGCCGCGCCCTCCCATGGTCAGGTCGACGCGCCAGCGCGGCGCGCCCAGCTCGACCACCTGAAGGGTCGCCTCGCCGAGTGCGTGTCCGCCGTTCAGGACCTGATAGCGGGCGATGAAGGGTTCGAGCGCCGGAGCCGGTTCGATCGCCAGCGTCGACGCCGCTGCCGGCGCTGCATCGGTCATGACCGGCTCGGCGGTCCGAGCCGTCGCCGTGACGGCGGTCAGCGCGACGGCAAGCATCGTGACGGCGAAACGGGCGGAAAAACGTGGCATGCGGCAGTGGTCCGGGGAAAGGATGGGAACGGCTTGCGGCAGGGTGGCGACAACACGGGCCGGTCCGGGCGGACGATCAGCCTAGCAGGCGGTCGTCATCGCCAAGTTGCAGCGGTGCGGCCAGCGGCCGGCCGTGATCGCAGACCTGTCCGTCCACCAGCCGCACCCGGCCCTCCACCAGGGCGCCGACGGTCGCCAGCAGCAGCGGATGCTCGCGGGCGAGCACCCGGGCCGACAGGCGCTCCACGTCGTCGTCCGGCAGCACCGGCACCCGGGCCTGGGCGATCACCGGTCCGCCATCCAGCTCGGCGGTAACGAAATGCACGCTCGCGCCGTGCTCGGTCGCCCCGGCGTCCAGCGCCAGCTGGTGGGTATGCAGGCCCTTGAAGGCCGGCAGCAGCGATGGATGGATGTTGATCATGCGGCCTTCTCGTGCCTCGACCACGTCTGCGCTGAGCAGCCGCATGTATCCCGCACAGACGATGAGGTCGGGCTGAACGTCGTCGACCCGGCTGAACAGTGCTTCATCGAAGGCCGCGCGGGTGTCGAAATCGCGCGGGCGCAGCGAAACCGCGGGGATCCCCGCGGCGCGTGCCCGTTCCACAGCACCGGCGCGGGAACGGTCGGAGAACACGCCGACCACCTCCGCGGCCAGATCGCCGCCGGCGATCGCGTCGATCAGCGCCTGCAGGTTGCTGCCCCGCCCCGAGGCGAGCACCGCGATCCGGCGCATCCGTTCAGCCGATCTTGACGCGGGAGTCGCCGCTGGCCGGGATCACCTGTCCGATGCGCCAGCTCGGCAGCTCCAGTCGGGCCAGGTCGGCCTCGACCGCCTCCGCGTCGGAGGGCGCGACCACCAGCACGAACCCGATGCCGCAGTTGAAGGTCCGCCACATTTCCTCGGTCGGGACCGCACCCTCGCGCTGCAGCCACTCGAACACGGGAGGCAGCGTCCAGCTGGACGCGTCGATGTCGAGACCCAGGCCCCCCGGGATCACCCGGATGATGTTCTCGGTCAGGCCGCCGCCGGTGATGTGCGCCATGCCGTGGATCGTGGCGTCCGCGCCGCCGCCGTGCTTCGACAGCAGCTCCAGTACCGGCTTCACGTACAGCCGGGTCGGTGCCATCAGCGCATCGGCGAGCCTGCGGCCGTCGGCGAGCGGATGGTCGGCCGGGCTGCCGGCGCGCTCGTAGATCCTGCGGATCAGCGAGTAGCCGTTGGAGTGCGGGCCGGACGAGGCGATGCCGATCAGCAGGTCGCCGTCACGGGTGCCGCTGCCGTCAAGCAGCTTCGACTTCTCGACCGCGGCGACGCAGAAACCGGCCAGGTCGTACTCGCCGGGCGGGTACATGTCCGGCATTTCGGCGGTTTCTCCGCCGATCAGCGCACAGCCGGACTCCTCGCAGCCGCGGGCGATGCCGCCGACCACCGCCGCGGCGGTGTCGATGTCGAGCTTGCCGGTCGCGAAATAGTCGAGGAAGAACAGCGGTTCGGCACCCTGCACGAGCACGTCGTTCACGCACATCGCGACCAGGTCGATGCCGATGGTGTCGTGGCGGCCGAGCTGCTGGGCCAGTTTCAGCTTCGTGCCGACGCCATCGGTGCCGGACACCAGCACCGGCTCCCGGTACTTGTTCGACAGGTCGAACAGCGCGCCGAAGCCGCCGAGACCGCCCATCACCTCGGGCCGGAAGCTGCGCTTGACCAGGGGTTTGATGCGCTCGACGAGTTCGTTGCCCGCGTCGATGTCGACGCCGGCGTCGCGGTAGGTCAGGGGAGTGGGGGTCACGGCACGGTCGCGGAAGGCGGCAAGGGTGTGGATTTTAGCAGCCGCACGCGCTGCGGTCGCGTGCGCGGATCCCCGTGAAGACGGCCATCGACGCGACCGGACGGCCGCCGTCGATGGACGTGCCGGCCCGGCTGCGGCACCATTCCGGGGATTCCGACAGCAATCCGGACGGCGAAACCTGCATGACTGGCGCACTGCGTACGGCCTTTCCCGCGATCAGGGCCGCGACCGGACCGGCCTACGGACCGGCCCTGACCCTGCTACTGCTTCTCCTGTCGCTGGCGGCCCCGGCAATGGCGCAGCGCGTCGAGGGCGACCGTGTCCAGGCCGATGACATCTATACGGCCGAGGTGGTGGTCCGCGGCCAGGGCGAGGCCGAGCGCAGATCGGCATTCGCGCGCGGACTGGCGCAGGTGCTCGGAAAGCTGTCCGGCGACAGCGCGGCGGCGTCGCGTCCGGGCGTCGGCCAGGAGCTGCGACGCGCCGAGGAATTCGTGACCGGCTACGACTACCGTCAGGACGAGGGCATCTCTTCCAGCGGTGCGCCGACCTACAAGACCGTGCTGGTGGCCCGTTACGACGAGGACGGCGTCGACGCGCTGGCCTCGACCCTGGGCATTCCGGTGTGGCCGGCGCCGCGCCCCAAGCCGGTGTTGTGGCTGGCGATCGACGACGGCAGCGGACCGCGCCTGGTCGGCCTGTCGAAGGCCAACGCCGCGCGCTCGGTGCTGGACCGCGCGCTCCAGCGCGGCTACCGCCTCGGTCTGCCGGGCGGCAGCGCCGCCGAGCAGGCGGTGGTCGGCGCGATCTGGCGCGGTGACACGGCCGCCGTGGCCCGCGCGTCGCAGCGCTACAGCCCGCCGATGCAGCTGATCGGCAAGCTGTACCGCCGCAACGGCGGCTGGGCCGCGGACTGGGTCTTCGTCGACCGCGGCCGGGTGCTGGCACGCTGGTCGGAAAGCGGAGCGGACGCCCGCATGGTCATGGCCACCGGTGCCGACGGCGCCGCCGACGCCTTGACCAAGCGTTACGCGAAGCGGACCGCGGTCGGTCCGGCCGGCAGCTACGCGGTCACTTTCCGCGGCATCGACAGCAGCGAGGACTACATGCGCCTGTCCGGCTATCTGCAGAAGCTGGCGGTGGTGCGTGCGATCCGGCCGCTGCGGGCCGACGCCGACGGCATGGTGCTGGAACTGGAGCTGCTGACGGGGCTGCCCGGCCTGAAGCGGATGGCCGAAGACGGCGACGTACTGGTGGCGCTGGATGCTGAGGCGCCGACGCCGCCGGGACCGGTGGTCGACGGCGGCGAGGAGACCGAAGCCGAGTCTCCCGCGCCCAGCGTGTACCTGGTGCGCTGATGCAGTCGATGGAATCGTTCGACGAAATCGCCCGCTTCCTGAAGCGCCTGCAGTGGGGTGCGCTGGTGCTGGCGCTGCTGTGGCTGCTGTGGGCGCTGGGGCCGATCCTGACCCCGTTCGTGCTGGGGGCGCTGCTGGGCTGGCTGGGCGATCCGCTGGTCGACCGTCTCGAACGTTCCGGACGCTCGCGCAACGTCGCGGTGACCCTGGTGTTCACCCTGATGGCGCTGCTGCTGGCGCTCGCGCTGCTGATCCTGGTGCCGATGATCGAGCGCCAGATCATGACCGTGCTGGAGCTGATGCCGAAGGCGCAGGCCTGGGTGATGGAGACCGCGCTGCCGTGGATCGAGGCGCGTACCGGCATGGAGCTGACCGGCTGGCTGGATCCGCAGGCGCTGATCCAGCTGGTGCGCAGCCACTGGCAGGAGGCCGGCGGGGTCGCGGCGACCTTCTTCGGCTATGTGTCGCGCTCCGGCATGGCGGTGGTCGCATGGGTGGCCAACATCGTGCTGCTGCCGATCCTGACGTTCTACTTCCTGCGTGACTGGGACAAGCTGGTCGAGCGTGTCGCCGCGCTGATTCCGCGCGACCGGATCGACACCGTCGGGCGGCTTGCGCGCGAATCCAACGACGTGCTGTCGGCGTTCCTGCGCGGCCAGATCCTGGTGATGCTGGCGCTCGGCGCGATCTACGCGATCGGGCTGAGCGTGGTCGGCCTGAAGGTCGGCCTGCTGATCGGCATCGTCGCCGGCCTGATCAGCTTCGTGCCCTATCTGGGCACCGCGACCGGGGTGGTGCTGGGCCTGATTGCTGCGTTCATCCAGCCCGACGGCGATTTCACCCTGGTGCTGATGGTCGCCGGTGTGTTCGTGGTCGGCCAGATGCTCGAAGGTTACGTGCTGACCCCGCGGATCGTCGGCGACCGGATCGGCCTCCACCCGATGGCGGTGATCTTCGCGATCATGGCCGGCGGCCAGTTGTTCGGCTTCCTCGGCATGCTGATCGCGTTGCCGGTGGCTGCGGTCGCCAACGTGCTGCTTCGCTATGCGCAGGAACGCTACACCCATAGCCGGTTGTACGCCGGCGCGCAGGCGGACACGGGCGCGACCGCGCCCGCAACGGTGCCGGTCGTCGCCGCCAGCGTCGACGATCCGGGCGTGCCTGCCAGCGAACTGGAGGCGCAGGACCCGGCAGCCGCCGACGAAGACGAAGGGCAGGGGCGGGGGTGACCGGTCCGCAGCTGCCGTTGGCACTGCGCTACCCGCCGGACCAGCGATTCGAGACCTACGTCGGCGCCCCGGAGGGCGTACTGGCGCAGTTGCAGGCGATCGCCGCCCATGGCGGCGGCGACTGGCTGTACCTGGCAGGGCCGGCTGGCGTCGGCAAGACCCACCTGATGCTGGCGACCTGCGCGGCCGCGGAGGCGGCGGGACGTCGGGTGGCCTACCTGCCGCTGCAGGCGGCCGCGGGGCGGCTCGGCGATGCGCTGCAGGCGCTGGAAGGCAACGACCTGGTCGCGCTGGACGGGCTGGAGGCGATCGCGGGACGGCGCGACGACGAGATCGCGCTGTTCGACGCGCACAACCGTGCCCGCGCGTCGGGGGCCTGCCTGCTCTATGCGGGCAGCGGCAACCCGGCCGAACTGGCGCTGATCCTGCCGGACCTGCGCTCGCGGTTGTCGCAATGCGCGCGGGTCGTGCTGGAGCCGCTCGACGACGACGGCCGCCGCGCGGTGCTGTCGCAGCGTGCGCAGCGGCGCGGGCTGGTGCTGGAGGCGGCCGCGCTCGACTGGCTGCTCAGGCGCGCCGGTCGCGACCTGACCGGCCTGACCGCACTGCTCGACCGGCTCGACCGTGCCTCGCTGGCTGCGCAGCGCCGGCTGACGGTGCCTTTCCTGCGCCAGGCGCTCGGCGACAGCCTCGGTCGCGACTAGCGCCTGTCGTCGCCGGCGGTCCCGGGCAGGTTTCCCGTTGCCCCGCCGATTGCCTGCCTGGACGTCAGCGGCAAGGGTCTTCGACTTCCTGCCAGACCAGCGGCTCCCAGTAGGCGTTCTCGCTGATCGTGCGGCTGCCGAGATCGCGGTCGAGGAAGCGCGCCCCCAGCCGGTAGCGGGTGTCCGGCCGTACCTCGATGACCAGTGCCTTGCCCGCACGCGCGCCGAGCCGGGAGAGCATGCGCGAGCGCTGGGTCCGCTGTACCGGATCGAAGCGGATGTCCTCGATGCGTTCGCTGACGATCACCACATGCAGGCCGGCCGGCAGCCGGTGCCGATTGGCGTCGATGGGCCGGCCGCCGCCATCGATGTCGATGATCTCGACCGGATACAGGCGGTCGCTGACGTGCGGCAGGGTGCCGCGGGTGGTGACGTAGCCGCAACCTTCCGGCGCCGGGTCGGAATCGGCCGTCGCGGCGGTGCCGGTCAGCGTCAAGGCGCGGCCGTCGCGCGATACCCGCAGTTCCAGCGGGCGCTGCACCGTCATCGCTTCGGCCATCACCCTGGAAGGTTCCAGCGTGTCGGTGAGCGGGCGGCCGTTTACCTCGAGGATGCGATCGCCGACACGCAGGCCGATCCGGTCGCCGGTGCCGCCGGGAGTGACCGCCAGCACCATCAGTCCGTCCGCATGCGCGCGGCGGACGTCGATCACCGCGTCGAGCGCATTGCCTCCGCTGGCCATTGCCGCGGCGAGGGCCGACGGGGACAGTGCCAGCGCCGCGGTCGGCAGCAGGCCGCGTGCCGGCGGCTCCGCCGCGACCGGCAGGGTGGGCAGAAGGGCCAGCAGGGCGATGCTCGGCAGGAGTCGGAAACGCAGCGGCATGGACATCACGAGGGGTTGGAGTCGGGGCGACGGCCCGATGACGGGAGCAGCATTTCGCGCGCGCGCCACAGCGGCGCGACCTCGTCGTCGCTGGCGCCGCGCTCGTAGGCGGCCTGCAGGGCGCGGTCGATCGCCCGCAGGCGGGCGACGGCCTCGTCGACATGCAGCGCCGGCGGCGCAACCGGCGCCTGCACCGTTGCGGTTTCGGGGGCGGTATCCTGCAGAGGCAGCGCGGGGCGCAGCAACGCCACCGCCACAACTGCCGCCGCGACGCCGGTCGCGCCGTGGATCACCCGTCGCCGGCGTCCATGCGAGGCGATGACGCGGTCGCGCAGACGGTCCGGCAGCCCGGGGTCGGGAAGGGCGCGCAGATGGCGGCGAAGCTGGGAATCGTAGTCGTTCATCGGCATGTTCATCGGACAATACGGCGCTGCGTGGGTTCGGTCGACTCTGGTTCCGGGGCCGGCTCCCGGGCGTCCTCCGAGGCGTGTTCCGTCGGTGGAGCATCGGCGGCGGCGTCGAGACTGCCGCGCAACCGCAGCAGGGCGCGCGAGAGCAGCGATTTCGACCAGCTCGGGGTGCGGCCGAAGCGCTCGGCCAGTTCGGTGTGGGACCAGCCCTCGACCTCGTGCAGCCACACAAGGGTACGGGCCTGCGGGCTCAGCCGTTGCAGCATCGCCGCCGCTTCCACGTGCGCGGCCGGGTCGGTCGCGGGACCGGCCCAGAGTTCACTGTCCGGACCCTCGTCGCCGGTATCCGCGTACAGGTGGCGGTGCTCGTGGCGCAGCCGGTCGATCGCCGCGTTGGCAACGACCTTCTTCAGCCAAGGTCGTACCGGGCGGTCGCTGCGGACGCTGCCGATGAACCGCAGCATCTTGACGAAGGCGTCGTGGGTCAGGTCCTCGGCCGCGGCCGGGTCGGCGGTCAGCCGCAGCGCCAGCGCGTGCACGGCACCGGCGTGGCGGGCGTACAGTTCGGCGAACGCCTGGCGATTGCCCCAGCGTGCCTTGCGTAGCAGTTCGGGTTCGTCCACGAGGTGGGTCACGGCCTGATCCATGATGGATCTGTACGGCTGAGCCGCCCGAACCGTCGCATATCCGCCGCATCGGCGGCGTGATGCCGCTCAGGTCGCCGGGGGCGGTGCGATGGCGGCCAGTCGTGCATCGAGTTCGGCCAGCCGTTGTGGCGTCCCGACGTCGGTCCAGGCACCGCGGTGGTGTTCGCCGCTGATCCGTCCGGCGTCCATATGGGCCTTCAGGATCGGAGCGAGGCGGAACCGGGGCTTGCCGTCGACCTGTTCGCAGTCGCCGATCACCGTCTCCCAGCCGTCGAGCAGCTGCGGTCGGTAGACGCCCAGGCCGGCATAGGTCAGGCGCTGCTGGCCATCGGCGCGCACCAGGCCGTCGGCGTCCAGCGCGAAATCGCCATGGGTCGCATGCGCCGGCCGATCGACCATCACCAGGTGCGCGAGGCCGTCCGGTTCCCGGGGCAGGCGGGCGAAGTCGTAATCGGTCCAGATGTCGCCGTTGACCAGGAGGAAGGCTTCGTCGGAGCCGGATGCGTCGGCGAGAAACGGAAGCGCATGCAGCATGCCGCCGCCGGTTTCCAGTGGCGTCGTTCCTTCGTATGCGCAGCGCAGCCTCAGGTTCCAGCGCGAACCGTCGCCGAGCGCCTGCGGGAACTGTGCGGCCAGCCAGCTGGTGTTGATCACGACCTCGCGCACGCCGCAGGCGGCGAGCTTCTCGAGATGCCAGACGATCAGCGGCCGGCCGCCGGCGCGCAGCAATGGCTTGGGCGTGTGGTCGGTCAGCGGACGCATCCGTTCGCCGAGGCCGGCGGCGAAGATCAGCGCCTTCATGCGTCGCCGCCGCGGGGCGATTGCGGACCGGCGGATCGCGCTGCGTCTCCTCGCTGCAAGCGCTCGAACGCGGGGCGCACGACGCCGTCGAGCAACTCGTGCAGCGGTCGCAACTGCGGATGCCGCGGCAGGACTTCGTCGAGATAGCCGAGGAAACGCGGTGCGTCGACGAGATAGCGGGGCTTGCCGTCGCGATGATGCAGGCGGGCGAAGATGCCGAGGATCTTCAGGTGGCGTTGCACGCCGAGCCAGTCGGCATCGCGCAGGAAGCGTTCCAGCGGCGGCACCGGCAGGCCCGCGTCGAGCGCGCGGGCGTGATAGCGCGCCAGCCAACCGTCCACCCGCGTCAGCGGCCAGCTGATGAACGCATCCTTGAACAGGCTGACCGGATCGTAGGCGATCGGTCCGGTCACGCAATCCTGGAAGTCCAGCACTGCCGGTCCGTCCGCGACCGGCCCGCTCTTGGCAGGCATGAGGTTGCGCGGCATGTAGTCGCGGTGGGTCAGCACCCTGGGCTGCGCGAGCACGTTGTCCATCAGCCGCCGCTGGGCGAGCTCCAGCCGCTCGGCGCCGGCGCAGTCCAGCGTTATTCCGAGGTGGCGATGCAGGAACCACTCCTCGAACAATCCTGCGTCGCGCTGCAACAGTGCTTCGCCGAACGCCGGCAGGTCGACCGGCGGTGTGATCCGTTGCAACCGCAGCAACTGCCCGATCGCGGCATCGAAGTGGGCGTCGGCGCTGTTCTCGTCGATGGTCTGGGCGAGGGTCGGTCCGCCGAGATCCTCCAGCAGCAGGAAGCCGGCCGTCTCGTCACCGGCAATGATCGCCGGTACGCGGACTCCGCCGCGTTCGAGCAGGGCATGGATGCGCAACCAGGGGTGGACGTCCTCCAGGCCCGGCGGCGCATCCATCAGGATCCGGTCCGGGGCCGTTCCGCGGGTTCGCCAATAGCTGCGATGGCCGGCGTCGAAGGACGCGCGCTCGAGTTCCAGGCCGGGTTGTCCGGTGGCGGCACGGACCCAGGCCAGGCGGTCGCGGGCGCGTGCGTCGGTATCGGCGGTCATGCAGGGACTTCAGGTCGTTCCGAAGCGCACAGCATAAACGCCAGGCCGCCGATGCCGGGCCCGGCGGACAGGTGCGAGATGCCGCAGGAGCGGCGTAAGCCGCGACGGGGCTTTCCAATGCAAGCCTGATCGCGGCTTACGCCGCTCCTACGCTCAAGAGGGGTGTGACCCGGCTCCCTGCGTCAGAAGGACGACTCGCGCATAGCGCGAATGGGGAGTGGAAGCGCAACGGCAGGGCCCCAGGATTTGCGCAGCAAGCCTTGGGATTCCCGGGCGCAGCCCCGGGATCGCGGCTTGCACCGCTCCTACGGGGTCAGCCCTGCGCGGCCAGCCAGTCGTCGTCGGAACCTTCGGCGACGCCTTCGAACAGGAAGGTCGACAGGTAACGCTCGCCGGTGTCGGGCAGCATCGCCAGGATCACTGCGCCTTCCGGCGCCTTTGCGGCGACCTGCAGTGCGGCGGCCATGGTCGCACCGGCGGAGATGCCGACGAACAGGCCTTCCTCCACGGCCAGCCGACGCGCGGTGTCGCGGGCCAGTACGTCGTCGATCGGCAGGATCTCGTCGGCGATCGTACGGCTGAGCACGTCCGGCAGGAAGTCCGGCGTCCAGCCCTGGATCTTGTGCGGCTGCCACTCCTTGCCCGAGAGCAGCGCGGCGCCGGCCGGCTCGCTGGCGATCACCCTGATGTCCGGGCGGGCCAGCTTCAGCACCTCGCCGGCGCCGGTGATGGTGCCGCCCGTGCCCCAGCCGCTGACGAAGTAGTCGAGCCGCCGGCCGGCGAAGTCGCGCAGGATTTCCGGTCCGGTGGTCTGGCGGTGATAGGCCGGGTTCGCCTCGTTCTCGAACTGCCGCGCGAGGAACCAGCCATGTTTGTCGGCCAGCTCCTTCGCCTTGCGCACCATGCCGGTGCCGCGCTCGGCGGCCGGGGTCAGGATCACCTTCGCGCCGTACGCGCGCATCAGCTTGCGACGCTCGACCGAGAAGGTCTCGGTCATCACCGCGACGAACGGGTAGCCGCGCGCCGCGCACACCATCGCCAGTGCGATGCCGGTATTGCCGCTGGTCGCTTCGACCACGGTCTGGCCGGGCTTGAGCAGGCCCTTCTGCTCGGCGTCGAGAATGATCGCGAGCGCCAGCCGGTCCTTGACCGAGCCGCCGGGATTGAACGACTCGACCTTGGCGTAGAGGTTCACGTGCGTGGGCGCGATGCGGTGCAGCTTGACGATCGGCGTGCCGCCGACGGTGTCGAGGATGCTGTCGTACAGGGCCATGGGGGACTCCGGTGTCGGGATGGGGATGACGTGAAGAGGGACGCGGTCCGGTGCCCTCGTCGGCCACGGTGGGCGGGCCGTGTCTGCGCTCATGCGGCCTGCGGGACCGTCCGCGAACCGGGCGCATCTTCCAGGCGTAGCGGGCGGGGCCCGAACCAGTGTAGAGCCGTCGCCGCGGCCGCGACTTCACCCAGAATCAACAGCGCCGGGGCCTTCACCGCATGCGCGGCGGCGGCCTCGGGCAGTTGCGAAAGGGTGCCGGCGACCACACGCTGCTGCGCACGGGTCCCGTTTTCGATCAGCGCGAACGGGGTGTCGGCAGCGCGGCCATGGGCGACCAGGTTGTCGCGGATACGCTCCAGCCCGGACACGCCCATGTAGAACGCGAGGGTCTGCCGCTCCTGCGCCAGTGCGGGCCAGTCGACCGGGTCGTCGCCGTCGCGGCCGAGCGCGGTCAGGAAACGCACCGACTGGGCATGTTCGCGATGGGTCAGCGGCACGCCGGCATAGGCGGCGCAGGCGATCGCCGCGGTGACGCCCGGTACGACCTCGAAGTCGATGCCGTGCGCATGCAGGATCTCCAGCTCCTCGCCGCCGCGGCCGAACACGAACGGATCGCCGCCCTTCAGGCGCACCACCCGCCTGCCGGCCCGGGCGTGTTCTACCAGCAGCGCATGGATGCGCGCCTGGGTGGCGTGATGATCGCCGCCGACCTGCTTGCCGACCTCGATCAGCTCGGCATCGCGACGCGCCAGCGCCAGTACCTCGCGGCTGACCAGGCGGTCGTGGAGGATCACGTCGGCCTCGTTGAGCGCGCGCAGGCCGCGCAGGGTCAGCAGGCCCGGATCGCCGGGACCTGCCCCGACCAGGGCGACGCTGCCCCGGGGATGCGGTGTCGCATCCTGCTCGAGCGTCCGTTCGAATTCCGCGCGCGCGCCATCGGCGTCGCCGCGACGCAGCAGGCCCGGTACGGGGCCGGACAGCAGGCGCTCGAAGAACGCGCGCCGCGCGCCGATATCCGGCCAACGCCTGCGGATGCGCCGGCGTTGATCGGCCAGCAGCCCGGCCAGTTCGCCGAGGGATTCGTCCAGTTGGGCTTCGAACTTTTCGCGCAGGTGCCGGGCCAGCATCGGCGCGCCGCCGCCGCTCGAGATCGCGACCTGCAGGCGGCCGCGTTCGACCCGCGACGGCACCTGCACGCTCGACAGTTCGGCGTCGTCGACGACATTGGCCCAGACCCGCCGCGCCTCTGCGGCGGTGGCGACGGCGCGATTGATGATCGTGCTGTCGGTGGCGGCGACGACCAGCCATGTGTCGTTGAGCCAGTTCGGATCGAAACGCCCGACAAGGCGCTCGATATCGCCGTCATCGACCAGGCGCGCGATCGCCGGCTCCAGTGCGGGCGCGCCGACGACGACGCGGGCACCTGCATCGCGCAGCGCCTCGATCTTGCGACGGGCGACCGAGCCGCCGCCGACCACCAGGACACGGCGGCCCCGGAGGTCGAGGAACAGCGGGAACAGGGCGGGCGAGGCGGACATGCGACAGCGCTTGATGCGGTTCGGACTGCAGACGCTAGAGCCGCGGCACTGCAAGGGGAAATGAGCAATCGCCCGGCAGCCATGCCGAGCGGTCATAAGGGATGGCGCGGCGGCGCTGGACGCGCCATGGTGCATGGGCTAGCTTTCCGGCAGCACCCTCGGCGGCCGCGCCGCCGAGCCGTGTCGCCACTTTCCGGTCCGCATCGCATCGCTGCCTCGCATGAATGCGTTGGGGCCGGCAGCCGGCATCCCTGCCGGCATCACCGGACCGATCCGCGATGACCCTGACCCAGCTGCGTTACCTCGTTGCCATCGTCGACGCCGGCCTCAACATCACCCTGGCTGCCGAGCGCGTGCACGCGACCCAGCCGGGATTGTCGAAGCAGCTCAAACAACTGGAGGAAGAACTGGGCTTCCAGTTGTTCATGCGCCGCGGCCGCAGCCTGGAGGCGGTGGCGCCGGCCGGCGAACGGGTGATCGCGCACGCGCGCCGGATCCTCGAGGAGGCCGCGAACATCCGCGCCTACGCCGCCAACGAGCGCGGCGAACACGTCGGCCGGCTGGTGCTGGCCACCACCCATACGCAGGCCCGTCACGTGCTGCCGGGGGCGATCGCGAGCATCAGGCGCGCATGGCCGCGCATCAGCGTGCACCTGGAGCCGGTCGCCGACGGCGAAGTGCTCGAACAGCTCGCGCATGGCGCCGCCGATCTGGCGGTGCTCAGCACCGCCGGCCAGGTGCCCGACGGAGGCCTCGCGGTGCCGTTGTTCCGCTGGCAGCGGAAGGTGATCGTGCCCCGAACGCACCCGCTGGCCGGCATCGGCCGCGCACCGACCCTGATCGAACTGTCGCGGTATCCGCTGGTCAGCTACGAGTCGTCGATCCGTCCGGAGTCGTCGTTGCGCCGCGCGTTCGCCGGCGAGGGGGTCGAGCCGCAGATGGCGATGACCGCCCGCGATGCGGACCTGATCAAGACCTATGTGCGCGCCGGCATGGGCGTCGGCCTGCTGGCGGAGATGGCGCT
Organism: Marilutibacter chinensis; assembly: GCF_021725675.1. Classification (GTDB taxonomy): domain Bacteria; phylum Pseudomonadota; class Gammaproteobacteria; order Xanthomonadales; family Xanthomonadaceae; genus Marilutibacter; species Marilutibacter chinensis. The sequence continues at coordinate 116,393 of NZ_JAKJPO010000007.1, read as the reverse complement.
GGGCACTCAGGAGGAAGATCTGGTCGTGCTGCCGGCGCCAGCGGCGATTCCCGAGTGCATCGCATGGGCGGTGCTGCCGCGCTCGCGGGTCTCGCGCGACTATGCGCTGGAACTGATACACGCGATCGCGCCACAGGTCGACCGCCACGACGTGCGGCGCGTGCTCGAAGGCAATGCCGAGGCCGACTGGCCGCTGCCGCCGGGCTGGATCGAGCTGACCCAGACGCTGACGCTGTAGGCGGGCCGCGGAGCGGGTCTACGCAGGAGCGGCGTGGGCGGCGATGAAGCTTCGCTTGCAGCGCCCGATCGCGGCTTGCGCCGCTCCTGCGTGGACAGTTCCCGGGAGCGAAATCAAGGGCGGGCCGCGGATCAGGCGGATGAGTATGGACAAGCCGCTCGACATGGATTCCGGTCCATGTCCATCCGCGTGATCCGCGACCGAAGTCGTTTTGCGGATACGGCTACGGCGGACGATCAGGCCGCCTGGTCGGACGGCATGTCGTCCTCGACGTCGAAATGCAGGCCGCACTCGCGCTTCAGGCCGAAGAAACGGGTGTCCTCCTCGCGCATGCCCGGCTCCAGCCGGCGGGTCGTGTGGACGTCGCCGATCGACACATAGCCCTGGTGCCACAGCGGGTGGTAGGGCAGGTCGTGCTGGTTGAGGTACTGCCAGACGTCGCGGTCGCTCCAGTCGGCCAGTGGGTGCAACTTCCAGCGGCCGTTGCGCAGTTCGAGGAAGTCGATGTTCGCGCGGCTGTCGGACTGGCTGCGACGCAGACCCGCGATCCAGGTACGCACCCCAAGCTCGTCGAGCGCGCGCTGCATCGGTTCCACCTTGTGGATGCGGTTGTAGCGATCGATGCCTTCCACGCCCTTCTCCCACAACCGGCCCAGCCGCGCTTCGGCCCAGGCGTTGCTGACCTGCGGTCGGTAGACATGGAGGTTGAGGTCGAGGCGCTCGCTGAGGCCGTCGATGAAGCGGTAGGTCTCGGGGAACAGGTAGCCGGTGTCGACCAGGATCACCGGGATGCCGGGAGCCTGGCGGGTCACCAGGTGCAGCGACACCGCGGCCTGGGCGCCGAAGCTCGACGACAGCGCATGCTCGCCGGCGGTGTTCTCGAGTGCCCAGGCGACGCGTTCCTCGGCGCTGCGATGGGCCAGCCAGCGGTTGAGCTCGGCAAGCGCTTTCGGCGACTCGGCGGCGGTGATCGGATCAGGCGGCGCGCCGACGGGAGGCCTGCCGCTCGGGAGCATGCTCATGGGGTCACCTCGTAATGCGAGGGGTGTGTATGGCTGACGACGGCGCTTCGCACGAGGAAATCGCCGAAGCCTTCGTCGCCCCGGCGCTCGCCGGCATAGCGTGCGAACAGGACGTCGAGCTCGGCGAGGATCGCGGCCTCGTCGATGTTCTCGCGATGCAGCGTGTTGAGCCGCTGGCCGCGGTGGTCGGCGCCGAGCATCAGGTTGTAGCGGCCGGGTGCCTTGCCGACCAGGGCGATCTCGCCGAGGTACGGACGCGAGCAGCCGTTGGGGCAGCCACTGATGCGCAGGTTGATCGCAGCGTCCCCGAGTCCGTGCTTCCTGAGCAGCTCATCCACGCTGGCGGTGAGTGCGGGCAGGTAGCGTTCGGCCTCCGCCATCGCCAGGCCGCAGGTCGGCAGCGCGACGCAGGCGATCGCATCGCGGCGCAGTGGGCTCGCATTGCGGTGGGCGTCGAGCGCGTACACCGCGACCAGGGCGTCGATCGCCTGCTTCCGCGAGACCGGCACCCCGGCGATGACCAGGTTCTGGTTCGCGGTCATCCGGAACTCGACGCCTTCGTCGGCGGCATCGAGAATGCGGGCAATCTCGCGCAGTCCGCTGAGATGGCGGACGCCATCGCCGTCGACGATTCGGCCCGCGGGCAGGGCCAGGGTCAGGTGCCAGCGCCCGTCCTCGCCCTCGATCCAGCCGAAGCGGTCGTTGTTGTGCTCGAACGTCCATGGTCGTGCCGGCTCGAACACGATCTCCGCGCGCTTCTCGACCTCGGCCTTGAACGCGTCCAGGCCACGGTCGTCGATCGTGTATTTCAGCCGCGCGCGCTTGCGCATTTCGCGATTGCCCCAGTCGCGCTGCGTGGTGACCACGGCCGTCGCCACGACCTTGAGCGCGTCGACGGGAATGAAGCCGATCACGTTGCCCAGCCGCGGGTAGGTCTCCGCGTCGCCGTGGGTGGCGCCCATGCCGCCGCCGACGACGACGTTGTAGCCGGCGATCTGCGCGTCCCCCGCCGGGCCGTGCTCGATGACGGCAATGAAGCCCAGGTCCTGGGCGAACACGTCGACGTCGTTGTAGGGCGGAATCGCGAACCCGATCTTGAACTTGCGCGGCAGGTAGGTCTCGCCGTAGATCGGCTCGCCGACCTCCGGGCTGCCGGCCACCTGTTCCTCGTCGAGCCAGATCTCGTAGTAGGCACGGGTGTTCGGCAGCAGGTGTGCGGAGACTTCGGCGGCGTGCGCGTAGACCGCCGCATGGGCCGCCGACTGCCGCGGGTTCGCCGATACCGCGATGTTGCGATTGACATCGCCGCACGCGGCAAGGGTGTCGACCAGGGCGGCGTTGATCGCCTTCATCGTCGCCTTCAGCTCGGTCTTGATCACGCCATGGAACTGGAACGCCTGGCGCGTGGTGATGCGCAGGCCGCGTTCGGCATAGGTGGTGGCGATTTCGTCGAGCTTCAGCCATTGCGCGGGCGTGACCACGCCGCCGGGAGTGCGCGTGCGGATCATGAAGCTGTAGGCCGGCTCCAGCTTCGCCACACGGCGTGCCTCGCGTACGTCGCGGTCGTCCTGCTGGTAGCTGCCGTGGTACTTGATCAGGGTCTGGTCGTCCTCGCGCAGCGAACCGGTCAGCGGATCGGCCAGGCTTTCCAGCAGGCTGCCGCGCAGGCCGGCGCTGGCGCGCTTGATGTCCTCGACGGAATGAGTGCTCATCTCAGTAGACATCCCGGGCGTAGCGGCCCTGTTGCTGGAGCCTGCCCAGGTAATCCTCGGCGTCCTCGCGTGACTGGCCCCCATGCGTGGCGATCACGTCGAGCAGGGCCGCGTGCACGTCCTTGCCCATCGCGATCGCGCCGCAGACGTAGAAGTGCGCGCCGTTCTCCAGCCAGTCGTAGATCGCGCGGCCTTGTTCGCGGAGGCGTCGCTGGACGTAGATTTTTCGATGCGAGTCCCCTGCAACGCCCTGCGCATCCACGTGCGGACTTTTCTCTTTGTCGCGCGAGAACGCGAGGTCGAGGCGATGCAGCCGACCATCGCGGATCGCGCGCTGCCACTCGAGCTGGTACAGGAAATCGGTACGGAAATGCGGGTTGCCGAAGAACAGCCAGTTGCGCCCGCCCGCTGCCGTCTCGGTGCGCTCCTGGACGAAGGCGCGGAACGGTGCGACGCCGGTGCCCGGACCGACCATGATGATGTCGCGGTCCGGGTCGGCCGGCAGCCGGAAGCGCTCGTTGGGTTCGATGTAGACCGGCAGGCGCGCCCCTTCGCCGGCGCGGGCGAGGAAATTCGACGCGGTGCCCCAGCGGGTGCGTCCATCGAAGTCGTACTCGACATGGGCCACGGTCAGGTGCACCTCGTCGCCCACGTGCTTCTGGCTGGAGGCGATCGAGTACAGCCGCGGCGCCATCGGCCGCAGCGCGGCGACCAGGCCGGCCGCGTCCCAGCCGGCGGGGTGGCGCCGCAGCAGGTCGATCACCTGCAGTTCGTCGAACAGCCGGGCCAGGTCCGCGCGGCGATCGGGCTGCAGCATGGCCTGCAGCCCGGCGTCGCCGCAGCGTTCGGCATGCGCGGCCAGGAACGGTCGCGACAACCGCGTCAGCTCGCGCCGGCCGTCCAGCCAATCACGCAGCGGACGCTCCTCGCCGGAGGCAGCCACCGCGGTGTCGCCATCGAGCTTCAGGGTCGCGAGCACCTCGTCGATCAGCGCCGGCGGATTCCGTGGCCAGACGCCGAGCGCATCTCCGGGCTGGTAGTGCAGACCGGAGCCTTCCAGCGACAGTTCGAAATGGCGCACGTCGCGGCCACGCGGCGAGCGCAATCCGCTGGACGCCGACAGCGGATGCGAGGCCAGCAGTTCCGCCTGGAACGGCCGATCGCGGTCATGCGCCGGCCCGCTTTGCAAAGGGCGCAGCGGAGTGACGGTGGCGCTGTGTGCGGGCGCGGCGCCCCGGGCCATGGCCCGGGCTTCGTCGACCGCGCGTTCCAGCCACGGCGTCGCGACGCTGTCGATATCGAGGTCGGCCTCGCCGCGTTCGAACAGCCGGGTGGCGCCGAGTTCGGCCAGCCGCTCGTCCAGTACCCGGCCCATTTCGCAGAACTGCGGATAACTGGAATCTCCGAGACCGAGCACGGCGTACCGGAGCTGGGGCAGCTTCGGCGCGCGGCGGCCGCGGATGAATTCGACCAGCGCGATCGAATCGTCCGGCGGATCGCCCTCGCCCTGGGTGCTGATGACGATGTAGAGCTGTTTCTCGTCTTTCAGCTCGCGGGTCGGGTAGGCGTCTGCGCGCAGCAGGCGCACCACCGCGCCCGCGGCCTCGGCCTGGGCGGCGAGCTTCTCGGCCACGCGCCGGGCGTTGCCGGTCTGGCTGCCGTAGACGATCGTCAGGGGCGACGCGGGAGTGGCGTCGGCGGCCGGCAGGACGGCCGTGGTGGCCAGAGAGGTCGCCATCCGTGCCGCTGGCGCCTGGGCGCGGGCCAGTCCGGCGGCATAGCCGGATATCCACCACAGGCCAGCGCCGTCGAGGCCGTCGGTCAGGCGGGTCAACAGTCCGGACTGCTCGTCGGTCAGCGGAGCGGGGGCGGGGGAGGCGGGCATCGCTACGTTCTCGGAACCACGGTTTCGTGGCATCGAGACTAGGCAGCGATCCGCGCCGGCGGAAAGGATCGCTGGTTATGCGGTTATGCCGTTCCTGAACTTGCGGCATGGAATGCCCCTCCGGATACTGCCGCGTCGCCGCATTCCGGCCGCCAGGCCCGTGTCCATGGATATCGCTCCCGAGCTGTTCCACTACATCGCCATCGGCGTCGCCGCGCAGTTGATCGATGGCGCGCTGGGCATGGCCTACGGGGTGACGGCGTCGAGCCTGCTGCTGGGGCTGGGGGTGCCGCCGGCGGTCGCCAGCGCGACGGTGCACACCGCCGAATGCTTCACCACCGGCGCGTCGGCGGCCTCCCACCACGCATTCGGCAACATCGACAAGCGCCTGTTCAGGAAGCTGTTGCTGCCTGCCGTGCTGGGCGCGGGCGCCGGTGCCTACCTGCTCGCCAGCATCTCCGGCGAAGCGATCCGGCCCTGGGTCGCGGTCTACCTGCTGCTGATGGGCGTGGTCATCGTGATCAAGGCGTTCCGGGCCTTCCCGTCGCGCGAGGTCACCCGCCATGTCGGTCCGCTGGGATTTTTCGGAGCGCTGATCGACGCGATGGGCGGGGGCGGCTGGGGACCGATCGTCGCCAGCAACCTGCTCGCCCGCGGCAGTGCGTTCAGGCTGACCGTCGGAACCGTGAACGCAGTCGAATTCTTCGTCACCCTGACCGCCTCGCTGGTGTTCCTGTTCACCCTTGGCATCAGCCATTGGCAGGTGATCCTCGGCCTGGCGATCGGAGGCGTGATCGCCGCGCCATTCGGCGCCTGGCTCGTCAGGCGGATCAATCCACGGCCGATGCTGGTCGTGGTCGGGCTGGTGGTGATCGGCCTGAGCGTCCGGACCCTTCTGAAGCACCACGGCCTGATATAGGTCAGAATTACCGGTTCCACATGGCTCCCGACCCGAGCCGGGACCCCGAGAGAATCCAAGCCTCCTGATGTCCAGTATTCCCGCCAAGACACTGTCCCACCTCGACCGGCTCGAAGCCGAGAGCATCCACATCCTTCGCGAGGTCGCCGCCGGGTTCCAGAACCCGGTGATGCTGTATTCCGTCGGCAAGGACAGCTCGGTGCTGCTGCACCTGCTGGTCAAGGCGTTCGCCCCGGCGCGTCCGCCGATCCCGCTGCTGCATGTCGACACCGGCTGGAAGTTCCGCGAGATGATCGCGTTCCGCGACCGCCGCGCCAGCGAGACCGGCGTCGAACTGCGCACCCACACCAACCCCGACGGCGTGGCCCAGGGCATCGGTCCGTTTTCCCACGGCGCCACTGTCCACACCGACGTGATGAAGACCCAGGCGTTGAAGCAGGCGCTGGACAAGTGGGGCTTCGACGCCGCGATCGGCGGCGCCCGCCGCGACGAGGAGAAGTCGCGCGCGAAGGAGCGCATCTTCAGCTTCCGCAGCGCGCAGCACCGCTGGGACCCGAAGGCGCAGCGCCCCGAGTTGTGGGACGCCTACAACACCCGCGTCAACAAGGGCGAGAGCGTACGCGTGTTCCCGCTGTCGAACTGGACCGAGCTGGACGTCTGGCTCTACATCTACCGCGAGAAGATTCCGGTGCCGGAACTGTATTTCGCCGCCGAGCGGCCGGTGGTCGAGCGCGATGGCGCGCTGATCATGGTCGATGACGAGCGCATGCCGCTGGTCGACGGCGAAACGCCGCGGATGCGGCGCGTGCGCTTCCGCACGCTGGGCTGCTATCCGCTGACCGGTGCGATCGATTCCGACGCCGACACCCTGGAGAAGATCATCGCCGAGATGCTGGTGGCCACCACCTCCGAACGCCAGGGGCGGGTGATCGACCACGATCCGACGGCGTCGATGGAGAAGAAGAAGCAGGAGGGGTATTTCTGATGGATGCTTCCACCGGCATCGCCAACCTGGAGGCCGAGGCCGCGGTCGCGGCCTACCTGGAGCAGCACGAGACCAAGGGGCTGCTGCGTTTCATCACCTGCGGCAGCGTCGACGACGGCAAGAGCACCCTGATCGGACGGCTGCTGCACGACACAAAGCGCCTGTTCGATGATCAGCTCGCAGCGCTGGAGTCGGACAGCCGTCGCCATGGCACCCAGAACGGCGAGATCGACTATGCGCTGCTGGTCGACGGTCTCTCCGCCGAACGCGAACAGGGCATCACCATCGATGTCGCCTACCGTTTCTTCAGCACCGACAAGCGCAAGTTCATCGTCGCCGACTGTCCGGGCCACGAGCAGTACACCCGCAACATGGCGACCGGCGCCTCGACCGCGGACGTGGCGGTGGTGCTGGTCGACGCGCGCAAGGGCCTGCTGACCCAGACCCGCCGGCACAGCTACATCGTTTCGCTGCTGGGCATCCGCCACGTCCTGCTGGCGGTCAACAAGATGGACCTGGTCGGCTACGACCAGGCGGTCTTCGACACCATCGTCGCCGGCTACCGCGAGCTGGCCGCGCAGCTGGGCATCGATCACGTGCAGGCGGTGCCGCTGTCGGCGCTGAAGGGCGACAACCTGATCGAACGTTCCGCCGCGACGTCTTGGTACGACGGCCCGAGCGTGCTGGAGTACCTGGAGACGGTGGAGCCGAGCCGCGACGAAGCCGGCCTGGGCTTCCGCCTGCCGGTGCAATGGGTCAACCGTCCGAACCAGGATTTCCGCGGCTTCGCCGGCACCATCGTGGCCGGCTCGGTGAAGCCCGGCGATGCCGTCGTCGCGCTGCCGTCGGGACGGCGTTCGCAGGTCGCGCGCATCGTCGTCGCCAATGGCGACCTCGAGCGGGCGGCCGCAGGCCAGGCGGTGACCCTGACCCTGACCGACGAGCTCGACATCAGCCGCGGCGACGTGATCGCCGGCGCCGGCCAGCCGCCGGAGCTGTCCGACCAGTTCGCCGCGCACCTGCTGTGGATGGGCGAACAGCCACTGCTGCCGGGACGTCCGTACTGGCTGAAGATCGGCACCCGCACCGTCGGCGCGACGGTGACCGAGATCAAGCACAAGGTCGACGTCAACACCCAGGACAAGCTCGCCGCCAAGCATCTGGAACTGAACGAGGTTGCGTTGTGCAACCTGCACCTCGATCAGCCGATTCCGTTCGAGGCCTACCGCGACAACCGCGCGCTCGGCGGCTTCATCCTGATCGACCGCCTGAGCAATGCGACGGCGGCGGCCGGTACGCTGGAATTCGCGTTGCGCCGCGCCGGCAACATCCACTGGCAGCACGTCGATGTCGACAAGGCCGCGCGTTCGACCAGCAAGGGGCAGGTCGCACGATGCGTGTGGTTCACCGGCCTGTCCGGCTCGGGCAAGTCGACGATCGCCAACCTGGTCGACAAGCGCCTGCACGCGATGGGGCGGCATGCCTTCGTGCTCGACGGCGACAACGTCCGCCATGGCCTCAACAAGGACCTGGGCTTCACCGACGAGGACCGGGTCGAGAACATCCGCCGCGTCGCCGAGGTCGCCAGGCTGATGACCGAGGCCGGCCTGATCGTGCTGGTCAGCTTCATCTCGCCGTTCCGTGCCGAGCGGCGGATGGCGCGCGAACTGTTCGGCGACGGCGAGTTCATCGAGGCGTTCGTCGACACGCCGCTTGACGTCGCCGAGCAGCGCGACATCAAGGGGCTCTATGCCAAGGCGCGCGCGGGCAAGATCCCGAATTTCACCGGTATCGATTCGCCGTACGAGCCGCCGGAAACTGCGGAGCTGGTCCTGGACACCGTCGCCGAGAGCGCCGAGGCGCTGGCCGAACGGGTGATCCGGCGACTGCTGGACTGACGCGCCTTCCCGGGCCCGGGCAGCGGGTTCCGGGAAGCCCGATTTCAGAACGAGAAGGGCCGGATCGTCCGGTTCGGCCCTTTGTTCCGTGTGCCGTTTCCCGCCCGTCGCTCGATCAGCAGCAACCGTGATCGCCGTGACGATCGCCGCTGTCGGGCGCGACCGCGGCGCCGCTGGTCTCGCCACGCAGGCTGGCGAGGTGGTGTTCGGCGATGACCCGGGCCACGCAGGCGGTGACCTTCTTGCCCATCGGGATGTGCAGGAACTCGTTCGGTCCATGCGCATTGCTGTGCGGGCCGAGCACGCCGGTGATCATGAACTGCGCACCCGGGAATTTCTCGCCGAGCATGCCCATGAACGGAATCGAGCCGCCTTCGCCCATGTACATCGCCGGCGCGTCGTAGAACTCGCGGCTGGCGGTGTCGATCGCCCTTTCCAGCCAAGGCGACATCGCCGGCGCATTCCAGCCGGCCGACGCCTTTTCCAGCTCCAGCGACACCTTCGCCCCGTTCGGTGGATCGCGCAGCAGCGTCTCGCCCAGCAACTCGCCCGCCTTGCGGCCGTTGAGCGTCGGCGGTAGCCGCAACGAGAGCTTGACGGCGGTGTGCGGACGCAGCACGTTGCCAGCCGAATCCAGCGACGGAATGCCGCCGGCGCCGGTCACCGACAGCGCCGGGCGCCAGGTGCGGTTGAGTACCAGTTCGGCGAGATCGTCGTTCATCGGCACCAGGCCGTCGACCAGCGGGAACTTGTCGTAGACCGCGGTGCCGAGCACCTTCGCGGCCTGCTTCGCCTGTTCGACGCGCTCGGCCGGGATCTCGACGTGCAGGCCATCGAGGACGATGCGGCCGGTCTTCTCGTCCTCGATCCGCGACAGCAACTGGCGCAGCAGGCGGAAACTCGACGGCACGATGCCGGAGGCGTCGCCCGAATGCACGCCTTCGTCGAGCACCTTCACCGTCAGGTTGCCGCCGGCCAGGCCGCGCAGCGACGTCGTGCACCACAACTGCTCGTAGTTGCCGCACCCCGAATCCAGGCACACCACCAGCGACGGTTTGCCGATCCGGTCGGCCAGATGGTCGACGTAGGCGGGCAGATCGTAGCTCCCCGACTCCTCGCAGGCCTCGATGATCACCACGCAGCGCGCATGTGGAAGCTTCTGCTCCTGCAACGCCTTGATCGCGGTCAGCGAGCCGAAGATCGCGTAACCGTCGTCGGCGCCGCCACGGCCATACAGGCGGTCGCCGCGCAGCACCGGCTTCCACGGGCCGAGATCGTCGTCCCAGCCGGTCATCTCCGGCTGCTTGTCGAGGTGGCCGTACAGCAGCACGCAATCCTCGTCGCTGCCGCCGTTCGCGGCCGGGATGTCGATGTAGATCAGCGGCGTGCGGCCTTCCAGCCGGACCACCTCCAGCCGCATGCCGGGAATGCCCTGGGCGCCCGCCCAGGCGGTCATCAGCTTGACCGCGTCCTCCATGTAGCCATGCGCGACCCAGTCGGCATCGAACATCGGCGATTTGTTCGGGATACGGATGTATTCGACGAGCCTGGGAACGATCTCGTCGTCCCATTTGCCATCGACGAAGTTCTCGATGGCGGCGGGATCGATAGCGCTGGCGTCCATTGGAGCACCTCTGAACCGGATGAACCGCCATTTTAGCGCCAGCGGCGAATCCGTCCCCGCGGCCGGGCAGCGAGCTGGCGGCGGTGGCGAGGGCAACCGCGGAGGCCGTCCGGGGGCACGGCCCCCGTCGGCGCCGGTCCTGGCCTAGGAAATTTCCTAGGCCGGATCGGGCGGATTTCCGGCTCCATTCCGGAGGCTCTGCCGATGGGTTGGCCGCGGAGGCTTCGGGAGACTGTTCCTGCCGCCCACCGGCACCAATCGGGACCGGCTCGCGGCAATCAAGGACGTTCCACAACACGCCAACGAGAAAGGACCTCAGATGAAATCCCTGCACCAGATCATGAAATCCGTCGCTCTTGCGCTGCTGCTGGTCGGCAGCGCGCTGACCGCCACCGCGATCGCCGGCGAGAAGGTCGACATCAACACCGCAGATGCCGCCACGCTCGACCGTGTCCTGCTCAACGTCGGGCCGGCCAAGGCCGAAGCGATCGTCGAATACCGCAAGGCCAACGGACCGTTCCGCAGCGTCGAGCAGCTGGCCCTGGTCAGCGGCATCGGCCTGAAGACGGTGGAGAAGAACCGCGACCTGATCGTGGTCGGTTACGCCGCGCCGCGCCGTCCTGCCGCCGCCGCCGCTGGTGCGAGTGCGGGTGCGGGTGCCGCGGCATCGCGACCTGCCCGCCGCTGAAGCACGCGGGGCCGGCATGCGTGGAGGCATCGCCGGCCGAGCCAGGAACGGACCCCTGGCGGAATCGGGGGATGCCCCCGGACATGGAGGTAGGCCGCCCGCAACGGAAGGAGCCGTGGCGGGCGGCTCTGTCGTGGCTGCTCCGCCCTTCTGCCCGCCCGGCCAGGGCAGTTGACGGAGAATGCGCGATCCAGGGAGATCGGCGGATTGGGCGGTGCGAAGCGCTCATCGATAGACTGCGCGGATGGAACACGACGCAAACCCACATCGCGATTCATGGATCGTCCCGTCCCATGCCTGCCTCCGCACGCGCTGGCGCAACGGCCTGGGCTGGACCCGGGAGATAGCGCAAGGACGTCTCCGGTCCGCGGGCGATGAGGCGAGCGATGCGACCCAGGGTTCCACCGCGGACGAGGGGTGGGACTGGCGGCTTTCGGTTGCCGAGATCGATGGGGAAGCGCCCTTCTCGCGGTTCGACGGCGTCGAGCGCGAGCAGATGTTGCTGTCCGGCAACGGTCTGCGGCTGCGGCGAGCCGCAGGTGAGACGGTCCTGCATCCGCCGCACGACCGGCTCCGCTTCACCGGCGAGGAGGTGATGGTCGGCTGTCCCCTCGATGGCCGGGTCGAGGTGGTCAACCTGATGTGGCGCCGCGCACGGGTCGATGCTGCCTCTTGGCACCGGCCGCTGGTCGGTCCGATGGTGATCTTCGTCGAACCCGGCAGTACCTGGCTGATACACCTGATCGGCGGCCAGGGCATGTTCACCGACGGTGCCGGACCGGGTGGGCTCGAGGCCGGCGACACCGCGGTACTAGCGGCCGGCCGGACCCGATTGCGACACGTGCTCGAAGGCGGTGGCGAGGCCTGGGTGATCAGGCTGTGCCGGGCTGAGGCCACGGGCCGGACCGAGTGAGGTCCGAAGAAGACATGCGGGACACCAACGCGACCTGACGTCTCCGCCAGGCACCTGGACGTTTCTCGGGCCCCGATCGTCATGCCGCATCCCGGCGCTGGTGACGAAGGTCTCTGGTTTTGCCGCCATCCGGATGGTGCCGTCGAGATCCAACTGGATTCGGCCACGGGTGACGTGCCGTTCCTCGTGGAGAGTTCCAGTTCCCGTGAGCGGCACAAGGCAGATTACGATCCGGCAAGCCGTTGACCGGGTCGTCGCCGGCCTTTTGCCTTCCGGGCCCGGGGGATCTGAGTTCATTCCGACCGGAGCCGATTCGCGATCGCCCCGGCTCATGTAGTGGCCGGGTCGCCGCGCCGGATACACGAGATGGTTTTCGCAGCGGCAGCCGGCCCGCAGTGACCGCGCTGTTCAGTACACGTCGCGGCGGTAGCGGCCCTCGTCGATCAGATCGTCGACCGCATCGTCGCCGAGGCAGTCGCGCAGCGCCGCGTCCACGCCCGGAGCCATGCCCTGCAGGCTGCCGCAGACATGGATGGCAGCATCGGCGGCTATCCATTCCTGCAGCCGCGTGCGCTGTTCGCGCAGCAGGTCCTGCACATAGACACCCGAGCGGCGCTGCGCCACGGTCTGCCCGCCGCCCTCGTCCGATCTCACGACGTCATCGCGCGAGAACGCCAGGTCGAGACGGGCCAGCCAGCCCAGCGTTTGCCAGCCGAGCAGCTCATCGCCGAAGTGCAGGTCGTGCCGCCGCTGGCGTTCGCCGAACAGCAGCCAGTTGCGCGCGTGTCCGCGCTCGATCCGGGCCCTCAGCAGCGCGCGCAGGCCGGCCACGCCGGTGCCGTTGCCGATCAGGATCAGCGGGCGTTCGTCGTCGTGCAGGTGGAAGGCGCGATTGCCGCGGATGCGCAGGGCTACGGGGGCGCCGATGCGCGCGTGCTCGGTCAGCCAGCCGCTGCCGCTGCCCAGGCGTCCGTCCGGATGACGCATCTGCCGGACCAGCAGGCGCAGGTGGCCTTCGCCCGGGATCGACGCGATCGAGTACTCCCGGTGCGGCAGCGGTTCCAGCGCAGCGGCGATCTGCCGGGCATCCAGGCCTTCCACACCTGTGGGCGCGGGCAGCTTCGCTCCGGCGAGAAGATCGCGCAGCGGTTGCATCACGCCATCGAGCTCCACTCGGGCGGAGCCGTCCACGCCGGCCGTCGCCAGCCATGCGTCGACGTCGGCCTCGGCATGGCGGGGGCCGATCTCGGCGATGTCGCCGGCGCTCCAGTGGAGTCGGGTCGGGTCCTCGGGCTCCAGCCGGATGTCGAACACCGCGCCACCGAGGCTGCCGGGATTCAGGTGACGACGCGCCTGCAGCCGCCATGGCTGGTAGGCCGGACGACTCCAGTCCGGCAGATCGGTCTTTCCGGCGAGCTGTCCCAGATGCTGCTGCCACAGGCGCAGGGCGCCAGCGTCGCCATTGTCGACCTCGATCATGTCGAACAGCGCATGGGCATGGCTGTGGCGTAGCCAGCCGTCGAGGCGATGGCCGAATGCGCAGTAGGCGTCGTATTCGCGGTCGCCCAGCGCGAGCAGTCCATAGCGCAACGTGCCGAGCCCGGCCCGATCGGTGAGCGTGCGGCGAACGAACGGCATGGCCGCATCCGGAGGGTCGCCTTCGCCGGTGGTGCTGACGATGAACAGCGCCTGCCCGGCCGCCGCCAGCGCTGCGGTATCCAGTTTTCCCAGTGGCACCAGCCGCACCCGCTGGCCGGCGCTGCGCAGCGCCGCAGCGGTCAGCATCGCCAGCTGTTCGGCATAGCCGGTCTGGCTGGCATGGGCGACCAGCCAGTCGACGGGAGCGCCGGCGGAGACGGATCCGTCGGCATCGGCCGCGCGCCTGCGCAGCCGGCGCGAAAGAGCCACCGCGCCGGTGAAGCCGGCCCACAGTCCAAGCACGACGCCCGCGAACCACCAGCGGCCCGGACCTGGATCGCGCCATTGCAGCGGTTCCACCTGCCAGCGCATCGCCAGCACGGCCAGCGTCAGCAGGGCGAGCAGGGCCAGCGTATTGCCGACAGGGCCGGGGTCGGGCCGACGCGAGGGAACGGCCGTAGCAGTCATGGCAGCAGGTGGCGTTCGAACGCCGGCGTCGTCCGTCGCTGGAAGCCATCGCCGGCATGGACGAAGAACAGCGCCGCGAGCCCGCGTTCGACCGCATATCGGTAACCCGCCTCGGGACCGAGCACGCTCAGCGCGGTGGCCAGCGCATCGGCCTGCATGCAGGACGGATGCAGCACGGTGACCGACGCCAGCCCGTGGCTCACCGGTCGTCCGTTGCGTGGATCGATGGTATGCGAGAAGCGGCCGTCGGCGGTCTCGAAATAGTGGCGGTAGTCGCCGGAGGTCGCGACCGCCATGTCACCCGGTTCGAGCACGACACCGGATAGCTGCGGCAGGTCGCCGGTCGCCGCGCCATCGCCGCGGTCGTCCGGGGCTGGCTGCTCGATGGCGATGCGCCAGGTTTCGCCGTCGGGCTTGCGGCCGCGGGCGCGCAGTTCGCCGCCGACCTCGACCAGCCAGGCGCTGCTGCCGGTGGCATCCAGATAGGCGGCGACCCGGTCGACGCCGTAGCCTTTCGCGATCGACGACAGATCCAGGTACAGCCCGCCCGGCTGCACGACGGTGCGGGTGCGGCGGTCGAGAACGAGGCGTCGCCAACCGCTGCGGGCCATGACGGCGGCGATCGCCCGGTCGTCGGGCGGCGCATCGCGGGCGCCGTCCGGGCCGAAGCCCCACAGGTTGACCAGCGGGCCGACGGTGGGGTCGTAGGCGCCGCCAGTGTCCGCGGCCAGCGTCAACGCCGCGTCCAACACCTCGAAGAACGCGTCCGGCAGCCCTTGCAGCTCGCCCGCGGGGGCGCGGTTGAAGCGGCTGATGTCCGATGCCGGTTCCCAGGTACTCATCTGCGCGACGACTTCGTCGAGCTGCGCCTGGATGCCCGCGCTCAGACGGTCGGGGTCTGCGTCCGAGGCCACCCGTACCTGCCAGGTCGTGCCCATGGTGCGACCGGACAGGTGGTGCAGGGTCGCCGCCAAGGCCGCCTGCGGGACCAGCAGGATGCCGGTCAGCAGGAAGCCGGCCAGTTGCAGGGAAAACGGACGCATCGGAGGCGGGAAATCCGTGTCGCGGGTTTACAGCGGCAGCACTTCGAAGGTCGCCACGTAGCTCGCGCGGCGTTCGCCGGCCTGCGGCAGCGTGGTCCTGTCGTCGCTGTGGCTGGTCTCCATCCAGTACATCCCGGCGCCCGGCCATGTCACCGAGAACCGGCCTTCGGCGTCGGTGGTCAGCCGGATCTCGTCCTGCTGGTCACGGTAGCGGGTCGCGCCCGGGACGATCTCGACCTCCAGGTCGGCGGCGGGCTGGCCATCGAGCAGCAACTGGAAGGTCGCCGATTCGCCGGCGTAGAGGTCGTTCGGATGGGTGACCGGCACCAGCTCCAGGCCGCTGCCGGTGGGCTCGAACACCGCCTCGTCGGGCTGGCCGACGGTGACGAAGGTCTCGACCCGGCCCAGGCTCTCCGAGGCCTTCACCTCGGTCGCGCCAGCCGGGATGCCGTTGGCGAAATCCTCGGGCCGGCCACGCCAGCGGCGGTTCTCACCGTCGAGCTTGTAGCTGGCGAACATGCCCCGGTTCACCATCGCGATCCGGTATGTGCCCTCCTGCGGCAGCTCGAGATCGAACACGCTGCGCAGCTTGCCGGTGCTGCCATTCTGCGCCTGCAGCGCGCTGCCATCGGGCGCGGTGACCTGCAGCCGCTCCAGCGGCAATGGCACGTGATTGAAGTAGAACAGGTCGTTGGACACCGCCGCATCGACGGTCATCCACGCGCCCTTTTCCGAGAACACCGTCTGCGAAGGTTGCAGCCAGGCCTTGTGGGCGAGCGCGGCGGGGGCGGTGACGAGGACGAGCGCGGCGGCGAGGGTCGCGGCAAGATGGGCGCTGCGGAGTTTCATCGGTGGCTCCTGGTTCGGTCGGTGTGGTCCGGTCCGTGGTCCGGATGGGATCTCGGTGATCGGTTTGCGGCCGTGCGCGGCCGTGCTCAGGGCTTGAGCGACAGCCGGACCATGCCCAGTTCGCTCGAGCCGCGCGCCTGCTGCTGCGAAGTGCGCGTCGCCGGCCAGCTGAAGGGGATGCTGACGACCTCGCGACCGCCGACTTCGCGCGCGGCCTCGACCACCAGCGTGTAGTTGCCGGGCGCGAGGTCGGCCAGAGGCTGCCGCGCGCCGTCGAAGCTCAGTCGGTGCTGGCCGGCCGGGCGGGTCGCGCCGCTGACGCCGTCGACCGGCATCTGCAGCGTGCGACCGCTGCGCCGCCACCACTGGCGCATGTCCTTCAGCCACTTGGTGCCCTCGTTGTCGCGCATGCCGACGTCGTACCAGACCGCCAGGTTGGCGGCGACGCTGTTGTCGGCGCGCTCGATCCAGATCGCCACATAGGGGCGGTGGTACTCGGCGACGTTGAGCCGCGGCACCTCGACGGTGATGTCCATGTCGGCGGCGGCCGCCGCCAATGGCGAGAGCAGGGCGATCGTCAGAGCGAGTCGGGGCAACATCATCGTGGACTCCAGTTGAGGACGCCGACGGCATCGCCGGCCGTCCGTAAGGGGTGTGTCAATGCATGAAAAGGATGACGAGCACGAGCGGTACCGCGAGGCCGGCGGCGACCAATGGCCAGGTCGCGCCACGCTGACGCGCGTGCAGCTGCAGCAGCCACAGTCCGCTCAACGCGAACAGCAGGCAGGCCAGCGCGAAGACGTCGATGAACCAGCGCCAGACAGCGCCGGTGTTGCGGCCCTTGTGCAGGTCGTTGAGCCACGCGATGACGCCGCGTGTGGTCAGTTCGTACTCGACCCCGCCGCTGTCGCGGTCGATCGCCAGCCAGGCGTCTCCACCGGGGCGCGGCAGCGAGACGTAGACCTCGCCGTCCGACCATTCGGCCGCGCGTCCGTCGATGCGGATGCCGAGCTCCTCGTCGAGCCAGCGACGCACGCCGTTGGGCAGCGGGGCATCGGCCGCCGTCTCGTCCTGCAGGGTCTTCAGCACGCTGGCCGGCAGGGTGCCGTTGCGGCTGGACACGCTGGGCTCGGCTTCGATCTGGGCGGCATGGTTGAGGGTGATGCCGGTGACGGTGAACAGCAACAGCACGACCAGGCTGACCGCGGCACTGATCCAGTGCCACTGGTGCAGCGTGCGCAGCCAATAGCTGCGGCGCTGCTGGGCGGCGGCCAGGTCGGCATGGGTCGGGTTGCTCAAGCGGGGCGGTCCGGAGGATGCGGGCGACGGCCCGGCATTACATCAGAAATGAGAATGACTCGCAATTCGAGCCGGGTGACAGCCGCTGCTGCCGTTCGCGATTACAGTTCGCTCCAGCGTCGCAGCAGGTTGTGGTAGACGCCTGTGAGCCTGGGCAGGGCACCATGATCGGGCACGTCGCGGCTCAGCTGGCGGATCGCGATATCGAGCTCGAACATCAGCCGACGCTGGGCATCCTCGCGGAGCATGCTCTGGATCCAGAAGAAGGAGGCGACCCGCGCGCCGCGGGTGACGGGATTGACGCGGTGCAGACTGGTCCCCGGATACAGCACCAGATGCCCCGCCGGCAGCTTGACCTGCTGCACGCCGTAGGTGTCCTCGATGACCAGCTCGCCGCCGTCGTACTCCTCCGGGTCGGCAAGAAACAAGGTAGCGGATAGGTCGGTGCGGATCGCCGAGGCTTCGTCCCGGCTGCGGTCGTAGCGCACCGCGTTGTCGACGTGATAGCCGAACGACTGCCCGCCGGCGTAGCGATTGAACAGCGGAGGATAGATGCGATGCGGCAGTGCGGCCGAGAAGAAAGTGCTGTTCTTGCCCAGGGCATCGAGAATCAACGCGCCCAGTTCGCGTGCGATCGGCGAGTCCTCCAGCAACTGGGCGTTGTCCTTTGCTCGCGCGGATTGATGGCCTGCGGTGAGCCGACCGTCGGCCCAGTCGCCGTCCCGCTCGGCCTGGTCGAGCCGATCGCGGCAGTGCCGGACCTGGTCGGAAGTCAGGATGTCGGGGATCGGAAGCAGCATGGGATGTATCCAAGTGCGGTTGCCGGCAGCCCCGCCCATTGTGCATGGGCGGGACGGGTAAGGCGCACTGCAGCAGCGGTCAGAAGCGGTAGGTCGCCGTCAGCACCGCCGAACGGCCGTCGCCGGGGATCGCCCAGCCGCTGGTCGTGTTGTTGCGGATGTTGGTGTAGTACTCCTTGTCGAACAGGTTGTCGACGTTCAGCTGCAGGCTGAGCGCATCGTTGACGCGATAGCCGACCATTGCGCGATGGACCCAGTAGGCATCCGTCTTGTGATACAGACTGTCGTCGGAATTGTTCGGGTAGTAGGTGCCCTGATAGTTCGCGCCGTAGCCGAACGTCCAGGCGTCGAGCGCATAGGTGGTCCAGATGCTGCCGGAGTGGCGCGGCGTCTGAGACAGTTCGCGGCCTGCCAGCGGATCGCCGTCGGTACCGTCGACGAAGTCGGACACGCTCTGGAGCACCTCGCTGTCGAGGAAGGTGTAGTTGGCGAACACCGACCACGCCTCGGTGATGTGGCCGGCTGCGCCGAGCGCTACGCCGTCGACCCGTGCCTGACCGTCGAGCACCTGCACGCCGGACGGATTGTCGGGGTTCCCCGGGTCGGAAACGCGGTAGTTCTCGCGGTCGTTGCGGAATACCGCACCGGTGAGCGACAGGCGGCCACCGACGATGTCCCACTTCGTGCCCAGTTCGATGTTGACCGCGCTCTCCGGGGCGACGTTGCAGCTGTCGACCGGGTTGCCGCGGGCCGGGGCGCAGGAGCCATTGACCGACGACTTGGACGGGGTCTTGCTGTTGGCATAGGACAGATAGACCGAACCGTTCCCAGTCGGCTTGTAGATCAGGCCGGCACGGTAGGAGAACAGTTCATCGTCGCTCTTGTAGACCGGGCCGGCGCCGGTGATCCGGCCGATCGAGCCGGCTTCGTCGGAGACCTCGAATACTGTGCTGCTGCCTTCCACGTTCTCGTATCGGGCGCCGAGGTTCAGCAGCCACTTCTCGCCGAAGTGCAGGGTGTCGAACACGTAGATCGCCTGGTTCGACAGCTCGCCCTCGCTGCGGCCGGTGCGGAAATAGTTCACCGGACCGGTCCAGATGTTGTACGGGTTGCGAAGGTCCTGCAGCGGATAGCTGGTGTTGTCGTTCGGCAGTGTCGAGCCGTCGGCGTTGCGGAAGATGCTGCCGGTGTCGAGTTCGAACTGCTCCCGGCTGAACGACACGCCGGCCACAAGAGAGTGCCGCACCACGCCGGTCTGGAAACGGGTGCTCAGGTCGGTCTGGCTGTAGGCGATGGTGTTTCGGGTGTCGCGGACCAGACCGCGCGGGCCGCCGGTCGGGCTCCAAGTGCCGGACGGCTGCTGGCTGCCGTCCGGCAGGGCCGCGCAGGCGCCGCCGGTGAACGGATTCACGCCGTCGAAGGTGCACCAGGTGCCCTGCAGGGCACTGATGCTCGACATCTGGTCGACCTGCTGCAGGCGGCCCAGGCTGCGTAGTTCGAGATTGTCTCCGAACGACATCTCCAGCACGCCGGTCAGCATGTCCTGGGTGACTTCCTGGCGGGAGGTGTTGCGATAGCCGAAGTAGGTGCTCGGATCGACGCCGGGGAGCGGACCGTCGTTGAAGTCGTTCAGCGCATACGGCGTGCCGTACTGCGGAAGGTTGCGGTCTTCCTGGTGCAGATAGCTGAGCGTGAAGCGGGTGTCCGAACCCAGTCCGAACGCAACCGATGGCGCGAAGCCCCAGCGATGCTCGAACTCCTCGCCTCGGCCGGGCATGTCGGCGATGTGGCCTATCGCGTTGAGGCGGATCGCGATGCCGTTGTCGAGGTCGAAGTTGCTGTCGGCGGTAACGCGGCCGTAGTTGTCCGTGCCGGCGCCGACGGTGACGGTGCTGGAGTCGCCTTCGCGCGCGGTCTTGGAGACCAGGTTGATATTGCCGCCGACAGAGCCGGCGCCGGAGTAGGCCGAGTTGGCGCCGTTCACCAGCTCCAGCGACTCGATGTTGAAGGTATCGCTGCGGGTGTACAGGCCGCTGTCGCGGACGCCGTCGACGGTGATATCGCTGGTCGCGTCGAAGCCGCGCAGGTTGATCTTGTCTCCGTAGCCGCCTCCCCCCTCGCCGGCGCCGAAGGTGATGCCGGGCAGAGTACTAAGCACATCCTGCAGACCGAGCAGGCCCTGCTGGTCCATCACGTCCTTGGTGATCACGGTGATCGTCTGCGGCGTGTCGAGCAGCGCCTCGGTGTATTTCGGCGAGTCTGCCTTGGCCGGAGCCTGGCCGATCACCTCGACCGCGTCGAGATCCTTGGCCTGCATCGCACCCGTCGCGGCAAGATCGCCAGCCGGGCCGGCATAGGCGGTCGACGTCGCGACGGCCAGCGCGACCGCAAGAGGCGCTACGGGCAGGCGAGGGGAGAAGGAAGGTGAGGCGGAAGTGATGTCGCGCATGGCGCTGATGGATCCTTGAGGGAAATGCGGCGGCGGGGATTGGCGGCCGCGAACCCGCGCATGTTAATAATAATGATTCGCAATTACAACGGAATTTTCACGAGTTCGCGCGAAACGGCACGACGACAGGCGCGGACGGCCACAGGGGGTAACCGTGCAGGAGCTGGCGGCGTTGCGAGTCATGCGCGAGCTGGGGGCAGCCGTGCGGCACGGTCGCGTGGCATGCGGATGGCCATGCCGCCGCCCGTCGATTCCCGGAGTGGATGGACAGGGTGGTGTATCAAGCGGGTCGGGCGGGCGTCACCGTGGAGTGGATCTTGCCCGCTCTTGCTGCCCGGACATGGACGGGCAGGTTGGACGTCGCGTCAGTCGCGATCGTCCCGGGTCCAGACCAGGCCGTCCTCGACCTTGGTCGGGAACTTCACCACAGGCGTGTACGCCGGCGGGTTGAGGCAGCGGCCGTCGCGGACGTCGAACTTGGAGCCGTGCAGCACGCATTCGATCGTGGCCTCTTCGCCGTCGAACGGGCCGGCCGACAACTCGAAATCCTCATGCGAGCATTTGTCCTCGAGCGCGTAGTAGTCGCCGTCGTAGTTGACGACCAGGATCGGCGTATCGCCATCCCAGACCACGGTCGATTCGCCGGGGAGCAGTTGGGAAGTGGCGCAAACGCTGATCCAGTCGCCCATGTACGGTCTCGTCGCTCGGTGGCATGGCGCACGGCGCGCCGACTGCCGGAAGGCCCAGCTTACAGCGGCTTTTCGAGGATTTCGAAGCGCAGATCGTCGCGCTTGGGGATGCCGAAGCGCTCGTCGCCGTACGGGAACGGCTTCTTGATTCCGGTGCGCCGGTAGCCTCGTCGCTCGTACCAGGCGATCAGCTCGTCGCGTACGTCGATCACCGTCATCCGCATCGTCGCCAGCCCCAGGTCCTCGCGTGCGAGGCGCTCGGCCTCGGCCAGCACTTCGCGACCAAGCCCGTTGCCCTGCGCGGTCGGCGCCACCGAGAACATGCCGAAATAGCCGGCACCGTCCTGTTCCGCAACGTGTGCGCAGGCGACCAGGGCGCCTGCGCGGTGGGCGAGCAGGACGTGACTGCGTGGCCGGACGATGTCGTCGCGCAGCACCTCGGGGTCGATGCGGTTGCCGTCGAGCAGGTCGGCCTCGGTGGTCCAGCCGGCGCGGCTGGCGTCGCCGCGATAGGACGAGGTGACCAGTTCGACGAGTGCGGGGATGTCGGCCTCGGTCGCGAGGCGGAAGGTCAGTGCGTGCATGGTGGGAATGGTACCCGCGCCCGGGCTCCCGTAGGAACGTCGCGCCTGCATCAGGAATGGGAAATGGGAGGGACACAGCCCCTGAGTCAGGGGCGATTCGTGCCGCAGGCACGAATTGAAATAAGGCATGCAGTGCCGCAGGCACGAATGGGGGTGTGGAAGCGCAACGGCGGGGTCCAGGGTTTGCGCAGCAAACTTTGGGGATTCCCGGGCGCAGCCCGGGATCAGCCCAGCAGCGCGCGTACCTTGCCGATCGACGCGACGAAGGCGTCGATCTCCTCGAAGGTGTTGTAGTAGGCGAACGATGCGCGGCAGGTCGCCGGCACGCCGAAATGCTGCATCAGCGGATGCGCGCAGTGGTGGCCGGAGCGGATCGCCACGCCCTCCAGGTCGAGCAGGGTGGCGAGGTCGTGGGCATGCGCGCCCTCGACCAGGAAGCTGATCACCGCCGCCTTCTCCTTCGGCGCACCGAAGATGCGCAGACCCTCCACTTTCGACAGCATCGCTGTCGCGTGGGCCAGCAGCTCCTGCTCGCGCGCCTCGATCCGCTCCATTCCCAGTGTGGAGAGATAGTCCACCGCCACGCCGAGGCCGACGAAGCCGGCGATGTTGGGGGTGCCCGCCTCGAACTTGTGCGGCGGGTCGTTGAACACCGTGCCGTCGAAGCGGACTTCCTTGATCATCTCGCCGCCACCGATGAACGGCGGCATCGCCTGCAAGTGCTCGCTGCGCGCCCAGAGCACGCCGGTTCCGGTCGGACCGCTCATCTTGTGGCCGGTCAGCGCGTAGAAGTCGCAACCGACCGCGGCGATGTCGAGCGGACGGTGCGGCGCGGCCTGCGAGCCGTCGACCACGGTGACGATGCCGCGGCGACGCGCCTCGCGGCAGATCTCGCGGACCGGGTTGACCGTGCCGAGCACGTTCGACACGTGGGTCACGGCGAGCAGCTTCACCTCGGGGGTGAGGAGGGCGTACAGGCGGTCGAGGTCGAGATCGCCGCGGTCGTCGAGCTCGGCGACTTTGATGGTCGCGCCGGTGCGCTGAGCGACCAGTTGCCAGGGCACGATGTTGGCGTGATGCTCCATCCTGGTCAGCACGATCGCGTCGCCGGGGCCGAGCCTCGGCAATGCCCAGGAATAGGCGACCAGGTTGATGGCGAACGTGGTGCCGCTGCACAGCACCAGCTGGTCGGCGCGGACGTTGAGGAACTTCGCCAGTTTGGCACGCGCGCCCTCGTACGCCTCGGTCGCCTCGGTGCCGAGCGCGTGAACGGCGCGGCTGACGTTGGCGTTGTGGCGGCGGTAGAAGTCGTCGACCGCCTCGATCACCGAGGCCGGCTTCTGGCCGGTGTTGGCCGAGTCCAGGTAGATCAACGGCTTGCCATGGACCTCGCGGGTCAGCACCGGGAAGTCGGCGCGGACCCGGGCCCAGTCGACGTCGCCGGAATGCGCGGCAGGCAGCGGGGCGGTCGGAACGTTCATGCGGTCTCCAGCTTGGCCAGCGCGGCTTCCAGGCGTTCGGCCAGCGCGTCGCGCAGCGCGGCGTCCTCGATCACCGACAGGGTCTCGAGGCAGAACGCGCGGGTCAGCAGCGCCCGCGCCTGCGCCGCCGGCACACCGCGGCTGCGCAGGTAGAACAGCGCGGTCGGGTCGAGCTGGCCGACGGTCGCACCGTGTGCGGCCTGGACCTCGTCGGCATGGATCTCGAGGACCGGCTGGCTGTCGATCTCCGCGTTCTCGCCGAGCAGCAGGTTCTTGTTCGACAGCGCCGCCTCGACGCCATCGGCGCCTTCGCGGATCAGGATGCCGCCGTGGAACGCCGCTTTCGAGCGGCCGGCGCCGAGCCCGCGCCAGGTCAGCTCGCAACGGCTGTCGCGGCCGACGTGGTCGATGCCCAAGCGGGTGTCCAGATGGCGCCTGCCGGCGGCCAGCAGTACGCCGTTGGCCTGCACCGCGGCCCGTTCGCCGTGCAGGGCGATGTTCAGTTCATGGCGGCTCAGGGCCGCGCCCAGTTCGAGGTCGATACGTTCGTAGCGGGCCTCGCGGGCGAGTACGGCGTCGGTCCGCAAGATTGCGGTGGCGCCGGCGTCCTCGTCCTGCACGCGCGCATGCGCCAGCCGCGCCTGCGGGCCGAGGTGGACGTGCAGCAGGCCATTGCCGAGGTGGCGATGGGCGCCGGCGCCGAGGTGGTGTTCGACCACGGTCAGCGACGCCCCCTCGCGCAGCTCGATCAGGTGACGCAGATGCCAGGCGCGGTCGGTGTCGGACGGCGCACCGACGAACACCAGGTGCACCGGCGAGGCGACGCTGACGCCGGCATCGACGCGCAGGACCGTCCCCTCGACCGCCAGCGCGGCGTTGAGGCGGGCGAAGATCTCGTCGCCGCGTTCGAAACGGCGAGCCAGGAAGTTCGCGTCGCGCGCGTCGCCCTCGAACAGGACCTGCGACAGCGGGCGCAGCGAAACACCTGGCGGCAGGCCGGCGGCATCGCTGTGCGCGGCGTCGAGGCGGCCGTTGACGAAGACCAGGCGCGGCGCGGGAATCGCGTCGAGCAGGGCATCGTCGAAATCCGCGGTCGTCTCGTCGGTGACGGCGAATGCACGCCGCTCGAGCGCACGCAGCGGCGTGTATTTCCAGGCTTCCACGCGCGCATGCGGCACGCCGTCGCGCAACACCGCGTCGAGCGCCGCGCGGCGGCTCTCGCCCAGCCCGGCGGCATCCCGTACCGGCAGGGTCTCGAAAGCGTCGCGGAAGGAATCGAGCAGGGCGGTCATCTCAGGTGCCCGCCCGGCCCGCCGGCACGGCCGTCGGGCGTTCGTCAGCGCGCAGACCGGCGGTCTGCGAGCGTGCTTGTTCACTCTCCGGCGTGATCCGGTCCTTCAGCCAGGCGTAGCCGTGCTGCTCGAGTTCCATCGCCAGTTCCGGACCGCCGGTTTCCACGATGCGGCCATCGGCCAGCACGTGCACCACATCCGGCTTGATGTAGTCGAGCAGGCGCTGGTAGTGGGTGATCACCAGGAACGCGCGTTCCGGAGAACGCAGTGCGTTGACGCCCTCGGCGACCGTCTTCAGCGCGTCGATGTCGAGGCCGGAATCGGTTTCGTCGAGGATGGCGAGCCTGGGTTCCAGCAGCGCCAGCTGGAAGATCTCGTTGCGCTTCTTCTCGCCGCCGGAGAACCCCTCGTTGACGCCGCGGTGCAGCAGCTCGTCCTGCAGGTGCAGCACGGCGAGCTTCTCGCGCACGAGCTTGAGGAACTGCATCGAGTCCAGCTCGCTCTCGCCGCGCGCCTTGCGCTGGGCGTTCAGCGCGGTGCGCAGGAAATAGGTGTTGTTCACGCCCGGGATCTCGACCGGGTACTGGAACGCGAGGAACACGCCGGCAGCGGCACGTTCCTCGGGCTCCAGCGCCAGCAGGTCGCGGCCGTCGAAGACGACCGAACCCTCGGTGACCTCGTAGCCCTCGCGGCCGGCGAGAATGTTGCCGAGCGTGGACTTGCCGGCGCCGTTCGGGCCCATGATGGCGTGGACCTGGCCGGGCCGCAGCTCCAGCGACAGGCCCTTGAGGATTTCGCGTCCGCCGATGGAGGCGTGGAGGTTTTCGATCTTCAGCATGTGGATTGCTTCGCAGGTGATTCGTGGGCTGTCGGTGGTTCGGGAACTGCCGTGGCCGGCTCAGCGGCGGGCGTCGTCGAGCCACTGCTCGCGCAGGTAGCGGGTGCGTTCGCGGGTCATCCGCGTCATCGCCGCGGCGCGCTCGAGCGGATAGATCGAGCCGTACTCGATCCGCGGGTCCTCGCCCTCGGCGATCGGGAACTCGGCGTCGAGGTCTGCATCGCGCAACCGGATCCAGAGGCGCTGGGCCGCGCGCAGCCTCTCGGCGAATACCGCGTCTCCGGCCCGGCTCGCGAGCACGGCGCGATAGACGCGGTTGAGCTCGGCGTCGGCGGCTGCGTACTCGTCGAAGGCACAGGCATTCATCTCCTGCTGCGTGCCATCGGGGTTGCACGCGGGCTGTGCCGCGACGGCGCCGGACAGAGCGGCGAGAACCAGAATGAAGGCCAGGCGCATCATCCCACCGAGCCCTCCAGCGAGACTTCCAGCAGCTTCTTGGCCTCGACCGCGAACTCCATCGGCAGTTCGCGGAACACGCTCTTGCAGAAGCCGTCGACGATCATCGACACCGCGTCCTCCTCGCCGATGCCGCGCGAACGGCAGTAGAACAGCTGGTCCTCGCTGATCTTGGAGGTGGTCGCCTCGTGCTCGACCGTCGCGGTCGGCTGCCTGACCTCGATGTACGGGAAGGTGTGCGCACCGCACTTCTTGCCGATCAGCAGGCTGTCGCACTGGGTGTGGTTGCGCGCGGCGACCGCGCCCTTCTCGACTTTGACCAGGCCGCGGTAGGTGTTCTGGCCGCGGCCGGCGCTGATGCCCTTGCTGACGATCTTGCTCTTGGTGCGGGCGCCGACGTGGATCATCTTGGTGCCGGTGTCGGCCTGCTGGCGGTGATGCGTCAGCGCGACCGAGTAGAACTCGCCGACCGAGTCGTCGCCCAGCAGCACGCAGGATGGGTATTTCCAGGTGATCGCCGAGCCGGTCTCGACCTGGGTCCAGCTGACCTTGCTGCGGGCGCCGCGGCACTCGGCGCGCTTGGTCACGAAGTTGTAGATGCCGCCGCGGCCTTCCTCGTCGCCGGGATACCAGTTCTGCACGGTGGAGTACTTGATCTCGGCGTCCTCCAGCGCGACCAGCTCGACCACCGCCGCGTGCAGCTGGTTCTCGTCGCGCATCGGCGCGGTGCAGCCCTCGAGGTAGGAGACGTAGCCCTTGTCCTCGCAGATGATCAGGGTGCGCTCGAACTGGCCGGTGTTCATCGCATTGATGCGGAAGTAGGTGCTCAGTTCCATCGGGCAGCGCACGCCCTTCGGGATGAACACGAAGCTGCCATCGGAGAACACCGCCGAGTTCAGCGCGGCGAAGTAGTTGTCGCCGGTCGGCACCACGCTGCCGAGGTAGCGGCGGACCAGCTCGGGATGCTCGGCGATGGCCTCGGACATCGAGCAGAAGATGATGCCCTTGTCGGCCAGTTCCTTGCGGAAGGTGGTGCCGACCGAGACCGAGTCGAACACGGCGTCGACCGCGACTCCGGCCAGCTTCGCGCGCTCGTGCAGCGGGACGCCGAGCTTCTCGTAGGTATCGAGCAGTTCCTGCGGCACCTCGTCCAGCGACGCGTACTTAGGGCCCTTGGGTGCGCTGTAGTAGCTCAGCGCCTGGAAGTCGATCGGTTCGATCTTCAGCTTGGCCCAGTTCGGCATCGGCATCGTCAGCCAGTGCCGGTAGGCCTGCAGGCGCCACTCGGTCATCCATTCCGGTTCGTTCTTGCGCGCGGAGAGTGCCCGGATGATGTCTTCGTCCAGCCCGGGCGGCAGGCTGTCGGATTCGATGTCGGTGACGAAGCCGGCGTCGTACTTGCGGCCCAGCCGCGCGTGGATGTCGCGGTTGCTTTCCGGCAGGGGGCCGGTGGAGGCGTCGGCGCGCATTTCGATGGTGGTTTCGGTGGCCATTGGGCTGCCTACTTCGTTATGCGTTGGCGAGGCGCAGGTCGATGCGCTTCGGATCGGGTGGGGCGGCGGGGACCGCGGAGGGCGGCGCCAGCATCTGCGCCAGGGTGACCTCGCGCAGGGCGGCGACCACGACGTCGTTGATGTGGCGCCAGTTCGCGCGCACGCCGCACTGGTGTTCGATCGTGCAGTTGCCGGCGTGCACGCTGCACTCGGTCATGCCGAGCGGGCCTTCCATTGCCTCGACGATCTCGATCAGGCCGATGCCGTCGGCCGGGCGTGCCAGGCGGTAGCCGCCGTTGGCGCCTCGGAAGCCCTCGACCAGGCCCGCCTGCGCCAGCGGCTTGAGCACCTTCGCCACGGTGGGCGCCTCCAGCCCTGCGCGGTCGGCCAGCTCCGATGCGCTGAGCACGTCGTCGGGACGGGCCGCCAGCACGGTCAGGACGACCGTCGCGTAGTCGGTGAGTTTGGTCACGCGGAGCATTGGGGGGAGGGCTCTCTAATCCGTACCGGAATTGTACGGATTCAGCGGGGGCAGGCCAAGGGGCGCCGCGGTCGGCGTTCAGGCCGGCCGGAGCGGAACGGCGGGTCGTGCCGGGGACAGGTCACGCGACGGCCGGTACCGATGTTGGCCGT
Organism: Marilutibacter chinensis; assembly: GCF_021725675.1. Classification (GTDB taxonomy): domain Bacteria; phylum Pseudomonadota; class Gammaproteobacteria; order Xanthomonadales; family Xanthomonadaceae; genus Marilutibacter; species Marilutibacter chinensis. The sequence goes on along the minus strand of NZ_JAKJPO010000007.1, from coordinate 88,497 downwards.
TGCCGGGTGTTCCGGGTCAGAATGGTCGCGAGCCAACCCGGGAGCCTCCATGCCAAGCAAGATTGTCGCCCGCCGTTCCCAGATCCACGGCAACGGCGTGTTCGCGAAGGAACCGATCAGAAAGGGCGAGCGTATCGTCGAGTACAAGGGCGCGCGCCGCACCCACGAGGAGGTCGATGCCGGCGACACCGGCGATGTCGACTCCGGCCACACGTTCCTGTTCACCCTCAACGACGAATACGTGATCGACGCCAACCTGCGCGGCAACATCGCGCGCTGGATCAACCACAGCTGCAAGCCCAACTGCGAGGCGATCCTGCACGAGGACGAGGGCGACGACCGCCGCAAGGACCGGGTTTTCATCGAGGCGATCCGCGACATCGAGCCGGGAGAGGAGCTGTCCTACAACTACGGTATCACCCTGGCCGAGAAGCACACCAAGGAGCTGAAGGCGATCTGGGCGTGCCGCTGCGGGGCCGGGAACTGCACCGGGACGATGTTGCAGCCGAAGAAGGACAAGAAGAAAAAGAAGAAAGGCAAGAAGAAAAAGAAGAAGGACTGAGGTTCGGCGCGGCTTCGGCTGGAGCCGCCGTCCGCCGGGATGGGAGTGCTCCTCCCGGCCGTCTTCATTGACGCACCTGTCGCTGAAGCTCCGGTTCGTGAAGCAAACCTCGAGCGTCCTTGTCGGATCAGGCGGTACGTCGATGGCCCCCGGTCCTGCCGTCTGCACGGCATCCTGCAGGCGATGGAGCCGCCCCGTCCCCGTGCGCGGGTTGCGCGTGTCCCGCAGGCCTCGTGGCAAGCGGCTTCCCTCGGGAAGTCCCAACGTTCCTATCCACGCACGTACCAACGATCAATGGCGCCGTAACATGCCCGGGGCGATACTGCGGCGCATGAGAGTCCGGATCCGGAGGAGTGCGTCATGAGTTCGATTGAAGGCAAGGTCGCGGTCGTCACCGGCGCCGCCAGCGGTATCGGCAGGGAGATCGCACACGAGCTTTCGCGCGCGGGCGCGGCGGTGGTCATCGCCGACCTGAACCTCGACGGCGCGCAGGCCGTCGCCGATGCGATCGCCACCGCGGGTGGGCGCGCGCTGGCGGTGGCGATGGACGTCACCGACGAGGACGCGGTCAACCGCGGCATCGCCGCCGCGGTCGAGGCGCTGGGCCCGGTCGATATCCTGGTTTCCAACGCCGGCATCCAGATCGTCAATCCGATCGAGCAGTACCGTTTCGCCGACTGGAAGAAGATGCTCGCCATCCACCTGGACGGTGCCTTCCTGACCACCCGTGCGGTGCTGCCGCACATGTACGCGACCGGTGCCGACGGCAAGCCGCGCGGCGGCACGGTGATCTACATGGGCTCGGTGCATTCGCATCAGGCTTCCAAGCTGAAATCCGCCTACGTGACCGCCAAGCACGGCCTGCTCGGCCTGTCGCGGACGCTGGCCAAGGAGGGCGGCGAACGTGGCGTCCGCAGCCACGTGGTGTGCCCGGGTTTCGTGCGGACCCCGCTGGTCGACAAGCAGATTCCCGAGCAGTCGAAGGAACTGGGGATCAGCGAGGAGGAAGTGATCCGCAACGTGATGCTCGGGCAGACCGTGGACGGCATCTTCACCACGGTCGAGGACGTCGCGCAGACGGTGCGGTTCCTGTGCGAATTCCCCAGCGCGGCGCTGACCGGCCAGAGCCTGATCGTCAGCCACGGCTGGCACATGCAGTAGGGCCGGGCATCCGCGATGGCCGTCAAGCGCTCCGGACTGCCCGACAACGTCGCCCTGGTCCTGCAGGGCGGCGGTGCGCTTGGCGCCTACCAGGCGGGCGTCTACCAGGGCCTGCACGAGGCCGGAGTGTCGCCGGGCTGGTTGGCCGGCATCTCGATCGGCGCCTTCAATACCGCGATCATTGCCGGCAATCCGCCGGAACGGCGCGTGGACGCGCTGCGCGAATTCTGGCAGACGATCTCGCAGCCCTACCTGCTGCCGTCGACCACGCTCGGCCAGGAGGCCAGGCTGGAAGGGCTGGGCGAAGATGCCCGCGCCTGGCTCGACACCTGGGAGGCCTGGCGCGCGCTGGTCGAGGGGCAGCGCGGCTTTTTCCACCCGCGCGGCTGGTTCGCCGGGCCCGGGGGCTCCAGTCCGTTCGACGCCGGTGGGCCCGAAGCGGCCAGCTGGTACGACACCGCGCCGATGCTCCGTACGCTGGAGCGGATGGTCGATTTCGACCGTCTCAACGACGGCGGCATCCGGGTCTCGGTGGGCGCGGTCGATGTCGCCAGCGGCAATCTGGAATATTTCGACAACACCCGGATGCGTCTGGACGCGCGCCATATCCTCGCCTCGGGCGCACTGCCGCCGGCGTTTCCGGCGATCGAGATCGACGGGCGCCACTACTGGGACGGCGGACTGGTCTCGAACACGCCGCTGTCCTACGTGCTGTCGGATCCGCGGCGGGCGGACAGTCTGGTGTTCCAGGTCGACCTGTGGAGCGCACGCGGCGAGTTGCCGCAGAACCTGCTGGACGTGGCCGAGCGGCAGAAGGAGATCCAGTATTCCAGCCGGACCCGCATGGTCACCCGCATGCAGCGCATCGACCAGCACTACCGGCGCCTGCTGCGCGAGCTGCTGGACGTCGTGCCGGACGACGTGCGCGAGTCCAATCCGTGGGCGCGGCACGCAGCCGAGCTGGCCTGCGGCAACCGGATCACGGTGATCCACCTGATCTACCGCGAGCGGGCGAAGATCGGGCACTTCAAGGACTATCAGTTCGGCCGGGTCGCCATGCGCGAGCACTGGCAGTCCGGCCACGTCGACATCGGCCGTGCGCTCGCGCATCCGGAATGGCTGCGGCTGCCGACCGGCGAGGACGCCTTCATCGCCCACGACGCGACCGCGCCGGCTCCGGGTCAGAGATAGGGAGCAGATCCGGTTCCCTCGCCGGCTGGTGCCGGCGCGACGGCGGTCGGACAGTGGTCGGATGCGCGCCGCCCCGGAAGGGTTGCCATGACTTGTGCCAGTCGGAGCGATGGCCCGATCCGCATAGCCTGTGCGCCGATTCCGCACAGTCGCCCTCCCGATGCCCTTGTCTGCCGCCCGGTGCCGTACCCGGTTTCCTGTCCTGTCCGCCATGGTGTACTCGCTGGCGTTGTTCGCGACGCCCGTCGCCGCGGTCGAGATCGACGGCCGCATCGATCCGGACGAATGGCGGGACGCGCGCCACGTGACCGGCTTCCGCAAGGTCCAGCCGCTGAGCCTGGAACCTGGTTCGCTGCCGACCGAGGCCTGGGTGATGGCCACGCCGGAAGGGCTGGCGATCGCATTCCGCAATACCCAGCCGCAGTCGGTGACCTGGACCCGGCAGAAGGTCCAGCGCGATTTCAGTGCCCAGGTCGACCGGGTCAACCTGATGGTCGATTTCGACGGCGACGGCCGCACCGGCTACAACTTCACCGTCGCTTCGACCGGCGGCGTGGCCGACGCGGTGATCACCAACGAGAGCCAGTTCAACGACGACTGGGACGGCCACTGGCAGCACGCGGTAACCGAGGACGGCGAGGGCTGGTCGGTCGAGATGCTGATTCCGTGGTACATCGCGCCGATGCGCAGCGGCGAAAACGGCATGCGCACGATCGGGATCCAGCTGGACCGGGTGATCGGCTCGACCGGCGAGCGGATGGCCTGGCCGGGCGCGAGCTTCGAAAGGCCGCGCTACCTGTCCGAGTTCGAGCCGGTCGAGGTCGTCCAGTACAGCCAGGCGCTGCTGGCGGTGACCCCCTACGTGTCCGGGCTGTACGACAACATCAGCGGCGACAGCGATTTCGAGGGCGGCCTGGACCTGTTCTGGAAGCCCAACGGGCAGTTCCAGCTGACCGCGGCGGTCAATCCCGACTTCGGCCAGGTCGAGAGCGACGATCTGGTGATCAACTTCAGCGCGACCGAGACCTTCATCAGCGACAAACGGCCGTTCTTCACCGAGAACCAGGGTATCTTCGAGTTCACCACGCCGTCCGACGACAGCCAGTTGCTCTACACGCGACGGATCGGCGGTCCGGCCGACGACCGCCGGGGTGCCGGCGACATCGACGCGGCGGTCAAGCTCAACGGCAGCCTGGGGGCGACCAAGTACGGCGTGTTCCTCGCCGAGGAGGCCGGCGAGGTCGGCCGCACGTTCGGTGCGCTGCGGCTGGTGCGCGACTTCGAGAGCCAGAACCTCGGCGCGATGCTGACCCGGGTCGAGCGGCCGTTCCTCGACCGCGAGGCGACCGTGCTCGGCGTCGACCACAACTGGCGGCCGACGCCGCGCTGGAACGTACGCACCCGCGTGTTCGGCAGCCAGGTCGAGCAGCACGGCGAGGACGTGCGCGACATGGGCGCGACGGTCTGGGCCGATTACGAGATGGACGGCGGCTGGCGCCAGCAGTGGATCGCCATGCATTTCGGAAACGACCTGGAGATCAACGACGCCGGCTTCCTGGCGCGCAACAGCACCAACTACCTGCACTGGGAGGTGCGCAGGCGTTTCGACGCGCTGGCGGAGGGCTCGCGCTACGCGTCCAAGGACTGGCGGGGCCGGATCAGCACCAATCACAACAACCGCGGGGAAAAGCTCAACGACCAGTTCCGCCTGAGCCGCCAGGGCAACCTGCGCAACGGCAGCTACGAATACGGCCAGATCAACGTCAACAGCCCCGGCATCAGCGACCTGTTGCTGCGCGGCCACGGCATCGTGAAGCTGCCGGCCAGTTTCAACGCCTTCTACGAATACGAGCGTCCTCGCAAGGGCGACTGGGCGCACGACGTCGAGCTGGAGCTGTTCGGGGGCGGCCTGGCCGGGAATTCCAAACTCGGCTCCTCGGTCTGGTACGGCACCACCTACTTCATCAGCGATGCCTTCAGCATCAATGCCGGCGTGGTGGTCATCCACCGTCCGGACTGGTTGATCTGGCAAGGGCACGACCACGGCGACCTGGTCGGTGCTTTCGACGGTCGCGAATCGAAGCTGAAAGCGGGCCTGGACTGGACCATCAGCGACCGCCAGGAGCTGCGCGTCAAGCTGCAGGCGATCGGCATCGACGCGCGGGCGCACGGGGCGTGGCGCTTCGACGCAGCCGGCAACGCGGTCGCGTCGATGGACGCCGTCGACGACTTCAGCGTGCGCAACCTCGGTTTCCAGATCCGCTACCGCTACGAGTTGGCGCCGCTCTCGTATCTGTACGTCGTCTATGGCCGCGGCGGCCTGGATTCGCTCGACCACGCCGAAGGGGTCGGCGACGCGCTGTTCGACAGTTTCGATCTGCGTGACGACGAACAGCTGCTGGTCAAGCTGTCGTATCGGTTCGAGATCTGAAACCGGAGGACATGGCCGGTTTCCCGTCAGGCCAGGCCTCGGGCACGAGGATCGCGAACAGGCCCCCGCGACGGGTGTGGCGGTCGAGCTTCAGCAGCGCCTTGTCGCGGCTGACCAGCCAGCGGGCGTTGGCGGCGAGGGCGAGTTCGAGGAACTTCTGGTCGTCGGGGTCGCGGCAGCGGGGCAGCGCCGGCACCTCCACCGGCTGCGTATCGAGGCAGGCGGCGGTGGCGTCGAAGGCCTCTATCAGGGCGAGTCGGCGGTCCGGTTCCAGCGCCAGCAGCGGATAGCCGAGCACCCGGCGCCATTCCTCGCGGCACTCCGCATTGGTGACGGCTTCGAGCATCCCCGAGTCGAGCGCCGCGCGGATCGCGTCGATGCGCGGATCGCTGAACACCAGCAGGTCGAGCCAGGCGTTGGTGTCGAGGACGATGCGCGAAGGGCCGGCGGGCAGGGTCATGGCGGCAAGGCTACCAGTTGCGACCGCCGCCGCCGGGGCGGCGGTGTAAGCTTCGGCCTCCTTCGTGCACGGGATGGATGCGCCATGCCGCTGGTCGATCCGCTGCCCGCCGACAGCGACGCCGAAGTCGCCGAACTGGCGAAGTTCTTCAACGAGACGCTGGGCTTCTTCCCCAACAGCGTGCTGACGATGATGCGGCGACCGGAGATCGCCAAGGCCTTCATCGGCCTGAACATGGCGGTCATGCAGAACCACGGCCGGGTCGGCAGCGCGCTGAAGCGGCTGGTCGGCTACGTGTCCAGCCACGCCACCGGCTGCCGTTACTGCCAGGCGCACACGATCCGTGCGGCTGAACGCTACGGTGCCGAAGCCGCGCAGATGGAGCACATCTGGGAGTTCGCACCCATCCCGCCTTCAGCGAGGCCGAACGGGTCGTACTGGAGTTCGCGGCCGCGGCCTCGCAGGTGCCCAACGCGGTCGACGCGGGCCTGCAGGCGCGCCTGCGCGAGCACTGGGACGACGGTGAGATCGTCGAGATCCTCGGCGTGATCGCGTTGTTCGGCTACCTCAACCGCTGGAACGACAGCATGGCGACGACGTTGGAGGAAGGCGCCGAGGAATCCGGCCGCCAGTGGCTCGCACACGAAGGCTGGACACGCGGCAAGCACGTTTGAGCCGCTTTCCCGCAGGAACCGGGGTTGCGTAGGAACGGCGTGAGCCGCGACCGGGCGATCATGGGAAGGCTTCATCGCGGCTCACGCCGGTCCTACGCCGTTCCTAGCCGGTGCGCCGCATCCCGGCCGGCAGGCGCGTTTCCACGTCGGCCCAGATCGCCTTGCGGCCTTCGGTGAACGCCCACCAAGGCCGCGCGTCGTCGCGCTCGGCGAAGGCGACCGCGGCGATGAACGTGTCCAGCACGCAGGGGTCCTGGCGCAGGCCGGTCAGCTCGCACAGCTGCAGATAGAGTCCTGTCGCGTCCCGGCCGCGCAGGTCGGTCGGCATGTCGATGCCGAGCGCGCGCAGGTCATCGGCCATCGCCGGACCGATGTTGGGCACGTCCTCGAGCCGGTGCGCCTCGGCGAGGGTCCGGGCCTTGGCCATCTCAGCCCCGCTGCTGCAACGCCAGGCGGATGCCGAGCGCGACGAACAGGCTGCCGATCACGCGTTGCGACCAGACGCCGCCGCCGCGGCGCAGACGCATGCCGAAGCGGCCGACTGCCAGGCTGATCAGCAGGGCGGCGGCGAAGCCGATGATCGACAGCAGCACGCCCAGGACCAGAAACTGCAACCAGACCAGGCCGCGTTCCGGATGCACGAACTGGGGCAGGAACGCGAGAAAGAACAGCGCGACCTTCGGGTTCAGCAGTCCGGTGACGATCGAACTGGCATAGACCCGCCGGCCCGAACCGGCCGGCGCATCCGGGTGCAGCGGGCTTTCCGGCGGCCTGCCGCTGCGCCAGGCGCGGATGCCGAGCCAGACCAGGTAGGCGGCGCCGGCGTACTTCACTACCTCGAATGCCAGCGCCGAAGTCGCCAGCACGGCCGACAGGCCCAGCCCGGCGGCGACCGCGTGGATCAGGGTCGCGGTCTCCAGTCCCAGCCCGGCCACGAGGCCGCGACGGAGGCCGCCGGCGGCGCTCTGGGCGACGATCCAGGCCGCGCCGGGGCCGGGAATCGCGACCAGCACGACCGCGGCCGACAGGTAGGCGAGCAGGGTGGGGGTATCGAACAGCGGCATGTCGTGGGCTCCGGAGGCGGGCGCGGGGCCAGTCTACTCGTCGTCGTGGTGCGGCTTGTAGGCTTCCACCAGCTTCTGCTGCACCTGCGTCGGCACCGGCTCGTAATGGCTGAAGTCCAGCGAATAGCGTCCGCGGCCGGCGGTCACCGACTTCAGCTCGGCCGCGTAGCCTTCCAGCTCCGACAGCGGCACCTGCGCCTTGACCACGATCTCGCCGCCGCGGAGCGTGTCGGTGCCGTTGATCCGGGCGCGCTTGGCCGCCAGGCCGCCGCTGATGTCGCCCATGTGCTGCTCGGGCGCGTTGACCTCGAGGTCGACGATCGGCTCCAGCACCTGTGGCCGCGCCTTGTGGACCGCGTCGAGGAAGGCCTTCTTGCCGGCGGCGACGAAGGCGACCTCCTTGCTGTCGACCGGGTGGTGCTTGCCGTCGTAGACGATCACCCGGATGTCCTGCATCGGGTAGCCGGCCAGCGCGCCACCCTGCAGCACCTGGCGCACGCCCTTCTCGACCGCGGGCAGGAACTGGCCCGGGATGGTGCCGCCCTTGACCTCGTCGACGAACTCGAATCCGGTCCCGCGCGGCAGCGGTTCGATACGCAGGAACACCTCGCCGAACTGGCCCGCCCCGCCGGTCTGCTTCTTGTGCCGGTGGTGGCCCTCGGCCTTGCCGCTGACCGTCTCGCGGTAGGCGATCCGCGGAGGCCGTGACGCGACCTCGACGCCGTGGCGTTCCTTCAGCCGTTCCAGGTTGATCCGCAGATGCAGGTCGGACAGGCCGCGGATCACGGTCTCGTTGGTTTCGGCCTCGTGCTCGACGACGAAGCAGGGATCTTCCTCGGCCAGCTTGTGCAGCGCCGCGGCGAGCTTCTGTTCCTGGCCCTTGCGGGTGGCGTCCACCGCAAGGCCGAACATCGGCTTCGGAAAGTCGAGCGGCGCGAGGTGGATGTGGTCCTCGTCGTGGCTGTCGTGCAGGACCGCGTCGAAATGCAGGTCGTCGACCTTGGCCACGGCGGCGATGTCGCCGGGCACCGCCTGGTCGATCTCGATGTGCTCCTTGCCCCTGAGCTTGAACAGGTGACCGACCTTGAACGGCTTCTTGCCGTCGTCGATGAACAGCTGGCTGTCGCGTCGGACCGTGCCCTGGTAGACGCGGAAGGCCGCCAGCTTGCCGACGAAGGGGTCGTTGACGACCTTGAACACGTCGGCGATCACGTGCGCGTCCGGATCGGGGCGCGCCTGCACGGCGACGGTGCCGGCGCCGTTGCGTTTCTCGAACGGCGGCGGGTTGGCCTCGCCGGGATGCGGGAACAACCGTTCGGCGACGCCGAGCAGCTCCTTCACGCCGGTTCCGCTGCGGGCGGAGCAGAACATCACCGGGATCAGGTGTCCTTCGCGCAGGCATTGTTCGAACGCATCGTGCAGCTCGTCGCCGCGCAGGCCGCCTTCGCCCAGGTCGAGGTAGTGCTCCATCACCGTCTCGTTGACCTCGACCACCTGGTCGATGATCTTCTGGTGCCAGTCGGCGACCGGACCGAGATCGCTGTCGCCGTCGGCATTGCCGAAGCAGTCCACGACTCCCGCGCCGTTGCCGGTGGGCAGGTTCAACGGCAGGCAGACCGGGCCGAACGCTTCGCGCAGTTCCTCCAGCACGCGTCCCGGGGCGGCGCCGTCGTGGTCGATCTTGTTGACGACGACCGCACGGCACAGCTTGCGGGTCTTCGCGTACTCCATCATCCGGCGGGTGCCGTACTCGACGCCACGATCGGCATCGACGACGACAAGCACGGTTTCCACCGCCGCCAGCGCGGACAGCGCCGGGCCGCGGAAGTCGGGATAGCCGGGAGTGTCGATCAGGTTGAGGTGGATGCCGCCGTGGTCGGTGCTGGCGATCGCGGCGTCCAGCGAATGGCCGCGCGCCTTCTCGATCGGATCGAAGTCGGACAGGGTAGTGCCGCGTTCGATGCTGCCTGCCGTCTGGACGGTGCCGCCGGCGTGCAGCAGGGCTTCGAACAGGGTGGTCTTGCCGGCGGCGGGGTGGCCTGCCAGGGCCACGTTGCGGATGCTTTCGGTGCTGTAGGACATGAGGCCGTCTCTCCCGTGAATGGGTGGATAGGCCGTCATGGCTGTCCGCGTCGGAAGCGCTGCCGTCCGAGGCGGAAAGCGCTCGGCGGGCGGTCATGGCGGGGTCCCGGCCGGAGCCGGCGGGCTCCGGGGCGGGCTTCAAGGCTCGCGCTGTCGTCCGGCCGGGTCAAGAGGCGGGTCACCGCACGGCGTCGTAACGCCGCGCTCACCGCGGCCGACGGCAGGCATGCCACGATAGGTGCCCCGTACCGCGGCTTCGGACATCGAGGCCCAGCCGGTGCGGCTCCCCCCATCCATCCCAGGAGACGGTACATGGCGTTCAAGCGATACGCGGACGCGGTCTGGCAGGGCGACCTGCAGGTCGGCAAGGGCTCGATGAGCACGCCGCAGAGCGGCCTGTTCGACGCGCAGAACTATTCGTTCAAGACCCGCTTCGGCGACGAGAAAGGCACCAATCCCGAGGAGTTGCTGGCCGCGGCCCACGCCGGCTGCTTCAGCATGGCGCTGTCGGCGGTGCTCGGCAAGGAAGGCTTCACGCCCGACCGCATCCAGACCCGTGCCGAGGTCACGATGGAGCCGGGAATGGATCCCGGCCCGACCGTCACCGGCGTGCACCTGGTCGTCGAAGCGGCGGTGCCCGGCATCGACGAGGCCAGGTTCCAGCAGATCGCCGAAGGCGCCAAGGCCGGCTGCGTCGTCTCGCGCGCGTTGTCGGTGCCGGTCAGCCTGTCGGCCACGCTCAAGGGCTGAGCGCAGCCGGTGGCGGCGCTCAGCCCGGGCCGCGCGCTGCTGCTGCATGGCGCCGGCGGAGGTGGCTGGGAGTGGGCCCGCTGGCGACCGGTGCTGGAGGCACGGGGGATCGGCGTCGACGCGCCCGACCTGATGCCCGCTTCAGCCGGGTGGGCGGCGACGACGCTGGCGGACTACCTCGAGCAGGCGCGGGCGACGTTGACGGCGATGCCGCGTCCGCGTCTGCTGGTCGGCGCCAGCCTGGGCGGATTGCTTGCCGCCGCGGTCGCCGACGCCGCCGATGCGCTGGTGCTGGTGAACCCGCTGCCGCCGCGGCCGTGGGCGAGCCGGCTGCCGGTTCGCGAATGGCCCGAGGTGGTGCCATGGCGACGGGAGGCGAGGCTGGTCTCGACCCGCCTCGCGATTCCCGACGCCGACCCGGCGACCGCGCTGTTCGCTTTCCGCCGTTGGCGCGACGAATCCGGACGGGTATTGCGCGAAGCGCGCGCCGGGATCGCGGTGCCGCGTCCGGCCTGTCCTCTGTTGTGCATCGCCTCGGGCGCGGACGCGGACGTTCCCCCCGCCCTTACCCGTGCACTGGCGCAGGACTGGCAAGCCGACCTGCTCGGACTGGCCGGTGCCAGCCACGTCGGGCCGCTGCTCGGCCGCGAGGCGCCGACCGTGGCCGAACAGGTTGCAGGATGGCTGCAACGGGTCGGATAGGGTAGCCCGCCGTGGCGGGCCGGGTGCTGGGCTGGTGGCAGCACGTAGCCCGGGTAAGCGGAGCGCACCCGGGACGGCCCTGTGGCTCCGTGTGCGCTCCGCTTACCCGGCCTACCCGTAACCGTAGGAGCGGCGTGAGCCGCGATCCCCGGGCAGCGCCCGGGAATTCCCGAAGTTTGCTTCATGGGCCCGCCATAGCACCTCCAAGCCCCCATGCTTGCCTGCGGCACGAATCGCCCCCCGAGCCCGGGGGCTGTTCCCCATGGCCCGTGGCGTAGGAGCGGCGTGAGCCGCGATGAAGCTTTCCCATAAAAGCCCAATCGCGGCTCACGCCGCTCCTACGGGAGGTTGGTTGTCGGAGCAATCGCGCCTTGGCTAGCGCCAGTCGATCGTGCCGTTGACCACGTTGCAGACGCGGCCACCGGACCAGACCTCGCCATCGGCGTCCACCCGCAGGTACAGGCGGGCGTCGTAGCCGACCTCGCGGCCCTGGCTGACCACGTAACGGCCTTCGCGGCCGGGCAGGGCATCATTGTGGGCCAGCCAGGCGGCAAGCGTCGCATTGGCGGCGCCGGACGCGGCGTCCTCGAAGCGGGCGGTCGCGCCGACGAAGGCGCGTACGACCAGGTCGTAGCCGCAGCCATCTCCCGCATCGGCACGGGCGAACGCACACAGTCCCATGCTGCCGGTCGCGTGGGCGAGGGCCTCGATCGCGTCCCAGTCCGGGTTCGCGTCGCGTAGCGCCCGCTCGTCGGCCAGTTCGGCCAGCCACCAGCGGCGGCCGCCGTCGACCAGCGCCGGAGGCAGCGTACCCGCCGTCAGGCCGGCCAGTACCGGTGCGAGGCGCGGGTCGTCGGGTCCGGCGATCTCGACCACCGAGGCGCGTGGCGTGCGCACCGAGATCTTCCGCTGCGGACCGTCGCCGTCGACCGCCAGCGGCAACACGCCGGCCGCGCACTCCTGCCACAGCAGGCCGTCGACCGGCGTCGCCAGCCCCGCTTCCAGAACCACGTGAGCGGTGCCGATGCTCGGGTGCCCGGCGAACGGCACTTCGCGGCGCGGGCTGAACATGCGCACCCGGTAGCTCGCCCCGGGCCGGCTGGGTGCGAACACGAAGGTGGTTTCCGGCAACCGGGTCCAGCGGGCGATCGCCTGCATGGTGTCGTCGTCGAGTCCTCCGGCATCCGGAATCACGGCCAGCGGGTTGCCGGCGCCGGGACGGTCGGCGAATACATCCATTTGCAGATAACGACGGGTCATGACGGAAACGGGGCTTCGGAGGGAGAAGGAAGGGGAGTTGCTCTAGAATCGCCGGCTTGGAATCGCGATACCGAAGGAGTTCCGGTATCCCTGCCGCCGGACCGGGGGCGTTACCGGAGCGGAGTCGGGGCGACGATTCTAGGCGGAGCCGGCCGGTCGCGCCGGTTTCATTCCCCATATCGACATAACCCAGAGGCACAGTGGTGGCAGAAGCGCAGCGTTGGGTCGTACTCAAGTTCGGCGGGACATCGGTATCGCGCCGCAACCGTTGGGACACCATCGGAACGCTCGCCGCCAAACGCATGGCCGAGGATGGCGCACGCGTGCTGGTGGTGGTGTCGGCGTTGTCCGGGGTCACCAACGAGCTGACCGCGATCTGCGCCGGCGACGGCATCGCGGCACGGGTCGATGCGCTGCTCGAACGCCACCGCGCGTTCTGCGGCGAGCTCGATCTGGATCCGGACGCCGTGCTCGGCGAGCGTTTCGCGACGCTGCAGGCGCTCGGTGCCGATCCGCGCGCGGCGGTGCTGGCGCTGGACTGGCAGGCCGAAGTGTTGGCCCAGGGCGAGCTGCTGTCCTCGACCCTGGGGGCGGCCTACCTGCGCGCGCAGGGCCACGATTTCGGCTGGTGCGATGCGCGCGAGTGGCTGGATGCGGTCTCGCTGCCCAATGCGAGCGGGTGGGCGCAGCGGTTGTCGGTGAACTGCCGTCGCGAGGCCGATGCGGACTTCGCCGTCCGCTTCGCCGCACAGCCGAGTCCACTCCTGATCACCCAGGGCTTCATCGCCCGTCACGGCGACGGCGGCACCGCGGTGCTCGGACGTGGCGGTTCGGATACCTCGGCGGCCTACTTCGGAGGCCTGCTGAAGGCGCAGCGGGTCGAGATCTGGACCGACGTCCCGGGCATGTTCAGCGCGAATCCGCGCGAGGTGCCGGACGCGCGCCTGCTGACCCGGCTCGACTACGCCGAGGCGCAGGAAATCGCGACCACCGGCGCCAAGGTGCTGCACCCGCGCTCGCTCGGGCCGTGCCGGCACGCCAACGTGCCGATGGCGATCCTCGATACCGAGCGCCCGGAACAGCCCGGCACCCGCATCGACACGCTGGCGGCGACCATCCCCGGGGTCAAGGCGATCAGCCGCCGCAACGGCATCGTACTGGTGTCGATGGAAAGCGTCGGCATGTGGCAGTCGGTCGGCTTTCTCGCCGACATCTTCGAGAAGTTCAAGCGGCACGGCCTGTCGGTCGACCTGATCGGCTCGTCCGAGACCAACGTCACGGTGTCGCTGGACCCGAGCGAGAACCTGGTCAGCACCAACGTGCTGGAGGCGCTGTCGGCCGATCTGGAGCAGATCTGCCGGGTCAAGGTGATCGTCTCGTGCGCGGCGATCACCCTGGTCGGCCGCGGCATGCGCTCGCTGCTGCATAAGTTGTCCGGCGTGTGGGCGGCGTTCGGCAGGGAGCGCGTGCACCTGATCTCGCAGTCGTCGAACGACCTCAACCTCACCTTCGTCATCGACGAGGCCGACGCGGAGGGCATGCTGCCGCTGCTGCACGCCGAACTGATCGACAGCGGCGCGATGCCGGTGCACGAGGCGCAGGTATTCGGCCCGCGCTGGCGCGAGATCCAGGGCCAGCTGCGGCCGAAGCCGGTGCCGTGGTGGAAGGGGCGGCGCCAGCAGCTGCTGGAGCTGGCCGCAGGCGGCACGCCGCGCTACGTCTATCACCTGCCGACGGTGCGCGAGCGCGCCCGGCAGCTCGCCGCGATCGACGCGATCGACCGGCGCTACTACGCGATCAAGGCCAACTCCCACCCCGAAGTGCTGAAGGCGCTGGTCGCCGAGGGCTTCGGACTGGAATGCGTGTCGCTGGGCGAGCTGCGGCACGTGTTCGAGGCGCTGCCGCGGCTCGACCCCGCCCGAGTGCTGTTCACGCCGAGCTTCGCTCCGCACCACGAGTACGCCGCGGCGCTGGAACTGGGCGTGACCGTCACCCTCGACAACGTCGAGGCGCTGCGCCGCTGGCCCGACGTCTTCCGCGGACGCAGCCTGTGGCTGCGGATCGACCTCGGTCACGGCGACGGCCACCACGAGAAGGTCAATACCGGAGGCAAGAACTCCAAGTTCGGCCTCGCCGCCGCACGCGTGGACGAGTTCGTCGATGCCGCGCGCGCGCTTCAGATCAGCATCGTCGGTGTGCATGCGCACCTGGGCAGCGGCGTGGAGACGCGCGCGCACTGGCGGCAGATGTACGACGAACTGGCCGGCTTCGCGCGCCGCATCGGCAGCGTGCAGGTGCTGGACATCGGTGGCGGTCTGCCGATCCCGTATGGCCAGGACGATGAACCGTTCGATCTGCGGGACTGGGCCGAAGGGCTGGCCGAGGTCAAGACGATCCACCCGGCATTCGAGCTGGCGATCGAGCCGGGCCGCTTCCTCGTCGCGGAAGGCGGTGTGCTGCTGGCCCGGGCCACCCAGGTGGTGGAGAAGGACGGCATCCTGCGGGTCGGCCTGGACGCGGGCATGAACACCCTGGTGCGTCCGGCGCTGTACGACGCCTGGCACGAGATCGTGAACCTGCAGCGTCTCGATGCGGCCGCCGACGGCGTGTTCGACGTGGTCGGGCCGATCTGCGAATCGAGCGACGTGTTCGGCCACCGGGTCAAGCTGCCGGCCTCCACCGTCCCTGGCGACATCATGCTGATCGCCGACGCCGGCGCCTACGGCTACACGATGTCGAGTACCTACAACCTGCGGGCCCTTCCGGCCGAGGATGTCATCGAATGAGTGAGCGGAATGAGTGAGTACAAGTTCCAACGCGACGCGATCGAGACGTTCCGCTTCGTGCGCTGTGGCTTCGATCCGGCGACCGGCGTCGCGCAGCTGGTGTATGCGTTCGACGACGGTCCCGAGCTGGTCGAGACCGTTATCCTGCCCGGCGCACCGTTTCCCGACGCCGGGGCCGATCCGGCGCGCGCCGCCGCGGCCGAACGCGCGCTGCGCCTGTTGCACCTGATCGCCGGGGTCAGCTACTACAAGGCGGCGGTGCCGCGACGCATCCGTATCGACGGCTATTCGATCGACGTCGACACCGCGAGGTTGCTGGAAAGCATCTACGTCAACGGCCTGGGCGAGTTCGCGTACCGCAATGGCCTCGACCTGCATGGACGCATCCGCTTCCCGCACGAGCCCGGCGACGCCATGCCCGCGCCCGCGCCGGGTCTGCGCGAACACGCGCTGGTCGCGATCGGAGGCGGCAAGGATTCGCTGGTCAGCATCGAGGCGCTGCGGTCGATGGGCGTCGCCCAGACCGTCAGCTGGATCGGCGGTTCGCAACTGATCCGCGCCTGCGCCGAACGCACCGGGTTGCCGACGCTCAACATCGGTCGCGCGCTCGCACCCGAGCTGTTCGAGCTGAACCGCCAGGGCGCCTGGAACGGTCACATTCCGGTGACCGCGGTGAACTCGGCGATCCTGGTGCTGGCTGCGATCCTGAATGGGGTCGACCAGGTGGTGTTCTCGAACGAGCGCTCCGCCAGCTACGGCAGCCTGATCCTCGCCGACGACGGCAGCGTGACCAGCGAGGTCAATCACCAGTGGTCGAAGGGCTGGGCGTTCGAGAAGGCTTTCGGCGAGCATGTCGAGCGGCACGTCGCCGCCGGCCTGCACTATTACTCGCTGCTGCGGCCGTTGAGCGAGCTCGCGGTCGCGCGGCAGTTCGCGAAGAGCGACCGCTACGACGGCCATTTCTCCAGCTGCAACCGCAATTTCCACATCCTCGGCGAACGGCCGGCCAATCGCTGGTGCGGCGTCTGCCCGAAGTGCCACTTCGTGTTCCTCGCGCTGGCGCCGTTCATGCCGAAGCCGCGACTGGTCGGCATCTTCGGCCGCAACCTGCTCGACGACCCCGATCAGATGGACGGCTACGACGCGCTGCTGGAGTTTCGCGACCACAAGCCGTTCGAATGCGTCGGCGAGGGGCGCGAGTCGCGCGCGGCGATGGCGGCGCTGGCGACCCGCGCGGAATGGCGGGGGGACGCGCTGGTCGAGCGGTTCGCGCGCGAGATCGAGCCGCAGCTCGATCGCGCCGGGCTCGCGCTTGCGCCGTTGCTGGTGCCGGACGACGAACACCGCATCCCCCGGGCGCTGGCGGAGCGGCTGGATGCGTATTTCCGCGCTTGAGGCGATCGCAGCGGGCGGCGGCGCCGTTGCCCTGTGGGGCTGGGGCCGCGAGGGCCGGGCCGCGTACCGGGCGATACGCGGTCGCTGTCCGCGACTGCCGCTGACGCTGTTCTGCAACGAGGCCGAGGCCGGCGAGCCGCGCGCGCTCGGCGATGCGCTGCTTTCGGTACGGACCCGCGCCGACACCGATGCGCTGGCTGCGCATGCACTGGTGGTGAAATCGCCCGGCATCAGTCCGTACGGCGCGGAAGCGCTGGCGGCGGCTTCGCGCGGCACCCGGTTCATCGGCGGCACCGCGCTGTGGTTCGCCGAGTGCGCCGGCAGCGACGGCATCGTTCGCGGCAGCGTCTGCGTGACCGGCACCAAGGGCAAGAGCACGACCACGGCGCTGCTGGCGCACCTGTTGCGTGCGGGCGGGCACCGCACGGCGCTGGCGGGCAACATCGGTCTGCCGTTGCTGGAACTGCTCGAACCCGAGCCGCCACCCGAGTACTGGGCGATCGAGCTGTCGAGTTACCAGACGGGCGACGTCGCCGCAGGCGGCGGACGGCCCGAGGTCGCGGTGATCACCAACGTCTATCCCGAACACCTGGACTGGCACGGTTCGCAGCAGCGCTACGTGGAGGACAAGCTGAAACTGGTGACCGCGGCGCGGCCGCGCATCGCCGTGCTCAACGCCGACGACCCGACCCTGGCCGCGTTGCAGCTGCGGGACAGCGAGGTCCGCTGGTACGGTCGCCCCGACGGCTGGCACCTTCGCGGTGACCGGTTGTACCGCGGCGGCGACGCGGTGCTCGACACTGGCGGCATGCCGCTGCCGGGCCGCCACAACCGCGGCAACCTGTGCGCGGCGCTGACGGCGCTGGAGGCGTTGGGGCTGGATGCCACATCGCTCGCACCCTTCGCCGCGGGTTTCCAGCCATTGCCGCATCGCCTGCAGTCGCTGGGCGCGCGCGACGGCGTGGAATACGTCAACGACTCGATCAGCACCACCCCGCACGCGACCCTGGCCGCACTCGGTTGCTTCGCCGATCGCCGGGTCGCGGTGCTGGTCGGGGGGCACGACCGCGGGCTGGACTGGTCGGATTTCGCGAACGCGATGCGCGGGCACGCACCGGCGGCGATCGTCACGATGGGGCAGAACGGCCCGCGCATCGCCGCCCTGCTGGCGCCGGTGGCCGCCGCCACGGGCTTCGTGCTACGCGAGGCCGATACCCTGGAGCAGGCCTTTGGGCTTGCACGCCAGACGTTGGCCGGCGGGACTGCCGCGGACGGGTGCGTACTGCTGCTGTCGCCGGGCGCGCCCAGCTTCGGGCCGTATCGCGACTATGTCGCCCGCGGCCGGCATTTCGCCGCGCTGGCGGGCTTCGACCCCGACGGCATCAGCGCGATTCCGGGGCTCGGCATCGCCTGAGCCTTCCCGGCCCGGCTGCCCGGCGCGCCCGTGTCACCGCGGCCGCCGGCGCGGTAGGCTTTTGGTTCCGCCCATATCGCTGGAGCCAGGCCATGCGCCGTCTTGCCGCCGTTCTTGCCCTGTTGCTGCTCACCACGCCCGCCCTGGCGGCGATGCGGGTCGAGCCTCTGGAATGGGAGGTCGATGGACAGGCTTTCGAGGGCATGCTGGTCTACGACGACACCGAAGACCCGTCGCGTCCGGGCCTGGTGATGATTCCGAACTGGATGGGTGTCGGCGACGCGGCGATCGCCAAGGCGCGGCAGATCGCAGGCCAGGACTACGTGGTGCTGGTCGCCGATGTCTACGGCAAGGGTGTGCGCCCGCGGAACGACGCCGAGGCGCGCGAGCAGGTCGGCCGCGTCTACGCCGACGGCGGCGTCGCCCTGCGCGAGCGGGCGGCCCGGGCGGTGGAGGCGCTGAAGGCGCAGGCGGAACGGCTGCCGCTGGACCGGCAACGGATCGGCGCGGTGGGTTTCTGCTTCGGCGGTTCGGTGGCGCTGGAGCTGGCCCGCAGCGGAGCGGAGCTGGCCGGCGTGGTCAGCTTCCACGGCGGGCTGAAGACCTATCTGCCGACCACAGGCCAGCGGATCCCGACGCCGCTGCTGGTGCTCAACGGTGCTGACGACACATCGGTGCCGGATGAGGACATCCGCGGTTTCGAGCAGGCGATGGACGCGGCCGGAGCGGACTGGCAGTTCGTCAACTTCAGCGGTGCGCGCCACTGCTTCGCGCAGGAAGAGGACGCCGGCAACCCTGCGGACAGCAACTGCCGCTACGACGCGCGGGCGGCAGGCCGGGCGATGGCGATGATGCGGCTGTTCCTGGCGGAGCGCTTCGACGAACCGCGCTGATGCGGATCAGTGGTCGCGGCTGACCGCGTAGCGCGCCAGTCCGCGCAGCGCCGCGCAGTACTCGTTGTCGTCGACGCCGTCGAGCGCCGCCTCCGCGGCGGCCGCATAGGCGTTGGCACGGGCGCGGCTGTAATCGAGGCTGCCGCAGGCGCGGATCGCGCCCAGCACCTCCGGCAGCGCATCGGTATCGCCTTCCTCCACCGCCGTGCGCAGGCACGCGCGAGTGGCGGCGTCGCTGTGCGCCATCGCGTGGATCAGCGGCAGCGTGGCCTTGCCTTCGGCCAGGTCGTCGCCGAGATTCTTGCCGAGCGTCTCGGCGTCCGACGCATAATCGAGCACGTCATCGGCGATCTGGAACGCGTAGCCGAGGTTGAGGCCGTAATCGTGCAGCGCCTCGCAGAGCGCCGGGTCGACGCTGTCGGCGGACACCAGCGCACCAAGCCGGGTCGCGGCGGCGAACAGCACCGCGGTCTTGCGCTCGATCACGCGCAGGTAGGCGCCTTCGTCGGTGTCCGGATTGCGCACGTGCAGCAGTTGCAGGACCTCGCCCTCCGCGATCCGGTTGGTGGTGTCGGCGAGGATCCGCATTACCTCCATGCGGTCGAGCTCCACCATCAACTGGAAGCTGCGCGAGTACAGGAAGTCGCCGACCAGTACGCTCGCGGCGTTGCCCCAGACCGCGTTGGCCGTCCTGCGGCCGCGGCGCAGGTCGGACTCGTCGACCACGTCGTCGTGCAGCAGCGTGGCGGTATGGATGAACTCGACCACCGCCGCCAACTGGTGCGCGTGGTTGCCGATCGCACGCGGGCCGTTGCCGGTCGCACCGGCCGCGAGCAGCAGCAGCATCGGTCGCAGCCGCTTGCCGCCGGCCCCGACGATGTACTCGGCGACCTGGTTGATCAGCACGACGTCGGATGCCAGACGACGTCGGATCAACGCGTCGACGGCCGCCATGTCCGCCCGCGCGAGCGACTGGATGGCGGCGAGGTCCGGTACGGCGGCCAGGGGTTGTGCTGACATTGGGGGGCTGCGGACGGGAGGACGCCGGATTATAGCGGCTGGCCTGCCGAGGCTCTGCAGGCGCGGCGGCGAAGACCGGCCGTGGACGGGGCCGTGGTTGCGGATGCGACCGGCCGGGCCGCGTTCATCTGCGGCCCGCGCGCACGGGCGACGGCGGCACCCGTGATGTTTCCGGGCATGCAGCGGGGTAGGAAAGTTCCGACCCGGCAAGGGGATCTGCCCCGATGGCGTCGGGGTCGGGGGTATACTGCAATGTCAGTCGCGCGGCCACCGACACGACGCAGCCGCCGCGGACCCAGCGACAATTCACCGGAACAACCCATAGGACCCGTACATGGCGCGTGGCATCAACAAGGTGATCCTGGTCGGCAACCTCGGCAACGACCCCGACACCAAATACACCCAGAGCGGCATGGCCGTGACCCGGATCAGTCTGGCCACCACCAGCGTGCGCAAGGACCGCGACGGCAACACCCAGGAGCGTACCGAGTGGCACCGCGTGGTGTTCTTCGGCAAGCTCGGCGAGATCGCCGGCGAGTATCTGCGCAAGGGCAGCCAGGTCTACGTTGAAGGCTCGATCCGCTACGACAAGTACACCGGCCAGGACGGGGTGGAGAAGTACTCCACCGACATCGTCGCCGACGAGATGCAGATGCTCGGTGGCCGCGGTGAAGGCGGCGGTGGCGGTAGCGGACGCGGCGAGTATCGCGGTGGCGGCGACCGTCCGCAGCGTGCGCCGGCGCGACAGGAGTCGCAGCCGCGTCGCGAAGCGCCGCCGGCCAAGTCGAACGACTTCGCCGACGATTTCGCCGACGACGACATCCCGTTCTGATTGCCGCCACCGGCAACAGCGTTTCGTGGAAGGCCCGCTTGTTGCGGGCCTTTTTTCTGGAAGCTCGTCGCCGGCTCGAAACGGGCGTTGGAGCTGCCCGTGAGGCAGGCTGCTCACGAAGACCCGGATACCACCGGCCGTCCAGTTGCGGTCCAGGGCATCGAGACCGCGCTGGCATTTCAGTCGGGCGTCGACCGGTGCCGGCAGACGGTCGCCTTCAGGCTCGCGCCATCGATACACACGGGAGAAAGCCTGGCGAGTTCTGGCGAGTTTTTGAAGAGCCTCGCAACAGGGCCTCCGGACAGTCGCCGCTGCAGCAAGTCGATGCGCTCGGGGAACAGTCCGACATCCCGAGCATCCATTGCCGGACAAGCGCTGTGGCCGCACGCGACCGCGATCCGCAACAGAGGCAGCCCCGCTGGCGAAGGGCAGGCGACGCGACATGAGCATGGCAGGTCGCGAGACCGCCGGCCGTCATCGCGCCGACGACCGGCTGAAAATCATGGTTGCAAACGACGAGAATCAGCCAGCGAGTGCCGAACGGAAATTCAGGCGGATTGCGGGTCGATCGTGCGGTGGACCAGATCGAGAACATCACCGACGGTCGGGTCCGACGGGAGCTGGAGGTCGGTGAAGGTGATGGAAAACGCCGTCTCGAGTTCGATCAGGAGGTCGGCCGACATCATCGAATCGATGCCCAGGTCCCGCAGTCTGGCCTCAGGTACAATCAAACCCGCATCGATGCCGTATTGCTCCTGTACCAGACGGCTCATCTGCTCGAGAAGTGTGCTCTTGTCCATAACTGGGGCCCGGATAATGATGTCCAATCATTGCACAGCCCGCGCGCGACCTGAACAAGCGGATGCCGAGTAGGTGCCAACGGATATGGACAGCGCAATCGACAGCGATGAGCTCGCCAGGAACGTCCTGACGCAGGCGAACTTCCGGGTCCGGGTGGGCCTGTTGATGGCTGCCGTGATCGTGGCGATATACACGTTCGGGCCCTACCATACGCCGGCGGATCCATTTGTCGCGGGCGGCATCGTCACCCTGTACGTGGTTTACACCCTCGTGGCGCGGCACTTCTCGAAGAACCCCGAGCCGCTCACCTACCGCGACCTGGTGATGATCACAGCGGTGATGGACCCGCTGTTTCTCTCCGTCTGGCTGTTCATCGCCGGCGAGTCGTCCGTCCTCGCCTGTGGCCTGTATCTGTTCACCGTGCTCGGGTTCGGTTTCCGGGTCGGGGCGGTGCCGATGCACGTATGCCAGACGATGTCGCTGACCGGATTCACCGTGGTCGTGCTGATGTCGGATACCTGGCAGGGACACGTGCTGTTTGCGTTGTCCCACATGATCCTCCTGCTCCTGGTGCCCGTCTACGCTTCGTTCCTCATCGCGAGGATAAGAAAGGCAAAGGCGCTTGCGGAGCACGAGAGCCGTGCGAAGTCCCAGTTGCTGGCGAAGGTCAGCCATGAACTGCGGACGCCGTTGACGGGGATATCGGCCGCGGCGCAGCTGATGGAAGTCGAGTCCGGGGATCCGGACACGCTGAGGCGCGCAAGGTCGATCCTGCACCTGTCGGCCTCGCTGGATTCGGAGATCAAGCAGCTCCTCGACCTGTCGAGGATCGAGTCGAAGGGCAGTCTGCAGAGCACGACAGACAGCGCTCCCTTCAGTGTTGCCGTCGCTGCGGCCAGCGCGTTCAAGGCGCTGGAGTCGATCGCGGCCGGCAAGAACATCGACGTCAAGCTGGAGTTCGACGAGGCGATCCGTCTGCCGGTGGTGGGGCACTGTGGCGACCTGATCGCGGTGCTGACGAATCTGTGCGGCAACGCAGTGAAGTTCACCGATTCCGGCTCCGTGAGGCTGAAGGTCAGGCTCGTCGATCACAGGGACGGCGTTTACGAGCTCTGGTTCGGGGTGTCCGATACCGGTATCGGCATCGCTCCCGAGTTCCACGAGAAGATCTTCGACCCCTTCTTCCAGGTGGCATCGGACTCGCAGCACAAGCGCGGCGGGTCCGGGCTGGGCATGTCGATCGCGAAGGAGATCGTTGGCCGCATGGGCGGGCAGCTGAAAGTGGACAGCACCCTCGGGGAGGGAAGCTGTTTTCATTTCGTCCTGAAGCTGCCGGTCGAATCCGAGTCCCTCCTGCCCAGGCTCGAGAGCGAAACGAAGCAGCCGGTCGTCCTGGTGACGCCCAAGCGCGTACTGATAGCCGACGACAACCTGACCAACCTCGATCTCCTGGAGGAGATGCTCGGAAAGGACGGGCACGAAGTCGTCGCCGTCAGTTGCGGACGTGACGCCGCAGTCCAGTTGGGGACCGGCGAGTTCGACATCGTGTTTCTGGACTACAACATGGCCGATGTCGATGGCGCCACCGTGTACCAGAACTACGCGCTGAGCAGGGTCAAGGTGGCCCCCACGTTCTTCGTTACCGCGGATGCGACCGGCCTGACGGCAGAAACCCTCCAGGAGCTCGGTGCGACGGGAATCATCCATAAGCCGGTCACGTTCCACAAGATCCGGTCGGCCATGTCGCAGGCGTTTCCCGATGAACCCGGTGCCGGCACGGTGCCGGAGGCGGGGCCGCCACAAGCGGGGCGCAGGTCGGTCGAACTTTCGGCGGTGCCGGTCGAGTACGTCGGCGCGGACCTGCTGGACAATCTGCGCGAGATCCGGGACACGCCCGAGTTCCATATCCGCATTCTTTCCGAAAGCATCCTGGAGCTGGAATCGCTTCATCAGGATCTCGCCGCGGCGATCGCCCGCAAGGATCTGCCGGCGGTGCATCGCGTCGCCCATTCACTGAAGGGCGTGGCACTGAGCAGCAGTGCCGGGCGCCTGGCTGCCGTCGCGGACAGGCTGATGACCATCCGGGCGAACGTGCTGCTGGCGGAAGAGGGGAAATGGCAGCAGGACCTGATGGAGACTGCTGCCAGGACCGTCGAGGCTCTGAAGGAAGTGCGGCGTTCCATCGCCGCGCCAAAAGCGGTCAACACGTAGAAGCGAAGTCAGGCGACCTGTTTGGGTGCCTCGGGCAGAAGTCCCCCCCTCTGCATCATGATGAGCATCTCCAGCGAGCGGAGCTCGTCGGCGTCGAGTTCCATGGCCGTTTCGACCCAGTCGTCCACGATCCGGACACCTTCCTCGCGGCTGAGGGCGCTGTGACGGTGGCGACTCTGCTGGATCTTCATCCGCGACTTCCTGCGCCTGGCGTGCTCGGCGATGTGCCTTTCGACGGCGATCTCGCCTTCGCCCGTGGGGCAGATCTCGTCCACGAGTCCGAGCTCGAACAGCTCCTGTGCGCTGTACGGCCTGCGCTTGCGGGTCATCATCCGCTCGGCGACGAAGGCGTTGCAGCGGGAGGTGATCAGGCCCATCGCCCCGGTGCACGGGAAAAGGCCGAACATGATCTCGGGGAAGGCGAAGTCGCTGTGCTCCTCGGCGATCACGTAATCCGAGCTGATCGCCATCTCGAAGCCGCCGCCGAGGGCTCGTCCCTGGACCAGTGAGATGGTGTGGACGTCGTCCACGAAGCCCGTCGACCACTGGAGCATGACGTTCAGGCATTGCATGGAATAGCGGTGCAGCGTCCTGGCGTCGCGCCTGCGGATGCAGTCGAGGAAGAACGACAGGTCCCCGCCCTGGCTGAAGTAGGTCGGGTCGGAAGACTGGATGACCGCATAGCCGGGGCTGGAGGGATTGATGCCCTGGGTCTCTCCGGACCACTGCTTCATCTCGCCGAGGATCTGCTGGAATTCGTCGACTACCGATGGGGTGAAGTTGTGTATCCCCGTCCGTGGGTCGGGGCTGAAGGTCAGCCAGACCGTGGGCTGCGACAGCCGGCGGATCTCGCTGTTCAGGCGTCCGCCGTCAGGTGACTTGGCGAACTGGAGGGGGGTGGATACAGATGCTGTGACGCGCATGACGGGCTCCTCGTCGTTGGGGTTGGATCATTGGGGAAGGGGGATGTCGTGTCGGGAGACGATCAGGGCGGCGTTCGTGCCTCCGAAGCCGCAAGAGAAGCTCAAGGCGTGGCGAATGTCGACGTCGAGGACGGGAGAGGGACCGACGTGGTTGAGCTCGCACCTCGGGTCGGGCGTGTCCAGATGGGCGCTGGCCGGGAGCAGGCGGTTCTGCATGGCTATGAGGGTCAGGACGAGTTCCAGCGCGCTCGTGGCGCCGATGAGATGTCCGTGCACCGACTTCGTCGAGCTGACCTTCGGGGCCTGGCTGCCGGTCCCGAAGACCGCCCCCAACGCCGTCGATTCGATGATGTCGCCTCCATTCGTGGCGGTGGCGTGGGCGTTGATGTAGTCGACTTCGGAGGGCTGGAGCCCGGCGTGGGCCAGCGCGCTCTTCAATGCGGCTATCTGGCCACCGGCCTCGGGCATTCCGATGTGATGGGCGTCACAAGAAACGCCATATCCGGTCAGGTAGCCGTGGATGCGTGCGCCCCGGGCGCGGGCTGCCTCGGCCTCCTCGAGCACGATCCAGGCCGAGCCTTCCCCCAGCACCAGTCCGCTCCGGTTCGCCGAGAACGGCTTGCAGGTGCGGGCAGGGTCTTCGGGATCGGGTGCCGACATCGCTCGGATCCCGTCGAACGTGCTCAGTACTCCGGCGGTAAGAGGCGCCTCGGCCCCTCCGGCCAACGCGATGTCGATGTAGCCATCGGCGATCGCCCGCGCCGCCTCTCCGATGGCAACGCCGGAGGTGGCGCAGGCGCTCGCATTGGTGATGACGGGCCCGCGGATCTTCTGGCGGATCGAGACCTGGGCGCCTCCTCCGTTGCCCATGATGGCCATCGCGGTGAAGGGGCGGGCCGTCTGCTTGCCCTGCAGGAGCATGTCCTCGAACCAGCGCCCGATCGTGGCGGCGCCGCCGTTGATGTTGCCGTAGTAGCAACCCGCACGGATACCGTATGAATCGTAGTCGTCGACCCCGGCATCGTCCGACGCCTGCCTCGCCGCCAGGATCGCCATCTGCTGGACCCTGTCGAGAAATGGCAGCTCCAGTCTGGTGAACCGGTCTTCAAAACCGCGATCTATACGACCGCCCGGGAAGACCTTTTTCAGGGGAGGCGCTTCGACGACGGTTATGCCGGAGCGGACAGATCGAAGGGACTCGGTGGCTTCGGATTGATCGAGCCCGACGGGAGACAGCAGGCCAAGGCCGGTGATGGCGACGCGTCGTTTCTTCATGGGAGTGGTCGAGTGGATTCTCTAGGCCCGAGAGCCCTGCTTATATGCGCTTGCGCGCCGGCAACAGCGAGTGAAGGACACGGATGACGTTATCACCGGGATATGTTGTGCGTCACTTTGACGACCTGGGCTCATCGGGGCGGAACCCGCGCGGTCGGAACGCCGGACGCATTGGCATAGCCGACCAGATCTCGTCGAGCCGTCCCGCATGCGAGAACGATCCCATGCTGGATGCCCGTGCCGCTCCGCCCGCGCTTGTGGCTGCGCTGCGGCAAGCAGGCCCGTCGGAACGGCTGCCTGATCGAAAAACGTGGACCGCCCGCCTTTTGTCGAAACGATGAAGCCGTCTGGAGACGGGAACTTTCTGGACGGCAGGGTCGAAGATGCGTTTGAAGAACTCGGCGTTCTGATGGAGCTGGACGGGCGCGGCTTCCGTCCAGAGTATGCCGAAATGCCTCAGCCACTCCATTCGATGCATGGACCCGGCGTCGGGGGCGGCGCGTTCCGTCTTTCCGGGGTGGTCGTAAAACTCCCGGGTAGCTGTCCGGAATAGACAACGGACGGCACGGCTACGAAGTACGCCGAGCTGAAGAAGCCGGTTTCATCCGCGCGGGATACTTGCCGGTGCAGATCTGCAGCAGGTCGGGGAGTCGCCAGCGTAGTCCTTGGCGCCTGCAGCACTGACCATGGAACGCGGGCCCGGTGCTGACCGAATCGACCGGTCTCGTCAGCCGATCCGACCGGGCATGCCCAATCGAAACCTGATGCATTGCCCGTCTTCGAGGGAGCGGCGACAGGTACCGGCCGGTCGACGGCCGGCCCCGACATGCCGTCCGGCCTGCAGCCGGCTTCCGGCAGTCGTGACTTTGCATGCCCTCAGGTCGAGCGGGAGCCGCGACGAACGCGGTGACAGAGCGGCACTGCTAGTCCGGGCTCTTCGCGGGAACGAAAGGAGAGACCGGATCGCTGGCGGGAAACGTTTCCTCCAGCGCTTCGTCCTGGTTCCGGTCCTCCCTCTCCTTGCGCGCGTGCCGCTGCTTCGGCGTTTCGGCCGGTGCGGGATTGCGCGGCGATGCCGGAGGATCCTTGGAGTCGCGTGACATGTCCATCTGACCTCTTGGGGGGAGTGCATTTCTATAACGCGCCGGATGTTGCCCGCACGTGACCGGCGCCCTTCATGGTCCCTGGCAGTCGTGCGCTTCGCCGGATGCGGACGGACGCGGGAGCCATCGCTCTCCACGAGGCATCGGCATGAATCAGGGCGTACCGTGATTCGTACGTGGCCGGAGTCGACGTCGGCGCGCGGCGGGCAGGTGCAGGCAGACGCCGTCCGGCGATGACACGGAGTCGCTCCGTATCGCGGGTTCAGCGGCTGCAGGACGAAAAAAGTGCAGGGTCGACCGACGTCGGTCCGGACTTTCACGAGGCGGACATGCACCGCTTACCAAACCCTAAGAAATCCATGACGTCGGGCGCATGCGGCGGTTGCGATGCTGCATTGTGTTTCGCGGAGCAGAGATCGACATGAACGATGCGCATGCACGACAGCAGCGACCGCCACAGGAACAGGACCGGCAACCGGGCCTGCAGTCGGAGATGGTGCCTGAGCCGGAGAGCATCCGCGACAGCTACACCGGGTCGTCACGGCTGAAGGGAAGGGTCGCGATCATAACCGGAGGCGACAGCGGCATCGGTCGCGCGGTCGCGCTCCACTTCGCCCGCGAAGGCGCTACCGTCGCGTTCGGATATCTCGATGAAGAAGAGGACGCAGCCGAGACCGAGCGCCTGATCCGCGCCGAGGGAAGCGAATGCCTATCGATGGCCGGCGACGTCGGCGACCCCGGCTTCTGCCACCGGTTCGTGCATCGTGTCGTCGAGACCTATGACCGGCTGGACATCCTGGTCAACAACGCGGCCGAGCAGCACGTGGTCGAGGAACCGGAGCAGCTGAGTCCAGAACAGATCGAGCGCACGTTCCGCACCAACATCTTCGCCTACCTGTACATGACGATCGCCGCCATCCCCCACATGGACACAGGCGGCGTCATCATCAATACCGGGTCGGTGACCGGCGCACGCGGCCACGAGAAGCTGATCGACTACGCCACGACGAAGGGCGCGATCCACGCGCTGACGTTCTCGCTGGCGCAGGCGCTCGCCGGACGCGGGATCCGCGTCAACTCGGTGGCGCCGGGCCCGGTATGGACGCCGCTGATCCCGGCCAGCTTCTCCGCGAAGGAGGTGGCCGAGTTCGGAGCGGGGACTTTGCTGAAGCGTGCCGGACAACCCTGCGAGATCGGGCCCGCCTACGTATTCCTCGCATGCGAGGAGGCGTCCTTCATCACCGGACAGACCATCCACATCAACGGAGGAGGGTACATAAGTGCGTAGCACGGCACAGCAATCCACGCGTCGCTCCAGACCGCGACGGCGTTCCGAGGAGCAGGGCCATGACCGCGATGCCGTCGGAGTCGGCGAGTTCAAGGCGGTGGCGGAGTGGGTCATGGAAACCGGCGCCAACTGCCTGCGGCAGGGGCGCCACTGGTTGGAATCAGCAACGAGGCAATACGACATGAATACGAGGCAACAACGAGACCCGGAGAGGTTTGGAGAGGCGGAGCAGTACGGTCGCGGGCGCGGCCATCGCTACCGCGGTCGCGGCGACGACTACGCCTATGCGGATGGCGGCTATCCCGCGGAGCCTCATGAGGAAAGGGCCGCCGGCAGATTCGGCGAGGCGCCTCGCTACCGGCGCGACGCGTACCGTACCGGCTATGCGCCCGATGAATACGCGCTCTCGGAAACCGGCGAGGCGTATCACCCCGGACGCGGAATCTACGATTACGACGACGAGTACGCTGCCGCGCGCGCAGGCGAGTTCGCGCACGACCACACCCGCGACCCCGAGCGCGGAGAGAGGCCGTACCACGCCGACGAGCGTCGCGCGGCCATGTACCGCGACTATCCTCGGGAGCCCGGACGCGGACGTCCCGACCATGGCTACGCCCGTGGCGGCGAGGGTGCGCGCAGCGCTTATGGCAGCGATCACGGCCGTCCCGGGTACTCCGGATATGGCGCGGACTTCGGAGATGCCGCAGGCTATCCGGGGCAGGGCTATCAGGCCGAGCACCGTGGCTACCGCAGCCAGCGGGGCAGGGGGCCACGCGGCTATACGCGGTCGGATGAGCGGATACTGGAAGACGTCAACGAGCGCCTGAGCGACGATCCGGTGGTCGACGCCACCGACATCGACGTGCGATGCGAAAGTGGACGCCTCCGCCTGGAGGGGCGGGTGCCCGCGCGCTGGATGAAACATCGTGCGGAAGACATCGCAGATTCGATACCGGGGGCCAAGGATGTGGAGAACCGCATCCGCGTGATCGCCGAGGAACGTCTCGGTTCGCAGGCCGGTTACTCCGCCTCAGGCAGCGATCAGATGCAGACGACCGGCGGACCCGGGCGCGACGGCGGCAGTCGTCCCGGCAGCGACGCGAAGCAGGAGCAGTAGCCCGCCCACGAATGCGCAGGCGCCCGGAATCGGGCGGAGACACGACGGAGGCCTGCGGTTTCCGCCGGCCGTCGGCCGTGCTGTCGGCACCCAGTACCGGGTCCGCCACCGATGGCTCCCATATGCCGATACAGGTGCGGTCATCAGCGGTGGAGCCGGGCAAGGAAACGACAGACGGTCGTCTCCCATTGACGGGCGCTGCGACGGTTGCCAGCGGACGGCAGCAGACCATCTCTCCACGCTTCGAACAGGCCGGGGTCGATGTAGGACTTCCGGCAGACCGCGGCCGTGTTGCCGAGCATGGCCGCGACGCTTGCGACCACCTGACGCTCGATCGCGGTGGCCGAATCTGCGTCGGCCGGATCGGGTGCCGGGATGGATGCCAATAGCCGGAACGCAGCCACCGTAGCGCCCCAGGTACGGAAGTCCTTGGCGGTGAAGTTCTGGCCCATTCGCTCGTGCAGGTAGTCGTTGACCATGCTCGAGTCGACGCGCTGCAGTTCGCCGTCGGCGTCGCGGTACTGGAACAGCGCCTGTCCGGGCAACTGGTGCATGCGGCGCACCAGCCGCACCAGGCGCGGATCGGAGACGTCGACCTCCTGGATACGGCCGCCCTTGCCGTTGAATCGCAGCCGCAGGCGATCGCGCAGGAAGCGCGCGTGCCGGTTCCGCAGGGTGGTCAGACCGAATGATGCGTTGTCGCGCGCATACGCTGCATTGCCGATGCGCAGCAGCGTCGCCGACATGATCCACACCAGCA
Source organism: Marilutibacter chinensis (assembly GCF_021725675.1). Taxonomy (GTDB): domain Bacteria; phylum Pseudomonadota; class Gammaproteobacteria; order Xanthomonadales; family Xanthomonadaceae; genus Marilutibacter; species Marilutibacter chinensis. The sequence goes on along the minus strand of NZ_JAKJPO010000007.1, from coordinate 58,342 downwards.
CGGCGATCACCTTGTCCCGGGGCAGGCCGGGCAGGTCGAGATCCCGGCGGATGGCGCGTCGGAGATCCGGTAATGCCGCGCAGAACTCGGCCACGCGGTCGAACTTGTGCTCGTCCCGGAGCTTCCGCCACCGCGGATGGTAGCGGTACTGCTTGCGCCCCTTCGAGTCGCGGCCGGTGGCCTGCAGGTGGCCCCGGGGCGACATGCATATCCATACGTCACGATAGGCAGGGGGAATCGCCAGCCTGCGTATGCGCTCCAGTGTCGCGGCGTCGCGCACCGGGCCTCCGTCCGGATCCAGATATCGGAATCCCCGGCCGCAGCGGATACGCCGTATGCCGGGCGTCGTGTCACTGACATGATGCAGTCCGGGCTGTGCCCCAGACAGTCTCTCCTGATGCGAACGGCGTGGGTTCGTCATGGGAAAAACCTACATGGCTGCCGTTAGCTGTGGATGAAGCGCAAAGGAAGGTGCACGAGCATGCCCGGAAACGCCTGGAAGCGGGATCTCCAAAGCCGTGGTGACGTCGTGTGGCGGCGGATCCGAAGATTCCCTGCCGGCTGCCTTGAGTGACGCAGTTCCCGTCGGAAGTCAGTTCGTTCTGGAGTGTGCTGCTTCGGCCCCGGTCCATGAATGCGGCGCTCCGCGAATCTGTACGGGTCGTGTGCGGTCCGGCGTCTGTCCATGAAGCATTCGCGTCGAGCGAACGCGGCGCATGCAAGGATCGAGAGCCAGCCGACGCGAAGGAGACATCATGGCCAACCCCAAAAAGCCTGGACGGGAGCAGAGAACCTATCCGCACGGCAGTGGCGACCGCAACGCGTGGTCGCCGACAGGAAAAAAGCGCATGCCCAGGCGCGACGGTGGAACGCAGCGCGTGGCGCCTCCCGGACCGAGATCGAGAGGACGCGTGAAGAAGAGCGGAGATGACACTGAAGAGGCGAATGGATCCTGACGTTGCGATACGTCTGCATCACGCTGGATACGCACGGCGTTAACCCTCTATTGCATAAGGTCGTCGTTACCCGGGTCCGGATGGATCCATCGCAACGCGAGGAGGCATTCCGTGAAAGATCTTCACTCCAGGAACGAGCCCGACATGTCCGGAAAGCGCAGGTCGGAACAGCCTGCCAGCGACACCTGGATCACCACCAAGGTGAAGGCCGACCTGATGGTGACGGACGATGTGCCTGGCCTTGCGCTGCACGTCGAGACCGTCAACGGCGTCGTGTCGCTCAGTGGCCAGGTAGACAGCCGGCTGCAGGCCGATCGCGCCGTCGAGGTCGCCCGTGGCATCGAGGGCGTCAGGCGGGTCGAGAGCAGCGGCATACGGGTCGCGTAGTCCGTGGCCGCTCCATGCACGATCAACTGATAGGGACAACCGCAGATGAAAGTCAACGAGATGATGAGCCGGGACGTATGCGTCGTCGGGCCGGACGAAAGCCTGAAAAACGCGGCGACACTGATGGCGGAGAACGACATCGGCAGCCTCCCCGTGGGCGAGGGAGATCGCCTTGTCGGATTCCTCACGGATCGCGACATTGTCGTGCGCGCGTTGGCGCGGGGCGTTGGGCCCGATGCGAAGGTGCGCGAGGTGATGTCGGCCGATGTCAAGTACTGCTACGACGACGAGGACGTCGAGCACGTCGCGAACAACATGGCCGACCTCGAGGTGCGGCGACTGCCCGTTGTCGATCGCGACAAGCGGTTGGTCGGCGTGGTGTCGCTCGGCAACTTCGCCCAGAGCGGAGACAGGAGCGCCGCGCAGGACCTGTTGCGCGGTGTCGCAGCACCTCACTAGGCAGGCCCGCGGCGGCCGACTTCAGCTGTTGCCGATCTGTGCCGGGTCGGGGCGGTCGCCGCGGCGGCGCGGGCCTGGAAGTGTGGCGGCGAATCGTGGCCTCAGGCAGTCCAGGGCATGGCCTGCGAGCGCCAGCGACGTTCGCCGCGTCCGTCGTTTCATTTCCGTGCGAAGGACAGGTTGGACCGAACGAGCTCTGGCGACGTGCGACACGGCGCAAGTCGCTTGCGGCGTGCCCGGTAACCACTTCCGCGTCTCACCTGTTGCCTGATAGAGAGGAAAGCTGGCGCCGTCCATCCATGAGCCACGCCGCGCTACCGGTTGGTGTAACGCTGGACCCTCGGAGGAACCTCGTACGGCATCCGCATACATGACACTGCCCGACGATGGCGATGTCATTCGGCGGCAGACCTGGTGCGTGGGGCGTCCGCGGGAGTGATTCCAAAGCCTCGGCGCTTTGACACGGTCGAGCTTTCTTCATGCTGGAGCGCGTCTGCACGCAAGCCTGCCTGGCATCTCGCCCGATCGCCGCAAGGACGAGGACTGGAACCGACTGCAGGAAGGATGAACCCACACCTGCCCGAGGGCCGGTACGGCGGACGTGGCTGCAGGAACGTCGATCTGCGCTCCGCTCGCGGCCGTCCGCGGGGGATGGCAGCGGATGGCTGCAGTCCTTGCGTGAAGCTGCAGCGTGCGTTCATCTCGAAGCGAACTACGACCGTCGCACGCAAGCGGCTGTTATCGGCGTGTCGAGGCCCGCGCGGCTTCCGCTCATCCTGCGTGAATCCCGTCATTGTCACGATCCGCTTGCCGCGTGGTGCGCCGGATTCCCCCGGGCACGCACTCCGGAGATTCATCCAGCCTGGAGGTCGAAGACGATGAATGATCTGGCGGAGGACCGTGACACCGACACCGCGGCAGGCGCGTACGTGGCCGCTTTTGCGCCGGAGAGGGGCGCGATCGCGGCGAGCCGGGTGCTGGATCACAGGCAGGAGCGTGGGCCGGCCGGCCCGGCCTGACCTGCAGGAATCTCCTCTGGACGACCTGCCTGGACGCGCTCGAAGCGGATATTCCCGCTGCGTGCACGACCGTTCTCGAGATTGGAGGTGACGTGGTGGGCATGGCTATGCGTGAGCTCCGGCCTCGGGGCCCATCGGCCCGATGCGGGCCCGCGTGCGAGATGCGCTCATAAGCGGGCGAGGTGGTTGTGCACCGTGCGGACGCTGATGCCCAGCGCCCTCGCCGTTGCTGTCTTGTCGTTGCCGTAATGGGCCAGCGTCTTGAGCAGCATCTGCTTCTCCACCTCGGCAAAGCGCATCCCGACGCTGAAAACGACCGACGTTTCGGAGTCCTCGATGACCCCGATCGAACGCTCGTTGGGCCGCACGAAGACGCAGTCGCTGGCATCGAGCAGATAGGCGCGCTGCACTGCGCTGCGCAGCTCGCGTACGTTGCCTGGCCACAGGTAGCGCATCAGTTCCCGTTCGCAGGCGTGCGCGAGCCTCTTGTGCCGGCCGTGAAAGGCATTGAGCCTGTCGATGAACACGCGCGCCAGCAGCACGATGTCCTCGCCACGGTCCCTGAGCGGCGGCATGTGAACGGGCACTTCCGCCAGGCGGTAGTACAGATCCTCCCGCAAACGGCCTTCCTCCACCGCCTGCAGCGGGTCGCGGCTGCTCGATGCGATTATCCTTGCCGGAGCCGTGGCTGAAGGGCCACCACCGTTCTGTGCGGAAGAGCTGGACTCCAGGGCCCGCAGCAGGGATGCCTGGAACGGCGGCGGCAGCTCGGCGACGTCGTCCAGGAGCAGCGTTCCGCCGGTGGCCTGCTCGAGCATCCCGTCCTGGCGCGGAGCCGCGCCGGAGAAGCCGTTGCGCTGCTTCTCGGGTATCTGGTATGCGAGCAGCTTGGCAGCCATCGCGCCGCAGCTTACCGCTACGAACTTGCCGGGCCTGTCGCTGGTGTCGTGCAGGGTCCTCGCCGCCAACTCCTTGCCGGTGCCGCTTTCTCCAGTCAGCAGGACTGACGCATTCGTAGGTGCGACCTTGAGAAGCGTGGCCACGACCTCCCGGATCGCACGCGACTGGCCTATCAGCGCCGTGCGCATCAATTGCGCATCCGAGGCGATGATCCTGGCCGGCTTCGCGTCCCGGAACAGCTTGCGCAGGCGTCCCGGATGAACAGGCTTGACCAGGTACTCGACGACGGGCGCGGTCACCGCACGCACGGCCGACTCCAGACATGGCTTGCTGGTGAGGACGACCACGCTTCCGTAGCGCGACGCATCCACCCGCTCGAGAAGGTCCAGGCCCGAGCCATCAGGCAGGTGCGATTCCAATACCAGGAGATCCGTCGACGCCTGCTTCAGGCTGGATTCGGCTTCGGCAAGACTGCGTGCGATCCCGGCTTCGCATTGCTCCTCGCGCGCCAGCGCTGCAGCAGCCTCGACAGAGACTGCGTCGCCGTCGACAATCAGGACTCGGGTCTTGGGAGTGAACATCGCGCCGCAAGCGTAGGGGCGGCGCGGTTAAACATGCGTATAGCCCATGTGCCGGAATGGCGCTCAGCGCGCCACCTGGATACCAGGAACGCGATGCATTGCGTGCGCATGATCGCGTTGCGTGCGTGTCGCAAAGCTGTCCGCGCAGGGTTCAGCTCACACGCTGCAGCGTCGAATGAACGCGAGGTAACCCACGATGTCGGAAAGTCAGTAGGGCTTGTGCAGATGCCAACGAGGTCTGCATGCTGGCGATGGCCCGCAGCGCGGGCTTCGACATACACGCACGGCTTGCCGGTGAAACCTGGCTGTGCCGCACGTCGAGGCCGGAGGACGGCCTGGCCCGGCGGGAGCTGGAGGCGATCGTCGGTCGGGGCGGGAGCGTATGAGCGAAACCCTGATCCCCGGACTGTCCGACGGAAGCGGGCAATGACATTGCGTCGAACCGTCGACGCTCCCGGATACCAGTGCGCACCGACCGGCGACGGCCCGCCGGAGTGCGAACGTCCAGCCCGGCACTCCGCAAGGGGCCGCCGCGGCGCCTACGTCGATACAGGCGTGCCACGCCATGCGGGTCGCAGAGCCAGACGCCCGCTCGTCGCGTCGACCCGCCGGCTGCGCGTAAAACCGGATCTATCGGGGCTGACCGGCCTGGTCGGAGGGTGGAGACGTGCTCCGGCCATCGGCACCCATCAAATGCCAGTGTCCCCACTCGTCCTCGACGGCATGACCGCTGATCGTTTCGGCTCCGAAATCCCCTGCATAGCGGTACAGGGGCTTGCCGTAGTAGGTGACGTGATATCCGCCCTGTTCCGTCAGCAGCGTGGCGACTGCGGCCTGCTGCAGGTCGAGCGCGACCTGGGGCTCGGGCACCCGCGATATCACCGGCGGCCATACCTGCTGGCAGGCCAGGTCGCACGAGCGACCATCCTCGTTGCCTTCCAGATAGTACAGCGCCGAGCCGCTGGCATCGACCAGGAATCCGTCGTCTCCTCCTCCGCGCATCAGCAGCGGATCCGCGTCGGGCACCTGTTCCACTGTGGTGGAAGGTGCTTGCCCGGATGTCGGTTCATCCGGAGCCGTCGTCTCGCGGGATGGAGCGGATGGAGACGATTCTTCGCTGCACGCGGAAAGCAGCGCGAACAGAACGACGGCGGGGAGGAGATTGTTGTTCATGAGTCCCTCCGGCTGGGATGCAGCAGTACTGTGCGCTTCCGGTCGTGACCACGCGGTCAATGGACGGCGCGCGGAGAACGGGCGTGCATCCGGCGCGGTGAATCCAGCACCCTCACGGGCTCGGCATCACAGATGCGCCGCGGATGGCGATGAAGGTCTGGGCCGAGGCGCCTGCGGTCGCCACGGCGGCGGTCGTTGTCGCCTGATGCTGCAATGCACGCATTCAGGTGAAACGGGGCGGCCGATGGAGAGCTTCACCATAGGCGAAAATTTTTCATTCCAGGGAAAATGTTTCCTGCAAGCGATGCCAGCGGACCGGATGGCATCTGAGCAGAGCTTCATCGGCGGCGAACGGCGGGACGCATACGATGGCGAAGTCATGACGCGACCGATCCGTAACCCCATGCATGCCGTTCGAACTGGAGCTGCCGCAGAACTACAGGCACCGCCGCTCCTCACACGCGAAGTTGCGTTGTTCCTGGACGTCGACGGTTGCCTTCTCGAAATCCGGGACGATCCCGCTCTCGTGCGGGCGGAAGCCCCGCTGATCGAACTGCTCGAGGCCATTTCGGAGAAGCTGGAGGGTGCGCTCGCGCTCGTCAGCGGTCGCAGCATCGCAAGCATCGACCGGATATTCGCGCCGGCGACGTTCGCCGCCGCCGGCCTGCATGGGCTGGAGCGCCGCGGAGCGGCAAGCCGGCCGGTTCTCACGCTTGCGCCCGAGGCCAACCCGATGCTGCGCGACGTCGTCGCCGAGGCGCGATCGATGCTGGCTCGCCATCCGGGGGCCCTGATCGAGGACAAGGGCGCCACGGTGGCATTGCACTGGCGCGTGGCGCCGGAGGCGGAGAACGTGGCGCGGTCGATCGCAGGCCGTGCGCTGGATAAGCTGCCTGACTACGAGATCCAGCACGGCAAGCAGGTTCTGGAAATACGGCCGGCCGGCGACGACAAAGGCACGGCGATCGCCGCCTTTCTCGAGGCGTACCCGTTCCGGGGCAGGATGCCTGTGTTCGCGGGCGACGACGTGACCGACGAGCATGGCTTCGAGATCGTCAATCGCCTGTCGGGCGTGAGCGTGCTCGTGGGCGACAGGACCGAAACTTCCGCGCGTTATCGTCTGGAAAGCCCCGCCACGGTGCGTGCATGGCTGGAGAACATCCAATGAACTTTTACGGTGTCCGAGGGATCGGATCCTTTTCCGGGAGGAGTGCGATTACAGGTTTGGAGTGTCCAAACTCCATCAGTCCCGCCCAAGCGTCCGCGAGCTCCCGGAGGGAGAGTGCAGGGAGAGACCGGCGTAAACGGCTGGATTCCCCTGGTTGCCCGATCCGGAAGGCGGTCCCGGGTTTCCGCTCGGTGGACGTGGCGTCATGAGTCGTCTGGTCGTGGTCTCGAACCGGGTCGCGCTGCCGGGAGAAAATCACGCCGGCGGGCTGGCGACCGGGTTGCGGGCGGCACTGAAGCGCAGGAGCGGGATGTGGTTCGGCTGGAGCGGCAGGGTCGTGCGCGAGGAAAGCGGGCACCTGCGGAAGGAGACGGATGCAGGAATCACCTATGTCACGCTCGATCTTTCGCGACAGGACTACGTCGCCTATTACAACGGCTTTGCCAATCGCACGTTATGGCCGCTTCTGCATTTCAGGCTCGATCTCGCCGACTATGCAAGGGAAACGCGCCTGGGCTATTTCAAGGTCAATGCGATGCTTGCCGACCGGCTCGCGCCGCTGCTGAGGGACGACGACATCGTATGGGTGCATGACTATCACCTGATCCCGCTTGCCGCGCTGCTCAGACAGAAGGGAGTCGGATGCCGTATCGGGTTCTTTCTCCATATTCCCATGCCGTCCTCGGAGATACTCACCGCGCTGCCGGATCATGCCGCGCTTTTCAGCACCCTGTATGAGTACGACCTGGTCGGATTGCAGACCCGGCAGGACGTCGAACGGTTCATCAGCTACACACGACTGCTCGGAGACGGTATGGCATGCACGGATTCCACGGTCCATCTGCCGAACGGGCACCGGGTGCAGGTGGGGGCTTTCCCGATCGGGATAGACGCCGAGCGCATCTCGCGGCAGGCCGCCGATGGAGTGTCCAAGTCCGCCGTGCGGACGCTCCGCGCGAGCATGGCGGGCAGGAAACTGGCGATAGGCGTCGATCGTCTCGACTACTCGAAAGGCCTGCCCGAACGGTTCGAGAGCTTTTCCCGATATCTCGCCCACTATCCCGACAAGGCCGGCCGGATGACGCTTCTCCAGATCGCGCCGGTATCCCGGGGAGAGGTTCCCGAATACAAGCTCCTGCGCAGCCAGCTCGAACAGATCGCAGGGCACGTCAATGGCCTGCATGCGGAACCCAACTGGACGCCGATCCGCTACGTCAACCGGAGCTTCTCGCATTCGACCCTGACGGGGTTCTACCGTCTCGCGTCGGTCGGCGTGGTCACCCCGCTGCGGGACGGAATGAACCTCGTGGCCAAGGAGTACGTCGCGTCCCAGGATCCCTCCAGCCCGGGTGTGCTGATCCTGTCGTTGTTTGCGGGGGCCGCCACGGAGTTGCAGGAGGCCATGCTCGTGAACCCCTACGATCTGGACGGGGTCGCGGATGCGCTCTCGCTGGCGGCGAACATGCCGCTTCCCGAGCGCCGCGAGCGGTGGGAGGCATCGATGGCCCTGATCCGGCGTCACGACATCCATTACTGGTGCAACAGTTTCCTGGACTCCCTGCATCCGGTGCGGCCGGAACGTCCCCCGATCGAGCTGCCGGCGATGAGACCGGACCTGCCTGCCTGCAGGCCTCAATGAACCGAACGCAGCTTCTTGGCGTGGGTCGGATGCGGCCTCCTGTCCGCGGACCGCGCGCGCCGGGCTGCCGCGGCCACGTTCTGGAACCAGGATCGATCGCGTAGATGGCCGAAGCGGGCTGCCACCCACGCTGACGACGTGAAAATGGGGCCTGTTGCACATGTTGATCCGCTTCAGACCGCGCTGGAGGCCTCGGCAAGAACGGAGCGGGGCGACGTCTTCGGATGGAAAGACGTTAGACTTGGCGGCGAGCCGCCGCGGGTTGGCGATTGTCGCGGGCCGTGGACGGCGGGTCAGCGTCGTTTTTGAAAGTCCTGTTGATTCAAACTTCTATCGAAGCTTGAAGGGGCATGCTGGCATTATGGGCTGGCGCCGGCTCGATCCGCTTGGCGGGCGTTCCGGGTGCGGCGGCTGGTCCCTCCAAACGATAGCGTGTTCATTCGACAGTCTGGAGTAATTGATGCCGACTTGGCTTGTGACCGGCGGAGCCGGGTTCATCGGGGGCAATTTCGTGCTTGGCGCCGTGGCACAGGGCGTCAAGGTGGTCAACCTCGATGCGCTGACCTATGCGGGCAATCTCGACACACTGGCGTCGCTGGATAGCGACCCCAATCATGTGTTCGTCCAGGGTGACATAGGCGATCCCGACCTCGTTGGACGATTGCTCGCCGAGCACCGGCCGGATGCGGTGATCAATTTCGCTGCCGAGAGCCACGTCGACCGTTCGATCGACGGTCCGGCCGCGTTCGTGCAGACCAACGTCGTGGGAACCCTGAGCCTGCTGGAGAAGGCCCGCGACTACTGGAAGGCCCTGGAGCCGGCCGCACGGGATGCGTTCCGTTTCCTGCACGTGTCCACCGACGAGGTCTACGGCACTCTCGGCGAGACCGGCAGGTTCAGCGAAACCACGCCGTATGCGCCGAATTCGCCGTATTCGGCGTCGAAGGCCGCGTCCGATCATCTGGTGCGGGCGTTCCACCACACCTACGGACTGCCGGTGCTCACCACCAACTGCTCGAACAACTACGGGCCATACCATTTCCCGGAGAAGTTGATCCCGCTGGTGATCGCAAAGGCACTGGCCGGCGAGCCGCTGCCCGTGTACGGCGATGGCAGGCAGGTGCGCGACTGGCTGTTCGTGCGCGACCACTGCGACGCCATCCGCACCGTGCTGGAACGGGGGCGTGTCGGCGAAACCTACAACGTCGGCGGCAATTCCGAGAAACAGAACATCGAGGTGGTGAAGACCATCTGCCGGCTTCTGGACGAGCGTCGTCCGCGCGAGGACGGCCAGCCGCGCGAGAGCCAGATCGCCTTCGTCGCGGACCGTCCCGGCCACGATCGCCGTTACGCGATCGACGCCAGCAAGTTGAAGAACGAGCTGGGCTGGGAGCCGAAGTACACCTTCGAGCGCGGCATCGCCGAGACCGTCGACTGGTATCTGGACAACCAGGTCTGGGTGCAGCGCGTGCTCGACGGCAGCTATCGCCTCGAGCGTATCGGTCAGGGCTGAGGGGGAACGCATGGCACGCAAGGGCATCATCCTCGCCGGTGGTTCCGGTACCCGCCTGTACCCGATCACCCAGGGCATCAGCAAGCAGCTGCTGCCGGTATACGACAAACCGATGATCTACTACCCGCTCAGCGTGCTGATGCTGGCGGGTATACGCGACGTGCTGATCATCAACACGCCGCATGAGCAGCCGCTGTTCCGCAGTCTGCTCGGCGACGGCTCGCAGTGGGGCATGAACCTGGAGTACGCGGTTCAGCCCAGTCCGGAAGGTCTTGCCCAGGCCTTCCTGATCGGACGCGAGTTCCTCGCCGGCCAGCCCTGCTGCCTGGTGCTGGGCGACAACATCTTCCATGGTCCCGGTCTTACCGCGATGCTCAAGCGTGCCGATGCGCGCGATCGCGGCGCGACGGTGTTCGGCTACTGGGTGCGGGATCCGGAGCGTTACGGCGTGGCCGAGTTCGACAAGGAAGGGCGAATCGTCAGCCTGGAAGAGAAGCCGCGTCAGCCGCGCTCCAATTATGCGGTGACCGGCCTGTACTTCTACGACGAGCGTGCCAGCGACATCGCAGCCGAGCTGAAGCCGTCGCCGCGCGGCGAACTGGAGATCACCGATCTCAACAAGCGGTACCTCGAAGAGGGATCGCTCCATCTCGAGCAGCTCGGGCGTGGCTATGCCTGGCTGGATACAGGCACCCACCAGTCGCTGCTGGAGGCCTGTAACTACATCGAGACCATCGAGGCCAGGCAGGGCCTGCGGGTCTGCTGCCCCGAGGAGATCGCCTGGAACAACGGCTGGATCGACGACGAGAAGCTGGTCGAGCTGGCGCAGCCGCTGTCCAAGAACGGCTATGGCGAGTACCTGCTGGGGCTGGCCAAGCGGGGGGTCGTGCCATGAGAGTGATCGAGACCGACCTGCCGGGATGCCTGGTTTTCGAGCCTCAGGTCTTCGGCGACGACCGCGGCTTCTTCTTCGAATCGTTCAATCACGACAAGCTGGCCGGATACGGATTGCGGCCTGCGTTCGTGCAGGGCAATGTGTCGTCGTCCAGCAAGGGCGTCCTGCGCGGATTGCATTACCAGTGGCCCCGTCCGCAAGGCAAGTACGTGTCGGTGATCGAGGGCGAGGTCTGGGATGTCGCCGTCGACATCCGTCGTGGCTCTCCGCATTTCGGGCGCTGGGCGGCCGTACACCTCAGCGCGGAGAACAAGCGGCACTTCTGGATTCCGCAAGGTTTCGCCCATGGCTTCGTGACGCTGAGCGAACGCGCGGTGTTCACCTATCTGTGCACCGCGACCTATGATCGCGATGCCGACGCGGGCATCCGCTGGGACGATCCGGATCTGGCGATCGACTGGCCCGTCAGCGCGCCGCTGCTGTCGGAGAAGGACGGGCGAGCCCCCTTCCTGAAGGACGTACCCGAAGACCGCCTGCCGCTGTTCGTCCCATGAAGCTGCTGCTGCTCGGAGGCAACGGCCAGGTCGGCCACGAACTGCGGCGCAGCCTGGCGCCGTTGGGGGATGTCGTCGTCACCACCCGCGACGGCCGGCTGGGGGACGGAAAGCCGGCGGAGCCGCTCGACCTGTCCGACCTGGAGGCGATCCCCGCTCTTGTCCAGCGCGTTCGCCCCGATGCGGTGGTCAACGCGACCGCGTACACGGCGGTCGACAGGGCCGAGGGTGAGCGCGAACTCGCGTTCCGGATCAATGCGGAGGCGCCGGCAGTGCTGGCGTCGAGCTGTGCCGAGGCAGGCATCCCGCTGCTGCATTATTCGACCGACTATGTGTTCGACGGACAGGGTAAGCGTCCGTATCGCGAGGACGATCCGACGTCGCCGCTGGGCGTCTATGGCGAAAGCAAGCTGGCCGGCGAGCAGGCGATCCGTGGAAGCGGCGCTGGTTACCTGATCCTGCGTACCGCGTGGGTCTATGCGCTGCACGGGCACAACTTCCTGCGCACGATGCTGCGTCTGGGGGCCGAGCGCGACGAGCTGCGCGTGGTCTCCGACCAGGTGGGCAGCCCGACACCGGCCTGGCTGATCGCCGATGCGACCGCGGAAATCCTCCTCCGGGGCATCGGGACGTCCGGGATACTGCATCTGACCAGCGCCGGTGAGTGCAGCTGGCATGCATTTGCCAGCGAGATCATGCGCCTGGGCGTCGCGACCGGCCGCATGGCGCAGGCGCCGCGTGTCACCCCGATCGCCACTGCCGAGTATCCGACTCCCGCCCGTCGGCCTGCTTACTCGGTGCTGGATACCCGGCACCTGGTCGACCGCTACGGCGTCGATCTTCCGCGCTGGGAAGACGCGCTGGCACGGACCCTCTCGGAAGACGGTTCCGACTGAGCCAGCCGCCGCCTGTCGAGCCGTGGCACCGGGTACCGGGGCTTGCCTCCGACAATGCACGGTGCGTTACCGGCTGCCGGGGATTGGGAACCACGGAAAGTGGCGTTTGCGGTATATATGGCAACGAATGCCAGGAGCGGCACTCGGGCCGGATTCCCGGCCGACACGACAGGATCAACAGGATGGCTGGGGCAGGGGGACTGTGTCGGCCGCGGAAACCATGGAGTCTTTGATGAAGAAGATCATTCTCGCCACCGCGATCGGCATGGCCGCGGCGGTTTCGGGCGTGCCCGACGCGCGGGCCGTCAACGTCGACAACTACATCAAGCGCGACAGCTTCTCGGACATCAAGATATCGCCGAACGGCGACTACTACGCTGCAACCGTGCTGCAGGAAGATCGGACTTCGCTGGTGATCCTGAATCGGGAAACCGGTGAGGTGACCGGCAATTTCACCTTGGAGCGGAACAAGCACGTCAACGGTTTCTGGTGGGTGAGCCCGGAGCGCGTGGTGATCAGCACGGCGCAGAAGTTCGGCATGCTCGCCGCGCCGCAGCTGGACGGCAACCTGTATGCGATCAACGCCGATGGCAGTGGCGCCGATATCCTGGTGGGCCAGTCGGTACAAGGCGCGGGTCTGCAGACGCGCATCCAGCCGAAGAAGGTCGAGCGGGTGGCGGCATTCCTGGTCGACGACCTGCCCGAGGACGACAAGTACGTGATCGTGTCGGTCTCGCCGTTCACCGCCGATCCCTATACGCAGGCGGACAGGCTGGACGTCCGTACCGGCAGGCGGACGCAGCTGGCTCGTGCGCCGGTGCGTAACGCCGATTTCGTTACCGACAACGACGGTATCGTGCGCTTCGCCTACGGTTCGGGCGTGGACAATGTGAGGAAGCTGTATTACCGCGCCTCGGAGGGCGGTGAATGGGAGCTTCTCCGCGATGAGGGGACGACCGATCTGTTCGAATGGCCGATCGGGTTCTCGCATGACAACGGTACCGCCTATTTCCGTGCCGAGCGCGCGAACGGGCCGGACGAGATCGTCGCCTTCGACGTCGAGTCCCGCACCTCCCGTGCGCTGGTGAAGGACGACGAGGTCGATCCGTACCGGATGATCTATCGCAACAATTCGCTCGAGCCGATCGGCGTGATGTTCATGGACGGCCGGCCCAGGACCGAGTTCTTCGATGACGCTTCCACCGAAGCGCGGCTCTACAGGAGCTTGGAAGCAGCGTTCGCCGGACAGGCGGTCTGGATTACCTCGCAGACCACGGACGGCCGCCTGGCCCTGGTCCAGGTGTGGAGTGACCGCAGCCCGGGCGACTACTTTCTTTTCGATACCGTCGCCAAGAAGGCAGACCATGTGCTGACCCGACGCCAGTGGATCGATCCGGAGCAGATGGCGGAGATGCAGCCGATCAGCTTCGACTCGCGGGATGGATTGAAGATCCACGGCTACCTCACGACGCCGAAGGGATCCAACGGGACGGCGCTTCCGATGATCGTGATGCCCCATGGGGGCCCGTTCGGCATCCGCGACGTCTGGGGCTTCGATCGCGACGCGCAGATGCTGGCCGAGGCCGGCTACGCGGTGTTGCAGATCAACTTCCGCGGATCGGGCGGCTACGGCAACAAGTTCGAGGACATCGGTGCGCGACAGTGGGGCGGGACGATGCAGGACGACGTCACTGACGCGACCCGCTGGGCCATCCAGCAGGGGCATGCCGATCCGCGCCGCATCTGCATCTTGGGCGGCAGCTATGGTGCCTATGCTTCGTTGATGGGCGTGGCCAAGGAGCCCGGCCTGTACAAGTGCGCGGCCGGTGTCGTCGGTGTCTACGATCTGCCAACGATGCACACCCATGGCGACGTCCAGCGGCGCGGCTCTGGGGAGACATACCTCAACGAGTGGATCGGCGCCCGGGAATCGCTTGGCGCGGTCTCTCCGAACCGCATGGCCGACCGTATAAAGGTGCCGGTGTTCCTGGCTGCGGGTGGTGAGGATGATCGTGCTCCGATAGAGCATACCCGGATGATGGAAAAGGCCCTCAAGGGAACGGGTGTCCCGGTCGAAGCGCACTACTACCGTGAAGAGGGACACGGCTTCTACAAGGAAGAGAACAACCGGGACTACTACACCCGCCTGCTCGCCTTCCTCTCCAGGCACCTTGGCGGCGAGGTGGCGACGGTTTCGACCGGGAGCGCGGCCGATACCGGCAAGTGACCGCGCGGGTTGTCGCGAACGGTGGAAACGACAACGGCGCCCGAGGGCGCCGTTGTCGTTCCGGTACGGGTAGTTCCGGATGGAGTTACTTGACCCCGTGCATCCAGCGCTTCGCCAACGGCGTCAGCACGAGGAACACGATGCCTGAGCCGATGCCGATCCAGACCATCAGCCAGAACAGCTCGCCATACCGGCCGGCGGCCTCGGCCATGTTTATCGTGGCGCCTTCCGCCATTTCCAGCGAGGCGAGCTTGCCGAACTGCGCGGCCAGGACCTCGGAGTACGCGGTCGCGAGCCAGAATGCGCCCATCATCAACCCGACCACGCGCGCGACCGACAACTGGGTCACCGCCGACAGGCCGATCGGCGACAGGCACATCTCGCCGAGCTCCAGCACGAAATAGGCAAGCACCAGCCACCATACGCTGGCCATCGCGCCACTGGCGCCGGCCTCGCCTGCGGCCAGCAGCATCGGCACGAAGGCCAGGCCGGCGAACATCAGGCCGATGCCCATCTTGGCCGGCTTGCTGGGATTGAGCCCGCGCCGGTCCAGCCACGGCCACAGCCACGAGAAGATCGGCGCCAGCACCACGATGAAGAACGCGCCGAGGAAGGTCAGCGAGCCGGCGGTCTGCCTGACCAGCACGATGTCGTGGGCGATCGCGATGAACAGGCCGATCGCCATCAGCACCACCAGACCCTTGGCGATGTCGTTGCGGCCGCGGTCGCTGGCCGTCAGTGCGGCGATCATCAGCGGTGGGCTGGCCGCCAGCGAGTACACCGCCCACGGCAGCGCCGGCACGTAGCCGTTGTCGGACAGGCCGAACATGTCCTTGGTCAGCAGGCGGTCGGTGAAGGTCACCCACGATCCGTAGGTCTGTTCGTACAGGGTGAAGAAGATCAGTACGCCGAAGATCAGCAGTACCAGGGTGATCATCTGCTGGCGCTGCACCGTCGTGCAGTGTTTCCACAGGAACCAGATGAACCAGAGCAGCAACAGTCCCGCGATGATGTGCATCGCCCCATGTACGGTCCAGGTCCGCTGGATCAGCTGCCAGACCACCGCCACGCCGCCGAGGCTGCCCAGGTAGATCCACCATTCGCGCGACAGCGGGCCGATGCGCTCGGCGAGCCTGGCCGGGTCGTTCGGCTCGGCATGCCCGTGCAGGTACTTCTGGCCCCAGACGAACATCACCAGCCCGGCCAGCATGCCGATGCCTGCGGCGCCGAACCCGTAGCTCCAGCCGTAGGTCTCGCCGAGGAAGGCGCAGATCAGCGACGCGAACAGCGCGCCGACATTGATGCCGGCGTAGAAGAGCGTGAAGCCCGAGTCGCGGCGCGGATCGTTCTCCGGATACAGGCGGCCGACGATGGTCGAGATGTTCGGCTTCAGGAAGCCCACGCCCATGATGATCAGCGCCAGCGACAGATAGAACACCTGCAGCGCACCCTCGTCGCGGACGACCTCTCCGGCCACGATCCGCGCCTGTTCGCCCTCGAACGCCATGCCGATGTGCCCGAGCACCAGCAGCACGCCGCCGAGCAGCACCGCCTTGCGCATGCCCAGATAGCGGTCGGCCAGCAGACCGCCGATCACCGGTACCGCGTACACCAGGCCGCCATACGCGCCGAGCAGGTCATAGCCGGCGTCGTCGCCGAACAGGTGGTACTTGAGGATGTACAACAGCAGCAGCGCCTTCATGCCGTAGAAGGAAAAGCGCTCCCACATCTCGGTGAAGAAGCAGACGAACAGCCCTTTCGGGTGGCCGAGGAATTCGTCGGTATCGACGCGGGTCACAGCGCTTGACGTCACGGCAGGCTCCGTATTGCGCGCGGAGGGCGCGGGAAATCCGGCGAGTATAGCGGTGGCCGTGCGGCCGGCCGGGCCGTGGGAATGGTGCGGCGCAGCAAGTCGAAGATGACCACCGGGCTTTGCCCGCGCGCGTCTTGACCCCTACCATCGGGCGTTTAGCCCTTCCGGAGCCCTCGCATGTCCGTTCGCCACGCCGTCCTGCCGCTGCTGATCGCGGCCGTGCTGCCCGTCAGTTTCTCCGTCGTCGCCGCCGAGCGCGGTTTCGACGTGCGCGACCTGGCGTCGATGGACCGTTACTCGTCTCCGGCCCTGTCGCCCAACGGTCGCCACATCGTGTTCGCCAGGCGCGAGGCCGACCTGGGCGCCAACAAGGCCAGCACCGGCCTGTGGATCGAGGACCTGTTCGCGCGCGATGCCGCGCCACCGAGGCGCCTGACCCCGGAAGGCTGGAACGTCAATTCACCGGCGTTTTCTCCCGACGGCCGCTCGGTCTATTTTCTCAGCGGCAAGTCGGGCAGCTCGCAGTTGTACGCGATCGACGCCGCCGGCGGCACGCCGCGCCAGCTGACCGATTTCCCGGTCGACGTCGGCGGATTCCGGATCTCGCCGGACGGCCGCCGCGTCGCGTTCAATGCCGAGGCGTTTCCCGACTGCGGCAGCGACCTGGCCTGCAACAAGGCGCGTCTGGACAAGCGGGGGGAATCGAAACAGAGCGGCATCGTGTTCGACCGGATGTTCGTCCGCCACTGGGACGCGTGGAACGACGGCCGCCTGAACCGCGTGTTCGTGGCGACGCTGGGCGCCGCGCCAACGACGACGGCGACCCTGGTCGGCGCGGACGTGATCGGCGACGTGCCATCGAAGCCGTTCGGCGACAGCGGCGAGTACACCTGGGCCCCGGATGGAAATTCGCTGGTGCTGAGCGCGCGCCTGGCCAATCGCGAGGAGCCCTGGTCGACCAATTTCGATCTTTATCAGGTCAATGCCGACGGCAGCGGCCGGGCGAAGAACCTGACCGCGGCGAACAAGGCCTGGGACACCGGGGCGACCTTCAGCTCCGACGGCGCGACGCTGTACTACCAGGCGATGAAGCGGCCGGGCTTCGAGGCCGACCGCTTTGGCCTGATGGCGATGGACATGTCCACCGGCGCCGTGCGCGAGATCGCGCCGGACTGGGACCGCTCCGCCGGCGGCATCACCCTGTCGGACGACGGCTCGACGCTCTACACCGCGGTACAGGAACTCGGCGAGCATCCGCTGTATGCGGTCGACATCGCCAGCGGCGAACCGCGCAAGCTGGTCGGCGACGGCAGCGTATCGTCGGTGCAACTGGCCGGGCCGACCCTGGCCTTCGCCCGCAACGGCCTGAAGACCGGCAACGTGATCTTCACCACCGGCACCGACGCGGCGTCCTTGCGCGCGATTACTCCGGGCGCCGGCGAGATGCTGCCGGAAGTGAAGTTCGGCGATTTCGAGCAGTTCAGCTTCAAGGGCTGGAACGACGAGACCGTCCACGGCTACGTCGTCAAGCCGTGGAACTACAGCGAGGGGCAGACCTATCCGGTCGCCTTCATCATCCACGGCGGCCCGCAGGGCAGCTTCGGCAATGGCTGGAGCTACCGTTGGAACCCGCAGACCTACGCCGGCCAGGGGTACGCGGTGGTGATGATCGACTTCCACGGCTCCACCGGCTACGGCCAGGCGTTCACCGACTCGATCAGCGGCCATTGGGGCGATCGCCCGCTCGAGGATCTGCAGAAGGGCTGGGCCGCGGCGCAGCAGAAGTACGCCTTCGTCGATGGCGACCGGGCCTGCGCGCTGGGCGCAAGCTATGGTGGCTACATGATCAACTGGATCGCCGGCAACTGGAATGAGCCGTGGAAGTGCCTGGTCAATCACGATGGCGTGTTCGATCAGCGGATGATGGGCTATGCCACCGAGGAGCTCTGGTTCACCGAGTGGGAGAACGGCGGCACTCCGTACGACAACCCGGCCGGCTACGAGGAGTTCAATCCGGTCAACCACGTCAAGGACTGGCGCGTACCGATGCTGGTGATCCACGGGCAGCTCGACTTCCGCATTCCGGTCGAGCAGGGTCTCGCTGCGTTCACGGCGCTGCAGCGGCAGGGCATCGAATCGAAGTTCCTGTACTTCCCCGACGAGAACCACTGGGTGCTCAAGCCGCAGAACAGCGTGCAGTGGCACGACACGGTCAACGACTGGCTGAAGCAGCACATCGGTCAGTAAGTTCCGTCCGCAACCGCCCCGCGTCCCCGCGGGGCGGTCCGTACCGCCCGCAGCACCGGAGTTCCCATGGCCGCAGTCGTCGATCCTTCCACCAGCAACGCGCTGATCACCAACGACGCCGTCGTGATGGGCCTGCTGGCCGTCACGCTTGGCGCCATCTTCTGGACCTCGTCGCGGCCCGACGGCTTCTGGAAGAAGTTCTACACCTACGTGCCGGCCTTGCTGCTGTGCTATCTGATCCCGGCGATCTACAACACCGTTGGCCTGATCGACGGCAATGCCTCCGGGCTGTACCCGATGGCGCGCGACTATCTGCTGCCCAGCGCCCTGGTGCTGCTTTGCGTCGCGATCGATCTGGGTGCGATCCTGCGGCTGGGGCCCAAGGCGGTGATCATGTTCCTGACCGGTACCGCCGGAGTGATGCTCGGCGCGGTGGTCGCGTTCGGCGTGATGGGAGTGTTCCATCCGGAGACGGTTGCCGGCGAAACCTGGCGCGGGATGACCACGGTCGCGGGCAGCTGGATCGGCGGCGGCGCCAACCAGGCGGCGATGAAGGAGGTGTTCGAGGTCGACAGCAATCTGTTCGGCCAGTTCATCGCGGTCGACGTGCTGGTCGCCAACGTGTGGATGGCGGTGCTGCT
This sequence comes from Marilutibacter chinensis, assembly GCF_021725675.1. Lineage (GTDB taxonomy): Bacteria > Pseudomonadota > Gammaproteobacteria > Xanthomonadales > Xanthomonadaceae > Marilutibacter > Marilutibacter chinensis. Next base: position 39,274 of record NZ_JAKJPO010000007.1, on the reverse strand, counting down.
GTTCCTGGCCGCGCGCTCGGAGGTGTTCGACCGCTGGACCGGTGCCGACACCTCGGCGATCGAGGACATGAAACGGCGGATCGAGGCCTACCAGGCCGAGCATTCGCGGATCCCGACGCTCGCTGACCTGATGATGATCCTGGCTGTCGGTCTGGGCGCCACCGGCCTGTCGCATCTGCTCGCGGAGCCGATGGTCGTCTGGGTCGGCAGCCTGCCCGAGGCGTGGAATCTGGAAGATTACAGCCTGACCTCGGGCTTCTTCTGGATGGTGGTGTTCGCGACCACGATCGGTCTGGTGCTGAGCTTCACCCGTGTGCGTACGCTGGAAGGCGCCGGTGCGTCCAAGGTCGGCTCGGCGATGCTGTACGTGCTGGTCGCGACGATCGGCATGCACATGGACATTGGCGCGCTGCTCGACAAGCCCGGGCTGTTCGCGCTCGGGCTGATCTGGATCAGCGTGCATGCCGGCCTGCTGTTGGTCGTCGCCAAGTTGATCCGGGCGCCGCTGTTTTTCATGGCGGTCGGCTCGCAGGCCAACATCGGCGGCGCGGCCTCGGCACCGGTGGTGGCCAGCGCGTTCCACCCGGCGCTGGCACCGGTCGGCGTGCTGCTGGCGGTGCTGGGCTATGCGCTTGGCACCTACTGCGCCTACCTGACCGGGCTGATGCTAAGGATCGTCGCGGGCTGAGGCCGCGGCGCGGCACCGGCGTCCGGACCTGATCCGGGCGTCGCGTGCTGCAGTGCAAAAGACGCGGCCGGGCCGGTGCAACTTTAGTCGCAATGCCCGTTTCGGGAGCGTTTTCGGCTTCCAATCCGCCCCCCGACGTTCCATCCTCCGAGCCAGACGCCCCGGGTCGACCGGGGGTGGACGGAGGGCATGCCGTGAGTTCCATCGCGCTTATGATCGTCGGCCTCGCCATCATGGCGGCCGGCTTCTTCTTCTACTCGAAGTTCATCGCCGAAAAGATCTACCGGCTCGATCCGAACTTCCGCACGCCCGCCCATGAGCTGCGCGACGACATCGACTTCGTCCCGACCAACAAGTTCGTGCTGTGGGGTCATCACTTCACCTCGGTAGCCGGGGCGGCGCCGATCGTCGGTCCTGCGATCGCGGTGATCTGGGGCTGGTTGCCGGCCTTCCTGTGGGTCACGCTGGGCACGGTGTTCTTCGCCGGCGTGCACGACTTTGGCGCGCTGTGGGCCAGCGTACGCAACAAGGGCAAGTCGATCGGCACCCTGACCGGCACGGTCATCGGCAACCGCGCCCGCAACCTGTTCCTGGTGGTGATCTTCCTGCTGCTGCTGATGGTGAACGCGGCTTTCGCGGTGGTGATCGCCAACCTGCTGGTCGCCAATCCCGCGTCTGTGATCCCGACATGGGGCGCGATCGTCGTCGCGCTGTGCATCGGCCAGGCGATCTACCGCTTCAAGGTGCCGCTGCTGTGGCCATCGATCATCGGCGTGGTCGTGCTGTATGCGCTGATCTTCGTCGGCCAGTCGTATCCGGTCACCCTGCCCGAGTCGGTGATGGGCTTCGGGCCGAAGGCGCAGTGGATCATCCTGCTGTTCGCCTACGCCGGTGTCGCATCGCTGCTGCCGGTGTGGGTGCTGCTGCAGCCGCGCGACTACATCAATGGCCTGCAGCTGTTCGTCGGCCTGGGCCTGATGTACGCGGCGACCCTGTTCTTCGCGCCCGAGGTGGTCGCGCCGGCGATGAACGCCGACGTGCCTGCGGGCACGCCCGGCATCGTGCCGCTGCTGTTCGTCACCATCGCCTGTGGCGCGATCAGCGGCTTCCATGGACTGGTCGCCTCCGGTACCAGCTCCAAGCAGCTGGACAAGGAAACCGATGCCCGGTTCGTCGGCTACTTCGGTGCGATCGGCGAAGGCATGCTCGCACTGGCCGCGATCATCGCCTGTACCGCCGGCTTCGCGACGCTCGGGGAATGGCAGGGCGTGTACGACAAGTTCGGCTCGGGCGGCGTGGTCGCGTTCGTCAACGGCGGCGGCAACATCCTCGCCAACGGCCTGGGCCTGGATCCCGGCCTGGGCAGCACGATCCTGTCGGTGATGGCGATCCTGTTCGCGGCGACGACGATGGACACCGGCCTGCGCCTGCAACGCTACGTGGTGCAGGAAGCGGCCGAGATCGCCCGGATCAAGCCCGTGCAGAAGGGCTGGCTCGCGACCCTGGTCGCGCTGGGAACCTGTCTGGCACTGGCCTTCGGTGCCGGCGGCGACGGTTCCGGAGGCATGGTGATCTGGCCGCTGTTCGGCACCACCAACCAGTTGCTGGCGGGTTTGACCCTCGCGATCCTGTCGGTGATCCTGATCAAACAGCGGCGGCCGGTCTGGTTCACCGCGATTCCGCTCGCGTTCCTGCTGGTGATGTCGGTGATGGCGCTGCTGGTCCAGCTCGGCAAGTTCTATGCCGAACAGAACTGGCTGTTGCTGGGCATGGACATCGTGATCCTGGTCGCCGCACTGTGGGTGGCGCTGGAGGCGGTGATGGCGATGGCGCGCGGCAGCAGCGGCAGCGGCGAGCCGGTGGCCGAGGGTGGAGCGGGCTGATGGCCGGCAGGGACTCGCGCAAGGACACTCCGCTGGCGCGGATCGCGGCCGGATTGCACGAGTTCTACGTCGCGCCGTACAGACGGACCTTCGCGCGCGCGCAGCGCGACGAGGACGACCTGTTCATGCTGCTGGTGTTCGCCGAGACGCTCGGCGTTCCCAACCCGGCCGCCTGCTACACGATGGAACTGATGCCGGTGATGTACGAGCGCTTCCACGCCTGGCATCGGCGCATGGGCCTGGAGCGCTCGCCGCTGGACCATATCGGCTGCTGCTGAGGCAGGACCGATGCTGCTGGAGCTGGCGCGTTCGCGGCGGGTGCTGTTCGTCGGCGGCAAGGGCGGGGTCGGCAAGACCACGGTCGCCGCGGCGACTGCGCTGGCGATGGCGGAGGAGGGCCGCCGGGTGCTGCTGGTGTCGACCGATCCCGCGCACAACCTCGGCCACTTGTGGGATTGCGAGGTCGGTGCGCGGACACGGCGGCTGGCCCCGGGCCTGGACGGTCTCGAACTCGATCCCGAGCAGACCGCGCGCGCGCACCTGGAAGAAGTCGGCGCGGCGCTGCGCCGGCTGATGCCCGAGCACCTGGCCGGCGAGGTCGACAAGCACATGGCGCTGTCACGCGACACGCCCGGCATGCACGAGGCGGCGCTGCTGGAGCGCATCGCCGAGCTGGTCGAGGAGGGCGCGGATCCAGGCCGTCGCGACGGATACGATCTGCTGGTGTTCGATACCGCACCCTCCGGGCATACCGCGCGGCTGATGGCGCTGCCGGAAATGATGTCCGCCTGGGTCGACGGCATGCTGCACCGGCAGGCGCGCAGCCGTCACTTCGGCGAGCTGTTGCGCGGACTTGGCCGCGACGATTCGGTCGGGGTGCAGGTGCTGGGCGCGCATCCGGGGGAGGAGGGAAACCGGCGGAGCGACGATGGAGAGGCGCGCAACGACCGCATCCGCGGCCTGTTGAATCGCCGACGCCATCGCTTCGAACATCTGCGCGAGGCCGTTGGCGACCAGGCGCGCACCGCCTTCGTCATCGTGCTGACCGCCGAGCGGCTTCCGGTGCTGGAGACCGTCGAGCTGCATGCGCAGCTGCGACGATCCGGGGTCGCCGTCGGCGGACTGGTGGTGAACAAGCGTTCGCCGGCGGATGCTGGCGCGTTCCTGGCCGGGCGGGCACGGCTGGAAGATGGGTATCTGGAGGAGCTGCGCATGGCGCTGCCGGACCTGCCGCTGTTGCAGCTGCCGTTGCTGGAAGGCGAGCCGGTCGGTCGGGAGGCGCTGGCGGCCTTCGCCACGCGCCTGCGGTGAGCACGTCCCGGCCACTCGCCAGAGCTCGGTCGGGAAGGCGTTCCGAAGGGAGTGTGCGGGCCAACGTCCGGAAGAGTGGCCCGGACCGGCACCGCTCTCTCCGGGTGAGAGCGGCGCCCGATCCTGCGCCCGGTTGCCTCAGCGGCCGATACCGGCCTGTTCGGCCGTCTGCTGCTGGGCCACCGGATCCTGCGCCTGTGCGGGGTCGAGACGATGGGCGGCCGTCTCGCGGTCCCAGGTCTGCTGCGCACCCGGGTCGATCTGGCCGGCCAGCAGGCGATCCAGGCGCGCGCTGGCATCCTGACCCAGGTCGACGCGGCCCTGCTCGTGGTCGAAGCGGCGCACCGACAGCCCGGCCGCGTCCTGCGCCTCCATCACCGAATCGATGTAGTGCAGGTCGACCCGGTGCATCAGCATCTTGCCCGGCACGATGCGCTCGAAGAACGACAGCGGATCCGGGTCCGGCAGTTCGATCCGGGTGCCGGGCGCGTCGGGCATCGCGTACTTCAGCGGAAAACTGTCTTCCTGCAGATGGGTCAGGATCTCGCTCTTGACCGAATAACTGCGGATCAGGCCCTGTTCGGCTTCCTGCTTGAGCACGTCGGCGTCGTAGCCGAAGCGCTCCAGCGTGCGGTCGTTGACGCCGGCGGCATTGAAGGTCACCGCCGGCACCTCGTGGACCATGCTGGCGGCCGCGGCCAGGCCGCCGCCGAGCGAGTGGCCGGTGATCACCAGGTTGTCGCCGTACGCGCGCTCGGCCTGTCCGGCCAGCGCGATCGCCTGGTCGTACTGGGCGTCCCGCAGTCCCAGGCCCTGGCGCAGGTTGTGCCTCCAGTCGCGGCCCTCGTCGGTGCCGGTGAAGGCCAGTACCACGTGCCCCTGGTCGTTGGTGTAGAAGTTGGCGCCGAACCCGCTCTTGCCGTCATGCAGCAGGCTCGGGTCGATGCCGGCTTCGCGCAGCGCCGCGTCGTCCATCCGCGACCAGCCGGCTGGAGGGCTCGAATGCTCGAATTCGCGGCCGCGGCGTTCGTCGGTCCAGTTGTAGTTGTCCTGCAGGATCGCGGACAGCTGGCGATCGATCTCGTGGGGCTCGCGGCCAGCGATCTGTCCGGCGAATCCTTCGCCGTGGCCGGGGGTGTTGGAAAGATTCTCCATTTGCGCGTTCATCGCAGCTCCTTGCGGTGGCGGGCCCTCCAGGCCCGTCAGTTGATCGAATTCACGAACCGGCGGATTCAGCGGGTGGCGATGCCCTGGGCCGCGAGCCAGTCACGCACTTGCTGCCGTTCGGCGCGGGCCTGTGCGTTGAGGCGCGCGTCGGAGCCGGCAAACAGAGCATCCTGGAAGGTTTCGCCGCGGCTGTTGACGGCATTCGGGTCGACGCCGGCCTCGAGCAGGCGCAGCACGCATCCGGCATCGTTCACGTTGGCGGCGACGTGCAGCAGGCTGTTGCCCATCGAGTCCTTGCGCTGCAGGTCGACGCCGGCGCCGACCAGCATGTCCAGTTGGGGCGTGCGCCGGTTCTGCACCGCGCGGAATACCGGCGTCCAGCCGGCACGCGGGCTGACGATGTCGACCGGTGCGTGGTGGTCGATCAGCACCTGCAGGTACCGGGGATCCTCGACCATCGCCGCCATGTGGGCGACGGTGTCCTGGTCGGTGGCCGGCTGCGCGGCGTCGGCGCCGGCCTCCAGCAGGGCTGCCAGCGCGGCGGGCTTCTGGTTCCAGATCGCCCATTCGAGCAGGGTGACGCCGTCGTCGCCCTGCGCGGACAGGTCGCTGCCGGGCGCCAGCTCGCGGATGCGGGCGACGTCGCCGGCGGCCACGGCATCGGCCAACGGCTGGATCGACGGATCGTTGAACGGGGTGCTGGATTCTTTCATGGATGCTGACATGCGATTTTGCTCCTTGGCACTACTCGGTCCTGCGGTGCATGAAACCATGACGAGGGCGGCTGCGAGGGCCGCCAATACGGTGACTGCTGTACGCATTACGGATCGCTCCGGTTGCGAAGACGCGGGCCTGGCCTTAAGCCCGCTCGGGCCGAGGTTAGCACGGTTTCCCGACCCTGCCGTATGGAAGCGGGCCCGGAAACGTCCAGTCCGTCACATCGTGCGGGTGCTGGCGACCGCGACGGGGCCGGTCTCCATGCCGTGCATTGTGCCCCCGGCAACCGGCCAGGCGGGACCGAGATCAGACGGGAGCGACCTCCGCAGCGGCACGCCGCGCCGGTGCCGCGGTCACAGCCATCTGGACCGGCGCAGCCATCCATACAAAGCGAGACAGACCGTGATCGTGACGCCGATCAGGATCGGATAGCTGTAGCGTCCGTCCAGTTCGGGCATGTGCTTGTAGTTCATGCCGTACCAGCTGGCGATCAGCGTTGGAGCGGCCAGCAGCGCCGCCCAGCCGGCCAGGCGCTTGACCACCTCGCCCTGGTGGATGGTGACCAGCGACAGATTCACGCTCATCGCCGCGGTCAGCATCTCGCGCAGGGTGTCGGTCGAGTCGTTGATGCGCACGACATGGTCGAGCACGTCGCGGAAGTACAGCTGGCTCTCTTCGTCGATCAGCGCGCCACGCGGCCGGGCCAGCTGGCCGAGGATGTCCTGCAGCGGCGTGACCGCCATGCGCAGCCGGGTCAGCTCGCGCTTGAGGTCGTAGAGCCTCTTCACCGTCTCGCTGCGGAACTCTTCGGCAAAGACGTCCTGCTCCAGCTCGTACAGGTCCTGGCTGAACTCCTGCACGATCGGCATGAAGTTGTCGACGATCAGGTCCAGCACCATGTACAGCGCCGTACCAGAGCCCGGGTGCTCGATATCGGCGGCCTCGCGTTCGAAACGCGCGCGGGCAGGAGCGTAGCTGGTCGACGCGCCGTGGCGCACGGTCACCAGGTAGCGCGGCCCGACGAACAAGTGGCTCTCGCCGAAGCGGATATGGCTGTCGACGCTCTGCGCCGTGTGCGCGACGATGAACAGCGAGTTGCCGTAGCTCTCCAGCTTGGGCCGCTGGTGCGCGTTGCCGGCGTCCTCGACGGCCAGGTCGTGCAGGTCGAACTCCTCCTGCAGCTTTTCGAGCAGGCCCTCGTCGGGTTCGTACAGGCCGATCCAGACGAAGCTGCCGTCGTCCACCGCCAGGACATCGCTGATCTCGTCCAGGCCGATGTCGCGCCGGCGTCCCGCGCGGTCGTAGACCACGCAGTTCACCACGCAGGATGGCAGCGAGGGATCCTTCATGCCGCGCATCGTGCCCCCGCGGCGGAGGCTCGGCAAGCTCAGCGCCGGCCCAGGCCCGACAGCAGACCCAGGTGGACCGGCCACAGCAGCACGATCCAGTGCAGGTTGCGTTGCGGGTATGCCTGCAGCCAGTAGAAGAACAGGGCGGCCACGGGCAGCAGCGCGACGACCGCCAGCAGCGTCGCGAACCAGGCGCGGGGACGTCGCCCGCGCAGCACCTGCCACGCGCCCGGCAGCAGCAGCCAGCACAGCGGGCTGAACAGCAGCAGGTTGCGATTCGCCCATCCGAAACGATGCTCGGTACCGAACCAGACGAACAGCATCACCGCACCCAGGGCGCCGCACAGCAGCCAGAACGGTGCCGCAATGCCGGCGGTCAGCCGCGGATGCCGGCGGCCGAGCCAGGCCAGGCCAAGGCCGGCCGCGATTCCGGCCAGCGCCCACGGCCACCACCGCGGCCTGCCCTCGGCTGGCTCCGGCGGCAGCCGGTGCGGCAGCAGGGTCTGTTCGGACGCGACCAGCGGCTCGCCGGTGGCCGGATTGTCGACCTCGCGCAAGGCCGCCTGCAGCCGCATCGGCACGAACGACTCGCCCCACAACGGCTGCGGAACATCGGCCGCCGGACCCAGGCCGAGGTCGAAGCCCAGCCACATCCACGGCGCCGGACGGGCCAGCCGCAGCGCCTCGCTGCGGAAGCTGGTGCCGTGCGAGCGTCCCTGCAACTGCCGCTCGAGGCCGCCGCCGAGCGCCGCATCGAGCGCATCGCGGACCCGGGTCGAGCAGTTGTCGAGAAAGTAGTCGTAGCGGTAGCGCGCGTTCTCGGGCAGCGCGTTGCGCGCCAGCGCATCCGCCAGCGCGCCCGCCTGCGCCGGGGTCAGGTCCAGCCACTGCACCGAGACGCCGCGGCCGACCCGGTCGTAATAGGCGAGGTCGTCGGTGAACGGAATCACCGCAAGCATGTAGCGCATGTCGCCGCGGACGAAGCGGGCGACGAAGTCGGGTTCGGTGGGGTCGAAGAAGCCGTAGTTGTAGGCCAGCGCCTGTCCGTTCGCAGGGTCGTCGACCAGCAGTGCGTTGTGGCCGAAGCGTTCGAAGAACACCTCGCCCGGCAGCATCGTCACGATCCCGATCCTGGGCGGCGGTGCGGACAGGGCGGCGGGTGCGGATCCGGACGGCGCGGCCCCGGGTGCCGGCGTCTGCGCGACGGCACCGGCCGATACCAGCATCGCCAGCGTCCACAGTCCGACGGCGAGCCAGCCGCGCAGCCGGGCCGAGCGCCCCCGGCGCTCACGCATCGCCGAGGATGCCCACGTGGAAGGCATGTACCCGGCGCGCATCGGCGCTGGAGACGCGGAACACGAAACGGCCCAGGGTCAGTTCCTCGCCGGCCTCGGGCAGATGGCCGATCGCGGCGATCACCAGTCCGCCGATGGTGTCGTATTCGTCGTCGTCGAAATCCGCGCCGAAGCGCTCGTTGAAGTCGTCGATCGGGGTCAGCGCATCGACCACGAACTGGCCGTCCGCCTGCGCGGCGATCAGCGCGTTCGGGTCCTCGGCATCGTCGTGCTCGTCGTCGATCTCGCCGACGATCTGCTCCAGCACGTCCTCGATCGTGAGCAGGCCGGCGACGCCGCCATACTCGTCGATCACGATCGCCATGTGGTTGCGGCTGAGGCGGAATTCGCGCAGCAGCACGTCCAGGCGCTTGGACTCGGGGATCAGCACCGCCGGGCGCAGCAGCTCGTGGATGCCGAGCGGACCGTCCTCGGTGGCGATCACCGCGCGCAGCAGATCCTTGGCGAGCAGGATGCCGAGGATGTCGTCCTTGTCCTCGCCGTGGACCGGGAAGCGGGAGTGGCCGGATTCGACCACGTCCTTCATCAGATCCATCAGCGGCGCTTCGGCCGCCAGCATGACCATCTGCGAGCGCGGCACCATCACATCGCCGACGCTGAGATCGGAGACGCCGATCGCGCCCTCCATCATCGCCAGGGTGTCCGCCGCGATCAGGCCGTCGGCCTGGGCGTCCCTGAGCAGTTCGACCAGGTCCTCGCGGGAGGTAGGCTCGCCCGACAGTGCCGAGCTGATGCGTTCCAGCCAGGAGCGCCGCTTCTCCGGGTGCTTGCCTTCGTGCGGCTTCTCGTGGAGCCGGTCGGCGTGTTCTGGGGTTTGGGTACTACTGTCGTCCTCGGACATTGCGTCTGCAGAAACGCCCGCGGGGGTTGGGCGCGCCAACCCAGTCTACCGCGGAATCGGGGCGTGCCGCCCGTCCCGGCGGGTGGGCCGGGTGCCATGCCGGGACGGCGGGGCGAACCGGTGGCCGCGGCGGGACCGGCAGCGCCTGCCCATGCCGTCAGCCGTCGCGGTAGGGATCGGCGATCCCGAGAGAGGCGAGGATCTCGCGCTCCAGCCCTTCCATGCATTCGGCCTCGCGTTCGTCCTCGTGGTCCCAGCCGAGCAGGTGCAGGGCGCCATGTACGGTCATGTGGGCGTAATGGAACGCCAGCGGTTTCTTCTGTTCCCGCGCCTCGCGCGCGACCACCGGAGCGCAGATCACAAGATCGCCCAGCAGCGGGAACTTCACGTTCTTCGGCAACCCCTCGGGTATCTCCGCGGGAAAGCTGAGCACGTTGGTGGCGTAGTCCTTGCCGCGGTAGTGGCGGTTGAGCGCGCGGCCCTCGCGCGCGTCGACGATGCGGATCGCCAGGTCGGCCTCGCGGATGCGGCCGTCGAGCGCGGCTGCGACCCACTTGCGGAAGCTCACCGCCGCCGGGATGCCGGTGCGCGGCAGGCCGTAATGGACGGCGACATCGAGACGCACGGGCCCTCTGGTCATGGCGCGGATCCGGTCGCCTTGTCGGTGGCGTCGCGCGCATCGTAGGCGTTGACGATCCGTGCGACCAGCGGATGCCGGACCACGTCGCGCGACTCGAAGAAGGTGAAGGAAATCCCTTCGACCCCGCGCAGCACCTCCAGCGCGTCCTTCAGTCCCGATTTCTGGTGGCGCGGCAGGTCGATCTGGGTCATGTCGCCGGTGACCACCGCGGTGCTGCCGAAGCCGATCCGGGTCAGGAACATCTTCATCTGTTCGATCGAGGTGTTCTGCGCCTCGTCGAGGATCACGAAGGCGTCGTTGAGCGTGCGTCCGCGCATGTAGGCGAGCGGCGCGATCTCGATGACGCTTTTCTCCAGCAGCTTGACCACCTTCTCGACCCCGAGCATCTCGTACAGCGCGTCGTACAGCGGACGCAGGTAGGGATCGACCTTCTGGGTCAGGTCGCCGGGCAGGAAGCCGAGCTTCTCGCCGGCCTCGACCGCCGGCCGTACGAGGATCAGCCGGTGCACGCGGCCGTCGTTCAGCGCCTCGACCGCACTGGCGACGGCGAGGAAGGTCTTGCCGGTGCCGGCCGGGCCGATGCCGAAGTTGATGTCGTGGGTGGCGATCGCGTGCAGGTACTTCTGCTGATTGGCGCCGCGACCGCGGATCGTGCCGCGCTTGACGCGGATCGAGACATCCTGCGGTTCGTAGTCGGTTTCGATCCGGTCGGCGCCGGCCTCCGCCAGGTGCAGGTGCACCGCCGACTCGTCCAGGGTCTCGCGGCCGGCGTCGTCCCACAGCGCGCGCAACAGCTTCTCCGCACGCGGAAGGGCGTCGCCGGGGCCGGTGATGCGGAAGACGTTGCCGCGGTTGGCGATCTCCACGCCGAGCCGCAGTTCGAGCAGGCGCAGGTGGCTGTCGAACGGGCCGGCCAGGTTGGCCAGGCGTTCGGCGTCCGCGGGATCGAGGGCGAATTCGGACGCTGTCGTCCGGACGGTGGCGTCGTTCAAGGAAAGCTCGTTCGTTGATGGGGGAGGGCGCGAGGCGCGGCCGCAGGTCGGCATCGCGGGGAGCTCCGTCGGCGGACTGTCGGCGACAGGCGGGGACGGGATGGCCGGTTCGTATCGCCAAGCTTGCGCCCATGCGGCGGTTTTCGCAAAGCTGTGGTCGCCGGTCGTCGTGACGCGAATGTGGCTCAGTCGGGCCGGGTCGTGCGATCGCGACGTACCGCGCCGGCCCACGCCATCACACCGGCCACGAACACCAGCACGCCGCCGACCAGGTAGAGCCAGGCGACCGTGTCGGCGCCGCTGTCGCGCATCGCCCGGGTGAAGAAGCGGATCACGCCGAGCAGCCCCAGGCTCCACAGCCACAATGCCAGCGCGTTGCTGCGCAGCCATCGACGGAAGGAGCGGGGCTGAGGTGGGCGCGACGGGGGCATCCGTGGAAGCTCGGCGGGCGGGGGCCCACCTTACCTTTGCCGGGGTGTCCACGACTTGCCGGATCTGGCGTTCACGGCTCCGTCTACCGCTCGTCGGACGGGACTTGAAATAAAATTAATTGATTAATTAATATTGATGCATGACGAACAGACCCGCTGCCGAGAAGAAACCGCGCGCCCCCGGCAAAGGCGCCCCTCGCCGTGCGCCGGGGCGTCCCGGCGCGGATGCGCCCGATCAGCGCGAGCGCGTGCTGGACGCCGCGATCGCGTGCTACGTCGAGCAGGGCATCGCCGGCACCACGCTGAAGCGGATCGCCGACCGTGCCGGAGTCAATCCGGCGCTGCTGCACTACTACTTCGGCGACAAGGGGCAACTGCGCGAAGCGGTGGTCGAGGAGCGGATCCTGCCGGCGTTCGCCGGGCTGCGGGAGCGGATCGTGCGCGACGGCGGCGACATCGCGGGACTGGTCGGTGCGTTCGTCCATGGCGTCGGCGTCGTGGTCGCCGAACATCCGTGGCTGCCGTCGCTGTGGGTGCGCGAGGTGCTGTGCGAGGGCGGCGGCCTGCGCGACGTGCTGTTCGAGCGGGTCGGCCCGCAACTGCCGCTGATGATGGCCGGCCGTTTCGCCGAGGCGCAGTCGCGTGGCGGGATCAATGCCGATCTCGATCCGCGCCTGCTGATGGTGTCGCTGGTCGGCCTGACCCTGTTTCCGGTCGCCGGAGCGCCGATCTGGAGACAGTTGTTCCAGGCCGAGGATCTCGATTTCGACGCGCTGCGCCGGCACACCCTCGCCCTGCTCGACCGGGGCCTGGAGCTGGCGCCCGCCGGCCACTCCTCGACAGGCCCGGCCGCACCTGCCGGTCCGCAGCGCGAGCAGGCGTGAGAAAGCGCATGGCGACGCACGACCGAACGCCGCCGCCGGGGTGCAGGCCAGCGGAACCTGTCCTCCAGGGCACGTCCATGCGGCTGCGCCGTGGTGTCGTCCCTTCTGCCCGGCAGTTGCACAAGAGCAATGCGGTCCATCCGGGCCGCACATCACCGACCTTTGTCTCCGCCGCTGGCGGAACCGGAGAAGAACGCATGAAGCGAACGATCACGCGCCTGGCCTGCGGCATGGCGCTCATCCTGTTGTCCGCATGCGGACGCGACGCGCCCGATGCGCTGGGCACGCTGGAGCGGGACCGGATCACGCTGCCTGCGCCGGCGGCCGAGCGCATCGTCGCGATCGACGTGCGCGAAGGCCAGCCGGTCAAGGCCGGCGAGCGGGTGATGCAGCTGGAGCCGGACCGGACCGGGGCGCGACTGGACGCGTTGCAGGCGCAGGTGCGCCAGGCCGGCGAAGCGCTGGCCGAACTCGAGGCCGGGCCGCGCAGCGAGGCGATCGACCAGGCCCGCGCCCAGCTCGCGGCGGCGCGTGCGCAGGCCGCCGACGCCCAGGCCTACTACGCCCGTGTCGAGCCGCTGGGCCAGCGGCAGCTGGTGTCCGCTGCCGAGGTCGATCGCGCCCGTGCCGCCGCCGGCAATGCCGGCGCGCAGGTGCGCGCGGCGCAGGCGGCCCTGCTGGAACTCGAGCACGGCACCCGCGCCGAGCGGCTCGCCCAGGGACGGGCGGCCGAAGCCGCGGCCAGCGCCGAGGCCACGGCCCAGCGGGTCACGCTGGAGAAGCTCTCGCTGGTGGCGCCGCGCGATGCGATCGTCGAGAGCCTGCCGTACAAGCTTGGCGACCAGGCGCCCCCGGGAGCGCCGCTGGCGGTGCTGCTGGTCGGCGACGCACCGCATGCGCGGGTCTACGTGCCCGAGCCGGTGCGTGCGGGTGTCCATGTCGGGCAGCGCGCCCGGGTCCGGGTCGAAGGCGTCGATGCCGCATTCGAAGGTCGGGTCCGGATGATCCGCAGCGAACCCAGCTTCACGCCGTACTACGCGCTGACCGGCGAAGACGCGGCGCGGCTGAGCTATCTGGCCGAGATCGCGCTGGAAGGCGACGCCGCGCGCGGGCTGCCGGTCGGATTGCCGGTCCAGGTCGAATTCGTCGGCGACGTACCATGAGTGGCATGCACGCACAGGCGGCCGCGGCGCCCGGGGTCGCGATACGCGCGCGCGGGCTGACCAAGCGTTTCGGCGACCTGGTCGCGGTCGACAAGGTCGACCTGACCGTGCCGAAGGCGCACGTGTACGGCTTCCTCGGGCCGAACGGCTCGGGCAAGACCACCACGATCCGCATGCTCTGTGGCCTGCTCGGCCACGATGCGGGTTCGGTCGAGGTGCTGGGCCTGAAGGTGCCCGAGCAGGCGGAAACGCTGCGCCAGCGGATCGGTTACATGACCCAGCGCTTCTCGCTGTTCGAGGACCTGTCGGTGCGCGAGAACCTCGAGTTCATGGCCGCCGCGCAGGGCGTACCGAAGGCTCGGACCCGGGCACGTATCGAGACGCTGATCGAGCAGTACCACTTCAGCGACCGCCGCGATCAGCTGGCCGGGACGATGAGCGGCGGCCAGAAGCAGCGGCTGGCGCTGGCCGCGGCCACGATCCACGAGCCCGAGCTGCTGTTCCTCGATGAGCCCACCAGCGCGGTCGACCCCGAGTCGCGCCGTGATTTCTGGGAGAAGCTGTTCGAGCTGGCCGACGCCGGGACCACCCTGCTGGTGTCGACCCACTACATGGACGAGGCCGAGCGCTGTCACCGGCTGGCGATCCTGGACCGCGGGGTGCTGGTCGCCGACGGCACTCCGGCGGAACTGACCGGCAAGCTCGCCGGCCGTGCCATCGAGGTCCGCGCCGGGCAGCCGCGGCGTGCGCAGAAGGCGTTGCTGGAGGTGTCCGGCGTGGTCAGCGTCGCGCAGATCGGCAATGCGCTGCGGGTGCTGACCCGCGAGGACGGCGACGCCGGAGCGCGCATTCGCGATGCCCTGCGCGAGGCCGGACAGGATGCTTCGGTCGAGGCGGTGGCGGCGAATCTGGAGGACGTGTTCGTCGACGCGACCCGCGGACGCCTGCCATCCGCGGACCGTGACGGCAAGGAGGATCGGGCATGAACTGGCGACGCCTGCTCGCGATCGTGGTCAAGGAGATGCGCCAGCTGCGCCGCGACCGGATCACCCTGGCGATGATCGTCGGCATTCCGGTGATGCAGCTGGTGCTGTTCGGCTATGCGATCAACCTCAACCTGCGCGGCCTCGACGCCGCGATCGCCGATCAGGCCGGTACCAGCGGCTCGCGGGCGGTGGTGATGGACATGCTCGCGACCGGCGTGATCCGCCCGGTCGCCGAGGCCGACAGCCCACAGGAGCTGGTCGCGATGCTGCGACGGGGCGAGATCAGCGTCGGCGTGGCGATTCCGCCCGATTTCGAGCGCCGGCGGATCGACGGCCGGGAGGCGGTGCAGGTGATGGTCGACGGCAGCGACACGGTGGTCCAGAGCGCGGCGATCCAGCTGGCGCGGATGCCGATCGTGGACACTGGCGACGGCGCGACCGTGCGCGGGGATGCCGCCGATCCGATCGGCGTGGTCGCGTTCTACAACCCGGAGCGGCGCTCGGCGGTGAACATCGTGCCGGGCCTGATCGGTGTGATCCTGACGATGACGATGGTGCTCTTCACCGGTGTGGCGATCGTCCGCGAGCGCGAGCGCGGCAACATGGAGCTGCTGATCGCGACCCCGATCAGCCGCTCCGAGCTGATGGTCGGCAAGGTGCTGCCGTACGCGGTCATCGGTCTGGTCCAGACCACGGTCGTGCTGCTGCTCGGGCTGTGGCTGTTCAAGGTGCCGGTGCTCGGCAGCGTGCTGCACGTGTATCTGGCGGCGGTGCTGCTGATTCTCGCCAACCTGACCCTCGGCCTGCTGATCTCGACCAAGGCGCGCTCGCAGTTCCAGGCGATGCAGATGACGTTCTTCGTATTCCTGCCGTCGATCCTGCTGTCGGGCTTCATGTTCCCGTTCGCCGGCATGCCGCAGGTCGTGCAGTGGATCGCCGAGGTGCTGCCGCTGACCCATTTCCTGCGCCTGATCCGCGGCGTCATGCTGCGCGGCGCCAGCCTGTGGGAACTGTGGCCGGACGTGCTGGCGCTGGTCGCGTTCACCACGGTGATGATGACCCTGGCGATCCTGCGTTTCCGCAAGCGCCTGGACTGACCGCGGATGCTTCCGGCCGGAGGAGCGGCATGAGCCGCGATGGGCATTGCTGGGACGGCCGGAATCGCGGCTCACGCCGCTCCGACATCAGACGGTCATGCATGGCTCCAGCCCCCTGAGTCAGGGGGCGATTCGCGCGCAGCGCGAATGGGGGTGTGGAGGCGCAACGGCGGGGCCCAAGGTTTGCGCAGCAGACTCTGGGGATTCCCGGGCACGGCCCGGGAGTCGCGACTCAGCCCTCGGCCTTGCGCAATGCGACCGCATTCATGCAGTAGCGCAATCCGCTTGGTGGCGGCCCGTCGGGGAACACGTGGCCCAGATGCGCATCGCATGTATTGCAGCGGGTCTCGATCCGCTGCATGCCATAGCTGTCGTCGCGATGGTAGGCGATCGCGTTGGACCGTGCCGGCTGGGTGAACGACGGCCAGCCGGTGCCGGAGTCGAATTTCTCGTCGGCGTCGAACAGCAGCGTATCGCAGCACACGCAGTGATAGCGGCCGGGTTCGAGCAGGCCGCACATCGGACTGCTGAACGCACGTTCGGTGCCGGCCTGGCGGGTGACGCGATACTGCTCGGGCGTCAGCTGCGCCCGCCACTCGGCATCGCTCTTCTCGACCCGGCGGGCCGGTTCGGGGTTGCCGTGGCCCGCGAAGGCGAGCACGTCCTGCCACTTCAGCATCGTCGTTCTCCAGGGCGTCGGATCGCGTGGCGGATCGCCGGTCGCGCTTCCACCACTCTGACACAGCGGTCGGGCTATGGTGGCGTCCTGCCGGAAATCCGGTCCGATGATTGGAGGTGCCGTGAGCAGCCGCAGGTTCGAGTTCGAGAACGCACAGGGCCAGGCCCTCGCCGGGCGGCTGGAGTTGCCGGCGGGTGGCGATCCTGACCGCTGGCAGTACGCACTGTTCGCCCATTGTTTCACCTGCGGCAAGGACATCGCCGCCGCCAGCCGGATCAGCCGCGCCCTGGCCGCACGCGGCATCGCCGTGCTGCGCTTCGACTTCACCGGGCTGGGCGGCAGCGATGGCGAGTTCGCCAACACCAGCTTCTCCTCCAACGTCGCCGACCTGCTCGCCGCGGCCGGGGCGCTGGGTCGGGAGTACCGTCCGCCCGGCCTGCTGATCGGCCACAGCCTCGGTGGTGCCGCGGTGCTGGCGGCCGCGCATGCGTTGCCGGAGGTCAGGGCGCTGGTGACCATCGCCGCACCGGCCACCGCCGCCCACGTCCGGCATCTGCTCGCCGATGCCGAAGCGGTCCTGCGCGACGACGGCGAGGCCCGCGTCCGGATCGGCCCCCGCGAATTCACGATCAGGCGCCAGTTCCTCGACGACCTCGACGCCAATGCCTCCGACGACCACATCGGCAAGCTGCGCCGCGCGCTGTTGCTGTTCCACTCGCCGGTCGACGAGGTCGTGCCGATCGCCGAGGCCGCGCGCATCTACAACGCCGCGCTGCATCCGAAGAGCTTCATCTCGCTGGACAAGGCCGACCATCTGCTGAGCCGGGCAGCCGATGCCGAGTACGTCGCCACCGCGCTGGCGGGCTGGGCCAGCCGTTATCTGGAGATGGATGCCGGTCTCGCCGCCGCCGATGCCGTGCCGGTGCTGCAGGCGCCGACCGCGGTCGCCGAAGGCGAGGTGCTCGTCACCGAACTGGACCGCCGCTTCCTGCGTGGGTTGTTCACTTCCACGCATGCGCAGATGGCCGACGAGCCGGTCGGCCAGGGCGGCGGCGACCAGGGCCCGACGCCGTACGATCTGCTGCTGATGGCGCTCGGCGCCTGTACTTCGATGACCCTGCGGCTGTACGCCGGGCGCAAGGGCTATCCGCTCGACGACGTCCAGGTATGGCTGCGGCACGAGCGCATCCATGCGAAGGACTGCGCCGAATGCGACCGCAAGGACGGACACATCGAGCGGATCGTCCGTCGGGTGAAGCTGTCGGGTGCGCTCGATCCGGCCCAGCGCGCCGACCTGCTGCGGGTCGCCGACCGCTGCCCGGTGCACCGGACGCTGGAGAGCGGACCGGTGATCACCACGGTCGAGGTGGACTGAGCCGCGCGGTCTCCCCATCCCTGCAAGCGGGAGGGCCCGGGGATCGCGCCCGGATGCGGCGACTTGCATCCGCCGCGCGG
This sequence comes from Marilutibacter chinensis, assembly GCF_021725675.1. Classification (GTDB taxonomy): domain Bacteria; phylum Pseudomonadota; class Gammaproteobacteria; order Xanthomonadales; family Xanthomonadaceae; genus Marilutibacter; species Marilutibacter chinensis. The sequence continues at coordinate 21,636 of NZ_JAKJPO010000007.1, read as the reverse complement.
CAGTGGCCACATTCGGACATCACATTCCCCGGAGACCGCCCGTGCGCCTGTCCGTCCGTGCCATGCCCGCCCGTCTCGCGTCGTTGCTGCTCGCCCTGTCTGCTGCCGGTCCGGTTGTCGCGGCGGAGGCCGCGCCTGAGGTCACCGTGCTGACCGCGCACGCCATCCATACCCTGGATGCCGCCCGCCCGCGTGCCCGAGCAATGGCTTTCGACGCCGGTGGCCGCATCCTCGCGGTCGGCGACGCGGAAGCGCTCGCGCGCCGCTTTCCAGGCGCGCGGGACCTCGACCTTGGCGATGCCACGGTCGTACCCGGCCTGATCGACGCCCATGCGCACGTGGGCGGGCTCGGCTTGGCGACGCTGACCGCCGACCTGGTCGGCACGCGCGACAAGGCCGAGGTGCTGCAGCGCCTGCGCGACTTCGCACGCGATCTGCCACCCGGCGCATGGCTGCTCGGCCGTGGCTGGGACCAGAACGACTGGCCGGAGAAGACCTACCCGACCGCGGCCGACCTCGATGCGGCGTTCCCCGAGCGGGCGGTCTGGCTGGAGCGGATCGACGGCCACGCGAGCTGGGCCAACAGCGTCGCGATGCGGGCGGTCGGGCGCGACCTGTCGGGCGACTGGCAGCCCGACGGCGGCCGGATCCTCCGCGACGCCGCGGGGCGACCCACCGGCATCTTCATCGACGCCGCTGCCGCGCTGGTGGAGGATGCGCGGCCGCCGCTGGACGAAGCCACCGCCGAGCGCGCGCTGGTGCTGGGCATGCAGGCGGCGGTCGAGCACGGCCTGACCGGCGTGCACGATGCTGGCATCGGTCTGGACCAGTTCAAGCGCTACCAGCGCCTGGCCGATCGTGGCGCGCTGCCGCTGCGGATCACCGCGATGGCGGCCGGCGACGGCGACGCACTCGATGCGCTGTGCCGCGATGGGCTCTACTCCCATCCTTCCGGTCGCCTGCAGATGCGCACGGTCAAGGTCTATGCCGACGGGGCCCTGGGCAGCCGCGGCGCGGCCCTGCTGGCGGACTACAGCGACGATCCGGGCAACCGCGGGTTGATGCTGACGCCGCCGGAGGGCCTGCACGCGGTCGTTCGCAAGGCGCGCGACTGCGGCGTGCAGGTGGCCGCCCATGCGATCGGCGACCGCGGCAACCGCGAGGTGCTGCAGGCCTACGCCGACGTGCTGGGCGATGGCGCGGCCGGCGATCATCGCTGGCGGATCGAACACGCGCAGGTGCTCGCGCCCGGGGATCTGCCGCGGCTGGCGGGGCTCGGGGTGATCGCGTCGATGCAGCCCACGCATGCGACCAGCGACATGCCATGGGCGGAGGACCGCCTGGGGCCGGAACGCATCGTCGGCGCATATTCCTGGCGGCAGTTGCGCGACAGCGGCGCACGGCTCGCGCTGGGCTCGGATTTTCCGGTGGAGCCGGTCGATCCGCGGCTCGGCCTGCACGCGGCGGTCACCCGTGCCGACGCCGAAGGCGAGCCAGTGGGCGGCTGGCGTCCGGAGGAGAAGCTGACCGCGTTCGAGGCCCTGCGGGGGTTCACGCTGGACGCGGCGTATGCCGGATTCGCCGAGGACACGGTCGGCAGTCTCGCGGTCGGCAAGCGGGCCGATTTCGTGGTGCTGGCCGAAGACCCGTTGGCGGTACCGCCGGCACGGTTGCGTGGACTGGTCGTGCTGGCGACCTACGTCGACGGCGAGGCGGTCTACACGCGCGCCGGACACGCCGACTGAGTCGCGCGGCGTTCTCCCGGGCCGGAGCCGGGCACGTCCGCGGCCGCTTCAGTCGACGGGTTCCAGCGCCGTGCGCATCGGCGCCGATCCCGTGCGTCGCCAGAGCAGCCCGGCCCAGGCGAGGCCGGCGAGCGCGGTGGCGGCGCCGGCGAGCAGGTCGATCGCGTAGTGCTGACCGGTCGTGACGATGGTCGGAAACAGCAGCGTCGGTAGCCAGACCCACGGGCGCGACGCCGGGTACTGGCGCGCGAACGCGACCATCACCACCACCGGGATCGTGATATGGCCGGACGGGAAGCAGGTGTTGGGCTCGTCCAGCGCATGCAACAGGTCCCAGGCAGCACGGGTCGCGCCATCCAGGTCGTCGGGCAGGGCGGCGCGGGCGATCCGGGTCGGCCACGCCAGCCAGATCGCCACGTTCAGCCCCATCGCCACCGCATAGGCCTTGAAGGTCGCCCACAGCAGCGCGCGGTCGCGCAGGCCGAGCGCGAGGAACGGGTTGATGCACAGCAGCAGCCAGTACGGCCAGATCGTCCACGCGTGCCAGCCGATCGCGGTGTCCAGCGTGGTGAGTGGCAGCAGCGCCGGCGGCCGGGTCGGCTGTGCGTTGATCCACAGGTAGAGCGCGGTGTTGACGGAGACCACCGCCAGCACCGCGAGCAGGCGGATGCGGAACGCGACCGGGCGGGCGTCCGTTGCCCCGACGGCCATCAGGCCCCGAGTCCCGCGGTCACGCGCCGGCTTCGTCGCGGCTGTGGACGCGGCCGCGCAGCGAGTTGCTCATCGTCTCGGTGATCACCACGTCGACGAATTGCCCGATCAGGGCCGGCCCGCCCAGACGCGGAGGGACGGGGAAATTCACCGAGCGCATGTTCTCGGTCTTGCCGGTCAGTTCGTTCGGATCCTTGCGCGACGGGCCTTCGACCAGCACGCGCTGCACGCTCCCGACCATCGCTTCGGAGATGCGCTTCGCATTGGCGTTGATCGTCGCCTGCAGCCGCGACAGCCGGGCGTGCTTCTCTTCGCTGGAGACGCTGTCCTCCAGGTCTGCGGCGGGAGTGCCGGGGCGGCGCGAGTAGATGAAGGAGAACGACTGGTCGAAACCGACGTCCTCGATCAGCTTCATCGTCTTCTCGAAATCGGCATCGGTCTCGCCCGGGAAGCCGACGATGAAGTCCGAGCTGATCGAGATGTCCGGCCGCACCGCGCGCAGCTTGCGGATCTTCTGCTTGAACTCCAGCGCGGTGTAGCCGCGCTTCATCGCCGCCAGTATCCGGTCGGATCCGGACTGCACCGGCAGGTGCAGGTAGTTCGCCAGTTGCGGCACGTCGCGGTAGGCCTCGACCAGCGAGTCGCTGAACTCCAGCGGATGCGAGGTGGTGAAGCGGATCCGGTCGATGCCGTCGATCTCGGCGATGGCACGGATCAGCAGGCCGAGGTCGGCATGCTGCTGTGTGTCATCCCCTTCATCGTCTTCGAGCAGGGCGATCGGGCCCCGGTAGGCATTGACGTTCTGGCCGAGCAGGTTGATCTCGCGCACGCCCTGCGCGGCCAGCTCGGCGACCTCGACCAGCACATCCTCGAACGGGCGGCTGATCTCGGTACCGCGGGTATAGGGCACCACGCAGAACGAACAGTACTTCGAGCAGCCTTCCATGATCGAGACGAACGCGGTCGGCCCTTCGGCACGCGGTTCGGGCAGGCGGTCGAACTTCTCGATCTCGGGGAAGCTGATGTCGACCTGCGGGCGATCCTGTTCGCGGCGGGCACGGATCAGCTCCGGCAGCCGGTGCAGGGTCTGCGGCCCGAACACCAGATCGACGAACGGGGCGCGCTTGATGATCGCCTCGCCCTCTTGGCTGGCGACGCAGCCGCCGACGCCGATCAGGACCGGACGGTCGCCGTTCTTGAGGGGCTTCCAGCGGCCGAGCTGGCTGAACACCTTCTCCTGCGCCTTTTCGCGGATCGAGCAGGTATTGACCAGGATCACGTCGGCTTCTTCGGCGTTCGTGGTCAGTTCGAAGCCGTCCGAGGCGGCCAGTACGTCGGCCATCTTGGCCGAATCGTACTCGTTCATCTGGCAGCCGTGGGTCTGGATGAACAGCTTCGGGGCAGCGGGTTCCCCCGGCGCGCGAGTGCGGGCAGGGGCGGTCTGGGCCGACCCGGCGGTCGGCAGCGGATGGAGTTCGGACATGTCGGATCCCGGGAGTTCGGCGGTTATTCCGTGCCGGTCAGCACTGCGAGGTCGGGTAGTGTAGCGGCCGAAACCGGCCAAAGGTCGCGTTTCCGAGCGATGAGAGGTGGCAATCCAGCGTGTTTGGGGAGACACTCGCGGCCATGAAAGGGGGACTGGCGTTTCTGGGGATCGTCTGTCTGCTGTCCGCCGCACCCGTGGCGGCCGGCACCATTTACCGTTGCCAGGGCGCGGACGGCGTGCCCAGCTACGTCAGCAAACGGATCAAGGGCTCCACCTGCACCGCGGTGACCAGCTACCGCGGCGGACAGGCATCGTCAGTGCCCGCCTCGCCGCCGGCGCCATCGGCCGCGGTCGGCAGCGCCGCTCCCGCCGGCAGTGTCCAGGGTTCGCCCGCGTCCGCCAGTCTGCCGGCCGCGGACGGGGTCGCGATGACCAATGCCGCGCCGATCCAGCCGGTCCGGCAGGGCAGCCCGGGATCGCGGGTGGTGTCCGGTCAGGTCTATTCCTACATCAAGGACGGCGTGCGCCACTACACCAGCAGCCGGCCGCGCAACCTGGCCAACGCCGGTCCGGTACGCACCATCAACTACAGCTTCATCGAGACCTGCTACGCCTGCGGGGCCAACCGCGGCGTCAACTTCGGCACGGTGCGGCTGAACACCGCCGCCTACAGCGACGAGATCGCCGCCGCAGCCCTGCGCTACGGCGTCGAGGAGGCGGTCGTGAGGGCGGTGATCCACGCCGAGTCCGCCTACAACCCGCGGGCGATCTCGCGTGCCGGCGCCCAGGGGCTGATGCAGCTGATGCCGGCGACCGCGCGCCGTTTCGGCGTCAGCGACGCCTTCGATGCGACCCAGAACATCAGCGGCGGCGTGCAATACCTGGCGTGGCTGCTGAAGCGGTTCAACGGCGATCTCACCCTGGCCGCGGCCGGCTACAACGCCGGCGAGGGCGCGGTCGACCGGTACAAGGGCGTGCCGCCCTATGCCGAGACCCAGCGCTACGTGCAGCGTGTGGGCGTGCTCGCCGATCGCTACCGGCAGGCCATCGTCCAGCGCTGAGGGGCGTTCCGGACCGGTCCGGGCTGCACCGCGGCCCCCGCCGAAGCCCGACAGGACGCGATTGCGCGCACGGAACCGGGCCATGGATTGTCTGGCCGTTAAGGCTTCCGTTACACTTTCCCGTCTTTATTGAGCCGCGAGCCGTCGCCAGTGGCCGGCACGCGGTGGACTTCGATATTCAAGTGTTTGCGGAGTGCCGGATGGCCAACCAAGGGGTCAACGATCCTATCCACGAGCCCGTCAACGCCGGTCGACGCCGGTTTCTGACGGCGACCACAGCCGTGGTCGGCGCCGTTGGCGCGGGTATTGCGGCAGTGCCGTTCATCAAGTCCTGGAACCCGAGCGCGCGGGCCAAGCTGGCCGGTGCACCGGTCACCGCCGACATCAGCGCCCTGCAGGAAGGCCAGCGGCTGATCTACGAGTGGCGCGGCCAGCCGATCTGGATCGTCAAGCGCTCCAAGGCGATCCTCGACGCGCTGCCGACCCTGGACAGCCATCTGCGCGATCCGTTGTCGGAGAACCCCGAGCAGCAGCCGGCCTATGTGCTGCAGGGTGATCCGGAACTGCGTTCGATCAAGCCCGAGATCTCGGTCCTGGTCGGCCTGTGCACCCATCTGGGCTGCTCGCCGGAGATCAAGGCCGAGATCCGCCCCGAGCCGTTCGATCCGGAGTGGAAGGGCGGCTACTTCTGCCCCTGCCACAAGTCGCGCTTCGACATGGCCGGGCGTGTGTTCGAGGGCGTGCCGGCGCCGACCAACCTGGTCGTGCCGCCGCACCACTATGCCGACGACAACACCATCGTCATCGGCGTCGATCCCTCGCAGTCCAACACCCCGGGGGCCGCGTAAGCCATGTCCAACATCATCGCCCGTACCGCCAACAACGTCTGGGACTGGGTCAACGCGCGCGCGCCCGGCATGATGCCGGTGTACCGCAAGCACATGAGCGAGTACTACGCGCCGAAGAACTTCAACATCTGGTACTACTTCGGTTCTCTGGCGCTGCTGGTCCTGGTCAACCAGATCGTCACCGGCATCTTCCTGACGATGCACTTCAAGCCGTCGGCGGCGGAAGCGTTCTCGTCGGTCGAGTACATCATGCGCGACGTCGAGTGGGGCTGGCTGATCCGCTACATGCACTCCACCGGCGCGTCGCTGTTCTTCGTCGTGGTCTACCTGCACATGTTCCGCGGCCTGATGTACGGCAGCTACCAGAAGCCGCGCGAGCTGGTCTGGATCCTCGGCATGCTGATCTACCTGGTGCTGATGGCCGAAGCCTTCATGGGCTACGTGCTGCCCTGGGGCCAGATGTCGTTCTGGGGCGCCAAGGTGATCATCTCGCTGTTCGGCGCGATCCCGGTGATCGGCAACGGCCTGGTCGAGTGGATCATGGGCGACTACCTGCCCGGCGACGCCACCCTCAACCGCTTCTTCGCCCTGCATGTGATCGCGTTGCCGCTGGTGCTGCTGCTGCTGGTCGTGCTGCACCTGGGCGCGCTGCACGAGGTCGGCTCCAACAACCCCGACGGTGTCGACATCAAGAAGGGCCCGAAGGGCAACCGCTGGGATCCGAACAAGCCGGCCGACGGCATCCCGTTCCACCCGTACTACACGGTCAAGGACCTGTTCGGCGTCGGCTTCTTCCTGATCATCGCCGCCTTCATCATCTTCTTCGCGCCGGCGTTCGGCGGCTGGTTCCTCGAACACGACAACTTCGTCGAGGCCAACCGTCTGGTCACGCCCGAGCACATCAAGCCGGTCTGGTACTACACCCCGTACTACGCGATGCTGCGCGTGGTGCCGGACAAGCTGGGCGGCGTGATCGTGATGTTCGCCGCGATCGCGATCCTGTTCCTGGTGCCGTGGCTGGACCGGGCCAAGGTCAAGTCCTACCGCTACCGCGGCATCCTCTCCTGGATCATGCTGCTGGCGTTCGCGCTGTCGTTCCTGTGGCTGGGCAAGATCGGCGCCGGTCCGGGTACCGACATCGTCGAAACCTACATCGGACGCGGCCTGACCTTCTTCTACTTCGCCTTCTTCATCACCATGCCGGTGTGGACCAAGCTCGACAGGACCAAGCCGGTGCCGGAACGGGTGACGATGCATGACTGACGTGATGCAGGTCCCTCTGCAAGAGCCCGCACGCCACGGTGCGGACTTCTCAATCAAGAGCCAGTCTTCCCAGATGATGCGTACCCTCAAGAAGCTCGCCATCCTCGCTGCCGGCCTGCTGGTCTCGGCCAGCGCCCTTGCCGCCGCCGGCGGCGACCTGCAGCAGGCGGGCACCGACCTCGGCGACAGCGCGTCGCTGCAGCGCGGCGCCAAGCTGTACATGAACTACTGCTCGGGCTGCCACTCGCTGAAGTACCTGCGCTACTCGCGCATGGCGGAGGATCTGGGCCTGAGCGAGGAAGAGGTGATGGACAACCTCAACTTCACCGGGGTCAAGTTCGGCGAGCAGATCAATGTCGCGATGACCGCGGAACAGGGCAACGCCTGGTTCGGCAAGATGCCGCCGGACCTGAGCCTGATCGCCCGGTCGCGCGGCAGCGACTGGGTCTACACCTACCTGAAGTCGTTCTACCTGGACGAGTCGCGCCCGCTGGGCTGGAACAACAAGCTGTTCCCGAACGCCTCGATGCCGAATCCGCTGTGGGAGCTGCAGGGTCTGCAGCACGCCGAGTTCGGCGAGCTCGACGAGGCGACCGGCGAGCGGCCGGTCGCCGGACTGAAGGTCACCCAGGCCGGCCAGCTCAATGCCGAAGACTTCAGCCAGGCCGTCCGCGACATCACCGCATTCCTCGAGTACGCCGGCGAACCGGCCGCGCTCAAGCGCCAGAGCATCGGCGTCTGGGTGATCCTGTTCCTGGCCGCGTTCACCTTCCTGGCCTGGCTGCTGAAGAAGGAATTCTGGCGCGACGTGAAGTAAGGCTCGCGTGGCGCTTCAGGGCGTGCCGGTCGGCGACCGGACGCCTTCGCGTGCCGGAGCCGCCCCGGGGGCGGCACTTTACGGGCGCACGCTGAACGGGCAGGCTCGGGGTCCTGGCGACCGTCCACAAGGGGTGGACGGCGTCTTCATGACCGGGGCGTGATCATCACCGCCGGTCCCTGGAGAGGTCGATGATGGCGGCGAGCCCACGTATGCGTAATGCCCTGACTCTGTTTTCCTCGACCGATTGCGTGCTGTGCCATCGGGTCAGGCTGGTGCTGTCCGCGAAGGGCGTGACCTACGACCTGATCCCGGTCGATCCGCAGAATCCGCCCGAGGATCTGGTCGATCTCAATCCCTACCACTCGGTGCCGACGCTGGTCGAACGCGAGCTGGTGCTGTATGCCGCCAGCGTGGTCAGTGAATATCTCGACGAGCGCTACCCGCACCCGCCGCTGATGCCGGTCGATCCGCTGTCGCGCGCGCGTCTGCGCCTGGCGATGCTGCGGCTCGAGCACGACTGGGTGCCGCAGGTACAGGCGATCCAGCTGGGCAACAAGGCCCAGGCCGATGCCGGGCGCAAGCGCCTGAAGGAACTGCTGACCGCGTCGGTGCCGCTGTTCAAGGCCAGCAAGTTCTTCCTCAACCCGGAGATGAGCCTGGCCGACTGCGCGATGGCGCCGATCGTCTGGCGCCTGCCGGCGCTGGGCGTGCCGCTGCCGAAGGACGGCAAGGCGATCGAGGACTACGGCAACCGGATCTTCCGCAGCCCGGGCTTCGCCCGCAGCCTGACCGACGACGAGCGCAAGCTGAACGAACTGCCGGTTTGACCGCCGCGGACATTTGCCGACGGTTCCAGTCGGAAGGAATGCCACCGTCGCCATCCGGGGATCGGGTGTAACCTGTCGGAACCCGACCGGCAGGCCGCGCCGCGGCCGGCCTCATCATCTTCTCCCCCGGCGGCACGACCGCCGGCATCACGTTGCCAACGACATGCCTGCAAGCGATTCCCCGCCCATGACCAGCCACCGCCCTTACCTGCTGCGTGCGCTGTACGAGTGGATCGCCGACAACGGGATGACGCCGCACCTGCTGGTGGATGCGACCCGGGCCGGAGTGCAGGTGCCGCTGCACGCGGTCAAGGAGGGACGGATCATCCTCAACGTTGCCGAGCGCGCGGTGTCGAGGCTGGAGATGGGCAACGAGCTGATCCGTTTCAGCGCCCGCTTCGGCGGCGTCAGCCATGCGGTGGTGGTGCCGGTCGAAGCGGTGCTGGCGATCTACTCGCGCGAAACGGGGCAGGGCATGGCGCTGCCCGAAGACGCCGCGGTCGGTGGCGACGCCCCGACAGGCGACGAGTCCGACACGTTCCAGGAGAGCGGCGGATCGGATGCACCCGAGGACTCCGGGCAGGCTCCGGCCACGACGCCGTCGCTCAGCGCGGTCCCGGGTACGCCGTCGTCCGACGACGATGACGACACCCCGCCCAGTGCGCCACGCCGCACCGGGCACCTGCGCATCGTCAAATAGGGCTTCCGGAGCCATCCTCACCGCCGCTCTCGACCGGTCCGTGCAGCGGTGCTGCCACCATCCGCCAGGATCCGGACGGCATCCCTCGGGTTCGGTCCCACAGAGGCTTCCCGCAGGAGCGGCGCAAGCCGCGATGGAACCTCCGGCGAAAGCCGGTCGCGGCTCATGCCGCCCTTGCGTCAGTTCCCGCTTTCGCGCGGCGGCATCACCGGTCCACTAAAGGTCACCAGCCGGCCACCGCGCAAGGTCATCCTCCCGCTATGGCGGTCGTCGCCATTGAGCGAGTAGTCGAAGCGGAACGTCCGTTCCAGCCCCATGCGGCCGTCGTCGTGGCGGGACAGGCGCATGCCGATCACGTGCACGGTCTGGTCCAGCCATTGCACACCGGCGGCCCGGCAGGCTTCGCGTCCAAGACGTTCCGCCTGCTCCGCGGCGGCACGGGCGGCATTCCACCAGGCATAGCCGAGGGCGCCGAGAATCATCAGCACGATTGCGGTGGGCATGGCGGTCGCGTTGTCGGTGGGTGGAAGTGAGGCGGCGGTTGCCGGTTGTGGTCGGGGCGGCCATCGATCGATCAAGACGACCTGTGTCGCTTCATCGCCGCGGCGGCGGACCGAGCTTGAGCGAAAGATCGATCGCCCGGACGTGCTTGGTCAGCCCGCCGATCGAGATGAAGTCCACGCCGTCCTCGGCGATCGTCCGCAGGCCCGCCAGATCGACCCCGCCGGACACTTCCAGCGGAATGCGGCCATCGAACGGAGCGCCGCGGGCGATCACGACCGCCTCGCGGCGCATCGCCGGGCTGAAGTCGTCGATCAGCACGCGGTCGCAGCCTTCGGTCAGCGCTTCGCGCAGTTGCTCCAGCGACTCGACCTCGACGATCAGCGGCAGCTCCGGGTGCATCCTGCGCGCGGCCCGGATCGCCGCGGTCAGCGAGCCGGCCGCCCGCACGTGGTTCTCCTTCAGCATCACCGCATCGAACAGTCCCATCCGGTGGTTGAAGCCGCCACCGACGCGTACCGCGTACTTCTGCGCCTGTCGCAGGCCGGGAAGGGTCTTGCGGGTGTCGAGGATGCCGGTCCCCGTACCGCGTACCGCGTCGACGTGCGCGGCGGTGATCGTGGCGGTGCCCGACAGGGTCTGCATGAAGTTGAGCGACGCGCGCTCGGCGCTGACCAGCGCGCGATTCCGCCCCTGCAGCGTCGCCAGTACCGTGCCGGCGGCGACGCGGTCGCCCTCGTCCACGCGCCAGTCGATCCGCACCTCGGGATCGAGCGCGCGATGACAGGCGTCGAACCACGGCCGGCCGCAGACCACGGCGTCCTCCTTGCACAGCAGGTAGGCGCAGTCGGGAGCGTCGGGCAGCAGCGCGGCGGTGACGTCGCCGCTGCCGATGTCCTCGGCCAGCGCGGCGGCGACGTCGGCCGCGATCCGCTCGGCCGGAGGCGCAGAAACCGCGGCTGCCGCCGCAGGAGCGCTCATGGAGCGCCGAGGCCTTCGACCTGGGCGGTCGCGATCGCGTCCTCCGCAAGCAGCACCGGAATGCCGTCGTCGATGCGGTAGACGGTCTTGCGGTCGCGGGTAACCAGTGCTTCGGTCAAAGGTTCGGACTGTGGGCCGCCGCCGTCGCGGACGATGCCGCCGGCCGCGATCGCGGCGTTCAGCGCCGCCAGGCCGGCGGCGTCCAGCAGCGACAGCGGCTGGCGTGTGGTGGGGCAGACGAGCAGGTCGAGCAGCTTGCGGTCCATGGGGTTCCTGGTCGTTCGTTGGAGCTGGCGAAGCCGGATGCCCGGCCGGGGCGGGGCATCCGGCTCGCGGGAGATACTGCGCCGGATGTGGAGTTTTGCCGGATCGGGTGACGGGTTCCTACCGGGTAGCGGGCGGGAAGCCCTAGAATACCCGGCTTCGAACAATGTTCCGACGTTGGGCCAAGCCATGACAGACAGCAAGGCCGATCCCGCCCCGCTGGTGGGCATCGTGATGGGGTCGCGATCCGACTGGGAGACCATGCAGCATGCCGCCGCGCGGCTCGAGCTGCTGGGCGTGCCGCACGAGGTCCGCGTGGTCTCCGCCCATCGCACGCCGGACGTGCTGTTCGAGTACGCCGCCAGTGCAAGGCAGCGCGGCCTGCGCGCGATCATCGCCGGCGCCGGCGGCGCCGCGCACCTGCCGGGCATGCTGGCGGCCAAGACGCTGGTGCCGGTGCTGGGCGTGCCGGTGCAGAGCAAGGCGCTGAACGGCATGGATTCGCTGCTGTCGATCGTGCAGATGCCGGCCGGAATCCCGGTCGCGACCTTCGCGATCGGCAATGCCGGCGCCGCCAATGCCGCGCTGTTCGCGGCGGCAATGCTGGCGGTCGAGCAGCCGGAGATCGGTTCGGCGCTGGACGCGTTCCGCAGGAAGCAGACCGAAGACGTCGCTGTCAACGACGATCCGCGCCGATGAGCGGGGCCGGCAGCGCGAAGGCCGGGGAGCGGCCGATGACCACCGTCGGCATTCTCGGCGGCGGCCAACTGGCGCGGATGATGGCACTGGCGGGCGCGCCGCTGGGCCTGCGCTTCCTGGTGATGGATACCGCCGCCGACGCCTGCGCGGGTCAGTTCGCGCCGATGGTCGTCGGCGACTACCGGGACGAGGCAGCACTGGCCGAGTTCGCGTCGCGGGTCGACGTCGCCACCTTCGATTTCGAGAACGTGCCCGCCGAGTCCGCCGAATGGCTGGCCGGGCGTGTCCCTGTGTTCCCGAATCCGCGCGCACTGGCGGTGGCCCAGGACCGGCTCGCCGAAAAGACCCTGTTCCGCGAGCTCGGCATTCCGGTGCCCGCGTTCGCCGCGATCGACAGCCGCGACGCACTGGAAGCGGCGATCGCCGAGGTCGGCACGCCATGCATCCTGAAGACCCGCCGGCTCGGCTACGACGGCAAGGGTCAGTTCCGTGTGAAGTCGCCGGCGGATCTGGATGCCGCCTGGGACGCGCTGGGCGCGCAGGCCGCCACCGTCGGGCTGATCGTCGAGGGCTTCGTCGCCTTCGAACGCGAGCTGTCGGTGGTCGCGGTGCGCAGCCGCGAGGGCGAATTCCGGACCTGGCCATTGACCGAGAACTGGCACGTGGACGGCGTGCTGTCGGCCAGCCTGGCGCCGGCCCGGGTCGACGCGGAGCTGGAGGCGAAAGCCGTCGCGCACGCGCGCAAGCTGGCCGAGGCGCTGGGCTACGTCGGCGTGTTCGCACTGGAGCTGTTCTGCCGCGACGGCGAGCTGCTGGCCAACGAACTCGCTCCGCGTGTGCACAATTCCGGCCACTGGACCCTCGAGGGCAGCGAGACCAGCCAGTTCCAGAACCACCTGCGCGCGGTGCTCGGCCTGCCGCTGGGCGAGACCCGGATGCTCGGCCACGCCTGCATGCTCAACTGGATCGGGGCGATGCCGGATCCACTGCCGGTGCTCGACGAGCCGGGTGGGCACTGGCACGACTACGGCAAGTCGCCGCGCGCCGGGCGCAAGGTCGGCCATGCGACATTGCGCGCGGACAGCACGGACGCGCTGGCCGAGACACTGGAGCGGGCCGGACGGGGACTTGGCCGCGAAGCCCAGGTTGCGCCGGTGGTCGGACGCCTGCGCGGCTGAGCCGGGTTCCGGGGAGCCGGCGATGAGTGCCGTGCCGATCGACGTCGCCAGCCGCGAAACCGCCGATTTTCTCGCGGCGGAGCTGCCTGCCGGCGCATGCGTGCTCGAGGTCGGCTGCGGTGCTGGCGGCCGCGTGCGCCTGCCTGCCGCTCGGGGCGCCGGTCCTGGTCGAGGATTTCGCTCCCGAGCTGGTGGACGAGGCGACGCTGGACTGGTTCGCCGGCGTGCTGCGCTCGCCGGCGGCGCGGGCGCTGCTGCAGCCGCCGCAAGGCAGCATGGTCGCCGTTCTGCGGCAGGCCGGGGATCCGTTCCCTGGCAGGCCGATCGCGCCCGCCACCGGGTGCATCCGCTGGAGGCGATGCGCGCGGCGATGGCGGACCGCGTCGGACCTGTGCGTGAGACGACGGTGCCGTACTTCTACCGCTACCTGATTCCCGCGCTGCCGGTGCGCGAAGATGCGGCGGCCTGGGTCGAGGTCGTGTTGGAGGAGGAACGCAGGCGCATCGCCGGCGGCGAGATCGTAGCTCTCGGGCGCCGGCTGGCCGCCCCGGTACGACGGGCCTGAAGAGGTGTGCCGCAACGAAAACGGCCGGGTTGCCCCGGCCGTTCGTGTATTCGTGCGGAGGAAGATCGCCGCTTACTTCATCTGCGACGCGACGAAGTCCCAGTTGACCAGGTTCCAGAACGCCTCCACGTACTTCGGGCGGGCGTTGCGGTAGTCGATGTAGTAGGCGTGTTCCCACACGTCGCAGGTCAGCAGCGGGGTGTCGTCGCCGGTCAGCGGGGTCGCCGCGTTGGAGGTGCTGACCAGCGCCAGCGAGCCGTCCGGGCGCTGCACCAGCCAGCCCCAGCCCGAGCCGAACGTGGTGACCGCGGTCTTGGTGAATTCTTCCTTGAAGGTCGCGAAGTCGCCGAACGCCTTGTTGATCGCGTCGGCCAGCTTGCCGGTGGGCTCGCCACCGCCGTTCGGGGACAGGCAGTTCCAGTAGAAGGTGTGGTTCCAGACCTGGGCCGCGTTGTTGAACATGCCGCCCTGCGACTTGCGGATGATCTCCTCGAGCGGCAACTCGGCGAACTCGGTGCCTTCGATCATCTTGTTGAGGTTGTCGACGTAGGTCTTGTGGTGCTTGCCGTAGTGGTAGTCGAGCGTCTCGCCGGAGATGTGCGGTTCCAGTGCGGCGCGGTCGTAAGGAAGGGCGGGCAGTTCGATCGCCATGGGGGACTCCTTTTGGCTGGGTGACTCGACCCCGGGCGCCTGGCCCGGCGTCATGGCTGAAGGGAGGCCGTCGGTGGCAGCCGTGCGGCTGCATCGGGGACTCTGCGAAGGATTACAATGAGCGATTGTATCCCCACGCCCGTGGACCGTGCCCATACCGGTTCCGGGAAAATTTGTCCCAGGAGCGTCACATGTCCGTGTTCGAACGGATCCAGGCCGAAGTCGAAGGCCATCCGATCGTGTTGTTCATGAAGGGAACCCCGCAGTTCCCGATGTGCGGCTTTTCCAGCCGCGCGGTGCAGGCCCTGAAGGAGGCCGGGGCGACCGACCTGCGCACCATCAACGTGCTCGAGGATCCGGAGGTGCGCGCCAACCTGCCGCGCTTCTCCAATTGGCCGACCTTTCCGCAGCTCTTCATCAACGGCGAGCTGATCGGCGGCTGCGACATCACGCTCGAGCTGTTCGAATCGGGCGAGCTGGCCCGGATGATCGGCGAGACCCAGGCGGCCGGGACTGCTACGGGCGCGGAAAGCCGCCGCCCGTGAGCGGAACGGTTCCGACGCAGCCGTCCATGACGGCTGGCGGGCAGGCCGCGGCAGCGCGGGCCCTCGATGGGCGCGTGGTACTGATCGCAGGCGCCCACGGTGGACTGGGTGCGGCGGCTGCGCAGGCCTGCGCGGCCGCCGGCGCGACGGTGGTCCTGCTGGGCCGCAAGCTGCCCAAGCTCAACCGCGTTTACGATGCGCTCGCCAGGACCGGGCCGGAGCCGCTGCTGTACCCGCTCGATCTGGAAGGCGCGTCGCCCGACGACTACGCCGAGCTGGCGGCCCGCATCGAGGCCGAGCTGGGCCGGCTCGACGGCCTGCTGCACTGCGCTGCCGAATTCCGCGGCCTGACCCCGCTTGCACAGACCGACCCGGCGACGTTCGCGCGTGCGATCCACGTCAATCTGACCGCGCGCTGGTGGCTGACCCAGGCCTGTCTGCCGCTGCTGGCGAAGTCGGCGGATCCGGCGGTGGTGTTCGCGATTGATGATCCCGTGCGCGTCGGCCAGGCCTACTGGGGTGGCTATGGGCTGGCCCAGCACGGACTCGCCGCGCTGGTCGGCATGCTGCAGCAGGAGCAGGGCAGCGGACCCGTCCGGATCAGCGGACTGCAGCCGGGACCGATGCGCACGCCGCTGCGGTCGCGCGCGTATGCCGACGAGACCGACAGCCGCACCTGCGATCCGGCTCTCTACGCGCCGGCATGCGTGACCCTGCTATCGTCCGCCGGCGAGGCCTACCGGGGACGGGTGTGGATGCCCGAACCGGGCCGGGGGGGCTGATCCGCCACGCTGTCGGCCCCGTCGCCCATGAGAACGGTGGGATCCGGTATCCAGCGGCGCATCGGGTGCCGGACTTCCGCGCTCGTCCGGCTGCGGCGTCCCTGGCGTGGCATGAAGCGCCCGAAAACAACGAAGACCGACCATGACCATCGCGTCCGCCGCCCTGCTGCTGTTCCTGATCCTGGATCCGCTGGGCAACATCCCCGTCTTCCTGAGCCTGCTGCGCAACCTGCCGCCGCGCCGCCAGCGGATCGTGCTCGCGCGCGAGCTGCTCATCGCGCTGGCGGTGCTGATGATGTTCCTGTGGGGCGGCAAGTACGCGCTGGAGCTGATGCACCTGCGCCAGGAATCGGTCGCGATCGCCGGCGGCATCGTGCTGTTCCTGATCGGCATCCGGATGATCTTTCCGCCGCCGGAAGGCCTGATGGGCGAGCTGCCCGACGGCGAGCCGTTCATCGTGCCGATGGCGATCCCGCTGGTCGCCGGACCGTCCGGCATGGCCGCGGTGATGCTGATGGGCAGCAATGAGCCTGCCCGGTTGGCCGACTGGAGCCTGGCACTGATGATCGCCTGGGGCGCGACCGCGGCGATCCTGTTCTCGGCCACCCTGCTGTACAAGCTGCTGGGCCGGCGCGCGCTGACCGCGATCGAGCGGCTGATGGGCATGCTGCTGGTGGCGATCTCCGTGCAGATGTTTCTGGACGGGCTGGGAACCTACCTGCAGATTTCAGCGCCGTGACAGCAGATGCGCCCCGGAATTGCCTGAATCGGCGTTTTGCGGGCGATTTTCGTGGAAGTTGGATCCTCGTCACGCCCCTGTCACATTCCCGCCTTAGCGTGTTAAAGTGCCGTTAACCCGGAGGGGGCGCATCGCGTCAGCCGGGATTTCTGGGTGCCAAGGAAATCAATTCGCTGCAGGCGGCTTCCGGTTTTGGCCGGGGAAGCGGCCGTCTGCGCCCAACCCCGTGTAATTGAGGCTCACGTCCAATGACTCACAACAACCGTGTCCGGCTCTCCAGGCTGACCATCGGTCTGCTCGCCGCTCTCGCCACTGCGCCTGTGTTCGCCCAGGCCACCTCCGCCGGTGTCGGCGGTCGCGTCGTCGGTACCGACGGCCAGCCGGTCGCCGGCGCCGAAGTCACCATCACCCATACCGAGTCGGGCACCGTCAGTCGCGCCGTCACCGGCGCCGATGGTCGCTACAACGCCCGCGGCCTGCGCGTCGGCGGTCCGTACACGATCACGATCAATGCGGCGGGTGAGGGCACGGGCGGCCAGGATGGCGTCTACCTGAACCTGGACAAGGTCAACCAGGTCGACGTGACCCTGGCCGGCGGCGACGTGACCACGCTGGAGTCGGTCGAGGCCATCGCCGGCGTCTACGGTTCGGACGTGTTCAGTGCGACCAAGATGGGCGCCGGTTCGAACGTGACCCGCGAGCAGATCGATGCCTTCCCGTCGATCCAGCGCAATCTGCAGGACTACGCCCGCCTCGACCCGCGCGTCGCCCAGACCGACAAGTCGCGCAACGAGATCTCGGTTGGCGGCCAGAACCCGCGCTACAACGCGATCCGCGTCGACGGCATCAGCACCAACGATGCGTTCGGCCTGGAGTCCAACGGCCTGCCGACCCCGAAGCAGCCGTTCTCGATGGACACCATCGAGGAAATCGCGGTCGACGTCGCCAACTACGACGTGACCATCAACGGCGGCGTCGGCGGCGTGATCAACGCGGTCACCAAGTCCGGCACCAACGAATTCCACGGCTCGGTGTACGGCACCTACCGTGACAACAGCATGGTCCGCGACAACGAGGACGGCAGCGACTTCTCGGGCTTCGAGGACGACTTCGTCTACGGCGCGACCATCGGTGGTCCGATCGTCAAGGACAAGCTGTTCTTCTTCTTCAACTACGAGAAGCAGGAAACCGGCGCTCCGGGCCCGACCTTCGGTCCGATCGGCTCGGGTGCGTCGAACATCGTCGACATCACCCAGGCGGACATCGATCGCGTTCGTCAGATCGCCCAGGGCTACGGTTTCGATGCCGGCCAGTACGGCGTCGGCGGTGCCGATACCACGGCCGAGGAGTACGGCCTGAAGATCGACTGGAACATCAACGACAACCATCGCGCGAGCTTCCGCTACGGCACCACCGACCAGAGCATCGCCAACTTCCCGGGTTTCGGCAGCAGCCAGATCGCGCTGAACACCTATTCCTACCAGCGCGACTTCGAGCTCGACAGCTACACCGCGCAGTTGTTCAGCGACTGGAACGACGTGTTCTCGACCGAGGCTAAGGTCTCCTACCGCGACTACTCGGCCGTGCGCACCCCGCCGAGCGCGTTGCCCGCCATCGCCATCGCTATCCTCAACCCGGACGGCACGGACGACAACACGCTTAACCTCGGCACCGAGGAGAACACCCACGCCAACGTCCTCGAGACCGAGACCTGGAACGCGTTCTTCGCCGGCAACCTGTTCATCGGCAACCACACCATCAAGTTCGGTGCGGACTACGAGAAGAACGACATCTACAACCTGTTCGGCCGTCGCAGCAACGGCGTCTACGAATTCGACAGCATCGACGACTTCGAGGCCGGCCGACCGAGCTTCTTCCAGTACTACCATCCGCGCGACGGTATCATCGACAACACCGCCGCGGTGTGGGGCCTGGAGAACCTCGGCCTGTTCGTGCAGGACACCTGGGCGGTCAACTACAACCTGACCCTGACCTTCGGTCTGCGCTACGACGAGCCGATCGTCGACGACAAACCATTCCATAATGCTGCCGCCGAGCAGGCGTTCGGTTACAACAACAGCGACACCATCGACGGCAATGGTCTGTGGCAGCCGCGCTTCGGCTTCAACTACACCTTCGACAGCGAGCGTCCGGCCCAGCTGCGCGGCGGCTTCGGCCTGTTCCAAGGCGCGGCGGCCAACGTTTGGCTGTCCAACCCGTTCACCAATACCGGTTTCGGTTACACCGACTACACGCTGTTCAATGGTCTGCAGACGCCGTGCAATACGCCGGACGGGCGTTGTTTCGTCGCCGATCCGAATGGCCAGCTCGCTCTCATTCCGGCGGGCTCGACCGGCGGCACCCAGTCGATCGACTTCGTCGATCCGGAGCTGGGCCAGCCGGCGGTGTGGAAGGCCAACCTGGCGCTCGACTCCGAGCTGCCGTGGTGGGGCATCGTCGGCGCCGCCGAACTGGTGCTGACCCAGGTCAAGGAGGCGATCTACTACCAGCATCTGAACCTCGGGGCTCCGACCGCTTATGGCCAAGACGGCCGGCCGATCTTCTGGAATGATGCCGGCCGCGATCCGGCGAACTTCAACCAGTTCGGCAACGACAGCAATGGCGCGAGCGAGCGTGCAAACCGCAACCGCGATTTCGGCGACGCGATCATCGCCCGTCCGACCAGCAAGGGGCAGTCGCAGCAGCTGACCCTGTCCTTGAACAAGCCGTTCAACGACAGCGACTGGATGTGGCAGCTGGCCTACACCTACACGAACGCCGAGGAGGTCAGCCCGCTGACCAGCTCGACCTCGGGCTCGCAGTGGGGCAACAACTTGGTGTTCGATCCGAATGAAGAAGTCTCCAGCCGCTCCAGCTACGAGATCCGCGATCGCATCACCGCTGCGGTGAGCTGGAAGCACGCGTTCTTCGGCGACTACAACACGATGGTGTCGATGTTCTACGAAGGGCGCAGCGGCCGTCCGTACAGTTATGTGTTCGACAATGACGCCAACGGCGACAACCGCTTCGGCAACGATCTGCTGTACATCCCGAAGGGCCCGGGCGACGTGCTGTTCGGCTCGCCGGAGGAAGAGGCCGCGTTCTGGAACTTCGTCTACGGCAACGAGTATCTGAACTCGCACCGTGGTCAGGTCGCCGAGCGCAACGGCGCGACCTCGCCGTGGGTCAACCAGTTCGACATCCGCATCTCGCAGGAACTCCCGGGCTTCTGGGAAGGCCACAAGTCGGAAATCTGGCTGGACATCCTCAACGTCGGCAACCTGCTGAACAAGGATTGGGGACAGATCGAGGAAGTCGGTTTCCCGTTCGGTCGCGGCGTGGTCGAGTATGGCGGCATCGATCCGGCCACCGGCAAGTACGTGTACCGGTTCAACAATCCGGACAGCCTGCGCATCTACGACGACCGTGGCATCTCGCGCTGGTCGCTGCAGGTGGGCTTCCGCTACAAGTTCTGATTGCGGAACGGCCGCTGGCGAATGCCGGTGGCGGGCTCGAGAACGGCCGGGGGCGACCCCGGCCGTTTTTTATGGGCGACCGTTGGGATCGGGAGGTTGCTGTGGCGGAGGTCGCATGCGCGGCCGGAGTGGTCCGATCACATGCCGACCCGGGATGGGACCGCGTCGCCGGCGCCGGGCGTGAACGGTCGGTCCGGCTCGCAGGCCGGTCGTGTGGGAAAGCACCCGCGACAGGTGCGGCGCGTGTCCCCGGACAACCTGCTAGAGTCGGTCGGCTACGAACGGGAAACGAGAGAAAGGAAGAGAAAAGAGAATGAGTACCGCCCCCCACACCCCCGGCTTTCACGCGCCACTGCCAACGGTCAACGCCCGCATCTATCCCAGTGGAGGCCTCGACGTGCTGTCGCGGGACGAGGTCGCGCGCCTGCGCGACGCCTCGACCGGCATGCACGACCTGCTGCGGCGCTGTGCGCTGGCGGTCCTGACCACCGGCAGCATGTCCGACGATCCGCGTGCGGCGCAGGCGCAGTACCCCGACTTCGACATCCAGGTCCACCAGCAGGACCGCGGCATGCGGATCGACCTGAGCAACGCGCCGGGGATGGCGTTCGTCGATGGCGAGATCATCCGCGGCGTCGCCGAGCTGCTGTTCGCGGTGGTGCGCGACCTGGCGTTCCGCGCGATCGAGCTCGGTGAGGACGGCGGCCGCGATCTGGAGAGCAGCGACGGCATCACCGACGCGGTGTTCGGACTGCTGCGCAACGCGCGCATCCTCGAGCCGGCCGACCCCAACCTGGTCGTGTGCTGGGGCGGTCACTCGATATCGCGCGAGGAGTACATCTATACCAAGCAGGTCGGTTACGAGCTGGGCCTGCGCGGACTCGACATCTGCACCGGTTGCGGACCGGGTGCGATGAAGGGGCCGATGAAGGGGGCCAACATCGCCCACGCCAAGCAGCGCCGTCGCTATCCGCGCTACATCGGCGTGACCGAGCCGGGCATCATCGCCGCCGAGTCGCCGAACCCGATCGTCAATCACCTGGTGATCATGCCGGACATCGAGAAGCGCCTGGAGGCGTTCGTCCGCATCGGCCACGGCATCATCGTGTTTCCGGGCGGCGTCGGTACCGCCGAGGAGATTCTCTACCTGCTCGGCATCCTGCTGCGCGAGGAGAATGCAGGTCTGCCGTTCCCGCTGATCTTCACCGGCCCGACCGCATCGGCGCCGTATTTCGAACAGATCGATCGTTTCCTGCGGCTGACCCTCGGCGAGATCGCGACCTCGCGCTACGAGATCATCATCGCCGATCCGGCCGAGGTCGCGAAGAAGATGACCGCCGGCATCCGCAAGGTGCGCGAACACCGGATCGCGCAGAAGGATTCGTTCTTCTTCAACTGGTCGGTCGACATCCCGCTGGAGTTCCAGCAACCGTTCCGGCCGACCCACGAGGCGATGGCCGCGCTCGACCTGCACAAGGGGCGCAAGCCGCACGAGCTCGCCGCCGATCTGCGTCGCGCGTTCTCCGGCATCGTCGCCGGCAACGTCAAGGAGGAGGGCATGCGCCACATCGACGAGCGCGGGCCGTTCGAGATCCATGGCGATCCCGAGATGATGCAGTCGCTGGACGCGCTGCTGCGGGCCTTCGTCGAGCAGCGGCGGATGAAGATCCAGGGCGACTACCAGCCCTGTTACAGGGTGATTGCCTGAGCGCAGGCGTCCGGCACCGGGGGGGGGGGGGGGAAAGGCCCCCCCCCCCCCCCGGGACAAGGGCCCCCCCCCCCCACCCCCAAACG
>NZ_JAKJPO010000006.1 GCF_021725675.1 Marilutibacter chinensis | reverse complement strand
ACCCCCCGCCCGGTTACGGGGTGTTGGCCTGCGCGCTGGGGGCCGGCACGGGGGGGGGGCGGTAACCGGCCGCCCGCCGCCGACGTTCACGTGCCGCCCACCGGCAACCGGATCGTCGCCACGTAGAGTCCGCCTTCGCGCTGCGTGGTGACGCTGCCTCGCCCTCCGGTCAACGCCTCGACCCTTTCCTGCGCGGCATTCAGGCCGACGCGATGGCCGGGATTGCCGGGCGCATCGATGCCGGGCAGCGGATTGGTGATGCGGACGATGACCCGCTCCGGCGAGGTGGTCACCGCGATCTCGATCTCGCCGCCCTTCGGCAGCCGCTCGATGCCGTGCCGGATCGCGTTCTCGACCAGCGGCTGGATCGTCAGTGCCGGTACGGTGACGTCCGGAAGCGCCTTCGGCAGCTTCCAGACCACCCGCAGCCTGTCGCGGAAGCGCAGCGCCTCGATCTCCAGGTAGCGCCGTGCCAGCCCGAGCTCGTCCTCCAGCGCGATCTGCTGCGGCCCCGCCAGCGCCGCCCGGAACAGGTCGGACAGATCGAGCAGCAGATGCTCGACCGCTTCCGGCCGCTGGTGCACCAGCGCCGCTCCGGTGTTCAAGGTGTTGAACAGGAAATGCGGACGGATCCGCGCCTGCAGCGCTTCCAATTCGGCCTGCTTGGCGCGGATCGCCATCTGCCGCGTGCGCCAGTGGTTCTGGAATGCGGCGAGGCCAAGCAGGGTGACTGCGAGCACGATTCCGGTGAAGCGCAGGGTCAGTCCCCACCAGCCATCCTCGTCGAGGGGCCAGTCCGGGCCCAGCCCCAGCCGCGCCGCTCCGGACACCAGCCAGGTGTTGACCAGCAGCAACCCGGTTGCGATCCAGGCCAGTTGCAGCGGCGGACGTGTCGCCAGCCTGCCGCGCAACAGATACAGGGCCAGCAGCGTGAGCAGCGATATCCACTGGATCAGCAGGGACGCCAGGCCGAAATAGACCCAGCGGTTGGCGCTGATGCCCGGCGCCAGCGCCAGCACGCTGGCCAGGCACTCGCCGGCCAGCAGCACGGAGATGAGCACGGGCGGTTGCCACAGGGCGTCCAGGGGCTGCAGTGCGGGTGCGGTGTGCGACATGGGCCAGAGTGGGTCCAGATTGCCGGATGGGCGCCGGTGCGGCCGCTTGAACCGCTGTGCAGTCCGCCTGTCGGCATAAGGTGGCAATGCTTCCCGGCCCCCCTTACGTTACCGGAACGGAACCGTGCTAGGGGAAAGTCAGGTGCCTGCGAGACGTATCGAACCGGTCAGGACGATGTCCCGGTCGGGCGGTTTTACCCTCATCGAACTGCTGGTCGCCGTCGCGCTGCTGGCGATCGTCATCGGCCTGGCGGTGCCCAGCTTCATCGGAATCATCAACGGCAATCGCCTCGCCAGCGGCGTCAACGAAATGGTGGCGGCCGTGCAGACGGCGCGGATGGAAGCGGTTCGCCAGAACCGGCGGGTCGCGGTCTGCCGCAGCGCCGACAACGCGACCTGCTCGGCGGGCGCGCAGTGGCAGAGCTGGATCACGATCATCGACTCCAGCGGCAATGGCGCCTTCGGGGCCGGCGATACCGTGTTGCGTGTCAGCAATGCCGAGGCGCCGGTGCAGGTGACCGTCGGCAACACCATCAGCGCCAACAACAACTCGATCGTCTTCAGGCCCGATGGCCTGGCCTACGACGCCAACAACGCGTTGCTGGTGGGGGCGGTCACCGTCTGCATTCCCACCGACAAGCCGGCGATGAACCGGCGCATCCTGAACGTCGCGGCCGGCAGCCGCGTTTCCACATCACAGGCAAATGGCGCGGGAGCATGTCCGTGACGATGGTCGCCCATAACGTGAAGCATGTCGGCGCCGTGCGCCGTCGGAGAGTCGCTCCTGCCCGCGGTGCCGTCCGCGGCGCCGGACTGGTCGAGGTCCTGGTCGCGGTCCTGGTGATGGCGATCGGCCTGCTGGGCATCGCGGCCATGCAGGCGACGGCGCTGCGCAACAGCCAGAGTTCCGCCGAGCAGAGCATGGCGGTCGTTTATACCTACTCGATCATGGACGCGATGCGCGCGAACCGCGACGTCGCGGTCGCGGGCGGCTACACCGTTGGCATGACCTGTGCGCCGCCGGCCGCGGGAACGCTCGCGCAGACCGATCTGAACCAGTGGATCACGGCGATGCAGCAACCGCGCTCGCTCGGACCGAGCGCGTGCGGCCAGATCGAGATGGTGAATGCAGCCCAGCAGCTCGTGCGGATCACGGTGCGCTGGGACGACCGCAGGGCCGAGCGGCAGGCGGCGGCCACGCCCAAGAGCATCAGCACGACGACACGGCTATGAAGCGAATCATGGGAAATCGAACCTCGTTCTCCGGCCGCCGCGCGGCGAGCGGTATCGGCCTCATCGAACTGATGGTGGCGCTGGTGCTGGGCCTGCTCATCACCGGAGCGGCGATCAGCGTTTTCGTGTCCAACCGGCAGACCTACCGGGCGACGGAGAATCTCGGGCGCGTGCAGGAGAGCTCGCGGGTGGCGTTCGAGCTGATGGCGCGGGACGTGCGCGAAGCGGCGGGCTTCCCCTGCGCGCGCAATCTGCCGCTCGCGAATGTCCTGGAGAATCCCACGGCCAGCTGGTTCACCAACTGGGGCGACGGTGTATTCGGCGTGGACGGCGCGTTTGCGTTGGACAACCCCGCCAACCGTGTCGCCAATACCGATGCGATCGAGCTCAAGTCCGGCGAATCCAATGGCGTGACCGTGACCGATCACGTACCGGCTTCGGCGCAGTTCAAGGTCAATACCGTCAATCACGACCTGAACGACGGTGACATCGTCATGGTCTGCGACTATCGCCAGGCGGCGATTGTCCAGGTGACCAATGCGCAGCCGGGCACCAACGAGACCGTCGTCCACAACCCGAGCGGTGCCAGCACGTCTCCGGGAAACTGCACCAAGGGCTTGGGCGTACCGGTTAGTTGCACTGCGAACGGGACGCCATACACCTACGGTCCCAACTCCACGATCGTGAAGCTCAAGTCGGCGCGCTGGTACATCGGCACCAACCCCAACGGCAACCGCGCGCTGTACCGCCAGGTAATGCGACGTAGTGGTGTCGCTGCGGTGTCCGTCTCCGAGGAAGTGACCGAAGGCGTGAGCAACATGCAGATCACCTACCTGCTGCCAGGCGGTGCGAGCTATGTGGCGGCAGGCGGAGTCGGCGCACGCTGGAACGAAGTGCTGGCCGCGCGGATCGAACTGACCCTGGACAGCCCGGAAGCGGTCGGAGTCGATGGGAACGTTCTGCAGCGGACGCTCGTCCATACCGTGACGCTGAGGAATCGAAACTCATGATGCGGCGCATACCCAAATCCCACCCGCGCAACCAGCAAGGCGCGGTCCTGGTCGTCGTACTGGTGCTCTTGCTGGTGATGACCCTGCTCGGGCTTGCCAGCCTGCGCGGCACGGTGATGGAGGAACGGATGACCGCCAACCTGCGCGACCGCGGGCTCGGCTTCCAGTCTGCCGAAGCCGCGTTGCGCGAGGCCGAGGCGCTGGTGCTGGCCAATGGTCACGCGGGCTTCCCGGCGATCGGCTCGGGCGGTTGCAGCGGCGCGTTATGCGACACGCCCGATGCGACCCAGCCCGAACGCTGGCTCAATGCGGCGGGCGGCTACTGGACCAATGCGGCGACTTCGGTCGGCGCCCTTGCGATCGCGCCGCAATACTTCGTCGAATACATGGGTGAGGCGCCCAGCTGGCCCAAGTGCGACAGCGAGATTCCCGTACACCCGCTCTGCCTGAAACCGCGCTACCGGGTGACCGCACGCAGCACGGCGGCCGACCGCGCCACCGTGATCCTGCAATCCAACTTCGCCGGACCCTGATGGAGGCCGACGTGAAAACTCCTCGTCTACAAAAGAGCGCGCCGCGCCTGCTCCAGGCGGCAACCGTCGCCTTCCTCGCCACGCTGATGGGGCTGCCGGTGCAGGCGGCCTTGACCATACCGCCGGTGCCGCCGCGCGCGGGCAACGGCGTGCCACCCAATATCCTGTTCATCCTCGATGACTCGGGCTCGATGTCGTTCGAGACGATGAACAGCGCCACCGTGCCGTCCGTGAGTTCGCCCAACATCACGAGCCGCACCTATGTGTCCAACACCATCTACTACAATCCAGCGATCGAGTACCGGACCTGGATGACAGCCGATGGCACGCGGCGCACCGGGGGCACCAGTTACTCCGCCGTCTATCCGAGCTTCAACTACGCTACCGGCAACACCATTGATCTCCTCAACAGCAGTGATTGCCGGAATGAGGATCGTAATGGGGCCTCCACCCAGGTCTGCGGCGGGCTTCAGTATTTCCATGTGCCGAAGAATCCGGCCAGTACTTCCACCAGCTATCTGTCGAATGGCGCGAATTACTGGCGCTATTACATTCTGGGCTACGACTATGGCGCCAATGCCGGGCGGGTGCTGCGATGCGAGTATGTGTCGGGCAACTGGACCAACTGTGCCTGGGCGACTCCTACCGGGCGTACCGAAGCCCAGGAGCGTGCGAACTACGCAACGTGGTTCTCCTATCACCGCACCCGGATCAAGGCGGCCAAGGCGGGGTCTAGCGAAGCCTTCCATTCTCTGGACGGCGACAAGTACCGCGTCGGTTTCACGACGATCTGGGGACCCACGGGCAACGGGCCGGACAACCCTGAGTTCCTGATTCCGGTCAATACCGACAACGGCCTGTTCCGGGGCAGCAACCGTACCACCTGGTTCAGCTATCTCCACGGCGCTCGCGGATACAACGGAACCCCATTGCTGCCCGCATTGGATCGTGCGGGCGGCTACTACACCAGTGCGTCAGATGACGGCCCTGGCGGCGGCCTGAAGAACAGCAACGGGCAGCAGTTCGCCTGCCGGCAGAACTTCGCCATCCTGACCACCGACGGTTTCTGGAACAACGGCACCTCCAACAAGGGCGATGCCGACAGTACTGCGGGTCTTACCATCAGTGGTCCGAGCAACGCCGACTACACCTACACGCCATCGCGGCCCTATATGGACAACCGCGGGACCACGCTGGCCGACGTGGCGATGCATTACTGGAAGACGGACCTTCGTACCGATCTCGACAACATCGTCCCGCTGTCGCCGGGCAATCCGGCGTTCTGGCAGCACATGGTGACCTTCGGCATCTCGATCGGCCTGCAGGGGACCCTGAATCCGGATACGGCGGTGAGTGCACCGGGCGACAACAACGATCTGACCGATGGAGGACTGTCCTGGCCGGATCCGCTCGATGCCGAGGACAATCATCGTATCGACGACCTGTTCCATGCGGCGGTCAACAGCCGCGGCAAGTTCGTCGCTGCGAGCGATCCGACCGCATTTGCGAAAGGGCTGCAGGACGCGTTGGCGGCGATTGCCAATACCACCAGCTCGAGTTCGAGCGTATCCGCGAACAGCACCTCGCTGAACAATGGCAGCACGTTGTTCCAGGCCAGCTACATCGGTGGCCAATGGACAGGCGAGCTGAGGGGACTGACGGTCACCACATCGGGTATCGACGAGACGACGCCTAAGTGGGAGGCATCCAAGAAGCTGCCGGCATTCGCCAGCCGGAAGATACTCACGTTCGATTCGTCGACTTCCACAGGTGCGACGTTCCCGACCGCAATGCAGACTACGGCCCTCAGCACGGCCGTGGCGCCGGCGGCCGCGAACGGTGCTCTGGTCGCGAACTACCTGAAGGGCGATACTTCGCTCGAATCCCGCAACGGCGGGACGTTCCGCGACCGGGTCGGTCTGCTCGGTGACATCATCCACAGTTCGCCGTACTACGTGAAGGACAGCGACACGGTCTTCATCGGTGCCAACGACGGCATGCTGCATGCCTTCGACGCGAGTTCGGGGGTCGAGAGGTTCGCCTACGTGCCGCGCGGCGTCGCGATGACCAATCTCAAGACGCTTTCGGATCCTGGATACGTGCATAAGTATTTCGTTGACGGACCGGTGATCGTTTCGGACAAGACCCAGACTCCGTCCAAGAACATTCTCGTCGGAACGATGGGACGGGGCGGTCGCGGAATCTTCGCGCTCGACGTGACTACGCCCGCGAGCTTCGGCACCACCGACGTCGAATGGGATCTGGATGCGGTGCCTGAGATGGGTCATGTCACCGGCACGCCCTTCATCGCCAAGCTCAACAATGGCAAGACCGGCGTGGTGATAGGGAATGGCCTCAACAGTCCGAACGACAAGGCGTTCCTGATCGTCATCGATATCAGCAACGGTGCGGTGCTGGCCACGATTCCGACGAACAGCGCGACCAGCAACGGGCTTTCCTCGCCGAAGGGGTGGGACGAGGACGGTGACGGCGATGTCGACTATGTCTATGCGGGCGACCTGCAGGGCAATCTGTGGAAGTTCGATCTCAGCGACAGCAACGCCAGCAAGTGGGCGTCGGCATACAAGTCCGGCAGCACCCCGGTGCCGATGTTCACTGCCCTGGATGCGAGTGGCAATCGGCAGCCGATCACCGGCGGCGTGACCATCGCCATCGACCCGGCAACCTTCAAGCGCTGGGTGTTCTTCGGCACCGGCCGCTATATCACCAGTACCGATCCGCAAGACAAGTCGGTGCAAACGATGTACGGCCTGATCGATGGCGGCGCGGTCATCGCTTCGCGTACCGACCTCGTGAAACGGACGACGGTTGCGGTCACGACGATCGCCGGCCGTACGGTGCGCGGTTTCGAGCCTGTCAACACGACGATGCCGCTGGACAAGAAGGGCTGGTACGTCGACTTCACGCCACCGGCGCCCGGCACAGCACAGGGTGAACGGATGATCGGCAATCCGGCCGTGGCGGCGCAGGTGCTGTTGTTCTCCAGCATCATTCCCAGTGACGATCCCTGCGTCCCGGGCGGCAGCGGTTTCATCAACGCGATCAATCCGTTTACCGGCGCCAGCGTCGCTCAGCACTTCTTCGATGTTGATGGCGATGGTCAGTACACCGACGACACCGTCGGCGGGGTGCCGGTCGGTTCAGTCGATCTCGGCGTGGGCATGAATACCGACAGCGTGCTGCTCGACAAGATCCTGGGCGCAGGTGGCTCGAAGGGCAACACAGGTTCGGTCGGTGTCAACAACCCGGTCGCACCCGGCCGGATCTCGTGGCGTGAGATACTCAGGAACTGATGAACATGGAAATCAGGGGAATGATCGTGGACCACAGCCGGATGCATCCGGGCCGCACGCACCGCCGCGTGCGGGGCTTCACTCTGGTCGAGCTGATGATCACCGTCGCGATCGTGGCGATCCTGGCCGGCATCGCCATCGCCAGCTACGACTGGGCCGTGATCAAGAGCCGTCGCTCGACCGCCGCCGGTTGCCTGATGGAGCAGGCCCAGTTCATGGAGCGCTACTACACGACGAACATGACCTACCTCACCGCGGCGGGCGGAGCTCCCGCGTTGCCGGGCTGCGACGATGAGATCGAGAATTTCTATGCTTTCGAGTTCGTGCCTGGCTCGGTCAACGCCAATGGCTACACCATCCGCGCCGTTCCGGGGACCAACCAGAACGACGAGAAGTGCGGGACCCTGACGCTGAACGCGCAGGGCGTCAAGGGCGAGTCCGGCAGCGCCGCCACGGCCGACGATTGCTGGTAGGCCGGAGCCGGCAACGATCGCACAGCAAAAAGCCCGCTCGAAGCGGGCTTTTTGCTGTCCTGAACTTGGCGCTCGAAGTTGGACTCGAACCAACGACCCCCCTGATTAACAGTTCCGTCTCTGAACCTTGTAAATCAGTGAGTTGTGGGCGTTATTTCCCCCGGCCCACGTCCGTGAAACGCCCGTCGCTGCAGCACAGGCAGAGCAATTTTCCCGGCAGAAAGACCACGCATCGCCAAGGTGGAAGAATGGCGTTGATCCATTCACATCATCACGAACACATCAGGACTCTAGAGGATCACCTCTTGCGTCCTCCGGGGAGGATGTCGCGCGGAAATTGAAGGCAGGCGAATGTTGGGATAGTCTTGCTTTGCCTATTTTGGCCGGCTGATTGTCGGTTCCGGCTGTCAGTGAGGCCGCAGGTTGGGGAAGATCAACCAAACAAATGGAGCTTGACAGATGCATAAAGTAACTGGAGCTGTCTTCCTGGGTGCGACGCTTCTACTTGCTGCAGCCCCCCGGCCGGCGATGGCAGACGCGGTATTCGTCTGCAACAACTGCACTTCCCAAGGTCATTTCGCTACCGCGCGCTCTGGGCCCGTTGGCTATACGTATGTCGTGGACCAGGCGAACGCGAAGCTGACCCTGTGGGACGTCATCTACGACAACGAGCTGGGTAGGAACTTCCCCGAGCCGAAGCAGGTTGACTCCGTCACCTACGAGCGCTTTCTCTACATGCTTGACGCGAAGATGACCGCTCAGGCGTCCGGCGCATCCAACGTGGTCGTGAACATCAGCCCGGATGGCTACAACGGCACCCTCTTTGCCAACAATCCTTTCGGGGGCTTCTCCGGGTCGAACGCTTATGAAGTTGCCGGCTCGGTAACCGTTCGCAATCAGCTGGGGACGAACCTGGCTCAGTCGATGACTGCGACTGGTACCTCCAATCAGACGCTCACCGATCTGGGGGTAACGCTTAACTCCGTGATCATGGGCATGGGGTTCCCGTCAGGGTTCAAGATCATCATTACGTGGAAGGACGGGTCGAAGACCACCTTCACAATCGATTCGTCCACGGCCAACAAGGCCGAGTATGTCCCAGGGGAAAGCTCCGACGCCCAGGGAAACCCGATACCTGATTCCTCCGCAACGAATCAGGACGGGGCGATGAACTACGTGGGTAGCTACTATTTCGACAGTAACGGCTCCCTTGCTGACTGGGTCAGAGCCGCAGCGGATTACGGGATTCCGGTCAACGGTTCCGCATCTGGGAGCCGCAGGATGAGCTGCTCGTGGGATGGAAGGGCACTCGTCTGTCACTACGAGTGACGAGGAGAGCAAAGAAGGCCGACATGTTCGGCCTTCTTTTTCTCAGCAAATCAGCCAAAGGGTAGGAGAGCAGCTATGAGCCTCTGGCATCTTTCGATTTTGATAGCACTGATCGGACTAGTCCTCCTCATCGTTTTGCTGGTGCGGCGTCCTAAGTGACGCTGAGACGCTTTACTGCCTCCCTGTGGGGACCGGACGGACTAAGTGGGGGCAGATCACTCGCACAGCACAGGTAGGCCTAGCTGTGTAAACCCAGTACGTTGTTCAGTGGCAGTCGGCTGATCGGAGGCTTGTAGCCCAAGCTGGCGTGAGGGCGATGCCAGTTGTAGTGGTGCAACCAGTGGGGAAGCACCTGGCGGCGCTGC
>NZ_JAKJPO010000005.1 GCF_021725675.1 Marilutibacter chinensis | reverse complement strand
GTCGTCGGGGCCGACCCCCAGCGCAATCAGGCGGTGCGCGAGCCGGTTGGCGCGCGCGTCCAGCTCGGCGTAGCTCAGCGACACTCCGTCGTGGCGCACCGCCTCCGCGTCGGGGTGGGTGCGCGCCCGGGCCTCGAACAGCGCATGTGCGGTGCGGTCGTGAGACCAGTCCGGACGCGGCGACTGGAACCCCCCGAGCACCTGCCCGCGCTCCTCCGCCGGCAGGATCGGCAGCGACGACAGCGGGCGCGCCGGGGCCGCGAGCATGCCCTCGACGAGTTGCCGCAGGTAGGACGCGAAGCGATCGACCGTGGCCGCATCGAAGCGCGACGCGGCATATTCCACCGCCCATGCTCCAGCTTCCGGCGCGATCAGCGCCAACGCGACATCATCCATGGCGTCCAGCCGCTCGCCCGCGACAACGGTATGCAGGCAGCCGTCATCGACCAGGCCAGCCAGCGCCGACACCGGCAGCAGCGCGTGCCCGGAAACGCATGCGCGGCTCTCGGCCAGCGCGGCGAGGGCAGTGGCCACCGCGTGCGGCGTCCCGGTGTCGCAACGCAGCGGCTGTACGAGGCCGGACGGACCGACCATGCCGACGGCGATCTCCGACTGCTCGCCCAAACGCGAGAGCAACGCAATCCAGGCGACGGCGGCGACATCCATCGTGTCCACCCCGTGTGTCGACGCCAGGTCGGCCAAGCCGCGCAGGGTCTGTTCCGGCAACGCGAGTGCGACGCGCGCACGACCGGCGGCAGCCGGCACGGGCGCACCGGACGCGACCTGCAGCACCGGTGCCAGGCCGTCGAGATAACGACTCCAGAAATCCGCGTCGGCATCGACCCGGCACGCATCCAGCCACTCGCCGCCCGCTTCGGCACGCACCCGCAGCCGATGATCACCGCCACGCAGTTCGAGGTATCGATTGACAAGGCGCTCGGTGGCGTGGCGATCCGGTCCGCGCAGGATCAGGCGCTGGCCTCCGCCATCGTCGCCCTCGACGATAGCGACACGGAACAGTGCATCGGATGCCGCCAGGCGCGACAGGGCCTCGCCGACGGTGTCCTCATCCCGCGCTAAAGCGGCAACGGCCATCACCGAGACAGACTCGGCCTGCGGCATGCCGCCATCGGCAAGCATGCACGCGATCTGGCGCGAGGACTCGATCAGCGCATCGAGATCCAGGGCGCCCACGTGGCGGATATCGGCATGGCAGATACGAATGCCGTCCCGCCCCGAGGCGAGCGCCGGCACGCGGTGGCCGGCAGGCGCCGGAACCGGGCCAGCAAAGTCCTCGACCATGGCCTCGAGCGCACCGACATAGCGCCGCAGCAGCAAGGCCAGGCCATCCTGCGACAGGTGGATCTTGGTACGCAACAGGAGCGAGTAACCGTCCTCGCCGTTCCCGCTGACGTGGGTGGACACCTTGAAGCTTAGCTCTTCGAACAACTCGCCGACCTTGACCTCAAGATCCCCGCCGTGGACGAGATCCCGCGACACCCGGAAGTTGGTATAGGTGAACAGCGAGTCGATCTGCAGTCCGGGGTTCTCGCGAAGGATCGTGGCGAACGGATAGCGCCGATGCGGCTTGCGGGCGCCCTCGTCGTCGAGCAAGGTCCGACCGAGATCGCGCCAGCTCGTATCGGCAAGATCCAGGTGGTAAGGAAGCGCGTTGAGGAACAGCCCCATCACGTTTTCAGCGCCCGCTGCTTCCAGGCGTCCGTTGTCCGCGTTGCCGGTGAACATGCGCGACCGGCCTGTAAGGCAGGCGAGCATGTAGGCGTGTGCCATCAGCATCAGGGTCTTCACCGGGATGCCTTCGCGGGCGACGATCGCATCGATACTGCGCGCCAGGCCCGGATCCAGACGGATCTCGAGCGTCTCGATCGCCTGGGGCACCGGCCATACCCGGGAGATCGCGCCAGCACCGTCACGACGGGCGTACTCGCTCCAGTAGGCACGACTCCCCGGATCGACTTCTTCCTCGAGCACGCGCGCCACGTAGTCGGCGAAGCGCGCACGCCCCGGTGAGAACCGATGGTCCGGCGCCTGTCCGTCCTTTATGCGACGGTAACTGTCGAACACCTGGCGCTGCAGGGTCGCCATGCTCCAACCGTCAAGTATCGCGTGATGGGCGTCGATCACCAGCTGGATGCAACGCTCGGCACGACGCAGGATCGAGAACCTGATGAGCGTCCTCGCCTGGAGGTCGAAGCCCTGATCCTTCAATCTGCGGATATGCGCCGATATCAGCGACTCCTGCTCTTCGGGCCCGTGGTCGCGCAGGTCCAGACGCTCCACGTTCGCGGTGACGTCGGCGTGCACGAACTGCAGCGGCACCGTGTAGCCGCCCAGTGCAAACCCGGTGCGCAACACAGGATGTTCATCCACTGCGTGTTGCAACGCTTCGATGAAGGCTGCTTCTTCGTAGTCGAAGGTCAGCTCGAACGAAAACACATCGTGGTACGCCGATGCTTCTTCATCGTAGATGCCATGGAAGATCATGCCGTGCTGCAATGCGGTGACCGGATAGGCATCCTCCAGCCCATCCGGCAGCAGCGGACGATCCGCCTCGGGTACCAGCGCGAACGGTGCCACGTGCGTGTCTGCCCCGGACAGGGGGTGCGGCGCATCGCCGGATCGGCCGGCTTCGCGCACAAGCGCCGCCAACTGGCCGATGGTGGGGTGCCTGAATATGTCGGCAACCGCCACCGGGATGCCCCGGTCGCGCAGCATCGCGACCAGTTGGATGGAGAAGATGGAGTCGCCGCCAAGCGCAAAGAAATCCGAGGACCTTCCGAGCGCGTCGACTCCCAGGAGCTCGCGCCAGACCGCAGCAACGACTTCCTCGACCTCGTCCAATGGCTCGTCGTCGACCTCGCCCGCGCCGCGCTGGGCCTCGAACTGCGCGATCAACGCGCGCGCATCGACCTTGCCGTTCGGCGTAAGCGGCAGCGCATCCACGAACAGGATCTGTGCGGGCACCATATGCCGGGGCAGGAGCTTCGCCAACTCACTGCGCACCTCATCCGACGACCGGCCGGCCGTGCCGCCATCGACAAAGGCGAGCAGCATTTCGAGGCCGTGTTCGCTGTAGAGCTGCACGCTGATCTTGCGCGAGGGCAGGCACTGGGCCAATCGAGCGACGATCTCGCTGATCTCGACGCGCTTTCCGCGAACCTTGATCTGCCCGTCGCGGCGACCGACATAGACGATCCGGCCCAGCGAATCGTAGCGGCATATGTCGCCGGTGCGGTATGCGCGGCCACCGGCCACGGCACTCTCGATGAAGCTTCGTGCGGTGGCCTCCTCCAGGTTGTGATAGCCGGCGCCAACGCCGCGGCCGGCGATCAGCAACTCGCCGGCGACGCCAAGCGGACACAACTGCAGATCGGCATCGACAATGCAGGCGCGCGCGTTCTGGATCGGATGACCGATCGGAGCGACAGCCTGCGCGAGCCAGGTCTCCCGGTCGGCCTTCCATGCGACCGAGATATCGGTACATTCGGTAGGGCCATAGATATTGGCGAGCGTGGCGCGGCACCAGCGGCTGGACAGCCAGGACGCGAAGACGCCGATATCCAGCGCTTCACCTCCCAGCGCCAGCATCTCAAGGCTCGCCAACCGCGCGTAGTCGCCAGGCGCGTCCACCTTCATGATCGCATTCATCGCGCTCGGCGCGCAGTTGATCAGAGTGACGCCGACATCCTCGATCTGCTCGAGCAGGAGGTCGGGATCGAAGGCTCCGGCCCGGGCCAGCACCACGGTGCCGCCAACCATGAGCGGGCAGATCACGTTCTTGATGGACGCGTCGAAGCCGATAGGGATCATCAGCAACACGCGGCTACGCGCATCCAGACCGGCGAAACGTATGTACCAATCGCACAGGTTCGAGAGTGCACCATGACCGACCAGGGCACCCTTCGGGCGACCGGTCGATCCCGATGTGTAGAGCAGGTACGCGATGTCATCGGCCGAAATGGAGGCCCATGCAGGCGCCTGCGCGCCCGGCTCGGGCGCCAGCTGGTCGAGATCCAGAACGAAGCCGTAGAAGTCGGACAGGCCCTCGGACAGCAGGCTGTCGCTGATGACGATGCCGGCCTCGCTATCCTCCAACGTGTACTCGATATGCTCGCGGGGGTAGCTCGGGTCGATCGGAACGAACACCGCACCGATACGCAGCACCGCGACGATCGAGGCCACCAGATCGATCGAACGCTCCAGATGAATCGCGACCTTGTCGCCCTTGCGCACGCCCATCGCCAGCAACCGACCGCCGATCTGCGCGATCCTGGCATCAAGCTCCGCATAGCTTGCGGCACCGTCGGCGGTACGCACGGCGATGGATTCCGGGGTCTCGCGCACCGCACGATCGAATCCATCGAAAAGGGCCGACGCGTCGACGTCCCGGCATTCGCCCTGGATATTGCCGGCCAGGCGCTCGGCCAACGCATCGTGCAACAGCCCGGCGACCGCCGCTTGCGGCGTCTCGATCGCCCGGGCCAGCATCGCCATGTACAGATCGGCCCATTGCTCCACGGTACCGGCGTGGAAAAGGTCGGTGTTGTAATAGAAGACCGCTTCGTCGCCTACGACCTTCAGGGTCACGTCGTACTGCGACCGGACCTGGAAGGCGTGGCCCTCGCGCACTTCGATGTCGTCGAACAGTTCGATCCTGTGCGGTGTGCGGTCGTACAGGAACTTGACCTGGAATACCGGCGAGAAGGCGGTGTCGCGTTCGAACCCCAGCGCATCGACCAGCTTGTCGAACGGCATGTCCTGGTACTGCAGGGACTCCATGGTTCCGGCGCCCAGGCGTGCCAGGTATTCGCCAATGGATTCCTGCGGATCGATCTGGCTGCGCAGCGCCACCTGGTTCACGAAGAATCCCGGCACGTCCTGCAGATCGGCATGGTCGCGACCGTACACGTCGGTGCCGACGACGATGTCGCGTTCGCCGCTGAGCTTGGATATCAGTACGTTGAAGATGCCGAGATACAGCGAGAACTCCGAGCTTCCCAGGCGCCGCGCCGCGGCGGCCGCAGCCTGGCTGATCTCCGGCGCGATACGCCGGGTGACGGTGGCTCCGCCGAAGGTCTGGACCGGGGGACGTGGCTTGTCCAGCGGAAGTTCGAGGACGCCGCGGATGCCTTCCAGATGGGCCTGCCAGTAGGAGCGCGAAACCTCGTATCCTCCCGCGTCGTGGACCGCGTTCTGCCATGCGGCGTAGTCGAGGTATGACAGGCGCGGCGGCGCGGTTTCCGCAACGCCGTCATCCCGGTAGGCCGCGGCCACCTCCGCGACGAACTGCTGGATCGACCAGTCGTCGGTGGCGATGTGGTGGATGGCCACGATCAGGCGATGGAGGTCATCGGACTCGCGCACCAGACACGCGCGCAATGGCAGCTCGACGCCCAGATCGAACGGCGTCGTCGCCACCGCATCGCGCTTCAGCGAGATATCGCAGGCTCGTGCACCGGCCTCCAGCTCCGATACATCGAGGACGTCCATTGCGAACACGCGCGAACGATCGACACGCTGGCGCGGCAGTCCGGATTCGACCGAGTACACGGCGCGATAGATGTCATGGCGGTCGACGACGGCGCCGATCGCCCGGCCCAGTCGCGCGACATCGAGTCTGCCCCGCAGCTCCAGCTCGGTCGGCAGGATGAAGCTGGTGACCGTTGGATCGTACTGATAAAGGAAGTACAGGCGCTGCTGCGCGAGCGACAGCGGAAAACTGCCATCGTCGGTCGTCGCGCGCTCGATACCCGAGCCGCTGCGCTCGCAGTAGGCCTGCAACGCGGGCTTGAAGCGGCGCATGGTTTCGGCGATCTCCGGCGTCAACTTGGACTGATCCCCGGTGACGCGCAGCCTGCCATCGATGATCCTCAGCTCGATGCCGTTCCGTTCGATGTACTGGACGAGTTCGAAAAGAAACATTTCCCTATTCCTGATCAGGTTGCGCAGCGCCAAGGGCTAAGCCCCGGCGATCCGTCGGGGCGTTCTTCCTGCCGCAGTCCTAGTTGAGTTCCCAGATCTGCTTCGCGTACAGGCGCTCCGCCCGCACCTGTTTTTCCCTGCAGATGTCCAGCAGTCGCCCGGACTCGGTGATCTGCCGCGCGTCGTCGTCGTAGTCAACGCCCATGAAGTACTTGAACCACGGCTCCATGCCCAGCGCGTAGATGTAGACTTCCGACGGATTGAAGATGTCCACGATCTTCTGCGCGGATGCGCAATCCGAGCCATTGAACCTGCGCGACTCGTTGACATCTCGGGGAATCGGCTTGGTGAACAACGCGCCGTACAGCCAGCTCATCGGCGCGCCCACGCACTCCATGCCGATGAACAGCAGGTCGATGTCGCCGATGATCTGGTGTATGCGCTTGTACATACGCTCGTCCAGACTGGAGGAGTCGGCCCCGGAGAACACCTTCTTTCCGGCGAACTCGAAGTACCAGGCGGTCTTCGAACGGATGTTCAGGTCCGCATGTTCGCCGAGGAACGGGATCGCGCGGATCAGGCCGTCTTCGCAGCGCAGAGTCTCCATGTCCTCGAACTCCACGACGTCGAAGCCGATGCGTTGCAGCATGAGCTTGATTGACGGATCGACGATGCTGCCCCCTCCGTTCTTCGGGACCAGCACCTTGCGCGTCTTGTGACGGAGCTGCAGCAGCGTCTCGATGCAGACGTGATCCATGTGCGTGTGGGTCACGCATATGTAATCTATGGTCTCGGGCAGCTCGCTGAAGCTGACCACTCGGTCGCCGTGGGCCTCGTCGCGCACGGCAATCACCGGATCGACGAGGATGCTGGTCTTCGCCGTCTCCAGCAGCAGGCCGGCGTGACCCAGGTAGCTCACGCGCAACCCGTCTGACAGTGGCTTGCGGGTGATCCGGGGTGCCTCGGTGGTGAACAGATCATCGATGGACAGACCGCCCTCCCGATGGACGTCCGCGAACATCGCATCGATCTGCTCCCGGGTCACCGGCCGGGTACGGGTGGCGAACAGCCTGTCGATGAGCGGGTCCGCGAACGGCACCTTCAGGTGCAGGTGGTTCTCGTCGGGCAAGCGCGGTGAACTGAGCACGAACGGACGTTCCTTCAAGCGACCGCCGAGCAATCCAAGCGACACGCTCTGCACCTGCGGCTTGTACAACGAACTCTCGTATATCAGGCCCTCGATCATCCTGAACGAAGCGCTGTGGCTCATGTCGTAGACCAGCTCGACCAGGCCGCGCAGAGGTTCCGGCACCGAGTCGTACAGCGTCTCCAGCGACATGCCTTCGCACTTGTCGAGCATGTCGTTGAGCTGGACGATGGCCTTGCGCAGCTCGACGTAGTCCTTGTGCTCGGTCTGCATCTCGTCGATCAGCGCGCGGACCGCATCGACCTGGTCCTCGCTGCAGTTGACGAAGTCGCCACCGGCCAGGTCGGGGTTCTGGCTGGCCGCCAGATGCAGTCGCGAGTTGGCGACGAACGACTTCATCAGACGGAGACTGCGCCCGGTGAGGTTCATCGCCGCGCTCATCGGCGGCAACAGGTACGGCCAGGCATACCAGCGCAGGATGAGTGGCTCGAAGTACACGCTTTCTTTCAGGTAGTAGAGATTGGATGGCATCTGGACTTGGGATGTGTATTTGACTGATCAGGCGGAACGGCCCGGGGCTCAGAGATCGAACTCGACGAGGGTTTCCGTGGCGGAGGCGCGGCGATCGCATTGCGCCTGGACGAAGGCCGCCATGTCGCGCAGGGAGTGCAATCCGTAGAGATCGCCGACGGTCGCAGTGACGCCGAACGCTTCCTTGACGGCGAAGCCCAGACGCGTGATGACCAGCGAGTTGCCGCCGATCTCGAAGAAGCGGTCCTCGCGACCCACGCGTTCCACGCCCAGGAGCTGGCACCAGATCCCTGCAAGCGTGCGCTCGTACTCGCCCTCGGGCGGTACGTACGCGCACGAGGCCGTCGCATGGTGGTCCGGGGCAGGCAGCGCCCGACGGTCAATCTTGCCGTTGGCCGTCAATGGCAGTTCGTCCAGGGCGACGAAGGCCGACGGCAGCATGAATTCGGCGAGCTCGCCCGCCAGCGTCCGCCGCAGCGTGGACGCGGCAAGCGCTTCACCGGGCGCCATGACCACGTAGGCAACGAGACGTCGCTCGCCGGGCGAATCCTCGCGCGCAAGCACGACCGCGTCGCGGACGCCGCTGCAGCGTGCGATCGCGGCCTCGATTTCGCCCAGTTCGATGCGGAAGCCGCGAATCTTCACCTGGAAGTCGTTGCGGCCGACGAATTCGATGGAGCCGTCTTGGCGCCAGCGAGCCAGGTCGCCGGTGCGATACATCCTCGCATCGCTGGAGATGCCATCCCTGCTGAAGCATTGCGCACTGAGTTCGGGGCGATCGAAGTATCCGCGCGCCACTTGTGGTCCGGCGATGTACAGCTCGCCGGCAACTCCGGGCGGCACCGGAACGCCGGCGGCGTCGAGCAGGTAGATGCGCGCATTGGGTACCGGGGTACCGATCGAAGGCGCATCGCGCACTGGCAGACTGTCGGCTTCGAAGCGGATCGCGGTTGCGTATACCGCGGCCTCGGTCGGACCGTAGGTATTGAGAACCGCACAATCGCGTGTGCCGTTCGTGGACAACCAGGCATCCAGATGGCGCGACTCGAGCGCCTCGCCTCCGACCACGACCAGGCGCAACGAGGGCGGAGGCAGGACACGGCCCGCCGCGACTTCCTGTGCCCACACGTGGAAGAATGCTGTGGGCAGATCGACCAGGGTGACGCGGTTCCGCTCCAGCACGTCGGCGAAGGTTTCGTCCGGCGCGAGGACATGCGCCGGGCGCAGCACCAGCGTGGCTCCTGCCGCCAGAGTTGGAAAGATCTCGACCACGGAGCTGTCGAACGAGCAGGAGGCGAACTGCAACATGCGCTGGCCCGGCCCGAGCCCGCAGTTCGCGATGTGATTCGCGATCAGGTGCGCCACGTTGTCGTGCTCGACCATCACGCCCTTCGGCTGACCGGTCGATCCCGAGGTATAGATCAGCTGGGCCAGATGATGTCCGCCGAGTCCCATCGCATCGGCATCGGGGTTCCCATCGGCCGTTGCATCGCCTCCGCAATCCGGATCGATGCC
This sequence comes from Marilutibacter chinensis, assembly GCF_021725675.1. GTDB lineage: Bacteria > Pseudomonadota > Gammaproteobacteria > Xanthomonadales > Xanthomonadaceae > Marilutibacter > Marilutibacter chinensis. The sequence goes on along the minus strand of NZ_JAKJPO010000005.1, from coordinate 274,718 downwards.
ATCGAACTCGACGACGCTCAGCGCAAGCGCGTCCGCCGCGGCGCGTACTTCCGCGCACTCTTCGACATCGTCCGCCGTCACCAGCGCCCTGGGACGGCTGTCGCGCAACATGTAGCCCAGGCGTTCCGCAGGATAGGCAGGATCCAGCGGTACGTAGGCGGCACCGGCCTTGAGGATGCCCAGCATTCCCACCACCATCGCCGCGCCGCGCCCGACGCACAGCGCCACGCGGTCGTCCGGCTCCACCCCCAGGGCGATCAGGCGGTGGGCGAGCCGATTGGCCTGCCTGTTGAGTCGATCGTAGTCCAGCTGCAGGTCGCCATCGATCAGTGCGGGCGCATGCGGATCGCGTGCAACCGCTCGTTCGAACAGCCTGTGGATGCGCCGTTCCGCCGGCAAGGGCCGGGTGGCGGCATTGAAGCCCTCGACCACGCGCGCGCGCTCCGCGCGCGACATCAGCGACAACGTGCCGACGGCCGCCGTTGCATCCGAGGCCATGGCCTCCAGCACGGCGATGAAGTGGCCGAACCAACGCACGATGGTCGCCTGATCGAACAGGTCGGTGGCGTACTCGACCTCGCCGGCAAGGCCGTCGCCATCCCGGCTGAGCGACAGCGAGAGGTCGTAACGCGTGCTGTCCTGCGCCAGGGGCATGGGCTCGACCGCCAATCCCTTCAGTCGCAGGACCTTGTCGTGGGGGGTGTTGTCGAGCGTCAGCAGCGTCTGGCAAAGCGGCGCATGCGCCAGGCTGCGCTGCGGCTGCACCGCATCGACCACCTGCTCGAACGGAAGCTCCTGATGCTCGAAGGCTTCCAGCACAGCGTTCCGCACCGCCCCAAGCAGACCCGACACGGTGTCCCCAGATGCGATCCGGGTACGGATCGCCAGAGTGTTGACGAACAGGCCGATCACCCCTTCGACATCCTGCCGCAGACGGTTCGCGACCGGGGTACCGACCACGATGTCATCCTGCCCCCCAAGCTTCGACAACAGTACCGACCAGCCCGCGAGGAGAACCATGAACATGGTGGCGCCGTGGCGCTGTGCCAACGCATCGAGTCTGCCGGCCAGCGCCGGCGGCACCACGACCGGGTGGCAGGCGCCTGCGTAGCTCTGCATCAGGGGACGCGGGCGATCGGTCGGAAGTTCCAGCAAAGAAGGCGCACCGTCCAGGTGAGTCCGCCAGAACGCGATCTGCCGTTCCAGCGCCTCTCCCTGCAACCGGCTGCGCTGCCATGCCGCGTAGTCGGCATACTGCACCGGCAATGGCGGAAGCGGATCCGCCTGCCCGGACGCGAACGCGTGGTACAGGGCGGACAGCTCGCGCACGAGTACGCCGATCGACCAGCCGTCGGAGACGACATGATGCTGGGTAACGAGCAGCACATGCTCGTGATCGGCGAGACGCAGCAGACGGCCGCGAATCAGCGGCCCGCACGACAGGTCGAAACGGGCCGAGGCCTCCTCCGCGCCGATGCGTGCGGCCGCGACCGAGCGGGCGGTCGGGTCGAGCCCCGACAGATCCTGTTCGATCAGCGAGAAGCCGATGTCGGCGGGTGCGAACGACTGTACGGCATCGCCGCGGACGTCGGCGATGCGCGTGCGCAGCGCTTCATGGCGGGCAACGATCCTGTCCAGCGCGGCCCGAAGCGCCACACGGTCCAGGTCGCCACGCATGCGCAGCGCGGCAGGCATGTGATAGGCGGCACCGGCGGCCTGGTCGAGCTGGTCGAGGAACCACAGCCGTTGCTGCGCCCACGACAACGGCATCGCCTCCGAACGGTCGACGATCGGAATCGGCGCATGTCCCGTTGCATCGCCCGCCGCGGCGCAGGCCGGTATCGCGTCGACCCGCGCGCCCATGCCGACCAGCACCTCGGCGAGGGCGGCGACGGTGGAATGCACGAACAGTTCCCGGAGCGCGACTTCCACACCCAGCAGCGAACGCAGGCGCGAGACCAGCTGCAGCGCCATCAGCGAGTTGCCGCCGAGTTCGAAGAAGTGGTCGTTGCGCCCCACCCTGCGCAGGCCCAGCAGCTCGCGCCAGAGGTCGGCAACGGCCTGCTCCAGCGGGTTCGCAGGTTCCGCATAGTCGCGACTGACCACGGCATCGTCGCCGGGGTCGGGCAAGCCCTTGCGGTCGAGCTTCCCGTTTGGCGTCAGTGGCAGCGCCTCCAGCACCACGAATGCGCTGGGGACCATGTAGTCGGGCAGGACCAGCGACAGGGTCTCGCGGACATCGGCGACGGAAACCGTCGTGTCCGCGCGCGGCACGACATAGGCGACGAGTCGCTTGTCGCCGGCGGCTGTCTCGCGCGCGACCACCGCGGCCGTCTCCACGTCCCTGCAGGCCATGAGCCGCGCCTCGATCTCGCCCAGCTCGATGCGGAAGCCGCGAATCTTCACTTGGAAATCGTTGCGGCCGAGATACTCGATGTTGCCGTCGGGCAGCCAGCGGCCGAGATCGCCCGTGCGGTACATCCGCGAATCCGGCTCGCCCGAGAACGGGTCGGCAACAAATCGTTCGGCGGTCAGCCCGGGGCGGCCGAGGTAGCCGCGCGCCACGCCATCGCCACCGATGAAGAGTTCACCGACAACACCGATGGGGACCGGTTCGCCACGGATATCGAGCAGGTAAATGCGCGTATTGGCTATCGGGCGGCCGATGTGCGGCGCAAAGCCGGCCGCACGCGGCATCCGCACCCAGGTAGAGTAGGTCGTTGTCTCGGTCGGTCCATACAGATTCACCACCGACGACACGTCGGTTTCGGCAAAGATGCGTTCGACCAGCGCGCGTTTCAGCGGTTCGCCGGCCAGGTTCATGGTGCGCACCGCGCCCGGTACGCCAGCGACCGACAGTAACGCCCGGATGCCCGACGGCACCGTATTGACCAGACTGACGCCGGCTTCTGGACGGACAGAGAGTATGTCTGCGGCAATGGTCAGCGCAGCGCCCGAGGATAGCGGCGCGAACACCTCGTAGACCGCGAGATCGAAGTTGATCGAGGTTGCGAAAAGCGTTTCGGAAAGCTCGCCCGCCTCGAACGCCTGCAACGCCCAGGCGATGAGATTCACCGCACTGCGATGCTCGATGGCGACGCCCTTGGGTTGTCCCGTCGAACCGGAGGTGTAGATGACGTAGGCGAGATTGCGTGAGCTCACACCTTCCGGGTTCGGATTGGCGTCGTCGCCGGGAAGGTCATCGGCAAGAGAAGCCTCATCCAGAAGGAGGGTCGGCAGCCCGGCGGGCGCGTGGGAGGCGGAAATCGTCGATTCGGTCAGCAAGGCCTTCGGTGCACTGTCCTCCAGCATGTAGGCGAGGCGATCCGCCGGATACTTCGGATCGAGCGGCACGTAGGCGCCGCCGGCCTTGAGTACGCCAAGCAGACCGGCCAGCATCGGGATGCCGCGAGTGGCACTGATTGCGATCCGGTCATCGGGCCGCACGCCAAGCTCCAGAAGGCATCGCGCGATGCGGTTAGCACGGCGGTTGAGCGCGCGATAGCTGATCGTGCAGGTCTTGTCGCGCGCGGCAACCGCATCAGGCCTGGCCTGCGCCTGGGCCTCGAACGCGTGATGCAGCAACGCATCCCGGGCATAGGTCAGCGACGTGTCGTTGAACCCCTCCAGCACGCGATGGCGTTCGGCGGCATCCATGAGCGGCAGACGGCCGACCGGTGTCGACGGATCCGCGATCATGCCTCCCAGCAACTGGCGAAAGGCACCTGCCAACCGTTGGATCGTAGACGCGTCGAAGACGTCCGGGTCGTACTGGAAATCGCAACGAATGCCGTCATCGTGCTCGATCGCCTGCATCGTCAGCGCAATGCGATCGGCAGCGACCTTCTGCGGCACCTCGAACCGGGACAGGGTCAGCCCACCCCAGTTCGCGACCGCGGTACCTGAAGGCGCCTGGCGCCACAGCCCCCGCAACTCCCCGGCGCGACGCGCATTCTGGAACACGAAAACGGACTGGAAGAACGGGTGCTCGGTACCGATCCGCCCCGGCAGCAGGCGCTCGACCAACGTGGAGAACGGATAGTCCTGATTGCGCAGGGCGCGCGCGCTGGCGGCTCGGGCCGAGCTCAACGCATCGGAAACGCTTGGGTCGGTGGAGAAGTCGGCGCGCAACGCCACCATGTTGACGAAGTCGCCGACGACGCGCTGCCAGCGAGTTCCGCTGCGCGCCGGCATTGGAGAGCCGATGACGATATCGGACTGTCCGCAGAAGCGATGCAACAGGATCTGGTATGCGACGAGCAGCGTCGTGTAGACGGTGGAAATACCGTCCCGGGCGAACGCCTGCACGCCTGAAACGAGTTCGGCCGGAAGTTCCGCGACGACGGAGTGCTGCTGTCCGCTGGGTACCAACGGACGCGGCCGGTCGACCGGTAGCGCGAGGGCGACAGGCGCGCTTCCTAGCACGCTCTTCCAGTACGCGAACTGCTTTTCAGCGCGTGGGCCGCGCAACCACTCCCGTTGCCATGCGACGTAGTCCCGGTACTGGGCGGCATCGGTCCCGATTGCGGGAAGATGCACGGCATTGCCGCACAGCAATGCCGAAAGCTCTTCCATCATCACCCAGTACGACCAGCCGTCGCACACGAGATGATCGAAGATCAGCAAGAAGACGGCATGGTCGGCACCGCGCATGTACAGGAAGCCGCGCAGCAGGGGCTCATTCTCCGCGTCGAAGGTCGACAGCGCATCCTCGCAGGCGCGCGCGTGCAGCGCCTCGTCATCCATGCCGGCGGCATCGACCACCGCCAGCGATACTTCGGCACGATCCAGGACGCGCTGCTCGGGCATGCCATCCGCGCCGGTGCGGAAGCGCGCGCGCAACATCGGGTGCCGCAAGGTGAGAGCCTCCAGCGCCCAGGCCAATCGCAACGGATCGATCGCACCGCGAAGGGAGGCGGAGAAGACGTTGTTGTGAAGCCCGCGGTTCTCGGGCACATAGCGGTACAGGAACCAGCGCGCCTTCTGCGCGGCGGACAATGGAAACCACTTCTCGGAGGAAGTTTCGGATTGCATTGGGTTCGAGTCCGTTCGAAGTGCCGTGTTTCAGTGTCGGCTTGGCCAGTGCATCGCGGCGGACACAGCATCACTGAGCACGCCGGCGGCGGTGATCTCCACGCCGGCGCCCGGGCCGCTGACGCGCAGCGGCATTCGATCCTGCAGCTCTGTACGGATCTCGATCAGGTTCTGGCCGGGGGCCAGCTGTGCGAACGGCGAATGCGCGGGCAGGCTGTGCAGACCTATCCTTGCCGCGTCCGGCGTGGCTTCGGCGACCGCGACCCATCGTTCGCCGCGCGCGAGCGCCGCCTCGACGCGGATGCGCCAGCCGTCATCCAGCAGCTGCAACGCCGGCACGACGTCGTCGACGTCGATCTGGAGATCGCCGAGCAGTTCGACCCGCATGTCGTCGACCTCCATGCTGAACCCGGCTTCGCGGGCCAGGACAAGCAGCTTGCGGCTCAGGTCGATCGCGCGGAGATCCTCCATCACGTCGGGTTCCGTGTAGCCCAGGTCCCGGGCTTCGACCACCGCCGCGGAGAACGGGCAGCCCTCGTGCATGCGGTGGAGAATGTAGCTCAGCGATCCGGACAGCACGCCCTGCAGAGACTCGACGCGTTCTCCACGAAGACGCAGGTCGCGTAGCGGTCCAAGCAACGGAATGGCCGAACCCACCGTGGTCTCGTAGCGATACGGGACGCCGTGCTCGCGAGCCGAACGCTGCAGGCCATGATAGAAAGCCAGGGTCCGAGCGTTCGCACGCTTGTTCGCGGCAACGACGCCGATGCCCTTGTCGAACAACTGCGGATACAGATCGGCTATCTCGTCGCTTGCGGTGCAATCCACGGCAATGGTGGGCACGCCGGCCCGCGTCGCGACGAACTCGATCAGACGCTCGACATCGGCACCCGCGCGAGCATACATGGCGCCTTCCAGACTGCCGGGAGCCAGACCGATGGCATCGAACGCGAAACCGCGGCGGTCGAACGCCGCCAGCAGGCGCAGATCCAGATTCACTTCGGCGAGCAACGCAAGTTGCTGACGTGCAAGAAGCTGGCGGAACGCCGCCCCCACCTTTCCTCGCGCACCGATCAGGATCAGGTCGACACGCTGTGCGTCCACGGGCACATGGCGAGCGCCGCTGCGCGGCTCGATGAGATCATCAAGCATAGGAGGCGGTTTCCCGGGAAATGAAGGTATCCCCTCGGGCGCGAGAGGACAGGTCGTCGCGGAACTCGCGGATCGCCGGCTCCAGGCGCGCGGCGTCGATCAGGAATCCGTCATGCCCGTGCAACGACGTGATCTCGACCAGGCGCGCATCGGGAATCCCCTCGAACAGGCAGGCCTGTTCCGCGGGAACATAGAGTGCGTCGCTATCGATGGAGATCACGAGTGCGGGAACCTTGACGCCGGCCAGGGCGGCGTCCACGCCGCCGCGCCCACGACCGACGTCGTGGGTATCCATCGCGTCGATCAACGTCAGATAGCTGTTTGCATCGAAGCGGTCGGCAAAGCTCTCCGCGTGGTGCGCGACCCAGTTGCGCACGGCGAATTCCTTCGGCGCCTTGGCATTGGAGCCAAAGGCTTCGATGCCGGTGATCCGACCGTAACGCATGCCCAGCGAACCATGGCTGCGATAGGTGGCCATTGCGATCGCACGTGCGATGCCGAGGCCTTTGCGGGGCGGAGCCTCGACAGCATAGTCACCATTGCTGAAGCCGGGATCGGAGTGGATGCTCATCCGCTGCGTCGCGCTCCAGGCGATGCACCACGAAGAATGCAACGCGCTTGCGGCGACGACGGCAATCGACTCGACCCTGTCCTGATCCAGCAGCGCCCATTCCAGCACCTGCAACCCGCCCATCGAGCCGCCGACGACCAGACGTATGCGGCGAATACCCAGCGCGTCGGCCAGCGCCATCTGCGCATGTACCTGGTCACGGATCGTGATCTTCGGGAAGCGCGCACCCCAGCGCTTTCCGTCGGGATGCAGCGTCGTCGGCCCCGTGCTGCCGTAACAGCTACCCAGCGAATTGCTGCAGACTATGAAGTCCTTGCAAGGATCGAGCGCCTTGCCCTCGCCGAACAGATCCTTCCACCATACATCGGCGTCTGACGCGCCAGTCAAAGCATGGCAGACGACAACAGCATTGTCGGCATCTTCGGAGAGTCGTCCCCAGGTGCGGTACGCGAGACTGTAGGTCGGCAGCATCCCGCCCAGTTCGAGCGCCAATGGTGAACCACTGTGCCAACAGCGCAGGTCGGAACCCGACGCACTTCCAGTCATAAGCCATGCTCCCTGGCAAGACCGCTCCCCGATGTCGGGCAAGACTAATGTATAGGATTTTAATGTGTCAATTCGTCTGGCAAGGGACAGGTTTTTCGACTGGGACGCGACCAAGCAAGTGGTAAGCGGGCGCACGCGCGCCCATGTGCAGGCCGTGTTTGTCGACGCTTTCCCCTCTGGCATTCGCTGCGGGATCGGGTCGGAAAAGGCCGCCCCGAGACGCACCCGCGTGAAGCGCCACTGTTCGTAACGTCCTGGCCCGATGACTCCGGCCATCCTCCCGTCGTCTCCGGACCGCCCTCCGATCGACCCGACCCGGCACCGCATCGCGTCGACCGACGCACCTTGTTGCTTCCATGGCTTCGGCGTAGCATGCGCCGCGACACGTCGTCCAAGCCGATACCGCCCTGCGGCACGGTTTGCCCAGGCGAAGGACCGTAGGAGGGATCCATGCGCACCGGCTGGTTGCTCGCAGCTTTGTTGGTCGTTCCCCTGCATGCGAATGCGGACGGGGAGACAACGGCGGAACGCGAGATCAAGACCGTCATCGAACACTTCGAGACGGCGATCATCGACAAGGACAAGGAAAAGTTCCTCAGCCTGTTCCTGCACCCGAACGTAACCTGGCAGCCTGTCCTGTCGCAGGAGCGTTACACCGGGCTTCTGCAATCGGATCCCGATACCAGCAAGGCTGGTTACGACCCCAGCGAGACCCCGGAGCGCTTCATAGCCGGAATTTCCGCCAGCAAGAGCCGAATCGAGGAAACGTTCGAGAACGTGGTTATCGACACCGACGGTGAAGCCGCATCGGTGGCGTTCGATTTCAAGTTCCTGCGCGACGGTACCGCCCTGAACGTCGGCAGGGAATACTGGCTCATGGTCAGGACCGAGGACGGCTGGAAGATCACGGCCGTGATCTGGTCCAGGAACACGCCTCCACGTCCATAGGACGCCAGGCCCGGCTGGAAGTCCTGCGAAGCTGCCCTGCACGTCGTCCGTGCAGCGCGGTTTCGCGCACACCGTACGATCGAGCAACCTCTCGAACCGGATTGCTGGCCGGTCGCACCCTGGTCACCGGAGCGACTCCCGGCCATCGCACCGGCGCCACCTCACCGGCGTGGCGCCCCTCCGGGGCAGGTCGCCCTGCATGCGCGCATCCTGGCCGACCCGATCCTGCACGACGGCCGCAGTACCATCCGCCACCCCGACGCCGCTCCAATGTCACTGCAATGCGGGATCTGGAGAATCGCGCCGGATGCGATGGCGATCCGCTTCCAGGTTATGCGTATACTCCGGCGGTGCCGTCATTTTGGACGACGGCCGCGGCGTAGAGCGCCGGAATGGAGTCCGCATAGATGCCCCGACGAGCCATCGTTCTCGCAGCCGCCCTTTTTCCGCCATGCGCGTGCGCTCCCGCACCGCCGTCGCGGCCTGGCGCCCGGCTTCCCTGCGCCCCGCCGGCTTCGCCTCCTTTTCTTTGACGCTCTTCCGATTCCCGGAGCAACCATGCCGTTCCACTCCTATCCGCTCGCGTCGCGCCTGATACTGGTCGTGCTGTTGCCCCTGCTGGCGGTCGTGGCCTGGGGATGGATGCAGATGCGCGCGAGCCTGCCGGCCGAGAGCACGCTCACCCTGAGCGAGGGCGTCAGCGAACCCACCGTCATCGCCCGCGACGCCGCAGGCGTCCCGCACATCCGCGCCACCAGCGAGCACGACGCATTCTTTGCGGTGGGCTACGCGCATGCGCAGGACCGGCTGTGGCAGCTCGAACTGCAGCGACGGATGACGCGTGGCCGACTCAGCGAGATCTTCGGCGAGGAGAGCATCGACGCCGATGCGTGGTTCCGCACGCTTGGTCTCCACGCATCGACCCGATCGGCGTGGCGCGCGTTGAGCCCCGAGGCTCGCGAGTCGCTTACCGCTTATACCTCCGGCATCAACGCCTGGCTTTCCGAGCGTCATCCTCTGCCGATCGAGTTCAGGATGCTTGGCGTGGAACCGGAGCCCTGGACCGAACTCGACTCACTGGCCTGGATAAAGATGTTCGCGCTGGACCTGGGCGGCAACTTCGACCGGGAGATGCGCCACTTCGTTGCCCGCCAGTCGATGACCGAACCCCAGATCGCGACCTTCTTTCCCGAGTACCCCGAGGATGCCCCGACAACCGTACGCACCGGTACCCCGCAAGTCGCCGCCACCCTGGGTGCCATGCTCGACGCACAGCACAGACGGCAGCGCAACTTCGGGATCTCGGTTCCCGGCACCGGCAGCAACGCGTGGGCGGTCGCGGGCGCGCATACCGCCAACGGCGCGGCGCTGCTCGCCAATGACCCCCATCTCGGCCTGCGCATTCCATCCTTGTGGTACGCGATCAGCATCGATTCGCCCGGACTCAAGGTCTCGGGCATGGGCCTGGTCGGGTTGCCGCTGGTGGTGCTCGGTCGCAACGACCGGATCGCATGGGGCGGCACCAACATGATGGCCGATACCCAGGATCTGTTCTTCGAACGGACGGATCCCGAGGGTACCCGCTACGAAGTCGATGGCCGTTGGGTGGATTTCGACCGTCGCGTGGAGTCGATCGGGGTCCGTCCGAAGTTTCCGCAGGCGCTGCGCAAGCGCTACGTACCGGTCACGGTCACCGTGCGGACCACGCGCCACGGCCCCGTGATCAGCGACCGCTATGGCGTCTTCGACAGCCCCGTTTCGCTCCGCTGGACCGCGCTTGATGACGACGACACCAGCTACGAGGCCTTCTACCGCCTGAATTTCGCGCGCGACTGGAACGGGTTCCGCGCGGCTCTTCGCCTTCACGTGGCGCCGGCGATGAACATGATCTACGCCGACCGGAAGGGCAACATCGGCTATGTCGCCGCTGGCCGGATCCCCATCCGCAAGCGCGGCGAAGGCGTGCTCCCCGCCCCGGGCTGGAACGATGAGTGGGGCTGGAACGGATACGTTCCGCCCGATGCCTGGCCGAGCGTGCTCAATCCACCTTCCGGGTACATTGTCAGCGCGAACAACAAGGTGGTCGATTCCCGGTATCCGTACTTCATTTCTCACGATTGGGCCCCACCGGCCCGCGCCGAGCGTATCGAGCAGCTCCTGCACGACACGATCGCGGCAGGACGACCACTCTCGGTCGATTCGATGCGTGACATCCAGTCCGACACACTCGACCTGTCGGCGGCGCGATTGATGGACCACCTGCGAGACCGTCTGCCAGAAGGTGGACGTCGCGACGCCGCCGCGGACCTGCTACGCGACTGGCGGGGCGAGATGCAGGGCGGAAGCGCGGCGGCGACGATCTTCACCGAATGGATGCGCCAGCTGCGCTTGCAGCTTTTCGCGTCGCGTGCTCGCGCAGACTGGGGACGCGACACCGCCTCCGACCTGCTGTCGCAGATGAGCGAGGATGTCGAGTATGGCGATCTGCTCGCGGTCCTTCGCGAGGGGCGTGGCGGATGGTGCTCCCGCGACTGCGATTCCGAACTTGGAGACGCACTCGACGCGGCGCTCTGGGAACTCCACAAGCGCAACGGAACCTGGGACATGGAGGGCTGGCACTGGTCCGGCAACCAGTTCACGAAGTACCCCCATATGCCGTTCAGCCAGTCGAAGTCACTCGCGCGCTTCTTCGAACGCCGCATACCCAACGGCGGCTCGGCCAACAGCATCAACGTCGCGGCAGCGAGGCACCAGAAGTCGGAGGGCTATGTGCAAACCTTCGGCCCCGGGTTCCGCCAGATATTCTCCCTGGACTCCGCCGGCATCCGCCATCTATATGTCAATTCGACCGGGCAGTCGGGCAACGTGTTCAGCCCGCACTACGACGACATGATCGGGCAGTTCCACGACGTGCGGCTTCAACCCCTTGTTTCCAGCTACGATCGACCGTCCGAATCGGAACCGATCGCGCATGGACCTTCCGTTCCCGACAACACGGATGGAACGACACGATGAACCTGTTTTCCGAGTTCTCCCATCGCGCGCCCAACAAGATCGCGGTGTCGATCGTGCTCGGCGGCCTGTCCGGCCTGCTCTATTCGTTGCTGATCCCCCTGGTGCTGTCCGTGATCGAGGCACCGAACGACGACCTGCAGACCGTGGCGGACGCTCCCGCGCAGCTGCTTTCGCTTGAGGTCTCCAATGCGCCGTTGGCGATGGTGTTCGCGCTCACCTGCCTGTTCGTGCTGGTTACGCGGACGCTGTCCCAGGTGATGCTGACACGGGTCGCGATCGATGTCGCAACCGGTCTTCGCACCCGGCTGTACGATCGCATCGCCAATGCGCCGCTTGCCGCGCTCGAGCGGATCGGATCGGCGCGCCTGATCGCCGCACTCACTTCCGATGTCCCAAGGATCGTCCAGGGCACGCGTACCCTTCCCGACGTCCTCATCAACATCGTGATGCTGGTCGGCATGCTGGGGTTCCTGCTCGTCCTCAACAGCGACGTGTTCTGGTACGTACTGGGGTGCATCGCGTTCGGCGTGGTCACTTTCCAGGTGCCGATGCTGCTTGGGCGCCGCTACTTTGTCAGGGCACGTGCACGGTTCGACGATCTCCAGGGATCGATCCAGGGGCTCATTCGCGGGATCAAGGAGCTCAAGCTCAATGATCGCAAGCGGGAGGCCTTCTTCGAATCCGTGCTGATGCGGCACGAGCGCGCGGTCCGGCGCAACGAGAAGGCCGGACACACGATCATCCAGACCGCGAACAACTACGGTGACCTGCTCAGCTTCTTCGTCATCGGCTCCATCATCTTCATCGTTGTCAACTACAAGTCGATCAGCAACGAGGAGCTGGTGGGCGTGATCATGGCGCTGCTCTACATCACCGGGCCCATTTCCGCGCTCCTGCACGTCATGCCAATGATCTCCGTCTCGCGGGTTTCCCTGCAGCGGGTCAAGAAGCTGTTCTCCGAGATTCCCGACGAGGACGTCGCGCCGAGCGATGGTCTTCCGCCGGACTGGCAGAGCGTGCGCTTCCAGCGGGTGTGCTATCACCACGACGGCGGCGGAAAAGAGCCCGGCTTTGGCGTCGGCCCTCTTGACTTCGAGATCAGGAAGGGCGAGATCACCTTCATCGTCGGAGGCAACGGTTCCGGAAAATCCACGATGAGCAAGCTGCTCACGCTGCATTACCACGCGAAGTCCGGCGACATCATGTTCGGGGACACCCGCGTGGACAGCGCCACCATCGGCGGATGCCGGCAGTCGATCAGCGCGATCTATTCCGATTACCACCTTTTCGACCAGTTGCTTGGCCTCGAAGACGACGACCTGCAGTCACAGGTCGAACACTATCTTGCCGCGCTGCAGCTGGATGGCAAGGTCGCCTACCAGGACGGGAAGTTCTCCACGCTCGCGTTGTCCGATGGGCAGCGGCGCCGCATGGCGCTGCTGTCCTCCGTCATTGACGACAAGGAGCTGTATCTGTTCGACGAATGGGCTGCGGACCAGGACCCCACGTTCAAGTCGGTCTTCTACAACGAGATCCTTCCATCGCTGCGCGCGCGCAACAAGGCAGTCGTGGCGATCACTCACGATGATCGCTATTTCGACCTCGCCGACCAGCTCATCGTGATGGAAGACGGCAGGATCACCCGGATCGAGCGCAGGCAGCAGGGACAACAGGCAGGGGCCACGGGCCCTGCCTCCTCCGTGGACTTTCTGGTTCCGGCATGATGCGTCAGGAAGCGCGCGATGCACGACGCGCGCTTCGGCCGCCCTGCCGTCAGGGGCGGTCCCGGGCCGAGGCCGAGCTGGCCGGGGCGACACCCGAATCGATCGACACCGCGGTGAACACGTGCGTGTCCATCGGCAGGTATCGGACCGGCAGGAGCATGCCCCGGGCCCAGTCCTCGCTCCAGCGTTCGCTCAGTTGCAGCATCAGTTCGCCGTCGGCGACGCCGACCAGGCGTGCCGCGGAGAATTCCATGAAGCGCTGCGCCTGTCGGTACAGGGCCTTGAACAGCGCCTCCTTGGCCGAGAACAGCACGATCAGCGCGCGCTCCGGTGGCAGCATCGACAACAGCGACAGCTCTCCCGGGGTCGCGATCATCGCCTGGATCTGCATGGCCTGGTCCGGCTCCACCCATCGCTCCACGTCCAGCCCCAGCACCCGCCCCGGCGCGCTGGCGACGACTGCGGAAGCAGCAATGCCATTGGCATGGCTGATCGAACCGGTCCACCCTGGTGGCCAGACCGGGAGGCGATCTTCGCCGCGCGGCAGCCACTGCCCGGCGCGGCCGCCGGCAAGGGCCAGCGCACGCTCAGCGCAGTAGCGTCCAGCGAGGAACTCGGTGATCCGCTTGGGACTGATCCGTCGCATGTCGGCCGGCAGGTGCCCCTCGAACATCGCGAACGGGCACTCGCCGTCGAAGCCGACCGCATGCCACGACAATCCCGGAGCCGAGTCCGACAGCAGCGGCTCCAGTTCGGCCGCGGGGCGGTCGCGGTAGTGCCCTTGCGGGGCCGATCCGGCATGCGGGGCCGGTCCGGCATCGAGCGGTGTCGTCATGCGCGCGTGGTCCCGTTTGCCCTGTCTGCATGTGCCTGCGAGCCGGCTACGTCCGGAGCGAACGGAACCCCCGTCGCGCCGCCTGCCCCGGTCCTCGCCTGGACACGTCATGGCCACTTTCTCATAATGCGACCGGCAGCCGGAGCCTGGTTCGCAGTCTCGGCCATCGGCGCGGCCGGTCGGGCGCGCGGCGAACGCATTCCGGCCCGCGCCCGCGCGGGCCCCGTCTTTTCTGGTCCGGCCTCCGTCGCTTCCACTTGCGTCTGCAGGCGGCGCGCCGGCCCGCCCGAGGTTCCTCTTCATGGACATCTTCAAGGTCTTCACCATCGAGGCCGCGCACCGGCTGCCGAACGTCCCGGCCGGACACAAGTGCGCGCGCCTGCATGGCCATTCGTTCCGGATCGAGATCCACCTCTCCGGCGAACTGGACCCCCAGGCCGGCTGGGTGATGGACTTCGCGGACGTGAAGAGCGCGTTCCAGCCGCTGTACGACCAGCTCGACCACCATTACCTGAACGAGATCGACGGGTTGGAGAATCCGACCAGCGAGCGCCTCGCGGTATGGATCTGGGAGCGGCTCAAGCCCGACCTGCCGCTGCTGAGCGAGGTCGTCGTCCACGAGACCTGCACCTCGGGCTGCCGCTACCGCGGCTGAGGGCCTGATCGGGCCGGGCCAGGCGCCGCCCCCCATTCAGCCTGCCGCCGAGCCCTCTGCCGGCTGAACCGTAACTTCCCGGTCATTCCGATATTGTTGCAATGCAACAATAGACGTCCTATGCTGCACCGCACAAACCGACATTCCGTCGGCGAACCCGTGCAGGAGAACGACATGTACCCGCAGTTCAACGAGCAGATCGTCGCCGCGACACGCCAGTTCGCGGACACCGCCGCCCAGGCCAATCGCCTGGCCCTGGAGAACGTCGAGGCGCTGTTCGGCATGCAGCTGGCCGCGCTCGAGGAGCGGGCCACCGCCACCTTCGCGTTCTTCGAGGAGGCCACCGAGGCCCGCGACTTCGACAGCCTCAAGACCCTTTGGCCGAAGGGCGTGCAGGTCGCGCGAGAGAACGTCGAGCGCGCCGTCACCACCGGCCAGGAAGCGATCGGCCGCACCCTGAAGGCCAACGAGGCGATCGCCGAGCTGGCCAAGAGCCAGTTCGAGTCGGCCGCCAAGACCGCCCAGGACAACGTCGAGAAGGCGACCAAGGCCGCTGCCAAGGCCGCCAAGTAAGCGCACTGATCCGCACGGACCGGGTCCCTCTCTCCCCCCGGTCCCGCTGGACGAAACCGGCAGCTTCGGCTGCCGGTTTTTTTGTGCCCGCGCGATCCCGCCACGTTGCGATTCTCGTAGGAGCGGCGTGAGCCGCGATAGGGCTTTCTTGGGAAGGCCCGGTCGCGGCTTGCGCCGCTCCTACAGGGGAGCGATACCCGGCTGCGCCCGGATATCTCCCAAAGTCTGCTGCGCAAACCTCGGGCCCCACCGTTGCGCTTCCATACCCCCATTCGTGCCTGCGGCACGAATCGCCCCCTGACTCAAGGGGCTGGGCCAGTGCTGTACCGCATCTCCTAGGAGCGGCGTGAGCCGCGCTTGAACACGAGAGGGGGCGCGCAAACGACGAACCCGCCAGATGGGCGGGTCCGTCGCTGCAACCGTCGTCCGACCGGATCAGTCGTGGGCCAGGTCCGGCTTCTCGTCGAGCCTGTCGCCGAGCAGGCGACGGACGACGACATAGAAGATCGGAATGAACAGCACGCCGAGGAAGGTCGCGAAGATCATGCCGCCGATCACGCCGGTACCGATCGCATGCCGCGCGTTCGCGCCCGCGCCACTGGAGATCGCCAGCGGCACCACGCCGAGGATGAACGCGAACGAGGTCATCAGGATCGGGCGGAAGCGCAGCTTGCAGGCCTCGATCGTCGCCTCGCGCAGTGTCTTGCCCTCCAGCCGCTGCTCGATCGCGAACTCGATGATCAGGATCGCGTTCTTCGCCGCCAGGCCGATCACCGTGATCAGGCCGATCTTGAAGTAGATGTCGTTGGGCAGGTCGCGCAGCAGCGAGAACAGCACCGCACCGAGCACGCCCAGCGGCACCACCAGCAACACCGCGACCGGCACCGACCAGCTCTCGTACAACGCGGCCAGGCACAGGAACACCACCAGGATCGACAGCGCCATCAGCATCGGCGCCTGGTTGCCGGAGATGATTTCCTGGTAGGACTGGCCGGTCCAGTCGTAGCCGAAGCCTTCCGGCAGCTGGGTGTCGACGATCCGCTCCATCGCGTCCATCGCCTCGCCCGAGCTGTGCCCCGGCGCCTGCGAACCGACGATCTCGACCGCGGCGTAGCCGTTGTAGCGGTTCAGCGCCGGCGAGGCCATCACCCACCGGCTCTTGACCACGTTGGCCAGCGGCACCATCGCACCGGTGGTCGCATCCACACCGCCGGCCGGGTCGAACAGCGGGCTGGGCGTGTAGAAGCGCGCCAGCGATTCCGGTCCGGTGCGGAACTGGGCATCGGCCTGCATCGTCACCCGCTTGACCCGGCCCTGGTCGGTGAAGTCGTTGACGTACACCGGCGCCAGCATCAGCTGGATCGCGTTGTAGATATCGTTCACCGACAGCCCCATCGCCTGCGCCTGCACGCGGTCGACGTCGAGCTTGAGCTGCGGTGCCGGCTCCAGCGTGTTCGGCCGCACAGCGGTCAATGCCGGATCCTCCGCAGCCTTGCCGAGCAGGGTGTTGCGTGCCTGCGCCAGGGCGTCGCGGCCGTTGCCGGCACGGTCCTGCAGGTACATGTCGAAGCCGCCGAATGCGCCCAGTCCGCTGACCGTCGGCATGTTGATCACGAAGATCTGCGCGTCGCGGATGCCGTACAGCGCCTGGTTCGCGCTCTTGATGAACTCGGTCGCGGTGACGTCGCGCTCGTCCCAGGGCTTGAGCCGGATGAACGCCAGGCCCACGTTCTCGCCGCGGCCGACGAAGCTGAAGCCGGCCACCTGCATCATGCCCTCGTAGCCTTCCTGCTGCTCCAGTGTCTCGCGTACCTGGACGAACACCTCCTTGGTGCGTTCCAGGGTCGCGCCGGGCGGCAGCTGCACCAGTCCGATCGCATAGCCCTGGTCCTCTTCCGGCAGGAAGCTGCCGGGCATGCGGGTGAAGAAGAACCCGCACAGTACCGCCAGCAGCGCGAACACCATCATCCAGCGCGGCGCATGGCGGATCGCGCCGGTGATATGACCGACATAGGTGCTGGCGACCTTGCCGTAACCCCAGTCGAACGCACGGAAGACGATGTTCTTCTTCCCGTGATGGGTTGGCTTGAGCATCGTCGCGCACAGGGCCGGGGTGAAGGTCAGCGCCAGGAAAGCCGAGAACGCCATCGAGGTCGCGATGGTCAGCGCGAACTGCTTGTAGATCTCGCCGGCCGAGCCGCCCTGGAACGCCGAGGGGATGAACACCGCCGCCAGCACCACGGTGATCGCGACCACCGCACCGCTGATCTGGCCCATCGCCTTGACCGTCGCGTCCTTCGGCGACAGCCCCTCCTCGGTCATCAGCCGCTCGACGTTCTCGATCACCACGATCGCGTCGTCGACGACGATGCCGATCGCCAGCACCATGCCGAACAGGGTCAGCTGGTTGATGGTGAAGCCGATCACGTACATGCCCAGGAACGTGCCCAGCAGTGCGATCGGGATGACCAGGGTCGGGATGATCGTCGCGCGGAAGTTCTGCAGGAAGATCAACATCACCAGGAATACCAGCACGATCGCCTCGAGCAGGGTGTGCACGACCTCCTCGATCGAGACCTCGACGAAGGTCGAGCTGTCGTACGGAATGAACCAGCTCACCCCCTGCGGGAAGGTCGGCTCCAGCTCGGCCATCCGCGCCTTGACCGCCTCGGCGACGCCCAGCGCGTTCGCGCCAGGGCTCAGCTGGATCGCGAACGCGCCGGTCGGGGTACCGTTCCACTGGCTGTCGAAGCCGTACGACTGCGCGCCCAGCTCGATCCGGGCGACGTCGGCCAGGCGCACGGTGGTGCCGTCCTCGTTCGCGCGCAGCAGGATGTTGCCGAACTGCCCGGGCGTACTGAAACGGCCCTCGGCCGACACCGTGGCGGTGAAACCCTGGCCCGGCGGCGACGGCTCGGAGCCGATCGAGCCTGCCGCGAACTGCACATTCTGCCCTCGCACCGCCGCCAGCACCTGGCTGGCCGACAGTCCGAAGCCACGCAGCTTGTCGGCGTCCAGCCAGATGTTCATCGCGTAGGAACTGCCGAACTGCTGGGTGCTGCCGACGCCGGGCACGCGCGATATCTGGTCGATCACCCGCGAACCGATCAGGTCGTTGAGCGCGTTGCGGTCGACGCCCGGGTTGTCCGAGCGCACCGCGACCACCATCAGGAAGCCGGAGTTGGCCTTGGCCACCACCACGCCCTGCTGGGTGACTTCCGACGGCAACCGGGGGGTCGCCAGCGCCACCTTGTTCTGCACCTGCACCTGGGCGATGTCGGGGTCGGTGCCGGGCTTGAAGGTCAGCGTGATCGAACTGCCGCCCGACGCGCTGGACGAGGAGCTGAAGTAGTCGAGATTGTCGATACCCGTCAGCTGTTGCTCGATCACCTGGGTGACCGCGCCCTCGGTGGTTTCCGCGCTCGCGCCCGGATAGCTGGCCGAGACGATCACCTGCGGCGGCGCGATGTTCGGATACGACTCGACGCCGAGGTTGAAGATCGCCAGCACGCCGGCCAGCGAGATCAGGATCGCGACGACCCAGGAGAAGACCGGGTGGTTGATGAAGAATCTGGACATGGCGGGGGATCAGCCTTCGCCGGAAGTGTCGTTGCCATTGCCGGCCGGCGAGGAGGGAGCCTGTTCGGCGGCATCCTCGCTGCCGGGCTGGCCGGCATCGGCAGGCGCTGCGGCCGGATTCCCGGTCGGGGCGGGAGGCGCTTGCCCGGCTTCGGTCGGCGGCTGCCACGGCACCGCTTTGGCCGGCTGGCCCGGCTGGGCGCGCTGGATGCCGGACACGACGACGCGATCGCCGGCGGCCAGCCCGCCGCCGATCACCCAGTCGCTGCCCATCGTGCGGCTGGCGACGACGTCCTTGCGCACGACGGTGTCGTCGGCGCCGACCACCAGCACGTAGGCGCCCTGGCCATCGCGCTGCAGCGCCGCCTGCGGCACCCGGACCGCGTCCGACTGCACGCCCATCGTCGCCTTCAGGGTCACGTAGGTACCCGGCAGCAGACTGCGGTCGGGATTGGGCAGGTGCGCACGCAGCGCGACCGCGCCGGTGGCCGGATCGACGACATCGCCGGAGAAGTCGATGGTGCCGGTATGCGCATAGGCGCTGCCATCGGGCAGGAACACCTGCACCCTGGCCTCTTCCGCACTGTGGCCCGCCATCGCCCGCCGTACCTGGTCGAGCTCGGACACGCTCAACGAGAAGTTCACGTACAGCGGGTCGATCTGGTCGACCGTGGTCAGCAGGGTCGCGGTGCCCTGGCCGACCAGTGCGCCCTCGGTGACCTGCTGCTTGCCGGCACGGCCGTCGATCGGCGCGCGCACGGTGGCGTAACCGAGGTTGATGCGGGCGTTCTCCAACGCGGCTTCGGCCTGCTTGACCGCGGCGCCGGCGCTGCGCTCGGCGGCCAGCGCGTTGTCCAGGTCGGCCTGGGAGACGAACTTCTGCGGTGCCAGGGTGCGAGCGCGGTCGGCGGCGACCTTGGCATTGGCGTAGTTGGCCTGGGCGGCAGCCAGCGAAGCCTGGGCCTGGCCGACGGCCGCCTGCAACTGGGCCGGGTCGATCCGGAACAGCACCTGGCCTTCCTTCACGTCGGTGCCTTCTTCGTACACACGCTGCTGCAGCACACCGGGCACGCGGGCGCGCACGTCGGCACTGCGGAACGGCGCCAGCCGGCCGACCAGATCCTTCTCCAGCGGCACCTCGCCCGGCTGCACGGTGATCACGCCCAGCTCTGGCGGGGGCGGGCCGCCAGCGGCCTGTTGATCGTCGCCACAGGCCGAGACGGCGAGGGCCAACAGGGCGGCAAGCACCGCCGGACGCAGGTTCATGATCATGGAGACTCCGGATTCCGTCATCGAGAGCAGCGTGTGCCCGGGCAGATTTGTAATTCTTGAACTGACCAGTTTAGCATTGCGACGACGCTCCCCGGACCGTCGCAACGCCAACGGGCGATGAACGACGGCGAACGGCCACGCCGCGCAAACCGGCCGACCCCACTGCGCCAGCCTACGAAGCGACCTGTTCACATACCGTCACGAGCCGCCCGGCGATCCCGACGTCGGCTTGCCGGCCCTGTCGGGGTCACCGGCTCGGCCCGATCCGGCCCGGTTCGACCCGGACGGGTACTTGCTCCACAATTCTGCACCTGCTGGTTCAATAAACTTTTGGGGGTGGCTCCCGGTCGCCTCCTCCCGGACCATGCCCTCCTCCCCGCCGTCACCGGCGTCCAACCGCCCGAGGCCCCCATGTCGAAATCCGCAGGCAAGCGCCCCCCCTCCACGCGCAAGCGCATGATCCTGATGCTGATCGGCGCACTCGTCGTGTTCGGCGGCGTGTTCGCGGTCAAGGCCTTTTTCGCCGCGCAGACCAACAAGTTCTTCGACAACATGCCGCAGCCGGCGGTGGCGATCAGCGCGCAGGCTGCCGAAACCCGGCAGTGGAGCAACTCCGGCGAAGCCGTGGGCACTTTCGTCGCGGTCAACGGCACCGACGTCACCACCGAGTCCGGCGGCGTGGTCCGTGCGCTCGAGTTCGAGGCCGGCCAGCCGGTCAAGGCCGGCGAGGTGCTGGTGCGGCTGAACACCGCCAACGAGGAAGCGACGCTGAAGTCGCTGGAGGCCTCCGCGCGCCTGGCCGCGGCCCAGCGCGACCGCTGGGCGCAGCTGTCCAACGACCAGCTGGTATCGAAGGACGAGGCGCAGCAGCGCGCCACGGCCGCCGCCACCGCGCAGGCGCAGGTCGACGCCCAGCGCGCACTGATAGCGCAGAAGACGATCCGGGCGCCGTTCTCCGGCGAGCTCGGCATCCGCAAGGTCAACCTGGGCCAGTACGTCGCGCCGGGGACTGCGATCGTCAGCCTGCAGCAACTGGACCCGATCTATCTCGACTTCACCCTGCCCGAGCAGATGACCGGCAAGGTGGCCGAGGGCGGCACGGTCGAGGCGACCGTGGATGCGCTGCCGGGGCAGGTGTTCGAAGGCAAGATCACCGCGATCGAACCGGGGATCGATCCCAACACCCGCAACTTCAGGGTCCAGGCCACGTTCCGGAACCCCGACCGGGCGCTGCGCCCGGGCAGCTTCGCCAAGGTCGGCTTCGCCCTGGGCGGCGAGCAGGAGGTCGTGGTGATTCCGCAGACCGCGGTCAGCTTCAATCCCTACGGCAATGCGGTGTTCGTGATCAGCAAGACCCCGCGGGCCGAGGGTGAGACCGACATGCAGGGCAAGCCGCTGACCGGCGACAAGCTGACGGTGAGCCAGCGCTTCATCACCACCGGCGCGACCCGCGGCGACCTGGTCGCGGTCGTCGATGGCCTGAAGCCGGGCGAGGAGGTCGCGACCAGCGGCCTGCTCAAGCTGCGCAACGATGCCGAGGTCACCATCAACAACAAGGTACAGCCGGCCGCCGAGGCACGTCCGGATCCCGAGAACCGCTGATGCCGGCCGGGCGGAGACCGCGACGGCAGCCGCCCGGGCGGGGTCGAGCGCGCTCGCTTCGGCAGCACACTCCGCGACAGCACGCTCTGCAGAAAACAGGTTGATCGCTGCGAAGCCCGGCCACGGGCTTCGCCCCCACCCCAGCCCTTCCCCGCATGCGGGACAGGGACACAAGCGAAACCCTCTCCCGTCCGCGGGAGGGAGGGAGAAGCCCAGCGATGAAATTCACCGACATCTTCATCAACAAGCCGGTCCTGGCGATCGTCCTCAACCTGTTCATCCTGTTGTTCGGCCTGCGCGCCTACAGCGAGCTGAACGTGCGTCAGTACCCGGAGCTGCGCAACGCAGTGATCAACGTCAGCACCACCTATTTCGGTGCCGACGCCGACCTGATCGAAGGTTTCATCACCACCCCGCTGGAACGCGAGATCGCCAGCGCCGAGGGCATCGACTACATGACCTCGACCAGCGCGGCCGGGGTCAGCACCATCCAGGCCTACATCCGCCTGGACCAGGACCCGAACGAGGCGCTCACCCAGATCGCGGCCAAGGTCAACAAGATGCGGGGCGAGCTGCCGCCGGAGTCCGAAGACCCGGTGATCGACCTGCAACAGGGCCAGCAGATCGCGGCGATGTACCTGTCCTTCGCCAGCGAGACGCTCAACAACAACCAGATCACCGATTATCTGACCCGGGTGATCCAGCCCAAGCTGGTCACCGTGCAGGGCGTGCAGCGCGCCGAGATCCTCGGCGCCGGCACCTTCGCGATGCGCGTGTGGCTCAAACCCGACCGGATGACCGCGCTGCAGATCACCGCCAGCGACGTGTCCAACGCGCTGCAGTCGAACAACGTGCTGGCCGCGGTCGGCTCGACCAAGGGCCAGATGGTCGCGATCGACATGACCGCGGAGACCGATCTGCGCACGCCGGAGGAGTTCCGCCAGCTGGTGATCCGCGAGGAAGACGGCGCGATCGTCCGCCTGGGCGACGTCGCCGACGTGGTGCTGGGGTCGGAGAGCTACGGCACGTCGGTGCGGATGAACGGCGAGGCGGCGACCTTCGTCGGCGTCTACGTCGCGCCCGACGCCAACTCGCTGGACGTGATCAAGGAGGTGCGCGCACTGTGGGACGAGCAGATCGTCCCGCAGCTGCCGCAGGGCATCAAGGGCACGATCCCGTACGACAGCACCGAGTCGATCCAGGAGGCCATCGACGAGGTGGTCAGCACGATCGTCGAAGCGGTGATCATCGTGATCGTGGTGATCTTCCTGTTCCTGGGTTCGCTGCGCAGCGTGCTGATCCCGGCGGTGACGGTACCGCTGTCGCTGGTCGGCGCGCTGTTCCTGATGCTGCTGATGGGCTTCACCATCAACCTGCTGACCCTGCTGGCGATGGTGCTGGCGATCGGCATCGTCGTCGACGACGCGATCATCGTGCTGGAGAACATCCACCGTCACATCGAGGAGGGCATGCAGCCGCACGCCGCCGCGCTCAAGGGCGCGCGCGAACTGGCCTGGCCCGTGGTCGCGATGACCACGACCCTGGTCGCGGTATACATACCGATCGGCTTCCAGGGCGGCTTGACCGGCGTGCTGTTCACCGAGTTCGCCTTCACCCTTGCAGGTTCGGTGCTGCTGTCCGGCGTGATCGCGCTGACCCTGTCGCCGATGATGAGCGCGAAGATCCTCAAGGCGCACGACCCCGAGCATCCGAAGGGCAGGCTCGAGAACTGGCTGGACGAGAAGTTCGAGAAGCTGCGCCTCAGCTACCAGCGCCGGCTGCACGGCGCGCTGGAGACCAAGTCGGTGCTCGCGGTGTTCGGCGCGATCACGTTCGTCTCCTGCATCTTCCTGTACATCCTCGCGCCGAAGGAACCGGCGCCGCTGGAGGACGAGGGTTTCATCTTCTCGATCGCCAGCGCCGACCCCTACGCGACCCTCGACTACGTGGAACGCTATACCGAAGAGATCACCGCGATCTCCAAGACCGTGCCCGAGGTCGACGGCTACTTCCTGTTCAACGGCGGCTTCGGCGGCGGTGGCGGCGGCGCCAGCCCGCAGGCGATGGCCGGCTTCGTGCTCAAGCCGTGGAGCGAGCGCGACCGCTCGACCAACCAGGTGCTGCAGCAGACCCTGCAGCCGCAGATGAGCCAGGTCACCGGCCTGAACGTGTTCGCCCTGGTCCCGCCCTCGCTGCCGAGTGCCGGCGGCGACGGCGGCGGCGAGTTCGTGATCGGCGGCGTCGGCGAGCTCAGCCAGCTGTCGGAGCTGGCCGACGCGATCCTGGAGCGGGCCTACGCGAGCAAGCGCTTCATCTTCCTCGACAAGGACCTGAAGATCGACAAGCCGCGCATCGACGTCAGCATCGACCGCGACAAGGCGGCCTCGCTGGGCATCGAGATGCGGACGCTGGCGGCCGACATGGCGGCGCTGCTGTCGGGCGGCTATACCAACCGCTTCGCGATGCAGAACCGGTCGTATCGTGTGATCCCGCAGGTGCAGCGCAGCGATCGCCTCAACGCCAGCGATCTGGAGAACTACTACACCCGCACCCGCGACGGCGAGCTGATCCCGCTGTCGACCGTGGTGACGCTGAGGGAGAGCACGCAGCCGCAGTCGCTCAAGCGCTTCCAGCAGCTGAACGCGGTGGCGATCACCTTCGCGCCGCGTCCGGGCGTCAGCAAGGGCGAGGCGCTGGGCATCCTCGAGGAAGCCGCGAACGATGTGCTGCCGCAGGGCTACAGCGTCGACTACGCCGGCGAGTCGCGCCAGTTCAAGCAGGAAGGCGCGGCGATGCTGGTCACGATGGGACTGGCGCTGATCGTGATCTTCCTGGTGCTGTCGGCGCAGTTCGAGAGCTTCCGCGACGCCCTGATCATGCTGCTGACCGTGCCGATGGCGATCTGCGGCGCGCTGCTGGTGCTCAATGTCCTGGCCCTGGTCGCCAATATCCTGAGCTTCAGCGGCATCGAGGCGTTCCCGGGGATGAGCATCAACATCTATACCCAGGTCGGCCTGGTGACGCTGGTGGGCGTGATCTCCAAGCACGGCATCCTGATCGTGGAGTTCGCCAACAAGCTGCAGATCGAGCAGGGCATGTCCAAGCGCGAGGCGATCGAAGAGGCCACCGGCATCCGCCTGCGCCCGGTGCTGATGACCACCGCCGCGCTGGTGTTCGCGATGATCCCGCTGTTGATGGCCAGCGGCCCGGGTGCCGCTTCGCGTTTCTCGATGGGCGTGGTGATCGTCTCGGGCATGACCATCGGCACGCTGTTCACCCTGTTCGTGCTGCCGGCCTTCTACCTGTACCTGGCGCGCGACCACTCGGCACAGCATGTCGCCGACGAGGCGCCGGGCGGGGCTGCACCGGCACCGCAGCACGGCTGAGGGGGTGAGGAGCGGGAAACGGGAAGGAGCACGCCGTGTCCTCTCGTTTCCTGTCCCTCATCCATTCGTCTTCCGCTTTCAGATGTCGCGCATGCGCGCGGGATGAGCGGGCGGAACGAGGGTTCGAGCCCGGCGGGCGGGTGGCGGGTCGCGACCATCGGTCCCGATGGCGCACTTCCTACCTGGCGATTTCAGGGCCGTCCGCGGTGGTTTTCCAGAACCTCCGATGGTGAAAGTGCCTTGAAGGAATGACCGTCTCTGGGAAGAACATACGCGTTCAGGATGTTCCCATCCTCGGTCAGCCATGAGCCGGTGGCCCACAGGGTTCCGCCCATTTCCACGGCGTCCATGAAGCTCATGAGGTCATCTCCTGCATGGTTCCACTTCCGGGCATCCGCAGCGCCGACGAAGTGAGCGCCCGGCCAGCCAAACTCACCCAGAAAACAGCGCTGGTCGAACTGAGTGCACCAGTCCGAAAAATTCTTGAGACGCGCCACCGCACGAGCGCCGACGGATGCATGCCCTTGGGCAATGGACAACGCTTCTTCCTCATCGAATGCGAGCGAATACGTGCCGCTTGAGTCGTTGTCCAGGTACAGGTGTGCCTGATACATGACGTTGCTTGCGGGGTCTACGATGAACGGCGTCGCGTGCTGGCTGGGCCAACGACTGGCCGAAGAGAATGCGTAGCCTTCAACGTGAATGAGCTTCGTGTCTCCGGTGGCGCGAATCGCCGATACCGCCGCTTGAGCATACTGTTCCCAGATCTGCGCCCCGGTCAGCCCGGAGCTTCCGGCCGGATGATGCGGCTCGTTCATGATGTCGTACGCGTACACCGCATGGTAGGCATCGGCGTCTGACCTGATGAAAGCCGATATCCTTGCCCATGCGTCGCCATACTGTTCGCGTGTCGGCCCACCCGGAGCGCCGAAGTACTTCTTTCCTTCATCGTCGGTGTACCTCGCGTAGTTGTGCATGTCCACGATGGCCTTCAGCCCCGCCGCCCGGCAATCCTTCAATGTCTGGATGAGAAGGCCCATGTAACCAGGATCCAGGGGACCACCAAGGGCGTGCTGCGCCCGCTCCCACAGGAAGGGCAGGCGGACAACGTCCAGGCCTCTGTTCTTCAGGATCTGGAGGCTTGCAAACGTCGGCCTGGTGTAGTTGACGCCGTGAACGCCTGGCAGAGCCGAGGGGGCGATCCCCATGTCCATGATGTTGATCCCCCGCACGTAGGCGGCATGCTGCTGATTGACCACCATGAAGCTGTTCTTCGAGGTTACGGCAGTGCGGGAGTACAGCGTGGCTCCGGAAGTCGAACTCTCCAGGAACGCAGCCAGGGCGTACTTCCCGGGTCCGGCCGTACCTGGAATGAGGTAGGACGACTTGTACGTCCTGGGCTGGCCGGCAACAAAGCTCTCGTTCGGGAACTCGTTTACCACGAGCGCATCGGAGCTGATGGTCCCGGACTCCGACACCTTGCGGATCTCCAGCCTGACCTTCACGCCGGAGACGTTCTCGGAGGCAACGAATCCGCTGTATATCGCGATCGGGGAGCCCGCATCGACGGAGGCTCGCGTAACGTACGTGCCAGAGTTCTGAAAGGAGACCCTTGCATGCGCACCTGGCGTGTAGAGCAGATTCAGAAGCAGTGCCAGAAGAACGAAATTTCTGCTGTTCATGGAATTCCCTCGGCGGATTTCTTTCTCGACAGGAGTCCGGCTCCACACGAAAGCCGACGCCAGCCGGTTCATTGGCCCTGGAAGGCAGCGCCGACTCGCAGTCGGCCGACACCGGAGAGACGACCGGTAGTGTTGGCCGCTCCGGAACCGATCGCCCCCCATTCCCCCGCGGCAACGTAGGTGACGCCGCCGTCGAGCGAGAGTTCGGCGATGGTGTCGACACCGCTGAAGTCGAGAAGGATCATGCCGGTCCCGGCGACGGCCACGATGGCGTCATCGTCGATGTAGTCGTGAGCACTGCCTTGCGCGAGTTGCAGAGCGGCGCCGTCGGCCACGATCACATCGCCCGTGCCGAGGGCGCCATCGGCGTGGGCGCGAAGCAGGCCGCTGGAGACGATCGTGCCGCCGGCATAGCCGTTGGCGGCGTTGTCGAGGATGACATGGTTGCCTGGGTTGAGAGCGGCGACGGTCAGCCCGCCGGCACCGATGACACGCGACTTGATCGTGAGCGTGCGGGTGCTGGTGGAGGTCGTCACCTGCAGTCCGCCAGCCTGGAGTTCCAGTCCACCGGCAAGAGTGAAGTGGCCGTTCAACGCAGGCGCGAGCGCGCCGCCGTTGCTACGCAGGTCGCCAACGGTGACGATGCCGGGCCCTGTCGTGCGCATCAACAGCCTGCCGTCCTTCTGCAGCGTGAGCGAGTCACCCTTGAAGGCATGACTGGAAGTGCCGGGAGGAGTACGCAGATCGAGATCGCCGACAACGTAAGCTGCACCGGCATGCGGAACCCGGCCATCGCTCCAGTGCGCGCCACTGGTAAAGCCGCTCTGGTCCCAGACGTCGCTGGCGAAGAGATCGATCCGGGGGCCCGGAGAAGCGCCGGCGATTCGCAGATAGGCGATGACATCCTTGCCGGCCCATGGCGCGGTGAGTAGCCGGTTGCCTCCGCCATGCACGAAGCCGGCGACATCGATGGACACGCCGTCGTCGGCGCGCACCCAGCGAAGGTCGTAGGTGCCGGCCGGGAGGCTGGTGACGGTAAGGCTGGCGGTGCCAGTGGCGAGCGCTGCACCGCCGCCGTCCGAGCCGGCATTGGGGTGGTACATGACGAACGCCGAGTCGTCCGGCTTGCGCATGGCCTGGACCCTCCTGGAGTCGGCCGGGCCGGTGACCCTGGAATCGGCCGACACGAACCCCGCCAGCTCGATCTCGTTGCTGGCAAAGAATTCCTTGATGTGGACCACGTCATTCAGACCGGTGAAGGCCGTGCTCGTGTAGGGAACGATGGCGTTCCAGTGGCCTCCGTAGTTCGCGGAGGCTCCGGAAAGGATCCAGGCCCAGAACAGCCGGCGGAAGAAGTAGGCGTCGTTGGTGATCGACGCCTCTCCCTCGTACCAGTCCTCACCGTCGAAAACATGCTTCGGCGCGCTTGCGTAGCTGTCCACCTGGTTGGCCGAGAGGGCAGTGGCGGTTTCGAGGTGGATGTAGTTCACCCACGAGGCCGAGGTGTAGTAGAAGGGCTCGCCACGGTTGCGGCCGGAGGAGCGCAGGCTCTTGTGCTTCCACGGATCATTGGCGGCGAGATAGCTGCCGATCTCGGTAACCATGGCGTTGTTGTTGGGAAATGCGCTGCCGTGGAAGGCGTCGTTGGTGACCAGCCAGAAGATCTGCGGCCACGCCGCGTAGCGAGCGACAACGTTTCGCATGAAGCGCCTACGCTGCGCCTGGGTCAGGCCGACCCAGAAGTTCTCGTCCCTGCCCCAGCCGCGGTTGGGTTCCGGCGTGACGATGAGCTGCACGTAGAGGCTCGGATAGTTGTTGAGCATCCACTCCAACCGCGTGTCGTCGGTTTGAAGGGCAGCCAGGTTGAGGGTGTCGTGGGCGCCATTGGCAAAGATGCGGTCCCAGCCGTCTGAAGCCTGCTGCTTCTCGAACTGGCGGAGCGCGCCAGCGAGGTTGGCGCGCAGGGAAGTGACTCCCAGGTTCCAGTCATCGGCCACGAACCGCTGCCAGTCGTCGGCCCCGGGATTGAACAGGTAATAGGCGGTGTCGGACGTATTAAGAAACCAACGCCCATCGTCGGTGGCCCAGGCCTTCGGGTCGGCGGGATGCCTGCCGAGCTTGCCGCGAAGCGTGGACGCGGCGGCGGAGAACGAGCCATTCCTGGCGTTGAGCCCGGCTTCTGACGAGCTGGATCGCCATGTCCAGGCACCGGTTTCGCTGACATAGACCCGGGCTCTCCAGACGTTGCCTCCGTCATGGAAGGCATGCACCGTGACCGCGTTCGCGGGCCCGGACGGAGGCGTGAACGTCACCGTGGCGATCGTGTCGAAGGGATTGGCGACCCCGCCATTTCCAGTGAGCGATATTTCGTGAACGCCGTACCGGGTGGCCATCGAAGTTCCCCGGGTGAAGTTCGCCGCAAGTCCCGCACTCGGCAGGACGCTGAGAAGAACGATCCATAGGAGAAGGCAGCCCAGCGGCGTCCCGCTTTCCCGCTTTGTGAACCCGACAGCCGGTCTCGCGTGAACGTCGATGCACGGAAAGTCGATATGTTCCATCTCAGAGAGCCCCATCTTGTAGAGGGTGGCAGCGGATTGGTACGCGCGGCCACAAGGCGTGGCCGACGCGCGAACGCGTATGCGACGACCGGCCTACTCGCCGCCGACGACCCACAGCAGACCGGTGCCGGTGAAACGGCTGGAGGTATTGGCAGCACCCGATCCGACAGCGCCCCACTCGCCGGGCGCAACGAAGCTGGCGCCGCCGTCGAGCGAGAGCGCGCCGACGATGTCGTTTCCGATGTAGGCGAGCTCCACGCTGGCAGTGCTGCCGACGACCAGCAACGCATCGTCTGCGACGTAGTCATGCACGGCGCCCTGCGCGAGCCGGAGCCTGGCGCCGCTGGCGACGGTCACGTCGCCCGCGCCTAGGGCGTGGTCGGCATGGGCGCGCAACGTACCGGCCGAGACAATCGTGCCGCCCGAGTAGGTGTTGGCGGCGTTGGTCAGCATGGTGTGATCCATCGCGTCCGCCATGTCGATGGTCAATGCACCCGGGCCGTCGATTCTCGAGGCGATCGTCAGCGTGCGATTGGACGTGGCCGGGTTCACCTCGAGTCCGCCGGCTTCCAGTGTGAGTGCGCCCGCCAGCGTGAAGGCGCCGTTCAGAGCCAGCGTCACCACGCCGTCGTCGGATCGCAGGTCGTGCACCGTGACCCCGCCCTGCGAGGTGGTGCGCATGAGGAGGCGGCCACCGTTATGGAGCAGCAGCGAATCGCCGCCGAAGATGTGGCTGGTGCCGCTGCTCGGCGTGCGCAGATCCAGACCGTCCACGACGTAGGCCCCGTCGGCGTGGGGGGTTCGACCATCGCTCCAGTGTCCGCCGGCGGCAAAACTGGTCTGGTCCCAGATGTCGCTGGCGGTGAGCTCGATCCTGTTGGCCGGGGGCGGCAGGCCGTCGCCGCCGGCTGGAATGAAATCAATCGCGCGCAAGGATGAGCCCGCACCGGCAATGCCCGGTTTTTGCTGGTAATAGGCGGTGAGGACCCCTTCTGCATACCAGCGCCCCATGTCCAGCAGGACCTCGCCATGGTAGGTGCGGCCTGTCACTCCCTCGGCGATCGTCCAGTCGGACCATCCGCCGGCTTCCGTGGATGTGGCAATGGTGAGCGTCGCGCCGGGATCGACGGGCTGGTAGTTGAGGTCGCTGCCGCTGCCGAAGACGACATGCATTCGGCCCGAGTCGTCGAGCACGAGCTGGGGCTTGCGTCCGAAGAACGGCAGTTGCGTCTCGGTCCAGGTGCCATCGGTGTCGCGCCAATAGTGGAAATAGCGCCAGTCGTTCAAGTTCACCGGATTGGACGGCGAGCCGTCATCGGGCAGACGCCAGGCGACCACGTGCACACGCCCCTTGGAATCCACGGTCTGGGTCGTGGTGTTCATGTAGCCGCGGTTGTAGGCGATGGGGTAGGCCACGTGCCCGGGGGTGGTGACCTTGATGGCGTTTTCCAGATTGTTGGTGCCGTCGAGGGTGACCATGACGGCACCGTCGTTGTTCTTCCAGGTACGGCCGTAGTCGTCGCTGTAGGCGTAACCGAGGTCATGGTTGCCGTTGAGGCTGGTGCCGTCCTCGCGCCAACTCCAGGTGACGTGCAGGCGGCCGTTCCGGTCATAGCGGAACGGGTTGGGATAGGCGCACCGGCGGCCCTTGCCGGCGTAGCTGCCCAGCCGGGAAAAGAGCATGCCGACATATTTCCAGCCGGTGGCGCCGTACTCGTAGAAATGCCAGTCGCCGCTGCCCGAACCGCCCAGCCGGAACACGAACTGGAGCTTGCCCTGGGGGCTGGTGAAAAAGAGTGGGTAGGTGACGTCGGGCGTGATGGTCATGCCCGGCACGAGCTCCGAACGGATCGGGCCGAAGTTGTTCTGCGTCCATGCAAAGTTCTCGGGGTCGGTGGCCAGGCCGGGAACCGACCGACGGTGACGCAACGGGCTGTTGTGGTGGTTGAACGAGAGATGGATGGTCCCATCCTCCGGGCTGATGCCGACCACGTTGACGTTGTGCGCGTCGTTGTGGTTGATGCTGTAGTCGTCGAAGACGAGGGTTTCCCAGTCGCCGTCCGGAAGCGCACGACGGCCGATTCCAAGGGCGCCGGAATCGTCCCAGTAGGCCGCGTACTGATAGCCCTTGAACGTCACCAGCCCTTCCTGCTGGAAGCTCTGGCCGTTCATGCTGGTGCCGTAGGCGCCCGTGGTGAAGTTCATGCCGTTGGTCGTGATCACGGTGTCGCGGACCAGGTCCAATCCGGCGTGGGCCTGCGCGATCGCGGACAGAGGCAAGAGCGGCAGCAGAAACAACACGGCGAGGGTCGTGGAGATTTGCGTTTTCATAGGTCATCCATGAGGACGTGTGAGGAATGAGCTCCAGACGAGGCTTCTTTTTTTGACGCCATCACTCGCATAACCTTCGCTTGTGATTGGAGTTCGAAGCGGCGCCGACATGACGTGGCGCCTGGCGGCCCCGGCGCTGGAACACTCCAAAGCGCTTGACGCGCTCTAGTTGCATTCATTCCGCCCGGTACGGTTTCACCACAGCCGCACGTCAAGTTGACCGTGAGCGCACCAGACGTGCCATCTGTGACGCAAAGCGGCGTTTCCGGAACAAGACCGTCATGTCCCACGACGATCGGGCACCGGTCTTTTCCGATTGCGGAAGAAGCAGTCCGGCCCCGGTTTTCCGGTGTGGTCTCAGCGGCACGCGAGGGGTGCGTATCGCGCTGCACAGCAGTCCGACATCCTCTGCTTCAGTGGCATGGGCCTCGCGCGGATGAGCATCAACAGCCGCACCCGATCGGCCTGGTGACACTGGTGGGCATGATCTCCAGGCACGGCATCGCGATCCTGGAGTTCGCCAATGCCTGAGACATGCGAACGCCCGGGCGATGCCGCGACGGCGTCGGCACGGCCTGGCTTCTCTTTTCCGCGGCCTTCCCGCACGGGGCGCGACAAAGGTCGCCGGACCGCGCCCGGGCTGCGATGGCCCTACGTCGACGGCAGCAGGGGCGAGACGTCCAGCGCAACCGCGGCCAGCGAGCCAAGGTCGTCCAGGTGCGGTATCCGCCCCAGGCAAGGCGCCGGCAGGCGTGCGTGCAGCAGGCGGAAGTTGTCGTCGGCACGCTGCATGTCCGGATCGATGCCGTTGGCGATCCACCCGGCCAGGTGCAGGCCATCGGCCGCGATCGCGCGGGCGCTCAGCCGTGCGTGGTTGATGCAGCCCAGCCGCAGGCCGACCACCAGCACCACCGGCAGGCCGGCGAGCCGCTCCGGCTGCGGGGTCTCCTGCATGGCCACCGCGGCGCCCGCGCCCAGCGCGCGTACGAGATCGGCCTGGTCGAGCGTGGCGGACAACGGGGCGGCCCAGCCCCCGACGCCCTCGACCACGACGAGATCGGCGCGACGGGACAGGCGCCCGAACGCGGCGAGGAGCGGCTCCAGTTCCAGCTCGACGCCGGCATCGGTGGCGGCCAGTTCCGGCGCCAGCGGCGCCGGCAGCGCGTAGGGATTGACGTCGTCATACGTGGGCACCGGGTCGCTGGCGGCCTGCAGCAGCAGCGCGTCCTCGTTGCGCCAGCCTTCGGCGGTGCGCTCGCAGCCGCTGGCGACCGGTTTCATCCCGCTGGCCCGCAGGCCCTGCGCACGCAGCGCGTGCAGCAGGCAGGCGCTGGCGACCGACTTGCCGATCCCGGTGTCGGTGCCGGTCACGAACAGGCCGGGCGCGCGGACCACGGCGGCAGGTTCGGGCATGGAGGCGGAGGAAGAGGATTCGCTGGCGGACATCGCATTCCTGAACGCAGCGCGGCGCGCTGTTAGACTCCGGGAATGTTCGCCGCTACCACCCTGACCGGCAACAAGCCGGAACAGTACGCCCAGCTCGCCGACCAGGCGCGCGGCCTGCTCCATGGCGAGCACGACCGCGTCGCCAACGCCGCCAACCTGGCCGCCCTGGTATTCAACAGCCTGCCGGACCTGAACTGGGTCGGTTTCTATTTCTTCGATGGCAACGAGCTGGTCGTCGGCCCCTTCCAGGGCCTGCCGGCCTGCGTCCGGATCCCGCTCGGCAAGGGCGTCTGCGGAACCGCGGCGCGTACCGGCCAGACCCAGCGGATCGAGGACGTCGACGCGTTTCCGGGCCATATCGCCTGCGATGCCGCCTCGCGCTCGGAACTGGTGATACCGCTGTTCGCCGGCGATGGCAGCCTGGTCGGCGTGTTCGACCTCGACAGTCCGCTGCGCGGTCGTTTCGATGTCGACGACCAGGCCGGGCTGGAAGCCCTCGCCCGGCTCTATACCGACGCGATCGACCGGGGGCCGCACGCATGACCCTGCCGAAGCTGCGCAACATCGGCCCCAAGAGCGCCGCGTGGCTGCGCCAGGTCGGTCTGCACACCCGCGAGGACCTGGAAACGGCCGGCCCGGTCGAGGCCTACATGCGGATCAAGCGCGCCGGCTTCAAACCGACGATGAACCTGCTGTACGCGATCGAGGGGGCGTTGTGCGACTGCCACTGGCAGGAGGTGCCGGAAACCCGCCGCCAGCAGCTGGTCGCCGAGGCCGAGGCCGCGATCGAGCAACTGCCGCCGCCGCGCTACAAGCCGGCCGCCGCGCCGGTACGCACCACCGTGCTGACCGCCGACACGGTCGAACCGCCGCCCGCGGACCCCGAGGACAGCGAGAAGCCGTAGGAGCGGCGTGAGCCGCGATCCCCGGGCCGCGCCCGGGAATCAAGGTTTGCTGCGCAACCCTTGGGCCCCGCCGTTGCGCCTCCACACTCCCATTCGGGCTGCGCGCTGCATGCTTTCTTTAGATTCGCGCTGCGCGCGAATCGCCCCCTGACTCCGGGGCTGGAAGTCGCATGAGGTGGACACGGCGTCGGCCTCGTCTCTTGTGGAGAAGCCCCTCACTTCCGGCTATTTGGCGTACACTGCGCGCGCTTCGAGGTGACCCGCCGCACGCTCCGCGCATGCGACCGGGTTGAAACGGGAAGCCGGTGACCCGCCGCGACCGGGCCTCGCCTTCGAGGTCCGGACGACGCGCGGCATTCCGGCACTGCCCCCGCAACGGTAAGCGCGCCAGGTTCCGACATCGCCACTGTGCATCGCACGGGAAGGCGTCGGAACCGGGATGCAGGGTCGCCGGCCCGCATCCAGCCGCGAGTCCGGAGACCGGCCTCGTCGCCGGGTCCTGTCGCCGATGGCAGGTCCCCCGACTGATTGCGATGCGGAGGGCGTCGCGGCGGCGATGCCGGCCATGGCCGGCGGTCGAGGCCCTTTCCTTCCGCGCGAACCGTAACGCGATGCGCGGGCGCACCCGCGCACTGGAGAGAGAGCCGATGCACCTGAAGTCCCTTCCGCTGGCGGTCGCCGCCGTCCTCGCCGTGTCCGCCACACCGCAAGTCCGCGCCCAGCAGGCGATCGAGCTCGACGAAATCGTGGTGACCGCCAACCGCACCGCCGTCAGCGTCGACGACACCCTGGTGCCGGTCGAGGTGATCGACCGCGCCGCGATCGAACGCAGCCAGGCCCGCGATCTGGTCGACCTGCTGCGCGGTCGGGCCGGCATCTCGATCGCCAACCAGGGCGGGGCCGGCAAGCTCAGCACGCTGTTCATGCGCGGCAGCGAGTCCGACCACGTGCTGGTACTGGTCGACGGCGTCCGCATCGGCTCGCCGACCTCGGGCCTGGCCTCGTTCCAGGACCTGCCGTTGGCGCTGATCGAACGCATCGAGGTCGTGCGCGGCCCGCGTTCGAGCCTGTATGGCAGCGAGGCGATCGGCGGCGTGATCCAGATCTTCACCCGCCGCGACCGTGAGGGACTGAACCTGCGCGCCAGCGCGACCGCCGGCAGCAACGACTACACCGAAGGCAGCGCCGGCATCGGCGGCCGCAAGGGCGGCGCCTGGTTCGGGATCGATACCGCCTACTCCAGCACCGACGGCATCGATGCCTGCCGCGGTCGCGGACCGGACCCGTCCATCCCGTTCGACTTCGGTGCCGGCTGCTTCGCCGACGAACCCGACCGCGACGGCTACCGCAACGCCTCGGTATCGGCCCGCGCCGGCTTCGACGCCGGCGAGACCTTCGCGTTCGGCGTGCACGCGCTGCGTGCGGAAGGCCGCAACGAATACGACGGCAGCTTCCAGAACCTGTCCAAGGTGACCCAGCAGGTGCTCGGCGCGAACGCGCGCTGGACGCCGAGCGACGTTGCCGCCCTCAGTCTGACCATCGGTCGCAACACCGACGCCTCCGACAACTACCTCGACGGTGCCGACGCCGGCTACTTCGACACCGACCGCGACAGCGCGACCCTGCAGGGCGACTTCACCCTGGCCCGCGACCAGCTGCTGAGCGTCGGCCTGGACTGGCTGCGCGATCGCGTCGACAGCGACGTCGACTACGACGAGACCTCGCGCGACAACCGTGCCGCGTTCGTGCAGTACCGCGCCAGCTTCGGCCGGCAATCCTTCGAGGCCAGCCTGCGCCGCGACGACAACGAGCAGTTCGACGGCCACACAACCGGCAGCGTCGCCTGGGGCCTGGGCTTCGGCAAGGGCTGGCGACTGACCGCCGGCTACGGCAGCGCGTTCAAGGCGCCGACCTTCAACGAGCTGTACTACCCGTTCTTCGGCAACCCCGGCCTGCGTCCGGAGGAATCGAGGACCTGGGAGCTCGGCCTGGCCCATGACGGCGACACCCTGGATTGGCGGATCGACGCGTTCAGCACCCGAGTCGACGACCTGATCGCCTACGACGCGTCGATCTTCCTGCCCAACAACATCGACGAAGCGCGTCTGCGCGGGGCGGAGATCGGCGTGGAAGCCGAACTGCTGGGCTGGACGCTCGATGCCAGTGCCAGCTTCGTCGACAGCGAGAACCGCAAGGGCTTCCATGCCGGCAACGAGCTGCCCCGCCGCGCCGGCCGCAGCGCGCGGATCGACCTCGACCGCGCGTTCGGCGATCTTCGCCTGGGCATGACCGGCGTTGCCGAGGGCGGCCGCTACGACGATCTCGCCAACAGCGTCCGCGTCGGCGGCCACGCGACCTTCGACCTGCGCGCCGAGTACGCGTTCCATCCCGACTGGACCGTGCAGGCCCGCATCGCCAACCTGTTCGACCGCGAATACGAGACCGTCGCCTGGTACAACCGACCCGGTCGCGAGTGGTTCCTGACCCTGCGCTACGCACCGCGCTGAAGCGCCGCCGGAATGAACGATATCCGGCTGCGCCCGGATATCTCCCGAAGTTTGCTGCGCAAACCTTGGGCCCCGCCGTCACGCTGCCACACCCCCATTCGCGCCTGCAGCGCGAATCGCCCCCTGACTCAGGGGGGAACGATATCCGGCTGCGCCCGGATATCTCCCAAAGTTTGCTGCGCAAACCTTGGGCCCCGCCGTCACGCTGCCACCCCCCCATTCGCGCCTGCAGCGCGAATCGCCCCCTGACTCAGGGGGCTGGGCCGCCGCGCGGCCTCATTCCGTAGGAGCGGCATGAGCCGCGATGCTTTTCTGCGAGGCCCCGGATACGGCCGGCAGCCTTGCCCGGGCGACTCCGCGGCGGACACGCGTGGCGTGGCGCCCGGACCCGGGCATGCGTGCACTGGTATCCTGAGAGGTCTCCCAGACCACCCTCGCCGGCCAGCCACGCATGTCAGCCAACGCCGCCAACCGCAAGCACCGCAAGCCCCTGCCGGGGACCGAACTGGACTACTTCGACGCCCGCGGGGCGGTCGAGGCGCTGCAGCCGGGCGCCTGGGCGAAGTTGCCCTACACCTCGCGCGTGTTCGCCGAGAACCTGGTCCGGCGTGCCGATCCCGCGCGCCTGGACGACTACCTGCGCCAGCATGTCGAGCGCCGCCGCGACCTCGACTTTCCGTGGTTTCCCGCACGCGTGGTCTGCCACGACATCCTCGGCCAGACCGCCCTGGTCGACCTCGCCGGCCTGCGCGACGCGATCGCCGACAAGGGCGGCGACCCTGCCGCGGTGAACCCGGTGGTGCCGGTGCAGTTGATCGTCGACCACTCGCTCGCGGTCGAGGCGCCGGGCTTCGACAGGGAGGCGTTCGAGAAGAACCGCGCGATCGAGGACCGCCGCAACGAGGACCGCTTCCACTTCATCGACTGGACCAAGGCGGCGTTCCGCAACGTCGACGTGATCCCGCCCGGCAACGGGATCATGCACCAGATCAACCTGGAGAAGATGTCGCCGGTGGTGCATGCCGACCGCAGCGGCGACGGCCGCGGGCTCGCCTATCCCGACACCTGCGTCGGCACCGACAGCCATACCCCGCATGTGGACGCGCTCGGTGTGATCGCGATCGGCGTCGGCGGCCTGGAGGCCGAGAACGTGATGCTCGGCCGCGCCTCGTGGATGCGCCTGCCGGACATCGTCGGCGTCGAGCTGTCCGGCCGTCCGCAACCGGGAATCACCGCGACCGACGTGGTGCTGGCGCTGACCGAGTTCCTGCGCCAGCAGAAGGTCGTCGGCGCCTATCTGGAATTCCGTGGCGAGGGCGCCGCGACGCTGACCCTCGGCGACCGCGCGACGATCTCGAACATGGCGCCGGAATACGGCGCGACCGCGGCTATGTTCTTCATCGACGGCAACACTCTCGATTACCTGCGCCTGACCGGCCGCGACGATGCCCAGGTCGCGCTGGTGGAGACCTATGCGAAGCAGGCCGGACTGTGGGCCGACACGCTGGCCGACGTCGAGTACGAACGCGTGCTGCATTTCGACCTGTCGACAGTGACCCGCAACATGGCCGGACCTTCGAATCCGCATCGCCGCCTGCCGACCTCGGCGCTGGCCGAACGCGGCATCGCCGGCCATCTCGATGCCGCGCTGCGTGAGGAAGCGGAGGGCAGGATGCCCGACGGCGCGGTGATCATCGCCGCGATCACCAGCTGCACCAACACCTCCAACCCGCGCAACGTGATCGCCGCCGGCTTGCTGGCGCGCAACGCCAACGCCCGTGGACTGCTGCGCAAGCCGTGGGTGAAGAGTTCGCTGGCACCGGGTTCGAAGGCGGTGCAGCTGTACCTGGAGGACGCCGGCCTGCTGCCGGAGCTGGAGCGGCTCGGGTTCGGCGTGGTCGGGTTCGCCTGCACCACCTGCAACGGCATGAGCGGTGCGCTCGATCCGGCGATCCAGAAAGAGGTCGTCGACCGCGACCTCTACGCGGTCGCGGTGCTGTCGGGCAACCGCAACTTCGACGGCCGCATCCACCCGTACGCGAAGCAGGCTTTCCTCGCCTCGCCGCCGCTGGTGGTCGCCTATGCGATCGCCGGCACGGTCCGCTTCGACATCGAGAAGGACGTGCTCGGCCTCGATGCCGACGGCAACCCGGTCACGCTGAAGGACATCTGGCCGTCCGACGATGAGATCGATGCGGTCATCGCACGGCATGTGAAGCCGGAATTCTTCCGGCGCGTCTACGACCCGATGTTCGCCGCCCGCCTGCAGCGCGACGGCGACGTCAGCCCGTTGTACGACTGGCGCCCGACGAGCACCTATATCCGCCGTCCGCCCTACTGGGAAGGCGCACTGGCCGGCGAGCGCACGCTCAAGGGGATGCGGCCGCTGGCGGTGCTCGGAGACAACATCACCACCGACCACCTGTCGCCGTCGAACGCGATCCTGCCAAGCAGTGCGGCTGGCGAGTACCTGGCGAAGATGGGCCTGCCGGAGGAGGACTTCAATTCCTACGCCACCCACCGCGGCGACCACCTGACCGCACAGCGCGCGACCTTCGCCAATCCGAAGCTGGTCAACGAGATGGCGGTGGTCGACGGGCAGGTGCAGCAGGGCTCGCTGGCGCGGCTGGAGCCGGACGGCCGGGTGATGCGCATGTGGGAGGCGATCGAGACCTACATGGCGCGCAAGCAGCCGCTGATCATCATCGCCGGCGCCGACTACGGCCAAGGCTCCTCGCGCGACTGGGCCGCCAAGGGCGTGCGCCTGGCCGGAGTGGAGGCGATCGTCGCCGAGGGATTCGAGCGCATCCACCGCACCAACCTGATCGGCATGGGCGTGCTGCCGCTGGAATTCCAGCCCGGCACCGATCGCCGGACGCTGGGCATCGACGGCGGCGAGACGTTCGACGTGGTCGGCGAACGCGCACCGGGAGCCACCCTGACCCTGGTCATCCATCGCAAGGACGGCGAGACGCTCGAAGTGCCGGTCACCTGTCGCCTGGACTCCGACGAGGAGGTCTCGATCTACGAGGCCGGCGGCGTACTGCAGCGCTTCGCGCAGGATTTCCTGGAGTCGTCGAAAGCGGCCTGAGCCGTTCGTCGTATCGGTACATTCCAACTTCCAAGGAGACCGACCATGTCCACCGACAACACCGGCACCGTCCGCCTGCACCGGGTCCTGCGCGCGCCGCCCGGGCGCGTCTACCGCGCCTTCCTCGACGCCGACGCGATGGCCAAGTGGCTGCCGCCGCACGGCTTCACCGGCAAGGTCCACGAGCTGGACGCGCGCGTCGGAGGCCGCTACCGGATGTCGTTCACCAATTTCGGCAGCGGCCACTCGCACGCCTTCGGCGGCACCTATCTCGAGCTGGTGCCGAACGAACGCATCCGCTACGACGACCGCTTCGACGACCCGAACCTGGCCGGCCTGATGGAGACCACGGTGACGCTGAAGGCGGTGGCCTGCGGCACCGAGCTGCACGTCACCCAGACCGGCATCCCGGCCGCGATTCCGACCGAGTTCTGCTACATGGGCTGGCAGGAATCGCTGGCCCTGCTCGCCCATCTGGTCGAGCCCGAGATTCCCGACAACGCCTGAGCCGACACGCCCGATGAGCCATCCCCCGCGACGCCATGCTCCGCAACTGAAGATCCCCGCCGCCTACATGCGCGGCGGCACCTCGAAGGGCGTGTTCTTCAGGCTCGGGGACCTGCCCGATGCCGCGCAGGTACCGGGGGCGGCGCGGGATGCGCTCCTGCTGCGGGTCATCGGCTCGCCCGACCCCTACGGCAAGCACACCGACGGAATGGGCGGGGCGACCTCCAGCACCAGCAAGGTCGTGATCATCTCGAAGTCGTCCGAATCCGGGCACGACGTCGACTACCTGTACGGGCAGGTGCCGGTCGACGGCGACTTCATCGACTGGAGCGGCAACTGCGGCAACCTGAGTTCGGCGGTGGGACCGTTCGCGATCGCCAACGGCCTGGTCGACCCGGACCGGGTACCGCGCGACGGCATCTGCACGGTGCGGATATGGCAGGCCAACATCGGCAAGACCATCATCGCCCACGTGCCGATCACCGCGGGCGAAGTGCAGGAGACCGGCGACTTCGAGCTCGACGGGGTCACCTTCCCGGCCGCCGAGATCGCGCTGGAGTTCCTCGATCCGGCGGACGAGGACGACGATGGCGGCGCCATGTTCCCCACCGGCCACGTCGTCGACACGCTGGAAGTGGCGGGCGTGGGCACGTTCCGGGCCAGCCTTGTCAATGCCGGCGTACCGATGGTCTTCCTCGAGGCTGGCGCGCTCGGTTACGACGGCACCGAGCTGCAGCCGGCGATCAACGACGACCCGGCGGCGCTGGCGAAGCTCGAGGCGATCCGTGCGGAAGGCGCGGTGCGGATGGGCCTGATCACCGACGTCTCCCAGGCCGCGGCACGCCCTCTGACGCCGAAGATCGCCTTCGTCGCGCCGCCGGAGGGTTACGTCTCTTCCAGCGGCAGGCCGGTGCGAGCGGCCGACATCGACCTCCTCGCGCGCGCGATGTCGATGGGCAAGCTGCACCACGCGATGATGGGCACCGCCTCGGTCGCGATCGCCGCCGCCGCCGCGGTGCCGGGCACGCTGGTCAATGCCGCCGCCGGCGGTCGTGCGCGCGAGACGCTCTGCTTCGGCCATCCGTCCGGCGTCCTGCGTGTCGGCGCCGAAGTGAAGCAGGTCGATGGCCGCTGGACCGTGACCAAGGCGGTGATGAGCCGCAGCGCTCGCGTGCTGATGGAAGGATGGGTGCGGGTGCCCGCCGACGTGTTGCCGTCGGCGGACTGAACACTACCCTCCGGACAGGCCGTAGGGAGCGCGCGCGCCCGGACGCGGGCCGTCCATGGAAATCATCATCGCGGCTTGAACCGCTCCTACGGCCGCTCCCACGGCTGCCGTAGCGGGGCCCGCCGCCGGCCCGTCGCGCCTACTCCACCGTCGCCGAGGGATCTCGAGCGGGGCCATCCCGCTGGAATCACTCCACCGTGACCGACTTCGCCAGGTTACGCGGCTTGTCGACGTCGGTGCCGCGCGCCAGGGCGGCGTGGTAGGCCAGCAACTGCACCGGGATCGCATGCACCACCGGCGACAACACACCGACATGCCGCGGGGTGCGGATCACGTGCACCTGCTCGGAGGCGCCGAACTGGCTGTCGAGATCGGCGAATACGAACATCTCGCCGCCGCGCGCGCGCACTTCCTGGATGTTCGACTTCACCTTCTCCAGCAGGCTGTCGTTGGGTGCGATCACCACCACCGGCATCTGCGCATCGACCAGCGCCAGCGGGCCGTGCTTGAGCTCGCCTGCCGGGTAGGCCTCGGCGTGTATG
This sequence comes from Marilutibacter chinensis, assembly GCF_021725675.1. Classification (GTDB taxonomy): domain Bacteria; phylum Pseudomonadota; class Gammaproteobacteria; order Xanthomonadales; family Xanthomonadaceae; genus Marilutibacter; species Marilutibacter chinensis. The sequence continues at coordinate 233,029 of NZ_JAKJPO010000005.1, read as the reverse complement.
TACGAGATCTCCTTGAGCTTGAGCGCGCCTTCCAGCGCGATCGGGTAGTGCACGCCACGCCCCAGGAACAGCGCATGCTGCTTGGGCGCGAAGCGCTCGGACCAGCCGACGATCTGCGGCTCCAGGTTCAGCGCGTGCTGCACGCTGCCCGGCAGCTGGCGCAGGGTGTCCAGATAGGCGGCTTCCTGTTCGCCCGACAACCGGCCGCGGAGCTTGGCCAGGGTGGCAGTCAGGGTGAACAGCGCGACCAGCTGGGTGGTGAAGGCCTTGGTCGAGGCGACGCCGATCTCGGCGCCGGCACGGGTGTAGTAGACGAGCCGGCTGGCGCGCGGGATCGCACTCTCGGGGACGTTGCAGATCGACAACGTGCGATCATGGCCGAGCGACTTGGCGTACTTGAGCGCCTCCATCGTGTCGAGGGTTTCGCCCGACTGCGAGATCGTCACCACCAGTTGGCTCGGGTTGGCGACGGCGGCGCGGTAGCGGTACTCGCTGGCGATCTCGACCGAGCACGGCAGCCCGGCGATCGCCTCGATCCAGTAGCGCGCGGTCAGGCCGGCGTAGTAGCTGGTGCCGCAGGCGAGGATCTGCACGCCCTCGACCCCTGACAGCACATCGGCCGCCCCGGCGCCGAACAACGCCGGCGAGAAACCGCCCTGATCGATCACCGCCTCGATGGTGTCGGCGATCGCACGCGGCTGCTCGTGGATCTCCTTCTGCATGAAGTGCCGGTACGGGCCCAGTTCCAGCGAGGCCAGCGAGACGTCGGAAACATGGACCTCGCGCTCGACCTCGCGCCCCTCCCCGTCGAACACGCGCACGCGTTCGCGGCTCACCTCGGCGGTGTCTCCCTCCTCCAGGAAGATCACCTCGCGGGTCGCCTGCACGATCGCCGACACGTCGCTGGCGACGAAGTTCTCGCCTTGGCCCAGTCCGACCAGCAACGGACAGCCCATGCGGGCGGCGATCAGCCGGCCCGGTTCGCGCTTGCTGACCACCGCGATCGCGTAGGCGCCTTCCAGCTCGCTGACCGCGTGCTGCACCGCCTGCAACAGGTCGGCGCCCTGTTGCTGATGGTGATGGACGAGGTGGGCGATGACCTCGGTATCGGTCTGCGACTCGAACACGTAGCCGGCGGCGGTCAGGCGCTCGCGCTGGGCATCGTGGTTCTCGATGATGCCGTTGTGGACGACCGCCAGCTCGTTGAAGCTGACGTGCGGGTGCGCGTTGGCTTCGGTGACGCCACCGTGGGTCGCCCAGCGCGTGTGGCCGATACCCAGGCCCGCGCTCAACCCTTCGCTCGCGGCGGCGGCCTCCATCTCGGCGACGCGGCCGGTACGGCGGACGCGCCGTACTTCGTCGCCGTCGAACACGGCGATCCCGGCCGAGTCATAACCGCGGTATTCGAGCCGCTTCAAACCTTCGACCAGCACCGGCACCACGTCGCGACCGGCGATCGCACCCACGATTCCACACATGCAACGGCACTCCCTGAGAACACCCCTCGGCGGCCGAGCAGTGTAGCCGGTCCTACCTATCCGGACACTGTCCGGCGGACACCGGCCGCACTGTCCGGACACCGTCGAGTAACGAAAAACACGATCAGGATCAGCCACTTAATCATTGGCACGCTTCCTGCTTGATAGCAGGCAATCACCGCGGGCAAGCGCACCGGCAGGCAGCGCGCCCGCACAGCCCGACCAGTACAGCATGGGGACCATCCGCAGATGAGCATCCGCGACACCTCCGCCCAGGACCGCAGCGTTGCCCCGCCGTCCGGCGTCCGCCGCCAGCGCACCCGGCTGATCGCCATTGGCGCCGGTGCCGCCGGGCTGGCGCTGGCGACCTGGCTGGCCCTGGGCTGGAGCGCCGGCGCCCGTTCGGTGGACGCCGAACGGCTGCGCATCGCCGAGGTGACCCGCGGCGACCTGGTACGCGACATCCGCGCCGACGGCCGGGTGATCGCCGCCAACAGCCCGACCCTGTACGCGATCGCCGGCGGGACGGTCACCCTGAACGTGGTCGCCGGCGACGTGGTCAAGCAGGGCCAGGCGCTGGCCGAGATCGACAGTCCCGAGCTGCGCAGCCTGCTGGCCCAGGAACAGGCCAGCCTCGCCAGCTTCGAGGCCGAAGCCAGCCGCGCGGGGCTCGATGCCCAGATCGCCCGATCGCAGGCGCGCAAGGCACTGGAACAGGCGGAGATCGACCGCACCGCCGCGGTGCGCGACCTGGAGCGCAACCAGCGCGCGTTCGACGGCGGCGCGGTCGCGCAGATCGACGTCGCGCGTGCGCAGGACCAGCTGAAGAAGGCCGAGCTCGGCCTGGCCCAGGCCCGCCGCGAATACCAGTTGCAGGGCCAGGGCGCGGGTCTGGACACCCGCAACAAGCGGCTGCTCGCCGATCGCCAGCGTGCGGTCGTCACCGAGGTCCAGCGCCAGGTCGATGCACTGACCCTGCGCGCTCCGTTCGACGGCCAGGTCGGCCAGGTCCAGGTCGCGCAACGCTCGAACGTCGCCGACGACGCGCCGATCCTGAGCGTGGTCGACCTGAGCCGCTTCGAGGTCGAGATCCGGGTACCGGAAAGCTTTGCCCGCGACCTCGCGATCGGCATGCCCGCCCAGCTCGCCAGTGGCAGCGGCAAGCCGTTCCCGGGCGAGGTGTCGGCGGTGTCGCCGGAAGTGGTCAACGGGGAGGTCACCGCCCGCCTGCGCTTCACCGACAAGCAACCGCCAGGCCTGCGCCAGAACCAGCGCCTGTCCGCGCGCATCACCCTGGATACCCGCGAGAACGTGCTGCAGGTCGAGCGCGGTTCCTTCGTCGACCAGGGCGGCGGCCGCAGTGCCTACGTGATGGATGGCAACGTCGCGATCCGCCGACCGGTCCGCCTCGGTGTCAGCAGCCTCGGCTCGATCGAGGTTCTCGAAGGCCTGCAGCCCGGCGATCGCGTCGTGGTCTCCGGAGCCGACCAGTTCGGGGATGCCGAACGCATCCGCGTCTCGGGCGCCCCCTGAGGCTCCCTTCCTTCCCCCCGTTCCACCCAGGAGAGCAACGCCATGAACATCCAGCTCGACCGGAACTTCGACTCCCTCGCCGCCAACGCCGACGCCGCGTTCCCGTTCCGGCTTCACTGGAGCGCCGACCAGCTCGCCGCCGCGGTGCCGCTGCGCCTGCACCAGCTGTTCGAAATCGACGATGCCGGCGACGTCCTCCGCCGATCCGCCAACCAGGCACCCCAGGCACACCGCCCGCGCGCGACCAGCTACCTGCCGGACAGCCGCATGCCGGAGCTGTTCCGCGTGCGCTGACAGACGCAGGACGCAACCCGACACCCTGTCGCCGCATCCCGGACAGACCGTCCCCCTGTCCGTTCAAGACCTTCCTATCATCCGCCGGAGCCCGTCATGCTGCACATGCAAGCCGTCACCAAGGTCTACCGTACCGAACTCGTCGAAACCCACGCCCTGCGCTCGCTGGACCTGCACGTGAAGAATGGCGAGTTCGTCGCGGTCACCGGACCGTCGGGTTCCGGCAAGACCACCTTCCTCAACATCGCCGGGCTGCTGGAGACCTTCACCGGGGGCACCTACCTGCTCGATGGCGAGGACGTCAGCGGCATGTCCGACGATGCCCGCAGCCGGCTGCGCAACCAGAAGATCGGCTTCATCTTCCAGAGCTTCAATCTGATCCCGGACCTGAACCTGTTCGACAACGCCGACGTGCCGCTGCGTTACCGCGGGATGCCGGCGGCCGAGCGTCGCGAGCGGATCGAGAAGGCGCTGAGCCAGGTCGGCCTGGGCTCGCGGATGAAGCACTATCCGGCCGAGCTGTCCGGCGGCCAGCAGCAGCGCGCGGCGATAGCCCGCGCGCTGGCTGGAAGCCCGCGTCTGCTGCTCGCCGACGAGCCGACCGGCAACCTCGACTCGCAGATGGCGCGCGGGGTGATGGAGCTGCTGGAGGAAATCAACGTCAACGGCACCACCATCGTGATGGTGACCCACGATCCGGAGCTGGCCGCACGCGCGCAGCGCAACGTCCACATCGTCGACGGCATGGCCACCGACGTGTCGGTCGAACCCAGCCTGGCCCGGGTCGCCAAGACCAGCCGCCACGAAGCCGCGCCGTCCAACTCCTGAGGTGACGAACATGTTCGGCTACTACCTCGATCTCGCCCTGCGCAGCTTCAAGCGCAACCGCGTGCTGACCGCACTGATGGTGCTGGCGATCGCGCTCGGCATCGGCGCCAGCATGACCACGCTGACCGTGTTCCACGTGCTGTCCGGCGACCCGATCCCGAGCAAGAGCGACCGGCTGTTCTACGTGCAGCTTGATTCCGAGTCGATCGGCGGCTACCAGCCAGGCCAGGAGCCGCAGGACCAGATGACCCGCTACGATGCCGAACACCTGCTGCGCGATGCGCGCGGCGAACGCCAGGCGTTCATGAGCGGCGCCAGCATGGCGATCGAACCCGACCGTCCCGATCTCGACCCGATGCGGGTCGACGGCCGCATGACCACCGCGGACTTCTTCGCCCTGTTCGAGGTGCCGTTCAAGTACGGCACCGGCTGGAACAAGGCCGAGGACGAAGCGCGCGCGCGCGTGGCGGTGATCACCTCGGAACTCAACGACAAGCTGTTCGACGGCGGCGACAGCGTCGGCAAGACGATCCGCATCGACCAGAACACCTTCACCGTCGCGGGCGTGCTCGAACCGTGGTCGGCCAAACCGATGTTCTACGACATCACCGTCGGACGCTACAACGATGAGGAGCAGGTCTACGTGCCGTTCTGGACCGCGCGCGAGCTGGAGTTCGGTACCCACGGCAACTTCAGCTGCTGGGGGACGCCCGAGGCGTTCGAGGATGCCGAACCGGACCCCGAGGGCCAGTACGGCGTCAACGCCTTCTGCGCGTGGCTGCAGTACTGGGTCGAGATGGATCCGGCCAAGGCCGACGACTACCGCCAGTACCTGTCGAACTATTCCGACCAGCAGCGCGAGAGCGGCCGCTTCGAGCGGCCGACCAACGTGCGCCTGCGCAATGTGATGGAGTGGCTCGACCACAACGGCGTGGTGCCGCAGGACGTGAAGCTGCAAGCATGGCTGGCGTTCGGTTTCCTGCTGGTCTGCCTGATCAACACCGTCGGCCTGCTGCTGGCCAAGTTCCTGCGTCGGGCCAGCGAGATCGGCGTGCGCCGCGCGCTTGGCGCGTCGCGGAAGGCGATCTTCGCCCAGTGCCTGGTCGAGGCCGGGATGGTCGGCTTCGCCGGCGGCGTGCTGGGTCTGGGCCTGGCACTGCTCGGCCTGTGGGCGGTGCGCCAGCAACCCACCGACTACGCGGCCCTGGCCCAGCTCGACCTGACGATGCTGGTCACCACGTTCGTGCTGGCCATCGCCGCCAGTGTCATCGCCGGCCTGCTTCCGGCCTGGCGTGCCTGCCAGGTCGCGCCCGCCATCCAGCTCAAGAGCCAGTGACACATTCCTGCATGAGGTCTGCCATGGACATCCTCCCCATCCTGACGACACTGCGCCGCCACAAGACCGCCGCCGCATTGATCGTCCTCGAGATCGCGCTGTCATGCGCGATCATCTGCAACGCCGTGTTCCTGATCTCCAAGCGCGTCGAACGCATGGATCGGCCCTCAGGTCTGGCCGAGAACGAGCTGGTGGTGATCCGCTATGCCGGCATCGGCCAGAACGACGACGCGCAGGCGCAGGCTGTGCGCGACCTCGCGGCGATCCGTCAGCTCCCCGGCGTCAAGGCCGCCGTCCTCACCAACCAGGTGCCGTTCGACAACTCCTCCTGGAACAGCAGCATCTTTCTGGAGAAGGACCAGCGCGACCAGACCACCGAAGCCACCGTCTACCTGGGCGACGAGCATTTCCTCGACACCTTCGGCGTGAAACTGATCCAGGGCCGCAACTTCAATACCGACGAGCTGATCGACTGGGAAGCACTGCAGGAGCCCGGCTCCGAACTCGAGATCCCCGCCACGATCATCACCCGCGACCTCGCCGAGAAACTGTTCCCCGGAGAGAACGCGGTCGGCAAGTCGTTCTACTCGTGGGGCGACGAACCGATGCGGGTCGTGGGCGTGGTCGACACCCTGATCCGGCCCAACGACCAGGGTGGCTCGGAGGGCGCCTACCGGGCGATGATCTTCCCGGTCCGCCTGTCCGGCGGCCGTACCGTGATCCGCACCGACCCTGAGCGTCGCCAGGAGGTCAAGCAGGCCGTCGTCGCGGAGATGGAGAAGCTCAACCCGCGCCGGGTGCTGATGTCGGACAAGACCTTCGACGAGATCATCGACCGCTGGTACCAGGCCGACCGCTCGATGGTCTGGCTGCTGGTCGCGGTCTGCGTCGCCCTGCTGGTGGTGACCGCGCTCGGCATCGTCGGCCTGGCCAGCTTCTGGGTGCAGCAGCGGACCAAGCAGATCGGCGTGCGCCGCGCGCTCGGCGCGACCCGCGGCCAGGTGCTGCGCTATTTCCAGACCGAGAACTTCCTGCTCGCGACCTTCGGCATCGCGATCGGCATGATCGGCGCCTACGGCATCAACCAGTGGCTGATGTCGCACTACGAACTGGCGCGACTGCCGGCGATCTACTTGCCGGTCGGTGCGGTCGCGCTGTGGCTGCTAGGACAGCTCGCGGTGTATGCGCCGGCGCGACGCGCGGCATCGGTGCCGCCGGCCGTCGCGACCCGCAGCGTATGACGGCTTCCTTCTTCCATCGACGACCCGGGAAACAACGCATGCATCGTATCGCGGCATCCATCCTGTTCGCCGCCTGCGCCTGTGCCGCCCAGGCGCAGGATGCGGGCGGTGGCGAGCTGTTCCAGATCCTGAAGGAACACGACGCGACCTTCTTCGAGCGCGGCTTCAACCGCTGCGACCTGGACTATCTCGCCAGCGCCGTGCATCCGCAGCTGCGCTTCTACCACGACCAGGGCGGGTTCCAGGACCATGACGCCTTCTTCGAGAACACCCGCAGGTACATCTGCGCCGACCCGGAGCGCAAGCCGATCCGCAAGGTCGATGCCGACAGCCTGGAGGTGTTCCCGCTGTACGACCAGGGCGTGTTGTATGGCGCGATCCAGAACGGCGTCCATCACTTCTACCTGCGCGAACCCGGCAAGCCCGACACCCCCACCAGCTCGGCACGGTTCACCCACGTCTATGTCCGCGAGGATGGCCGCTGGCTGCTCAAGGAAGTTCTGAGCTACGATCACCGCACTCCAGGCCACGCCACCGCCGACTGAGCCCAACGTCCAGTGCCACGGCCCGCCCGCACCGCCAGGCGGGCTTTTCCCGACGGACCCGTCCACCCGATGCCCACCGTACTCGTCATCGACGACAACCCCGCCGTCGCCACGGCGCTGGAAACACTGTTCTCGCTGCACGACATCGACACCCTGGCCGCGCAGTCGCCGGAGGCGGGAATGGCGATGCTCGCCGAGCGGAACGTCGACCTGGTGGTGCAGGACATGAACTTTCATGCCGATACCACATCCGGCGACGAAGGCGTCGCCCTGTTCCACGACATCCGTGCGCGGCATCCCGACCTGCCGGTGATCCTGCTGACCGCGTGGACCCACCTGGAATCGGCAGTGGAGCTGGTCAAGGCCGGCGCCGCCGACTACCTCAGCAAGCCATGGGACGACCAGAAGCTGCTGGCGACGGTCAACAACCTGCTGGAACTGTCGGAGACGCGCCGCGAACTCGCCCGCCACCAACGCAGCGAGAAGCGCCGTCGCGATGCACTGGCCGAATACGACCTGCGCGGGCTGGTCTGGGCCGATGCGGCCAGCGAACGCGCGATCGCGCTGGCCTGCCAGGTCGCCCGTTCCGACCTGCCGATCCTGATCACAGGCCCGAACGGCGCTGGCAAGGAAAAGTACGCCGAAATCGTGCATGCGAACTCTGCGGTGAGGAACGGTCCGTTCGTCGCGTTGAACTGTGGGGCCATCCCGGGCGAGCTGATCGAGGCCGAGCTGTTCGGTGCCGACGCCGGTGCCTACACCGGGGCAAGCCGTGCGCGCGAAGGCAAGTTCGAGGCGGCCGACGGCGGCACCCTGTTCCTCGACGAGATCGGCACGCTGCCGCCGGCCGGCCAGGTCAAGCTGCTGCGCGTGCTGGAAACGGGCCGCTTCGAGCGCCTCGGCAGCAACCGCGAGCGCAGCGTCAAGGTCCGCGTGATCAGCGCGACCAACGCCGATCTTGCGGCGATGATCCGCGATGGACAGTTCCGCGAGGACCTGTACTACCGGCTCAATGCGATCGAGGTGAAAGTGCCGCCGCTGGCCGAACGCAGCGACGACATCCTGCCGCTGGCACGTCATTTCCTTCCGTCCGGGCGCACCCTGTCGGCCGATGCCGAGCGTGCGCTGCTGGCCCATCCGTGGCCGGGCAACGTGCGCGAGCTGCGCAACACCCTGCAGCGTGGCGCCCTGCTCGCCCGTGGCGAGACGATCACCACCGCCGATCTCGGTCTTCCGTCTGCCGCGACCCGGGTCGCCTCCACGGGCAGTCCCTTGCCCGACGAACCCGACCGCGCCACGATCGAAGCCGCGCTCGAGCGCAACAATGGGGTGATGGCGCAAGCGGCGGGCGATCTTGGCCTTTCGCGGCAGGCACTTTATCGCCGCCTCGAACGGCTCGGCATCAAGCGCGACTGAGGAGCCTGCCGGATGCCACCCGATCAACCGCGATGCTTCGTCCTGACCCTCGACCGCGGCTTGCGCGGCGATCGAGCGCGCTGATGCTCGACTGGCGCCGGCTACCGTTGAGCCTGGTCTACGGTGCGATCGCGTTCGCCTACGTGATCGCGGCCGCCGGACTGACCGCATGGCTCTCCGCCCTGCTGCCGCGACCATGGATGGCTGCGGCAACCACATGCGCGCTGCTGCTGCCGTTGCTGGTCTATCACGTACGTCGCGCCTTCGCTCCGATGCGCTCGCTGTTCCGTGCGCTTGCCGGCACCGTCGCCAGCTACCGCGACGGCGATTACAGCTTTGGCCTGAACTGGCAGGGCAAGGGCGAACTCGGCGAGCTGGTCGCCAGCCACAACCGGCTCGGCGCCGCATTGCGCGAGCAGCGCCACGCTCTGGTCCAGCGCGAGCTTCTGCTGGACACGATGGTGCAGAACACGCCCGTTGCGATGGTGCTGGTCGATCCGGCGCGGCGCATCGTTCATGGCAACCTCGCTGCGCGCAAGATGCTCGGCGACGGCCGGCGCCTGGAAGGCCAGGCCTTCGACGACCTGGTCGCCCGTGCGCCGATCGCGTTGCGCGAGGCCTTCGACCGCGGTGGCGACGGGATGTTCACCGTCGGCGACCAGGACAACGAGGACATCTATCACCTCTCCCGCCGCCACTTCCGCCTCAATGGCCGCCGCCACGAGCTGGTGATGCTTCGGCTTCTGACCGCTGAGCTGCGACGCCAGGAGGTCCAGACCTGGAAGAAGGTGATCCGCGTCATCAGCCACGAGCTCAACAACTCGCTGGCGCCGATCGCGTCGCTCGCCCATTCCGGCGCCGAGCTTCTGCGTCGCGGGCAGTACGAGAAGCTGCCCACCGCACTGGCCACGATCGAAGAGCGGGCGCGGCACCTTGAAGGCTTCATCCGCGACTACGCGCGCTTCGCCAAACTGCCTGCGCCGCGCACGCAGCCGGTCGAATGGTCGCGTTTCATCTCGCAGCTGCAGTCGCAGGTCGACTTCGTCGCCGAAGGCGTGCCGGACAGTGGCAGCGGGCGCTTCGACTCCGCGCAGATCGAGCAGTGCCTGCTCAACCTGCTCAAGAATGCACATGAATCAGGCTCGCCGCCGGAGGAGGTCAGGCTGTCGCTGCGCCGTCTGCCCGACGCATGGCGGATCGATGTGCTGGACCGCGGCAGCGGCATGAATGAAGCGGTGCTCGCCAACGCGTTGTTGCCGTTCTACTCGACCAAACGCCACGGCACCGGCCTGGGGCTGGCGCTGGCCCGCGAGATCGCCGAGGCGCACGGCGGCCGTATCGCCCTGCTCAACCGCGAAGGTGGCGGCCTGTGCGTGAGCATGGTGCTGCCGGGCTGACACCCGGGCTGTGCCCGGGTGTCCCCAAAGTTTGCTGCGCAAACCTTGGGCCCGCCGTGCACCTCCACACCCCCATTCGCGCCTGCGGCGCGAATCGCCCCCTGACTCAGGGGGCTGGGTTCCGCGACCGCGTCTCGTGACTACGGTCGTTTCTTTGCCGGGCGCTGCCAGCCGTCGATCGTGGCCTGGCGGGCACGGGCGACGGTCAGCTTGCCTTCCGGCGCCGGCCGGGTGATCACCGATCCGGCGGCGATGGTGGCCTGCGCACCGATCTCGACCGGCGCGACCAGCGAGCTGTTCGAGCCGATGAAGGCGCCATCACCGATCACCGTCTTCGACTTGTTCACGCCGTCGTAATTGCAGGTGATCGTCCCCGCGCCGATGTTGACGCCGGCCCCGACGACAGCATCGCCCAGGTAGGTCAGGTGATTGGCTTTGCTGCCGACGCCGAGATTCGCGTTCTTGGTCTCGACGAAATTGCCGATGCGGGCGCCGTCGGCGAGCACGGTGCCCGGACGCAGGCGGGCATACGGCCCGACGGTCGCGGCACCTTCGGTGACGGCGCCTTCCAGGTCGCAGTGCGCGTGCACCTGCGTACCCGGCCCGAGGCGCACGTCCTTCAGGCGGCAGAACGGGCCGACCTTCACTCCGTCGGCGAGTTCGACCCGGCCCTCGAACACCACGTCCACGTCGATCTCGACGTCCCGTCCCACGGTCACCTCGCCGCGGATGTCGCAGCGTACCGGATCGGCCAGGCGGGCACCCGCCATGCACAATGCACGCGCGGCACGCAGCTGGAACGCGCGCTCAAGCTGGGCGAGTTGCCACGGGTCATTGGCGCCCTCGACCTCGATCGGCGCATGCACATGCACCATCTCGGCGGCATTGAACTCCCCGGCGGCGGAAGTGAACACATCGGTCAGGTAGTACTCGCCCTGGGCGTTGTCGTTGTCGAGCCGGTCCAGCCAGCGCCGCAGCGGCTCGCCGTCGGCGACCAGGATGCCGGTGTTCACCGTGCGGATCTCGCGCTGCTCGTCGTCGGCGTCCTTGTGCTCGACGATCCGCGCCACGTTGCCCTCCGCGTTGCGGACGACGCGGCCGTAACCGGTCGGATCGTCCAGATCGGCGACCAGCACCGCGATGCGGCCCGTCGCGTCCAGCAGGCGCCGCAGGGTATCGGCGGTGATCAGCGGCACGTCGCCGTACAGGATCAGCACCCGTGCATCCTGCGGCACCTCCGGCATTGCCTGCTGGACCGCGTGGCCTGTCCCCAGGCGCTCGGCCTGCTCGACCCACGTGAGATCCGCGTCCTCCGCAAAGGCATCGCGTACCGCCTCTCCGCCATGGCCGTAGACCACCTGGATGGCGGCCGGTTCCAAGGCTCGGGCGGTATCGATCACATGGCCGAGCATCGGCTTGCCGGCGATCTTCTGCAGCACCTTCGGCGCGACCGATTTCATGCGTTTGCCCTCGCCGGCGGCGAGTATGATGACGTTCAACGGAGATGGCATGGAAAAGGTTGTGAGATGGGCGGTCGAATGAAGATTCTAGCGGGTATCCGGGGACGGAACGCCATCACATGACGATCGCACCTCACCGCCAGAACGTCGCGCACAGAGTTCCTCAACCGTATGCCGCTGACGCCGGTGCCGACGGCCGATGAGCGTATTGCGCCAGGGCAAGTATTTCCTGCTCGTAGGTGTGCTGCAGGTCCTGCTGGACTGGGCGGTCTTCGTCGGTCTGAGCGCGTTGGGAGCAGGCCCATCGGCCTCCAACGTCGGCGGTCGCGTCAGTGGCGCCTGTCTGGGCTTCTGGCTCAACGGGAGGATAACCTTCGCCAAGGACGGACAAGCGCGTCTGGGCGGGGGACGCCTGCTGCGTTTCCTTTTTGCGTGGACATTCCTGACCTGCGTCAGCACGTGGGCGATGACATCGCTGGCCACCGGGCCCGGACTGGGCTGGGCGTGGCTCACGAAGCCGCTGGTGGAAGCGCTGCTGGCTCTGTTGAGCTTCTTTGCCTCCCGTCATTGGATCTATCGCTGACGTCATCCCCAGGATCGCGATCGTCCCCTGTTCTCGCGTTGCGAGCGACTTGCTTTCCGTGCTCGTTGGATCGGTAACGAGGTCGACTCGATCTTCGTGGTCGACGATGCCTGCCCCGAGCACACGGGCCAGCGGATCGTGGCCCACAGCAACGATCCGCGCGTGCAGGTGATCACCCATGCCACGAATCAGGGTGTCGGTGGCGCCGTCGCGACCGGCTACCGCGCCGCGGTCGCGGCCGGTGCCGAGGTCGTGGTCAAGCTCGACGGCGATGGCCAGATGGATCCGGCACTGATTCCCGCCCTGGTCCGTCCAATCGCCGCCGGTACTGCCGACTACGTGAAGGGCAACCGTTTCCATCGCCTGGGCTACCTGCGCGGAATGCCGGCAACGCGCCTCTTCGGCAATGCCAGCCTGTCGCTGCTTACCAAGGCGTCAAGCGGCTATTGGCAGCTGTTCGACCCGACCAACGGTTTCACCGCGATCCATGCCACGCTGTTGACGGAGATCGACCTGAACCGCCTGGCCAGGCGCTATTTCTTCGAGTCCGACCTGCTCTACCACCTCAATCAGGTGCGTGCGGTGGTCGCCGATCTGCCAATGCCGGCGACCTATGGCGAAGAGACGTCCAGTCTGCGCCCGGCCCGCATGGTCGTTCCCTTTCTTGCCGGCAATCTCTACAACCTGGTGCGTCGGATCGGCTACAGCTATTTCCTGCGCGGGTTCTCCGTCGCCTCGCTGGAGCTGCTGGCATCACTGCCCCTGCTGTTGTTCGGGCTGGGTTTCGGCGCCTGGCACTGGCTCGTTTCGGTGCAGTCCGGTGAGACCGCCAGCGCAGGCACGGTCATGCTTGCTGCATTGCCGCTGATCCTCGGCACGCAACTGCTGCTCTCGTGGCTGAACTTCGACGTCGGATCCGAACCCCGACAGCCGATCCATCCAATGCTGGCACGGATGCGGCCATCTCATGGAACAGACAGCAGTATGTAGCGGACGTACAGCGCCAGAGACGAAAAACGCCGGCGATCGCCGGCGTTTCGAAGGCCCGCGGACCGCAGCCGCGGCTCAGTGCTTCATGTTCCTGCGCAGGCGCTCCAGCGCCTGCAGCTGCGCCATCGCCTCGGCGAGCTTGGCCTGGGCCTCGGCGACTTCCATCTGCTCGCCGCGATTGGCGAGGATGCGCTCGGCCTCGTCCTTGGCGGCACGCACGGCCGCCTCGTCGATATCCTCGGCACGGATCGCGGTGTCGGCCAGCACGGTCACCACCTGCGGCTGGACCTCGAGCAGCCCCCCGGAGATCGCGAAGTCGAGCTTCTCTCCGCCGGGCAGGGTCACCACCACCTTGCCGGGCTTGAGCCGGGTGATCAGCGGTGCATGCTTGGGCGCGATGCCGAGTTCGCCCATCTCGCCGGTGGCGACGACCAGCTCGGCCTCACCGTGGAAGATCTCGCTCTCGGCACTGACGATGTCGCAACGGATGGTGGTCATAGGTAAACGCTCTTCTGCCTTGTCCTTCTCTCCCGCTTGCGAGGCCGTTCGCTTCGTCCGAACCAGCGGTCCGGGAATCGAACGGTGCCCGGGCGGTGCGAGGACCGGGTGCTGCCTGACCAGACGATGCCGGGTCCAACAGCGGCTGCGGTGCGGGTAAGGGCCGACTCCTCGCGCCCTCACCCCGATCCTCTCCCGCGAGCGGGAGAGGAAACGCGGATTACGCCTTCTCGGTGATCTTCTTGCCCTTCTCGATGGCCTCGTCGATGGTGCCGACCATGTAGAACGCCTGCTCCGGCAGGTGGTCGTACTCGCCTTCCACAATCCCCTTGAAGCCGCGGATGGTGTCCTTCAGCGACACGTACTTGCCCGGCGAGCCGGTGAACACCTCGGCGACGTGGAATGGCTGGCTGAAGAAGCGCTCGATCTTGCGCGCGCGCGACACGGCCTGCTTGTCCTCTTCCGACAGCTCGTCCATGCCCAGGATCGCGATGATGTCCTTGAGCTCCTTGTACTTCTGCAGCGTCGCCTGGACCTTGCGGGCCACGTCGTAGTGCTCGTTGCCGATCACGTTCGGGTCGAGCTGGCGGCTGGTCGAATCCAGCGGATCGACCGCCGGGTAGATGCCCAGCGAGGCGATGTTGCGGCTCAGCACGACTGTGGCGTCGAGGTGGGCGAAGGTGGTCGCCGGCGACGGGTCGGTCAGGTCGTCCGCGGGCACGTACACGGCCTGGATCGAGGTGATCGAGCCGGTCTTGGTCGAGGTGATGCGCTCCTGCAGCACGCCCATTTCCTCGGCCAGGGTCGGCTGGTAGCCCACCGCCGACGGCATGCGGCCCAGCAGCGCCGACACCTCGGTGCCCGCCAGGGTGTAGCGGTAGATGTTGTCGACGAACAGCAGCACGTCCTTGCCCTTGCCGCTCTCGTCCTTCTCGTCGCGGAAGTACTCGGCCATGGTCAGGCCGGTCAGAGCGACGCGCAGGCGGTTGCCCGGCGGCTCGTTCATCTGGCCGTAGACCATCGCCACCTTGTCGAGGACGTTGGAGTCCTTCATCTCGTGGTAGAAGTCGTTGCCCTCGCGGGTACGCTCGCCCACGCCGGCGAACACGGACAGGCCCGAGTGCGCCTTGGCGATGTTGTTGATCAGTTCCATCATGTTGACGGTCTTGCCGACGCCGGCGCCGCCGAACAGGCCGACCTTGCCGCCCTTGGCGAACGGGCACATCAGGTCGATGACCTTGATGCCGGTCTCGAGCAGGTCGTTGGCCGAGGACTGCTCCTCGTAGGTCGGGGCCGAGCGGTGGATCTCCCATTCGGCGCTGGCCTCGACCGGGCCGGCTTCGTCGATCGGGCGGCCCAGCACGTCCATGATGCGGCCCAGGGTGCCGGCACCGACCGGCACCGAGATCGCCTTGCCGGTATTGGTTGCGACCAGGTTGCGCTTGAGGCCGTCGGTCGAACCGAGGGCGATCGTGCGCACCACGCCGTCACCGAGCTGCTGCTGCACTTCCAGCGTGATTTCGGTGTTGTCGACCTTCAGCGCGTCATACACCTTCGGAACTTCGGCGCGCGGGAACTCGACGTCGACGACGGCACCGATGATCTGAACGATCTTGCCCTGACTCATTTTGGTTTCCTCTGAACTCTCTAATCTTGTTGTAGGAGCGGGGGGGGGCCCGACCCCCGGCGGTGGGGGGGGGGGGGGGCCCCCGCCGCCGTCTTGGGGGGGGGGGGCGGGCCGCCCCCCCCCCGCTCCTACGATGGATTCCGTCAAACGGCTGCCGCGCCGCCGACGATCTCCGAGATTTCCTGGGTGATCGCCGCCTGGCGGGCCTTGTTGTAGACCAGTTGCAGGGTGTCGATCAGCTTGCTGGCGTTGTCCGACGCGGCCTTCATCGCGACCATGCGCGCTGCGTGCTCGGACGCCACGTTCTCCAGCACCGCCTGGTACACCAGCGACTCGACGTAGCGGGTCAGCACGGTATCGAGCACGTCCTGCGGGGCCGGCTCGTAGATGTAGTCCCAGTCATGCTTGGCGACCTGCGTCTCCGGCTTCGGCAACGGCAGCAGCTGATCGAAGGTGGCGCGCTGGGTCATCGTGTTGATGAAGTCGTTGTAGCAGACGAACACCCGGTCCAGGTTGCCGTCGCTGAAGCCGTCCAGCATCACCTTGACCACGCCGACGATCTGCTCGAGCTTCGGCTGGTCGCCCAGGTGGGTGACCGAGCCGACCATGTTGACCTTCAGGCGGCGGAAGTAGACCGAAGCCTTCTGGCCGATGGTGACCACGTCGATCTCGACGCCCTTGTCCTGCCAGGCCCGGAACTCGCCCAGCAGCTTGCGGAACATGTTGTTGTTCAGGCCGCCGGCCAGGCCTCGGTCCGACGACACGATGATGTAGCCGACCCGCTTGACCTCGGCGCGCTCCTCCAGGAACGGGTGCTGGTAGTCGGTGTTGGCCTGGGCGAGGTGGCCGATCACCTGCTTCATCACCCGCGCGTAGGGGCGGGAGGCGCGCATCCGGTCCTGCGCCTTCCGGATCTTGGAAGCCGAGACCATCTCGAGCGCGCGCGTCACCTTGCGGGTGTTCTGCACGCTCTTGATCTTGGATTTGATTTCGCGTCCGCCTGCCATGTATCGCTCGCTGTTGTCGCTGCTGGGGCCGGGCCCGCCGGGCGGGCCGTCCGTACTGTCCTGTGCTTACCAGGTACCGGTCGACTTGAACTCTTCGATGCCCTTCTTGAAGGCGGCCTCGATGTCGTCGTTCCAGGCACCGGTCGAGTTGACCTGGTCGACCAGATCGCCCTGGGTGTTGGTGAAGTGGGCGTGCATGCCGTCCTCGAAGGCGCCGATCTTGTTGACCGCGACGTCGTCCAGGTAGCCCTCGTTGACGGCGTAGATCGACAGCGCCTGCATCGCGATCGACATCGGCGCGTACTGCTTCTGCTTCATCAGCTCGGTGACGCGCTGGCCGCGCTCGAGCTGCTTGCGGGTGGCTTCGTCCAGGTCCGAGGCGAACTGTGCGAACGCGGCCAGCTCGCGGTACTGGGCGAGCGAGATGCGGATGCCGCCCGACAGCTTCTTGATGATCTTGGTCTGGGCCGAGCCGCCGACGCGCGACACCGAGATGCCGGCGTTCACGGCCGGGCGGATGCCGGCGTTGAACAGATCGGTCTCGAGGAAGATCTGGCCGTCGGTGATCGAGATCACGTTGGTCGGCACGAACGCGGACACGTCGCCGGCCTGGGTCTCGATGATCGGCAGCGCGGTCAGCGAACCGGTCTGGCCCTTGACCTTGCCATCGGTGAACTTCTCGACGTAGTCGGCCGACACGCGCGCGGCGCGCTCGAGCAGGCGGCTGTGCAGGTAGAACACGTCGCCCGGGTAGGCTTCGCGGCCCGGCGGGCGCTTGAGCAGCAGCGAGATCTGGCGGTAGGCAACGGCCTGCTTGGACAGGTCGTCGTAGACGATCAGGGCGTCTTCACCGCGATCCATGAAGTACTCGCCCATCGTGCAGCCGGCATAGGCGCTGATGTACTGCATCGCGGCGGATTCGGAAGCGGTCGCGGCGACGACGATGGTGTGGTCCAGCGCGCCGTTCTCTTCCAGCTTGCGCACGACGTTCGCGACCGAGCTGGCCTTCTGGCCGATCGCGACGTAGATGCATTTGATGCCGGTGCCCTTCTGGTTGATGATCGCGTCGATCGTCAGCGCGGTCTTGCCGGTCTGGCGGTCGCCGATGACCAGCTCGCGCTGGCCGCGGCCGATCGGAATCATCGAGTCGACCGACTTGTAGCCGGTCTGCACCGGCTGGTCGACCGACTTGCGCCAGATCACGCCCGGAGCGACGCGCTCGACCGGCGCGGTCAGCGCGGCGTTGATCGGGCCCTTGCCGTCGATCGGCTCGCCCAGCGCGTTGACCACGCGACCGAGCAGCTCGCGACCGACCGGCACCTCGAGGATGCGGCCGGTGGTCTTGGCGACGTCGCCCTCGCGCAGGTGCTCGTAGTCACCCAGGACCACGGCGCCGACCGAGTCGCGCTCCAGGTTCAGCGCCAGCGCGAAGGTATTGCCTGGCAGCTCGATCATCTCGCCCTGCATCACGTCGGCCAGACCGTAGATGCGCACGATGCCGTCGGACACCGAGGTGACGGTGCCTTCGTTGCGCGCCTCGGCGGTCAGCTTGACCTGGTCGATGCGGGTCTTGATCAGTTCGCTGATTTCGGACGGGTTGAGCTGGGTGGTTGCCATGGGTGGTTCCCTTGATCCGGCCGCAGCCGGAGTGAATGCGTATGCGTGAGTTCGGTTACTGGGCGAGCTGCGTCTGCAGGCGCGCGAGCTTGCCGCGGAGCGAGCCATCGATGACCACGTCGCCGGCGTCGATCACCGCGCCGCCGATCAGCGACGGATCGACTGCGGTGCTGACCTCGACCTCGCGGCCGAAGCGGCGCTTGAGCGCGGCCTTGATCGACTCCAGTTCGGCGACCGGCAGCTCGCTGGCGGACGTCACCTTGGCGTTGACCACGCGGTCGGCCTCGGCGCGCAGATCCTCGTAGAGACCGGCGATCTCCGGCACCAGCGCGGCGCGCCGGTTCTCGACCAGCAGGCCGAGGAAGCGCTTGAACGTGTCGTCGGCGCCCTCCGGAGCCAGCAGGGCGACGGCATCGGCCTCGCCCAGCTGCGGATGCCCGAGCAGGGCATGCGCCCGCGGGTCGGCCGCAACGCGGGCGGCGAACGCCAGCGCCTGCGACCATTCGGCGGTCCGGCCGGCCTCGCGGGCCAGCTGGAACGCCGCGCGGGCGTACGGACGGGCGAGAGTCAGGGCCTGGGTCATTCTGAAGCGTCCTCGCGAACGTTGAAGCTCATTGCCTTCGGCGACATCCAGCCGTCTGCCGCGCAGACGGCTGTTGGAGCATGCCTCCACATCCCCCGTACCGCGGCTACGCCGCGGTACCGCCCCCTTGACTCAAGGGGGCTCGGAAGAGTCAAAAGCACGGTGCCGACCATCGTCAGATCTCGGCCGCGAGTTCGTCGAGCAGCGCCTTGTGGGCGGCGGCGTCGATCTCGCGACGGATCAGCTTCTCGGCGCCGCTCACCGCCAACGCCGACACCTGCTTGCGCAGATCCTCGCGGGCGCGGTTGGCGGCCGCGGCGATCTCGTCCTCGGCCAGCGCCTTCTGGCGGGCCGCCTCGCCGATCGCCTCGTTCTTGGCCTGGTCGATGATCTGGTTGGCGCGCTGGTGCGCCTGTTCGATGATCTCGTTGGCCTTGGTGCGGGCTGCGCGCAGTTCGGCGTCGATCTTCTCCTGGGCCTGGGCCAGGTGCTTCTGGCTCAGGTCCGCGGCGGCGAGGCCCTCGGCGATCTTCTTCTGGCGCTCCTCGATGGCATTGAGCAGCGGCGGCCAGATCTTGGTCGCGATGATCCAGATCAAACCGGCAAACGCCAGCGCCTGGGCGAATAGGGTCAGGTTGATGCTCATACGTAAGGCTCTGCCAGATGGAATGGGGCGAACGGCACCTCCGGTGCCGACCCTTCATCTCCACACCGGGCGCCCCGCGGGCACCCGGTGCGACGCTCAACCGTTGCTTAGCCGGCGAACTTCGCGGCTTCGGCCAGCAGCGCGGAGGCCAGCGGGTTGGCGAAGGCCAGCAGCAGGCCGACCGCGACGCTGATGATGAACGCGGCGTCGATCAGGCCGGCGGTGATGAACATGCGGACCTGCAGGACCGGGATCAGCTCCGGCTGGCGCGCGGCCGACTCGAGGAACTTGCCGGCCATGATCGCCAGGCCGAGACCCGCACCCAGCGCAGCCAGGCCGATCATGATGCCGACGGCCAGCACGGTGGACGCCTGGACTTGAGCGAGGTGGGCAAGAATTTCCATGGTTTTCTCCGAACGGGTTTGTTGTGTTGCTTAAGGGTGGAAGGGTGAAGCCGAAAAGTTTGGCGCGGCCTGCGCGGCGATCAGTGGGCGTCTTCCGACAGGCTCAGGTACACGATGGACAGCATCATGAAGATGAAGGCCTGCAGCGGAATCACCAGCAGGTGGAACAGCATCCAGCCCAGGCCGAACGCACCACCGGCAAGGGCGCCGAGGATGCCGGCGCCGCCGAGCACCCAGATCAGCAGGAACACGATCTCGCCGCCGAACATGTTGCCGAACAGTCGCATCGCCAGCGAGATCGGCTTGCTCAGCCACTCGACGATGTTCAGGATCAGGTTGAACGGCATCATCCACTTGCCGAAAGGCGCGGTCAGGAACTCCTTGGTGAAGCCGCCGAAGCCCTTCGCGCGGATCGCGAAGAACAGCATCAGGAAGAACACGCTGATCGACATGCCGAGGGTCGCGTTGACGTCGGCGGTCGGAACCGGCTTCCAGTAGTGCACGCCGACCAGCTCGAGCGGCTTGGCGATGAAGTCTGCCGGAATCATCTTCAGCAGGTTCATCATCAGGATCCAGAAGAACAGGGTGATCGCGATCGGCGTCACCAGCTTGCTCGGACCGTGGTAGGTGTCGCGCGCCTGCTTGTCTACGAACTCCAGGCAGATCTCGACGAAGGCCTGCCACTTGCCCGGCACGCCCGAAGTGGCCTTGCGGGTCGCGGCCCAGAATGCAACGACGATCAACAGGCCCATCAGCACGGCGGTGATGAGCGTGTCCAGGTGGAGGGTCCAGAAACCGCCCTCGCCAACCGACGTGGTCAGGTTGTGCAAGTGGTGGTTGATGTACCCGGTGGGAGTCAGTTCCGCCTCGCCCGCCATCTATCCTGAATCCTGGAGTTGAATGAAGTGAATTGGGGTCAATCGATCGGGTCAGCGCCGGCTCATGGCGAGCATCTGTGCGGCCAGGCTGACGATCACGCCCAGCAGCATCGGGACCGGCGGCAGGCGCCATAGCAGCAGCCCCGATCCCAGCACCACCAGCACCAGCACCCACTTGACGACCGCACCGGCGAACCAGCGGATCATCACGCCCGCCGCGGCCTGGACGCCGCCGCCGACCATCAGCCGTGCCGCGACCGCCCCGCCTGCCAGCATGGACGCCCCACCAACCAGCGCCGAGAGGGCGTGCGGAACCCCCTGCAGCAGGAACACCAGGGCCAGCAGCGCTGTCGTTCCGGCCTGCCAGGCGGCGCTGCGGCGCGCCAGGCGATGGCCTGCTTGCAGGGGATCGTACACGCGGGACTCGGTTGTGTTGGACAAAAGCGCCCGGGTGAGCCGCGAGAGTATAGATTGCGGGCGGTCCTCCAGCAACCGCCACAAGTGCGGGACAGCGGGGACAACGGGTTTTTGGAACGTGTGCACGGCGGATAGGCCGAAGCTATCGGGTCGAGCATGGATTTCGATTGGACATGCCACTCCAGCACCGCCATTATCGAGAATGATTCTCAATTGAGACATGGAGCATGACCAAGACCCTGAGCTTCGCGGCGGTGCACTTCAGTGTCGCCTTCGGCGTCGGCTACCTGATGACCGGCAGCATCTGGGTCGGCGGCGCGATGGCGCTGGTCGAGCCGGCGATCAACACGGTGGCCTACCACCTGCACGAGAAGGTCTGGAAGCGGATCCGCGGTCGCGACCCGGCCGGCCGCGGCCCGCTGGCCGCCTGAGCGGGCGCCCGAGTGGCCCCCTGAACCAGGCGATTGAACGGCCGTCCGAACCGTACCGGGAACTTCCGCCCGCCGCGCACGGTCACATCTCCCGAGCCCGCCGCGCCATCACCTCCTCGTCAAGAAGCGGCCGGCCCGACGAAGCCCCGGTCACGCGCCGGGGCTTCGGCTTGTCCGCCGCACAGAGGCCGCGTAGGAGCGGCGTAAGCCGCGCTCGGGCCTTCATGGGAAGACTTCATCGCGGCTTACGCCGCTCCTACGCAAGACTGCTACGGGCTTCGGCCGCCTACTTGCGCTTGGGGATGTACAGATCGGTGATCGTGCCCTCGTAAACCTCCGCCGCCATCGCGACGGTCTCGCCCAGGGTCGGATGCGGATGCACGGTGTGGCCGATGTCGGCGGCCTCGCAGCCCATCTCGATCGCCAGCGCCAGTTCGGAAATCAGGTCGCCTGCATGCACGCCGGCGATGCCGGCGCCGATGATGCGGTGGGTGGCCTCGTCGAAGATCAGCTTGGTGAAGCCTTCGCCACGGCCGATGCCGACCGCACGCGCCGACGCCGCCCACGGGAACTTGCCGACGCCGACCTTCAGCCCCTTCGCCCTCGCTTCGGTCTCGGTGACACCGACCCAGGCGATCTCAGGATCGGTGTAGGCCACCGAGGGGATCACGCGGGCGACCCATTCCTTCTTCTCACCGGCCGCGACTTCCGCCGCGAGCTTGCCCTCGTGCGTCGCCTTGTGCGCGAGCATCGGCTGGCCGACCAGGTCGCCGATCGCGAAGATGTGCGGCACGTTGGTCCGCATCTGCCGGTCGACCGGAATGAAGCCGCGCTCCCCGACCTGCACGCCAGCCTTGTCGGCGTCGAGCTTGCCGCCGTTGGGCGCGCGGCCGACCGCGACCAGCACGCGGTCCCAGGTGCCGGACTCCAGCGCCGGCTTCTGGCCGGCGTCGGCGCTCTCGAAGTGCACGGTGATGCCCTTCTTCGCGGTCTCGACCTTCGCGGCCTTCGTCTTCAGATGGACTTCGACGCCCTGCTTCTTCAGGCGGTCGGCGAGCGGCTTGACCAGATCCTTGTCGGCTCCCGGCATCAACTGGTCCATGAACTCGACCACGGTGACCTCGCTGCCGAGCGCGCGGTACACCGTGGCCATTTCCAGTCCGATGATGCCACCGCCGACGACCAGCAGCTTGTTCGGGACTTCCTGCAGTTCAAGCGCGTCGGTGGAGTCCATCACCCGCGGATCGTCCCACGGGAAATTCGGCAGCTTCACCGCCTGCGAGCCGGCGGCGATGATGCACTGCTCGAAGCGCAGCACCTGGGTGCTGCCGTCGGCTGCGGCGATTTCCATCTCGTTCGGCGACAGAAAACGGCCGACGCCCTGCACCGTGCGCACCTTGCGCTGCTTCGCCATGCCGGCCAGGCCCTTGGTGAACTGGCCGACCACCTTGTCCTGCTTGAAGCCGCGCAGGGTGTCCAGGTCGATCTTCGGCTTGCCGAAATCGATGCCGATCGTCGACGAGTGGGCAGCCTCGTCGATCAGCGCGGCGGCATGCAACAGCGCCTTGGATGGAATGCAGCCGACGTTGAGGCAGACACCGCCGAGGCTCGGATAGCGCTCGACCAGCACGGTGTCGAGGCCGAGATCCGCGGCGCGGAACGCGGCGGTGTAGCCGCCGGGACCGGAGCCGAGCACGACCATCCGGCATTCGATGTCGGCCTTGCGACCGCTGGCCGCGGCAGCGGCCGGCGCGGGCGCGGAAGCCGTCGGTGCGCCTGCAGTTGCCGGAGCGGGCGCGGGAGCGGCCGTTCTGGCGTCGCCGCCGGATTCCGCACCGCCGGCCTGGTCGCCTTCGGCCTCGAGGATCGCGATCACCCTCCCCTCTGACACGCTGTCGCCTACCGCGACCTTCAACGCCTTGACCACGCCTGCCGCCGGCGACGGTACTTCCATCGTCGCCTTGTCGGACTCCAGCGTGACCAGGCCCTGGTCGGCGGCGACCCTGTCGCCTACCGCGACCAGCAGCTCGATCACCGGGACGTCGTCGTAGCCGCCGATGTCGGGGACCTTTACTTCGATCTGTGTTGCCATTGCGGGGGTTCTCCTTCTGGCGTGCGCTCAACGCTCGCGCGCGTCGGTTTCTGAGTCGTTTTCCCGGTCGACGTCGGGCTCGACAGGCGTGCTGCCCCGCTCGACCTCCAGCAGGGCATCGTTGGACGAGGGTGCCGGAGGCGCGGTGTCCTGCGCAGCCGGCAACGCAGGATCGCTTTCGCCCGGAACCGGCGGGTTGCGGCCGAAGATGGCCAGCGCGGCGTCGCCCTGCTGGCCGAAGACGCTGCGGATGTGGAGATCGCGCTGCGGGAACGGGATCTCGATGCCGTGCTCCTTCAGCGAGGTATCCAGTTCCCAGAGATAGGCCGCCTCGATCGCGGCGTTGCGTCCAGCGGCTTCCTCGCTCAGCCAGACCGCGAGGATGAACTCGACCGCACTGTCGCCGAACCCGGTCAGCCAGACCTGCGGCGCCTGGCGGCCCTCCAGCGCCAGCGTGAACGGCACCCGCGCGGCGGCCTCCAACGCCGCCTGCTTCACCCGCTCCTTGTCGGTCCCGTAGGCGACACCGAACGGCACCCGGATGCGGCGCTGGCTCGAACCGTGGGTCCAGTTCACCACCCGCCCGCTGACGAACTCGGAATTCGGCACCAGGATGTCGATGTTGTCGTTGGTGGTGATCTGGGTCGCGCGGATGTTGATCGCCCGGACCGTGCCGCGCGTTCCGGTTTCCAGTTCGACGAAATCGCCGACCTTGAGCGACTTGTCGAACAGCAGGATCAGGCCGGAGATGAAGTTGTTGAAGATCGCCTGCAGGCCGAAGCCGAGACCGACGCCGAGCGCACCGGCAAAAATGGCGAATTTGGCGACGGGAATGCCGACCAGGTCCAGCGCAATCAGGATGCCGAGTGCGATCAGGATGTAGTGCACCATCCGCGACACGGTGTAGAGCGAAGCCGGGTTGACCTGGAGGTGACGTTCGCCGTATCGGGACAGCGCGCGCCGCAGCAACATCGAGACCACGAGGGCCGCCGCCACCACCGCGATCGCGGCCAGCAAGCCGGCCACCGTGACCGTGCTGCCGCCGATCCTGAAGAGCGTGAAATCGAGCAGTGGCTGCAGCCCTTCCGAGCCCTTCTGCAACGCCGCGTCCGCCACTTCGCGGGCACGCTCGCCCGCGGCTTCCAGGCTGTCGCTGGCCGGTGCGGCGGTCATGGCTCAGCCGTTCCCGCCGCCGGCCACCCGCTCCGCCGCCATCTCGTCCAGCGATTCGGCGAGATCTTCCCAGCGCTTGTCGAGCCTGGATTCCCGGGTGTCGGCCGCCTCGATCAACAGTTCGACCTGGTCCACCATCATTTCCGCCGCGCCGCAGCCCGGCACGCCGCCGGCCAGCCGCTGGCCCTCGATCTGCAGCAGCCAGGTGTCGCCCTCGCTGAAGGGGGCATCGCGGTCGGGCGGTACCACCGCCAGGGTCCGCCGCCACGCGTCGATGAAACGCTCGGCCAGCACCGCGGGGATCGGCACCTCCAGCACTTCGGGACGCTGGTCGACCAGCAGTTCGCGCTGCATGGAAGCACCGCTGCCGGTCCAGACCAGCACGCGCTGATCGGCCTCGGCATGACGCAGCGTCCAGCTGCCATCTTCGCCCCGTACCAGTATCACCGCATCCTCGGTGCCGCGCGCGGGCAGCCGGGTCAGCATCAGCGTGGGCGCGGCGCCTCCGGCAAGCAGTTGCTCGACCGCGCTGCCGTAGTTCTCGGTCGCCGGCGGCCAGCCGTGACCGAGCGCGACCTCGCAGGCATCGTCGGCGAGGGCGGGCAGGGACATCGTGCAGGCAAGCACGAGCGCACCCAGGCGCGTCGCACCACGCATGCCGGGCAGGCCGGGCGCGCTCACAGCAGTCCGCGACGCAGGTCGCCGAGCAGGGTCGCGAGGTAGGCGGCGAAGCGCGCCGCCGCGGCGCCGTCGATCACCCGGTGGTCGTAGCTCAGCGACAGCGGCAGGATCAGGCGCGGCTGGAACGCCTTGCCGTCCCATACCGGCTTGATCGACGACTTCGACACGCCGAGGATCGCCACTTCCGGCGCATTGACGATCGGCGTGAACGCGGTGCCGCCGATGCCGCCCAGCGAACTGATCGAGAAACAGCCGCCACTCATGTCGGCCGGACCGAGCTTGCCGTCGCGTGCCTTGGCCGCGAGCTCACCCATCTCCTTCGCGATCTGCATCACGCCCTTCTGGTCGCAGTCGCGCACGACCGGGACGACGAGGCCGTTCGGCGTGTCGGCGGCGAAACCGATGTGGAAATACTTCTTCAGCACCAGGTTCTCGCCACCGGCATCGAGCGAGGCGTTGAACTCGGGATACTTCTGCAGCGCGGCGACCGACGCCTTCATCAGGAACGCGAGCATCGTCAGCTTGACGCCGTTCTTCGCCTTCTCGTTCTCCTTGTTCAGCGTGACGCGCAGCGCCTCCAGCTCGGTGATGTCGGCATCCTCGTGCTGGGTCACATGCGGAATCATCGCCCAGTTGCGGGCGAGGTTCGCGCCGGAGATCTTCTTGATCCGCGACAGAGGCCGGGTCTCGATCTCGCCGAACTTGGCGAAGTCGACTTTCGGCCACGGCAGCAGGGAAAGCCCGCCGAGGGCCTGGCCGCCGCCCGCCGCAGCCGCGCCCGCGGCAAGCTCGCCGGACATCACGCCCTTGACGAACTTCTGCACGTCCTCGCGGGTGATCCGGCCGCCGCGCGCGCTGCCGGCCACCTTCGACAGGTCGACGCCCAGCTCGCGGGCGTACAGGCGTACCGCAGGGCTGGCGTAAGGCACCTTGTCGGGGAGCAGCTCGTCGGCGTCGAACGCGACCGGCGGCGACTTCGGTTCGCCGGCCGAGGGCTGGGTCGGCGGCGCCGGCGGCTCGGGCTTCGATTCGCTGGCGGGCGCGGATCCGGCGGCCGGAGCCGGAGCCGGAGCCGGAGCGGATGCGGTCTTGCCGTCGGCAGGCGCCGGCGCGGCGCTCTCTTCTCCGGCCGGCTCGATCAGCGCGACCACGCTGCCCTCCGACAGTTCGTCGCCGACCTTGACCTTCAGCTCGCGCACCACGCCAGCGAACGGCGCGGGCACTTCCATCGTGGCCTTGTCCGACTCCAGCGTCACCAGCCCCTGGTCCTGGCTCACGGTGTCACCCACGGCAACCAGCAGTTCGATCACGGGGACGCCCTCGTAGTCGCCAATGTCGGGGACGCGCGCTTCCTTCAAGTCAGCCATGGTTCGGGTTCGCCGTGGGAGGGGAAAATCCTATTGTGGCGGCTGAACGCGGCAGCGCCAACCGCGACTTTGGCACGGCAAAGCCTGTCCCCGCGGACATCCGGCGCCCCGCCGCTCCACACGGGCGGGTACGGTCGCCGATCGGGCGCGCTCCACAAAGACCGCGGCGCGACCCGGGTCCGGCGTGAAAAGTTCCTTCAGCCAGCGGGACCGCCGCAGGTCCGCGTTCATCCACGCCCCGATACGGTGTGCCCGCCCTGGCACGCTCCCTCCCCCCGCGTCGCCGGGCTCCCAAGCAGTTACCCCCCTCGATAACAGGAGCCGTAGAAGCTCCAGGAGATTCCGAAGATGCGATTCCGTCACCTGACCCTGGCCCTGCTGGGCACTCTTGCCATCGCCCCCGCCGCATTCGCACAGGACGCATTCAGCACCGAGACCTCGACCGGCAAGCGCTTCGCGGTGGTCGGCGGCGTCGCCCTCGCCGAGCCGACCGAGAACACCTGGATCGGCGATGCCCAGCGCCTGGAAATGGACGGCAGCAATGCCGCCACCCTCAGCGCGAGCTGGTACCTCAACGACCACATCGCGGTCGAGGCCTGGGGCGCGGCGAGCAAGTTCGGCCACCGCGTCAACGCCGCCGGCGGCAAGGCCGGCAGCGTCGATTCGCAGCCGTATGCGATCAGCGGCCAGTATCACTTCCGCGATGCCGATGCGCTGGTGCGCCCGTTCGTCGGCCTCGGCTACTACGAGCAGAACTTCGACGACGAGTCGGTGACCGACAGCGGCGCGCTCGCCGGCCAGCGCCTGGGCGTGGAGACCGCGAAGGGCGCGATGGCCACTGCCGGCGTCGACGTGAAGCTGTCGCCGAGCTGGTTCGCCCGCGCCGACCTGCGCTACCTCAATGGCGACTCCGACCTCTACCTCGATGGCCAGACCGTCGGCGAGGCCAAGGTCAATCCGGTGGTCGTCGGCGTCGGCCTGGGCGCGCGCTTCTGATCAGGCACTCCCGACCGGCATCACCCGGGAACACCGGGTCCGGTCCGGCAACGCCCCGCCATCGCGGGGCGTTGCCACATGCGCGCCCGCCGCAAACGCGGCCCAACGCCCCCGGTACCTCCGCCTATTCCCGCCCGATCCCGCGCGCCGCCTCCTAGGCCGCGATGTAGTCCTCGACCGGCATCGACGCGACCACCTCGGCGACCGGCTCCAGCAGCAGCGTGTCGAGCGACCGGAAGCGCAGGCAGCACTTGCCCATGTCGAACCTCAGGCCGGCCTCGGCATAGGCCTCGCGCAATCGCCGCTCCTGCACGGAATCGGCATACGCCGCCATCAGGTACAGCGCGTAGTGGCGCTTCTGCGCGGCCAGGGCGACATAGCCCAGGGGCTGCTTGTTGTAGGTCTCCGGATAGCGCGACAGCGGGATGCCCCAGCCGATCATCCCGTAGGCCATCGTCTCCTCGTAGCCTGGCGGCATCGCCGCGTTGACCGCGTCGCGTACGGTGGCGACGACCGTGCGCCGCTGCGGCTCAAGTTCCGCCAGATAGGCGTCGACGGTGGCGGCCCGGCTGACA
The DNA here is from genome assembly GCF_021725675.1 of Marilutibacter chinensis. Taxonomy (GTDB): domain Bacteria; phylum Pseudomonadota; class Gammaproteobacteria; order Xanthomonadales; family Xanthomonadaceae; genus Marilutibacter; species Marilutibacter chinensis. Next base: position 204,936 of record NZ_JAKJPO010000005.1, on the reverse strand, counting down.
ACCATCAGTCGCCCAGCCGGATCACGTAGAAGCCGGCGCCGGCCGGATCGTTGATGCGCGCGATGCGGCCCACGCCCGGTATGTCGAATGCCGCCACCACGCATCTTCCGCCCAGTGCTTCGGCGCGCGCGACGGCCTCGTCGACGTCCTCGACCTGCACGTAGATCGACCAGTGCGAGGGCATCTCGGCCCAGTCCTCGTCCATCTTCAGCAGGCCGCCGACCTGGCCATCGTCGCTGCAGAAGATCCGGTAGCTGCCGACCGGCGCAGCGGTATGGTCCTGCAGGGACCAGCCGAGCACGTCCCTGTAGAACGCTTCCGCGCGCGGCAGGTCGCGGGTCGCCAGCTCGACCCAGGCAATCGCATTCGGTTGCCGGATCGCGTCGACGCCGCCATGCGACCGGGGCTGGTGCAGGGAGAACACCGCACCCTCCGGATCGCTGAGCACCGCCATCCGCAGGTGTTCCATGACCTCGTAGGCCTCGACCACGACGCCGCCACCGCCGGCGCTGGCGCGGGCGACCGCGGCGTCGACGTCGTCGGTACGGAAGTAGATGCTCCAGTGCGGCGGCACGCCCTGCTCGCGCTGCTCGGCCAGCATCGTGTAGCAGGCCGCGACCTCGCGACCGTCGAGGCGGAAGATCGTGTAGTGGCTGCCGTCCGGCATCGGGGTCGCATCGGTCACCCAACCGAACAGCCCGCCATAGAAACGTTCGGCGCCGGCCTGGTCGGTGGTCGCCAGTTCGAACCAGCTCGGCGAGCCTGGCGCGTGCGAAGCGGTGGACATCGGCAAGCTCCTGGGAACGGGCCGTCGAAACTACACCGGTCCCCGTGTCCGGGTCACGGCACGCCGCACCACGGACGACGGGCGATGTTCAGGGGTGCCCCGCCTCGGCATGGACGCGCTCGCGGCGAAGCAGGTACAGGCCGCTGGCGACGATGATCGCCGCGCCCAGCCAGGTCACCGCATCCGGCAGCACGCCCCACAGCCCCAGGTCGAGCAGTACGCCCCAGACCAGGGCGGTGTATTCCAGTGGCGCGATCGCCGACGCCTCGCCGATCCGGAACGCTTCGGTGATCGCGTACTGGCCGAGCGCGCCGGCGATGCCGACGCCAGCGATCACCCAGCCGTCGGCTGCACGTATCGGCACCCAGTCCGGCCACGCAAGCACGCCGGCCCCGGCCGCGATCATCACCAGCAGCCAGAACATGATCGACTGCACGCTGTCGGTGCGCGCGAGCACCCGCACCGTGATCGCGCTGAGCGCGTATCCCAGTGCCGCGGCCAGTACCGCCAGCGCGGCCAGGCTGACCAGGCCCTCGCCGCTGGGCCGCAACAGCACCAGCACGCCGACCAGGCCGATCGCGATCGCGGTCCAGCGCCGCGGCCCGACCTTCTCGCCGAGCAGCGGCACCGACAGCGCGGTGATCGCCAGCGGCGCGACGAAGAAGATCGAATATGCGGTCGACAGCGGCAGGGTGCGCAGCGCGTAGACGAAGCTCGCCATCATCCCGACGCCGAGCGCGCCACGCAGCAGGTGCAGCGACCAGCGCCGGATCCGCAGCGACGCCACCCCGCCGGTCGCCAGCACCCAGACCAGCACGAACGGCAGCGACGCAGCGCCGCGCAGGCTGGCGACCTGGAGCGGCGGATAGCCCACCGACAGCTGCTTCAGGCCGGCGTCCATCAGCGCGAACGCCGCGACCGCGGCGAGCATGGTCCATGCCGCACGGACATTGGCCTGCGGCGCGTTCACGCGGCCCCCGGCCCGCCGGCCATGCCGCGCATCAGCCTTCGCCGCGCAGGCTGGCGATGTCGATCACGAAGCGGTAGCGCACGTCGCCACGCAGCATCCGCTCATAGGCGTCGTTGATCCCGGCGATGCCGATCAGCTCGATGTCGGCGGCAATCCCGTGCCGGGCGCAGAAGTCCAGCATCTCCTGGGTCTCGCGGATGCCGCCGATCATCGAGCCGGCCAGGCGCCGGCGCCTGGAGATCAGCGCACCGGCGGCGACCGGCGCCGGCACCTCGGGAATGCCCAGCAGCACCATCGTGCCGTCGACCTTGAGCAGGCCGAGATACGCGTTGTAGTCGTGTTCGGCGGATACCGTGTCGACGATCATGTCGAAGCGCCGCGCGTGGGTCCTGAACACCTCGCCATCGCCGGTCGCAGCGAAATCGTGCGCACCGAGCGCGGCGGCGTCCGCGCGCTTGGATTCGGAGGTGCTGAGCACGGTGACCTCGGCGCCCATCGCCGCGGCGATCTTCACCGCCATGTGGCCGAGGCCGCCGAGGCCGACCACCGCGACCTTGTCGCCGCGCTCGATCCCGAAGTGTTTCAACGGCGAATAGGTGGTGATGCCCGCGCACAGCAGTGGCGCCGCCCGGTCCAGCGGGAGACCCTCGGGTATCCGCAGCACGTAGGCTTCGTCGACGGTGATCCGGGTCGAGTAGCCGCCGTAGGTCGGCCGCGCCTTGTCGAAGCGGCGTGCGGCGTCGCGCTCATAGCTGTTGTAGGTGCCGCTCATGCCGAAATCGCAATACTGCTCCTCGCCGGCCTCGCATTGCGGGCAACTGCGGCAGGAATCGACGAAACAACCGACCCCGACCGCGTCACCGACCCGGTAGCGCGTCACCGCATCGCCGACCCTGGCCACCCGGCCGACGATCTCGTGACCGGGCACCATCGGGAAGATCGAGCCGCCCCACTCGTCGCGGGCCTGGTGGATATCGGAATGGCAGACGCCGCAATAGAGGATGTCGATCAGGACCTCGGTCGGTCCGGGTTCGCGGCGCTCGATCGAGAACGGCACCAGCGGCGACTTCGCGTCCAGCGCGGCGTAGGCGGGGATGTTGGGCATGGGGCGATCCTCGGGTCGTGGCCGGTATGCAGTCTATCCGTCGTCCGTGTGCCCGGGGTGGCGGCATCGCGGACGTATGGCGGCGGGATCCACGCCCCGGCGACCGGATGCATGCGGTACCCTTTGCGCCCCCGTCATCCGCCGGAGCGCGCCATGCCTTCCTTCGACATCGTCTCCGAAGTCGACAGCCACGAGCTCACCAATGCCGTCGACCAGGCCAATCGCGAGCTCGGCAACCGCTTCGACTTCAAGGGCGTGGACGCCAGGTTCGCGCTCGACGAAGCGGTGATCACCCAGTCGGCACCGAGCGACTTCCAGCTCAAGCAGATGGCCGACATCCTCAATGCGCGGCTGATCGCGCGCGGCATCGACACCCGCGCGCTGGAGTTCGGCGAGATCGAGACCAACGTGGCCGGCGCGCGCCAGAAGATCACCGTCAAGCAGGGCATCGACCGCGAGATGGCGAAGAAGATCCAGGCCGCGATCAAGGCCTCGAAGCTGAAGGTCGACTCGCAGATCAACGGCGACAAGCTGCGCGTCAACGGCAAGAAGCGCGACGACCTGCAGGCGGCGATCGCGTTGCTGAAGGGTGGCGAGTTCGAGCTGCCGCTGCAGTTCGACAATTTCCGCGACTGAACGCCCCGATGCCATCCGCGCGTGCCCTCATCCTGACCGGGCAGAACGGGGCGTCTGTTCTCGGCGCACGTGGCCACGAGCGGGTGTGCGGGATGCGCCGCGGAATCCATCCATGCAAACCCTTCCGGAACTTCCGTGTTTCGGAAAGGCCTGCAGCATGGCCGGTCGCGTCCAGGTACCTTCCGGGAGACGCGTCCCTGCTTCGGCATGAATGATGGAATGAACACCGAAGACCCCATCGTCGCCACCCGCCGCTGGCTGGAACGGGCGGTGATCGGCCTTAACCTGTGTCCGTTCGCCAAGGCCGTCCATGCGAAGCGGCAGATCCGCTACGTGCACAGTCCCGCGCGGACGCCGGAGGCGCTGCTGGAACAGCTCGCCGACGAGCTGCGCTTCCTGCATGCGGCCAATCCGGACACGGTCGACACCACCTTGCTGGTGCACCCACAGGTACTGGGTGATTTCCTCGAGTTCAACGATTTCCTCGACGACGCCGACGCGCTGCTCGCCCGGCTCGACCTCGAGGGGGAGATCCAGGTCGCCAGCTTCCACCCCGATTACCGGTTCGCAGGCACCGGGCCGGACGAGATCGGCAATTTCACCAACCGCGCGCCGTATCCGACCCTGCACCTGCTGCGCGAGGCCAGCATCGACCGCGCGATCGCCGCCTACCCGGATCCGGACGTGATCGTCGAACGCAACATCGCGACGCTGGAGGCACTCGGGATCGGCGGCTGGCGCGAGCTGATGAGGCCCTAGCGTCCCGTAGGACCGCCACGATCCGGATCACGCCTCGCCTGCGGCCATCCGTCGGTCGTTCTCAGCCCAGCGCCGGCTCGATCAGCGCGCGCGCCTCGTCGAGGCTGGCGACGATGCGGTGGCCGAGTGCGCGCACCGCGGCGTCGGGTACGACCAGGTCCGGAACCTGGATCGGGGTCATCCCGGCAGCGAGTGCGGCGCGCACCCCGGGAACCGAGTCCTCCAGCACCACGCAGCGCGCGGGCTCGACCCGCAGGCGCTCGGCCGCGAGCAGGTAGATGTCCGGCGCCGGCTTGGATTCGCGCACCTCGTCGCCGGTGACCACGGTTTCGAAGTAACGCTGCAGGCCGCAGCGGTCTAGCTTCTGTTCGGTACGCCAGCGGTGGGTCGAGGTCACTACCGCGCGTGGCAGACCGACGCCGTCGATCCAGTCGAGGATGCGCCGCGTGCCCGGCCGCAGCGGCAACCCGGCCTCCACCCGCTGGCCATACAGTTCGCCCAGGCGAGCGCCCAGCGCCTCGGCCTGGTCGGCCTGCAGGCGGTCGTGCAGCATCTGCCGGCAGACCTTGTCGGACAGGCCGATCATCGACAGCCAGAGATCGTCGTCCAGTGCCAGCCGCAGCTCCGCCGCGGCTTGGCGCCAGCATTCGAGCAGGCTGCGCTCGCTTTCGATCATCAGCCCGTCCATGTCGAACAGCACCGCCGCGGGACGGAAGCCGATCGCGGGAACCGCGATGACCGGAGCCGCGTCGGCATCGATGCAGGTATCCATCAGTTCTCGTCTCCGAACAATCGTGCCAGATCGCCGACGTCCAGCTGCCGCCACTGGCCTTCGGCAAGCCCGCCGAGTCCGAGGCCACCGATGCAGCTGCGATGCAGCGCCTCGACGTGGTTGCCGACCGCGGCGAACATCCGCCGCACCTGATGATAGCGGCCCTCGGTCAGCGTCAGCCGCGCGTGCCGGGAGTCGAGCGTTTCCAGCGCCGCGGGCGCCAGCGGCGTGGTCTCCGATTCCAGCATCAGCGTGCCGCTGGCGAAGGCCGCGCCCTCGTCGCCGCGCAGGTCGCGCGCCAGCCGCACCTCGTAGACCTTGGCCAGCTTCGACTTCGGCGAAATGATCCGATGCAGCAATGCGCCGTCGTCCGTCATCAGCAGCAGGCCGGTGGTATCGCGGTCGAGTCGTCCGACCGTCGACAGCGTGGGCGAACGCAGGCGGAAGCGCAGCGGCAGCAGATCGGACACGATCCTGCCGGGGTCGCGGGTCGAGCAGGTGTAGCCGACCGGTTTGTGCAGCATCAGCACCAGACCGGCCGGCGGATCGAGCGGCGCGCCGTCGACGCGCACGTCCGCGTGATCGACCCTGTCGTCGGCGTACAGCACCTCGCCCGCGGAGTCGGTGATGCGGCCCTCGCGGAACATCGCCGCGACCTGCTTGCGGCTGCCGTAGCCGAGATTGGCGATCAGCCTGACCAGCTTCATGCGGTATCCCGGTGGCGTCCGCGGGCCATCGGCGGCGCTTTGCGCCTGCGGTGGACGGTCACTGCCGGGCCATGCGTGCCCGGGCGTGCAGCGGCACGACGAACGCCTGCTTGGTCGCCTCTAGACACGCGCCTTTTCTCCCTCGACCACCTTGAAGCCGTCGCGCTGCGCATGCACGCGCAGCGTTCCGAATGCTGCGCCCAGGGCTTCCTCGTACGGCAGGTGGCGGTTGGCGACCATCCACAGCCGCCCGCCGGGCCGCAACGCGTCGGCGGCGACCTGGATGAAGCGGCGGCCGATGTCGGGACGATCGCCGCGACCCTGGGCATGGAACGGCGGATTCATCACGATGGTGTCGAAGCCACTGGGCACACCGCCGGTCACGTCGTGCCAGTGGAAGCCGACCGGTATCCGCGCATCGGCAAGGTTGCGGCGCGCCAGCTCCAGCGCGCGCGCCTCGGCCTCGTACAGCTCGATGGCAGTGACGCCGGGGCAGCGCTCCAGCAGCGCCTGCGCCAGGATTCCGATTCCGGCGCCGAGGTCGGCGGTGCGCCCGGCCAGATCACCCGGCAGGTGTTCGATCAGCAACACCGACGCGGCATCGATACGGTCCCACGCGAACACGCCCGGACGACTGAGCAGACGCCCTCCGGCGACCGGCCGCACCGCGTCCAGAGCGAGCCACTGCTCGAGCAGCGCGGCGTCGGCGGGACCATCCAGCGGCGCGGTCCAGAACGCACGGCACTTGTGCTTGCTCAGCGAACCGCCCGGCCCCGCCAGCCGGCGCAGGTCGTCCTCCGCCGACTTCGCACCCTCGTTGTTCGGCACGCAGGCAAGCACGCGCCCACCCGGAGTGCAGGCCGCGACCGCGCGCGCCAGCAAGGCACGCGACTCGCTGCGCTGGCGCGGCGGCAGCGCCATCACCAGCGGAAGCCGCCCGGCATCGGCGCCCTCCGGATTGCGCAGCACCAGCCCGGAACGCTCCAGGCGCTCAGCCTCCGGCCGATAGCTCTGCTCGCAGACCAGCCCCGGCAGGGCCCGCCGATGCAGCGGATAGCCGTCGCGGGCCCGCAGGAACAACACCGCGCCGTCGCCGGGCCAGGACAACAGCCCCGACTCGAACGGCAGCATCAGGGTGGCGAGAGCGTTGTCCGTGGTGGCGTCGCGCATGGGCTGGAAATGCATGGGGGTGCGGCGATTCTAAACGCCGCATCCCCACACAGCGCTCAACCGTCCAGTTCGCGCAGGGTCACCGATGGCGGTGCGTCGAGGACGCGCCGGGTCGCATATAGCCCGGCCAGCACTGCCGCCGCGATGCCGGTCGCCGCACCGACCGCGGCCATGCCCCAGTCCGCCTGCCACGGCAGGTCGAATACCCTGACCGCGATCACGCCCGACAGCACCGACGCCGCGATCGCCGCGACCGCGCCGGACAGCAGCCCGATCGCCGCGAACTCCGACGCCTGCGCCAGCCTCAGCTGGCGGCGGCTGCCGCCGAGCGCACGCATCACCGCACCTTCCTGCATGCGCTCGTCCTGGCTGGCGGTCACTGCCGCCATCAGCACCAGGACACCGGCGGCCAGCGAGAAATAGAACACCACGCGCACCACCGTGGAGACCTGGTCGGCGGTGCCGCGGACCTGGTCGAGCACGGCGTCGACGTCGATCACCGACAGGTTCGGGAACGCGCGTACCAGCTCGGCGGTGAAACGCGTCCGCTCCGGCGGCACGCTGACCGCGGTGATGTGGCTGGCCGGATAACCGTCGAGCGCACCCGGCGACGCGACCACGAAGAAGTTCGGACGGAAGCTCTCCCAGTCCACGCCGCGCAGGCTGGTGATCGTCGCCTCGAACGGCTGTCCGGCGACGTCGAAGCCGATCCGGTCGCCGACCTCCCAACCCAGATCGTTGGCGAAGTCCTCCTCCACCGACAGCTCGGGTTTCTCCGTCGGCCCGGACCAGAAACGCCCCGCGGTGACCTTGTTGTCGTCGCGCAACGCCGTTTCCGTCGACAGATTGAAGGTGCGTTCGGCCATGCGTTCGGCGCGTCCGCCGCGATCGGCGTAGTCCTCGCCGGTAACCGGCTCGCCGTCGTGCGACACCAGCCGCGCGCGCACCATCGGGTACAGGGTGGGCGCATCGACGCCCTGGTCCGCGATGAATCCGCGCACCGCCTCGAGCTGGTCCGCCTGCACGTTGATGATGAACCGGTTCGGCGCGTCCGCCTCCAGCGCCAGCTGCCAGCGATCGAGCAGGTCGGTGCGGACGAATGTCAGCAGCAGCAACGCCATCAGGCCGAGCCCGAGCGCGGCGACCTGGGCGATGCTGGTGCCGGCATGGCGACTGACGTTGGCCAGGCCGTAGCGCAGGCTGCCACGCAGGCGTCCGCGCAGCCGTCGCACGACCACGATCAATGTCCAGGCCAGCAGCGCCAGCACCGCGAACGCACCGAGCAGGCCGCCCAGCATCGCCAGCGCCAGCGTCGCCGAGCCGGCCTGCCACCACAGCAGCGCGGCCAGACCGGCAAGGCCGGACAGCGCGACCAGCCAGGCCGCCGGCTCGACCCGGTCGAGGTCGCGGCGCAGTACCCGCAGTGCCGACACCCGCCGCAACGCCAGTACAGGCGGCGCTCCGAACGCGAGCAGCACCACCAGTCCGACCGCGAAGCCGCGCAGCACCGGCCAGAACGTCGCCGGTGGGATGTCGACCTCCATCGCGGCCGCCAACCAGTGGGCCACGCCGGCCTGCAGCGCGAATGCGAGCGCAGCGCCGGTCGCGCATGCGGCCAGGCCCAGCATCAGCAGCTCGCCGACGTGCACCGCGACCAGGGTGCGCTGCTGCGCACCCAGGCAACGCATCACCGCGCTGCCGGACAGATGCCGTTCGCTGTGGCGGCGCGCGGCCATCGCCACCGCCACCGCCGCCAGCACCACCGAGACCAGCGCGGCCAGGCCGAGGAAACGACCTGCGCGATCGAGCGAGGAACGCACCTCCGGGCGCGCATCCTGGATCGTCTGCAGACGCTGGCCGCGGCCGAGCGCCGGACGGACGGTGCCGGTGAATGCCTCGACCGCGCCCGGGACGCCCGCGACCACGAGCCGGTAACGGATCCGGCTGCCTTCCTGGACCAGGCCGGTGGCCGGCAGGTCGGCGAGGTTCATGAACACTTTCGGCGCGATGTTGAAGTAGTCGATCGACGCATCCGGCTCCTGGATCACCAACGCATCCAGGCGCAGGCGGCTGTCGCCGACGCCGAGCACGTCGCCAGGACGCGCGTCGAGCCGGTCGGCGCCATTGCGGCTCAGCCACAGGGTGCCGGGCGCGGGGCCGGCGGACACGCTGCGTTCGACACCGCCGGCATCGCGGATCGTGAACGCGCCGCGCAGCGGGTAACCGTCGCCGAGCGCATGCAGTTCGCTGAGCTGCAGGCGCATGTCGTCGCCCTCGCCGACGGTGACCATGCTGTCCAGCTCCAGCGTCTCGGCGCTGCGCAGGCCATCGCGTCCGGCCGCGTCGCGGATCGCACCGCCGATCGGCGCGTCGGCACGAACGACGGCGTCGCCGCCGAGCAGCCGGTTGGCCTCGATCGCCAGTGCGCGCTCGGCACGATCGGTGACGAAACCGACCGAGGTGACCGCCAGCACGGCCAGCACCATCGCCGCGAACAGGATGCGTACGTCTCCGGCACGCAGGTCGCGGCGCAGCTGGCGCCAGGCGAGCGCGAGCGTCCTCATGCGGCCACGCGGATGTCGTCGGCGAGCAGGCGGCCGCTGTCCAGCCGCAACTGGCGGCGGCAGCGCAGGGCCAGATGGTCGTCGTGGGTCACCAGCACCAGCGTGGTACCGGCATCGGCGTTGAGCTCGAACAGCAGCTCGATCACCGCCTGCCCGGTGTGGGTGTCGAGATTGCCGGTCGGCTCGTCGGCGAACAGCAACGAAGGCCGGGTCACGAACGCGCGCGCCAGCGCGACACGCTGCTGCTCGCCGCCGGACAACTGGCGCGGGTAGTGCCCGAGCCGTCCGCCGAGCCCGACCTTTTCCAGGATCGCACGCGCGGGCGGATCGACGTCGCGATCGCCGCGCAGCTCCAGCGGCAACATCACGTTCTCCAGCGCGGTGAGCGAGGGCAGCAACTGGAAATTCTGGAACACGAAGCCGACCTTTTCGCCGCGCACGCGCGCGCGGCCGTCCTCGTCAAGCTCCGACAGCGGTGCCGCGTCGAGCCTGACCTGGCCGCTGCTGGGCACATCGAGCCCGGCCATCAGCGACAGCAGGGTGCTCTTGCCCGAGCCGGAGGCGCCAACGATCGCGACGGTATCGCCATGGGCGATGTCGAAGCCGACCCCGTCGAGGATCGTCAGCTCGCCCGAAGGCAGGACGACACGCTTGCCGAGCCCGGAGACCTGAAGCGCGAATGAGGCGGGAGCCCCGGGGGCGATGGAATCGGCCATGTTCTTCCTTATGCTGGTGTCCACGATCATCTGTCCTCGATCATCGGGAGCATGGATTAAATGTTCTTTAAGACGACTTCGCGCTTCGGGAGGGCGTTCGCGGCCACGATCCGATATGCGGCATCGCCCCGCCGGGTTCAATGTGCCATCGGCTGGGTGGTGGTGCTGTCGTCGTTGCTGGGCCTGGCCCTGCCGGCCGCCGCGCAGGGCAGCGCAAAGGCCGCGACGGCACCGGCCACGACACGCACGGTGCTGGTGATGGGCGACTCGCTGTCGGCCGCGCATGGCCTGGCGGCAGCGGAAGGCTGGGTCGCGCTGACTGCGGCTCGGGTCGCGAAAGTCCGACCGGGCTGGAAGATCGTCAACGCCAGCATCGGCGGCGAAACCACCGCCGGCGGCGCATCGCGGATCGAAGGCGAGCTGCGGCGCCACCGCCCGGCGGTGGTGGTGATCGAGCTGGGCGCCAACGACGGCCTGCGCGGGCTGCCGCTGGCTCAGAGCCGCGCGAATCTCGAGCGCATGATCGATGCAGCGAAGGGGGCCGGCGCACGGGTGCTGCTGATCGGCATGCGGATGCCGCCGAACCTCGGCCGCGCCTACACCGAGGGCTTCGCCGACAACTACGCCGCGCTGGCCCGCGCACATGAACTGGCGTTCGTGCCGTTCCTGCTCGAACCGATCGCGCTGGACCGCGGGGCGTTCCAGGACGACAACCTGCACCCGGTGGCCGCGGCCCAGCCGCGGCTGCGCGATCACGTCTGGCCGGCGCTGGAGCCGCTGCTGGACTGAACCCGGGGCCGGGGCAGTCCTCAAGCCCGGTCCGCGCCCACCGCCGTTCCCGCGCAGCGGCAACCCAGCTGCGCCTTGCAGCGGAACAGATCGATATCGTTGATCCTCAGCGTGTTGCGGCGCCGGCTCACCAGGCCGGCGCGATGCCAGCGCTGCAGTTGCGCGTTGAGCTTGGGACGGCTGGCGTTGATCATCGCCGCGAGGATGCTCTGGGTCGGCGGCAACGTCACCACGAACCGGTCCGGCGATGCCGCGGGCGTGTCGTCCATGCGGTTCAGCAGGTGGCGTGCCAGCCGTGACTCCAGCCGGTGCAGGCACATCGTCTCCAGGCTGTCGACCGCCCGTCGCAGGCGGGTGCACAGCACCGCGTAGGCACGTTCGATCATCGCCGGTTCCGCGACCAGCACGCCGAAGTGGCGCCGCGCCAGCACCAGGACCGTCGCCGGCCCGTAGGCGACGGTGGTGAAACTGCGCCTGCCATGGTCGAGCAGCGCGGTCTCGCCGACGCTTTCGCCGGGCCCGATGCAGTCCACGATCAGTTCCTGCCCCTCGGGCCCGTACAGAATCTTGTAGACGTGGCCGGCAGTCACCACGCCGATGAAATCGCCCGGATCGCTCTTGAAGAACAACGCATCGCCATCTTCGAGCCGGCGCTCGGTCGCATGCCGCGCGACGTGTTCCACGATGTGGTCGGGGAGGCCTGCGAAAAAGGAAGTCGCGGCAATCCGTTGCCGGCGCAGCGCTTCTTCGTTGTCGGCACTGGCTGTCCGGAGGCGGCCGCGGCCACTACCCATGGAGGCGTCCGCCTGCCGACACCGCGGGCGACCGCGCGAACGGGCGCCCTCCGCCTGATCCGGCAGCGATCCGGACCGCATCACCCTGCGCTCCCGCGACCGTCGACGGTCGAGCCGATACCTCTGTCGTCGCGTCCATTTCTGCTTCCCCAATGCTCCTCGATGCCCCTGTCGCGGCCCGCGGGCGCGGGCCCATCGCAGTCACCCGATGGCGCTCCGGCACACGGTGACTGTCGGAGTGGAGTCCACCGTAGCGGCGGACCGCCCGGCGTCGCCATCTCCCTGCAAAGGACTGCGCGACACCGGTTCATCCCAGCATCGCGCAGTTCGGGTCCCGGCCATGATCGGCCGCTGGACTGCAGCGCTTTCGATCGCGGCTTCCTGGACTACAGGCCCTTGGACTGCTGCGGGCTGAACGACTTCAGCACGGTCAGCAGGCTGGTCAGGTTGTCCGCGACGCCGGTCTGGGCGACCTTCTCGGAAGCGCCCGCCGCGGCGGTGGTGTCGACGCTGTAGATCTGCATCACGCCCTGGTTGGTGGCGGCCTGGGACAGCGAGTTCTGCTGCTGCTGCGCCGATACCGAGTTCTCGAACAGGATGCCGGTCGAGTGCGCCATCGTCTGGTACATCGACGCGATCGCCATCGCCGGTGCTTCGCCGACGATCTTGACGTTCGACTGGGTCACCGCATCGGTGATCTGGTTGTTGACGGAGGTGGGATATGCCATTTGACTTCTCCATGTGAATGGCCGGTACGGCCATGGGAATGACGCTCAAACGCGGGCAGCCAGGCCACTTGCGTTCCGCTCGGACCGTTCGGCCGGATCGGCTGGCCGGTCCGGCCGGACTGGTGCATCGGATCTGCCGGTCGGACCCGCCTATCAAGCTGGTCGGTGGGACCGACCGGTCAGCGGAACGCGTTGAGCACGGTCAGCAGACTGGTCAGGTTGTCCGCCACGCCGGTCTGGGCGACCTTCTCGGTGGCGCCGGCCGCGGCGGTGGTGTCGAGGGTGTAGATCTGCATCACGCCCTGGTTGGCGGCGGCCTGCGACAGCGTGTTCTGCTGCTGCTGGGCCGACACGGCGTTCTCGAACAGGATGCCGGTCGAGTGCGCCATGGTCTGGTAGATCGAACTCATCGCGATGGCCGGAGCCTCGCCGACAACCTTGACGTTCGACTGGGTGACAGCATCGGTGATCTGGTCGTTGACCGAAGTTGGGAATGCCATTGCTTCAACTCCTCTTGGGGTTATGCACGGCCGTTGCCGTACGTTTCAGAAAACGTCGCAACCACGCGTTTGTGAAGCACGTTCTCGCGGAATGGCCCGATGGATCGCGAAAGGCACTGCAGGTCCGCTCATGCGCCAGCGCGGCCCTGGCCACGCTTGGCCGAGGCCGCGGCGGACTTCGTCGACGGCGGCTGTGCAGGCGCGGCTTCCGCAGCATGCGCCCGCGGGGACGAGGGCTCCTTTGCGGACGCGTCCGACGACGCCGACAGCGCGGCGAGCGCCTGCTCGAGCTGCTGCGCGAGCAGGCCGAACCGGGTCTGGAACAGCGACTCGACTTCCTTCTTGACCAGGTTGGCCAGGCGATCGGCGATCTGCGTCATCAGCACGTGGCTGGTGGACGACTGTCCCGGATGCAGGCGCGAAGGCCGCAACGAACCCAGATCCTCGGCCTTCTCCAGAAGCCGCAGCAGATCGTGGGTCTCGCTGTCGGCGCCGGCGGCGGCGCGCTCGAGCTGGCGCGTGGCGTCCTCCCTGGCCTGCGAAAGGGTCTGGTCGATCGAACGCTGCCCGGCCCTGACCGCGTCGGCGACCAGCTTCATCGGATCCGGCGTGGCGGGCGGGGACGGCGACAGCCGCATGCCGTCCGCCACCAGCCGCTCGAGGGTATCCCGCTCGGCCTCGGTCAACGTGCGCTTGAGATAGCGCTCGGAGAACTCCAGCACCGCGTTGCGCAGCGGGACATCGACGGTGGGCGCGGTGGGTGCGGGCGGCGACGGGGCCTCGACGGGCGGTACCGGCGGCGGCGGACGCCCCGCATCGGTCCTCTCCGGCGCGCCGCCTGGCTCAGGACTTGTCACGACGGTTCGCCAGCAGATCGGCGTACTTGGCGATGCTCTGATCGATCCGGTCGATCGCGAAGCTCGCCGCTTCCGCCTCCATTGCGCCCGCAGCCGCCGCCACCGCGGCCGCCGCCCCCATCATCACGTCGGTCGCGAGCACGCCTATCGCGTCCTCGGCCGCTTTCTCCAGCTGTTGGCTGACCAGGCTTTCGGTCATGTCCTTGAGCAGCACACCCTGGCTGGCCAGTGCCAGTTTGCTGACGCCGTCGAAATAGCTCGCGGCCGACTGCGCGACCAACCCGGCTGCCTGGCTGATCATCATGTTGGGTCCGATCGCGATCTGGGATGGCGCGTAGGCGGTCGTCTCGGCATTGCTCATCTGCACCGCCTGGACGATCTGCGGATTCAGTGCCGGCACGTCCGGCGGCGCCGCGGTCGACTGGGTCATCAGCCGGTCGGTCATGCGCCCGAAGCTCGAGCGTGGCGGGGGCGGTGCCGGGGGGGCGTCGCCCCCTCCGCCACCGGCTGGGGAGGAAGGGGCTCCGCTCCCGCCCGTGGCTGCACCATCGCTGGCGTTCGAATTCGCGCCCGCGGTTGCATCGTCGCTGACGTTCGCACTCGCACTCGCGGTCGCGCTTCCGTCCGTCGTCGCCGGGTCCGCCGCCGCGGCGGACCCCGGGACAGGAGCCGCCGTGGGCTTCTTCCTGCGCTTGAACCAGAATGCCATCGTGGTCACCTCCCCCTGCTGGCGGCCGATGCATCGACGTCATGCATGCCGATGCCGTGGGTCCGGATCCTGTGCGCGATCACGATTTTTCCCCGATCGCCATGATCAGCGTGGCGGCCTTCGATACCACCGCATTCGATATCTGATTGAGTGCCTGTTGGCTGTGCACCGCGTTCTGCAGCGACAGTCCGGTCGAGTGGCTCGACACCTGGTAGAGCATCGCGATCGCCTGCGCCGGAGCCTCGGCCACGACCTTCACGTTGGTCTGGGTGACGGCGTCGGTGATCTGTGGGTTGACGGGAGGGACGGGTTCGGCCATGGCGCAATCCTTGAGGCGGGGTTGTGGTCGGAATCGGGTAGCCACCGCGCGAACGCCTAACGGTCGCGCGGTGGCCCTGCCCTAACGGGAACGCCCGCTGGACGCGCCTGTGAACGCGGTCAGGCGCGGACTCATATCTCGACGGCCTTGTTCGACTTCGGCTTGCCCTGCGAACTCATGTACTTGCCTTTCTCTACCTGGTCCGCAGGCACGTCGTAGGTCCGCGCGTAGTCGTTCACCGCATCCTGGGTGAACCTGCCCGACTCCTCGTGGCTGACGTGCGGCTGGGTCTGCTTCCGGTAATAGAGGACGCTCGGATGCACCCCCTCGCTCATGGTCTGGGTCATGTACAGCGCCATGTCGGTCTCCTTTGCATTGAACGGGACAGGGGCCGCCGTGCGATGCCCCCTGTGCATGAACGTACGCCGGTCGGCGCTGTGAAGTCCGGACGCTCAGGAAGCATCCTGTCTGCGGCTCCGCAACCGCGAGCGCAGCAGCTGGACCCGCTTGCGCACCAGCGCCTCGCTGACCTTCAGCCGTTCCGCGATCACCGGATACGACAGCTCCTGGACGAACCTGAGACCGAACAGCTGCCGCTGCTCCCGGGTCAGCTGACGGACCGCACGAACGACGCCCTCGAGCTGTTCCTCCAGCTCCAGCCGCTGCATCTGCGAGAGCGCGATCGATCCGGACGCGTGCGTCTGCTCATCCTGCACATCGACCCCATCGTCGATCACCGCGCGCTCGCGCCGTTGCTGGCGGATGCTGTCCAGGAACACGTGCCTCAGCACCACGAACAGAAAGCCATCCGGGTCCGTCATAGCATCGGGCGAGCGCCGCATGAACATCAGCGCCTTGATCGCGGTGGCGGACATCAGGTCGTCCGCGCGGTCCGCATGGCCGTCGGCCAGGCGCCTGGCCCGCCTCAACAACTCCGGACGTGTGCGGTTCCATGCCTCGATGAACATGCGGTCCTCGGAACGCATGGCATTGTTTCGACGTACGCGATCCTGCATCGACAACACTCCATGTCATGTCGGTGATCGCGAGTCTGTGCAGGCCCGGCGAGGAACGCTGTCACCTGGGTGACACCTCGTTGCACCCGATCCGTACCGCCCACGCCCGACGAGCGGCGCTTGCATGCGGCACGATGGCAGCGTATCGTTCGCCGCCTTCCCGTCGGACCGATGCGTCCGACACCTTCCCGAACACTCCTGCAAGGCTTCGTTTCCATGAATTCCGCCAAGCACATCGACAACGGTTTCGCGCTGCGGCCCTCCGGCCTCGGCAGCGGCCGCTGCGTGCAGGGCGGTTTCGATCGCACGATCGAAGCGCGGCGCGAACTGCCGGCCTTGCAGGACTGATCTCCCAACGGGAGGTCGGTCACCCCGACCTCCCGAGGAACGCGAACGCCCTCGGGTCTCCAGCCCGGGGGTGTTTTGTTTTCAGCGTTCGCAAGGGAGCTTTCACCTCTCAAACGATCATCGCGATTGCATCGCGTCTTCCCGAAGCATCCGTATCCGCCGTCAATGCAGGCCGGTGCGAGGCAGGGAATGCCGTGAAGCGCGTGGCGCTGGGTCTGGATGCTTCGGCCCGGGCGGCGACACGATGCGATCGCATAACGGATTGGCGCCTTCGACGAGGCGCCAATGCGGAGCGCCGTTCGATGGCCTCCTGCGGTACGGGCTCGATGTCCCGTCCGGTGCGCGCGGCGATGCCGTGGCGTATGCCCGAGGTCATGCGAAGACGTTCCACGACGGAAGCGATAGCTCAGAGGGAGAGCAGCGGTGCAAGCCGCAGGTCGCGGGTTCGATTCCCGTTCGTTTCGCCACTGGATAGCTCAATTGGTTAGAGCATCGGACGTTTAATCCGAGTGTTGCGGGTTCGATTCCCGCTCCAACAACGACCTGTCACGTCGTTATCACCGGGACGCAAGTCCCTGTCAGGAAACACCCCGTGCGGGGTTTCGCCAGGCGCGGCGCCATCGGTGTCGCGCGCAACGGAACACCGCAGCGGTGGGATCGCCGGGCCCGCGCCCTCGACGCGGCCGGCGGCGACGCATCGGCATCGCGGCAGCCGTATCGCCGTGATGCAGCGAGCTTCGTCGCCCGCTGCCGGCAGCGCGCCGACTCCGCGGCTTCAACGTCAGGGGTGTTTCCATCATTTTTTGCTCTTCTCTCACTTTCGGGGGCAACGATTCCGGAAGGAGCCGCCGACCGGCGGAGTGGAGTCGTAGCTTCGGTGCTTTTCCCCTGGACGCCGGCAACGCATCCAGAAGCCGGTGACCCTGCCTTTGCGGGATCGTCCGCGACATGAATGTCGCGGAAGAGCTCCATGGATGGATTCACGCGTGTCCCGCAAAGGCAGGGTCGGCGGCTTCCTCGCAGATACATCCGCAATCGGGGGGAAGAACCATTTTTCTTGTTCTCGCACGTGCGGAATTTCACAAACAGCATGCGGCAACCGGTCCCCCGCGCATCCAAGCGGACCGGAACACCAGAGCCCACAAGGAGAAATTCCGATGTTCTGGACCAAGAGGGTCGTGATCGGTGACGGCGAGCGCGGCCTGGTGTACCGCAACCGTCAGTTCGAGCAGGTGCTGGCCGCGGGTGTGTACCGCTGGTTCGACCCGTTCGGGAAGATCGAAGTGAAGACGTTCAACATCGCCATGCCGGAGTACGCCGGGCACGATGTGGACGCCCTGATCGCACGCCTGGGCGAGCGCCTGGACGAGGTGTTCGTGCGCGTCGACCTCGCGGCCGATGAAGTCGGTCTGGTCATGCGCAACGGCAAGCTGGAGGACGTGCTCGCACCTGGCATGCGTCGGCTGTACTGGCGTGGTCTGGTCGAGGTGGCGGTGGAACGCGTGTCGCTCGCCGACGGCCTCGAGCTGCGTGCCGACGTGCTGATGCGTCTGCGCCAGCTGGGCCTGTTGTCCAAGGTCGCGGTGGCGGTCGAGGTGCCGGCGGAGTTCGCCGGCCTGGTCTTCATCGACGGCAAGCTCGCGCGCGTGCTCGAGGCCGGCAGCTACGCGTTCTGGAACTTCCGCAAGAACGTGGTGGCGCAGACCCTCGATCTGCGCGTGCAGTCGATGGAGGTCTCGGGCCAGGAGCTGTTGACCCGTGACAAGGTCAGCCTGCGCGTGAACCTCGCCGCCAGCACCCGCGTCACCGACCCGGTTGCGGCCGTGACCCGCGTCGCCAAGTTCGGCGACTACGTCTACCGCGAGCTGCAGTACGGCCTGCGCAAGGCGGTTGCCGCGAAGACGCTGGACGAACTGCTCGGCGACAAGGCTTCACTCGACGCCGACATCTTCGCCTACGTGCGCGGCCGGGTCGGCGAGCTGGGCATCGATGTGCTCGGCGTCGGCGTCAAGGACGTGATCCTGCCGGGCGAGATGAAGGACATCCTCAACGGCGTCGTGCAGGCGGAGAAGTCGGCCCAGGCCAACGTGATCCGCCGTCGCGAGGAGGCGAACGCAACCCGTTCCCTGCTCAACACCGCGAAGCTGATCGAGGAGAACCCGGTGCTGATGCGCCTCAAGGAACTGGAGGCGCTGGAGAAGGTCACCGAGAAGATCGGTTCGATGACCGTGTTCGGCGGCCTGGAAGGCGTGATGAAGGAACTGGTCAGCCTGAAGCCGCCGATCCGGCAGTAACCTTCGCATGGCGAACGGATGCGCCATGCGGAGTCTTTCGAAAAGGGAATTCGCCATGAATGCATTGAACAACAACACGCGACACGACAGCTTCGAGCTGCTGCATGCGGAGGGCACGACCACCCCGATCAAGGGCTGGGTGCGCGGCGTGCCGCTGGAAGAGCAGGCCCATCGCCAGCTGCAGAACATCGCGGCGCTGCCGTTCGTCGGCCCCTGGGTCGCGGTCATGCCCGACGTGCATCTGGGCAAGGGCGCGACGGTCGGTTCGGTCGTGCCCACCCGGGGCGCGATCATCCCGGCCGCGGTCGGCGTCGACATCGGCTGCGGCATGGCCGCGGTGCGGACGACGCTGACCGCCAACGACCTGCCCGACGACCTGTCGCTGCTGCGCAACTCGATCGAGCGCGGCGTGCCGGTCGGCAACGGCCCCGGCGGCAACCACCGGCGCGTTCCGGACAGCGTCTCCACCCGGCTGGCGCAGTCCGGCCTGGTCGAGCGGCTGGCGCTGATCCGCGACAAGCACCCGAAGATCCGTCCGGACCGCCTCGACGTACAGGCCGGGACGCTCGGTGGCGGCAACCACTTCATCGAGATCTGCCTCGACGAGGCCGACACGGTATGGGTGATGCTGCACTCCGGCTCGCGTGGGACCGGCAATCTCGTCGGCACGTACTTCATCGAGCAGGCCAGGCGCCAGCTGGAGAAGCGCGTGCTCGGGTTCCACCTGCCCGACAAGGACCTCGCGTTCTTCCTGGAGGGCGAGCCCCTGTTCGACGACTATGTCGAAGCGGTGTCCTGGGCGCAGGACTATGCCCGGGCCAACCGCGAGGCGATGATGGCGCGGGTGCTGGGCGAGATGCGACATCGCCTGCCGAAGTTCCAGCTCGAGAAGCTGGCGGTGAACTGCCACCACAACTACGTGCAGCGCGAGCAGCACGGGGGCGAGTCGCTGCTGGTGACCCGCAAGGGCGCGGTCAGTGCCCGCGAGGGCGAGCTGGGCATCATCCCCGGCAGCATGGGCACGCGCAGCTACATCGTGCGCGGCAAGGGCAACGCGGACAGCTTCCACAGCTGCAGCCACGGCGCCGGCCGCGTGATGAGCCGTACCGCGGCAAGGAACAGCATCACCCTCAAGCAGCACCGCGAGGCCACCGCCCACGTCGAGTGCCGCAAGGACGCCGGCGTGATCGACGAGTCGCCGGCGGCGTACAAGTCGATCGATGCGGTGATGGCCGCGCAGACCGACCTGGTCGAAGTCCTGCATACGCTTCGCCAGGTCGTCTGCATCAAGGGTTGATCCGCGTCGGCGACACGAGCAGGCCGCTCCTCCGGGAGCGGCCTTTTTTGTTCTTCCCGAATGCCGGCGCGGCGGTGCGGAGCGGCGGCCACGGCGTTGTGGCGCATGCCACCGTCCGCTTCGCGGATCCGCCCCTCGCGCGCAACGCCGGGTGGACTCGCAACCGCGGCCGCCCGGCGCCAGGCTTTCACCGTCCCGTGGCGGCGGACGCGCTAGCGTTCCGATGCAATCGCACTTCCACCCGGCAGGAGTTCCCGATGGGCAGGATCGCCGAACGCATTCATACCGACCAGGCCGAGATCGCGCGGCTGGAAGCGCTGATCGCCCTGCTGCCGAACGACGCGCATGTCGAACTGACCCTCGACGACGGTGGTGTGATCAGCGGCACGGTCGCCGCGCGGCCGACGGTTCAGGTGTTCGAGGACCCGCATGGCAACGAGGGCCTGAACGCGCTGGTCCGGATCGAGGACATCGCCTTCGATCCTGCGGGCACGGCGGTGCCGCGGGATGTCTGGATCGACCGGATCGTCAAGGTCGTGCGTACCACCGAGTCCTAGACAGCGCCCGCCGCCGGCCCGGGACGAAGCGGAAGCCGGGGCTCAGGCGGTCCGCGCGAGTTTCGCCAGCCGTCGTAGTGCCTGCTCGAACACCTCGACCGGCTGGCCGCCCTGGATCAGGTGCTGGTCATCGAAGATCACCGACGGCACCGCGCGGATGCCGCGCTGGGCGTAGAGCTGCTGCTGCCGGCGCACCGCGTCTGCGCATGCGCCGGAACTCAGCAGTTCGCGCGCGGCGTCGGCGTCCAGGCCCACACTGGCGGCGAGCCCGGCCAGCACTTCGTGCGAGGAAATGTCGCGACCCTCGCCGTGATACGCGCGCAGCAGCGCATGCTTCAACGCGCGCTGGTTGTCCGCCGAGCGTTCTCCGGCCCAATGCAGCAGCCGGTGCGCGTCGAAGGTGTTGTGGACGCGGGTACGCTCGCCGAACGCGAAGCCGACCGCATCGCCGCGCTCGCGCAGCAGCTCGCGGTTGCGTGCCAGTTGTTCCGGCGACAGCCCGTACTTGGCCGTCAGGTGCTCATCCGCGTCCTCCCCCTCCGGCGGCATCTGCGGATTGAGTTCGAACGGCTGGAAACGCAGTTCGACCGCGACCTCGTCACCGACCCGCTCGATCGCCCGCTCCAGCGCGTTCAGGCCGATCGCGCACCACGGGCAGGTGACGTCGGAGACGAAATCGATGCGGACGGAGGCGGGGTCGGACATGGCAGGGATTCACGGCAGGAACATTGCCGGAAGATGGGGGCGATCGCGGACAGGCGCAACGCCGGACACGAAAAAGCCCGGCGCGAGCCGGGCTTTTTGTTTCGACCCGCGAGGGTCTGGTGCCTTACAGCGCCTCGACGGCGTCGGCCTGCAGGCCCTTCTGGCCCTGGACGACGGTGAAGCTGACCTTCTGGCCTTCCTGCAGGCTCTTGAAGCCCGAGCCCTGGATCGAGCGGAAGTGGACGAACACGTCCTCACCGTTCTCGCGGCTGATGAAGCCGAAGCCCTTGGCGTCGTTGAACCACTTGACGGTACCGGTTTCGCGATTTGACATCTTGATGTTGCTCCTGGAGCAGTTGGATTGGCCGCTTGCGCGGCATGGAGCTGGTTGCAAGGAGCAGACGAGGCGAAACGATGGGTGGATCAGCAGATCAACGGCACCGGGTCACGATTCAGAGTGACCCTTGACCAACACAGCGCCCCCACAGTACTCGCAGACGCGCCCGAAAACAATCGGGGGCCGGCCCGGCCGGCGTCCCCGTTCATCAAACGGGCAAGCTTCGCCGGCAACGGCGACAATGCGCGGATGAGCCGCCTCGCCCCCCGATCCGCATGAGCGTCTACGTCGACGATGCCGTCACCCTGTGGCGCGGTCGTCGCTGGGCGCACCTGATGGCCGACACCCTGGACGAACTGCACGCCTTCGCCGCGCGCCTGGGCATCCCCCGTCACGCATTCCAGGACAAGACCAGCGGTGCGCATTACGACGTCCCGGCCGACCTGCGCGAGCGGGCGCTGGCGCTGGGCGCGATCGCGATCTCCCGCCACCGCGACCGCGAGCAGGTGCGTGCGGTGATCCGGGTCGCGAAGGCGCAGGGGCGGGGCGAGCATCCCTGACCACCGCCCCCGGCGGTGGCGACGGCATCACACTGTCCGCCGGCATGGGCAGAGCGGCGCAAAAGGCGCATAGTGGAGGCTCGCGCCGCGCGCCGCGCCAGCGGAATGCCGCGGCTTGTCCACCCTCCGCCGGGGGACCCTGCATGGCCCGCGTCAAGAAAAGCTCCACCCCACCCGCTTCCCGTGGTCCCAACACCGCGGGTGCCGATCACAACGTCCAGAAGCGCATCGAAAGCGAGCGGATCTCGGCCGATATCGCCGACTTCGAGAAGTCCGGCGGCCGGATCGAGAAGCTCGGCGTGACCCGCGTGCTGCAGAAGATCGCCCCCGCCGCGCCCGACGAGCACGCGGTCGCCCCACCCGGCGGCCGGGGCCGGCGCGGCAGGTAGGCCGCCGCGGGCTTGCCCGTGCGGCCGGATTCCTTGCCGGATCCTGGCCGGGGGCCTGCCGGACCGCTGCTGAAACGCTGTATCCCCCGCGGGCGTCTGGTCCGCCCGCCGCCGTCGGCGCACACTGCACGCTCCCCCGCAACGACGCGAGACGACGGCGGTCATCCGCCCTCGTCCGCCTGACCGCATGTCCCCCAACGACACACCCGCGGCCGCACGCTCCGCGCCCGCCCGGAGCGCATCATCCGGCTTCGTCACCGGGCGCTCCGCTTCCGATACCGATGCCGGCATGCGCGGCCTCTGGCAGGGGCGCGCCTGGGTCCTCGTCGGCATCGGCCTGTCCGCGTTCACGCTGCGCACCGCAGTCACCTCGCTGACCCCGCTGCTGGAGCGGATCGGCGATGCGCTGGGCTTCGGCACCACGATGACCGGCGTGTTCGGGATGGTGCCGACTGCCGCCTTCGCCGCGTTCGGCGTCGCCACGCCTGCGATCGCGCACCGGGTCGGCCTGGAGCGCACCGCCCTGCTGGCGATGCTGATGGCCACGGCCGGCCTGTTCACCCGCGGCCTCGCACCGGACACCTGGACCCTGCTCGCGGCCTCGGCGCTGGCGCTGTCGGGCATGGGAATCGGCAACGTGGTGCTGCCGCCGCTGGTCAAACGCTACTTCCCCGACCGGGTCGGCACGGTCAGCTCGACCTACATCACCCTGCTGCAACTGGGGACGATCCTGCCGGCGCTGGCCGCCGTGCCGCTCGCCGACGCCGCCGGCTGGCGCGTCTCGCTCTCCGGCTGGGCCCTGGTCGGCGTTGCCGCCGCGTTGCCGTGGATCGGCGTGCTGTGGATGGAGCGGCGTGCGCACGCCGCGGCCGGTTGTTCGCGGCAGGCCCGGGCGCTCGCCGACGTCCACGACCGCGCGGTCGCCGGCGGCGACGAAGCCCCCGAACTGGCGCGCCCCGCGGCCCGCGGCCGGGTCTGGCGCTCGCCGGTGGCCTGGGGTCTGGCGCTGATGTTCGGGATGACGTCGCTGGTCACCTACTCGATGTTCACCTGGCTGCCGGCGCTGTTCAGCGCCGCCGGTGCCAGCTCCGCGTTCGGCGGCAACATGGTCGCGCTGTTCTCGACCCTGGGCATGGCCACCGGGCTGGTAATGCCGATGATCGCGGTACGGATGGCCAATCCGTTCCCGGTGGTGCTCGCCTGCCTGGCCTGCTTCGTCGCCAGCTTCCTCGGACTGCTGTTCGCGCCGATGGCCGCGCCGGTGCTGTGGGTCGCGCTGCTGGGGCTCGGTCCCAGCACGTTTCCGCTGTCGCTGGTGCTGATCAACCTGCGCACCCGCAGCCCGGGCGGTTCGGCGGCGCTGTCGGGTTTCACCCAGGGAGTCGGTTACACCCTCAGCTGCGCCGGCCCGGTGGTGTTCGGTGCGCTGCACGACGCCAGCCACGCCTGGACCCTGCCGTTCGGCTTCCTCGGCCTGTGCCTGGGCGTGCTCGCCGCCGGTGGCCTGCTGGCATGCCGGCCGAGGATGCTCGAGGACACCTGGTAAGGCCGGCGGACAGCAGTCCGGGCGCGATCCGCCGGCGACGTCCGCGCCGCAGGCGTTATCCTCTGCGTTCCGACCTACCCGTACACGCAAGGCCCGCCATGTCCGACACTCCGCCCGACCGCCTGTCAAACGACCCGCGCAGCAAGTTCTACGACGAGGCCCTGCTCGAGCGCGGCATCGGCATCCGCTTCAACGGCATCGAACGGCACAATGTCGAGGAATACTGCATCAGCGAAGGCTGGGTGCGGATGGCGGTGGGCAAGGCGCTCGACCGCCGCGGCCAGCCGATGACGGTGAAGTCCAAGGGCACGGTCGAGGCCTGGTTCCTGTTGCCGGCTGGCGACAGCGAAGACTGACCGGCACGCCATGCCGTCCGGGGCCGCCGTGCGCGCCGCTGGGCTCCCGTTCCACCATCCCGCCGCGTTCTGGGCCGGCTGTGCGCTGATCGTTGCCGGCGTGCTCGCGCATGCGCCGATGTTCCTGATGGGTCGTCACACCGGCTGGACGATGGTCGGCATGCCGATGTCGACGGAGATGTGGCTGGGGATGGCGGCGATTCCGCTCGGCCTGTTGCTGGCCGGTTACGGGCTGATGCCGCGGCTGGAGGAGATGCGCCGGGCGATGCGCGGAGCGGGTGGCGGCATGCCCGCCTCGATCAACTTCCACGTCGCCGACGGCGCGACGCTCAATCGCGAGCACTGGACTCTGGTATTCGTGCTGGCGGTGGCGCTGGTAGTCGACGTGATGAAGCCCGCCACGCTCGGTTTCGTCCTGCCCGGCATGCGCGGCGAGTACCGCATCGGCACCGAAGCCGCCGGCCTGCTGCCACTGGTCGCACTGACCGGCACCACGCTGGGGTCGATCGTCTGGGGCCGGATCGCCGACCTGTTCGGCCGCCGCGCGGCGATCCTGCTGTCGGCGCTGATGTTCATCGGCACCGCGATCTGCGGGGCGATGCCGACTTTCGGCTGGAACCTGCTGATGTGCTTCCTGATGGGGCTGTCCGCCGGCGGCATGCTGCCGATCGTGTTCACCCTGATGGCCGAGACCATCCCCGCCGCCCATCGCGGGTGGTTGCTGGTGGCGCTGGGCGGGATCGGCACCTCGGTCGGTTACCTGGTCGCCGCCGGAGCGGCGGCCGTGCTGGAGCCGCTGATGAGCTGGCGGGTGCTGTGGCTGCTCGGCCTGCCGACCGGCATGCTGGTGCTGCTGCTCAACCGCTGGATCCCCGAATCGCCACGCTTCCTGTCCAGCGTCGGCCTGCCGGACCAGGCGCGGGCGGTGCTGCGGCGCTTCTCGCGCGAGATCGAACGCGACGACGCCGCCCACCCCGGTCCGCCGGTAATCGACGAGGGACATCCGGTCGCCACCACCCGCCAGCTGCTGCACGGTCCGCATGCAGCGATCACCCGTGCGTTGGTGACCTGCGGTCTGGCCTGGGGCGTGGCCAACTTCGGCTTCCTGCTGTTCCTGCCGGTCAACCTCGCGGAGCTCGCGTCCGCGAGCGGGAGTCTCGACGGCAGTCGTGCCAGCGGCCTGATCGCACGCTCGGCGCTGTGGGCGCTGCCCGGAATCGCGCTGGTGGTCTGGCTCTATCACCGTTGGAGCAGCCTGCGCGCGCTGGTGTTGTTCGTCGCCCTGAGCACGCTGGCGCTGCTGGCGTTCTTCGCGATGGGCGCGGCTGGCATCCGTTCGGCGGACGCGCTGACCCTCGCGACCGCGGCACTGCTGGTCAGCCTGAGCGGGGTGATCGCGATGCTGGTGCCCTACGCGTCGGAGATCTATCCGGTGCGGCTGCGCGGCACCGGCTCGGGCGTGGTCGCCGCCAGCTCCAAGGCCGGCGGCATCATCGGCGCATTGCTCGGGGTCGCCGGCTTCTTCGGCCTGTTCGCGCTCTCGGCCCTGCTGGTGGCGGTACCGATGGCGGTTTCATGCGTGATGCTGCTGCGCGCCGGCGTGGAGACGCGCGGGCGGCGGCTCGAGGAGATCGAGACGGCGTTCGCGGAATGACCTACGCGTGGAAGCACGTGGCTCTGTCCGGTCGGGACACGGGCTGTCCTGCAAAGGCATGTCCGGCCGCGGCCTTGCACGGGCCATCAAGCAGCGCCTCGTTGCGCACCGGCCGGCGGCTCAGCTCTTCAGCCGCCAACCGGTGCGGAAGATCCATGTCACCGCGCCCAGGCACAGCACCAGGAATCCGAGGATCGCCGCCAGGCTGATGCCGACGTTCACGTCGGACACGCCGTAGAAGCTCCAGCGGAAGCCGCTGATCAGGTAGACCACCGGATTGAACAGGGTGATCTTCTGCCACACCGGCGGCAGCATGTTGATCGAATAGAAAGCGCCGCCGAGGAAGGTCAACGGCGTGACCACCATCAGCGGGATCACCTGCAGCTTCTGGAAGTCGTCGGCCCACAGTCCGATGATGAAGCCGAACAGGCTGAAACTGACCGCGGTCAGCAGCAGGAACGCGATCATCCAGACCGGATGGGCGATCTCGTAGGGCACGAACACCCGCGCGGTCGCCAGGATCAGCAGGCCGAGCATCAGCGACTTGGTCGCCGCCGCGCCGACATAGCCGATCACCACCTCCACCGACGACACCGGAGCCGACAGCAGCTCGTAGATGGTGCCGGCCCACTTGGGCATGTAGATGCCGAACGAGGCGTTGGAGATGCTCTCGCCCAGCAGCGACAGCATGATCAGGCCGGGAATGATGAAGGCGCCGTAGCTCACGCCCTCGATATCGCCCATCCGCGAGCCGATCGCCGCACCGAACACGATGAAGTACAGCGAGGTCGACAGCACCGGCGAAAGGATGCTTTCGCCAAGGGTGCGGAAGGTGCGCGCCATCTCGAAGCGGTAAATCGCCTTGATCGCATGGAAGTTCATGCCCGCACCTCCTGTACCGCTGCCCCGCCGGCGCGCGGCCCCTGCCGGACCAGGCTGACGAAGATTTCCTCCAGCGAGCTCTCGCTCGAATGCAGGTCGCGGAAGTCGATGCCATGCGCATGCAACTGTCGCAGCAGGCCGGCGATGCCGGTTTCCTCGGACTGCACGTCGAAGGTGTAGACCAGAGACTGCCCATCCTCCGACAGCTCCAGTGGCAGTCCCGCGAGCTCGCCCGGGATCGTCGCCAGCGGCTCCTGCAGGCTCAGGGTCAACTGCTTCTTGCCGAGCTTGCGCATCAGCGTGGTCTTGTCCTCGACCAGCACCAGCTCGCCGTGGTTGATCACGCCGATGCGGTCGGCCATCTCCTCGGCTTCCTCGATGTAATGGGTGGTCAGGATGATGGTCACGCCGTCCTCGCGCAGCCTGCGTACCAGCTGCCACATGTCGTGGCGCAGCTCGACGTCGACGCCGGCCGTCGGCTCGTCCAGGAACAGGATCTCCGGCTCGTGCGCGAGCGCCTTGGCGATCAGCACGCGCCGCTTCATGCCGCCGGACAGCGTCATGATCTTGCTGTCCTTCTTGTCCCACAGCGACAACGCGCGCAGCACCTTCTCCAGATGCGCCGGATCCGGTGGTTTGCCGAACAGGCCGCGGCTGAAGCGCACCGTCGCCCAGACCGTCTCGAACGCGTCGGTCGAAAGCTCCTGCGGCACCAGCCCGATCTTCCTGCGGGCATTGCGGTAATCGCGCACCACGTCATGGCCGTCCGCGACGACCTTGCCGGAGCTGGGATTGACGATGCCGCAGATGATGCTGATCAGAGTGGTCTTGCCGGCGCCGTTCGGGCCGAGCAGCGCAAAGATCTCGCCGCGGCGGATTTCCAGATCGATGCCCTTGAGCGCCTGGAATCCAGACCGGTAGGTCTTGTCCAGACCGCTTACGGTGATGATCGGCTGCATGCGTTCTCCCTGCTTGGATGGGGGGCGCCGGAACCCGTGGATGCGGCGTAGGCCCGGTCGCGAACGTTTGCACACCTTGCGCCATCTTGCGACCCCGCGACGGGTGCGGGCGGGTACCGCCGGCGCGGATGCCGCGCGGCTGGAATGGCACGGTAGCGCGTGGACGGCGACGTGATAAGCCTGCGGCGGGCGGATGCTTCTTCCCGCGACCGGGACAGTCCGCCAGAGGCATTCGCAGCGGCTGAGACGGTCCCGCCGCAGGCTGCGCGAAGGCCTTTCCAGGCCCGCGGCCGATCGCAGCGCGTCATGCAGTTGCACCGCGGACCGGTTACCGTGTCGCCCTGTTCCTGTCCCTCTCCCCAGAGCGAGGCATCCGATGAAGTTCCTGGTCATGATCCATACCGACGACGACCTCGTCGCCGAATTGCCCGAAGGCGAGTTCGACCGCCTGATGAAGGGCTGTTTCGAGAAAGCCGACGAGCTGCGCTCCGCCGGCAAGCTGCTCGATTCGCAGCAGCTCGAGCATGGCAGCACCGCACGCACGCTGCGCCAGCGCGAAGGCCGGCTGTCGATCACCGACGGTCCGTTCAGCGAGGCCAAGGAGGTCTTCGCCGGCTTCAATCTGATCGAAGCCGCCGACATGGACGAGGCGATGGAGATCGCCCGCCAGTTCCCATGGGCGCAGACCGGCCATATCGAGATCCGCCCCGTCCGCGACATGAACGCTGTCCGCGAACGCGTCGGCGCCTGAGGTCCATACCCCTGTCGGGGACACTGCAAGCGCGCTCAGGCAGCGTCGGCGGTTGGCGTGTCCGCCGTTCCGGCACGATGCGCGATGCGCTCCAGCTGCAATCGCAGGCGGGCGCGCTCGATCGCGATTCGCTCCTGCGGCGTGATCACCCGCCACAGGTTGGCGAGGAACTCGTCGGCGGTCGCCTGTTCCATCGCCAGGGTCGACTCGGCGACCCTGCAGAGCGCGATGCGGTCGCCGAGCAACGGCTGCATCGCCCGTTCCTCCTCGTCCATGTGCAGCAGGCAGCCGGCGACGAAGCGGTTCCACGCGTCGTGCAGTTGCTGCCGTGCATGCGCCCGTCGCGACATCGGCAACCGCTGCAGGGATTCGGCCGCCGCGCAGATCGCATCCATCTCCCGGTCCAACTGTTCGTGCTGTTCGTCCAGGCGCCGGGCCAGTTCCGGCGCCATCGCCTGCAGCACCGGCAGCAGCCGCGCGTCCTCCTGCTCGGCATGGCCGCGCAGCATGCCGGCAGCCCGGCGGACCGCATCGAGCAGGCCCGCGTCGTCACTGTCGCCGGCCGACGCCAGCCTGTTGGCGACCGCGTAGATCTCGTGACGGACCAGTTTGTGGATGACGGTGAGAGCGTTCGATTCCATGGGCTTGTTCCCGGTTCCTGTGGCCACGGCGGCCAACGGGAACGAAGCCTATTACCTTAAGTTAGGTTGAGGTCAAGCACCGAAGCACCGGTCGCCGAATCCGTGCCATCCGCCTCGCCGCCTGCAGCGTGGCGAGGGCATCCACCGCTTCGGCGACCGCGGCTACAGCTTCAACTCGCCGTTCTCGACCACGGTGTTGCCGTCGAAGCTCACCGTTGCGCCCTGCAGCGACACGCTGAAGCTGTGCGGCACCGAGTTGTCGCCTCCCGCCCAGGTGTTGTTGCCCGATCCCAGCGACACGGTGCCGGCCGGTACCCAGTTGCCGACCCGGCTCTCCGCCGGCAGCCTGACGTTCGGGTTGATGCCCAGATCGACGAAGCCGAAGCGGTTCTTGCGATCGTCGTCGATCGCGTCGTACACCGCCTTCATCGCCGCGAACCCCTCGCCGTCGCCGGTCACCGAGGTGAGCTCGCCGTTCTCGAAGGTCAGCGTCATGTTCTCGATCGGCTTGCCCTGGTAGTAGCCGTGCGACTGCACCAGCTTTCCATTGGCCGAGCCCGGCACCGCGGCGGCATAGACCTCGCCCGCTGGCAGGTAGGTCATCTGCGCGCCGCCACCCTGCTGTTTCTCCTCGGCGCTGATCGCGCCGTCGCTGACCATCACCGCCCGTCCCTTCACGCTGACCGTCAGGTCGGTGCCATTGGGGTGGGTCACGTGAACCTGGTCGGCATCCGCCATCGCCGCCCTGACCGCATCGCCGCGCTGCTGCAACGCCGCGTAGTCGACGTTGACGCTCTCCCAGAACATCTGCGCCAGCGCGGCTTCGGACAGGCCGAAGCGCTCGGCGCGCCATGGCGTCGGATACAGGCCGTTGCCGATCTCGACCAAGCGCCCGCCACGCTTCATGAATGCATTCTGGACCTCCTCGTCGGCCTTGATCCGGGCGGCGATGCGGGCCGGATCGGCGCCTTCGAACAGGTTTTCACTGGTGCCGTTGCTGA
The DNA here is from genome assembly GCF_021725675.1 of Marilutibacter chinensis. Classification (GTDB taxonomy): domain Bacteria; phylum Pseudomonadota; class Gammaproteobacteria; order Xanthomonadales; family Xanthomonadaceae; genus Marilutibacter; species Marilutibacter chinensis. The sequence goes on along the minus strand of NZ_JAKJPO010000005.1, from coordinate 174,761 downwards.
CCTCGATCAGGACGTCCGCGTTGTTGGCGACCATCAGCCCGGCCGCGTTGGGAATGCTGTCAAACTCGGCGGGCACATCGAAGAACAGCCGTCGCGACAGGCGGTCGCTGGAGTATTCGACCAGCGGGTAGGCGCCGATCCGGCGGGCCTGGACGGCAAGGTTCTCCAGCAGTTCGGCGTCGTGCGGACGCCCGGCTATCCAGACGATCTCGCCACGGACGACGCCGGCGCTGTCGTTGATGATCCGCCCCGCCAGTTGCTCGAGGTCGGTGGACGGAGCCGGGACGGGGACTTCGGCGGCCGGTGGTGGCGCTTCAGCCTCGGCTTCGGCGGCGCCATCGAGGGTGCCGTCGGGACCGGCCGGCCGGCAGCCGGCCATCGCCGCAAGCAACGCGACGGACAGGACGGCGACGGGGATCGCCATGGACGCAGGTACGCGCGGAGGTTTCATGTCGGACTCCCGGGGGAATGCCCTCGTGGGCAGGCTCCCGGACCAACGCGCGAGCCAGGCGACGGCGGTCACCGCCGGTCGGCGTCTGGCGATCGGGCCGACCGGCGGGACGAGCTTCCCGTCGGGCGCTGCCGCGGCCGGCAGCCACCGGTGCCGCTACTCGGATTCCAGGCCCGCGAGGTCGAGCACCCAGCGCGGCACCTGCGGCTCGCCCGCGTAGAACGCCTTCGGCTTGCGCTCGGCCATCGCCCAGCGGTGCAGCCAGCTCGGCCCCCAGCGCCCCTCGTAGCCGTCGGGGCGGGCGTACGCGGGGTCCGCCACCGCCTCGTCGAGGCCGATCGTCCGGTAACCGCGGCGACGGAGCGCCCCGATCAGTCCGGCATAGGTATCGGCATTGAGCGTGTTGGCGTGCAGCAGCCATACCTGCGGCAACGCGTAGCCGAGCAGCACGATCGACTGTCGCTCGTAGTAGTCGAGCTTGTTGAGCATGTACGGAACGTAGCCGCGGCGCAGGCGTTCGAGCGTCGCCTCCCGGGTCGCCGGATCGGCTTGCTGCAGCGTCCGTTCATAGGCGAACGCCCAGACCCATTCGCCGTTGTCCACGGTCACCGGCGCGACCCGGTAGCCATGATCGGCGAGGAAGTCGGCCACCGCCGCCTTGTCGGCGCGGGTCCGACCGGCACGCAGGTAGGGATGGCGGAACCAGCGCGGTGCCTGGCCGCGTTCGGCCAGCAATGGCCGCAACTGCCGTTCGCCGCGCAGGATGTCCTGCTGGAACGCATCCACGCCGACCGCGTGCAGATCGACATGGCCCCAGGTGTGGTTGCCGAGTTCGAAGCCCGCATCCAGCCAGTCGCGCAGCATCGCCAGCCGTTGGGGCCGGACCGCACCGTCGAGCTCGAGCTTGGATTCGTTGACGAAGCCGACGACCGGCGCGCCGGCCTGCTTCAGTTGCGCAACCAGGCGTGCGTGCCGCGCGGCCAGGTCATCGGCGGCAACCTTGTCGATCCCCTGCCAGGGCAGGTCGTCGATCGTGACCGCGATGCGGCGGTCGGGTACCGAGTCGTCCGGCGTGGCCGTCGACGCAGCGGCCTGCTGCGCATGGAACGCGCCGGAGGACAGGAGCAGGGCGGACGGGAGCAACCCCGATCGCAGCCATCGCAGCAGGGATCGCATCGAGAATTCGCCAGGCACGGCGGTGCAGCATAACAAGCCCGCCGCAGCCGTCGGCGGCCGCGCGATGCGTGCAGAACGCGTGGAACGCAGCCACGCCATCGGCAGGGCCGCGTCCACCCGCGCCGATCACCAGGGCAGCGGCGTGCCGTTGGCGTGCCAGAACGAACCGCTGTCGGCGGCGGCCAGCGTATCGAGGCGTTCGATCAGCTGGGCCGCCGATTCGTCGGGGCTGATCTCGCCGGCGTTGTTCACCATGTCGGTGGATACGAAGCCCGGATGCAACAGGAACACGTCGATCCCGCGCGGCTTGAGGTCGATCGCCAGCGACTTGCCGACCGCATTGACCGCCGCCTTCGACGCGCGGTAGCCGTAGTAGCCGCCGGAACCGTTGTCGGCGACCGAACCCATCCGGCTGGTGATGATGCCGATCCGGCTGCCCTCGCCGAGCAGGCCGGAAAGTCCCTGCACGGTCCGCAGCGGCCCGAGCGTGTTGATCTCGAACTGGCGACGCATCGCATCGAAACCGTCGCCGTCGATGTCGCCGAAGGTCTCGCGCGACAGGATGCCGGCATTGCAGACCAGCACGTCGATGCGCGTATGGCCGAGCCGTCCGGCCAGTTCGGCCAGTGCAGCGGCATCGGCGACGTCGACGCCGGTCTCGACCCGCGCGCCGATGGCGTCGAGCTCGGGGCTGGAATGACGGCAGACCGCGATCACCTTGTCGCCGCGGGCGGCGAAGCGACGGGTCAGGGCGAGGCCGATGCCACGGTTGGCGCCGGTGATGAGGACCGTTTTCATGGGCTGCTCCATGCTTGGGTGTCGTCATCATGGGGGCCGGAGGCGACAGGTTCCACCCGTCCGCACATCCGGCTAGACCCTGCGCAACCGGCGCGTCCGCGAATCGACCTCGAAGCGTACCCAGCGGCCCTGCGCCAGCGCCTCCCGCGGCTGCGGATAGAGGCAGGTCGCGCAAAGATCCGGCGGCAACTCGAAGAACCCGGCCCGCAACCCGTCGTCCGCGACGGTCACCAGGCCGTGGCCGTGGCGCACGGTCTGTGCGTAGCGGATCGCCTCGTTGCCCAGCGGCAGCAGCGCGTCCAGCGCGGCGACCAGGCGCCGGCCCGCTTCCGCCGATCCGGCGTCCGGGTCGGACTCGACGCTGCCTGCCATGATCGCGTTGAGGGTCTGCGAGGACACCGCCGGCACCGTGAACTCGATCGTGCGTGCCGCCAGCTGGGTGGCGAAGCCGGCATGGATGTCGCCCGACAGCACGACCACGCCGCCGGCCGGCTCGAACACTTCGTCGACCAGGCGCCGACGCTCGACCGGGAAGCCGTCCCACTGGTCGACGTTGAGGTAGAACCGGCGCCGGTACAACTCCGGCGCCTGCAGTTCGGGTCGGGTCAGGTCCAGCACCATCGAGGTCATCGACACCGAACTGGCGACCAGCTTCCAGCGTGCGTCGCTGGCCGCGATGCGCTCGGCAAGCCAGGCCGTCTGCGCATCGCCGAGCGCCGACGCCTGGCCTTCGGCCGCACGCAGCGCGGCGAGCAGGTCGTAGCTGTCCTTGACCACGAAGTAGCGGCTGCCGATGTCCTTGAACAGTGCGGTCTTGCCGAGCGCGATCCAGGGCAGGCCACGGGGCAGGCTTTCGTCGACCTCCGCCAGCGGTACCTCCATGAAGCCCGGCACCGCCGCGTTGTAGCGCTGCAGGATGCCGTTGAGCGCGACCACGGCGATTGGTGCATCGATGATCGCCGCGACGCGGCGGCGCGATGCGGCCGGATCCAGGCCCTCGTCGCGATACGCCTTCAGCAGCGCGCGGCGCAGCGCTTTGCGCCATCGCGGCCATTGCGGGTGGCCGGCATCGACATAGGGCAGCAGCTGCGCCCCCAGGTCGTCGAAATTCCCGCCGATCCGCGGCAGCAGGCGACGCAACGCGGGCTCGTCGTAGGCCAGCGCGCCGGGGAATGCGTCCTCCGGGATCAGGTGGTCCGGGCGGTGGCTGCGGTAATCGACCAGCAGCAGTTGCAGATTGCGGCCGAAGCGGAGCTCGCGCCACATCCGGGTGTGCGGGAACAGCCGTGCAGTGTCGACCGACTGCTGTCCGGCGGCGTCCTCCGGGCCGACATCGATGTCGACCGGCATGTATTCGAAGTAGGCCTGCTCGGCATTGACCCGGCGCGCGCCGGCGCGCTCGTCGTCCAGACCGTCGCTGTAGGTGCCGCGGTCCTGCCAGCAATCGTCGGAGAACTCGTGGTCGTCCCAGATCGCGACCAGGGGCGTGCTCGCGAGCAGTTGCTGCAGCACCGGATCGGTGCGCACGGTGCGGTGGATCTGGCGGTAGTTGTCGAGGCTGCACGCGGCCAGGTAGCCATGGCTGCCGCCGCGGACGATCGCGCCGGCAGTGTCGTCGAGCGCGATCCGACGCTCGTCGCCGAGGGTCTGGAAGCTCGGATCGCCGACGGATTCGTAGATGAAGTCGCCCAGGTGCAGGATGAAGTCGGGGCGTGGCGGCGCCGGCATTCCTTCGGGCAGCATACCGTCCAGCAACGTGCCATCCAGCAGCGGCAACAGGCTGTTGTACCAGCGGCCGCCGTAGTCCTGACAGCTGAGGACCGCGAAGCTGACCGGCTCGCTGCTGTCCGCCGCCGGCGCGGTGCGGGTGCGGCCGTGCGGCGACGCGATCCAGCCCTGCCCGGTCTCGCACAGGAACCGGTAGTGGTAATGCGTGCCCGGCGCCAGTCCGCGCAGCCGTACCCGCACGCAGTGGTCGGATACGGCTTCGGCACGCAGCTCACGCTCCGCCAGCAGCTCCTCGAACCCGGCGTCGAGCGCCACCTGCAGGCGCAGGACGACCGCCTCGCCGTTCCCCGCCGGCGCCCGCGTCCACAACATCACGGCGTCCGGCCGCGGGTCGCCGGAAGCCACCGACTGCGGAAACCGGCGCAGCCGCTCCGCTTCGCCCGCGTTCGCCGCCGCAACCGGCCACAGCGATGCGAACGGCAACGCGCTGGCGGTGATCGTCAATGCCTTCAGCAGGCGGCGGCGTTGCAGGTCGACTGTCATCGGAACTTCCTGTCCGCAGCGGCCCGAAGTGGCCGGAAAAGCCGGTGATCGTCGCGCCCACCGGTGTCGTTCTCGTGACAGTCCGAGGCACCCCGGCAGCGCAACAGAACTGCAACCGCCCGCTTCCATACTCCGGCGTTCGTTGCAGCCTGCCGTCCACTTCCACCCGGGGAACCCATGACGACGATCCGAACAGGCGACCGGCCCGGCCGACGCCTCCGTCCGCTCCATTGCGCATTGCAGCTGGCCATCGCCGCCATGCTTCCGGTCACCGCTTCCGCACAGCAGGCCGCGGACGCAGCCGCCGATCGCGACGCCGCGGTCGAACTCGACCGCATGGTGGTCACCGCGCAGAAGCGCGAGCAGCAGGTGCAGGAGGTGCCGATCGCGATCACCGCGTACTCCGGCGAGTTCATGGAGTCGCTGGGGGTGAGCACGATGGGCGACCTCAGCGGCTACGTGCCCGGCCTGCAGGTGCAGGAGCAGAGCCCGAACAACCCCGGATTCGTGATCCGCGGCATCACCTCCGACAGCGGCGCGGCCAACGTGCCTGCCCGCGTGTCGATCTTCCAGGACGGGGTGTCGCTTAGCCGTTCGCGTGGCGCATCGGTCGAGCTGTTCGACATGGAGCGGGTCGAGATCCTGCGCGGTCCACAGGGCACCCTGTTCGGCCGCGCGGCCGAGATCGGCGCGGTCCACCTGATCCAGAACAAGGCCGGCGGCGAGTTCGGCGGCGAGGTCGAGCTCGGCGTCGGCAACTACAACCAGCGCCGTTTTACCGGCGTGGTCAACGCGCCGATCGCCGACCAGGCGCTGTACGCGCGCCTGGCGGTGTTCGGCGAACAGTACGACGGCACCGTCGACAACCTGTCCGGCGGCGACCTCAACGGCAAGGACACCCGCGCCGTGCGCGGCAGCCTGGGCATGCTGATCGGCGAGATGAGCCGGATCGACGTGATCTTCAACTACCAGCGCGACACCCCACCGGGCACCGACTTCCGCAGCGGCACGATCCCGAACCGCCTCGGCAGCACCGACGTGTTCGGCCCCGCCGACCTGAACCGCGGCGACGCGCTGGGGCTGGACCGCAAGGTCTACGGCGCCACCGTGCTCGGCGATTTCGCGCTCAGCAACAACTGGACCCTGGACACGATCAGCGGCTGGCGACGCTTCGATTCGACCGAGGAGTTCGACGCCGACGGTTCGCGGATCGCCGCGCTGGAGTTCGCCGAGATCGCCGAGGGCGAGCAGTTCAGCCAGGAGTTCCGCTTCAACTACGACGCCGGCGGCGCGTTCGCCGGCTTCCTCGGCGCCGGCTACTTCTTCGAGGACGGTTCGCAGACGGTGCCGTTCACCACCGACGAGCGCAGCCTGCTGGCGCTGCTGTCGCACGATCCGAACGTACGCGCGGCGATCGCCCAGCTCGGCCTGAACCTGCCCGAGATCCCGGTGCTGCTGCCGGACGGCTCGCCGAACGTGAACTACCCGCTGCCGCCGCTGCCGTTGCCGCTGAACCCGGCGCACAGCGAGAGCTTCAGCAACTACGGCACGACCCGGGCCTGGGACGTGTTCGCCGATGGCACCTGGCGGATCAACGAGCGCTTCGAGTTGACCGCCGGCCTGCGCTACAGCCGCGAGGACATCGAGGCCGGCTACCAGGCCGATCCCGGCAGCGCGCCGTCGCTGCTCGGCGGCCTCGGCGCCGGGGTGCCGATGCCCGGCTCGCGCAACATCCTCAACCTGGCCACCGACGGTCGCCTGACCCGCAGCGGCAGCTCCGATTCCGTGGTCGGCCGCCTGGTCGGGCGCTACGCCTTCAGCGACACCCTCAGCGGCTACGCAAGCTATTCGCGCGGCCGCCGCCCGGAGGCGATCAACCTCTCGCCGACCGTGTCCGAAGACGTGCCGGCGGAGACCGTCGACAGCTACGAGATCGGCCTGAAGGGCAGCTCGGCCAGCAACCGCTTCGCCTGGGACGTGGCCGCGTTCCGCTACGAGTACGGCAACTTCCAGACCGACATCCCCAACCCCAGCGGCGGCACCCCGCTGTTCATCACCACCAACGCCGGCAACGCCACCGCGACCGGCGTCGAGGTCGCGATGAACGGCGAGCTCGTCCCGGGCCTGGTCGGCTTCTTCAACTACGCCTGGATCGACGCCACCTTCGACGACCGTGACGACGACGGCAACCCGCAGGCCTTCGCCGGCAACCGTTTCCGGCTGACCCCGGAGCATTCGGCCTCGCTCGGCCTGGACTGGCAGCTGCCGTTCGGCGCCGGCCACGCGTTCTATCTGCGTCCGTCCTACACCTGGCAGTCGCGGGTCCATTTCGAGGACGACAACACCGCCGGCTTGGAACAGGACGCCTACGGCCTGCTCAACCTGCGCGCCGGCGTGCGCCTGGACGACGGCCGCTGGGACATCGGCGTCTGGGGCCGCAACCTCGCCGACGAGGCGTACCTGATCGACGCCGGCAACACCGGCCGCCTGTTCGGCACCCCGACCTACATCCCCGGTTCTCCGCGGATGTACGGTGTGACCGTCCGCATGAAGTTCTGATGTTCATGCTCTCTCCCCCCGACCTGGGGTCGGGGGGAGAGGCGGCGTTCAAGGCGATGCGGACCGCTATAGTGGCCCCGATCAGACGACAGGATGCCGCCGACATGCGATCTCCATCGTTCCGGAACATGGGCCTGCTGGTTCTGCTCGCCGTGCTGCCGTTGGCCGGCCATGCCGCAGCGCCCGGCACGCACACGGTGCCCGATGCCGCCGCACTGGACGCCGAGATCCTGCGGGCGATGGACGCGACCGGCGCCGAAGGCATCGCGATGGCGGTCGTCGACGGCGGCGAGGTGGTGTATGTCGGCAGCCACGGCATCCGCAACGCCGACGGAGCGCCGCTGCGGACGGACACCGTCATGTACGGCGCCTCGCTGACCAAGGCCGCATTCGCCTACATGGTGATGCAACTCGTCGACGAGAAGACACTCGACCTCGATCGTTCGATCGCCGCCTACCTGCCCAGGCCGTTGCCCGGGTATCCGGACGAGGACAGGTACGCGCCCTGGCCCGATCTCGCCGACGATCCGCGATGGCGAGATATCACTCCGCGGATCCTGCTCACCCACAGCGCCGGCTTCGCCAACTTCGCCTTCCTCGAGCCCGATGGCAGGCTGCGCATCCATTTCGATCCCGGAAGCCGCTACGCCTATTCCGGGGAGGGCATGATCCTGCTGCAGTTCGTGCTCGAGCGCGGGCTCGGGCTCGATGTCGGCGAGCAGATGCAGCGCCGCGTGTTCGATCGCTTCGGCATGACGCGCACGGGCATGATGTGGCGCGAGGATTTCGCGGAGAACCTTGCCGACGGCTGGGGCGCGGACGGCACGGTCGAGCCGCACGACCAGCGCAGCAAGGTGCGTGCGGCCGGATCGATGGATACCACCATCGCCGACATGGCCCGGCTGGCCGCCGGCTACGTGCGCGGCGACGGGTTGTCGGATGCCGCCGCCGCGGAGCTCGTCCGCGCCCAGTTGCCGATCGCCTCGAAGAGCCAATTCCCGACCCTGCAGGATCCGCTGCCCCCCGACCGGCGCAGGCCCGGACTGGCGGCGGGCCTGGGCGTCGTGGTGTTCGAAGGCCCGCAGGGGCACGCGTTCTTCAAGGGCGGGCACAACGACGTCACCGGCAACACCTGGGTCTGCGTGCGGCGCGGGCAACGCTGCGTGGTGATTCTCGCCAACGATGTGCGCGCCGAGCGCGCGTTTCCGCATCTGGTTGCATTCGCCATCGGCGACACGGGAGCGCCATGGCAATGGGAGTACGGCGACACGGTCTTCTGGATGCCGCAGGCTCCCGCTCCCGACGGGCAGTGAGCGGCTGCTGGACGGCGGCTCACTGCCGGCGGGGCCGGGCTCCGGCAATGAGGCGCCGGTGGGCGTATGATCGCGACGGACCCGCCCGGCCACACCCCCGGGCGTGCCTCGCGGACACGGCTGCCGCCGCTGCTCCGCCCTGCCCCACGTTCCGCTGCGCCCATCCACTCGAAGGAGGTCGTCATGAACGCTCTGATCCAGCTGTGGCTCCCGGTCCTCGTCGCCGCGGTGCTGGTGTTCGTCGCCAGCAGCCTGATCCACATGGTGTTCAAGTGGCACAACCGCGATTACCGCAAGCTCGCCAACGAGGACGACGTGCAGGCGGCGATGCGCGCCGGCTCGCCGACGCCCGGGCTGTACACGCTGCCACACTGCACCGACATGAAGGCGATGCAGGAGGAGCCGATGCTGACGAAGCTGCGCGAAGGCCCGGTCGTGTTCATGACCGTATTCCGCAACGGCCCGCCGAGGATGGGCGCGTCGCTGCTGCAGTGGTTCGGGCTCAACCTGGCGATCGCCGCGATCGCCGCAATGCTGGCCGTGCATGTGCTCGGCACGTCGGTCCGCGCGCCGTACGCCGCCCACCTCGCCGGCGTGCTCGCCTTCCTCGCCTACGGCGGTGGCGGCGTGCAGGCCGGGATCTGGATGGGCAAACCGTGGGGCAGCGTCGCCAAGGACCTGCTCGACGCGCTGATCTACGGCGTGGTCACCGCACTGGCGTTCTGGTGGCTGTGGCCGGGCGGCTGAGCGCGTCGGCAGCACCCTGTAACCGCACGTCCCACAGGCGCAGCGCCTCCTCGGCGATCACGTCGGGCCGCTCCTCCGGCCAGAACAGCTTGTAGCCGGGCAATCGGCGTATGCCACGCGAACGGTCGAACGCACGGTCGAGATGATCGGCATCGTCCGGCGCGAAGATCGTGTCGGCCATGCCCCAGACGATCCGGGTCGGCACCCCGCAGCGGGCCAGGCGCGGACCGATCCCCGTCAGCGGGTTGCGTGCGAGTGCGACCGCGTAGGCATTGGCCAGCCTCCTGCGCCGCGGCGACGCAAGCAGTGGAGAGAAGTAGGCGTCGATCGCCTCGTCGGTCGGATGCCCGGGATCGGCGTAGCACATCGCGCCGATGCCTTCGGCCGATCGGGCCAGCACCGGATCGGCATGCCAGGGCGCGATCCACTCGTCGACCCAGCGGTTCTCGCGCGCCAGCGCGATCACCGGTGCCATCGCTGCCGGCGGGCTGTTGATCTCGGTGTCGCAGTTGCTCAGCAGCAGCGAGCGCACCCGCTGCGGATGCGATGCGACCAGCAACTGCGCGGCCTGGCCACCGCTGTCGTTGGCGACCACATCGACACTATCGATCCCCAGCGCATCCAGCAGCGCGAGCAGCATGCCGACCTGCGCATCCGGCGCGAGGCTCTGTCCGTCGCCGGCCTCGCTATGGCCGAGACCAAGGAAGTCCGGGGCGATGCAGCGGCGATACGGCGCCAGCCGCGCAATCGCGCCGCGCCACTGGAAGCTGTTGAGCGGGAAGCCATGCAGGAACAGCGCCGCCTCGCCTTCGCCATGATCGATGCAGGCCACGTTGCCGAAGTCCGTACGGACGAAGCGGCACAGCCGATGCCAGTCGGCCGCGTCGATCGCGTCCTTCGCCACAGTGGCCGCTGCCGGCCCCGGCAGCAGGCGCGGGCCGGCGGAGGCGGCGCTCGCCAGCGTGCAGAGCGTCAGTGCGATGAATTCCCTGCGTTGCATGTCGCTCTCTCCTGTCGGGGATCGTCCCGTTCGACGAAGAGCTTGCGGACGCTCCGGCATCGCGACAATGACGTCCCGGGTCATCGCATGATGACCTCGCAGGTCATGGTTCCCGGCAATGGCAGGCCCTATGCTGGGCTGCGTCCCGTGCCAGCGAATCGCGATGCCCCTCGTACAGACCCACGATGTCCAGGCCGGCCTGCTGCTGCGCGAATGGCGGCGCGCCCGCCGCTGGAGCCAGTTGGACCTGGCGCTGTCGGCGGGCATATCGGCGCGTCACCTCAGCTATGTGGAAACCGGCAAGGCGCAACCCAGCCGCGAGATGGTCGGGCGCCTCGCCGATGCGCTGGAAATGCCGCTGCGCGAGCGCAACGCACTGCTGGTCGCGTCCGGCTATGCACCGCAGTATCCCGAGCACGGACTGGACGCACCGCAGATGGCCCGGATCCGTCAGGCGATCGACTTCATCCTGCAACAGCACGAACCCTACCCCGCGTTCGTTATGAACCGGCACTGGGACATCCTGCTCGCCAACGACGCGGCCGTCCGGCTCAACCGCCATCTGCTCGACGGCCGCGACAGCCCGCATCGCAACATGCTGCGGCACTTCTTCGACCCCGGCGATCTGCGCGCACGGGTCGACAACTGGGAGGAAGTCGCCGGAGAACTGCTGCGCCATCTGCACGCGCTGGCCGCGTCGGCTCCGTCGGACCTGAAGGCGCGCGCCCTGCTCGACGAGGTCACCGCATTCCCGGGCGTGCCGTCGCAATGGCGGCGCCGCGAACTCGGCAGCGTGCCGGCGCCGGTACTGAACGTGGTGTTCCGGCACGACGGACGCACCCTGGGCTTCTTCTCCACCCTCACCACGTTCGGCACGCCACGGGACATCACCGTGGACGAGCTGCACATCGAGTGCTGCTTCCCCGCCGACGCCGCGACTGCCGCGTTCTGCCACGCGCTGAAGGAACGGGAGCCGACCGCGGTGGCGTGCCGGTCGAACGGCGAAGCCCTGCAGGCGGAGCCGCGTTGAAACGGCACGGCCCTGGGGCATGCGGCTTCGAAGCGCGCGGCTTCGAACCGTGCAGAAAACGTCAGGATCGCGCCACGGGCCGCTGCCGCCAGGCGATCGCGAACACCGCCAGGCCGGCGATCGCGGTGGCGGCGCCGACGTAGCCGGTCGAAGTCCAGCCCAGCCCGGCAGTGATCGCCATGCCGCCCAGCCACGGCCCGAGCGCGTTGGCGGTGTTGAACGCGGAGTGGTTGGAAGCCGCCGCCAGCGTCTGCGCGTCGCCGGCGACATCCATCAGGTGCGCCTGCAGCACCGGCGCCAGCGCGCCCATCGTGCCGACCGCGACCACCGCCGGCAGCAGCGTCCACATCGAATGCGCGGCGAACGGAAACACGAGCAGCAGCGCCGCCGACCACAGCAGGATCACCGCCACCGCCCGGAACTGCAGGCGATCGAACAGCCAGCCGCCGGCCAGGCTGCCGAGGATGCCGCCGACGCCGAACGCGAGCATGCCGAACGGCGTCCAGGCCTCCGGCATCCCGGTGACCTGGATCATCGTCGGCGCCAGGTAGCTGAACACGCAGAACATGCCCGCGAAGCCGATCGCGCCGACGCCCAGCGCCAGCCATACCGGCGCGCGGTTGAAATCGCGCAGTTCGCGGATCGGATCGGCACGCGGCTCGTGCGGATCCGGCGGCAGCGTCAGTAGCAGCGACACCATCGTCGCCACCGCGATCAGCGACACCACGCCGAACGCATAGCGCCAGTCCAGCGACTGCCCCAGCCAGGTCGCCAGCGGATTGCCGACCAGCAGCGCGACTGCCAGCCCCAACAGCACCCGGCTGACCGCGGTGCCACGCCGTTCCGGCGGGCTGATCGAGGCGGCGACCAGCGAGGCGACACCGAAGTAGGCGCCATGCGGCAGCCCGGCGACGAATCGCGCCAGCAGCATCGTCCCGTAGTTCGGTGCCAGCGCGCTGGCCAGGTTGCCGAGCGCGTAGAACGCCATCAACGCCAGCAACAGCGGTCGCCGCCGCAGGCGCGCGCCGAGGATCGCCAGCAATGGCGCGCCGATCACCACGCCGAGCGCATAGACGCTGATCACGTGGCCAACCCGCGGCTCGTCGACGTCGAGCCCGTGCGCGATGTCCGGCATCAGCCCCATCACCACGAACTCGCTGGTGCCGATCGCGAAGCCGCCCATCGCCAGCGCGAACAGGATCGCGCGCACGGCCGCCGCCGGCAGGACGCGCGCGGCGGGGGCTGTCGGGATGCCGGAATCGGCCATGGGTGGGACTCGCAAGGCAGCGGGGCGGACGGGCGTCATTGTTGTGCATTGCAGCAATGCAGGGAAGGCCAATACTGCACCGCAGCGTTGCCGGATGCGGCGGTATCGCCGCGAATACGATTGCAGGCCAGCCACGCGCCGTGCGCCGGCGGGCCGCGGTTCCCCGGTCCCACGCTGGCCGTCCGACCGCGCCGGTCGCGTTCCCGCCGATATCCACACCCGATCCACGCGCCTTCCGTGGAGGCCCCCGATGCACCGCGCGATGTCCGACGCGCGTACCGGAGCCGGACGCCGGCCGACCGCAGTCGACGACACGACGGCCGGCGATGGCCGCTATCGGATCACCGTCCAGGACGAGGCGGGCTTCTCGATGCGGCGGCTGTGCCCGCTCCGGCACACCTACTGCGATCATCCGCTGTTGCGGATCGAACGCCTGGCCGCGCTCGCGCACAGGCTGATGCCGACCCGGCAGTGCCGGTTCATCGTGCCGGGACTGACCGAGGCATCGAAATTCGACCATCGCTCGCGGCCGCTCGACGGACGCGGCATCGACGAGATCTTCGAGCATATCGAGGAGCCGGGCTCGTGGATCGCGCTCTACAACATCCAGACCGAGCCGGAGTACCAGGCCTTCGTCTGGGAGATCCTGCACAGCGCCGGCCGGCTCCTGCAGGGCCGCGAGCGCCCGTACGAAGCCCGCGGTTTCCTGTTCATCTCGGCGCCTCCATCGCTGACGCCCTTCCACATCGACCGCGAGAACAACTTCTGGCTGCAGATCCGTGGCCGCAAGACCCTCAACCTCTGGGACCATACCGATCGCGTCGCCGTCGCCGCGCGCGACGTCGAGGACTTCATCGTCACCCGTTCACTGGAGAACGTCGGGCTGAGCGACGCCGCCCGTCCGCGGGTCCACGTGTTCGAGTGCGGCCCCGGCGACGGCGCCTACTTCCCCTGCACCACCCCGCACATGACCCGTAGCGACCGCTCGTGGGTGACGCCCGGCGATGCGATCTCGATTTCGTTCGGCGTGGTGTTCTACACCCCCGCCACCCGGCGACAGGCCTACGCGTTCGCAGCCAACCGCTTGCTCCGGCGGGCCGGCATCGAGCCGCGGATGCCCGGCGCGCACGACTGGCTGGACCGGGCCAAGCGGCCGTTGGGCACGATCGAGATGGCGCTGCAGCGACGGCACGGCTTTCCGGACCCGCACGGATTCTGAAGCTTCCCGCGGCGTCGCTCCGACCCCGATGCAGCAGACCATCATCCGACCGGCGGTGACCTGTCGCGTTCCGCGCAGGCGTTCGCTGCGAATACGGTCGCGCCCACCGGCACACGCCCGTGCCGAACAACGCAAGGAGGTTCCCTGCATGAAGTTCTCCGCTCCCCCGGCTTCCATTCCGGCTCCCGTCCTGGCTTCCGCCGTGCTGGCGCTGCTGCTGTGCGCACCGGCGGAGCCGGCCGTGGCATCCGGCACGACGCCCGCTGCGCGTATCGCCGACGAACCGGCTGCGGCCGGCAAACGGCACAGGCACCGGCTCACCTATCCCGCGCACGCGCTGTCGTTCGGTTTCGCGCCGTTCGCCCTGCATCCGCGCGGCGTCGACTGGCCTGGACTGAACGGAAACATGAGCCTGACCTTGCGCCGGCCGGCCGACTACAAGGGCGGCCCGGTGCGGCTGACCCTGTTCCACCAGGTGATGAGCGACGACGCCGGCGAGATCACCTTCACCGTGACCCCGGTGACGCTGAACCACGGCGACAGCTTCGAAACCTACGGCAGCGTCGCAAGCGACACCGTGCCCGCGCCGATGACGCTGACGATCCTGCTCGAACAGTCCGCGCTGATCCCGCCAGGCAACGGCTTCTTCCCGGACGGCGACTGGTGGTACTTCGAGATCCGCCGCCAGGGCAGCTACGCCGGTCCGCTGCGGATCATGTCGGTCGCGATCGACTACTGAACGGACGACGGACCGACAGCGGCGGCGACGCTGCCGGCCACCGGCAGGCGGCGCCGATCATGCCAGCCGGATCCGATCGGGGAACCGGCTCCAGATCGCGATCCATGGCGGTTAGTATGCGCGGAACGCATCGCGTGCCGCCGGAGATCCACATGCGCGCCGCACAGGCCGCCCTCACCCGTTTCGCCGCCTGGCTTCTGCCCCTTGCGCTCGTCACCAGCGCATGCGCACCGCGGGTGCGCCCCGGACCGGCAGCGTCGACGACGCAGGCGGTGCATCCGATGCCGCCGGATGCGGCCTGCCCGGAGCTGTTCGCCGCGGTCCAGGCCGGCTGGCTGTTCGAGGACCAGAAGCTGTTCGCCGACGCGGTGCCGAAGCGCGCACCGGCGGCGATCGAGGCCGACTTTCTCGCGCGGCGGACGCAGTCGGGTTTCGACCTGCGGCATTTCGTCGACGAGAACTTCATCCTGCCGCAGCCGGTGGAATCCGCAGCGGTCGAAAGCCACGACAGCCTGCGCGCGCACATCGATGCGTTGTGGCCGCTGCTCACCCGGCGCACGCCGGAACCGCTCGCGCACGACAGTCTGCTGCCGCTGCCGCACGCCTACATCGTTCCCGGCGGCCGCTTCCGCGAGGTGTATTACTGGGATTCGTACTTCACCATGCTGGGACTGGTGGAAAGCGGCGAGCATGCGCTGTCGCGGCAGATGCTCGACAACTTCGCCCATCTCATCGACGTCTGGGGCCACATCCCCAATGGCAACCGCAGTTACTATCTCAGCCGATCGCAGCCGCCGTTCTTCTCGCACATGGTGGCACTGGAGGCGCGCGACGACCCCGACCTGCCGGTGCGCTACCTGCCGCAGTTGCGCCGCGAGCACGCGTACTGGATGGACGGTAGCGAGGGCCTGCCGCGCGGCCAGGCCGCGCGTCGCGTTGTGCGCCTGCACGACGGCAGCCTGCTGAACCGCTACTGGGACGACCGCGACGTGCCGCGCCCCGAGTCCTTCATGCAGGACCGCGAAACCGCGGCGGCCTCGGGCCGGCCCGCCGCGGAGGTCTACCGCGACCTGCGCGCCGGCGCCGAGAGCGGCTGGGACTACTCCAGCCGCTGGCTCGACGACGGCGGACCGGGCACCGGCATGGCCCTGCACACCATCCGCACCAGCGCGATCGTGCCGGTCGACCTCAACAGTCTGCTGCACCACCTCGAGACCACCATCGCCGAGGCCTGCAGGCGCGCCGGCGACGATGGCTGCGCGCGCGAGTACGGGGCGCTGGCGGAACGTCGCGCTGCCAGCATCCATGCGCACCTGTGGCACGAAGACGGCTACTACACCGACTACGACTGGCAACGCGGCCGTCGCCGCGACGGGCTCACCGCGGCCGCGCTGTACCCCCTGTTCGCCGGCATCGCGCCCCCGGAACGCGCCCGCCGTACCGCCGCCACCGTGCGTCGCGACCTGCTGCGTGCCGGCGGCCTGGTCACCACCACCGTCGATACCGGCCAGCAGTGGGATGCGCCCAATGTCTGGGCGCCGATGCAATGGGTGGCCGTCGCCGGCCTGCGCCATCACGACGAGAACGCCCTTGCCCGCGACATCGCCCAGCGCTTCCTCGGCAATGTGAAGGTCGTGTTCGATCGCGAACGCAAGTTGGTCGAGAAGTACGACGCCGATGGCGCGCTGCAGGGCGGCGGCGGCGGCGAGTACCCTCTGCAGGACGGGTTCGGCTGGACCAACGGCGTGGTGCTGAAGCTGTTCGAGGTCTATCCGGAGCTGGAGGAAACGGCCCGCCATGTGCCGGCGCTCGCGGCCGATGCGTCAAGCGACGCCCATCCGGCGTTCACGGCGGCCCGGACGCCGCCGGCCAACGATGGGGGGCCGGATCCGGAATGATCCAGGACGCGGGAGCGGCGGCGGTCCGCACCGGGGAAGTACGCGACGACGCACTCGGCGAGCACTCGTCGAAGTCCACGCCGTGGCTCGAGTCACTTCCGGCACATCACGGTGCGGACGCTTCGAACGACACTGTGGCCACCGCCATCCCGGAGGCCCAGACCTTGCATCGTGCTCCGTTCGCCGCCCTGGCTGCCGCGCTGGTCCTCTCCGTACCGGCGCATGCCGCCGAGCCGGAACACTGCCATTCCGGCGCCTACCTGTTCGAGGACCGGCTGCCGGCGATCCGGACGTTCCTCGACGTCCCCTACGATCTGGAGCACGACCCGTTGCCGACCCTGCGCGCTCGACGTGCTGCAACTTTGGCTGCTCGCCGGAGACGATACCGAGGCGCCGATCGCGACGACCCTCACCCGCCTGCAGAGGCTCGAGCGCGAAGGCAGGCCGATCGACGTCATCGTCTTCCCGCAGGCCGATCACGGCATGATCGCCGTCGAACCCGGTCCCGACGGAGGCCTTGCCGGCACCACGGCGCCCGGCTATTTCGAACGCCTTGGCGACTGGATACTGCGCCAGTCCCGGCACGCCGCGCGGGACTGATCCTCCGGCACCCGACATGCTGGCCATGAGCCTTCCGTTCCGTTTCGCCGTGCTTTCCACGTTGCTGGCCATCTCCGCCATCTCGTTGGCGACCGAACCCGTGGCCAGCGTGCGCGTCACCTTCGACCGCGACGGCATCACCGCGGTCGAGGCGCATGGCCTGGCCGACATCGAGGCCGGCCGCGCGGTCACCGTCGACGACCCGGTCCGGATCGCCTCGGTCTCCAAGCTGATCGTCGCGGTGGGCGCGATGCGGCTGGTGGAGGCCGGGACGCTGGACCTGGACGCGGACGTGTCCGATCTGCTCGGCTGGCCGCTGCGCCACCCGCGGTTCCCGGACACGCCGATCACCCTGCGCCAGCTGCTGTCGCATCGCGCGAGCCTGACCGACGCCGCCGGCTACTACGATGTGCCGCTGGACGGCGAGCTGCGCGACATCGTCAGGGATCCGCGCGCATGGGATGACGGGCACGTGCCGGGCACGTACTTCCGCTACGCCAATCTCGGTTTCCCGCTGGTGGCCTCGGCAATGGAGAACGCGACCGGCGAGCGCTTCGACCGGCTGATGGGACGGCTGGTGCTGCAGCCGCTCGGCATCGACGCCTGCTTCAACTGGGAATCGTGCAGCGACGCCACCCTCGCCCATGCGGTGGTGCTGTACGACGGCGATCGCCAGCCGGTCCGCGACGACCTGCGTGGACGCCGTCCGGACTGCGCGGTCAACCGGTCGAGCACCGGCGACTGCGATCTGTCGCACTGGCGGGCCGGCCGCAATGGCGCGCTGTTCTCGCCGCAGGGCGGACTGCGGATTTCCGCATCGGGGCTGGCGAGGATCGGACGCCTGCTGCTCGGCGGGGGCGAGATCGACGGGGTGCGCCTGCTCTCGCCCGCCTCGGTGCGCACGCTGACCACGCCGGCGTGGACCTACAGGCCCGGCAACGGCCAGAGCGTGGAGGAAGACGACAGCAGCCAGTCGCGGCGCGGCTTCTTCTGCCGCTACGGCCTCGCGGTGCAGACCCTGGCGACCCCGCATCCGGATTGCGGCGACGATCCGTTCGGCGACGGCATCGCCCGCATCGGTCATTCGGGTTCGGCCTACGGCCTGCTGTCGGGACTGTGGGTCGACCCCGCAGGCGGTACCGGCGTCGCCTATTTCGCCACCGGCGTGCCGGATGCGGGGCGCGGCGCGCATTCGTCCTTCACCGCGATCGAGGAGCGCCTTGCGTCCGGTACCGCGCGGTCGGCCGGGAAGCCTGACATCGAGACCGGCGACGTGACCCGGTTCTTCGAGACATTCGACGCCGCCGGCGGCATGCCCGACGCCGGGCAGTTGCAACGCGGGTACCTGGACCCGGGCACGCCGGGGCTTCGCGAGTTCGTGCAAGGCCGGATCGGATCGGCGCAGAAGCTGGCCGACAGCATCGGCCGGAAGCCTGAACTGTATGCCGGGGCCAGACGCTGCGCGGCCATGCTGCCGGGCATCCGCGATGATGTGGCGCGTTCGCTCGACAAGCTGCGGCGGGTGCTGCCGGAAGCACGCTTTCCTCCGGTGACCATCGTGGTCGGCCGCGGCAACTCGGGCGGCACCACCACGCCCTCGGGCGTGATCATCGGCCTGGAAACACTGTGCAGCGCCGAATGGCTGCAGCCGGACCTGCGCGCGCGCTTCGCCCACCTGATCGCGCACGAGTACGCGCACATCCAGCAGCCCGGCGCCCGGATCGACGCGCCGCCGGGCACGCCGCTGCTGTACATGGCGCTGCTCGAGGGGGGCGCGGAACTGCTCGGCGAGATCATCTCCGGCCAGGTTGCCAACGTGCATCTGCAACGCTGGACCCGTGGCCGGGAGTGCGAGATCGGACGGGAGTTCGTCCGCGACGCCGGAGGCGCCGACTACAGCCGCTGGCTGTACAACGGCGTCGGCAATGAGGAACGCCCCGGCGATCTCGGCTATTGGGTCGGGTATCGGATCGCCGCCGCCTACCATGCCCGGTCCGGCGACAGGCATGCCGCGCTGCGCAGGATTCTCGACGTGACGCCTGCCACCGCCGGCAAACTCCTGCGGCAAAGTGGATGGCAACCGCAATGCGGCGACAGGCGCCACGTCCCCGCGCCTACATCGGCAGCGCCGTCGTCTTCTTGACCGTGCGCAGCGCCAGTGTCGACTGCACGCGCACCACGCCGGGCAGCTGGGTCAGGATCTCGGTGTGGATGCGCTCGAAGTCGGCGGCGTCGGCATAGGCGACCCGCACCATGTAGTCGGCGGCACCGGCGAGCAGGCAGCACTCGGTCACCTCGGGATGCTGCTGGATCGCGGTCTCGAACGCGTCCAGCGCGGTACGTCCCTGCTGGTCGAGGGTGACCAGGACGAAGGCGGTGCCGGGCAGACCGGCCAGTTCCTCGTCCAGCAGCATCACGTAGCGCGCGATCAGCCCGCGCTCCTCCAGCAGCTTGACCCGGC
Source organism: Marilutibacter chinensis (assembly GCF_021725675.1). Taxonomy (GTDB): domain Bacteria; phylum Pseudomonadota; class Gammaproteobacteria; order Xanthomonadales; family Xanthomonadaceae; genus Marilutibacter; species Marilutibacter chinensis. The sequence continues at coordinate 155,232 of NZ_JAKJPO010000005.1, read as the reverse complement.
GCAGGCACGCCGACGGCGACAGGTTGATGCGCTGGGCCAGTTCCATGTTGGTCAGCCGCCCGTCCTCCTGCAGCAATCGGAGGATCGCGCGGTCGCGCTCATCGAGGCCCGGAGGAATGGAACGCATGTAATTTCAATATTTGGCCAAGCAACCGCAGACAATGCGACTTTTCCGGGCCAGCGGCAACCAGTTTGGAAAGAAAGTGCGTGGTCGTTCGTTCATACTGCCGGGCACTCAGCCCCGCCGTCCTGATCGCTCATTCACGCCCGCGGAGCGACGGTAGCAGCGCTGCAGAAACGGTTCCGGATCGATTCGGGACAGGCCGAGGCGGCCTTTCACGGGACCGCCTCATTCCCGTCCCGCATCGCTCCTGCCGCGTTCCGCAGGCCGGTCACGACAGCGCCACTCCAACCCAGAGAACCCCGCCATGCGCATCGGCGTCCCCAGCGAAATCAAAGTCCACGAGTACCGCGTCGGCCTCATTCCCTCGTCCGTGCAGGAACTGGTCCACCACGGCCATGAGGTCACCGTGCAATCCGGCGCCGGCCTCGGCATCGGCCTGAGCGACGACGACTATGTCGCTGCCGGCGCGACCATTGCCGCGAGCGCCGACGAGGTGTTCGCCCAGGCCGACATGATCGTCAAGGTCAAGGAGCCGCTGGCCGAGGAGCGCGCCCGTCTGCGACCGGGCCAGGTCCTGTTCACCTACCTGCACCTGGCCCCGGATGCGCCGCAGACCCACGACCTGATCAAGTCGGGCGCGGTCTGCATCGCCTATGAAACCGTCACCGCCGCCAACGGTTCGCTGCCGCTGCTGACGCCGATGTCCGAGGTCGCCGGCCGTCTCGCGCCGCAGGTCGGCGCGCATGCGCTGGAGAAGGCGCAGGGCGGTCGCGGCGTGCTGCTCGGCGGCGTGCCCGGCGTGCCGGCGGCGGAAGTCGTCGTGCTCGGCGGCGGCGTGTCCGGCACCCACGCGACCACGATCGCGATCGGCATGGGCGCGAACGTGACCGTCGTCGACCGCTCGGCCGACGCGCTCAAGCGCCTGGCGACCCAGTTCGGAACCTCGATCTCCACCGTGTTCTCGACCCGCCAGGCGATCGAGACCCTGGTCGCCCGCGCCGACCTGCTGATCGGCACCGTGCTGATCCCCGGCGCCGCGGCGCCCAAGCTGGTCACCCGCGAGATGGTGAAGACGATGAAGCCGGGCTCGGTGATCGTCGACGTCGCGATCGACCAGGGCGGCTGCGTAGAGACCTCGCGCGCGACCACCCATGCCGAACCGACCTACGTCGTCGACGACGTCGTCCACTACTGCGTCGCCAACATGCCCGGCGCGGTCGCCCGCACCTCGACCTTCGCGCTGAACAACGTGACCCTGCCGTTCACGCTGGCGCTGGCCAACAAGGGCTGGAAGCAGGCGCTCGCCAGCGACGCCCACCTGCGCAACGGCCTGAACGTCTGCGAGGGCAAGGTGACCTGCGAACCGGTCGCCCAGGCCCACGGCCTGGCCTACGTGCCCGCGGAGCAGGTGTTGGGGCTCTGACCCGTCGCGGCCGGCGGCCGCTTCCCGGACTACATGGACGGGCCCCGCGCGGGCCCGTCTTTTTTGGCTTCCGGCACCCGCTCGCCGACGCAGCAATCCGTCGCAATGACGCGGCCGAATCCGGCCAGCTTCGCCTGCGTCCGCTGCCCACACTGTGCGCCCCTTCCACGGAGCACGCATACGACATGGCAGCACAGACACTGACCGGCAAGGTCGCGATCATCACCGGCGCCAGCTCGGGCATCGGACGCGCGGCGGCCCTGCGATTCGCCCGCGAGGGCGCGCGCATCGTGGCCGGAGCGCGGCGCGCGGACGCGCTCGCGCAGCTGGTCGACGAAATCGAGCGTGCCGGCGGCGAAGCGGTCGCGTGCGACGGCGATGTCCGCGACGAAGCCCACGCGGACCGGCTGGTCGACACCGCGCTCGAGCGCTTCGGCCGTCTCGACATCGCCTTCAACAACGCAGGCAGCGTCGGCGCGATGGCACCGGTGACGCAGATGAACGTCGACGACTGGCGCGACACCCTCGACACCAACCTGACCGGCATGTTCCTCGGCGCCCGCCGGCAACTGGCGGCGATGCTCGAAGCCGGACGCGGCTCGATCATCTTCACCTCGACCTTCGTCGGCCACACCGTCGGCATGCCCGGGATGGCCGCCTACGCCGCCGCCAAGGCCGGCGTGATCGGCCTGACCCAGGTGCTCGCCGCCGAGGCGGGCCCACGCGGCGTGCGCGTCAATGCCCTGTTGCCCGGCGGCACCGATACGCCCGGCGCGCGCGACTTCACCCAGGCGCCGGAGTCGCGCGCCTTCGTCGAAGGGCTGCATGCGCTCAAGCGCATCGCCGATCCCGCCGAGATCGCGGAAGCCGCGCTGTTCCTCGCATCGGATGCGTCCAGCTTCGTCACCGGCAGTGCGATGCGGGTCGACGGCGGCGTGTCGATCAATCGCACCTGAGTCCCGAGCGGCTGGCGGTATCGCCCGTCCCGGTCCCCTGACCCCGGCGGCGCCGGTGGTCCGGGAACCGGGTGGAGCCACCTTTGGCCGTCAGTGCAGGCCGCCGCTGGCGACGATCTGCTCGCCGGTCAGCCAGCGCGAGTCGTCGGAGGCGAGGAAGACCGCGATCGAGGCGATCTCGTCCGGCTGGCCGACGCGGCCCAGCGGGGTCTGTGCGACCACGCCCGCCTCCATCTCCGAACCGATGACCCCGGCGGTGCGGGTGCCCTCGGTCTCGACGATGCCCGGGTTGATCGCGTTGACGCGGATCCCTCGCTCGGCCAGTTCCTTCGACAGCACCCCGGTGATCGCGTCCACCGCACCCTTGGTGCCGGTGTAGACCGCGGTATTCGGCGGCGTGACCCGGGTCACCACCGAACTGACGTTGATGATGCTCGCGCCCTCGCCCATGTGCCTGGCGGCCGCCTGGGTGGTCAGCAGCAGGCCGAGCACGTTGATGTCGAAGTGGCGGTGGAAATGCGCCTCGTCGATCTCCTCCAGCGGCGCGAAACCGTAGACGCCGGAGTTGTTGACGAGGATGTCGAGGCGGCCGAAGTGCTCGATCGCGGCACCGACGATCGCCCGCGCCCCGGCCAGATCGGAGACGTCGCCCTGTACCGCGACGGCACGGCCGCCGGCGGCGGCGATCTTCGCGACGACGGCATCGGCACCGTCCCGGCTCGACGCGTAGTTGACGACGACCGCCGCGCCTTCGGCGGCCAGTGCGGTGGCGATGGCGGCACCGATGCCCTTGGAGGCGCCGGTGACGACGGCGACCTTGTTCTGCAGCTTGCTCATGTCGATTGTCCTGGTGGGAGACTGGGAGAGAGGTGGCGCGACGGCGGCGCACCTGGCCGCCATCGACCCGGATGAACTGCGAGCGCAGGCGCGCCCGCAAAAGAGCCGGAACAGGGAATGAGCATCCCGCGGGCGGGAAGGCGGGAACGGTGGCCCGGTCGCAGGAGCGTCCGTGGGAGCGGCGCAAGCCGCGACGGGCCTTGATGGAAGTCTCATCGTGGCTCGCGCCGCTCGGGCCCTACCGGCGCGTCGGCACCCTGACGGCGTGCTGTCGGTTCGACAGGACGTCCGGTCCGGCCGGATCGGACGACGCCCGGCCGGGCCACAACGAGCATCGCGGCATCGTCCCGCTGCCGGAGCCCGTCATGACCACCCTCGTCCGCCGCGGCCTTCATGGCCTGCGCTACACCCTGTTCACCGTATCCAGCCTGCTGGTCGCGGCCTATGCCTTCGCGTTCCTGCGGATGCGGCCGTTCAACCCGGACGATCCGTTCATGGCCAAGTTCGCGGTGTCCGGAATCGACGTGCCGATGCACTTCTTCGGTGCCGGCCTGGCCCTGCTGCTGGTGCCGCTGCAGGCCAGCGGCTGGATCCGCCGACGACTGCCCGCGCTGCACCGCACCGGCGGCTGGCTGTATGCGGGCGGCGTGCTGATCGGCGGCCTGGGCGGGTTCTCGCTGGCATTCGACGCGCACGGCGGCTGGGCCTCGGGCGCGGGCTTCCTGCTGCTGTCGGTGCTGTGGCTGGCGGTCACCGCCAATGGCATCCGCCTCGCCGTCGCCGGCGACTTCGTCCGCCACCGGCGCTGGATGAGCCACAGCCTGGCGTTGACCTTCGCCGCAGTGACCCTGCGGGTGATCCTGTTCGTCGGCACCGGACCGCTGGCGCTGCCGTTCGATGCGGTCTACATCTTTTCCGCATGGACGAGCTGGTCGCTGAACATGGCGCTGTGCGAACTGCGGCTGCGTTGGCCGCAGTGGCGCGGACAGTGACGACGCCCGGACGGCGGCGCCCCGCCGCACCTTCGCGGCGGATCCGGGCACCCGGGAGCGGGTCAGGGAACCGTCGTCGTCCGGGCGTGCCGCGCCCGCCATGCGCTCGGCGTCGCCCCGGTCTCGCGCTTGAACGCGGCGTTGAACGTCGACTTGGACGTGAATCCACAGGCGTAGGCGATGTCGAGGATCGTACGCCCGTCGTCCGGATCGGCGAAGCAGCGGCGGGCGGCGCCGATCCGCTGGCGGTTGACGTAATCCCAGAAGGTGCAGCCGAAGCCGCGGTTGATCGCCAGCGAAACCAGGTACTCGGGGTAGCCGCTGCGACGGGCGACCTGGGCGATCGTCAACGCCGGCGCCAGATACAGCGCCTCCTCTTCCATCAGCCGCTCCAGCCGCGCCTGCACGTCGGGCAGGCGCGGGTCGTCGGCGGATCCGGTGGAACCGACGGAGTCGACGATCGACGCGGCCGCGCTGCCGGCGGGATCGTCAGGCGCCGCGACGTCGCCGGCACCGGTCCCGGCACACGCTTCCTCCGCGTCGCGCTGCCGTTCCGGCGACACCGGCGCCTGCATCAACCCGAGGTAGCCGAGCACGCAGGCCCAGGCCGCGACCGCACCGTAGATCGACAGGTAGTCGATGCCACGGATGCGGGTGGTGTCGTGCAGCAACGCGATCGCCCAGATCACCACCTGCCCCAGCGCCATCGCCACCACCCAGCGCAGCGACATGCGGTCGGCATCGGAGCGGCGCTCGCGCACCTCGCGCCGGTAGCGGACCACGCGCAGCAGCGCGGCCGCCACGTAGCTCAGGCTCCATGCATACAGGAACACGCTGTACCACGGCACCGGCGGCGGAAGCGCATGCGAGAGCCACTGCCGCATCATCGCCTCGTTGAGCGCCGCATCCGCGAGCAGCGCCGGCCCGAGCAGACCAAGCGCGACCGCGAAGCCCGCCAGATGCAGCACGTCGCGCCACGCCAATCGGCGCGCGGTGGTCAGCGTGCGGACATACAGGTAGAAGAAGACGCCGTACACGAACGGAAGCGCGCCGACCGGCAGCAGGACACGGAACAGCCACGGTGCCGGCGCCGCCAGGAATGCCGCCTTCACCGCCAGATCGAAGCCGACCACGCCCAGCCACGCCGCCAGCAGCCGGTTGGCCGCGGCGTTCGCCGGTCGCCGCCACAACGCCAACGCCAGCAATGCCGCCTGCGCGGCTCCGATCGCATAGACGACGATCCAATGACTGGCGGGAGCCGGGCTCATGGGTTCGGGATTATGTCAGGCAGCGCAGGCCGCGGACCCGCGGGCCGGTCGCACCGCACGGCAGCGGAACGCCGGGCCACGCGCCCGTCCTGCCGCGCGGGGCTGCACGAGGGCGGCTGCGCCACCTCAATGACAGGTCCGCCCGCCCCCCTCATGCCGCGACGGCGGCCAGCCTCCGACCGATCGCCGTACGCAGCGCCGGGCCGTCCGGCAGTCGCAGCTCGAATTCCTCCCGCAGCACCGCGACCACCTCGTCGGCGTCGGCCAGCTCGCGGCGCCGGCTCTCCTCGCCGATACGATGCACCGCGAAGCTGCTGTCGCGCAGCGTCTTGCGGAATCCCGGACCGGTGCGTGCCGCCCGCAACTGGCTGCGGAAACCGGAGTCAGGATGGGTGGCGACGTACCAGTTGCCGACCTCCAGGTCGATCTCCTCCTGCGGCTGCAGGTCGAACACGTACAGCGGGCGCCATTCGTCCACAATCTGCGCGCTCAATACGTAGCGTCCCGCGCGTTCGACCAGCCGGTACGGCTCGTGCGGGGTGGCCTGCGCTGCGCCGGTGTCCAGCCGCAACGGGGCGGTCGGCACCATCCCGCCGAAGCCGACATCGGCGACGTGGCGCACGCCGTCGATCGTCACCAGCACCAGCAGGTGGGTGCGCGCGGTCAATGCATCCTCCGAATCGCCCATCACCACGCGCGCGGTCAGAGGGCGGGCGTCATAGCCCAGCGTCCGCAACAGCGCCAGGAACAACCCGTTGAGCTCGAAGCAATAGCCGCCGCGACCCTCGTGCAGCAGCTTGCGTTCCAGCGACGGCAGGTCGATCGGCACCGGCGCATGCAGGAAGGTGCTGATGTTCTCGAACACGAACGCGGCGGTGTGGCGCTGCTGCAGCGCGCGCAGCGTGTCCGGCGTCGGCGCCGGCGGCGCGTGGAAACCGAGACGGTCCAGGTAGAGGTCGAGGTTCTGGAGGGGCGTCGTCATTGCGGCATGCTCATGGGCGAGGGATCGCGACGCTAACGCCTCAAGTGCGGTTGAGGTCAACTCCCGCAAACAAGAACGAATCGTATCTGTGCTAGGTTCACCGGTGACTTGCAACGACGGGACACCATGGTTGCCAGGCCTCCATTCCCTCTTCCGGCGGTCTTCCTTCCCGCGCTCCTGCTGCTCGCCGCCTGCGGCGCGCGGGACGAGGCGGACGAAGGTACGGACACGGCCCGGATCACCGTCGCGACGGTGGAGCAGGCCGCGCTCGGCGAACGCTTTTCCCTGACCGGCACGCTGACCGCCGAGCGTGACGCGCAGCTGTCGCCACGGGTCGATGGCCTGGTCGCGCGCGTGCATGTCGATGCCGGCGACCGCGTCAGCGCCGGCCAGGTGCTGGTCGAACTCGATCCCGCGGTGGGCCGGCAGGCCCTCGCACGGGCACGTGCGCAGGCCGCCGAGGCCGAGGCGGCCGTAAACGAGGCGGCGCGCCTGCTCGCCGAGGCGCGCCGCCTGGGCGAGGACCGGCTCATTGCCGCCACCCAGGTCGATGCGCGCGAATCCGAACTGCAGCTGGCGCAGGCGACCCTGGCATCCGCCCGCGCCAGCGCGCGCGAACAGGCCGAGCTGGTCGAGCGCCACATGCTGCCGGCGCCATTCGACGGCGTGGTGGCCGAGAAGCTGACCGAAGCCGGCGAGTGGGTGCAGCGCGGCACGCCGGTGCTGTCGCTGGTCGCCACCGACCGCGTGCGCCTCGACCTGCGCGCGCCGCAGGAGCGCTTCGGCCAGCTCGACGACGATGCGAAGGTGCGCGTGTTCGCCGATGCGCTCGGCGGCACGCCGCTGCAGGCGCGAATCGGTGCGCGCGTGCCGGTCACCGATCCGGGTGCGCGTACCTTCCTGCTGCGCCTGCTGGTCGACGACCCCGACGGCCGGTTGCTGCCGGGCACTTCGGCACGCGCCGAGATCGACCTGCCCGCATCGGCGCCGGCGCTGGTGGTCAGCCGCGACGCCCTCCTGCGCCAGCCCGATGGCGGCTACAGCCTGTTCGTGGTCGAGGACGGCGAGGCCGGTCCCGTGGGCCGCCAGCGCAGCGTGCGGGTGCTGCGCGAGCGCGACGGCCTCGTCGCGGTCACGGGCGACCTGTCCGCCGGCCAGCGCGTGGTCGTGCGCGGTAACGAAGCGTTGCGCGACGGTCAGCCGGTCGAGATCGCCGGGCCCTGAGCGGTGGGCTTCGACCACGTCCTCCGCCATGGCACCTTGATCGCGGTCGCGGTGCTGATCCTGTGCGTGCTCGGCATCGCCGCCGCGCTGCGGGTGCCGGTGCAGATGATCCCGGACCTCGAAGTACGCACCATCAGCGTCGACACGCGCTGGCCGGGCGCCACTCCGCAGGACGTGGAGAAGGAAATCCTGATCGAGCAGGAACAGTACCTGCGCACCCTCCCCGACCTGCGCCGGATGGTGTCTTCCGCCAGCACCGGGCGCGCCAGCATCGAGCTCGAGTTCCCGTTCGGCGTCGACATCAACGAGGCGCTGATCCGCACCAACAACGCGCTCAGCCAGGTCTCCGACTATCCCGAGAACGTCGACGAGCCGGCGCTCAGCACCAGCTCGTTCTCGGCCAATGCATTCATGTACTTCCGGATCGGCGCGCGCGCGGACAGCGCGCTGGACCTCGACCTGGACATGATGCGGGACTACGTCGAGGACAGCGTGCGCCCGCGCCTGGAACGGGTGCCGGGCGTATCCCTGGTCCAGGTCGGCGGCGGCGCCGAGCGGCAGGTCCGCGTCGAGGTGGACCCGCAGCGGCTGGCCGAACGCGGCCTCGACATGGGCGACGTGCGCGACGCGTTGCGGGCGCGGAACATCGACAGCTCCGGCGGCGATCTCGAGAGCGGCAAGCGGCGTTACCTGGTGCGCACGGTCGGCCGCTTCCGCGACCCGGGCGCGGTCGCCGACCTCATCGTCGCCGAGCGCGACGGCGCGCTGGTGCGCATGTCAGACGTGGCCTGGGTCCACCTCGATCATTTCGAACGCCGCGACCTGTCCTTCAACAACGGCGAGCCTTCGCTGAGTCTGTCGTTGCGCCGCGAGCCCGGCTCCAACGTCATCCAGATCAAGTACGCAGTACTGCCCGAGATCGAGGCGATCAACGCCGAGCTGCTGGCGCCGCTCGGGCTGGAGATGACGCTCACCAGCGACGACGTGCGCTACGTGGAGGAGTCGGTCGCCAACGTGATGCGCAACCTGGTCCTCGGTGCGCTGCTCGCGACCCTGGTGATGCTGGCGTTCCTGCGTTCGCTGCGGGCGACCCTGACCGGCGTGGTGGCGATCCCGATCTGCACCATTGCCGCTTTCGTCGGCCTCCTGCTGGCCGGACGCACGCTCAACGTGATCTCACTGGCCGGGGTCGCGTTCGCGATCGGCATGACCGTGGACAACACCATCGTCGTGCTGGAAAGCATCGACCAGGCCCGCCGTCGCGGGCTGCAACGGTTCGACGCGGCGGTGGCCGGCGTGGCCCGGGTCTGGCCCGCGGTGCTGGCCTCGACCCTGACCACGGTGCTGGTGTTCGCACCGATCCTGTTCGTGAAGGAAGAAGCCGGCCAGCTGTATTCGGACATCGCGATCGCCATCTCCGCATCGATCCTCACCTCGATGGCGGTGGCGGTGACGGTGGTGCCGGCGCTGGCCGCGCGGCTGATGCCGGGCGGCGAAGGCGGCACGCATGCGGCCGGCGACGACCTCTTCGAGCGGCTCGGCGATCGCATCGGCTGGCTCAGTCGCGGACCGCGGCGACGCGCCCTGGTCCTGGGCGGCACGGTGGCGGTCGCGGTGCTCGCCCTGGCGCTGCTCACCCCGCCGGCCGAGTACCTGCCCGAAGGCGAGGAACCGAAGACGTTCTCGCGCATGAACGCGCCACCCGGCTACAACCTCACCGAGATGGAGGCGATCGCGCGCGAGCTGATGGAAGGCCTGCTGCCGCACCTGGACGACCCGCCCGAACGCTTTGCCGACGGCGGGACCGACATGCCCGCGCTGGCCTACTTCAATCTATCGGTGGACCCGCAGGGGCTGCGTATCATCGCCGAGCCGAAGGACACCCGCGACATCGATGCGCTGATGGACGCGCTCGACGCACGCTTCCTCCAGTACCCCGGCATGCGCGCGTTCTCCTCGCGCGGCTCGATCATCTCCAGCAACGACGGCGGCAGCCGCAGCATCAACCTCGACATCTCCGGCCCCGAGCTTGCCGCGATCTACCGGGTCGCCGGACGCGCGTTCGAGCGCGCGCAGGAGCTGTTCGACGGCGCCCGCGTCGGGTCATCGCCATCCTCGCTCAGCCTCGACCAGCCGCTGCTGGAGCTGCAGCCGCGCTGGGAGCGCCTGGCCGAGGTCGGACTGGACGCGAGAAGCTTCGGCTATTCGGTGGCGGCGCTCAGCGACGGCGCGTTCGCCGACGAGATGATCCTCGGCGACCGCAAGGTCGACATCTTCCTGTTCGGCAGCACCGGCGGCGAACAGCGCCTCGACCGCCTGCGCGACCTGCCGGTCGCCACGCCCTCCGGCGCGGTGCTGCCGGTATCCGCGCTGGCGGAGCTGCGCGAGTCGGCCGGCACCGACAGCATCCGCCGGCTCGACGGCCGCCGCACCGTCACCCTCAACATCGTGCCGCCGCGCTCGGTGGCGCTGGAAACCGGCGTCGCCCGCGTGCGCGAGGAGCTGATCGAGGCGATGCGCCGCGAGGGCGAGATCCCGGCCGATGTCTCGATCGACATCTCCGGCGCCAGCGACCAGCTCGATGCCACCCGCGAAGCGGTGTCGGGCAACTTCGCCATCGCCCTGCTGCTGTCGTACCTGCTGCTGGTGGCGATCTTCCGCCACTGGGGCCTGCCGCTGTTCGTGATGGCGACGGTGCCGCTGGGCATCGCCGGCGGCATCGTCGGGCTGGCCCTGCTCAACGGGCTGGGTGCCGTGCTCGGTGCGATCGGCCTGACCCGGATCACCCAGTCCTTCGACATGATCACCCTGCTCGGCTTCCTGGTGCTGCTCGGCACCGTGGTCAACAACCCGATCCTGATCGTGATCGAGACCCGCAAGCGGCTGGAGGAAGGTGTGGCATCGACGGTCGAGGCCGTGAACGACGCGGTGCGCACCCGCCTGCGGCCGATCCTGATGTCCACCTGCACCACCATCTTCGGCCTCGCGCCGCTGGTGCTGATCCCCGGCGCCGGCACCGAGCTGTACCGAGGCCTGGGCGCGATCGTGCTGTCCGGCATCGCCACCTCCGCGGTGGTCACGCTCACCTTCCTGCCCTGCCTGCTGGTCGCGGTGTTCGCGCTGCGCGAGCGCGCCAGCGGGCTGCTGCGCGGCCGGGCCTGATCGCATTCGCGCACGCCGGCGCCAGACCAACGGTCCGGCTGCTTCGCTGCCACGGCAGGTTCGTCGATCACCGGCGCGGCCGGAGCGTCGCGACATCCGGCAGCCGGCGCGCTGGTCCGTTCGAACGGCTCCTGTCATGCGGAAAGCTGCCGGAACGGGTGGCCCGGAAGACGCGGCTTCGCATGGCGCCAGCTTCACCGCGTTGACCGGCGGCGGCGCGCGGCCGAAGCAGGTCGCCGAGGCCGCGGTCGGCACGCTCCTGGTGTACTACGGCTGAGGCCGCTGCGCGACGTCGCCTTCGCATCCTCTGTCCGTGCGCTGGCGCAGCTCGGTGCACAGCCGCGCAGCCTGATCGGTGTCGCCCGCCTGGCGCAGCACGGCGGCCAGGCCGGAGGTGGCTGCGGCGTCCAATGGCGCATGTCTCAGCACACGGCGATACCAGGCTTCAGCCGCGGTGCGATCGCCCTGCGCATGCAGACGCGCGGCGATCAGCACACCCAGGTCCGCCTGCCAGGGCCGTACCCGTGCCGGGTTGTCGGCATAGCCGCGCTCCATCGCCGCGTAGGCGCGCTCGAACCAGGCTTGCGCCTCGGCATCACGCCCGATGATGCCGAGCACGTCACCGATGTTGATCATCGGCCCCCAGGCATCCGGGTCGAGCTCGACCGCCCGCCGGTACGCCGCAAGCGCGTCATCGAATCGCCCTTGCGCGCTGGCGACGAAACCCAGCGCCTTGAGCGCGGCCGACGAAGCAGGAGCGAGCTCCACCGCGCGTTCGGCCAGCAGGCGCGCTCGCTCGACCTGGGCGCGCTGCGGTTCGCGTCTCAGGTGGCCGTTCGCCAACGCGTCGCCAAGACGGCGGAACTCGACCCGCTCCACTCCCCCCGTGCGGGGCCAGCGCAGTCCGCGCTGTACCAGCGCATTGGCGAGGCCGGCCATTGCCGCCGGATCGTCCGGATGCACGCCCAGCACCCGCTGGTAGAGCTCGATCGCGGCTTCGTTGTCGGTCCGCGAGAACTGGAAATAGGCGTCGTCGGCACGTGCCAGCAGTGCCTCGCGCTCGCGGACCTCGGCCATTCCCCCGGTTCTCCCCGCTGCGGAGCCATCGTCCGCTCTGGAGGCCTCCCGCCAAGCCCACGCGGAGATCAGCGCGACCCCAGCGATCAGCGCCACGGCGGCCGGCCGGCGCCACGCGCGCGATCCTCGCGGCGACACCGCACGCGGCGAGGGATCACCTGTTCCAGGCGTGGCATCGGGCTGCTCCCCGTCCGCCAGGTTCCACTCCACCGGCGCGCACCAGCGGTAACCGCGCTTGGCGATGGTTTCGACGTATCGCGGCGAACGCGCGTCGTCGCCCAGCGCCTGCCGCAGCTTGAACACGCTGCGAGCCAGGCTGTCGTCGCCGACCACGATCCCCGGCCACAGCGCATTCATGATCGACTCGCGACCGATCACTTCGCCGGGCCGCGAGGCCAGCAGAAACAGCAGGTCCATCACCTTGGGTTCCAGCCGCAGGGTGCCTTCCGGGCCGCTCAGCTCGCCCGAGGCACGCGTGGCCCGCCATTCGCCCGTGCGCAAGGTGCCACTGCAACTGTTTGATTCCACGGCAGACAACCCGTCGCGAGAAAGAGATCAGGAAAGCAGGAGCCTTCCCTCATGGTCCGATAGGATGGGCCGGCGTTCCATTGGACGGCAAGCCGCGGACGGTCCGCGGCCCCAACTCCGGAGCCTCCATGCCCGTCCTTCGCCCACTCCTGCGCGCCTGTACCGCTGCCGTGCTGCTGTCCGCTGCCGCCTGCTCACCGGCCATCGAACGTGCGGATGCCGTAGTGGTCGGAACTCCCGCGCCGGCAGCCGAGTCCATCCCGGCGGATGCCCTGCGCGCCGACTTCGACGCGCTCTACTCCGGCCTTCAGGCGGCTCACTACGACCTGTATGTCCGTCGCCCGAAGGACGAGTACGACGCGCGCTTCCGGGCCACGCGCGAGGGCTTCGATACCCCGATGACGCCGGTACAGGCGCGGATCGCCTATCAGCGCTTCGTCGCCTACGGCAATGTCGCCCATGCGCGGATCGACCCACCGATGGAGGCGTGGGAACGGTTCCGCAGCGCGGGCGGCAGGGCCTTCCCCCTGTCCGTGCGGGTGGACGGCGACCGGGCGTACGTGATCGGCGGAACCGGGGACCTGGACGGCCTGGATCCGGGCGACCGCCTGGAAACGGTCGACGGCGCGCCGGCGCTGGAATGGCTGGGCCGGATGCGAACCCACATCTCCGCCGACAACGACTACATGGCGTGGTCGCAGCTCGAGGGCCGACTGCCGCTGCTGGCCTGGCTCGAGCTGGGCCAGGTCGAGAGTTTCCACATCGGCATCGCCAAGCCCGACGGTCGCCGACTGAGCCTGGATGTACCCGCTCGCGACCGCGACGAGGCACGCGCCGCTGCGGCTGCCGCACCTCCGCACTTCGAACTCAACTGGAATACCCGCGAGGCGCGCCTGCTCGACGGCGGCATCGCCTACCTGCGCCCGGGACCGTTCTACGACAATCGCCCGGAAGCCTCACATCCGTGGGACCCGACTGACTTCATCCGCTTCATCGACGAGGCATTCGCACAGTTCAGGGATGCCGGGGCCAGCCGCCTGTTGATCGACCTGCGCGACAATCCTGGCGGAGACAACTCCTTCAGCGATCCCATGATCGCCTGGTTCGCCGACCGGCCGTTCCGCTTCAGCGAAGCCTTCGAGATCAGGGTGAGCGAGGCCACGGTGACGTCCAACCGCGCGCGGCTCGATGCCCAGGGCGGCGATCCCGACAGCACCTCTGCACAACTTGCGGCCGCGTATGCTGGCCAGCCCCCCGGCAGCATCGTCCGTTTCCCGATCCCCGCCGTCGAACCCCGTCCCACCCGCCGTTTCGATGGCCGGGTCTACGTACTGGTCAACCGGCGCAGCTACTCGAACACGGTGATGGTCGCCGCCATCGTGCAGGACTACGGATTCGGCACCGTGCTCGGCGAGGAGACCGCCGACCTGGCGAGCACCTACGGCGCGATGGAGCGCTTCACCCTGCCCCGCACCGGCATCGAGGTCGGCTACCCGAAAGCCCGCATCCTGCGTCCGAACGGCGATCCGCGTCCCCGCGGCGTGATTCCCGACATCATGATCGACTCGCCGATCGCAGGCTCCGCAACCGACGTGGTGCTGGATCGCGCGATCGAACTGATCGGGGAAGACGCCGCGGCCACGGGCCGCTAGCGTCGGACCTGCCTGCGGCCCGCCCCTGTTGTCCGCTCCGCGAGCGACGCCGCGATGTGCCCACGCAGCCACTGGTGGGCCGGGTCGCGGTGCACGCGCTCGTGCCACAGCATCACCAGCTCGAATGCCGGGACCTCGACCGGCGGCTCGACCACCCGCAACGTCGGGTATCTCGCCGCCAGCCGTTCCGGCAGCATCGCCACCAGGTCGGTATCGGCGACCGCCGACGGCACGAACAGGAAGTGCGGCACCGACAGCACCACCCGGCGCGACAGCCCGCGCAGGGCCAGCGCCTCGTCGGTCGCGCCCCGGAAGCCGCCGCCATCCGGCGACACGATCACATGCTCGAGCCGGCAGAACTGCGCCAGCGTCGGCCGCCGCCGCAATCGCGGATGGTCGGCGCGCCCGACCAGCACGTATCGCTCGGCGAAAAGCCGGCGCTGGCGCAGTTCCGGCGGCGCGTCGTCGAGCGTGTGGAACGCCAGGTCGATTCCGCCCTGCTCGGCCTGGCGCGCGATCTGCGCGGGCACCATCCTGACGATCGCCAGGCGCGTGTCCGGTGCCGCCACGCGCAGCCCGGCCAGCGCCGGATGCACGACGGTGCTGGCCGCATAGTCCGATGCCGCGACCCGCCAGTCCCGCTCGGCGGTCGCCGGATCGAACGGCCCGGTCGGCGCGACCGCCTGCTGCAGCGCCTCGAGCGCTTCGCGCAGCGGCACGTGCAGCGCCTCCGCCCGCGCGGTCGGACGCATGCCGCGCGGACCGGGCAGCAGCAGGGGATCGTCGAGCGCGGCGCGCAACTTCGACAGCTGGACGCTCACTGCGGGTTGGGACAGGTGCAGACGCTCGGCGGCACGGGTGACGTTGCGCTCGACCAGCAGCGCATCCAGGGTCACCAGCAGGTTGAGGTCCATCCTGCGTAGATCAACCATGTTTATACCTGGAATTCAGGCAATTCATTTCCAATATACAGAACGTGGACGCAGGCTGGGGAAAACCACCAGGAGCCACATCCCGTGAACGTACTGCTCGTCCATGCCCATCCCGAACCGCAGTCCCTGAACGGCTCGCTCAAGACCTTCATCGTCGATCACCTGCGGCACGCCGGGCACGCCGTGCAGGTATCGGACCTGTACGCGATGCGCTGGAAAGCGGTGCTGGATGCCGACGACAGTCTGGACGGCGCGATCAACGGGCGCTTCCATCCCGAGCTCGACTCGAAGCACGCCTACGAGAACGGCCGGCAAAGCCCGGACATCGCCGCCGAGCAGGACAAGCTGCGCTGGGCCGACGTGGTGATCCTGCAGTTCCCGTTGTGGTGGTTCTCGATGCCCGCGATCCTCAAGGGCTGGATCGAGCGCGTCTACGCCTACGGATTCGCCTACGGCGTCGGCGAGCATTCCGACCACCGCTGGGGCGACCGCTACGGCGAAGGCACGCTGGTCGGCAAGCGCGCGATGCTGGTGGTGACCACCGGCGGCTGGGCGTCGCATTACGCCCCGCGCGGCATCAACGGACCGATCGACGACCTGCTGTTCCCGATCCATCACGGCATCCTGTACTACCCCGGGATCGAGGTTCTGCCGCCGTTCCTGGTCCATCGCACCGGCCGCATGGACAGCGCACGCTACGACGAGACCACCGCCGCGCTGGCCGGCCGCCTGGACACGCTGGACAGCACACCGCCGATTCCCTTCCGCCGCCAGAACGGCGGCGACTACGAAATCCCGTCGTGCATCCTGCACGAGCACATCGCCCCGGGCGTGCAGGGGTTCGCCGCGCACCTGCGCACGGACGTGCCCATCGCGGTCGTCCAGCCCGAGCCGGAATCCGAGCCGGCGTCGTCCCACCGCCTCGTCCCGGCATCCGCATGATGGCCGCCGCAGCGCACCGGCGGCGTTGACATGGATGCGCCCCGGACGAATCCGGGGCACATGGTCGTGCGGACGAGGTGCCCGATGAACCTGATCTACTCGCACAACTACGCCGCCGCACGCGCGTTCGCGGCGCACGAGGAACTGATGCCGGGCGACTGGCAGTGGATCCGCGATGCCGGCGTCGTCCGCCAGTATCCGCGCGCCAACGTCTTCAAGGTCCCCCACTGGGACGCGAATCCACGCCGCCAGCAGATCGATCTCGCGCTGCAGCGCGCCGCCGAAACCCATCGCCTGGGCATGCTCGTCGACGTCGGCGAAGGCTCGGGCACGCTGGGCATCTCCGGAGCCTGAGGACGACCGATGCCCGCTCGTGCCGGCGTCGCCGATGGACGGGATCTCGCGCGACCGCCGGCAGCGTTACCATCCGGGCGTCGCACGAGGACATCGGGGGGTGTCCGATGATGACGATCCCACGCACCATTACGGCGGCGGCCTGGCTTGTCGCCGCTGCGCTCGCCTGCAGCCAGACCGCGGCCGCGCATGGAGGCGGCCTCAACGCACAGGGCTGCCACAACGACCGCAAGAACGGCGGCTATCACTGCCATCGCAGTCCCGCCGCGGCAAGGCCGCCCGCACGCGATACCGCCGTCGTCAACCGGCTCGACCAGGGGACGGGCGGGGCCGTCCACTACCAGAACTGCAGCGCGGCCCGCGCCGCGGGTGCCGCACCCGTGCATCGCGGCGATCCCGGATACGGGCGTCATCTGGATCGCGACGGAGACGGCATCGGCTGCGAATGAGTGCCGGTGGTCGGAGCGTGCCGGTTCGGCAAGCCGCTCGTGCTGCCCATGCAGAGCGGAGGGTCCGGACTTCGTCCTTCCGCTTTCTGGCACTCTGATTCCCGATTTCGGCCCTTGTCGGAGCGGTGCAGACGCGCCCAGAATCCGGATTTCATTCATCAGGAACCGGAGAGACAGGATGCCGCGCACCACCGCAGGCGTATCGATGCTGTTCGCCACATTCGCCGCGAGCGTGGCGCTGACGGCGTGTTCACCGGAGGCATCCGGGCCATCGGCACGGGCGCAGGGCGACGCTCCGGCGGCCAGCAGCCCGTTCCAGCCGGCACCGACGCCCGCGAGCGACGACATCCGCACCTTCGCGATCGGCGAGCTGAAGGCGACCGCACTGCGCGACGGCGCGCTGGCCTTCCCGAACGACAACCAGGTGTTCGGCATCGGCCACACGCCGGAAGAGGTCGCCGGCGTGCTGCGCGACGCGCAGCTTCCGACCGACACCCTGCAGCTGGGCCTGCAACCGTTGCTGGTCGAGGCCGGCGAGCGCGTACTGCTGTTCGACAGCGGCGGCGGCGCCAGCTTCGGCGACGATGCCGGCCAGCTGTCGGCCTCGTTGCGGGCGGCCGGGATCGAGCCCGGCGAGGTCACCGACATTTTCATCTCGCACGCCCACGGCGATCACGTCGGCGGTCTGGTCGGTGCCGACGGCGTGCCGGTCTTCGCCAACGCCAGCATCCACATGTCCGCACCGGAATGGGCCTTCCTGTCGGGAATGAGCGCCGAGACCGCGAAGAACGTGGTGATCCCCGAACACGCGGCCTTCGTCGCCGCGCTGACGCCGAAGGTCGCCACCTTCGAACCCGGTGCCGAGATCGTCCCCGGCATGGTCGAGGCGGTCGCGATCGAGGGCCATACGCCCGGCCACTCCGGCTACCTGATTTCCTCGGGCGCGGAATCGCTGCTCTACGTCGGCGACGCGATGCATCACTCGGTGGTGTCGGTGCAGAAACCCGGATGGCCGAACGGCTTCGACGGCGAACCCGGCACCGCCGCCGACAGCCGCAGCGCCCTGGTCGAGCAGCTCGCCGCCAGCGGACAGCGCGCCTACAACGTGCACGCCCCGTTCCCGGGCCTCGGCCGGATCGAGAAACAGGGCGACACGCTGGTCTGGGTCGGGGAGTGATCGGACGCGGGCACCCTACGCGCGACCCGACCGGAGGGCCGCTTCAGTGGTTGTCGTGCGCGTCCAGCCATGCCAGGACACGCTGCCAGTACCGGTCCTCCGCGTAGCGACTGAATCCGGCGACCTCCGCCGGATCGGTACCTGCCTCCAGCAGCATCAGGGCGATGTCCTCGTCACTGGTGCCGGCCAGTGCCGGCAGCCCATACGTCCCGGGTGCCGACGCATCGAGCCCCCGGTCCAGCAGGTAGCGCACGAACCGGGCATCGTTCGCCGCGGCGGCGATATGCAACAAGGTCTTGCCGTCCGCCGCCGCCGCGGTCAGATCGCAGCCCTTCCCGGCCAGCCACTCCGCGATTTCCCGCCCCTGCCACGGGATCTTTCGATAGCGATCGTTGGACAACAGCAGCGTTACCGGAGATCGCTTGCGGACCGTCGGCTCCCCGGGCGACACGTCGTCGAACTCCAGCGCGGGGCGCCGCCGCGGCCCGGATGCATTCCAGACCGCCTCGACCACATCGAGCCGTCCACCCATGATCGCCGCGCGGAAAGCCGCGTCGATCCTGGCCTGATCCACCCGGCCGCCGGTTTCCAGCGCTCCCCTGGCAATCAACGCCTCGACGACGGCCAGACGGCCGTTCCGCGACGCCATCTCCATCAAGGGCCTGAATTCGCCTTCGAAACGCGTATTGCGCGTGGCGCCCTCGATGGGCGTGCCCAGCTCGATCAGGCGCACGACTCCCTCGCTTGAGCCGTCGCGCTCCACGGCCCGGGCCAGCAGCGCGGCCCCGGCTTCCGACTCGAAGTCGAACCCCTCCTCCTGCAGCCACTTCACCGCCTCGCCGGACAGGTTCACCCACCCATCCGCGCGCGCAACCGCGTCGATCTCGTCCTCGAACGCCGAAACCACGCGTGGCATGCCGGCCTTCTGCCCCACGTAGTCCTCGATGCGATGCACCTCTCCACCGACGTCGAGGGTCACGGTGTAACCGGGCTGGTCGGTGATCTCCGCCAGATAGGCAGGCCTCATCGACCACAGAGCCTTCTCGCGCGCACTCTCGACCAGTCGCGCGACGTCCTCCACCGGAACCCGGTAGGCATGCCGGCCCTCGACCGCGACGAACCGTCGTCCCTCATAGACGGCCTGGCCGTCGCCGCGGATCTCGACCCGGTACATGGGACAGGACCCCAGGCACGCGCTGCGTTCCAGGCCGATACGCACCCGCTCGAGCGGCGCCTGCGGCATCGGCACCGGCCGCTGCGGGCGCTCCTCCTCGGCGATCTCCTCGGTGACGATCGCCGCGACGGGCCGACCGTCCAGCACGAAGGGCCGGTATCGCAGTGCCTTGAGCCCGGCACGCTGCACTTCGCTCAGCGGCCGCGCCATCCCGGATTCGTCCTTGTCTTCGTGGCACACGACCCTGCCGGTTTCATCGACCCGGACCCTCAGCTGCAGTCCCCATCGATCCCGCTGCGTGCCGAACGGGTATCGAAGCACCGGCAACTCGATCTCGCGATGAGCCTGCACTGCATCCCGGTCAGGCACATGGCCTAGCAATTGCTCACGGTTGCACACCGGCCAATCCACTTCATGCACCGATGCGCCCTGCGAAGGCTGCGCGCACGACGACAGCAGCGAGCACGCCAGCACGGCGACATTTCCTGCAACCGCGGAAGCTTTCATCGCGCGCTTCCTCTCCATGGATCGGTCCTTGCGATGTCGAGTGGCGGAGCGAGGATCAGGCCCGCTCCGGTGCCGCCGTGGACGGCGCGTTCCGCTGCGTCGCTGTCCGCATCGCCTGGCAGGCGCCCCAGGCCAGCATGGCCAGGCCGATGGCCGAGGCGAGGTTCAACAGCAGGCTCACCGCCCCGAAGATGCCCAGCATGCCGCTCATGCTCTGGTAGGAGCCCTGGCTGCCGTGTATCAGCCAGGTCTGGGCGATGCCCATGATCGCGCTCAACATCGATGCGCCGAGCATCATCCCCACGCCGCCGATCGCCAGCGCGCGGCCCGGCGCCGCGGACGTCCATACCGTCAGCAGGGCCAGGCCGGCGGTGCAGGCGAGCAGGTTCGGCAGCTGGTAGCCCAGCATGGTCAGGGCCTGGACGAGGAAGCCATCCATGTACATGAGGGGTCGGATCCGGATTGAAGATGCGACAAGACTAACCCGACCCGCCAGCATTCACCTCTTGGTCCGCGGGCACCTGCTGCGCATGCACCGTCACGACTCGCGCGACGCCTGCGACATCCGTGCCGGTGACATCCGCGTGGGCTCCGTGCCGCGGATGTCCTCCGGTTTCGGCGCGTCTTCCAGGATGTAGTCGACGAGGTTGCGGCGCCCCCCGGACCCGGAAGGACGGCAGATGACGCTGATCTCGCCCGTCACCTCGAGGATCGCGACTTCGACCTCGGACAGGTCGCGCGCACCGGCCATGCGCAGCTTCGCGTGGAGCTCGCGCAGGGTGGTCCGTTCCCGGTCGAGCGCGTCCTGGTCCACGACGCCATCGCGGACGAGCACCTGCGGCCGCGACTCGAGATAGTCGCGCACCTTCGAGTGGTGCTCCGCCAGCGTTTCCATGCCCATCGTCAGCCCGACCACGCCGAGCAGGATCACCACCGCGTATCCGACCGGCACCTCGGGGTACAGGATCGCGTCGCCGGCAGCACTGCCCAGCGCCACCATCAGCAACTGGCTCATCGGGCTCAGGTTCTGCTGACCGCGCTTTCCGAGCATGCGCAGCACCAGCAGCAGGACCGCGAACACCATCAGCGTCTTGACCACGATTTCCGCGAAGTACAGCGGCGGAGGCAGCCCCAGAAGCATCCTTTCCCAATCGAACACTTCGATATCGAGATCCATCGTTCACCTCCTCGTCGTCGATGCCGTGCCGGCGCCGCGATCGGCGACGTCCGGCTCACCTGCCCGCATTGCGCAACGCATCCAGCAGCTCGGCGAACCGCTCCGGGACCGCCGGATCGAAATGCGCATGTGCGTCCACCAGGTCCAGCAGGCCGCGACGGGACATCGGCGCCAGCTGGCCGTCCCACGCCATCTGCGCAGCGGTGGACAGCAGTTCGTACAGCCGCGGCTGTTCGGCCGCCATCTGCCGCGCCGCCCACCGCCGCAGATCGCGCTCGACCGGTAGGCCGGCGGCCTCGCAGCCCGCGGCGAGCTCATGCGCGCGTGCCCACGCACCGCGGTACCACTCGCTGTGGCCGCCGGCGAGCATCGGCATTGCCAGCGGCGCCGGGCAGCGGTGCGCGGCGAGGTCGCGATGGAAGCGCGTCTCGCAGGCGCGCGATTCGCGGCGGCTGTCGAGCCGTATCAGGCAGCTGGATTCCAGCTCGAAAATCTCGAACCAGCGCGGATGGAAGCTCTGCCAGCGCACCAGCGGCTGCCGGCTCATGCCGACCTTGAGCACGTCCTCGAAGCCCGCACAGGCCAGCACGTAGACGTGGTCGTCGCCGGAATAGGCCATCGCATCCTCCATCCCGGCAGTATCCGCCTCCGCCCGCATCGCGCGCGTTCACGGGAACCGCACGTGGCGCGCGAGCGGACTGGCGACATCGAATGCGTCGCGCATCACCGCCAGCGCACGCTCGCGGTCCTCGTCAATGCACGAGGCCACACCGTCGCGCGGCACCGTCACCCGGTAGCCCCTCACATGCGCGTCCGCGGCGGAACTGAGGATGCACGATTCGGTCGCGATGCCGACCAGGACCAGGCGCTCGCTGCCAAGCTGCTCGAGCAGCAGCGGCAACGGCGTCTGGTAGAACGCCGAATGCCGCGGCTTGAGGACCGACGAGTCTTCCGGTGTCGGCCGCAGCCGGGCGACGATCGCATGGCCGCGCGAGCGCGGACGCGCGCACTTCTCCACCAGTTGGCGGAAGTCGGAGGTCCACTCGGTGAAGTTGTCGTTGACGTAGATGACCGGCACGCCGCGCGTCCTCGCGCGCTGCCGCAGCCGCGCAACCGTCGGCGCGATCGACAATGCGGCGTCGCGCAGCCGCAGTCCGTCCTTGAAGCGGAACGTGTTGATCATGTCGATGATCAACAGCGCATCGCGCGTCCGAGCACGCTGCATGCGCCGGTCCTACATCAGCTTGTCGCGTGCCTGTTCCGCCCGCGATGCGCCGATCGCCGTCTCCACATTCTTGACTTCCTCCGGAGGCGGCAGCACCGCCGGCAGGCCGAGCGCGTCCAGCCACAGCTCCCGGGTCCAGCCGGTGGTGTGGTAGAGGTGATGATCCTCGTCCTTCTCGACCGCCTCGTGCGCCTGCTTGAGCACGCGCGTCTCAGGGCCGCGGCCCTTCTCCGCGAGCAGGCCGATCAGCTGCCAGTTCAGATGGTCCTTGGTCTCGGCAAGCACCACGCACTCGCCGGCAACCAGCTCGGCGCCGCCGGCATCGCCCGAGGCACGCGCCATCTCCATCGCCTTCACCAGCGACTGCCCGATGTGCGCGACCACCTGCCGCCCGGGCGTCTGCGCGTCCGGGTCCAGACCGAGCTCGCCGAACACGTTCAGCAGCACCTGCTGGTGCGTGCGCGTTTCGTCGAGGTATTCCTGCCACTCCTTCCGCAGATCGTCGTTGACCGCGCACTGCAGCGCCGCCTCGTAGACCTTCTCGCCGCCCAGCTCCGTCTCCAGCGCCTGGTACAGCAGCTCGTGCAGGTGCTTCGCGTCGTAACCCTTGCTAGCCATCGTGCTTCTCCGTTGCCCGGCGCCCCGGCAGAGGCGCTCTGTGATCGAGCACCTGTATGAAGCCTCCGGCGTTAAGCCCCGGTCGGATCGGCGTGCAGCAACAGGAAACCTTCATGAACGTCACGGTGGCGCTCACGTTGGTGTATGGGCGATGTGGAGCGACAACGCGCCTGGAGCCTACTTTGATGAGGGCCCAGGGCGGCGCTCCGGTTGCGGCGTCGTTTTGGACACCGACCGGATCGCGCCGGTATGCAGGCGAGCTGTACCGCCGGAGCCCTGCCCGATACCGATGGCCGAGCCGCTATCCGTGGTCTGTCGCATCGCCCAGGAATCCGACCGGCACCTCATCGGTCAGCCAGACGCCATTGTCGGAGCGGTAGAAGCGGTAGCCCTCGGCATGCATGCGACCGGCATCGACATGCAGCACGACGACCCTGCCATGGCGTCGGCCTACCGCGGTCGCGGTTTCGATATCCGCCGACAGATGCACGTGGTGGCGATCGCCGCGCAAAAGGCCCTGTCGGCGAATCGACTCGAGAAAGCGCGTCGCGGTGCCGTGGAACAGCCGCGTTGGTGGCTCGCAAGGCGCAAGCGCCAGGTCGACCGCGATCGAATGGCCCTGGCTGGCGCGGATGCGCAAACCGTCGTCGCTGATGGCGAAGCGTCGCTTGCTGTTGCTCTCCACCACTCGTTGCAGCAGCTCACGGCTGATCGGATGGTGCGGCTGCATGCGCAGCAGCAGTTCGTCGATGTCGGCCCATCCCCGCGGGTCCAGCTGCAGGCCGATCCTGCCGGGCTCGTGACGCAGGATCAGACTCAGGAACCTGCTGGTTCGGGTGAGCGTGTCGGTCATCGGCAGGCATTCTAGCGGGCGTGGCGCGTACCGCATTGCCTTCGCCGCGAGCCGCCGACGGTGTTTCGCTGCTTTGCGGTTGCCTCCGATGCTGCCTTTCTTCGGGCAGCGCCGCATGGATCACCCCAAGAGCGGTCAGGCGGCAGCCGCCTCTCCGCGATAGATCATGTACACATCCGCCCGCTGGTAGTGCGTGCCCGGCTTCACTCCGGGCTGCAGCTCGAAGCCCACGCTCTCGTACAGTCGCAGCGCGGGCTGCAGGCGCTTCTGCGATTCCAGGAACAGTTCGCGGCCGCCCAGGCGCCTGTACTCGGCGATCGCGGCCTCCATCAGCCTGCGGCCGATGCCCAGCCCCTGGTGGCGTTCGGTGACGGCCATCTTGGTCAGCTCGTAGACGCCGGGGGCGTCGACCATCAGCGCGCAGGTGCCGACCGCCTCGTCGCCGACCACGGCGATCAGGATCGAGCCGCCCGGCTCGATGATGTGCTTCTCCGGTTCGGACAGCACGGCGTGGTCGATCGGCTCGATCTGGTAGTACTTCGCCAGCCACTCGGCGTTGAGCCGGTAGAAGTCGCCGCGCCACTGCGGCGCGAACGGCACGATGCGCACCTGTTCGGCCTGGCGCTGGCGCAGCCGCCGCGCGACCTCGGCCGGCAGCGGCTGTTCGTCGAGGCTGGCCTCGTAGCGCGACAACGCGTCGAGCAGGTCCACGCCGGTGGCGGTGATCCGGTGCTCGACGGTCTCGCGCATCGCCTGCCACAGCGGGCGGGCGGCCTTGAGCTCGGCCTCGCAGCGCTCGGTCAGCGCCAGCACCCGCTGCCGGCGGTC
Source organism: Marilutibacter chinensis (assembly GCF_021725675.1). Taxonomy (GTDB): domain Bacteria; phylum Pseudomonadota; class Gammaproteobacteria; order Xanthomonadales; family Xanthomonadaceae; genus Marilutibacter; species Marilutibacter chinensis. The sequence continues at coordinate 130,771 of NZ_JAKJPO010000005.1, read as the reverse complement.
GCCGGGCGCGGGCTCGCGCCGCAGCAGGCCTTCCCGAGTGAGCCGGGTGGCCAACTGGCTGATTGCCGAATGGGTCAGGCCGATCTCGCGGGCGATCTCGCCCACGCTCAGCGGCCCGCGCTCCTGCAACAGCCGCAGCACCGGGAACCAGCGCGCCTGCAGGCCGATGCCGTGCTCACGGTAGACCTGGTCGACCAGGTCGTAGCTGCGCTCGCTGACCACCTTAAGACGGCTGGCAAGGGCCAGGGTGCCCTGGACCGAAAGAAAGCTCATGGCGGTATCCGACGGTATTTGCGTAAGCGCTAACATAAACGTCGGTACCGCCACCGGCAAGCCCTCTAGCGCAGCCGTTCCACCCCCAGTACCGGGGTCTGCACCAGATGCGGCCCGAACCATTGCAGGGTGTCCACGCCTTCCAGCGAGTACCAGGGCGCCCGGCTGCGTACATGCAGGTAGGTCCGGTTGGCCTGGCCGACGCCGTCCGGGTCCACGCGCAGGAAGACCGTGGCGTCGGCCTGCCCGCCCGACCCGTTCAACACCACCCGCGCCCCCTCGGGAATGAGCGCGGTCTGCGCGTCGCGCACGATTGTCACCAATGCTTCGATCATCACGTTCTCCGTAGGCGCACGACAGGGGCGCCCCCGCTGCAAGGACGTCGCCGCCTGAGGCTTGTGAACATCGGCAAAGAGGCTACCGGCCAAGCTCGGATCGCGCCATATCGCGCCAAAGTGGACCGGATCGCGCCAGATACTGGCGCGATCCGGAAGACGAGCCCTGGCAAGCCAGCCAACCGGCGGCGCTGATCGAGGAGTCGCCGCACTTCAGGGCGCCATCCCGAACGGAGCCTGCGGCCCGCGCTTCCCGGCAAGCCTCCGTTGCGACGATCTGCGGCCCTGCGGCCTCGATTGAGATCCCGTACGGGATCAAACCACGGCCACGCCATTCCGTGGAAACTTACCCGAACGGTAAAACTCCTCTGGCGGCGCGATGATGGCCGCCAAAAATTCCCGAGCGGGACAAGCCACCGCCATCTCCGATTCCGCAGCGCCGATGCGTCGGTGGCGCGACCGGTCTCGCTGCCGCCCGGCGATGCAGCGCATGTCGGCGCGGGTACGCAACGGGTTCTACCGCCTGCTGCCCCAAGGCGCGGTAAGCGAGGCGATCACCACTCGGCTGCGGATCCCCGACCGCGACGACTTTGCCCTGCTGGCGGCGATCGACGGCGAATGCGCGGGCGCTGGTCGGCATCCGCGCACCCGGCGTCGCCCCGTCCGGCCGCAGGGGAGGACCCCGACCAGGAAAGCCCTGCTCTACCTGCCGGCCGACGACACCGGCCCCTGTTCAGGCAGACATCGCATTCAGCGGCATTGCACGCAGCCGTGGCTACACTCGCGGCTCAGCCCGAACCCGTCGCATGTCGTATGTTCCACGTCCGCCCGACCTGCCGATTCGCCGGCCTCGCCATCGCCCTGGCCGCAGCCCTGTCCGCGTGCGGCTGGAACCGCAAGGCGGAGCCGCCGCCGTCGGGCGAAACGTTCGCTGCCGACGACACCTATTCGCGCACCTACCCGGTGCCGCCCGCCACCGCCTGCGAGGCCACCCGGCGCGCGTTGCTGGGACAGGGCTACGTGATCGGCGAGACCGCCGCGGACGCGCTGGAGGCGGTCAAGAGTTTCCAGCCCGAGTCCGACGTCCATACCCAGCTCAACGTGCGCGCGACCTGCGTGCCGCAAACCGGCGGCGGCTCGATCGTGTTCGTCAACGCGGTCCAGGACCGCTACGAGCTCAACACCACGGTCAAGTCCGCCAGCATAGGCGCGAGCATGCTCGGCTCGGTATCGCTGCCGATCGGCAGCAGCGGCGCCAACCTGGTGCGGGTCGCCAGCAATACCGTGCAGAACCAGGATTTCTACCGCCGCTTCTTCGAGCGGGTGGCGTACTACGTGCCCAGCACCGAAGGCCTGGCCCCGCCGCCTCCCCCGCCGGTGTTCGAAACACTGCCGCCTGATCCGGTGCCGAGCAGCGAGTCGCCGGCCGCTGAAGCGGACGCGCCTGTGGGAGTGATGGATCCGCGGTGATCGAAGAGGGGGCGGATTCATTCACTGGACTGTGAGCGGGCCGGGCTTCTTTTCGATCCCGTACGGGATCGAATGACCCGGCAGTCCGGCCGCTCCATGGAAGTTTTCCCGAACGGTAAAACCTGTATGGCGGCGCTGCGATGGCCGCCGAAAGCTCCTGGCCAGGGCAGTCCACCTCGGTGCCCGCCCGAGGATTCCGACGAGGACGACGAGCCCTGGGACGAATGGACCGTCGATGGGCTGAAGCTGGTCGCCTTCTATACCAGCGACTTCAAGGGCCTCGACGCGCTGACCGTCATGCTGCCGGAAGAGGATCGATCGGCCCGCCGCGCCCGTCCTGAAGGCGGGCGCGTGCAACCGGGGGGCTGTCCGACTGAGGGATCGGATGCGTAGGGGCGGGTTCTGTGCGCTTTGGCTGGCGTGCGCGTGCGGCCAGCGCGCTCAGCCACGCATCAAGGCAGCGGATTCGACCAGCGTGCCGCCCGCAGGCCGCGATCGAGCTGGTCGGCCAACTCCTCGAAGCATTGAGCCAGCACGGTGAGCCTGAGCGGCGACTCGGCCTCGGGCGCGTCCTCCTGCACAGCGCGCGGCGCGGCCAGGCGCGCCAGCAGATCCAGGCGGTCACGCGCCTGTTCCAACGCGCGATAGGCGTCCTCGGGGAGCAGGTAGCCGGCGGTGTGCGTGGTTGGGTCAGCTCGGAGCTTGCGCATCTATCACCCTCCATCCGACAGCCCCGTCACGGATTGCGTCAAGCAGCGGGAGCGTCTACTAGTCGTGAGCCCCCTCCAGCCCGTCGCGGCTTCTCTGCGGCTTAGGTCTCAGGTGGCACGCTATCTACATTTAATGTAGAGTCTACAGCAACCGCTTCGCGCCGGCCATGATGGGTTCCCATGCCCAGCCATGACCCCGTGCGAAACCTGACCGCTGCCGCCGTCTTCTCCAAGCGCTTGAAGCAAGCGCGAGAGATGGCGGGCGTGTCTCAACGCGAACTTGGCGCCCTGATCGGCCTGGGAAAGAGCGTGGGCAGCACCCGTATCAACCGCTATGAACAGCAGACGTCGCTATGCGACATGGAGACGGCAGCCACGATCGCCAAGCAACTCGGCGTGCCGCTGCCGTACCTGTTCACCGAATCCGACCTGCTGGCGGAGATGATCCTGGCCTACTCGAAGTTGCCATTGGCCGAACAGCGCCAGTTGCTAGGGGATCCCCCGAAGGAAGCTAGATAGGCCGCAGTTACCCTTGCCCAGTTGGCTCCAACACCGACTGAGACTTCTCCCTACCCTCAACGCCCAATCATTCAAGCATCCTTTGAGCGCCGTAGATCAATGAAACAGAGCCTTCCCGTCGCTTGTGTAGACCTGTTCTGTGGAGCCGGAGGCCTAACACATGGGTTGTTGAAAAAGGGTATTCAGGTGACTGCTGGAGTGGACATGGACCCCGCGTGCCGTTACCCCTACGAGACTAACAACCGTGGAGCACGCTTTATCGAGTGTGATGTCGAATCACTATCCTCTGAAGACATCGGAGAGCTGTTCCCTAAAGATAAGCATAGCCTCTTGGCAGGATGCGCACCGTGCCAGCCCTTCTCGACCTATGCCAAGGGCAAGGACACATCCAAAGATGCGAAGTGGAAGCTTTTACGTTCGTTCGCAAACTTGGTGCGCAAGACGCAGCCCGACCTCGTCACAATGGAGAACGTGCCACAGCTCCCAAAGCACTCGATCTTTGATGAGTTCTTGTCAGCGTTCAATGGCTACGAAACTTGGTTCGGCGTGGTCCAATGCGAGGACTACGGAATACCTCAGCGTCGCCGCCGCCTGGTATTTCTAGCATCCAAACTAGGCCCCATCTCTCTTATCAAGCCGACCCACAAAGACAGACAAATCACAGTAGCCGATGCGATATCTTGCCTCCCCGACATCAAAGCCGGAGAAATACACTGGAACGATTCTCTGCACGCCGCGGCCGGTCTGACCGATATAAATCTACGGCGCATTCGCCAATCAAGACCTGGCGGCTCGTGGCAAGACTGGGACGCAGATCTTGTAGCAGCATGCCATCGCCGTGATTCCGGCAAGACCTTCAACTCGGTCTATGGACGCATGCGTTGGGACAAGCCCTCGCCGACGATGACTACACTCTGTTACGGATTTGGGAATGGCCGATTCGGACATCCTGAACAGGATCGCGCCATCAGCCTGCGTGAGGCAGCGCTTTTCCAGACCTTCCCGAAGAAGTATCGCTTCATGCCAAAGGGCGATGCTGTGAACTTCAGGGTGATCGGACGTTTGATCGGAAACGCGGTACCAGTGCGATTGGGTGAAGTGATAGCGATAAGCATCGCCAAGCACTTGAAGCAGGTGGAAAAGACACAAAATATGGGCTAAGGAAAGAGCAGTGCGCGTAGTCGCTCTTCAAGCGATCTCGGATCGCGCGTCTCGCACTCCCAAATGATCTCGACGCGCCACCCTTCCGCCCTGAGCTCGTTTTCCTTACGTGCGTCTCGTTCGACGTTGCGGGTGAACTTATCATGCCAGAACTCGACGTTGGAACCAGGGATGCTGGCCAGCCGGCAACCGGGATGACGGTGCCAAAAGCAGCCGTGGACGAAGATGCATAGCCGCCGACGAGGAAATACAAGATCGGGGCGGCCCGGAAGATCCTTGCGGTGCAACCTATAGCGTGCGCCGATCGCATGAGCGATACGGCGCACAACCATTTCTGGCCCAGTGTTCTTCTGGCGAACGGAACGCATGATGGCGCTCCGCCGCATGGTCGAGATGATCTCTGGCATCCTCAAGGTCAAACGATGTGCCGGATAATGTCCTCAATAGTGGACACGTCAGGCGATTTTTCGATGTACTCCTGGTAGGCGCGCCTGGCGTTCGTGATCATACCCTTGTAGGTAAAAGCCTGCATGTCCTGTTTACGAAGGTCATCCAGTGCATCGCCAAATGGCGTTTTCGGCAGTTCTTCGGTCACGAAGTAGACGTCAATCGGAGGCCGTCTACCGTTGTATCCAGCAAGATCGGGATGCTTGCTCAGGTACTGGGTCACGGCCGCCTTATACTTCTTGCCTTGCTTGATCAGGTCTTCGACTTCGATCGACCTCAGACCAGGCCGTTTGAGCTCCACGATTACATGCCTGCCCGTGGACGTACGGTAGGCAATATCGAGTCGCGCACCTGTTTCAGTGTCTGGCGCTATTTCCTTCAGCTCCTTCGTTAGCGTCTGCTCCATGATCTTGCTTTCACCGACAGGCCCCCATGTCGGATCGAGCAGCCATAGATGCTCAAAGAGATACTTCTGAGCAACTTTCTCCAGCGCAGCCGTGTCCACAATCTCCTTTTCAAACTTCTCAATGACCTGAAGTCTAGACCTGGTGATTTCGTGGTAATGACTTGCCTCAATGTCATCAATGCTGTGGAATATCTTCTGAAACTCGACGGACATCACGTCCTGGATTTGGTCGAGGCGATCAAGCTGCTTTCGGATCCTCAGCTTCTCGAAACCCACTATCGCACTTCGAATCAGGTCGCGCTTGATGGTGTTATTCTTCGCTTCGTCGTTGGAATGCTCTGTGGTCAAAATCGGGGTGATCAGCTTCTTGGCGAGTTTCACATCGCGTGGATCTTCAAGCGAGGTATACCAGGCTTCCAGCGCGAGCTTGGTTTGCTCGTCGTCACTCTCGACGTTCTGTTGACGGCGCCACTCATCCCACTGGTCTGCGATCTCGGCAAGTACAGTCTTAAGCCAGTCTCTTACAGCGGATACCAACGGATCTCCAGTCTTAACGGCCTCTCGATTGGCAGTAGCCCGATCGGTCCCATCCGCATCAAGGAAGTCGGCGTGGATCTCCCCAACAAGATAGCTATTAAATATCTTCGCATTGCCGATGTCCTTCAACATATCCTCCTGAAAGACACGTCCATTGGCGAAGAGGGAAATCTGGTTAATATTGTCATCGGTTTTCTTTAGCTGCTTCGGCTTTGCAACCGTAGCGATGACTCCCCGGAGCTCGTAGGCCTTCCCGTCATGAGCCACGATGTGATTGAGCCTCGCTATGCATCGCTCACCGTTCTCATCGCTTGCCAGCGACGTCGCTAGCGATAGCTGCTCCGCACGAGTCGCGTCGTCCAGGTCCCACCAAAACTGGAGATCGCTGTGATAGCCGCGATCGCGCGTTGTGACCTCCTGGCCATTGATATAGACCTTGAAGTTATGGAGATCGCCTACTACGCTAAAACGACGGGCGATACGCGGTCGCAGAAAAGCTTCGGTCTTGTCCGTGCCTGCGTTGAGTTGGGATAGCACGATCCGTGTGCCAGTGCCAGTATCCCAACCGTACTGTTCAATGGCAGGCTCAAGCATGTATATGATGTTCTTGCTTATCTTTTCCTTGAGCTTATCTACAAGGACGGCCCCGGCTACTTCTGGGCAGCCTTCTTTCTTAGACCAGATGTCGATTCTATTGGCCAGTGAGAACATGGCTAGCTTGCCGATTCCCTTTCTCCCCATGACGGGCCGGTCGTACTTCGGGCTTCTGCTTCCGCCTGGCTGTTCTCTACGGGCATAGCCGACTTTTAGGAAGCGCCCTTGAAGTTCCGCCGCTCCCATGCCGTGCCCATCGTCCTGGACGATAATTTCACCGCCCTTAATCTCAATTTCGACACGGGTCGCATCAGCGTCCCATGCATTCGCAACGATTTCCGTTACGACAGCGGGAGTGCTGCTATAGAGTCCGATCCCCAGATGATTCAATACGTTCAAGTCGACCTCAAGCTTGAACTCCGTGCTTTCCGTTTTCTCGACCACCATGCTCACTGATGCCCCCTGCTTGATTCAATCCGCAACGCCTGATCCGGAAATATGTCGCCAAACCACTTTACTACGCAAGACACTAGCCGATGACGACGGGCTAGCTCCACCGATAGCCAAGATTTGGCCGACGGACTATTGAAAGCTACCGAGCGGATTAGGCTTCTTTCCATCATCCTTGCACAGCTTGTTCGCCTGCAGCTGGAACAGCAAGACGGAGCCTCGCCGGGGGAGACGTTCGGCACCGAGGACATGTATTTACGCACCTATCCGGTGCCGGCGATCAATAGCTTCCAGCCCGAGTCCGACACCCAAACCAAGCTCAACATGCGAGCGACCTGCGTTGAGCAGCCGGGTAGCTCCATCGTGTTCGTCAACACGGCGCAGGACCGTTGCGTGCTTCCGGACAAGCCACTCTGTTCCGGGCGGATTAGGTTATTGCTATTTCTCCTAGATGTGCCACCAGATATAGGGAGGCTCGCCTCCGTGCGTTCGACCAAACCAATTGACGAGCATCCTTGCTTGAGCTTGAGATTCATCCACGCCCTCATCGTTCGCGTCGCTAGCCCGGAGCAAACGACCACCGCTCTCCGTGGAGATTGAGCCGAAGAAGTAGCGCGTATTCACTGCTCCCAACGGTAACTCGATGCAGAACTCGCCGGTTCTAGCGCCGAACCTATGGATGAACTCCAGCTGGGGGTACAAGCGCGAAAGATCGCCAAACGTGAGCTGCCCAAAATGAAACGGCCCCACGTTCTCTAGAGTCGTCTCATAGGCTTCCCCCTCAATCATCACGAAGGCGAACTCGGCAACAACTTCATCCTGAACTTTTAGCTGTAGCTGCGTGTCCGAAAAGCGGTAGAACCAGTAGTTCTCACTCACGTAATGTGGGACACCAAGAAGTTGGCGAACACGCTCCCCCGTAATCCCTGGGGAAAGATGATCGGGAAGATCCTTGGGTGTTTTCCTGTAGGGCGCAAATATCCTATTAGGGTCACGCTCCAAGTCACCCGATACGCGGATTGCCGCAATGCGTTCGCGAGTCAAGGATTCAAGGCGAGTCGCAACCATCAGAGGGCGAATGGTTCCCCCTTCCCAGACCTTTGACTCCCACCGCGATTCCGCGTCCCGCCACCTAATCCAAGCATCTTGTGCCTGCTGAAACGCAGCCGCTTCCTCCGGCGAGTACGTTGCCATTTTCTCGATTACAGTGCTTGCTAATTCGTTGTCGGCTCTGGCGTACATCGCGTAAGCCCGCTCATTCATTTCTGCCTGCGTGATCGCTTCTCCACCCTCCTCCATCAGGTCGGTGGGCTGCTCGCGCAGGTACTCAGCTCGCTCAATGAATAGGTCGCGGTCGCCACAGCCTGCTCGACAGGCTTGCCTAGCAACTGTTGCCGTAAGTTGTTGATGTCCTCAACCGAGACGTTACCGTCGTTCATCGCTCGCTGGAGATCAACAAGCTCTCGAACTCTCTTAATCTCCTCGGACTCGCCAGTCCTCTCAATTCTTCTGCGCCCAAAGTAGCTACCAGCAGCGTATATGCCACCAGCCACTGGAAGAATTAGAAGTTTGAACGTGTTGCTTTCGAGCACCGAGTTAAGCCACGCCCATGCAGCGGCGAGTTTCATGTGCCAACACACCCCTGTGACTATCGTCGACAACATACATGGAGGAACACCGCAGCGCACACTGTAGCGACCCCTGGCCATGTGCATGCGACTTGTACAGAGCGCTTACAAGGCTACCGCGAGGCAGGAAGATGGGCTAGACCGGGAGGCCTAACCCTTTGCCTTTCTGGTTCTGGTGGGGAGAGAGAAGCTCACCGCCACATATTGCCACCGGCGTATCTTTAGTCCATCGTCCTCATCAAACCCCAATCGGATTCGGCGTCTCCACGTCGATCTTATACTCCTTGATCGTGCGGGTGACGTCCTTGGCGCTCATCTTGCCGTCGGCGGCCAGGGCGGCGATCACGGCGTGGGCGATGTGGAAGCGGTCGACCTCGAAGTGGCGGCGCTGGTTGGTGCGGGTGTCGCTGCGGCCGAAGCCGTCGATGCCTGGGACGGTGTAGCGCATCGGCACGAACTCGCGGATGCGTCTTCTTGTGAAACGCAGAACCGCCTAGATCAAACGAGCGCTTGCTCTCGAAAGTCCTTCAAGGATTGGCGTGGCGACGGCATCCGGGAAGTCGTGCGGCAGTTCGCTGGAGACTCTTTCAATGACCCGCTGCGCTTGCTCTGCCACTTCGGCGAGCAATTGTTCACCATCGACACCACAATGCCGGGCCATGGCCTCCCACTGGCGCGGCACGATGTTCCGGATCTGGTAGTGCCGATTCCTGGAGACCACGGCCATGGCCAGCTTGGCATCGTACGGATCGAGTTGGTTGGGGCCTCTTCCCATGATGGGATAGGCAGACAGCACGTCATACAGCGGCGTCAACCGGTAGGCGCCGCCTGCACCCAGAAAGATGCTGAAGTTCTTGGCGTGACCATCGGTTGCAGCCAGTGCCCAGAAGACGATCTGCGCCTTGAAGAAAACGTTTCGATCCCGATCAGCCTGCTCGGAACGCCGCAGCAATTCCATGATGTCCCGCACGCCGGGGCCGCCGTCGACTTCGTACCGGTGGTCCGGGTGGACGCCGAGGGCCTGGCACATATCTTCCTGCGGCAGGCGCAGCCACCAGTCGCCACGCTCGGATCGACGGCGGTCGAAGCGCTCGACGATCAACGCCTTCTGCTCCTCGAACGTCGCGATGCGGGTCCGGGCAACAGGTATGTCAAACGCTTCGACAATACGGCTGCAAAGCCACTCGTTTTCGACTGAAGTGCTGAAATCGGCCTGCATGTTGCCCACTTTGCCAAGGGGCAGCTTGAAAATATGCGTCGTTGGCGTTGAGTTCCGCGGAAGGCACCAGCGGCCTTCGTGCCAAAGCAAGGCGGTTTTTTCCTGTGCGCCTGCGATGGAAATGCGGAAATCACCCCGCTCTGCCGCCCCAGGCGTCCTCGTTACGGGAACGTCGCGCAACACCTGGGCGACCTCCGCATCCGTCAGCGGTTCCGCGTCGATCTGCTCCAACCCTTCCGGCTGCCGTCCGACCGGAAGCAGCTGCACGGCTCCGACACAATCCCGGCCAATCTCTGCCAGTAGATCGAAGGCGGCTGTCGATCGGGCACCGGTCCGCTGGCGGAGCCGACGCCGGATGTCAGCGCTGTCAGGCAGGAGGTTCTCGAAAAAGTACTCGACGGCAGTTCCCCGGTGAACACCGCCTTCCGGGAGCAGCGGCAGCGACAACGACAGCGGACGCGCATGTGGCGCAACCAGCCAATCGGCAGCATAGGTCAATGTCTGGGCCCCGCTGCGTCGCTCCTCCCAGAGGCCGACCTGCTCGCCATTGATCCAGACGGCAAGCGCGCTGGTTGATGAGGCTGCCATCGGTCTACCACTCCACCGGCGCAGATCGCGACCTGCTGCCTTCCTGCTGGGAGCGGGGCTGCAAAACGATATCCACGTTCAACGCGCCAAGAAATCGCATCAGTCGGTCGAACGTCGCCTTTTCCGGATGCCGCTCCAATGCACTGATGGCCTGATGAGTCACACCCAGCTTTGCGGCGACCTGCGCCTGGGAGAGATCGGCCTGGGCCCGCAATGCTTTGAGCAATGGGGCAAGTTGGCGTGGATGTTGGATGAGGTACTTCATGCCGTTCCACCTCGAATCAAGCGAATTTCAAGAAATAGATTGAACTCTGCGAGTTCAACTTAAACCTTGAATCTCGAAAAATCAATCTGTAGATTGAATTATACAAATTCAACCTATACGTTGATTTTCAACATGTCCGATGCAGAAGGCGCAAACGCAGAAGGGCGACCCCAAGGTCGCCCTTCCCAGTGCTTTGTCGAGCGTCCTCAAACCCCAATCGGATTCGGCTTCTCCACGTCGATCCTGTACTCCTTGATCGCGCGGGTGACGTCCTTGGCGGTCATCTTGCCGTCGGCGGCCAGCGCGGCGATCGCGGCGTGGGCGATGTGGAAGCGGTCGACCTCGAAGTGGCGGCGCAGGTTGGCGCGGGTGTCGCTGCGGCCGAAGCCGTCGGTGCCCAGCACGGTGTAGCGCATCGGCACGTATTCGCGGATCTGGTCGGCGAAGGCGCGGACGTAGTCGGTGGCGGCGATGGCCGGGCCCTGGCGGCCGTCCAGCAGCTCGGTCACATACGGTTTGCGCGGGGTCTTGGCCTCAGGGTTGAGGCGGTTCCAGCGTTCGGCGTCGACGCCGTCGCGGCGCAGCTCGTTGAAGCTGGGGCAGGACCAGATGTCGGCGGTCACGCCGAAGTCCTTGTCGAGCAGTTCGGCGGCGGCGATCGCCTCGCGCAGGATGGTGCCGCTGCCCAGCAGTTGCACGCGCAGCTCGCTCTTCTTCGGCTTGCCGGCGTCCTTGAGCAGGTACATGCCCTTGATGATGCCCTCGGCGCTGCCCTCGGGCATGTCCGGGTGGCTGTAGTTCTCGTTCATCAGGGTGATGTAGTAGTACTCGTCCTGCTGCTCGGCGAGCATGCGCTGCATGCCGTGCTGGACGATCACGGTGACCTCGTAGCCGAAGGTCGGGTCGTAACTGCGGCAGTTCGGGATCGCGCCGGCGAGCAGGTGGCTATGGCCGTCCTCGTGCTGCAGGCCCTCGCCGTTGAGGGTGGTGCGGCCGGCGGTGGCGCCGAGCAGGAAGCCGCGCGCGCGCATGTCGGCGGCCTGCCAGGCGGAGTCGCCGATGCGCTGGAAGCCGAACATCGAATAGAAGATGTAGAACGGCAGCATCTGCAAATCGTTGGTGCTGTAGCTGGTGGCCGCGGCCATCCAGCTGGAGAACGCGCCCGCCTCGGTGATGCCCTCCTCCAGCACCTGGCCGGCGGCGTCCTCGCGGTAGTACATCAGCTGGTCGCGGTCGACCGGCTTGTACTTCTGGCCCTGCGGGGCGTAGATGCCGAGCTGGCGGAACAGGCCTTCCATGCCGAAGGTGCGCGCCTCGTCGGCGACGATCGGCACGCAGCGCGGGCCGACCTGTTTGTCGCGCAGGGTGATGTTGAGGGTCTGCACGAAGGCCATCGTGGTGCTGATCTCGCGATCGCCGGTGGACTTGAGCAGGCGCTCGTAGGTTTCGAGCTTCGGCACTTCCAGCGACTGGCTGGCCTTGCGCCGGCGCTGCGGCAGGAAGCCGCCCAGCGCCTTGCGGCGCTCGAGCATGTACTGCACTTCCTCGGAGTCCTTGCCCGGGTGGAAGAACGGCACCTGGCCGTCGGCGAGCTGCTTGTCGGTGACCGGGATGTTGAAGCGGTCGCGGAACGCGCGGACCGCCTCGTCGTCGAGCTTCTTGGTCTGGTGGGTGGGGTTCAGCGATTCGCCGGCCGCGCCCATGCCGTAGCCCTTGACCGTCTTGGCCAGGATCACGGTCGGCATACCCTTCATCTTGGTCGCCGCGTCGTAGGCCGCGTAGACCTTGTGCGGGTCGTGGCCGCCGCGGTTCAGACGCCAGATGTCGTCGTCGGACAGGTTGGCGACCAGGCGCTCGGTCTCCGGGTACTTGCCGAAGAAATGCTCGCGGGTATACGCGCCGCCGAAGGCCTTGCAGTTCTGGTACTCGCCGTCGACGGTCTCCATCATCAGCTGGCGCAGCTTGCCGGAGGTGTCGCGCGCCAGCAGCGGATCCCAGTAGCTGCCCCAGACGGTCTTGATCACGTTCCACCCGGCGCCGCGGAACTGGCCTTCCAGTTCCTGGATGATCTTGCCGTTGCCGCGCACCGGGCCGTCCAGGCGCTGCAGGTTGCAGTTGATCACGAACACCAGGTTGTCCAGGCCCTCGCGGCCGGCGACCGAGATCGCGCCCAGGCTCTCGGGCTCGTCGCACTCGCCGTCGCCCATGAAGCACCAGACCTTGCGGTCGGACTTCGGCAGCAGGCCGCGGCCTTCCAGGTATTTCCAGTTGCGCGCCTGGTAGATCGACGCGATCGGACCCAGGCCCATCGACACGGTCGGCAGCTGCCAGTAATCGGGCATCAGCCACGGGTGCGGGTAGGAGCTGATGCCGCGGCCGTCGACCTCCATGCGGAAGTGGTCGAGCTGCGATTCGCTGATGCGACCTTCGAGGAAGGAACGCGCGTAGATGCCGGGCGAGCTGTGGCCCTGCACGCCGATCAGGTCGCCGGGGTGGTCGCCTTCTGGGCCGCGCCAGAAATGGTTGAAGCCGACGTCGTAGAGGGTCGCCGCGGAGGCGAAGCTGGCGATGTGGCCGCCCAGGTCGCCGGGCTTGCGGTTGGCGCGCACGACCATCGCCATCGCGTTCCAGCGGATCAGCGAGCGGATCCGCCATTCCATGGTCTGGTCGCCCGGGGTCTTGGGCTCCAGGTGCGGCGGGATCGTGTTGATGTACTCGGTGGTCGGCGAGAACGGCAGGTGGGCGCCGGCGCGGCGGGTGACCTCGACCATGCCCTGCAGCAGCTGGTGGGCGCGCTCGGCGCCGTCGCGGGCGATGACGGCCTGGACCGACTCGACCCATTCCTGGGTCTCGGCCGGGTCCGGGTCGTTGTGCAGCAGATCGGCGAACGGGCTCTCGTAGGTCTGGGTCATGCGCTTCGCGGCCCCATGGCCGCGCCTCGTGGTTCAAGGGGGAATTAGAGCTCCGATTCTAGCAGCCGGACCGCGCCGTTCCGATGTCGCCCCGGCGGCCGCCGGCTCCGCCTTTGGTCGCTGGTATGCGATGTCCACGGCCATTGCATACCAGCGCGTGGGGTTGCCGCACATGGCGCGCCGCCACGCACCGCCCGCTCGCCCGCGCCGGCCGGCTGCCGTTCGGCCGGCGCTCTGCCGCCTGCCTCACGCACGCGTGGCGCCGCGGCAGCGACAATGCGCGCATGAATGCCTGCCGACGCGCCCTGCGCCGCCCTTCTCCTTCTCCGTCGCCGTGGTGGCTGCTGGTCGCGCTGTTCCTCGCGCTGCCGGCCGCCGCGCAGCAGGACGACGATGCCGCCACCCTCGACACGGTGCAGGTGCTGGGCCCGCCGCGGCCGCTGCAGGCGTTCCCAGGCGCGGTGGACACGGTGGACGGCGCGACGCTGCGCGCGGGCCAGCGGCAGGTGTCGCTGGCAGAGACGCTGGTGCGGGTGCCGGGCATCGGCGTGCTCGACCGGCAGAACTACGCGCAGGACCTGCAGATCCAGAGCCGCGGCTTCGGCGCCCGCTCCACCTTCGGCATCCGCGGGATCCGGCTTGTGGTGGACGGCATCCCGTCCTCGGCGCTGGACGGCCAGGGCCAGGCGGCGAACTTCCCGCTGGGCGCGCTGGACCGGGTGCAGGTGCTGCGCGGGCCGCTGGCGCTGCAGTACGGCAACGCGGCCGGCGGCGCGATCGTCGCCGAGACCGCGCTCGACGGGCCGGGCGGACCGCGCGTCGAGGGTTGGCTGGGCGGGCATGGCAGCCATCGACTGCAGGCCGGCTACGAGCAGGCGGATGCGGATTCGCCGTGGCGCTGGCAGGCGCTGGGCAGCCACTTCGCCACCGATGGCGAGCGTCCGCACAGCGCGGCCGAACGCGCGCAGCTGGACGCGGTCGCGCAATGGGCGCCGGACGAACGCCGCCGGCTGCGGCTGGCCGCCGGCGCGCTGCGCCAGCCCGACACCGAGGATCCGCTGGGGCTGACCCGCGCGCAGTGGCGCGAAGATCCGCACGGCACCGCGCCGAACGCGCTGGCGTTCGACACCCGCAAGCGGATCGACAACGCGCAGCTCGGCGCGCGCTGGGAGCACGACTACGCGCCAGGGCGCAGCTACTGGATCGGCGCGCACGCGGTCGGCCGCGACGTGCTGCAGTACCTGGCGGTGCCGGCGTTCGCGCAGCAGGCGCCGACCAGCGCCGGCGGAGTGATCGACGTCGGCCGGCGCTCGGCCGGGCTGGAGGCGGGCCACCGCTGGGAAGGCGCACGCGGCGGGCTGTCGATCGGCATGGACGCGGGCCGGTTGGATGAGGACCGCCGCGGCTACGAGAACTTCGTCGGCGACCGCCTCGGCGTGCGCGGGCGGCTGCGCCGCGACGAGGACAACACCCTGCGCAACGTCGACGCCTACGCGCTGGGCGACTGGACGTGGGGCGAAGCGTGGAGCGCGCTGGCCGGCGTGCGCCGGAGCCGGTTGCGCTTCTCCTCGCACGACCGTTACCTGGCCAACGGCGACGACGGCGGCCGGCTGACGTTCGAGGAGACCGCGGCGTCGCTGGGGGTGGCGCGGGCGTTCGGCTGGGGCGAGGCGTTCGCCAGCGTCGGCCGCGGCTTCGAGACGCCGACCGTCACCGAGCTGTCGTACCGCTCCGACGGCGGCGCCGGCTTCAACCGCGAGCTGCGCGCGACGCGCTACGACAGCGGCGAGATCGGCGCGCGCTGGCGGCGGGCGGACGGCCATGCCAGCGTGACGCTGTACCGCATCGACGGCCGCGACGAGATCGTGCCGGCGCACAACCAGGGTGGCCGGACCAGCTACGCCAATGCCGGACGCACCCGCCGCGAGGGCATCGAAGCCGGTTTCGAGGGGCGGTTCGGCGAACGCTGGTCGTACGCGGTTGCCGCCAACTGGCTGCATGCGCGCTTCGTGTCGCCGTACGCGTACCGGGTGGCCAGCGGCGGCGTGCCGGTGCGGCGCGAGGTCGCCGCCGGCAACCGGGTGCCGGGCGTGCCGCGTGCGCACGGCTATGCCGAGCTGGCCTGGCACGGCGCCGGCGACCGCCTCGGCGCGGCGCTGGAGCTGCGCGCCAGCGACCGGATCGCGGTCAACGACCTCAACGACGACCACGCGCCGGGCTACGCACTGCTGGCGTTGCGGCTGCAATGGCGCGCGCCAGCTTCGGGCTGGCACGGCTTCGCGCGGGTGGACAACCTGTTCGACCGCGACCATGCCGGTTCGGTGATCGTCAACGAGGGCAACGGACGCTACTTCGAGCCCGGCGCCGGTCGCGGATTCACCGTCGGCATCGGCTGGAGCGGCGGCCGCTGAGCCCCGCCGCCATCGGGCGACCGGCCCGGCCCCGGCCATGGCGGGGTGTGTGGCGCGGCCGGCACCGCAGGCCGTTCGATCAGCCCGATGCGATAGCCGTCGGGACAGGCGATGAAGACGATGACCTCGGGATGCGCGCGCTGCGGCGATGCGTGCGTCATCGGAGCGGCCGGCCGGAAGACGCGGCCGCCGGCGCGGCCATGAGCCGGCTCAGTTCTCCGGGCAGGCGAAGCGCCTCCACTCGCGGCCATCGTAGCGCAGCACGCAGTCGTCGCCGACGGTCCAAAGCGCCTGCTCGCACGCGTCCAGGGCCAGGAAAGCCAGCGGTCCCGCCACCGGCACGGCCGTCTCGCGGAGCTTGCGGCCGTCGAACTCGAGCAGGCGGTCGACGGCGGCGACGTAGAGCCGGCCGTCGAACTCCGCCAGGTCCTCCAGCACGTCCGCGCACACGGACCGGTCGCCGACTTCGACCCAGCCACCGCGGCGGTCGCCGCGCAACAGCACGCCGCCGGCACCGCCGGCGTAGACGTGCCCGTCGGCGGCGCAGCGGACGCAGTACAGCGGCAGGTCCGTGCCCGACGGCTGCGGCGTCCAGCGCCGGCCATCCCAGTGCAGGATCGCGCCGCCGTCACCGACCGCGTAGATCTCATCGCCACCGAAGCCGTCGATCGCGTTGAGACACGCGGTAACCGCGTCGTCCAGCGGCTGGACGATCCCCTGGTCGATGCGCTGCCAGTCGCTCCCCTGTCCGCGCAACACCTGGTTCTGGGTGCCGCAGGCATGGAGCACGCCGTCGATCTCTCGCAGGTCCATCAGCCAGGGGCGGGCCGGCAACCGGGTGTCCCTGAACTCGCCGCCGGAGGGCCGCTCCGCCAGCAATCCACCACGGCCGAGGAAGCAGAACACCGCCCGCCCGTCGCGGGACGGCGGTCGGCGCACGCTGGCGTAGACGACGTCGGGCAGGTCGCGCAGGTGGAACCACTCGCCGTCGTCCACGAACATCGTCCGGGTAACGCTGGGCTCGTCCCGCTCCAGGTAGAGGTGGCCGCACAGGATCGCGCTGTTGGCGTCCAGCGCGATCCCCCCGGTGAAGTACAGGGCGGTGTTGCGTTTTCGGGGCATCGCGATTCCTTGCGTTCCGGGGACAGGGGATCGTCCTGGCGTCGGCCGGCGGGACCGGTACGGCGCCGGGCACGGAGTACGGCGCATCCCTGACCCGGCGACATCGTGCCGGCCGGCGGATGCGCCGCGCCGTCAGCTGTCCTTGCGCCCCGCCCGGATCTGCGCGTCGACCGCGGCGATGGCGGTCATGTTGACCACCCGGCGCGAGGTCGAGTTCGGGGTCAGGATGTGCGCCGGCTTGTCCAGGCCCATCAGGATCGGGCCCAGCGCGACGCCCTCGGTCATCATCCGGATCATGTTGTAGGTGATGTTGGCCGCGTCCAGGTTCGGCATCACGAACAGGTTGGGCCGGCCCTTGAGGGTGGTGTTCGGGAAGATGCGATGGCGCAGCTCGTCGTCCCAGGCGGTGTCGGCCATCATCTCGCCGTCGACCTCCAGCTTCGGCATGCGCCGGGCGAGGATCTCGCGGACCTTGCGCATCTTCGCCGCCGACGGGTTGTCGTGGCTGCCGAAGTTGGAATGCGACAGCAGCGCGACCTTGGGCTCGACGCCGAACAGCTTCAGCCGGTAGGTCGCCTGCAGGGTCGCCTCGGCGATCTGCTCGGCCGGCGGGTCGACCTGGACATGGGTGTCGAGGAAGAACCAGACGCCCTTGTCGTTGATCACCCCGGTCATCGCCGCGGTGCCGGTGACGCCGCGGTCGAAGTCGAACACGCTGCGCAGGTAGCCGAGCTTCTTGTGGAAGCGCCCGACCAGGCCGCAGATCATCGCGTCGGCCTCGCCGCGCTCGACCATCAGCGCGGCGATCAGGGTCGGCCGCGAACGCAGCAGGTTCTTGGCCGCGGCCGGGGTCACGCCGCGACGCTCGGTCAGCGCGTGGTACTGCTGCCAGTAGTCGTTGAAGCGCGGATCGTCGTTGATGTTGGTCAGCTCGTAGTCGGCGCCTTCGCGCATGCGCAGGCCGAGCCGCTCGATGCGCGCGTGGATGACCTCGGGACGGCCGATCAGGATCGGGTAGGCCAGGCGCTCGTCGATCACCGTCTGCACGGCGCGCAGCACGGTTTCCTCCTCGCCCTCGGCGTAGACCACGCGCTTGCGGTCGCTGCGGGCGCGGTCGTAGACCGGCTTCATCACCAGGCCGGTGCGGTGGATGAACTGGCCGAGCTGCTCGACGTAGGCCTCGACGTCCTCCAGCGGGCGGGTCGCGACGCCGGACTTCATCGCCGCCAGCGCGACCGCCGGGGCCAGCATCACCAGCAGGCGCGGGTCGAACGGGCGCGGGATCAGGTAGTCCGGCCCGAACGTCGGCACGTCGCCGCCGTAGGCGCTGCCGAGATCGCCGGCCTCCATCCGCGCCAGCCGCGCGATCGCGCGCACGCAGGCGAGCTTCATGTCCTCGTTGATCACCGTAGCGCCGACGTCGAGCGCGCCGCGGAAGATGTACGGGAAGCACAGTGCGTTGTTGACCTGGTTCGGGTAGTCCGAACGGCCGGTCGCGATGATGCAGTCCGGGCGGACCGTCTTCGCGTCTTCCGGCAGGATCTCCGGGTACGGGTTGGCGAGCGCGAGGATGATCGGCTTGTCCGCCATCGTCGCGACCATCTCCGGCTTGAGGATGCCGCCGGCGGACAGGCCCAGGAACAGGTCGGCGCCCTCGACGATCTCGGCCAGGCTGCGCTTGCCGGTGTCGCTGGCGTAGCGGGCCTTGTCCGGGTCCAGGTTCGGGCGGCCGCTGTAGATCACGCCCTCGCGGTCGTACGCGGTGATGTGCTCCTTCTTCACCCCCAGCGCGACCAGCATGTCCAGGCAGGCGATGCCGGCGGCACCGGCGCCGGTGGTCGCGACCTTGATGTCCTCGATGTTCTTGCCGGCGACTTCCAGCGCGTTGAGCACGGCCGCGCCGACGATGATCGCGGTGCCGTGCTGATCGTCGTGGAACACCGGGATCTTCATCCGCTCGCGCAGCTTGCGCTCGACGATGAAGCATTCCGGCGCCTTGATGTCTTCCAGGTTGATGCCGCCGAAGGTCGGCTCCAGGCTGGCGATGATGTCGACCAGCTTGTCCGGATCGCGCTCGTCGACCTCGATGTCGAACACGTCGATGCCGGCGAACTTCTGGAACAGCACGCCCTTGCCTTCCATCACCGGCTTGCCGGCGAGCGCGCCGATGTCGCCCAGGCCGAGCACCGCGGTGCCGTTGCTGACCACCGCGACCAGGTTGCCGCGGGCGGTGTAGTCGCGGGCGGTGTTGGGGTCGGCGGCGATCGCCTCGCAGGCGTAGGCGACGCCCGGCGAGTACGCCAGGGCGAGGTCGCGCTGGGTGACCATCGGCTTGGTCGCGGTGACCTTGATCTTGCCCGGCGGGCTGAGGCGGTGGTAGTCGAGCGCGGCTTGCTTGAAGGCGTCGTTGTCGGACATCAGGGCGTGATGTGATTTCGCTGGCGGGCTGGTGATTCTACCGGCGATATCCCCAACGGGCAGTGAGGGCGGCTGCATACGGGAGCGTGCGGACGGAACCGATCGCGGGGCCGCCCCCTCCCCGCCCGGGGCCGGGGCCGGGGCTCCTACAGCTGCAGCGGCTCGCTGCCGCCGGCGATCGCGTCCAGGCGGATGCGGTTGGCGAACAGCGAGAACGCCAGCATCCCGGCCAGCCCGTTCGCACGGGTGATCCAGTGCGGCATCCAACGCGCGGGTTCGAGCACCCCGTCGGCGAACAGCGGCTCGAAGCGCTGGACGTCGGCGAGGGTCATCTTGCCGGCGAACAGCCAGCGGCACAGCTGCAGTTTCTGCTCGCGCAGCGCCCAGCGGAAGAAGGTGTGCACCGAGACCAGCCCGCGCAGGTAGACGGTGTCCTTGGTGAACGCCGCGCCGCCGGTCACCGGCACCCCGCGGAACACCCGCTGGGCCGAGGCGAAGCTCTCCTCGGCGGCCTGGCCGGCGTCGAGGAAATAGCGGAACACCTCGATGAAGTCGGCGCCGCCCAGGGCCATGTCGACCGCCTCGATGCGCAGGCTGATCCGCTTCATCCGGCCAATGTCGATGCTGCCGGTGATCTGCTCGGCGAAGGTCGCCAGCCCCTCCTGGGTCTCGGTGCTGCGCGGCGACGACAGCCCCAGGCTCGGCAGCACCGGCTGTTCGCGGCCGTTGAGCGCGGTCAGCGAGTGGACGAAGGCCTCGTGCTGCAGGAGCTGGTCGCGGTCGTAGTCGCTGAAGGCGGCGTTGCTGCGCAGGCGGATGCGGGTGGCGCCG
This sequence comes from Marilutibacter chinensis, assembly GCF_021725675.1. Taxonomy (GTDB): domain Bacteria; phylum Pseudomonadota; class Gammaproteobacteria; order Xanthomonadales; family Xanthomonadaceae; genus Marilutibacter; species Marilutibacter chinensis. The sequence goes on along the minus strand of NZ_JAKJPO010000005.1, from coordinate 110,475 downwards.
GCGGCGGCCTTGGAGATCAGCTCGGGATCGAGCTCGACCTCGATCACCCGCTCGCCGAAGAAGTTGTCCAGCTCGCGCTGCAACTGCAGCTGCAACGCGGTCGCCGACACGGTGATGTGCTCGGCCGGCGCCATCAGCTCGCGGTCGAGTTCATCGGCGATCGAGATGAAATGGCGGGCGGCCTCGCGCGCGCTCGGGCCGTCGCCGGGCAGGGCCTCGTCGGGACGGCCGAACAAGCGCACCGAATGCTGCGTCACCGCGGGTGTGCCCAGCGATTCCAACAATTGCGCCGCGGTCGCCCAGCTGCGGGCGGACTCGCGCAGGTACTGGCCGAGCGGATGGTCGGGATCGGCGGCGGCGGCGATCGCCTCCAGCTCGGTGCGGACCTCGCCGAAGTCGTGACGCGGGTATTCGATCCGCGGCAACGCCAGGCGGCCGGCGGCGCAGGCGTCGAGGAAGCACCGCTCCTGCCCGGCCGGCCAGCTGGTCAGGGTCAGCAGGCGGATCCCGCGCGCGGCACGGACCATCCGCGCATCGAGTGCGGCGTGGTGGGCGATCGCGGGATCGGCGGTCGTCGTCCCTTGCATCCGGCCATGCTACCCGTTGCCGGCGTTGCCGTACCGCTCTGCCGCCCCCGCCGGCGCTCCGGGCAGGAGCGACGCGGCGATCCGGCAGTGATGGAATAATCCGGCCCTCGACGCAGGCGCCTGCGAGCAGCGTCCGTCAGACACTCCACAGCCAGGAACCCCCATGAACGAAACCGGGACCGACAAGTCCGCCGTACGGGGCGACAGCCGCCTGTTCGAGATCGTGATCGGCATCGGCGTGCTGGTGATCTCGATGGTTTCGGTCTTCGTCGCGGTCAACGCCAACCGCACCCAGGAGCGCATCCTAGCCGCCAGCGTCTGGCCCTCGCTGATGTTCGGCACCAGCAATGCTTCGCTGGACGGAGCCCGCCAGGTCACCCTCGACCTGCTCAACCGTGGCACCGGCCCGGCGCGCGTGCGCTGGGCCGAGGTCCTCTACAAGGATGCGCCGGTCCGCGACTCCGGCACGCTGCTGTCGCTGTGCTGCGGTGTGCCGGCAAACGCCGGGGACGATCCGCGGCTGCTCGCCAGCGGCATCCAGCGGCGCGTGATCGCGCCCGGGGAGTGGATCAACCTGCTCCGCGTGCCCCGCCCCGAACCGGTGACGCCGGTCTGGGAAGCCCTCGACCGCGAACGTCACCACGTCCGGCTGCGCGCCTGTTACTGCTCGGTGCTCGACGAATGCTGGCTGCTGGACAGCGACCGCGACGATCCCGAGCCGGTCAGGCAATGCCCCCGCACCCCCGGAGTGCTCTGGGGCGGCTGAGCCAGGGACGCGACGCCAGCAAGGCTCTGGACAGCTTGGCATCGCCCGATGCCGTTCATAGCGGATTTATTGGCGCGGCTTGGCGGGCAGGTATTGCTGCTTGTCCCCGCTACGTTTCCCGTTCCGGTCCACGTTCACGCAGATGCGGCCGTCGCAAAGGGTGGCATCGGAGGCATAAAACGCCTGCACGACCGGCACCGCATTCTCGTAGCGCGCGAGCTCGTCCTGGGTCTGGGCGAGCTCGCGGCGGTAGTAACCCAACACACCCCAGCCGATCGCAAAGAACAGCACGGCCAGCATCACCAGGCCGCCGTACCAGGTCCACACAGTCCTACTGGCACCACGCAGTTGGGCCGAGGTGCCGGCGACGGCACGGCCATACTCCGATGCCACCGGACCCATTGCCACCTTGGCTTCCTCGGTGATTCGGGCCTGGGCACCGTTGACGATGCCGCTGATCCGCTGGTGCAGCTGGTCCACTTCGCTCTCGAGCTTCTGCAGCTTCTGGTCGACCGCAGCCTGCATCCGCGCCTCGCGCTGCTCGAACTTGGCGACCAGGGCCGTCAGCAGCCGGGCGACTTCCTTCATCGGATCTCCGCCGTCCATGCATCCTCCAATGATTATCCGAGGGAGAGGGCAGGCCCCTGGTGCTGATGGGCTTGGCGCTCCTGCTCCTGTTGCCGCTCCTGCTCGGCGAGCATTCTATGGCCCTCCTGGATCATCGCCTGGACCTCCGGCGACTGCTCGACCTCGGCGGCAATCCGGGAGATGGCCTCCTCGTCATCGGCAAACAGTGCGGCAGCCAATCGGTCGAGTTGAGGGTCGCCAGTGCTGAATGCCTGAGGATCGTGCTCGGCCGATGGCGTAACAGGGGCAGAGGGTTGAGCACGCCCGGGCTCATTGTAGTCGGGCTCATCAGTCGCTCGACCTGACGGCGAATCTGCCCAATGCGCTGGTGGATTTGTCCAGTGCAAGCCGCGATCGGCCGTCATTTCGTATTCGAAGCCCCTGGTACTGTGGAGAGTTACAGTGCCTTCTCCATCTAGCTCGATACGTGCCATTTCGAGTCGGGCTTGCTGGTTGATCCCAGTGATGACCACCGGCCGGAAATGCGAATCGGGGTCGTCAATGGCTGCGAGGACTTGGCTTCCTGCAACCGGGTTGCGCATCATCCCATCGAATAACTGGGCCGTAGGATTGTTATTGAAGTCCTGAGTCAGGCTGACATTGCCGTTTGTATGGATCTCTTCTCGCCACGCTCGCCCTAAGTGTTCCTCGTTCATTTCCAGCGCGTTGAATAAACGAATCCCATGCAAAGCATTGTCTCGCCCCGATATGATTGCTGTCTGAGCGCTCTCCCTCAAACCATTTATACCGTGCGTCCCGATCCACGTCCGCGTTTCATCTGACGTCAACTCGTTCTCTTGAAGATGCGCAAGCAGTCGGCCACCTCTAACTTCATTTTGGTTGTAAAGCTTGCTCGTCATTGCCACTATTTCGGCAGCTTGCTGAGGGTCGTTTTCAGCCAGTCGCTGCATCCATTCTATTTGAGATAGCGGCTCTCCCACGCGCTCCCATTTTCGTTCGATTTGAGCTTGACTTAGCTCGTCTACGAATGTTCGGCCTTGATCCGAGCGAAGGTAGTCTTCGAGCTTCGTTTTTTCGTCGACCGACAAGTCATTTCCTACTTGTCCGCGTGTTTTGAGCCGGCCTGATAACGACGCCAGCTCCAGGTCTGCGAACCGATCATCAGGCTGCGCCCACGCCTGATAGCCACTCAGCAGATCGTCAACCTTGTCCCCACGTCCCGGCTGTCCAAAGTCCCACTGGATTGCACCAACAGACCATCCTGAATTGCCCGTGCTGTGGGTAAGAGCATATGCAGGATAGGTGTTGATCTCACTCGCGCGTCCGATTGCGTTGTAGGCAATGGCTTCGAACGTTGATCGGTCGAGGGGGTTGTAAGTGCAGTTTTCTGTCATGACGCCGCTCCTTAGCTTTTCAGTTCAATCGCCAACTCTTCCAGCTGTTGAATTCGATCGTTTGTCATGTCAAGCCGACATGCTTCTGTAATGTCGCCCGCTTCCGAACGGCTCATCCCGTCGATGAATGGCTCAAGCTGACATCGGGCATCCCGATGCGCCTCCCACGCGGCAGACTCTTCTTCCAAATAGCTGACCAGATCACTTACGTACGCTTCATCGCTTTCTGCATAAGAGGCATACTTCAGCTTTGAGATTGACACGATCTCTGCATTCAACTCTTTTATTCGTTGGCTCGCCGCATACATTTCCTGGTAGGGACGGCAGGTCAATGGACTTACGCGCTCGCACTCTGCCATATTCTGCTCAGTCATTTGTGCGAAACAGCGCTCGCGATCATCGATTTTTCCTATCGCGAAGCAATTTTGATCCTGATCCGACGGAGAGGCATCAGCCTGTTGCGCTGCACGTGTTGTGCTGCATGCAGACAAAGCGACAAACAGCAATGTGGCGAAGCGCAGCTGCCGGCGGCCAGTACCCACGACGATGTCCATTCGATGCTCCTGCTGGGGAAATAGGCTACAGATTGATTTCGGAAGGGCCTGGATATTTGTCAAGAAGATCGGCTCTTTGCACCAACCTTATCAGCTCGTTCAGCACAACTTGAGCATTTTCTACCTGCCCCCGCCGTACAACATTGCCTCAAGTGACTCATCCTTTGAGCGTGAATTCAACCATGCATACTGCGCGTTGATTAATTGCGCACGCATCTTGCCGTCAAGCATGCGAAGCAACTCCTGATATAGATCATTAAGCCGCTTGTCCTGGCAGACTTTCTCCTGCGAGATGCATTGCATGCTTTCCAAGGTGACGTAAGCGCCCCTTTTCAAGCAGGAGTATTATTCCTCGGAAATGCCTGCCGGCATCCCCATTCTTGCCATTCGATCATCATCGAAATTTTCAAGAGAAGCATCTTCGAGCCCCATCTCGTCTTCACCGCCATCCTGCGAAGAGGCTGCTTCGGTCTCTATTGGTGCCATCCCCTCCGAGGTATCAGGCTCGGCCTGGACTTCGGATCCGCATGCCGAGGCCAGAAGCATCATTGCCAAAGCGACGACGTTCAGACTTCGCATCATCCATGTTCCCTACGAGGCGTAGACGTTGGAGGCATTCTTGCGTGCTTTCCGTGAGCTACGTGTTGGGGTGGCAGTGTCGGCGCCCGCCGAGGCCAGGACCACTGGGTTACCTGATGGCGCGGCCCATTGCCAGTGACAATGACAGATTACCGCGACATTCGACGGCGGCGGATAGGAACAGTGTTCGATATAGATGGGAAGTCTCCCACCCGGCGCTGGTCAGGCAATACCCGCAGCACACCCGGCGTGCTGTGGGGCCACTGAGTCCCACTCACGGCAGGCGCTACCGCTTGCCGTACTTGTCGTCCAGCCGCTTGTTCAGCGCCTTGCTCTGCACCCGCGCCTGCGATTTCTGGGCGAGGCGGTCGGCGAGCTTGTCGGCGGCGCCGGCGACCTCGTCGCGCAGCTTGAGGTAGTTGGCGAAGCGCTGCGGATCGAGCGTGCCGGCCTCGATCGCCGCGCGCACCGCGCAGCCGGGTTCGCGGGCGTGCGCGCAGTCGCGGAAACGGCACTGCCCGGCGAGCGCCTCGATGTCGGCGAAGCTCTCGCCGACGTCCTCCTCGCCGGTCGGCTTGAGCTCGCGCATGCCCGGGGTGTCGATCAGGCAGGCGCCGGACGGCAGCGGGATCAGCGCACGGTGGGTGGTGGTGTGGCGACCGCGCGAGTCGCTCTCGCGGACCTCGCCGGTCTTCATCCGTTCGATCCCGAGCAGGCTGTTGGTCAGGGTCGACTTGCCGGCGCCGGAGCTGCCGACCAGCACCGCGGTCCGCCCGGGTCTCAGCCACGGCGCGAGCGCGGCGACGCTGTCGCGGTCGCGTGCGTTGACCGCGCAAACCGCCAGCGATTCGTCGCCGAGCGCGCGCAGGGCCTCGACCGCATCGGCGACCGCGCCCGGCGTTGCCGCCTCGGCCAGGTCGGCCTTGGTCAGCACGATCACCGGTTCGATCGCCGGCTGCTCCCCGGCGTCGCCGGCACCGCGCACCAGCAGCAGGTAGCGCTCGATCCGGCGCGGATTGAAATCGTCATCCAGGCCGCTGACGACGAATACGGTGTCGACATTCGCCGCGATCAGCTGCTGGCGGTAGTGCTCGCCGGCGGCACCGCGCTTGATCGCACTCCAGCGCGGCAGCAGCGCGACGATCCGCGCCGAGCCGCCCTCGCCCTCGACCAGCACCCAGTCGCCGACCGCAGGACGCTCTTCCGGGGCCGTCTCGCCCTTGCGGTATTGCGCGGGCCGCGTCCATTCGGGCAACGACTCGGCCGGATAGCTGTTGGGAGACGAGCCGCTGTTGGGAGCCGAGTCACCGGTGTCCGGCGACTCGGCGACCAGGTAGCCGCTGCGGTGCTGCTCGACGATCCGTGCCGGCCGTGCGTGCGGATGCGCGTCGATCAGGTCGGCCCAGCCGGGCGGGAAGGCGTCGGCCGGCACGCCGGCCGGATCGGCACGGCGGCCGTTCACGGGCCAGCCGATCGACTGCAGGTCGGCAACGGAGGAGGTCAAGAGCGGCGGCTGTCGGATCGCATGGCCGGATTCTATCCGTGCCGGGCATCGCCGCGGTCGCGGATGCGGCGCCCGGAGCATCGGGGCCGCCGCTGGACACGGCCCGGCATTCGGATAGTCTGGCGGACAATTCGCGCTCCGCGCGCCCTCCGCCCCTGCCGTCCCCACGCCGATGTCGCCCTCAAGCTCGAAAACCAGCCTCAAGACCCGCGAACGCCTGTCCGAAGTCCGTTACGAGATCCGCGGCGAGCTGGCCCGGCGCGCACGCGAGCTGGAGGCCCAGGGCCGCAGCCTGATCAAGCTCAATATCGGCAACCCGGGCGCCTTCGGGTTCCGCGCGCCGGCGCATCTGCAGCGCGCGATCGTCGATGGCATCGACCAGACCGATCCCTACACCCACCAGCAGGGCCTGCCGGCCGCGCGCGAGGCGGTGGCCGCGCACTACAAGGCGCGCGGCACCCCGAACGCGACCCCGGAGCGGGTATTCCTCGGCAACGGGGTCAGCGAGCTGATCGACCTGTCGCTGCGCGCCCTGCTCAACCCCGGCGACGAGGTGCTGCTGCCCTCGCCCGACTACCCGCTGTGGTCGGCGGCGACGATCCTCAACGACGGCCGCCCGGTCTACTACCGCTGCCTGCCGGAGAACGGCTTCCTGCCCGATCCGGACGAGATCGAGGCGCTGGTATCGAGCCGCACCCGCGCGCTCGTGCTGATCAACCCGAACAATCCGACCGGCGCCAACTATCCGCGCGAACTGATCGAACGGATCGTCGCGATCGCCGCACGCCACAACCTGCTGCTGCTGTGCGACGAGATCTACGATTCGATCCTGTACGACGGCGCGGTATTCCAGCCGGTCGCGCCGCTCGCCGGCGAGGTGCCTTGCCTGTCGTTCGGCGGGCTGAGCAAGGTCCACCGCGCCTGCGGCTGGCGGGTCGGCTGGGCGGTGCTGTCCGGCGATCCGCTGGCGATCGGCGAATTCCATCATGCGATGGACCTGCTCGGTGCGCTGCGGCTGTGCGCGAACGTGCCCGGCCAGTTCGCGGTCGAGGCGGCGCTGCACGGCGACAACACCATCGACGCGCTGTGCGCACCCGGCGGCCGCCTGTACGAGGCGCGCCGCGCGGTGGTCGAGAGCGTCGCCGCCAGCCGCCACCTGGAGCTGGTCGCCCCCGCCGGCGCGCTGTACGCGTTCCCGGCGGTCACCGGCGCCGCGCTGGAGGGCGGCTTCGACGATCACCGTTTCGCGCTGGAGCTGCTGGAGACCGAGAACGTACTGGTGGTGCCCGGCAGCAGCTTCAACGTCCCCTACCGCAACCACTTCCGGGTGACCCTGCTGCCGCAGCCCGACGAGCTGCGCGAGGTGTTCCGCCGGATCGAACGGGTGCTCGACCGCAGGGTCGGGCGCGACGCCGGCGATGGAACCGTCCGTGCGGCGCTGGGCTGAACGACGCCGGCCTGTCCGAACGCTGCCGCATGCGCCGCAGGTGTTGCGGCTGGCCGCCCTCCTGCTGTCGACGATGGCGATGCTGTCGGCCTGCGCCGCCGGCAGCCACCGCAAGGAACCGACGATGACGACCTATCTCGCCCTCGGCGACAGCTACACGATCGGCGAGGCCGTTCCCGAAGCCGGCCGCTGGCCCGAACAGCTGGCCGCGGCCCTGCGCCGCGAAGGCGTCGCGCTGGCCGCACCGCGGATCATCGCCACCACCGGCTGGACCACCGACGAGCTGGCCGCGGCGATGGACGCGGCCGAACCGCTCGGCGAGTGGGGCTTCGTCAGCCTGCTGATCGGCGTCAACAACCAGTACCGCGGGCGCAACCTCGACAACTACCGCAGCGAGTTCGATGCGCTGCTGGTGCGCGCGATCGGCCATGCCGGCGGCCGTCCCGACCGGGTCATGGTGCTGTCGATCCCGGACTGGGGAGTGACCCCGTTCGGCGAGAAGGACGACCGCGGCGTGGACGTGATCGGCCGCGAGATCGACGCGTTCAATGCCGCCGCACGCGAGCTGTGCGCCGCGCGCGGGATCGCCTTCGTCGATATCACCCCGGTCTCGCGCGAGCGCGGCGCCGAGGCGGTGATGGTCGCCGCGGACGGCCTGCACCCGTCCGCGGCGATGTACGCCGAATGGGCCCGTGTCGCGCTGCCGGTCGCACGCGAGCTGCTGACGAGGTGATCCGGGCGGCATGAGCGACGGAGCGCGCCCGCTGCCATCCGCGACCGCGCGCGCGATCGCCGGCGCCTACCGGCCCGAACGCCCCCTGGGCAACTACTGGGACTACTTCTACGTTCGCGCCAAGCTGACCAGCGATCCGCTCTATCCGGGCGTGGTCGACGCCCTGCGCGGCACCGACGCGCCATTGCTCGATCTCGGTTGCGGGCTCGGCCTGCTGGCCCATGCCCTGCGCGATGCCGGCCTGGAGCTGGCCTACCGCGGCGTCGACAACGATGCAGGCAAGGTCGCCCGCGCTACGCGTGCGGCCAGCCGTGCGGGACTCGGCGATGCCGGTTTCGCCTGCGTCGACCTCGCCCGCGGGCTGCCCGTCCACCATGGCAGCGTCGCCATGCTCGACGTGCTGCAGTTCGTGCCGCGCGAAGCCCACGCCGGCATCCTCGATGCCGCGGTCGCGATGCTGACGCCCGGCGCCAGACTGGTGATACGCACCGGTTTCGACGACGGCGGCCGCCGGGCCCGGGTGACCCGCGTGGTCGACGTGTTCTCGCGCGTCCTCGGCTGGATGAACACCGCGCCGCGGCACTACCCGGAGCGCGACGCGCTGTGCGCGCGCCTCGCCAATGCAGGCCTGCAGGTCGAAGTCGCATCACTGTCCGGAGACACCCCGTTCAACAACTGGCGGGTGGTCGCACATGCGCCCTAGAGGCGCATGCGCGACTCGCCCAAAGTTTGCTGCGCAAACCTTGGGCCCCGACGGGCATGCTCCCACACTCCCATTCGCGCCTGCGGCGCAGCGTGCCTCCAAACCCCATTCGCGCATGCGGCGCGAATCGCCCCCTGACTCAGGGGGCTGGATTGCAGTTCCATGGCTCGGGTGGCTTTGGTTTACCCGGAGGAGCGGCGTGAGCCGCGATCGGGCCTGCCCATGGAAGCCTCATCTCGGTTGACGCCGCTCCTGCAGCGGCGGGTATCGGGCTGCGCTCAGCCTGCTTCCAGATCCTCCGGCAGCACGCTGCGATAACCGAGTTCGTCCATCCGGCGCAGCCACAGCGCCAGCGCCTCCACGCTGCGACCGTGCGCAGCCCCCTCGTGCAGCAGCACGATCGCGCCGGGCCGCAGGCCGCCCTCCAGCCGGGTGACCACGATGGCGGGGTCCTGCTCGACCGTATCGAAGCCGCGCGTGCACCAGGCGACCCGCGCCAGGCCCTGCCGCTTCAGCACCGCGGCCACGAACGGGTTGGCCATACCGACAACCGCGCGGAACCAGCGCGGCGGCTGTCCGGCGAGTCCGGCGAGCACCGCCTGCGCCTCGCCGATCTGCCGCGCCAGCGCGCGCGGGCCCAGCATCCAGAACCTCGCCGACGGATGATCGAGGCTGTGATTGCCGATCGTGTGCCCGCGGCGGACGATCTCGCGCACCAGCGCAGGCCGCGCCTGCGCCCGCGCGGCGACCAGGAAGAAGGTCGCACGCGCGTGGTGCGCGTCGAGCAGGTCGAGGATCGCCTCGGTGTCGTCGGACGGGCCGTCGTCGATGGTCAGCCAGGCCGCCGGTTCGTCGACAGGCAGCCGCGTGAGCACCGGACCGAACAGTCGCGACTGAGGCTTCAGCGTGCCCCAGACCATCGCCGCGTGCGTCAGCAGCAACGCCGGCAGTCCCCAGTGCCAGCCGGCCCAGATCCACAGCGCCACCACCGCCAGCTGCGACGTGCCGAACAGCCACGCCCAGGCGCGAGGGCGACGCGGCGGACGATGCAGGAGCGGAGCGGACATGCGCCCGATCATGCCATGCCGAGCGCAAGCGGATGCCGGCCTTACCGACGACCCTGACCGCCAGGTCGCAGCCGGTAGAATCGCCGGATCTTCCGCGGACGGTGAACGCAGGCCATGCAGGGAATGCCCCGCTGGATCGTACTCGCACTCGCCCTGATGGCGCCGGTGGCGGCGGCCGACCCGGGCATCGATTTCGAACATCACGACTGGCTGCTGGCCTGCGACAACACCGGCACCTGCCGCGCGGCCGGCTACCAGTCCGAAGCCGCGACGCTGCCCGTCTCGGTCCTGCTCACGCGCCATGCGGGGCCAGGGCAACCGGTGAATGCCGTGGTCCAGATCGGCGAAGCCTGGGACGCATCCGAGCCATCCGCCGGGCCAGCATTTCCGCTGTCGCTGCGGATCGACGGCCGCGACCTCGGCACGGTCGCCGCCGGCAATGGCGACCTCGTGTCCGGCACGCTTTCTCCGGCGCAGACCGCGGCCCTGCTGGAGGCGCTCGCGCGCGATAGCCGGATCGAATGGACGTCTGCGGATGGAAAGGTCCATGTGCTTTCCGATCGTGGCGCCGCCGCCGTGCTGTTGAAGATGGACGAGGCGCAGGGCCGGGTCGGCACCCGTGGCGCGCTGCTGCGCCCGGGAACGCGCGACGAGTCCGCGGTGCCGCCGTCGCGTCCGCTGCCGGTGGTCCGCGCGCCGGCGACCGACGACACCGACATCGTGTTGCCGCCCGGCGAACGGGCCGCCCTGGTCCGCGAGCTGAAGGCGCAACTGGAGCCCGACGCCTGTCCTGATCTCTCCTCCGGACCCGATGCGGAGGCGGACGAGGATGCGGAGCGTCTCGCCGTTACCGGGCTGTCGCATGGCAAGCGCCTCGCATCGTTGCCCTGCTGGCTCGCCGCGTACAACGCCGGCAGCGCCTACTGGGTGATCGATGCGGACGCCCCCTACCGGCCGGTGCTGGTGACCACCAACGGCAGCGGCTACGGGGGTGGCCGGATCGACGCGTCGCACAAGGGACGCGGCCTCGGCGACTGCTGGAGCTCGCGAGGCTGGACCTGGGACGGCGTCGCGTTCGTCGTCAGCCACGAGCAGACCTCGGGGCTGTGCCGCGGCTTTCCGGGCGGGGCGTGGACGCTTCCGACCCGGGTGAGCGACGTGCGGGCGGGCGCGTCGGCCGCCGCACCGGCGGCCCACGGCGACGAAGGGTAAAATGGTGGGCTCCCACGCCCCACGGTATCCCGACATGTCCCTCGCCCCCGCCGTGCGCTCGCGCATCGAGTCCCTGCTGCAATCGAACAGGGTCGTCCTGTTCATGAAAGGCGCGCCAGATGCGCCGCAATGCGGCTTCTCGGCCAAGGCCGCCGGTGCGCTGAACGCGCTGCTGCCGGATGGCTACGCCCATATCGACGTGCTGTCCGACCCGGAAATCCGCGAGGGCATCAAGGAATACGGCCAGTGGCCGACGATCCCGCAGCTGTACATCGACGGTGAGCTGGTCGGTGGCAGCGACATCGTCGAGCAGATGCTGAATTCCGGCGAGCTGCACGGCGTGCTCGGACTGCCGGCCCCGGACCGCTCCCCGCCGAAGGTCAGCGTGACCACGGCCGCGCGGCAGATGCTGCGCGAGGCCGCCGCCAACGCCGGCGAAGGCTACGCGGTGCAGGTCGAGGTCGACCCGCGTTTCCAGACCCGCCTGCAACTGGCGCCGGCCGACGCCAACGCGATCGCGGTCGAGATCGACGGCCTGCGCCTGCAGTTCGACCTGGCCGGCGTGCGTCGCGCCGACGGCCTGTCGATCGACTGGGTCGACGACGAACGCGGCCGCGGACTGGTGATCGACAACCCGAACGCGCCGCCGAAGGTCCAGGCGATCACACCGGCCGACGCCGCCGAACGGGTCGCCGCCGGCACCCTGACCCTGGTCGACGTGCGTCCGGCTGCCGAACGCGAACTGGCCTCGGTCAGCCTTCCGTTCTCGACCCTCGACGAGGGCGGCATGCAGCGGCTGGAGACGCTCGACAAGGGCACGCCGATCGCCTTCCTGTGCCACCACGGCGGGCGCAGCGCGCAGGCGGCCGAGCACTTCCGCGGCCTCGGCTTCCGCGAGCTCTACAACGTCGAAGGCGGCATCGACGCCTGGGCCGATCTCGACAGCTCGATCGCGCGCTACTGAGCACTTACCCCTCATTCCGGACCACAAGCGTCGAGGCAACTCGACGCTTTTTTGTTGTCTTCACGCCGACCGAATCACTCCATCTGGTTGCGCACCTTTTACTTCTAGTTCCCAGCCTGTATGGGACGAGATCGTCAAGTTGGGGAAGTCTGGGGAGACTGAGGATGACGTTCTCCGACGCGTCCTCGGACTATCACCGGCTCCGGAAACGACATTGCCACCCTCTATCAGACGGGCAAAGACCGGCCGAGGTCGTTCACTGGCGACCGACAAGCACACGACGCATGTCGCGAATGGCTGTTTACATGTCCCGTTCGCGAGCGGGGCATTCAATGACTGGAAGCTCCCACTCAGAGGCGACAAGGCAGCTATCCGTAAAGTTCGAGACGCCGCCACAGCGCTTGCTGAGAAGCATGGAGCGACACCTGGACAGGCGGCTGCCGTAGAAGGACCCTGATTGAGTCCGGATATCACTTGATCAAGTGGCATCTCAATTGCCGCTCTCGTCACAGCGGAACGCTTGGAGCAGCGAGCGCTTTCAACTGATCATCTGCATATCGATTGGATATCGGCCTCACAAGCAGACGGCCCGCGTCCCGGCTGGGGCGCGGGCCGTCTGCATCGCGGCCTCAGGCGGCGCGGCGCAACGCGACCTGCGGGAAGTCCAGCGGCACGTCGAATGCGATGTTGACGTAGTTGGTGAACAGGTTCAGCGCGACATGGGCGAGGATCTCGACGATCGCCTCGTCGTCGAAGCCGGCGTCGCGCAGGGCCTGCACGTCGGCGTCGTCGAGCCGGGCGCGGCGCTCGACCACCTTCAGCGCGAACGCCAGTGCCGCCGCGGTCGCCGGGTCGTCGCTGTGGCCGGACTGGGCCCGGGCCATTTCCTCGGCACTGGCGCCGGCCTTGCGACCCAGCGCGGTGTGCGCGGCCAGGCAATAGCCGCACGCGTTGCGATTGGCGACCGCCACCGCGATCTGCTCGCCGAGCTTCGCCGGCAGGCGGCCGGAGCCCAGCGCACCGAAGCTGCCCCACAGCGCCGCCAACGCCGCCGGCGACTGCGCGACAGTGCGGAACATGTTCGGAACGACGCCGAAGGCGCCCTTGATCGCGTCAAGCTGAGGGCGGCTGGCGGCGGGCGCGGTGTCGACGGTGGTCATCGGAATGCGGGACATGGGGTTTCTCCTTGAAGGGGGTGGACGCCGGAAGCGGCGCCACGCCAATGTCGCGCAGATCACGAGACCTGAAGTCACGTATAGTCCGAAATATCAAACAAATCGTCCAGAACTCGCCTCCGGATCTCAAGCCCCTCCATGGACCGACTGCACGCCCTGCTCCAGCGCTTCAGTGTCAGCGCCGGCATGTTCCACTCCGGCCCGCTGTGCGGGATCAACGATTTCCCCGAGCATGCGGACGCCGGCCAGTTGCACCTGATCCGCCGCGGGCCGGTCGAGGTCTGGCACGGCGGCGACGCCCGCGACCTGATCGAGGTGCCGAGCCTGCTGCTGTATCCGCGGCCACGTGCGCATCGCCTGGTCACCGATCCGCAACACGGCGCCGACATGGCCTGCGCCAACGTCCGCCTCGGCGCGACGCCGGACAATCCGGTCACCCGCGCGCTGCCGCCGGTGGTGGTGATGCCGCTGGATGAGCTGGCCGGAGGCGCCGGGGTGCCGGAGCTGCTGTTCGAGGAGGCGTTCGGCGGCCTGTGCGGGCACCGCCACGTGGTCGACCGCCTGTTCGAGGTGGTGCTGGTGATGGTGCTGCGCCGGCTGATGGACCAGGGCCGGCTCGATGAGGGTCCGCTGGCGGGTCTGGCCGATCCCCAACTGGCGCGGGCGTTGACCGCGATGCACGAGTCGCCGCAGAGAGCTTGGACGCTGCCAGCCCTGGCCGCGTGCGCCGGGATGTCGCGCAGCCGCTTTGCCGAGGCGTTCGCACGTACCGTCGGCCAGACGCCCGCGGCCTACCTCGCCGGCTACCGGATCGCACTGGCGCAGGACCTGCTGCGTCGTGGCCGCCCCCTCGGGCTGGCCGCCGAGGCGGTCGGCTACGGCAGCGCGACCGCGCTGTCGCGCGCGTTCAGCCAGCACTGCGGAGTCGCGCCGAGGGCGTGGCTGAAATCGCTGCAGGGGCGTGCGACCGGCCGCTGAGGCTGGAAGCGGTCCGCGGAATCAGCCCCTGAATCCGCCGGCGTCGAGCCAGGCCTGCTCTTCGGCGGTGGTCTCGCGGCCGAGCACGGCGTTGCGGTGCGGGAAACGGCCGAAGCGTTCGATGATCTCCTTGTGCAGCACCGCCCACTTCTCGACGTCCTCGCCGTCCAGGTTGCGGTGCAGCTCGACCGAACGCTCCTGGTCGGCCAGGTCCTCGGAATGCTCGAACGGCAGGTAGAAGAACACCCGCAGCGCCGGATCGACCTCGGCGTCGTAGCCGCGATCGACCGCCTCGGCGGCGTAGCGGCGCGCCATCTCGTCGTAGGCGAACGCCCTGGCGGTGCCGCGATGGATGTTGCGCGGCATCTGGTCGAGCAGCAGCACCAGCGCGAGCGCGCCCTCGGCCGAGCCCATCCAGGCCTCGCCCTTGCCGGCGGCGGCATCGTCCATTGCATCCTCGAACGCCATCTCGCACATGTCGTCGAAGGTCTCGTCCTTGGCGAACCAGCGTTCCGGCCCGGCATCGCGCCAGAAATCGACGACTTCCCTTGCGGTCACGTTCACGGCAATACACCTCGTTGCTTGCGTGGGCGCCCTACCATAGGGCCTGCCGGCCGATCCCGGTAGACCGCGGCGATTTCGCGGTCCGCATCGCGGAGCGGCTCATCCGCGCCTGCGGTGCAGCGCCCACATGCAGACGGGCGTCGCGACCAGCGCCGGCAGCATCAGCACGCGCGCGACGCCGGCTCCGCCCCGGGCATCGGCGATGCCCAGCACGAACGCCACGCAGATCGACGCCACAAGCGCGGCGGCCAGCACCAGCGCATGGGCCAGCAGGCCGCCGCCGAGCGGACGCAGCAGCCCGGCGACCATGCCCGCGACTGCAGCCTGCACGCCTCCGAAGATCCAGCCGAACGGCAGCATCAACAGGCCGGCCTGCAATGCCTCCTGCGCCGGGACGCCGGACCCTTCGGCGAAGATCAACAGCGCCAGCCACAACGCCAGGGTCCCGACCGGCGGGCCGAGCAGCACGAACAGCGCGGCGCAAAGTACCGCATCGCGGGTCGCGTCCCAGGCCTGCGCCTGCCATGGCGGCGACAGCGGCTCCGACGCCGCTCTGCGCTCGATCACCAGCCGCCCGGTCGCAGCGGCCAACGGCAACGTCCCCAGCGCCAGCCAGGGCCATGCGTCAACGACGTTCAAGCGCCAGCCTCGGCCTCCGGCTCGGTCGCATCGCCGCCGTCCTCGCCATCGCCGTCCTCGTCCTCGTCGCCCAGCTGCATCTCCAACTCGCTGATCCAGGCCAGGGTCACGCTTTCCAGCGTCACCGCGTGGATCAGCGGGCGCAGCGCGCCGCCGGAATAGGACGCGGCGATGAAGCGGGCATAGCGCTCGCGGTAATCGAGCCAGCGCGCATGCGCCTGTTCGAACGTATGCAGGGCCTCGCCGTCGAGCTGCCGGCGCAGGTGCGCGACCACGCAGTCGAGTTCGGCATCGGTGCGGCGGAAGGCCAGCGTCGCCTCGTGGTCGATCGCATTGACCGGCGCCTCGTCCTCGCGGGCATGCCGTGCGACCTCCTCGGCCTTGCTGAAGTAGTTGTCGGCGATCCGCGCGGCGGTCTCGGCACGGCCGAGCAGCCGATGCTCGAAACGGCGCAGCTCCTCGAGACTGGTCTCGGCCGTCTCCAGGCCGCGCATCAGCGCGAGCAGCTTCTGGTGACGCTCGATCGCGTCGACCTCGCCCCGCCGCTCGACCCGTCGCTGGACGAAGTAGAACGCCCAGGTCAGCGCAGCGCCGACGATCAGATACAGCAGCTTTTCCATCCGTTCCCGCTCCTCGTTGCCGATCCTGCCACCGCGTGCCCCATGCACGCGCCCGTAGTCGGTACTTTTCCGTGCCGATAGTGTGCCCGCTGGAGGTCTCAGACACTGCGA
The DNA here is from genome assembly GCF_021725675.1 of Marilutibacter chinensis. GTDB lineage: Bacteria > Pseudomonadota > Gammaproteobacteria > Xanthomonadales > Xanthomonadaceae > Marilutibacter > Marilutibacter chinensis. The sequence continues at coordinate 94,290 of NZ_JAKJPO010000005.1, read as the reverse complement.
ACCGCCTCGCCGGCGGTCACAGATCCCGGGCCATGACCGCGTCGTCGTACTGCCGCTCGCCGATCTGGAACCGGCGCTCGCCGACCACGGCGAAACCGGCGCGCCGGTAGAACGCCTGCGCCCGCACGTTGCCGGCGTATACGCCCAGTGCCAGCCGCCGGCTGCCGCGCCGGCGGGCCTCCTCGACCGCCGCCTGCAGCAGCCGCGCGCCCAGCCCGCCCCCGTGGAAGCGGTGCAACAGGTAGATCCGCTTCAGTTCGAGGTCGTCGTCCTGCGGATCGGGCAACGGCAGCGCCGCCGGGGTCAGCACCGCGTAGCCGACCGGCGCGGCGCCGAGGGCTGTCTCGGCCAGCCACAGCGCGGCATCGGCGCGCTCCAGCCAGTCGACGTAGACCTGCACAGCGTGCTGGCGGCGGCAGTGGGCGAGGATGTCGGCGCCGTCGAGCACGCCGGCGAAGGTCTCCAGGAAGCTCGCCGCGCCGACCAGGGCGAGCGCGTCTGCGTCGCTTGCGCTGGCCGGGCGGACCCGGACCTCGACCGGGACCGCGCTCATTCGTCGAAGCGCAGGTGGCGGACCGATTTGCCGTGGCGGCGGATCAGCCGCAGCGCCTCGATGCCGACGTTGATGTGGGCATCGACGTAGTCGGCACTGACCCGGGCATCGGAGGCCTCGGTCTTCACCCCTTCCGGGATCATCGGCTGGTCGGAGACCAGCAGCAGCGCACCGCAGGGGATACGGTTGGCGAAGCCGGCGGCGAACACGGTCGCGGTTTCCATGTCGATCGCCATGCAGCGCATCGCGCGCAGCCGCTCCTTGAACGCGTCGTCGTGTTCCCAGACCCGGCGGTTGGTGGTGTAGACGGTACCGGTCCAGTAATCGTGCTCAAGGTCGCGGATCATCGTCGAGACCGCACGCTGCAGCGCGAACGCCGGCAATGCCGGCACCTCCGGCGGCAGGTAGTCGTCGCTGGTGCCCTCGCCGCGGATCGCCGCGATCGGCAGGATCAGGTCACCGAGCTGGTTCTTCTTCTTCAGCCCGCCGCACTTGCCGAGGAACAGCACCGCCTTCGGGCAGATCGCCGACAGCAGGTCCATCACGGTGGCGGCATTGGGGCTGCCCATGCCGAAGTTGATCATGGTGATGCCGTCGGCGGTCGCGCTGGGCATCGGCCGGTCGATGCCGACGATCTCTGCGCCGGTCAGGCGCGCGAACACGTTCAGATAGCCGCCGAAGTTGGTCAGCAGGATGTGCTCGCCGAACGCGTCCAGCGGTACCCCGGTGTAGCGCGGCAGCCAGTTCTCGACGATTTCTTCTTTGTGTTTCATGGGACATGGGTCGGTGCGGGGAACCCCGCCATCTTAGGGGCTGTCGCGTATTTCGCCGCCCCCTGTCCGACGCCCGGCCCGCCCATGACCTTCGTCAGGGTTGGCACCGCAGGCGCAGGCCTCTACGGTCGCTGGGTTGTCCACCGCTTCACTGGGGAATTGCCGACATGCTCCGATCCGCCCACGCCACGCTCGCCGTGGCGCTTGCCGCTGCGCTTGCCTGCGTACCGGCCGCTGCCGCCGACCGCAGCGACGCCGGGAAGCCGCGCGCTTCCGAATCGCGCTTCATCGACGACCCGTACCCGAGCACCTACGCGCCGATCGCGTCGCCGCCGGTGCTGATCCGCAACGCCACCGTGCTGACCGGCACCGGCCAGCGCCTGGACGGCGCCGACGTGCTGATGCGCGACGGCCGCATCGTCGAGGTCGGCCACGGGCTGTCCGCGGACGGAGCGACGCTCATCGACGGTACCGGCAAATGGGTCACCCCCGGCATCATCGACGTGCACTCGCACCTGGGCGTCTACGCCAGCCCCGGCGTCAACGCGCACGGCGACGGCAACGAGATGACCTCGCCGGTCACCGCCAACGTCTGGGCCGAGCATTCGGTCTGGCCGCAGGACCCGGGGTTTGCCGCGGCGCTGGCCGGCGGCGTGACCTCGCTGCAGATCCTGCCCGGCAGCGCCAACCTGGTCGGCGGCCGCGGCGTGACCCTGAAGAACGTGCCGGCCACCAGCTACCAGGCGATGAAGTTTCCCGGCGCGCCCTGGGGCCTGAAGATGGCCTGCGGCGAGAACCCCAAGCGCGTCTACGGCGGCCGCGGCACCGCGCCGGGCACGCGGATGGGCAACGTCGCCGGCTACCGCGCGGCCTTCATCGATGCCGCCGAGTACCTGGCCAAGAACAAGCCCCGCTCCGCCGATCGCGGCAAGCGCCGCTGGTGGCAGGGCGACGGCGACGGTGCGGACAGCGACCAGGCCACCGGCGGCAAGCGCGACCTCAAGCTCGACACCCTGGCCGGCGCGATCAACGGCGACATCCAGGTGCACATCCACTGCTATCGCGCCGACGAGATGACCACGATGCTCGACCTCGCCGACGAGTTCGGCTTCAAGGTCGCCGCGTTCCACCATGGCGTGGAGGCGTACAAGATCGCCGACAGGCTGGCCGCCGAAGGGGTCTGCGGCGCGCTGTGGGCCGACTGGTGGGGCTTCAAGATGGAGGCCTTTGATGGCATCCAGGAGAACATCGCCCTGGTCGACCGGCCAGAGGGCGGCTGCGCGATCGTGCATTCGGACTCCGCCGAGGGCATCCAGCGGCTGAACCAGGAGGCGGCCAAGGTGATCGCCCACGCGAAGCTGGCCGGGATCGACATCCCGCCCGAACGGGCGATCCGCTGGCTGACCTCGAACGCGGCCCGGTCGCTCGGCATCCTCGACCAGACCGGCACCCTGGAGCCGGGCAAGATGGCCGACGTCGTGGTCTGGAACCGCGAGCCGTTCAGCGTCTACGCCCGCGCCGAACAGGTCTATGTCGACGGCGCGCGGGTATTCGACCTCGCCGATCGCAACCGCCAGCCGGTATCGGATTTCATGCTCGGCCATGGCGCGACCGACCGCGCCGGCATCACCGGAGGTGTCGAATGAAGCGCTTCAGCCTGACCGCGCTCGCCGCGGCCGCCCTCGCCTTCTGCGCCCCCGCGGCGGCCCAGGACCTGCTGATCCGCAACGCCCGGGTCCACACCGGCACCGCGCAGAACGCGGCGGAGAGCGAGCGGCTGGAGACCGGCTGCGTGCTGGTTTCCGGCGGCGTGGTGCGGGAGGTATCCCCGGGTCATGCGGACACCTGCAACCGTTCCGCGATGCCCGGCGTCGAGGTGATCGACGCCGGCGGCCGCCACCTGACCCCGACGCTGTTCGGCGGCATCACCGGGATCGGCCTGGAGGAGGTTTCCGCGGAGGAGAGCACGGTCGACGCGTCGCTCGCGTTCGGCGCGGAGACCAAGCAGATGGTGGTGCGGCCGGAGTTCGACGTCACCTTCGCCTACAACCCGGCGTCGGTGCTGGTGCCGGTCAACCGCATCGAGGGCATCGGCTGGACCCTGCTTGGCGCCGGCAGCCCGGAGGGTGGATCGATCGTCGGCGGCCAGGGCGGTACCGTGCGGCTGGACGGCAGCGCCGACCCGATCGGCGACCGCGTGCTGTTCGTGCAGCTCGGCGGCGGTGCCTCCGGATTGAGCGGCAAATCGCGCGCGGCGCAATGGATGCTGCTCGACCAACTGGTCGACGAGGCGCGCGGGCGGATCCCGGCCGACGCCAACGCCGCCCTGCTGACGCCGGCCGGACGCCGTACCCTGCTGCGCTACCTCGATGGCGGCGGCCGGGTGATGGTCGACGTGGACCGTGCCGCCGACATCCGCCAGCTGCTGCGCTGGTCCAGGCGCCAGAACGTGCGCATCGCGATCGCCGGCGGTGCCGAGGCCTGGCCGCTGGCCAGCGAGATCGCCGCGGCGAAGGTGCCGGTGTTCGTCGATCCGCTCGCGAACCTGCCGTCCAGCTTCGATGCGATCCATTCCAGCTTCCAGAACGCCGCGCGGCTGGCCGCGGCCGGGGTGCAGGTCGGCTTCACCCAGGGCGGCGACGCATCGCACAACGCGCGCAAGATCCGCCAGCTGGCCGGCAACGCGGTGGCCCATGGATTGCCGTGGGAAAAGGGACTGGCCGGACTGACCTCGGTACCGGCGCAGGCACTGGGGCTGGCCGACCAGGCCGGCCGCATCGCAGTCGGCCAGCGCGCCGACCTGGTGCTGTGGAGCGGCGATCCGCTGGAGGTCAATGCCGTCGCGCTGCAGGTATGGATGAACGGTCGCGCGGTGCCGATGCGCAGCCGCCAGACCGAGCTGCGCGACCGCTACCTGCGTCCGCAGCCGCCGCGCGAACAGGGCGGCCTGCCGCGCGCGTACCCGGCGTCGGCCGAGCAATAGGAGTGAGAGCACAGGGGTGAGGAGCAAGTAAGCGGCAAACGCGTAGAGACGCTTCTCCTCTCGTTTCTCACTCCTCGTTTCCCGCTCCTCCCTTCTCGCCCAGCACCACCACCCGGTTGCGGCCGGCGTGCTTGGCCAGGTACATCGCCTCGTCCGCGCGCCGGATCAGCGAGTCCGCTGTGTCGTGCGGCGTGCATTCGACCACGCCGATGCTCAGGGTCAGCTTTACCGGCACCCCCATCACCCGGCGGCAGCGCGACTCGACCTCCGAACGCAGCCGTTCGGCGGTGCCGCGTGCCGCGGCCTGCGTCGCCCCCGGCAGGTACAGCAGGAACTCCTCGCCGCCGACCCGGCCGAGCTGGTCGCCGAGCCGGGCCTGGTCGCGGATCACCTCGACCACCGCGCGCAGGCAGGCATCTCCGACCGGGTGGCCATAGCCGTCGTTGATCGCCTTGAAGTGGTCGAGGTCGAGGAACAGCACCGCCAGCGGCTGGTGGCCGCGGCGGGTCTCGACCAGCGCACGCTCCAGCCGGCTGGTGATGCCGTCGCGGTTGAACGCCCCCGTCAGCCCGTCGCGCTCGGCATGGCGCTGCGCGGCGTCGCGCTCGCGCCGGAAGGTCAGCATGCGGTCGGCCAGACCGAGCACCAACACCACCGCCGCGAACGCCATCAGCAGCGGCAATCCATACTCCAGCCATGGCGTCAGCGGGATGCCCGCGCCCAGCTGGACGGTTCGCGCGGTCGACACGCTGACCATCGGCACCCAGGCGATCAGCACGAAACCGGCGTGGCGTCCGCCACGCAGCCAGACCACCGACAGGGTGACGATCGCCAGCAGGTTGGCCAGCAGCAACAGGCCGTTGCCCAGCGGCGGGAACCACGACTTGTCGCCCCCGGTCGGCAGCAGCAGCCCGATCAGCAACAGGCCGGGCAGCAGGAAGCCGACCAGCAGCAACGCACGGCTCAGGCGCGGCGCACGCGGCCGCAACTCGGCGAAGTCGAGCAGGAACAGCACGGTCACCATCGTCGACACGGTGGCGACGAACCAGATGCCCTGTACGCCGAAGCGCGCCAGCCACGCCAGCGCGGCCAGGCTGTAGGCGTCGCCGTACGCGCACAGCACGTACAGCAGCTGCAGCGCCATGCTCAGCGAGAACAGCAGGTAGACGCGCTCGCGCAGCAGCGACCAGAACAGCAGCACCGCCAGCGATACGCCGACCAGTATGCCGCCACTGCCCCACAGCAGGCGCAGGTGCGCCTGGTCCTGCACGGCATAGTCATGGGCATCGACGATCTCGACCGGCAACGGGTAACGCGCGCCCTCGACGCCGACGTAGAGCGGACCTTCGCCGTCGAACGGGAACACCAGCGCGCGCCGCGAATACGCCGGATCCGGTGTCGAGGAAAAGATCGATGCGGTCGTCGGCCGGTAATCCGGGGGCGCAGCGACCGTGACCTCGGCGCTGTACGGGTAGTAGACCAGCAGCACGCGCCGGGTCGGGCCGCGCTTCCTGGCGGGTGCGACCCGGGAAGCCGGTTCGGGCCGTATCCGCCACCAGCCGCCACCCTTGACCGCACCGTCCAGATGGACGGTCTGCGGCAGCGGCCGGAAGTGCTCGTCGCCGGCACTGGCCACGGTCTCCGCCGACAACGCCGAGGTGTCATCGACATGGCGGTCGATCCGGGCGATGCCGTCTCCTTGCCGGGGCGCGCACGCGACCAGCAGGATCGACAGCAGCACAAGCACGAGTCTGCGCATGGCGCTCCCGTATGCGTGGCTCCAGTCTCGGCCCGCAACGTCGTCATCGCAAGTCCGTGCGGCCCGGGCCGGTGGCAGGAGACGTACGCGGCGCTATCGTAGGCCCGAGTGGATCTTCCGCTTCACCCGCCCGACCCGGAGCCCGCGATGCCGCTGACCTGGTACTTCGACTTCATCTCGCCGTTCGCCTACCTGCAATGGCAGAAGATCAAGACGCTGCACGACAGCGGCGTGGCCGTCGAGCCGGTCCCGATCGTCTTCGCCGCGGTGCTGTCCGCGCGCGGCCAGAAAGGTCCCGCCGAGATTCCCGGCAAGCGCGAGTTCACCTATCGCCACGTGCTGTGGCAGGCGGTGCGCGAGGGAATCGAACTGCGTTTCCCGCCGGCGCATCCGTTCAATCCACTACCGTCGCTGCGGCTGTGCATCGCCGCCGGCAGCGGGATCGCGGCCGTCGACGCGATCTTCGACCGGATCTGGCGGCAGGGCGAGGCGGTCGACAGCGCCGGCGCGATCGCGCCGCTGGCACGGGCGCTCGGCATCCCGGCCGACGCGATCGACCGCGCCGACGTCAAGGATGCGCTGCGGGCCAACACCGGGCGCGCGCTGGACGCCGGCGTCTACGGAGTGCCGACACTGGCGATCGGCGACCAGTTGTTCTGGGGCAACGACGCGCACGATTTCGCGATGGCGGTGCTCGCCGATCCAGCATTGCCGGCATCGGCCGAGATGCAACGGGTATCGAGCTTGCCGGTCGGCGTCCAGCGACGCGGCTGAACGCCTGCGGACCATCCGCCCCGCAGGCGTTTGCGACGGCAGACAGAGAGCCCAAGCTGCGACGCGGTTCTCGCTCGCGATGTGTCGCGGCGCAACATGAGGCCGCCCGCGGTTAGGCCTATGCTGGCGCCAGACCGCTTCCGTGACCGCCTGGGATCGCATATGCGCATTGGACTAGTCGTCGACTCCGCCTGCGACCTGCCCCTCGGGTACCTGCAACAGCACAACATCACCATCCTGCCGATCACCGTGAGGATCGGGGAGGCGGTCCTGGCCGACCACCGCAACGAGCAGGCCACGCTGGAGTTCCTGCATGCCCACGTCGCCGAACGCGGCGCCGAGGCGGAAACGATGCCGTTCACGGTCCAGCAGATCCACGACCTGTTCCTGGAACGGCTGGTGATCGACTACGACTACGTCTTCTGCATGACGATCACCCGCTCGCGCAGTCCGATCTACGACAACGCTCAGCAGGCCGGTTTCGCGATTCTCAACGACTACAAGGCCACCCGCGCCGCCGCCGGCATCACCACGCCGTTCGCGCTGCGGGTGATCGACACCCAGAACCTGTTCGCCGCCCAGGGCATCACCGCCGTGGAGGCGGTGCGCCTGCGCGAGGCCGGCGAAGGCGCGCCGAAGATCCGCGCCCGCCTCGAGAACCTGGCCCTGCACACCCACGGCTACATGATCCCGCGCGACCTTTACTACCTGCGTGCACGGGCGCGCAAGAAGAACGACCGCAGCGTCAGCCTGCTCAGCGCGGCGCTGGGCAGCGCGCTGGACATCAAGCCGGTGCTGCACGGCTACCGCGGCGAAACCGGCCCGGCCGCCAAGATCAAGGGTTTCGAACCGGCGGTGGAGAAGCTGTTCGAGGTCACGATCGGACAGATCCACGCGGGACTGATGACCCCGACCGTCTGCATGAGCTATGGCGGCGAGCTGGAGGAGATGCGCGCGCTGCCCGGCTACGACGCGCTCCGGCAGGCCTGCGCGGAGCACAACATCGAGCTGTTCGAGAGCGTGATGAGCCTGACCGGGATGGTCAACGTCGGCAAGGGCGCGCTGGTCGTAGGTTTCGCCGCCGAGCGCGTGCCCTCTTTCGGCTAGGAGCACCGCCGCGGATGTGCGCAGGACGGGACTGAGCCGCGACGGAGCTTGCATGGAAAGCCCGATCGCGTCCCATGCCGCTCCTGCGTCAGGAAGTCCAGCTCCCTGAGTCGGGGGGGCGATTCGTGCCGCAGCCGCGAATTGAAGGAAGGCATGCTGCACCGCAGGTGTGGATGGGGGTGTGGGACGCAACCACGCGGCCCAAGGTATGCGCGGCAGACTTTGGAATTGCCGGGCACAGGCCGGGAAGCGCGGCTCGCGCCTATGGGCGGCGGCGCCCACGACTTTCGGCCCGGGGCCGGGCGGCCGCGGCCGGGTTAGGCTGCCGGGTCTTTTGTCGAGGAACCCGTGCCGATGATGTCCCGCCGCCTGCTCGCCGTCGCGCTCGCCAGCGCACTGTCCGTCCCCGCCGTGCCCGCGTGGTCGCAGGATGCGCCGCCCGTCGACAAGGACGAAGAGGCGCAACTGGAACAGGACGCGCTCGAGCCGGTCGCCGCCGATCCGGCCGAAGCCCCGCCACAGTCGGCCAGGGGCCGGCGCAAGCCGGGCGGGAACGGCGCCGAGGAGCCGGCCTGGGACGTCAACGCGCCGCACGGCCCGGTCAGGACCGTGCGCTTCGAGACCGACGAAGGCACCTGGATGGACGTGGACGTGTCGCCGGATGGCCGCAGCGTCGCGTTCTCCCTGCTCGGCGACCTCTACACCCTGCCGATCGGCGGCGGCAGCGCGCGCCGGATCACTTCCGGTCCCGCCTGGGACGTGCAGCCGCGGTTCTCGCCGGACGGCCGCGAACTGGCCTTCACCTCCGACCGTGGCGGCGGCAACAACCTGTGGCGGGTCGGCGTCGATGGCCACGACCCGGTGCAGGTCACGAAGGAGGACTTCCGCCTGCTCAACAACCCGGCGTGGACACCGGATGGCCGCTTCATCATCGGCCGCAAGCACTTCACCTCCGAGCGCTCGCTCGGTGCCGGCGAGCTGTGGCAGTACCACGTCAGCGGCGCCGCGGCCGGCGGCGGCCTGCAGTTGACCGAGAAGAAGAACGACCAGCAGGACCTCGGCGAACCGGCGGTGTCGCCGGACGGCCGCCATGTCTACTTCTCCGAGGACGTCAGTCCCGGCCCGACCTTCCAGTACAACAAGAACCCGCATGGCCTGATCTACGCGATCAAGCGGCTGGACCGCGAGACCGGCGAGGTCGAGACCCTGGTCGCCACCCCCGGCGGCGCGGTCCGCCCGCAGCCGTCGCCGGACGGCCGCTCGCTCGCGTTCGTCAAGCGCGTGCGCGAGAAGTCGGTGCTGCATCTGCTCGACCTGGAGAGCGGCGAGGTTCGTCCGGTCTGGGACGGCCTCTCGCACGATCAGCAGGAAGCGTGGGCGATCTTCGGACCGTACGCGAACTTCGACTGGACCCCCGACAGCAAGGCGGTGGTGATCTGGGCACAGGGCAAGCTGTGGCGGGTCGACATGGCCAGCGGCCAGGCGCGCGACATTCCCTTCACCGCCAGCGTCGAGCAGACCGTGGCCGAGCCGCTGCGCTTCGCCCAACGCATCGACGAAGGCAGCTTCGCTCCGAAGATGATCCGCGACGTCGCCACCAGCGCCGACGGCCGCAGTGTGGTGTTCCACGCGGTCGGCCAGCTGTGGCGCAAGCGCCTGCCCGACGGCCGTCCCGAGCGGCTGACGTCCAATGCCAACGTCCACGAGTACCAGCCCAGTTTCAGTCCCGACGGCCGCCAGCTGCTGTACACGACCTGGTCGGACGCCGGCATGGGCGCGATCTACGTCCGCAGCGCCGACGGCGGCGGCAGCGGCCGGCGGCTGACCCAGGAGAAGGGCTTCTACTACGGCCCGCGCTTCTCGCCGGACGGCCGGCGGATCGTCTACAGCAAGTCCGGTGGCGGCGGCCTGACCGGTTCGTTGTGGTCGGGCGACCGCGGCGTCTACGTGATGCCCGCCGCTGGTGGCGAGCCGGTGCGCGTCGCCGATTCGGGCGAGACCCCGCAGTTCAGCGCCGATGGCGAGCGCATCTACTACCTGACCGGCGGCGGCCTGGAAAAGAAGCTGATGTCGGTGGGACTGAACGGCGAAGACCCGCGCGAGGTGTTCAACCTCAAGTACGTCGATTCGGTCAGCCTGTCGCCGGACGGCAAGTGGGTCGCGTTCACCGAGCTGTTCAACGCCTACGTCGCGCCGCTCGCCACCGCCGGCAAGCCGGTCGAGCTGAGCAAGGACACCAAGGCGGTACCGGTGACCCGGGTCAGCGCGAACGTCGGCAGCTATCTGCACTGGGCCGCCGACAGCCGCTCGCTGCACTGGATGGTCGGCGACCGCTACTTCTCGCGAGAACTGAAGGACAGCTTCGCGTTCCTGCCCGGCGCCCCCGCGGCGCTGCCCGAGCCGAACAACGACGGCGGCATAGCGATGGGCCTGCAGGTGCCGGTCGATGCGCCGAAGGACGTGGTTGCGTTCACCAACGCCCGCATCGTGACGATGCGCGATGCCGAGAACCGCGAGGAGGTGATCGAAAGCGGCACCGTGCTGGTGCGCGGCGACACTATCGAAGCGGTCGGCAGCAACGTCGCGGTCCCCGCCGACGCGCGGGTGATCGACGCCAGCGGCAAGACCATCGTGCCCGGCTACATCGACGTGCACGCGCACGCGGCGCACTTCGGCCAGGGCGTGGTGCCGCAGCAGAACTGGGCCTACTACACCAACCTGGCGTTCGGCATCACCACGATGCACGATCCGTCGGCGACCACCGAGTTCGTGTTCTCCGAGAGCGAGCTGCAGAAGGCCGGGCGCATGGTCGGCCCGCGCGTGTTCTCGACCGGCACGATCCTGTACGGTGCCGACGGCGACTTCAAGGCGGTGGTCGATTCGCTCGACGACGCCCGCGGCCATCTGTCGCGGATGAAGGCCAACGGCGCGTTCTCGGTGAAGAGCTACAACCAGCCGCGCCGCGACCAGCGCCAGCAGATCAACCAGGCCGCGCGCGAACTGGGCATGCTGGTGGTCGAGGAAGGCGGCAGCACCTTCCACCACAACATGACGATGATCCTCGACGGCGCCACCAGCATCGAGCACAACATCCCGGTCGCGCCGCTGTACAAGGACGTCGTGCAGCTGTGGTCGCAGACCGACGTGCGCAACACCCCGACCCTGGTGGTCAGCTACGGCGGCCTGTCCGGCGAATACTGGTGGTACGCGCGCGACAATGTCTGGGAAGACCCGAAGCTCAACCGCTTCTTCCCGCGCGAGACCCTGGACGCGCGCAGCATCCGCCGCGAGACCGCGCCGGACTGGGACTACTGGCACGTCGAGGTCGCCAAGGCGGCGAAGACGCTGCGCGATGCCGGCGTACGGATCCAGGTCGGCGGCCACGGCCAGTTGCAGGGCCTGTCGCCGAACTGGGAAACGTGGATGCTGACCCAGGGTGGCTTCAGCAACTTCGAGGCGCTGCGTGCGGCGACCTTCGACGGCGCCGACCTGCTCGGCCTGTCGGGCCAGATCGGCTCGATCGAGGCCGGCAAGCAGGCCGACCTGGTGGTGTTGAACTCCAATCCGCTGGAGAACATCCGCAGCACGATCGATACCCGCTACGTGATGGTCGACGGCCGCCTGTTCGATGTCGACGCCGACATGGCCGAGATCGGCAACCGTGGCGAAGCCGCGCCGCAGTTCTACTGGCAACGGCACCGCGACGGCCAGACCTTCGGCGTCGAATTCGGCCCGACCGCGATCTGCCACTGCCCGAAGGGGCACGGTGCGCCGGGCGGGCACGTGCATTGATGGGACGATATCCGGCTGCGCCCGGATCTCCCCCGGGGTCTGCCATGCAGGCCCCGGCCTACGGGCATGTTTGCGCCTCCACATCCCCATTCGCACCTGACTCTGGGGGCTGCGTCCGAGCCCTGGTGCTGTAGGAACAGCGTGAGCCGCGATGGGGCTTTCATGGGAGGCACTCGCGGCTTACGCCGCTCCTACAGAGAGGGGACTCATCCCGACTGGTGGGAGCCGGAGGTCGGCGGCACGCTGCGGCAACCGTCCTAGTCCTGTGAAACCTGTAGGAGTGGCGTAAGCCGCAATCCCCGGGCTGCACCCGGGAATCCCCGGATTTTGCTGCGCGAACCTTGGGCCCTGCCGTTGCGCTTCCACCCCCCATTCGCGACTGCGTTACGAGCCGCGCTCATGGGATGGCGATCGCAGCCGCGGGCTTTAACGCGCTGCGAATGCCCGATGCCCTAGCCTGACCACAGCCAACCGCACGAAAGGATCCCATGGCGGCCCGCTACTACCTCACCCTTCCCGATGGCAACGCCGCACGCGGCGAGGAGCCGTCGCTGTCGTTCACCGCCCAGGGCGGCGAGGCTTTCGCAGAGCAGCTGCAGGATGCGCTGCGCCACGACGCACTGTTCGAACGCTGGCGACTGATGCAGGACGATCCCGACGAGGTCGACCCCACGCTGGGCGCCACCGACCCAGACGCCACGGTCAGCGGCGAACAGCACCACCTGCGCATCAACCTGGTGGCGACCACATCGCTGCCCGGACGCGTGCTCAAGCACCGCATGCGGCTGCTGGCCGGGCGGCATTGGGAACTGCGCGACGTGACCTCGGCCTGAGCCGCCAAGCGCGCAGCGAACAAACGCGCTCGCAGGAGCAGCGTAAGCCGCGACGGGCCTTCATGGGAGCACCCCATCGCGGCTTTCGCCGCTCCTACGGGTCCTGCGAGGCCCAGTCTGAACGATCGAGGCGATAGACGAAGCAGTCGTCGTCGCCGAACCAGCGCCGTTCGACGAAGCGGAACCCGAACCGCTCGTAGAACGCATGCGCGCGCACGTTCGACGCCAGCGGATCGATCAGCGCCGCCACCACCTCGTCGGCGGCGAAGCATCGCACCAGCGCCTGCCGCATCATCTCCGTGCCGAAACCGCGGCCGAGATCGGAAGCCTCGCCGATCCAGATGTCGATCGCCCGCAGGTCGGCGGCTACCTCGCCCCAGTAGTGGCTGTCCTCGCGCGCCGGGTCGATGATCTGGATGAACCCAAGCGGCCGCCAGCCCGCGCCGTCGTCGACCTCGGCGATCAACAGCTCGCGCCAGTCCGGCCTGCGCCGCAATTCGGTCTCCCAACCCCAGTCGTCGTTCGGGTCGGCGGCGACCACGTGCGGCTGCTCGTCCCAATGGCGCAGCAGGTCCAGGTCGTTCTCGTCCGCATCGCGCAGGCGCACGCGGTCGCGCATCGGCTCAGCCTCCCGGCGTGTCGAACTCGGCATGCAGGCGTCCTCCTTTCTTCAGCCACGGCGTCACCATGCCGCGTGCGCGTCCGGGTTCGCGATGGAACAGCCCGACCCGCACCGCGAAGACCAGATCGAAGCGGCCGTGCTCGCGGCAGTAGTCGCCCAGGTCCAGATGTTCGAGCTCGGCGATGCGGAATTCGACGATACCGGCCTCGACATGGGCCGCGTTGCGGCGGCGCGCGGCAGCGATCATCTTCGGCGAGCGGTCGATCGCCAGCAGTCGCCCGCCGGAGAGCCGCTCGCACACGTAGCCGGCAGCCACGCCGTGGCCGCAACCGATCTCCAGCACGTGCGCGCCTGGGCGGATATCCAGCGCATCGACGACCCGCCGCAGGCGCCCGCCCATCTCAGCCGCCCCGGTCCGACCAGACCGCCAGCTCGTTGCCGGCCGGGTCGGCGAAATGGAAGCGACGGCCGCCGGGGAATGCGAAGATCGGCTTGACCACGCGCCCACCGCAGGCGACGACGGTGTCGAGCGTCGCCTCCAGATCCTCGGCGTACAGCACCACCAGCGCGGCGCCGGCGGCGGCGCTGGAACTGAGCGGCGCACGATGGAAGCCGCCGTCCATCTGGCCGTCGTTGAACGCGGCATAGTCGGGCCCATAGTCGGTGAAGCTCCAGTCGAATGCCTTCGAGTAGAACGCCTTGACGGCGTCCAGATCACTGGCGGCGAATTCGATGTAGTTGATCGTGCGGTCGGCGGGCATGGCAATCTCCTGGGGCAGGGTTCAGGCGCGCCGGTGCCACTCGCCCAGCGGTACCAGCACGGCCGGTTCGCGCGGCCGCTGCAGCAGCTCCGGCAACCGCGCCTCGTAGGCCTCGCGATACGGCTTAGCCTGGCGCTGCAGGAACGCATCGACCGATGCTTCGCGCCAGCGCTCGTACAACGTGAACAGGTTCGGATCCTGCGCATCGCGATGCAGGTGGCAGGATACGAAGCTGTCTTCCTGCGACATCTTCTCGATGACCGCGGTCACCGCCTCGCGCCATTCGTCGACGCGCTCCGGCTTGACGTGAAGTTTGACGTAGAAGACCAGATCCTCGTTGAGCATTGGCACTGCCTGTCAGTTTGCTGATGCGTGCAACGATACCGCGCCTTCATCCGCACGATGACAACGCGTCGTGACGATGAAGGAATGCCTCCAGGACCCGCATGCGGCCGTCCGGATTGCCATCCCACAGGCGGGCGACCTATGGTATCTGCCGGATATTCCCGCGAATTCGGATATGAAGCCTGGAAGCATTCTCCACGGATGGATCGGCCAGTTGCTATGCGGCCCGCTGCTGTGCAGCCTGCTGGCGAGCTGCTGGGCGGGGCTGCCGAGTACGCCGGAAGCGCTGGCACGGCAGCGCGCGGAAGGCGTCTTCGACGATCCGCGCGCACAAGCGCTCGCGGTGGCGGCCGAGCTCAACCGCACCGACGAGATGCGCCGGCTCATGCGCGATGAAGGTGTCGACCCGGACCTGTTCTTCGGCAAGCAGAACGACCGCCTGCCCCTGGTGGCCTGGCCGATATTGGCCCGCAGCCCGGAAGGGTTGAAGGCGATGCTCGAGAACGGCGCCGACCCGAATGCGCGCAGCCCCGACCAACGTGTCACCAAACATGACGACGGCAGCGGCGGCACCTATTTCCTCGGCATCACCGCGCTGCAGGTCGCCGCGCCATTGGACGATCAGACCTACCTCAAGCTGCTGCTGGAGCACGGCGCCGATCCGGATACCCCGACCCGGGGCACGGAGTCGATGCTGTACTACGCCAAGGTCAATGGCGCCCCCTGGTCGTCGATCCAGATGCTGATCGAGCGTGGCGCCAAGGTCACCGGCTACGCCGGCATGGGCGCCTCGATCATAGGCAGCTATGCCAGCTTCGCCGACTTCGACAAGGTCTACTGGCTGCTGGAGCACGGCGCCGACCCGATGGACCCGGCCGACCATGGCCCCAGCCTGCCCCCGCCGCAGTCACACGTCATCGACCATATCTACTGGTACCCTGCGAAGACAGCGGACGGTCGCCGATGGCAGCGCAAATCCCAGCTTTGGCTGCTCGAGCATGGTTACCCGCAGCCGGAGAAGATGTCGGACCACATCCGCAAGACGCGTGCGGACTTCGGCTGCCCGACCGACGAAAAGGATATTCCGTTGCCCCGCCCGGGCGACACCCTGAACGACACCAAGGAAGATTTCGATGTCGACCCCTGCCAATCACCAGGAGCGTCGGGCCTTTTTGGAGCAGCTGCAGGCCCAGGCTGACCCCGAATCCCTGCGCCAGGCCGATGCACTGCGCCGGCTCTATCACGACCGCGAAATGGCCGGGCTGGCCGACGATGTCTACGACGCCGCCATGCGCCAGGGCGAGCCCCCACCGGGCTGGAAGCGGGCCAGCGAGCATCTGGACGAGCTGCGTGTGTTGAGGCCGGAACTGGCCCAGTACAGCAGGGATCAGTTGCAGGAATTGCTGCAGCCCGTTGACTCCAGGTTCCGTGCCGAGATCTACCTGCCCGATGAAAGTGTGCTCGGCCCCGGCTACCAGCCGACGGCGGTGTTCAAGGGCTCGCGCGGCGAGGTGATGACGGCCGACGGCCTGGTCGACAGCACGGCGGAGGACTTCATCGCGAACAATTTCCCGCAGTCGGTCGGGCTGAAGACCGACTACTATGACCGCGCGATGGAGCTCGGCACCCGCTTGAAGCGTGCCGGTCTGGAGTTCGAAACCGCCGGCCATTCGCTCGGTGGTGGCATGAGCTCGGCGATGTCGGCGGTGACCGGGGCCCCATCCACCACCTTCAACGCCGCCGGCCTGCATCCGGAAACGGCCGCACGCTATGCCCGCACACACCCGAATGTCCAGTTGCATGACACCGACCGCACCGTCCGCGCCTACCAGGTCGAGGGCGAAATACTGACCGACGGTGTCCAGGAGAACCTGACCTCGCTGGGGGCCGTCCAGAACGCGCAACTGGCCGGGGTGATCCGCGAGACGGCGGAGCTGACCCGCGACCTGCCGCAGGGACGCGCCCTGCTCCAGCAGTTCATGAGCAACCAGATTTCGCCGTCGTCGCACCCGGTCGTCGAAGCGTTCCTGGCGCGGATATCGGAGCGCGACACCCCGCAATTGCTGCGCGAACTTCCGCTGGCCGCCGGCCAGGAGCAGCCACGACTGGCGGCGATGACCAATGGCGACGACGGCCCGGTCGCACGCGATGACATCCCCTCGCTGCGCGAACTGGTGCCGGATGCGGCCCCGCTGCTGACCAGCCTGCATGCGACCGCCTACGGCGCGCGCGCAGGCCAGCGGTTCGGCGAAGGCATCGAGTGGACCTTCTGCTCGACCGGCCGCTCGATGGATGGCGTCGGCGATCTGTATCGCAGCTACCACATGACCCTGGGCGCGACCGCCGACGGCTCGGCCCGTATCGTTGGTGAAGCGACCGGAACCGCCGTGCGTTGGGGCGGCGAGGTCGTCGCCCAGACCCACGAGGCACGGGCGGGATTCAGTGCCACGATCGAGCTGGCCGAAGGCTATCTGGAAAAAGGCCATGCGGATCTCAAGGCCGGCGTACTGCGCGGCATCGGCGACTGGCTGCCCGACTCGCTCGGCGAGCGTTTCCACGCAAGAGCCGAGCGTATCGAGCAGGCCGGCGAACAGGCGCGACGCCGGAGTATCGACGAAGCCGCCACCGAGCTCGGGGACGGACGCGACGCCGCCGAGTCGGCCCGTGCCGGATCGCGCGAACTCGGCGAGCGGATCACGGATCTCGGTCGGGATGCCGGCACCCGGATCCGAGACGGATACGCCGACCACGGCAGGCAGGTCGATCAGGCACTCGATCGCGGTGGCGACGCGCTGTGCCAGACCGGCCGTCAGGCACCGGCATACGGCGCAGCGGTCGGCGGCGCGACGACGGGCCTGTTGACGGCTGGCGTCGTGCACAACCCCACGACTCTGCACGGTGTCGCCAATCTGGAGCGTACCGGGCGGTTCGTCAGCCAGATCGGACCGGCCGCGAGCGAAGCGACCGCACGCCACCTGATGTCGGACACGGTATTGCCGAGCCTCGACCACCGCATCCGGGAAGTCGAACAGGCCGCGCGCGAGCGGCTGCAAGGTCGCCAGGCTCCGGTTGCCGGCGAGCAGACCCGGGCTGACGCCGTCGATGCGGCACCCGGGTACCCGTCACCGGCCATCGCCAACGCCCATGAGCGACTGGAGCGACTGCTGGCGGGCGGGATCGACCCGGCCTCGCGGGCCGAATGGGATCGTGAAGTGGCGATGCATCGCGAACGCATGGAGCCGGCACGCGAGGAGCGGGAACTCACGCAGATACAGCAACAAGTCGCACAGCCTGTGGAGATGGCACGCTGACGTCAGTGGTGGCGCGGCTGCGCCAGTCGCGCACACGACCTGCCCGGCGACCTGCCGGGCAAGCCGATCCAGGTCACCGGTCCATGCCACCGAGTGCAGGTCACCGCGTCCGGACCTCTGTGCTCAACCGCGCAGCGCGGCGGCGTGGTGCGCGACGTGCTCGCCGATGAAGCTGGCGATGAAGTAGTAGCTGTGGTCATGGCCGGCACGCATGCGCAGCTCCAGCGGATGCCCGGCAGCCTCGCAGGCGGCCTGCAGACGGGTCGGCTGCAGCTGGCTGTCGAGGAACTCATCGTCCTCGCCCTGGTCGACCAGCAATGACAGCTTTTCCGCACCGGGTTGCGAACCGATGATCAGCTCGCAGGCGTCCCACTCGCGCCAACTTTCCGCATCCAGTCCGAGATAGGCGCCGAACGCCTTGTGCCCCCACGGCACGCGTGTCGGTGCGACGATCGGCGAGAACGCCGACACGCTGCGATAGCGTCCCGGATTGCGCAGCGCGACGACCAGCGCGCCGTGCCCGCCCATCGAGTGACCGCTGACCGCGCGCGCGGTCGTGGTCGGGAAATGCGCATCGACCAGCGCCGGCAGCTCCTCGACTACGTAGTCGTACATCCGGTAGTGGGCCGCCCACGGCGACTGGGTCGCGTTGAGATAGAAGCCCGCGCCCTGGCCGAGATCGTAGCTGTCGGCATCGGCGACGCCTTCGCCGCGTGGACTGGTGTCCGGCGCGACGATGATCACTCCGTGCTCGGCCGCGTAGCGCTGCGCACCGGCCTTGGTGATGAAGTTCTGCTCGCTGCAGGTCAGCCCCGACAGCCAGTACAGAACCGGGCAGTCGCCGCGCGCGGCCTGCGGCGGCAGGTAGATGCCGTAGCGCATCTCGCAACCGAGCACGCCGGAGCGGTGCTGCCAGACTTCCTGGGTGCCGCCGAAGCAGGCATGGGATTCGATGCGTTGCATGTGCGTTCCTCGCGGCCCCTCTCCCGCCTACGGCGGTGGAGAGGCGTGTCTGCGAGCCACTGGCTCGCGTGCCGATCAACGCCCGCGCGCTGTACGCGAGGGCCGGGGAAGGGTTGGGGTGAGGGCGGATCCGGACGCCCTCACCCGCCCTTCGAGCACCCTCTCCCGCAGGCGAGAGAATGAAAGCAAGGTCAGTAGTGAATCACGGTGCGGATCGACTTGCCCTCGTGCATCAGGTCGAAGGCCTCGTTGATCCGCTCCAGCGGCAGCGTGTGGGTCACGAACGGCGCCAGCTGGATCTCACCGGCCATCGCCTGCTCAACCATCCCCGGCAGTTGGCTGCGGCCCTTGACCCCGCCGAACGCGGTGCCCATCCACTTGCGCCCGGTGACCAGCTGGAACGGCCGCGTGCTGATCTCCTGCCCCGCGCCGGCGACGCCGATGATCACCGACTGGCCCCAGCCGCGGTGCGCGCATTCCAGAGCCGCGCGCATCACGTTGACATTGCCGATGCACTCGAACGAATGGTCGACACCCCAGCCGGTCATCTCGACGATGACCTCCTGGATCGGCCGGTCGTGGTCCTTCGGATTGACGCAGTCGGTCGCGCCCATCTGCTTCGCCATCGCGAACTTGTCCGGGTTGGTGTCGACCGCGATGATCCGGCCCGCCTTCGCCTGGCGCGCGCCCTGGATCACCGCCAGGCCGATCCCGCCCAGGCCGAATACCGCGACGCTGTCGCCTTCCTGCACCTTGGCGGTGTTGTGGACCGCGCCGATGCCGGTGGTGACGCCGCAGCCGAGCAGGCAGACCTGCTCATGATCGGCCTCCGGGTTGATCTTCGCCAGCGACACCTCGGCGACCACCGTGTACTCGCTGAAGGTCGAGCAGCCCATGTAGTGATGCACCGGCTGGCCGTTGTACGAGAAGCGGGTGCTGCCGTCCGGCATCACGCCCTTGCCCTGGGTCGCACGCACTGAAGTGCAGAGATTGGTCTTGCCCGACTTGCAGAACAGGCACTCGCCGCATTCGGCGGTGTACAGCGGGATCACATGGTCGCCTGGCTTGACGCTGGTCACGCCCTCTCCGACCTCGACCACCACGCCGGCGCCCTCGTGACCGAGCACGGCCGGGAACAGCCCTTCCGGATCGTCGCCGGACAGGGTGAAGGCATCGGTGTGGCAGACGCCGGTGTGGCTGATCTTCACCAGCACCTCGCCCTTGCGCGGCGGCTCGACGTCGAGCTCGACGATCTGCAGGGGCTTTCCGGCTTCGAAGGCGACGGCGGCACGGCTTTTCATGGCGACTCCTGTTGCGTATGCATGCGGCCGATGCGGGCGCACCGACCGGGATGTTGAACGGGGGTTATTTCAGGTAAGCGCGGATCAGCGCGGTGACCTCGCCGACGCGGGCGTCGCGCTGCTGTTCGGAGGCGGCGGCGTGACTGAATTCCTCGCGGATGTGCGACTCCAGCACCTCCGACATCAGCCCGTTGACCGCACCGCGGATCGCCGCGATCTGCTGCAGCACCGCCCCGCACTCCGCGCCGCCTTCCAGCGCCCGTTCCAGCGCCTCGGTCTGGCCGCGGATCCGCCGGATCCGCGCCAGCACCTTCTTCTTTTCTTCGGGGGAATGCGGCATGCGGCCGGCTCCGGCTAATGAACAATACTAGGGTATAGTATATGAAGCCGGGCGGCGACGTACAGCACGCCCCACTGCAGGGTTCTGCTCAAAGCCAAGGCACTCTGGAAACCGAACCCGTTCCTCGGGCCGAAAAGAGGCTGATCGAGCGTCACGGCGCAGCCCGGACGAGCGCAACACATCCGGGGGCGCTCGCTAACCGAAGCACGCCCCGGGGGCGGCCGATGGGCCCCGGAGCTGGGCTGGCTGCCGCACGGCCAGGTACGGGACCTGCCGCCGGTGCGGCGCTCGGCATCGCCCGAGTTCCGCGGCATCGTGTCTGACCGGACACGCCGGATACTTCGATGCCTCACGCCAGGAAGCAGCCAGCTGCCTATCAGGACTGCATCACCCGGGAGCGCGGCTCCCGAAACTCGTAATGGAACACCTTGGCGACGATCTGCCAGCGCCCATCGAGCTTCACCAGGGTCAGCAGGTCGGTGAAGAACTTCGGTGGGATGGAGCACTCCACCCGGGCAATGGCCGTGACCGGCCCTTCCAGTTCGATCGACAGGATCCGGTCGGTGCGCGCGCAGCCGCGACTGGCCGGGGATGGCCGCGCATCGACGATCAGGAAGTACTGCTCCATGTCCAGGTGCAGCAGCGTGCCGTCCGTCGCCGAGAAGTAGTGCGCTTGCGGATGGAAGGCCCGGCGCAAGCGCCGGGTGTCGCTGAAATGCAGGCCGTCGAAATAGTCCTGCAGCACCGCCGCGATGGCGTCCTTCTCCCCGCTCTCATCCATTCCGCTCTCAGCCATTGCCGCGCTTCCGGAACTCGTCCACCGGCAGCCCGCCCAGTCCCCAGTTGTCGGGCTCGACTTCGTCGATGACCACGTGCGTGGTATCTGGATTCTTGTCGAGCACCCGCACCAGCAGTTCGGTGACGCCGGCGATCAGCTCGGCCTTCTGCCGACGCGTGGCACCCGGGGTTATCCGGACGTTGACATAGGGCATCACTCGACTCCCGTGCGAAAGAAGCCACCGACTTCGGCGATTCGTGCGCCAAAGCGCCGTGCGGTCGCCAGATCCCCCGGAATCATCTCGTCAACGGACGCATCCGCGGGCGTGGCTGCCATGAGTCCCGAGAACGACGCGAGATAGTTCAGGTCGTCCCGTGTCGCGGCCCGGGTATTGCTGGGCATCATGCCGGTACCGAGCCAGATCATCCCGTGCTGCTGCGACAGGGTGAACAGCGCCTGCAACGTGGACAGCTTGTCGCCGTTGATGCCCGCGCTGTTGGTGAACCCGGCCGCCAGCTTGTTCTTCCACCCCTGCCGGGACCAGACCGCCGCGCTCGTATCCAGGAACTTCTTGAACTGCCAGCTCACGTTGCCCATGTAGGTCGGCGACCCGAACACGATCGCGCGGGCGTGATCGAGCTGCCTCCATCCGCCATCCGCCAGCTCACCGCCCCCGTCGATCTCCAGCAAGCTGCCCAGGCAGCCTTCGGCGATGGCCTCGGCGATCCGCCGGGTATGGCCATGGCCGCTGTGAAACACGATGCAGATGTCCTGATTCATGCCTGTTCCCGATCACTGTGCCGGGGAACAGGCTATTGCTCAAGATATTGTTTATAAACACAATCCAGATACAAACATAAATTACACAAGGTAAATAATGAGCCGCCAGTTCAGCGCTGTCTCCCTCGGCAGCATCGAGCTCTTCTGCCTGGCTGCCGAGCTGGAAAGCTTCACGGCGGCCGCCGCGCAGGCCGGGCTCACGCCGGCGGCGGTGAGCCGCACCATCGCCAGGATGGAGGAGCGCCTGCAGGTACGCCTGTTCACCAGGAGCACGCGCAGGATCCGGCTTACCGACGGGGGCCGCGCCTACTTCGAGCAATGCAGGCAGGCACTGGGGCAGATCGTGGACGCCGAGCGCGAGCTGACCGGCGCACAGGCCGAGCCCACGGGCGTGTTGCGGATGAGCCTGCCGACACCGCTCGGACATCGCCGGGTGCTTCCCCTGCTACCGCGCTTCCGCGAGCTGTATCCGAAAGTCCGGATCGACGTGCAGCTGAGCAACCGCAACGTGGATTTCGTCGCCGAGGGATTCGATGTCGCCATCCGTGCGCGGCCACAACCGGACTCGGGCCTGGTCGTGCGCAAACTGATGGATGCCGGACTGGTCGTGGTTGCGGCACCCGCCTATCTGCGACGTCAGGGTACCCCGCGGTCGCCCGACGAACTCGGGCAGCACGACTGCATCCAGTTCCTGCTGCCCAACACCGGGCAGCCAGTTCCCTGGCTGTTCAAGGCCAAGGGGAAGGACCTGGAGATCGCGACGGAGGGCGCGTACACGTGCATGGAAGACCTTCTCGGTATCTCCACCCTGGCGTGCAGCGGTGCAGGCCTTGTCCAGACCTATCGTTTCATCGTGGAAGACGAGCTGCGCGACGGCCGGCTGGTCGAGGTCCTGCAGCCCTTTGGCGGTCGCTCGCGGCCGTTCTCGGTGGTGTACCCCGGCACCCGCCACATGCCGCTGCGCCTGCGCGTCTTCATCGACTTCCTCATGCGCGAACTGGCCGGCGGGCGCGGCCCTGCCGCCTGACGTCGTCCTCACCCCGTGTTCTGGATCCCCGCCGCAATCCCGTTGACGGTCGCCACCAGCGCGCGCAGGCGTTCGTCGTCGGGGCTGCCGGCTTCGCGCCAGCGGGCGAGCAGGTCGACCTGCAGCAGGCTGATCGGGTCGACGTAGGGGTTGCGCAGGCGGATCGACTGGCGCAGGCGGTGGTCGTGGGCGAGCAGGTCGGACTCGCCCTTGATCGCAAGGACCGCGTCGCGGGTGCGCTCGAACTCCTCCGCGATGCCGGGGTGCATCGTCGCGTGCAGGTCGCCGGCCAGGCGCGAGTAGCGTTCGAAGATCGCCGGGTCGGACTTGGCCAGCACCATCTCGACGTCGTCGACGAGGGTGCCGAAAAACGGCCAGTCGCGGGCCATTTCCGCCAGCGCGTCGCGGCCGTGCGCGTCGAGCGCATTGCGCAGCGCGGTGCCGACGCCGTACCAGGCGGTCAGGCCGCAGCGGTTCTGCGCCCAGGCGAACACCCACGGGATCGCCCGCAACGAACCGATGCCCGGCGCGCCACCGCCGCTGGCGCGCTTGGCCGGGCGCGAGCCGATCCGCAGCCGCTCGATCACGTCGATCGGGGTCGCCGCGCGGAAGTAGGCGGGGAAGTCCGGATGTTCATGGACCAGCGCCCGGTAGTGCGCGCGGGCGTCGCCGGCGAGCTGCGTGGCGATCTTCCGCCAGCCGGCCTCGCGCGGTTCCGGCGGCCGCGGGCGCAGGGTCGCGCGCAGCACCGCGCCGGTGGTCTGTTCGAGGTTGCGCAGCGCGATCGCGCGGATGCCGTACTTGCGGTGGATCACCTCGCCCTGCTCGGTCAGGCGCAGGTTGCCGTCGACCGAGCCGCGCGGCGCGGCGATCACCGCGCGCTCGGTCTTGCCGCCGCCGCGGCTGATCGATCCGCCGCGGCCGTGGAAGAACGCGATCCGGATGCCGCTGTCGTGGGCGAGCTGCGTCAGCGCGATCTGGGTCTGCTGCAGCGCCCAGCGCGAGGCGACGATGCCGCCGTCCTTGGCGCTGTCGGAATAGCCGAGCATCACCATCTGGCGGTTGCCGCGCGCGGCCAGGTGGGCGCGGTACAGCGGGTCGGCGAACAACGCCTCGAGGGTGGCGGGGGCGGCGGCGAGGTCGTCGACGGTCTCGAACAGCGGCGCGACGTCCAGCGGCACTTCGCCGGCGGCGTCGGTGCACTTGGCGACCCGCGCCAGCGCCAGCACCGCCAGCGCGTCGGCGGCGCTTCGGCTCATGCTGATGATGTAGGGGCCGAACGCGCGCTCGCCGAAGCGCGGCCGCAACTCGGCGACGGCACGGAACACCGCCAGCACCGAGGCCGCCGGCCCGGGCTCGACCGCCGGCGTCTCGACACTGCCGTCGACGATGCCGTGCAGGCGGACGGCGCGCACGCCGGGCGAGCGCTGCGCCCACTGCGGGTCGTCGAACAGCGCCGCCAGTGCGGCATCGTGCACGGCCGAGTCCTGGCGCAGGTCGAGCGTGGCCAGGTGGAAACCGAAGCACTGCACGCGCCGGCGCAGGCGCCGCACCGCGAACAGGCCGGCGTGCTGGCCGCCGTTCGCGGCCAGGCTGGCCTCGATCGCCTCGACGTCGGCGAGGAAGCTCGCCGCGTCCTCGTAGCCGCCCGGTGCCTCCTTCAGTGTCAGTTCGATGCGCTCGATCATCAGCGCGAGCAGGTTGCGGTACGGCATGTCGGCATGGCGCGGGCGCAGGCGTTCGGCCGCCAGCGGCAGCAGCCTGCGGTAGGCCTCCAGCCGCTCCAGCACCGCGGCGTCGATCGCTACCCGGTGCAGCGACTGGCTGAGCAGTTCGCCGAGCGAGGCCAGGTCGCGCCGGTACGCCGCCAGCACCAGTCCGCGCTGGCCGACCAGCGAGGCGACGACGGTGTCGGCACCGACGTTCGGGTTGCCGTCCATGTCGCCGCCGACCCAGGTACCGAAGCCCAGCAGCGGCGGCAACGCATCCTCGACGCCATAGCTTTCGCGCAGCGCCTCGTCGAACGCCTCGTGGAACACCGGCAGCACCTTGTACAGCACCTCCGACAGGTAGAAGCCGACGTGCTCGAACTCGTCGGCGACGCTGGGCTTGGCGCTCGGGGTCTCGGCGGTCTGCCAGCTCGCGGTCAGCGCCAGGCGGATGCGTTCGCGGTCGGCACGGCGCTCGGCCGGAGTCAGGCCACGGTCGATGTCGTCGACCAGGCAGGCGACGATCTGGCGTTCCTTCTCCAGCAGCGCGCGGCGCACGGCCTCGGTCGGATGCGCGGTGAACACCGGCTCGATGCGCAGGCGCGGCAGCAGCTCGAGCAGTTCCTCGGCGCTGACGCCCTGGCGGGCCAGGCCGCCGAGCACGTCGCGCAGGCTGCCCGGCTGCGGGCTGGCGCCGCGGCGCTCGTAATCGCGCCGGCGGCGGATCCGGTGCACACGCTCGGCGAGGTTGACCGCCTGGAAATAGGTTGCGAACGCACGCACCAGGTCGCTGGCCTGGGACAGTTCGATGCCGGACAACGCGCCGGCCAGCTCGTCGACCGGCGCGCCCGCCTCGCGGCGGCGGATCGCGGTCCGGCGCAACGCCTCGACGTCGGCGAGGAACACATCTCCGCGTTGCTCGGCCAGGATCTCGCCGACCAGCGCGCCAAGGGTTTTCACGTCCTCGCGCAGCAATGCATCGGTGGGTGCGAATTCAACGATCCGCAACGGTTCTTCGGACGACTCGGCGTACAGGGGACGGGCTTCGCTCATCCGCCGAGCGTACCGCACCGCAACATCGCATGCGCATCGGTTGCGTCCGCAACCACTCCCGGCCCGCACGCAGGCTTTGCAAGCCCCGGCGCAGCGGCACACACTATCGCCCGCTTCCGGATTGGAATGACCGCATGCCGTACCTGGGCCTTGGCCTGCACGTCGTCGTTGCCGTGCTCTTCGCGATCCACGCCGTCCGCAGCGGCCAGGACCGCTACTGGCTGATCATCCTCTTCATGTTCCCGCTGCTGGGCAGCGTCGTGTACGCGCTCGCGATCTGGCTGCCGGAGCAACGGCACTCGCCGCAGGCCCGCGCGCTGCAACGCGGCGTGCGCCAGGTGATCGACCCCGAACGCGAGCTGCGACTGGCGAGGGCGGCGTTCGACGACAGCCCGACCACCGACAGCCGGATGCGCCTGGGCGACGCACTGCTCGACTGCGGCCGCGCATCGGAAGCCATCCCCCACTACCAGGCCGCGCTGCGCGGCATCCATGCCGACGATCCGGACATCCAAGTCAAGCT
This sequence comes from Marilutibacter chinensis, assembly GCF_021725675.1. Lineage (GTDB taxonomy): Bacteria > Pseudomonadota > Gammaproteobacteria > Xanthomonadales > Xanthomonadaceae > Marilutibacter > Marilutibacter chinensis. The sequence continues at coordinate 68,203 of NZ_JAKJPO010000005.1, read as the reverse complement.
GGCCCGCGCCCAGCTGGAGTCGGGGCACGCGTCCGAGGCCCGCGAACTGCTCGACCGGCTGATCGCCGCCCGTCCCGACTACCGCTCGCTGGATGGGCACCTGACCTATGCGCGGGCGGTCGCCGCGACTGGCGAGCGCGACAAGGCCCGCGAGGAGTTCGAGACCCTGGTCGGCTACAGCAGCAGCTACGAGGCCGTCGCCTGCTACGTCGAACAGTTGCTCGAATGGGACGAGACCGCACAGGCGACCGAGGTCGGCGAAGCCGCGCTGGCGCGTGCCGGCCGTCTGCCCGGCTACGCCCGCAAGCTGCAGAAGCCGTACCTGGTCCGGATCCGGCAGGCGCTCAAGCGGGTGCCGGCCATCGCCTGATCATCGACGGGCGCCACCGGCGCCCGATCGATCCCGGGCGTTGCAGGTTCGATGCGTAACGGCAACGGCGGCGACACCGCGCGCGGCTCCGCGAAACGCCGTACGCGCCGGCAGGCAGCCCTCGCGCCGTGCGGCCCTTGCGTCCATGCTTCGCGCACGACGGCCACGACCGCGCCGTCCGTGCGGGGACTTCAGTAGGCGAACTCGCGGAATACCGGATCCACGCTGCCGTTCCAGACGCCGTGGAACAGTTCCAGCTTGCGCTCGGCCGGCGTGATGCCGGCTTCGGTGAACTCCATCAACGGTTCGAGGTAGACGGTTTCGTCGGCACCGCTGGGGTTGACGTTCGCGCGTCGCTTCAGGCCATGCGCGGAGATTTCCAGCGCGCGCCGTGCAAGATCGAGCACGGTGCCGCCACGGAATGGCAGCTTGAAGGCGTGTTTCGGCACGCCGTCGCGCAGCGCCTGCAGTTCCTCCAGGCTGAAGTCCCTGACCAGGTCCCAGGCCGCGTCGAGCGCGGTGGCGTCGTACAGCAGCCCGACCCAGAACGCCGGCAGCGCGCAGATCCGGTTCCACGGCCCCGAGTCGGCGCCGCGCATCTCCAGGTACTTCTTCAGCCGCACCTCGGGGAAGGCGGTGGTGCTGTGGTCGGCCCAGTCGCGCAGCAGCGGGCGCTGACCCGGGTACGCGGGCAGCCTGCCGTCGAGGAAATCTCGGAACGACTGCCCGCTGGCGTCGATGTACTTGCCTTCGCGGTAGACGAAGTACATCGGCACGTCGAGCAGGTAGTCGACATAACGCTCGTAGCCGAAGCCGTCCTCGAACACGAAGTCGAGCAGACCGGTGCGGTCCGGGTCGGTGTCGGTCCAGATATGCGAGCGGTAGCTGAGAAAGCCGTTGGGCTTGCCCTCGGTGAACGGCGAGTCGGCGAACAGCGCGGTGGCCACCGACTGCAGCGCCAGCGACACGCGGAACTTCTTCACCATGTCGGCCTCGTCGGCGACGTCGAGGTTGACCTGCACGGTGCTGGTGCGGGTCATCATGTCGAGGCCGAGCGAGCCGACCTTCGGCATGTACTCGCGCATGATCTTGTAGCGGCCCTTCGGCATCCACGGCATCTCATCGCGGCGCCACTTGGGCTGGAAGCCCATGCCGAGGAAGCCAAGGCCCATGGGCTCGGCGACCGCGCGCACCTCGCGCAGGTGGGTGCTGGCCTCGCGGCAGGTCTGGTGCAGGTTGTCGAGCGGCGCGCCGGACAGTTCGAGCTGGCCGGCCGGTTCGAGCGACACCGACGCGCCGTCGCGCGAAAGCGCGATGACCCGGTCGCCTTCCTTCACCGGCTCCCAGCCGAACTGCACCAGCCCCTTCAGCAACGCTTCGATGCCACGCTCGCCATCGAACTCCGGCGGCCGCAGGTCGTCGCTGCGGAAACCGAATTTCTCGTGCTCGGTGCCGATCTTCCAGTCGTCCACGGGGCGGGTGCCGCCGCTGAGGAACTCCAGCAGGTCGCGGCGGCTCTCGACGGCGACATCCTTGACGTTGCTGGGACCGGACACTTGCACCTCGGACGGGAGAACGCGCGGGCGGCCGCTGCCGCGGGCGCCACGGATGGGCGGAACGCCGGTACCGCGGCGCGGTGCTCCGGACGGCAATGCCGCATCCTGCGGGGATGCGCACCTGGCGCAGTGTAGCGGGGGCATTGGGGCCGACAAGCGCGGCGCACGGAACACTGAAGCCCACGGGCGGGCGATCGATGGCACCTGTGGGCCGGACTTTACGTGCTTCTTTATCTGCAGGGCCCGCCTGCAGCCTTCATGGAGGATCCACCGCATGTCCATCCGCATCGTCGTCAGCGGCGCGCTCGCCGCCGCGCTTGCCGCCGTGCCGGCACTCGCCGCGCCCCCACCGGAAGTCGATGCCGAGCAGCCCGGCATCGACGCCGGCACCACCCTCGCGCTCGGCGGCTCGGTCTCGCAGCAGCTGGCGCAGTCGTTCACGCTGTACCGCAAGGGCTATCTGAGTCACGTGATGGTGCCGATCAGCTGCCAGCCCAAGGCCGTCGTGCACGTGACCATCGAGAAGACCAGTGCCGGCGCGCCGAACGGCAGCGTGCTCGCATACGAGGCCGTGCCGGGTCACGTGTTCACGTCGGTGCCGACGCCGGCGATCGGCATGCGGATGATCGAGTTCACCTCGCCGGCGAAGCTCGGCCCCGGCCAGTACGCCTTCACCCTGACCGCGAAGGACGGCGACTGCGGCGTGTACCCCGGCCCCAACGGCAGCAGCTACGGCGGCGGCCAGGGCTGGTTCATCGCCGACGGCAACCCGCCCGGCTGGATCGAGCTGTTCGATACCGGCGGCGTGCGCGATCTCGCGTTCCAGATCTACGTCAGGCCCTTGTGAGTCCGGGCCACAACGAGCGGCTGGCACGGAACCCCCGTCCCGCGGGGATTACCGGGCAGCGGCTCAGAGCTGCAGCCAGCGGCTGACCACGCCGCGCGCCTCGTCGACACCGAGCCGTGCGGCGCCGGAGAACACCTGCACGCCGACGCTGTCGCCGAACGCGGACTGCAACTCCTTGCGCACCGCCAGCATCGACTTCGCCTGCTGGCCGCGGCCGAGCTTGTCGGCCTTGGTCAGCAGCGCATGCGCGGGCAGTCCGCGGCTGACCGCGTAACCGAGCATCTGCCGGTCGTAGTCCTTCATCGGATGGCGGATGTCCATCACCACGACCAGCCCCTTCAGCGCCTGGCGGGTGCGGAAATAGCCATCGATGAACGCCTGCCAGTGCGCCTGCAGGTCCTTGGGCACCTTCGCGTAGCCGTAGCCGGGCAGGTCGACCAGGTAGCGGTCGCTGGCCGGCGGAATGCTGAAATAGACCAGTTGCTGGGTGCGGCCCGGCGTCTTCGACACCCGCGCCAGCGCATTCTGCTGGCACAGCGCATTGAGCGCCGTCGACTTGCCGGCGTTGGAGCGGCCGGCGAAGGCGACCTCGAAACCGCCGTCGGGCGGCAGTTGGGCCGGGGTGTGCGCGGCGAGCAGGTACTGGGCGCGGGCCAGCGGGTTGGCTGGTCTGTGGACCGGCTTGGCGACCGGCTTCGCGGGCGTCTCGGGCTTGGGGGCGGAGGGATGGGCCATCTCCATAGCATCGCATGCCGCGTCGATCGGCCGCCGCCGGCGGTCGAGACGCACTCCCGGCAGGCCCGTCGCAACGGCCGCATCGCAGGGCCCGCGTTGACCCGTCCATGGCCGGCGACGATAATTCCACGGTTCCGGCGTGCGTTTTGCCCGCCACTCAAAGAAAGTTCGGAGCCCAGCCTGATGAGCCAAGCCCGCGTCCTCGGCATGATCGGCGTCGCCGCCCTGGCGGCCGCAGCCGTCGCCTATGCCCAGACCACGGTCACCCCGATCCCGGAAAGCGAGCCGGTGGAAGCCGCGCCGCTGACCACGACCCCCGAGCAGGTCACCTGGGGCGACGCGGAAGCCGGCGCGACCAAGGCCACCACCTGCGCGGCCTGCCACGGCGTCGACGGCAACCCGAGCGATCCGCAGTATCCGCGCCTGGCCGGCCAGAACGAGCGCTACATCGCCCACCAGATCGCGCTGTTCAAGAGCGGCGAGCGCAATACCGGGATGGCCGCGGTGATGAAGCCGTTCGCCGACGCGCTGTCGGCGCAGGACGCGCGCGACATCGGCGCCTACTACGCCAACCAGAAGGCCGGTGCCGGCGTCGCCGACGACAGCGTCATCGCCAGCGGTCCGAACGAGGGTATGAAGTTCTACGAGGTCGGCGAGAAGCTGTTCCTCGGCGGCGACAGCGCCCGCGGCATTCCCGCCTGCATGGCCTGCCACGGCCCGGACGGCGCCGGCAACCCCGGCCCCGCCTACCCGCAGCTCGCCGGCCAGCAGGCCGCCTACACCCAGCGCCGCCTCGAGGAGTATCGCGCCGGCGTGACCCAGGAGCAGGACCCGCACCTGTTCAACGTGATGGCGACGGTCGCCAGGTCGCTGAGCGACGAAGAGATCGGCGCCCTGTCCAGCTACCTGCAGGGTCTGCACCCGCGCGCCGACGACTTCGCCGCGGCCGACGCCCCGGCAGCCCCGCTGCCGACCGCACCGGCGCCGGCCGAACCGTCCGCTCCAACCGAGGCCGTACCGGCGGAGCCGGATACCGACGCCGGTGGTACCGCCGGGACCTGACGACGGTCAGGACCGCGGAACTTCCCGGGCCTTCCCGGGTCCGACCCCGGGTCCCGGGTGAAACCGCCAGCCACGTCACGCCGGCCGCCTGCGCGGTCGGCGTTTTCGTTTCTGTCGCCTGGTGCGGACCGGTATGGTCGCCGGTGCTCCTCACCGAGCCGGATGCACAGGCAGCCGGATGCCCATCGGGCTGTTCCGCCACGGGGTTCCATCACCGTTTCCACTGGATGACGAGGTCGCCACGATGACTGCACGCTTCGCCCGCCACTCCGCCCTGCCCGCCTGGCTGTTCGCCCTCGCCCTGGCCACGCTCGCGCTGATGCCCGACGCGGCGAAGGCTGCCGATCCCGCGCTGGTGCCCGGCGTCGATTATGCCGAGATCCCCGGCGGCACCCGCCTGGGGCCTGACGACGGCAAGGTCGAGGTGGTCGAGGTGTTCGGCTACTGGTGCCACCACTGCGCCGATTTCGCACCGATGCTCGAGAACTGGAAGCACGAAAGGCGCAACGACGTGCGCGTGACCTATCTGCCGCTGCCACGGGGACAGGACGATGCGCTGGCCGCCGCGTTCTTCGCTTCCCGCAAGCTCGACAGCCTCTCGCGTACTCACGACGCGACCTTCCGCGCGATCCACGGCGAACGGCTGCTGCCGCGCAACCCGACCGTCGACGAGATCGCGACGTTCTATGCGTCGCTCGGCGTGGATGCGGCGCGGCTGAAGGCCGCGATGGCCTCCAGCGAGGTACAGGAACGGCTGCCGGAGGCCCGCGAGTTCGCGATCGGCAGCGGCGTCGAAGGCACTCCGACCCTGATCGTCAATGGCCGCTACCGGGTCATCGGACGCTCGCTGGAGGACGTGCTGCGGATCGCCGACGCGCTGGTCGCGCGCGAGCGCGCGGCCGCGCGCTGAGCCACGCGCCGAGCGTCCGCGACGCTGAACCGCGTACGGATATTGCCCACCCTGCCCTCCCGGCCGTCGTTCACGGCCGGTATCCTTCCCACACGCCGGGCGCACGCGCGATCGATCGCCGACGCCGCGTGCGCCACCCGATACCCCGTTGCGGAGAACGCCCGATGACTTCTCGCCCGACCCAAACCGGCCTGATCCGAGCCGGCCTGCTGCCCCTGTTGCTGCTCGTGTCCACGCTCGCGGCCTGCTCGTCCGAGACGCCCGCCCCTGCCGCCACTCCGGCCGAGACCGCCACCGCTCCGGCTCCGGACACAGGAACCACACCGGCGGCGCCCGCCGAGGCCGGCGAAGCGCCTGCCGCCGACGGCAGCACCCCCGAAGCGGCCGGGCAAGCCGCCGCGAACGACAATCCGGTAGTCCCGCCGCAGGGTCCGGCACCGGTGCTGGGGACCGACTATGTCGAGATCGCTGGCGGCCAGCCGTTCGCGCCGGCGATGGGCAGGATCGAGGTGGTCGAGGTGTTCGGCTACACCTGTCCGCACTGCGCGCAGTTCGAGCCGGTGTTCAAGGCGTGGAAGGCGCGCCAGCCGGCCGACGTCGTCGTGGTTCCGCTGGCGGCGCCGTTCGGCGGCTACTGGGAGCCCTATGCACGCGCGTTCTACGCCGCCGAGTCGATGAACCTGCTCGAGAAGACCCACGACGCGATGTTCCGCGCGGTCCACCTCGAGCGCAGCCTGCCGACCCCACCGACCGTGGCCAAGCCCGAGCAGATCGCCGCGTTCTATGCCAAGTTCGGCGCCGATGCCGGACAGTTCGCCGGCGCGATGAACAGCTTCGCCGTCAACGCCAGGATGAAGCGCGTCGGCCAGTTCCTGATGCGCAGCGGCGTCGACTCGACCCCGAGCCTGGTCGTCAACGGCAAGTACCGCGTGACCGGCGGCCGCAGCCACGAGGATCAACTGCGCATCCTCGACCACTTGGTCGCGATGGAACGCGCTGCAATGGAGCGCAACGCTGCGGACAGCGGCGCGGCCGCCGGCAGCCGCTAAGCGCACCGCGCAGGAGCCGTCGCAGCGTCGCAGCCATGTCCGCCCAGAACAACGACCGGCAGCGCCTGCGGCTGCTCAGCGCCAACATCCAGGCCGGCTCCAGCACCCGCCGCTACAGCGATTACGCGACCCGCAGCTGGTCGCACGTGCTGCCGGCCGGCAACAAGCGCGGCGCGCTCGACGTGATCGCGCGGCTGGCCGGCGAGCACGACATCGTCGGACTGAACGAGAGCGACCCGGGCAGCCTGCGCTCGGGCTTCACCAACCAGACCCACTACCTCGCCCAGCGCGGCGGCTTCGACTACTGGAGCCACCAGCCCAACCGGCGCGTCGGCGGCGTCGCATCCAGCGCCAACGGCCTGCTCAGCAAGCTGGAGCCGATCGAGGTCACCGACCATGCCCTGCCTGGCCGAATCGCCGGGCGCGGCGTGCTGCTGGCCCGCTTCGGCGAGGGAGACGTGGGCCTGACCGTCGCGGTCGCGCACCTGTCGCTGGGCAGCCAGTCGCGCGCCTCCCAGCTCGCGTTCATCGCCGAACTGCTGCACGACCACCCGCACGCGGTGCTGATGGGCGACTTCAACTGCGCGACCGACCGCCCGGAGATGCAGCGCCTGTTCCGCGAGACCCGGCTGCAGCCGCCGGCCTGCGAGGTACCGACGTTCCCGAGCTGGAGTCCGCAGCGCGCGATCGACCACATCCTGGCCAGCGATGGCCTGGTCTGCGCGGAAGCCATCGCGCTGCCGGCCGCCCTGTCGGACCATCTCGCGCTGTCGATGGAGCTGCATATCCCCAACGAGGCGTTGCGACGCTGAGACCAGTGCCCCGGATGCGTCCGGGACCTCCCGACGGCGTTCGTCGGCACCGCGATCGGCAAGACCGGCATCGACAAGATGCATGAAGTCAATCTGGCCGTTCTGGCTCGCCTCGATCGGAGTGTTGCTGCTGGTGGTGACGTTCCCGCAGCTTTCGCTGTGGCTTCCGGCGCTGTTCAAGGGCAGTTGAGCCGCGCGGCGGTGCGAAGGTTCCTGCGTCGATGGCGACAGGGCCCCCGGCTTCCGCTGCCGGCGCGGCTATCCTGTGGAGCACGGCCAACGCGAAGGCGCCATCCGGGGAGAACGGACATGACGACAACTGCGGTTCGATTCCGGCGCGGCGCGGCCTGGCTCGCGTTGCTGCTGGGTTGCCTGCTGACCCTGCCCGGCGCCGCGTCCGCGACCGACGATCGCGCCGGCTTCGTGTGCGTCGAAGGCGCGCGCTTCGTGCTCGACGGCAAGCCCTACCGGTTCGCGGGCGCCAATTTCTGGTACGGCGCCTACCTCGGCGCGCCGGACGGCATCGGCGACCGCGCGCGGTTGCGCGCCGAACTCGACCAGCTCAGGGCCGCCGGCATCGACAACCTGCGTGTGCTGGCGATGTCCGAGGCCAGCGATTTCAGGCGCGGCGTCGATCCCGCGATCATGACCGCGCCCGGCCCGCTCGAGGGCGGCCCGCTCGACAGGAGCATGTTCGATGAACGTCTGCTCCAGGGCCTCGACGTGCTCCTCGACGAGATGGGCCGGCGCGACATGAAGGCGGTGCTGTACCTGAACAACTTCTGGCAATGGTCGGGCGGCATGTCCCAGTACGTCGCATGGTTCACCGGCGAGCCGGTGTTCGATCCCGACGAGAGCGGTGACTGGAACGGCTTCATGCAGAACTCGGCGCGCTTCTATGCGATACCCGAGGCGCAGAAGCTGTACCGGAACGCGATCAAGGCCGTGATAACCCGCCGCAACAGCATCAACGGCAAGGCCTACGCCGACGATCCGACGGTGATGTCGTGGCAACTCGCCAATGAACCGCGACCGGGCAGCGACGCCGACGGCCATGCCAACTTCCCCGCCTACCGGCAGTGGATCCACGACACCGCAGGCTACATCCGCAGCCTGGCGCCGAAGCAGCTGGTCAGCACCGGCAGCGAGGGCGCGATGGGTTCGCTTCGCGACGATGATCTCTACATCATCGCCCACGCCAGCCCGAACGTGGACTACCTGACCTTCCACCTGTGGCCATCGAACTGGGGCTGGATGGATCACGACGACCCGGTCGCACGGCTGGAGTCGGGGCTTGAAACGTCGCTGGCCTACATCGACCGCCACATCGACATCGCGGGCAAGCTCGACAAGCCGATCGTGCTGTCGGAGTTCGGCCTCGACCGCGACGGCGGCTCCTACGACCCCGCTTCCAGGGTTACCGCGCGAGACCGCTTCTACCGGGCGATCCTCGCGCGCCTGCTCGAGCGGGCGAAAGCCGGCGACGCCATCGCCGGTTCCAACTTCTGGGCCTGGGGCGGACGTGGACGCACCACGAATCCCGACTTCATGTGGAAAGCCGGCGACCCGTTCACCGGCGACCCGCCGCAGGAGCCGCAGGGGCTGTTCTCACTGTTCGACAGCGACGCCTCGACGCTGGAGATCGTGTCCGGGCATGCGAAGGCGATGAAGGCGGTGGATTGATCATTCCGTCCGGGGTCCGGCCGGCGGCAGAGGAGATGCCGATGGAGCATCTGACGCTTCGAACGACGTGACCGCGGCCATCCCTGGCGCAAATCGACAGGCTTTGGACCGCCCGGCCCGGCCATCCATGCCCGGGCGTTCGGCAGGCCGCGCGGCAGTGCCGCGCAAGCGGCCTGCCTCACCCTTCCATCTGTTCCAGTTCGCGACCACGCGTCTCGTGCACGAACTTCAGCACGAACACCACCGACACCGCCGCCGCCAGCGCATACAACCCATACGCCGCCGCCAGCCCGATTCCCGCCAACAGCATCGGGAACGTCCACGTGATCAGGAAGTTGGAGCCCCACTGGAACAGTCCGGCGACCGCCAGGCCCGAGCCGCGGATCTGGTTCGGGAACATTTCGCCGAGCATCACCCACATCACCGGACCCCACGACAGGTTGAAGAAGATCACGTAGACGTTGGCCGCGACCAGCGCCAGCACGCCCATGTTGTCGCTGAGCACCAGCTTGCCGCCGGCATCGAGCGAACCGGTCGCGAACGCGACCGTCACCAGGCCGAGGCTGGCCGCCATGCCCAGCGAACCGATCCACAACAGCGGCTTGCGGCCGATGCGGTCGATCAGCACCACCGTCAGCAGGCAGGCGCCGATGCTGAGGCCGCCGGACAGCACGTTGATCAGCAGCGCGTCGCTCTCGGAGAACCCGACCGCCTGCCACAACACCGCGCCGTAGTAGAACACCACGTTGATGCCGACCAGCTGCTGGAATGTGGCCAGGCCGATGCCGACCCAGACGATCGGCCGGACCCGCCCGGTCGCCTTGCTGATCAGGTCGGAGAAACGCGGACGATGGTGATCCTGCGCCAGGCTGGCCTCGATCTCGCCGAGCTTGGCGGTGCCGGCCGTGGTGCCGTAGAGGCGGGTCAGCACCGCCAGTGCCCGCTCCCGGCGCGCCTTCACCACGAGGAAGCGCGGGCTCTCCGGGATGAACAGCAGCGCGACCAGGAACAGCAGCGCCGGCGCCCCCTCCATCCAGAACATCCAGCGCCACGCCTCGTGCCCGCCCCATAGCGGCTCGGTCGAGGCGCCGGCGAACTTCGCCAGCAGGTAGTTGCTCAGGAACGCGGCGAACAGGCCGCAGATGATCGCGATCTGCTGCACCGTCGCCAGCCGGCCACGGTAGTGCGCGGCCGACACCTCGCTGATGTAGGCCGGCGACATCACGCTGGCCGCGCCGACCGCGAGTCCGCCGAGCACGCGGTAGAACACGAACTCCGGCGACGACGTCGCCACGCCCGAGCCCCAGGCCGAGACGATGAAGAACACCGCCGCGACGATCAGCAGGGTGCGCCTGCCGTACAGGTCGGCCAGCCGGCCCGCGAAGAACGCACCGAACGCGCAGCCCAGCAGCATCGAGGCGACGTTGAAGCCGGTGCCGACCGAGTCGGAGTCGAACGCCCGCTGCAGGCCGTCGACGGTACCGTTGATCACGCCGCTGTCGAAGCCGAACAGGAATCCGCCGATGGTGGCGACCAGGCTGATGAGGAGGATGAAGCGGGTGTTCTCGCTGTCCTGTGCCGTGACGCCGACGGCGGTGCGGGCTTGCGCCATGTTGATTCCCCGTGTGGAAGTCTGTGGACCGGGTCGAGTATCGCCGCTGTACGCATGCCGTGCGCATCCAGATCGCATGTAACGTCGATGTAACGCACGAAGCACGCGAATACTGTCCCGAAACCCGCCACCCGGGCTGTCCCGGAACGAGGGGCGAACGCAAACCGGCACCTCTCCCGTCTCATCGGGAGGACGGCATGGCCACGCCCTATCCCGCTTCCATCCCGTTTCGCGATGGCGACGCAACGGCCGGTGGTCGCCCACCGGCCGTTGCCATTCACTGCTGTCCTACTTGCGTACCGGCGGTCAGAACCGGTAGTCGGCGCTGACGTACCAGAATGCATCCGGCAGGTCGTAGGTGCCCGCGTCGTAGCCGTTGAGCGAGCAGCTCAGGCAGACCGGAGGCTCCTTGCCGAACACGTTGTTGGCGCCGGCCGACAGCTTCAGCCCTTCGAGGTTGAAGGCATTGCTCCAGGCGACCTGCAGGTCGTGGAACGTGGTCGAACCCAGCGTGTTCTTCTCGACGCCGCCCATGCAGCCCGGCGCGTCGCCGACCGGCACGTTGCTGCAGTACTCGTCGACCGCGCTGATGTAGCGGCTGGTCCAGTTGACGTTCCAGTCGCCCAGCGCCCAGCCGATCGAGAGGTTGGTCTGCCAGTCCGGGATCGCGCTGTCGTTGACCTCGATGCCGACCTCGCGCTGCGACTTGTTGCCGTCGATGTCGACCGCCTCGTAGTTGAACACCGTGGTCGCCTGCAGCGAGGCGCTCAGCCTGCCCCAGCCCCACTCGGGACCGTTCCAGTTGACCTTGATGTCGAGACCGTCGGTTTCGACCGTGCCGAGGTTGTCGAGGAAGTTCTCCGGCGGATTGAGATTGCCGCTGGACTGGCGGGTGAACGGTGCGCAGGTGGGCGAGGACGCCACCGTGCCGCCGGCACGCAGGCAGGCCTCAAGCAGCGCCTGCAGATCGCGCGCCTGGATCGCGCCGTCGATCTCGTGGTTGTAGTAGCTCAGCTCGAAGTCGAGCCGGTCCGACCACGCCTGCCCTTCCGCCCAGGCCGGCGCATAGACGACACCGAAGGTGTAGCTGTCCGACTCCTCGGGCTCCAGATCCGGATTGCCGCCTGTGAAGGTGGTGATCTGGGTGTTGGCCTGCTCGAAGTTCGGCGGAGCGCCCTGCGCGGCGCAGCCGGCGGCGAAGTCGGGCGATACCGGCCCCGGGTTGCCGGTGGGGCCGCAGGGGTCCACCAGGGTCGCGCCGAACTGGGTCAGGCCGTACAGCTCGCCGAGGTTCGGCGCGCGGAAGCCTTCCGAGTAGGTGCCGCGCAGCACCAGGTCCTCGATCGGCTGCCAACGGAATCCCACCTTGCCGGTGGTGGCGCCACCGAAGGTCGAATAGTCGGAGTAGCGGATCGCCGCACTCACGTCGAGGGTATCCAGCAACGGGAAGTTGCCTTCGGCGTAGACCTCGCTGACGTCGTACTCCTCCGACACCGCCGCAGCGAACGAGTCCTGCGACTCGCCGCTCTGGCGCAGCGGGTCGGGGTTGAAGTCACCCTTGTAGTTGCGATGCTCGACGCCGGCAGCGAAACCGGCGTAGCGGTCGCCGATCGGGAACAGGTCGCCGGTGATGTTGGCCGACAGGATGTCGAGGGTCTGCTTGCTGGAGTCGATCTGGGTGGTGCGGATGTAATCGATCATCTCCTGGGTCATCGGCCGGCCCTGACCGCCGAACAGATCCAGCGGCACGCAGCCGGGCACCAGCGCGCAGACCGCGGGATCGCCGAGCGCGAGCTTCATCTTGGCGACGTTGTAGCCGTTGGTGAAGCGCTGCTCGGCCTTGTTCTCCGAGTGCACCAGGTTGATGTCCCAGTTGTAGCCGTTGCCGACGTTCCACAGGCCGTCCAGCCCGAGGTTGAAATAGATGGTGTCGACGTCCTGCTCGAAGATGCGCGGGCCGACCTCGACCGGACGCTTGGTGATGAAGCCGAAGTTGCTGGCCGGATCCAGGGTGATGCCGTACGGGTTGTACGGGTTGTCCTCGTGGACGATGATCGTGTCGGCGATGCCGCCGGTGCCGGCGAACGGACCGACGAAGATCGGCTCGGGCGCAGCCTGGTTGGTCGAGGTGCGGTTGTTGTACAGCGCCTTCGCGTGCAGGCGCACGTTCTCGGTGATGTCGAAGTTGAGGCTGGTGAACAGCGCCTTGCGCTTGCTCGGCGTCAGCAGCAGGTTGTAGGGCGCGAAGTTGAAGCGGTCGGCGCCGGTGAAGCCGTGGTAGGTGCCGGCGTCGGGATCGGCCGGGTTCCAGACCGGGTTGGTGGTGCCGTCGTCGAGGGTGACGTCGTACCAGAACTCGGTGGCCGGATCGCAGAAGCCGACCGTCCCGGCCGGACGCGACGGGTCGCAGAAGATCGCGCGCCCCTGCGGGGTGCCGGAGCTGCCGCCGCGCACGCCGGTGCCCGGGGTCGGATAGGCCGACTGCTCCCAGTCGCCGGAGCTGATCCGCTTCTGCTCGTAGTAGCTTGCACCGAACACGGCGTTGAAGCGCTCGCCGCCGCCGCCGATGGTCAGCGAGGCCTCGGTGGTCTCGCCGCCCTTCGAGTACTCGCCGTAATAGCCGCGGATCTCGGTGCCTTCGAAATTGCGGCGGGTGATCACGTTGACCACGCCGGCGATCGCGTCGGAACCGTAGATCGCGGACGCGCCGTCCTCCAGCACCTCGATGCGCTCGACGATCGCCAGCGGAATGGTGTTGACGTCGGCGCTGCCGGACACGCCCGAAGCCGACGACTCGTTGACCCAGCGAATGCCGTCGACCAGCACCAGCACGCGCTTGGAGCCGAGATGGCGCAGGTCGACCTGGGCCGAACCGGCGCCGATGCCGCCGCCATCGGGCGGATAGCCGAAGTTGCCGGACGAGTTGAACTTGGCGTTCAGCGCCTGGCCGCTGGCGGTGAGCTGCTGCAGTATTTCACCGACCGACTGCACGCCGGTCTCTTCCAGCTTCTGCCGGTCCAGCACGAACACCGGTTGCGCGGTGACCGCATTGGTCTGCTTGATCCTGGTACCGGTGACGGTGACCGTGTCGAGGGTCTTGGCCGGGTCGGTGGTGTCCGGCGGGGTGTCCTGGGCCGAAACCAGCATCGGTGTCGCCAGACCGATCAGCAGGGACGCGTGGATGGCATACGCCAGGGTGTTGCGTCGTTGCGCTTTCATCGAACTCTCTCTCCCTAAGAAAATGCGGTTGAACCACACATCGAATGGCGCGCCGCTCCCCTGTCGCTCTCCATGCGGCGCACAGGGCGTTGTAAACTTTTTGTAAAGCGGCCACAACAGGCAAAGTGACACAGTGCCATCCGGCACAGCCTGTCCCGGTCCGTCCCCGGGCCTCCCGTCGACCCGTGCGCCGGCTCCCGGGCGAGCGGCAGGGGCGCAAGTACTTGATCCGGCGGATGCAGGATGCGGCCCTTCCGCACCCGCGGCGGCCGCACGCGCGGAAGGCCGGTGCGCGTGGACCGACCGCGCGACACCGCCATCGCCACCCGCCGATGCGCGGTGCATCATGGAACCTCCCTCGCTACCTCCCACCACGATGGCTTCCGCGATCAATCTGCTGGACAAGTTCACCGGCTTCCACGAGACCTGGTCGCCGCGGGTGATCGCCGAGATGAACGACTACCAGTTCAAGGTCGTACGGATCCACGGCGAATTCGTCTGGCATCGCCACGACGACACCGACGAGGTCTTCCTCGTCGTCGAGGGCCGCATGACGATCGAACTGCGCGATGGCATCGTCCACCTCGCGGCGGGCGAGATGTATGTGGTACCGAAAGGGGTCGAGCACCGTCCGGTCGCGCGGTCCGAATGCAAGGTGCTGCTGGTCGAGCCCAGGGGCGTGGTGAACACCGGCGACGCCGGCGGCGCCTACACCGCGCCGAACGACGTCTGGATCTGAGGCGTCCGGACCAGGGCCGCGTCAGCCGCCAAGCAGCAGGCTGACGCCGACCAGCACCAGGAAGGCGGCGAATACCCGCTTGAGCGTCTCGCCGGATAGACGATGGGCGAGCCGGGTGCCGTATGGCGCGGCGAGCACCGAGGCCGCCGCCACGCCCATCGCTGCCGGCAGGTAGACATAGCCGACCGCATGTTCCGGCAGCGCGCCCGGCGGCGCGTGCAGGGCGTAGCCGACCGCGCTGGCCAGCCCGATCGCGACGCCGCAGGCCGACGAGGTGCCGACCGCGCGGACCGGCGCGGTACCCAGGGCGACCAGCAGCGGCACGGTCATGCTGCCGCCACCGATGCCGACCACCGCCGAAACCGCGCCGATGCCGGTGCCGGCGACGGTGATCCCGACTCCACGCGGCGGTGGCGCACCGTCGGCGGCCGTCGGGCGGCGGCGCCCGAACAGCAGCTGCGCGGCCGCAAGCAGGCAGTAGCCGGCGACGATGTAGCGCAGCACGTCGTCGTCGATCCTCACCGCCAGGCCGCTGCCGAGCCAGCCGCCGAGCAGCAGGCCGGGCACCATCCATGCGACCGTCGGCCACAGCACGCTGCCGCGGCGATGGTGCGCGCGCGCCGATGCCGCCGCGGTCAGCACGATGCTGGCCAGCGAACTGGCCAATGCCGCGTGCATCGCCGCCTCCTGTGGAACGCCGATCAACGGCAGCAACCAGGCCAGCGCGGCGACCAGGACCAGCCCGCCACCGACGCCGAGCAGGCCCGCGAGCACACCGGCGATCGCGCCCAGCGCAACGAACAGCAACAGCGTCAGCGGCAACGACATCGACGACCCGTGGAGGATGGACCAGCGCGCAGGGTACGTTAAAAATTCGCGCCGTTGTCCGCCTGTCTCGGGCGTGGAACGGGTCGTTGCCGAAGGCGCCGCAAGGCCGCGTCGGCAGGCCCGCGACCGGGCATGCGTTGCCGCGACCGTGTTCGAAATTTCCTTCATCTTCGCTCCGCTATAGTGCGGACGATGATCGCCTCCCCCTCCCTGCACGCCGCTCTTGCGTTGACGCTGATCGCGCTCGCCACGTCCGCCTGCGCGCAATCCGCTCCCGCCCCGGCCAGCGCGACGCCGGCCACCGATGCCAGTCCTTCGGCGGTCGCCTCGACGCTCGAGCCCCTGCACGATCCGCACCTCGCGCGGGTCGGGGCCGCGATCGAGGCTGCCGAGGCCGGCCGCTTCCGCGCCGTCGAGTTCCGCGACCTCGCCAATCACCCGCTGTTCGCCTGGATCGAGTACGCGAGCCTGCGCCGCGGCCTCGACGGGCTGCCGACCGCACGCGCGCGGGATTTCCTCGAACGCCATGCGGGCACGCCGGCCGCGGAAACCTTCCGCCACGCGTGGCTGATCCAGCTGGCCCGGCGCGAGGACTGGAACGGGTTTCTCGCCGACTGGCACGGCGATACCGACGACACCACCCTCGCCTGCCATAAGCTGCATGCCGAGCAGGCCCTCGGCCGAGCCGGCGGGGACTGGAACGTGCGGGCGCAAGCGATCTGGTCGCGCACCGGCGAGTCGCTGCCCAAGGCCTGCGACGCGGTCTTCGATGCGCTCGCCGCCCGCGGCGGCCTGGGCGCCGACATGCGCTGGCAGCGCTTCGACAAGGCGGCCGACGCCTGGCAACCCGGGGTGATGCGCAGCATCGCCAGGGGCCTGCCGGCCGACCAGCAGGCGCTGGCCAACGACTACGCCGCCTTCATCGATGCACCGCATGCGCGCGCGCTGGACTGGCCGAAGACCGAGCGCAGCCGGCGGGTCGCGTCGCAGGGACTGGCCCGGCTGGGCAAGGCCGACCCGGACCGCGCCGAGCAGTTGCTGCCGCAGTACGCGCAGGCGCTGCGGTTCGACCAGGCCGATCGCGGCCGCGCGCTGTACCAGATCGCACTGTGGACGGTGGCGTCCTACCTGCCGGACTCGGCGCGCCGGCTCAATGCCGTGCCCGACGCCAGCTACGATCCGCGCCTGCACGAGTGGCGGGTGCGCGAGGCGCTGTCGCGCTCGGACTGGAGCGCGGCGCTGGCCGCGATTCGCAAGATGGACGCCGAGCAGCGCGCCGAGTCTCGCTGGCGGTATTTCGAGGCGCGGCTGGCGGAGAAGACCGGCGACCGTGCGACCGCGCAGCGCCTGTACCGGCAGGCCGCGACCGAAAGCGACTTCCATGGCTTTCTCGCCGCCGATCGCGCCGGGCTGCCGTACACGCTGTGCCCGTGGCAGCCGCGCGCGGACGCCGCCGCGATCGCGAAGGTCACCGGCGATCCGGCCCTGCGTCGCGCGGTGTCGCTGGCGCGCCTGGAGCGGGCCGGCTGGGCGGTCGCAGAATGGAAGGACGCGTTGTCGCGCTTCAGCGATGCCGAACGCCTGATCGCGGTCGAGTATGCGCAGGCCAACGGCTGGTTCGATCGCGCGGTGTTCGGGCTGCAGCTGTCGAATCCGGACGAGCGCCGGCTCTACGACCTGCGCTTCCCGCTCCACCACGACGCGACGATCCGCCGCGAGGCGGCGAAGAACCGCCTCGACCCCGCCTGGGTTGCCGCGGAGATCCGCGCCGAAAGCACCTTCAACCCGCGCGCGCGCTCTTCGGCGAACGCACTGGGCCTGATGCAGATCCTGCCCGGCACCGGCGCCGCGACGGCGGCGCGGCTGGGCCTGCCCTGGGGCGGCGCGGCCAGCCTGTACGATGCCGACACCAACATCATTCTCGGCAGCGCCTACCTCCGGCAGATGATGGACGAGAACGGCGGCCAGCCCTACTTCGCGATCGCCGGCTACAACGCCGGCCCGACCCCGCTGCTGCGCTGGCGCACCCAGCGTCCGGGAATGGACCCGGATTTCTGGATCGAGACCGTCAGCTATCGCGAAACCCGCGAATACATCGCCCGCGTGCTGGCCTTCAGCGTGATCTACGACTGGAAGCTCGACGGCGACGCGCTGCGGCTGGAGGACAGGATCCGCGGCCGCACCCAGGGCCCGCGCAAGGGCTTCGTCTGTGCGGCGACGGATGCGCAGTCGGCGGCCGTGCGGGAGGACGGCGGCCAGCCATGAACGCACCGGCACGTCACGTGGTCGTGCTCGGCGGCACCGGCTTCGTCGGCCGTTCGCTGGTACGACGCCTGCTCGACGACGGCCGCCGCGTCACCGTGCTCAGTCGCGGCCCTGGACCCGACCCGGCCGCCTACCGGGCCAAGCGCGCGCTGCTGACCCGCGACGCCAGCCTGCTCGAAGGCGACGTGCACGACGTCGACTTCCTCCGCGCGGTCCTCGACGACGCCGACGCGGTGGTCAACCTGGTCGGCATCCTCAACGAGAAGGGCGACAGTGGCGAGGGCTTCGAACAGGTCTTCACCGAACTGACCCGTTCGCTGCTGACCGCGATGCACGACAACCACGTGCGCCGGCTGCTGCAGATGAGCGCGCTCAATGCCGGCCTCGGCGACAGCCACTACCTGCAGGCGCGCGGCCATGCCGAGCGCGAGGTGCGCGCATCGCGGCTGAACTGGACGATCTTCCAGCCCTCGGTGATCGCCGGTCCCGGCGACGGCCTGTTCTGCCGCTTCGACAGGCTGCTGAAGCGGGCTCCGGTGCTGCCGGTCGGTCGTGCCGAGGCCCGCTTCCAGCCCGTCTGGATCGGCGACGTGGTCGAGGCCTTCGCCCGGGCGATCGACGATCCGGCCAGTGTGCACCAGACCTATCCGCTGGTCGGCCCGGAGGTCCTGACCCTGGCCGGGATCATCCGCCTGACCGCACGCGCCCGTGGCCGTCACCGTCTCGTGCTGGCGCTGCCCGAGGCGCTCGGCAAGCTGCAGGCCGATGTCGGCGAGCTGTTGCCGGGCAAGCCGATCAGCCGCGACAACTGGCGCTCGCTGCAGCTCGACTCGATCAGCCGCGAGGACGGCCTCGCGCGGCTGGGAATCGAGGCGACGGCGGTCGCGGAGCGGGTGGAAGAGATCCTGACCGCCTCCTAGCCGGGCATTTGCCGGCCGGATCCGCAGGCCCGGCGAGCCGGCGTCCTCTTCCTCTTCGACTCGCTACGATGTTCCCGTGACCACCCTCCTCCCTTCCACCACGTATCTCGTCGGCGGCGCGGTCCGCGACCGCCTGCTCGGGCTGGCGCCGGGCGATCGCGACTGGGTGGTGGTCGGGCGCACACCGCAGCAGATGCTGGATGCCGGCTTCCGCCAGGTCGGGCGGGACTTCCCGGTATTCCTGCATCCGGACAGCGGCGAGGAGTACGCGCTCGCGCGGACCGAACGCAAGAGCGGGCGCGGCCACGGCGGCTTTGTCGTCCACGCCGATCCGTCGGTGACGCTGGAACAGGATCTCGCCCGCCGCGATTTCACCATCAACGCGATCGCCGAGGACGCCGGGGGCCGCCTGGTCGACCCGTTCGGCGGTGCGCGCGACATCGGGACGCGGACCCTGCGGCACGTCGGCCCGGCCTTCGTCGAGGATCCGCTGCGGGTGCTGCGCGCGGCCCGCTTCATGGCGCGGCTGGCGCCGCTGGGGTTCCGCGTCGCCGCGGAGACGATGGCGCTGATGCGCGGGATGGTCGACTCCGGCGAGCTCGCCGAGCTGGTCCCCGAGCGGGTCTGGCAGGAGCTGCGTGGCGCGCTGTCCGCCGCCGCCCCGGCCGCGTTCCTGCAGACCCTGCGCGGCTGTGGAGCACTGGCCGTCGTGTTGCCGGAAGTCGACGCGCTGTACGGGGTCCCGCAGCGGCCGGAGTATCACCCCGAGGTCGACACCGGCGTGCACGTCGAGCTGGTCTGCGACATGGCCGCGCGGCTCGCACCCGGCGACGACCGGATCGGCTTCGCGGCACTCGTGCACGATCTCGGCAAGGCACTGACCCGGGTCGACCGGCTGCCGGCCCACGTCGGCCACGAACACGCCGGCCTGGCTCCGCTGCAGGCGCTGTGCGCGCGGCTCAAGGTACCGAACGAACACCGCCAGCTCGCCGAGATCGCCTGCCGCGAGCACCTGAACGTGCATCGCCTGCGCGAGCTGCGTGCGGCCACCGTGCACGACCTGCTCGCGCGCTGCGACGGTTTCCGCAAACCCGAACGGATCGCGCAGCTGGCGGTGGTCTGCGAAGCCGACAAGCGCGGCCGCAGCGGGCTCGCCGAAGCGCCTTATCCACAGGCCGCGCTGCTTCGCGCCGTCCATGCCGCGGCGATCGCGGTACGGGCACAGGACGTGGCAAGAGGACTCGACGGCCCGGCCGTCGGAGCGGCCATGCGCAAGGCACGCATCGCGGCGATCGCCGCAGTCCGGGCCTGACACGGCAGAAGCCTGCAGGAGCGGCGCAAGCCGCGATGAGGCTTTCCCACGGAGATCCGGCCACGGCCCACGCCGCCCCGCGGCCGCCGGGCCACCCGGGCAAGCGGCGTACAAAAAGTGATGCCGGGCGGTCTCCCCACCGCCCGGCATCTCTCCCCCTCTGTGAACGCAGCGCGGGCGATCCCCCAATCGTTCCGTCAGCCGCCGTTCATGCTGGAATGTAACGGTTCCTGAATAAATTGCAAACCTTGTCAGGGGCCGCCGGCGGCCTTCGCACGCCGGATTGCGGAAAGGGGTCGCAGTTCCAGGTCCCGCCCGCCCGCGTCGGAACGGGCGGGCGGGCCGCTTCGGGTCGGCCCGCCTGCCGACGGTTCAGAACCGGTAATCCAGCCGCACGTAGTAGCTGCCGCCATTCATGCCGAACGGCATCGTCTCCCAGCCGTACTTGAAGCCGAGCTGCGGGAACGGGAACCCGTCGACCTCGTCCCACTTGTCCGGGTACTCGTCGAAGATGTTGTTGCCGCCGACGGTCAACGCCAGCGCGTCGGAGAACGCATAGCGGACGCTCAGGTCGAACAGCGTCTTGCCGCCCCAGGTCTGCTTGATGCCCGGGGTGAAGCCTTCGCCGGCGACCGAGCCGTAGTAGTTCGCGCGACCGGTCAGCTGCCAGGCATCCTTGTTCCACACCGCCTGCAGCACGTGGTGCTCGCCCGGCTGGCCTTCCTCGAGCAGGGTGACCTGGGTGTCGTCGAACAGCGCCTCCGGCGACAGGATCGGCGACTGCGAACGCCGCGCGGTCACCTCGGTCTTGTTGAAGTGCAGCAGCGCGGTCAGGTTCAGGGTCGATCCGCCGGCGAACTCGGTGTTGTGGTTGGCGACGATGTCGACGCCGGTGGTGCGGGTGTCGATCGCGTTGGTGAAGAACAGCACCTGGCCGACGCCGATCGGGTCGAGGATCGCGGCGATCGGGCAGTTGGCGTTGTCCGGTGTGCACGGGTTGCCGTCGGTGCCGACCGACTCGGGCTGTATGTTGCTGGAGAAGATGATGCGGTCGTCGATGTCGATGCGGAACAGGTCGACGGTCAACGAGAAGCGGTCGCTGGGGGTGAATACCAGGCCCAGCGAACCGCTGGTCGAGGTCTCCTCCTGCAACGGCTCGATGCCGAACGCGCGGGTCACGTCGCTGTCCTGGCGCGCGGTCAGGGTGTCGGTCAGCACGCCGGCGGCGTTGAGGTTGGTCGAGCGCTGGCCGTAGAACAGCTGCTGCACGCCCGGCGCGCGGAAGCCGGTCGCCAGGGTGCCGCGGATGGCGAACGCATCGGTCGCGTCGAAGCGCGCCGACAGCTTGCCGGTCGTGGTGCTGCCGAAGTCGGAGTAGTCCTCCCAGCGGGCCGCGGCGCCGACCAGGAAACGCTCGCTGAGGTTGGTCTCGGCGTCGATGTAGAGGGCGACGTTGTGGCGTCCGTCGTCGACCGCCTCACGCGGCGAGAAGCCGGGGAAGCCCTGGATGCCGGGCTGCGCGGTGTCGCCGGTCTGGCCGACGATCTCGATGCTGCGATCGTCGGTGCGGCCGTAGGTGTAGGACACCGGGTCTCCGGCGCGGATCGCGTAGTTCTCGCGGCGGTATTCCAGGCCGGTTCCGAGGTAGATCGGCTCGTCGTTGAAGCCGCCGACGCTGCCGCGGAAGTCGAGGTTGAAGGTGGTCTGGTCGTATTCCAGGGTGCCGGTGTCGGCCGAGGTCGGCGAATCGGCATGGATGCCGGCGGCCGGGTTGGCCGGATCGATCGGCTCGTACCACCAGCTGACGTTGACCGAGTTGCTCTCCTCGAAGCCGAACTTGCTGCGGCCGTGGTTGACCGAGATGTCCCAGTCCCAGTTGTCGCCCAGCGGAGCGCGATAGCCGACCGCGAGCGAGCCGTCGTCGACCGTGGTCAGGATGTTGGGCAGGAAGCCGTCAGGATACAGCTCGGGCACGGTGCGGTTGTCGCCGGCGCTGCGGAAGAAGCCCGAGGAATCCCCTTCGCGCCGCGACAGACCGCCGAACGCGTACAGCTCGCCATTGGCCACCGGCAGTCCGCTGTTGAACCACAGGTAGTAGTCCTTGGCGTCGGCGTCGCCCAGACGCTGGGTCACCCGCGGCGGGTCCACGCGCAGGCTGTCGGGGCCGGCGCGGTTGGTCTCGTTGCGGTTGCGCGCTTCCGCCGACAGGTTGACGAAACCCTCGGCACCGAGCTTGAAGCCCGTGTTGACCGAACCGTGCAGCATCTCGCCGTCGCCGGCGTAGTACTGCGAGCCCTCGGCCACGATCTCGGTGTGGTCCGTCTGCTTCTTCAGGATGATGTTGATCACGCCGGAAATCGCGTCCGAGCCGTACTGTGCGGCGGCGCCGTCGCGCAGCACCTCGATGCGCTCGATCGCCGAGACCGGGATCGCATTGATGTCGGTACCCGCCGAGCCGCGACCGATCGTCTGCTGCACATTGACCAGCGCCTGCTGGTGGCGGCGCTTGCCGTTGACCAGCACCAGTACCTGGTCGGGACCGAGCGCACGCAGGGTCGCCGGACGCAGGATGTCGGTACCGTCGGAGACGAAGGTGCGCGAGAAATTGAACGACGGCTCGAGCATCTGCAGGATCTGGCCCACTTCCATCGCGCCGGTCGTGCTGATCTCCTCGGCGCTGATGATGTCGACCGGTGCGGCGGTGTCCTCGGCGGTACGGCCGGGCACGCGCGAACCGACGACTTCGATCCGGTCGAGGGTGGTGGCCTCCTGGGCCTGTACGTCCGGAGCGGCGGGGAAGGCACTGGCGGCCAGGGTGGCGGCAATGGCCAGGCTCAGGCGATGGCGATGGGTGGCAGCAGCGGGCATGTCTCGATTTCCTTCCTCGATGGCGGATGGGCACCGGCCGTCCACGACCGGTCCGGATCGAGATTTACCCTTTCTTAACCTTTGCGCAATCAGACGAATCGCTTTTCTTCATCTGTCTTTGTGACGTCATTCGCGTTATTGCGATCTCGTTGCAGCGCGCAACCGCCGGTTCGCCACTCGGTGCCTCCGCCGGATCGAACCGCAGGCAGATCAAGGACTTGCCGGGAAAACGATTTCACGGAAAGCCCGCCCTCGACGTCGTGCGAGAGCCTCGGGCTACGGCAGCCGTGCGTCCAGGCCGAGCAGCCACAGCCGGGCCGGTGTCCAGCCCAGGCTCCAGCCGACCAGCACCCCGAGTGTGTTGGCCAGCGCGTCGAGGCCATCGGCCTGGCGCGAGGCGGTCAGCGCGCCCTGGGCGAATTCCAGTCCGATCCCCAGTGCGACCAGCGCAAGCGCCAGCAGCAGTTGCACTCCGCGGCGCGCGAACAGCATGACCGCGCCGGCGGCGAGGACCGCGTAAGCGAGGAAATGTTCGAGCTTGTCGATGCCGTCGAATGGCGCCGGTGGCAGCTCGCGGGCCGGCAGCAGCGAAGCGGCGATCACCAGCGCGACCAGCATCGACCAGGCCGCCAGCCACAGCGCGGGCCGGCGGAATCCGCGCATCGCGGGCGACTCTTCCCGGCTCACAGCCGGAAGCTCAGGTCGCCGGCGAGGAAGGCGGTTCCGAACTCGACGTCCTTCTCGAAGCCCATCGCCTGGAAGCGTTCGCCCATTGCGCTGGGCAGGGTCAGCTTCTTCACCTCCTCGGTGCGGCGCAGGCGCTCGCCCTCGTCGGCGATACGCTCGATCCGCTCCAGCACCCCGGCCAGGCCGTTGCCCATCAGGAAGCTGGCCTGCGAGCAATAACCGGCGAAGTCGAAGCCGGCACCGATGCCGGCCTCGGCCAGCGCGGTGAAATCGACCGACGCGGTGATGTCCTGCAGCCCCGGCCACAGCAGCGGGTCGGCATGCATGTGCTGGCGATAGAACGCGCGCAGGGTGCCGTCGCTGCGCTCGGGCAGGTAGTACTCGCCGCGCGGATAACCGTAGTCGACGAACAGCATCGCGCCGCGCTTCATCCCGCCGGACACCGCCTGGATCCAGTACGGCAGCTGCGGCAGCAGTTCGGCGCGGTAGCCGTCCGGCAAGCGGCGTTCGAGCCGCTGCTCGATGTGACGCACCGCGCTGGTGAGGAAGGCGTCGGCCGGGCGGGTGATGCGGGCGAAGCCGCGGCCATCGCCCACCTCGTCGATCACCACGAACTCCTCGTGCACTTCGCCGTCGACGATCGCGAAGCGCGGAGTCGGCAGCGCGTCGATCACCTCGTTGGCGAACAGCACGCCTTGCCAGTCGTGCGGAAAGGGTCCATCCACCCATTCGACCAGGTCGAACAGCGGAGGCGGCAGGCGCCGCTGCAGCCGTTCGCGCTGGCGCTCGCGCAGCTGCGCGCTGGGCTCGAGGATCGCGTAACGGTCGGGCAACGCGTCCAGCTCGGTCAGCCGTTTCAGCACGACCTCGGCGAACGCGCCGGTACCGCCGCCCAGCTCCAGGAACAGCCCCTCCGGGCCGATCTGCTGCATCACCGGCGCCAGCGCCTCGGCGCAGCAGGCGGCGAACACCGGTCCCAGCTCGGGTGCGGTGACGAAGTCGCCTTCCTCGCCGAACTTGCTCGCGCCGGCGCTGTAGTAGCCCAGTCCAGGCGCATACAGCGCCAGTTCCATGAAACGCGAGAACGGAATCGCGGCGCCGGCGGCGGCCTGGATCTCGGCGCGGATGTGTGCGGCAAGGCGGTCGCTGTGGGCGAGCGCGTCGGGATCGGGAGGCGGAAGCGATGTCATCGGCGCATTATCGCAGGGCCGAGGGCAGACGGCCGGGCGGTTGGCGGTGAAGCGCTCACTCGCTACGCTCGACGCGATCCCCTCCGCGACCTCCGCAATGCCCGAGACCCGTTCCGTTGCCCTCGTCACCGGCGCAGCCCGCCGCATCGGCGCCGCGATCGTCCGTCGCCTGCATGCGGCCGGGCACGACATCGCCCTGCATTACCGGGGCTCGGCGGATGCTGCGCAGACACTGGCGGCCGAGCTGGAAACCGCACGCGCCGGCAGCGTGCTGCTGTTGCAGGCCGACCTGGCCGAATTCGACCGCCTGCCCGAACTGGTCGCGCTGACCGTCGGCCGCTTCGGCCGCCTCGATGCGCTGGTCAACAACGCCTCGACCTTCGAACCCACGCCGATCGGCGACACCACCCCGGCGCAGTGGCAGCGGCTGTTCGCCAGCAACGCGCATGCGCCGTTCTTCCTCGCCCAGGCCGCCGCGCCTCACCTGCGCCACGCCGGCGGCGCGATCGTCAATCTCACCGATCTCTACGCCGAGCGCCCGCTGCGCGAACACACCGTGTACTGCATGGCCAAGGCCGCACTGCTGGCGATGACCCGGTCGCTGGCGCTGGAACTGGCGCCGCAGGTGCGGGTCAATGCGGTCGCACCGGGGGCGATCCTGTGGCCCGAACCCAACGGCAGCGGGATCAGCGGCGACGGCTGCAGCGCCAAGCAGGCGCAGATGCTCGAACGCACGCCGCTGGGGCGCACCGGCACGCCGGAGGAGGTCGCCGAAGCGGTGCGCTGGCTGCTGGTGGATGCCCGCTACAGCACCGGCCAGGTACTGCACCTGGACGGCGGACGGATGCTGTCGGTCTGACGGTTCTCGCGAATCCCATCGCATAAGCCCACTCATGCAAAACCCGTAGGAGCGGCGTAAGCCGCGATGAGGCTTTCCCATGAAGGCTCCATCGCGGCTTACGCCGCTCCTACGGCGGCGATCAGGTCACGCGCATGGACCGTGCGATCACTTGGCCGCGAACGCCTGCGCCAGCGGCACGTCCTCGAACCCGGCGGGCGTCTCGCCGCGGGTCACGTACTGGTACAGCGCGGCCGAGTACACGCCGCTGAGCGCGGACTGGTAGATGCCCAGCAGCAGCACGCCGATCACGAACAGCACGCC
Source organism: Marilutibacter chinensis (assembly GCF_021725675.1). GTDB lineage: Bacteria > Pseudomonadota > Gammaproteobacteria > Xanthomonadales > Xanthomonadaceae > Marilutibacter > Marilutibacter chinensis. The sequence goes on along the minus strand of NZ_JAKJPO010000005.1, from coordinate 42,377 downwards.
GACCGCGACCGCCAGTCCGGTCGACGCCTGCGCGGCGACGAAAGCGCAGCCGACTCCGACCAGGACCACCACGACGGTGATCAGGCCGAACGCGGTGCCGATCCCGATCTGGCCGATCGCGTTCTCGCCCCAGGTCCGCTTCAGCAGGTTGACGCTGCTCTTGAGCGCGTCGACCGGACCGACGTCGGTGCTGACCAGCACCGGCACGACCAGGAAGGTCGCCAGCGTCCACATCATGCCCAGGCCGCTGCCGATCAGCCTGACGATGAAATTGTTGTCGCGGCCCTTCATCGCGTTGAGCAGCATGCCGACGGTGGCCGCTATCGCGGCATAGCCGAGGATTGCGCCGAGCCGCGACTTCGCCGCGTGCAGCCCGTCCGACAGGGTCGGATCGCCGCCCTCGAGCCGGATCAGCGCCGCACCGACCAGGGCGCAGTTGAAGAAGATGATCACGGTGTACTGGCAGAAATAGAACACGAACGCCCACACCGCGCCGATCGCGCCGACGCCGTTCTCGAAGATGCGGAACGCGAAGGTCGGGATCGCGAAGGTCGCCAGCACCAGCAGCGTGGCCGCGGCCGAGACCAGCGGGAACAGCATCAATTCCTTGTCGGAGCGCAACACCGACGCGCTGGCCTTCACCAGCGCCCAACTGCGCTTGAACTTTTCGAACATGAGCCTGAGATCCTCTCCGCAAGGATCCCCCCTTGGCGCCGATTATGCCCGTTCCCGATGACGGATGAAGGAGCGGCCGATCGCCGGCGTCCGGGCGGCGGTGCGCACGGCGCCACGCGGCCGTCGCGAGGCCGGGAGCCCGGTCGCTGCCCTCGCCCGTCGGCCGCTGGCCCGCGGCGTGAGCGCGCACCGGGTGATCACGCCCGCGGATGTCGATCGGCCGCGGATCGGTGGGGCGACGCGGCTACAGCGCGACCGTCTCCATCGCCTGCTCGCGATCGGGGTGGCCGGCCCAGATCTGCGCCAGCGTGCGCCCGTCTCCGGGCACCACCACGTCCGGCGCGATCTCCGCCAGCGGACGCAGCACGAACGCATGCTTCAGCTCCGGCCGCGGAATGTGCAGGTTGCCGGCGCCCTGCAGCACGCGATCGTCGAACAGCACGATGTCGATGTCGAGGGTGCGATTGCCGAACCGCGGACCACTGCGGTCGCGGCCATGCGCGTCCTCCAGCGCGTGCAACCAGGCGTTGAGCGAATACGGATCCATCCCGGTCTCGATCACCGCCGCCGCGTTGAGGAAGTCGGCGCCGTCGAAGCCGACCGCGGCGGTGCGGTAGACCGGCGACAGCACGATCTCGCCGAACTGCTCACGCAACGCGTCGATGCCGCTGGCCAGGTTCGCCTCCGGGTCGAGGTTGCTGCCCAGGCTCAGGTACGCGCGGCTGACCCGCGGGCGGCTCATGCGGACGCCTCGGAGCGGGCCCGCAGCGCCGCGATGCCGGCCAGCACGTCGCCGCCGCCGGGCTGTTGGAACAGCCGCAATCCGAACTCCGGCAGGATCGCCAGCAGGTGGTCGAAGATGTCCGCCTGGATGCCCTCGTACGCGCCCCATTCGGTGGTCGCGGCGAAGCAGTAGACCTCCAGCGGCAGTCCCGTCGATCCCGGCGCGAGCTGGCGCACCATCAGGGTCTTGCCGTGGTCCACCTTCGGATGCGATTCCAGGTAGGCGGTGACGTAGGCACGGAAGCAGCCGATGTTGGTCAGACGGCGCGCATTGACCGGTTCGGCGCCGCGCTCGGGGGCCTGCGCGTTCCACTCGTCGAGTTCGGCCTTCTTGCGCCGGAAGTGCGACTGCAGCAGCGCGAACCGGCCCAGCTTCGCGCGCGTCGCGTCATCGAGAAAGCCGATGCTGCCCTGGTCGACGAACATCGCGCGCTTGATCCGGCGCCCGCCGGAGTCGCTCATCCCGCGCCAGTTCTTGACGCTGTCCTCGATCAACCGGTGGGTCGGCACCGTCACGATCGTCTTGTCGAAGTTCTGCACCTTGATCGTGTGCAGGGCGATGTCGATCACGTCGCCGTCCACGCCCAGCGACGGCATCTCGATCCAGTCGCCGACCCGGACCATGTCGTTGGACGCGATCTGCACGCTGGCGACCAGCGACAGGATGGTGTCCTTGAACACCAGCAGCAGCACCGCGGCGAACGCGCCCAGGCCGCCGAGCAGCACCAGCGGCGACTTGCCGATCAGCACCGCGACGATGCCGATCAGCGCGACCGCGTAGGCGATGATCTTGCCGAGCTGGATGTAGCCCTTGATCGGCCGGTTGCGGGCGGCCGGGCGCCGTTCGTAGAGGTCGTTGAGCGCCGACAGGAACGCACTGACCGCGATCGCCACCACCAGCACGATGTACGCGAGCGCGGCCTTGCCGATCACCATCGCCAGCGTCTCGTGCAGGTTCGGCACCAGGCCGATGCCGAAATGGATCACCAGCGCGGGCGCGATGTGCGAAACCTGCCTGATCACCCCGTGCGCGAGCAGGGCGTCGTCGATCCGGGTCGGACTCGCCCGTACCGCACGGGTCAGCAGCGGGCGGCCGATGCGCGCGGTCAGCCAGTCCACCAGCGCGGCCAGCACCGCCAGGCCGGCCAGCACGCCCAGGGTCACGGTCCAGTTCATGCCGTCGGACTGTGCGGCGAGCGCCTCGAGCTGGGCTTTGATCGATTCGGGTTGCACGTGTTCTGGTGTTCCAGGCTGGTCGGATCCCAAGGATGCCCTGATCCATTCCCTTCCCCAACGCCATCGTCGTTGGGGAGAGGACCGGAGCGATGGGGCTCTGCCGTAGTCCTTCAAGCCATCGAAGGACAACGGCCACGGCACTCGCGCCTGCGGCGCTCCCGTCACCTCGGCCCTCGTCCCCGGATGCGACCGGGGGAGGAAGTCGTTCAGAGTCCCCCAAGGGTAGGCGCACGGGGCCCCGGTTCAACCCCCGCACCGGTGACGCGGACCTCCACGATTCAGTCGGACGCCGGAGCGGCGACGGTATCGTCCGGCCGCGAACGTTCGATGACCACGCCGACCGCACGCGCGCCACGCACCGCTCCGGGCTTGCTCAGCCTGAGCCGCAGGCGACGCACGCCGAACTCGTCGAGGATGATCTGCGCGACCCGCTCGGCGAGCGTCTCGACCAGGCCGAACTCCGAGGCCTGCACGTAGGCGATCACGCGCTTGCTGACCGCCTTGTAGTTCAGCGTGTCGGCGATGTCGTCGGTCGCCGCCGGCACCCGGTTGTCGAACGCCATCTCGATGTCGAACACCAGCGGCTGGCGGACGCGACGCTCCCAGTCGTAGATGCCGATCAGGGCGTCGATCTCGAGGCCTTCGATGAAAACGTGGTCCATGAGGGGAAAAGTCAGAAGTGAGAGCGGAGGAGTGAGAAGTGGGAGAAGAGCTCGGGGGCCGAAGGAGGGATTGTCATGGCGGTAGCGGCTTCGATCCAGCAGATGTCCATGGTCCTTTGCCTTTTCTCACTCCTCACTTCTTTTCGCTCACCACTGGCTCCAAAGACGCCATGTCCCAGCGCGGGGTCACCCGCACCGAGGCATCGTCGTGCTGGCCGGCCTGCAGTCGCAGCGCACCGGCGAACGCGATCATCGCGCCGTTGTCGGTGCAGAACGCGGGGCGTGGAAACCCGACCCGGCCGCCGCGCTGCTCGGCCATCGCCTGCAGCTTCGCGCGCAGCCGCTTGTTGGCGCCGACGCCACCGGCGACGACGAGCGTGTCGCATGCCGGGGTATCGCCGCCGGCCGCATCCAGCGCGCGCGCGCACTTGATCGCCAGGGTGTCGACCACCGCGTCCTCGAAACCGCGGGCGATGTCGGCACGGGTCTCATCGGACTGGTCGCTGCCCTGCCAGGCCAGCAGCACCTGGGTCTTCAGACCGCTGAAGCTGAAATCCAGGCCGGGCCGGTCGGTCATCGGCCGGGCGAACCTGAATACGCCCGCACGGCCCTGTTCGGCCAGCGCCGCCAGCTGCGGCCCGCCCGGATACGGCAGCCCCATCAGCTTGGCGGTCTTGTCGAAGGCTTCGCCGGCGGCATCGTCGAGCGTCTCGCCGAGCAGGCGATAACGGCCGATCGCCTCGACGTGGATCAGCTGGGTATGCCCGCCCGACACCAGCAGGGCCACGAACGGCGGCTGCGGCCGCCCGGCCGGGTCGTCCTCCAGCAGCGGCGCCAGCAGATGTCCCTCCATGTGATGGACGCCGATCGCCGGCACCTCCAGCGCCCAGGCCAGCGCGCGCGCCACGCCGGCGCCGACCAGCAGCGCCCCGACCAGCCCCGGACCGGCGGTGTAGGCGACCCCGTCCAGTTCGCCAACCTCCAGGCCGGCCTCGGCCAGGGTCTGGCGGATCAGCGGCAGCAACTTGCGGACGTGGTCGCGGCTGGCCAGCTCGGGCACCACCCCGCCGTACTCGGCATGCAGGTCGATCTGGCTGTACAGGGCGTGCGCGCGCAGACCGGCGTCGGTGTCGTACACCGCCACACCGGTTTCATCGCAGCTGGTTTCGATGCCTAGGACTTTCATTTGCTTGAGGGCTGGGCGAGGGCTGGGGACTGGGGAGAGCGTAGGGCTCCAGGTCCGGGTGGAGCGGCCGTAGGAGCGGCGTAAGCCGCGATGGGGCTTTCATCGGAGCGCGCGATCGCGGCTTACGCCGCTGCCACGCTCTCCCCACGGACACAGCGACGGGATCCATTGTCCGTGGTGGTGGAGGGTCGGGCGCGACTTGCGCCGCCTCGGCCACAACCGCTATCATACGCGGCTCGCCCGGAAGGACCGGGCCTGTTCCCGTACCCGAGATACCACATGCCCAGCGTCAAAGTCCGCGAAAACGAGCCTTTCGAGTTTGCCCTGCGCCGCTTCAAGCGCACCTGCGAGAAGGCCGGCGTCCTCGCCGAGACCCGCAAGCGCGAGTATTACGAGAAGCCGACCCAGGAACGCAAGCGCAAGGCCGCCGCAGCGGTGAAGCGTCAGGCCCGTCGCGCCTCGCGCGACGTGACCAAGCGTCAGCGCCTGTACTGATCAGGCACGTGCGGATCGGGCCTGCCTGATCCGCGCCGAGCGGCCGTGAGCCGCCGGGACCGGAGTCCCGGACGCCGCTCCAGTCGCCGAAGTCCGCAAGAAGCCGGCCGCGCACTGCGCCGCCGGCTTTTTGTGTTGTCCAGCCGCCGTCCCGGCGCCCCAGCCCCATTCAGCCACACGGAGCCGAGCCATGAGCCTCAAGCAACGACTGATCGACGACATGAAGACCGCGATGAAGGCCGGCGACAAGCACAGCCTCGGCGTGATCCGCCTGGTCAATGCCGCGATCAAGCAGAAGGAAGTCGACGAGCGGGCCTCAGGACAGGGTGGCGAGCTGGACGACGCCGCGGTGCTCGCCGTGCTCGACAAGATGGTCAAGCAGCGCAGGGACTCGGTCAGCCAGTACGAGGCCGCCGGCCGCGAGGACCTGGCGAGGGTCGAGCGCGACGAGATCGAGGTGATCGAGCGCTACCTGCCGGCCAAGCTGGGCGAGGCCGAGATCGCTGCCGCAATCGATGCCGCGATCGCCCAGATCGGCGCAGCAACTGGTAAAACCAGCCCGGCCGACATGGGCAAGCTGATGGGCGTGCTCAAGCCCCAGCTCGCGGGCCAGGCCGACATGGGCCTGGTCTCGAAGCTGGTCAAGCAGCGGCTGGCAGGCTGAACGCGATGGCGGAGGCCCTGGCCACCCCGCATCCCGGCGTGGCGCTGCGCCCCGCCGTTCGCGCCGACGTGCCGCTGATCCTGGCGCTGATCCGCGAGCTGGCCGAGTACGAGCGCGAACCCGATGCCGTCGTCGCCACCGAGGGGATGCTGGAGCGGCAACTGTTCGACGAGCGGGCAGCGGAGGTGATCATCGCCGAGGCCGACCGCGAGCCGGCCGGTTTCGCGTTGTTCTTCCACAACTTCTCGACCTGGCAGGGCCGGCGCGGGCTGTATCTGGAAGACCTGTTCGTGCGCCCGCGGTTCCGTGGGCGCGGAGCCGGCCACGCCCTGATCGCCTATCTGGCCCGGCTGGCGGTGCAGCGCGACTGCGCCCGCTTCGAGTGGAGCGTGCTGGACTGGAACGCCCCGGCGATCGAGTTCTACCGGAAGATCGGCGCGGTCGGCATGGACGAATGGACGGTGCAGCGGGTCGACGGCGAGGCCCTGCACAGGCTCGCGGCCAGTTTCGAACGCCCCGCGGACTGACCGGATCCGCCATCGCGCGTGGCATCCTAGCCGATCATGGCCCGCATCCCCGACGCCTTCATCGATGACCTGCTCGCGCGTACCGACATCGTCGAGCTGATCAACGCGCGCGTGCCGCTCAAGCGCCAGGGCAAGGAGTACTCGGCGCGCTGCCCGTTCCACGACGAGCGCTCGCCCAGCTTCACCGTGTCGCCGACCAAGCAGTTCTACCACTGCTTCGGCTGCGGCGCGCACGGCACCGCGCTCAAGTTCCTGATGGAGTACGACCGGCTCGAGTTCCTCGATGCGGTCGAGGAACTGGCCCGCGCCGCCGGCATGGAAGTGCCGCGCGAGACCCGGCAGCGCAACGTCAATCCGGAAAGCCAGGACCTGTACGCGGTACTTGAAGACAGTGCGCGCTTCTACCGCAAGCAGCTGGACGCCAGCCCGCGGGCGCTGGCCTACCTCGACAACCGCGGCGTCGATGCCGCGACCCGCGAACGCTTCGGCATCGGCTATGCGCCGGGTGGCTTCAACGCGCTGCGCGACGCGCTCGGCAGGGACGAGCGGCGGATGAGGCTGCTCGAACGCGGCGGCATGATGTCGCGCAACGACAGCGGCCGCGTCTACGACAAGTTCCGCGAGCGGGTGATGTTCCCGATCCTCGACCGCCGCGGCCGCACGATCGCGTTCGGCGGCCGCGTGCTCGACGCCGACGACTCGCCCAAGTACCTCAACTCGCCGGAAACGCCGCTGTTCCACAAGGGACGCGAGCTGTACGGCCTGTGGCAGGTGCGTCAGGCGCACAGCAGGATCCCGCACATCGTCGTGGTCGAGGGCTACATGGACGTGGTCGCGCTGTTCCAGCACGGCGTCGACACCGCAGTCGCCACGCTCGGCACTGCGACCACGCCCGATCACGCCGAGCTGCTGTTCCGCAACGCGCCGGACGTGTATTTCTGCTTCGACGGCGACCGTGCCGGACGGGCGGCGGCGTGGAAGGCGGTCGAGTCGGTGCTGCCGCGGATGAAGGACGGCCGCCAGGCGTTCTTCCTGTTCCTGCCCGACGATGAGGACCCGGACTCGCTGGTCCGCCAGGAGGGTGCCGACGGCTTCAACGCGCGGCTGAAGCAGGCGACGCCGCTGTCGCAGTTCCTGTTCGACTCACTCGCCGCCGACGTCAACCTGGCCACGCTGGAAGGCAAGGGCCGGCTGGCCGAACGCGCCAAGCCACTGCTGGCGCAGATTCCCGACGGTGCATTCGCCGACCTGATGCGCCAGCGGCTGACCGAATTGACCGGCGTCGGCGCCCGCGCCAGCACGCCGGATACCCACGTGCCGGCGCAGCGCGCCCGTGCCGGGGCGGGTCCGGCGCCGGCCAAACGCAGCCTGGTGCGCAGCGCGATCGCGCTGTTGCTGCAGTCGCCTGCACTCGGCCTGGAGCTGCTGCCACCGTACCGTTTCGCGCCGCTGCGGCAGCCGGGCGTCGAGCTGCTGTGCGAACTGCTGCAGCTGATCTACGAGCGTCCGGACATCGGTACGGGCAGCCTGATCGAACACTTCGCCGGCCGCGACGAACAGGCCGCGCTGCAGAAGCTCGCCGCCGCTTCGATGCCCGGCGAGGAAGCTGCCTGGCGCACCGAGTTCCATGAGACGGTCGCACGGCTCGAACACCAGACCCTGCTGCAAAGGCGCGAGGAGCTCTGGAACAAGATGCGCGAGGGCGGCAACTCGGCGCTGTCTGCCGAAGAAAAGCAGGAACTGAGCCAGACACTCGCCGCGCTGTGGCGCGAGCGCGGCCGTGGAGCGCAGGGCGCCTGAGAAAACGCCGTTCCAGAAGTCCCGTGTGCCGCGGATGGCGTACTTGCGGATCAGGCATGCGAGCACCCGCTCCTGCGCGGCACCGGCGGCTCTGCTCCAGTGGATGCTGCCTTTATGCCGCCTAGCCCCACACCTCCCGCATCACCCGCGCGAAGTTGCCGCCCAGGATCTTGGCGATACGCGCATCGGAATGGCCTCGCCGCGACAGCAGCGCGGCAAGCGTGTCGAAACGGTCGGCGGTGTTGAGGTCGGGAATGAAGGTGTACAGCTCGTCCGGACGGTCCTTCGCGAAGATGCCGTCCTCCTTCATCCCGCGCATGAACTCGCGGTTGTCGTGCTCGAACTGGGGCGTGCGCTCCACCGGCGCGACCGGAATGTCGGTACCGATGCCGACATGGTCCTCGCCGCAGACGTCGATCGCGTGTTCGATGTGGCGCACCACGTCGATGGCCATCGGCTGGGTGTCGGTGCGCAGGTAGGGCCAGAAGATGATCCCGGCGACCCCGCCGCGGTCGGCCATCGCGCGCAGTTCCTCGTCGGTGGTGTTGCGCGGCAGGTCGGCCAGCGCGCGACAGCCGGTATGGCTGATCAACACCGGCGCCTTCGATGCCTCGATGCCCTCGCGGATCGTGCGCTGCGATCCGTGCGCGAGGTCGACCACGATGCGCTCGGCATTGAGCCGCTCCACCACCTCGCGCCCATAGTTGCTGAGCCCGGCGTTGCCCGGCTCCATGCAGCCGTCGCCGACGAGGTTGCGGCGGTTGTGGGTCAGCTGGATCACCCGCACGCCCAGTTCGCGGAACATCGGGATGCGCTCGAGGTCCTCGCCCAACGGCTCGGTGCCCTGGAAGCCGTAGATCATCCCGAGACGGCGGGAGGCCTGGGCGCGGACCAGGTCATCGTGGCTGCGGATCGACGCCAGCCGGCCCGGGTGGCGCTCGATGATCTCTCCCCATTTGCGGATGTTGGCGCGGGTCGCCTCGAACGCGGCGTCGTTCAACCAGAAGCGTCCGGACGGCGCGACCGTGAGCAGGGTTGCGGTCAGCCCACTGTCGAGCGCGGCCTGCAGCTCGCGCTCGACCGCCGGGTCGTCGTCTTCCAGATAGATCAGCATCAGTCCGGAAGCGCCGTCGATCGCGAGGGTGTCGCGGTACGGCGGCCATGCCGATGATCCGGCTTCCGCGGCGAACGAGGGCCACGCCGCCCCGGCCGCGGTGGCGGCCGCCAGCGCCGTCATCTGCTTGAGGAACCCGCGCCGGTCCGACATGCGACTCTCCCTGGTTGGACGCCCTCCCGGACTCTAGGGCCTGAGAGCGCCGTTGTGTATACCGCTCGACCGGAAGGGCGGTACCCGCGGTCGCACCCGACCCCGCCCAATGGCCCACCTGCGCCCGGACCGCACGGGTTAAGCTCACAGCTTCGATGCCTTAGGGGAGAACACGTGATGGGAATGGATCGAACCTGCCGCATGGCCGCGCTGGCCGCCGCGCTGGCCTTCGCCGGCACCGCCTTCGCCCAGGCCGCACCGGAGCCCGTGGGCACCGCCGACAAGGCGGTTTTCCGGCAGGAACAGGGCAACCGCATCAGCGAGAACATCCCGGCGATTCCGGATGCGCTGATCGAACGGCTCAACCGCTACCAGAACACCCGCGGCGCGGACGTGGCCGGCTGGCTCGACGCCGACTGCCTGCTGGTCGCCACCCGCTTCGCCGAGACCGCCCAGGCGCACCGGGTCTGCCAGCCGCTGGGCATGCGTGAACAGCTGACCTTCTACCCCGAGCCGGTCGCCGGCCTGGTACCGTCGCCGCCACAGGCCTGGCGCGACGGCTTCGTGTTCGCCAAGGACAACGGCGGCGACGAGTTCTCGCAGCTGTACTGGTTCGATGCCGAAACCCGCGGCAGCACCCTGCTGACCGACGGCAAGCGCACCCAGAACACCGGCGTCGTGCTCAGCCGCGACGGCAGCCTGATGGCCTACACCAGCACCGCCCGCAACGGCACCGACCGCGACATCTGGGTGCGCGACACCCGCAGCGGCGAGGCGCGCGCGGTGGTCACCGAGGGCGGCAGCTGGGAGGCGCTGGACTTCTCGCCGGACGGCCGGCGCCTGCTGGTCAGCCGCTACGTGTCGATCGCCGAGTCCTATCCGGGCGAGGTCGACCTCGATACCGGCGCGCTGACGATGTTCCCGGTCGACGGCGGCAAGGCCGCGTTCGACGGCTTCCAGTACGCGCCGGACGGCCGCGCGGTGTACTTCGTCTCCGACGAACCGGTCGACGGCAATACCGAGGAGTTCCGCACCCTGCGCTACCACGATCCGGCCAGCGGCGCGTTCGAGATCCTCAGCGCCGACATCCCCTGGGACGTCAGCGAATTCACCGTCGCTGACGACGGCCGCCATCTCGCCTTCGTCAGCAACGAGGACGGCATCGGCCGGCTGCACCTGCTGTCGCTGCCCGACCACCGCCCGGTGGCGCTGCCGGAACTGCCGATCGGGCTGGTCGGCGGCCTCGCGTTCTCGCCCGACGGCGGACGCCTGGCGCTGACCCTCAACAGCGCGACCTCGCCCAGCGACGCCTACGTGATCGACATCGGCGCCCGAGAGCTGACCCGCTGGACCCGCAGCGAGGTCGGCGGACTGGATGCCGATCGTTTCGTCGCGCCGACGCTGGTGCACTTTCCGACCTTCGACACCGTCGACGACGGCGACTCGACCGACGGCCGGCGGATGATCCCTGCGTTCTATTACCGCCCTGCCGGCACGCCGCCGGGACGCAAGCTGCCGGTGGTGATCCAGATCCACGGCGGCCCCGAAAGCCAGGCGCGACCCGGCTTCAGCCCGACCGCACAGTTCCTGGTCAACGAACTCGGCGTCGCCGTGCTGGTGCCGAACGTGCGCGGCTCGGCCGGCTACGGCAAGACCTACCTCGGCCTGGACAATGCCGCGAAGCGCGAGGACTCGGTGCGCGACATCGGTGCCCTGCTCGACTGGATCGCGGCCCGGCCCGAGCTGGATGCCGACCGCGTCGGCGTGTACGGCGGCAGCTACGGCGGCTACATGGTGCTTGCCTCGCTGATGCACTATCCCGAGCGGATCTGCGCCGGCGTCGACATCGTCGGCATCTCGCACTTCGGCACTTTCCTGAAGAACACCGAGGACTACCGCCGCGACCTGCGCCGTGCCGAGTACGGCGACGAACGCGACCCGGCGATGGCGGCGTTGTTCGACCGCATCTCGCCGCTCAACGGCGCATCGCGGATCACCTCGCCGCTGTTCGTCGCCCAGGGCCGCAACGACCCGCGGGTGCCGTGGACCGAGGCCGAGCAGATCGTCGAGGCGGTGCGCGGCAACGGCCAGCCGGTCTGGTACCTGCTGTTCAGCGACGAAGGGCATGGCTTCCGGAAGAAGAGCAACGCCGATTACTTCATCGCCGCGACGATGCTGTTCTGGCAGCAGCACCTGCTGGACGAGTAGCCGCGTGCGGAGGCGCTGCCGCGGGACCTACCGCAGCAGCGCCGTCGCCACCGGTTCCAGCTCGAGTCCCGGAACGATCGGCGCATCCGGCTGCAGCCACGGCAGCAGCCAGTGGTCGACCAGCAGGAACGCGAACAGCGCCATCAGGTAGACGATCGAGTAGTTGAACACCCGCATCGCGTAGAACTCGTCCGGCGGGTCCATCAGCTTCCATGCATGGGCAAGGAACACCAGGCCGAGCACCAGGGCACCGCCCAGATAGAACAGCCCGCTCATGCCGAACACCACCGGCAGCACACTGACCACCACCAGCAGCACGGTGTAGAACAGGATCTGCCAACGGGTGTACTCGACACCGTGCGTGACCGGCAGCATCGGCACCAGTGCGCGCGCATAGTCGTCGCGACGGAAGATCGCCAGCGCCCAGAAGTGCGGTGGCGTCCACACGAAGATGATCAGTACCAGCAGCAGCGCATGCGGCCAGTCCCACTCGCCGCGCATGCCGGTGACCGCGGCCCAGCCCAGCAGCGGCGGCGCCGCGCCGGCGATGCCGCCGATCACGATGTTCTGTGGCGTCGCCCGCTTCAGGAACACGGTGTAGACCACCGCGTAGCCGATCAGCGAGGCGAAGGTCAGGATCGCGGTGACCGCATTGACCCAGACCACCAGCACCATCATCGACAGCGCCGCGAGCACCAGCGCGAACGCCAGCGCCTTCGCCGGCGTGATCTGCCCGACCACGATCGGGCGCCACGCGGTGCGCGCCATCTTGGCGTCGATCCGCGAGTCCAGCAGCTGGTTGATCGCCGCCGCGCTCGACGCCGCCAGCCAGATGCCGAGGAAGCCGAGCACCGATTCGCGCAGCGGCGGCAACCCGGGCACCGCGAGGAACATGCCCACCAGCGCGGTGAACACGATCAGCGCGACCACCCGCGGCTTGGTCAGGTCCCAGTATTGCTTCGCGGTGGCGGCGAAGCCTTGGCCGGTCGCGGGCGTCATCAGTGTTCCGGCGCCTCCAGGCGGGCCAGCAGCGACACCATCGCGAACAGCAGCAGGACCGCGCCGGCGTTGTGCATCACCGCGATCGCAAGCGGCAGGCCCAGCATCACGTTGGCGATGCCAAGCCCGACCTGGACCAGCGCCATCGCCAGCACGAACGCACCCCAGCCGCGCATCCCCGGCAGCCGCATCAGCCGTACCGCGAACGCGACCAGCCAGGCGAACACGACCACCGCCATCATCCGGTGCGAGAGCTGGATCGCTATGCGCGCCTCGCCGTCGAGGATGCCGCCCTCGTAGTCGACGCCGATCCCGCGCCACAGCACGAAGGCCTCGCCGAAATCGTGCCGCGGCCACCACTGGCCGACGCAGGTCGGGAAGTCGTTGCCGCAGGCCAGCGCCGCATAGTTCGCGCTGGTCCAGCCGCCGAGCGCGATCTGCACGCCCAACAGCAGCAGGCCGAACATCACCCAGCGCCGCAGCTGCGGCGTGTCGGCCAGGCGGATCGGCACGCCGGTCGCGCGCCAGGCCATCCACAGCAGCAGCGAGAAGGTCAGCAGGCCGCCCAGCAGATGACCCATCACCACGATCGGCTTCAGCAGCCAGGTCACCGTCCACATGCCGAGCAGCGCCTGAAAGATGATCACCGCGAGGGTCAGCGCGGCGATGCGCGACAGGTCGGCATTGCTCCAGCGCAGCGCGGCGGCGATCAGGATCGACTCGCCGAGGATCGCCAGCACCGAGGCGGCGACGTGCTCGCCGTGCATGTACAGCGGAATGCCGATCGCGACCAGTCCGGCCGCGACCAGCACCTGGGCCATCCCGAAGCGTCGTTTGCGCGCGGCGAGCAGCGCCAGCGCCAGCACCAGCAGGCCGAGCGTCGCGGCCAGGTGGCGGTGCACCTGCTCGCGCCAGGCCTTGTGGGACTCGAACGGACGGATCGCGGTCGCGGCATGGTCGACCGCATCGGCGGTCGCGCCGGGCCAGGTCGCGCGGCCGTAGCAGGTCGGCCAGTCCGGGCAGCTCAGGCCGGCATTGGACAGGCGCACGAAGGCGCCGAACACGATCACGCAGGTCGCCAGCGCCACCGCCAGCCAGGCGATGCGGTGGAAATGCTTGGAGAACGTAGCGGCCTTGAATGCGGTGTTCATCGGATCTTGTCGTCGGGCCTGTCGGTCGGAACTGTCTGTCGGGAGCGGAGCCGCCGGGAGCGCCGGCCGGGCCGGGATCAGCGCAGCTTGAGCAGTTTGATCATGTCCTTGCGCAGGCCGCCCGGATCGAAGCCGGGAGCGTATCGCAGAACCACGAAGCCGTTCGGATCGAGCACGTAGACCGGCACGCCGCCGGCATCGGCCTGCGGCAGGCGGCCGCGCAGGCCGTCGTCGTCGCCGATCTCGAACAGGGTCGCCGGGCGCTTCGCCGCTTCCGGCCAGCGCCCCAGCCACAGCACGTGGACGCGGTCGGCGTCCTTGCTGAACAGCTCCCAGACCAGCTCGACCTGCCTCGCGGCTTCAATGCAGTCGGCGCCGCAATCGGCCGGCGCGGCGACGACGATGCGCCAGGTGCGCGCCTCCGGCATCCAGCGGTATTCGCTGCCATCGAGGCCGCGCGGCACAACCGTGCGGGCATCCACGGCCGGCTGCAGCAGCTCGCCGTGGTTCTTCATCCCCTGCGGCTGCCAGCCGGAGAAGCGCAGCAGACCGGCCACCGCCATGCTGCCGAAGAACATCACCGCGATCAGTACCAACGCGGTTCTGTTGCGGTTGCGCTTGCGGGTCTCGGTCTCGTTCATCGGTCCGTTCGTTTTCTTCTGAAAGTCAGTATCAGCGCGGTGGCCAGCACCGCCAGCGCTAGCGCGAACCATTGCACGGCATAGCCGCGGTGCTTCTCCGGCGGCAGGGTGTTCGCCAGCAGTTCCAGGTCGCGCTCGTAGCCGAGCTCGAGCTGCGGATCCAGCCGAAGCACGCGCGGCGCGAGCGGCAGCTCGGGGTCCCCGATCGCCTCCTTCACCGCCGCCATGTCCAGCCGCGTCATCAGCCAGACGCCATCCCGCTCGACCATCGGTGGCCCGAGCGCAAGCCCGGGCGATGGCGGCGGCGCCAGCAGGCCCCTGATCCGCAACGGGCCCGGTTCGGCCGGCCCGATCACCGGCAGGGTCCTGTTGCCATCGACCGGCAGCCAGCCCAGGTCGATCAGGATTTCCGCATGCTGCCGCGGATGGAACATCCGGTAGACGCGCACGCCGGGACGCCCCTCGCGGATCTGATTGTCGAGCAGCAGCGGCCGGCGCGGGGCGAAGCCGCCCTCGAGCTCGACCCAGTCGTAGCCGCGGGCGCGCCCCGGGTCCAGCGCCTGCGCCGGGACCGCAGGTCGCCGCTCCGCCAGCACGGCCTGTGCGGCATCCAGCATCGCCTGCTTCTCGGCCGCGCGGCGCGACTGCCACAGCCCGAGGTTGGCGAACAGCACCATCGCCGCGACCGCCAGCGGCCAGCCGATCAGCAGGTTGCGCCGGCGGCTCATGCCGACCCCGTCGACGACTTCCGCGGCACGGCCTGCGATAATCGCGGGCTCGCACCACCTGGCTGCCGATCGGAGGCCACCATGAACGACTCCCTGAAGACCCTGCTGGTCATTGCCTTCCTGATCGTCATCCTCTGGAACCTCGGCGCCGGTCTGTACTACATGCTCGTCGACAAGGGCGAGAGCAAGCGCACCGTCAATGCACTGACCCGCCGCATCGCGCTGTCCGTCGCCTTGATCCTGCTGGTCGTCCTGTCCAGCTACATGGGCTGGATCGAGTTCCATGGCGTCGGCAGCAACCCGTAACCCGGGATCCCGTCGCGGACAGCGGGAACCGGAAAGCAAAAGGCCCAGGGCACGGGCCGTCCGGCCCCAGCCCTGAGCCCTTGGCCCTCTCGTCTTACAGCACGTAGACGAACAGGAACAGGCCCAGCCAGACCACGTCGACGAAGTGCCAGTACCAGGCCACCGCCTCGAACGCGAAGTGGTCGTTCTTGCTGAAGTGCCCCTTCAGGCAGCGGAACCAGATCACCGCCAGCATGATCGTGCCGAGGGTGACGTGCGCGCCGTGGAAGCCGGTCAGCATGAAGAAGGTCGACCCGTAGATGCCCGAACCCAGGGTCAGGTTCAGTTCCTGGTAGGCGTGGATGTATTCCTCGGCCTGGAAGAACAGGAACACGCAGCCCAGTACCACGGTCAGGCCCAGGAACAGCAGCAACTGGGCGCGGTGGCCGGCCTTCAGCGCATGGTGGGCGATGGTGACGGTGACGCCGGAGGTCAGCAGGATCAGCGTGTTCAGCAGCGGCAGGCCCCAGGCCGGAATGGTCTGGAAGCTGCCGCCGATCGAACCCGGACCGTTGGTCGGCCAGGCGTTGCTGAAGCTGTCCCAGAGCAGACTGTGGGTCATCACGCCGTCGCCCTCGCCGCCCAGCCACGGCAGCGCGAACTGGCGGGCGTAGAACAGCGCGCCGAAGAACGCGCCGAAGAACATCACCTCGGAGAAGATGAACCAGACCATTCCCATCCGGAACGAGGTGTCGACCTGCTTGTTGTAGTTGCCGCCGACCGACTCGCGGATCACGTCGCCGAACCAGCCGAACAGGACCGCGACCAGCAGCGCGACGCCGACCAGGAAGGTCGGGGCGCCCCAGCCCGCCTCGTTCATCCAGCTGGCGAGGCCGATCATGGTCACGAACAGCGCGATCGACCCCAGGAAGGGCCAGCGGCTGCTGTGCGGGACGAAGTAGACGTTGGCGTCTGGCGAGTGGGCTTGGGCCATGGCGGCGGTTCCGTTCAGAGCTGGAGCGTTTGCAGATCAGGGCGCGGCCCGCGGCGCGGACGTCGCATTCCCGTGCGGGGAAGCGGCGGCCTGCTCGGCGGTCAGCACGTCGTTCTTGAAAAAGGTGTAGGACAGCGTGACCGTCTTGACGTCGGCCGGCAGGTCCGGATCGATGATGAAGCGCACCGGCATGTCGCGGGTCTCGCCCGCCTGCAGGGTCTGCGCGGTGAAGCAGAAGCACTCGGTCTTGTTGAAGTAGCCCGAGGCGCGCGCCGGCGCGACCGACGGCACGGCGCTGCCGACGATGGTGCGATCGCTGTTGTTGTGCGCGTAGTAGGTGGTGTCGTACGGCTCGCCGACCTTGACCCGCATCGTGGTCTGGTTCGGCTTGAACGCCCACGGCAGCTTCGAGTTCACGCCGCCGTCGAACTCGACCGTGACCCAGCGGGCCTCGGCGGCAGCGGCGGCGGTTTCCTCGGCGGCGGTGCGCTCCAGACGGATGCCGAACACCTTCTCGCAGGCGATCCGGTACAGCGGCACCAGCATGAACGAGAACGCGAACGCACACACGCCGACCCCGACCATGATGGCGGCCATGCGCGCGGTGGCACTGCGGCCGCGGGCGCCCTGTCCGCTCATCGTCCGAGCACCCCGCTGAGCAGGAACGCGACATACACACCGACCGCGATCAGCGCCACCCACACGGCCGTGCGACGCGCCGCCTTGCGGCGTGCGTCGACATCGTTGCGCGGGTCACTCGGTGCAGTCATGTATTGGAACAAGCGCCTTCTTTAGTTAACAGTCCGCACATGGATGTGCGGGTTCGTCGCGAATGGACGCGCGATAAATCAATGCGTGACGTCACCGTGGGCGAGGTCGCCGTCGCGGATCACCGGCGGGGTGCTGAAGGTATGGTGCGGCGCCGGGCTCGGCACGGTCCACTCCAGGCCCTTCGCGGTCGGCCAGGCGCGCGCCTCGGCCTTGACGCCGGCGGCCTTCGAACGCCACAGGATGAAGGCCATCATGAACGGCGTGACGAACATGCCGAACGCGCCGATCGAGCTGACCAGGTTCCAGTCCGCGAACACCACGTTGTAGTCCGGGATGCGGCGCGGCATGCCGGCCAGGCCCAGGAAGTGCTGCGGGAAGAACAACAGGTTGACGAAGATCATCGTCCACCAGAAATGGAACTTCGCCATGCCCTCGTTGTACATGCGGCCGGTCCACTTCGGCCACCAGTAGTAGACCGCGGCGATGATCGAGAACAGCGCGCCGGTCACCAGCACGTAGTGGAAGTGCGCGACCACGAAGTAGGTGTCGTGGTACTGGAAGTCGGCCGGCACGATCGCGAGCATCAGGCCCGAGAAACCGCCGATGGTGAACAGGATCACGAACGCGATCGCCCACAGCATCGGCGATTCGAACGAGATCGAGCCGCGCCACATCGTGGTGACCCAGTTGAACACCTTCACGCCGGTCGGCACCGCGATCAGCATCGTCGCGAACATGAAGTAGATCTCGCCACCGAGCGGCATGCCGACGGTGAACATGTGGTGCGCCCAGACGATGAAGCTCAGGAACGCGATCGACGCGGTCGCGTACACCATGGCCTGGTAGCCGAACAGCGGCTTGCGGCTGAAGGTCGGGATGATCTCCGAGACCACGCCGAACGCCGGCAGGATCATGATGTAGACCTCGGGGTGACCGAAGAACCAGAAGATGTGCTGGAACATCACCGGGTCGCCGCCGCCGGCCGCGTTGAAGAAGCTGGTGGCGAAGAACTTGTCGGTCAGCAGCATGGTGACCGCGCCGGCCAGCACCGGCATCACCGCGATCAGCAGGAATGCGGTGATCAGCCAGGTCCAGCAGAAGATCGGCATCTTCAGCAGGTCGATGCCCGGCGCGCGCATGTTGAGCACGGTCGCGATGACGTTGATCGCACCCATGATCGAGCTGATGCCCATCATGTGGATGGCGAAGATCACGAAGGCGACGTTGTTGCCGCCCTGCAGCGACAGCGGCGGGTACAGGGTCCAGCCGCCGGCGGGGCCGCCGCCCGGCAGGAACAGGGTCATCAGCAGCAGGCTGAACGCGAACGGCAGGATCCAGAACGACCAGTTGTTCATGCGCGGCAGCGCCATGTCCGGCGCGCCGATCTGCAGCGGGATCATCCAGTTGGCCAGGCCGACGAAGGCCGGCATCACGCCGCCGAAGATCATCACCAGCGCGTGCATCGTGGTCATCGAGTTGAAGAACTCGGGGCTGACGCCCTGCATGCCCGGCACCGCCAGCTCGAAGCGGATGTACACCGACATCGCCGCGCCGATGATGAACATGATGAAGCTGAACACCAGGTACAGCGTGCCGATGTCCTTGTGGTTGGTCGAGAAGAACCAACGCTCGATGAAACCCTGCTTGTGGGCGTGGTCGTCGTGAGCGTGCTCGTCGTGGTGCGGATCAACGTGGGTGACGGCCATGGCCTAACCTCGAAGGAACGTGCTTTCGCGTAACTAAAGGGGACGATCAGCCGGCGACTGCCGCGTCGGCGACGTCGGCAGTGGCGGTGGCCTCGGTGTTCTGCTCGCCGGCTTCCGCCGGTGCGGCTTCCTCGGCGGGCGCGGCGGGCGCGGCCTCGACCGGGGCCGCTGCAGGCTTCTGCGCGGCCAGCCACTGCTGGTACTCGTCCTTCGGTACCGCCTTGACCACGATCGGCATGAAGCCGTGGTCCTTGCCGCACAGTTCGGCGCACTGGCCGCGGTAGATGCCCGGCTCGTCGATCTGCGTCCAGGCCTCGTTGACGATGCCCGGGATCGCATCCTGCTTCCAGCCCAGCGCCGGCACCCACCAGGCGTGGATCACGTCGTCGGCGGTGATCACGAAACGGATCTTGGTGTCGGTCGGCAGCACCAGCATGTTGTCGACATCGAGCAGGTAGTGCTCGTGGTCCGCGGCGCTGACGGTGGCGCCGCTCTGGCGCAGTTCGTCGCTCTTGCGGTCCAGGCGGCTGGTGAACTCGACGCCCTCGCCCAGGTACTCGTACTTCCACATCCACTGGAAACCGGTGACCTTGACCGTCATCTCCGAGTCGCGGGTGTCGTACATGTTGATCAGCTTGCTGGTGGCCGGGAAGGCCATCAGCACCAGCAGCGCGACCGGGACCACGGTCCAGATGATTTCCAGGCGGGTGCTGTGGGTGAAGCCGGTGTCGGGCTTGGCGCCCTTGGAGTGGCGGAACTTGACCATCGCCACCGCCATCGCGCCGAACACCAGTATGCCGATGCCCACGCAGATCCACAGGGCCAGCATGTGGGCCTCGTAGGCGTTCTGCGACAGGTGGGTTACGCCCCGGCCCATGTTGAGCTGCCACGGCTTGGGATCCGCCGCCTGCGCCTGCGCCAGCACCGGCAGCGCCATCGCGGCGACGCCTGCTGCCCACTGCTTGAACCAACCGGCTTTCATCACTCTCGAGCCCCAGTAAATCGAATCAATCAAATGGTGTGTTGGGTTGCTCCGCGGGCTGCCCGACCCGGCCCGGTTCGCGCGCCGTGACAGGCAGATGTGCGCGGAAGGACCGTCCGAATCAGGTGGCTGGCGAGCCCATCGCGCCATGCGGGGGCCCATCACGCCGCGTCCGGCGCTACGGAAAACCGGGAAATGGTAGCGAGCGGGGGGGCCTGCGACAAGACGCCAGCGCCTTCGGATGCCGATGAGGCCGCCGCCCCGTCGCCTACAAACGACTGAAAACGCTCGCAAAAACCGCCACCACGGGAACAACCGGCGCGCGCGACCGGTTCGCCGCGGCACCTGCGGGGACGCAGTTCCGGCACCGTCCCTGCGCCGTTGCGGCAAGCTTCCGGCCACGGCCGGCGCCAAGTCGCCACCGTACGGGTGTCCGTGCAATCGAAGCCCTACACTAATGGGCTTTCCCCCGGCCGTTCCGTGGTCACGATGCCCGCCAACCCCACCTCCCCTGCCGTCGACCAGGACGGCCCGCCGTCCCGTCCGATCCTCTCTACCGAGCTGCCGCCCGTCCCGGCCGCCCCCCGCGCGGCGATCACGGCCGGCTGGCGGCGCGACGAGGCCGACCATGTCCACGTCCTGCTCGATGCCGCACGCCTGCCCGATTCCGACCGCGCTGCCGCGCAGGCGCTGGCCGCCGACCTGGTCACCCGGGTCCGTGCCCGCGCCGAGGACCAGGGCGCGATCGAGGCCTTCATGCGCCAGTACGACCTCGGCAGCGAGGAGGGCGTGCTGCTGATGTGCGTGGCCGAGGCGCTGTTGCGCATCCCCGACCAGGACACCGCCGACAAGCTGATCCGCGACAAGCTCGGCGAGGCCGACTGGAAGCGCCACATGGGCCGGTCCGAATCGGTCCTGGTCAACGCGTCGACCTGGGGCCTGATGCTGACCGGCCACCTGGTCGACCTGGCCGACGAGACCAAGCGCGACGTGCATGGGGCATTCAAGCGCCTGATCGGGCGTGTCGGCGAGCCGGTGATCCGGCTGGCGGTACGCCAGGCGATGCGGATCATGGGCCACCAGTTCGTGATGGGGCGGACCATCGGCGAGGCGCTGGCCCGCTCCAGGAAGGGCACCAACGCCGCCTACCGCTATTCGTTCGACATGCTCGGCGAGGGCGCGCTGACCACGAAGGACGCGCTGCGCTACCTGAAGGCCTACCACGACGCGATCCATGCGATCGGCAAACACGTTTCTCCCGATGTCCGGGAAGCCGGTGGCGACGCCTCCGGCGACAAGGTATTCGCCGCCCCCAGCATCTCGGTCAAGCTGTCCGCCCTGCACCCGCGCTACGAGCACGCCAAGCGCGCGCGGGTGATGGACGAGCTGGTGCCGCGTGTACTGGAACTGGCGCGGCTCGCGAAGTCCTACGGGATCGGTTTCACCATCGACGCCGAAGAGGCCGACCGCCTCGAACTGTCGCTGGACGTGATCGCCGCCGCCTACGCCGACCCGTCGCTGGACGGCTGGGAAGGCTATGGCCTGGCGATCCAGGCCTACCAGAAGCGGGCGCCGGAGGTCATCGACTTCATTGCCGATCTCGCCCGTCGCCACGGCCGCCGCATCCCGGTGCGCCTGGTCAAGGGCGCGTACTGGGACAGCGAGGTCAAGAAGGCCCAGGTCGACGGCCACGAAGGCTTTCCGGTGTTCACCCGCAAGCCGAACACGGACGTGTCGTACCTGGCCAACGCGCGGCGGATGCTCGAGGCCGGCGACGCGATCTACCCGATGTTCGCCACCCACAACGCACAGACCATCGCCGCGGTGTGGCAGCGCGCGAAGCTGCTCGGCCGTGAACGCCGATTCGAGTTCCAGAAGCTGCACGGCATGGGCGACGACCTCTACGCCGAGGTGATCCCGGTCGACCGGCTGGGGGTGCCGTGCCGCGTCTACGCGCCGGTCGGCAGCCACGAGGACCTGCTGCCCTACCTGGTGCGCCGCCTGCTCGAGAACGGCGCCAACTCCAGTTTCGTCAACCGCATCACCGACGAGGAGATCGCGATCGACGATCTGGTCCAGGATCCGGTCCAGACCGTCGCCGCGTTCGAATCCATCCCCCACCCCCGCATTCCGCTGCCGGTCGACCTGTACCGGAGCTTCGCGGCTTCAGAACAGCATTCGGAAAGGAGCAACTCCATGGGCGTCAACCTGGCCAACGACGATCGGCTGCGCGCGCTCGCCGAGCAGGTCAACGCCGCCGCGCAGCCGTGGCGCGCCGCGCCACTGGTGCCGGGCGCGAAGACATCCGGTCCCGACATCGCGGTGACCAGCCCGGCCGACCGCCGCGAGGTCGTCGGCCACTGGCAGGCCGCCGACGGCGCCACCGTCGAGCAGGCGCTGGCCAATGCCGTCGCCGCTCACGACGGCTGGAACGAGACCCCGGCCGCCGGACGCGCCGCGATCCTGGAACATGCCGCCGACCTGCTCGAACAGCGGATGCCCCAGTACATCGCGCTGTGCACGAAGGAAGCCGGCAAGACGATCCCGGACGGGGTCGCCGAGGTCCGCGAGGCGGTCGACTTCCTGCGCTACTACGCGCAGCAGGCACGCAAGCTGTTCGCGCCCGAGCCGCTGCCCGGCCCGACCGGGGAGAGCAACACCCTGCAGTTGTCCGGCCGCGGTGTGTTCGTCTGCATCAGCCCGTGGAACTTCCCGCTGGCGATCTTCACCGGCCAGGTCGCCGCGGCACTGGCCGCCGGCAACAGCGTGATCGCCAAGCCCGCCGAGCAGACCAGCCTGATCGGCTATCACGCGGTCAGGCTGCTGCACGAGGCGGGCGTTCCGGAAGCGGTGCTGCAGTTCCTGCCCGGCGACGGCGCCACCGTCGGTGCG
This sequence comes from Marilutibacter chinensis, assembly GCF_021725675.1. GTDB lineage: Bacteria > Pseudomonadota > Gammaproteobacteria > Xanthomonadales > Xanthomonadaceae > Marilutibacter > Marilutibacter chinensis. The sequence continues at coordinate 19,725 of NZ_JAKJPO010000005.1, read as the reverse complement.
GCGCTGACGAAGGATCCGCGCGTGGCCGGCGTCGCCTTCACCGGTTCGACCGAGACCGCACGCGCGATCAATCGCGCACTGGCCGCACGCGATGCCGCGATCGGCGTGCTGATCGCCGAGACCGGCGGCCAGAACGCGCTGATCGCCGACTCGTCCTCGCTGCCGGAGCAACTGGTCAAGGATGCGATCGGTTCGGCGTTCACCTCGGCCGGCCAGCGCTGCTCGGCCGCGCGGGTGCTGTTCGTGCAGGAGGACATCGCCGACAAGGTGATCGGCATGCTGGCCGGCGCGATGGCCGAGCTGAAAGTCGGCGACCCCGGCCTGCTGTCGACCGACGTCGGTCCGGTGATCGACGAGGACGCACGCCAGATCCTCGTCGACCACGCCGCCCGCATGGACCGGGAGGCGACCCGGATCGCCGAGGTCGAACTGGACGACGGCACCGCCCATGGCTGTTTCTTCGCTCCGCGCGCGTACGAGCTGAAGTCGCTCGACCAGTTGCATCGCGAGGTGTTCGGTCCGGTGCTGCACGTGATCCGCTGGAAGGCCAGCGAGCTGGACGCGGTGATCGCCGCGATCAACGCCACCGGCTACGGCCTGACCCTGGGCATCCACTCGCGGATCGACGAGACCGTCGAGAGGATCGCCAGCAAGATCAAGGTCGGCAACTGCTACGTCAACCGCAACCAGATCGGCGCGGTCGTCGGCGTGCAGCCGTTCGGCGGCCAGGGCCTGTCCGGCACCGGGCCGAAGGCCGGCGGACCGCACTACCTGCCTCGTTTCACCACCGAGAAGACTATCACCATCAACACCACCGCCGCCGGCGGCAACGCATCGCTGCTGACGCTGGGAGACTGAGGCGCCGGTCGCACACACGAAAAACCCCGCCGCTGGCGGGGTTTTTCGTGGCCCAAGGACTGCGGATGAGCAGACCTAGAACGTGTAGCCGACGCGCACGTAGTAGAAGCCGCCATTGAAGCCGTACGGCGCGTGTACCGGGTACTGCGCGCCGGCGATACCCGCCCACGGGTTGTCGTCGGGCACCTCGTCGAACAGGTTCTGCGCACCGACCTTGAAGTACAGGCCGGAGGCGAATTTCCAGCCGACCTCGGCATCCACCGTGACCGCGCTGCCGCCATAGATCGGCAGGCCGCCGTCTGCGATCGAGACCACGTCGCTGTCGAGGTGATCCTCGTAGAACGACCCGTAGTAGTTCACCCGCGCGCTGGCATGGAAGACCTCGCGCTGGTGGCTGACGCTGAGATAGCCCTTGGTCCGCGGCAGCGATTCCTCCAGCTTCTTGATCCTCGCCTCGCTGATGATGCCCGGGGTGAAGTCGTCGACCTCGGTCTTGTTCCAGTTGGCCGCCAGCGAGTAGGTGGTGGTGCCGCCGAAGTGCCCGCTCTCGTAGCTGGCGACGAGGTCCAGGCCGGTGGTCGTGGTGTCGAAGTCATTGACGAAGAAACCGACGCGGCTGAGCGAGGCCAGATCCGGGCGACCGCGGGCCGCCAGCTCATCGCGCTGGGCCTGGGTCACGTCGAAGTCGGTGCTGCGCGCGATGCGATCGGTCACTTCGATGCGGTACCAGTCGGCAGTGACCAGCCAGTTGCCGCTGTTCCAGACCAGGCCCAGCGAGGCGTTCTTCGATTCCTCCGGTTGCAGCGGCTCGGCGCCGGGAAACAGGCCGGCGAGCAGGGCCGGCGGCAGGGTGGCGGTGTCGCGCAGCTCGCCGTCGATGAAAGCGGTGGTCACCTGGCTGACGTTGGCCTGGCCCGGGGTCGGCGCGCGGAAGCCGGTACTGAAGGCGCCGCGCACGGCGAAGGTATCGGTGAAATCGTAACGGCCGGTCAGCTTCCAGTTGGTGGTGTCGCCGAAGTCGCTGAAATCCTCATGCCGCACCGCCGCCGCCAGCAGGAACTGCTCGGTAAGGCGGGCTTCGGCGTCGACGTACACCGCCCAGTTGTCGCGGCTGTGGCTGCCGGCCGTGCTCGGGTTGAAGCCCGGGAAGCCATTGGAGCCGATGCTGAAGCCCTGCTGGGTCAGCGGGCCGATCGCGGTCGAGGCGGCATCGCCGGCGATGATCTCGAACTCTTCCTCGCGCCATTCCGCACCGAACGCCAGGCTCAGCGGCCCGCTGGTGAAGCCGGTGTCGAAGTCCCGGCCGATGTCGAAATTGAAGTTCGTCTCCGTCTGCACGTTGCCGCCGGGATTGAAGCGGTTGCCTGCCGGCTGCTCGGGCCCCTGCGAGGCGTTGATCGTGTTGAGCATGTAGAAATCGATCTCGTTGCGACCGTAGCCGCCGCTCAGGTCCCAGTGCCAGCCGTCGCCCCACACGCCCTTGATGCCCAGCACCAGCGAGCGGTCCTCCATCTCGCCGCCAAACCGCGGAGTGAAGCCGCCCGGGTACTGCGACAGGAAGGTGAAGCAGTGCGACGGCAGCGCAGTGACCGCGGCGCCGACGGTCGAGTACGGCAGCAGGTTGCCGCTGCCGTCGCGCAGGGCGATGGCCGGGCACGGATTGCCGTCCAGCGAGCCGATCAACAGGGTTTCACCGCCGTCGTTCGAGTACACGCCGCCACGCGAGGTCGGGTCACGGAAGTAGAAGCCGCCCTCGACTTCGCGCCTGGCGTAATTGCCAAAGCCGTAGAAGTCGATGCTCTCCCCCGAAACACCGAAATTGGCGACGAACTTGAAATCTTCCTTGGTCTCCGGCGAGCCCCAGATCTGCGCCGGATTGCGCACGCCGGGGTAGCCTGCCGCCACGGCTGCCGCCGCATCATCGCGCTGCACGCTGCGCGACGTCGGATCGGCCGTCCGCCATTCGGCGGTCAGGGTGGCGAACCCGTTCGCGCTCAGCGGCAGGCCGACCTGGGCGTCGTACTGCTGGGTGAAGCCGTCGCCTTCGTAGTACTGCCCGGCGAAGGCCTCGACGGTACCGCCGTGGTCAAGCCGCTTCAGCCCGAAGTTGATCACGCCGGCAATGGCGTCGGAACCGTACTGCGCGGCCGCGCCGTCGCGCAACACCTCCACCTGCTCCAGGGCCAGCGACGGGAACACCGAGATGTCGGGACCCTGCGAGCCGTCCGACAAACCGTGGCCGAGGAAGGTGATCACTGCTGCACGGTGGCGGCGCTTGCCGTTGACCAGCACCAGGGTGTTGTCCGGCGGCAGGCCGCGCAGGTTGGCGGGGCGCACCAGGGTGGCGGCGTCGTCGATCGGAATGGTGCTGACGTTGAACGAGGGCACCAGCGTGCGCATCTTGTCGAGCACGTCGACCGAAGGCTGGTTATGGAACTCCTCGCCGCCGAGAATGTCGATCGGCACCGCCGATGAAGCTTCCGTGCGCGGCTTGGTTCGCGAGCCCAGCACCGACACCGTCTCCAGCGTGGCGGCGGCCTGGTCCGTTTCCGGCTGCGCCGGGGCCGGCTGCGGCTCCGAAGTCTGTGCAACGGCCGCACCGCTCGCGCCCAGCACGACGGCGGCCAAGGCCAATCTCACCCCTGAGGAAAGCAGAGTGGCGGCGTACCCACGGTGCGGCTTGTGCTGTTTGCTCATCTGGAACGTGCCTCCTCGAACGTGCGGTTGGGTTTGGGCAGCGGCTCCCGGCCTGCCGGGACCTGGCTCTTTCCAGGCCCCGGAATCGAGTATTAACGGAATATGAACATAATAACAACATATTTCGCACGATATTTAGGCGAATTCGGCAAAGTTCGCGCCACGTTGCGGCGGCCGGCAGGCAACAAAAAACCCCGCCGAAGCGGGGTTTTTTGCCGTTGCGGGGAACCGGACCGCGATCAGAAGCGGTACTGGCCCGAAACGCCGAGCAGGTGCGCGTCGCCGTCGAACGAACCGAACAGGCGCTGGCCGCCCGCCTGCGGCGGCGTGATGATGCCGATGCGCGGGGTATCCGGATCGATGTAGGTGTAGGCGAAGTTCACCTCGAGCGCCTCGCTGACGGTCCAGGTCGCGCCCAGCGAGTACCAGCGACGGTCCTCGTCAGGCAGGCGCGGGGTGCGGTGCGTGAACGTGGTCGGGGTCTCGTCGTAGGCGAAGCCCGCACGCACGGTCCAGGCCTCGTTGAGCCTGTAGTCGGCGCCGATCGACGAGAAGCGGGTGTCGCCCCAGTCGAACGCCTCGACCGAATCCGGGTCCGGGCCGTCGAAGTCGATGCGGACCTCGCGCAGCGAGTGCCAGTCGGTCTGCACGTGGCTGGCCGACATCGAGAACGCATCGGTGAACTGGTAGCGCACGTCGAGCGAGGTCACCGACGGGGTGGTCAGCTTGGCGCTGGCACCGCCGTCGTTGAACAGCACGCGGGTCATCGGGTTGGAGTCGAACACCGCGCGCACGTTGGCCGGCACGGTCCAGTCGACGTCGCCGTCCAGCTCGAAGTCGATCTCCGAGCGGTGCGACAGGCCGATCGTCAGCTTGTCGGTCGGACGCAGGTTGAAGCCGAGCAGCCAGCCGAAACCGACGTCGTCGCCCTGTACCTCGGCGAAGCCGTCTGCAGCCTGCGGACGCGCGAACGGCAGCGGGCGGGTGGCCGGGTTGCCGAACAGCGCGGTGCCGAAATCGACGCCCTTGGACAGGGTCACGTCGGCGCTGGAGAAGATCAGGCCGGCGCCGACCGAGAAGCGGTCGGTGATGTCGATCGCGCCTGACAGGGTCAGGTCGACGATCTTCACGTCCGACTCGGCGGCATAGTAGCGGCCGATCCAGTCGCGGTCGTACTCGGTCTTCAGGCCGAACGGCGCGCTGACCATCGCACCGATCGCGGTGCCGTTGTCGAACTTGTGCACGATCGACAGCGCCGGCACCGGGGTCACGTCGCCCGCCTGGCCGCCGTTGCCGCCGGTCAGCGGCTGGCCGAGCACGTCGTAGCCTTCCAGGTCGTCGGCCTCGTAGTTCAGGTCGATGACGGTGAGGTCGCCCTGGATGGTGGTGCCTTCGAACTGCGTCATGGTGGCCGGATTGTTGGTGACCACCGAGGCGTCGTCGTTGCGGACACCGGCGCCGGCGAATGCGCTGCCCATCGACTTGACGCTGTTTTCCTTCAGCTGGAAGCCCGAAGCGTGGACCTGGCCGAAGGCCAGCGCGCCGGTGATGCCCAGCGCGAGCGCCGACAGGCGCGTGATGCGGTGTGCGTGTTGCATGCGTGTCGTCTCCATTGGAGTGTTATTTGGTCTTCCGGGTCGTGCGCACGGTAACGGTTTCCCTGTTCCGGGCCTGCCGGAAGCCCCTCCCGACATACGACGCCGTATGCACTATAGCGCGCGGATTAACCCGATGCTAACAACCCATCGGCATATTCCCGTGCCCCGGCGCCCATCGCCCGGCACGGATGGCTTATCGTCGGGGGCAGGCGACGTGCGCCCAGTCCCACAGGTCATGCCTGTCCGGTAATGCGTCCCGAATCCCTCCACAACCGGCTTCCGTCGCGCCCGCTCCGATGTTCATCGCCGTCCCCTCCCGCAAGAAGGCGCCGCTGCGCTGGGCCACGCCCCTGCTGTTCGCCGCTCTGTGGCTGTGCTTCGCCTGGGTGACCCTGCTGCCGGCAGGCGAGCAGCAGCATCTGCTGATGGAATGGGGCGCGCTCTCGGGCGGGCTGACCTCGTCGTCCGCGGCCGACTGGCAACGCCTGGTGACGGCGTTGTTCCTGCACGCGGACTGGGTGCACCTGCTCGGCAACCTCGTGTTCCTGCTGATCTTCGGTTTGCCCGCCGAACGCAGCATGGGACCGTGGCGACTGCTGCTGGTGTTCTTCCTCGGCGGAGCGATCGCCAATCTCGCGGCGGTGATCACGATCGGCACCCCGGACGGGCTGATCATCGGCGCCAGCGGCGCGGTATCGGCATTGATCGGCGCCTATCTGGCGCTGTTCCCGAACGCCAAGCTCGGCGTGGTCCTGCCGCTGGGCCTGTACCTGCAGTTCCTGCGGGTGCCGGCGTCGCTGCTGATCGGGATCTGGGCGCTGATGCAGATCCTGTTCACCTGGTTCGGCCCCGCATTCGGCGCTGTGGCCTGGTCCGCGCATCTGGCCGGGTTCGCGTTCGGCGGTGCGTTCGCGCTCGCGACCCGGGCCGGCATCGCCCGGCGGATGCGGCAAAGAAGCGGCTACTGAGAAGATCCGTCTCGCGTAGCTCCGCGAACGGCATCGCGGCCGCGATCCGGCGCTTGAGGAAGCCCGCGCCCGCCCCCATCGTCTGACCGGGACCCTCCATACATTCCGAATCCCATGCCCAAGACGGTCTACAAGGTCACCTTCCTCAACGCCGGCAAGGTCTACGAGCTGTATGCCCGGAAGGTGGCGTCCGGTGCGCTGTGGGGATTCACCGAGGTCAGCGAGCTGGTGTTCGACGTCAGCGACGGCGTGGTGATCGACCCGACCGAGGAACGCCTGCGCGACGAGTTCGGCAACACCCGCACGCTGCACCTGCCGATGCAGAGCATCATCCGCATCGAGGAAGTCGAGCGCAAAGGCCAGTCGGCGATCCGCGATGCGGCCACCGGCGAGAAGGTGGTGACGCCGTTCCCGCTGCCGGCCAAGCCGCCGCCGCGCTGAGGCACTGGACTGAAAACCTTCACCGAAACGGAAGCGACGCGATGGACGGCCCCGGGCGCGACGGCGAGTCGGCCACCGAAGGCATCATCGAACTCAAGGACCTGCGCATCCCGGTCCGTAATGCGCGCCTGTACGGCTGGCTCTACGAGGATGGCGGCGGCGGACCATGCTGGTCGATCGAAATATCCGGTCGCGCGCACCGCTTCGGCGACGAAGAATTCTCCCAGCTGCTGCGCCCGCGCTTCTACGACGAGTCGATGCCGCTGCGCGTCGACGATTGGCGCAGGCTCGAAGGCCAGGCCTATCGCTTCCGTTGGCAGGACGACGAGACCGAAGGCGACAGCCTGCCGACGCTGTACCTATGCTCGCACGAAGGCCTGACACTGAGCGATTTGAGCCTTGGCGCGCGCACGGGCCATCGCTTCGCACTGCACTGGAGCGGCCTGGCCGAAGCCAACTGGGACGAAGACTACGGCCGCGAAATGCCGTTCCGGATCGAGCTGTCGATACCCTTCATCGAGCAGGAAGTGCGCTTCTGGCAGCACGACGACGAGGACTTCGAAACGGCCGCACGCACGATCATGCGTCACCACGGCCTGTCGGATGCGCACTTGCGCTATCGCGAATACCGCCGCTTCAGCGACGATCCCGGCAGCGAACACTACCGGCTGGTGCGGACGCTATTCGACCCTGTCGGGTGAACGGTGCGGCCCGTGACCGCGCTCAGTGTCCAATCGCGGGCGCCGTCGGCGGGGGCCGGGGCGCCGACGCCATTCTCTTCAGCTCCGCCAGCGCCGAGGCGATGTGGCTGTCGCCGGAGAGCACCTCGCCCGCCTGTCCGCCGTCGGCCTCCTCGCTGCCGGTCAGGTGACCGGGCAGGGTGGACTCGACATAGCTGGCCCGGCCGCCATTGGCCGCCCCTTCGGCCGGATGCAGCAGCACATCGGGAACGATGCCGGACGCCTGGATCGAGCGGCCATTGGGCGTGTAGTAGCGCGCGGTTGTGAGCTTGACCGAGTCGCCGTTGTCGAGCGGCAGCACGGTCTGCACCGAACCCTTGCCGAAGGTGCGGCTACCGACCACGCGCGCCCGGCCGTTGTCGCTCAGTGCGCCGGCGAGCACTTCCGAGGCGCTGGCCGATCCGGCATCGACCAGCAACACCACCGGTGCGCCGTCGAGGCGATCGCCCGGGGTGGCGGAGAACTCGGCGTCGCTGATCGCGAGGCGGCCGCGCGTGCTGACGATCACGCCCTGCTCGAGCAGATCGTCGGCGATCTGCACCGCCGCGGTCAGCAGGCCGCCGGGATTGCTGCGCAGGTCGATGACCACGCCATGCAGGCGTCCACCGGCCTGCTCCTTCAGCGCCGCCAGCTGTTTCTCGAAGTCGGCGGCGGTGTCGGCCTGGAACGCGCTGACACGGATATAGCCATAGCCCGGTTCCAGCATCTTGCCGCGCACGCTGGTGATGCGGATCACCTCGCGGGTCAGGGTCACGTCGAACGGCTTGTCGCGGCCCTCCCGGGCCACGGTCAGGGTCAGCGAGGAACCGGCAGGGCCGCGCAGCGGTGCCGAGGTGTCGCCCTCGTCGGGTTTGAAGGTCTTGCCGTCGATCGCGATGATCAGGTCGCCGGACTGCAGGCCCGCACGTGCGGCCGGGGTGTCGTCGATCGGCGCGATCACCTTCAGGGTGCCGTCGGGCTGGCGCTGCAGCTCCACGCCGATGCCCTCGTAGGCGCCGCGCGACTGTTCGTCGAACTCCTCGGCCTGGCTCTTCTCAAAATAGACGCTGTGCGGATCGAGGTCGAACAGCAGCCCGCGGATCGCCGACTGCATCAGGTCGCCGTCCTCGACCGGTTCCACGTAGGCCTGCTTGATCGCGCTGTAGACGGCGACATAGCGACGGATCTCGTCGAGCGGGATCCTGTTGTCGGCGGCCTCGCCGGCGTCGCTGGTGTCGCCCGCATCCGCGGGCGGCGCCTCGTCGGCCGCGGCCGGCGGCGCTTCCTGGGCGGCTGCGCCGTCCACCAGGCCGGACATCGCCAGCAGCAGCGCGGACAGCAGGACAGGGAAGCGGAATTTCATGCAGGCCCTCCGGGCGTTTCCAGTCGGATCACCGTCGCGGCGAGCGGCGGCCGTTCGAATATGAACACGTTAGGCGGTGGCGACGGAAGCTTTCGTTAACCTCTTCGGGTCCGTTGAACGCGCGATTCAGCGACGCAGCCATACGTTCGGGTCGACCGGCTGGCCGTTGCGGCGGAGTTCGAAATACAGCGCCGGACGGCCATGCCCGCCTGAACTGCCGACGGTGGCGACGGCGTCGCCGCGCTTGACGTTCTCGCCGGCATCCTTGAGCAATGCGTCGTTATGGGCGTACAGGCTCATGTAGCCGTTGCCATGATCGATGATCAGCAACAGCCCGTAGCCGGTCATCCATTCGGAATAGACGACCTGGCCGTCGGCCACCGCCTTGACCGCGGTGCCGGCGCCGGCGGACAGCAGCAGGCCGTCGCTGTTGCGGCCGTCGGGCATGCGTGCGCCGTAGCCCGCCAGCAGCGTACCGCTCAACGGCCAACCGACGCCGCCGACCTGCGGACCGCCGACGGTTGCGGTCGTCCTCGCCGGGGCCGGCCTTCCTGTCGCGGCGGCTTCGCGCGCGGCCCGCTCGGCCGCGGCGCGGCGTTCGGCGGCGGCACGTGCGGCGGCCGCGCGCAGTCGGGTCAACAGCTGTTCCAGCCCCCTGGCGTCGCGACCCAGCGCACGTTCGCGGGCCTGCCGGTCCTGGTAGCTCGCATCCAGTTTCGCGACCAGATGGGCACGGGCCTTGCGATCGTCCTGCAACTGCGCGAGCTGGCGATCCAGCGCTTCGCGGGACTCGCGCAGCTGCCGCTGGCGTTCGCCGATGTCGCGCTCGACCACATCGAGTTCCGCCAGCGCGGTGGTGAGTTCGCCGATACGGGCGACGCGGTCGCGCTGCAGGTAGCGGTGATAGGCGAGCAGGCGGTTGGCCTCAGCGACGCTGTCCTGCGACAGCAGCACCTTCAGCGGCGCCTGGCCGCCCTGGGCGTGAGCCGCGCGCAGCAGCCGCGCCAGTTCCTCGCGCTGGCCCTGCATCGCCTGCCGCATGTCGGCCCGGCGCGCCCGCAGTGCGTCCAGCGATGCCTGCTCATCGGCCAACTGCAGTTCGATCTGGCGCAGGCGCCGGCTCGAACGACCGACCTGCTCGTCGGCCTCGCGCAGTTCGCGGGTGGCCGCACCGCGCTCGCCCTCGATCCGGCGCCGTTCGGCCGCGACCGATTTCAACTCGCGCCGGATGTCCTGCAGCTTGCGTTCGGTGTCGCGGCTGTCCTGCGCCGGTACCGCGACCGCGACCGTCGCCAGCACGACACCGGCGATCAGGGCGACGGCGGAACCGCGCCGGATCCGCATCAGCGCTCCAACAGGCTGCGCCCGCTCATCTCCGCCGGCTTCGGCAGGCCGAGCAGATCGAGCATGGTCGGGGCGACGTCGCGCAACGCGCCGCCGCCGCGCAGCGAGGCCGCGCGCGGACCGTCGTAGACGAACGGCACCGGGCCGACGGTGTGGGCGGTGTGCGCCTGGCCGGTGACCGGGTCCTTCATCATCTCCAGATTGCCGTGGTCGGCGGTGACCAGCAGCGCGCCCCCGGCCGCCCGCACCGCCGCACGGATCGCGCCAATCGCGACGTCGACCGCCTCCGCCGCCTCGACCGCGGCCTCGAACACGCCGGTGTGGCCGACCATGTCCGGGTTCGCGATGTTGCAGACGATCGTGTCGAAACGGCCCGAACCGATCGCCGCGACCAGCTTCGCGGTCAACTCGGGACAGCTCATCTCCGGCTGCAGATCGTAGGTCGCGACCTGCGGGCTGGGGATCAGGATCCGCTCCTCGCCGCGGTACGGCTCCTCGCGACCGCCGCTGAAGAAGAACGTGACGTGCGCGTATTTCTCGGTCTCGGCAATGCGCAGCTGGGTCATGCCCTCGTGCTCGAGCACCTCGCCCAGGGTGTTGCGCAGGTCGTCGGGCGGGAACGCGACCGGCGCCGGCAGTTTCGCGTCGTACTCGGTCAGGCAGACGAAGCGGGACAGCACCGGGCGTCGCGCATGGAAGCCTTCGGCGTGCTGGCCGAAACCGGGTGCCACGAAAGCGGCGGTCAGCTGGCGCGCGCGGTCGGCGCGGAAATTCATGAACACGACCGCATCGCCGTCGCGCATCGTCGCGCCGTCGTCGACCACGGTCGGCGACACGAACTCGTCGTTCTCGTTGCGCGCGTAGGCATCGGCCAGCGCGGTCAGCGGATCGGGCGAATGGTGCTCGCTGGCAGCCTCGACGATCGCATCCCAGGCGCGGCGCACGCGGTCCCAGCGCCTGTCGCGATCCATCGCGTAGTAGCGGCCGCTGAGGGTCGCGATGCGCGCGTTGCCGGCGGCCTCGCATGCGGTCTGCAGCGCTTTCAGGCTCGCCTCGGCCGAGCGCGGCGGCGTGTCGCGGCCATCGAGAAATGCATGCACGGCCACCCGCGGCACGCGTTCGCGCGCGGCCAGCGCGATCATCTCGAACAGGTGCCGCTCGTGGCTGTGCACGCCGCCCGGCGACAGCAGGCCCATCAGGTGCAGGGTGCCGTCGCTGGTCCGGGCCGCATTGCAGGCGGCCAGCAACTCGACGTTGCCTGCGAAGCTGCCGTCCTCGATCGCGGCATCGATCCGGGTCAGATCCTGGTAGACGATGCGGCCGGCGCCGAGGTTCATGTGGCCGACCTCGGAGTTGCCCATCTGTCCGTCCGGCAGCCCGACGTGGCGCCCCTCGGTGTGGATCAGGGTGTGCGGGGCCTCGGCCAGCAGCGCATCCCAGTTCGGCAGGCGGGCGGCGGCGAGCGCGTTGTCGGCCGGGTCTTCGCGGTGGCCCCAGCCGTCCAGGATCAGCAGGACGACCGGCTTGATGCGGGGAGTATCGGACACGATCGTGGGGTTCCGTGACTTCGGGCAGGGGCCCGGGATGCATGAGAGTGCGATTGTATCGAAGCGCTCCGGCGGCGCGACGAAACGGCAGTTCGCGTGCGCCGCCACGGCAGGACGACACGCCGGCGGATCGGGATCCGCGACAGACGGCGTTAAACCCACCGGGTCCACCGCGCATCCCAGCAGCGGACCCCATCATGAACGGATACCGCCCATGACCCATCAGCATCCGACCGCACCGTTCCGCCGCCGCGCCGTCGGCGCCCTCCCGCTGGCCCTGGCGCTGGCGCTGATGCCGCTGGCGGCCGGCGCCCAGCAGAGCATCGACAAGGTCAACGGCAGCATCACCGCCGAGGCCGGCCAGCAGTACGGCGACCTGGAAACGGTCAACGGCAGCATCAGGATCCACGAGAACGCCCAGGTCCGCGACGCGGAAACCGTCAACGGCAGCATCAAGGTGGCCGCGTCCGCGCGCACCGGCGACCTGTCGACGGTCAATGGCGGCATCCGCCTGGAGGAGATGGTGACCGTCGACGGCGGCCTGGAGACCGTCAACGGCGGCATCTTCGTCGGCCGCCAGGGCAAGGTGTCGGGCAACATCGAGACGGTGAACGGAGCCATCGGCCTGGTCGACGCCGACATCGATGGCGACATCGAAACCGTGACCGGCGACCTGACCGTCGGCGCCGGGTCGTACGTCCGCGGCGGTATCCACTACGAAAAGCCGAACACCGGCTGGATCGACATCAAAGTCAAGCGCCGCCCGCCGCGGGTGATCATCGGTCCGAACGCGGTGGTCGACGGGCCGCTGCGGTTCGAGCGCGAGGTCACCCTCTACGTCCACACCACCGCCCGCACCGGCCCGGTCACCGGCGCGACCGCGATCAGCTACGACAGCGACCGCGCGCCGTCCGAATAGGCCCGCCCGGACGGCCATACGGTGGCCCGGGCACGCTCCGGGCCACCGTCGTATGATCGAACCTTCGTCCTGCATCCGCATCACGGAGGTTCCATGTCCCGCAACCCCGCCCGAACCCCGCTCTCCGCGGCCACCTCGCTGGTCGCGGCCGCGCTGGTCCTGTCGGCCTGCAGCAAGCCGGCGCCGGAGGCTTCGACCGACGCCGCGCCGGCCGGCGATGCAGCGGCCGCACACGCCTTCGCCGCGGACATCAACGCCGGCGACTTCGCCGAGCGGGTGAAAACGCTGGCCTCGGACGAGTTCGAGGGACGCGCGCCCGGCAGCGCCGGCGAAACCCGCACGCTCGACTACCTGAAGTCGCAGTTCGAGGCGATGGGCCTGAAACCCGGCAACGGCGACAGCTGGTTCCAGACCGTGCCGATGGTCGAGACCACCGCCGACGAGTCGCAGACCACACTCACGCTCGACGTCGCTGGCGAGCCGCGCAAGCTGGCGTTCGGCACCGACATGGTGATCGGCACCCGCACCGGCGAGCCCGAGGTGAAGATAGACGGCAGCGAGCTGGTGTTCGTCGGCTACGGCGTCAACGCACCCGAGCAGGGCTGGAACGACTACGCCGGCGTCGACGTCAAGGGCAAGACCGTGGTCATGCTCGTCAACGACCCCGGCTTTCATGCCAAGGACGAATCGCTGTTCGAAGGCAAGCGGATGACCTACTACGGCCGCTGGACCTACAAGTACGAGGAGGCGGCCCGCCAGGGCGCGGCGGCGGCGATCATCATCCACGACACCGAAGGCGCATCCTACGGCTGGGACGTGGTGAAGAACTCCTGGTCCGGCGCCCAGTTCGACCTGCGCGCGGCCGACGATCCCGAACCGCGCCTGCCGGCGCAGGGCTGGATCACCGGCGATGTCGCCCGCACGCTGATGGCCGACCTCGGGCAGGATCTCGATGCGCTGTACACGGCCGCGAACAGGAAGGGCTTCAAGGCGATCCCGCTCGATGCGAAGCTGTCGCTCGACCTCAAGAGCACGATCGCCGAAAAGGAGTCGAAGAACGTCCTCGCACTGCTGCCGGGCAGCACGCGCCCGGACGAGGCGGTGATCTACATGGCGCACTGGGACCATCTCGGCAACCACGCCGCTTCCGCCGGTCATGAAGGCCACGGCGAGGACGCCGGAGCCGGTGGCGAGGACCACATCTACAACGGCGCGGTCGACAACGCGACCGGCGTGGCCGGCATCATGGAGATCGCCGAGGCCTTCGCCGCGCAGGATCCGGCGCCGGAGCGCTCGGTGCTGTTCCTCGCGGTCACGCTCGAGGAGTCGGGCCTGCTCGGCTCCAAGTACTACGTCGCCCATCCGAGCATCCCTCTCGACAGGACGGTGGCGGTGGTCAATCTCGATGCGATGCCGGTGATCGGCAAGGCCCGCGACATGACCGTCGTCGGGTTCGGCAGCTCGGAGCTGGAGGACATCCTCAAGGCGCACGCCGACCAGCAGGGCCGCACCCTGGTCGCCGAGGCGACCCCGCAGGACGGCTTCTATTTCCGTTCCGATCACTTCAACTTCGCCAAGGCCGGGGTGCCGGCGCTGTATGCCAAGGGCGGCGACGACCTGGTCGCCGGCGGCACCGAAGCGGGCGGCGCGGCGCAGCGTGACTACCGCGACAACCGTTACCACAAGCCTGCCGACGAGTTCAGCGCCGACTGGAAGCTGGAAGGCGTCATCCAGGATCTGGAAGCGTTGTACGGCGTCGGTCATGACCTTGCCGGCGGCGACCGCTGGCCGGAGTGGTACGAAGGCAATGCGTTCCGCGCTGCGCAGGACAAGCTGAAGCAATCGCGCAGTACCGAATAGGGGAACGATGTCGGCGGCCCCTTCGCCGGGGCCGCCACGGCTGCATCGCGACGACGGCGCCGGATGGCGCCGTCGTTCTTTCGGAGCCGTCCGCGCCACCCGTTCGCGGTCGCACCGGTTTCGGCTACGCTGTCCGCACGGTCCCCGCGCGATGCGGGCCGTCGCCCGGCACGAGGCCGGCGTTAGCACCGTCCCGCAGGAGAACCCCGATGACCCTGGCTACCGCCTACTGGTGCGTGCTGATCGCCGCACTGCTTCCGTACCTCTGGGTCAGCGTCGCCAAGGCCGGCGGCGAGCGCTACAACAATCACGATCCGCGCGGCTGGCTCGCGCGCCAGGACAACCCGCGCCTGCACCGCGCCAACGCCGCCCAGCTCAACGCCTTCGAGGCGTTCGCGCCGTTCGCCGCGGGTGTCGTGCTCGCGCAGCTTGCAGGCGTGCCGGAAGCGCGGATCGCTGCGCTGGCGGTCGCCTTCGTCGCGTTGCGCGTCCTCCACGGCGTGCTCTACATCGCCGACCAGCCCGCGCTGCGCAGCCTGTCGTGGTTCGCCGGCCTCGGCTGCGTGCTGGCGCTGCTGGTGCAGGCGGCGCTGCGGATCGGCGGCTGACCGACCTGTCCACGGATGCGATTCGCGGCCATGCATGAACCCTCCGATCCCGATCCGGCACGCGCGGCCCGCATCCACGACACGCTGATGCGGGGACAGGGCTTCGACTTCGTCGAAGCGGCGACGATGCGCGACTGGCTGGCCGGTACCGGTCCGCTGGACGACTGGGAGCGGTTCACCGCGAGCTGGGACGGACTGGCGCCGGATGCCTACCTGGCGATGCACGGCAAGCATCGCCGCCGCCGGCACGCGGTGTTCTCGCTCGACGGCATCGGTGCCGAAGCGCCAGCGATCCGCCGTCAGCCGCACCAGCCGCATTACCAGTCGCTGGACTACAACCCGCTGCAAGGCGATATCGAACGCTGGTTCGAACCGGTCGAGGATGCGGTCGCCGACAGCCACAGTCTGCGCACGATCCTGCGCCACTGCCAGATGTTCTTCGGCGCACTGGCGCCGCGGGTCCGCCGCTGGCGCACCGAAGTCCACCAGTTCAGGATCGAGGCACGCGCCGGCACACCGGGGCAGCCGACGCCCGAGGGCCTGCATCGCGACGGCGTCGACTACGTGCTGGTCCTGCTTATCGATCGCCGCAACATCGCCAGCGGCACTACCAGCATCCATGCGCTGGACGGTCACGAGATCGGCCATTTCACCCTGACCCGTCCCTTCGATGCCGCACTGGTCGACGACCGCCGGGTCTACCATGGCGTCACCGCGGTGGAAGCGTTGGACCCCGCCCGTCCAGCGCATCGCGACGTGCTGGTGGTGACCCTGCGCGCGGACGCTCCGGTGACCTGAAGCGCGTCCCGGCTTCTAACCCAGATAGGCGCCAGGCGACACCGCAGAGCGGGCCCGGCGCGGCAGCGTCCGCAAGCCCGCCGGGCTCTGGGACATCGGCGGATTCCCCGGCCAGGGCCTCGGACTCGGCCATACCGGCCGGTCGGCCCCTTCCAGCATCCGTCGGATCTCCCGCGGATCCAGCTGGGGCGCAAGCAACTGGATCAGCTGCAGCGCGTAGTCGCGAATCACCGAGCTCGATGGCAGCAGCGCCCAGGCCACGCATTCGGGCAGCGCCGGATCCGCATCGAGCACGGCGAAGGTTTCTCGGTCCTCGTCTTCCACCGCGAGCTCGCCGACCAGACCTATCCCCAGCCCTGCCCGCACATAAGCCTTGATCAGCCCTGCGTCCTGGGCCGAACACGCGAAACGCGCCTCCAGTCCGGCACGCTCGAGCACACGGCGTAGCGAGGAATCGCGGCGGCGCGACGCCTCATAGGTGACCAGTGCCTCGCTGGCCAGTTCCTGCAGGGTCAGTGCACGCTCCAGCCGCGCGAACGGGTGCGCATGCGGCACCAGCACGACCCGCTTCCAGGTGAACAGGGGAATCGCGTTGCCGGTCGGCACCCGGTCGCCGGCCGTGCTGACCAGGACGATGTCGTCGCCGCCTTGCATCTGCCGCTCCTGCAGTTCGCCCTCGGCGGTGGTGCGGATGTGCACGTTGAGCCGCGGATGACGCCTGACCAGTTCCGAAAGCACGGACGGCAGCACATGGCGCGCATAGATCTGCGGCATCGCCAGGACCAGGTCGCCGGCGCTCTCGCCGCGCACGTTCGCGGCGTAGGCACGGATGCTCGCAACGTCGCCGACGATTCGGCGCGCGATGCGAATGACCTCATGGCCGGCCGGCGTCACCTCGGTGAGGCAGCGTCCGTGGCGAACGAAGAGCTGGAAACCCAGCTCTTCCTCGAGCAACTTCAGATGGCGCGAAACGCTGGGCTGGGTCGCGTGCAGCGCCTGTGCCGCCGCGCTGACATTGAGCTCGGCATCGACGATCGCCAACAGGCATCGGAGTTCCTTCAGCGTCATGGCAACGTCCCTGCGTGGTCCATCGAGATCGACCCGATCCGCGGACGCGCCGGTCATGGCGCATCCGCAGCCCCGTCGTGCATGCCAGGACGCGCCGGTCTCGACGCGCCCGCCCCTTGGCAGAAGGTCCGATATAGCACATATGACGGCCAGATAAAGCGAACAGGCGCGGATTCGGAAGCGGCGCGGGCCGTTCCGGGAAACGCCGCCGTATCCGGGCTTCCGGGGCAGGAGGCGAGCCGCGCGCCAGTGCACGACCGGCATGCCCGCCCGGTACAGGATGACCGGACCGATCCGGCCCACCGGTGCGGAACGGGCGCTCTGCAGAGGCGATACAGGGTTCCGGCGCCCTTCGTGTCGCAGGCGTGGGCGCAAGAGTCGGGGTCGTCCGGTTATCCAGTTTCCGGACGCTCATATCCAATTGTTCTATAAGGAAAAACGCGAATAACGTCATCCGGAATCGGTATTGGACGCCCCCACCGGTTCGCGCTTGACTCGACTGGCCGATCGGGGGAGACGGGCAGGCTCAGGGGGGAAAGAAACGGACCGTACGCCTACGGTCCGGCTCATCGCCGTCGCGACTCTTCCGTCGGGCCGCTCTCGCATGTCGATGGCCGAACGGAGCATTGGACCGGGACATCGGCACGCGGCTGCGGTTACGTCACGCCCGCGGCGCCGCTTCGATCCGGAGCGCATCGCGGTTCCTACATCCAGCCATGAGGAAAGTACCGTGATCCGTAGAACCACTCTTCTAGCCGCCAGCATCGGCAGCGTCCTGATGATCGGCGCCGGTGCCGCCCATGCGGCCGACGCCGAACTGCGTTTTGCCAAGGCGCCCATCGAGGGCCGCTACATCGTCGTGCTCAAGGACACCGCAGCCACCCTTGCGCAGGAGGTCCAGTCGCCCAACCGTCCGAGCGTGGCCGCGGTCGCCGCGGACATGGTCGGCAAGCGCGGGCGCGGTCGAGCCAGCATCGTCACCACTTACCGCAACGTGCTGCGCGGTTTCGTGGTCGAAGCCGACGACGAGGCGCTGGCCCGCCTGCTCGCGGACGATCGCGTTGCCTACGTGGAGGAAGACGGCTACATGTACGTCTCGGCCACGCAGAACAACGCGACCTGGGGCATCGACCGCATCGACCAGCGCGACCTGCCGCTGAGCGGAACCTATACCTACGACACGACCGCCGGCAACGTCCACGCCTACATCATCGACACCGGCATCCGCGCGACCCACAACGATTTCGGCGGTCGCGTCGGCAGCGGCTACACCGCGATCAACGACGGCAACGGCACCAACGACTGCCACGGCCATGGTACCCACGTCGCCGGTACCGTCGGAAGCGCGACCTGGGGCGTCGCCAAGGGCGTGAGCCTGTATCCGGTCCGGGTGCTCGGCTGCAACGGCTCGGGCAGCAATTCCGGCGTGATCGCGGGCATGGACTGGGTCGCACAGAACCACACCAAACCCGCCGTGGCCAACATGAGTCTCGGCGGCGGTGCCTCGTCGACCACCGACCAGGCCGTCGACCGGATGGTCAACGCTGGCGTGACCGTCGTCGTCGCTGCCGGCAACGACAACAGCAATGCCTGCAACTATTCGCCGGCCCGTGCGGCCAGCGCGATCACCGTCGGGTCGACCACCTCGACGGATTCACGGTCGTCGTTCTCCAACTACGGCACCTGTCTGGACATTTTCGCCCCCGGCTCGTCGATCACCTCGACCTGGAGCTCCAGCAACACTGCGACCAACACCATCAGCGGCACCTCGATGGCATCGCCGCACGTTGCCGGCGTTGCCGCGCTGTACCTGGCGAACAACCCGAACGCAACGCCGGGCCAGGTCACCAGCGCGATCGAGAACAGCGCCACGCCGAACAAGGTCGGCAATCCTGGCAGTGGATCGCCCAACCTGCTGCTGTACAGCCTGTTCGGCAGCGATCCGGATCCGGATCCGGATCCCGATCCGACGCCGGGCGAACTCGAGAAGGGCGTGCCGGTGAACGTGTCCGGTGCGAGCGGCTCGGAGACGCGCTATACCTTCACCGTTCCGGCCGGTGCCAGCAACCTGAGCTTCAACACCAGCGGCGGCAGCGGCGACGCCGATCTGTACGTACGCTTCGGTGCGGCACCGACCACCAGCACCTATGACTGTCGGCCGTACCGCAACGGCAACAACGAGACCTGCAGCTTTGCCAGTCCGCAAGCCGGCACCTGGCACGTGATGCTGCATGGCTACAGTGCGTACTCGAGCGTCACGCTGGTTGCGGACTACAGCACCGGCGGTGGCGGCGATGCGCCGTGTACCGGCTGCACCCATTACAGCGGTTCGTTGTCCGGTACGGGCAGTTCGCAGGTGCAACCTGGCGGCACCTATTACCAGGCCGCTGCAGGCACGCATCAAGGGTGGCTGCGCGGGCCCTCGGGGACGGACTTCGATCTTGAGCTGTACCGTTGGAACGGCTTCAGCTGGAGCAAGGTCGCCGAGTCGATCACGCCGACGAGCGAGGAGTCGATCTCGTACAACGGCAGTACAGGCTATTACTACTGGCGTGTGCTGTCGTACTCGGGCAGCGGCAGTTACGACTTGTGGCTGGACACGCCGTAACCGGCGGCAGTCCTCTCATCGGCCGTGGAAGCAGGCGGGCCCCGGGAAACCGGGGTCCGCTTTTTGATGTGGGCTCCGCCGTTCCGGGCCCGCTGTACCTGGCAGGCCTGTTTGCGGCCGCGGGACCTGCTCGGGGGCGGCCGTGACTACCGCGGTTCAGCCTTCGCCGGGTGCCGGCGTGGACGCCCATCCGCGCCGGGAGGGAGTTCGGCCGAGCCCAGTTGTGGGCGGTGTTGCAAAGAAGAAGGCCGGCCCCTTGTGGGGACCGGCCTTCGGTGTAAATGTTCAGCGATGACCTACTCTCGCATGGCTTGAGCCACACTACCATC
>NZ_JAKJPO010000004.1 GCF_021725675.1 Marilutibacter chinensis | reverse complement strand
GTTTGCGAGCCACTGGCTCGCGGCCGTGCCGAACGCCCGGCGCGCTGCGCCGGGCCGGGGTTGCGCGGTGAGCGCGCAGCGCGAGCCCGCAACGGCCCGAGAGGCGGAGCCGATCGGTTGCGTTTGCGAGCCACTGGCTCGCGGTCGTGCCGAACGCCCGGCGCGCTGCGCCGGGCCGGGGGTTGCGAGGTGAGCGCGCAGCGCGAGCCCGCAACGGCCCGAGAGGCGGAGCCGATCGGTTGCGCTTGCGAGCCACTGGCTCGCGGTCGTGCCGAACGCCCGGCGCGCTGCGCCGGGCCGGGGTTGCGAGGTGAGCGCGCGGTGCGAGCCACGATCACCGGGCTGCGTCCGGAAGTCCCCAAAGTTTGCTTCGCAAACCATGGGCCCCGCCGTTGCGCTTCCATACCCCCATTCATGCCTGTGGCGCGAGTCGTCCCCTGAGTCACGGGGGCCGGGCATCCGTCCACATCCGTGGGAGCGGCGTGAGCCGCGATGGGCCTTTCCCGATGGAACCGGGTTTAAAACCGGGTTGCGTGAACCCGATCGCGGCTCACGCCGCTCCCACGCGAGATCCGCGGGACGCTGTCGTCCAGCGGCGCCGCCGGGCCGCCAATCTGAACCGTTCCGTGGCCTGCGCCCGGGCACGGTTACCTCACGCGTGCCACAATCGAAGCTTGGTCCATGGGATGGCCCCACATCAGTCAGGAAACGATCCAGATGAAGCGCACCCTTCTTGCCGTACTCGGCGCAATCAGCCTTTCCGCCTGTGCGCAGGCTCCCGATGCCGACGCGGGCACGTCGGCGAAAGCCCCGGTGGTCGCCAGTCCGATGGTGCCGGCGGCACCGGAACCGGCCGAGGGAACGCCGGATGCACTGGCGCTCAAGGCGGTCCGTACGTTGAGTCCGAATCTGCAGCCCGAGCACATCGGCGCGGCGCCGCTCCCGGGCTTTCGCGAAGTGATCGTCGGCGGCCAGATCGTCTATGTCAGCGACGACGGCCGCTACATGTTCCTGCCGGGCCAGGGCGGGGCGCTGTATGACGCCGTCGCCGAGCGTAACCTGAGCGAGGACAGCCTGGCCGGCCTGCGTCGCGACCTGCTCAAGACGATCCCGGCCAGCGAGCGCATCGTGTTCGCGCCGGCCGAGCCGAAGTACACCGTCACCGTCTTCACCGATGTCGAATGCGGCTATTGCCGCCGTCTGCACAGCGAGATCGCCGAGTACAACAAACAGGGCATCGCGATCGAGTACCTGGCGTTCCCGCGCATGGGCATCGGCAGCGAGGACTACAACAAGATGGTCTCGGTCTGGTGCGCGTCCGACCGCAAGCAGGCGCTGACCGACGCCAAGGCGGAGAAGTCCGTGCCCGAGCGCGACTGCAAGAACACCGTGACCATGCAGTACAACATCGGCCAGCGCGCCGGCCTGACCGGTACGCCGATGATCCTGACCGAGGACGGTGTCCAGGTTGGCGGTTACGTGCCGGCGGAGGCCTTGCGCCAGACCCTCGACAAGCTCGCGGCGAGCAAGGCCGAAGCGGCTCCTGCTCCGGCCGCGAACGCGGCCGCTGCCGGCGGCGTCTGAGCCGGGCCCCGTTTCCGCCGTCCGCGCCGGACGGCGGACCGCGGGGGCGCGGGATTCCACCGCTTCAGCCGGTATTGCGGTCCGGGGTCGGCGCCGGGGCGGGCGCTTGGTTACAATCTGCGCCCCCGATGTCGCACGGTTCCCCGGACATGATCGTCCTCGAGGGCCCCCAGGCCCTGTCTGCGTTCCGTCGTGAACGCCTCCAAGCCCGCCTCCAGGCCCTCCACCCCGATCTGCGTCTGCTCGGCGCCTGGCCGGTCTACTGGGTACAGCCCGAGCCCGGTGCGCAGCCCGACGTCGAGGTCCTGAGCCGGATACTGCAGGCAGGCCGCGATGCCGGACCGGTGGCGGCCGGAGCGGTCAGCCGGTATGCGACTCCGCGTCTGGGCACGCTCTCGCCGTGGTCCAGCAAGGCAACCGAGCTGCTGCACGGCGCCGAACTGCAGGTCAAGCGGGTCGAACGCGGCCTGCGCTACGACCTGGCCGGCTGGCCAGCCGACCCGGCCACCCGGGCCGCAGTGGCGAGAGTCCTGCACGACCCGATGACACAGTCGCTGCTGGAAACGCGCGAGGCCGGCGAGGCGCTGTTCACGGCGCTGGCGCGCGGGCAGCTCGAGCGGGTCGCCCTGGACGACCTCGATGCCGCCAACCTGCGCCTGGGCCTGGCCCTGGCCGAGGACGAGATCGACTACCTGCGGGAGCGCTACGCGGCGCTGGGCCGGCAGCCATCCGATGTCGAGCTAATGATGTTCGCGCAGGCGAATTCAGAGCACTGCCGGCACAAGATCTTCAACGCCAGCTGGACCATCGATGGACGCGACATGTCGGCCGGTGGCGGGCCGCAGTCGCTGTTCAAGATGATCAGGAACACCCACGCCGAGACGCCGGAGCACACGCTGTCGGCGTACAGCGACAACGCCGCGGTCGTGGCCGGCTATGCCAGCCGCCGCTTCCGTCCGGATCCGGCCAGCGGCCGGTATCGCAGCGAGGACGAGGTCGACTCGGCGTTCTGCATCAAGGTCGAGACCCACAACCACCCCACCGCCATCGCGCCGTTTCCGGGTGCCTCGACCGGCAACGGCGGCGAGATCCGCGACGAGGGCGCGACCGGCCGTGGCGGCAAGCCCAAGGCGGGCCTGACCGGCTTCTCGGTTTCGCACCTGCGCATTCCGACCCTGCCGCAGCCCTGGGAGCGCGAGCGCGCACTGAACCCGCGGATGGCGTCGGCGCTGGAGATCATGCTCGAGGGCCCGATTGGCGGCGCTGCGTTCAACAACGAGTTCGGCCGCCCGAACCTGGCCGGTTACTTCCGCAGTTTCGAGCTCGACGAGGGGAGTGCCGGCGACCTGTCGCTGGTGCGCGCGTACGACAAGCCGATCATGCTGGCCGGTGGCCTGGGAGCGGTCGACCGCGTACAGGTCGAGAAGCGCGGCCTCAAGCCGGGCTACGCGGTGATCGTGCTCGGCGGTCCGGCGATGCTGATCGGCCTGGGTGGCGGTGCGGCCAGTTCGGTCGCCTCGGGCACCAGTTCCGAGGACCTCGATTTCGCCAGCGTGCAGCGCGACAACCCGGAGATGGAGCGCCGCTGCCAGGAAGTGATCGATTGCTGCGTCGCTCTCGGTGAAGCCAATCCGATCGCCAGCGTGCATGACGTCGGTGCCGGCGGGCTGTCCAATGCGATCCCGGAACTGCTGCACGACTCGGGCGTCGGCGGCGTGATCGATCTCGATCGGGTGCCCAGCGACGACCCATCGTTGTCGCCGATGCAGCTGTGGTGCAACGAATCGCAGGAACGTTACGTGCTCGGCCTGCCGGCCGATCGCGTGTCCGAGTTCGCCGCATTGTGCGAGCGTGAGCGCTGCCCGTTCGCGGTGGTCGGCCATGCGACCGCGGAAGAGCGGCTGGTGGTCGGCTACGGCGCGACCGTCGAGACGGTTTACGGCGACAAGCCAGCCGAGGACAGGGATGTCCGAGCGCGCAACGGCGAAGCCGGTGCGCGGAGCGAATCGAAAACCGCGCTTTTCGATTCGCTCCCGGAAGTCGGGCAGGAGGCCCGATCTTCCGGAACTGACGCGTATGCGATCGACATTCCGATGGACGTGCTGTTCGGCAAACCGCCGAAGATGCATCGCGACACCACGCGGCCGCCGGAGGCGCCGTGGCCGTCGCTGGACTGGAGCGGACTCTCCCTGCACGACGCCGCGCTGCGGGTGATCGCCCATCCGAGCGTGGCGGCGAAGAACTTTCTGGTCACGATCGGCGACCGCAGCGTCGGCGGCCTGACCGTGCGCGACCAGATGGTCGGACCCTGGCAGATGCCAGTGGCCGATTGCGCGATCACCCTGTCGGGCTTCGACGGATTCGTGGGCGAGGCGCTGTCGATCGGCGAGCGCACGCCGCTGGCCCTGCTCGATGCGCCGGCCGCGGCGCGGATGGCGGTCGGCGAGGCGATCACCAACCTGTGCGCGGCGCCGGTGGAGTCGCTGAACCGGATCAAGCTGTCGGCAAACTGGATGGCGGCCGCCTCGCACGACGGCGAGGACGCGTTGCTGTTCGATGCGGTGCGCGCGGTCGGCATCGAACTGTGCCCGGAACTCGAGCTGAGCATCCCGGTCGGCAAGGATTCGCTGTCGATGCAGGCGCAGTGGACGTCCGCGCAGGGCGTCAGCAAGTCGGTGTCGCCGGTTTCGCTGATCGTCAGCGCGTTCGCGCCGGTGGTCGACGTGCGCCGCCAGCTGACACCGCTGCTGGAGCGCGACATCGACTCCGAGCTCTGGCTGATCGGGCTGGGCGCCGGCAAGCAGCGGCTCGGCGGTTCGGTGCTGGCGCAGTGCCATCCCGATGCCGTGCTGGCGGGCGCGGCCGGCAGC
This sequence comes from Marilutibacter chinensis, assembly GCF_021725675.1. Taxonomy (GTDB): domain Bacteria; phylum Pseudomonadota; class Gammaproteobacteria; order Xanthomonadales; family Xanthomonadaceae; genus Marilutibacter; species Marilutibacter chinensis. The sequence continues at coordinate 327,129 of NZ_JAKJPO010000004.1, read as the reverse complement.
GAGCTGCCGGCATTCGCCGGGCAGCCGTCCGAGGACGGCCGTCGCAATGTCGGCGTGCCCGACCTCGACAATCCCGAGCGCCTGCGCGATTTCTTCGAACTGATCCGCGACGCCCGCGAAGCCGGCTTGCTGAAGGCCTACCACGACCGCTCCGACGGCGGCGCCTTCGCGACGCTGTGCGAGATGGCGTTCGCTTCGCATCTGGGTCTGGAGATCAGCCTGGACGGGTGGGGCGATGATCCGTTCCGCACCCTGTTCAACGAGGAACTCGGCGCGGTGGTGCAGATCGCCAGCGAGGACCGCGCCGCGTTCGCCGACCTGGTCGCGCGCCATGGCCTGATCGATTGCGCGCAGCGCATTGCCCGTCCCAGCACGGCGCCGATGGTCCGCATCAACGAGGACGGCGAGACCCTCGCCGAGTGGCGCTGGGACGCATTGTTCGACGCGTGGTGGGCGACCACCCATGCGATGCAGAAGCTGCGCGACAACCCCGAATGCGCCGACCAGGAGCGCGAGCTGGCGCGCCAGTTCGCCACGCCTGGCCTGCGCCCGAAGCTGGGCTTCGATCCGGCCGAGGACATCGCGGCGCCGTACGTGAACGCGGGCGCGCGGCCAAAGGTCGCGATCCTTCGCGAGCAGGGCGTCAATGGCCAGATCGAGATGGCACGCGCGTTCGACAAGGCAGGGTTCGAGGCCTTCGACGTGCACATGAGCGACCTGATCGCGGGCCGCTTCGCACTCGCCGATTTCATCGGCCTGGCCGCCTGCGGCGGTTTCAGCTATGGCGACGTGCTGGGTGCCGGCCGCGGCTGGGCGACCTCGATCCTCGAACGGCCGGCGCTGCGCGACATGTTCGCGGCGTTCTTCGAGCGCGACGGCACGTTCGCCCTTGGCGTATGCAACGGCTGCCAGATGCTCAGCCAGCTCAAGCCGATCATTCCCGGCGCCGACCACTGGCCGGAGTTCCTGCGCAACGCCAGCGAGCAGTACGAAGCACGCCTGGCCCAGGTCGAGGTGCTGGAATCGCCTTCCGTTCTGTTGCGCGGCATGGCGGGTTCGCGCCTGCCGGTGGTGGTCGCGCATGGCGAAGGGCGGGCAACGTTCGCGGATGGTCTGGATCCGATGACCGTCCACCTCGCGCTGCGCTATGTCGACGGCAACGGCGAGGTCGCCACACGCTACCCGCTGAATCCGAACGGCTCGATCGATGGCATTACCGGCCTGGCCAGCGACGACGGCCGGGTCACCATCATGATGCCGCACCCGGAGCGCACCCTGTTGACCGCCAACCTGAGCTGGGCGCCGGCGGAGTGGGGCGACGACTCGCCATGGTTGCGGATGTTCCGCAACGCGCGGGTGTTCGTGGGGTGAGCTACGCCCCGGCTGCCCCGTGGCAACCGGGCGGCCCACGTGGTCTCGACGGAGCGGCGGAATCTACCCGGGACTAGCGTCGGTCGCCCCCACTGCGGCCGCCTCTCGGCGACCTGTTAAAGTCGGTTTCCCGGTCCGGACGGGCTTGCTGCCCCGATAGTGATGGAAGCAGAGATGATGCGCGCGGAGATGGCCCAGGCGGAAGTGCCCCTGACCCCCGATGAGGCCGTGGAGGCGCGCATCGTCGACATGCTGGTGTCGAAGGGGCGGCTCAAGGAAGCCGACCTGGGACGCGCTCGCCGCCTGCAGGTCGAGACCGGCGGCAGCCTGCTGTCGCTGCTGGGCAGGCTCGGGCTGGTGTCCGAGCGCGACCATGCCGATGCGGTCGCCGAGGTGACCGGCCTGCCTCTGGTGTCCGCCCAGACCGCCCCGGACCTGCCGCCGGAGGATGTCAGTCTCAGTGTCAAGTTCATGAAACAGTTCCATGTCTGCCCGCTGGCGTCCGGCGAGCAGGGCATCGAACTGCTGATGGCGGATCCGCAGGACGGCTACGCGGTCGACGCGGTGCGCCTCGCGCTGGCGCGACCGCTGCAGCTGAAGATCGGCCTCCGCTCGGAGATCGAGGCGTTGATCGAGCGCTGGTACGGCCAGGGCCGCAGTGCGATGGGCGCGATCGTCGAGACCGCGGAGGGCGAGGGCTCCGGCGACCTCGACGATGTCGAGCACCTGCGCGATCTCGCGTCCGAGGCGCCGGTGATCCGGTTGGTGAACCTGATCATCCAGCGCGCGGTCGAGCTGCGCGCGTCCGACATCCACATCGAGCCGTTCGAGAACCGGCTGAAGGTCCGCTATCGCGTCGACGGCGTGCTGCAGGAGGGCGAGAGTCCCCCGCAGAACCTGACCGCAGCGGTGATCAGCCGCATCAAGATCATGGCCAAGCTCAACATCGCCGAGCGGCGGTTGCCGCAGGACGGACGGATCATGCTGCGGGTGCAGGGCAAGGAACTGGATCTGCGCGTGAGCACGATCCCTACCGCCCATGGCGAGAGCGTGGTGATGCGTCTGCTCGACCGCGAGACGGTAGTGTTCGACTTCAAGCGGCTGGGTTTCACCGACCATTTCCTGCCGCAGTTCCAGAAGGTGCTCGACCAGCCGCACGGCATCCTGCTCGTGACCGGCCCCACCGGCTCGGGCAAGACCACCACGCTGTACACCGCGCTGTCCAAGCTCAACACGCCGGACGTCAAGATCATCACCGTCGAGGACCCGGTCGAGTACCAGATCGAGGGCATCAACCAGATCCAGGCGAAGCCGCAGATCGGGCTGGATTTCGCCCAGGCGCTGCGCTCGATCGTGCGCCAGGACCCGGACATCATCATGATCGGCGAGATGCGCGACCTGGAAACCTGCAGGATCGCGATCCAGTCGGCGCTGACGGGTCACCTCGTGCTCAGCACCCTGCACACCAACAACGCTGCCGGCGGCATCACCCGCCTGCTCGACATGGGCGTGGAGGACTACCTGCTGACCTCGACGGTCAACGGCATTCTCGCCCAGCGCCTGGTCCGCCGGCTGGAGCGGCAGCACGCCGAGCGTTATCCCGCCAGTGCCGAGGAGATCGAGAAGTTCGGCCTGCGCCGATATCAGCCCGAGGGCGACATCCATTTGTTCCGTCCACGCCCCTCTGCGCTTTCGCCGACCGGCTATTCCGGACGCACGACGATCATGGAGTTCCTGGTCATGAACGACGAGTTGCGCCGGGCGGTGATGCGGCATGCCGGCATGGGCGAGATCGAGGAGATCGCCCGCCGTTGCGGCATGCGTACGATGTACGAGGACGGTATCGCCAAGGCGCTGGCCGGCGAGACGACGATCGAGGAAGTCCTGCGCGTGACCGAGGACGCCTGAACCGATGGCATTGTTCGCCTACAAGGCGCTGAACGCGCGCGGCGAGATGCTGGAAGGCCAGATGGAGGCCGCAAGCAGCCAGGAAGTCGCGCAGCGCCTGCAGGAGCAGGGTCACCTGCCGGTGGAGGCGCGCCCGGCGAGTGAAGGCGGCGGCGGTTCGCTGTTGAAGGGGCTGTTCAGGCCGAAGTCGTTCTCCGGCGAACGCCTGGTCCAGTTCACCCAGCAACTGGCGACCCTGCTCGGCGCCGGGCAGCCGCTCGACCGTGCGCTGAGCATCCTGCTCGAACTGCCCGAGGACGAGGCGGCCCGGCGCACCCTGACCGATGTGCGCGATGCGGTGCGCGGCGGCAGCTCGCTGTCGGCGGCGCTGGAGCGCCAGCACGGCACGTTCTCGCGGCTGTACATCAACATGGTCCGCGCCGGCGAGGCCGGTGGCAGCCTGCAGGAGACGCTGGCGCGCCTGGCGGATTACCTCGAGCGCAGTCGCGCACTGCGCAGCCGCGTGATCAATGCGCTGATCTACCCGGCGATCCTGCTGGTGATGGTCGGCCTGAGCCTGCTGTTCCTGCTCGGTTACGTGGTGCCGCAATTCGCGCAGATGTACGAGAGCCTGGATGCCGAGCTGCCGCTGTTCACCCAGGTCGTGCTCGGCATCGGGCTGTTCGTGCGCGACTGGTGGATCGTGCTGCTGGTGGTGCCGGGGCTGCTGTTGTGGTGGTTCGACCGCAAGCGCCGCGACCCGGCCTTCCGCGAGGCGCTCGACGGCTGGCTGCTGCGGCAGCGCTTCTTCGGCGGGCTGGTGGCGAAGATGGAGACCGCGCGGCTGGCGCGCACGCTCGGTACCCTGGTCCGCAACGGCGTGCCGCTGATGTCCGCGCTGGGCATCGGCCGCAACGTGATGGACAACCGGGTGCTGGCCGACGACGTCGGCAAGGCCGCCGACGAGGTCAAGAACGGCGTTGCGCTGTCGACCGCGCTGGCGCGCGGCAAGCGCTTCCCGCGGCTCGCCCTGCAGATGATCCAGGTCGGCGAGGAGTCAGGCGCGCTGGACGCGATGCTGATCAAGACCGCCGAAACCTTCGAGCAGCAGACCTCGCTGGCGCTGGACCGGATGCTGGCCGCGCTGGTGCCGGTGGTGACCGTGGTGCTGGCCGGCGTGGTCGGCGTCGTCGTGCTGGCGGTGCTGACCCCGCTGTACGACCTGACCTCGGCGATCGGGTGAGGCGGTGCCGCCGAACGTCCGGCGCGCGCCTGTGACAGTCCGCGAGGCGGAGCGTGGGAGCGGCATGAGCCGCGAAAAGCTTTCCCGTGAGCCCGTCGCGGCTCGCGCCGCTCCCATGACGCGTCCGGCGGCGGCCCCCGCACGGTCGTGACAGGTCGCCGGTCCGTGACTGAATGCGCGAGCAGGGGACGTCGGCGGCACTTTGTTCACATTTCGGTGTCCGACCCTGAACCCCGTATCCTGCGGGCATGCGTCAGTGCCGCAAACAGACATGGAATAGGGTAAACATCGCAGTTTCCCCGCCCGCGGCCCGGCCGGCTTCATCCCGGGCCGGTCGAACGGGCAGTCAGCAGGCATCACGCAATTCGCATAAACGCCAGATCACGAGGACGACCATCATGCGCAACCGCCGTTCCATCACCCGCAGCCCGTCCGCCAGCGCGCAGCGCGGCATGAGCCTGATCGAGATCATCATCGTGATCGTGCTGATCGGCGCGGTGCTGACCTTCGTCGGCAGCCGCGTACTCGGCGGGGCCGATCGTGCGAAGGCCAATCTCGCCAAGTCGCAGGTCACCACGATGGCGCAGAAGGTCGAGGCCTTCCAGATGGATACCGGCCGCCTGCCGACCACCCTCGACGAGCTGGTGACCGCTCCCGGCGACGCCCCGGGCTGGCTCGGCCCCTACGCCAAGGCGCAGGAGCTGAAGGATCCGTGGGGGCACGACATCGAATACCGCACGCCCGGCGAGAGCGGGCCGTTCGATCTGGTGATCCTCGGCAAGGACGGCAAGGTCGGAGGCACCAGCGTGGACGCCGACGTCCGCTACGAGTAAGCGACGTTTCCGTCGACGTCCTGCCATGAGCGCCCGGGCATCGAGCCGTCGCGTCCGCGGCGTTTCCCTGGTGGAGATGTTGCTGGTGGTCGCGCTGTTCGCGGTCGCGAGCCTGCTGGCGGCCGCGGCGATGACCGGCGGTTTCAGGGGCATGCAGTTGCGTTCGGCGGCCAAGGAGGTTGCTTCGCAGTTGCGCTACACCCGCGCGCAGGCGCTGGCGACCGGCGAGCCGCAACGTTTCGTGATCGATCCGCAGGCGCATCGCTGGGAGGCGCCGAACGGCCGTCACGGGGAGATTCCGGAAGCGGTCGGGATCCGCTTCACCGGCGCCCGAGAGGCGCAGGCGGCCGAGGGGCAGGGGGCGGTGCTGTTCTTCCGTGACGGCGCGGCGACGGGGGGGCGCATCCAGCTGAGCATCGAACAGGCGGCGTGGAACATCGACGTGGCGTGGCTCACCGGCGAGGTACGCCTGCGCCGGGCGGAGGCGGAACGGTGAAGCGCGCGACAGCTGCCGATGATCGGTGGACCGGCATGGCGGCTCCTTCCATGAGCGAGCCGTCGGCCTTCGGTTGCCGGCTCCGCCGGCAGCGGGGCTACACCCTGATCGAGGTCATCGTCGCCTTCGCCTTGCTGGCATTGGCGTTGACCCTGCTGCTTGGCACCCTGTCGGGCGCAGCCCGGCAGGTGCGCTGGTCCGGCGATGCCGGTCGCGCTGCACTGCACGCGCAGTCGCTGCTGGATCAGATGGGAGTCGGCACGCCCATCGAGCCGGGACAGGACCATGGTGAGTTCGAGGACGGCCGCTATCGCTGGAGCCTGGTGATCGCGCCCTGGGAGGATCCCGGGTTGCCGCCGGATGCACTGGAGCCCGCCGGCGGTGCATTCAACCGGCTGTACGAGCTGACCCTGGCGGTGGAGTGGGGCGAGGGTCGTCCCGGCGAGCGCCTGCAACTGAGGACCTTGCGCCTGGTGCAGGGCGACCCGCTGGAGGCCGTGCCATGAGCCGGATGCCGGCGGGGCCGGTGGCATGCGCGGGAGACAGGGCCGCAGGCTTTCAGGTCGCGGTTCCCCGTCCCATAGCCGGCTGCGGCGCATCTGTGAGGCCGAGCGGCCAGCGAGGCTTTACCCTGATCGAGGTGCTGCTGGCGACGGTGCTGCTCGCGGCCGGTCTGGCGCTGGCGTTCGCGACGCTCACCGCTGCGACCCGGACCGTGAACCGCGGCGAGGCGATGGCCCAGCGCGGCGAGCGTGAGCGTGCGGTGCTCGGTTTCCTGCGCCAGCGGCTGTCGGCGGCGCGCCCGGTGGCATTCGAGATGAACCAGGACACCGCCCTGCCGGTGCGCTTCGTCGGCGAACCCGACCGCATCCGCTTCGTCGCCGACCTGCCCGACTACCTCGGCCATGGCGGTCCCTATCTGCACGATTTCCGCATCGAGGCCGGCGACGACGGTGTGCGCGTCGTTCTCGCGCTGGCGGTGGTGCAGGCGGCGCAGACGTTCGAGGAGCCCGATCCGCGGCCGCCGGAGCTGCTGGTCGACCGGCTGGACGAGGCGCGTTTCCGCTATCGGGCGCTCGGCGTGGACGGCGCGCTGTCCGACTGGCAGGACCGCTGGGAGGCCAGCGAGCAGTTGCCGTTGCTGGTCGAGGTCACCCTGACCGATGTCGACGGCCGCGCCTGGCCGCCGCTGGTGGTCGCGTTGCCGCAGGCGGGCAGTCTGGCCGGCGGCGTGGTGCTGTGATGGGATTGGCGATGGGCGAGGCATGCGCGCAGGGCGCGCGACAGGTCGGCAGCGCGGGCCGACGTCGATGGGCCGGGACCGGCGTCGCCCGTCCTCAGGATGATCCGGGAGATGTCTTTTCGCGCCTTGCTCCATGTCCCCGTTGGCCACTCCCTGTTTCCGGCCGGGTCGCGTGCGGAGCGCAGGGCCGACGTTGCAGGCCCGGACAGCGTCCTTCGGCCGGCGCGGCCTTGCTGCTGGTGCTGTGGCTGATCACCCTGCTGACCGCGCTGGTGGGAGGCTTCGCGCTGGCGGCGCGGATCGAGGCGCTGCAGGGGCGGGTGCTGGTCAGCGGACTGGTCGCCGGCAATGCAGCGCGGGCCGGGATCGAATACGCGATGACCCGGGTCGATCAGACCGATCCGCGCCTGCAATGGCGTCCGGACGGCCAGCCCTACACCTGGCGCTACGGTGGTGCCGAGGTCGAGGTCCGGATCATCGACGAGAATGGCAAGGTCGACCTCAACCAGGCCGACATGAACCTGTTGACGGAACTGTTGCGGGTTCTGGGCAGCGAACAGACCGAAGCCGCACGGCTGGCGGCGGCGATCCTGGACTGGCGCGACACCGATCCGCTGACCCAGGCCGCCGGCGGCGCCGAGGACGCCGACTATGCGTCCGCCGGCCGCGCATACGGGGCCAAGGACGCCGAGTTCGAAAGCATCGCCGAGCTCGAGCAGGTGCTCGGCTTCACCCCGGAGATCTACGCCAGGATCGAGCCGCACGTGACCGTGTTCAGCGGCCTGCCGCGTCCGGACGGCGCGTTTGCTTCGGCCGAGGTGCTCGATGCGATGGGCATGGATGGCGAACTGGTGGTCGAACAGCGGCGGCAGGTCGATCCGGTGACCGGGCAGCCGCTGGGAGGCGCCGAAGGGCTGGGCCTCGTGGGCAGCCGGAGCGGCACGTATAGTATCGGCAGCCGCGCGCGGCTAGCGGATGGCCGTGAGACGGTGGTGCGCGCGGTGGTCCGCACGGGAGGCAGTGCCGTGCCAGGCATGGCGTATACCGTGTTGCGCTGGGAGGAGGGAGTGACACCACGATGACAGCTCTGCGAGACCGCCTCGGGGCGATCGGCCGCGGGTCGAAAAGCGGCATGGGCGCCCGGCTGTGGCCGGGAGCGGGCCGCTTCCTGGCCTGGTGGGGACGATCGCTCGCGTCCTGGCTGCCGTCGACGCTGCGCCGCGCCCTCGGCGTCGGCCGCGGACGGCTGATGCTGCAGGCCGCCGGCGACGAGATCCTGCTGTCGCGCCACCAGGACGAGGCTTTGCAGCCGCTCGGGCAGATTCCCGCGCCGCCTGCCGATGGCGACGCGATCGCATTCGCGGCCTCCGCGACCTCGGCCGATCCGCTGGACGGGCTGCTTGCGCCTCGCCTGGCCGAACTTCCGCGCTGGCTGCTGCTGCCGGCCTCGACCTGCCTGCGTCGGCGGCTGCGGTTGCCCGCGGCCGCGGCCGACCGGCTTCGCGACGTGGTCGGCTTCGAGGTCGACCGGCAGACGCCGTTCGCGGCAGAGGCGGTCGTCTACGACGCGCGCGTGCTCGGCCATCACGACGGCGACGGCCAGCTCGACGTCGAACTGGTCGTGGTGCCGCGCGCCGCGCTGGCGCCGCAGCGCGATGCGCTGGGCGCACTGGCCGCCGATCTCGCCGGTGTCGACGTGGCCGGTCCCGATGGCGTGCCGATCGGCGTCAACCTGCTGCCGCCATCCGAGCGCCGGCTGCAGCGGGATCCCTGGCGGCTCTGGAACTGGGGCCTGGCCGCGCTGGCGGTGACCGCCTGCGGTCTGATGTTGTGGCAGGTGCTGGAGAACCGCCGTGCTGCCGCGGACGTCTTCGAACAGCAGATCGGCGCCCAGGCCGCCGCCGGTCGCCAGGCCGCGGCCCAGCGCCAGCGCCTGGTGTCGCTGATCAAGGGGCAGGCCTTCCTCGATACCCAGCGGGCCGCGCGTCCGACTGCCGTCGAGGTCATTGACGAGCTGACCCGCCGCCTGCCCGACAGCACCTATCTGGAGAAGCTCTCGCTCGAGGACCGCCGGATGATGCTGATTGGGCTCAGCAGCGAGGCGCCGGCCCTGATCGGCCGCCTGCAGGGGGCCGGGCAATGGCGCTCGCCGGCACTGGCCGGAGCGCTGCAGCCGGATCCGGCCAGCGGCCGCGATCGCTTCACCCTGACCGCGGAGCTGACCGCGGCTCCGTCGCGGCCGGCCGGAGCGGAAGCAGCGCCGGCGCAGGCGCCCGCGGCGGCCTCCGATGCCGCCGATCCGGACGACGGGGAGGGCGACGATGACGCCGAGTAAGCGCGATCGCTGGCTGGCGCTGGCGCTGTTGGCGGGCCTGCTGCTGCTGGCCTACGCCGTGCTGGTGCATCCCTGGTGGACCGTGCCGATGCGCGAGCTCGACGGGCGGATCGCCACCCTGCAGGAGCGCGAGCTGCGCCTGCGTGCCCAGATCGAGCAGGCCCCGGTGGTCGAGCAGCGGCTCGCACAGCTCGCCGAGCGGCAGGCGAACCGCCCCGGCTTCATGCCCGAGGCCAACGCCGAGCTGGCGACCGCCGCGTTGATCCAGCGGCTCGAGGCGGTGGTCGCCGAGGCCAGCCCGGGCAACCGCAGTTGCGCCATCGTCAACCGGTCGCCGCTGGAGCCCAGCAACCGCGATCCGTACACCCGCGTCACCGTGCAGGTCCGGCTCAAGTGCGGCAGCCCGGAAACCGCCGCGGTGCTGCATGCGCTGGAGAGCGGGTCGCCGCGCCTGTTCGTCGGCAACCTCAACATCCTGGTCCAGCGCATGTACTTCGCGCCGGGAACCGGTCGCAGCAGCAGCGATGGCGGTCTCGACGTCAGCTTCGACCTGTACGGCTACCTGCCCCCCGGAAACCTCGGCGATGGAGGCGACCGGGGCGGAACGCCGGTAGCGCGAGGAACGGCTCCGGATGCTTCGCGGGCAGGCCGCCACGAACCCGCCGGCGACGGCGACCGGGCAGGGCGCATCGCCGTCCGCCCGCTATCGACCAGGCGGATTTCCCTGCTGGAGGCGCGCGATGCGGGTTGAGAACATCGGTCCGCGCAGCTGGCTGTTGATCGCCGTCGCCGGCTGGGCCGTGCTGGCGCTGCTGCTGGCGTTCGCCGGCATGGGCGGCAGGGTCGAGCCGCTCGCGATGGGCGAGGGGCTGCTCGAACCGCTGCCGGCCGCGGTACCGGACGAGCGGCAGCCGTCGCTGGGACCGCTGGCCCAATACGCCGAGATCGGTGCCCGGCCACTGTTCAGCAGCGATCGCAAGCCCAAGCCGTTCTCGTTGCAGGGCGAAAGCGAGGAGGCCGACGACAGTGCCTTCGATTACCAGCTGACCAGCGTGCTGATCACCCCGCAGCTGCGGATGGCGATCCTGCAGCCGGCCGACGGCAGCGAGTCGGTCCGGGTCAAGCTCGATGCCGCACCGGAGTCGCACCCGGCCTGGCGGTTGGTCGAACTCAATGCGCGGTCGGCGGTGTTCGACGGCCCCGAGGGGCGCCGGACCCTGGGTCTGCGCGTGTTCGACGGCCAGGGCGGACAGGCGCCGACCCAGATCAGCGCGCAGGATCCCGGGGGGCGCAACGGCGCGCCGCCTCCGCCTCCGCCACCGGGCCTGCCGGCGCCGCCGCGCGACCCGGCTCCACCGGCGCCGTCCGCCCCGGCACCGGGCAGCGTCGCCGATGCCGCCGAGCCCAAGTCGGATGCGCCGGCGATCACCCCCGAGGCGCAGATGGAGGCGATCCGCCAGCGCATCCAGGCACGCCGTGCGGCGCTGCGCGAGCAGGCGCAGAACCGACCGCCTCCGCCGACCCCACCGGCTCCGTCGCCCAGTCCATCGCCCAACCCGCCCGAACAGAGCCGGTAGAGTGCACGCAATGAATCGACCGAACCTTTCCTTCGCTCCGTCCCATGCTCCGCGTTCCGCCATGGCCCGGCCCTGGCTGCTGGCGGCCTCGATCGCGATGCTGCTCAACGCCTGCGCCAGCGCGCCCACGCCGCGGATCAGCCGCGATGCCGACCTGCAGCCCCGCACCGGGAGCGCGACGGCCGCGGCCGCCGGTACTGCGGATGCCGCCGATGCCGAACCGCTGGACGAAGTGCTGGGTCCGCAGCCGCAGATCCGCCGCGGCAGCGGCGAGGTCATCAACCGCAGTGCCGCCGCCGCGCCGCCGCCGAATCTCGGCGCGACCAGCGGCGAGGCCACCTTCAACTTCGAGGGCGAGTCGTTGCATGCGGTGGTCAAGGCCATCCTCGGCGACATGCTCGGCCAGAACTACGTGATCGCGCCCGGCGTGCAGGGGACGGTCACCCTCGCCACGCCAAAGCCTGTCAGCCCGGCCAGCGCGTTGAGCCTGCTGGAGATGGTGCTGGGCTGGAACAACGCCCGAATGATCTACGCCGACGGCCGCTACAACATCGTGCCGGCCGACCAGGCGGTGCCTGGCAACGTCGCGCCGCGGACCGGCGGCGCGGTCGGCGCGCGCGGCTTCGAGGTCCGCGCGGTGCCGTTGCGCTACATCTCCGCCGAGGAGATGAAAAAGGTGCTGGAACCGTATGCGCGGCCCAATGCGATCGTCTCCACCGATCCGGCACGCAACGTGATCAGCATCGGCGGCACCCGTGCCGAGCTGGAGAACTACCTGCGCACGATCGAGATCTTCGACGTCGACTGGCTGTCGGGGATGTCGGTCGGTGTGTTTCCGATCCAGTCCGGCAAGGCCAGCGGCGTGGTTGCCGACCTGGAGAAGGTGTTCGGCGAGCAGAGCAAGTCGCCGGTTGCCGGCATGTTCCGCTTCATGCCGCTGGACGGCGCCAACGCGGTGCTGGTGATCACGCCGCAGGCCGAGTACCTGGACGACATCCAGCAATGGCTGGAGCGGATCGACAGCGCCGGCGGCGACATGCAGCTGTTCTCCTACGAGCTCAAGTACATCGACGCCGGCGAACTGGCCGAGCGGCTGGCCGAGGTGTTCGGTGCGAGCAGCAGTGGCAACGGCAACCGCCGCGGCGGCGCGCCGTCGCTGATGCCGGGGCTGGAACCGGTCGAGCTGCAGGACGGCGGCAACGGCAGCGTCGCCAACATCGGCGGCAAGGGCGACTCCGGCGGCAGCGGTGGCGACATCGGCAGCATGTCGCTGAGCCAGCGCCAGGCCGGCAATGGCAGCGTGACCCTGGAGGTCGAGGGCGCGCAGGTCGGCGTGTCGGCGATCGCGGAAACCAACTCGCTGCTGGTGCGCGGCTCGCCGGCCGCGTGGAAGTCGATCCGCGACGTGATCGAGCGCCTCGACGTGATGCCGATGCAGGTGCATATCGAGGCGCAGATCGCCCTGGTCACCCTGACCGGTGACCTCAGCTACGGCGTCAACTGGTTCTTCGAGCGCGCGGTGACCGACAACGGCCTGCCCAGCGCGGTCGGTCGCGACACCTGGAGCACGCTGGCGGGCAGCGTGATGCCGCGCAACGACAGCGGCGGTGGCGGCCTGTCCTGGACCTTCCTCGGCCGCAATGCCGCCGCCGTGATCAACGCGCTCGACCAGGTCACCGACGTACAGATGCTGCAGTCGCCGTCGCTGTTCGTGCGCAACAACACCGAGGCGACCTTCAACGTCGGCAGCCGGATCCCGATCCAGTCGGTCACCTTCAATCCCAACCTCGGCAGCGGCGACACCATCGGCCAGGTGCAGTATCTGGACACCGGCACCATCCTCAAGGTGCGCCCGCGCATCACCAGGGACGACATGGTCTTCCTCGACATCGTCCAGGAGGTCAGCGCGCCGGGCGACGAGCCCGACGACAACGGCAACGTCCGCATCGACACCCGCAAGCTCAAGACCGAGGCGGCGGTGCGCAGCGGCGACACCGTGGTGCTGGCAGGGCTGATCACCGACCGCAACAGCCGCGGTTCCTCAGGCTTTCCGGGGCTGAGCCGGATCCCGGTGATCGGCGGCCTGTTCGGGCGCCAGAGCAGCGGTTCGGCGCGCGAGGAGACCATCATCCTGCTGACCCCGAAGATCGTGCGCAGCCCGCAGGAGGCGCGCAACCTGACCGACGAATACGGACGCCGTTTCCGCGCGCTGGAGCCGCTCAACCGCGCGCCGGAGCGCTGAGTCGCGCATGCGCGGCGTCGGGATCGTCGAGCGAAGCGGAATAGATGGCTGAACTGCCGATCGTCATCGTGCCGGTCGGCGCCGACGATGACGCGCTGGACGCCTGCCTCGGAGCGCTGGAAGCGTCGACGAGGCCCGGCACGCGGGTATGGCTGGCGGACGACGCCCAGGTCGGGCCGCGCGGCTACGCGATCATCGAGCGCTGGATGGCGCGTACCGCGTTGCAGGCCGACTACACGAGGCGCCAGCGTGGCATCGGCGAGGTCGCCCATCTGGACGAAGTGTTCGCAGCCTGTGGCGATGCCGATGTCGCGGTCGTCGCACCCGACGCGTTGCCAACGCCCGGCTGGCTTGGCCGCCTGGCCGGTTGCCTGCGCGCCGACGGCGCCATCGCCACCGCCACGCCCTGGTGCAACGCGGGCGAGGCGGCGGCCTGGCCACGCATCGGCGAGATCTCGCCGGTCCCGGACGAGCCGTTGCGGCTGGCGCGGGCGGCCGCGGCGATGCCGGCGCTGTGTCCGGAACTGCCGGCCGCGGTCGGGCACGCGGTGCTGATCCGCGGCGCGGCGCGGGCCAGGACGGGTGGCCTGGACACCGCCAGCTACGGTTCCTGGTACGCGGCGTTGATCGACCTGTCGCTGCGGCTGGCGGGGCTGGGCTGGCGCAACGTCCTGTGCGACACCGCCTTCGTCGCCCGGGCCGGCGAGGGCACGCCGTTCGACGGCGACATGGAGCGGTTGGCGGTCCGCTGGCCGGACTGGCATGCGCGGCTGGCCGGCTTCCTGATGCGCGATCCGCTGCGCGATCCGCGCGCTAGGCTGGCCGCACGGGTGTCCGAGGTGGGGCCGCCGGATCCGCAGCGCGACCTGTTCTGGGACGACGAAGCGCCGCCGGCCGCCGCGGAGGACCGTCAATGAGCGCTACACCGCCGGCAGGCAGCATCGCCGCGATCGTGGTCAGCCACTGCAGTGCCGAAACCATCGACGACTGCCTGCTGCGGCTGCGCTCCAGCGATGGCGTAGGCGAAATCCGGGTGGTCGACAACGCGTCCGAGGACGGCACCGTCGACATCGTCCAGCGCCATGCGGCGAGCGATCCGCGCGTGCGTTTCATCGCCAATCCGGACAACCCCGGCTTCGCGGTGGCCTGCAACCAGGGCGCGGCCGACAGCGGCGCGCCGTGGCTGGCCTTCGTCAATCCCGACTGCCTGCCCGAGACCGACGTCCTGGCGCGCATGCGTGCACTGGCCGAAACGCTGCCGATGCCGCTGCTCGGTGCCGACCTGGTCGACGAGGGCGGCGTCCGCGATGCGGCCTCTCGGCGCCGCGATCCCGACTTCGCATCGATGCTTCGGGCCGCTCGGCGGGCACGACGGACGATGGCGGTGCCGCCGGACGATACGCTGGAACTGCAGCCAGTGGACGCGGTGTCCGGAGCGTTGATGCTGATGCCGAGGACGCTGTTCGATGGCATCGGAGGCTTCGACGAGGGCTACCGGCTGCATGCCGAGGATCTGGACCTGTGCCGGCGCGCGCGGGCCGCGGGCGCGACGGTCGCGGTTGCGAACCGGGTGCGCGTGCTGCACGTGCGCGGCGTGTCCAGCCGCAGCAGGCCGCTGTTCGTGGAGTGGCACAAGCATCGTGGCCTGTGGCGCTACTTCAAGAAGTTCGAGGCTGCGCGCCGCAGCCTGCCGGTCAGGACGTTGGTGTTCGCCGCGATCTGGACGCGGCTTCCGTTCGCGCTGGCGCGTGCCTGCTGGCGCAGCCGCTAGAGAGCCGGCATGCAGTCCGGCGGGCGCGGAGCAAGCCGCGATCAGGCCTTCATCAAAGGCACACTGCCGCCGGGTCGAGGCGATGCGGGTCGCGGGTCAGGCCCGGTCCGGGCGCTCAGCGGTACCGGTTGATCTGGTCGCGCAGGGCGCGCGCCGCGGTGGCGGCGGCATCCGTGTAGTCGTCGCCCGCCGACGCGTACAGCACCGCGCGCGAGCTGCTGACGATCATCCCGCTGCCGTCGGCGCTTTTCGCGTTGGCCACCACCGCGGCCACGTCGCCGCCCTGGGCGCCGACGCCGGGAATCAGCAGCGGCAGCCCGCCGACGATCGCGCGGACCTCGCGCAACTGTTCGGGCCAGGTCGCGCCGACCACCAGCGCGCAGTTGCCGTTGCCGTTCCAGTCGCGGGCGATCTTCTCGGCGACGTGCTGGTACAGCGGGCGACGGCCGCCGTCGCTTCCTGCGACGGGCAGGTCCTGCAGGTCGCCGGCGCCCGGGTTGGAGGTCCGGCACAGAATCACCACCCCGCGGTCGGCGCGGTCGAGGAACGGCTGCACGGAGTCGCGGCCGAGATATGGGTTCACGGTCACCGCGTCGGCTGCGTAGCGGTCGAACGCCTCGCCGGCGTAGTGGGCGGCAGTGCTGCCGATGTCGCCGCGCTTGCTGTCGAGGATCACCGGGATGCCGGGGTGGCTCTGGTGGATGTGCTCGATCAGGCGCAGCAACGCGCTCTCCGCACCGAGCGCGGCGAAGTGCGCGATCTGCGGCTTGAACGCGCAGACGTAGCCGGCGGTCGCATCGACGATGTCGCGGCAGAACTGGAACACCGCATCGGGCGCATCGTTGAACCGTGTCGGGAAGCGCGACGGCTCGGGATCCAGACCGACGCAGACCAGGCTGTCGGCGCGCTCCCAGCGCGTGCGCAGTGCTTGCATGAAACTCATCGTCGGCTCCGGAAGCGAGCGCCCGCGCGCTCGGTAGGGTTGTCCGTTCTTGCGGAAACAGCGCGGCCGGCCATCCGCTTGGCGCGCGGAGAGATCATCGTCGGGTGGTCCACGGCATCGTCGCCACGGCAGCCGCCGGCTTCCGGGCGGACCATGTCCGCGCCGCCGCGATCGACCCGCCGGCGCCGGTCCACCGGCACCGGATGGCCTTCAGGGACATGGGCGAACTCCTTCTCGCGGGCATGCGCGTGACCCAGCGCCAATGCCATGCCCGGCAGCAGCCGGGCGTGGGTCACGCCGAGCGTGGAGAAGCTGGACCGGGCACCGGGAAAACGCGTCTGGAGCCCGGCAACACGCGGGGAGACCGGTTCCGGGCAGCCCGGCCCGGGCCGGAACGGCAGCCCGTCGACGTCGATTGCCGAAGGATTCGGCTTGTTCGCGCTCATCGCGGGCCTCCTGCGGGTTCAGGTCACGACGATCGGTTCGCCGCGGGTGACGATCACGGTGTGCTCGAACTGCGCTGCATGACCGCGCGGACAGACCATCGACCAGCCGTCGTCGGCTTCCACGGTGCGGGTGCAGTGGGTGGACAGGAACGGCTCGACCGTGATCACCATGCCGTCGTGCAGGCGGCGGGTGTCGCGCGGATCGTAGTGGCCGGGAATGCTGCCCGGTGCCTCGTGCAGGGCGCGGCCGATCCCGTGGCTGCCGAGGTCACGGATCACCCGGAAGCCGCGACGCGCGGCGACCGCCTCGACGGTGCGGCCGATGCTGTTGAGCGGGTTGTCCGCACGCAGCTGGGCGATCGCGGCGTCGCGCGCTTCGCGGGCGGCATCGAGCAGGCGTCGCTGGCGCGCGCTCGGCGCGCCGACCACGAAACTGGCGCCGGTGTCCGCGAAATAGCCGTCCAGCTCGGCCGATACGTCGATGTTGACCAGATCTCCGTCGCGCAGCACGGTCGCGTCGGGGATACCGTGCGCGGCCACCGAGTTGAGGCTGATGCAGGTCGCGGCCGGAAAGCCGTAGGTCAGCGTGGGCGCCGGGCGTGCGCCGGCGGCCCGCATCAGTTCCGCGCCGAGGGCGTCCAGGTCGCGCGAGACCGCACCGGCCACCGCCGCCTCGCGCATCCGCGCGAGGACGTCCGCCACCAGCGCGCCGGCGCGGCGCAATCCGTCGATGTCGTCCTGGTGCTGGATGGTCATGCGGCGGTCCTCGCGGGGCCGGCCGGCGTCTTCGCCGGCCGGTGGAGCAGGGTTGCTGCGGTTACTTCAGCGCCTTGAAACGCAGCCGGTGCGGGCCGGCGTCGTCGCCGAGGCGGCGCTTCTTGTCTTCCTCGTACTCGCGGTAGTTGCCCTGGAAGAACTCCACGTGCGAGTCGCCCTCGAACGCGAGGATGTGGGTCGCGATGCGGTCCAGGAACCAGCGGTCGTGGCTGATCACGAAGGTGTTGCCCGGGAACTCCAGCAGCGCGTCCTCGAGCGCGCGCAGGGTCTCGACGTCAAGGTCGTTCGACGGCTCGTCGAGCAGCAGCACGTTGCCGCCCTGCAGCAGGGTCTTGGCCATGTGCAGGCGACCACGCTCGCCGCCGGACAGGCTGCCGACCATCTTCTGCTGGTCCTGGCCCTTGAAGTTGAAGCGGCCGATGTAGGCGCGCGACTGGATCTCGATGCCGTTGATGTTGAGGATGTCGAGGCCGCCGGAGACTTCCTGGAACACGTTGTGGTTGCCTTCCAGCTTGTCGCGGCTCTGGTCGACGTAGGCCAGCTTCACGGTCGGGCCGATGTTGATCTCGCCCGAGTCCGGCTTTTCCTGGCCGGTGATCATCTTGAACAGGGTCGACTTGCCGGCGCCGTTGGGGCCGATGATGCCGACGATCGCGCCCGGCGGCACGATGAAGCTCAGGTCGTCGATCAGCAGGCGGTCGCCGAACTTCTTGCTGACGTTCCTGAACTCGATCACCGAGTTGCCCAGGCGCTCGCCCGGCGGGATGAAGATCTCGTTGGTCTCGTTGCGCTTCTGGTACTCGACGGACTGCAGCTCGTCGAGACGGGCCAGGCGCGCCTTGCCCTTGCTGCGGCCGCCCTTGGCGTTCTGGCGGGCCCACTCCAGTTCCTTGGCGATCGCCTTCTGGCGCGCCTTCTCCTGGTTCTCCTCCTGCTTCAGGCGCTCTTCCTTCTGCACCAGCCAGTCGGTGTAGTTGCCCTTCCACGGGATGCCGCGGCCGCGGTCGAGCTCAAGGATCCACTCGGCGGCGTTGTCGAGGAAGTAACGATCGTGGGTGACCGCGACGACGGTGCCGGGGAAACGGGCCAGGAACTGCTCCAGCCATTCGACGGATTCTGCGTCGAGGTGGTTGGTCGGCTCGTCGAGCAGCAGCATGTCGGGCTTGCTCAGCAGCAGCCGGCACAGCGCGACGCGGCGCTTCTCGCCACCGGACAGCGGGCCGATCTTCGCGTCCCACGGCGGCAGCCGCAGGGCGTCGGCGGCGACTTCGAGCTGCTGCTCGAGCAGGTGGGCGTCGCCCGAGGCCAGGATCGCCTCCAGCCGTTCCTGTTCCTTCGCCAGCGCGTCGAAGTCGGCGTTCTCTTCGGCGTAGGCCGCATAGACCTCGTCCAGCCGCTGCTGTGCCTGCAGGATCTCGCCGACGCCTTCCTCGACGGCCTCGCGGACGGTCTTCTCGGGGTCGAGCTGCGGTTCCTGCGCCAGGTAGCCGACCTTGATTCCCGGCTGCGGCCGCGCCTCGCCCTGGAAATCGGTGTCCACGCCGGCCATGATCCTGAGCACCGTCGACTTGCCGGCGCCGTTCAGGCCGAGCAGGCCGATCTTGGCGCCCGGGAAGAACGACAGCGAGATGTCCTTGATGATCTGGCGCTTCGGCGGGACCGTCTTGGACACGCCGTTCATGGTGTAGATGTATTGCGACATGGGGCTCGGACTCCGCGTGCGGACGGCGGCCGGCTGCACGGGGGCAGGGCCGCGGGGATTCGGACAGAAGACCGCCAATTATCCCGGAAGCCCGACGGCGACGCCAGCCGGCATGCCGCCGGAACATCGGGGGCGTTCAAGTTTCGCGTAGACTCCGAGGCTTCCCTCCCACGCCACACAACCGTCTGGAGCCGCAATGTTTCCGCGCGACGCCCGCATCGAAGGATTTGACCCCGAACTGGCCCAGGCCATCGCCGACGAGGCGCGCCGCCAGGAAGACCATGTCGAGCTGATCGCCAGCGAGAACTACGCCAGTCCGCGGGTGATGGAGGCGCAGGGCAGCGTGCTGACCAACAAGTATGCCGAGGGCTATCCGGGCAAGCGCTACTACGGCGGCTGCGAGTACGTCGACGTCGCCGAGACCCTGGCGATCGAGCGGCTGAAGCAGTTGTTCGGGGGCGGCTCCACCGATGGCATGTACGCCAACGTCCAGCCACATTCCGGCAGCCAGGCCAACCAGGCGGTCTACCTTGCCCTGCTGGAGCCGGGCGACACCATCCTGGGCATGTCGCTCGCCCATGGCGGTCACCTGACCCACGGCGCCAAGGTCAACGTTTCCGGCAAGCTGTTCAATGCGGTCCAGTACGGCGTGAACGACCAGGGCCTGATCGACTACGACGAGGTCGAGAAGCTCGCGGTCGAGCACCAGCCGAAGATGGTCGTGGCCGGGTTCTCGGCCTATTCGCAGAAGATCGACTGGGCGCGCTTCCGCGCGATCGCCGACAAGGTCGGTGCGTACCTGTTCGTCGACATGGCCCACGTCGCGGGTCTGGTCGCCGCCGGCGTCTACCCGAACCCGCTGCCGCATGCGCACGTGGTCACCTCGACCACCCACAAGACCCTGCGCGGCCCGCGCGGCGGCATCATCGTCGCCCAGGACCCGTCCGAGGAGCTGGTCAAGAAGCTGCAGAGCATCGTCTTTCCCGGCATCCAGGGCGGCCCGCTGATGCATGTGATCGCGGCCAAGGCGGTCGCGTTCAAGGAGGCGCTGGAGCCGGCGTTCACCGAATATCAGCAGCAGGTGGTGAAGAACGCCCAGGCGATGGCGAAGACCATCATCGAGCGCGGCTACAAGATCGTCTCCGGCGGCACCGAGAACCACCTGATGCTGATCGACATGATCGGCAAGGGCGTGACCGGCAAGGCGGCCGAGGCGGCGCTGGGCAAGGCCCACATCACCGTCAACAAGAACGCGGTGCCGAACGACCCGCAGAAGCCGTTCGTGACCTCGGGCCTGCGCATCGGCACCC
This sequence comes from Marilutibacter chinensis, assembly GCF_021725675.1. Lineage (GTDB taxonomy): Bacteria > Pseudomonadota > Gammaproteobacteria > Xanthomonadales > Xanthomonadaceae > Marilutibacter > Marilutibacter chinensis. The sequence goes on along the minus strand of NZ_JAKJPO010000004.1, from coordinate 306,953 downwards.
CGGCGGTGACCACCCGAGGCTACCGGGAGGCCGACTGCGTCGAGCTGGCGCACTGGATCTGCGACGTGCTCGACGCGCCGGACGACGGGGACGTGATCGCCGCGGTGCGCGGGAAGGTCACCGCTCAGTGCCGGAAGTTCCCGGTGTACGGCTGAGGACGACGCAGGGGAAAGGGAGCAGGACGCGGGAAAGGCGCCGCTTCCCAATCCTCCGCCTCCATTGACACTCGCTGCCGATGCATTGCCCCTTCTGCCAACACACCGATACCCGCGTGATCGACTCGCGGGTGTCCGACGACGGCGCGACGATCCGCCGTCGCCGCGTCTGCGAGGCCTGTGGGGAGCGTTTTTCGACCCTGGAGACGATCGAGCTCAAGCTGCCGGCGATCATCAAGAGCGACGGCCGCCGCGAGGCCTTCGATGCGCGCAAGCTGCGCGCCGGCTTCGACCGCGCGCTGCAGAAGCGGCCGGTGTCGGAGGAGCAGATCGAGGCGGCCGTGCGCGCGGTCGTCCATCAGCTGCGGATGACCGCCGAACGCGAATTGCCGTCGCTGCGGGTCGGCGAGTTCGTGATGGCCGAGCTGCGCAAGCTCGATCATGTCGCCTACGTGCGTTTCGCGTCGGTCTATCGCGCGTTCGAGGACGTCGCCGATTTCCGCGAGGAGCTCGACCGGCTGGAAAGCGACCACGCAGGCGAGGGCCAGCTTCCGCTGCTGGACAGCGAGCCGGCGCCGACCAAGGGCCGCAAGCGATGAGACAGGCATGACCTCGACCCCGAATTCCGAAGAGCGAGTCGCGGCTCCCGCTTTCAGCTCTGGCGATCACGCGTTCATGGCGCGTGCGCTGCGCCTGGCCGAGCGCGGCGCCTGGACCACCAAGCCCAATCCGATGGTCGGCTGTGTATTGGTCCGCGACGACGACGTCGTCGGCGAAGGCTGGCACCAGCGCGCCGGCGGCGCGCACGCGGAGGTCCATGCGCTGCAGGCGGCCGGCGACCGGGCCCGCGGCGCGACCGCGTACGTGACCCTCGAGCCGTGCGCGCATACCGGGCGCACCGGCCCATGCGCCGAGGCGCTGGTCGCGGCCGGGGTCGCGCGCGTGGTCGCGGCGATGCGCGACCCGTTCCCACAGGTGTCGGGGCAGGGTTTCGAACGCCTGCGCGCGGCCGGGATCGCGGTCGAGTCGGGGTTGATGGAGGCGCAGGCGCGGCAGCTGAACCGCGGCTTCCTGTCGCGGATCGAGCGCGGTCGGCCGTGGGTGCGGGTCAAGCTCGCGACCAGCCTCGACGGCCGCACCGCGCTCGCCAGCGGCGAGTCGAAGTGGATCAGCGGCGAGGCCTCGCGGCGCGACGTGCAGTACTGGCGCGCCCGCAGCGGCGCGATCCTGACCGGCGCCGGCACCGTGCTGGTCGACGATCCGCAGCTGACCGTGCGCCTGGAGGATGGGGAAGAGGAGTTCGTGCCGCCGCTGCGGGTGGTGCTCGACCCCGGCCTGGCCACGGTCGCCCGTGGCCGCATCCGCGAGGGCGATGCGCCGACGCTCTACATCCATGCCCCGGACGCGAAGCCGCCGCGCGGCCTGAGCGCGCAGGTGGCGTCGGTGCCGGTGAGGGCGGGACGTTTCGATCTGGAGGCGGTGCTGCGGCTGTTGGCCGAGCGCCACCACGTCAACGAGGTCCAGGTGGAGTCCGGCGCGACGCTGGCCGGGGCCCTGCTGGCGGCGAACCTCGTCGACGAAGTGCTGCTGTATGTGGCGCCGGTACTGATGGGCGCGCAGGCGCGGCCGCTGTTCAGCGGCCTGGACATCGGTTCGATGGCCGAGCGGCTGCAACTGTCGCTGATCGAGACCCGGCAACTGGGCGAGGACACCCGGCTGCTGCTGCAGCCGGCTGCTCCGGCGGGCTGAGGCCGGATGGCGCCGGAGCGGTTCAACGACCATTTCTCCGGCGTCGCCGAAGCCTACGCTGCCGCGCGTCCGGAATATCCGGACGCGCTGTTCGAGGCCTTGGCCGCCGTGGTGCCGGCCACCGCGAGGGTCTGGGAGCCGGGCTGCGGCAGCGGTCAGGCGACCCGCGGGCTGGCCGCGCGCTTCGCCCATGTCCATGCCACCGATCCCAGCGACGCGCAGCTGGCGCGGCACTGGGCGGCCGGACGGGCCGGCGGCGTCAGCCTGGCGGTGGAACCCGGCGAGCGGACGGGGCTGGCCGATGCCAGCGTGCAACTGGTTGCGGTCGCGCAGGCCCTGCACTGGTTCGACCGCCCCCGCTTCTTCGCCGAATGCGGACGCGTGCTCGCGCCGGGCGGCGTGCTCGCGGCCTGGGGCTATGCCGACTTCCTGCCTCCGGAGGGCATGCTCGACGCGGTGGCCGACTACCGCACGCAGATCGAGCCGCACTGGCCGCCGGAGCGGGCCGAGGTCGACAGTGCCTATGCCGGCTACGACTGGCCGTTTCCGGCGCTGCCGGCGCCTGCGCTGTGGTTGGAGGCGGACTGGTCGCTGCCGCGTTTCCTGCGTTACCTGGCAAGCAGTTCGGCACGCGCCCGTTGCCAGGCCGAAACCGGCGACGACCCGGTCGCCCGCCATGCCGGTGCGCTCGCCGCGGCATGGGGCGATCCGGACGAGGTGCGCCGGATCAGCTGGCCGCTGTTCCTGCATCTGCGCCGAAAGGTTTGATTGGCCACGGATCTACGCGGATCGACGCGGATAAAGCTTCGGATGCGCTTTTGATCCGCGTGCATCCGTGTTGATCCGTGGCACAAGACGCTTTGGAACACAGCGTTCGGAACGGGTAGTGGCGTCCGGGTGCTAGAATCCCCGCGCCGGCTGCCTTCCGGGGCCTGCCGGCAACACACACGACGTCTTCAGGGCGGGGTGGAATTCCCCACCGGCGGTAGGCGCCGCGTTCCCCGGAACGCCGCGCGAGCCCGCGAGCGCTTTCCGGCACCTCGCAGTCCCACGTGGACTTCAGGGTCTTCCGGGAAGGTCAGCAGATCCGGTCCGATGCCGGAGCCGACGGTCATGCCCTGCCGGTCGAACCGGCGGGCCCAGAGTCCGGATGAAAGAAGACGGCAACGTACGTCCCGCGGTCCGCCCACGGGGCGGGCGTGCCTCATGCCTTAAGACGTTTTTCGCTCACTGCCTGCGGGAAACGTTCATGAACCACATCCACAACCCCGACCCTGCGGCCTCCGTCCGGGAGGTGCGCTGATGTTCACCGGCATCATCGAGGGCGTCGGCCGGCTGGCGGCGGCCGAGCCGCTCGGCGGCGACGTCCGCCTGCGCATCGACGCCGGCAGCCTGCCGTTCGACGACGTCCGCCTCGGCGAGAGCATCGCCGTCAACGGCGTCTGCCTGACCGTGATCGATTTCGACGCACACGGATTTTCCGCCGATGCGTCCACCGAGACCCTGGCGCTGACCACGCTGGGCGGGCTCCGGCAGGGCGCCCCGGTCAACCTTGAACGGGCGATGCGGCCGAGCGACCGGCTCGGCGGGCACCTGGTCAGCGGCCACGTCGACGGCATCGGCCGGGTCGTCTCGATCGCCGAGGACGCGCGCGCCCAGCGCTGGCGCTTCGCTGCGCCGGCGGCACTGCTGCGGTACGTCGCGAAGAAGGGTTCGATCTGCGTCGACGGCGTCAGCCTGACGGTCAATGCGGTCGATGACGAGGGCTTCGAGGTCGCGCTGGTGCCGCATACCGTCGCCCACACCGTGTTCGCCCACACCGGCGCCGGCGATGCGGTCAACCTGGAGGTCGACACGGTCGCGCGCTACGTCGAACGCTTGCTTGCAGGTCGCGGAGAGGAGGGCGCCGCATGAGCTTCGCGCCGATTCCCGAACTGCTGGAGGAGATCCGCAACGGCCGCATGGTGGTGATCGTCGACGACGAGGACCGCGAGAACGAGGGCGACCTGATCATGGCCGCCGAGCTGGTCAAGCCGTCGGACATCAACTTCATGGTCACCCATGCGCGCGGCCTGGTCTGCCTGTCGCTGACGCGCGAGCGCTGCGCCCAGCTGGGGCTGCCGCCGATGGTCCGCGACAATACCTCCCAGCACCATACCAACTTCACCGTCAGCATCGAGGCCGCGGAGGGCGTGACCACCGGCATCAGCGCCTACGACCGCGCCCACACCGTGCGCACCGCGGTGCGTCCGGACGCCAAGCCCAGCGACCTGCACCAGCCCGGCCACATCTTTCCGCTGCAGGCGCAGCCCGGCGGCGTGCTCAACCGTGCCGGACACACCGAGGCCGCCGCCGACCTGGCGATGCTGGCCGGGCTGGAGCCGGCCGGCGTGCTGGTGGAGATACTCAATGCCGACGGCACGATGGCGCGGCGTCCGCAGTTGGAGGCCTTCGCCCGCGAACACGGCCTGAAGATCGGCTCGATCGAAGAGCTGATCCGCTACCGGCTCGAGACCGAGCACACGGTCGAGCGGGTCGATGCGCGGCCGATCGAGACCGAACACGGCGAGTTCCAGCTGGTCACCTACCGCGACCGCCTGGACCATGGTCTGCATTTCGCGCTGACGCGCGGCGAGATGGAGGCATCGATCCCGACCCTGGTCCGCGTACACGTGCTCAACCCGCTCGCCGACGCGCTGCACTGGCGGCGCCCCGACTTCGGGCCGGCGATCGGCGAGGTGCTCGCGACGATCGCCGCCGGGGAGCGCGGCGTGCTGGTGCTGTTGGGCGAGCAGCCGGGCCCGGATGCGCTGCTGCGGCGGATCCGGACGGAGTTGCCGGCGGAGGCGGCGCGCGCCGATGCCGAACCGGCCGGCGACGGCGGCGGGCGCGGCCAGGCCCTGAGCGAGTGGCGCCGCAACGGCGTCGGCAGCCAGATCCTCGCCGACCTGGGCCTGGGCAGACTGCGGGTGCTCGGCACTCCGCGCAAACAGATCGGCCTGGCCGGCTTCGGCCTGGAGGTGGTGGAGTACGTCGAGCCCCTCTGATGGGCAGGGGCCGCCGGTCGCCGCCGGCCGTGGCCCTTTGTCACAAGCCAGCCGCTAAACTGACACCTTTCACGCGACACGACCCGAATCCGCCCATGTCCCATATCGAAGGCGATCTGCGCAGCCCTGCCGGCGCGCGTTACGCGATCATCGCCAGCCGCTGGAATCCACGCATCACCGACACCCTCGTCGCCGGTGCCCGCAAGACCTTCGTCGAGAACGGCGTCGCCGAATCGGCGGTCGACGTGATCCGGGTGCCGGGCGCGTGGGAAATCCCGGTCACGGCCGCGCGCCTGGCGGAGGCGGGCGGCCACGCCGCGATCGTCGCGCTGGGCTGCGTGGTCCGCGGCGACACCCGCCATTACGAGCAGGTCGCCGACGGCTGTTCCGACGCATTGATGAGGGTCTCGCTCGACTACGGCGTGCCCGTCGCCAATGGCGTGCTCGCGGTCGACCGGTTCGAGGATGCCGAGGCCCGCGCCGGCGGCAGCCACGGCAACAAGGGCGAGGAGGCCGCGCTGGTCGCGATCGAGATGGCCCACCTGCTGTCGCAGCTCCCGGCGGGCTTCGACGTTCCCGGTGAAGCGCTGATGGAGAAGGCCTCGTGAACCGCCGTCGTCCGGACGGGATCGATCCCGTCGCCCGCACCCGCGCCCGCCGCCGTGCGCTGCAGGCGGTCTACGCCTGGCAGATGTCGGGCGCGCCGGTGCGCGAGATCCTCGCCCAGTTCGCCCACGAGCAGGCGCGCGAGCACGCCGACCTGGCCTACTTCGAAGACCTGGTGACCGGCGTCGACACGCATCTGAAGGACATCGACGAGGCGCTGCTGCCGTTCCTGGACCGTACCGTCGAGGAAGTCGATCCAATTGAGCGCGCCGGTCTGCGCATCGCCGCCTACGAGTTGCGCCACCGCCTGGACGTGCCGTACCGGGTTGTGATCAACGAGGCGATCGAGAGCGTCAAGAAGTTCGGCACCGAGCACGGTCACACCTATGTCAATGGCGTGCTCGACCAGGCCGCTGCCGACTGGCGCGCGGCCGAGGTCAGCGCCGCGCGCGGCTGAGGCCGGGCCGGGTATCGCACCCGGTGGGAGCGCCTGCCCGCTGTCGCGGGCATGGTCCGCCGACGATCGCGGTGCGCGATCGCGGCGCATCGCGCGCCCTGGCGGCGCCAATCCAGGAGGCGAGCGGCATATGCCCGAGTTCGAACTCATCGACCGGATCCGCGCACGGGCCGCCGTTCGCGACGACGTGATCCTGGGCATCGGCGACGATGCCGCCCTCCTGCAGGTGCCGCCGGGCCGTCATCTGGTCGTCGCGATGGACACGCTGAACACCGGTGTGCACTTTCCCCGCGACACGGCCGCCGCCGACATCGGCTGGAAGGCGCTTGCGGTCAACCTGTCCGACCTCGCCGCGATGGGTGCCGAGCCGGCGTGGTGCACGTTGTCGCTGTCGCTGCCGGAGAGCGACGAGGACTGGGTCGATGGCTTTCTCGACGGCTTCCTGGCGCTGGCTGCCGGGCATCGCGTCGCTCTGGTCGGCGGCGATACCACCCGCGGACCGCTGTCGGTCTGTGTGACGGTGCACGGCTTCGTCGAGCCGGGCCGCGCGCTGCGTCGCGACGCAGCGCGGGTCGGCGATGCGGTCTGGATCAGCGGTACGCTCGGCGATGCCGCCGCGGCGCTGGCCTTGCTGGATGCCGCGGCACCGGTGCCCCCGCCGCTGCGCGAGCGTCTCGACCGACCGCAGCCGCGCGTCGGCCTCGGTCGCTCGCTGGCCGGCATCGCCCATGCCTGCATCGACGTGTCCGACGGACTGCTCGCCGACCTCGATCACGTCTGCGCGGCCAGCGGCGTTGGCATGCGCATCGCGCTGGATGCATTGCCGGCGTCGGAGGCGCTGCGCGAAGCCTGCGACGCCACTGCCCGCGCCGCATTCCAGGCGGTCGGCGGCGACGACTACGAACTGGCCTTCAGCGCGCCCGCGGATGCCGATGCGGCGGTGCTGGCCGCGGCATCGGCGGCGGGCGTCGCCGCGAGCCGCATCGGCGAGGTCGTGACCGGCGAGCGGGTGCGGGTGTTCGACGCCGGCGGCACCGAGTGGCAGCCGCCGCGCCGGGGATACGCGCATTTCGACGGCTGAAGCTGCGGCGGCGGGATGCGGCATCCCGTGGATCGCCGGCCGGCCTGGCCGGCGTCGGCTGTCGTCATGTGGGATGTTGATTCTTTAACGCGGCGTTCATCCGCTCACGGCGTCCTAATACCCTCGGTGAAAGCATCGCAGGCATGGACGACAACACGCCAGCGACGATGCCGTTCTTCTCGACGGCCGAGCGGCTGGTCCTGCAGCGCCCCAGCGACGATTGGGACCTGGTCGTGGACGAAGGGCCGGTGATCGCGACCGCGATCCACGACGGGCACCTGATGCGCCCGTCGCTGATCGCGCACCTGGCGATCGACGAGGATCAGCGCCGCCGCGAAGAGGATCCGATGACCGGCGTGCTCGTTTCGGCCGGTGACGTGCGCCTGTGCGTACGGGCCTCGCGTTTCCAGGTCGATCTGAACCGTTCCCGCGAGCGGGCGCTGTCGACCAACCTGGAGGACACCTGGGGCGTGCGGGTGTGGAAGGGCCCTGTGCCGGAGCGGGAACTGGAGCTGTCGCTCGCCGCGCACGACCGCTTCTACGCGATGGTGACGGAACTCGTCGAACACCTGATCGCCCGCTGGGGCTGCGTGCTCGTGCTGGACATCCACAGTTACAACCATCGCCGCGCGGGTGCGGACGCCCGACCGGCGACGGCGGGTGGAAATCCCGACATCGACATCGGCGCGACCACGCTGGACCGCAGCCGCTGGGGCGCGGTCGTCGAACGCATGATCGAAGTGCTCGGCGGGCACACCGCGGGCGGGCGTCGCCTGGACGTGCGCGAGAACGTGCGCTATCCCGATGGCGGCCACTTCCCGGAATGGCTGCATGCGACCTACGGGGACCGTGTCTGCGCGATCACCCTGGAATACAAGAAGATCTACATGGACGAATGGACGGGGCAGGCCGATATCGAAATCGTGGAGGATCTCCGCAAGGGGCTCGATGCCGCCGTGGCTGCGGTGCGTGCGGAGTTCATCGCGTGCCGCTGACTTCCGCCCGCCCCGCCGTGTCCCCGGTGCGCGCGCTGCCGCCGGTCGCAGCCCGGGTGGACGACGCACTGGCCGAGCTGGACCGGCAGGTGGACTGGCTGCTGGCGCTGTCGCCGATCGACAACGACGGCTTGTGGGAAAGTTTCAAGAGCAGCGGTTACACCCGCGTCGAGCCGTTGAGGTACATCGATCTGGAGATCGATCTCGACGAGGCCCGCCACCGCCTCCTCGCGCTGCCCATCGAACGCGTCGAGTCGCCGCTGCTCGAGGGGCTGCTGTCGGAGAAGCAGCGCGAACTGGAACGCCATGTCGAGCTGGTCCGGCTGCGTGGCACCGAGGGCTTCGTGACCGCCAGCCTCGACCTGTTCGGCGGGGTCGACGCGGCCCTGCTCGAACTCGCCTGCGACATCCTGCGGGAAGTGCCGCACGGCCGCGCACTGGCCGCCGATGCCGGCATCGACGAGGTTCTCGCGGCCGTCGAGACCGAGTTGGAGTGGTACCGGCAGCGGGCACCCGGGTTCCACACCGATGTCGTCGTCGACACCGACATCGGCTCGATGATGATGGTGTCGCACGGAACCTTCTACGTCGACGGCGGCATACGCCTGCCGCATGCGCGCATCCAGCCGCTCGTGCAGCACGAGATCGGCACCCACCTGGTGACGTACTACAACGGTTCCAGGCAGCCGCTGCGCCAGCTCGCCGTGGGGCTTGCGCATTACGATGCGCTGCAGGAAGGACTGGGGGTGCTGGCCGAGTACCTGGCCGGCTACCTGTCGGGCGACCGCCTGCGGGTGCTGGCGGCGCGCGTCGTCGCCGTCGACATGGCGATCCATGGCGAAGGCATCGCCGCGATATTCGCACGCCTGCACGAGACCCACCGCCTGCCCACGGACGACGCGTTCGACATCGCGGTGCGCGCGCTGCGCGGCGGCGGCCTGACCAAGGACGCGGTGTACCTGGGCGGCCTGCGCGACCTCATCGCGCACCTGCACGCGGGCGAACCGCTGGTTCCCCTCCTGATCGGCAAGTTCGCGCTGTCGCACCGGGTCGTGCTCGAGCAGCTGGCCGGACACGGATGGGCGGCGCCGCCCGCGCTGCTGCCACGCTACTTCGAACATCCCGGGTTCGAAACGCGGCTGGCGGAATGCCGCGAAACGGACACACTCGACTTCTACCACCTGGAGCCGGCGCCATGAACGGTTCGTCCCGCCGGGAGCCGCATGCCGCGCACCCGATCAAGCTGGGTTTCGTGATCAACGACATCGCGACGGAGAAGGACAACTACACGACCGTCAGGCTGGCCCGGCGCGCGGTCGCGCGAGGGCATTCCGTCGCCATGATTGGCCTGGGCGGCTTCATCTACGACAGCGACGGGACTGTGCATGCCCATGCGCACGTGCCACGACGCACCGATTATCGCGACGACGCCGATTTCCTCGCCGACCTGCAGGCAGCCGACGCGGAGGTCGCACGGATCTCGGTGGAGGCACTCGACGTACTGATGCTGCGCAGCGACCCGGCCGAGGAACTCAACGAGCGGCCGTGGGCGCCCAACAGCGGACTGCTGTTCGCGCAGCTGGCGGCGCTCAGGCACGTGATCGTGCTCAACGATCCCACCCATCTGACCGATGCCTCCAACAAGACCTATTTCCAGCATTTCCCCGAGGAGGTCAGGCCGGTTACCTGCATCACGCTGGACGTCGAGGAGATCAAATCCTTCATCGCCGCGCACGACGGCCATTGCGTGATAAAGCCGCTGCAGGGCTCCGGTGGCCAGAGCGTATTCGTCGTCACCCCGGACAACACCGCGAATCTCAACCAGATGATCGATGCCGTCGTCCGTGACGGCTACGCGATCGTCCAGGAGTACCTGCCCGAAGCGAGGAACGGCGATCTCAGGCTGCTCACCCTCAACGGCCGGCCGTTGCAGGTCGACGGGAAGTACGCGTGTTTCCGGCGCTACAACGATTCGGGGGACGCCCGCAGCAACATCACCGCCGGCGGCAAGGTCGAACTGGCCGAGCCGGACGCCGATGCCCTGCGGCTGGCCGGCATCGTCGCCCCCAAGCTGATCCGCGACGGCATGTACCTGGCCGGTCTGGACATCGTCGGGGACAAGATGATGGAGATCAATGTCGATACGCCCGGCGGAATCAACATGGCCGAGGAACTGACCGGTGTGGATTTCAGCGGTCACGTGATCGCCGACCTGGAGCGCAAGGTCGGCCTGCGCGAGCACTACAACCGGACCCTGAGCAACAACGAACTGGCGACGATGTAGTCGGCGTCAGCCCAGCGTGTCGCGGACCCGCTCGCGCAACGTCGGCAGCACATCGTCCTCGAACCACGGATTGGCCTTGAACCAGGCGACGTTGCGTGGACTGGGATGCGGCAGCGGCAGCAGCCCGTCGCCGAGGTATTCGCGCCAGGCGGCCACCGTCGCGGTCAGGCCGGGTTTGCGGCGGTCGCCGAGGAAATGCGCCTGCGCGTACTGGCCGATCAGCAGGGTCAGGCCGATGTCCGGCAGCAACGGCAGCAGGCGCGGATGCCAGGTCGCGCGGCATTCGGGCCGCGGCGGTGCATCGCCGCCGCCCTTCCTGCCCGGGTAGCAGAAGCCCATCGGAACGATCGCGACGCGCGATTCGTCGTAGAAGGTATCGGCGTCGACCTGCAGCCAGTCGCGCAGGCGCCTGCCGCTGGCGTCGTCCCACGGGATGCCGCTGGCATGCACGCGCGTGCCCGGGGCCTGGCCGACGATCAGCAACCGTGCGCTGGTACTCGCCCGCAGCACCGGGCGCGGGCCGAGCGGCAGGTGCGCCTCGCAGATCGTGCAGGCGCGGATGTCCTTCAGCAGCGTGTCGAGTTTGCGACTCACGGCGGCAGCAGCTTGCCCGGATTGAGGATGCCGTCGGGATCGAACTGCGCCTTGATCGCGCGCATCAGCGCCAGCGTGGGAGCGTCGACCGCCTGCGGCATGAACTCGCGCTTGGCAAGGCCGATGCCGTGCTCGCCCGACAGGGTGCCGCCGAGCGCGATCGCCAGCGCGAACACCCGCGCCATCGCCTCGTGCGCGTGCCGCGACTGGCGGGCCTCGGCCGGATCGAACATCAGGTTGACGTGCAGGTTGCCGTTGCCGGCATGGCCGAAGCAGACGATCGCCAGCGCGAACTCGTCGGCGAGCCGCTGCACGCCGTCGACCAGTTCCGGAATGCGCGAAACCGGTACCACGACATCCTCGTTGATCTTGCCCGGGGCGAGCGTGCGCAGCGCCGGCGACAGCGCCTTGCGCGCAGCCCACAACCGTTCGCGTGCGACCGCGTCGGCCGCATCGTCGAGCGCGACCAGGCCGTCGCCTTCGGCCGCGCGCGCCAGCGACTCGACGGCATGGGGCAGGGTGGCGGAGTCGCCATCGGCCTCGATCATCAGCAGTGCGCCGGCATCCGCCGGCAGGTCGGCGCCGCCGACGTCGCGCGCCAGCCGCACCGCCTGGTGGTCCATGAATTCGAGCATCGACGGGGTGACCGGTTGCGCCATCAGCCGCGCCACCGCCTGCGCGGCGCTGGTGACGTCGCGGTAGATCGCGCGGATCGCGCGGCGTTCCGGCGGCAGCGGTACCAGGCGCAGGGTGGCTTCGACGATCAACGCGAGGGTGCCCTCGCTGCCGACCAGCAGCCGTTGCAGGTCGTAGCCGGTTGCGCCCTTGGTGGTCGCGCTGCCGCAGCGGATCAGCTCGCCGCTGCCGGTGACCGCGGCCAGCGCCAGCACGTTGTCGCGGCTGGCACCGTATTTCACCGCGCGCGGCCCGCCGGCGTTGCAGGCGAGGTTGCCGCCGACCGTGCTGTAGCCGGCGCTGGTCGGGTCGGGCGGCCAGAACAGCCCGTACGGCGCGAGCAAAGCCTGCAGGTCGCCGTTGAGCACGCCGGGTTCGACCACCGCGCAACGATCGCCGGGGCGGATGTCGCGGATCCGGTTCATGCGCTCGAACGACACCACCACGCCACCGGCCACCGGCACCGCCGCGCCGGTGGTGTTGGTGCCGCGTCCGCGTGCCACCACCGGAACGCGGTGACGACGACAGGCCTGGACAAGGGCGACCACCTGGGCGACCTCGGTCGGCAGCGCCACGGCGTCGGGAAGCGATTCGCGCCGCGAGTTGTCATAGGCGTAGGTCAGCCGCTCGGCCGGGTCGGTGCGCCAGGCCTCGCCGAGCAGGCCGGCCAACTCGGTGTGCAGAGCGGGCGGCAACGTGCTCATCGTCGCGAGGATAGCGCGCGCGAGGTCCGTCGCAGCGCCACCGCCGCCAGCGCCAGCGCGGTGACCGGCAGCCAGACCCAGCGCGCCTCCGACATCAGCACCACCAGGCCCCGGGCGCTGAAGAAGCCGGCGCCGATAGGCGACACCTCGATCGGACGCCACGGAGCGAATTCGCGCGCATGCGACCAGGGCCACCATAGCGCCACCCCGAGACCTCCGTCGGTGAAGGCGTCGAGCAGCGGGTGCGAAAGTGTGCAGGCGAATATCCAGATCGCGGCCAGAGCCGGTGCTGCGCGCAGACTGCGGTGGAACGATGCGGCGAGCGCGCCCAGGACCGCGGCGAACAGCAGCGAGTGGCTGGCGCCGCGGTGTCCGAACGCATCGGCGTAGGGGATGCCGAGAGCGAACGCGACCACGTCGGCATCCGGCAGCATCGCCGCTGCCATCCCGGCGAGCACCAGCCTGCGGTCGATCCGCCGCGAGCCCAGGGCGATGCCGGCGGCCAGCGGCACCAGGGCGTGGGTGATGATGGTCGGCATGTCCGGGTCCGTTCCGGGGATCAGCAGTCGTCCGCGCGGAACGCGTCGCGCAGCCAGTTCAGTCGCGGTGCCGTCGGCTCGCCGTCGGCTTCGACCACGTCGAAGCGGCAGGGCAGGTCGGCGTAGTGCGGATGACGGGAGAGGAAGACCTGCGCCGCATGGACCAGCCTGCGCTGTTTGCGGATGTCGACCGAGGCCGCGCCGCCGCCGAAGTCAGCGCTGCGGCGGTAGCGCACCTCGACGAAGACCAGGGTGCCGCCGTCGCGCATCACCAGATCTATCTCGCCGCCGCGGCTGTGCGCATTGGCCGCGACCGCCTGCAGACCTGCGGCCAGCAGGTGGCGGCGTGCGGCCGCCTCGACCGCGGCACCGTGCGCGCGGCGCGAGAGCGCCTGGGCCGGCTCTCTAGCGACGGTCGGCTCCACCCGGCAGCGGCATCACCACGCCGCTGATGAAGGTCGCCCAGGCCGGGATGCGCTTGACGTTGCCGAAGCCGTCCACCTGCAGGGTGCCGGTGGCGCCTTGGATCGAGCCGTCGGCGGTCTTCACCAACCGTTCCATGTAGGCCGAAAGCAGCCAGGCGTCGTAGCCGAATGCGAACAGGCGAGCCGCCGCGCCCCTGGCAGTCGGCAGCATGCCGGCCGCGTAGGTGGCCGAAGGCAGGCCGGTGATGCCGCGGACCGCCCAGGTCTCGGTCGGGAAGGCGATGCCATCGAGCGCGCGATCTTCCTCCGCGTTGCCGGTGCCGGACAGCAGTTGCGAGGTCGCGACGCGCGGCACCCCGCCGAGACCGGCCAGCGCCAGCTTCGGGGTCAGCTCGCGAGCGGCACCGCCGCGCATCGCCAGGAACACGGCATCGACGCCGCCCTCGCGCGCCGCGAACGGGCCGAGGTCGGCGATGCCTTCGCCGACCACGTCGGTGACGGTGGCGCCGCGCTCGCCGAGACGTTCGCGCAACGCATCGACCGCGCGGCGCTGGCTGTCGTCGCTGCCGGCCACCACCAGCACGCGGCGGGCGCCGCGCGCGAGCAGGTATTCGGCAGCTGCGATGCCTTCGTCCTCCGGTGCCAGCGCGAAACTGGCGTTGCCGGCCGGCGGCGACTGGCTGCCGCTGTTGAGCGCCAGCAGCGACACCGGCGTGGAGCCGCGCGCGAACAGCGCATCGACGGCAGCCCGGTCGAGCGGTCCGACCACGAAGTCGTTGCCCTCCGCGACTGCGCGGTCGTAGGCCGACAGCGTCCCGGCGATGCTGCCGGTGGTGTCATAGAAGGTGACTTCCGGACGCCGGCGGCGCTCGCCGTAGTAGCCGGCCATGAAGCCGTCGCGTACCGGCGAGGCCGCGATCGCGAGGTTGCCGCTCAGCGGCAGCAGCATCGCCAGCTTCACCGGCGGACGATAGCCATCGGATTCCGCCGGAGGCCGGCTGTTGGCATCAAAGGTCCAGGCGGCATGGTCGAACGGGCGCGGCAGCGGCAGCCCGCGCTCCAGCAGCGCCTGTCCCATGTAGTTGTACAGCGGGTCGCCGGGTGCGGCCGCGGTGGCCTCGCGGGCGAGGGTGTCGTTGTCGAGCTGCGACAGCAACTGGTGGATCCGGCGCTCGTTGTCGACGCGGGCCTGGCCGGTCAGCACGACGCCGTTGCGGGCGAGCGCACCGGCTTCGGCCACCGCCGGGTTCTGGACCACGGTGGTTTCGGAGGTCGGGCGCACGCCCAGCCCGCCGCAGCCGCCCAGCAGCAGGATCGCCAGCGCAGGCGCGAGCCACGGACCGGCGGCACGGATCGGTTGGCGGGAGGCGGCGGAAACGTGTGGCTTGGGGGTCATCGGCGGGCATCCTGCGCGGCGCGGTGTCGGCGCCGTGTCAAACGAAAAGATCGGGTCAACGTCCGGAACGGGTACGATTCTAACCGCGCACCGCCTGAATCCACGTGTCGGACCCGCAATGCCCGCAACGCTCCACGTCGTCGCCACCCCGATCGGCCACCTTGGCGACATGAGTCCGCGTGCGCTCGAGACCCTGCGCGAGGTCGATGCGATCTGCGCCGAGGACACCCGCCACACCCGCCAGCTGCTCGCCCATTTCGGGATCGAGCGGCCGCTGCTGGCGCTGCACCAGCACAACGAGGAGGCCCAGGTCGCGCAACTGGTCGGGCGGCTGCAGGCCGGCGAGTCGCTGGCGCTGGTGTCCGATGCCGGCACGCCGCTGGTCAGCGACCCGGGCTACCGGCTGGTCCGCGCCGCCCGCGCCGCCGGCGTCCGGGTGTCGCCGGTTCCGGGTGCCTGCGCGGCGATCGCCGCGCTGAGCGTGGCCGGCCTCGCTTCCGACCGCTTCGCGTTCGAGGGTTTCCTGCCGGCCAGGGCCGGCGCCCGCCGCGAGCGGCTGGCCCGGCTCGCGGCCGAGCCGCGCACGCTGATCTTCTACGAGTCGGCGCACCGCATCGAGGAGTCGCTGGCCGACATGGCCGCCGCGTTCGGCGACGGGCGTCATGCGGTGCTGGCGCGCGAGCTGACCAAGCTGTTCGAGACCGTGTTCGACGGCACCCTCGGCGAATTGCGCCAGCGGGTCGCCGGCGACCCGAACCAGCGCAAGGGCGAGTTCGTTCTGATCGTCGACGGCGCCGGCGATGATGCCGACGCGCGCGTCGCCGAGGGCCGCCGCCTGTACGCAAAACTGGCCGGGCATCTGCCGCCGTCGACCGCGGCCAAGCTTGCCGCCGAACTCAGCGGCGCGCCGCGCAAGGCGTTGTATGGCGGCGGTTGACCGCTGCGAAGAGCGGCGACGCCGGGAATTGTGGTGGATCAAGTTCGCCTGGCAGTACCACCCCGGATATCTGCCAGTCTGCGACCAGGACCCCGACCAGCCAAAGCCTCCCGCCCCGGACGTGGTGATCAGCTCGTCCGGGCGGCGATACGGAATCGAGATTTCGCAGCTCGTCCCCTCTGCGTACCCGGGCTTTACCAATCTCCAGATCCACGCCGCCCAGAGGAGCTATCTGGCCGAAGCGCAACGGGCTTACGAGCGAGCGAATGGAGATGATCTATTCGCCAACTTCTCGTTCAGGCCGGGTCCACTGCCAGCTCTGCGCCCTGCCGTTCAGGAAATGACGGGGCTGGTCGAAAAGTTTCGGCCGCGGCCCGGGGAGTCGTTCCGGGCACTGCCGGGACAGCGGAAAACAGCCGATCTGCTACCGCGTTGGCTCTCCGGACTCAGCGTTTTCTTCCAGTTGCCAGGATTGCCGAGGTCATGGGTGGGCGGTTCGGTCTGGAGCACATTCGAGCTCGAACGGGGTCAGGTCGCTACCCGGATCGGGGAAAAATCCAGGAGGCTGACGGAATACCGGCGTTATGCGGACGAAGTCTGGTTGTTGCTGGTATGCGATCAGGTGTCGATTGCTGCGGACCTGTCCATTCCTGCGGAAGCCGTATCCTGGCAGTTCGAGCATGGGTTTGATCGGGTGCTCCTGATGTCCATGCAGGAAGTATTGGCCTTCTGACAGGACGGCTATGCGACAATGCGCGTGCGGAGTCGGCCAGGCAGTCGCGTCATCCGGAAGGATGCCGAGGAAAGTCCGGGCTCCACAGGGCACGGTGCCAGGTAACGCCTGGGCGGCGCGAGCCGACGGAAAGTGCAACAGAGAGCAGACCGCCGAACGGTCCCGCCACCCCTGTATCGCCGGATCTGCCATCGCGCGCGAAGCGCGCGATGGCCCAGGTCCGTATCCGGAAGGATACGCGGCGATAGAGGGGTGGCGGGATGCGTGGCAAGGGTGAAACGGTGCGGTAAGAGCGCACCGCGAGTCCGGCAACGGACCGGCACGGCAAACCCCACCGGGAGCAAGACCAAATAGGGAGACAATGCCGCGGCCCGCGGTGTCTCCGGGTAGGTTGCTCGAGCGTATCGGCGACGATGCGCCTAGAGGAATGACTGTCCACGACAGAACCCGGCTTATCGGCCGGCTCCGCCCTTATCTTCCTGCAGGCATCAGCCCGCTGGGACTAGGGCCATGCCGTTCGTGCCTCGCGCGCGAACGTGCGGTGCATTGCACCGCACGGCCCGGGCGCCATGCGTCCGGGCCCCCTCCTGATGCGGGCCGCCCCGGGCAGCGGGCGGGGCGGATTCGGCGGTGTGTCAGTGGCGGCGCGGCATTCCCGGTGGCTGGTAGAGGCTGGGCACACGCCCGCCCGCGTCGTGGCCGCCCGGGCTGCCATCGCTCTGTATAACCGCCTTCAGCGCCCGGCGGATCCGGCCGAACCGAGGTCGGCGCCGCGGGCGGGTTCGCGCAGACAGGCCAGGGCGAGTGCTTCGTCATGGATCGCCGTCGCGCCCGTACCCCGGCTGCGGCGGATCGAAGCCGGACGTTGCTGGAACGCCCCCGGTGACGGCCCCGACAGCCAGCGGATCTCGTCCGGCGCCAGTCCGTGCGCGGCAAGCGCGGGGCGGCCCGGCCACCCGCGGGCGGCAACTCGTTCAGCACGCCGCCGTACTGCAGCGCGGTGGGTTGCCGGAATGACTTCATTAGCGCTGGTCGTGCCCGCTTCGACCGGCGTCGTCGATCACTCTCGCCGGCACCTCCCCGCCGCGCCCCGGGCCTGCAGCGCCGCCTGCGCAGGACGCCATATAACCACGGCCGTTCCTCGCGCCCGGTCTGCAGCGCGGCGATCAGGGTTTCCTGGACCAGGTCCTCGGCATCCGTTCCCGAGCGGGCCAGCCGTCGCGCCCGCGCCAGGAGCTGCCGGTAGGTGAGGGTGTCCATCGCGCCGCTGTAGGGCGACGGGGGCTGGCCGGGGAGCGCGATCGATGCCTGGCGTCGGATGGGATCGCTCAGAGGGCGTGCTGCGATGCGGCATCAGCCACGCTGCCGGACCGGCGGGAGGGGCTGCGGCTCGTCTGGCTGAACCGCCCTTCACATGTGGTCGGTAGACGGTTGCGTCTCAAAAGATGAGACGAAACAAGACTTAGTGGATAAGTCTTGAACAAGTCTCTGAAGTTTCGCTTAAGCTATTGATGTGCTTGGTGAAATTTGCCCCGAAAAGTTGTTGACAACCCTGTGGGGCGTGCCTAAGGTGGTCATCCGAGGGAAAACCGGGTTTTTTGTGGTTTTTCGTGGCCGGATGCGTTCGTATCGAACGTTTCCATCGACAGGCAGACCCGCCCGCAGAGGCGGGCTTCCAACAGGTGACCCATGTTCCAGGGCGAGACCGCCATCACGATCGACGACAAGGGCCGGCTGGCGGTGCCCACCGCCTACCGCGACCTGGTCGCGTCCGAGTGCGGCAATCGGCTGGTGATCACCTACAACCCCTTCGAGTCCGGTTCGCTGTACCTGTACCCGCTGGCGGTCTGGGAGCGCGTGCGCGACCAGGTCAATGCCCTGCCCAGGGTCAAGAAGGTCAACCGTGCGATGCAGCTGAAGCTGGTCGGCGCGGCGACCCACGTCGAGCTCGACGGCAATGGCCGCATCACCGTGCCGGCGAGCCATCGCGCCGCGGTTGGCATCGAGCGCAGGGCCGTGCTCCTGGGCATGGGCGACAAATTCGAGCTGTGGAGCGAGCAGGCGCATCACGCGCAGATCCAGCAGACGGTGTCTGACGAGGATCTGAGCGAAGAGCTGCTCGATCTGCAGCTGTGACGAGGGGTGGCATGGAGCGCGCATCGGCGCCATCCGGCCACCTCCCCGTGATGTACGCACAGGTGCTGGAGGGCCTGCGCGTGGTCGGGGACGGAACCTACCTGGATGGCACGTTCGGGCGCGGCGGTCATGCGCGCGGGGTGCTCGGACAACTCGGCCCCGGAGGCCGGCTGCTGCTGATGGACAAGGATCCCGAAGCGATTGCGGTGGCCGAACGCGAGTTCGGCGGCGATCCGCGCGTGTCGATCCTGCGCGGCAGCTTCGCCGCGCTCGCCGACTGGGACGCCGCCGCCGGTCTCGACGGCGTGCTGTTCGACCTTGGCGTGTCCTCTCCGCAGCTGGATGTCGCCGAGCGCGGTTTCAGCTTCGGCAAGGACGGTCCGCTCGACATGCGGATGGACCCGGACAGCGGCGAGAGCGCGGCCGAGTGGCTGGCGCGTGCCGACGAGCGCGAGATCGCCGACGTGCTGTGGACTTACGGCGAGGAGCGGATGAGCCGCCGGATCGCGCGCGCGATCGTCGCCGAGCGCGAGCGCAACCCGTTGACCCGCACCGCCCAGCTGGCGGATCTGATCGCCAGGACGATGCCGCGCGGCGACGGCAGATCCGACAGGGGCCGGTCCGACAAGGGCCGGATCCATCCGGCGACCCGCAGCTTCCAGGCGATCCGCATCCACATCAACCGCGAGCTGGCCGATCTGGAAGCCGGGCTCGACAGTGCGCTGGCACGATTGAAGCCGGGCGGACGACTGGCGGTGATCAGCTTCCACTCGCTGGAGGACCGCGTCGTCAAGCAGTTCATCGCCCGCCACAGCAAGGCGCCGCCGGCCAACCGGCGGATGCCGGTCGAGGTCGCGTTCACTCCGCGGCTGCGGGCGATCGGTTCGGCGATCAAGGCCGATGCCGCCGAGCTCGACCGCAATCCGCGCGCGCGCAGCGCGGTGCTGCGCATCGCGGAGAAGCTTGGTCCTTCGGGGCCCATCGCGGCCTCCGCGGGAGGCCCTGCATGACCCTGCGCCTTGCCCTCGTCGTGCTGGTCGCCGCCAATCTCGTCAGCGCGCTGGCGGTGGTCCATGCGCGGCACCAGCATCGTCAGCTGTTCGTACAGCTGACCCGGCTGGAGAAGGCGCGTGACGAACTCGACATCGAGTTCGGCCGGTTGCAGCTCGAGCAGGCGACCTGGGCGGAGAGCAACCGCATCGACCAGGTCGCACGCGACCGGCTCGGCATGAAGTTCCCGGAAGGCGACGAGATCGTGGTGGTGCGTCCATGAGCCCGCGCCGCCGTCCCGGTTCGAACATGCGCACGACGGTACGCGAACGCCTCGGCGAGCTGCTGAGTGCCCGCCCGGCACAGGGCAAGCCACGCAACCGCGCCCGCTACAACCCACGCAACCGCCTGTTCCTGGTCGGCGGCGTGCTCGGCCTGTGCTCGCTGGCGCTGGTCGCGCGCGCGTTCACCCTGCAGATCGTCAATGCCGACTTCTACCGCCGCCAGGGCGATGAGCGGATCCTGCGCGAGATCGAGATCCCGACCTCGCGCGGCATGATCACCGACCGCAACGGCGAGCCGCTGGCGGTGTCGACGCCGGTCGAGTCGGTCTGGGGCAACCCGCAGGAGCTGCTGAAGGCGCCCGAGCGCATCCCGGAACTGGCGGCGGTGCTCGGCGTTCCGGCCGACGAGCTGACCCGCAAGCTGACCCAGCGCGCGTCGCGCGAGTTCATGTATCTCAAGCGCCGGATCAATCCCGATCAGGCCCGCGCGATCCTGTCGCACAACATCCCGGGCGTGTATTCGCAGCGCGAGTTCCGCCGCTTCTACCCGCAGGGCGAGGCGCTCGCCCACGTGCTGGGCTTCACCAACATCGACGACCGTGGCCAGGAAGGCCTCGAACTCGCGTTCGACGACTGGCTGCGCGGTGCCCCGGGCAGCAAGCGGGTGATCCGCGACAGCCGTGGCCGCATCGTCGAGAACGTCGAGCTGATCGATGCCGCCCAGCCCGGCCACGAGCTGACCCTGACCATCGACCGCCGGATCCAGTACCTGACCTTCCGCGAGCTGCGCGCGACCCTGGAGCGCACCGGCGCCAGCAGCGGATCGGCGGTGGTCCTGGATGTCGCCACCGGCGAGATACTGGCGATGGCCAATCTGCCGACCTACAACCCGAATGCGCTGGGCGGGCAGCCGTCCGATGCGCGTCGCAACCGCGCCGTGACCGACGTGATCGAGCCCGGCTCGACGATGAAGCCGCTGACCGTGGCCGCCGCGCTGGAGGCGGGGGCGATCACGCCGACGACGGTGATCGACACCAGCCCGGGCTGGATGCCGAACGGCCGGTTCCGCACCAGCGACTTCCGCAACTACGGCGTGCTGGATACCACCGGGATCATCCGCAAGAGCTCCAACGTCGGCGTCTCCAAGATCGTGCACCGGTTGCCCGACCAGACCTTCTACGAGTTCCTGCGGCGGATGGGCTACGGCCGCAGCACCCGCAGCGGGTTTCCCGGCGAGTCCTCCGGCGTGCTGACGCCACCGGCGCGCTGGAGCGGCACCACCAAGCAGACCATGTCCTACGGTTACGGGCTGTCGGCGACGCCGCTGCAGATCGCCGCCGCCTACGCGGCGCTGGGCAATGGCGGCAAGCTGATCGCCCCGACCTTCGTCAAGGGCCAGCGCAACCCGTCCGAGCAGGTGCTCGACCCGCGCATCGCCCGCCAGGTCATGCGGATGATGCAGACCGTGACCGAACCCGGCGGCACCGCGACCCAGGCGGCGATCCTCGGCTACCACGTCGCCGGCAAGACCGGCACCGCGCGCAAGTTCAACAGCAGCGGTGGCTACTCGCGCCGCTACATCTCGTTCTTCGCCGGAGTGGTGCCGGTGGAGAACCCGCGCTTTTCGATGGTGGTGGTGATCGACGACCCGGATCCGGCCAAGGGCTATTACGGCGGCTTCGTGTCGGCGCCGATGTTCAAGACGGTGATGGACGGCGCGCTGCGGCTGATGGACGTGCC
This sequence comes from Marilutibacter chinensis, assembly GCF_021725675.1. Taxonomy (GTDB): domain Bacteria; phylum Pseudomonadota; class Gammaproteobacteria; order Xanthomonadales; family Xanthomonadaceae; genus Marilutibacter; species Marilutibacter chinensis. The sequence continues at coordinate 285,426 of NZ_JAKJPO010000004.1, read as the reverse complement.
GCCGGACGACATCGATACCTGGCTCGCCGCGCAGGCCGCCGAGGAGGCGAAGCGGCGCACGGCCGAAGGCCTGTCGCCGACTCCCGCGGGTCCGGCGGCGGCGCTGGCCGCGCAGGCGCCCGCGCCGGGGGGCGCACGATGAGCGCGTTCGCCCGCCCGCGGATGCGTCTGGCCGAGCTGTTGCCGGACGTGCCGTCCGTGCCGGCCGATCTCGCGATCGGCGGCCTGGTGATGGACAGCCGCGAGCTGCAGGCCGGGGATGCGTTCGTCGCGATCGGCGGGTTCGGCACCCATGGCCTGAAGTTCGCCGACGACGTCCGTGCCAGGGGCGCGGCGGCGATCCTGTTCGAGCCGCCCGCGCCCGACGACATCCCGGCGCCGCCCGATGCGATCGCTGTGCCCGGGCTGCGCGCGCGCCTGGGCGAGATGGGTGACCTCTTCTACGGTCGGGTCAGTGCGCAGATGGATGTCGTCGGCGTGACCGGTACCAACGGCAAGACCTCGACCGTGCAGCTGCTGGCGCAGGCCTGGTCGCTGCTCGACACCACCAGCGGCACGATCGGTACGCTCGGCGCCGGCCTGTACGGGCAGGCGGTCGCGACCGGCTTCACCACGCCGCTGGTGCTGCGACTGCATGCGCTGATCGCCGACCTGCACGCGCAGGGCGCCGACGCACTGGCGATGGAAGTCAGCTCGCATGCGCTCGACCAGGGACGCGCCGATGGCGTGCACTTCGATGTCGGCGTGTTCACCAATCTCACCCGCGACCACCTCGACTATCACGGCGACATGGCGCGCTACGGCGCGGCCAAGGCGCGCCTGTTCGCATGGCCGGGATTGAAGGCGGCGGTGGTCAACATCGACGATGGTTTCGGCCGCGAACTGGCCGGATCGCTCGATCCGGGCCTGCGCGTGCTCACCTGCAGCTCGCGGGGCACTCCCGGCGCGACCGTGCGGGCGGGGCAGCTGCGGCTGGATGCGCGCGGCCTGCTGTTCGAACTGGAGATCGATGGCGAGTGCCATCCCGTGGAGTCGGCGCTGCTGGGCCGCTTCAACGTCGACAATCTGCTGGCGGTCGCCGGAGCGCTGTCGGCACTGGGTCACGCGCCGGCGGAGATCGCGCGGGTCCTCAGCCGGCTGCAGCCGATCCACGGCAGGATGAACCGCCTCGGCGGCGACGGCACGCTTCCGCTGGTCGTGATCGATTACGCGCATACGCCGGACGCGCTGGAGCAGGCGCTGGAATCGGTGCGCGCGCATGCGGCGGCACGGGTGATCTGCGTATTCGGCTGCGGCGGCGAGCGGGACTGCGGAAAGCGCCCGCAGATGGCCGCGATCGCACGGCGGCTGGCCGACGCGGTGATCGTCACCGACGACAACCCGCGCGGCGAGGACGGCGACGCGATCGTCGCCGACATCATCGCCGGCTTCGAGACCACCGACTCCGTCGTCGTCGAGCGCGATCGTCGCGCCGCGATCGGGCGCGCGATCGGTGCGGCAGGGCCGGACGACATCGTGCTGATCGCCGGCAAGGGGCACGAGCCCTACCAGGAGATCGGCGGCGTGCGCCATCCATTCGATGACACCGAAGTCGCGCGCGCGGCGCTGGGGGTGGAGGCATGAGACCGCTGCACCTGTCCGAGATCGCGCGCATGACCGGCGGTCGCCTGCACGGCGAGGAGCGGGTGGTCGATGTGGTCGCCACCGATTCCCGTCGCCTGCCGCCCGGCGGCGCCGCGCTGTTCGTCGCGATCCGCGGCGAGCGCTTCGATGGCCACGACCACGTCGCAGCGGCGGCCGAGGGTGGCGTGATCGCGGCGCTGGTGTCGCGCGAGATCGACCGTGCGCTGCCGCAGGTGGTGGTGGCCGACACCGAGCGCGCGTTGGCCGATCTTGCCGCGGCGATGCAGCGCGAGCGTCGTACCACCGTCGTCGCCATCACCGGCAGCAACGGCAAGACCAGCGTCAAGACGTTGCTGGCCTCGATCATGCAACGCGCCACCACGACCTATGCGACCCCGGGCAACCGCAACAACGAGATCGGCCTGCCGCTGGCGGTGCTCGAGGCACCCGAGGACGCCGCAGTCGCGATCTACGAGATGGGTGCCGGCAAGCCGGGCGACATCGCCTACCTGACCCGGATCGCGCCGCCGGACGTGGCACTGGTCAACAACATCGCCCCCGCGCACATGGAACGGATGGGCAGCCTGCTCGGGATCGCCGATACCAAGGCGGCGATCTACGACGCATTGCCTGCGGGCGGTGTCGCGGTGATCAACGCGGACGATGCGTTCGCGCCGTTCTTCGCCGAGCGCGCGCATGGCCGGCGACTGATCCGTTTCGGCCTGGAGGCCAGCGCCGACGTCAGCGCGCGCGACGTCCAGCTGCGCGAAGGCGGATCCCGGTTCGTCCTGGTCACGCCACTGGGCGAAGCGGAGGTATCCCTCGCGATGCCGGGACGCCACAACGTCGGCAATGCGCTGGCGGCGGCATCGCTGGCGCTGGGCGCGGGTGCCGACCTGGCGACGATCGCCGCCGGTCTCGGCGAGGCGGAGCCGGTCGCCGGGCGGCTGGTGTCGCATCGGCTGGGCAACGGCGCGGTGCTGATCGACGACAGCTACAACGCCAACCCGGGTTCGGCCGCGACCGCGATCGACACCCTGGCCGCAATGGGCGGCGAGGGCTGGCTGGTGCTCGGCGACATGCGCGAGATGGGGACCGACGCGGAGGCCCTGCACGCCGAGGTCGGCCGCCGCGCTCGCACCGCCGGCCTGCGCCGGTTGTTCGCGCTGGGGCCGCTGAGCGCTTGCGCAGCCGGGGCGTTCGGCGATGGCGGCCGGGTCTTCGACAGCCACGATGCCTTGGCCGCGACGCTGCGCGACGCGCTCGCCGGCGCCGATGCCGGCAACGTTCGGGTGCTGGTGAAGGGCTCGCGCGGCAGCGCGATGGACCGGATCGTGACCGCGCTGCTGGCTGCAGACAATCCCGGCGGCGATGGCGCCCCGACCACAGACGACCAAGGGGGGCCGCATGCTGCTTGAACTCGCCCGCTGGCTCGAACAGCTGCAGAGCGTATTCGGCCTGTTCGGCTATCTCACCTTCCGCGGCATCCTCGCCGCACTGACCTCGCTCGCGCTGTCGCTGTGGTGGGGGCCGACGGTGATCCGCCGGCTGGCCCAGCTCAAGGGCGGCCAGCCGATCCGCAAGGACGGCCCGGAGTCGCACTTCTCCAAGGCCGGCACCCCGACCATGGGCGGTGCACTGATCCTGCTGACCGTGCTCGCCTCGGTGCTGCTGTGGGGCGACCTGCGCAACCGCTACGTCTGGCTGGTGCTGGCCGTGATGGTCGCGTTCGGCTGGATCGGCTGGTGGGACGATTGGATCAAGATCGTCAAGCGCGACCCGAACGGGATGAAGTCGCGCTGGAAGTACCTGCTGCAGTCGCTGTTCGGCCTCGGCGCCGGCCTGTTCCTGTTCTACACCGCCGACGCGCCGGCGACGACGACCTTCTATATCCCGTTCTTCAAGGCCGTCGCGTTGCCGCTGGTGGGCATCACCTTCGTCGCGATCGCGTATTTCTGGATCGTCGGATTCTCCAACGCGGTCAACCTGACCGATGGCCTCGATGGGCTGGCGATCATGCCGACCGTCCTGGTCGCCTGCGCGCTGGGCGTGTTCGCCTACGCGTCCGGCAACGCGGTGTTCTCCCAGTACCTGCAGATCCCGCAGATCCCGGGCGCCGGAGAACTGGTGATCATCTGCGCGGCGATCGCCGGCGCGGGGCTCGGGTTCCTGTGGTTCAACACCTATCCGGCGATGGTGTTCATGGGCGATATCGGTGCGCTGGCGCTCGGTGCCGTGCTCGGCACGATCGCGGTGATCGTGCGCCAGGAACTGGTGCTGGTGGTGATGGGCGGCATCTTCGTGGTCGAGACGCTGTCGGTGATGATCCAGGTCGCCAGCTTCAAGCTGACCGGCAGGCGCGTGTTCCGGATGGCGCCGATCCACCACCATTTCGAATTGAAGGGCTGGCCCGAGCCGCGGGTCATCGTCCGCTTCTGGATCATCTCGGTGATCCTGGTCCTGGTCGGCCTGGCGACGCTGAAGGTGCGCTGATGAGCGACTACGCCGCCACCCGCCCCGGCAGCCGCCAGGCCACCCGCATCGACGAGATCAGCGGTCGCTTCGACCCGTGGCTGGTCGGTGTCGTGCTGGCGCTGGTGTCGCTCGGCGTGGTGATGGTCGGCTCCAGCTCGCTCTACCAGGACAGCAATCCCTACCACTACTTCAGTCGCCACTTGATGTTTCTGGCCGGAGGCGCGGCGCTGATGGTGGTGGCCATGCGGACCGAGCTGAAGACGGTGGAGCGCTACAACCACCTGCTGCTGCTCGGCTGCTTCGTGATGCTGCTGCTGGTGTTCGTGCCCGGGCTGGGCGTGAGCGTGAAGGGGGCGCACCGCTGGATCAACCTCGGCGTGTCCAACTTCCAGGTGGTGGAGACGGTCAAGGTGTTCTTCATCATCTGGCTGGCCAGCTATCTGGTGCGCTTCCGCGACGAAGTCAACGCGACCTGGATGGCGATGCTCAAGCCGATCGGGGTGGTCGCGGTGCTGGTCGTGCTGCTGTTGCTGCAGCCCGACTTCGGCTCCTCGTCGCTGCTGCTGGCGATCACCGCCGGCATGCTGGTGCTCGGCGGCGTGAACATGCCGCGGATGTTCGGGCCGGTGCTGGTCGGACTGCCGCTGCTGGCGATCGTCGCCATCGCCGAGCCGTACCGGATGCGCCGCCTGACCTCGTTCATGGACCCGTGGGCGGACCCGTTCGGGAGCGGCTACCAGCTGACCAACGCCCTGATGGCGGCCGGCCGCGGCGAATGGTTCGGCGTCGGGCTCGGCGGTTCGATCCAGAAGCTGTACTACCTGCCCGAAGCGCATACGGACTTCATCCTCGCCGTCATCGCCGAGGAACTCGGATTCGTTGGTGTCTGCGCGGTGATCGCCCTGTATGCGCTGCTGGTCGGGCGGGCGCTGTGGATCGGCCTGCAATGTGTCGAGATGCGCCGCCACTTCGCTGGCTATCTGGCGTTCGGCGTCGCTTTGTGGATCGGTCTGCAGAGCTTCGTTTCGATCGGCGTGAACCTCGGTCTGCTGCCGACCAAGGGGCTGACCCTGCCGCTGATCTCCTCGGGTGGATCGAGCGTGCTGATGACCTGTCTGGCGATGGGACTGTTGCTGCGCGTGTCCTACGAACTGGAGCGCGCGCAGCGGCAGGTCGCGCGCCTGCGTGGCGAAGATGCGGTGGCGCCGGTGATCTCGGCGACGGCATCGGCACCTGTGCCGGCCGCAGGGCCGTCGCCCGTGGCCGCCGCGCCGCTGCGAACCGGCGACAAGCCGTCGCGCGGCACCAGCCGGCTCAGGCCGCGCGTGGAGCCTACCCTCGGGAGGATCGGATGAAGCCGCACCCGGCCGCCACTGATTCCGACGTGCACCCGGTGATGATCCTCGCCGGCGGCACCGGCGGGCACATCTTCCCCGGCCTCGCGGTCGCGCATGCGTTGCGCGGGCGCGGGGTGCCGGTGCTGTGGCTCGGCGCCGACGGCGGGATGGAAACCCGGCTGGTTCCGCAGCACGACATTCCGATCGACACGATCGCGGTGCGCGGCGTGCGCGGCAAGGGCCGGCTGACCAAGCTGGCCGCGCCGTTCCGATTGATCGTGGCCGTACGCGCCGCGTACCAGACCCTGCGCGAACGCCAGCCGCGCGCGGTGATCAGCTTCGGCGGCTACGCGGCGGGCCCGGGTGGCCTGGCCGCGCGCCTGCTGGGCATCCCGTTGTTCGTGCACGAGCAGAACCGTGCGCCAGGCCTGACGAACCGGGTGCTCGCGCGAATGGCGCAGCGGGTGCTGACCGGTTTCCCCGACACCTTTCCGGCCCTGCAGGAGACCGTCGTCGGCAATCCCGTACGCGAGGAGATCGCCGCCGTGGCGCCGCCGGAAGCGCGCTATCAGGGACGCAGCGGTCCGCTGCGGTTGCTGGTGCTCGGTGGCAGCCAGGGCGCACGGGCGCTGAACGAGGCCGTGCCTAAGGCGGTGGCGATGCTGCGCAACGTGGTCGAGTTCGAGATCCGCCACCAGTGCGGCGAGAAGATGCGTGCCGAGGCCGAGCAGGCCTATGCCGATGCGAAGGTCGAGGCGTCGATCGAACCCTTCATCGCCGACATGGCCGACGCCTACGCGTGGGCCGACGTGGTGGTGTGCCGTGCCGGCGCGCTGACCCTGGCGGAGCTGTGCGCGGTCGGTACTGCCTGCATCCTGGTGCCGTTCCCGCAGGCGGTCGACGATCATCAGACCAAGAACGCGGAGTTCCTGCAGGTGCGCGGCGCCGCGCAGGTGCTGCCGCAGGGCGAGACGCTGTACCAGCGGCTCTCCGCAACCCTCGAAATCCTCGACCAGCGCATCGATCTGCAGCGCATGGCCGTGTGCGCCCGCGCGCTGGCGCGGCCGGATGCGGCGGAGCGTGTCGCCGACGCAGTGCTGGGCCGGAACACACAGAAGGAGTCGGCCGCATGAGCGCGACCGTACGCAGCCGCCGGTTGCAACACGACGGCGACCTCGCCAAGGCATTTCCACGCGTGCATTTCGTCGGCATCGGCGGCACCGGCATGAGCGGGATCGCGGAGGTGATGTGCACGCTCGGCTACCAGGTGTCCGGCTCGGACCTGGCCGACAACGCGGTCACCCGGCGGCTGTCCTCGCTCGGCGTGACCGTGCATCGCAAGCATGTCGCGTCCAACGTGCTCGGTGCCGATTGCGTGGTGGTATCGAGCGCGATCAAGGCCGACAACGCCGAGCTGATGGAAGCGCGCGCGCAGCGTATCCCGGTGGTGCCGCGCGCGGAGATGCTGGCCGAGCTGATGCGCTTCAAGCGCGGTATCGCGGTGGCGGGTACCCACGGCAAGACCACGACGACCTCGTTGACCGCGAGCGTGCTGGGCGAGGGCGGCATCGACCCGACCTTCGTGATCGGCGGACAACTGCTCGCCGCCGGCGCCAACGCGCGCCTGGGCAAGGGCGACTGGCTGGTGGCCGAGGCCGACGAGAGCGATGGCAGCTTCCTTCGCCTGAACCCGCAGATAGCGGTGGTCACCAACATCGATGCCGATCACCTGGAAAACTACGGCGGCGAGTTCGCGCGGGTGCAGGCGGCGTTCGAGGAATTCATGCACCGGTTGCCGTTCTACGGCCTCGCGGTGCTGTGCATCGATGATCCGGAAGTCGCCGAACTGGCGACGAAGACGCCACGCCACGTGATGACCTACGGCATCCACACCGAGGCCGACGTACGTGCCGAGGACATCCGCCAGCAAGGGCCGAACATGCACTTCACCCTGTGCCTGCCCGATGCCACGCGTACTCCGGTCGAGCTGGCGCTGCCGGGTCATCACAACGTGCTCAACGCGCTGGCCGCGGCAGCGGTGGGCTGGCAGCTGGGCGTGTCGCCCGAAGCGATCGCGAAGGCGCTGCAGGGCTTCGCCGGGATCGGCCGTCGCTTCAACCTGCTGGCCGAGCTGGTGACGCCGAAGGGCGCGCGGATACAGCTGGTCGACGACTACGGCCATCACCCGAAGGAGCTCGAGGCGGTGTTCGCCGCTGCGCGCGGCGGCTGGCCGGACCGGCGCCTCGTGGTCGCGTTCCAGCCGCATCGCTATTCCCGCACCCGCGACCTGTTCGACGAGTTCGCCGCGGTGCTGTCGTCGGTCGACGCGCTGGTGCTGACCGAGGTGTATCCGGCAGGCGAGGCGCCGATCGTCGGTGCCGACGCCAAGTCGCTGGCGCGGGCGATCCGTGCGCGTGGCCGCATCGACCCGGTGGTGGTCGGTGGTGCCGGCGAGCTGCCGGCGGTGCTGCCGGACGTGCTGCGCGATGGCGATCTGCTGCTGGTGATGGGCGCCGGCGACATCGGCCACACCGCGCAGGAGCTGGCGGCCGAGGGTTTCGCGACGTCCGGAGGCGAGGCATGAGCACGCCGTTGACGACCGCGCGCTACATCGATCCGGCGGTATTCGGCCGCGTCGCCGTGCTGATGGGCGGCACCAGTGCCGAGCGCGAGGTCTCCCTCGATTCCGGCCGCAACGTGCTCGAGGCGTTGCAGGCGCGGGGCGTGGATGCCTTCGCCATCGACGGCATCCCGGCCCTGGTCGACGCGATCCGTGCCGGTGCCTCCGACCCGGCGCGACGCGTCGATCGCGTGTTCAACATCCTGCACGGCAACAGGGGCGGCGGCGAGGACGGCGTGCTGCAGGGCCTGCTCGACGCACTGGCTGTGCCATACACCGGTCCGGGCGTGCTTGGGTCGGCGCTGACGATGGACAAGATCCGCACCAAGCAGGTGTGGATGGCGGAGGGACTGCCAACGCCGCGCTTCGTCCGTCTCGCCGCCGGTGCCGACCTGTCTGCCGCTGCGCGTTCGCTGGGCCTGCCGGTGTTCGTCAAGCCCTCGTGCGAAGGCTCCAGCGTCGGCGTGTTCCGCATCCTCGGCGAGGCCGACCTGGCCGCGGCCGCGCAGTTCGCAGCGGGTTACAACGGCGAGCTGCTGATGGAGCGGATGGTGCAGGGGGCCGAGTACACGGTCGGAATCCTCGGCGATGTTGCGCTGCCGTCGATCCGGATCGAACCGGCCGGCGACTGGTACGACTACCACGCCAAGTACGTTGCCGACGACACCCGCTACATCTGTCCCGGGTTGGAGGGTGGGGAAGAGGCGGAAATCCGCGAGCTCGCGCTGGCCGCGTTCCGCGCCGCCGGCTGCAGCGGCTGGGGCCGGGTCGACGTGATGCGCGATCGCGAGCTCGGCTTCCAGCTGATCGAGGTCAACACCGCTCCGGGGATGACCAGCCATTCGCTGGTGCCGAAGGCCGCTGCCCGGCTCGGCATCGACTTCCCGTCGCTGTGCTGGCTGATCCTGGAGCAGACGATCCCCGTACAGACAGTTGCGGACGGCGGCGAAGGAGGCGTGCACGCATGAACGCGCTCGTGCGCCTGCTTGGCTGGACTCTGGCGGTGGCCCTGGTGGTGCTGCCGGTGGTCGCCGTGCTCAAGGGCTGGATCGGCCAGGAACAGTGGCCATTGACCCGGCTGCGCGCGACCGCCGAGTTCGAGCGGGTGGACGCGGCCGCATTGCAGAAGGCGCTGATGCCGTACGCGAAGCAGGGCTTCTTCGCGGTCGATCTTGAGGCCGCGCAGGCGGCGGTCGCCGGGTTGCCGTGGGTCGAGCATGCCGAGGTGCGCAAGCGCTGGCCGGACATCCTCGAAGTGTCGGTGGTCGAGCATCGGCCATTCGCGCGCTGGGGCGATGCCCGGCTGCTGTCGGAACAGGGAAGGCTGTTTCCGGCGAAGGGCATCGAGGTGCCGGCGAACCTGCCCAGGCTGGCCGGCCCGGATACCCGTGTCTCCGACGTGGTCCGCTTCTACAACGAGTCGCGCACGCTGTTCGCGCCACTCGGCGTCGGCGTACGAAGCGTCGAGCTCGACGCGCGCGGCAGCTGGACGCTCGACCTCGCCAGCGGCACCACCGTCGTGGTGGGCCGCACCCGTCCGGACGAGCGGCTGCGTCGCTTCATCCGCGTCGTCCCGCAACTGGTCGCGCAGCGGGCGCAGGCGCTGACGCGGGCAGACCTCCGCTACACCAACGGTTTCTCGCTGACGTGGGGCGACACGATCGAACCCGCGCCGGCTCTGCAGACGCAAGGACAATCATGAACCGCAAAGGCGACAAGTCGCTCATCGTCGGCCTCGACATCGGCACCTCCAAGGTGGTGGCGCTGGTGGGCGAATACACACCCGACCACAGCGGGCCCGGCAATCCGATCGAGGTGATCGGCATCGGCTCGCACGAGTCGCGCGGCCTGCGCAAGGGCGTGGTCGTCGACATCGAGTCGACCGTGCAGTCGATCCAGCGTGCGGTCGAGGAGGCCGAACTGATGGCCGGCTGCGAGATCCGTTCGGTCTATGCGTCGATCTCCGGCAGCCACGTGCAATGCCGCAACTCGCAGGGCATCGCTCCGATCCGCGACGGCGAGGTCAGCCACGGCGATCTCGATCGCGTGCTGGAGGCGGCCAAGGCGGTCGCGATCCCGGCCGACCAGAAGATCCTGCACGCGATCCCGCGCGACTACGTGCTCGACGACTCGCAGGAAGGGATCCGCAACCCGGTCGGGATGACCGGCGTGCGCCTGGAGGTGCACGCGCACCTGGTGGTCTGCGCGCAGTCGGCGGCGGCCAACGTCAGCAAGTGCGTGCAGCGCTGCGGCCTGCAGGTCGACGACCTGATCCTCGGCGTGCTCGCCTCCAGCCAGGCGGTGCTGACCAGCGACGAGCGCGAGCTCGGCGTGGTGCTGGTCGACATCGGCGCCGGCACCACCGACATCGCGGTGTTCGTCCATGGCGCGATCGCGCACAGCGCGAGCCTGCCGATCGCCGGCGACAAGGTCACCGAGGACATCGCCCACATGCTGCGTACGCCGACCCCGGAGGCCGAGCAGATCAAGGTCCGCTACGCCTGCGCGCTGGCGCAGATGGCGACCGCGGAGGAGTCGATCCAGGTGCCGTCGGTCGGCGACCGTCCGCCGCGGCGGATGCCGCGCCATTCGCTCGCCCAGGCGGTGCAGGCGCGTTACGAGGAGCTTTTCGAAATGGTCCAGGCCGAGCTGCGCCGCAGCGGGTTCGAGCAGCACGTGCGCGCCGGCATGGTGCTGACCGGCGGCGCCTCGAAGATGGAGGGCGTGGTCGAACTGGCCGAGGAAATGCTGCAGATGCCGGTGCGCGTCGGCATTCCGCAGCACGTGACCGGCCTGGGCGAAGTGGTCGGCAATCCGGTCCACGCGACCGGGGTCGGCCTGCTGCTGATGGGCAGCCAGATCGAGCATCCGCGGCGCCCGGTCATCCCGACCGGACGGGCCGGTTCGTTCTTCAACAGGCTGAAGAACTGGTACCGCGGGGAGTTCTGATTTTCGACGGTCGCGGCGAGGGCGCCGGGACCGGGCAGGCAAGGCGGAAGACGGCGGTATGTAAGACCGGCAACACACTCAATCTCCCCAATGCAAGACCACAACAACAACTAGCACTGCATAGACACTGCACAGACAGAGGACGAGGACATGGCACATTTCGAACTGGTCGAGAGCATGGCACCCAATGCCATCATCAAGGTCATCGGCGTCGGCGGCGGCGGCGGCAACGCGGTCGCGCACATGGTCAGCAGCAACGTCGATGGCGTCGAATTCATCACCGCCAACACCGACTCGCAGGCGATCAAGAACTGCGGCGCAAAGCTGCAGCTGCAGCTCGGCAGCAACGTCACCAAGGGCCTTGGCGCGGGCGCCAACCCTGAGGTCGGTCGCCAGGCCGCGCTGGAGGACCGCGAGCGCCTGATGGACGCGATGGAAGGCGCCGACATGGTGTTCATCACCGCCGGCATGGGCGGCGGCACCGGTACCGGCGCGGCACCGGTGGTCGCGCAGCTGGCCAAGGAGATGGGCATCCTGACCGTCGCCGTGGTCACCAAGCCGTTCCCGTTCGAGGGGCGCCGCCGCATGCAGGTCGCGCTCAAGGGCATCGAGGAGCTGAGCCACCATTGCGATTCGCTGATCACGATTCCGAACGAGAAGCTGATCACCGTGCTCGGTCGCAACGCTACGATGATCCAGGCGTTCCGCGCGGCCAACGACGTGCTGCTCGGCGCGGTGCAGGGCATCGCCGACCTGATCGTGCGTCCGGGCCTGATCAACGTCGACTTCGCCGACGTGCGCACGGTGATGAGCGAGATGGGCCTGGCGATGATGGGCACCGGCAGCGCCCGCGGCGACGACCGTGCCCAGGCTGCGGCCGAGTCGGCGATCCAGAACCCGCTGCTGGACGACGTCAATCTGTCCGGCGCCAACGGCATCCTGGTCAACATCACTGCCGGCCCGGATTTCACGATGGCCGAGTTCGACGAGGTCGGCCGCACCGTGGAGCAGTTCGCGTCCGAGGATGCGACCGTGGTCATCGGCACCGTGCTCGACCCGGACATGCAGGACGAGGTCAAGGTCACGGTGGTCGCCACCGGCCTCAACCGTGCGGTCTCGAAGCAGGCCCGCCCGAACGAGCACCGCGCGCCTATCCAGTTGGTCCGCAACGGCACCACCGGCCAGCCCGAGTTCAGCGCGATGGACGAGGCCCCGGTTTCGGCGGCGCCCAGCTTCGGCGGCAGCCTGCGCCGCGGCGGCGGCATGGCGGACACCGCTCCGGCGGCGTCCTCGGCGCCCGAGGCCGCAGACTTCGGCAGCGACAGCAGCTACCTGGACATTCCGGCGTTCCTGCGCCGCCAGGCCGACTGATGCAGTCCAGGGCGACGCACTGCCGCTTCGGGTGGTCCGGCCAGGCCTTCCATGGTCAGGCGTTCGGCACCGCGCACGACGGCGGTTTGCGGGTGCGGCGACTCACGCTGCGTCGCCGGACGGACTGAGCAGGTACATCGCGGCGCGCCGGTAGCGAAGGCAGGCCGCAGCCCTGGACTGGCCGGACTCGTCCCCGGCCAGGCGGGATATACGTCCCGGGCCCCGGCCCGGGATCTTCGGCCGGTCCGGCATCCGGACCGGCCAGTTTCTCCCTCCCTGATGACAGGTCCGGGACTGGGCCGGCTTTTCGTTCAGGTTCAGCCACCTGCGTGGTATTCTCCCCATGATTTTGGGCGTGCCGGTCCGGCACGCATGCAGGCGTCGCGACTCCGCGCGGAAGGCCCGGCAGAGGGCCGATGGCGTACCGGTCCCGGCCGCCTGGGCTTCGACACCATAACAACACCGACAGGCCCGTCCCGAACATGTTGCGCCAGCGCACTCTCAAGAATCTGATCCGCGCCACCGGCGTGGGCCTGCACAGCGGCGACAAGGTCTTCCTGACCCTGCGTCCGGCCCCGGTGGACAGCGGCATCGTGTTCCGCCGCGTCGACCTCGACCCTGTGGTGGAGATCCCCGCGCGCGCCGATCTGGTCACCGAGACCCTGCTGTGCACCGGGTTGAGCGCTGGAAACGGCAAGGTGATGACGGTCGAGCACCTGATGTCAGCCCTGGCCGGCCTGGGGGTCGACAATGTGATCATCGACCTGTCCGCGCCCGAGGTGCCGATCATGGACGGCTCGGCGGGCCCGTTCGTGTTCCTGCTGCAGTCGGCCGGTATCGTCGAGCAGGAGGCTCCCAAGCGCTTCATCCGGATCAGGCATCCGGTCGAGGTGCGCGACGGCGACAAGGTCGCCAGTTTCGCTCCGCACGAGGGGTTCCGGATCGGCTTCACCGTCGAGTTCGACCATCCTGCGATTCCGGCTTCGCAGTCGCGTGCGGAAGTCGAGTTCTCGACCGCCTCCTACGTCAAGGAAGTCAGCCGCGCCCGCACCTTCGGTTTCATGCGCGACCTGGAGTTCATGCGCGAGCGCAATCTCGGTCTTGGCGGTTCGATGGACAATGCGATCGTGCTCGACGAGTTCCGGGTCCTGAACGAGGACGGCCTGCGCTACGCCGACGAGTTCGTACGCCACAAGATCCTCGACGCGGTCGGCGACCTCTATCTCGCCGGCCGGCCGATCATCGGCGCCTATGAGGGCTTCAAGTCCGGCCATGCATTGAACAACAAGCTGGTACGTGCGCTGATGGCCCAGCCGTCCGCGTGGGAAGAGGTCAGTTACGTCGACGAGCGGCAGCCGGTCCCGGTCGCCTACGGCACCCCGGCCAACGCCTAGCCGGCGGTCGGCCCGGCCTTCCGATCGACCCTGCGGAGATCGATCCCGCCCGGTCCCCGGGTACTCGCCTCCACGGCTCCAGCGTCCTTGGCGGCGCTGAGGCGTTTGGAGGCTGCATCTAGCAACGCGGGATTGCCCGCGCGGCCGTCCGGTCATGCGTGCATCAGCCCTCGGAGTCCGTTCCGATGTGCAGCCGCTGCTTCGCACGGCGCAAACGTGCGACCGTCACAGACGTGAACAAACGCCCGCCGGTTAACTGAAATTTAACAAATTTTTTCCTATTTGTTTCTTTATAGTTAACAAATACAGCTACTTGCGTCAGTAGGATGCCCCGTCCCCCGGCTTTTTGTGGGCGTTTTCCCCCAGATCGCTGGACTTGGCTCCGTTCTGATCGTCCGAATCGGCGGTCGGAAGCGAGGCCAGGGCGGCCTGCAGCGCTTGCTTCGCGTGTGCGGACATGGGGACGGGCTGACGTGGAGCCGGTCTGGGCGGCGCATGGGGAGTCTTCGACGCCTTGATCACCACGTCGGTCGCAGCAAGCCCGATGGAGCGGGCCACGTCGATCAGTTCCGGCGCGGACATCCTGAGTCTGGATTGCCACACCGGAGCATCGACGACAAAAACCAGCCTGCCGTGGTCGATATTCGCAAGCCTCGCGTGCGGGGCCAGTGAAGGCGGCAGATGGGGACGTAGGCGACGGTCCACCTCGTCGAGCCATAGGGCGCGACGGATCGGGTCGCCGGCAGGTTCCGCGAGCAGCGCGTCGAGCGCCTCCTGCGGAGCCGGCTGACGGCGCGAGGATCTGGCTTTGGAATCAGACATCGGAAATATGACCTTCGAGAACATCATTCAATCATCGCGCCGGAGGGCTGCACACCTGCTTCAGCAGGGGCACCGGATCGGCGCGGGTCGCCCCGGCCTGTATGCATCGCTGCTCCTCGCCACCGGCCTGGGCGCGGGACTTGCCGCCGGCATAGCCATGACCGCCACGCTACGCGCACAGGTCGTCGAACAACAGACCCAGATCGAGGATACCCGCCGCGAGGCGCAGCGCGAGATCAACGCGCTCGCCGCCCGTCTGGGCGAACTCCAGGCCGAAGCCAACCGCCTCAACGCGCTCGGCGAGCGGCTGACCCGGATCGGGCAACTGCAGGACGGCGAATTCGACTTCGAGAAGCCGGTCGGCGTTGGTGGTGTCGGCCCGGTCGAGGACATCTCCAAGCCGGAACTGGACGAAGGGCTGCAGCAGCTCGATGCGCAGTTCGAGGCCGCCGGCCAGCAGCTCTCGGTGCTCGAGGCGCTGCTGTTCAACCGTCAGCTCGATCTCAACGCGGTGCCGTCGCGCTCGCCGGTGGCTCGCAGCTACATCACCTCCGGATTCGGCTGGCGCGCCGATCCGTTCCGTGGCGGCCGTGCGCTGCACAAGGGCATCGACTTCGACGCGAACACAGGCGATCCGGTGTTCGCAGTGGCCGACGGCGTGATCAGCTACTCCGGCGTGCGCTCGGGCTACGGCAAGGTGGTCGAGGTCGATCACGGCAACGGGTACGTGACCCGCTACGCGCACAACTCGCGGCTGACCCGCAAGGTCGGTGAGCTCGTCCGGGCCGGGCAGGAGATCGCCAAGGCGGGTTCGACCGGCCGCTCGACCGGCGCCCACGTCCACTTCGAGGTCTGGGAAGACGGCCGCGTCGTCAATCCGCGCAATTTCCTCAGCCAGCAGTCGCCGCTGAAGGGCTGAAGCACGAGGTGGCGTGGAGACGGGGCGAGGGTGCCCCGTTTTCCATTCAGGGCAGGCAAGCTGAGGGCTCTCCGCGTAGACGCGGCGCAAGCCGCCATCTGCTTTCGGGGAGATCCGATCGCGGCTTGCGCCGCGTCTACGGCTGCCTCTGTCTCGAATCCGCCCGGGGATGGGATCTGGAAAGCCCAGGCTATAGCGCCGCATGCGGGTTTCCTCGCGCCAGCCCTGCGCGGCACAGCCGTCTCCGGATGCTTGTCGGTTTATGGGGGCGGAGCCGTGCAGGGAGATCCCCTCGTCCGGGTCTTGCGCGGTACGGCCGCTCGGGGCGCTCGTCGGCTTGCGAGGTGGTGCCTCGTAAGCAAGCCTCCTCTTCCGGCCCTGCGCGACGCAGCCGCTCCTGGCGCCCAGAAGCCCGCAAGACAGTGCCTTGCAAGCAGGCTTCCTCGTTCCGGCCCTGCGCGGCACAGCCGCTCCGGGCGCTCGGAAGCCCGCAAGGCCAAGCCTCCTCTTCCGGCCCTGCGCGACGCAGCCGCTCCTGGCGCCCAGAAGCCCGCAAGACAGTGCCTTGCAAGCAGGCTTCCTCGTTCCGGCCCTGCGCGGCACAGCCGCTCCGGGCGCTCGGAAGCCCGCAAGGCAGTGCCTTGCAAGCAGGCTTCCTCGCCCCCAGCTACAATCGGAGTGCCAGACGGGCGCAAGGCGCCCTTTTTTATTGGGGGCCTGGCGCGTGCGCCGGCCCGTTCATGCAACCCAACCGGTTCCGTCCATGCTCAACAGCTTGCTTACCCGTGTCTTCGGCAGCCGTAACGAACGCCTGCTGCGCCAACTGCAACGCTCCGTGGTCAAGATCAACGCGCTGGAGCCGGAGATGGAGAAGCTCTCGGACGCCGAGTTGCAGGCCAGGACGCCCGAGCTCCAGCAACGCATCCGCGACGGCGAATCGCTCGACAAGATCCTGCCCGAGGCCTTTGCGGTCTGCCGCGAGGCTTCGCGGCGTGTTCTGGGCATGCGTCACTACGACGTCCAGCTGATCGGCGGCATGGTCCTGCACCTGGGCAAGATCGCCGAGATGCGCACCGGCGAGGGCAAGACCCTGGTCGCGACCCTGCCGGTCTATCTGAATGCGCTGGAAGGCAAGGGCGTGCACGTGGTCACCGTCAACGACTACCTGGCCCGCCGCGACTCGGCCTGGATGGGGCGGCTCTACAACTGGCTGGGCCTGAGCGTTGGTGTGGTCTACCCGGGGATGCCGCATGGCGACAAGCACCAGGCCTACGCGGCCGACATCACCTACGGCACCAACAACGAGTTCGGCTTCGATTATCTGCGCGACAACATGGCGCTGTCGAAGGAGGACCGCTTCCAGCGCGAGCTCAATTACGCGATCGTCGACGAGGTCGACTCGATCCTGATCGACGAGGCGCGCACGCCGTTGATCATCTCCGGCCCGGCCGACGAGTCGCCGGAGCTGTACATCAAGGTCAACCGGATCGTCCCGACCCTGGTCCGCCAGCAGTCCGAGGACGCGATGGGCGACTACTGGGTCGACGAGAAGAGCAAGCAGGTCTACCTGTCCGAGGCCGGACAGGAGCATGCCGAGGAGTTGCTGCGCAAGGCCGGGATCCTGCAGGGGGAGGACTCGCTGTACGCCGGTCACAACCTCAGCGTGGTCCACCACCTCAATGCCGCGCTGCGTGCGCATGCGATCTACCAGCGCGACGTCGACTACATCGTCCGCGACGGCGAGGTGATCATCGTCGACGAGTTCACCGGTCGCACCCTGGCCGGGCGTCGCTGGTCCGACGGCCTGCACCAGGCGGTCGAGGCGAAGGAGGGCGTGCCGGTCCAGCGCGAGAACCAGACGCTGGCGAGCATCACCTTCCAGAACCTGTTCCGCATGTACGGCAAGCTGGCCGGCATGACCGGTACCGCGGATACCGAGGCCTACGAATTCCAGAACATCTATGGTCTGGAGGTGGTGGTCATCCCGACCAACAAGCCGGTGCAGCGCAAGGACTACCCGGACGCGGTGTTCCTGAACCGCAATGGCAAGTACCGGGCGGTGCTGAACGAGATCAAGGAGGCGAATGCCAACCGCCAGCCGGTGCTGGTCGGTACCACCTCGATCGAGGTCTCCGAGCTGCTCAGCCGTCAGCTGCGCGAGGCGGGCATCCCGCACGAGGTGCTCAACGCCAAGCAACACGAGCGCGAGGCGCATATCATCGCCCAGGCCGGCCGTCCGGGTGCGATCACCATCGCCACCAACATGGCCGGCCGCGGTACCGACATCGTGCTCGGCGGCTCGCTGGAGGCCGAGGTCGAGGCCGCCGAGGCACAGGCCGGGGCGCCGCTCGACGAAGTGACCCGGGCGCGGATGAAGGCCGAGTGGCAGCAGCGCCACGACGCGGTCAAGGCCGCCGGCGGTCTGCATATCATCGGCACCGAGCGCCACGAGAGCCGCCGCATCGACAACCAGCTGCGCGGTCGCGCCGGCCGCCAGGGCGATCCGGGCTCGTCGCGCTTCTACCTGTCGCTGGAAGACAACCTGATGCGCATCTTCGCCGCCGACTGGGTGCAGAAGGTGATGGCGCGGATGGGCCTGAAGGAAGACGACATCATCGAAAGCGCACTGGTGACCAAGCAGATCGCCAATGCGCAGCGCAAGGTCGAGGCCCACAACTTCGACATCCGCAAGAACCTGCTCGACTTCGACGACGTCAACAACGACCAGCGCAAGGTCATCTACGGCCAGCGCGACGAGCTGCTCGTGGCCGACAGCGTGCAGGAGAACATCGACGGCATCCGCTACGACGTGGTCGCCGAACTGGTCGCGCGCCACGTGCCGGCGGATTCGGTCGACGAGCAGTGGGACCTGCCGGGGCTGGAGTCCACGCTGGAGAACGAGCTGGGCGTGCGGGTCGCGCTGACCGAGCTGATCGCCGGCAGCCAGTCGCTCGACGCCGAGGGCATCCAGGAACACGTACTGAAAGCGGTCGACGCGCACTTCGCCGAGCGCGAGGCACAGCTGGGCACGGAGACGATGCGCCAGCTGGAGAGGCACATCATGCTCAACGTGCTCGACCAGAACTGGAAGGAGCACCTGGCGCGCATGGACTACCTGCGCCAGGGCATCCACCTGCGCGGCTATGCCCAGAAGCAGCCCAAGCAGGAGTACAAGAAGGAGGCCTTCGAGCTGTTCAGCGAGATGCTGGAGAAGGTCAAGCGCGAGGTCATCACGCTGTTGTCGCGGGTGCGGATCCGCACAGAGGAAGAGATCGCGATGATGGAGGCGCAGGAGCGCGCCGCCGCCGAGGCCAAGGCCCGGCAGATGCAGTTCCAGCATGCCGATGCCGGTGGCTACGGCGCCGACGAGGAGGCCGCCGACACCGCTGCGCCCGGGCAGGGCTTCCAGCAGGCCGCGCGCGCAATGCCCAAGGTCGGCCGCAACGATCCCTGTCCCTGCGGCAGCGGCAAGAAGTACAAGCACTGCCATGGGCAGCTCGACTGAGGGCCCTCCGCCTCGAAGGTCCCGCCCCGTCGTTCGCGACGGCGCAGGGGTAAACGACGGCGAACCTGGAGCGGGCCGCGGACGCGGCCTGTCGGACACGAGGGCACAGGGACGGCCATGACGGCCACACGAATCGTAGAAGTCGTCGCGGGAGTGATCCGCGATGCCCGTGGCCGGGTGCTGCTCACGCGCCGTACCGAGGGGCGTGATCTCGCCGGTCTGTGGGAGTTCCCGGGCGGCAAGCGCGAGCCTGGCGAGTCGCCGGAGGCGGCGCTGGTCCGCGAGCTCGAGGAGGAGCTCGGCATCCACGTCCGGATCGGCGCGCCCCTGATCCGGGTTCCGCAGCGCTATCCGCACAAGCGCCTGCAACTGGACGTGCGCCATGTCGACGACTGGCAGGGCGCGCCGCGCGCGCGCGAGCAGCAGGCGATGGCATGGGTACCGATGGACAAGCTGTCGCGCTACAGCATGCCGCCTGCGGACCTTCCGGTGGTGGCGGCGCTGCGACAGCCCGATCGCTACCTGGTGACTCCGACTCCCGGCGAGGACGACGCCAGCTGGCTGGCGGGACTGGATGCGGCGCTCGCCGGCGGCATCCGCCGTGTCCAGCTGCGCGCGCCCGGCATCGATGGCGAGCGTTGGAAACGGCTGGCGGGTGCGGCGGTCCGACGCTGTCGCAAGGCGAAGGTCGACGTGCTGATCAATGGCGATCCTGCGCTCGCCGAGGCACTGGGCGTCGGCGCACACCTGACGGCCGCCGCCCTGATGTCCAGCAAGCGGCGCCCGCTGCCGGCCGACATGCCGCTGGCCGCGTCCTGCCACGGGCTCGAGGAGCTCCGGCATGCGCAGGCGATCGGCTGCGATTTCGTGGTTCTGGGGGCCGTCAGGCCGACCGCGAGCCATCCCGGAGCGGAAGGCATCGGCTGGGCACGCTTCGCCGAGCTGCGCGAGCACGTGTCGATGCCGATCTACGCGATCGGCGGCCTGGGTCCCGACGACCTCGTCGAGGCCCGCGGGTACGGCGCCCAGGGCATCGCCGCGATCCGTGGCCTATGGCCTCCGGGCGCGTAGCAGCAGCGCAGGGCCGGCATAGGACGCGGTAGGAGCGGCGTGAGCCGCGATAGGGCCTTCCATGAAAGCTTCATTGCGGCTTACACCGCTCCTACGGCCGCCTCTGCATGCGTCTACGCATGATGGGTGGCGGCCAATGCCCGGTAGCGCCGGTCCAGCGCCGCCACATGAGCGTCCAGCGCCTCGACCGGACCGTCGTTGACGATCACGTCGTCGGCGATCGCGAGCCGTTCCCGCCGGTCGGCCTGGGCGGCGATCATGCGCTCGGCCAGGGCGACATCGATGCCGTCGCGTGCGGTCAGGCGTCGCCGTTGGGTCTCGGGCAGCACGTCAACGACCAGGATGCGGTCCAGCCATGGGTAGGCTTCGCGGCCGCCGCCTTCGGCGAGCAGCGGAATCGCGGCGATCGCGTACGGTCCCGGCGCCGCTTCGCATTCGGCCATCAGTTGCCGGCGCACCCGGGGATGGACGATCGCCTCCAGGCGCGCGCGGGCGGCGGAATCGGCGAATACGCGGGCCCGCATCGCTGCGCGGTCCAGCCGGCCATCGGCGGCGAGTACGCCGGTGCCGAAGGCCGCGACCACCTCGGCGAGGCCGTCGGAGCCGGGCGCGACCGCATCCCGGGCGGCGAGGTCGGCGTCAGCGACCGTCACGTCCAGCGCCTGGAATCTGGAGGTGACGGCGCTCTTGCCCGCCGCGACTCCGCCGGTGATGCCGATGATGAATCCGCTCATGACGGCATTATGTCGCAGTCGGAAGAGTGGCCTCGACGCGGATGCCGTTCCTGCTGGAGCCATACGGTGCAGTCGATGGGTGGCTTCGTCAGGCAAAGCGTACACGGGAGTCGAGCGATGCCCCGGGCGCGCTTCGCTTATCCGGGTTCCGGGTCCCTGTTGAAGTGGCGTAGAAGAAGCGTGAACCTCGATCGGACTCGCCACCGTTCCGCGTCTGTCGAGCGACCTGAGCCGCGACCGGACCTTCCCATGAGGGCGCCATCGCGGCTCACGCCGCTCCTGCGGAGTAGCCGGCTAGCCCAGCCTCGCATACTCCAGGTAGCGGTTGATAAGCGCGTCGCCCCAGAAGAACACGATCCAGCCGGCGATCGCAAGGTAGGGGCCGAACGGAATCGGCGTGGCCTTGTCGCGGCCCTTGGCCGCCAGCCAGATCGAGCCGATCACCGCGCCGACCAGCGAGGACAGCAGGATCGTCGGCAGCACGCCCTTCAGTCCGACCCAGGCGCCGATCGCGGCGAGCAGCTTGAAGTCGCCGTGACCCATGCCCTCCTTGCCGGTCAGCTGCTTGAACACCCACCACACCGACCACAGGCTCAGATAACCCGCGACCGCGCCGAGCAGGGCCGGTTTGACCGGGAAGTAGAGGTTGTCGGCGCTGGCGATCAGCCCCAACCACATCAACGGCAGGGTCAGCTGATCGGGCAGCAGCTGGGTACGGAAGTCGATGCCCGACAAGGCGATCAGGAAGCACGAGAACAGCGCGGCGCCGAAGCCCTGCCAGCCGAAGCCGAACTGCCATACGCTGACCAGCACCAGCAGCATCGTCAGCAGCTCCACCAGCGGGTACTGGATCGAGATCGGCGTCTTGCAGCTGCGGCAGCGCCCGCGCAACGCGAGCCAGCTGAACACCGGGATGTTCTCGTACCAGCTCAGCTGGTGCTTGCAATGCGGACAGTGCGAGCGTTCGACGACGATGCCGGGCGGTGGCGGGTCGTAGCCGTCCGGCTCGCCCAGCATTTCGCGGCTGTCGCGGCGCCATTCCCACTCCAGCCGCTTGGGCAGGCGCAGGATGACCACGTTCAGGAAGCTGCCGACCAGCAGCCCGAGGCCGGCCACCAGCGGATAGCCGATGGCCGGGTTCTGATCCAGATACGCCATGCGTCAGATCGTCGCCGCCAGTTTGAAGATCGGCAGGTACATGCCGACGACCATGCTGCCGACGATCACGCCGAGGATGATCATGATCAGCGGCTCGAGCAGGCTCGACAGGGCGTCGACCGCGTTGTTGACCTCTTCCTCGTAGAACTCGGCGACCTTGTACAGCATCGTGTCGAGTGCGCCGGCCTCCTCGCCGATCGCCGCCATCTGGATCACCATGTGCGGGAACAGATTGGTCTGCTTCATCGCCATGTTGACCTGGTAGCCGACCGAGACGTCGTCGCGGATGCTGAGCACCGCCTTTTCGTAGACCACGTTGCCGGTCGCGCCGGCCACCGTGTCCAGCGCCTCGACCAGCGGCACGCCGGCCTGGAAGGTCACCGCCAGGGTGCGGGCGAAACGCGCGATCGCCGAGTTGTGCAGGATCTGGCCGACGATCGGCAGCTTCAGCATCATTCTGTCGAGGAAGTGCGCGAACGCCGGAACCCGGTTCTTGGCCATGATGAAGGCCACGCCGGTGCCGATCACCGCCAGCAGCACCGCCCACCAGTAGGCGATCATGAAGTCGCTGGCGGCGAGGATCATCAGGGTGAATGCGGGCAGTTCGGCGCCGAAGCTGGCGAAGGTCTTCTCGAACTGCGGCACCACGAACACCAGCAGGATCGCGCTGACCAGGATCGCCACCGCGATCACCGTGGCCGGGTAGTACAGCGCCTTCTTGATCTTGCCCTTCAGGCTCTCGATGTTTTCCTTGTAGCTGGCGATCGTGTCGAGCACGGTTTCCAGCACGCCGGCCGACTCGCCGGCGCGGACCAGGTTGCGGTACAGCTCGTCGAACTGCACCGGATGCTTGCTCAACGCCTCGTACAGCGACAGGCCGCTCTCCAGGTCCGCCCGGATCGCGTTGACCAGGGTCTTCATCTTCGGATTCTTCTGGCCGCCGCTGATGATTTCCAGTGCGGTCACTATCGGCACGCCCGACTTCATCATCGTCGCCAGCTGGCGGCTCAGGATCGCGATGTCGCGCGGGGTGATTGGCTTGGAACCAGCGGCAAAGAGCGGCTTGCCCTTGGCCTTGACCACTTTCGGGGTGATGCCCTGGCGGCGCAGCTCGGCGCGCAGCATGTTCGCGCTCTTGGCGGGCTGTTCGCCCTTCATCACCTTGCCGCGCTTGTCGGTGCCTTCCCAGACGAACATCTCCAGCGGGTTGGCCCGCCGGATGGCCGGCTGCGGTTTGGCTGCGGTACGGGTAGCGGACATGAAGAGCCCCCAGTCGATACGAAGTTAGCGATGGCGACGCGCCGGAGCAGCCGCGTCAACCCCAGGCCTGACCCGCGACGCTCCCCCGCCGCGGCGACCGGCGACCCGGACCCATGGCCAGGATTGCCGTCACCAAGCATATCCTGACCTTACGCGTCAGGACAGCAACTGCGGTCACACCCTCAATCCACCCGTCTCCAGTTGGCGGGCGATCGCCAGGATGGCTGCCTCCGGCGGGCTCAGTCCTTGGTGACGCGATTGATCTCGGCCAGGCTGGTGACGCCGTTCCTGACCTTGCGCAGGGCCGACTGGCGCAAATCGTTGATGCCGGCCTTCTGCGCCGCTTCGGCGATCTGCAGCGCGTTGCCGCCGGCCAGCACGATCTCCTGGATCTCCTCGGTCATTGGCATCACCTGGTAGATGCCGGTCCGGCCCTTGTAGCCTTCGGTACAGTCCGGGCATCCGACCGCGTCGTACAAGGTGAGGCCGGCGTCGATCTCCTCCTGGCTGAAGCCCTCGGCCAGCAGCGCGTGCTCGGGCAGTTCGACCTTGCGCTTGCAGTCGTGCAGGCGCCGGGCCAGGCGCTGGGCGATCACCAGGGTCACCGAGGAGGTGATGTTGTACGGCGCCACGCCCATGTTCATCAGACGGGCGATGGTCTGCGGCGCGTCGTTGGTATGCAGGGTCGAGAGCACCATGTGGCCGGTCTGGGCCGCCTTGATGCCGATCTCGGCGGTTTCCAGGTCGCGGATCTCGCCGACCATGATCACGTCCGGGTCCTGGCGCAGGAAGCTGCGCAGCGCGGCGGCGAAGGTCATGCCGCGCTTGACGTTCATCTGCACCTGGTTGATGCCGGGCACGCGGATCTCGACCGGGTCCTCGACCGTGGAGATGTTGCGGGTGTCGTCGTTCAGGATGTTCAGCGCGGTGTACAGCGACACCGTCTTGCCCGAGCCGGTCGGGCCGGTCACCAGCACCATCCCGTATGGCTTCTGGATCGCCTCGAGGTACAGCTGCTTCTGGTCGTCCTCGTAGCCCAGCTTGTCGATGCCGAGCCGGGCCGCGCTGCCGTCGAGGATACGCAGCACGATCTTCTCGCCGAACAGGGTCGGCAGGGTGCTGACGCGGAAGTCGATCTGCCTGCTCTTGGACAGGTTCAGTTTGATGCGACCGTCCTGCGGCACCCGCTTCTCGGCGATATCGAGCTGGGCCATCACCTTCAGGCGCGCGGCGATGCGGGCCTGCAGCTTGACCGGCACCTTGGCGACCTGCTTGAGCAGGCCGTCGATGCGCAGGCGCACCCGGTATTCGGCCTCGTAGGGTTCGAAATGGATGTCCGAGGCGCCCCTGCGGATCGCATCGACCAGCACCTTGTTGACGAACTTCACGACCGGGGTGTCGTCGCCCTTCGCGTCGACGCCGGAGTCGGTGCCTACGTCGTCGTCGCCGCTGCCGACTTCCAGGTGTTCCAGGCCCTCGTCGTCGCCGCCCTCCAGCACGTCGGCGCTGTCCAGCCAGCGGTCGAGGTTGCGCCGGATCGACTCCTCGTCGACCAGCACCGCGTCCACCACCAGGTTGCTCTGGAACTTGATCTCGTCCAGCGCATGGATGTTGGTCGGGTCGGCTATGCCGACGAACAGGCGGTTGCCTCGCTTGAACAGCGGCAGCACGTTGTGCTTGCGGATCAGCTCCTCGTTGACCAGCTTGACCGCCGACTGAGTCGGGTCCAGCGCGCCGGGGTCGAACAGCGGCATGCCGAACTCGATCGAGTTGGCCGCAGCCAGCGCCGGCTGGGAGACCAGGCGCTTCTCGGCCAGGTAGCTCGCCAGCGGCTTCTTCTCGGTGGTGGCGGACTCCATCGCCTCGCGGGCGGTGGCCTCGTCGAGGGCGCCGTCCATGACCAGGCGCCGGGCGATTCCGGTGATGCCGATGAGGTTTGCGGTCGTGACGGTGTTCATGGAGCCCCCCAAAGCCGTTCCCGGCCGACTTTACCGCAAAGCCCCGGGACGGCGGGAGTCACCGGTCATGAATCGACGCAGTGCACCTTTTCGGGGCATCGATTCAGGTTAAATTGACGCGCTCAGGGGAGGGACACATGCGCATTTCCGTAGTACTGCCGGCCAAGAACGAGTCCGAGGGGCTCCGACGGACGCTGCCGGCGCTGAAGCAGGCCTTGCCTGAGGCCGAGATCATCGTGGTCGACGACGGCTCGATCGACGAAACCGCCATCGTTGCCCGTGACGCCGGCGCGCGGGTGTTGTCGTCGCCGTACTCGATGGGCAACGGCGCGGCGATCAAGCGCGGCGCACGGGCTGCGGGCGGCGAGGTCATCGTGTTCATGGATGCCGACGGGCAGCACGACCCGGCCCACATCCCGTTGCTGCTGGAACGGATCCAGGCCGGTTACGACATGGTCGTGGGCGCCCGCGACGGCAACGGCCAGGCCAACCTGCATCGCGGGCTGGCCAATCGCCTCTACAACACCCTGGCCAGCTGGATGACCGGGCACGACATCCGCGACCTGACCTCCGGCTTCCGTGCCGTCCGTGCAGAGCGCTTCCGCGAGTTCCTGCACCTGTTGCCGAACGGCTTCAGCTATCCGACCACCAGCACGATGGCGTTCTTTCGCAGCGCCTACCCGGTGGCATACGTGCCGATCGATGTCGCCCGTCGGGTCGGCACCAGCAGCCATATCCGCCCGATCCGCGACGGCATCCGCTTCCTGCTGATCATCTTCAAGATCGCGACGCTGTATTCGCCGCTGAAGCTGTTCGCTCCTGCTTCGATGGGGTTCTTCCTGCTTGGAGCGAGCTACTACGGTTGGACTTACGCGACGATGGGACGGTTCACCAACATGAGCGCCCTGCTTCTGAGCGCTTCGGTGATTGTGTTCCTGATTGGCTTGATCGCCGAGCAGATAACCGCCCTGACCTATCGAAGCGAACTTCACGGGTCCCGGTAGCGCGGGAAGCGGGCAAGGGAAGTGGGCAACGCGGCCCTTACGGTGATGCCCGAGAGGGGGCCAATCTGTAGAAGATGGCGCTGATGCCGAGTTCGGCAACGACGGTCACGAGCCGTATCAGTGCCACGGTCACGACGGCGGCGGGAAGCGGAATCAGTGTCCTCAGCAGACCGGCGAGAACGGCTTCCCGGACGCCGATGCCTGCCGGCGCGAACAGTGCAAGCATCCCGGCCAGACCCGCGAAATAGTAGTAGACGGTAATCTCGACGATGGCGGCCGCAGGAGCCTCCGATATCGCGCTGATCGCAAAGTAGAGGCTTGTGCCATGCAGCACCATCACTCCCATCTGCAATGGGATGATCGTCATCCAGAGTCCCGCTCCTCCCTTCCGGCTGGGCGGGCGCAACTTCCTCAGCACCGGAAACCGGTTGGACGCGAAGTCGAGAAATCGTCGGGAGGACAGCATCGCCAGGGCAGCCAGTCCTACGCCAAGAAGCGCGACCCAGACCAGGTCCACCGGCAACGCGCCTCGCGCGGAGAAAAAAACGGTGAACACGCATATCGCGATCAGCGAGGACATGATCTCGACGTACAGGGAAACCCCGGCACTTATCTTGTGGGTATCGGGGTAGCGTTCCAGGCGCAGGTATATCGTCGCGACCTTGCCCGGCACATACCGCCCCAGGCGCGAAATCGACCATGCGCGTGCATGCTCCGACCAGCTGGCATGAGCGCCACAATGGTTGGCGATTCGCGTCCACACCTGAATGTTGAGCAGGTACGCGAGCATGGCGAACACGATGGACAGGGCTACGAATCGAAAATCGAAGCCATGGCCGTATTCGCGCAACTGGCCGACGTTCCGCCAGACATACCAGGCGACCGTCGCCCCGATCGCGGCCCACAGCATTCGTTTCAGAAGCAGGGATGCCCGCCCCATCACCCGGCCTTGGTTGCTATGGCAATGGTTTGATGGCACCAGGGGCGCGGAAACGGAACCGTGCCGATGAACGGCAGCGGGAACCCGCCGGACCGAAGCCGTACGTCCTTGAATCCGCAGTTCTCGAGCATCCGGATCAGCCATCTCTGTGGATAGAGGCAGAGATGCTCCCGCGTATAGAAGAACTTCCTGTTGAGCGTCAGGGTCAGCAGCCGCTCGATCGGCGAGTTCGGATTGGGGGTGGAGAGCGCGAGTTTTCCGCCCGCCCGAAGGAGGTGATGGCAGTCGCGAAGAAATCCGTAGGGATCCTCGACATGCTCGATGATCTCGCCCGCGACGATGGCATCGAACTCGGCCGTGCCGAGAAGGTGCCGCATCTTCCGCACGTCGCCCGTGACGGCCGCATGATAGTTGCCGGGAAGCGCGGCATCATCGAGATCGAAACCGACGACGCGACGGTTGCAGAGGAAGCGGTTGGGGATTTGTGCCCAGCCGAGGTCCAACACTTCATCGCAGCCGGCGACGGCAGCCGCGAGCCGTCTCATCCGCAGGGATTCATCGACATGGAAGCTCATCCCCGGCGCCTCGGCCTGGAAGCTACAACGTCCAGTATCCGCCGGGCCACGTGGTCAGCCACGTCGATGCACTCATTGAGCATCGCCTGTCTCGCGGCCGACAGGTCCGCCGACGTCCGCTCCAGCAGCCATTCCAGGCCGGCCTCGATACTCTCCGAGTCGAGGGCCCGCACGTTCCGGACAAGGCCGTATCTGGCTTCCTGCTCGTCGGTATAGCCCCGGCTGGAGTTCGCCGCGTACACGGCCGGAACTCCGAGAACCGCGCATTCGGACGCCATGGTCGCACTTTCACCGAAGTAGCCGCTGCAGAATGCCATCAGGTGATGCATGTCCTCTGGAGACCCCCGGTAGCGGAGATGCCCGAATCGTTCGGGCAGACTGCTTTCGGCGGAGATGATTACATGTCCGACGGCTTCCAGACGACTGACGACCCGGGTCATCTCCTGCTCGCCGAGGCCCTTGTCGCCGATGTCGTGATTCGCGGTCCATGACACCAGCCGCACCAGGAACGTCGGAAGCTCCATGTGCAGGCCGCCGGCGTGGGCGCGTGCGGGATCGGGCTGGAAGCGGTTCGGGTGCAGATAGCTGAGTTCATGGTAACCCGCGTAGCGTTCCGACTTCCCCGAAGGCAACCATCCCTGATAGCAGCGGGGTACCACCACGCGCGAGGCCAGCGGGTAGGTGATGCGGTTCTGCAGATGAGCCATCTCGGTGTCGTAGAAGACAATGCTCGGAACCCCGTGCAGGGTCGCCGCATGGACTGCGAAGGTGCCTCCCAGCGCGGCGATCACGTCAACGTCGAGCTTGCGGGCGAGGCGCCATAGCTGCCAGTCGCGAACGACCAGTTCCTTCAGCAGTCCCAATGGCCCTGACGCTGCTCGTCCCAGCGGATGATGTGCGATGTCCGCCGCCTCCAACAGCTGCGTGGCCACGTCCTTGTCGCGAGACGACACATGCACCGTATGGCCTTCGCTACGCAGTATCTCTATCGGTTGGCGGAAGAAATGGACGTGCGCGGGATGACAGACGTCGATCAGGATGCTGGCCATTCGTGCTTTATCTGTGCGACGTCAAGTTGATGGAGAAAGGAATTCCGGTGATCGGTCGTTTGCGACCAAAGCTAGGTCTTGCGTAGGAGCTAGACCCGGTCACTCTTCGAGCAAAGCATGAAGGCGCGCGAGCATCTTCTTGCCTGACAGGTCATGCTCCCCTACATCTTCATCCAGTAGAGCCAGTATCTCCTGAGCCCTTTCCCTATTTCCAGTCATCGCGTGGCATTCTGCAAGTAGTCCTAGAACTTCATTTGGCGCACCGGGTTGAGCTGCCAGACCGGCCTGTTCCAGTGCCTTTTGCCAGTCGCCGGCACGGGAGTACAGGATCGCCGACGCGTAGCGCACCTGGTACTTCGGCTTGGCGCTGTCAGCTTGAGCTGACGCCCTGTCGGCGAGCCGCGCGAGGCGGGAAGCGATGATGTCTTGCCGCACCGGGGTACATCTGTCGTTGCGACTGACCTGAACAAGGAATCCGATGGCCTGGACATCGCTCACCATCAGCCGGTCGGGAGCGTCCGTCAATGCGCGGTCAAGAAGCTCCGTCCCACGGATTGAGCCCGCCAGGCACGCGACCGAGAACATGTCGATGTGCGCATCCAGACGCACCCGTGGATCGGGATGCCTGGTCAGTTTGTCGAGGAGTCGGGTCGCGGCTGGATAGTCGCCCTTGTTGATCTTTTCGATGATCAGCGCTTGCGCGGCCCGGATCGACTCCGGATGGTGGACGATTGCTTGCCGGACCAAGGCTTCCTTGCTCTGCCAGGCACGTACCTGCGACGAGGTGATCAGCCCAAGAGCGGCGAACATGGCGACCGCCCCTGCTGGGACAGCAAGACGCCTGATTGTCGACGTGCACAACAGGCCGATGACGGATGGAGCCAAGAGGCCACCTGCTGCCAGTAACAGGCCCAGTGAGGGAAGGTAATTGCGGTGTTCGTAGTACAGATCGAGAGGCAGGAAGCTTGACTCCACCGCATGCGCTCCCAGGAAAAAGAACCAGCCCGCAAATAGGTATGAACGTGTACGACGAGCCGCTATCACCCAGGCGCTGATCGCCAGCAGTGCGATGATTGCAAGTAGCGTGATCGGTGGTGCGAGAATGCCCGTCGATGCCGGGAATCCATCGGTAAATACCCCCATGCGGCCACCGCGGGGGAGGAACCACATGCCGAGGTAGTCGACTAGCGCGCGTGGCTGTGTGAGCAGCCTTTCCAATGGCGTGAAATCCCTCATCTCGTACCCACCCAGAAGGCGGTCCGGAAACAGCATCAATAGTCCGACTGTCGCCAGTGCAGGCAGCGCGACAAAGATCGAATGAAAGACGACAACTGGACGAATGGTGTGCTCGTTCCGGCTGAAATAGGCGGTCTCCAGAACCAGACACAGCAACGGCGCGACCGCAGCATTCTCTTTCGCCAGCATTCCGGCCGTCAGAAGAACGGGGAACGCGATGAACAGCAACGATCCGCTTGTCCGGGACAGCCGGCCGTCGCTTTCCAGTCGCTCCCGCGAGTGAACGTAGACGAGGACAGCCAATAGCGCGAACAACGTGCTGAGCTGTGCCATGCGCTGCACCGCGTAAAGCACCGTGCTCACATGCAGGGGGTGAACGAGCCAGATCGTGGCCAGAACGACGGCAACAGGTTTGGCATGGCGCTTCAGTCGGGCGTCGCGCTCCAGTGCCCAGCTCAGGAGCAGGTAGCTCAGCCATCCGCAGAGCAGGTGGATGACGAGGTTAAAGGCCTTGAAGTAGAGCGGGTCCAGCCCATTGATCGATGCACTGGCCAGGAAGCTGAACATCGATACCGAGCGCCCGAGCGGCCCTGATGTGTTGCCGAATACCACCGTCTGCCAGGACGAGCGGCCGAGAATCCAGTCTTGCAGCGGTGCGAAGTTGATCGCATCGTCGAAGATGAAGGCGCCGCTCAGGCCCGGTCCATAAAGCAGGCAGGTTGCCGCAAACGCGATGAACAGTCCTGTTCCTGGTGAGACCGGGAGTCGCATGGTGCGGTTCATTCAGCCGGTGTTGCGGTCTCGATGGATGTTGCTTCCGCGATGTAGGCCTGCATGCGCGCCACCTCCGCGAGGGCGAGCTGGTCGAACCGGCCAGACCGCGCAGCCATTTCCACGACGGTCCTCCTGGCGAGTTCAGTATCGCCTTGCTGCACTGCCAACTGCACCAGTGTGCTGCCAACTGCGATATCGGCGCCTGGTTGCCACGCCAGCCGGGCCTGGGTCAGGGCATCGGCGCCGCGACCGGCTTGCGCAAGACTCTGAGCGAGCACGAGACGCAGTCGCCATTTCGATTTGCTTGTGTCGGGTTGGTCGCTGGCGACCTCAAGTGCATGAGCCATGGCATCAGCGATACCGGATGGTGTAACGCCTGCACAGGAGGTATCGCCGACCACCCGCGACAGCAGCCCGAAGGCTTGGTAGTCCGCGAGCGTGACCGGCGACAGAGATGCATCCATGGCAGCACGGAGCAATGCCGAGTCTGCGCTCCCTTGGCTGATGCAGTCGAGGCTGGCCATGCCGAGAAAACCGATCTCCCGGTTGTGCGGGTCGCGAGCCTGTGACAGAGCTTCCAGCTGCGCGCGACTCTCCGCGAATCGCGAAGCCTGCATCTCCACCGTGGCCAGGCTCAAGCGCGCGCGCAGCGAGTCCGGGTGATGGGCGACCGATTCGCGAGCGATGGCGTCCATCGACTGCCAGACACGCGCACGCTGGTGGGTCGCCAGACCCAGCGCCACCGCCGCGAGCAGGCCGGCCACGGTCGCCATACGCCGCCATCGCGAGATGTCGCCCGGCGAGTATCGGACCAGGTAGCCGACGCCGGTGACGGCTGCCAGCAACAGCCCCGCCATCGGAAAATAATTGCGGTGCTCGTAGTAGAGGTCGAGCGGCAGAACCGTCGATTCGACCGCATGGCCGACGAGGAACAGGAACCAGCCCGCAAACACGCCTGGAAAGCGGCGGCGCAGCAGCCAGCACGCAATCGACACGCCGATGATGGCCAGCCCGCAAAACAGGGTCGAGATCGGGGTGAGCAACCCGCTTGAGGGGACGAAGTCGTCGTGGTAAAGCCCCATGCGCCCGCCTTGGGGAAAGAAGGTCTGCGAGACGTAGTCGAGCAGTACGCGGCCCTCGGTCAACAAGCGTTCCCATGGGCCGAAATCGCGTGCGGCGTAGGCACTGACCAGCCGGTCCGGCTGCCAAAGCAGGACCGCGATCACCGCGATCGCTGGGGCGGCGAGAAAGACTGTGTAGAACAGGCGGAGGCTACGGCCGCTGTTTTGCCCCCGGAACCACGCCAGTTCGATCACCAGGCACAATGCCGGCAGTACCGCGGCGTTTTCCTTGCTCAGCAGACCGAGAAGCAGCATTGCCGGGAATAGCGCGAACAGTTTCCAGCGCGCCCTACGTGGCCGGCCGGCTGTCTGGTCCAGTCGCGCGCTGGTATAGGCCCACAGCCCGGCAAGCATGAACAGCGTGCTGAGCTGCGCCATGCGCTGGACGACGTAGAGCACGGTGCTGGCGTTGAAGGGATGCAGCAGCCATAGAGCCGCGACCAAGCCCGCAACCGTAGTCCCATGCGGGGCAAGCCGTTCGTCGCGGGACATCAACAGCCGCACCAACTGCCACAGCAGACCTCCACACACGAGGTGGACCAAGAGGTTGGTCAGCTTCATCAACACCGGCTGGATGCCGCCTGCCATGCTCGCATTCAGCGCGAGCGTCGCCATGGAGACAGGGCGCAGCAGCAGCCCCGAGCTCGTGCCGAAGATCGCTTCATACAATCCTGCGCGGCCCTCGAGCCAGCGTTGGATCTGCGCTAGGTTCGCGGCATCGTCGAACAGCAGAGGGCCGGAAAGGCCGATCCAGTATGCCGCGATGGTGGCCAGCAAGGCGGCAGTCAGTAGGAATCGGAGCGGATTAAGCCTGAGTGTCGAGTCTGCAGTGGGCATGGGCGTCTTTGCAGCGAAGGGGCGAGTCCCTTTTCGCGCGGCCAAGCAGAGCGAACCAAGACGCCCCGCCGCGCGGGGCGAATGACCAGCTTACCTGAATGATGTAGGTGCCGAACGTGAGTCAGCGGCACTCGGCTGGAATCTGGGTCCGTGGTACGCCGTTGAGTTCGGTGCAGTGCCACGAAACGCGGCCGCTACCCTCACCAGGCGTCAGTTGGAAACTGGCGTCGGGTCCCCCGGTATTCTGCGTGATTGCGGTGATCACACCACCATTGGCTATGGTCACCGATGCGCAGTAGCTGCTCGCACCGAAGCTGTAGCCGGTGCTGGTCGGTGTGATCAGCGCCAACTGCCCACGGTCCTGTGCTGATTCACCTACCGACAGTTTGGCCGACGCTGCCACGTTCAGGCACTCGCTATTTTTTGCGCGGATGCTGAAGTCCAGATATGCGGGCAGCGCGATTGCAATGAGGATGCCCAAGATCGCGATTACGATCATTAGTTCGATCAGGGTGAAGCCCCTTGTGCGCGACAGTTTCATGTTGGTCCCCTAGCCCGGAATGAGCCCCTGTAAGTTTCAATGCAACAGGCGTGCCAACTGAAGCGCGGCTATCGTGAGGCCGGTCAAAAAAAGAAACCCCGACAGATGCCGGGGTTTCGATACAGCAAAAGACTGCGAAGCTTTGGATCAGCGGCACTCGGCCGGGATCTGGGCATCGTTCTCCTGACCGGTGGCCGAGCAGTCCCAATCGATGCGACCCGCAGCGGCTTCCGGAGCCAGGGTGAAAGTGACGTCCGGGCCGCCAGTCTGCTGGGTCACGGCGGTAATGTCGCCGCCGGCGGCAACGGTCACGCTGGCGCAGTAGGAGCTGGCCGCGAAGCTGAAGCCGGTGTTGGTCGTGGTGACCATGCCCAGGCTGCCGCGATCCTGCGCGGTCTCGGAGACCGCCAGCTTGGCGCCAGCCGCCACGTTCAGGCACTCGGCGTTCTTGGTGCGGATGGTGTAGTTCTGGTACGCCGGCAGAGCGATGGCGATCAGGATGCCGAGGATCGCGATCACGATCATCAGCTCGATCAGGGTAAAGCCTTGCTGCTTCTTCATTGGTATTTCCCCTAGGAGTTGGTTGAACTTCACGTGCCTGCCGGCCCGGATCCCCGGTCCATCGGCTTGCCGTGCTTGCTGCACGTGCAGGGATATATACGCACATCCCGTGCCAAGCGGCCACCTCTGTCTGCACGGACGCTAAATCCCGTCACCATCACCCTATTTTTGTGATGAAAATCACTTTTGTTGTGACCTAAATGGGCGAGCAGGCGGGGAAAACTGACAAAAATTGTCACTTTTGCGGTCCCCTTGCATCGGCGGACTCCTCGCATGGCCGCGCTTGATTAACTCGGCGGACCTTACGAGGGCGGTACTTGGGCGAGGGCCCGAATCCAGCCGGCTCGATTCATGAGGCGCCGCCGGTTCGCGGGAGCCCCTGATGTTTGCCATGGAATCTGAACAGGGTCGCCTCGACGGTTGCGCCCGCTCCTGGAGGGAACAAGGCGCTCTGCCGGGTACGCGGCTGCAGGGCGGTGGTACGGGTCGGATCGGGAATCTTCCGCACCGATGGTCAGGTGGCGCCCGCTCCCTTTCTCTCGCCAGCGCGGTGTTCGAGGCGCGCTGACAGGCGTGGGGCATGGCAATACGTCGTCTGTACGCGTATTGCAGTTGACGGCCAGGGGCGCCCACCCCCCATCCATAGATGCACATATGGAAAGCGGGATGGCGCAGAGATGTCGCGAGGCCCCTGCGGGTGTTCGGCCGAAGAGGCTCTGGGGAGAGAACATCTTGGCGAGGGCGGCCTCGGGCTCCAGCACCCCGGCAGGCAGAGCCGATCCGCGCATCGCGGGCGCCGTGCCCGGGAGGTGACAGGTGAGCAGGCCGCCCCGCACATCTGCCCATTCCCGCCAGTGGCGGAGAGATTCAGTCGATCCCGAGCTTCTTCAGCTTGTAGCGCAGGGCCCGGAAGGTGATCCCCAGCGCCTGGGCGGTGCGGGTCTTGTTGTAGCGGTTTTCCTGCAGCGCGTGCTGGATCGCGGCGCGCTCGATTTCCTCGATGTACGAGGGCAGGGCGCTGGTCGCGGTGTCGCGCGGATCGAGGTTGCGCGGATCGACGCCGGCACGGCTGTCTTCCTCCCGGCGTGGGAGGTGCAGGTCTTCGGCGGTCAGCAGTTCGCCGTCGGCGAGGGCGAGCGCGCGCTCGAGGATGTTCTCCAGCTCGCGCACGTTGCCGGGGAACGGGTACTCGCGCAGCGCTTCGACGGCGCCGTCGTCGAGCGTCGGCACCGGGCGGCCCTGGGCTTCGGCCAGGCGGCCGAGGATCTTGGCCGACAGGCCCGGCAGGTCGTCGAGCCGCTCGCGCAGCGGAGGCACGCGCAGTTCGATGACGTTGATCCGGTAGTACAGGTCCTGGCGGAAGCGGCCTTCGGCGACCAGCTTGGACAGGTCCTTGTGGGTGGCCGAGAGGATCCGCACGTCGACCGGGTTCTCGCTGTTGGCGCCGACCGCGCGCACCGACTTCTCCTGGATCGCGCGCAGCAGTTTGACCTGCATCGGCAGCGGCAGCTCGGCTACCTCGTCGAGGAACAGGGTGCCGCCGTCGGCGCTCTGGAACAGGCCGGGCTTGTCGGCGTGGGCGCCGGTGAAGCTGCCCTTCTTGTGGCCGAAGAACTCGCTTTCCATCAGCTCGGACGGGATCGCGCCGCAGTTGACCGGCACGAACGGACCGGAGGCGCGGGCGCCCTCGGCATGGATGGTGCGTGCGACCAGCTCCTTGCCGACGCCGGACTCGCCGGCGATGTAGACCGGGGCCTGGCTGCGGGCGACCTTGGCGATGGTCTGGCGCAGCGAGGTCATCGCCGGCGACTGCCCGTACAGCCGCGAGGCGACCGCGTCGGTGTCGGCTTTGCGTGCCTCCTGCAGGTCGAGCGCATGGCGGACCAGGTCGCGCAGCACGTTGAGGTCGACGGGTTTGGCGACGAAGTCGAAGGCGCCGGCCTTCAGCGCCTCGACCGCGGCCTCGACGTTGCCGAACGCGGTGATCATCGCGACCGGGGTTTCCGGGTACTTCTGGCTGATGTCGCTGACGATCTCGATGCCGGAGCCGTCGGGCAGCCGCATGTCGGTCAGGCACAGGTCGTAGCGGTTGCGCTGCAACTGGCTGCGCGCCTCGCCGACGCTGGCCGCGGTGTCGCAGCGCAAACCCATCCGGCCCAGGGTCATCACCAGGAGCTCGCGGATGTCGCGCTCGTCATCGACTATGAGTGCACTGCGTGTTTCGGCCATCCTCTCCTCCGCCCGCCACGATAGCCGATGCACGGCCGATGGGCCAAGCATCGGCGCCGCCGCGACCGCGCTCGGGACCGTGGATCCGGCGTCCCCGACGGCCGCCCCGAACGCGGCGAGGCCGGCCGTTCAGCGTCTGCCGGCGACGGCCTGCGCGGGCTTTGCCGGCGTCGCCTGCTCGCGGACGCCGGGGGTGAAGCGGATCCGGAAGCAACTGCCGATGCCCGGTGTCGCGACGTAGTCGAGCGTGGCCTGATTGGCCCGGCACAGCTCCCGGGCGATGTACAGGCCAAGGCCGGTGCCGTGCGGGGACGTGGTGAAGAACGGCCGGAACAGCTGCAGGGCGACCCGTTCGGGGATGCCGGGGCCGCGGTCGATCACGTCGATCCGGTGCTTGCCGCTGCTGTCGGCGGCGACGTGGACGGTGACCCGCGCCGGTTCGCCGGGCTTGCGGCCGTAGAGCAGCGCGTTGTGGACGAGCACGGTCAACACCTGGTGGAGCTGGCGCGGATCGACCATCACGGTCGGCTGGGACTGGCTGGCGGTGGCGGTGAGGGTGTCGTTCTCGATCGGGTGGCCGGCCAGGTATTCCTCGACGAACTGGCGGGTCAGCGCCGCCAGATCCACGTGCTCCGGCTTGGCGGGCTCGCGCCGGGCCAGGCCCAGAACGTTGTCGACGATGCCGTTCATGCGCATGCTTTGCTGGCGCACGATCTCCAGCAGGCGGCGATCGGCCGGCCGGATGTCGTCGGATTCCTCCAGCAGTTGCACCGCATAGTTGATTGCCGCCAGCGGGTTGCGGATCTCGTGGGCGAGGCTGGCGGAGAAGCGGCCGAGGGTGGCCAGGGTGATCGACTCGGCGCGACGCGACACCAGCGAGGTGTCGTCGAGGAAGATCAGCGTCTGCTCGCTGCCTGCCAGCAGCCGGGTGAAGCGCGGCACCACTTCGGGGAGATCGGGGCCCAGCTGCAGCGGCGCCTCGTCCGGCGCGGCGCCGTTGCGCCAGGCGCCCAGCCGGCGGGCCAGCTCCGGCATCGCGATGTCCAGCACGATCTCCTCGTCCGGGCTGTGGCCGCCGAGCAGGGCGCCGGCAGCCTCGTTGGCGAGGCCGATCCGGTTGTGGCCGTCGACCAGCAGTACGCCGGTGCGCAGGCGGCGGATGATCAGCTCGTTGACCTCGACCAGGTGCGCGGTCTCCTCGCCGCGGCGTTCGGCGAGCTCCTGGCTCGCGCGCATCTGGCGGCCCAGCACGCTGGTCAGGGTGGCCATCGCCATGTAGCCGACCGCGAACATCAATGGCTCGACCAGCGAGCCCTGCTGGGACTGGTCCTCGATCAGGCCGGTCCACAGGTGCTCGACGATCAGGCCCGCGACCGCCACCAGCGCCATGCCGATGCCGTAGCGGGTCGGCAGCAGCAGCGCCGCCGCGCCGACGTTGAAGATCAGCATCAGGGCGATGCCGGTGCCGGCGACCGGTATCGCATGGATGGCGAGCAGGCCGAAGAACAGGTCGGCGCCGATGCCGGCCAGGGTGCTGACGCGCAGGTCCCCCTTGCGGCCGAAGACGAACAGCAGGATGGCGACGAAGGTGTAGGCGATCGCCAGCGCGCGGGCGAACAGGTCGTGCCGCGGCGGCGGCAGCTGCTCGGCGATCGGTCCGAACAGGACCAGCAGCAGCATCGCCGCTTCGAGCAGGCGGTACAGGGTGAAGAAATGGAGTTCGCGGCGAAGTGCCTTGTCGGCATCGGCGACTTGCAAGGCGGCGATTCGAAGCGGCAAAGGCTGCGTCCCCGGTGCGTGGCCTGGGACGAGTATAGGCATCGCCGCCGCCGCCGTGTGAGGACCGCTCGTCCCGCGCGGTGGAGCAGGAGCGGTCTGCCGCGGGCCGCCGGTCAGCCGGCGAGGCCTGCCTGCGGGTACCGGGAGCCGCCCGGGCCCTTGGCGGGGCGGTTTTGCCCGACACGCCGCGATCGGCGACAATGGCGGGCCCCCTCGCGTCCGCACCGCCCTGCGGCTGCCACCGCGTGGGACGTCTGTTCAACTCCCCTCGGTGACGCATGAACTTTCACGAATACCAGGCAAAGCAGCTCTTTGCCGACTACGGCATCGCAGTGCCGACCGGGCGCGTGGCCCGCACTCCCGACGAGGCCGTCGCGGCCGCCAAGGAAATCCCGGGCGACCTGTGGGTGGTCAAGGCGCAGATCCACGCCGGCGGCCGCGGCAAGGCCGGCGGCGTCAAGCTGGCGAAGAACTTCGACGAAGTCCGCGAGTACGCCAAGGCGATGCTCGGCGCGAAGATGGCGACCTACCAGACCGCCGGCGTCGAACTGCCGATCGATTCGGTGCTGATCTCCGAGGGCACCGACATCGCCAAGGAGCTGTACCTGTCGGTGCTGGTCGACCGTGGCACCCAGTCGATCACCTTCATCGCCTCCGCCGAGGGCGGCATGGACATCGAGCAGGTGGCGGCCGAGAAGCCGGACGCGATCCACACTCTCAACGTGAACTACGTGGAGGGCCTGCAGCCGTACCAGTGCCGCGAGCTGGGCTTCGCGATGGGCCTGAACGCCAAGCAGGTCGGCCAGCTGAGCAAGATCATGCTGGGCCTGTACCGCCTGTTCAACGAGAAGGACCTGGCGCTGGTCGAGCTGAACCCGCTGGCGATCCTCACCAACGGCGACCTGGCCGTGCTGGACGGCAAGATCAACAGCGACGACAACGCGACCTTCCGCCACAAGGACCTGGCCGCGATGCGCGACATCCGCCAGGAAGACGAGACCGAGGTGCTGGCCAGCCAGCACGACCTCAACTACGTCACCATGGACGGCAACATCGGCTGCATGGTCAACGGCGCCGGCCTGGCGATGGCGACCATGGACGTGATCAAGCTCAACGGCGGCGAGCCGGCGAACTTCCTCGACGTCGGCGGCGGCGCGACCAAGGAGCGCGTGACCGAGGCGTTCAAGCTGATCCTGTCGAGCGACAAGGTGAAGGCGATCTTCGTCAACATCTTCGGCGGCATCGTCCGCTGCGACATGATCGCCGAAGGCATCATCGCCGCGGTCAAGGAAGTCGACGTCAAGGTTCCGGTGATCGTGCGCCTGGAAGGCACGAACGTGGAAGCCGGCAAGGAACTGCTGAAGAACTCCGGCCTCGCGATCACCCCCGCAGACGACATCAACGACGGCGCCAAGAAGGCCGTCGCCGCCGTCGCCGCCTGAGGATCGCCCGGGGCGTTTCCGTGCTCCCGCCCCCTTGGGTCAAGGGGGGGCGAATCCGGCGCAAGGCGCCGGATCGGGGATCTGGAAGCACGCCTCGGCGGACATCGGCGCGCCGATGTCCGAAGCATCCGAAGCCAGTCAACAACAAAGTTTTGAAGGACTACCAGAATGTCCGTTCTCATCAACAAGAACACCAAGGTGATCGTGCAGGGCTTCACCGGCTCGCAAGGCACCTTCCACGCCCAGCAGATGCTCGAATACGGCACCCAGGTCGTCGGCGGCGTCACCCCGGGCAAGGGCGGCACCGAGCACCTCGGCCTGCCGGTCTTCAACACCGTCGCCGAGGCCGTGAAGGCGACCGGCGCCGACGCT
This sequence comes from Marilutibacter chinensis, assembly GCF_021725675.1. Taxonomy (GTDB): domain Bacteria; phylum Pseudomonadota; class Gammaproteobacteria; order Xanthomonadales; family Xanthomonadaceae; genus Marilutibacter; species Marilutibacter chinensis. Next base: position 245,770 of record NZ_JAKJPO010000004.1, on the reverse strand, counting down.
TCGGTCATCTACGTGCCGCCGCCGTTCGCGGCCGATGCGATCCTCGAGGCGGCCTCGGCCGGCATCAAGGTGATCGTCTGCATCACCGAGGGCATCCCGGTGCTCGACATGCTGCGCGTGAAGAACGTGCTCAAGGGCCACGACGACGTCGTCCTGGTCGGGCCGAACTGTCCCGGCGTGATCACCCCCGGCGAGTGCAAGATCGGCATCATGCCGGGGCACATCCACAAGCCGGGCAAGATCGGCATCGTGTCGCGTTCGGGCACGCTGACCTATGAAGCGGTCAAGCAGACCACCGACGTCGGCCTCGGCCAGTCGACCTGCATCGGCATCGGCGGCGATCCGATCAACGGCACCAACTTCATCGATGCGCTGAAGCTGTTCCAGGACGATCCGCAGACCGAAGGCATCATCATGGTCGGCGAGATCGGCGGCAGCGCCGAGGAAGAGGCGGCCGAGTACATCGCCAGGCACGTGACCAAGCCGGTGGTCGGCTTCATCGCCGGCGCCAGCGCCCCGAAGGGCAAGCGCATGGGCCATGCCGGCGCGATCGCCTCGGGCGGTTCCGGCACTGCGGAGGGCAAGTTCGCGGCGATGGAGAAGGCTGGTGTCACCACGGTGAAGTCGCCGGGCGATCTCGGCGCGGCGATCGCGGCGCGGCTGGCGAAGTAAGCTCGCATTGCGATGCATCGCGAAAGGCCGCCTTCGGGCGGCCTTTTTTGTTTGAGGCGGGGAGGAAGAGCGCCCTCACCCCAACCCCTCTCCCGCACGCGGGAGAGGGGCTTTAACCCGAAGCCGCTGCTTTCATAGCCCCTCTCCCGCGTGCGGGAGAGGGGTTGGGGTGAGGGCTGCCTTTAGGATTTTTCCTATGGTTTCTGATCCGCGATTCGTTGATCCTGCCCCCATCCAGAAGCAGGAGCGCAAGGATGCGCCAAGGTGAGAAACGCGATTTCGCCCGCCAGTTGCGCCGAGCCATGACTGATGCCGAGCGCCGTCTCTGGTGCCACCTACGCAATCGTGTCCTGATGGGGTGGAAATTCCGCCGCCAGCATCCGATCGGGCCCTACATCACCGATTTCGCCTGTATCGAGGCGGAGCTGGTGGTCGAACTCGATGGAGGCCAGCATGCCGAGGACCCGCGCGATGCCATCCGCGATGCCTTCCTGCAGGCCGAGGGCTACCGCGTGCTCAGATTCTGGAACAATGACGCCCTGGAGCGGACCGAGGTGGTGCTTGAAGTGATCCTTGCGGCGCTGGTGTCCGCCGGCCCTCACCCCAGCCTCTCTTCCGCGGACGGGAGAGCGGCCTGAACAAGGCTATCGACCGCATGACCAAGACTCTCCGCATCGCCATGGCCCAGTTCGACTTCCCGGTCGGGGCGGTCCGCGAAAACGCCGAACGCATCGTCGCGATGATCGACGAAGCGCGCGACGAATATGGCGCCCAGGTGGTGCTGTTCCCGGAACTGGCGCTGAGCGGCTATCCGCCGGAGGATCTGCTGATGCGGCCGGGCTTCCTGGCCGATTGCCATGATGCGCTGGAGGGCATCGCCGCGCGGGTGCATGGCATCACCGCGGTGGTCGGCTGGCCGCAGGCGGCCGGCAGCGTGGTCTACAACGCCGCCAGCGTGCTGCGCGACGGCCGGGTCGCCCATACCTACCGCAAGCGCGAGCTGCCGAACTATGCGGTATTCGACGAACGTCGCTACTTCACCATGGATCCCGATGGGGAGGCCTGCGTGTTCGAGGTCGAGGGTGTGCGGTGCGGAATGGTGATCTGCGAGGACCTGTGGTTCGCCGAGCCGATGTCCGAGGCGGTCGCCGCCGGCGCCGAACTGATGCTGGTGCCGAATGCTTCGCCGTTCGAGCGCGACAAGCACGCCGACCGCGATGCGCTGATCGGTCGCCGCATCCGCGAAAGCCGTGCGCATGGGCCGGGTGTCGGCCTGGCTTACCTCAACGTGGTCGGTGGACAGGACGCGCTGATGTTCGACGGTGCGTCGGTCGTCGCCGACGCCGACGGCAGCGTGCATCCGGCGGCCGCTGCGTTCACCGACCAGTGGCTGGTGGTCGATTTCGACCGCGAGAGCCGCAGCTTCCTGCCGGTGCAGTGGATGGACGACGGCGACGAAAGCCGCGATGCGCTGGCCTGGCGCGCGGTGGTGCGCGGGGTGCAGGACTATTGTCGCAAGAACGGCTTCGGCAAGGTCTGGCTGGGACTGTCGGGTGGCATCGATTCGGCGGTCGTGCTGGCGATCGCGGTGGACGCGCTGGGGGCGGAGAACGTCACCGCCGTGCGGATGCCGTCGCGCTATACCGCCGGGTTGTCCAACGATCTGGCCGCGATCCAGTGCGCGTCGCTCGGGGTGGAGCTGATGACGCTGCCGATCGAGAAGCCGTTCCAGGGTTTTCTCGATGCGCTGGCCGACACGTTCGAGGGGCGGGCAGCCGACACCACCGAGGAGAACCTGCAGTCGCGCACGCGCGGCGCGCTGCTGATGGCGCTGAGCAACAAGTTCGGCGGACTGCTGCTGACCACCGGCAACAAGAGCGAGTATGCGGTCGGCTACGCGACCATCTACGGCGACATGTGCGGCGGCTATGCGCCGATCAAGGACCTGTACAAGACCGAGGTATACGCGCTCGCGCGCTGGCGCAACACGGTCGGCGGCAGTGCGCCGCACGGTGGCGAAGTGATCCCGCAGAGCGTGATCGACCGGCCACCGTCAGCCGAGCTGCGCGAAGGCCAGAAGGACCAGGATTCGTTGCCGCCGTACGACGTGCTGGATGCGATCCTGCTGCGCTACGTCGACCAGGAACAGTCGCGCGACGACATCGTCTCGGCCGGCTACGATGCGGCGACCGTCGACAAGGTACTGCGGCTGGTGCGGATCAGCGAATGGAAACGGCACCAGTCGGCGCCCGGGCCGAAGGTATCGCGTCGGGCCTTCAGCCGCGAACGCCGCTACCCGATCACCAACGGCTACGGTTCCTGAGGCGGCGCGCCCGGGGCGTCTGGAGATCCGGGGCCCGCTGCGGTCGCCGCCAACGAAAACGCCGCCTCGAGGGCGGCGTTTTCGTTGGCGGAAGCGCGAGAGCCGGGTCTGTCCGCGTGCTCAGTCTTCCATGTTGTCGAGGGCCGACTTCTCGCCCGCGAACGGATTCAGCTTGCGCCAGTCGCTCGGGTAGTCCGGCCAGTCGCCCGTCAGGTAGGGATGGTCGGGAGCCTGCTGCTGCAGGGTCGCGCGCGCGCTGGAGGCCAGCGCCTCGTTGCCGAGGCCTTCGTAGGCGGCGACCAGCGTGGCGACCGCGTCGTTCTGGTACTTGCTGCCCGGATAGGTCTCCATCAGCGCGGTCGCCCGGTTGGCCGCGGCGACGTAGGCGGTGCGACGCAGATAGTACAGGGCGACGTCCATCTCATGGCGGGCGAAGGTGTCGCGCAGGTCGTTCATCCGTGCCTGCGCGTCGGCGGCATAACGGCTGTTCGGGTAACGCTCGACCACCAGCCGGAAGTCGTTGTAGGCCTGGCGCGGGGTGTCCAGGTCGCGACGGCTGGCATCCAGGCGCCAGACCCGCTGCAGGAACACCGCATCGCGGCTGGAGTTCGCCAGCCCGCGCAGGTAGTACATGTAAGCCGCGTTGCGATGGGTCGGGTAGGTGCGCAGGAAGCGGTCGATGCTGCTGACCGCGTCGTCGTGCTTGCCCGCCTTGTACTGGGCATAGGCGGTTTCGATCAGGGCCTGTTCGGTGTACGGGCCGTACGGATACTGCGCGACCAGCCGCTTGAACGTGGTTTCCGCCGACGCCCAGTTGCCGTTGCGCATCGACTTGCTGGCCTTTTCGTACAGGGCCTCGACCGGCTGGCCTTCGTCGCTGTCCTTGTCCTTGAAGCGGGAGCAGCCGGTCGCCAGCAACGCGGCCATCACCAGCAGCGCGGCGATCCGGGGCAGGGGGCGGGAAAGGAGGGAGCCGGGGGTGGAGCTTGGGGTCATGGCAGGCTTCGACGGGCGCCGGGGGCACGAACTGCCGATAATAGCAGTACGGGCCAACGTGGCCTTAATCGATGCCGGGGTCTGGGGCCGCAAGGCCCGGCGTTATCGCCGGGTCGCGTATCGACATACACTTCTCCGTTCTTACGGCTCCGCACGGCCCAGACCCGGCGCGGTGCCCCGACAGCGTTGACAGATTCCGGCCGAGACCCCGTTTGCCATGAGCGATGCCGCCCCCGCGCTGACCGCCACCGTTCCCGACAGCGCTGCCGGGCGCCGTTTCGATGCGGTTCTGGCGGAACTGTTCCCGGACTATTCGCGCTCGCGGCTGGCGGCGTGGATCAAGTCCGGCGACGCCCGTCTCGACGGCCGCGAGGCGCGCCCGCGCGATGCCGTGCGCGGTGGCGAGACGGTCACCCTGAACGTGATCGAGGAGGTCCAGACCCGATCGGCGCCGGAGGACATTCCGCTCGCCGTGCTGTACGAGGACGAACACGTCATCGTGATCGACAAGCCGCCGGGCCTGGTCGTGCACCCGGGGGCGGGCAACCCGGCCGGCACCCTGGTCAATGCCCTGCTGCACCATGACCCGGGGCTCGACAGGCTGCCGCGCGCCGGCATCGTCCACCGCCTGGACAAGGACACCTCGGGCGTGATGGTGGTCGCCCGCACCCTGGTCGCGCACACCGCGCTGATCGCGCAACTGTCCTCGCGCGAGGTGCATCGCCAGTACCTGGCGGTGGTGGTCGGGGCGATGGTGGCCGGCGGCACCGCCGACGCGCCGATCGACCGCCATCCGCGCGACCGCGTCCGCATGGCTGTGCGCGAGGACGGCCGCGAGGCGGTCACCCACTACCGGCTGCGCGAGCGCTTCCGCGCCCATACCCTGGTCGAATGCCGGTTGGAGACCGGCCGCACCCACCAGATCCGGGTGCACATGGCCCACATCAAGTATCCGATCGTCGGCGATCCGATGTACGGCGGTCCGCTGAAGCTACCGAAGGGCGCGACCCCGGAGCTGGTCGAGGCGCTGCGCGGGTTCCGTCGCCAGGCCCTGCATGCGGAGACGCTGGAGTTCGCGCACCCGGTCGGCGGTCAGCCGGTCCGATGCAGCGCGCCGATGCCGGACGACATGCAGGCGCTGGTCAGGGCACTGCAGGACGACAGCCGCGCCGCCGCGGAGGCCGGGCGTTGAGGTGAACGCGTCGGCGCCGTCGCCGTTGCCGTGGCTCGATGCCGACTGGCCGGCACCGCCGGGCGTCCGCGCCCTCACTACGCTGCGGCATGGCGCCGGCGTCTCGCCGCCACCGTTCGACCGCTTCAATCTCGGGTCGCGCTGTGGCGACGAACCGGCGCATGCGCTGGCGAACCGCGCTGCGCTGGCCGAGCTGGCCGGGTTGCCGTCGGCGCCGCGCTGGCTGCGGCAGGTGCATGGGGTGGAAGTGGTGCGGTTCGCGGGTGGCTCTCACCCCAGGCCTTCTCCCGTGCGCGACAGAGGGACTCGGGAAGCGGGCGCGGGGTTTCTGTCTCCGCTGCCGCAAGCCGGTTACGACTGGAGCGATGGTGCCGGCGAGCCCGAGGCCGACGCCGCGGTCACCTCCGAAGCCGGCGTGGTGCTGGCGATCCAGACCGCCGACTGCCTGCCGGTCCTGTTCTGCGCCGACGACGGCAGCGAGGTCGCCGGCGCGCATGCCGGCTGGCGTGGTCTGGCCGAAGGCGTGCTCGAGGCCACCGTCGCGGCGATGCGCACGCCGCCCGCGCGGCTGCTGGCCTGGCTGGGCCCGGCGGCGGGGCCGCAGGCCTACGAAGTCGGCGTCGACGTGCGTGATGCCTTCGTCTCGCGCGAACGGGCCGACGCTGCCGCGTTCACGGATACCCGCGAGCGACACTGGCGCGTCGATCTCTACCGGCTCGCGCGGCGGCGTCTGCAGGCCGCCGGGCTGGCCGTATCCCGCATCCACGGCGGTGGCCTGTGCACGATTTCCGACCCGGAGCGCTTCTTCTCGCATCGCCGCGACCGTCGCACCGGTCGCATGGCTTCGCTGATCTGGATCGAAGCCGCAGGCGCGTGATCCCGTCGCTGCCGCGCGACTTCCGGGCTCCCGCACATGTCTCAGTGGCATCGCATGCGAAGGGCCTGGCCTGGCGCCTTCCGCGGACTGGCCGGCCCGGGGCAGGGCAAACCCGGCTACGATCGTCAGCCGTAATCCAACCCCCGTCCGCCCATGCACAACGCTAGACCGCGCTGGTTCGTTGCCGGCGATCTCAACGGCTTCTTCGGCCTGGTCGTCGACAACCTGTCGATTCTCGGCTTCATCGCCGCAGCGCTGGTCGGGATCTTCGGCTTCCCGGCCGAGGTCGTGTTCACCCGGATGTTCCCCGGCACCGCGTTCGGTGTGCTTGTCGGCAACCTGATCTATACCGCGATGGCGCGCCGGCTGGCCGCGCGCAGTGGCCGCGACGACGTGACCGCGATGCCGCTGGGCCTGGATGCGCCGACCAGCATCGGCATGGCCCTGCTGGTGCTTGGGCCGGCGTTCGTACAGTTCAAGGCGCAGGGCCTGGACGAGGCCTCCGCGGCGACCGCGACCTGGCAGCTGGGCATGGCCTCGCTGATGGTGATGGGTACGTTGAAGCTGGTGCTGTCGTTCGCCGGCGACGCGATCACCCGGCTGGTGCCGCGTGCGGCCCTGCTCGGTTCGATCGGCGGCGCGGCGTTGATGCTGCTGGGCTTCCTGCCGCTGATCGAAACACTGCGCGCGCCGGTGGTCGGCTTCGCCACCTTCGGCCTGCTGCTGTACGTGCTGGTCGCGCGCGGGCCGCTGCCGGTGCGGATCCCCGGCGTGCTGCTGGCCTTCATCGTCGGCACCGCGCTGTACTACGGACTCGGCCTGGCCGGACTCGGTGCGCCGGGATTCCGTATCCCCGACGCGCTGCCGCTGGCGCTGACCCCGCCGTGGCCGACGCTCGGTTTCGTCGACGGCCTGCCGTACACCTTGCCCTACCTGTCGCTGCTGCTGCCTTTCGGCCTGCTGATGGTGGTCGGCGGCATCAACGTCGCGGAGAGCGCACGCGCCGCCGGCGACGACTACCGCACCCGCGACGTGCTGCTGGCCGAGGCGGTCTCGACCCTGGTCGCCGGCTTCTGCGGCGGCGTCGCCCAGACCACGCCCTACATCGGCCAGCCCGCCTACAAGCACATGGGCGCACGCTCGGGCTACACCCTGCTGGCCGGGCTGTTCGTCGGCATCGGCGGCATGCTCGGCATCGTGTCCGGGCTGGTGCAGTGGCTGCCGCTGGCGGTGCTGGCGCCGATCATCGTCTACGTCGGCCTCGACATCACCGTGCAGGCCTTCCAGAGCACGCGCCGCGAGCATGCGCTGGCGGTGGCGCTGGCGTTCCTGCCGGCGATCGCCTACCTGCTGGTGATCAAGCTCGGCAATCCGGCGTGGATCGATCCGGCCCGTTTCGCCGAGCTGTACGCGCACGGCGAGGGCAGCGGCCTGCCGGAGCTGGCGACGATCGTCGTGCTCGGCAACGGTTTCATCATCACGGCGATGCTGTGGGCCTCGGCGCTGGTGGCGATGGTCGAGAGCCGCTTCCGGCAATCGGCGGCCTGGTGGCTGCTGGCCTCGGTGCTGACGCTGTTCGGGGTGATCCACTCGGTGCATCCGCAGGGTGGCGTCTACCTGCCGGGCTCGCTGGAGGGCGTCGCGCGCTCCATCGCCTGGCAGTTCGCGGCCGGCTACGCGGTGCTGGCGACGATGCTCGGCCTGCTGTCGCTGCAGAGGGGCAAAGCGGGAGCCTGATCCGGGTCCGGCATGCGTCCGGCCGCTATGCTTCGCGCGGGGCGCCTGCTCCGCCGGGCGGGCACCTGCCGGGAAGCATTCCGGAGCCGGCGGAGGCGGTGGCGAAACACGCAGGCCAAGGGGCATCCGGATGCATCCGACCGTATTCCAGCAGGTGCTGCGCGCACCATTCTTCAACCTGCCCGATTCATTGCGCGCGCTGCATGGCATCCGCGGGCGCGGCGTCTGGGCGGGGCGGGCGACGATCGAGCGCGGTCGCAATCCGCTGGCCTGGTTGTGCGCGGTCGCGACCCGTCTGCCGCCGACGATGCATGACGTGCCGGTGCGGATCGAGTTCGTCGCAGACGGGAAACGCGAGATCTGGCACCGCGACTTCGCCGGAAGGAAGATGGTCTCCAGGCTGTACTGCCGCGATGGCCTGCTGTGCGAGCGGCTGGGGCTGGTGCAGTTCCGCTTCGCCCTGCATGCGTGGGACGGCACGATCTTCTGGAACGTCGAACGCGTGCGGCTGCTGGGCGTGCTGCCGCTGCCGGCTCGACTGTTCTCCGGCGTGCAGTGCCGCGAACGCGAGCACGAAGGCCGTTACCAGTTCCTGGTCGAGGCGCGACTGCCCCTGATCGGGCAGCTGGTCCGCTACGAGGGCTGGCTCGAGCCCGCCTGATGCCCGAGCACCACGGTCCGGGTATCGACCGCGAATCCGTGCAGCGCCGACAGATATTCCTCGAGCGTGAACAGGTCCAGGCAGGGGCCGGCGCCCGCGCCCGGCAGTTCGCCCCGCGCCAGCTTCCGCGCCAGCACGACGGCGGCGGTGCAGGGCACCTGCGGACCATCGCCGTCGCGCAGGATCATCTGCCAGCGCAGCGCCAGCGGTTCGCCGCCCGCGCCGACGCCGTGCATGTCGACGTGCATCAGGCCGACGTCGGAACCCGTGTCGAGCCATTGCTCGCTCAGGCGCAGCAGCAAGCGCGCCCATGGCTGCAGGCTGGGCACGAGCCGGAGGCGTACCGCCCAGCTGCCCAGCCACAGGCCGAAATGCATCCGCCGCAGCTCCAGGCCGGCGCGGAAGTCGCAGTGCTTCAGCGTCGGGTAACGCGCCGGCAGCACGTCCAGGTCGGGCACCTCGCAACGCGCGAACCAGCGCGGGCCGACGCCGGGCCACTGCAGTCTGCGCAGCGATTGCCAGCCGTGGACCCGCCGGCGTTCGCCATCCAGCAGGACCGGATAGGGGCGGCCGACGTAGCCGAGGATCGCGCGGGTGGTCGCCAGTCCGCGTGGGGTGCGGTTGCCCGGGGAGATGCCGGCTTCCACCGCATCCAGGCGGGTGAAGCGGTGCAGGTGGGCCTCGATCACCGCCGCGCTCAGGCCGGGCACGCTGCTGGCACCGCTGATGGCGCGGCGACCGGCGGCCTTCGCCTCGGCGTCCAGCGAATCGAAACCGGCGACGAAGCCGCGCGCGTCGGCCAGGTCGACATAGTGCGCGCCGGCCTGCAGGGCCGCGCGGGCGACCCGGTAGCCATCTGGCGTGCAGTTCTGCTCCTGGAACGGACCGGCGGTATGGATGACGAGATCCGGGCGCGACTGTTCGAACGACCGCGCGAGCGCTGCAGCGTCGCCGGCATCCAGTCGCAGTGGACGCATCGCACGCCGGCCTGCGCCGCTGGTGTCGATGAAGGTTCGGGCACGTTCGATGTCGCGTCCGGCGACGAGGATGTCGAAGCGGTCGTCGGCGGCCAGCGTGCGGCTGATGCGACCGCCGAACTGGCCATAGCCGCCCAGGATGAGGATGCGCATGCGTGCATGGTAGCGAGAGCCGGGCGGTCGCGGCCCAGGCCTGGAGGACGGGGCAAGCTCCACCCCCTGTAGGCCGCTGCTTTTTTGCCGTATTGCCCGCGCGTGCCGCGGGGGACGGCCAGGCGTGCCGTCGCCATCCGGCGTCCCGGCCGGCACGGGCCGCACGATGCTGCCGCGCTGGCGGCCGGCTCATCCACGGCGTGCATTCCGACGATCCCGGGACCGCCGCCGTCAACGGTCACGATCCCTGAACAGCGCCTGCCGCATCCTTGAACCCCGCTTGAATCGCCTTCGTCCGGCCGCATGTCCGTCGCATCGCGGCAACGATCGCCGCCCCTGATTCCAAGAGGTTCTCCATGCGGATGGACAAGCTGACATCGCGCTTCCAGCAGGCGATCGCCGACGCGCAGTCGCTGGCGGTCGGGCGCGACCACAACGTGATCGAACCGGTGCACCTGCTCGCCGCGTTGATCGACCAGCAGGGCGGCGGTACCCGGCCGCTGCTGGCGCAGGCCGGGGTCAACGTGCCGTTGCTGCGCGAGCGGCTCGGCGAGGCGCTGGACAAGCTGCCGAAGGTGAGCGGGCAGGAAGGCAACGTCTCCGTCGGCAACGACCTGGCGCGCCTGCTCAACGTCACCGACAAGCTCGCCCAGCAGCGCGGCGACGCCTTCATCGCATCGGAGCTGTTCCTGCTCGCCGCACTCGACGGCAATACCGAGGCCGGCAAGCTGCTCAAGGCCGCGGGTGCGGACAAGGGCAAGCTGGAAGCGGCGATCGACAAGGCCCGCGGCGGCGAATCGGTGCAATCGGAGAACGCCGAGGACCAGCGGCAGGCGCTGGAGAAGTACTGCATCGACCTGACCGCGCGCGCCGAGTCCGGCAAGCTCGACCCGGTGATCGGCCGTGACGAGGAGATCCGCCGCACCGTGCAGGTGCTGCAGCGCCGGACCAAGAACAACCCGGTGCTGATCGGCGAGCCCGGCGTCGGCAAGACCGCGATCGTCGAGGGCCTGGCCCAGCGCATCGTCAACGGCGAGGTGCCGGAAGGGCTGCGCGGCAAGCGCGTGCTCGCGCTCGACATGGGCGCGCTGATCGCCGGCGCCAAGTTCCGCGGCGAGTTCGAGGAGCGCCTGAAGGGCGTGCTCAACGACCTGTCGAAGAACGAGGGCCAGGTGATCCTGTTCATCGACGAACTGCACACGATGGTCGGCGCCGGCAAGGCCGAGGGCGCGATGGACGCCGGCAACATGCTCAAGCCGGCGCTGGCGCGGGGCGAACTGCACTGCATCGGCGCGACCACGCTCGACGAGTATCGCAAGTACGTCGAGAAGGATGCCGCACTGGAGCGCCGTTTCCAGAAGGTGTTCGTCGGTGAGCCGAGCGTGGAGGACACCATCGCGATCCTGCGCGGACTGAAGGAGAAGTACGCGGTCCACCACGGTGTGGAGATCACCGATCCGGCGATCGTCGCCGCGGCGACGCTGAGCAACCGTTACATCGCCGACCGCCAGCTGCCGGACAAGGCGATCGACCTGATGGACGAAGCCGCCAGCCGCATCCGCATGGAGATCGACTCCAAGCCCGAGGAACTGGACCGCAAGGAGCGCCGGCTGATCCAGCTGAAGATCCAGCGCGAGGCGCTGAAGAAGGAGAAGGACGAGGCCTCGAAGCAGCGTCTGGCCGACCTGGAGGCCGAGATCGCCACGCTGGAGCGCGAGTTCAACGACCTGGAGGAGGTCTGGAAGGCCGAGAAGGCGACCCTGCAGGGCGCGACGAAGATCAAGGAGCAGATCGAGACGGCCAAGCTCGAACTGGAGGCGGCGCAGCGCAAGCAGGATTTCGGACGCATGAGCGAGATCCAGTACGGCACCCTGCCGGAGCTGGAGAAGCAGCTGCAGGCGGCGCAGGAAGCCGAAAGGCAGGGCTTCACCCTGCTGCAGGACAAGGTCACCGCCGAGGAGATCGCCGAAGTGGTCTCGCGCTGGACCGGCATCCCGGTGTCGAAGATGCTCGAGGGCGAGCGCGAGAAGCTGCTGCAGATGGAGGGGCACCTGCATGCGCGCGTGGTCGGCCAGGACGAGGCGATCAAGGTCGTCTCCGACGCGGTACGCCGTTCGCGTGCCGGCCTGAGCGATCCGAACCGTCCCAGCGGCTCGTTCCTGTTCCTCGGTCCGACCGGCGTCGGCAAGACCGAGCTGTGCAAGGCGCTGGCCGAGTTCCTGTTCGACTCGCCCGACGCGATGGTCCGCATCGACATGAGCGAGTTCATGGAGAAGCACGCGGTCAGCCGCCTGGTCGGCGCGCCCCCGGGCTACGTCGGCTACGAGGAGGGCGGCTATCTGACCGAGGCGGTGCGCCGCCGTCCGTACAGCGTGATCCTGCTCGACGAGGTCGAGAAGGCGCACCCGGACGTGTTCAACATCCTGCTGCAGGTGCTGGACGATGGCCGCCTGACCGACGGCCAGGGTCGCACGGTCGACTTCCGCAACACCGTGATCGTGATGACCTCCAACCTCGGCAGCCAGATGATCCAGGAGATGTCGGATACCGACTCCCCGGAGGGCTACACGCAGATGAAGGCGGCGGTGATGGGCGTGGTGCAGAACCACTTCCGCCCGGAGTTCATCAACCGGCTCGACGACATCGTGGTGTTCCATCCACTGGCCAAGGCGCAGATCCGCGAGATCGCGAAGATCCAGCTCGCCGGACTCGACAGGCGCCTGGCCGAGCGCGGCCTGAAGCTTCAGCTGACCGACAACGCGATCGCGCTGCTCGGCAACGTCGGCTTCGATCCGGTCTACGGTGCCCGTCCGCTCAAGCGCGCGATCCAGCAGCAACTGGAGAACCCGCTGGCGCAGCGGATCCTGGCCGGCGAGTTCGTCGCCGGCGACACCGTCGTCGCCGATGCCGAGGGCGGCCAGCTGGTGTTCCGCAAGGCGTAGTTCTGCAAGAGCGACCCTTCAGCCGCGGATTGGCGCGGATCGACACGGATAAAGCCATCAAGGGACTGGATCCGTGGTCCGGGCCATCCTGTCTGCCCGGGTCGTTCGCATGTCCGGCGCTGCGCGCTCATCCCACCCGCTTCTGCGGCCATGCGCTTTCGCATGGCGGGATGGCCCCGGCTTGCTGCTAGACTGGCGCCCGCCTGAGGTGACCGCCGCCCCGACCGGGACGGCGGTTGAAACGGGAATCCGGTGCGCCGGGTCGAGCTCCACACGTCCGTGGATACGACCGGCAATTCCGGAGCTGCCCCCGCAACGGTAGGCGAGACAAGGTCCGCACACGGCCACTGTGCTTGATGCATGGGAAGGCGCGGACCGGGAGCCGGCGATGTCGCATCGCCCGCTCCGCTCGCGAGCCCGGAGACCGGCCCCAGGCATGACCCGACATGCGGTGGGCGATGTCACGGGCTGCGCGCTTGTGGCGCGCCGACTCGAACCCTCCTTCCGTCTGTCCGTTCCCATGCCATCCGCGCGGGCAGGCGCGGTGAAGGAGTCCGTGTGCATAGCCGTACCGTCGTGTTCTGTCGTGCCGTTCTGGCGACGACGCTTTTCCCGGTTCTTTTCCCCGTCGCTCCGGCCCTGGCTGAAGGCGTCGCCGCCGACCTGGAGGGCGTCGTTGTCACCGCCACCCGCACCGCCCGGACCCAGGACCAGACCCTGGCCACGGTGACGGTGATCGATCGCGTCGAGATCGAGCGCCTGCAGCCGCCGTCGTTGCCGGACCTGCTGCGCGGCCGCGCCGGCATCTCGCTGGCGAACAACGGCGGGCCCGGCAAGTCGACCTCGCTGTTCCTGCGCGGGACCGAGTCCGACCACGTGCTGGTGCTGGTCGACGGCGTCCGCATCGGTTCGGCGACCAGTGGCGGCGCCGCGCTGCAGGACATCCCGGTCGAGCAGATCGAGCGCATCGAGATCGTGCGTGGTCCGTTCTCCAGCCTGTATGGCTCGGAGGCACTGGGCGGCGTCGTGCAGATATTCACCCGGCGCCCGCGCGGACCGTTCGAGCCCAACGCGATGGCGGCGTCCGGCAGCGAGGGCACCTGGCGCGCGTCGGCGGGCGTGGCCGGGCGGGGCGCTGACGGCTGGTACTCGGTGCAGGCGGCGCACGAGAGCACCGAAGGCATCAACGCCTACCGCGGCACCCGCAATTTCGATCCCGATCGCGACGGCTACCGCAACAGCTCGCTGAGCGTGCAGGGCGGCCACCGTTTCGGCGAGCGCTGGGACGGCGATGTGCGGGTGTTCCGTTCCGAGGGCCGCAACGAGTACGACGGCGGCCCGGCCAGCGAGGCCGACACGGTCCAGCAGGTCGTCGGCGGACAGCTGCGCTACGTCGCCGGACCGGGCTTCAGGCTCACCGCCAGCGCCGGTACCAGCGCCGACCTGAGCGACAACTACTTCGACGGTGCGTTCTACTCGCGCTTCGACACCCGCCGCCAGCTGGCCGGGCTGCAGGCCGACATCGGGATCGGCGACGGTCTGCTTACGCTCGGCTTCGACTGGCAGCGCGACGAGGTCGAGGGCACCACCGACTACGCGCTCGACTCGCGGATCAACCGCGGCGCGTTCGCGCAGTGGCAGCAGGCGTTCGGTGCGCAGTCCCTGCAGGCCAGCGTGCGCCGCGACGACAACGAACAGTTCGGCGGCAGGACCACCGGCAGCCTGTTGTGGGGCTGGGACTTCACCGATGCGTTGAGGCTGACCGCCAGCGTCGGCACCGCGTTCAAGGCACCGACCTTCAACGAACTCTATTTCCCCGGCTACGGCAACCCGGCGCTGGGGCCGGAGACCTCGCGCAGCGGCGAGATCGGCCTGCGCGGCGAGCACGGCTGGGGCCGCTGGTCGATCGATGCCTACCAGACGCGCATCGACGACATGATCGCCTACGACGCCGATCTGGGTCCGTTCGGCGGTCCCAACAACATCGATCGCGCGCGCATCCGTGGCGTGGAGGCGGTGATCGGCACGACCGTGGCCGGCTGGGAGCTGGCCGCGACCGCGACCCTGCTCGATCCCGAGAACGACGCCGACGCGTCCGGCTATCCGGGCAATGTGCTGCCGCGACGCGCGAAGCGCAGCGGCCGCGTCGACCTGGATCGCCGCTTCGGCGCCCTCAGCCTGGGCGCCTCGATCAGCGGCGCCGGCGAGCGCCACGACAATCTCGCCAACACGCGCCGGATGGGCGGCTACGGGCTGGCCGACCTGCGCGTCGGCTATGTGCTGTCGCCGGACTGGCAGCTGCGGCTGTCGGTCGACAACGTGTTCGACAAGCAGTACGAGACCGCGACCTTCTACAACCAGCCTGGCCGCCAGTGGCTGCTGAGCCTGCGCTGGCGCCCGGACGCCTGAGCGCATGCGCCCACGGCCATGGAGCGGCCTTCCTTCAATCCCACACGAGGCCTGCCATGAAGCCGCTTTCCAGACCGATGAATCTCGTCCTGCTGTCCGCGTTCGCGACGTTGATGGTGGCGACGCGCTTCAATCACTTCGGCGATGCGCTGCACCTGCCCGACGCCTCGATGGCGCTGTTCTTTCTCGGCGGCCTGTACCTGCGCCGGCACTGGCAGTTCGTCGCGATGCTGGTGCTGGCGGTCGCGGTCGACTGGGTGTCGATCGAGTACGCCGGGGTCAGCGATTTCTGCATCACGCCGTCGTACGCGTTCCTGCCGCTGGCCTATGCGGTGCTCTGGTATGGGGGACGCCTGTACACGGGACGGCTGGATGGGCGGATGCTCCCGCTGCTCGGCGCGGCCGGAGTCGGGCTGGTCGCGGCCAGCGCGTCGTTCCTGATCTCCAACGGCGCGTTCTACTGGCTCGGCGGACGCTACCAGGATCCCCACTTCGCCGAGTACCTTGCCCGTGCCTGGCAGTGGGGGCCGCTGTTCGTGCGTACGACGATGATGTACGTCGCCGTTGCCCTGGCGGTGCACGGCATGGCGACCTTCGCCCTGCGCGGTCGCATCGCGCATCAGATCGATTCGCGCTGAGGTGACCGCCATGAACGGACAATCGACCCCGCCGCTGCCGCTGGTTTCCGTGCGCGGCCAGTGGTTGGCCGGACTGGGACTGGCGGCGCTGATGATCGCCACCCGCGGCCAGCACTTCGCCAGCGTCGATGCGCTGCCCAGCGCATCGTGGGCGGTGTTCTTCCTCGCCGGCGCGCTGCTGCGTCCGATGTGGGCGCTGCCTGTGCTGTTCGTGCTGGCGACCGCGCTCGACCTGGGCAGCCATGCCGCCGGCACGATCAGCGACTGGTGCCTGTCGCCGGCGTACTGGGCGCTGGCCTTCGCCTACGCGTCGCTATGGCTGGGCGGGCATGTCTACCGTCGGTTGCACGTGGACGACTGGCGGACGCTGCCGTGGCTGGCGCTGACCCTCGTGGTGACTGCCAGCGTCGCCTACCTGCTGTCCAAGGGCGGCTACTGGTTCTTCTCCGGTCGATACCCGGATCCGACCCTGCAGGGCTTCCTCGCCCGCGTCCCGGCCTACTACCCGCGCGCGCTCGGCACACTGGCCGGCTATGTCGGAGCGGCGTTCGCCTTGCGCGCGGCGTTGCGTGGCGCGAGGCTTGGAGGCCCCGCTTCGAAGGAGGTCGTGTCGTGAGCCGCGGCTCCGAACGCCTCGGGCGCACCGAGGAAGAGCACTACCGGGAACGTGCGCGGCGCAAGAAGGAACTGGTCGACCGCCGGATCGCGCGGGCGACGATCGACCGCGGCGTACTGGTGGTCAACACCGGCAACGGCAAGGGCAAGAGCTCGTCGGGATTCGGCATGCTCGCGCGCTCGCTCGGGCATGGATTCCGCTGCGGCGTGGTGCAGTTCATCAAGGGCAGCTTCAGCACCGGCGAGGACCTGTTCTTCCGCGGCATGGACGGCGCATTCGCCGACCGCCTCGAGTATCACGTGATGGGCGAGGGGTTCACCTGGGAAACCCAGGACCGTGCCCGCGACGTCGCCGCCGCGACCGCGGCGTGGGAGGTCGCCGCGCGGATGCTCGCCGATCCGGATTTCGACTTCGTGCTGCTGGACGAGCTCAACATCGCGCTGAACAAGGACTACCTGCCGCTGGACGCGGTGCTCGCGGCGCTGAAGACACGGCCGCCGCGTCAGCACGTCGTTGTCACCGGTCGCGGTGCGCCGGACGCGCTGGTCGAGGCCGCCGATACGGTGACCGAGATGCGTCTGGTCAAGCATGCATTCCGCGCCGGCATCAGGGCGCAGCACGGGATCGAACTGTGATGGCGACCGCCCGCTGTCCCGCATTGCTGGTGTCGGCGCCCGCGTCGGGACAGGGCAAGACCAGCGTCACCGCCGCGCTCGCGCGTTGGCACCGGCGCAATGGCCGGCGGGTGCGGGTGTTCAAGACCGGTCCGGATTTCCTCGACCCGATGATTCTCGAACGTGCCTGTGGTGCGCCGGTGCAGCAGCTCGACCTGTGGATGTGCGGCGAATCCGACGTGCGCGCGCGCCTGCATGCCGCCGCGCTGGAGTCTGACCTGATCCTGGTCGAGGGCGTGATGGGGTTGTTCGACGGCGAGCCGTCCAGCGCGGATCTTGCGATCGCACTCGGCCTGCCGGTGCTGGCGGTGATCGACGGTTCGGCAATGGCGCAGACCTTCGGCGCGCTGGCGACCGGACTGGCCCGATACCGTGAAGGCCTGCAGCTGCACGGGGTCGCCGCGAACCGCATCGGCAGTGCGCATCACGCCAGACTGTTGCGCGACAGCCTGCCGGCGGACATCGCCTGGATGGGCGCATTGCCGCGGCGACCTGGGCTGGCATTGCCGGAACGGCATCTGGGCCTGGTCGCGGCCGGCGAGCTCGCCGACCTGGACGCGCGCCTGGACGCGCTGGCCGACGCCTGGGGCGAGCACGCGGCGACCGCGCTGCCGCCGGCGCTCGAATTCGCAGCCGCCGAGCCGCCGCCGGTGCCACGCCGGCTCGAAGGCTGGCGTATCGCGGTCGCGCGCGACGCTGCGTTCTGTTTCCTGTACCCGGCCAACATCGCGCTGCTGCGCGATGCCGGCGCCGAACTGCGGTTCTTCTCGCCGGTGGCCGGCGATCCGCTGCCCGAATGCGACGCGGTCTGGTTGCCGGGCGGGTATCCGGAGCTGCACCTGGACGCACTGGGTGCCAACACCGACCTGCACGCGTCGCTGCGTGCGCATCGCGATGCGGGACGTCCGCTGCTGGCCGAATGCGGCGGTCTGCTGTTCGCGCTCGAGGAACTCGCCGATCGCGACGGGCGGCGCGCGCCGATGGCGGGCCTGATTGCCGGTGCGGCGGCGATGCAGTCGCGCTTCGTCGCGCTCGGCATGCAGGAGGTCTCGTTGCCGGAAGGAACCTTGCGCGGGCACAGCTTCCACTATGCGCGCGCCGAGATCCGTGCCGACCCGATCGCGATCGCGGCCAATCCGAACGGCGGGCCGACCGCCGAGGCGGTCTACCGCGACCGTGCGCTGACCGCGAGCTTCGTCCACCTCTACTTCGCATCCGATCCCGCAGCGGCGGCGAGGCTGTTCCGGCCATGATCGCGGCGGCCGTCGCGATCGCCGCGGTCGCGCTCGATGCCGTGCTCGGCGAGCCGAGGCGCGCGCATCCGCTGGTTGCGTTCGGACGCTGGGCCGGCTGGATCGAACGCCATCTGCACGCTGGCTGCCGGCTGCGCGGTCTGCTTGCATGGTCGTTGGCGGTGTTGCCCTGGGTCGGTGTCGCATGGGCGCTGGACGCGTTCGCCAGGCAGCTTCCGACATGGCTGTCGGCGGCGTATGCAGCGTTGGTGCTGTACGCCGCCATCGGCCTGCGCAGCCTCGGCGATCATGCGCGGCCGGTCGCCGACGCGCTCGACGCCGGCGATCTCGACGCCGCACGTGCGGCGGTCGGCCGGATCGTCAGCCGCGACACCGGGGCGCTGTCGTCGGGGCAACTGGCCGCCGCCGCGACCGAGTCGGTGCTGGAGAACGGCTGCGACGCGGTGTTCGGCGCACTGTTCTGGTTCCTGCTGCTCGGCGTACCCGGCGTGGTCCTGTACCGGCTTGCGAACACGCTCGACGCGATGTGGGGCTACCGGACGCCGCGCTTCGCACGCTTCGGCTGGGCGGCGGCGCGGATCGACGACGCACTGAACCTGCTGCCGGCGCGGCTCACCGCGGCGACCTACGCGTTGTGCGGCCATACCGCATCGGCCTGGCATTGCTGGCGCCGGCAGGCCGGGGCCTGGGACAGCCCGAACGCCGGTCCGGTCATGGCCGCCGGCGCCGGTGCGTTGCGAACATGCCTCGGCGGGCCGGCGCCCTACCACGGCCGCTGGAAGGCCCGCCCGCCGCTCGGCGAGGGGCAGCCGCCGGACGCCATCGCGGTCCGGCGTGCGCTGGTCCTGGTACGCAACGGCGTCGTCGTGTGGCTGGCGGTCGCATCGGTGGCGACATTCGCGCTGGAGGCGTGGCGGCATGCTTGAGCACGGCGGACGGCTGCTGCGCGCCGCGAACCGGTACGGGATCGCTGTCGCCGACTGGCTCGACCTGTCGACCGGCATCAGTCCGTTCGCATGGCCGGTGCCGCCGGTGCCGGCGGCGGCCTGGCACCGTCTGCCCGAGGACGACGACGGCCTGGTCGACATCGCGCGTGACTACTACGGTGCGCCACGGCTGTTGCCGGTCGCCGGTTCGCAGGCGGCGATCCAGGCCCTGCCGCGCCTGCGCGAGCGGTCCCGCGTCGGGGTGATCGCACCTGGTTACGCCGAGCACACGCATGCGTGGCGCGCGGCCGGACACGAAGTCGAACGACTGCACGCGCGGCGGCTGTCCGATGAAGTCGCGCGCTTCGACGTGGTCGTGCTGATCCACCCGAACAATCCGGGCGGGGAGCGTTTCGAACGCGATGCACTACTAGAACTGCATGCGCGGCTGGCGTCACGCGGCGGTTGGCTGGTGGTTGACGAGGCCTTCATCGACGCGACGCCCGAACGCAGCCTGTGCGCGGACAGCGGGCGCAACGGCCTGGTCGTGCTGCGCTCGGTCGGCAAGTTCTTCGGCCTGGCCGGCGCGCGCGCCGGCTTCGTCTGCGCCGTGCCCGCGGTGCTGGAGTCCCTGCGTGAACGGCTCGGTCCGTGGACGCTGTCCGGGCCGACCCGGCACGTGCTGCTGCAAGCGCTCGCCGATCGCGACTGGCAGTCGGCCGCGCGCACGCGGCTGCTCGCGGCCGGTGCGCGCCTGGGGGCGCTCCTCGATGCGCATGGTCTGGTCGATGGCGCGGGCTGCGCGTATTTCCAGTGGCGACGCCATCCGGATGCGCCCGTTCTGCACGATGCACTGGCCCGGCGTGGAGTCCTCGTGCGCTGTTTCGATACCGACGAGGCGACGCCGCCGAGTTTGCGCTTCGGCCTGCCGGGCGACGACGCCGGCTTCGCCCGGCTCGACCGGACCCTGCACGAGGCGCTGCGGGAGGTCGCCGCATGAGCGCGCGCGTGCTGATGGTGCAGGGCTGCACCTCCGATGCCGGCAAGAGCACCCTGGTCGCGGCATTGTGCCGCTGGTTGCGCCGGCGGGGCGTACGGGTCGCACCGTTCAAACCGCAGAACATGGCGCTGAACGCGGCAGTGACCGTCGACGGCGGCGAGATCGGCCGCGCCCAGGCGGTACAGGCTCAGGCCTGCGGGCTCGCTCCGCACACCGACTTCAATCCGGTTCTGCTCAAGCCGTGCAGCGACAGCGGAGCGCAGGTCATCCTGCATGGACGCGCGATCGGGCAGATGGACGCGGTCGGGTACCACGGCTACAAGCGGGTGGCATTCGACGCGGTGATGACATCGCATGTGCGGCTGGTCGAAGCCTTCGACGCGGTGGTGGTCGAGGGTGCGGGCAGTCCGGCCGAGATCAACCTGCGCGCGAACGACATCGCCAACATGGGCTATGCCGAGGCGGTCGATTGCCCGGTGGTCCTGATCGCCGACATCGACCGCGGCGGGGTGTTCGCGCACCTGGTCGGCACGCTGGCGCTGTTGTCGGAAAGCGAACGCGCCCGCGTCGTCGGCTTCGTGATCAACCGTTTCCGCGGCGACATCGCGCTGCTGCAGCCGGGCCTCGACTGGCTGCAGCGCGAAACCGGCAAGCCGGTGCTCGGCGTGCTGCCGTATCTGCACGGCCTGCACCTGGAAGCCGAGGATGCACTGCCCCGCGACCGCGAGGCCAAGCCGGCGGCAACGCTGCGGGTGGCCGTACCGGTGCTGCCGCGGATCAGCAATCACACCGACTTCGACCCGCTGCGCGCGCATCCGCAGATCGATCTGCGCTTCGTCGGACCGGGCGAAAGCGCGCCGCGCTGCGACCTGATCGTGCTGCCCGGCAGCAAGGCCACGCGTGCGGATCTGGCGTGGCTGCGCGAGCACGGCTGGGATATGGCCATCGCGCGTCACCTGCGTTACGGCGGCAAGGTGCTCGGCATCTGCGGCGGATTGCAGATGCTGGGCCGCGCGGTGCACGACCCGGACGGCATCGAGGGCGGGGCCGGGTCCAGTGCGGGGCTGGGCTGGCTCGACCTGGAGACGACCCTGACGCCGCGGAAGCGGCTGCGCAACGTCGGCGGCCGTTCCCGCATTGGCGATGTACCGGTACGCGGCTACGAGATCCACTGCGGAGTCAGTACCGGTCCGGCGCTGGCGCAGCCGTTCGCGCAGCTCGACGACGGCCGTGGCGACGGCGCGGTTTCGGACGACGGACAGGTCGCCGGCAGCTATCTGCACGGCCTGTTCGACCATCCCGAAACGCTGGCGGCGATGCTGCAGTGGGCCGGCCTTGCCGCGGCACGTCCGCTGGACATCGCCGCGCTGCGCGAGGCATCGATCGAGCGGCTTGCCGACATGGTCGAAGCGCATCTGGATACCGGGCGCCTGGCCGCGCTGCTGGAGGGCGACGCATGCATACCCTGATCCTCGGCGGGGCGCGGTCGGGCAAGAGCGCGCTGGCCGAACGCATCGCGGGCGACTGCGGCCTGGCGGTGAGCTATGTCGCGACCGCGCAGGCCGGTGACGGCGAGATGGGCGCACGCATCGCCCATCACCGTGCGCGACGGCCGGCACATTGGGACTGCATCGAAGAGCCGCTGGCACTGGCGGAGACGCTGCGCGCGCACGCAGCGGCCGACCGCTGCCTGTTGGTCGACTGCCTGACGCTGTGGCTGAGCAATCTCCTCGGCGATGCCGACCCGGACCGCTTCGCACGCGAACGCGGCGCCCTGCTGGAGGCACTGCCGACGTTGCCCGGTCGCGTGCTGCTGGTCGGCAACGAGGTGGGGCTCGGGGTGGTGCCGATGGGCGAACTCAGCCGCCGCTTCGTCGACGAGGCCGGGCGCTTGCACCAGGCGCTTGCCGCGCGCTGCGAACAGGTGCTGTTCGTTGCGGCCGGATTGCCGATGGCGTTGAAGGGGGAGTGTCCATGAGCGAGGCAACGATGGAGATGAGGGAAAAGCCCCGGACAATGGATTTCGACATGTGCGGCCCCTGCCGGCGGCCGGACGTCGATGCGCGGGAGGCGGCACGGGCAAGACAGCTGCGGCTGACCAAGCCGCCGGGCTCGCTAGGCGCGCTGGAGCAGGCTGCGATCGCGCTGGCCGCATTGCAGGGCTGTGCACAGCCGACACTGGAACGGATCTGGATCAGCGTGTTCGCCGCCGATCACGGGGTCGCCGCGGAAGGGGTGTCGGCGTTCCCACAGGCAGTGACCGGCGAGATGGTGCGCAACTTCGCTCACGGCGGCGCCGCGATCAGCGTGCTTGCGCGCCGTCTCGACGCGACCCTGGAGGTGGTGCAACTGGGCACGGTCAACGATCCGGGACCGTTGCCGGGCGTGGTACGGGTGATGATCGCGCCCCATACCGCGAACTTCTGCGAGGCGCCGGCGATGGACGACACGCAGCTGCGGCAGGCGCTGCAGGCCGGCGCGGACAGCGTCGCGCGCGCGACAGCGGCCGGGACACAGGCGTTCATCGGCGGCGAGATGGGCATCGGCAACACCACGGCGGCGACCGCGCTGGCCTGCGCATTGCTGGGGGAGTCGCCGGCGGTGCTGGCGGGTGCCGGAACCGGTCTGGATGCGGAAGGCGTCGCGCGCAAGCAGGCGGTGGTGGCGCGCGCGCTGGACCGCCATGCCGATGCCGACGCTCCGCTCGAGGTCCTGCGCCGGCTCGGCGGCTTCGAGATCGCCGCGTTGACCGGCGCCTGCATCTCGGCCGCCCAGCGCGGGATGCCGGTGATCGTCGATGGATTCATCGCGACGGCGGCGGCGCTGGCGGCGGTACGGCTCAATCCCGGTGTCCGCCCCTGGCTGTTGTTCTCGCACTGCTCGCACGAACGCGGCCACCGGCGTCTGCTCGACGCGCTCGACGCGCATCCATTGCTCGATCTCGGGCTGCGCCTCGGCGAGGGCAGCGGTGCCGCCGTTGCCGTGCCGCTGCTGCGATTGGCCTGCGACCTGCACGCGGAGATGGCGACCTTCGAGCAGGCCGGGGTCTCGACAGCATGAGCGGCGACGGTACCGGCGTCGTCGGCCCCGCCATCGACCTCCCTGCCCGCGCGGAAACTCACATCGAGCTATTGCGGCATGGTGAAACCGGCCATCGCGGCTTCCGGGGCCAGCTCGACGACCTGCCGACCGCGGGGGGAATCGCGCAGATGCGTGCCGCGGTCGCGGGCGGCCACTGGGACGCGGTGGTGAGTTCGCCACTGCGTCGCTGCGCGCTGTTCGCGCGCGAGTTCGCCGCCGAGCGGGGCGTGCCGTTGCGGCTGGAACCGTGCCTGGCCGAGTACCGCTTCGGCCGATGGCAGGGCATGCCGATGGAGGTGCTGGCGCAGAATCATGGCGAGGCGCTGGCGCGGTTCTGGGCCGATCCGGCGGCGCATCCGCCCCCGGACGCGGAGACGATCGCGCAGTTCGAAGCGCGCGTGCGCGCCGCGCTCGCCGAAGTCGCCACCCTGTTCGCCGGCCGTCGCGTACTCGTCGTCACCCACGGTGGGGTGATCCGCCTGCTGATGTGCGCGACGCGCGGACTGCCGTGGTCGGAAATGGCGATGCTGGAGGTCGCGCATGCGTCGCTGCATCGCCTGCCGCCGACCCCGATGGCAGGACCCGACGCGGGGAAGGGTGGAGGATGAACGGCCTGCTGGTCGCGATCGGCTTCCTGACCCGGATTCCGGTGCCCGCGTCGGCATTCGGACGCGCCGGCGCCCAGTCGCGTTCGCTGCCCTGGTACCCGCTGGTCGGCGCGCTGCTCGGTGCGCTGCTCGGCGGACTGGCATGGCTGCTGCCGGCGGGAGCGCCGATGCTGGCCGCGGCGGTCCTGCTGCTGGCCTGGGTACTGCTGACCGGGGGGCTGCACCTGGACGGCCTCGCGGACAGTGCCGATGCCTGGGTCGGCGGGCTTGGCGATCGCGAGCGGACCCTGGCGATCATGAAGGATCCGCGCTGCGGACCGGCCGGAGTGACCGCGCTGGTACTGGTGCTGCTGCTGAAATTCGCGGCGCTGGCGACCGTGCTGCCGGCCGGTGGCTGGGCCTGGTTGCTGGCGCCGGTGCTGGCGCGGGCGGCGCTGGTGCTGGCATTCGCGAGCACGCCCTATGTACGCGCGAACGGGTTTGGTTCGGCGCTGGCGGCCGCTCCACGCCTGCCGGCCATGCTTGTGTTGACGGCGACGGTCGCCGTCGCGGCCGCATCCGGCGCGTCGGGCGGCATCGCCGTGCTGATCGCCGCACTGGTGTTCCTGGTCTGGCGCCATGCCTGCCTGCGCCGACTCGGCGGCATGACCGGCGACACCTGCGGTGCGCTGGCGGAGCTGGTCGAAGCCGCCGTGCTGGTCGCGCTGGCCTGGCGGACGGCCGCAGCCGCCTGAGCGCCAGGGAGAGCGCGGGCTGTCGGCGCTGTTTCCGCCGCGGCCGATGGGTGCCGGCCTTGACCGGTGGGCGGGCGCACGCGAGATTGGCGCCGGCCTCCACGACCGGCTTCATGCATGCCGCCGTCCTTCAGTGATGCGTTCCTCGTCTGGCTCAGGATCGGACTGGCCAGCTTCGGCGGGCCGGCCGGGCAGATCGCGCTGATGCACCGCGTGCTGGTCGAGGAGCGGAAGTGGATCGACGAGTCGCGCTTCCTGCATGCATTGAACTACTGCATGCTGCTGCCGGGACCTGAAGCGCAGCAGTTGGCGACCTACGCCGGTTGGTTGCTGCACGGAACCCGGGGTGGCCTGGTCGCCGGCATGTTGTTCGTGCTGCCCGGCTTCCTGCTGATGGTCTTCATCGCGGCGGTGTACGTGTCGTTCGGCGAGCTGGACTGGGTCCGCGGGCTGCTGTTCGGCATGCAGGCGGCGACGCTGGCGATCGTGGTAGAGGCGGTGATCCGGATCGGACGCAAGGCGCTCAGGCACCGGCTGCTGTGGGGCATTGCCGCGGCGTCGTTCGTCGCCATCTTTGCGTTCGGCGTGCCGTTTCCGGCGGTGGTGCTCGGCGCCGGCCTGGCCGGATTCGCCGGCGCGCGCTGGCGTCCGGAGGTGTTCGTTCCGGTGCGGCCCGACGATGGCGCCGACCCGTTGCCCGGTCCGAGGGGCGGCGCCGGCTGGACGCTGCGGGTGCTGCTCGGTGGCGTCGCGCTGTGGGGAGTGCCGGTGCTGCTACTGGTGGCCGTGCTCGGTACCGGCCACGTGTTCGCCGACGAGGCGGTGTTCTTCAGCAAGATGGCCGTGGTGACCTTCGGCGGCGCGTACGCGGTGCTGGCCTACATGACCCAGCAGGCGGTCGAGCGCTACGGCTGGCTCGGCCCGACCGAGATGGTGCAGGGGCTGGCACTGGCGGAAACCACGCCCGGCCCGCTGATCCTGGTGATCACCTTCGTCGGCTTTCTCGGCGCGCACGGCGATCCGGGCGGACTGGACCCGCTGCTGTCCGGACTGCTCGGCGCGACGCTGTCGACCTGGGTGACCTTCGTGCCGTGCTTCCTCTGGATATTCCTGGGTGCGCCGCATATCGAGCGCCTGCGCAGCCAGCGCCTGTTGTCGGCGGCGCTGACCGGCATCACCGCGGCGGTGGTCGGAGTGATCCTGAACCTGTCGCTGTGGTTCGCGATCCATGTGCTGTTCGCCGATGTCGGGCGTTGGCAGGCGGCCGGCCTCGACCTGCCGTGGCCGCGGCCGACCTCGCTGGATCCGGCCGCGCTGGCGCTGGGCGCCTTCGCGCTGCTGGCGATGCTGCGTTTCCACGTCGGCCTGCTGAAGACACTGGCCGCGTGCGCGGTGATGGGCCTGCTGTTGAAGACGGTGTTCTGAGCTGGTTGCCGTAGCCCGGAACCGATCGGGAATTCCCTAGGCCGAGGCCGGCGGCAGATGACGGTCGCCGCGGAACGCCGGCGTCGCCATCACCATCTCGGCGAGGCTGTGGGCGAGTTCGCGTTCGGCCATCACCGCGCCATCGGCGCCGTGTTCGAGCAGGTGCCTGACCTCGTTGTCGCTGTGCGCGCGGGCGACGATGGTCAGGCCCGGGTTGATCTCGCGCAGCCGGGCGATGATCTCGCCGGCCTCCAGAACGTTCGGAATCGCCAGCATCACCGTGTTGGCCCGCTCCGGCCGGGCTTCGGCGAGCACCCGCTCGTTCGCGGCGTTGCCGCGGATCGACGGCAGGCCGGCCGCGCGCGCGTGCTCGACCAGGTCGTCTTCGCCGTCGATCACCACCAGCGGCACCTTCTGCGCCTGCAGCAGACGGCCGAGCTCGCTGCCGACCCGGCCGAATCCGATCAGGATCACATGGCCCGACAGGTCGTCGGGGATGGCGGGGATGGCCCGCGGCGGTCGTGACGACATGGTGGAGGCGCCCTTGCGCATGCGCTGGTCGAGCCACTGGAACAGCAATGGATTGAGGATGATCGACAGCAAGGCTCCGGCCAGGATCAGGTCCTGGCCACGCTCGGGCAGGATGTCCAGTTGCAGGCCGAGGCCGGCGAGGATGAAGGAGAATTCGCCGATCTGCGCCAGGCTGGCCGAGATCAGCAGCGCGGTGGAGTCGGGCTTGCCGAACGCGCGCACGATCGCGTATGCGGCGATCGACTTGCCGAGCACGATGATCAGGAAGGTCGCGATCACCTCGAACGGATGTTCGACCAGGATCATCGGGTTGAACAGCATGCCCACCGAGACGAAGAACAGCACCGCGAACGCATCGCGCAGCGGCAGGGTTTCGTTGGCGGCCTTGTGGCTGAACTCCGACTCGTTCAGCAGCATGCCGGCGAAGAATGCACCCAACGCGAACGAGACCCCGAACATCTCCGCCGATCCGAACGCGACGCCCAGTGCGATCGCCAGCACGCATAGGGTGAACAATTCGCGCGAACCGGTGCCGGCCACGCGTTCGAGGATCCACGGGATCACCCTCCGGCCGATGATCAGCATGAAGGCGACGAAACCGCCGACTTTCAGGAAGGTTTTCAGCAGCACGAGCAGGACCGAAGGCGGCTCCTCGCCAGCCCCGCCACCGATGATCTCGGCCAGTGCCGGCAGCAGCACCAGCGCCAGCACCATCGCCAGGTCCTCGACGATCAGCCAGCCCACCGCAATGCGGCCACGCTCGGTTTCGATCAGTCGGCGTTCCTCCAGTGCCCGCAGCAGCACCACCGTGCTGGCCACCGACAGCGCCAGTCCGAACACGACGCCGGCCACGTGCGACCACCCCAGCAGTTGTGAAAGTCCCCAGCCCAGCACGGTGGCCACCGCGATCTGTGCGATCGCGCCGGGCAGTGCGATCGCCCTGACCGAAAGCAGGTCGCGCATCGAGAAATGCAGGCCGACACCGAACATCAGCAGGATCACGCCGATCTCGGCCAGCTGCGGCGCCAGTTCCTGGTCCCCCACGAACCCGGGCGTGAACGGACCGGCGACGATGCCGGCGATCAGGTAGCCGACCAGGGGCGAGAGCCGCAACCGCTGCGCCAGTGCCCCGAACACGAATGCGAGGACGAATCCGGCGACGAGGATGGCGATCAGCGAGGTGTGGTGCATCGACGCTCCGGAGGGAATGGATCATTGCAGGATGTGGTCGCCGGGAACGGATGCAACCGGCCTGAAGCGCCACGAGACGGAAACACCAGATTACGCCAGCTGCCGTCATGGAGAGGTGGGCGGCAGGCGGGCCTTCGCACGCGAGAGGCATGCATGAAAGAAGACGCCCCGCGTCCGGCGGGGCGTCGTTCTCATCGCCCGTGGCGGTGGACGCTTACCACGTGTAGCCGACCCTGGCGTAGGCGAACGCGCCGTTGAAGCCGAACGGCGAGGAGGCGCTGTACGGCAGCTGGCCGGAATTGGAGTTGGCGAAGATCACCTCGTCCGGGTACTCGTCCAGCACGTTGTCGCCGCCAACGGTGAACTCCCAGCCGTCGAGGCGGTAGGTCGCCGACAGGTCCAGCGTCCACTTCGGGTCGAAGGTCTGGTCGCGGGCCGGGTCGGAATTGCGCACGGTGAACTCGCCATAGCGCGTCGCGGCCGCCCCGAAGCTGAACGAACCGACGTTCCAGACGCCGCTCAGGAAGAACTTGTCGCGCGGCGCGCCGACCTCGAAGCGACCCAGCTCGACCCGTCCGAAACGCACCGCGTCGGGATCGATCGCTTCCAGCGCAGGCGGATTCGGCGCGACCCTGTCGATGCTGGTCTTGTTGTAGTTGAGGCCCGCGGTCAGGTCCAGGCTGCTGGCCGGCAGCGCCCAGGCGTAGGTCGCGACCACGTCGACGCCGTCGGTGGTGGTGTCGATCGCATTGGTGAAGTAGCGGCCGCCGGCCACCGCCGGGAAACCGTTGGCGTTGAGATACTCGCGCACCGGCGTGCTGATCAGGTTCTCGGACAGGGTGATGCGGTCGTCGACCTCGATCCGGTAGGCGTCGATGGTGATGTAGAGCGCTTCAGCCGGCTGCAGCACCAGACCCAGGCTGTAGTTGGTCGACTCCTCGGCCTTCAGCGGTTCGGCACCGAGCGCGATCGCGGCCGGATGGTTGGTGCGGAAGGTCGCGATGTCGAACGGCACGCCGCCGATGAAGTTGGTCGAGGTGGTCTGGTAGAACTGCTGCTGCAGCGACGGCGCGTGGAAGCCGGTCGAGACCGTGCCGCGCAGCGCGACCGCGTCGGTGAACGCGTAGCGGGCGGTGACCTTGCCGGTGGTGGTGTCGCCGAAATCGCTGTAGTCCTCGTAGCGCGCGGCCACGCCCATCGACAGCTTCTCGGTCAGGTCGCCTTCCAGCCCGGCGTAGAACGAGAAGCTGTGGCGGTCGAAGCTGCCGCTGTCGCTCGGGCGGAAGCCGGGGAAGACCTGCGAGCCGGACGGTGCCGGCGAGCCGTTGGGCAGCAGCACGCCGCCGTTGATGTACGACGCCGGCTCGCCCGGAGACTGGGTGAACTCCTCGCCGCGCCATTCCGCGCCGTAGGACAGCGTCAGCGGATAGGCCAGGCCCCAGTCGAGCAGCTTGTTGAAATCCAGGTTCAGCACGTGCTGCTCCAGCTCCAGCGCGCCGGCGTAGAACTCGGTCTGCGAGCCCGGTCCGATGCTGCGGTTGAGCGAATTGCGGACATCGAAGCTCAGCTCGTTGCTGCCGTAGGCATAGCTGAAGTCGACGTCGGTGCCGCCGGCGGTGGTGGCTTCCAGCCCGGCCACGAACTGGACGTCCTCGGACTCGTTGTAGATCTGCGGCAGGAAGCCGTCCGGATAGATCTCCGGGATGTTGCGCGAGTCGCCCGCGGGGCGGAAGAAGCCGTTCGACAGCACCTCGCGCTTGGTGAAGATGCCGTAGGAGTAGAAGCTCAACGCATCGGCGATGTCGTAGCCGGCGTTGTAGGAGAACGAGCCGTTGTCGATTTCCGGATCGCCGTAGCGCTGCACGACTTCGCCCAGCGGCGGAGAACTGGCGGTCGGCGTGCCGATGAACGGGCGCGCGCGGTCGGTCTGGTCCTGGTGGCCGCCCTGCGCGGCGAGATGGACGAAGCCGTCCGCACCCAGCCCGAAGCCCGCGTTGCCGGCGAGCTGGTACTGCTGGCCATCGCCGGCGCTGTACTGACCGTAGGTCGCGGCGATGCTGCCGCCGCTCTCGCTGCCCTTGAGTACGATGTTGACCACACCCGCGATCGCGTCGGAGCCGTACTGCGCCGATGCGCCGTCGCGCAGCACCTCGACGCGGGCGATCGCCGAGATCGGGATCGAGTTCAGGTCGGCCGGGGAGGAGCCGCGGCCCTGCGAGCCGTTGACGTTGACCAGCGCGCCGGGGTGGTAGCGCTTGCCGTTCACCAGCACCAGCACGTGGTCGGGCGAGAGGCCGCGCAGCTGCGCCGGACGCACCGCATCGGTGCCGTCGGTGATCGCCGGGCGGGGGAAGTTCAGCGAGGGCACCGCGCGCGACAGTGCGGTGGCCAGCTCGACGGTGCCGGTGGATTCGAGCACCTCCGGCGTGATGATGTCGATCGGCGCCGTCGACTCGGCGACGGTGCGGTCGGCGACGCGGGTGCCGGTGACGATCAGCGTGTCGAGGGTGGTGCGGGCGTCGCCGGTTGCTTCCTGGGCGAGAGCGGCGGGGCCGGCGAGGCCGAGCAGTACGGCGACAGCGAGCGGGGAAAGGCGGGTCATCGAGTGCTCCGTCTAGAGTCGGGGGAGGGCGCTTTGCTGAATCTGGCGCCTCAAGCCGAATAGCAGGCGGGACAAGTGCCTGTCAACGGTTTTTTAACAATCCATTGGTCGTAGCGGGGGGGATTGCCGGTGCGCGATCCGGGACCAGCGCCGGGAAGTCGTCGTCCGTTCCCGGCCGTGCCCGGGCTCCGATCGCTGGCGATCCTCGATAAAACCGGACTCGCGGCTCCGGGCCTGCACGGAAATGCGTTCGCGCGCCCCCAAGCGCGAACCCCCGACACTCGCGCGCCTCCAGGCGCTAACCCGTGACACCCGCGCGTTCTCCTGCCCCGGCTGCGCGGCAACGGCCGCTTTCCAGCTTCGCTCTCCGGACGTGGCTCAACAGCTTCGTTGGCCCAGCCGATAAACTGCGCGCCTTCGCAGCCGCAAAACACCGGTCCCCGTCGTGATCTCCTTCCGCAATTTTGCCCTCCGCCGCGGCCAACGCCTGCTGCTGTCCAACGTCGACCTGGCCCTGCATGCGGGCTGGCGGGTCGGTGTGATCGGCCGCAACGGCACCGGCAAGTCTTCCCTGTTCGCGGCGATCCGTGGCGAGGTAGAGGCCGATGCCGGCGACATCGACGTCCCCAACAAGGTCCGCATCGCCAGCGTCGCCCAGGAGACCCCGGCGCTGGACGACAGCGCGCTCGACTTCGTGCTGTCCGGCGACGCCGAGGTGCATGCGGCGATCCAGGCCGAGGCCAATGCATTCGCCAACGAGGACTGGGAGGCGGTCGCCGAGGCCCACCAGCGGCTCGAAGCGCTGAACGGCTACGACGCCGGCGCGCGCGCCGGCAAGCTGCTGCATGGCCTGGGCTTCTCCGCCGATACCCACGACCGTGCGGTCAAAGCGTTCTCCGGCGGCTGGCGGGTGCGGCTGAACCTGGCACGCGCGCTGATGACGCCCAGCGACCTGCTGCTGCTGGACGAGCCGACCAACCACCTCGACCTCGACGCGGTGCTGTGGCTCGAACAGTGGCTGCTGAAATACCCGGGCACGCTGCTGCTGATCAGCCACGACCGCGAGTTCCTCGACGGCCTGTCGACCCACACCCTGCATCTGCACGACGGCAGGGCGAAGCTGTACACCGGCGACTACACCGCGTTCGAGCGCCAGCGCGCCGAGCACCTGCGCCAGCAGCAGATCGCGTTCGAGAAGGAACAGGCCGAGCGCGAACACCTGCAGCGCTTCATCGACCGCTTCAAGGCCAAGGCCAGCAAGGCGAAACAGGCGCAGAGCCGGGTCAAGCGGCTGGAGAAGCTGGCCGGCACCGAGGCGGTGCGGGTGGAGCGGTCGCTGCGGATCGACCTGCCCGTCCCCGACAAGCTGCCGCACGCGCTGCTGCGGCTGGGCGACGCCGACTGCGGCTATGCGCTGGCCGATGGCGGCCAGGCGCGGATCCTGGAGGACGTCGGCTTCATCCTCGAAGCCGGCGACCGGGTCGCGCTGCTCGGTCCGAACGGCGCCGGCAAGTCGACCCTGGTCAAGTCGCTGGTCGGCGAACTGCCGCTGCTGGCGGGCGAGCGCAGCGGTCATCCCGACCTGCGGATCGGCTATTTCGCCCAGCACACGGTGGAGTCCCTGCACGAAGGGCGCAGTCCGATCGATCACCTCGGCGACATCGCACCGGGTGTCGCCACGCAAGCGCTGCGGGACTTTCTCGGCAAGTGGAACTTCCCGGGCAACCGCGCGTTCGAAGCGGTCGATGGATTTTCCGGCGGCGAGCGCGCGCGGCTGGCACTGGCGCTGATCGCCTGGCGCAAGCCCAACGTGCTGCTGCTCGACGAACCGACCAACCACCTCGACCTCGACATGCGCGAGGCGCTGGCCGAGGCGCTGGCCGATTTCGATGGCGCGATCGTGCTGGTCAGCCACGACCGTCACCTGATCGGCCTGGTCTGCGACACCTTCTGGCGCGTTGCCGATGGCCACGCACAGCCGTTCGACGGCGATCTCGACGAGTACGCGGCCTGGCTGCGCAACCGCGACGCTTCCGAGGATGGCCGGGCCGCGGGCAAGCGCAAGGCCGAGACCGCTCCGCCGCCGCCCGCACCGGCGACCAAGCCGCGAAAGGCCAACCCGGTCAAGCTGGCCCAGGCCGAGGCACGGGTGGCCGAGCTGGAACGAAAGCTCAAGCAGATCGACGCCGCACTCGCCGACCCCGGCAACTACAGCGACGGCAGCGGGCGGGCCGCCGAGCTGACCCGCGATCGCGAAACGCTGGCGGCGCAGCTCGCGGAGGCCGAGGCGGCATGGCTGTCGCTCTACGATGCCGCCTGAAACCTGGCCGGCGGGCGCCGCTCCCTGGATCGTGCCGAGGATGCGGCGTTGATCCGGCCGCGGCTATGGTGCCGCGCCGCGTGATCGCGATCACGTTCGGCGGAGATGCTGCGGCGAGCCGACGCCCTCACGCAAGCCTACCGAGGTCCCGATGCGAAACGAACTGATCTACCTGGTGCTGGTCTTCGGTCTGCTGGTGGTGCCGCGCGCGCTGCAGCGGTTCAAGATCCCGGCGCCGCTGACCTGCCTGCTGTTCGGCGTCGGCGCGATGCTGGCCTGGGGCGACCAGTCGCACGATCCGCTGGTCGGCTGGCTGGCGACCCTCGGCATCTCCTCGCTGTTCCTGTTCGCCGGCCTGGAAGTCGACCCCGGCGCGCTGCGCAAGGGCCTGTGGCCGCTGCTGGCGCATCTGGCGATCCGCACCCTGGCGCTGTGCGGCGTGACCTGGCTGGCATGGCGCTACTTCGAACTCGACTGGCGGCCGGCGACCCTGCTCGCGCTGGCGCTGATGACGCCCTCGACCGGCTTCATCCTCGACACCCTGGAGCGGCTGGGCCTGGACGAGGGCGAGCGCTTCTGGGTGACCAGCAAGGCGATCGCCGGCGAGCTGTTCGCGCTGGTCGCGCTGTTCGTGGTGCTGCAGGCCAACGATCCGGTCCACCTCGGGTTGTCGTCGCTGGCGCTGGTGGCGATGATCGTGGGCCTGCCGCTGCTGTTCATCGCGTTCGGCCGCTGGGTGGTGCCGCACGCGCCGGGGTCGGAATTCTCGCTGCTGGTGATGGTCGGCCTGGTCGCGGCGTTCGCGACCGCCAAGCTCGGCGTCTACTACCTGGTCGGCGCGTTCGTCGCCGGCCTGATCGCGCGCCTGCTGCGGATCCGCATGCCGCGGCTGGCATCGAACCAGAACCTGCACGCGGTGCGCCTGTTCGCGACCTTCTTCGTGCCGTTCTACTTCTTCAACGCCGGCACCAAGGTGCCCGAGGGCGCGCTCAGCTGGCACGCGCTGGGCCTGGGCCTGGCACTGACCGCGGTGGTGCTGCCGTTCCGGATCGGCACGGTCTGGCTGCAACGCCGCTTCATGTTCGGCGAGAACCACCGCAGCAGCCTGCGGGTTTCGATCTCGCTGGCGCCGACGCTGATCTTCACCCTGGTGCTGGCGGGCATCCTGCGCGACCGCTTCGCGCTACCCGACGAGCTGTTCGGCGCGCTGCTGCTGTATGCCACGCTGACCACGATCCTGCCGTCGCTGGTCCTGCACACACCGTTCGACGTCGATCCGCTGGACCAGCGCAAGCCGCCCGTGCATCCGGAGGACGCGATCACCGGCGAGCGCCGCGCCAGTCCGTCGAAACGGCCCGAGATCACCGGCTGACCGGTTGACCGGCTGCCGTCGTCCGCTTCGGCGAATCGCCCGGCGGCGGACGACGGCAGCCCCGCATCCGCTGGGCATGGGTTTGACGAAACGCACCGCGTCGTGTTTCGGTAAAAGGCGGTTCGTGCACGGAAGGTGGAATGGGGGCGCTGCACACGCTCGATTACGTCGTCCTGGCGGCATACGTGGTGGTGGTGATCGTGGTCTGCGCGCGGGTGTCGCGACGCAGCCCGGATTCGGACGAGCTGTTCCTGGCCGGCCGTACCCTCGGTGCCGGCGTGGTCGGACTCTCGCTGTTCGCGTCGAACATCTCGTCGACGACCCTGATCGGACTGCCCGGCGCGGCCTGGTCGTCCGGTATCGCGGTCGCCAACTACGAATGGATGGCGGCGCTGGTGCTGCTGTTCTCGGCGCTGTTCGTCGTGCCGGTGCTGCTCGGCAACCGGTTGACCACGATCCCCGAACTGCTGGAGCGGCGTTTCGATCCGCGCCTGCGCAAGTACCTGTCCGCGGTCAGCGTGTTCCTGTCGATCGTGCTCGACACCGCCGGCAGCCTGTACGCCGGTGCGGTGGTGCTGAAGGTGTTCTTCCCGGCGCTGCCGCTGGTCGAGACGATCGTCGCGATCGCGCTGTTCGCCGGCGTCTACACGGCAGCCGGCGGGTTGCGTGCGGTGGTCTACACCGACGTGCTGCAGTCGGTCGTGCTGCTGGCCGGATCGGCGGTGCTGGCAATGCTGGTGTTCGCCGAGTTCGACTACTCGTGGGCGAAGGTCACCGCCGCGGTACCGGCCGACCACCTGTCGTTGATCCGGCCGCTCGACGATCCAGACCTGCCGTGGCTGGGCACCCTGATCGGCCTGCCGATCCTGGGGTTCTTCTACTGGACGATGAACCAGTACGTCAGCCAGCGGCTGCTGGGCGCGCGCAGTGTCGATGCGGCCGGCAAGGGCGCGATCCTCGCCGCGGTGCTGAAGCTGCTGCCGCTGTTGCTGATGGTGCTGCCGGGGGGGGGGGGCCGCGCGCCGCTGCCGGCCCGGCCGCGCCGCGCCGCGGGGGGGGGGGGGGGTGTGGGGGCGGCGGGGCGCGCGCCCCCCCCCGCTGCTGCCGGACCTGCAGCGCGGCGACGAGGTGTTCGCTCGGCTGCTGGCCGAGTACGCGCCGGTCGGGCTGGCCGGGCTGGTGCTGGCCGCGCTGCTGGCGGCGATCATGTCCAGCGTCGACTCCGCATTGAACTCGGCATCGACCCTGATCACGCTCGACTTCATCGAGCCTCATTTAAGCAGGAGGAGCCGGGCGGGGCTCGACACCCGCGCGCTGGCCCGGATCGGCCGTGTCACGACCCTGCTGCTGATGGCGCTGGCCGCGGCGTGGGCGCCGATGATCGACCATTTCCCCGGCCTGTTCGCCTACCTGCAGCAGACCTTCGCCTACGTCACCCCGCCGCTGGTGGCGGTGTTCGTGCTCGGCCTGTGGTGGAAGCGGCTCGCCGCCGGCCCGGCGCTGCGGGCGCTGGTCACCGGACACGCAATCAGCGCGGCCTGGTTCGTCGCCACCCAGCTCGGCTGGCTGCACGTGCATTTCACCATCGTCGCCGGCGTACTGCTGGCGCTGACCCTGCTGGCCGCGGTGCTGTGGCAGGCGGCGAGCACCGCAAGGCCGCGGGCCGGCCAGCTCGACGTCGTCGACGTGTCGAAGGCGCCGCGGGTACCGCTTGCGGTTCGCCGGGGCGTCGCCCTCGTCGTGGTGCTGACGGCGGTTCTGGTGCTGGCGTTCTGGTGAACTGACAACATCGTAGCCCGGGCAAGGCCCATGCCGATGAAGGCGTGGGCCTTGCCGGGGAGCCGTCGCGCCGCCGCAAGGCCCCGGGTGCGCTCCGCTTACCCGGGCTGCGCGCGTGCCGCGCGATCAATCAGTCCCGCTCCAGCTCGTACACGTGCCGGCGCAGGCCGCTGCCTGCGGCTTCGACCGCCTCCAGGAACTCGCGGCCCCAGCGCTCGACGTCGTAGCGCTCGACGATGTCGAACAACTGGCGCTGACGCGACTCGGCCTCGTCGGCCGGCATCGCCAGCGCATGCTGCAGGCCGAGCATCAGGTCGGCGGGGTCGTGCGGGTTGGTCAGCACCGCGCCCTTGAGCTCGGCCGCGGCGCCGGCGAACTCCGAAAGCACCAGGATTCCAGCGCTGTCCTCCACGCCATGCGCGGCGATGAACTCCTTCGAGACCAGGTTGAGGCCATCGCGCAGCGGCGTGATCCACATCACGTCGGCCGCGGCGTAGTGGGCGACGACCTGCTCGAACGGCAGGCCGCGGGCGAAGAAGCGCACCGGTGTCCAGTCCAGTTGCGCGTGACGGCCGTTGATGCGGCCGACCGCCTGTTCGATCTGGGTCTGCAACTGGCGATAGACGGTCATCTCCTGCGCCGCCGGCACGCAGACCATCAGCAGGGTCACGGTGCCGCGCAGGTCCGGGCGGTCCTCCAGCAGGCGCTCGAACGCCAGCAGCTTCTCCAGTGTGCCTTTGGTGTAGTCCAGGCGCTCGATCGACAGCACCAGCTTGCGGCCGCGGAATTCCTCGCGGATCCGGTCGATGCGTTCGCGCACGTCCTCGCGCGCGAGCACGCCGCGGATGCGGCCCATGTCGGTGCCGATCGGATGGGCGCCGAGCGCGATCTGGCGATCGCCGACCCGGATCGCGGTGGTCATGCGGTCCAGGCCGACCGCGCAACCGTAGGTCAGGAAGCGCGGTGCACAGCTTTCGCGCGAGACGGTTTCGATCGGCATCGCCCCGCGCACCACGTCGACGAAGTTCTCCACCTGGCGCGGGATGTGGAAGCCGATGTAGTCGCACTGCAGCAGGCTGCCGAGGATGTCGCGGCGCCACGGCACCACGTTGAACACGTCGGCCGACGGGAAGTAGGTGTGGTGGAAGAACGCGATCTTCAGGTCCGGGCGCATCTCGCGCAGGAACGCCGGCACCATCCACAGATTGTAGTCGTGCAGCCACACGGTCGCGCCGTGCGCGGACTCGGCGGCGGCGGCCTCGGCGAACTTGCGGTTGACCTTGAGGAAGGTCTTCCAGTCCTCCTCGCGGAAGCGCGCGCGCTCCCAGAACGTATGCAGCATCGGCCAGAACGCTTCCTTCGAGAAGCGCTTGTAGAACGCGTCGACCTCGGATTTCGCCAGCCGCACGCGGGCGGCGGTGAGGTTGGGATAGAGCTCGGTGTCGACCGTGGTGTGGGTCTCGAACGGCAGGCCGGACTTCGGGTCGTCGATGCTCCAGGCCACCCACGAACCCTTGCGGCCGCCGGAGAAGAAGCCCAGCAAGCTGGGGATGATGCCGTTCGGCGAACGCGGCTGACGACGCTTGAGCCGGCCGTCCTCGACGTACTCCTCGTACGGCAGCCGGTGGTAGACCATCACCAGCTCCGACTTGCCGAACTTCAGCGAGGCCGGCGTGCTCAGCTGCAGTTCCTCTTCCGGCAGCAGCTTGAAATGGCGGATCGCCTCGAGGATGCCGCCGCAACCCGGCGCCTTCGCATGCATCACGTTGGCCAGCTGGCGGGTCGCACGGGTCAGTGCGCGCTCCGATTCGCCGACCGCCACGCCCTGGAACCCGGCGGTGAACATCGACAGGTCGTTGAGGGTGTCGCCGGCGACCAGCACCCGCGCATGCGGAATGCCGAGCTGACCGGCCAGCGCGGCCAGGGTGCGGCCCTTGTCGGTGTCCGGCGGCAGGATGTCGAGATAGCGGTCGGCCGAGTACAGCACCGAGCAGCCGACAGTGGCGGCGGCGGCCTCGACGTCGTCGCGGATCCGCTTCAGCGCCTTGGGGTCGCAGAAGTACGAACAGCGGCGCTCCTGCGGCACGTCCTGGCGGACGAGGCCGGGAAAGTCGTCGATCAGATCGGCGACCGCGTGTTCGCCCGGCCAGCGGGCGTCGATGCCGGCCTGCAGCGGCTGCACCGGCTGCAGGCTGTGGCCGTCGACGACGGTCGCGCCGACGTCGCAGATCACGTAGTCCGGGCGCGGCAGGGTCGGGTCCGACAGCAGCGGCATCACCGCCTCCAGGCCCCGGCCGGTGACGAACACCAGGCGGATCTCGGGGTGGCGGTCGACCAGCCGGTACAGGTGCTGGCGGTGCTCGGCGTTGCCGGCCAGGAAGGTGCCGTCGAGGTCGGTGGCCAGCATCAGCTTCGGCAGCCGGCCGGAGGTCTGCGCACCCTCGGGCGGGATGGAAGAAAGCGCTTGGGTTTCTGCGGTTTGTCTTGTTTCCTGGGTCAACGGTTTTCCTTGGTGGGGGTGATGTGCGGGGATTGGCGCACGGCGTCACCTTCGTTCTCGGTCTGCACGTCGGGCAGCAGCTCGAAGGCGGACGGCGTCGTGCGCAACATTGCATGGAAGGTGGCAGGGCTCTCGAGGTCGCGCCGGCGCAGCAGGCGGCGGCCGCCGGCGATCAGCGCGGTCAGCCCGAGTATCGCGGCGAAGAATCCCGGCAGCGCCTCCGGTCCGAAGCGGGTCATCGCGGCGCCCGCGATCGCCGGCCCGATCGCCGAACCGACGCCGTTGAGCAGCAGCAGGCTGCTACCCGCCGACAGGGTGTCTTCCGGCGGCAGGTGGTCGAGCAGGTGGGCCATGCAGATCGGGTAGATCGCGAAGGCCAGCCCTCCGAACAGGAAGAACAGCCCGTACAGCATCGGCCCCGAGCCGCCGGCCGGCAGCGTCATCGCGACCGAAACGCCGGCCGCCAACGCGCAGATCGCCGCGAGCGTGGTACGGCGGTCGCCGCCGTCGGAAAGGCGGCCGATCGGCCATTGCAGGGCCGCGCCGCCGATGATGGTCATGCTCATCAGCAGGGCCACGCCCTGGAGGTCGAGCCCGATCCGGGTCGCATAGACCGCGGCCAGACCCCAGAAGCCGCCCATCGCCAGCCCGGCCAGCAGCGCGCCGATGGTGGCGGCCGGGGCGGCTTCGAACAGGGCTTTCAATGCCAGCCGCGGCATCGCCGGCAGCTCCGGCTGGATCATCCGGCTCGCGGTCACCGGCAGCGCCGCCAGGCAGACCAGGACCGCGACCAGGCTGAACGGCACGAAGCCGGCCGGCGGGGATATCCCGACCAACCACTGTCCTGCGGCCAGCGCGAGCAGGTTCACCGCCATGTAGATCGCGAACACCTGGCTGCGCTGGGTCGGTGGCGCCTGCACGTTCAGCCAGCTCTCGATCACCGTGTAGAGGCCGACCAGCGCGATCCCGGTCAGCAGCCGCAGCAGGCCCCATGCCCACGGCGTCACGAAGATCGCGTGCAGCAGCACCGTCGCCGCGCTCAGCGCCGCGTAGAACGCGAACGCGCGGATGTGGCCGATCCGCTGGATCAGCCCCGGCGCGGCGTAGGTGCCGAGGAAGAAACCGACGAAATAGGCCGACATCACCAGGCCCAGGGTCTGGTCGTCGAAGCCCTCGATCCGCCCACGCACCGCCAGCAGCGTGCCCAGCAGGCCGCTGCCCATCAGCAGCAAGGCCACGCCTGCGAGCAGCGCGGCCAGGGGGCGGACGGTCGCGATCATGGTCCGGTGGTTCCGATCTGATACCTCTGATCCGGTTCTTTCGGACAAGCCCGGTATCCTAACAGATTGAAAAATCAGCAATATTGATCGCGTTCATGAAGGGCGGGCGTCCGCGACACGTCGTCCGCCGTGTCGGCGACACTCATCGGCGCCTTGAAAGCTCCCCATCCGCCCCCAAAAATCGCGCCGGGCGCGGCCGCCCGGCCCCGCCCCAGCCGCTCCATCAGGCCCTTCCACCGGTAGTCCGACCCGCCATGCCGATCTATGCCTTCGAATGCGCCGCCTGCGGCCACAGCTTCGACCGCCTGCAGAAGCTCTCCGATGCCGATCCCAGCCAATGCCCGGCCTGCGGCGACGCCGGCGTGCGGCGCCAGCTGACCGCGCCGCAGTTCCGCCTGGCCGGTGGAGGCTGGTACGAGACCGATTTCAAGAAGGACGGCGACAGGAAGCGCAACCTGGCCGGCGATGCCGGGGCGTCGAAGCCAGCGGAGTCGAAGCCCGCGGAATCGAAACCCGCGGAATCGAAACCCACCGAGTCCAGGCCGACTGCTCCCGCCAAGACCGAAGCGAAGGCGGGCGGGTAGGCTTGCCTGCTTTCGAGCGGGTGCGTTGCTGGCTCCGGATGGAGCGGCGCCCGAAGCGGGTATTGCTCCCCGGCTTGGTCGGACATCCTGCCTGACTCGCCGACGCCGCCCATCCCTGGGCCGCTATCCGCAATACCCGCTCCTGACGCCGCACGGGCGCCTGTTGTTCCCCACTTCGTGAGATTGCGACCCGCCTTTCGTTCCGAAGTCATGGAAATGACGCGCCGACGCGATGTCCTGCCCGGGTATTGCGTACAGCCGGCCATGGGTGAGCTCGGGCTGTTTGCGCAGCACTGCTGTGCAGCCCGTGCGAACGCCCGGCGCGCTACACCGGGCCGGACCGCGTAGCGGGCCGGCGGCGGCGAGCCGGGCCATGGATGGATACGACCGAGCCGGGGAGCAATACCCGGACAGGGCGCCGTTCAAATCCGAAGCCGAAAAAACACCCACGTGGGCCGTGCCGTTAAACTACCCGGCTTTCCGCGTCCCAATTGCGGCCCATGTCCGGAGTCTCCATGCGTACCCACTTCTGCGGCCTGATCGACGAATCGCTGATCGGCCAGACCGTCACCCTGTGCGGCTGGGCCGACGTTGCCCGCGACCTCGGCGGCCTGTGCTTCATCGACCTGCGCGACCACGAGGGCATCGTCCAGGTCGTCGCCGAGCCGGAGCAGGGCGTGGAAGGCAATGCCGAGGTCATCGCGACCGCCGCCAAGGTCGGTTACGAGGACTGCCTGCACGTGACCGGCGAGGTGCGCCGCCGCGAATCGCCGAATGCGAAGATCAAGACAGGCCAGGTCGAGGTCGTCGCGCGCCGCATCGAGGTGCTCAACAAGGCCGAGCCGCTGCCGTTTCACGCCCATGAGAACCCGGGCGAGGACATCCGCCTGCAGTACCGCTACCTCGACCTGCGCACTCCGGAGATGCAGCGCAAGATGCGCACCCGCACGAAGCTCGTCCAGGCACTGCGGCGCTGGCTCGACGCGCGCGGTTTCCAGGACATCGAAACCCCGATCCTGACCAAGGCCACGCCCGAGGGCGCGCGCGACTTCCTGGTCCCGGCGCGCATGCACCCGGGCGAGTTCTACGCGCTGCCGCAGTCGCCGCAGCTGTTCAAGCAGATCCTGATGGTGGCCGGCTTCGACCGCTACTACCAGATCGCGCGCTGCTTCCGCGACGAGGCGCTGCGTGCCGATCGCCAGCTCGAGTTCACCCAGCTCGACATGGAGTTCGCCTGGGTCTCCGAACGCGACGTGCAGGACACCACCGAGGCGATGATCCGCGAGGTGTTCAAGGAGGTCATCGACGTCGATCTCGGCGAATTCCCGCGCATGACGTATGCAGAAGCGATGCGCCGCTACGGCTCGGACAAGCCCGACCTGCGCATCGCGCTGGAACTGGTCGATGTCGACGCGCAGGTGAAAGGTTCGGAGTTCAAGGTGTTCACCGACTGGGCCGGTGTCGACGGCGGACGCGTCTGCGCGCTGTGCGTGCCGGGTGGCGCGACGCTGAGCCGCAAGCAGATCGACGAGTACGCCGCCCACGCCGCCAAGTACGGTGCGCGCGGGCTGGCCTACATCAAACTGTCGGAAACCGGCGAAGTGTCGTCGCCGATCGCCAAGTTCTTCGGCGATGAACAGTTCGCCGCGCTGGTCGCACACGTCGGAGCAGGCAACGGCGACATCGTGTTCTTCGGTGCCGGCCAGTACGCGACCGTCAGCGACTTCATGGGCGCGCTGAGGCTGAAGGCCGGCAAGGACTTCGGCCTGGTCGAGGCCGGCTGGAAGCCGCTGTGGGTCACCGATTTCCCGATGTTCGAATGGGACGCCGAGGAAGGCCGCTACGTCGCCCTGCACCATCCGTTCACCGCGCCGGCGGTGGACGACGTCGACGGACTGCGCGCGAACGCGCGAACCGCGGTCAGCCGCGGCTACGACATGGTGCTCAACGGCAACGAGATCGGCGGCGGTTCGATCCGCATCCATCGCACCGCGATGCAGTCGGCGGTGTTCGAGCTGCTCGGCATCGGCGCGGAAGAGGCGCAGGCCAAGTTCGGCTTCCTGCTCGACGCGCTGAGGTACGGTGCACCGCCGCACGGCGGCATCGCGTTCGGCATCGACCGCATCGCCGCGCTGATGGCCGGCACCGAGTCGATCCGCGACGTGATCGCCTTCCCCAAGACCACCACCGCGCAGTGCCTGATGACCGGCGCGCCGTCGCCGATCCCGGATGCGCAGCTGGCCGAGGTGCATGTCGCGGTGAGGCCGAAGACAGCAGGCTGAAGCGGCTGCCGCACGACCGCGGTGCGCGGCCGATGTCATGTTCGTCGCTGCACTCTGCGAGCCGTCCGATGTTCGGTTACGGGGATGCAGGCATGCGCGACCGCGCTGGCCGGCAACGCACTGGCCCGGTACCCGATACTGGGCGAGGAGTGGGGCGAGAGGACCTGCTACGACAGCAACGGCAAAGCGATCGGCGGCATGCGGATCGAGTGCGACGGCTACGTGGCCACCCGGGGAACGACCAGTGGCCGCCCCGGGCCGATGATGATCTACCCCTGCCATTGATCGGTTGCTGCAATTGATCCGGGTGCCATCGCAGCGGATCGGGTGGACGGGTGCCCCTGCGGCCGCCCGTCCGTCCTCGCGGATCAACACGATCGGGCCGGCACCACGCTTGATCGCGTGCAGGGCCAGCTGAACGGATCCGTTCCGTGAACGCGACGCTTCGGCGCTTGTCGAACGTATAGGCACAATGAGCGGGCAGCGACCCGCGGCATTGATCCAAGCGCAACGACCCCGGAGCCATCGAGATGAATCTGCACACCCTTTTCCGCACCGCCGCCGTGACGGTCCTGCTGCTCGCGGGCTCCCAGGCCGCCGCGCGGACCGTGACCGACCCGGACCGCCCGCGCCAGTTGGAGAACGGGCATCCGGTGAGCGTGAGCTGGGACGATCCCGCCGGTTTCACCGAGCTCCGCTACAGCGGCAATCGCTGGGAGGCCAAGCAGGGCAACTGGGTCGTCGAGCTGGCCGAGTACCTCCGCGAGCGCGTCGGCAAGGCGTTGCCGGCGGGCCAGCGGGTCGACATCCGCATCACCAACATCGACCGTGCCGGCGACTACGAGCCCGGTCGCGGGATGAACGCCGACCGTATCCGCGTGATGCGCGACATCTATCCGCCTCGGCTCTGGCTGAGCTTTACCCGCTACGACGCCGACGACCGGGTGATTGGCCAGGGCGAACCCAGGCTGGCCGATCTCGGCTACCTGCAGCGGACCAGTCGCCACTTCAACAGCGATCCGCTGGCCCACGAGAAGCGGCTGGTCGACGACTGGGTCGCCCGCGAGTTCGGCCGCGCCGGTCGCTGAACGCAACGGACGGGACTTCGTGACGCGGCGGGGCGCGGGCGACGCTCCGTCCGGTCTGTCACGCGCGACGGCCGCTCCGTCGATCCGTCGTCCGCCGATCCGTCCGGCGACGATCGGCGCGGGTGAGGCGGGCCTTCGCGGCCGCGTGGCCGCCCGGGTGTCGTCCTGGTCTGCCCTGGCCGGTACGCGTGAGCGCCGGCTGCGGCCGCCGGGCATTGTCGTCATGGCGGTCCGTGCCCGACACTGCCCCGCATGAGCCCAGTCGATCCGTCCGTCCCGCGCGTGCTGCTGCTGCACGGCATCTGGAACGCGAAATCCTGGATGGCACCGCTGGCGCGGCGATTGCGCGGGCACGGCTTTCGGGTCGAGGTGTTCGGTTACCCCAGCATCTTCGGTGGCCCGGAGCCCGCCATCGAAGCGCTGATCGAACGGCTGAAGGGCGGCCCTCCCGTGCATCTGGTCGGGCACAGCCTCGGCGGCATGGTCGGCATGGAGGCGTTGCGGCGCGAGCCGGACCTGCCGGTCGTGCGGATGGTCTGCCTGGGATCGCCGCTGTGCGGCAGCGTGGCCGCGCGCACCCTGGGGCGGCGCACGTGGACGGGCCTGGTGCTCGGCCGCAGCGGGCGGCTGCTGCAGCAGGGCTGTCCGCCGTGGCAGGGCGGGCCTCCGGTGGGCATGGTCGCCGGCAACGTCGCGCGCGGCATGGGCCGCCTGCTGACCCGCTTCGAGGGCGAGTCCGACGGCACGGTGGCACTGGCCGAGACCCACCTGCCGGGCCTGGCCGACCACTGCGTGGTGTCGGCCAGCCATACCGGGCTGGCGTTCTCGGCGGACGCGGCCCGCCAGGCCGCCCATTTCCTGCGCAACGGGCGGTTCCTGCACGACGCCTGAGGCTTGCCTATAATTGCGCGCCGCAGCAAAGCCCATCCGGGCCGGCCCGTCGCGGGCCTCCGGACGGCGCACCTCTCCTTTTTACAGGGCGAGCCATCAGGCAAGCCACCAGGCAGGCGATCCAGGACACCATGGCCGGTCATTCCAAATGGGCCAACATCCAGCACCGCAAGGGCGCCCAGGACGCCAAGCGCGGCAAGATGTTCACCAAGATCATCCGCGAGATCTCCGTCGCCGCGCGTGCCGGCGGCGGCGATCCTTCCAACAATCCGCGCCTGCGCACCGCGATCGACAAGGCGCTGGGCGCGAACATGAGCAAGGACGTGGTCGAGCGCGCGGTCAAGAAGGCGACCGGCGAGCTCGAGGGCGTCAATTACGAGGAGATCCGCTACGAGGGCTATGCGCCGGGCGGGGTCGCGGTGATCGTCGACTGCCTGACAGACAACAAGGTCCGAACCGTCGCCGACGTGCGCCACGCGTTCGGCAAGTTCGGTGGCAATCTCGGCACCGACGGCTCGGTCGCGTTCATGTTCCGCAAGCTCGGCGTGCTCAGTTTCGCCCCCGGTTCGGACGAGGATGCGATCACCGAGGCCGCGATCGAGGCCGGCGCCGACGACGTGGTGGTCTATCCCGAAGACGGCTCGATCGACGTGTTGACCTCG
This sequence comes from Marilutibacter chinensis, assembly GCF_021725675.1. Taxonomy (GTDB): domain Bacteria; phylum Pseudomonadota; class Gammaproteobacteria; order Xanthomonadales; family Xanthomonadaceae; genus Marilutibacter; species Marilutibacter chinensis. The sequence continues at coordinate 200,794 of NZ_JAKJPO010000004.1, read as the reverse complement.
CCGGAGGCATTCGACGCGGTCAGTGCGGCGATGATCGCGGCCGGCCTTGAGGCGGCCCAGGCCGAGGTCACCTACCGGGCCGACAACGACGTCGCGGTCGAGGGCGAGACCGCCCAGCAGGTCGCCAGGCTGCTGGACTGGCTGGAGGACCTCGACGACGTGCAGAACGTCTACTCCAACGCCGAGCTGGGTGAGGACGCCTACGCGTAATCCGCGTAGGCTGGACACCGTGACTTGCGTTCATCCAATGCGGGAGGCGGGCGTGGCGCCGCTCGTGGCCCGATCCGGCTGGCGCCGCCGGAATGCCGTCCCGCACGGGGACGCACGCTCCGGTGGCGGACGCTAGCGTGCGCATTTCCTCCCGCATCCTCGGCATCGATCCCGGTTCGCAGCGCACAGGGCTGGGCGTGATCGATGTCGGCGCCGATGGCCGCTGCCGCTACGTGCATGCGGGTGTGCTCAGGCTGCTCGACGCGGAGGACTTCCCGTCCCGGCTCGGGCTGCTGTGCGAAGGGCTGGAGGCCGCGCTCGACGAATGGCGCCCCGACCAGGTCGCGATCGAGACGGTATTCATGGACAAGTCGGCGACCTCGGCGCTGAAGCTCGGCCACGCACGCGGTGCCGCGCTGGCGACGGTGGTCCGGCGGCGCCTGCCGGTCAGCGAATACGCGCCGCGGGTGATCAAGCAGTCGCTGGTCGGGCGTGGTGCGGCCGACAAGCAACAGGTCCAGCACATGGTGCGGCTGCTGCTGAACCTGGGCGATGCGAAGCTGCAGGCCGACGCCGGCGACGCGCTGGCGATCGCGCTGACCCATGCCCACATGAGCGCCACCGCCGGTCGCACCGGCATTGCGGTCAACCAGTTGCGGAGGCGGGGTTGAGCACTTCCGTGTCGCCATCCATCGCGCCCGCAGCGGTCGCGCCGCGATCAACCATGCGGGAGACTGCCGCGTGGCAATCCATCCGCGCCTGCGTCTGGGGGGACAGGCAATGATCGGTCGACTGAAAGGCACCCTGGTGCACAAGCAGCCGCCATGGCTGGTGATCGACGTCCACGGCGTCGGCTACGAGCTGGAGGCGCCGATGAGCACGTTCTACGACCTGCCGGACATCGGCCGCGAGGTCGCGCTGTTCACCCACTACGCGCAGAAGGAGGACAGCGTCTCGCTGTACGGCTTCATGCGCGAGGCCGAGCGGCGCCTGTTCCGCGACGTGCAGAAGGTGTCCGGAATCGGCGCCAGGATCGCGCTTGCGGTACTCTCGGGCGTCAGCGTCGACGAGTTCGCGCGGCTGGTGCAGGCCGGCGACGTGACCGCGCTGACCCGTATCCCCGGGATCGGCAAGAAGACCGCCGAGCGCATGGTCGTCGAGCTGCGCGATCGTGCCGCCGACCTTGTCGGAGGCGGCGTGTCGCTGACGGGCGGCGGGATTCCCGCCGACGCCCAGAGCGAGGCGGTCGTCGCCCTGCAGCAGCTCGGCTACAAGCCGGCCGAGGCCGCGCGCATGGCCAAGGCCGCGACCGAGGCCGGCGACGATGCCGCCACCATCATCCGCAAGGCGCTGAAATCCGCGCTCCGCTGAGCCGGCCGTCGCCCACCACCCTCATCACAGTTCATCCCATGAACGATTCCACGACTCCAGCATCGTCCACGCGGCCGAGCGAAAAGGACAACGGCCTGCGCGGTCTGATGATCGGCGCGATGGCCGTCGTCTTCGGCGACATCGGCACCAGTCCGCTGTACACCCTGAAGGAGGCGTTCTCGCCGCACTACGGCCTGCAGCCCAACCACGACAACGTGCTCGGCCTGTTGTCGCTGGTGTTCTGGTCGCTGATGCTGGTGGTCGCGCTCAAGTACGTGACGGTGATCCTGCGCGCGGACAACGAGGGCGAGGGCGGCATCATGGCGCTGATGGCGCTGGCGCAGCGCAGCCTGTCGAAGGGCTCGCGTTCGGTCTACGTGATCGGCGTGGTCGGCATCTTCGGTGCGGCGCTGTTCTTCAGCGACGGCGTGATCACCCCGGCGATCTCGGTGCTGGCGGCGGTGGAGGGCCTGGAAGTGGTCTCGCCGGACCTCGGCGTGGTGGTGATCCCGGTGACCCTGGTGGTGCTGATCGCGCTGTTCGCGATCCAGCGTCACGACACTGCGCGTGTCGCCCGCCTGGTGTTCGGGCCGATCGCCGGGATCTGGTTCCTGGTGCTGGCGGTGCTGGGCATCGCCGACATCCTGCATGCGCCACAGGTACTGCAGGCGGTCAATCCGCTGTGGGCGGTGCGGTTCTTCGCCGACCATGCCTGGGGCGGCATCTTCATCCTCGGTGCGGTGATCCTGGCGGTCACCGGCGGCGAGGCGATCTACACCGACCTGGGCCGTTTCGGCGCCCGTCCGATCCGCCACGCCTGGTATTTCTTCGTGCTGCCGGCGCTGATGCTGAACTACCTGGGGCAGGGCGCGCTGGTGCTGGAGAACCCGGTCGCCGCGCGCAACCCGTTCTACATGGGCGTGCCGGAATGGGGCTTGATTCCGCTGATCGTGCTGTCGACCGCGGCCACGGTGATGGCCTCGCAGGCGGTGATCACCGGTGGTTTCTCGGTCGCCCAGCAGGCGATGCAGCTGGGCTACATCCCGCGGATGACCGTGCGCCACACCTCCAGCAGCAACATCAGCCAGATCTACATCCCCGGCATCAACTGGACGATGATGGTGATCGTCGTCGGACTGGTGATCGGCTTCGGCAGTTCCTCGGCGCTGGCCAACGCCTACGGCGTGTCGATGTCGATGACGATGCTGATCGACACCGTGCTGCTGGCGGTGGTCGCGCGCGCGCTGTGGCCGCGCTGGCGGGTCTGGGTGCTGCCGTTCTGCCTGGCGCTGCTGTGCATCGACCTGGCCTTCTTCGCCGCCAACTTCGTCAAGATCCCGCAGGGCGGCTGGTTCCCGGTGGCGCTGGGCGTCGTGCTGTTCACGATGCTGCGCACCTGGCGCCGTGGCCGCAAGCTGCTGCGCGCGGAGATCCAGAAGGAGGGCATCGACCTGCGCACCTTCCTGCCCAGCCTGATGCTGGCGCCGCCGGTGCGGGTGCCGGGCACGGCGGTGTTCCTGACCGCCGACAAGAACGTGGTGCCGCACGCGTTCCTGCACAACCTCAAGCACAACAAGGTCCTGCACGAGCAGAACGTGTTCCTGACCGTCGCCACCCTCAACGTGCCGTATTCGCACAAGCGGATGATCGTCGAGCAGATCGGCGACGGCTTCTACAAGGTGCTGTTGCGGTTCGGCTTCATGGAAACCCCGGACGTGCCGCTGGCGCTGATGCAGACCTGCGACGTCTGCGACCTGTCGATGGACCCGATGGACACCACCTACTTCCTCAGCCGCGAAAGCATCGTCGCGGTCGCCCGCCGCGACGGCATGCCGATCTGGCGCGACAAGCTGTTCGCCACCATGCACCGCAACGCGGCCCCCGTCGCCGGCTACTTCCACATCCCCGGCAACCGCCTGGTCGAGCTCGGCACCCAGGTCGAGATCTGAGGGCCGCGGCGGCCCGGTCGGGCGCGCCGTCGCGATCCCCGCCGCGGCGCCGGGGTTCCGATGGGGCTGCGCCACCGATCCATGCGGGCGCGCCAGGGCGGCAGGCGATACCCAGGCCGCGGAGAGCGGCGGCCCGCCACCGTTCGTCAGGCGATGCCGTTCACCGGCGCCAGCCGTGTCCGTGTTTCCAAATGGAAACCGTATGCGCATGTAAAAGGAAACGACAGAGGTTTCCGAGCCGCCGAGAATGCCGCCATGGAGCATTTCGGCATCCGATTCAAGCGCTTCCGGGATGCCCGTGGCTGGTCCCAGGAACAGATCGGCTTCGAGCTGGATGTCACCAAGGCGACGATTTCCAAATGGGAGGCCGGGCTCGCGCAGCCGCGCCTGGAGAACCTGGCCGGGATCCGCCGGCTGGTCGCCGAGGACGGGCTGACCCTGGAGTACCTGATCGAGGGCGTGGCGACGGACGACGCGCATGTCGCCGAGCCCGCGCCCGCGTACCGGCCCGGTGTCGTGCGCAACGCGGACGAGGCCGACCTGCTCGCACGGTTCCGCGGCCTGAAGCCCTCGCAGCGCAAGGGCCTGCTGGCATTGCTGGGCAAATAGGCCTCCCGCGGCAACAGGATCGGAAGCATGCGTTCGCGAGCCGGCTGCGGGCCGGAGCGTGCCGGCCGGCAAGCCGGGGACTGGCGGAGGCGAGCCAGCCGCCGGCCGCGCATCACTCCAGCGCGGCGAACTTCTCGATCAGGCTGGTCGGGCCGGAGATGACCAGGATGTCGCCGGGCTCGATGTAGGTGTCGGCCTGCGCGTAGATGAAGTCGGCGTGCCGGCGCTTGAGGCCTACCACGGTGATGCCGTGCTTCTGGCGCAGGTTCGACTCGCTCAGGGTCTTTTCCAGGGCCTCTTCCGGGGCCTTGGTCTTGGCGATCGCGAAGCCGTCCTCGAACTCCAGGAAGTCCATCATCTTGCCGGTGACCAGGTGGGCGACGCGTTCGCCCATCGCTGCCTCCGGGTGGACCACGTGGCGGGCGCCGGTGCGCTCGAGGATCAGGCCATGGCGGGTGCCGGTGGCCTTCGCCCAGATGTCGCGCACGCCCAGCTCCTCCAGCGCGAGCACGGTCAGCACGCTGGCCTCGATGTCGCTGCCGATGCCGACCACCGCGTGCTGGATGTGGTTCATGCCGAGCTGGCGCAGCGCCTCGGCGTCGGTGGCGTCGGCCTGCACCACGTGGGTCAGGCGGTCGGACCACTTCTGCACGAGCTCGCCGTTGGCGTCGATGCCGAGGACCTCGTGGCCCAGCCGCATCAGGGATTCGGCGACCGCGCCGCCGAACCGGCCCAGGCCGATGACCGCGATGCTGTCGCTCTGGGTGGCGGGTTTGGAACCTGTCTTCATGCTCGGCGTCGTCCGCGTCGGGCACCGTCTGCCCGGGCTGCAGGGAAGAATGGGGAAGTGTATGCCAACGGGCGACGCAGCGATGGCGCCGCGGCACGGGCGAGCGGGCCCGGCCCCTTGCGTGGCGGCGCGGTTCCTGCCGGGCGGGAGCGCAGGGCCTCAGCCAACGATCGGGCGCTCCTCCGGGTAGCGGTACAGACGGCGGCGTGCGCGCAGCGCCAGGCCGGTGGCCAGGGTCACCGAGCCGACGCGGCCTACGTACATCAACACGATGACGATGCCCTGCGCGACCGGTGGCAGTTCGCCGGTGATGCCGGTGGACAGGCCGACGGTGGAGATGGCGGACACCGCCTCGAAGATCACGTCGTGCAGCGCGAAGTCGGTCACGCTCATCAGCGCCAGCGTGCCGAACGACAGCACGGTCATCGCCATCAGCACCACGGTCAGCGCCATCCGAAGGGTCTCGTTGGGGATGCGGCGGCCGAACGCGATGGTGTCGGGCTCGTTGCGGATCTCCGACCACACCGCGAAGCCGAGCAGGAAGAAGGTGGTCAGCTTGATCCCGCCGGCGGTGCTCGCGCTGCCGCCGCCGATGAACATCATCGCCCAGGTCGCGGCCTGGCTCTCCAGCGTCATCGCGCCGGTGTCGATCGAGTTGAAGCCGGCGGTGCGCGCGGTGATCGCGCCGAACATCACGCTCAGCAGCTTGCCGTGCAGGGTCATCGGGGCGAGCGTGTCCGGGTTGCGCCATTCGTACAGCGCCAGCACCACCGCGCCCGCGAGCGCCAGCACCAGGCTGCCGAGCAGGGTGATCTTGGTGTGCACCGACCAGCGCCGGTAATTGAACAGCTTCTGCCGCAGCTCGTAGAGCACCGGGAAACCGAGTCCGCCCAGCACCACCGCCAGGCTGATCGAGATCATGATCCAGGCATCGCTGGCAAAGCCCATCAGGCTGTTGGACCATAGCGCGAAGCCTGCGTTGTTGAACGCCGAGATCGCGTGGAACACGCCCTCCCACAGCGCCATGCCCCAGGAGTAGTCGTAGCTCAGGTGCAGCCGCAGGGCCAGCACCAGCGCCGCGCTCGCCTCGACGATGAAGGTCGTCAGCAGCACGATCCTCACCACGCCGCCGACATTGCCCAGCCCCAGCCGGGTCTCGGCCTGGGCGGCGACGCGGGTGCCGAGGTTCAGGCGTCCGGCGACCAGCATGCCCATCAGGGTCGCGCCGGCCATGATGCCGAAGCCGCCGACCTGGAACAGGCCCATGATCACCACCTGGCCGAAGGTCGACCAGTAGGTCGGCGTGTCGACCACCACCAGCCCGGTCACGCAGACCGCCGATGTCGCGGTGAACAGCGCGGTCAGCCAGGGCGCCGACTGTCCGCTGGCCGAGGCGGCCGGCAGCATCAGCAATCCGGTGCCGATCAGGATGATCGTGAGGAAGGCCAGCGGAATCAGGCGGGCGGGATGTCGTAGGCCTTGTCGCTGCACGGTGGATGTCCGGGCCGGCGCCGCTGGGACGCCGCGTGGCGCGCATTCTGCCACAGGCGTCGGCGACGGGCGGGCGACCCCGGGCCGGCAGGGTGTCTCTCGATCCCTGCTCATGCGACCATGCGCGGATGAACCAGGATCGCACCACCGACGTCTTCACCGCCCCACGCGGCGGGCCGGCAGCCCGCGATGCATCGCCGCGTGCCTGCGAACGCGCGGGAACGGCGGACCGTGCCGCGGTCGCGCGTCGTCGATGGTCCGGTGCCGCGGCCGGGCGGCGCGGGTAGCCGGATGGAAGACGAACGCATGATCTCGGCGACGGCATCGCGCGAGGACGAGATGCTGGAAGCCTCGATCCGGCCCCGGCGGCTGGACGAATATCTCGGCCAGCAGCCGGTGCGCGAGCAGATGAATATCTACATCGAGGCCGCCAAGGGCCGTGGCGAGGCGCTCGACCACGTGCTGATCTTCGGGCCGCCGGGGCTTGGCAAGACCACCCTGAGCCACGTGATCGCCAACGAGCTGGGGGTCAACCTGCGGGTGACTTCGGGGCCGGTGATCGAGAAGGCCGGCGACCTGGCCGCGCTGCTGACCAACCTGCAGCCGCACGACGTGCTGTTCGTCGACGAGATCCATCGCCTGTCGCCGGTGGTCGAGGAAGTGCTGTACCCGGCGATGGAGGATTTCCAGATCGACATCATGATCGGCGAGGGCCCGGCCGCGCGCTCGATCAAGCTCGACCTGCCGCCGTTCACCCTGATCGGCGCGACCACCCGCGCCGGTCTGCTGACCGCGCCGCTGCGCGACCGCTTCGGCATCGTCCAGCGGCTGGAGTTCTATAACGCCGAGGAACTGACGAAGATCGTGCGGCGATCGGCGCAGATCCTCGGTATCGACTGCGCGGCCGACGGCGCCGCCGAGATCGCGAACCGCTCGCGAGGCACCCCGCGCATCGCCAACCGCCTGCTGCGGCGCGTGCGCGACTACGCCCAGGTCAAGGCCGGCGGTGCGATCACCCGCGAAGTCGCCGACGCCGCCACCGCGATGCTCAAGATCGACGCCCAGGGCTTCGACGAACTCGACCGCCGGCTGTTGCTGACCATCATCGAGAACTTCGACGGCGGCCCGGTCGGGGTCGAGTCGCTGGCCGCCGCGCTCAGCGAGGAGCGCGGCACACTCGAGGACGTCATCGAGCCCTACCTGATCCAGCAGGGTTTCCTGGTGCGGACCGCGCGCGGCCGGATGGCGACGGCGAAGGCATACCGCCATGTCGGCCTGCGTCCGAAGTCGGGTGCGGACCTGTTCGAGGCGAACGCCGGAGCCGGGAATGCGGATTAGGGCAGCCGCCCGCGCGACGGTCCCCTGGTTCCTGGCGCGACGCCGGCTGGACCGTCCCGCCCCGGCCGCGGTGTCGTTCCCGCACCGGCCCCCACGCCCTGTTTCGGCGCTTTCTTAAAGCAATGTTCAGCCTTCCGATCCGGGTTTACTGGGAAGATACCGACGCCGGCGGGGTGGTCTACCACGCGCAGTACGTCGCGTTCCTGGAGCGCGCGCGGACCGAATGGATGCGGGCGCACGGTCACGGCCAGGAACGCCTGCGCCGCGAGCACGACCTGGTGTTCGCGGTACGGGCGATGGTAGTGGACTTCCTGCGGCCGGCACGGCTGGACGACCTGCTCGAGGTTTCGGCGGGGCTGCTGCAGTGCCGCCGCGCCAGTGCGGTGTTCGGGCAGGAGATCCGCCGCGGCGGCGAGAGGCTGCTGACCGCGCAGGTGCGCGTCGCAGCGCTGGAGGCGGGAAGTTTCCGTCCCCGGCCGATTCCGGAGCCGCTGTACGGTCAGCTCAAGGCGCTCGAATCCGGTGCGGACACCGGGATCGGGGCCTGAGCCGGAGCGGGCTGGAGCGCCCGCGGCGATCGACCCGGTGCGTGTCCGCACGCACCACCCCACAACGACTGATAGCAAGCCCTGCGGGGCGCGGAGAAACCAAGCATGACCCCATTGCCGAGCGCGCTGCTGGCCACCGTCGTGGAGCCGCTGCCGGAACAGGCCGTCGACGCCGCCGGCCAGGCCGTTTCCGAAGCCGCCGCGGCCGCGGCCGGAGGCGGCGACCTCAACATCATCCAGCTGATCCTGCACGCCAGCCTGCCGGTGCAGGCGGTGATGCTGCTGCTGGTGTTCGCCTCGATCGCCTCGTGGATCATCATCTTCCGCAAGAAGCGGGTGCTCGACCGCGCAGAGCGCGAGGCCGACCAGTTCGAGGAGAAGTTCTGGTCCGGCGCCGAGCTGAGCAAGCTGTATGCCGGCACCACCGAGCGCCACCGCGAGATCGCGGGCCTGGAGGCGATCTTCGAGGCCGGTTTCCGCGAATTCGGCCGCCAGCGCCAGCGCCGCGGCATCGACAGCAAGACCCAGCTCGAAGGCGCCCAGCGCGGCATGCGGGTGGCCGCCTCGCGCGAACTCGACGGGCTCGAGCACAACCTCGAGTTCCTCGCCAACGTCGGTTCGATCTCGCCCTACATCGGCCTGTTCGGCACCGTCTGGGGAATCATGATCTCCTTCCACGGCCTGGCCAACATGAAGGAGGCGACGATCGCCACCGTCGCGCCGGGCATCTCCGAGGCGCTGGTCGCCACCGCGATGGGCCTGTTCGCCGCGATCCCCGCGGTCTGGGCCTACAACCGCTTCGCGACCAAGGTCGAGCGCATCGGCGGCCGTTACGACGCCTTCGCCGACGAGTTCTCCTCGATCCTCGAGCGCCAGGCCCAGGACTGACCCCGGGATCGGCTCCGAGCCGTTCCGTCCCCCGAACACGAGAGAAACCCCATGTCCGGCATCGCCGCGCGCCGCCAGCGCAAGCGCAAACTCAAGGCCGAGATCAACGTCGTCCCCTATATCGACGTGATGCTGGTGCTGCTGATCATCTTCATGGTCACCGCGCCGCTGCTGAACCTCGGCGTCGACATCGAGCTGCCGAAGTCGAACGCGAAATCGATGCAGGAGAAGAAGGACCCGATCGTGGTCAGCGTCGATATCGACGGCAACTACTTCCTGACCCTCGAGGCCGGCAGCAACGAGGCGCTCACCGCCGACGACCTGAAGGCGAAGATGGCCGCGATCGTCGGCCAGAACCCGGACGTGCCGGTGTTCGTCGCCGGTGACGGCCAGGCCAACTACCAGAAGGTGATGGACGCGATGGTGCTGCTGCAGAACGCGGGCGTCGAACGCGTCGGCCTGATGAGCCAGCCGCAGGACCGTCGCTGATATGCGGGAAACGCGCGCCGACACCGCGCAGGCCGTCGTCCTCGCGATCGGACTGCACCTGCTGCTGTTCCTGCTGATGATCGCGGGACTGTGGTGGGACCGCAGCAATCCGCAGGTGCAGGCGATGGGTTCGCCGATCTCGGCCGAGCTGGTCGACGCCAACGCGCTGTCGCAGGCGATGCAGCGCACCCTCGCCGAGCGCCCGGAACCGGCGCAGCCGGAGCCGCCGGTGGTCGAGACCCCGGCCGAGGAGGAAACCGTGCCGCCGCCGCAGCCGCTGCCGACCCCGGTCGTCGAGGATGCACCGACACCGCCGCAACCGGAGGCGCAGGAGTTCATCCCCGAGCCCGACGCCGTCGACCAGGAGGAGGTCACCGACCAGCCGACGCCGACGCCGGCCGAGGAGCAGGAGCGGCAGGAGGCGAAGCAGCGCCAGGACCAGGTCGACCTGACCGAGCGCAAACGGCAGGAGGAGGCCGAGCGCAAGCGCCGCCTCGCCGAGCAGGCCGAGGCCGAGCGCCAGGCCAGGCTGGCCGATATCCGCCGCCAGCGCGAGGCCGCCCAGCGCGAGGCGCGGCTGGCCGAACAGAAGCTCAGGCAGATCGCCGACGCCCAGGCGCGCACCGCGTCCGACAGCGCCGCCGCCGCGCCGGCCGGGCAGGGCGGCCAGGACACCGACCTGGCCGCCCGCTACCAGGCTGCGCTGACCCAGGCGATCCTGTCGAAGTGGACCCGTCCGGAAACCGTGCCGCTGGGCGCGCGCTGCAAGCTGGTGATCCGCCAGCTGCCGGGCGGCGAGGTGATGAGCGCGGAAGTGTCGTCGCCGTGCGCCTACGACGAGCAGGGCCGGCGTTCGATCGAAGCCGCCGTGCTCAAGGCCCAGCCGCTGCCGTACGCGGGCTTCGAGCCGGTGTTCCAGCGCACCCTGATCCTGAACTTCGAGGCCCGCGACCGTTGACCGCGGTTACGGTCGCCGGAAGATGCTCCGCCCGGATGCCGCGACGCCATCCTCCCAATGACTTCATTCCGGATCGCCACGACATGCCGATGAAACGTCTCCCGCGTCCGACCCGCGCGCTGCCGCCCGGTACCGCGCCGGCGCCAACGCCAGCGCTGATGCTTGCCCTGCTGCTGGCCTCGTGGCCATTCGCCGCCGCTGCCGAAGGCCCGGTCCCGGACCCGGCGGTCAGCGACGCGGGTGGACTGGACGACGCCCTGATGGCCCGCTACGGGGACGCGTTGAGAGACGCGGTCGTCGCCCACTGGATCCGCCCGCAGAGCGTGTCGCCCGGCGCTCGCTGCATGCTGCTGGTCCGCCAGCTGCCCGGCGGCGACGTGGTCAGCGCGGAAGTGTCATCGCCGTGTGACTACGATGAAGCGGGGCGGGCCTCGATCGAGGCCGCCGTATACAAGGCGCAACCGCTGCCGTACGCGGGCTTCGAGACGGTGTTCCAGCGCCAGCTGCTGCTGAATTTCGAAGCCCGTGACCGCTGACCGGCCTTCTTCAGGCCTGTTCAGCTTTGAGCCAGCGTTCACGTCGAAGCTGTTAACACTCCACGTCAAACTCCGGAAATGCCGATGAAACGATATCTGAGCCGGCTCACAACCACGCTGGCCTTGCCCGCGCTGGCAGCGGTGTTCGCCGCCCTGCTGCCGTTCGCCGCGTCCGCCCAGCAGGGGCTGGAGCTGGACATCGTCGGCGGCAACGCAGCGGCGCTGCCGATCGCGGTGGTGCCGATGCCGTACCAGGGCAGCGCCGCCGCTCCCGAGACCGATGTCGCCGCGGTCGTCGCCGCCGACCTCAACCGCTCCGGCCAGTTCCGCAGCCTCGCCGCCGACCGGTTGATCGAACGTCCGACCCGCGGCAGCGAGGTCAACTATCCGACCTGGCGCGCGCTCAACCAGGACTACCTGGTCGTCGGTCGCGTGGTCGATGCCGCAGGTGGCGGTTACCGGGTCGAATACGAACTGTTCGACGTCGCCACCCAGGAGCGCCTGCTCGGCTTCGCGATGACCGCGCGGCCGGCGGCGATGCGCGATGCAGCCCACCAGATCGCCGATGCGATCTACGAGAAGATCCTCGGCGTACGCGGCGCGTTCTTCACCCGCATCGCCTACGTGACCGCGACCGGCACCGGTCGCGACACCCAGTACGCGCTGATGGTCGCCGACTCGGATGGATACAACCCGCAGACCGTGGTGCGCTCGTCCGAGCCGCTGCTGTCGCTGTCGTGGAGCCCGGACGGCAACCGCCTGGCCTACGTCAGCTTCGAGGGCGGCAACTCCTCGATCTACATCCAGGAGATCGGCAGCGGCAGCCGTGAGCGGATCGCCCAGTTCCGCGGCATCAACGGCGCGCCGGCGTTCTCGCCGGACGGCCGCCGGCTGGCGCTGACCCTGTCCAAGTCCGGCAACCCCGAGATCTACGTGATGGACCTGGGCAGCCGGGCGCTGACCCAGCTTACCAACCATTTCAGCATCGATACCGAGCCGACCTGGAGCGCCGACGGCAGCACCATCTATTTCACTTCCGACCGCGGCGGCCGTCCGCAGATCTACCAGGTGCCGGCCGGCGGCGGCAGCGCCAGCCGGGTCACCTTCCAGGGCAATTACAACGCCAGCGCCGACGTCTCGTTCGACGGCAAGAAGATGGTCACCGCCCAGGGCAGCGGCAACACCTACCGGATCGCGTTGATGGACAGCAGCCTGGGCTCGCCGCGCTGGAGCACCCTGTCGCCGGGGTCGCTGGACGAGTCGCCGAGCTTTGCCCCCAATGCCGCGATGATCATTTATGCTGCGCGCGAGGGCCGCAAGGGGGTGCTGTACGCGGTTTCGGCCGATGCCCGGGTGCGCCAGCGCCTGGTGTTGGCCGATGGCGACGTGCGTGAACCGGCCTGGGGACCGTACCGCCTCAAACGTTGAAGCCCGATGGCGCTTCCCCGACGTGCACGGGGTCTGATGCATGAATAGAAGGAAACATTCGCCAGGCCCGCGCGGCCCGGTCCCAGATACAAGACGTAGATCGTTCAAGAACGCAGTCCCTTTCGCGAACCCATCTGTCCCACGCAACGACGAGGAACAACCATGAACAGCACCACCCCGGCCACCATCGGCAAGATCGTTCTCGCCGCCGTCCTGTGCACGGTCGCCGTAGCCTGCTCCAAGAAGGTCAAGGAAGAGCCGCCGGCCGACACCACCCCGACCGCGCCTGTCACCGACACCACGCCGGTCACCCCGGGCGCCTACACCCCGGAAGACCTGGACACCGACGCCTGCCTGCGCCAGCGCGTGGTGTACTTCGACTTCGACCAGGACGCGCTGCGTCCGGAGTTCCAGTCGATCGTCGCCTGCCACGCCAAGTACCTGCGTGACCGCCCGACCTCGCGGATGACCCTGGAAGGCAACGCCGACGAGCGCGGCAGCCGCGACTACAACGTCGGCCTCGGCGAGCGCCGCGGCAATGCGGTGTCCTCGGCGATCCAGGCCAACGGCGGTTCCGGCAGCCAGATCACCGTGGTCAGCTACGGCGAGGAGCGTCCGGTCTGCACCGAGTCCAACGAGGACTGCTGGGCCCGCAACCGTCGCGTCGAGATCGTCTACACCGCCAAGTAATGCGGCGCGTATAGGATATCGATGATGTCGATGCGTCATTTGCTCGCCAGCTCGATGCTCGCGGCGGCCCTCGTGGCCGCCGCACCGGCGTCGGCCCAACGCATGAGCCTGGCCGACCGGGTCGCGCTGCTCGAACAGCGCGCCGCCGACAACCAGGCCACCATGGACCTGCTCAACCAGGTCAACCAGCTCAAGGCCGAGGTGCAGGCGCTGCGCTCGCAGGTCGAGGAGCTGAACCACCAGTTGAAGCAGCAGCAGGAGAGCGGCAAGGCCCAGTATCTGGACCTGGACGGGCGCCTGAACCGCCTCGAGGGCGGGCAGGTCGCACCGCCCGCGGCAGGGGCGGATGCCATGGCCACTCCGGCTCCGTCGCCCTCGGCGGCGGTCCGGGACACCCCGCCGTCGGTCTACGGCGACCCCGGCACGATCGCCCAGGGCGCCGACGAACGCACCGCCTACGATGCCGCGTTCACCGCGCTGAAGACCGGCGAATATGCCGATTCGGCCAGCCTGTTCCAGTCGTTCCTGCAGCAGTACCCGGACGGCGCCTATGCGCCCAACGCGCTGTACTGGCTCGGCGAAAGCTACTACGTCACCGGCAACTACCCGTTGGCGATGACCCAGTTCCAGGCCCTGATGGAGCGCTATCCCACCCACGACAAGGCGCCCGGCGCCCTGCTCAAGCTGGGATTGTCCCAGTATGGCCTGGAGCGGATCGACGAGGCCGAACGCACCCTTTCGATGGTGACCGAGCGCTATCCGGGCACCGACGCGGCGCGCACCGCCGCCGACCGGCTCAGCGCGATCCAGCTGAACCGCCTGCGCTGAAGCCGGCGCCCGGCGCCTCTCAGGCGGCGGCGTCCGCTAGAATTTCCCGATGAGTACCGTGACTGCCGATGCGGCCGCCGCGTCGCCGGACCGGCTGCGCATCACCGAGATCTTTCTGTCGTTGCAGGGCGAGTCCCGCAGCATCGGCTGGCCGACCGTGTTCGTGCGCCTGACCGGCTGCCCGCTGCGTTGCCAGTATTGCGACACCGCCTACGCGTTCCACGGCGGCGAATGGTGGACGATCGATCGCATCCTCGACGAAGTCGCGTTCCATGGCGCCCGCCACGTCTGCGTCACCGGTGGCGAGCCGCTCGCGCAGAAGCGCTGCATCGGCCTGCTCGAACGGCTCTGCGATGCGGGCTACGAGGTTTCGTTGGAGACTTCCGGCGCACTGGACATCGGCGCTGTCGATCCGCGGGTCTCGCGGGTGCTCGACATCAAGACGCCGGGTTCGGCCGAGGTCCATCGCAACCTGTGGTCGAACCTGCCGCTGCTGACCGCGCACGACCAGGTCAAGTTCGTGATCTGCTCGCGGGAGGATTACGGCTGGGCCCGCGACATGGTCGCCGAGCAGCGGCTGAGCGAGCGCTGCGACGTGCTGTTCTCCCCGAGTTTCAGCCAGGTCGACCCGAGCGCACTCGCGGACTGGATCGTCGCCGACCGCCTGCCGGTGCGCTTCCAGCTGCAATTGCACAAGATCCTGTGGAACGACGAGCCGGGGCGCTGAGCATGCGGTTCCGAACGCCGGCATGCAGGTGCGCGGGAAGCTTCCCGCGGCGGGCGCGCAGCCGCGTGCGGTAGCCTAGTCCGGATTCCAGGTTCCGAATCCCGATCCCCATGAAGAAAGCCGTCGTTCTCGTTTCCGGAGGCATGGACTCCGCCGTCGTCGTCGCCATCGCCCGCGAGCAGGGCTATGCCGTGCATGCGCTCAGCGTGCGCTACGGCCAGCGACATACCTCCGAGCTGGACGCCGCCGACCGGGTCGCGCGCAGCCTCGGCGCGGTCGCGCACAAGACGGTCGATGTCGATCTGCGCAGCATCGGCGGCTCGGCATTGACCGACGACATCGAGGTGCCGACCGATGCCGACGGCCACCCGGTCGGCGAGGCCGCGCTCAACGACCCGGCCTACAGGAACCTGATTCCCGTCACCTACGTGCCGGCGCGCAACACGATCATGCTCTCGCTCGCGCTGGGCTGGGCCGAGGTGCTGGGTGCGGCCGACATCTTCTGCGGCGTCAACGCGGTCGACTACTCGGGCTATCCCGACTGCAGGCCGGAATTCATCGACGCGTTCCAGGCCCTGGCCAACCTGGCGACCAGGGCCGGGGTCGAGGGCGCCGGCATCCGCGTGCACGCGCCGCTGCAAAAGATGAGCAAGGCCGAGATCGTCCGCGAAGGGCTGCGCCTGGGCGTCGATTTCTCGCAGACGGTGTCGTGCTACCAGGCCGATGCCGACGGCCTGGCCTGCGGCCATTGCGATGCCTGCCGCCTGCGCGCCGAAGGCTTCGCCGCGGCCGGCGCCGCCGATACCACCCGCTATCGGGGCTAGCAGCGGTCCCGCGCATCGCGGCCGCTTCCGCGGATCGTCCCATCCGCCGGCGATGGCGCCGACGGCCGCTCGTGAGTGGCCCCGGGACGACGGACGTCGCCTGGATCCTGACAGCCGCCGCACCCGCACCCGCACCCGCACCCGCACCCGCACCCGCACCCGCGTCCGATGGAAGCTGCGCCCGGCCAGCCGCTTGCGTTAGAATGGCGGCCCTCCGGAAGGAGACGGACCGTCACGGTCCGCATCAGCCGCGATCACCGCCACGATGGCCGTCGTGGTCGCCGCATCCCCGGGTCGTTAGCTCAGTCGGTAGAGCATCGGACTTTTAATCCGCTGGTCGTTGGTTCGAATCCAACACGACCCACCATCTCCTGCTTCGCGGCGGCCCGGTTCCGGGGCGGCGGGCCGGCGTGGCCGTGAGGCGCATTGGCCGGCCTGCGCCTGCGGGCGATACTCGCGGCATGAGTCGAGGCATCTACTGGTTCCGGCGCGATCTGCGTCTGGCCGACAACCCGGCGCTGGAAAGGGCCTGCCGCTCGCACGACGAGCTGCTGCTGGTGTACGTCGACGAGGCCCGCGACGCCGGGGTGACCGCCGGCCGGGCGTGGCTGCGCCGTTCGCTGGATTCGTTGTCGGCGGACATCGCCCGGATCGGCGGTCGCCTGCACGTGCTGGCCGGCAGCGCCGAGCGGGTGATCCCCGCGCTGGCCGGGGCCGCTGGCGCGGAGGCGGTGCACGTTTCCGCATTGCATGAGCCGGCCGCCGATGCGCGCGACCTACGGATGGCGCAGGCGCTCGCCCGCGACGGCGTCGCGATGCGGCGCTCGGCTGGCCGGTTGATGACCGAACCGGAGATGGTGCTCAGCAAGGTGTCGACGCCGTACCGGGTGTTCACGCCTTTCCTCAAGGCGGCGCGGCCGGGTTGGCGCCATCGGCCGCGTGCGGCGCCGGAGCGGTTGGCCTGCTTCGGGCTTCCGTCCGGCATGCAGCGGCTGCAGACGTCGATCGCCGCGCCCGAACCGGACTGGGACCGTGGTTTCTGGGAGGTTTGGACGCCCGGCGAACGGCACGCGCAGCAGCGCCTGGAACGCTTCCTCGAACGGCTGGACGCCTATCCCGGAGAGCGCGACTGCCCGGCCGTCGAGGCCACCTCGCGACTGTCGCCGCACCTGCATTTCGGCGAGATCAGCCCCGCTCGCGCCCTGGAAGCCGCGCAGCGCCGCGGTGGACCCGGCGCCGACAAGTTCATCGCCGAGCTCGGTTGGCGCGAGTTCGCGTACTACGTGCTCAACCACTGGCCGGACAGCACGACGGAGAACTTCAACCCGCGCTTCGATGGCATCGACTGGCGGCACGACGAGGCCTGGCTGGATGCGTGGCGGCATGGCCGCACCGGGGTGCCGCTGGTCGACGCCGGCATGCGCCAGCTCTGGCACGAGGGCTGGATGCACAACCGCGTGCGGATGGTGGTCGCGTCGTACCTGACCAAGCACATGGGCATCCACTGGTCGAGCGGGGCGTCATGGTTCATGCATACCCTGGTCGACGCGGACCTGGCCAACAACACCCTGGGCTGGCAGTGGGTCGCCGGCAGCGGTGTCGATGCCGCGCCGTATCACCGCGTCTTCAATCCGGTCGCCCAGTCGAGGCGCTTCGACCCCGCTGGCGCGTATCTGCGGCGGTGGCTCCCGGAGCTGCGCCGGCTCGACGACAGCGAGATCCACGCACCCTGGGAGACCGGCGCGTCGCCGCACGGCTATCCGGCGCGCCCGATCGTCGACCTCGCCACGGGCCGCGCGGAAGCGCTGGAGCGGCTGGCCAGGGCGCCGAAGCCGGCGACGACAACGGGCTGAACCGCCGGGGCCGGGCACGCTGCAGAGTGCTGCCTGCGGTGCAGGACGAACGACCGTCCGGGAAGAACGGCCGTCCGCTGGAAGCGGTGCGCCGGGAACCGTCGGGACGGAGCGCCCGGCGCGCGCGGCTCAATCCATGTGCAGGGTCGCGTCGCCGGAGAAGGTCTCGATCGAGACTTCGCCTTCGCCGCTGCCGTAACGGTGTTCGAAGCTGGCGCCGGGACCGTGCCTGGGGCGCTGGATGTCCGCGCCGGGAGCGCGCAGGCTGCCGCTGAAGGTCTCGCCGCGCACGCCGGCCGACAGTCCGCGCGGCAGGTACAGGTCGACGTCGCCGCTGACCGTCTCCAGATCGATGCGGCCGTTGCCGGCGAGTGCGGTGCGCAGGCTGAGGTCGCCGGAGACGCTGGCGCCGGAGAAGCGACGCAGGGCGGACTCGACCACCTGGACCTGGGCGTCGCCGGATACGGTTTCGATCGACACTTCGTCGCTCAGGCGCCCCCGCAGCTCGATCTCGCCGCTGACCGTCTCGACATCGACGTTGCGGCTGTTGACGACCAGCCTGAGGTCGCCGCTGACCGAGTCGACATCGATCTCGTCCGGCGCGCCGGCGACGTCGACGTCGCCGCTGACGCTGTCGATCGACAGCTCGGCCGGGGCGACACCGGCGACCTTCACGCTGGCCGACACCGAGTCGATGTCGAGGTCGGCGCGCAGCGGCACCATCAGCACCAGGTCGGTCGGTTCGCTGCGGTCGCTGCCGGTGAAGAAGCCCAGGCCGCTGCCGCGATTCGGATATTTGACCTTCACGCTCAGGTACTGGCGGTCGCCGGTGATCTCGAGTTTCTCGACGCCTTCGCCGAGGCTGCCGGTGATCCTGACCTCGGAGCGGTCCCAGGCGCGGACGTCGATGCTGCCCTTGACGTTGTCGATCTCGACCCGGCCGCGCGGATCCAGCGGACGCGTCTCGTCGATCGGGGTCGCCGCCTGCAGCGGCAGCGCCAGGCCGGCGAACAAGGCCAGCGCGAGGAGGGTGGTCGCGGCGCGGGCCGGACGCGGGTCGCTGCGACGGAGTGTGGGATTGCGGAACATGGGGCCTCCAGGAAATTCGCGAAGGATTGCGGGAGCGGTTCGGTCGGGAATCCGCGCTTGCGGTTGCGTGCTCATGAAGACGTGCTCAAGGACGCGCATTCACGAAGGCGACGGTCATGAGTGGACCAGCCGCTGGCTGAGTGCGAGGCGGCGGGCATAGGTGCGGTGCAGGCGTTCGAGCAGCAGGCGCGAGTCGGGCTGTTCGGACAGGGCCTGCAGGATCAGCTCGGCGTTGCGGTCGAGCTCGGCCAGCGCCGGATGCAGGCCGCTGTCGACCGGCACCGCGCCGATCTGTTCGAAGGCGGCCTGGTACTGCCGGGCCATCCCGGCGGTTTCCAGCGCCAGCATCGACGGCGTCCGCGCCGTTGCGGTATCCGGCGTGGTGGCGGGCACGGCGTCGGCGCGGGACAGGGCCGGCGTGGCGGCCGGCGGCGGGCTGCCAACCGGCTTCAGTGGCGCGTTCCAGCCGAGCACGCCGACCACCAGCAGCAGGCTGGCAGCCATTGCGACCGGCGCCAGCCAGCGGGCCGGCCGGCGTGGAGGCGCGGCGATCGCGTTGCGGGGCGGTAGCCGCGCGGCGATGTCCGGCCACAGGTCGCGGTCCGGCGCCCGTTCGTGGCGCAGCGCGCGCAACTGCCAGCGCAGGCCGTCGGGCAACGGAGCGTGCGCGTTGCCGTCATGCGGCAGATCGTGCTTGTCGGAAGGATCGTTCATCGTAAGTCTCCTGGCCCGGCTTCAAGCCAGGCCGCTTCGCCCAGGCGCTCGCGCAACAGGCTGCGGGCGCGATGCAGCTGGGCCTTCGAACTGCCGACCGCCATCCCGAGTTCGGCGGCGATCTCCTCGTGCTTCCAGCCTTCGACGTCGTACAGCACCAGCACCATCCGGGCCCGCGGCGGCAGGCTGGCGACCGCCCGTTCCAGGTCCATCGACAGCGCGGTCGCATGCCCGGCCGAATCCGCCTGCCCCAGCGAGTCGAGGGCGTCGTCGTCGCCGTCGTGCTGGGGGCGGCTGCGCTGGCTGCGCATGTCCATCAGCGCGGTGTTGACCGCCAGCCGGTGCAGCCAGGTCGAGAACGCGGACTCGAACCTGAATGCCGGCAGTGCCTGCCAGGCGCGTACGAAGGCCTCCTGGGTCAGGTCCTCGGCACGGGTGCCGTGGTGGCCCACCAGGCGGCCGATCACGCCATGGACCCGGCCCGAATGACGCCGGTACAGCGCCTCGAAGGCCGCCACATCGCCGCGGGCGGCGGCCTGCACCCAAGCGCTCTCGGCGTCGCCATCGGCGCCGCGGGTCGCGGTGCCTGAGGCAGGGATGTCGGGTTCTTCGGCCACGGCATTCAGCATAACCACTCGGATGCAGGCTGCCGCGCGGAGGTTTAAACCCGCTGTCCGGCCCGGGCGGGCTCAGGCCGCCGGATCGGGCGCGCAGCGGGCCAGGTGATCGAGCAGGTCGTCGCCGTAGCGCTCGAGCTTGCGCTCGCCGATGCCGGGAATCCGGGCGAGGTCGCGGACATCGCCGGGATCGGCCTCGGCGATCGCGCGCAGCGTGCTGTCGTGGAAGATCACGTAGGCGGGGACGTTCTGCTCCTTCGCCAGCGCCGAGCGCCACTCGCGCAGCGTTCGGAAGCGGGCCAGTGCGTCGGTGTCGAGCTCGATCTCCAGCATCGACGAGCTCGCGCGTCGGCCTCGCCGGCTGCGCGGTTCGGGCTCGCGCCGGAACGAGAGCACCTGCTCCCCGCGCAGTACCGGTGCCGCCGCCGCGGTCAGCCGCAACGCGTTGTAGCGCTCGGCGTCGGCCTCCAGCAGGCCCGCGGCGAGCAACTGGCGGAACACACCGCGCCATTGGCGGGCGTCGAGGTCGCTGCCGATCGCCCACGTGCTGAGACGGTCGTGGCCGTACTGGGTCACCTTGTCGGTCGTCTTGCCGGTCAGGATGTCGATCACGTGGCCGGCGCCGAAGCGCTGGCCGCTGCGGTAGACCGCCGACAGCGCCTTGCGTGCGGCGACGGTGCCGTCCCAGGTCTCGGGCGGTTCCAGGCAGTTGTCGCAACCGCCGCAGCCGGCGTCGCCGACCTCGTGGTGCTCGCCGAACCAGGCCAGCAGCGCACGGCGCCGGCACTGGGTGGTCTCGCAGTAGCCGAGCAGGGCGTCGAGCTTGCCGCGTTCGAGCCGCTTGCGCTCGTCGCTGGCCTCGCCCTGGTCGATCAACGCACGCAGATTGACCACGTCGCCCAGCCCGTAGCTCATCCAGGCCTCGGCGGCAGCGCCGTCGCGTCCGGCGCGTCCGGTCTCCTGGTAGTAGCCCTCGATCGACTTGGGCAGGTCGACATGGGCGACGAAGCGCACGTCGGGCTTGTCGATGCCCATGCCGAACGCGATCGTCGCCACCATCACCACGCCGTCCGCCTGCAGGAAGTGGCGCTGGTTGGCGGCGCGGGTCTCCGCCGGCAGGCCGGCGTGGTAGGGCAGGGCGTGGATGCCGGCTTCCACCAGTTGTTCGGCGACGGCCTCGACGCGGCGGCGCGAGAACGCATAGACGATCCCGCTTTCGCCGTCGTGGCGGCGCAGGAAGTCGAGCAGCTGGCGGATGCCGCCACCGTCCTTGTGGACTACGGTGTAGCGGATGTTCGGGCGGTCGAACGAACTGACGAACTGGCGCGCCTCCTCCAGTGCCAGCCGTTCGACGATCTCCTGCCGGGTCGGCGCGTCGGCGGTCGCGGTCAGCGCGATCCGCGGCACGTCCGGCCAGCGTTCGTGCAGCACCGTCAGCTGGCGGTATTCGGGGCGGAAGTCGTGCCCCCATTGCGACACGCAGTGCGCTTCGTCGATCGCGAACAGCGCGACCTGACCACGCGCATGGGCACGGTCGATCAGGCCGAGCATGCGACCGCCGAGCAGGCGCTCGGGAGCGACATAGAGCAGGTCGAGCTGTCCGTCGAGCCATTCGCGCTCGACGGTGGCGGCGCTGTCGGCGTCCAGGGTCGAGTTCAGGCAGGCCGCGCGTACGCCGAGCTGGCGCAACGCCTCGACCTGGTCCTGCATCAGCGCGATCAGCGGCGACACCACGATGCCGCAGCCGTCGCGCAGCATCGCCGGCAACTGGTAGCAGAGCGACTTGCCGCCGCCGGTCGGCATCAGTACCAGCGCATCGCCACCGTCGGCGACGTGCTCGACGATCGCGCCCTGCTCGTCGCGGAAGGCCTCGTGGCCGAAGGTGGAGCGGAGCAGGTCGAGGGCGTGGTCGAGGGTGTTGCGCGGCATCCGCGCAGGATATCAGCCAGGTCGCGGATTATCGGCCTTCACGTGCGAGCCGGCCGGCATTCCGGCCAGTAGCCCGCCACCGTTTCCCGATATCGGCAATCGAGAGGGCGGCTCGCAGTGGGGGGCGATCCAGGGACGGATCCCGTCGACCTCGCCAGCATGAAAGCATCGGAGGGAGATGCCCCCGGCATGGCGCACACCGAAAGCTGAGGGCGGGAAGCGTCGTGCGGTACGCGGGTTCCGCATGGCGAAACCCGCGGGCATCAGGCGTTCAGTGCTGCGATTTCACTGCAGCAGCGAGCGCAGCATCCAGGCGGTCTTCTCGTGGACCTGCAGCCGCTGCGTCATCAGGTCGACGGTCGGGTCGTCGCCGGCGTCGTCGGCGATCTTCAGGGTCTTGCGTGCGGTACGGCAGACCGCCTCGTTGCCGACGGTCAGCTGGCGGACCATCTCGCGCCAGTCGGCGGCATCGGCCAGGCCCGGTTCCTCGGGGATCGACGACAGCCGGGTGAACTCGGCATACGAACCAGGCGCGTTGAAGCCCAGCGCGCGGATCCGCTCGGCGACCTCGTCCAGCGCCGCCCACTGCTCGGTGTACTGGCCCTCGAACATCACGTGCAGCGAGTTGAACATCGGGCCGGTGATGTTCCAGTGGAAGTTGTGGGTCTTCAGGTACAGGGTGTAGGCGTCGGCGAGGAAGTGCGACAGGCCCTCGGCGATCTTCTTGCGGTCGCCGGTGCCGATGCCGATGTCGATGGCCGGGGCGCTCGAGCCCGGGGCGGGCGACGCGGTCGGCTTGGCGGTCTTGGACGGCTTCTTGGTGGACTTGGACTTGGCCATGCGGTTTCTCCTGTGGACGCGTTGCGGCGACAATGTCGCCTGATTCGTTGTTCCTGGAAATTTCGTCGTACCGAACCAGATGGAGTCTATCGGTCCAAATGCAAACGCCGCGTCACGGAAGATACGGTCCGGCGACGCGCGCGGGAAGGCGCTGCAGGACGGCCGTCGCGCGATCGACGCCGGGCTGAGCCGCGACCGTGGCCGCCTGCATGGCCTGTGGTCGCGCTGGAAGGGCAAACCCGCCGATGCCGGGGCAGAGGCGGCCTTCCGGGAGGCATTGACCGCGTCGATCGCGGCCCGCGAGGCGCGTGAATCGTCGCTGCCGCGGGCGCCGGTCGACGACTCGCTGCCGATCGCGCGCGAGGCCGGACGCATCGTCGAACTGATCCGCAGGCACCCGGTGGTGGTGATCGCCGGCGAAACCGGCTCGGGCAAGACCACCCAGCTGCCGAAGCTGTGCCTGGCCGCCGGGCGTGGCGCGGCCGGGATGATCGGCTGCACCCAGCCGCGGCGGATCGCGGCGCGAGCGGTCGCGCGGCGCGTGGCGGAGGAGCTGCAGGTGCCGTTGGGCGGCGCGGTCGGTTACCAGGTGCGGTTCACCGAGAACGTCGGCGAGCAGACCGCGGTGAAGTTCATGACCGACGGCATCCTGCTGGCCGAGATCGCTTCCGACCGCTGGCTGTCGCGCTACGACACGATCCTGATCGACGAGGCGCACGAGCGCAGCCTCAACATCGATTTCCTGCTCGGCTATCTGAAACAACTGCTGAAGAAGCGCCGCGACCTCAAGGTCATCGTGACCTCGGCGACGATCGACACCGCCCGCTTCGCCTCCCATTTCGACGACGCGCCGGTGGTCGACGTCGAGGGCCGCGGCTATCCGGTCGAAGTGCGTTACCGGCCGCTGGAAGGGGAGGGCGACATCGAGGATGGCCGCGGTGGCGAGCGCACCGTGACCGACGGCATCGTCGCCGCCTGCGACGAGATCATCCGCGAGGACGCATCGCGTGGCTTCGGGCGCGGCGACGTGCTGGTGTTCCTGCCGGGCGAGCGCGAGATCCGCGACGCCCACCAGGCGCTGGAACGCCGCAAGTATCGCGACACCGAGGTGCTGCCGCTGTACGCACGGCTGTCGGCGCGCGACCAGGACCGGGTGTTCAATCCCGGTGTGAAGCGGCGCATCGTGCTGGCGACCAATGTCGCCGAGACTTCGTTGACGGTGCCGCGGATCCGCTACGTGGTCGATCCGGGCCTGGCGCGGGTCAAGCGCTACAGCCAGCGCGGCAAGCTCGACCGTCTGCACATCGAGCCGGTCAGCCAGGCCAGCGCGAACCAGCGCAAGGGGCGTTGTGGCCGCGTCGCCGAGGGCGTCTGCTACCGGCTGTATTCGGAGCCCGACTTCGAGTCGCGGCCGATGTACACCGATCCGGAAATCCTGCGCGCGGCGCTGGCCGGGGTGATCCTGCGGATGCTGGCGCTGGGCCTGGGCGATATCGAGTCGTTCCCGTTCCTGGAGCCGCCGGAGCCGCGCGCGATCGCCGATGGCTGGCAGCAACTGGCCGAGCTGGGCGCGGTCGAGGCCATCGCCGGGGACGGCCGGCGCCGGCTGACCGCGACCGGCCGGCTGATGGCGAAGTTGCCGGTGGACGTGAAGCTGGCGCGGATGCTGGTCGCCGCCAACGCGCAGGGCTGCCTGCGCGAGATGCTGGCGATCGCGTCGTTCCTCGGGATCCAGGATCCGCGCGAGCGGCCCGCGGACCAGCGCGCCGCGGCCGATGCGGCGCATGCGGAGTTCGCCGACCCGAGGTCGGAGTTCGTCGGCATCCTCAAACTGTGGGCCGCCTACGAGAGCGCGCACGAGGAACTGACTCAGTCGCGGCTGCGCAAATGGTGCGACAAGCACTTCCTCGGCTTCCTGCGCATGCGCGAGTGGCGCGAACTGCATCGCCAGCTCAAGCTGATGGCGGCCGATCTCGGCTGGCAGGTGGCCTCGCGTGACGGCGAGCTGGATGCCGCCGGCTACGCGACCCTGCACCGCGCGATCCTCGCCGGCCTGCCGACCCAGATCGCGCACCGCGGCGACCGCAATGTCTACGAAGGTCCGCGCGGCCGTCGTTTCCAGCTGTTTCCCGGGTCGTCGCTGGCGCGCAAGCCGCCCCCGTGGGTGCTGTCGGCGACCCTGCTCGACACCGAGCGCGTGTGGGGCCTGACCAATGCGGCGATCGAGCCGGAATGGGCGATCGCCGAGCTGCCGCACCTGCTCGCGCGGCGGCCGCACGATCCGCGCTGGGCGCGTTCGCAGGGTCGGGTCGTCGGCAGCGAGCAGATCAGCCTGTTCGGCCTGGTGCTGGCGCCGAAGAAGCCGATCCACTACGGCGCGCTGTTCCCGGAGGAGAGCCGCGCGATCTTCGCCCGCGATGCGCTGGTCACCGGCGAGATCAACACCCGTTCCGCCTTCCTCCCCCGCAATCTCGCGACCCTGGCGAAGGCGCGCGAGGAGGAGGCCAAGCAGCGTCGCACCGGCCTGGTCGTCGAAGAGGACTGGATGACGCGCTGGTACCTGGACCGGTTGCCGCCGGACGTGCACAACGCGCAGGCGCTGGACGCCTGGTACCGCAAGCTGCCCGCGGCGGAAAAGGCGGGACTGGAATGGTCGCTGGACGACCTGATGGTCGTCGACGAGAGCGACGCGGCGCGGTTCCCGCCGTACATCGCGCTCGGTGATGTTCGGCTGGCGGTGAGATACCGTTTCGAGCCGGGTGCGCCGGATGACGGGATGACCCTGGCGGTGCCGCTGCACCTGCTCAACGCGCTCGACCCGGTGCGGCTGGGCTGGCTGGCGCCGGGCTTTGTCGAGGACAAGGCGGCGGCGCTGATCCGGTCGCTGCCGAAGGCACAGCGGCGCAATTTCGTGCCGGCACCGGACTTCGCCCGCGCCTTCCATGAAGCCCATGCGGTGACCGACGAGGGCGATACCCTGACCGGTGCGCTGGCGCGTTTCCTGCGCAAGCTGACCGGTGCCGAGGTCGCCGCCGTCGACTTCGACGAGGGCGCGCTCGAGCCGCACCTGCGGATGAACCTGCGGCTGCTCGACAGGGATGGCCGCAGCGTGCTGGCCGAATCGCGCGACCTGGACGAGCTGCGTCGCCGCTTCGGCGAGCGGGCCGCACGGGCGTTCGCCGCGCGTGCGGCCGACGGCCTGGCCCGCGACGGGCTGACCGCGTTCCCCGATGAGCCGATCCCGCTGTCGGTGCCGGGCGCGGGCGGGGTGCCGGCGTGGCCGGCGCTGCACGACGACGGCGACAGCGTATCGCTGCGCGTGCATACCGAGCGCGAGGTCGCCGAGGCCGCGCACCCGGCGGGCGTGCGCCGGCTGCTGGCGCTGGCGCTGGCGGACCGGATGCGGCAGGCGCGCAGGCAACTGCCGGTGTCGCCGAAGACCGGCTTGCTGTACGCGGCGATCGAGTCGCAGGCGCCGCGCAGCGATGGCCTGAAGGACGGCGACCGCCTGCGTGCGGACCTCGTCGACGGCGCGTTTGCCGCGCTTTCGGCCGACGGTCTGGGTGCGATCCGCGATCCGGCGACGTTCGCCGAGCGCCTCGACGGCATCGCCAGGGGACTGTTTCCGGAAGCGGTCGAGCGGCTGAAACAGGCCGAGGGCATCCTCGCCGCGGTGGCCGAGGTCCGCGCGAAGCTGGAGTCTCCGCTGATGGGGTGGGCCAGCGGCAATCTGGACGACATGCGTGCGCATCTGGCCGCGCTGACCCCGCCGGGTTTCCTGCGCGACGTGCCGGCGGAATCACTGCGCGAGTACCCGCGCTACCTGAAGGCACTGGCGCTGCGCGGCGAACGCGCGCTGCGCGATCCCGGCCGCGACCAGGCCCGGATGCTGGAACTCAAGCCTTTCGTCGATGCGCTGGAGGCGGCGCGCGCGCGGGGACGTTCCGACGACAGCGGCTGGCGGGCTTTCGCCCACGACCTGGAGGAACTGCGGGTGTCGCTGTTCGCGCAGGAGCTGGGGGCGCGAGGCGGCGTCTCGCCGAAGAAGCTGGCCCAGCGGTTGCAGTCGCTCGCTCTTCCGGAACGGCCGTAGGAAGAGCCGTGGGAGTAGCGTGATCAGCGATCCCCGGGCTGCACCCGGGAATCCCCAAAATCTGCCCTGCAAAAACTTGGGCCGTTGCGCTGCCACACCCCCATTCGTGCCCGCGGCACGAATCGCCCCCTGACTCAGGGGGGACGATATCCGGCTGCACCCGGATATCTCCCAAAGTTTGCTGCGCAAACCCTGGGCCCCGCCGTCACGCTGCCACACCCCCATTCGTGCCCGCGGCACGAATCGCCTCCTGACTCAGGGGGCTGTACCACCACGCGATCCCATGCCGCTTCTACGGCGTCAAAGCGCAGCCCTCGGCCCTCCGCCCTCGGTACCGTCACTCCACCCGCTTGACCTTGGCGCGGGTGTTGTAGCCTTCGACCGACATGTACCAGGTGTTGCCGACCAGGCTCGGCCGGATCGTCGCCTTCGGGTTCGGGTTGCGCGCGCCGACCAACGACGCGTTGTCGATCTGTTCCCAGACCTGGCCATTGTCGAGCGTGTAGCGGCGGCCCTTGCCGAAGCCGCGGAACTCGCTGGTCACCGTGCCGACCACGGGCTCCTCCGAGCCGAAGCTCAGGAAGCCGCGGTTGTCGTCCTCGACCTTCTTCTTGGCTGCGGCGGCGGCCAGCGCGGTCTCGGTCTCGATCTTGCGGCCGAGCCAGCGGTTGAGGTTGGCCAGCTCCTCGGCGCTGAGCTTGTCGAGGCCGGCGGCCTCGAATTCCTCGGCGCTCATCTGCTGCTGGATCGGCTGGTCGGCCGTCGCCGGCTGCTGGGCGGGCGGCTGCTGGGCGAACGCCAGCGGGCCGAATGCCAGGCAGCCGATCAGGGCAAGTGTGCGAAAGGACAGGGGACGCATCATGGTGTTCCTCCGGACGGTTGGCGGTAGTGTAGTCGTCGCGCGCGTCGCCATCACGGTTCCGACGCCGTCCCCCCAGAGCACGTTCGATCATCCGTTGAATACGCCCTCTCCATCGCCCGCGGACGACCTGACCCGGCTGCTCGATGCGTCGGCGCTGGATGCGATCGCGCCTGCCGACCGCGAACCGCTGTGCGCCGCGCTGGCCGCCCCCGACGGCGCTGCCGGCGCCCGCGATCCGTTGCCGGTGGTGCTGGACATGCTCGATTCGCTGGCGCGGCTCGGCGCCGACGGCGATACCGTGACCGCGGCCCTGTTGCGCCAGTATCCGGCGCTGCCGGCGCGGCTGGGCAAGGCATTCGAACAGCGGCATCCGGCGGTGTTCGGACTGCTGGAAGGACAGCAGGCCGCGACCCAGGTGCGCGCGCTGCATGCCGAGCAGGGCGGCCACGGCAGCGCCGAGGGCCTGCGCCGGCTGCTGCTGGCGATCGTGCGCGACCTGCGGGTGGTGTCGATCCTGCTCGCCCGCCAGCTGGCGCGGATGCGCCACGCGATGGTGCTGGACGAGGACGCGCGCCGCCAGCTGGCGCGGCTGACCCGCGACATCCATGCACCGCTGGCGAACCGGCTCGGCATCTGGCAGTTGAAGTGGGAGCTGGAGGACCTCGCCTTCCGCTACCTTGAGCCGGACACCTACAAGCAGATCGCGCGCCTGCTCGACGAGAAGCGCGGCGACCGCGAGCGCTACATCGAGGGCGTCAAGCAGACCCTGCGCGATGCGATGGCCGCGCAGGGGATCCGCGCCGAGATCGCGGGGCGGCCCAAGCACATCTACAGCATCTGGAAGAAGATGCAGCGCAAGGACGTGCCGATCGGCGAGCTGTACGACCTGCGCGCGGTGCGGGTGATGGTCGACGACGTCGCCGCCTGCTACGCCGCACTGGGCGTGGTGCACGCGCAATGGGCGCCGGTCCCGGCCGAATTCGACGATTACATCGCCCGGCCCAAGCGCAACGACTACCGCTCGCTGCACACCGCGGTGATCGGCCCGGAAGGCAAGACCCTGGAGGTGCAGATCCGCACCCACGAGATGCACCGCCAGGCCGAGCTCGGCGTCGCCGCGCACTGGAAGTACAAGGAGTCCGGCAGCCAGGCCGCCGATGCCGCATTCGACCGCAAGATCGCGTGGATGCGCAAGCTGCTGGAGGGCCGCGACGACGAGGCGGCGCTGGCCGGCGAGCTCGACAGCGAGTTGATCGAGGACCGCGTCTACGTGCTCACGCCCAAGGGCGAGGTGGTCGACCTGCCGGCCGGGGCGACCCCGCTGGACTTCGCTTATCACGTGCATACCGAGGTCGGGCATCGCTGCCGCGGTGCCAAGGTCGACGGACGGATCGTGCCGCTCGACCACAAGCTCGAAAGCGGCGACCGGGTCGAGATCATGACCGCGAAGACCGGAGAACCGCGCCGGGACTGGCTGGTGGAGGCCAACGGCTTCCTTGCGAGCAGCCGTTCGCGGCAGAAGGTCCGGACCTGGTTCCACAAGCTCGATCGCGCGCGCAACGAACAGGCCGGCAAGGAAATGCTCGACAAGGAGCTGCGCCGGCTCGGATTGCTTGGCGCCGATCTGGCGCCGGCGCGCGAGCGCTTCAGCGTCGCCCACGACAGCGACCTGCATATCCAGGTCGCACTCGGCGACCTCGGGCCGCACCAGGTCGGCCGGGTGCTGCTGGAGCACGAACGTGCGCAGGAAGCGCCGAAGGCGCCGCCGGCCATGCCCGTGCCGGCACCGCAACGGCAGCCGGTACGCACCAGCGAATTCACCGTGGAAGGCGTCGGCAACGTGCTGACCCAACTGGCGCGCTGCTGCCAGCCGCTGCCCGGCGAGGCGATCGTCGGCTATCTGACCCGCGGCCGCGGGGTCAGCGTGCACCGGCCGGGCTGCGCGACCTTCCTGCGCCTGTCCGCGCAGCAGCCGCAGCGGGTGCTTCCGGTGGAATGGGGCCGCGCCGGCAAGAACCACGAAGTCGACGCCGAGCTGCGCGCGATCGATCGCAAGTGGCTGCTGAAGGACATCACCAACCTGGTCGCGCAGGACAACGTCCACGTCACCAACATGCGCAGCGATTTCGAGCGCGACCGCGCGCACGTACGGGTGCGCCTGCGCCTGCGGGTCGCCGACTTCGGCCAGCTGTCGAGCGTGCTCGGCAAGCTGGCGGCGTTGCCGGGCGTCGAGTACGCGCGCCGCGCCTGAGAGCCTGTTCATGCTCTCTACGCAACCCGCGTGGCCCCACAGAGGCCGTCAGGGGTGTTGCGCGCCGCAGCGCCTGACTGGCGGCCAGGTCAAGGCGTGCGGCGCCGCATGACGGTCACTGTGGGGCCACCCGAAGGGCCGGGGCTGTGAGCCCGCATGGCCGCGTCATTACTCGGTCGTGTATCGACATACACTCCCGCGTTCTTCCTTGCCCTGCGCGCTCACGGTCCTGGCGCGGGCTGCGTAGAGAGCGTGAACAGGCTCTGAGAGCCGCTCGAAGTCTCCGGCGCGGACCGCGGAGATGCTGAACAGGCTCCGGGGTCGCCCGGCTGCGTCGGGCCGCGCCGACGGTCACGCGGCATGCAAGCGCTGCGATTATGCTGGCGCGTGCATGGAGAAGAATCGCAACGCGTTTCCGGGTTCAGGCCAGTCGGGCGGGCGGCGGGTCGAGCCGACGTTCGATCCCGACCGGCTCGCCGCGGCGATGCGGGTCGTCGACCGTTGTCCACCGGAGGATCAGCGCCCGCACGGCCCGCTTCCGGCATGGACGTGGTGGGCGGCGTCGGCCGGCGTGGGGCTCGTGATCGTCGCGTTGATGGCGTTCCGGCAGCCGTTGGCCGACCGGCTGTGGCCGGAGACGCGTGCGCAGCAGCTGCGCACCGAGGCCGAGCAGGCGCTGTCCGAAGGACGCCTGAGCGCGGCCGACGGCAGCGGCGCGCGCGAACTGTACGAGGCGGCGCTCGCACTCGAACCCGATCGCCTCGAAGCCCGCGCGGGCCTGGCGCGGGTGGCACGGCAGGCCCTGGCGCAGGCACGCACGGCCATGGATGCCGGCCGTTATCCGGATGCGTACCGTGCGCTGGCGCTCGCCCGCGAACTGGGGGTGCCGCGCGCCGATGCCGATGAAACGGCGGAGCGGTTGCGCGAGCGCCAGGCGGCGCATGCCGACGTCGACCAGTGGCTGGTATCGGCGGCCTCG
Source organism: Marilutibacter chinensis (assembly GCF_021725675.1). Classification (GTDB taxonomy): domain Bacteria; phylum Pseudomonadota; class Gammaproteobacteria; order Xanthomonadales; family Xanthomonadaceae; genus Marilutibacter; species Marilutibacter chinensis. The sequence goes on along the minus strand of NZ_JAKJPO010000004.1, from coordinate 169,893 downwards.
GCGCTGAAGGCCGGCCACCTCAGCGGCGACGAGCGTGCGGCGTTGCCGCTCTACCGGCGGGTGCTGGCGTTGCAGCCGAACCGGACCGAGGCCCTGGAGGGCCGCGAGGACGCGCTGAGCGCGTTGCTGCAGCATGCTTGGAGTGCGATGCGGGACGGCGATCTCGCAGCGGCCGGGCGGCGGATCGAGCAGGCGCGGGAGTTCGACGCGGGGCATGCCGAGTTGCCCGACGCGACCGCCGAGCTCGCCCGGCTGGTCGAGCTCCGGCACGAACGCGCGCGCGCTGCGTTGCGCCGCGACCGTCTGGACGACGCGCGCCGGCTGTGGCGCGAGGTGCTCGCCGTCGACGGCGAAGACGCGGCAGCGCGCCAGGGTCTGCTGTCGGTGGCCCGGGCCCAGGCCGCGCAGGCGATACGCGAAGCACGCGATTTCCGTTTCGAGACCGCACAGGCAGCGCTGGCCGAGGCCCGCGACACCGCGATCGATGCGCCAGCGGCGGCGCCGGCAATCGCCGAAGCCGAACGGCAGCTGCGGCAGGCGCGCCAGTCGCGGCAGCGGCTGCAGGCCGTCGGCGCCTCGATGACCGCGGCCGAGCGCGAACAGCGGGTGAGCCGGCTGCTGCGGGCCGCGCTTGCCGCGGAACAGCGCGGCGATCTGCTGCAACCGCCCGGCGAGAGCGCCTTCGATGCGGTGCGTGCCGCACGCGCGCTGGCGCCCGACGACGCACGGGTCGCCGAAGCCACGGCGCGTCTGCTGCCGGCCTCGCAGCAGTGCTACCGGGACGCGCTTCGCGACAATCGTCTGGTCCGTGCCGGTCGCTGCCTGCAGGCCGGCGAGGTGCTGGGCGTGGACTCCGACATCCTGCGCGAACAGCGGCTGCGTCTCGCCCAGCGCTGGATCGCGGTCGGCGACGAGCGTCTTGGCGCCGGCGAACTGGCGGTGGCGCAGGCGGCGCTGGAGGCGGCCCGCGCGCTCGATCCCGCGGCCGCCGGCCTGGACGCCCTGGCCAGGCGGGTGGAGACCGCTGCGGTAGGGGATTGAGTCGAAGACCTCACCGATCTGATCCGGCCTATGTTGGGATGCTTTCCAGGACTCCCGTAATTTTCCGGGCCGATGCGCTCCAGCTGAATTCGGCGACCCTGGCAGAGTCCAACTGCAATCCTGTGTCGAGTCTGTATTCCTGCTTGGCCTGTTGGGCATCCCGCAGCCAACACGTGATTGCCTCACAGCTGTTTTCTACACTCCATCCGCGTTGCAGTGATTGGATCATCGTGCCGATGGCATCGCCGCCGCCGTTGAGGTGCAGGATTGGACGGCATGCGCCCAGATATTCGTATATCTTGCCGGGAATCTGGGAGTGATCGGCGTTGGCGATGTTCACCAGCACGTCGGCGTTGCGCTGAAGTTCCAGGATTCTGGCGTGTGGCAGGAATCCCAGCAGATGGATCCTGTCGGGCATCCTGCGTGCTGCGTTGAGAATCGTCTCCGGAACGGTGACCGCGGCGATGCTGAGCCGGACATTCTCGCTGGTTTCGATTGCGCAGATCAGAGCGTCGGGTTTCCTGAAATCGTAGAAGCTGCCGGTATAGAGCAATTCGAGCCGATCCGATGTTGGTGGAGGGCAGGCATGGTCGGCACCCCAGGGGGCGAAGCCCTGGGTGATCACGTCGACGCCACTGGTACGTCCATGACGTTGGGCGAGCAGTTCGGCCGCGCCTGCGTTGGTCACGAATATGTGATCCGCAAGCTCGCAGACCTGGCGTTCAAGCTTGGTCGAACGTTCCTTCCATCGCGGAGGCGTGTAGCCGGCGAGGACCGGATCGCCCAGATCGGCCACCCACCTGAAACCCATCTGTCGCGAAATCAGCCCTAGCTCCAGCGTGGTGGCCGGTTCATGGGATGAGATGACAACGTCCGGGGCGACGGTGGTGAGCAGGCGCTTCAGCCCGTGCTGTCCCCAGGGTTTCCATTCGCCCCGAAGGTCCGGAAACAGGAATCTTGCGGCAGTGGATTGCAGCGTCTCCCACAGTGTCTGTTTCCAACTGCGAGGAGGCTTGATCTGGCCATCGAAAGAGGCAGTTTTTTCCGCGGCAACATGGGAGGTCGTGCGATGCCTGCGTTCCCTCAGCATTGCCATCAGCCCCCGGAATGGACCGGCGAAGGTGCGGTGAACCCGGACGTCCGGGTGTGGCGCCGGCAGGCCCGGGGTTTCTCCGCCCAAATTGACGGTCAGTACGTGCACTTCGTGGCCCAGACAGGCCAGTTCCCGGCTCAGGTAGGCCCAACGGAGAGACTGGGGAGAAGGACTGGGCGGGTATTCGTACGCGATGAGCAAAATGCGCATGTAGATGTCGGGCTGGGTAGAGGACGGAACATGCCGTGGGAACCTGCGCTCGGGCATTCAGGTTCGAGGTGCGGCCGGGGTACCGAAGGTGCGGTGAATGGAAGGAAGGGCCGATTCGAACGAGAAATGCCTGTCGATATTGATGCCTCCTCCTGTAGACAGCCGTTGCCACAGCACCGGGTCGTTGTGCAGCCGGATGATCGCGTCGGCATAGGCCGACGCGGTGTCTGCCTCCAGTACATCGAGGCCGTCCTGCAGTTGCATGCCCTCCGTTGCGCAGGTAGTTGCCACGACCGGTACGCCGTGCGCCATGTACTGGTTGATCTTGCCCTTGACCCCGGCTCCATAGCGCAGTGGAGCAATGCCAACCAGACAGCTTTCCAACAAGGGTGTCATGTCCTCGACATGTCCATGCACGACGAGGCCATAACTTTCGGCGCCGGCCGGTACGAGGCCCTCCCCCACGATGTGTGCCTGGCAGCCGATCAGCTTGCGCCGCACGAGCGGAAGGATGTCCCTGACGAACCAGTCCACCGCGTCCTGGTTGGGGGGGTGCCTTCCGCTGCCCACGAAGAGGATGCCGGAGCGATTTTCGTGTGGCGGGACGCCGGCCTTTGACTCATGCAGGTTGGGGATCACTTCCACCGACAATCCAGGCACCTCGTCCAGCAGTGCCTTTCTCTCGACCGGGCTGACCACCCATACGGTGTCGGCGTCGCGCACCGCGGCCAGTTCCCATTTGCGGGTGCGTCGGGCGGCGCGGGCCAGGGCCCTGTTCCCACGAACTCTTGCTTCGCGCAGTTCGCGTATGTGATGGAGATCGACCGTGTCCAGTACCAGGCGAGGCCGGTCCGGCAGGCATCGAAGCAACGGGAACCAGGTTCTGGCGAGGTGGTAGCGGCAGACCACCACGGCACGGTAGCGGCGGTGGTTCTCGCGTAACCAGGAGGAGGGCGATGGGACGTCCGGAATGGCTATGACGCCGATGCCCGCTGCCATCAGATCGGCGGTGTAGCGGCCTGCCGCGCGGTTGTCGTCCGGCAGGAAATCCACGGCATATCCGGAGTCCACGAGGCGGCGCATCAGCGTGAACAGCCGCAGGGATCCAGAATCGCGATCGGGGCTTGGAGTCGTGCCGTCGATGAACAACAACTGTGGCCGGCCGGGCTTGCCGGCCCCACAGGTCTGCTCTTCGATGGGTATCCGCGCCCCGAGCCGTGACGGCCCCAGGCCTGAACGAGCCCGGGACAGCGATTGTCGAAAGCCCTTCGACAGGAATGCGATGCGCGCGCGGTGAACCTTGCCAAGGAACCGGTGCCAATGATGGAGGATTAGCGGATGCACCTGATCGGGAAATGAATTCTGTATGGAGGGAGAAAGGCGTCCAGGGACGGAGGGTTCGTGGCTGCGCTAGACTCCCGGACAACTCCCATTGTCCCATGCCGTGGCCCGGAAACCGCACAAGCACATCCCGTACGACGAAGACGACGACAACGACGGCGACGCGCGCCCGCAGTGGCGTCGCCGGCTGGTCACGGCGGTGCTGGCCCTGGCGGCGCTCGGGCTGGGCTTCCTGATCCCGTACACGCTCTATCTCAACCACGAGGTCAGCGAGCGCTTCGGCCAGTTGCAATGGCAGATCCCGACCCGTGTGTACGCGCGGCCGCTGGTGCTCGAACCCGGCCTGGCGCTGGACGCGGCGACCCTGAAGACCGAGCTCGACGCAGCCGCCTATCACGCCGGCGACGGCCTCGCCGCCGGGACCTATGCCCGCGACGGCAGCCGCTGGCGGATCTCCAGTCGCGGCTTCAACGATGTCGACGGCGCGGTGCCGGCGCGACGGCTGGAGCTGGCCCTGTCCGGCGGGCGGGTATCGCGACTGCGCGAGCTCGATGCGGCCGGTGAGCCCGGCAGCGCGGTCAAGCGTGCACGCCTGGATCCGGCCCGGATCGCGACCCTGTACGGACAGAAGCAGGAGGAGCGGCGTCTGATCCGGATCAGCGACGTGCCGGAGCTGCTGGTGACCGGCCTGCAGGCCGTGGAGGATCGCGACTTCGCCCATCATCACGGCATCGACGTCGGCGGCATGCTGCGCGCCGCCTGGGTCAACCTGCGCTCGGGCCGGGCGCGGCAGGGTGCGAGCACGCTGACCCAGCAGCTGGCCCGCAGCGGACTGCTGGGAATCGGCCGCGAGCAGACCTTCACCCGCAAGGGCAAGGAAATCCTCTACGCACTGCTGATCGAGGCGCGCTACGAGAAGGGCACGATCCTCGAGGCCTATCTGAACCAGGTCTACCTCGGCCAGCGCGGTGCGCAGGCGATCCACGGCGTCGCCGCCGGCGCCGAGTTCTGGTTCGGCCGCGACCTCAAGAGCCTGAGCACCGAGCAGATCGCACTGCTGGTCGGCATCGTCAAGGGACCGTCGGCCTACGACCCGCGCCGGTACCCACAGGCGGCGCTGGAGCGGCGCAACTTCGTGCTCGGCGAGATGCACGAGACGGGACTGATCGACGAGGCCGAGTACAAGCGCGCGCTGGCGGCGCCGCTGGGCATCAGCGACAGCCCCGGCAGCCTGTCTGCGAACCGCTTCCCGGCCTACGTCGAGCTGATCCGCCGGCAGCTGGCGCGCGACTATCCCGCCGATGCGCTGTCCGGCGCCGGGCTCAGTGTGATGAGCGGGATGTCGCCATCGGCGCAGGCCTATGCCGAGGCGGCGGTGGCCCGCACCCTGAAATCGCTGGACAACAAGCGCCGTCCGCCGCTGGAAGCCGGGCTGGTGGTCACCGACGTCCACAACGGCGACGTCGTCGCCCTGGTCGGCAGCCGTGAGTTCACCGCGCATGGCTTCAACCGCGCGATCGAGGCGCAACGCCCGGTCGGTTCGCTGCTCAAGCCGTTCGTCAACCTGCTGGCGCTGGCGCAGCCGGGCCGCTGGTCGCTGGCGAGCTGGGTCGACGACTCGCCGGTCACGGTGACCCTGGGCCGCGGCAAGAGCTGGTCGCCGGGCAACTCCGACGGCCGCAGCCACGGCATGGTGCGGCTGATCGACGCGCTGGCCCGCTCCTACAACCAGGCTACGGTGCGGATCGGTATGGAGATCGCGCCCGAGCGCCTCGCCGGCCTGCTCAAGACCCTGGCCGGAATCGAGGCCGAGCCGAACCCGGCGCTGATCCTCGGCTCGACCGACCAGAGCCCGTACGCAATGGCGCAGCTGTACCAGTTCCTGGCCTCCGGCGGCGAGATCCAGCCGCTGCACGCGGTGCGCGGCGTGCTCGATGCCGGCGGCAAGGCGCTCAACCGCTACGACAAGGTGCCGGCGCCGGCGCAGGAAGGCGATGCGGTCGCCGCGCGGCTGATCACCCTCGCGCTGCAACAGGCGGTCAGCAGCGGCACCGGGCGGCAGTTGATCTCCGACGGCCTCGGCCATCTGTCCCCGGCCGGCAAGACCGGCACCAGCAACGACGACCGCGACAGCTGGTTCGCCGGCTGGACCGGCGACCACCTGGCGGTGGTCTGGGTCGGCAACGACCAGAACAAGGCGACCGGTCTGCAGGGCGCGACCGGCGCGATGCGGGTCTGGTCGAACATCTTCCGCCACCTGCCCAGCGCCACGCTGACGGTCGGCGATGACGGCCTGGACTGGCAGTGGGTGGTCGGCTCCAACAGCACCGATGCCGGCTGTCCGGAGGCCCGCCGCTTCGCCTTCGTCGCCGGTTTCGCGCCCGAGTACGCGCCATGCACATTGCCCGAGCCGGAACCGGAGGTCGACGAAGGACGCCGCAGCTGGCGCGACTGGTTCGGCTTCGGCCGCGACCGTGACGAGCCGGAACAGACGCCGCGGGAGGCGCCCGCGCCATGAGCCGCTTCCGCAGATACGGCGCGCGCGCCCTGCCGTCGACGGCATCGTTGCTGTTGCTGGCCGCCTGCGCGAGCGCGCCGCCCGAGCTCCCGCCGTCGCCGGACTTCGACGCCGCGGCCGCCGTCGCCGGGATCCGGGCGGCCGGCACCGCCAGCGGCGGCGAACTCGACGTGCAGCCGTTGCGCGACCCGCAGGTCAGCGATCTGAGCGAAGAGGCCACCCGGCTGGAGGCTGGCCGGCTTTACCAGGCCGCCGCCGAGCGCCTCGACCAGGCCCTGGAGATATCGCCGCAGGATCCGAACCTGCTGCAGCAACGCGCCGAGATCGCCCTGCTGCTCGGCGAGCCCGACCAGGCCGAGCGGTTGGCGCTGCGCGCGCGCGCAGCGGGTACCGAGGTCGGTCCGCTGTGCCGCCGCAACTGGGAAACCGTCGTGCGTGCCCGCGAGGGCGGTTCGCGTCCACCCGATGACGCGACGGCCCTGCCGCGGGTGTCGGTGGAGGAGGCCGCGCGTCGCCGCGACGCCTGCACGGTCGCGCCGCCGCCGCGCTACTGAACGGGCGGTACGGTCGATGGCAGGACAGGATTCCCGGCTCGTCCGGGCTGTGCGGGAAGCGCTGGAGGAGGGCGGCGCGCTCGCCCGCAACCTCGATGCATTCGCCCCGCGCCCGGCCCAGCAGGCGCTGTCGGCCGCGGTCGCCGCCGCGTTCGAGTCCCGTGGGACGCTGATCGCCGAGGCCGGCACCGGCACCGGCAAGACCTTCGCCTACCTGGTGCCGGCGCTGCTGTCGGGGGTCAAGACCATCGTCTCAACCGGCACCCGTGCGCTGCAGGACCAGCTCTACCACCGCGACCTGCCACGCGTGCGCGACGCGCTCGGGGTCGGTCTGAAGACCGCGCTGTTGAAAGGGCGCGCCAACTACCTGTGCCATTACCGGTTGAACCAGGCGAAGGGTGAGCCGCGCTTCGCCAGCCGCGAGATGGTCGCGCAGTTCCAGCGTATCGTCGCCTGGGCCGGGCGCACGAAGATGGGCGACCTGGCCGAAGTCGAAGGGCTCGGCGAGGACTCGCCGCTGATTCCGGTGGTCACCTCGACCGTCGACAACTGCCTGGGCAGCGAATGCCCGTTCTTTTCCGACTGTTTCGTCGTCCAGGCCCGGCAGCGGGCGCAATCGGCCGATCTGGTCGTGGTCAACCACCATCTGCTGCTGGCCGACCTCGCGCTCAAGCAGGAAGGCTTCGGCGAGATACTCCCCGGCGCCCAGGCCTTCGTCGTCGACGAAGCCCATCAGCTGCCCGACCTGGCGTCGCAGTTCTTCGGCGAGGCGCTGAGTGCTCGGCCGCTGGTCGAGCTGGCGCGCGACACGGTCGCCGAGTGCAAGGAGGTGCCGGGCGCGCTGGCGGCGGTCCAGGATCCGGCGCGCGCGCTGGAACAGGCGGCCCGGGCGCTGCGCGCGGCGATGGACGACCTGCCGGTGCGCGGTACCCGCGCGCGCGCGCGGGAACTGGCCGTCGCCGAAGACGCGCTCGAGTCGCTGGCGCAGGCGCTGGCGGGGTTGTCGGCGGTGCTGGAGCCGCTGCGTGGTGCATCGCCGGGCTTCGAGGCCTGCACGTTCCGCGCCGGTGACTACCTGGCACGGCTGCAACGCTGGCGGGATATCGAGGGCGACGACCGGACGGCCCCGCCACCGCCCGATCCCGACGACCGGATGCCGCCCGGGGTTCCGGACGACGCCGACAGCGTGCGCTGGTACGAGCTGACCGCGCGCGGCTTCCGTCTCAGCCGTACCCCGCTCGACGTCGCCGGTCCGCTGGCCGAGCATCGCGAGCGTTCGAAGGCGGCATGGGTGTTCACATCGGCAACGCTCGCGATCGGCGGCGGGTTCGGGCACTACGCCGACAAGCTCGGCCTGGTCGAACCGCAGACCCTGCTCGCGCCCAGTCCGTTCGACTGGGAAACCCAGGCGCTGTGCTACCTGCCGCGCCGGATGCCGGACCCTGCATCGCGCGATTACGGCGAAGCGCTCATCGCCGCGGTGCGTCCGGTGCTGGAGGCCTCGAACGGGCGGGCATTCCTGCTGTTCGCATCGCATCGCGCGCTGCGCGAAGTCGCCGCTCTGCTGCGTGGCGGCGACTGTCCCTGGCCGCTGTTCGTCCAGGGCGAGGCGCCACGCGGCCTGCTGCTGGAGCGTTTCCGCGCGTCCGGCAACGGCGTGCTGCTCGGCGCGGCGAGCTTCCGCGAAGGCGTCGATGTCGCCGGGGACGCGTTGAGCGTGGTGGTGATCGACAAATTGCCGTTCGCCGCGCCCGACGACCCGGTGTTCGAGGCGCGGCTGGACGCGATCCGTCGCGGCGGCGGCAATCCGTTCCGCGACGAGCAGTTGCCGCAGGCGGTGATCGCGCTCAAGCAGGGCGCTGGCCGGCTGATCCGCAGCGAGCGCGACCGCGGGGTGCTGGTGCTGTGCGACCCGCGCCTGCTCGGGCGCAGCTACGGCAAGGTGTTCCTCGATTCGCTGCCGCCGTTGCCGCGCAGCCGCGATGCCGACGACGTCCGTGCGTTCTTTGGGCGAGAATGCGGAACCGACGCGCCCGCGCCGCGTGGTGCCGACCTGTTCTGAGGAGTCCGTGATGGCCGACGACAACGCCCGCGACAAGCCCCGCGTCCATGGCCTGGGAGGCGTGTTCTTCAAGGTCGGCGACCCCGCGGCGCTCGCCGCCTGGTATGCCGAGCACCTCGGCATCGGCATGCAGGACTGGGGCGGTGCGGTGTTCCCGTGGCGCCGTGACGACACCGGCGAGCGCGCGTACACGGTGTGGTCGCCGTTCAAGGCCGGCACCACGTATTTCCAGCCCAGCGACAAGCCATTCATGTTCAACTTCCGCGTCGACGACCTCGACGCGACCCTGGCCGCGCTGCGGGCGGAGGGCTGCAACGTGCTCGATCGCCGTGAGGACGGCGAGCAGGGCAGCTTCGGCTACGTGATGGATCCGGAAGGGCATCTGGTCGAGTTGTGGCAATCCGCAGCGGAGCCGGCCCCGGACCAGGATGGGGGCGGCGAATGAAGCTGCTGGCGCTGGAGACCGCCACCGAGGCCTGCTCGGTCGCGTTGTGGCTCGATGGCGAAGTGGTCGAGCGGTTCCAGATCGCGCCGCGCCGGCATGCCGAGCTGACCCTGCCATGGGCCGGCCAGTTGCTGGCCGAGGCCGGGATCGCGCGCACCCAGCTCGACGCGATCGCGCTCGGCCGCGGCCCGGGTGCATTCACCGGAGTGCGCCTGGCGATCGCCCTGGCGCAGGGGATGGCGCTGGCGCTGGACCGGCCGTTGCTCCCGGTGTCGACGCTGGCGGCACTGGCGATGCGTTCGGCCGGCAGGCACGTGCTTGCCGCGATCGACGCGCGGATGGGCGAGGTCTATGTCGCCGCGTACGAGCGGCATGACGGCGGCGCATCCGCGCCGCTGCCGTTCCGCTACGGCGAGGAGCGGGTCTTGTCTCCGGACGGGTTCGTGCTGCCGGCGGGCGCGCCCGCCGACGTGACCGACTGGCATGGCGTCGGCACCGGCTTCGCCGCGGTCGACGGTGCGCTGCGCCGGGTGCTGGATGGGCGTCTGGCCACGGTCGCCGAGCGGGAGCTGCCGCATGCCGCCGATGTCGTGCGTCTTGGCGCCGCCGCGTTCGAGCGCGGCGAGGCGCTGGCGCCCGAGCGTGTCGAGCCGGCCTACCTGCGCGACAACGTCGCCCTGACGCTGGCCGAGCAGCGGGCCCTGCGGGAGTCGCGGAGCGGGTAGTGCCCGTCCCGCCAGGCTCCGCGCAGGAGCGGCGCACGCCGCGATTCCCTGGCCGCGTCCGGGATCCCCCAGGGGTGCTGCGCAGACCCTGGGCCCCGACCTTGCGCTTCCACATCCCCTTTCGCGCCTGTGGCCAGAATTCCGTCCTGGCTCGGGGGCTGGGCTCCACGATCCAGGAGCGGCGTAAGCCGCGATCAGGCTTCCGTGAAGGCGACGATCGCAGCTGCGTCGTTGTCGGGGTGGGCTGCCCTAATCGTCGATCAGCTGCCCGCCCGGCATGAAGTTCCAGGTCCGGGTCACGTGGAGGACGTCCGGGTTTTCCTCGGTCTTCGGCAGCGGCGGGTAAGGCTCGGCGAGGCGGGCGATGCGCAGCGCGGAGGAGTCCAGCAGCGGGGTGCCGCTGCTCCTGACGATGTCGGCGCGCTCGACCGAACCGTCGCGCCGGATCGCCACGCTGATCACGACCTGGCCGCCGAGCCGGCGCCGGCGCGCCTCGTCCGGATAGTTCAGGTTGCCGATCCGCTCGACCCGGTCCACCCATTCGCGCAGGTAGGTCGCCCACGCGTATTCCTGGGTGCTGGCGGAGACGAACTTGCGCTTCGGCCGCTTGGCGTAGCGTTCCGAGCGCAGGTGTATCTCGGCTGCAAGCCGGGCCATCGCCATGTCGCGCTCGATCTTCTCTTCGCCATGCGGCAGCGGCAGGACGTCAGGATCGGGAGTGTCGCGTTCGCGCTCCACCGTCGATTCGCCGCGCGCGCTGCTGACCACCCGGGCGACGGGCTCGGGCTGCGCCTGCGGCGACTGCGCCCGCAACGGGCGCGGGGCCACGCCGGGCTGGTCCTGCGGCGCCGGGCCGGTCTGGTTGTCGCGCGGTCGGGTGCTCTTGTCGTGCTCGCCGCCGCCCTGGTTGCTGGCCTGGGCCAGGAAGTCGGCCTGTGCCTGGGTCAACGGGCTGCGGGTCTGGGTCAGGATCACGTCCAGCGTCGGTACCACCGGTGCGGCGCTCTCCAGCGCGAACCCCACACCGAGCAGCAGCATGCCGTGGACCAGCAGCGACAGCACCAGGGTGGCGGTCAGGCGGCCGTCTTCGGAAGCGGGCGGGGCGGCGAGGGTGGACACTGGCTTTGAAGATGGACGGGGTTGCTGGGGTATGGGCTGCTGGGTTGCGGGCAGGGGCGGTACAGCCTCAGCCCTCGGCTCTCGGCCCTTGCTCGCCGGCCCTTGCCTCGATGGCATCGAACAGCATGCCGGCGATGTTGATGCCGTAGGCGGCGTCGATCTCGCGGATGCAGGTCGGGCTGGTCACGTTGACCTCGGTCAGGTAATCGCCGATCACGTCCAGGCCGACGAACAGCATCCCGCGCCGCTTCATTTCCGGGCCGACCTGGGCGGCGATCCAGCGGTCGCGCTCGCTCAGTGGCCGCGCCTCGCCGCGGCCGCCGGCGGCGAGGTTGCCGCGGAACTCGTCGCCCTGCGGGATACGCGCCAGGCAGTAGTCGACCGGTTCTCCGTCGACCAGCAGGATGCGCTTGTCGCCGTCGGCGATCTCCGGCAGGTAGCGCTGCGCCATCGCCAGGCGGCGGCCGCCCTCGGTCAGGGTCTCCAGGATCACGTTGAGGTTGGGCTCGCCGGCGCGGGCCCGGAAGATCGAGCGCCCGCCCATGCCGTCGAGCGGTTTGAGCACCGCCTCGCCGTGTCCGGTGACGAAGGCCTTCAGCGAGGCCGCGTCGCGGGTGACCAGGGTCGGCGGGCAGCATTCGGGGAAAAGCAGCGCGGCCAGTTTCTCGTTGTAGTCGCGCAGACCCTGCGGGTCGTTCACCACCATCGCCCCGGCGAGCTGGGCGATGCCGAGGATCTGGGTGTCGTGGATGTACTCGGCGTCGACCGGCGGGTCCTTGCGCATCAGCACGATCTGTCCGCGCCCCAGCTCGAAATGTGACGGTTCTCCCATTTCGAACCATCCAGCCGGGTCCTCTCGCACCGTCAGCGGGGCCGCGAGCGCGGTCGGGCGGCCGTCGCGCAGCGACAGCCCGCCGGGCAGCACGTAGTGCAGGCGATGCCCGCGGCGCTGCGCTTCCAGCAACATGGCGAAGGTAGAGTCCTTGGCGATCTTGATGGATCCGATCGGGTCCATCACGACGACGATGTCGAGCGGCATGGCGGGCGCTGTGGCGGAGAGACGGCGATGGTAGCAGGGGTGCGGGCCGGGATTGACGACCGCGACCGTCGCCGGACGATACCGCGGCGCATGCATGGCGGTCGGCCGCGTTGCGGTTTCCGTGAAACCGGCCTGTTTAGCATGTTTGCCGTGAACTTTGTGCTTGACAGTGGCTGTCAGGCTTGGAATAAAGGCGGGTATCGCGAGGCGTCGCGATGTTCGACATAACTATGGCGCCCGCATTTGGGGAAATCCCGGGGAAGCAGGAATGTTTGACGAGGGCCGTACAGGCAGTCTCGATGGGTTGCGGGTCATGGTGATCGATGACTCCAAGACCATCAGACGCACCGCAGAGACGTTGCTGAAACGTGAGGGCTGTGACGTGGTCACCGCCATCGATGGATTCGAAGCACTGGCGAAGATCGCCGACCAGCAGCCGCACATCATCTTCGTGGACATCATGATGCCGCGCCTGGATGGGTATCAGACCTGCGCGCTGATCAAGAGCAACCAGCTGTTCAAGGGCACCCCCGTGATCATGCTGTCGTCCAAGGACGGGTTGTTCGACAAGGCACGTGGCAGGATCGTCGGTTCCGAGCAGTACCTGACCAAGCCTTTCACGCGCGAGGAACTGCTCGGCGCGATCCGCACGCACGTCCACACCGAAGCACACAACGCCTGACCGGGGGGTAGGGCAACGATGGCACGCATTCTTCTGATCGAGGATTCGCCGACCGATACGGCGGTCCTGACCCAGTTGCTCGAACGCAACGGCCACCAGGTACTGGCGTCCGGGAACGCCGAGGACGGCATCGACGTCTGTCGCCGCGAGCTTCCGGACCTGGTGCTGATGGACGTGGTGCTGCCCGGCATGAACGGGTTCCAGGCGACGCGCGCCCTGTCCCGCGACGCCGATACCAAGCACATTCCGGTGCTGATCGTCAGCACCAAGGGCATGGACACCGACAAGGCCTGGGGTCTGCGCCAGGGGGCGAAGGACTACATCGTCAAGCCGCCCCGCGAGGACGAGCTGGTCGCGCGCATCAACGACCTGCTGGGCGATTGAGGCAGGCGTGGCCACGCAGATGACTCCGTTCGAGGTATTGGCCGACTACGAGCGGCGCAGCCTTTCGCATGTGGTGGGCCTGCCTGAGCAGATCGACGCGCCGGGCATGTGGCGCGGCGTCGGCTACCGCATCGGCGGCCACCGGCTCGCCTCGGGCTTCGACGAGGTGATCGAGATCCTCACGCTGCCCCAGGTCACCCCGGTGCCGGGTGCGCAGCCGTGGCTGTTAGGGCTGGCCAACGTGCGCGGCAACCTGCTGCCGGTCGTCGACCTGAAGCAGTTCCTCGAAGGCGAGCGCACCGTCCTGCACGAGGGGCAGCGGATCCTGCTGGTGCGCCAGTCCGGCGGCAACGTCGCGGTGCTGATCGACGAACTGTACGGCCAGCGCAGCTTCATCGAGGAGCACATGATCGATGCGCAGCCGCCCTCCGACGGGGCGGGCGAGAACCCGACGATCGCCGGCCGCTATCAGCACTTCATCGATCGCGCCTACCGGCTCGACGACGCCACCTGGGGCATATTCAGCCTCGACAGACTCACCCGTACACCCGAATTCAGGCAGGCTGCCTCGGACATGCCGCGTGCCGAACACCTTGCCGGACCAGGCAATCGCAACGCACTTGAGGTCGAATCATGAGCAGTGACATGAATAACGCTGTGGGCAAGGTCCGCCAGTACGGCGTCAATACCTGGCTGACGGTGCTGGGCATCGCCCTGCTGGTGTTCGGCCTCAATACCGGCTACTCGATCTACAAGGCGTCCCGCCTCGGCGGCGCCAGCTCCGCGGCCTCGGACTTGCGCGTGCTGTCGCAGCAGCTCGCGGTGCAGGGCCGAGCGGCGGTCGGTGGTGACCAGGCGGCGTTCACCGCGTTCAAGACGACCAAGGCCGAGATCGACGAGCACGTCTCCAGCCTGAACGCGAACTTCGGCAGCACCGCCGGCGTCGCGGGACCGATCAAGAGCGTGTCCGACACCTGGGCGCCCCTGGGCAAGGGCGCCGACCAGCTGATCGCGAGCGAGCAGGCGGTGCTGGGCTTCGCCGGCAACGCCAACAACTTCAGCGCCAAGGTGCCGCAGCTGCAGGCCAACCTCGACGAGCTGGTCCGCGCGATGTCGTCCAGCGGCTCGTCGTCATCGCAGGTCTACTACGCACTGCGCCAGGTCGTGCTGTCCGGTACGATCGCCCGCCGCATCACCGAGATCCAGGCCGGCGGCAGCGGCGCGACGATGGCTAGCGACGCGCTCGCCCGCGACGTGCTGGTGTTCGACAACGTCCTTACGGGCCTGCGCAACGGCGCCGAGAACCCGAGCATCACCGCGCTGACCAACTCCGGGGCGGTCGCCGCGCTCGGCCAGGTCGAGGCGCTGTGGGCGGAGATGAAGAAGGACGCCGACGCGATCCTCGCCGCTTCGCCCGATCTGTCGCAGGCGCAGACTTCGGTCGCCACGATCACCGAGGGCGCCGACACCCTGCTGAGCGAAAGCGACGCGCTGTTCAACGCGTTCACCGCCTTCGGCTCGCTGAAGGACACCAGCCTGCTCGGCAACATCTGGATCAGCATCGTGTCCGGTGCGATCGCGCTGCTCGCCATCGTGCTGCTGGTGGTGTCGCTGAACACCGCGCAGAGGCAGCGCTACCTGACCACCAAGGAACTCAACGACCGCAACCAGGAGGCGATCATGCGCCTGCTGGACGAGATGGGCTCGCTCGCGGAAGGCGACCTGACCGTGAAGGCGACCGTGACCGAGGACATGACCGGCGCGATCGCGGACTCGATCAACTTCGCCGTCGAACAGCTGCGAAGCCTGGTGCAGACGATCACCGACACGTCGGTGCAGGTCGCCTCCAGCGCCCAGGAGACGCAGGCGACCGCGATGCACCTGGCCGAGGCCGCCGAGCACCAGGCGCAGGAGATCAACTCCGCCTCCAGCCGCATCAGCGAAATCGCGCAGAGCATCAACCAGGTTTCGCGCAACTCCGCCGAGTCCGCGGACGTGGCGCAGCGCTCCGTGCAGATCGCGACCAAGGGCGCGGGCGTCGTGCGCCAGACGATCGCCGGCATGGACAACATCCGCGACCAGATCCAGGAGACGTCCAAGCGAATCAAGCGCCTGGGCGAAAGCTCGCAGGAAATCGGCTCGATCGTCGAACTGATCAACGACATCTCCGAGCAGACGAACATCCTCGCGCTGAACGCCGCGATCCAGGCGGCGTCGGCGGGCGAGGCGGGCCGCGGCTTCGCGGTGGTGGCGGACGAAGTGCAGCGACTCGCGGAGCGCGCGTCCAACGCGACCAAGCGAATCGAGACGCTGGTCCAGACAATTCAGTCCGATACCAACGAAGCTGTGAGCTCGATGGAACAGACGACATCCGAGGTGGTCGCCGGTGCGCGCCTGGCCGAGGACGCGGGTACCGCGCTGGGTGAGATCGAAAAGGTGTCGTCCGATCTGTCCGGGTTGATCCAGGGCATCTCCAACGCCGCGCAGCAGCAGACCAGCGCTGCGTCGAACATCACCGAGACCATGAACACCATCCAGTCGATCACCGCACAGACCTCGCAGGGCGCCAGCCAGACGGCGCAGTCGATCGGAAACCTGGCCCAGCTCGCCGCCGACCTGCGCCGTTCGGTCGCCGACTTCAAGCTCCCGGCCTGACGCGCGGGGCCGGCAGTACGATGAGCGAGCCGAGCATGTTCGATTCCCGGACGCACACATTGCACAGGTCGCGCCGCCGCGCAGGAGCGGAGGGGCGCGCATGACCGTGATGAGCGACGCGATCGACACCACCACGCTTGGCTGGATCAAGCCCGAGCTGGACCAGACTCTGCGACAGGCGCGCGAGGAGATCGAGGCGTTCGCCGAGAACCAGGGCGACACCTCGCGGATGCGCAGCTGCGCCGCCCACCTGCACCAGGTGCACGGCACGCTGAGGATGGTCGAGCTGTACGCCCCGGCGATGGTCGCCGAGGAAATGGAGCGGCTGTCGCTGGCGTTGCTGCATGGCGAGATCGACAACCGCGAAGAGGCCTGCGCGGTGCTGATGCGCGGCGCGGTGCAGCTGCCGGACTATCTGGAACGCCTGCAGGGCGGTCACCGCGACATCCCGATCGTGCTGCTGCCGCTGCTCAACGAACTGCGTGCCACACGAGGCGAGGTCGGCCTCAACGAGAGCGTGCTGTTCGCGCCGAATCTCGACCGGCCGCTGCCGGACACTTTGCCGATGCCATCGTCCGGCGCCGTCAGCGAAGCGGCCTCGGCATCGCATCTGGGTGCATTCCGCCAGGCCCTCGCCGACTGGCCCGAGAACGGCGGTCCGGCCGATCCGGCGGGACTGGTCGCGGCGATCGAAGGCCTGCTCTCCGACGTCACCATCGAACGCCTGCGCCGCATGCTGTGGGTCGCGCATTCGGTGGCCTGTGCGATCCGCGACCAGGCGCAGCAGCCGACCCGCGCGCTGCGCCAGGCCTTCGGCGGCGTCGAACGCGAGGCGCGGCAGATGCTGGAGGGCGACGATTTCAGCGGTCCGCGCAGCACGCCTGCGGCAGAGCCGACCCGCCAACTGCTCTACCACGTCGCCCACAGCTCGGCCAGCCACCCGGGCCTGGACGGCCTGCGCAAGACTTTCGACCTCGACGCCCAGGTGCCGAGCGAATCCGAACTGGAGCACGCGCGCGGCAGTCTCAGTGGACGCAACCGCGAGCTGCTGGACACCGTCTCCGCGGCGATCAAGGAAGACCTGTTGCGGGTCAAGGACGCGCTCGACCTGTATCTGCGCACGAACCAGAGCGATGTCGACGCGCTGAGCCCGCAGGTGGACGTGCTGACCAGCGTTGCCGACACCCTGGGCATGATGGGGCTGGGCATGGCGCGCAATGTCGTCGTCCAGCACCGCGACACGCTGCGCCAGGTCGTCACCGGCCAGCGGCCGGCCGACGAGAACGTGCTGCTCGATGTCGCCGGCGCGCTGCTGTACGTCGATGCGACCCTCGACGACCAGGTCTCGCGGCTCGGCCATGTCGACGAGAAGACCGAGGACAGCCTGCTTGCCAGCGAATCGCGACGGGTGCTCGACGTGGTCGTGCGCGAGGCGATCGCGAACTTCAGCGATGCGCGGCAGTCGTTCGTCGCCTTCGTCGAGACCAACTGGAGCCACGACGAGCTGGCCGAGGTGCCGCGCCTGCTGGAGGAGGTCAGCGGTGCGATGCGCATGCTCGAGCTGCCGTTGCCGGGCGAGTACCTGACCGGGCTGCGACGCTATACCGAGGCCGAGCTGCTGGAGAAGCGGCGGGTCCCCAGCGGTCCGCAACTCGACACGATGGCCGACACCCTGGCCAGCCTGGAGTACTACCTCGAAGCGGTGCGCGAACAGCGGCCGAACCGCGACCGCATCCTCGACATCGCCCGGCAGAGCCTGGAGGCCCTCGGCTACTGGCCGATCCCGGACAGCGCCGCGCACGTCGCCGCCGGCGAGGTGCCCGGAGCGGTCGGCATCGACGAGGAAACCCGGCAGGCGGTTTCCCAGGCCCTGGCCGGCGTCATGTCGCAGGATGCGCCTGCGACGGCGCCCATCGGCGTGCCTGTCGCGCCGGCAGCCGGGGCCGGCGTGCCCGCGGCCCCGGCCGAGGCGGCCGCTCCGGCGGCGTCCGCACCGGCAGCGATCAGCGGCGCCGAGGGCGGCTTCGAGCAGAACGAGGACATCGACGACGACATCCGCGAGGTCTTCCTCGAAGAACTGACCGAAGAGATGGCGCACCTCGGTGCGCTGCTGCCGGTGTGGCAGGAGGAACCCGACAACCCCGAGCGCCTGCGCCCGATCCGTCGCGTGTTCCATACCCTCAAGGGCAGCGGCCGCCTGGTCGGCGCGCGCGCGCTGGGCGAGTTCAGCTGGAAGGTCGAGAACATGCTCAACCGCGTGCTGGAAGGCACGCGCCCGGCCAGTCCGGCGGTCATCGCGATCGTCGGGCAGGCCTTCGACGTACTGCCGCAACTGCACGCGGCGCTGGCGGGCACCGCGCCGGTCAGCGCCGACCTGGCCGGCATCGAGGCCGTTGCTGATCGCGTCGCCGCCGGCGAGGAGGTGTTCTACACCGCGCCGGCGCCTGTATCCGAAGACGCGGCTGCGGAAGCGCCGGTCGAGGCTGCTCCGGCGGTGGAAGAACCGGAGACCACCGCGCAGGCAGGCGGGGAGCCGGCGGCGGACGAACCGGTGGCGGCCGGGGTCGCCGCCGACTTCGCGGTGGAGGATGCCCGGGCCGATGGCGTGCCGGCCTCGGTCGATGCGGTGCTGCTCGAAATCCTCGATGCCGAGGTCACCGGGCACCTGTCGACGATCGAGACCTGGATCGACCGCGCGCAGGCCGCGCCGCAGCCGGTCAACGATGGCCTGCAGCGCGCGATCCACACGCTCAACGGTGCATTCGCGATGACCGAGGTGCCGGTGATCACCGAGATCACCGGTCCGACCGAGGGCTATGTCAAACGCCTGCTCGTGCAGGGAGAAGCGGTCGGCGCTGAGGGCGTGGCCGCCCTGGCCCTGGTCGCGGATGCGATCCGCCGGACGCTGGCCGCGCTGAAGACACCGGAGCCGCGGGTACCGGTATTCGAAGGCCTGGCCACGCGTGTCGCGGCGCTGCGCGATGCATTGCCGAACGTGCAGCCGGCACCGCCCGAGCTGGTGGAGCCGGCCGAAGCGGCCGATTCCATGGACGCGATCGAGCTGGACTCGCTGGATCTCAGCGGCTTCGCCGACCGCGCCGACGAGGCGGTGCCGGAGAATCTGCTGCGTCCTACCGCGGCTGTCGAGGAGGAGCTGGCCGAGGCCGCACGGATCGAGGCGGAGCGCCTGGAAACCGAGCGGTTGGCGGCCGAGCGCCTGGAAACCGAACGGCTGCAGGCCGAACGCGCCACGATCGAGCAGGCCGAGGCCGAGCGCATCAGGGCCGAGCGTGCGGAAGCCGAGCGTCTCGAAGCCGAGCGTCTCGAAGCCGAGCGTCTCGAAGCCGAACGTCTCGAAGCCGAACGTCTCGAAGCCGAGCGCCTCGAAGCCGAGCGCCTCGAAGCCGAACGTCTCGAAGCCGAACGTGCCGAAGCCGAACGTCTCGAAGCCGAGCGCCTCGAAGCCGAACGTCTCGAAGCCGAACGTGCCGAAGCCGAACGTCTCGAAGCCGAACGTCTCGAAGCCGAACGTCTCGAAGCCGAACGTCTCGAAGCCGAACGTCTCGAAGCCGAACGTCTCGAAGCCGAACGTCTCGAAGCCGAACGTCTCGAAGCCGAACGTGCGAAGGCCGAGGAAGAGGCGGAGTACGCACGCCTGGAAGCCGAGTACGCCGAGCAGGCGCGGCAGGCGGCGGTCGACGCCGAAGCCGCGGCAGAGCCGGGATCCGGTGGCGAAGCCGCCACGGCGATCGAGCCCACTGCCGCCCATGCGATGCTGGCGGCGCTGGCGGTCGAGGCCGATCCGGAGCAGCCGCTCGACGTCGGCGGACTCGACATGGAACTGGTCGACATCTTCGTCGAGGAAGGTGGCGACCTGCTCGACCACTCCGATGGCCTGCTCGCGCGCCTGCGCGAGGTACCGGAAGACCGCGATGCGCTGACCGGCCTGCAACGCGACCTGCATACGCTGAAGGGCGGTGCGCGCATGGCCGGGATCATGGCCGTGGGCGAGCTCGGCCACGTGATGGAGTCGCTGCTGGAGGCCGTGGCCGAGCAGCGGCAGGTGCTTGGCCGCGACGGCGTGCCGCTGCTGGAGCAGGGATTCGACCGTCTGCACGCGATGATCACCCGGGTCGGCGAACACCAGGCGATCGCGATGCCGGACGCCCTGATCGCCGAGTTCGAGGCCCGCGCCCGTGGCGTCACCACGCTGGGCGCGACGGATTCGACGGATGCGCAGCAGCCTGCGGCGGTCGAGCCGCAGCGGCAGGCCGAGCCGGCGCCGGCGTTGCGTCCGCTATCGGAGCCGATCGGCGACGAAGTGCTCGGCGACGACGACGAGATCACCGTCCGCGTGCCGCAGGAGCAGGTCCGCATCCGCGCCGACCTGCTCGATCGCCTGGTCAACTACGCCGGCGAGGTCGCGATCTATCGCGCACGCCTGGAGCAGCAGCTGGGTGCGTTCCGCGCCGCCATCAGCGAGATGGCGCAGACCAATACCCGCATGCGCGACCAGCTGCGCCGCCTGGAGATCGAGACCGAGGCCCAGATCGTCGCGCGCTATCAGCGCGAGACCGACAGTGGTGAGCAGGCGTTCGATCCGCTCGAGCTGGACCGCTTCTCCACGCTGCAGCAGCTGTCGCGTGCGCTTTCGGAGTCGGCGGCCGACCAGGGCAGCCTGCAGCAGACGCTCGACGACCTGACCCGCCAGTACGAAACCCTGCTGTTGCAACAGTCGCGGGTGAGCTCCGAGCTGCAGGAAGGTCTCATGCGCACGCGCATGGTGCCGATCGACGGCATGCTGCCGCGCCTGCGCCGGGTGGTTCGCCAGGCGGCGGGCGAACTCGGCAAGCACGTCCAGCTCAGGCTGGAAGGCTCGCAGGGCGAGCTCGATCGCAACGTGCTCGAACGCATGACCGCGCCGCTGGAGCACATGCTCCGCAACGCGGTCGCGCACGGCCTGGAGACTCCGGCCGAGCGCAGGAAGGCCGGCAAGTCCGAGGAAGGCAGCATCCGCATCGCGGTGCGGCGCGAGGGCTCCGAGGTCGTGCTGGTCGTCGGCGACGACGGCCGCGGCCTGGATCGCGACGCGATCCGCCGGCGCGGCATCGAGCGCGGCCTGATCGGCGAGAGTGCGGCGCTCGCCGATGGCGAGCTCGACATGCTGATCCTCGAGCCGGGCTTCTCGACCGCCAGCGAGGTCAGCCGGCTCGCCGGCCGCGGCGTCGGCATGGACGTGGTCGCCAGCGAGGTCCATCAGCTCGGCGGCAGCCTCGACATCCATTCGGTGCCGGGCAGGGGCGTCACCTTCACCCTGCGCCTGCCGCAGACGCTGGCCGTCACCCAGGCGGTGTTCGTCAAGATCGGCGAGACCTCCTTTGCCGTGCCGATCGCGTCCGTGCAGGGCGTCGGACGCGTCGCGCGCGACGTGCTCGAAAGCGCGTCGCCGACCTACGAGTACGGCGGCGAGGAATACGCGGTGCACGACCTCGGCGAGTTGATCGGCCATGCGCCGGCCAAGGCCGAGGGCCACCTGCAGATGCCGGTGCTGTTGATCCGATCCGGCGAGCTGCGCGCCGCGGTCTGCGTCGACCAGGTGGTCGGCAACCGCGAGATCGTGGTGAAGACGATCGGCCCGCAGGTCGCTTCGGTGCCCGGCATCTTCGGCGCGACCATCATGGGCGATGGTCGCGTGGTCGTGATCCTCGACGTCGCTCCGCTGGTGCGTCGCCGCAACGCGCTGCCGCGCGATGTCGTCATCGAGCCGCCGCAGGTCGTGGAGAGCCGGCGGGTGCCGCTGGTCATGGTGGTCGACGACTCGGTCACGATGCGCAAGGTCACCGGCCGCGTGCTCGAACGCCAGGGCTTCGAGGTCGCCACCGCGAAGGACGGCGTCGACGCACTCGAGCGGATGGCCGAGCTGGTGCCGGACCTGATGCTGCTCGACATCGAGATGCCGCGCATGGACGGTTACGAACTGGCGACGCAGATGAAGGGCGATGCACGCCTGCGCGAGGTGCCGATCGTGATGATCACCTCGCGTACCGGCGAGAAGCACCGCCAGCGCGCGCTGGAGATCGGCGTCAACCGTTACCTCGGCAAGCCATACCAGGAGCCGGAGCTGTTGCGCAACGTCTACGAACTGCTGGGGATCGAGCAGAAGCATGACTGAACCGGTGCGCCGCGTAGCCCTGCTTGTGCGCCACGCCGCCGCCGGAGAGCGGCTGCGGACGCTGCTGGCCGAAGCCGGTATCGAGAGCGTGTTGCAGGGCGACCCGACCGAGATCGCGGTCGAGTCGTTGACCGAGGCCAGCCCCGAGGTGGTCCTGGTCGCGCTGGATCCCGACATCGAGGACGCGCTGGAGCGGTTCGACTCGGTGCTCGGCAATCCGGGCATCGACGTGATCTACGAGGAGGCGGAACTCGCCGCGGCCCGCGAGGGCTGGGAGGCGGCGCGCTGGAAGCGCCACCTGCTGGCCAAATTGCAGGGACACGACCGCGTGCTGCCACCCAGGCCCGACGGTAGCCATGACGAACCGGGACTGCGGTTGCAGAGCGCGCCGGATGTCAGCGACGAGGACTACGCCGCGTTCGACCCGATCGCGGATGCCGCTGGCCCGTTGGACGAGTGGTCCAATGCCACCGAAGCGGCTGCGAACGTCACGCCAGCGGCAATGACATTGGCCGAGCCGGAGGCGTCGTCCGCGGCTTCGGTTTCCGGCGAGGTCGCCGAAGACGCAGCCGCGCTGGAGAGCTTCGAGGTCAGCTACGCATTCGACCCGGTGAACGCGGAAGGCGCCGATGCTGGCGGCGGTGCGGGCGACGGCTTCTCGCCGGGACTGGAGATCAGTTTCGAATCCGACGGCATCGAACTGGACGCGGGCGAGGAAACCGAGTTCGGCGACGGCGGTACCGGCGGCTTCGAGATCGTGTTCGATGAAGGCGGTGATACCGCCAGCACGGCGCGTGGCAGCGACCAGGAGCCGATCCTCGGCCTCGACGAACACCTGCGCAGTCTCTCGCTCGACGAGCCGCAGAACGAGGACGCAGGCGATGATGCACCGGTGGCTTCCGTGATATCGGAACGCGACGCCCCGGCGGCCGACGGGATCTCGATGACGACCACGGGTTTCGGCGAGTTGACGCTCGACGACGGCACCGGGAGCTACGCCACCGCCGAAACCCGGGCTGCCGACGAGCGCTTTGGCCGCGACCTGGCCGACCTGGACCAGCGCATCGCTTCGCTTGAGCTGGTCGAGGACCACGCCGCCGGAGGCGGGCTGCCTGGTGCGGTGCTGGTGCTGGCCGGGATCGGCGGACCGGATGCGGTGCGCCAGCTCCTCGGCGCGCTGCCGGTGGATTTCCCACGTCCGGTGCTGGTGCAGCAGCGTCTCGACGGCGGGCGCTACGACCGCCTCGTCGCGCAGATGCAACGGGCGACCACGTTGCCGGTCCATCTGGCCGAACCGGGTCGCATGGCGATGGCTGGCTTCGTCTATGTGCTGCCGGCCGGGCTCGGTCTCGAATCGGTCGCGGAGGGCCTGCGTTTCCTGGCCGAGGGCGAGGTGCTGTCCGCGCTGCCGTCCGCGGACAGTGCGGTGCTGATGCTCAGCGGCAGCGATCCGGCCGACGTCGATGCCGTGCTCAAGCACCGCATCGGTGGTGCGCTGGTCGCCGGCCAGTCGCCCGAGGGCTGCTACGACCCGGCCGCGCCCGACCAGCTGGCGGTACGCGGAGGTGAACTCGCGCCGCCGGCGGAGCTCGCGCTGCGGTTGGCCGGGCGCTGGCCCGGTTGAGGCCGGGCCACGTGAGTTCAGGCCAAGAAAGTATCGCCGAGGAAGCATCGATGTCCGACTCCCGTTCCAATCCGTCCACGGCTCCGGCCAACGACATCCGTGGCGTGCTGATCCAGGTGGCGCGGGCGCGCGTGCTGCTGCCGAATGCGACCATTGCCGAGGTGCTGTCCTACGCGCCGCCGGAGCCGCTCGCCGAGGGCGGCCCGGGCTGGCTGCTCGGGCGCATCCGCTGGCATGGCTGGCGGGTGCCCCTGGTCGCGTTCTCGGCGCTGGCCGGCATCGCCGACGAACAGCCGGGACTGGGCAGCAAGGTCGTGGTGCTGAAGGCGTTGGGCGGAAATCCGAGGGCGCCGTATTTCGCGATCGTCGCGCAGGGCTTCCCGCGGCTGGTGACCGTCAATCGCGCCGGTCTCGGCGTCGATACCGATCAGGGCGACCTGCCGGATGGCGTGCTGGCGCGGGTGCTGCACAACGACGAGCCGGCGCTGCTGCCGGACCTCGCCTTCGTCGAGGCGCGGATCGCCGAAGCGGTCGCCGGCCAGGCGGCCTGAGTCCGCAAGGGCCGCGGTCCCGCATCGTTGGCGAGCGCCTCGCCCGTCCAGACGCCATCCTCCGCTCCGCCGTCGCGCTTCGCATCGGTCGACGCGCTGCGCGGGATCACCGTGGCAGCGATGCTGCTGGTCAACAATCCGGGTGACTGGGGCCACGTGTACGCGCCGCTGCTGCACGCCGACTGGCATGGATTCACCCCGACCGACCTGATATTTCCGCTGTTCCTGTTCATCGTCGGGGTCTCGCTGAGCCTGGCGCTGGGACGACAGCTCGAAAAGGGTGTCGCTGCCGGAGTCCTGTTGCCGGCGGTGCTCGGGCGAGCCGCGCGGATCGTGGGGCTGGGCCTGTTCCTGCACCTGTGCGCATGGTGGGCATTCGATCTGGAGCACTACCGGGTGATGGGCGTGCTGCAGCGGATCGGTCTGTGCTATCTCGCGGCGGCGGTCGTTGCGCTGTGGTTGCCGGCACGGTTGCAGTGGGTGCTGCTGGCGACGCTGCTGGCCGGCTACGCCACGCTGCTCGCGGCCGGCGGCTCGCTGGAACCGTTCGCCAACATCGCCAGCCGTGTCGACACCCGGGTGCTGGGAGAGCATCTCTATCGATACGACGCCGGCAGCGGGCAGGGGCACGATCCGGAAGGGATCGTCAGCACGCTGGGCGCGCTGGCCTCGACGGTACTCGGCCTGCGTGCCGGCGACTGGCTGCGCCGTGGTCGAGGTCTCAGGGTCGGCTGGGCCGCACCGGTGCTGCTGGTACTGGGCGCGGTCTGGGCGCCGTGGCTGCCGTGGAACAAGAACCTGTGGACACCGTCGTACGTGCTGTGGTGCGGCGGCCTGGCCTGCGCCCTGCTCGCGCTGTGTCACTGGCTGGTCGACCTGCGCGGCTGGCCTCCGCTTGGCCGGGCGTTCGGAGTGAACGCGATCGCGGCCTACGCCGGTTCGGCCTTCATGCTCTATGGCCTGGCCGCGGCCGGTTGGCTGGAACCGGTGTACCGGCATGTTTTCGCCGGCTGGATGACGCCGCGCTTCGGGCCGTACCTGCCTTCGCTGGCCCATGCGCTCGCCTTCGTCGCGGTCTGGTGGGCGGTGGTGCGCTGGCTCGATGCGCGCCGGATCCATTTCAAGGTCTGATGAGCGACTCGTACGCGTCCGTGTCACACGGGCATGGCGCGATCGGAGAAATCGCGAGCGCAGGCGCTGCGGTCGTCGTCATTCGAGCGGACGCAACAGCAAGAGCAGGCACAGGACCAGCATGAACACCGCGATCGATGCATCCAGGACACGCCACGCGGCCGGGTTGCGGAATACCGGCCGCAGCAGGCGTGCGCCGTAGCCGAGGCCCGAGAACCACAACACGCTGGCGGCGCAGGCGCCGGCCGCGAACGCCCAGCGCGCCGCTTCCGGATAGCGCGTCGAGAGGCTTCCCAGCAGCACCATGGTGTCGAGATAGACGTGCGGATTGAGGAAGGTGAACGCAAGGCAGGCCAGCATTACGCGGCGCCAGTCCGTCTCGCCATCGGAGGCCGGCAAGAGCGTCCCCGTGCCACGAAGCGCCCGTTGCGCCGCCATCAGTCCATAGGCGCACAGGAAGACGGCACCGCCGAAGCGCAATGCCTGCAGGAGCCACGGCCAGTGCCGGATCAGCGAACCGATCCCGGCGACGCCCGACAGGATCAGGCCGGCATCGCCCAGCATGCAGATGGCGACCACGAGACCGACGTGGCGGCGTTGCAGACCCTGGCGCAGGACGAAGGCATTCTGCGCACCGATGGCAACGATCAGGCCGGCACTGGCGGCGAAGCCGGCGGCCGCGGCGGCGAGAAACATGGGCATGTCCCGGTGGTGGAGCGGGCAGCCTGTCGCCTGGCGCAGGATCAGGCCAGCTGATTTTTCTGTAGGCTGTTAAGCAGAACTTATCAGGGGCCCGGCATGGATCTGATCCACCCCCAACTCGCCGCCTTCGCCGCCGTGCTGGAGGAGGGCAGTTTCGAGGCCGCCGCACGGCGCCTTTCGGTCACGCCCTCGGCGGTGTCCCAACGGATCAGATCGCTGGAGGACCGGCTGGGACAGGTGCTGGTGGTGCGCCAGGCACCCTGCCGGCCGACGCCGGCCGGCGAACGGCTGCTGAGCCGGGTGCGACCGATGCAGGTCCTGGAAGCCGAGGCACTGGCCGACTTCCTGCCGGAACAGGGCACGGCCGCGTCCATGCGCACGATCGCGATTGCGGTCAACGACGATTCGCTCGAAACCTGGTTCCTGTCCGCGTTGTCGCGGCTGCACCGGCAGCACGGCTATCTGTTCGACGTCCTTGTGGACGACCAGGACCATACGCTCGACCTGCTGCGCAGCGGTTCCGTGCTGGGCGCGGTCACCGCCGAATCGAAGCCGCTGCAGGGATGCAACGTCCATGCGCTCGGGGCGATGCGCTATCGGGCGATCGCCTCGCCGGAGTTCGCGACGCGGTACTTCTCCGCCGGCGTGCACGCGGCGGCGTTGGCTCGTGCGCCGATGATCGTGTTCAACCGCAAGGATGCGCTGCAATGGCGATTCGTTCGCCGAGTCACGCGCGCACGGCTGGCGCCGCCGGTCCACTACCTGCCGACGGCCACCGGTTTCGTCGACGCCGCCGCGCGCGGCCTGGGCTGGTGCATGGCGCCCGAATCGCTGATCGAGCCGGCATTGCAGGCACGGAAGGTCGTGGTCCTGGAGGCGGAGAAATGGCTGGACGTGCCGCTGTTCTGGCAGCATGCGGCGGTCCGGTCGGTGACGCTGCAGCGGATCAGCCAGGCGATGCGCGAAGCCGCCGCCGGCGCATTGCGTGCCTGAAGGCGGCCACGGAGCGATTCAGCGCCGGGACGCCTGCGTGGGCCATCGGACCACGCCGCGCTCCGATCAGCCAAGGTCGCCGAAACGCGCCTGCAGGGCGGCGATCGCGGCAAGACCGGCGGTTTCGGTGCGCAGTATCCGCGGCCCGAGCCGCAGGCCGCCGAAGCCGGCCGCCCGCAGCTGCTCGCGATCGCGTGGCGACCAGCCGCCCTCCGGGCCCACCGCCAGCACCACCGTCGAAGCCGGCCGCACCGCAAGCGTGGACAACGCGGCATCGCCGTCCGGGTCGAGCGTCAGACGCAGCGCACCGTCGGGCAGCGAGGCAGTGGCACGGTCGAGCGCGACCGGCGCGGCGACATCCGGCACCTGAGCTCGTCCGCTCTGCTCGCAGGCCGCAGCCACCACGCTGCGCCAGTGGGCCAGGCGCTTCTCGGCGCGGGCGCCGTCGAGCCGGACCTCGCTGCGCTGCGACCACAGCGGCACGATCGTGGCGACGCCGAGTTCGGTCGCCTTCTGCAGGATCAGGTCCATCTTCTCGCCGCGGGCGACGCCCTGCAGCAACACGACCGACAATGGCGACTCGCGATCGACGGCGGTCGCCGCCCCGACCGCGACCCGCAGCTGGCGCTTGCCGGCCGCGACGATACGCGCGGCATAGTCGTGGCCGTCGCCGTTGAACAGCACGCAGGCGTCGCCGACCCCGAGCCGCAGCACCCGCGCCAGATGCGCGGCCGCTCCCTCCGGCAGATCGATTTCCCGTCCCGGGACAAGTGCGGCGTCGATGTGGATGCGGGTCAGCCTCATGCGCCGGCCCCGGCCGTGGCGGCATCGATCGCGGCGACCGTGGTGGTGGCGAGCAGGTCCAGCGCCTCCTCGTCGATGCAGTACGGAGGCATCCAGTACAGCACGTCGCCGAGAGGGCGCAGCAGGACGCCGTCGCCGCGACCGCCGTTCGCCATCGCGGCGCGGTAGGCGTGCAGTCCGACCCGCATCGACGGGTCGAACGGCGTGGCCTTGTTGCCGTCGCGGGTCAGTTCGAAGGCGATCACCATGCCGGCCTGGCGGACATCGGCGACGTGCCGGTGTTCACGCAGCGGCTCCGCCAGCGCGGCCATGCGCGCTGCGGTGACGCGGTTGCGGGCGATCACGTCGTCCTGCTCGAAGATGCGGAGCGTCGCCAGCGCGGCGGCACAGGCCAGCGGGTTGCCGGTGTAGCTGTGCGAATGCAGGAAGGCCTTCTCGCGCGACTCGTCGAGGAAGCCCTCGTAGACGGTATCGGTGGTCAGCACCGCCGCCAGCGGCAGTGAACCTCCGGTCAAGCCCTTGGACAGGCACAGGAAGTCGGGGACCACCCCGGCCTGTTCGCAGGCGAACATCGTGCCGGTGCGGCCGAAGCCGACCGCGATCTCGTCGGCGACCAGGAACACGCCGTGCCGGTCGCACAGCTCGCGTGCCAGCTTCAGGTACAGCGGGTCGTGCATGCGCATGCCGCCCGCGCACTGAAGGCGTGGCTCCAGGATCAGCGCACAGACCTCGCCGGCATGGCGCTCGAGCAGCCCGCGCAGCGCGTCGGCCGCGCGTCGGGCACGGTCGGCGGCGGATTCCCCGGGCTCGCACAGGTAGGCGTCGGGGGAGGGGGCGAACAGCGCCTCGGCCAGCAACGGCGCATATACGCGGCGGTACAGCGGGATGTCGCCGACCGCCAGCGCACCCAGGGTCTCGCCGTGGTAGCCCCCCTCCAGCGCGATGAACTTGTGACGCCCCTCGATGCCGCGGTTGCGGAACCAGTGGAACGCCATCTTCAGCGCGACCTCTACGCCGGCCGAGCCGTTGTCGGCGTAGAACACCTTGCCGAGGGCTGTCTTGCCGGGAGCCACCCCGGTCGGCGACGCGCGCTCCCCGCTTGCGGGAGAATCTCCGCACGGAGCGATCGCCAGCAGCCGCTCGGCCAGTTCGACCGCCGGCGCGTGCGAGCAGCCGGCCAGGATCACGTGTTCCAGGGTCAGCGCCTGTTCGGCGATCGCCGCGGCGATGCGCGGCTCGGCATGCCCGAACAGGTTGGTCCACCAGCTGCTGACCGCATCCAGGTAGCGGCGGCCGTCGCGGCCGACCAGCCAGGGGCCGTCGCCGCGCGCGACCGGCAGCAGCGGCAGCAGGCCGTCTCCGTCCTGCGCGCCGGTGCCGCCGTGCAGGTGTTCGCGCATCTGCGTGCATGGATGCCAGAGCACCGCGAGGTCGCGCTGGCGCCAGTGCCGGGCTTCGTCGACACCGGCCTCTGCTAGCATCGCGGGATCGTGATTCGTCTTCTGCATGCCGCCATTATCGTGTCTGTCGCGCCGTTTTCCCGAATCGGGGCCGGCCGGTGCCGTCGCGCGCCGGGCGGGCCGCCATGAGCCGTCGTCTGCCGACCATCCACGGCATCACCGAGCACGATGCCGGTCCTTATCGCCTCGAACGGCTGGACCTGGAGTTCGGCAACGGCGAGCGTCGCCGCTACGAGCGCCTGCACGGCCGCGGCCATGGCGCGGTGGTGGTGGTGCCGCTGATCGACGACGACACCGTGCTGCTGGTGCGCGAGTATGCGGCCGGAGTGCATCGCTACGAGCTGGGCCTGGTCAAGGGCCGCATCGACGCCGGCGAGACGCCGCTGCAGGCGGCCGATCGCGAGCTCAAGGAAGAGGCGGGCTACGGCGCCCGCTCGATCACCGTGCTGCGTGCGCTGACCCTGGCGCCGACCTACATGAGCCACGAGGCGCACCTGGTGGTCGCCCGCGACCTGTATCCCGAACGCCTGCCCGGCGACGAGCCGGAGGAGCTGGAGGTGGTGCCATGGAAGCTCGATGCGCTGCACGAACTGATCCTGCGCGAGGATTTTTCCGAGGGGCGCTCGATCGCCGCGCTGTTCATCGCCCGCGAGTGGCTGCGGATGCAGGCGCGATGAGGCCGCGCGTGGCAGCGCGACGCACGCGGCCTGCCGCAACCCCGCAGGAGCGGCGTGAGCCGCGATCGGGCCTTCCGATGAAAGGCGCATCGCGGCTTGCGCCGCTCCTGCGCGAACAAACCAGAAGTCCGAGAGGAGACAACAGCCCGATGATTGCCGATGAACTGCGCGAGCAGGTGATCCAACTGGCCTACCGTGCCGCCGACGCGATCCTGGAGGTCTACGACAGCGAGTTCGCGGTGCAGCACAAGGACGATCGTTCGCCGCTGACGGCGGCCGACCTGGCCTCGCACCGCTGCATCGTCGACGGCCTGGGCGCGCTCACTCCGCAGATCCCGGTGTTGTCGGAGGAGTCCGCCGACGAGGTACCGCTGGCCGAGCGGCGCAGCTGGTCGCGGCTGTGGGTGGTCGATCCGCTCGACGGCACCCGCGAGTTCATCAAGCGCAATGGCGAGTTCACCGTCAACATCGCCCTGGTCGAGGACGGCGAGCCGGTGTTCGGGGTCGTGCAGGCGCCGGTGACCGGACGCGCCTGGCATGGTGGTCGCGGCCTGGGTGCGTTCCGCCGCGAGAAGGGCGGCGCCGATGCCGCAATGCGGGTCCGCAGCCCCGCGCTGGCGCCGCTGAAGGTGGCCGCCAGCCGCTCG
Source organism: Marilutibacter chinensis (assembly GCF_021725675.1). Classification (GTDB taxonomy): domain Bacteria; phylum Pseudomonadota; class Gammaproteobacteria; order Xanthomonadales; family Xanthomonadaceae; genus Marilutibacter; species Marilutibacter chinensis. The sequence goes on along the minus strand of NZ_JAKJPO010000004.1, from coordinate 139,264 downwards.
CATCGCGACGAGCGCACCGAGGCCTTCATCGGACGGATGGCGGAAAGCGTCGCGGGTGCGATCGAACCGGTCGGGCTGGGGTCGTCGCTGAAGTTCTGCTGCCTTGCGGAGGGCGGCATGGACGTCTACCCGCGCTTCGGGCCGACCAGCGAATGGGACACCGCCGCCGGGCAGTGCGTGCTGGAGGGTGCCGGCGGCGCGGTGCTCGATCCGCAGGGCCGGCCGTTCCGCTACAACCAGCGCGATACCCTGCTCAACGGCAATTTCATCGCCCTCGGCGACCCGGCGTTGCCGTGGAGGGACTGGGTAGGCGAGCGCGTCTAGCAGATGCCCTGTCGGCTCCGCTGCGCTCGCGCACGTCCGGCCAGGGCTGGTCGGCCGGGCGTTCCGGTGTCGGCGCGGTTCCGCCATGGAGGGCAGCGGCAGTCCCGGAGAGGCAATGGATGCCATGCCGGTATCCGTCGGTCCCGCACGCGCCGCCACTGACGGCAGGCGTACTCCCGGAGTGAGAGATGACTGAGGGAACGAACGACATTCAACGCCTGCTCGAGATCATGGCGCGCCTGCGCGACCCGCAGCGTGGCTGTCCGTGGGACGTCGAGCAGGACTTCGCCAGCATCGCGCCGTACACGATCGAGGAGGCCTACGAGGTCGCCGATGCGATCGACCGCGGCGACATGGCCGACCTGAAGGACGAGCTCGGCGACCTGTTGCTGCAGGTCGTGTTCCATGCGCGCATGGCCGAGGAGCAGGGCGCGTTCGCGTTCGCCGACGTGGTCGCGGCGATCAGCGACAAGATGGTGCGGCGGCATCCGCACGTGTTCGGGGATGCCAGTGTTGCGGACGCCCGCGCGCAGACCGTGGCCTGGGAAGCTCAGAAGCGGCGCGAGCGCGAACAGGGTGGCGAGACCGACACGTCGGCGCTGGCCGGTGTCGCCCGCGGATTGCCGGAATGGCAGCGGGCGGTGAAGTTGCAGAAGCGGGCGGCACGGGTGGGTTTCGACTGGCCCGGCATCGACCCGGTGCTGGCCAAGCTGACCGAGGAGATCGGCGAGGTCCGCGCCGAATTCGACGCGGACGGGCGCGCGCCCGTCGATTCCGCGGCAATGAACCGGCTGGAGGAGGAGGTCGGCGATCTGTTGTTCGTCGCCGCGAACGTTGCCCGCCACGCCGGCGTCGACGTCGGCAACGCGTTGCGCCGCGCCAATCTCAAGTTCGAGCGGCGGTTCCGCGCGATGGAGGCGATGGCCGTCGCCAACGGCACCCCCCTTGAGAACCTGCCGCTGGACGCGCAGGATGCCTACTGGGAGCGGGCCAAGGCAGGCGAATGACGCCGACGTCCCGCTGCCGGGACAATCAAGTCACTGGACATCATGCCGGGGGGCTTATGAGCTGGTGGTCGAAACTGTTCGGCAGGCGCAGGCAGGCCGTGGGCGAACATGCGGTGATCGTGTCCTTCGAATACGGGTCCACCGACCTGGAGCCGCTGCTGGCGTTGGGCGAGCGCCTGCGCGAGGTCGTCGAGAAGGCCGGGACCGGCGAGTACGACGGTCACGAGATCGCCGAGGACGGCAGCGATGGCGCCTTCTTCCTGTACGGCCCGGATGCCGACCGGTTGTTCGAGAGCGTCCGCCAGACCCTGCTGGCCAGCGGCCTGCTCAGGCGGCCCAGCGTGCGCCTGCGCTACGGCGAGGCCGGCCGCAATGCCCCGGAAACCGTGCTCGGGATCGGCTGATGACGACGCGATTCGACAGCTTCCGTGAGTTCTATCCGTTCTATCTGAGCGAACACCGCAACCGCACCAGCCGCCGCCTGCACTTCATCGGCAGCTGCGGGGTGCTGGCGCTGGTCGCGGTCGCGATCCTGCAGTCCAACGCCTGGTGGCTGTTGGCGGCGCTGGTCTGCGGTTACGGTTTCGCCTGGGTCGGGCATTTCTTCTTCGAGAAGAACCGCCCGGCGACCTTCCGCCATCCGCTGTATTCGTTCGTCGGCGACTGGGCAATGTTCAAGGACATTCTGAGCGGCAAGATCCCGTTCTGAGACTGTCGTCACGTCCTTGCCGGAGAGCGCGCCGCGAAGGCCACTCCGGGGCCGGCGTGGCGTGTGCCCCCGGGATCTGGCCGATTCTGGCGGCCGCTTTCACGGGCCATCGACCCGGTGGAAGGCAGTCTTCACGAAACTGAAGATGCAGGAGCTGGTATGCAAGGTGCACGCGAAGGCGGATTGGTCCTCATCGTCGAGGACAATCGCAATATCTCCGAGATGGTCGGCGAGTACCTCGAGGGCCGGGGGTTCGAGGTGGATTACGCGGCCGATGGCGTGGATGCCTACCGCCTGGCGACCGACAACAACTACGACGTCATCGTGCTCGACCTGATGCTGCCGCGGATGGACGGCATCGAGGTCTGCAAGCGGCTGCGCGAGGAGGCCCGCAAGTCGACCCCGGTGCTGATGCTGACCGCGCGCGACACCCTCGACGAGAAGCTCAGCGGGCTTTCGGTGGGCGCCGACGACTACCTGACCAAGCCGTTCGCGATCCAGGAACTGGAAGCGCGGCTGCGCGCGCTGATCCGTCGCGAGCGCCGCCAGGTCGGTGGCGAGGTGCTGAAGGTCGCCGACCTGGTGCTCGACCCGGCCAGCCTGCGGGTGACCCGCGGCGGCAACGAGCTCCAGCTGTCGCCGATCGGACTGCGCCTGCTGACCATCCTGATGCGCGAGTCGCCGCGCGTGGTCAGCCGGCAGGAGATCGAGCGCGAGATATGGGGCAATGGGCTGCCGGATTCCGACACCCTGCGCAGCCATCTCTACAATCTGCGCAAGACCATCGACAAGCCGTTCGACAAGCAACTGCTGCACACCGTGCAGAGCGCGGGCTATCGGATCGCGGACATCTCGCAGTCGCCCGACTGACGGTACGCCGGTCAACCGCCCCCATGTCGCACGGCCTGCCGCGCCAGATCAAGCTGGTGTTCGTTCTCCAGGCGTTGATCAGCACCATGCTGATCGCGATGGGCATCGTGCTGCTGGGCATGGCGGTTCGCCACGGCATCCTGCACCAGCGGATGCAGGCGGAGGCCGAGGCCTACTGGTCGCAGCGCGCCCGCGACCCCGCGCATCCGCTGCCGAAGACCTCCAACATGGAGAGTTACCTCGACCTCGGCGATCCGCCGGGAGCGGATGCGGCGGTGCCGGAGAGCTACCGCCAGCTGTCGGAAGGGCTGCACTGGCTGCCGTCGAGGCGCCTGAGCGTGTATGTCGATCATCGGCCCGAGGGTACGCTCTACCTGCAGCTGGCCTCCGGCGACATCGAACTGGCGATCCTGCTGACCGGCCTGTCGAGCCTGCTGCTGGCGATGCTGACCATCGCGGTGATCTCCTGGCTCAGCTATCGCACCTCCAAACGGCTGGTATCGCCGGTCAGCTGGCTGGCCAACATCGTCTCGCGCTGGGACCCGCGCGCGCCGGACATCGACGCGATCGCCAGTTCGGAGCTGCCGGTGGATGCCGGGCGCGAGGTGCGCTCGCTGGCCCACGCGCTGCGCGGCCTGGCGGCCCGGGTCGAGGAGTTCGTGACCCGCGAGCGCGACTTCACCCGCGATGCCAGCCACGAGCTGCGTACGCCGCTGACGGTGATTCGGGTCGCCGCCGACCTGATGCTCGCCGATCCTGACGCCAGCCCGCAGACGCGGCGATCGCTGAGCCGGATCCAGCGCGCCGGCCGCGACATGGAGTCGGTGATCGAAGCCTTCCTGATCCTGGCCCGCGAAGCGGAGATCGCCCCGCAGAGCGAGGAGTTCGAGGTGATCGACGTCGTCCGCCATGAGGTCGAGCGCGTGCACCCGTTGCTCGATGGACGTTCGGTCGAGCTGACGATCAGCGACCACGGCGCGCCTCGCCTGTACGCGCCGCCCAATGTCCTCAACGTGATGCTCGGAAACCTGCTCAGCAATGCGGTCCGTTTCACCGAGAGGGGGCACATCGACGTGCGGGTGCATCCCGACCGGATCGAAGTGCGCGACACCGGCATCGGCATGAGCCGCGAGGCGCTGGCGCGGGTGTTCGACCCGTTCTACCGCGTCGATCCCGAGCGCGACGACGGCCGCGGCATGGGGTTGTCGATCGTGCGCCGGCTCGGCGATCGCTTCGGCTGGCCGGTCGCACTCGCCAGCGCGCCCGGAGAGGGCACGGTGGCGACGATCCATTTCGAATCGTGATCCATTCGAACCTCGGGCGCGGCCCGTTCCGGAGGCCGGAAATTCCGGACGATGCGCGGTTTCGCCGGTCGCGTGCCATCGATGGTCTGCCGGAGTTTCCAGGTGCGGGGTTCGCCACGGTTGATCCAGGGCTGCGACGGTTCCGTCGCCGGTGGCATCCCGTCCGTGTGGGTGCGACCTGCCGCCAGCAGCCGTCGACGCGACGACCGTCTGCACCGGCGCTGTCGAAAGAGGGGCGGCAGTCGGTGCCGGCGGTTGAAAAGCGGACGCGATGCGTGCTTTAACACGGCTCGCCTCGAAACAGTCCTCTGCAAAATGGCTTGTCGTCAGCCCGGTCATTCCAGTCCGGCCGTGATCGCGCGGGCACCGGCTGAACTTTCCAGCTCCCGGGCCTGTCTGCGGACTGAACTCATTCCCTGGTCGCGCGGCGATGTGTCAACGCCATCGCGGCGGGGACGTTGATCCTCCGTCCTTACCGTGTATCCACCGAACCTGGTCGCCTGATGAATGCCCGCCCCCGTACATCCGCTCCGCCCCGCCGCCGCTCCTGGACGCATCTCGTCGTCGGCGGGCTCGCCGTAATCGCGTTGCTGACGGCCGGCGGTTACTACCTGCGACAACAGCGGGCCGAGGCGTCGGCCGGGGCGTACCGGACCGCTCAGATCGAGCGCGGCAGCATCCGCGTCGGCATCTCGGCGACCGGCAGTCTGGCAGCGATCTCCACGGTCGACGTCGGCAGCCAGATCTCGGGTCAGGTCACCGACGTGCTGGTCGACTACAACGACCGCGTCGACAAGGGGCAGGTCATCGCCCGCATCGACCCGAGCACCTACGAGGCGCAGATCGCGCAGGGCGATGCGTCGGTCGCCAGCGCACGCGCCAGTCTGGCGACGGCGGAGGCCGCGCTGGCCAACGCCGAGGCCGACTACCGGCGCAAAAGCGAGCTGGTCGGCCGCCAGCTGGTCGCGCGCAGCGACGCCGACCTCGCCCTGGCCGCACGGGACCAGGCCCGCGCCCAGGTGGCCGCCGCCCGCGCGCAGATCGATCAGCAGATCGCCTCGACCCGGACATCGCGGCTGAATCTCGAGCGCACCGTGATCCGTTCGCCGGTCGACGGCGTGGTGCTGACCCGCTCGATCGAGCCCGGCCAGACCGTCGCCGCCAGCCTGCAGGCACCGGTGCTGTTCCAGATCGCCGAGGACCTGTCGAAGATGGAGATCGTACTGGCGATCGACGAGGCCGACATCGGCCAGGTCAAGCCCGGGCAGGCGGTCGGTTTCACCGTCGACGCGTTCCCCGACCGCCGCTTCCGTGGTGAGGTGCAGCAGGTCCGGCTGTCGGCGACCAACACCAGCAATGTCATCACCTATCCGGTCGTGGTCGCGGTCGACAACCGCGAACAGCTGCTGTTGCCGGGGATGACGGCCAATGCCGAGATCGAGGTCGAAAACCGCGACGATGTCCTGCGGGTGCCGAACGCGGCGCTGCGCTATCGTCCGGACGAAGACGTGGCGGTCGGCCCGGCCGCGCCTTCCGGCCGCTCGGGCCTGCAGGACGAACTGCCGCGGATCGCCGCCGGACTCGATCTCGACGCCGCTCAGCAGGCCGCGTTCGATGCCGGACTCGCCGCACTGCGCGAGCGGACCGCCGCGCGCCGGGCGGCGACCGGCGCCGGTGGCGGCCGCAGCGTGCTGCTGGGCGGCGGCCGTGGACCGGGCGGCGGCGGTGCGAACGGCATGCCGGGCATGGACGGCGCGCAGCGGCAACGCGCGCTGGAACGGTTCAACGAGCAGTTCGCGGCGTTCCGCGAGTCGCTCGATCCGAAGCAGCGGGCACAGTGGGACTCCGACGTGGCGACGCTGATCGGCGCGCGTCGTGCGTCGCTGTATCTGCTGCGCGACGGCGAGGTGGCGGCGACGATGGTGCGCGTCGGTTCCAGCGACGGCAGCTGGACCGAAGTCGCCGGCGACATCGCCGACGGCGAGACCGTCGTCACCGGCCGCGAGCGCGGTTCGAAATGAGCGCGGCAGCGGTCGATGTCGCGGGCGCGGCGGTACCGGTGATCCAGACCCGCGGGCTGGGCAAGGTCTATGCCGAGGGCACGCCGGCCGAGGTGGTCGCGCTGCGCGACGTCGACATGCGGATCGGCGCCGGCGAGCTGGTATCGATCATGGGGCCGTCCGGATCGGGCAAATCGACCCTGATGAACCTGATCGGCTGCCTGGATACACCCAGCAGCGGACAGTACCTGTGCGACGGCGTCGACATCGCCACCCTGGACGCCGAGCAGCGCGCGCAGCTGCGCCTGGAACGGATCGGCTTCGTGTTCCAGGGCTTCAACCTGCTCGGCCGGATGAGTGCGCTGGAGAACGTCGCGATGCCGATGGGCTACGCGGGCATACCGCGCCCGCAGCGCCTGCAGCGCGCACGCGAGGCGCTGGCCGCCGTCGGGCTGGTCGAGCGCGCGGACCACAGGCCCAGCGAGCTGTCCGGCGGGCAGCAGCAGCGGGTCGCGATCGCGCGGGCGCTGGTCAACCGGCCCTCGATCCTGCTCGCGGACGAGCCGACCGGCGCGCTCGACAGCCGTACCGGCGAGGAGATCCTGGCGTTGTTCAAGCGGCTGCAGGACGAGGGGCAGACGGTCGTGCTGATCACCCACGATCCTGGCGTCGCCGCGCACTGCGACCGGGTGCTGGAGATGCATGACGGGCGCCTGCACGAACAGCCGCGTCGCCCGGAAGGTTCCGCATGAACTTCCTCGAGGTCCTGCGCACCGCCGCTTTCGCGCTGCGCGGCAACTGGCTGCGCAGCGCGCTGACGTCGTTGGGCGTGATCATCGGCATCGCGGCGGTGATCGTGATGGTGTCGGTCGGCCAGGGCACCCAGGCCGAGATCGACAAGCTGGTGTCCGGGCTGGGCTCGAACCGGCTCGACATCAGCCCCGGCGCGGGCCGGCCGATGGGCGGCGTGCGGATGAGCGCGAGCAGCTTCTTCACGATCAACGAGGGCGATGCGGAGGCGATCAGGCGCGACATTCCCGAGGTGCAGTACGTCGCCTCCTCGCTGCGCGGCGGTACCCAGGTGGTCTATGCCGAGAACAACTGGTCGACCCAGTGGCAGGGCGTGCAGGCGGACTTCTTCGCGATCGAGAACTGGGAGATCGCCAGCGGCGCCGAGTTCGAACCGCGCGACTATTCCAGCGCTGCCAAGTCGGTGATCATCGGCGAGACCCTGCGTCGCGAGTTGTTCGGCGACGAGGATGCGATCGGGCAGACGATCCGGATCGGGCGGGTGCCGTTCATCGTGGTCGGCACGCTCGAACCCAAGGGGCAGGGCGGCTGGGGCCAGGACCAGGACGACATCCTGCTGGTGCCGCTGGAGACCGCGCGGCGGCGGCTGATGGGGGCGATGGCGCTGCCGCCCGGGGCGGTGCAGCAGATCACCCTGGGTGTCGCCGATGCGGACGACCTGTCCTACGTGCAGGGCGAAGTCGAGGCATTGCTGCGCCAACGTCATCGCATCCAGCCTGGCGCCGAGGACGACTTCAGGGTCCGCAACATCGCCGAAATCATCGAGACCCGCACTTCCACCACCCGCTTGATGTCGTTGCTGCTTGGTGCGGTGGCGACGATCTCGCTGGTGGTCGGCGGCATCGGCATCATGAACATCATGCTGGTGTCGGTGACGGAGCGGATCCGCGAGATCGGATTGCGGATGGCGGTCGGTGCCGGGCCTTCCGACGTGCGTCGGCAGTTCCTGGCCGAGGCGATGCTGATCTCGTTGATCGGCGGCGTGCTGGGTATCGCGATCGGCGTGGTCGGCGCTCTGGCGGTGGGCCAGGTCAGCGATCTGCCGGTGGCGCTGAACGGGCGGGTGATAGCGCTCGCGGCGGGCTTTTCGATCTGCACGGGTCTGTTCTTCGGTTACTACCCTGCGCGCAAGGCATCGCAGCTGGATCCGATCGAGGCGTTGCGGCAGCAGTAGCCCATTGCCGTTGCCGTGGATTTTGACCTGGCCCTTGATCTTCAGCGACTTAAAGCCCGCCGCGCACCGCAGGCCGGAGCGGCCGCAGAGGTGCCCATGTTTGAGCGCCGCGAGTTTGGGCACCGTGCCGCTTCGGGCGAGGAGCACAGGGGACCGGGACGGCGCAGCCGGCCCGGCGGGCGTCAGGAGCGGGCGGTTTTGGTTACTTTTGCCAAGACAAAAGTAACCCGCCGAAGGCGGAAGCCTTTGACCTTGATTCGACAGAGAAGGGAACTTCAGATGCAGAGTTCAGAAGCGGAAGTCGCTTGTTCCGACGCTGGATGAACGCCTGGATCGGCCTAACCAAAGTCAACAGCTTCCGCCGCTGAAGCGGCGGGTAACTTTTCTTTGCTGGCCCAAAGAAAAGTCACCAAAAGAAAGGGCCTCCCCGACACACCTCCACCGCGAACGGATGGCGTCTCGGGATTTTTCGACTCGCCATCCATGGCTCGGTCGAAAAACGGCGCACATCCATGTGCGCCGCCCTCCGGGTCTGCAATCAACACAGGCTTTCGGGCATCCGAAAATCAAAATCCACGGCAACGGCAACGGCAACGGCAACGGCAACGGCAACGGAGGTATCCTCGTGCCTCCACCCCGGGGAAACGACGATGCGCTCACTGCTGCTGTCACTTGTCCTGGTCGCGATGACCGCCAATGCCGAAGAACCCATGTCGAAGACGCAAGCCGATGGCTCCGGAAATGCCGCGCCAGCCGGAAAGACCGCGCTGGTCATCCACGGCGGTGCCGGCTTCGTACCGAAGGATGCGCTCAGCGCCGAAGATCGTCGCGACGTGCACGCGACCCTCGACCGTGCACTCGACGCCGGCAATGCCGTGCTCGCCCGCGGCGGCGCGGCGCTGGACGCGGTGGAGGCCGCGATCCTCGTACTGGAGGAGTCGCCGCGCTTCAACGCCGGCAAGGGCGCGGTGTTCAATGCCGTCGGCGGGCACGAACTCGACGCATCGGTGATGGAGGGGCATACCCGGCGCGCGGGCGCGGTGGCGGGGGTGACCACGGTACGCAATCCGATCCGGCTCGCCCGCGCGGTAATGGAGCACAGCCCGCACGTGATGATGGCGGGCGCGGGTGCCGAGGCCTTCGCCGATTCGCGGCCGGAGATCGAGCGGGTCGAGAACCACTGGTTCGATACCGGGCACCGTCGCCGCGCGCTGGAGCAGGCGAAGCAGAAGGAGGCGCGCGATCCCGATGCGGCGCTTGGCGACGATGCGCCGGCGTATTTCGGCACCGTCGGCGCGGTCGCGCTGGACGTGCACGGCCACATCGCCGCCGGCACCAGCACCGGCGGCATGACCAACAAACGCTTCGGCCGGATCGGCGATTCCCCGGTGATCGGCGCCGGTACCTGGGCCGACGAGCGCTGCGGCGTCTCCGGCACCGGCTGGGGCGAGTTCTACATCCGCAACGCGGTCGCCCATGACATCTGCGCGCGGGTTGCGTACCGCGGCGACAGCCTCGCCGAGGCGGCCGAGGAGGTGGTCAACCGGATCGTTCCGGCCGCGGGTGGCGACGGCGGCGCGATCGCGCTCGACTCCGACGGCAACATCGCGATGCCGTTCAACAGCGGTAGCATGTTCCGCGGCTGGATCCGTCCCGATGGCAGTCGCGGCACCGCGATCCACGAGTCTGGCGAGTCCGGCTGACCCTGACCGGCCGCCCGGTCCGGAGCTCCCTCGGGCCGGCGCCGAACGGCGGATCGGAACGGTTCGGTGGCCGTACTGCCGGGGTGTGGCAAAATCGTCCGCCGTGCCGGGTCCAGGCAGCGGGCCGGTCCGGGTCCGACATCGGTTTCCCACGGTCGTGAGCTGGCTGGCAGCCGATCCGGGCGCTTCCAGCCGTCGTCGTTTGTCGTGGCCGGGCTGATGTCGCGAGATGCCCGCGCGACGGCCCGGCGGCGCCCCAGGACCATGCCGGTCCGTGTTCCACCCCTCCAGCGAGACGCATGATCCATGGCCGACGAATTCGGACACCTGCCACGGCGCCCCAGCCGCATCTTCAAGGCCACGATCTGGTCGATGCAGGGGTTGAAGGCGGCCTGGCTGTACGAATCCTCGTTCAGGCTCGAGGTCTACCTGTTCGTGATCCTCGCACCGCTGGGCTGGTGGCTCGGCGACAGCCCGGTCGAGCGGGTGTTGCTGATTGGCTCGATGATGCTGGTGCTCAGCGTCGAACTGCTCAATTCGGCGGTCGAGGCGGTGATCGAGCGCTTCGGCGACGAGCATCACGAGCTGGCGGGGCGTGCCAAGGACATGGGTTCTGCCGCGGTGTTCGTGGTGATGATGAACGTGCTGCTGGTGTGGAGCGCGATCCTGGTGCCACGACTGCTTTGACGCGGTCCCGACAGCTTCCGACGACATGACGGCAGCCGTGTCCACGGCCGCCGCGACCCGAAACAAGCAGGAACACAGCCAGTGATTGAACTACTGACCGATCCGAACGCCTGGATCACCCTCCTGACCCTCAGCGCGATCGAGATCGTGCTCGGCATCGACAACCTGGTGTTCATCTCGATCGCGGTGAGCAAGCTGCCGCAGCACCGGCGCGAGGTCGCGCGCAAGTTCGGCATCGCGGTCGCCTGCATCAGCCGCATCTGCCTGCTGCTGACCCTGGCCTGGCTGGCCGGGCTGACCCACGACCTGTTCAGCGTGTTCGGGCAGGGTATCTCGGTGCGCGACCTGGTACTGGTCCTCGGCGGCGCATTCCTGCTGGTGAAGGGCGCGATGGAGATCCGCGACCTCGTCGCCGGCGAACCGGAGTCGGAGGACATCCATACCCGTCCGGCAGCGTCGTTCTGGATGGTGATCGCCCAGATCGCCGTGATCGACATCGTGTTCTCGCTCGACTCGGTGATCGCCGCGGTCGGCCTGGCCGACCAGCGCGTGATCATGGTGTTCGCGATCCTGCTGGCGGTCGCGGTGATGCTGATGGCCGCGCGCCCGCTGGGCCAGTTCATCGACAACAACCCGACCATCAAGATGCTGGCGCTGGCGTTCATCGTCCTGGTCGGCGTGTACCTGATCGCCGACGGCCTGGAGATGCACATCCCGCGCGGCTACATCTACGGCGCGATGGGTTTCTCGGCCCTGGTCGAGTGCCTGAACCTGTGGGCAAGGCGCAACGCCGAGCGCCGCATCCTGCGCGAATGACCCGGAACGGCTGCCCGTCTTGGCCGGGTGCGGCCGTGTTCCTGGCGGCGGCGAACGTTGCGCGCCGCGCGCCGGGGTGCTGCAATCGGCGCACCACCGTGCTTCGAGGAACCGCCATGGAACCGTCGCGCCCGCGTCCGCCGTTCGAAGGCCCGTCGTTCAGGGGGCTGCCGTTAAGGGGCCTGCTTCTGGTCCTGCTCGCCAGCATGCTGAGCGGCTGCGGCTACAACACCATCCAGCAGAAGGACGAGGCGGTGGCCGCGGCCTGGTCGCAGGTGCTCAACGTCTACAAGCGGCGCGCGGATCTGGTCCCGAACCTGGTCGCAACGGTCAAGGGCTATGCGGCCCATGAGGAAGAAGTGTTCACCCGCGTCACCGAGGCGCGTGCCAGGGTCGGCAGCATCAATGTCGATGCCGGGGATCCGGCCTCGATCGAGCAGTTCCAGCAGGCCCAGGGGCAGTTGCAGAGCGCGATAGGCCGGCTGCTCCTGGTCAGCGAAAACTACCCGCAGCTCAAGGCCGACCAGAACTTCCTGCAGCTGCAGGCGCAGCTCGAGGGTACCGAGAACCGGATCAGCGTCGAGCGCCAGCGCTACATCCAGGCCGTGCAGGACTACAACACCTACATCCGCCAGTTTCCGGTCAATCTGACCGCGATGGTGTTCGGCTACGAACCCAAGCCGAACTTCAGCGTCGAGAACGAGGCGCAGATCCAGCAGGCGCCGGCGGTGGACTTCGGCGACGACGCACCGGTCGGCGGCTGACCGCAGGTGATGCGGATCCGCGCCCGCTTCCTCGGCGGCTGGCTGCTGGCCGCCATCCTGCTGCTGGTTCCGGGCCCGGCGCCGGCACGGGCGCAGTCCCTGGCGCCGATACCGCCGCTGGATTCGCCGGTGGTCGACACCACCGGCACCCTCGACATGGCGACCCGGCAGTCGCTGGAGGCGCAGGCGCTGGCGCTGCAGGAACGCAAGGGCAGCCAGTTGCAGGTGCTGATGGTGCCGACCACGCAGCCGGAGGACGTGGCCCAGTATGCGGTGCGCGTGTTCGAAACCTGGAAGCTCGGGCGCGAGGGCGTGGACGACGGCGTGCTGCTGGTGGTCGCCAAGGACGACCGTCGCGTGCACATCGAGGTCGGTTACGGGCTCGAGGGTGCGATCCCGGACGCCACCGCGCACCGGGTGATCCAGGAATATCTGGTGCCGCGCTTCCGCGCCGGCGACTTCGCCGGCGGTGTCGGCGAGGCGACGGCGGCATTGGCCGGACTGATCGACGGCGAGCCGCTGCCGGCGCCGATGGCGGAAGCGCGCCGGCGCGACGGTCCCGGTGGTGGTAACGGGGGCGGCGGCAACTGGCTGATGGCACTGTTCGTCGCGCTGTTCGTCGCCCAGTTCGCCCGTGCGATCTTCAATCGGCTGCCCGGCCTCGCGCGCGGCCTGGTCGGCGGCGGGCTCGCGGGCGGCGCGGCGTGGCTGATCTCCTCGGCGCTGATCGTCGGCGGCTTCGGCGGCCTGATCGGCTTTTTCATCGGCCTGATCAGCTCGGGCGGCGGCCGTGGCGGCCGTTATGCCCGCGACAGCGGCTGGGGTGGTTTCGGTGGAGGCGGCTTCGGCGGCGGTGGTGGCAGTTGGGGCGGCGGTTCCTCCGGCGGCTTCGGCGGCGGCGGCTGGTCCGGTGGCGGTGGCATGAGTGGGGGCGGCGGTGCCTCCGGGAGCTGGTGAACGATGGGACGTCTGCAACGCCTGATCCGCCATCTGTTCGCGCCATCCTCGCGCCGCCGGTTCCCGGCCGACAGCCTGCAGCGGATCACCCGCGCGATCGCCGATGGGGAACGCAGGCACCGCGGAGAGATCTGCTTCGCGGTCGAGTCTGCGCTGGCTCCGGGACTCGTCTGGCGCGGCGTCGACGCCCGTGCCGAGGCGCTGGACGTGTTCGCGCGTCTGCGGGTATGGGACACGGCCGCCAACAACGGCGTGCTGCTGTATCTGCTGCTGGCCGACCATCGCATCGAGATCGTCGCCGACCGGGGCTTCGATGGCCGGGTCAGCGAGGAACAGTGGCGCGGCGTCTGCCAGTTGATCGAGAACCGGTTGAGGGCCGGGGAGCCGGAGGCGGCGGTGGTCGCCGGCATCGAGGCGCTGTCGGATATGGTCGCCCGGCACTTTCCGCGCGAGGACGGCGACATCGATGCCAACGAGCTGCCGGACGACCCGCATCTGCTCTGAACATGCGTCCGTTGCAGCCCGCACGGGGCGTCTGCCGCAGGGCTTCTGACGCATGCGGCGATGCGGTTCGGGGCGGCTCCGGGCCGGGGCGCTGCCGATCCGTCTTCCCGCTCGGGCACAATAGGGGCCCAGCCGTCGACCGGAGCCCGCCGTCCGCATGATCGTCCTGCACCAGATCGACCCGATCGCCTTCGGGCTGGGTCCGCTGAAGGTCCACTGGTACGGCATCATGTACCTGCTGGGATTCGTGACCGCATGGTGGCTCGGGCGCCGGAGGATCCGTGCGGGTCGCCTGCCCGGCGTCGACGAGCAGGGGTTCGGAGATCTGCTGTTCTACGCGATGATCGGTGTGGTGCTGGGCGGTCGCCTGGGCTATGTGTTCTTCTACGGGTTCTCCGAACTGGTCCGCGACCCGCTGATGCTGTTCCGCATCTGGGAAGGCGGGATGAGCTTCCATGGCGGCCTGGCTGGCGTGATGGTCGCGGCATTGTGGTGGGCCCGGCGCAACGGCCTGCATTTCTTCGACGTGACGGATTTCGTCGCCCCGCTGGTGCCGCCGGGGCTGGGTTTCGGCCGGCTGGGCAACTACATCGGCGGCGAGTTGTGGGGCAAGCCGACCGGCGCGGACTGGGGCGTGGTGTTTCCCGGCGCGCTGCCCGGCCAGTACGCGAACCTGCCGCTGGAGCAACTGCGCAGCCTGCATGCGAACGGCGCCCTCGACGCGTTCGCCCGCCATCCGTCGCAGCTGTACCAGGCGTGCCTGGAGGGGCTGGTGATGTTCGTGGTGCTGTGGTGGTTCTCCAGCCGCCCGCGGCCGCGTTACGCGGTGGCCGGCATGTTCGCGCTGCTTTACGGCTGCTTCCGCTTCCTGGTCGAGTTCGTGCGCGTGCCCGATGCGCAGCTCGGCTATCTTGCGTTCGACTGGCTGACGATGGGCCAGGTGCTGAGCCTGCCGCTGATCGCGCTCGGTCTGTTCTGGCTGTGGCTGTCGCGGCGCTCGCCGACCCTGCAGCCGGCCGCGGCCGCGGCTACGGAGTAGGAACCGATGCGCGCATATCTCGACCTGCTTCGCCACGTCCTCGAGCACGGCACCGACAAGGCCGACCGGACCGGTACCGGCACCCGCAGCGTGTTCGGCTGGCAGATGCGCTTCGACCTCAGCCAGGGCTTTCCGCTGGTCACCACCAAGAAGCTGCACCTGCGCTCGATCATCCACGAGCTGCTGTGGTTCCTGCAGGGCGACACCAACATCGGCTACCTGAAGGACAACAAGGTCTCGATCTGGGACGAATGGGCCGATGCCAACGGCGAGCTGGGCCCGGTCTACGGCCACCAGTGGCGGCACTGGGGCAATGGCAGGGACGGCGGCATCGACCAGATCAGCTGGGTGGTCGAGGAGATCAAGCGCAATCCCGATTCGCGCCGGCTGATCGTCAGTGCGTGGAACGTCACCGATCTGCCGCGGATGGCGCTGATGCCCTGCCACACGATGTTCCAGTTCTACGTGGTGGACGGAAAGCTGAGCTGTCAGCTGTACCAGCGCAGCGGCGACATCTTCCTCGGCGTGCCGTTCAACATCGCCAGCTATGCGCTGCTGACCCACATGGTCGCGCAGGTGTGCGGACTGGGCGTCGGCGACTTCGTGCATACGCTCGGCGATGCGCACCTGTACTCGAACCACTTCGAGCAGGCGCGCGAACAGCTTTCGCGCGAGCCGCGCGACCTGCCGCGGCTGGTGCTGAACCCGGAGGTGGGCGACATCTTCGGTTTTCGCTACGACGACATCGCGATCGAGGATTACGACCCGCACCCGGCGATCAAGGCGCCGGTCGCGGTGTGAGCGCGTCTCGTGGCATGAGAACGCGATGATCGACCATTCCACGCACTCTTGATCCGGATCGATGCGCCATGGCTCGTCGGAAACATTCGTCGAAATCGCGCGAGAAATTTGCCGATTCGCTCTTCACCTTGTCGAATGGGCTGGTCATCGGCCTGACCGCCACCCTCCTGCTGGCACCTCTGGGCGCCGTGTTCCGCGCCCTGGCGACTCCCGGCGACGAGACATCTTCCCTGCTCGAAGCGATGAACGGCATTCCGCCCCGCGAGGCGCTGGCGTTCGTGGCGCTCTATCTGCTGGTCGTGTGGCTGGCGGTCTCGTCGCGCGAGCATGCGATGTCGATCTATACGGAATTGCATCCAGATGCAGATGATCCTGATCGCCGCGCTTGACCGCCGCCATGCGATCGGCAGGGGCAATGCGTTGCCGTGGCGGCTGCCGGACGACCTGAAGCGGTTCAAGGCGCTGACGCTCGGACGGCCGCTGCTGATGGGGCGCAGGACCGCGGAGTCGCTCGGACGTGCGCTGCCGGGACGACGCAACCTGGTGCTGACCCGAAGCGGACGGGTACCGTTCGCGGGGATGGAGGCGGTCGTCAGCGTCGATGAGGCGCGGTCGCTGGCGGAGGTGGACGGTGCCGACTCGTTGTGCGTGATCGGCGGCGGCGAGGTCTATGCGTTGTGCCTGCCTGCAGCGACGCGGATGCACCTGACCCATGTCGATACCGAGGTCGAGGGTGCCGATGCGTTCTTCCCGCGCTTCGACACGGGCCGGTGGCAGGTGCTGTCGCGCGAACCGCATCCGGCCGATGCGCGCCATGCCTTCGCATTCGAGTTCGTCGATTACGCCCGTACCGCCTGCGCGCCCTTGGAGCCGGGCCGGTCGAGGGGCACTCAGTCGATGTCGGGACGGTAGTGCCCGGCTATCGGATAGGCGAACAGCACGTTTTCCTCGCGGGTACCGCGTCCGATGTTGTGGATGACCAGCGGAACGCCGTCGGCGCCGCTCCGGTCGGAGACGATCCCGATGTGCGGCAGGCCGCCGGGCAGCGTCCAGGTCACCAGATCGCCGGGCAGGTAGGCGTCCGCCTGCGCCTGCGGCGGCAGCGACCAGCCCTGGCGTTCGAACCATCGCTGCAGGTTGGGTACGCGACGATGATCGATGTTGCGATCGGGGCCACGCAGGCCCCAGTGCTGGGGATAGGCTTCGAAATGCAGGCGCATGTCCTCGTGGACCGCCTGCTGAAGGTCCAGGCCTTCCGCGCGCAGCGCACGTATCACCACGTCGCTGCAGACGCCGCGGTCCCCGGCGACGTCGCCACCGGGGTAGTCCAGCGCGACATAGGCCGGATCGTAGAAGCGGGTCCGGCCGATGCGGGAGCGCGCTTCATGCACCCGCCGGGGAACGTCGCCGGCCGGCAACGACGGGGTGGTGGGCATGGCCGGCGATGCGGAGCCCATCGTGGCCGGAGTCGGAGCCGCTACCGGTGTCGGAGCGGAAGAGGGAGCGGAGGCGGGAGCAGGCGCGGGCGGATACAGGCCGATCGCCGCCAGCGATGCGGCCGCGGCGACCAGTGCGCCTGCCATCAGCGGCCATCGATGCCCTGCAGCGGCCCGCCGGCGGGAGTCGTCCGCGGGCACGGCTTCAGCGCCGATATCCGTTGCGCGAACGGGGCTTGTGCCTTGGCTTCGGCGGCGAGGCCGGTTGATCGCGTCCGGGCACCTGCACCACGCGCAGGTCCTCGCAATCGAGCTGCAACGCGGTGAGCCTGCCGCCCCAGACCGCACCGGTGTCGATCGCATGCACGCCGTAGCCGATGAACAGCCCCAGCGTGGACCAATGGCCGCAGACGATCTTCAGGTCGCGCTCGGCGCGCCCGGGCACCTCGTACCACGGGTACAGGCCGGCCGGCTGGGTGCCCGGCACACCCTTTTCCTCGAACGAGATGCGGCCGCGAGGCGTGCAGTAGCGCAGCCGGGTCATCACGTTGATGATCGCGCGCAGCCGGTCGGTGCCGGCCAGGCGCGGATTCCACGCCGGGCCGTCGCCGTACATCGCCTTCAGCAGACGGCCGTACTGGTCGCCGTGCAGCTTCTGTTCGACCTCGCGGGCATGCCGTTCGGCCATCGACACCGTCCACTTCGGCGCCAGTCCGGCGTGCACCATCATCCAGCCCAACTGGCGGTCGACATGGCACAGCTTCTGCATCCGCAGCCATTCGAGGAGGGTGTCGCGGTCGTCGGCCAGCACGATCCGCTGCAGGTCGGGATTGACCTTGCGGCGCTCCTCCTCGCTGCGCTGGCCGATCGCCAGCAGCGACAGGTCGTGGTTGCCGAGCACGACGACGCTGTGCTCGCGCAGCGAATGGACCAGCCGCAGCGTCTCCAGCGACTGGCCGCCACGGTTGACCAGGTCGCCGCAGAACCACAGGCGGTCGCGGGCAGGGTCGAAGGCGATCTTCTCCAGCAGGCGTTGGGTCGCGTCGTAGCAACCCTGCAGATCGCCGATGGCCCAGATACTCATCCCGATGCCGTCCCGATCAGTGCAGCGTGCGCGGCACGGTCAGGGTGAAGGCGGGAATCGGCGCGTCGAACTGGGTGCCGTCGTCGGCGAGCATGCGGTAGTGGCCCTGCATCGTGCCCAGGTCGGTCTCCAGCATCGCCCCGGAGGTGTATTCGAAACCCTCGCCCGGCCGCAGCCATGGCTGCTCGCCGACCACGCCCTCGCCTTCGACTTCCTGCACCTTGCCGTTGGCGTCGGTGATGATCCAGTGGCGGGCGAGCAGGCGGGCAGGCACCGTGCCGCGGTTGCGGATGTGGATGGTGTAGGCGAAGACGTAGCGATCCTGCTCGGGTTCGGACTGGTCGTCCAGGTAACGGGTCGCGACTTCGATGTCGAGGGCGTATTCGGTGGGGCGTTCCATGCCGACAGTGTACCCGGCGCGGGGCGGCGAGGGCCCGTCGCGAAGCGGTGCACGGGTCAACTGCCCAGCGCGTTGGCCAGGCGCACGAAGTCGGCGACCCCGAGCTGCTCGGCTCGCAGGTCCGGACGGATCCCGGCAGCCTCGATCTCGGCGGCCGTGCACAGCTGCGACAGCGCGTTGCGCAGTGTCTTGCGGCGCTGGCCGAAGGCGTCGCGCACCACCGCGGCGAACCGCGCCGGGTCGTCGATGCCGATGGTCGCCGGCGGACGCGGCACCAGCCGCACCACTGCCGAATCGACCTTCGGCGGCGGGCGGAACGCGCCAGGCGGCACGTTGAACAACGGCGTCACCTCGCAGTGGGCCTGCAGCATCACGCTCAGGCGGCCGTAGGTCTTGCTGCCCGGGCCGGCGGCCATGCGGTCGACGACCTCCTTCTGCAGCATGAAGGTCATGTCGCGGATCACCGCGGCGTGCTCCAGCGCGTGGAACAGGATCGGCGAGGACAGGTTGTAGGGCAGGTTGCCGACCAGGCGCAACGGCCCTTCCTCGCCGGCGAGCGCGGTGAAGTCGACTTCGAGCACGTTGCGATGGATCACCCTCAGCGTGCCGTGGGCGCGGGCGGCCTCGGTCAGCGGAAAGATGAGGTCGCGGTCGAACTCGATCACGGTCAGCCGGCCGTGCACGTCGAGCAGCGGGAAGGTGATCGCACCCTGGCCGGGGCCGATCTCGACCAGCCGGTCCCCGGGCTGCGGGTTCACCGCCTGCACGATGCGGTCGATGATCCCGCGTTCGTGCAGGAAGTGCTGGCCTAACGACTTCTTCGGCGGCTCGGTGAAGGAATGGCGGGTCATGGCGAGAGGGTCGGTCGACGTTTGCGGGCGCGGGTCATGCGAATGGGCCGGGTCGAGGTCTGCCCGTGCTCATCCGTGCGGGTCCGTGGCCGATGCCGCCTTCCGTGCGATCGCCATCCGCGCACAGGTGTCGGCGGCGGCGAACAGGCTGGAAGGATCGGCGATGCCGCGGCCGGCGAGGTCGAGCGCGGTGCCGTGGTCGACCGCGACCCGCGGATAGGGCAGTCCGAGGGTGATGTTGACCGCCTGCTCGAAGCCGCTGTACTTCAGCACCGGCAGGCCCTGGTCGTGGTACATCGCCAGCACCGCATCGTATCCGCGCAGCTTCCCGGGCAGGAACGCGGTATCGGCCGGCAGCGGGCCCTGCAGCTGCAGGCCTTCGTGGCGCAGCGCGGCCAGGGTCGGCTCGATCACGGCGATCTCCTCGCCGCCGAGATGTCCGGCTTCGCCTGCGTGCGGATTGAGCCCGAGCACGGCGATGACCGGATCGGGCAGCCTGAAGTCGTCGTGGAGGGCCCGGTGCAGGATGCGCAGGGTTCGCTCCAGCGCGGCAGGCGTGATCGCGTCGGCGACCTCGCGCAGTGGCAGATGGGTGGTTGCCAGGGCGACACGGACGATGTCGTTGGCCAGCATCATCACCACGTCGCAGCCGGCCTGGGCGGCCAGCAGCTCGGTGGTGCCGGTGTAGGCGATGCCGCCCTCGTTGATCACGGCCTTGTGTACGGGACCGGTGACCAGACCGTCGTAGTCGCCGGCCAGGCAGCCGTGGGCGGCGCGCTCGAGTGCGCCGATCACCGCCACGGCATTGCGGGCGTCCGGGGCGCCGGGCACGGCATCCGCTTCGTTCGGAATCTCGACGATGGCGAGCTCGCCCGGTGTGGCCGAGCCCCCGCGCGCATCTACCAGTGTCAGCGGCAGGCCGAGGCGCGCGGCCGCGGCATGCAGGACCCCGGCGTCGCCGAAGACGGTCAGGCGGTAGTCGCGCGTGCGTTGGGCGAGGCGGACGCACAGCTCTGGTCCGACGCCGGCCGGCTCGCCGGGCACCAGCGCGAGCCGGGGCAGGGAGGCGGAGACGGTTGCGGTCGGTGCGGCCAAGGAGTGTCCCGCTGGGTGCCTGTCAGTCGCGGCTTCGCGAACGTGTTCCGCCGGTAACGGTCAGCCTCGCGGCTTCCAGGCCGGCGCCCGATAATCTGCGTCCTGCACGCAGCCGGACGTGCGGCCGGCCAGCGACGGGTTCAGCCGCCGCTGGAGGCGTCGGTCGCGGCCGGCTGGCCGACCCGCAGGTCGACGTAGGCCTCGCCGCGCAGCTCGCGCAGGAAGCGGTTCCATTCGTCCTCCAGCTTGCGCCGGCCGATCGTCTCCGCGATCTGGTTGCGGCGGTTCTGGTCGGTGACGTTGGTCTGGCGGCTGCCGGTGCGCTCGACGATGTGCCAACCGGTCGAGGAGCGGAACGGGGCCGAGACCTGGCCGTCGGCGAGGCGGGTGACCTGGCCGCCGAACTCGAGCCCGAACGCATCGGCGTTGAACCAGCCCAGATCGCCGCCCCGACTCTTGCTGTTGAGGTCCTGCGACTCTTCGCGGGCCAGCGTCTCGAAGTCGGCGCCGCCAGCCAGCCGTGCGGCGAGGGTGTCGATCCTGGCCTTCGCCTCGGCGTCGCTGGTGTTCTCGTCGACCCGGATCAGGATGTGGCGCGCCTTGTACTGGGTGACCATCTGGTCGCCGGCCGCGTCGGCGTCGCGGGTCTCGACCATCTGCAGCAACTGGAATCCGCTGGGACCGCGCAGCGGCTGGCTGACCGCACCGGGCGCCATGTTGCGGACCATCTGCACGAAGGCGCTGGGAATCTCGTCCAGGCTGCGCCAGCCCAGGTCGCCGCCCTCGAGGGCGTTCGGACTGTCCGAATAGCGGACCGCGGCGGCGGCGAAATCCATCTCGCCACGGTCGAGCAGGCCCTTGATGCCCTCGATCTTGCGTTGCGCGGTGTCGATCTGCTCGGGGGTGGCGCCGTCCGGCAGCGCGACCAGGATGTGGGCGAGGTGGTACTGCGCGCCGCCGGCCTGCTGGGCTTCCATCGCGGCGTCGATCTCGGCATCGCTGACCGAGATCCGGGACTGCGCGTAGCGCTGGCGCAGCTTCTGCACCATCAGCTCGTCGCGGACCGACTGGCGGAATTCCTCGTAGGAAGTGCCATCGCGGGCGAGCTGGCGGCTCAGCTGGTCGACGCTGATGCCGTTCTGGCCGGCGATGTTGGCGATCGCGCCATCGATTTCCTGGTTGTTGACCCGGACCCCGGTGCCTTCGGCGCGCGCGACCTGCAGCTTGACCAGGACCAGCCGCTCGAGCACCTGGCGTTCCAGCACGTCGCGCGGCGGCAGCTGGCCTTCGCGGCCCGCGTACTGGGCGAGGATGTTGGCGGCCGCGCGATCGAGCTCGCTGCGCAGGATCACGTCCTCGTCGACGATGGCGACGAT
This sequence comes from Marilutibacter chinensis, assembly GCF_021725675.1. Taxonomy (GTDB): domain Bacteria; phylum Pseudomonadota; class Gammaproteobacteria; order Xanthomonadales; family Xanthomonadaceae; genus Marilutibacter; species Marilutibacter chinensis. Next base: position 117,553 of record NZ_JAKJPO010000004.1, on the reverse strand, counting down.
CCCGTCGATCGTCTGTCCCTGCACCGGCTGCGGCGGCGCCTGCTGGGCCTGGACGGACGACGCGAAGAGGGCCGCGGCAAGGGCACAGGCGAAGTATTTCTTCATAGGATCGGATCGGGCGAGGAGTCGACGTAGTCGTCGGTGATGAGGGACGGCGGTACCAGATAGAGGTCGTCGCGGTCGTAGCCGAGGATAGCACGGCGCAGTTCGCTCTCCGTCTTCTGGCCGGCCGAGCCGAGCCCCTTGAGCTCGAACTCCAGCCGCAGCGAATCGTCGAGGTCGCCGTCGCGGTTGCGGACGTAGCGGCGGGCGACCAGGCGCACCGCCAGACAGCAGCTTTCCCACTGCACGCCGGCGATCGACTCCAGCAACTTGTCGTCGAGCAGCGAGTAGTAGTAGCGGCCGACCACGCTCCAGTTCTGGTCGATCGGATACAGGAACGAGAAGTCGACCTGCTCGAGCAGATCCTCGCGGGTGGTCGGATTGCGGCGGTAGCGGTAGCCGAGATTGACCACGCCGCTCTCGCCCATCAGGTAGCGCAGGCGCAGGCTCGCCAGGTCCTCGCCGCGGAACTTCGGATCCCACTGGTAGCCGACGTTGATGTTCCAGCGGTCGTTCGGGGACACGCTGACGTCGGCGATCCAGGCCGATTTGCCCTGCTCGATCGGTTGTTCGTTGCCCAGCGTGGTGCGGACGTCCTCGAAGTACTGTATCTGGCCGATGCTGGCCGACAGTCGCTCGCGGCCGTCGTCCTCGCTGATCAGGCGGGTCGTCAGCGCGGTGGTCAGCTGGTTGGCGTCGCTCTGGCGATCGGGGCCGGTGTAGCGGTTGTCGCGGAACAGCTGGCCCCAGCTGTAGGTCATCGGAGTGGTGTCGAAGCGGGGCAGCCCGGACTGGTCGCGGTACGGGACGTTGAGGTAGTAGATCCGCGGCTCCAGCGTGTGCAGGTAGCGCTCGCCGCCGATCGTCGTGCTGCGATCGAAATAGACGCCCGCATCCAGCGAGGCGATCGGCAGGCTGCGGCTGGGGGAGCGTTCGCCGGCGACGGTGGCGAGCGCGTCGTCGAGCTCGTAGGCGGTGTAGCGCCACGCCAGGGTCGGGCGCAGGAACCAGCTGGCCCCCTCCAGCGGCATGCTGATGTAGGGCTTGAAGTCCAGGCGGCTGCCTTCGTCGCGGACTTCGTGGCGGAAGCGCACCGCCTCGGCGGTGACGCCGGCCTCGAACCAGGTGGCGAACGGCTGCGACCAGTTCAGGTAGGCGCGCGGCAGGCGGTCGTAGCGCAGGTTGAGCTCGGGGACGGTGTAGTCGGTCAGCTGCTGGTGGTCGGCCATCAGGCCGGCGTCCCAGTAGCGGCCGCGGCCGTAGAGGCCGACGGTGCTGGTCATCTGGTACGAGGAGCGTCCGAACAGGCTGTTGCTGAAGTCGTCCAGGTAGTGGGTGTCGCTGACCCAGCCCAGATTGGCGCGGGCATGCCATTTGCCTCCGAACCAGCTGTTGCCGAGGTTGTGCAGCGCGTCCAGGCGGAACAGGCCGCGGTCGTCCTCCGGCAGCCGCGCGCCGGGGATCGGGTTGCCGTTGTCGTCGAGCAGATACTTGTCGGGCTCGCTGCCCGGCAGCTTGTCGTGCGGCATCCACTCGCCGTACACCGTGCCCTTGCCCTCCGGGTACAGCCAGCGGAACTCGGTGCCGATCATCGCGCCGCGGTCGGTCATGATCCGCGGGGTGAGGGTGGCGTCGTAGTTCGGCGCCAGATTCAGGTAGATCGGCTGCTTCCAGTCCAGCCCGTTGCGTCCGGACATCGAGATCGACGGGTACAGCAGGCCGGTGCGGCGGCGGTCGTCGATCGGGAACATGAACCAGGGTACGTACAGCACCGGTACGTCGCGGATCCGTACCACCGCGTTGCGCGCGACCGCCATACCTTCTTCGGTGTCGATGTCGATCTGTTCGGCCTTCAGCTGCCACTGCTGGTCGCTGGGATCGCAGGTGGTATAGGTCGAGCCGACCAGCGAGCCCTGCGCGCCGTGCAGGTCGATCCGCTCCGCGCCGCCGTTGCCGCGGCGTTCGGTGAGCTGGTAGCGCAGGTCCTGGATGCTGTGGCGGTCGGCGTTCTGGTCGCCCTCGGCGCGCTCGGCGACGATGCGCATCCCCGAGTCCTGGTAACGCACGCCCCCCTCGGCGACGTACTGCCCGCTTTCTTCGTTGTAGCTCAGCAGGTCGGTGTGCAGGAACTGATCGCCGCGGCTGAGCCGGACGTTGTCCTGGACGACGATGTTCTCGCCGGTACCGGCGCGGCTCAGGCTGCCGCCCTCGATGTCGGTCGGCGCCGTCTGGCGGTCGGCGGCGGTCGCGTCGGTCTCAGGCGCGTCGGAGAAGGCCGGAACCGGGTCGCCCACCGGGCACAGGCTCCAGTCTTCCTCGTCCTCGGCGGCGACCGCCGGCAGGGCCAGGGCGATGCAGAGCGAAAGCGGGAGCAGGCGGAGGGTCTTGCGCACGCGGCCTTCCATGTTCAAGGACGAAAGCGGTCGCTAGCTTGCCGCATCGGCGATGCCGGCGGCAACGCAGGGGTGGTCCGGGGGCGGTTCGTGTTCATCTTGGTGGTGCGGGCGTCGACGGCCATGGCCGCGACTCAGCCGGCGGCGGCGCGCAGCGCGCCGACGTGGGCGACGCTGCACTCGCGCAAGGCGTCCAGGTCGTAGCCACCTTCGAGCATCGACACCAGCCGGCCGTCGGCGTGGCGGGCGGCGACGGCGACCAGCTCGGCGGTCAGCCAGGCGAAATCGTCGGCTTCGAGCTGGAGCTGGGCCAGCGGATCGCGGCGATGGGCGTCGAAGCCGGCCGAAACCAGCAGCAGCTGCGGACGGAAGCCCTCCAGCGTCGGCAGCAGCTTCTCGCGCCAGGCAGTACGGAAGGCCTCGCTGCCGGTGCCGGGTTGCAGCGGCGCGTTGAGCACGTTGCCGACCCCGCGCTCGTGAACGCGGCCGGTATCCGGGTACAGCGGCATCTGATGCGAGCTCAGGTACATCACCCGCGGGTCGGTCTCGAAGATCGCCTGGGTTCCGTTGCCGTGGTGGACGTCGAAATCGACCACCGCGACCCGGCTCAGGCCATGACGCTCGCAGGCATGGGCAGCGGCCACTGCGATGTTGTTGAACAGGCAGAACCCCATCGCGACCGTCCCGGTGGCGTGGTGGCCCGGGGGGCGGACCGCGCAGAAGGCGGTGCGGGCTGCGCCGAGCATCACCGCATCGACGGCGGCGATGCCGGCGCCGGCCGCGTGCAGGGCCGCCTCGGCCGAGCCGGGGCCGAGCAGGGTATCGGGATCGAGATGGGTCGGCTCGTCCACCGGGGTATCGAGTACCAGCGCAAGCAGCGCATCGTCGTGCACGCGCAGCAACTGGCCGCGGCTGGCGCGCGGCGCCTCCTCCCATTCCTGTTCCGGAAAGGCCCCGCGCAGCGCCTCGACGACCGCGGCCAGCCGGGCCGGTCGCTCGGCATGGCTGGCACCGGGATCGTGACGCAGGCAGGCGGGGTGGGTATAGAGATGCATCGGATCAGCGTCCGGCACGTGGGTGCCGGGCCATGTTCATGTAGACGCCGCCGTCGCGCAGCTCTTCGGGCATTTGCCGAAGCCGCCTGTCGCGCGTGTCCTCGCGTTTCGCGCGGACGATCCAGCCCAGACAGCCGTTGCGCCGGCAGGCGCGGCGGGCGCGACAGGCACCGAGCCGCCCGGCCTCCCGCAGGGCGGCGAGTACCCCGTCCGGCATGGGGTTGAGTTCGCACTGCAGGCGGGAGGTGGCGGACATCGGCGGACGGTCAGGCCTTGCGCCGTTCGTGGTTCCAGAGCACCTCGCCATGGCCGTCGGCGCGGGCCAGTACCCGCGCCAGCACGAACAGCAGGTCGGAGAGCCGGTTGAGGTAGCGGATCGCCTCGGGACGGACCTCCTCGACCCGCGCCAGGGCGACCGTCTCGCGCTCGGCGCGGCGGACGACGGTGCGGGCGACATGGCAGCGCGCGGCCGCCTCGCCGCCGCCGGGAAGGATGAAATCCTTCAGCGGCGGCAGGGTTTCGTTGAAGCGGTCCAGGTGGGCTTCCAGCCGTGCGACGTCCTCGCTGGTGATCGCGGCGTGCCCGGGAATGCACAGCTCGCCGCCGAGGTCGAACATCTGGTGCTGCACCGTGGTCAGCAACGCACGGACGTCGTCGGCGATGACGTTGCCGGTAGCCGTGCCGCCGGGCGCCATGCAGGCCAGCACCAGGCCGATGCAGGAGTTGGCCTCGTCGACCGTGCCGTAGGCGGCGACCCGGGCCGAGTCCTTGCCGGTCCGGCTGCCGTCGCCGAGGCCGGTGCTGCCGTCGTCGCCCGTGCGTGTATAGATCTTCGAAAGTCGGTTGCCCATGATCCAGGCCGAGGGCCGTTACCGCCGGTGTCGTGGTCCGTGTGGCCCGCGGCTCATGCCGTCTGCGCGCGCAGGGCCGGGACCCGGCTGCGCAGCAGTGCGAAGCCTCCGAACAGCAACGCCGCGTAGAACAGGGTGCCGAGCACGGTCCACTGGAAGAACGGGATCGCGGCGGTGTAGGCCATGCCGAGGCCGCCGAAGGTCTTCGGATACTCCGGCAGGGTCAGCCAGGCGCCAAAGTTGCTGATCACGAAGAACAGCACCGAGGCGAGCAGGCCGAAACCGAGCACGCGGCCGCCGCCGACGCGGCCGCGCAGGCCGAAGCCGAGCGCGGTGGTCAGCGCCACGCAGCCGTAGCCCAGCCAGATCGCGAAGCCGCCGAACCAGCTCGCGTAGATGCCACCGTTGATCGCCGCAAGCGCGATGTCCGAAATCAGCATCGCCGCCAGCGGGACGATGAACGCCCACTGCCTGGACATGAAATAGGCGCCGCCGAACAGCGCGATCGCGGCGACCGGCGAGAAGTTCGGCGGATGCGGCAGCAGGCGGGTCAGCGCGGCGATCAGGATCAGGCCGGCGAGCACCAGCGGTCCGGCGGCGAAAGTGCCGGCAGAGGAACGCGTGGAAGTGGACGGTGAGCGGGTGGCGACGGGCTTCATCGGACAGGTGATCCGGTACTTGCGGGAAGCCTCTAGCATAGCGCACCGCCTGTCGGAGGCCGCCCACGCGCCGCGCCGGGCGGGCGGCGGGCTACGTGGTCGTCGGGGATAGGCTCTAGACTGGACGGCATGCCGAACGCTTCCGAAGCCCCCCCGACGTCCTCCCTCCGTACCGATACCGCCGCTCCGGCCTGCCACGACGTGCTGATCGTCGGCGGTGGCCTGGTCGGCGCGAGCCTGGCGATCGCGCTGGACCTGGTTGGAGGGGATGCCGGGCTCGATGTCGGCCTGATCGAGGCGGCTCCCCCGGGGTCGCTGCCGGCGGTGTTCGACGAGCGCAATCTCAGCTTTGCCGAGGCTACCGTCAACGCGCTGGCCGCGCTCGGGGTGATGCAGAAACTGCACGCGCCGACCGGTGCGATCCGCCGGATCCACATCAGCCGTCGCGGCGACTTCGGGCGCGCGGTGCTGGAGGCCCGCGACCACGGCCGCGATGCGTTCGGCCAGGTCGTGATCGCGCGTGATTTCGGCGATGCGCTGGAAGCGCGGCTGGCCGAGCTGCCGAGGGTGACGCGCTATCGCCCGGTGCGTTTCGTCGGGCTGGAGCCCGGCGAGGCCGGGGCTTTCCGCGCGGTACGCGTGGCGGACGGCGGCGGCGAGCGGGTGCTGCATGCGCGCCTGCTGGTCGCCGCCGACGGTACCCGCAGCCAGGTTCGCGAGGCGCTGGGGATCGCCAGCGACAGTCACGACTACGGCCAGACCCTGTTCGTGACCCGCCTGCGCAGCGAACGTGCGCCCGACGGCACTGCCTACGAGCGCCTCGGCGAGGAGGGTCCGACCGCGCTGCTTCCGCGCGGCGACCGTCACTTCGGTCTGGTCCACGGTGTCGCCGGCGCCGATGCCGACGCGGTCGCCGCGCTCGACGAATCCGCATTCCTGGAACGGGTGCAGCAGGCGTTCGGCTGGCGGGTCGGCCGCTTCCTGTCCTGTGGACGCCCCAGCACCTATCCGGCGATCCGTACCGTCGCCCGCCACCTGACCGCGCCGCGCGCGGTGCTGGTCGGCAACGCTGCGCAGACCGTACATCCGATCGGTGCGCAGGGCTTCAACCTGGGATTGCGCGATGCGCTGACCCTGGCCGAACTGATCGGGTCCGCGCGTGCCGCCGACCCCGGCGCCGACTGCGGCGATGCAGGGCTGCTGGCCGCGCACGTGCGTCGCCGCGAGGCCGATCGCGAACAGACGCTGGCCTTCTCCGATGGTCTCGCCCGGCTGACCGCGAACGACGCCGCGCTGCTGCGGCCGTTGCGCAGCGCCGGCCTGTTCGCGCTGGACCGCCTGCCGTCGCTGCAGGCGGCGATCGTCGGCGGTGCGCTCGGCTATCGCGGGCAGGTGCCGGCGCTGTGCCGCGCGGGGAGCGGCGCATGAGCCGTCGCGATCTCCACGATATCGTCGTGGTCGGCGCCGGCGTGGTCGGCGCGGCGGCGGCGCTTGCGTTCGCCCGCGACGGACTGCGCGTGGCCCTGGTCGAGGCGCGCGCGCCGCTGCCATGGCGCGCCGACGTACCGGATCTGCGCGTGTATGCGTTCGCACCGGACAACGCGGCCCTGCTCGACGACCTCGGCGTATGGGCAGGCGTGGTCTCGGCACGGCTGCAGCCCTACCGGGCGATGCGGGTGTGGGACGCCGGCGGCGGCGATCCGATCGTGTTCGATGCCGATGCGTTCGCGCGGACCGAACTGGGCTGGATCGTCGAACACGGCCTGCTGGTCGACCGGCTGTGGTCGGCGCTGCCGGCGGCCGGCGTCGGCCTGCATTGCCCGGACCGCGTCGAAGGTCTCGAGCACGGCGACGACAGCGCCGCGGTGCGGCTCGAGTCCGGCCTGCGCTTGCGCGCGCGCCTGGTGCTGGCGGCCGACGGCGGCGATTCGCAGCTGCGGGCGATGGCCGGCATCGACACCGTCACCCGCGATCACGGCCAGAGCGGTCTGGTCGCCTTCATCGATCACGCCCGGCCGCACCAGGCGACCTGCTGGCAGCGGTTCCTGCCGACCGGACCGCTGGCGTTCCTGCCGTTCGCGACCGCGGACGGTGCCGAGGGGCGGCGCAGCTCGATCGTCTGGACCCTGCCCGAGGCCGAGGCGCTGCGCCTGCGCGACTGCGAAGAGACGGCGTTCCTGTCCGAGCTGGACCGCGCGTTCGACGGGCCGTTGGGGTCGATGCTGGCGACCTCGAAGCGGATCGCTTTCCCGCTCAAGCGACAACTGGCCGAGTCAGTGGTCGCCGGCCGGGTCGCGCTGGTCGGCGATGCCGCACACGTGGTCCACCCGCTGGCCGGGCAGGGTGTGAACCTCGGCCTGCGCGACGTCGCCGCGCTGCGCGCGACGGTGCGCGATGCGGTGCGGCGCGGCAGCGACATCGCTTCGCCGTCGCGGCTGGCGCGCTGGGCGCGCACCCGCAGGAGCGAGAACGCGGTCGCCGCGCACGCCTTCGACGGCCTCAACCGGCTGTTCTCCAACGACGCGCTGCTGCCGACCCTGCTGCGCGGCCCGCTGCTGGGCCTGGCCGGCAGGCTGCCGCCGTTGACCCATGCGTTCTGGAAGCGTGCGGCGGGGCTTTAGCGCGTGCTGCTCCAGCCACGGATCGAGCGGATGGACATGGATTGAGCTTTCCGACGGTTCCCCCGACGTTTGTCCGCATGCCTCGCGTCCTGAGAGCTTCGCTTCATCCGTGTGGATCCGCGCGATCCGCGGCAGACGGCCCCGTCACCGCGGTCGTGCGAACACGGTGATCTCCTCGCGGTCGTGGTAGAGCTGGCGCGCGCGGATCTGCACCGGCTTGCCGACCTGCGATTCGAACAGTTCCAGGCACAGCCTGGTTTCGTCCCAGCGCTTCTTCATCGGCAGCTTCAGGTTGAAGATCGTCTGCCGGCACCAGCCTTCGCGCAGCCAGGTGGCCATGCGCTCGGCGACCCGTCGCGGCTGCTCGACCATGTCGCAGACCATCCAGTCCAGCGGTTGCGCCGGCTGCCAGCGGAAACCGTCGGCGCGCAGGTGTTCGAGCCGGCCGCTCTCGAACAGCCCGTCTTCGAACGAGGCCGCGCGCAGCGGCCCGTTGTCGATCGCGGTCATGCGCACGCCGTGGCGCAGCATCACCCAGGTCCAGCCACCGGGCGCGGCACCGAGATCGGCGCCGGTCAGGCCATCGCGCAGCAACTCCCCGCGTTGGTCGTCGTCCAGCAGGGTCAGCAGCGCCTCCTCCAGCTTGAGCGCCGAGCGGCTGGGTGCCTGCGGGTGCATGCGCAGGCGTGGAATGCCCTGCGGCCACGGCGCACTGTCGCCGGGATGGCTGCGGCCGAGCACGAGGTGGTCGCCGGCCAGCAGCACCACGTGCAGCCGCGGCAGGCGGGGCTGTTCGCGTGCGCTCAGCCATCCGGCCTTTCGCAGTGCCGGCCGCAGCGCATTGCCGAAGCTGCGGGCGAGGCCCGACAGCGGGCGGGCGGCATCCGAGTCAGGATGCTCGACCCACAGCTCGCCGAACGGCGCGCCATCGCGGTCACGGACGATGCCGGCGTCGAGCGCGGCGTGGATCGGACCGATCCGGTCGCGGGAATCGACACCGCGAAGCTCGGCCAGGCGCAGCAGCTTCTGGCGCGCGAAGATCAGGGAGGCGAACGGCAGCCTTCGGGCCAGCTGTGCGGCGTCCTCGCCGATGAACTCGACGAAGCCGCTGCCGCGCACGGTCCGCGGAAAACCGGCATGCCCCAGCGCCGCGGCGCGTTCGGCCAGTTCGGCCGCCAGTTCGGGCTCGAAACCGGCTCGGCAATGGCAGAACAGCGCGTCAGGCATTGGAAGCGATGCGCCGCGGATCGGCGCGGAGGGAACTGTTGCGGAGTGACTTCGTCCAGGACGGCATCGCTCTCCCGTCCCTTGTCCGTGTTGATCCGCGCGGCTCCATGGTCTGCGCTCAGTACCGCGCGCCGCCGGACTCGCCATAGGCGCGCAGCACTTCGCGTGCGGTATCGCGATGGATGTCGCGGATCACGGCGATGCCCCGGCGCTCCAGTTCGCCGACCCAGTCGGCAGGCAGCGGGCCTTCGTCGAACTCGGTCAGCGACTCCACGTCCTCGGCGCGCGCGCCGATCAGCAGCCGGTCGATGCCGGCCCAGACGGTGGCCCCGTAGCACTGGCAGCAGGGTTGCGACGAGGTCGCCAGGGTGACCGGTCCGCAGGGACGATCGTCGGCGTCGCGATTCAGCCGCATCCGCTGGGTGCGCTGCTGGGCCAGCATGTAGGCCATGTTCTCGGCATGCGCGAGCGAGCAGGTGTGCGGTACCACCCGGTTCACGCCGACCGAGACGATGCGGTCGTCCGGTCCGAACACCGCGGCTCCGAACGGTCCGCCGGTGCCGGCCTCGACGTTGCGGCGCGACAGCTCGATCGCCAGCGCGACCTTGTCGGCATCGTCCGGGTAGGCGCGACCGGTGTCGACCGTCTCGTGCACCCACGCCGGCAGGGTCAGGTGGACCTGGGCATACAGCATTCGCGGGCGGCTCCTTGCTTCTTGGCTTCTTATTCGATGGCGGGCAGGGCGGCGCTCTGCGCTTCACAGCTGCCGTTGACGCACTGGCAGCCTTCGATCACCGGAAAGCCGCAGACGCTCGACATCCCGGATTCGGCGCAGGCGGCCTTCACTCCTTCCGGGTCGGTCGGACTGTTGACGTTGACGCAGGCCGGGTAGTAGCCGCAGCAGTTGCCGACGTTCTTGACCGTGCAGTCGGCGTCGGTCTTGCAGCTCCTGTCGATCTGGACCGGGCCTGTCGGCGACGCGGCCGGGGGTGCGGGTTGCTCGACGCCAGCCTCGGGCGGTTCGGCCGCCACGGCGCTGCCGGTGGTCGGCGGCGCCGCGCAGGCGGTCAGCGCCAGCAACGCGGCGGCGACCAGCGTTGCGGCGGAAAAGTGGATCCAAGCGCGGCCGATACGGATGTCGAACATGCGAACCTCCTTGGCGATGCCAGTGGATGCGACGGCGGGAGGAATCCCCGCCGGTCGGGGCAGAGTAGGACAGGTGCCCTGCACGCGGCCACAACCGCGGTGCGGGGCAGGGCCACCGCGCACTGCGCGCCAGTCAGGCCTTGCCAGTCCAGGTGTCGCGCAGGGTGACCGCGCGATTGAACACGGGCCTGCCCGCCGCGTGGTCGTAGCGGTCGGCGACGAAATAGCCGCTGCGCTCGAACTGGAACGCCTGCTCCGGGGCGGCTCCGGCAGCCGCCGGCTCCACGTAGCCGGTCACGACACGGCGCGAGTCGGGATTGAGGTGGTCCTGGTAGGTCTTCCCATCGGTGTCGTCGTCCGGATCCGGCACGTCGAACAGGCGATCATAGAGCCGCACCTCGGTCGCGACCGCATGCGCGGCGCTGACCCAGTGGATCGTGCCCTTGATCTTGCGGTTCGCGCCTTCCATGCCCGGCCTCGACTCCGGATCGAGCGTGCCGCGCAGTTCGACGACCTCGCCGGCGTCGTTCTTCACCACCTCGTCGCAACGGACGATGCCGGCGCCGCGCAAGCGCACCTCACCCCCCGGGATCAAGCGCTTGAAGCCCTTCGGCGGCACCTCGGCGAAGTCCTCGCGCTCGATCCACAGCACGTTCGAGAACGGCACCGGGCGTTCGCCGAATGCGTCGTCCTTGGGATGGTTCGGGAACGTTAGCGATTCCTCGTGGCCTTCCGGCAGGTTGGTGATCGTCAGCTTCAGCGGCTCGATCACCGCCATCCGCCGCGGCGCGACCGCATCGAGATCCTCGCGCAGGCAGCCTTCCAGTACCGAGTAGTCGATCACCGAGTTCTGCTTGCTGATGCCCAGGCGCTCGACGAACAGGCGCAGCGACGCCGGCGTGTAGCCGCGGCGGCGGATGCCCTGCAGGGTCGGCATCCGCGGGTCGTCCCAGCCGTCGACCAGCCCGGCCTGCACCAGCGCGGCGAGTTTCCGCTTGCTCATCACCGTGTAGTTGATGTTCGCGCGCGAGAACTCGATCTGGCGCGGCCTCGCCGCCTCCAGCGGCAGACCCTTGCGGGTCAGCGGCTCCAGCAGGTCGGGATTGCCGGCCAGGTCGACCTTCTCCACGCACCAGTCGTACAGCGGACGGTGGTCCTCGAACTCCAGCGTGCACAGCGAATGGGTGATGCCCTCGACCGCGTCGCCCAGCGAATGCGCGAAGTCGTACATCGGGTAGATGCACCAGCCGGCGCCGGCGATCGGGTGCGGCACGTGCTTGATCCGGTACAGCGCCGGGTCGCGCAGGTTCATGTTGCCGCTGGCCATGTCGATCTTCGCCCGCAGCGTGCGTGCGCCATCCGGAAACTCGCCGGCACGCATGCGGCGGAACAGGTCGAGGTTCTCCTCGACGCTGCGCTCGCGGTACGGCGAGTTGCGGCCCGGCTCGGTCAGGGTGCCGCGGTATTCGCGCACCTGTTCGGGGGTGAGGTCGCAGACGAAGGCATCGCCCTGGCGGATCAGCTTCTCGGCGGCGAGGTAGTAGACCTCGAAATAGTCCGAGGAATGCCGCAACGCGTTCCATTCGAAGCCCAACCAGCGCACGTCCTCCTGGATCGCGCGCACGTACTCCGGGTCTTCCTTCACCGGGTTGGTGTCGTCGAAGCGCAGGTTGCAGACGCCACCGAACTCCCGCGCGATGCCGAAGTCCAGGCAGATCGCCTTGGCGTGACCGATGTGCAGGTAGCCATTGGGCTCGGGCGGGAAGCGGGTGCGGATCGCATCGTGCTTGCCGCTGGCGAGGTCGTCGCGGACGATCTGCCTGATGAAGTCCTTCTTCTCGGCGGCGAGCTTCTCTGCGACGTGAGCCCCCGTTGCCGTGTCTGCGGTAGCGGCGGAAGGGGCGGGGCGTTCGGGCGTTGCGGACATGCGGCGCGGCATCGGCGGGGTGGGACCGTGCAGTTTAGCGGTTCGGGGACCTGGCGGTTCGGGAACATGGAAACCTCCGGCCGGCGCGCGGATGCGGCGTTGACGTCCAGGCCTTGACGACAGGCGTATCCTCGGGGGAGGCCATTGATGAAGGTGCCTGCCGATGAAAGTCGTCTACGAAGCCGCCAACCTGATCGATGCCCACCTGGTCAAACACGCGCTGGAGAGTGCCGACATCCCGGTGTTCCTGCGCGGCGAGGCCCTGGTCGGTGGAATGGGCGAACTGCCGCTGTTCGGCGTCGTTGCGGTCTGCGTACCGGACAGTGCCTGGCCCGAGGCCAGCGGGATCGTTGCCCGGCTGCCGTTGTCCGAACCACCGGTTGCCACGGCCGACGAAGACTGCGTCGGCGGCGGCGACTGGGTGCCCGCCTGATCCGCGCCCCGCACCTGGAAGCCCGCATGCCCTCTGCAGACGACGCCGGCCACGGTGTGACGAGCCGCGATCGCACGAGCGTGGGCGAGCTCGACGTCGACTCGTTGCGCGGATGGATCCGCGATGTCCCGGACTTCCCGTCCGTGGGCGTGCTGTTCCGTGACGTCACCCCGTTGCTGGCCGACGCCGATGCGTTCGGACGCTGCATCGACGCGCTCGCGGCCCCCTGGCAGGGCGTCGGGGTCGAGCTGGTCTGCGGAATCGAGTCGCGTGGCTTCATCTTCGGCGCTGCGCTGGCCCACCGACTGGAGGTCGGTTTCATGCCGTTGCGCAAGCCGGGCAAGCTGCCGCCGCCGCTGGCCGAGGTCGAATACGCGCTCGAGTACGGCCGCGACCGGCTGCAGGCCCGTGCCGGCACGCTGGCGCAGGGCCAGCGCGTCCTGATCGTCGACGACGTGCTTGCCACCGGCGGTACGCTGGCGGCGGCGCACGAACTGGTCGCCCGCCTGGGCGGGGCCACGGTTGGCGCCGGGGTGGTGATCGAACTGGCGGCGCTCGGCGGCCGCGCGCGCTGGCCGCGCGGGGTGCCGCTGCACGCGTTGCTGGACTACTGATCCGCCGACCCGTTCCCACGGGGTCGTTGGCCGCTCGGCGGCGCCGGCCACATCCATGCACCCACACAGGAGCCCGTCATGCACGGCATAGGAGCCTTCAAGCAGCGCCTTCCCGCACCCGGCGACGCATTGCCGGGACGCGATACGCCGATGCCCCTGCACAACGCCCACCACGTGCACGGCCGTCCGCTGCGCGATGCCTTCGAGGGCATGGCACGGCTGCAGGTCGGCATGGGCTGTTTCTGGGGCGCGGAGCGGATGTTCTGGTCGCTGCCGGGCGTGTTCACCACCGCGGTCGGTTATTCCGGTGGCTGCACGCCGAACCCGAACTACCGCGAAGTCTGCAGCGGCATGACCGGCCATGCCGAAACCGTACTGGTCGTCTATGAGCCGGCGCGGATCGCGGCCGAGGCCCTGCTCAAGGTGTTCTGGGAGGGGCACGATCCGACCCAGGGGATGCGCCAGGGCAACGACGTCGGCAGCCAGTACCGCTCGGTGATCTTCTGCGAGGACGAGCTCCAGTATGCCGCCGCGATCGCGAGCCGCGACGTCTTCCAGGCCCGGCTGGAGGCGGCCGGGTTGGGCACGATCACCACCGAGATCGCCGGCCCCTCGACGACGCCCCCGACGCCGCCGTTCTACTACGCCGAGGACGCGCACCAGCAGTATCTGTCGAAGAACCCGGCCGGCTACTGCGGACTCGGCGGCACCGGAGTCAGCTGTCCGATCGGCACCGTGGCGTAGGCGTCGGCGTCGGTATCTCGGGCCGGCCCCGGGCGGGCCGCGCATGTCCCCTGTCCACGGGATTTGCTGTCGCCGTCACGTCATGCCTGTGAAGCTTGGCCGCCCCATCCTTCGATGGCCATAGCCCGGCGAGTTGCCATGCGACCGTCGTGCCGGAGAATCCTGGTGATGCCCAGCCCCCACCCCTCGCCGCCGATGCGCATCGCAGGCCCGGCCCTGGTCCTGGCCGCTGCTGTCGCGGCCTGTCAGCCGCGCACGTCCGCCGATGCCGCCGCGCATGCCGCGACGATCGCCTCCGCGGACCGCCCGGTAGCGGCTGCAGCGTCCGCGGAGCGCCTCGTTCCGGCCAGGCGCGCCACCGGTCCCTCGTTCGACTGCGCACAGATCGTCGGCGAGGACGAGCGGCTGATCTGCGCCGATCCGGAGCTCGGTGCGCTCGACCGCCGCCTCGATGCGACGTATCGCGAGGCGCTGGACGCGGCCGGCGAGCACCGCGATGTCCTCAAGGCGACCCAGATCGGCTGGCTCAAGGGCCGCGGCGATTGCTGGAAGGCGGACGACAAGACGCGCTGCGTCCGCGAGGCCTATCTGACCCGGCTCGTCGAACTGCAGATCGGAGACGGCAGGGGGGTTCCACCGACGCCGGTCGAGTACGACTGCAACCACGACCGACCGGTCACCGCCACCTTCTACAACGGCATCGAACCGCGCGCGGCGGTGATCACCTGGGGCAACGACCAGGCGATCGCGTTCGCGCAACCGGCCGTCGGCGGGGTCCGCTACACCCGTACCGGCCTTGAGTTCCGCGCGCACCGGGGCGAAGTCACGGTCAGCTTCGATGGCGTGACCCTGGCCTGCAGGCCGGCTGAGCCGGCCGGCCCGTCTTGACGCTCGCGGCCGGAGACGCGCCCGCCGCAATCTGTGGATGCCCGGCTCAGCGGGCCGCGACGGCAGGCCCCGCCTGTCCGCCGTGCAGCGCCGTCGCCGCCAACTTCATCGCATACTCGCGGACGTCCCGCGGCCAATCGGCGGTATGCAGGGCGAAACCTTCGGCATCGCCGGCGAACAGCGTGCGATTGGCTTCCTCGTATCCCGGCAGATCACCGGCGAGGGTGGTCATGAAACGGTAGGCCGCCTCCTGGCTGCGACGCATTCCGTCCCTGCCTGCATGGGTCTGGCGGGCGGCTTCGACCAGCCGGCGCAGCGCCGCCGAGGCGCCGCCGGGTTGCTCGGCGAGCCAGTCCCAATGGCGCGGCAGCAGGGTGACCTCGCGCGCGACCACGCCCATCCGGGGCCGGCCGCGCGGGCGCCGGGCGGCTTCGGCACCGTCGCGGGCGCCGGCCGAGCCTCGTCCGATCTTTTCCAGCACGCCGCGACGACTCCCGGACGCGGGGGCGGGGACAGCGGGTGCCGCCGTGAGCCGCCGGCGGATGTCCTCGGCGGAGCCGCGGAGGTCCAGATCGATCACCCGGCCGTCGTCGTCGGCGAACACCAGTACCGGTGGCCCCGCGGCATCGCCGAGCCGGGCGCCGGCCGCGCAGGCGACCTCGGCGAGTGCGCCGCGGGCGACGATGCCGTCGCCCGCGAAGGCGGTATAGCGCGGGGGTGGGGTGGTTGCCGTGTCCGTCGTGTCCATGTGGTGGATAGCTCGATTGGGTGGGCTATATTTTGTCCGGGTAAATTTCAACAGTCAATAACACCCGGGTGATATCCAGCGCTCGGCGCGGATGATCAATCCGATGGCGCCCGCATCCGTGGCGGCGACAAGGTCGAGGCGTTCACTGCCGGCTCCGCTCCATCCGGCCGCATCAACCCGAAGGCGATCCGCTTCATGGCCGCGCTCGGCTACGACCTCAGCGCGCATGCATCCAAGTCGCTGGACGGGATCGATGGCGAGTTCGACGCGGTGATCACGAGGGGTTGCGGCGACAGCTGCCCCCCCGGGTGCCTGCAAGCGTCGCGAGGACTGGGGTCTGCCCGACCCACGCGACATGGACGACGACGGGTATCGCGCGGTGCGCGACGAGATCGGCGCGCGGGTCAGGGCGCTGCTTGAGTCGCTGCAGGAGGCCCCGCGGTGGCCGGAGGCGCGACCTCCACGCATGTCTGGCCGCCCACGGGCTGCTCGCCGAGTCCATCGGCACCGCGCTGCTGCTGGCGACCGTGGTCGGTTCCGGGGTCATGGGCGTGGCGCTGGCCGACGGCACCGCCGCTGTGACTGGGGCACTGACTGCAGCCCCACTCGCGCGCGGTACTGCCGCAGGCAGGGGACACTGCGATGGAACCCGGCCCTGACCGCAGGTTCCGCGGCTGCCTGCTGCCGTCCATCGCCGGTCATTTCGCGATCATGCCGATGGCATCCTTCCATGACGATCCGTAGTCTGGGCGCGGATGGCCGGTAATCCCGGCGGATCGGATTGGAGTCGGTAGCGACATGACGCATGACAGCCGGATGCGCGGGGCCCTGATATGGCTGGTCGCCGGCCTGACCGCCGCGGCGCTGGCCGCAACCTTCGTGATGGGACGTCCGCCTGCGTTGCCGCCGTTCGAGGAGGCCGGCCCGCCACGGACCCTGCTGGACTGGAGCGGCCGGGTTTCCCTGCTGGCCGGTGATGGCGTGCGCGGCGCCGACGATGGCCCTGGCGCGCGTGCCCGTTTCGCCGATCCCTGGGGCCTGGCGCTGTGGGAGGCGCCGGTACGCACGGGCACCGATCCGGGGCAGGCCGCCGACATGGCGGCCCACACCGCCAGGCTCTACATGACCGACGCCGGCGACAACAACAGGATCCGAATGGTGGACGGCGAAGGCCGCGTCGCGACCGTGGCCGGCGGCGGCGAAGGCTTCGCCGATGGTCCCGCTGCGACGGCACGCTTCGACACGCCGTCCGGCCTCGCACTCGATCTGGCCGGCAACCTGTACATCGCCGATACCGGCAATCACGCGATCCGCAAGCTCACCCCGGCAGGGCAGGTGAGTACCCTCGCCGGTACCGGCTCGCCCGGATTCCGCGACGGTCCGGGCGCGCAGGCGCAGTTCAACGGCCCCATCGGCGTCGCGGTCGATGCCAGCGGCCGCGTCTACGTCGCCGATACCTACAACGACCGCATCCGCATCATCCAGCCCGATGGAACCGTCGGTACGCTGGCAGGCGACGGGCGTCCCGGCGATTTCGACGGTCCCGGCCCGCAGGCGCGTTTCGACACGCCGACCGGGCTGGCGGTGAGCGCGCGTGGCGAGGTCTGGGTCGCCGATGCCGGCAACGGCCATATCCGCCATGTGTCGTCGCGTGGCGACGTCACCACCCTGCTGCGCGATGCGCCGACGACGCCGATCGGGCTGACGCGGACGCATGACGGCGTCCTCTACGCTGCCGGGGTGCGGCCGGCGATCGTGCTGCAGATCGCCGGTGACGGGCGCTGGCATGCGATCACCCGGGAGATGCCCGGCCGCTTCTCGCGCCCTGCCGGAGTCGCCGTCGATGCGCACGGTGCGCTGTACCTCAGCGACGCCGGCGCCTACCGTGTCCATCGGATCGCGTCGGCTGCCGCGCCCGTGCACGAGGCCGCCACCGCCGCACCGGTCGCGATGATCGCCACCGCCCATGCGCGGCCGGAGGGCGCGGAACACGATGCCGATGCGCTCGGGCCGTCAGCGTTGAACCCGTTGCCCGATACCGGGGGACGCTGGCCGCTGCACCCGCAGCTGGGCTGGCACGAGGTGGTCGGCACCCTCGGCGAGGTGCGTGGCGACTACGACGGCGAGAGCCGCCATCACCTGCACGGCGGACTCGACATCCGCGGCGATGTCGGCCAGCCGGTCGTCGCGATCGCCGATGCGAAGGTATCCAGCCCGTTCGCCGCGTGGGGCATGGGGCGCCTGGGCGAGGGTCTGGCGGTGGACACCATCCAGTACATCCACATGCGGGTCGGACGACTGCCGAACGGCGAAGGGATCGACCCCGCCCGCTTCGCGATGATCCTCGACGACGAGGGCGAGCCGCAGCGCATCCGCGTTCGCCGCGGTACCCGTTTCGCCGTGGGCGACGTGCTCGGCACGATCAACCGGATGGCGCACGTGCATCTGGCCGTCGGAGCCAGCGGCTACGAGGTCAACGCCGCCACGCTCGGTTTCGCCAACTACGCGGACAGCCAGCCGCCGCGGATCGACGGCATCGCCCTCGTCGACGTCTCCGACAGGCCGTTGCCCGTCCGGGACGGACGTGTGCAGGTCGCCGCCGATGCGCGCGACCTGAGGATCGTCGTCGACGCGTGGGACCAGGTCGACCGCAACCTGCCGCGGCGGCGTCTGGGCCTGTATGCCCTCGGCTACCAGTGGCTCGATGCGTCCGGCCGGCCGTTGCCGGGCCATGAATCGCCGCGGATCAGCATCGAGTTCGACCGCATGCCGATCGAGCCGCACGCGGTGAAGGTCGCCTATGCGCCCGGCAGCGGCATCACCGTGCATGGCAGCGCGGTCACGCGCTTCCGCTACGAGCTGACCAACACCCTGCGCGGCGGCCGTCTCGCGACCGGCTACTGGCAGCCGTCCGAACTGGTGCCGGGCGACTACCTGCTGCGGATCACCGCGCGCGATTTCAGCGGCAACGAGGCGGTCGCCGGTCGCGATCTGCGCGTGACGATCACCAGGCCGTCGCCGGCTACTTCCGCGATGGACGGCTGAAGCCGGCCGCCGTTCGTGCACCGCATGCGCAAGGGCCCCGCATTGGCGGGGCCCGTTCCGGGGTGAAAGGAAATCACGCCGCGGCTGGCGCGGAGGGCCGGATGCTGCGCAGGTCGCCGCCTATCGGGTGTCGGTGGTCGACACGGTCAGGCCGCTGGCATCCACCTCCGTCACGCCCTCGGTGGCGCGGGCGATCGCGACCGCCTTGTCGATCTCGGCCTGGCTGCCGAGGGTGCCGGACAGGTGCACCACGCCTTCGAGCGTGTCGACGTCGATCTCGCTGCCCTCGACCTCGCCCTCGGCCAGCAACTGGCTCTTCACCTTGGTGGTGATCCACGTGTCCTCGACCGGCTGGGTCGACTCGGCCTCGTTCACGGTCTGTGTCTCTTCCGGCTCCCCGGCCTGCGCCGGTGCGTTGGCGATCGCGTAGGCGGTGGCCGCCAGCAACATCGCGGCAAGGGCGGAGCGGGCGCCGAGCTGCCACAGGCGCCCGAATGCCATCTGCCGCGAGCGTGGGCCCGCGTTCCGGTCGTCGATATCGATGTGCGCGTTGTTCGTGGTCATTGGGGACTCCTTCTTGCCTGATTGCCATCCGGACGGGGGAGGGAGGATGGCTCGAGCCCGACACTACGCGGGCGGCGGTGAATGCCGGGGAAGCCCGGTGTTAGCGATGCGTCTGCGGAACGCAAGATTCGCGTTGCATCGGGCCCCGCGTCACGGTTCAGGCGCACCGCCGGCTGAACGTCCGGCAGGTGCGGGCACGTTGTTCAGCGCAGGGAGAGCCGGCCGGAGCCGTTCCATGCGACGTCATGGCGATGTTGCGGCTGCCATCCCGGTTGCCGTCAGGTCTCGAACGTGACCTTCACCGAATCCGCGCTGCGTTGCGCGGGACCGTGATGGACCGCCTCGATGTTGTTGCCGTCGGGGTCCAGAACGAACGCGCCGTAGTAGGCGGGGTGGTAGGGACGCAGCCCCGGGGCGCCGTTGTCGCGGCCGCCGGCGGCGAGCGCGGCGCGATGGAACGCATCCACCATTGCTTCGTCGCGGGCCTGGAAGGCCAGATGCACGCGACCGGTGAGTTCGCCCAGAGCGGCCGGGCTGTCGGCGCCGGAGACGACCAGCTCGTCGGCCCAGAAGAAGCCTTCGCCCTCGCCGCTGATCGGTATGCCAAGGACCTCCAGCACCGCCTCGTAGAAGCGCCGGCTGGCGTCGAGGTCGCGGACGACGAGCTGTACATGGTCGACCAGGCGACCGCGGTGCAATTCCATCGTTTCCATCACGCACTCCATGGACTGGGCGCCACGGGCGGCGCCGTTGCGGGTTTCATGCCGTTCGATCGGAAGTCTGGCAGCCGGTCTTTGATCCATGTTGCGGTCTTGCGGACCGCGACCACCGTCGTGCGCGGCATGCCGGTGCGCGGGTCAGCCTGTCATGCCCAGCCGGACGAACGCGTGATGCAACGACGACCGGGGCCGTGCTGAAGCCTCATTTCCTCTCGATCGAGCACGCGTAGATCACCTCGCAGGCGCCTGCCCCGGTGTCGGTACGCGAGGTCGAGCTGCGCCAGCGCCAGCCGTCCGCGGCCCGTGCTTCGACCAGCCAGCCGTCGATGCGGATGCGGTCTCCGGGCTCGACGGCCCGCAGTTGTTCGGCGACGTCGCCGCTGGCGGGAATCAGATGCATGTTGGCGCTGGAACTGGCGATCTCGCGCGGAGGCAGGGGCGGTTCGCCTTGCCAGCGGTAGTGATACCAGCGGCCGGACTGGCTGATCGCCAGACGTCCGAGCACCCGGTCGTCGGTCATCCGGCCCCAGCCCAGGGCAAGATCGGTCGGCGAGAGCCCGGCCTCGCGATCACGCCGGTAGTCGCGGCGCGACAGCACGCGGGCGTCGACGCTGAAGCCCGCCAGCGGGGTCAGCCGGGCAGCGGGCAGTTCTATGCCGGCGACCGGGCCCGCGATCGCGGTCTGCAGCGGCGGATCGCCCGGCGTCACCCGCGGCGGCGGCGGACAGTCCGCGTCGGCGGCGTAAGCGGTACCGTGATCGCGCGGCGAGTACGGCGAATGCCACCAGCCGATGCCCGCTGCGATCAGCAGCAGCCCGATCCATGCCCTCCGCCCCATCCGGTGTCCCCCTCCAGCGTTTGCGATCCGGAGCATAGGGCATGCCACCATCCGCCGGAATCGGCGCCGGGATGTCGCGGGCGGGCCTCCGGGCCCGGGCGGGCAACGCACCATCCGTCGTGGCAACGGGAGCGTGGCGACGGGTGTATCGTCCGCGCATGGTCCGCATCCAGCCAGGCGATCTGTTGCGACCCTACGTCGAGTCCCTGTGGGTCTCGGCCGGGAGCGCGGCGCGCACGTCCCGCGAACATTCGCTGCCGGGCGGGACGATGCACCTGGCGATCCGGCTCGATGCGCCGTTGCGGCTGCATGCCGAAGCCGGCGACGCCGCCGGCCAGGTGGTGTCCCGGGCGGTGGTGGCCGGGTGCCGGGCGCGCTACAGCATCAAGGACACTTCGGTGCCGACGCGTTCGGTCGGTGCGGTGCTGAGGCCGGGCGCGGCCCGGGCGCTGCTGGGCTGCAGCGCGATCGAACTGGAGGGGCGGCACGTTCCGCTGGAGCTGATCTGGGGTGCGGGCGCGGATCGACTGCTCGAGCGCCTGCTGGACGAGTCCGACCCCGCCCGCCAGCTGGAGCGGTTCGCCGCGGCGCTGCGCTCGCAGCTGCGGCCGGTCGGCTGCCTGCATCCGCAGGTCGCAGGAGCGCTGCAGGCGCTGGGCCGCGGTGGCAGCGTCGCCGATGCCGTGGCGACATCGGGCTGCAGCCATCGTCATTTCATCGCCCGCTTCGGCGAGGCGGTCGGGCTGTCGCCGAAACGCTATGCCCGGGTACGGCGCTTCCAGCGCGCACTGCAGCGGCTCGCCCGTGGCGATGCGCTCGCCGAGATCGCGTTGGCCACCGGCTACAGCGACCAGGCCCACTTCACCCGCGAGTTCCGCGAACTGAGCGGAGTGACGCCGCGCGTCTACCGGAGCGTGCGACCGGCCAGCGCACAGCACCTGCCGGTGGCTGATCCGGGCTGAACCGCCGGTCAATTTCGTTCAAGACCGTGGTCATGGACGGTGGCACGCTGGCCCCACCCGTTCGATACCAGATTGACAGGCAGGAGTGATGCGATGGCCGTGCACGAATTGTTCGCCTATCTATGCGTTGACGACGCCGGGAAGGCGATCGCGTTCTATCGGGATGCGTTCGGAGCGACCGAGCTGTTCCGCCTGGTCGAACCCGGCGGCCGCATCGGCCACGCCGAGGTCTCGCTGGGCGGCTGCACCCTGATGCTGTGCGAGGAGTACCCGGAGTATGGCATCCGCCGTCCCGATCCGGACGCGGCGACCAGCGTGACCCTGCACATCCACGTCGACGACGCCGATGCGGTCGTCGAGCGCGCGCTCGCCCACGGTGCGACCCTGCTGATGGCGCCGAAGGACATGTTCTACGGCGAGCGCTCGGGCGTGGTCCGCGACCCGTTCGGGCACCGCTGGAACATCGGCCACAGCATCGAGGAGGTCGCACCGGAGGAGATGCAGCGACGTTTCGAGAAGATCGTCGATCCGTGCTGAGCACGCCGGTCGGACGGCTGGGTATTGGTCGGCCTGCAGTGGATGACGTCATGCCCGGCCGCTGGCCCGTGCCGCACGAGGTCCGTGCGCGACGCTAACTACCCGCCGTCGGCGGCGACGGCGGTTGCAGCAGGGTGGCGGGGAGATGCCGGAACTCGTCGGCGAGCTTGTGCAGGAAGCCATCCATGGCCGAGCTCTTGCGCCAGACCATCGCGATCCGGCGGTGCGGCGCCTCGCCGTCGAACTGCAGCAGACGGATGTCCGGCGACGGCGGGACGGGCGGCTGCACCGCCAGCACCGGCAGCAGGGTGATGCCGACGCCGGATGCGACCATCTGCCGCAACGTCTCCAGGCTGGTCGCGCGAAAGCCGTCGCGCTCGTCGGCGCCGGCCATGCGGCAGACATCGAGCGCCTGGTCGCGCAGGCAGTGGCCTTCCTCGAGCAGCAGCAGGTGCTGGTCGTCGAGTTCCTCGAGCGCGAGGTGGTCGTGCGTCGCCATCGGATGCTGGCGCGGCACCGCGAGCAGGAACGGTTCGTCGAACAGCGGTTCGACGTGCAGCTGGTCGTCGTGGATCGGCAGCGCGAGCAGGCCGGCGTCGAGACGGCCGTCGCGCAGGCGAGCCAGGACCTGGTCGGTCTTCTCCTCGACCAGCAGCAGTTCCAGGCGTGGGAAGCGCTCGCGCAACTGCGGCAGTACGTGCGGCAGCAGGTACGGGCCCAGGGTGGGAAACATGCCCAGCCGCACCGAGCCCGCTTCGGGGTCCCGGCTGCGGCGCGCGATCTCCGCCATCTGTTCGACCTCGGCGATCACCTTGCGCGCGCGCTCGGCGATCTCGTGGCCGACCGGCGTCAGCATGATCCGCCGCGGCGCCCGCTCGACCAGGGCCACGCCGAGTTCGTCCTCGAGTTTCTTGATCTGGGTCGACAGCGTCGGCTGGCTGACGAAGCTGGCGGCGGCGGCGCGGCCGAAGTGCTTGTGTTCGGCCAGTGCGACGAGGTACTTGAGGTCACGCAGGTTCACGACGGTGTTCCTCCGATGACGGGGT
Organism: Marilutibacter chinensis; assembly: GCF_021725675.1. Taxonomy (GTDB): domain Bacteria; phylum Pseudomonadota; class Gammaproteobacteria; order Xanthomonadales; family Xanthomonadaceae; genus Marilutibacter; species Marilutibacter chinensis. The sequence continues at coordinate 94,434 of NZ_JAKJPO010000004.1, read as the reverse complement.
CTGGACGACACGGATCCGTCGTGGCCGGCCGTGCGCAAGCTGCGCGGCGGATCCATGCGCCCTCGCGGGAGCGCGGGACGACGAAGGCCCGCTCCGGCGGGAACGGGCCTTCGGGATCATGCGGCTTCCATCTCGGGCGCCGCGGTCCTTGTCGGTACCGATGTGCGTATCAGGTGGTCGAAGGCGCTGAGCGCTGCGGTCGAGCCCGCGCCCATCGCGATCACGATCTGCTTGTACGGGACCGTGGTCGCGTCGCCGGCGGCGAATACCCCGGGCACGCTGGTCTGGCCGCGGTCGTCGACCACGATCTCGCCGCGCGGCGACAGTTCGACCGTACCTTTCAGCCATTCGGTGTTCGGCAGCAGGCCGATCTGCACGAACACGCCCTCCAGCTCCAGGCGGTGCAGCTGGCCGCTGTCGCGGTCCTTGTACAGCAGTCCGGCGACCCTCTTGCCGTCGCCGATGACTTCGGTGGTCTGCGCGCTGACGATCACGTCGACGTTGGGCAGGCTGCGCAGCTTGCGCTGCAGCACCTCGTCGGCGCGCAGCCTGCCGTCGAACTCGATCAGGGTCACGTGCCTGACGATCCCGGCCAGGTCGATCGCGGCCTCGACGCCGGAATTGCCGCCGCCGATCACCGCGACCCGCTTGCCCTTGAACAACGGGCCGTCGCAGTGCGGGCAGTAGGCCACGCCCTTGTTGCGGTACTCGTCCTCGCCGGGCACGCCCATCTGGCGCCACCGCGCGCCGGTCGACAGGATCACCGAGCGCGACTTCAGCGATGCGCCGGGCTTGCCGTCGGCGCCTGCGAGCCGCACTTCGATCAGCCCGCCCGGTTCCGTCGCCGGGACCAGCGCGGTCGCGCGCTGCAGGTTCATCACGTCGACGTCGTACTCGTGCACGTGCTGTTCCAGCGCGGCGGCCAGCTTCGGGCCCTCGGTGTACGGCACCGAGATGAAGTTCTCGATCGCCATCGTGTCCAGCACCTGGCCGCCGAAGCGCTCGGCCGCCACGCCGGTGCGGATGCCCTTGCGCGCGGCATAGACCGCGGCCGCCGCGCCGGCCGGGCCGCCGCCGACGACGAGGACGTCGAACGCTTCCTTGCGCCTGATCTGCTCGGCGGCACGTTCGCCGGCGCCGGTGTCGATCTTCGCGAGGATCTGCTCGACGGTCATGCGGCCCTGGTCGAACGGCTTGCCATCCAGCAGCACGGTGGGCACCGACATGATCTCGCGCGCCTCGACCTCGTCCTGGAACAGCGCGCCGTCGATCGAGACGTGGCGGATGTTCGGGTTGATCACGCTGATCGCGTTCAGTGCCTGCACGGTGTCCGGGCAGTTCTGGCACGACAGCGAGAAGTAGGTTTCGAAGTGGAACTCGCCTTCGATCGCCCTGATCTGTGCGATCACGTCGTCCGGAAGTTTCGGCGGATGGCCGCCGACCTGCAGCAGGGCGAGCACCAGCGAGGTGAACTCGTGGCCCATCGGCAGGCCGGCGAACCGCACCTGCACGTCGGTGCCGGTGCGGCGGATCGCGAACGAGGGCCGGCGCGCGTCGTTGCCGTCGCCCAGGTACTCGACCTTGTCGGACAGACCGGCGATGTCGAGTAGCAGGGCGTCGAGCTCCTTCGACTTGGCGCCGTCGTCGAGCGAGGCGACCAGCTCGATCGGATGCGCGACCTTTTCGAGATAGGCCTTCAGCTGGGTCTTGAGTGCGTCGTCGAGCATGGAAACGACTCCGGGAAGTGGGGTGGGGTGAACGCCGCGAGCGCCCGGGAGGGGGAGAGAGGGAGTGCCCGGGCGCCGCGACATTCGTGAAACGCGACGTTGTGAAGCGGGGAGGGCGTGCATCAGGTCCGGGTGTCCGCCGGGCGGAGCCGGAGGGGCGCCCCGGCACGAGCCGGCCGGGACGCGCCGTGCGGCACTTCGGGTTGCCGCGCCGCCCTTCGGGCGGGATGGGCGGCGGCTTCGCGCCCGCCGCCCGGGTACTGCTGGTGCCGCGCGCCGGACGCGCGCGTCGATCGGCCGCGGATCAGATCTTGCCGACCAGGTCCAGCGACGGCGCCAGGGTCTTCTCGCCTTCCTTCCACTTGGCCGGGCAGACCTCGTTCGGGTGGGCTGCGACGTACTGGGCGGCCTTCAGCTTGCGCAGGGTCTCGGAAATGTCGCGGGCGATCGCGTTGTCGTGGATCTCGAGGGTCTTGATCACGCCGTCCGGGTTCACGATGAAGGTACCGCGCAGGGCCAGGCCCTCTTCTTCGATGTGCACGCCGAACGCACGGGTCAGCTGGTGGGTCGGGTCGCCGACCAGCGGGAACTGGGCCTTGCCGACCGCCGGCGAGGTCTCGTGCCAGACCTTGTGCGAGAAGTGGGTGTCGGTGGTGACGATGTAGACCTCGGCGCCGGCCTTCTGGAATTCGGCGTAGTGCTCGGCGGCGTCCTCGACCTCGGTCGGGCAGTTGAAGGTGAACGCGGCGGGCATGAAGATCAGGACCGACCATTTGCCCTTCAGGCTGGCGTCGGTGACTTCGACGAACTCGCCGGCCTGGAACGCGGTGGCCTTGAACGGCTGGACTTGTGTGTTGATAAGCGACATCAGGAGCATTCCTTATGGTCTGCGGAGGGAGAATGCGCGGCCACCGTGCCGGCCGCGATAGGGAAAAGCTTAGGGATCGGGCTGAAATCGATCAAGTTGATTGATCGAATTGATTCAATAGGTTCTGACTATGTTCTGGCCGGGACGCCTCGGGCATGCGTGGCGCCCCCATCCTCCGCCGATGGCATGAAGGCTTCGCGACGCCATGGCGGCCGAAAGCGGGCGGAGCGGTAGGATGTGCAGCCGATCCGTACCCGATGAGGCCTGGCCCGGATGCCCCGCATCGACGAACTGCTGCGTGCCGCCCGCGGGCAGACCGAACCCGGCGACGCCGAGGCGCTGCTGGCGCATGCGCTGGGACGGCCGTCGAGCTGGCTTTTCGCGCACGGGGACGCCGAACCGGAGCCGCAGGCTCTGGCCGCCTTCGAGGCGCTGCTCGCGCGTCGCCGCGCCGGTGAACCGATCGCCTACCTGACCGGCAGGCGCGGGTTCTGGCGCTTCGAAGTGCGGGTCGGTCCGGCCACCTTGATCCCGCGCCCGGAAACCGAGCGCCTGGTCGAGCTGGCGCTGGAACGGCTGCCGCGCGACGTCGGTCTGGCGCTCGCCGACCTCGGCACCGGCAGCGGAGTGATCGCGCTGGCGCTGGCGCTGGAACGGCCACGGGCCCGGATCGATGCGGTCGACGCCAGTGCCGCGGCGCTGGCGGTGGCCCGCGAGAATGCGCGGGAACTCGCGCTGCCGAACATCCGCTTCCACCTGGGCGACTGGTTCACCCCGCTGGCCGGCGGTCGTTACGACCTGATCGCCAGCAATCCGCCCTACATCGCCGAGGACGACCCGCACCTGCAGCGTGGCGACCTGCGTGCCGAGCCGCGCGCCGCGCTGGCATCCGGGCCCGACGGGCTGGACGCGATCCGCGAGATCGCCGGCGGCGCCGTCGCGATGCTCAAGCCCGATGGCTGGCTGCTGGTCGAGCATGGCTGGGAACAGGCAGCGGCGGTGCGCGGAATCTTCGCGATGGCCGGCCTGGTCGACATCGCCACCGAGCAGGATCTGGAACGGCGCGACCGCGTCACCCTCGGCCGCCGCGCGGCAGGGTGAAGAGGACCTTTAACCTTGAGCCGTTAAACTTCCGCGACCTGCAAAGCGAGACACTGCATGCGCAAGCTCTATCCCGAAATCGAGCCCTTCAACACCGGAAGGCTCGAAGTCGACGACCGCCACACGCTCTATTTCGAGGAATGCGGCAACCCCGACGGCAAGCCCGTCGTCATCCTGCACGGCGGCCCGGGCGGCGGCTGCAGCGCGAAGATGCGCCGCTTCCACGACCCGGCCAGGTACCGCATCGTGCTGTTCGACCAGCGCGGTTCCGGCCGCTCGACGCCGCACGCGGACCTGGTCGACAACACGACGTGGGATCTGGTCGAGGACATCGAGAAGCTGCGCAGCCGGCTCGGCATCGACCGCTGGCAGGTGTTCGGCGGCTCCTGGGGTTCGACGCTGGCGCTGGCCTACGCCGAGAAGCATCCCAGGCGCGTCACCGAACTGGTGCTGCGCGGCATCTTCATGCTGCGTCGCTGGGAGCTGGAGTGGTTCTACCAGGAGGGCGCGTCGCGGCTGTTCCCGGACGCCTGGGACCGTTACGTCGCCGCGATCCCCGAGGTCGAGCGCCACGACCTGATCTCGGCGTTCCACCGCCGCCTGACCTCCGACGACGAGGCGACCCGCCTGGCCGCGGCCAAGGCATGGAGCGTGTGGGAGGGCGCGACCAGTTTCCTGCACGTCGACGACGACTTCGCCTTCAGCCACGAGGATCCGCACTTCGCGCTGGCCTTCGCGCGGATCGAGAACCACTATTTCGTGCACAGCGGTTTCTTCGAGGCCGACGACCAGCTGCTGCGCGACGCCGGCAGGCTCGCCGACATCCCCGGCGTGATCGTGCACGGCCGCTACGACGTGGTCTGCCCGGTGCAGAACGCCTGGGACCTGCACAAGGCCTGGCCGAAGGCGGATCTGGTGATCACCCCGGCCTCGGGGCACTCCGCGTTCGAGGAAGAGAACATCGACGCGCTGGTCGCGGCGACCGACCGCTTCGCCTGAGTCCGCGGAATCGCTCCGGACACGGACGGTCGTGGATGGAGGATGCGGATAGAGACCTGTGCTGGATCTGTTCCATCCGTGTCCAGAGAATTCACAAGGCAGGAGCGGTGTAGATCCATGGGCAGGTCGCGGCCGATCGCTTCAACCGAGCCGGGCGATCAGATTGGCCACGGATCAACACGGATCACACGGACAAAGCAATATCGAGATGCCCTGTCCGTGCTGATCCGCGTCAATCCGCGGCTGAAGGCGGGTTTCACCCGGCCGGTGAACCATCCGGATCCCGGTCGATCATCCACAGCCCGGCCCAGAGCTTGAGGTCGAGTTCATAGCCCTCGTCCTGCCTGGCCATCAACCAGGCCGGCGCCTGTTCGCGTGGCACTTCGTGGACGGTGATCGCCTCGTCGTCGACGCCGCCGCCGCTGCCGACGCGGGTCAGCCCCGTCGCGCGTACGAAGGCGATGCGTTCGCTGCTCATCCCCGATGAGGTCGGACCGACCAGCAGCACCTCGACCCGGGCCGGCTCCCAGCCGGTCTCCTCGACCAGCTCGCGCCGGGCGGCGGAAACCAGGGTGTCATTGGCGTGGTCGTCTCCGACCAGTCCGGCCGGCATCTCGATCGTGCGACTGCCCAGCGGTGCGCGGAACTGCTCCACGAACAGCACGTTGTCGTCGGGCGTGACGGCGATGATGATCACCGCCATGCCGTTGCCGTGGGTACGTTCGGCGAATTCCCAGCGGCCGCGACGGCTCAGTCGCAGCCACTGGCCCTCGTACAGGACTTCGGTCGATTCGATGTCGGTGTCGTCGGTGGCGGTCTCCATCCCGCGATCCTAGCGCGTCCGCATGACCGCCCGCGAATGGACCGTCCGCGCTCGCCGGGTTCAGCCGGAGGCGTACTCGAGGCCCGCGGCCTCGTGCAGGCGGCGCCGGGTCAGCGGCCCGAAGCGCAACGCCTCGCACAGCGCGATCAGCGCGTGGGCGTCGCCACGGCCGCGGGCGAAATGGGGGCGGGCGCCTTCGAGTGGCGCATCGAGCGCGATCGTGGTCAGTTGCCGGCACAGCAGGGCCTGTTCGCGATGCTCGCGCAGCTTCTTCGCCGTGCCCGCGGCGCCGCGTATGCGCAGGAACGGCACCTCGTCGATCCGTTCCAGCAGCGCGTCGAGGGTGCCGAAATGGGCGAGCAGCGCGGCGGCGGTCTTGGCGCCGATCCCCGGCACGCCGGGGATGTTGTCGATGCTGTCGCCGGTCAGCGCCAGGAAGTCGGCGATCTGGCGCGCCTCCACGCCGTGCCGGGCGGGCACGCCGGCCGCGCCCCAGCGCTGGTTGCGCGCGTAGTCCCACTGTTCGTCGCCGTCGCCGAGCAACTGCGAGAGGTCCTTGTCGGCGGACACGATCACCGCCTGGAAACCGTGGATGCGGGCGGCATGGACGGCGCTGCCGATCAGGTCGTCGGCTTCGTACCGGCCATGCGCGAGCACGTCCAGCCCGAGTGCTGTGCACAGTGCCCGGCAATGCGCGAACTGGCGCTTCAGCGCTTCCGGCGCCGGCTCGCGATTGGCTTTGTAGGCCGGATAGATCCCGTTGCGGAAACATGAGTCGAGCGCCTCGTCGAAGGCGATCGCGATGTGGGTGGGGCGCGCGCGTTCGAGCAGTTCGGCGAGGAAGCGGGCGAAACCGTGCACTGCATTGGTCGGCCAGCCGTCGGCGTCGCTGAACTCGTCCGGCATCGAGTGCCAGGCGCGGAATACGTACAGGCTGGCGTCGACGAGGTAGAGCGTCTTCATCCGCGTCAGTCTGCCCGAACGCCGGCCGCCGCGTCACCGTACGGACCCGCGGACGACGTGGCACGGGTGCCCGCCGGCGCGCGCGTGCGATGCCGGTCAGGCACGGTCGTCCACCCACTCGTCCAGCAATGCGGCCGGATCGGGGCGATCGCGTTCGGGAGGATCCATCTGCGGTGTACCGATGTGGATGAAGCCGGCGATGCGCTCCTCTTCCGACAGCCCCAGCCAACCGTGCACGGTCGCGTCATAGGCGGGCCAGCCGGTCAGCCAGGTCGCGCCGAAGCCCAGGGCCTGCGCGGCCTGCAGCAGGGCGAAACAGACACAGCCGGCGGACAGCAGGCGCTCCTGTTCCGGGATCTTCTCGTCCGGGCCGAGCCGGGCGATCACCGTCACCACCAGCGGCGCATGCGAGAAGCGCTGGCGATCCTTCTCGATCGCGGCCTCGCCAGCGTCGTCGTCGCGCTGCCGGGTCAGCGCGGCGAGGCGTTCGCCCAGCGCATGGCGGGCGTCGCCCCGGATCGCGAGAAAGCGCCACGGCACCCGCTTGCCGTGATCGGGCACGCGGCAGGCCGAGCGCAACATGCGCAGCAGGGTGGCGTCGTCGGGGCCGGGGTCGCCGAGCTGGCGGGCCGGTACCGAGCGGCGGTTGTCCAGCGCCTGGAGAAGGTCGATATCGGATGCGGTGGGACGCGGGTCAATGGGCGACATCAGTCACAGTTCGGGAAGGTCGGGTGCCGGGCGGTCACGAAGTGACTCATATTGCCACTATGCTGCGTTCTACGCCGGAATCCGGCGTTCTGCGTCACCAGCCGGCCCAGCGGGCGCCGGTCGAATAGGGGATCCGGGGATGAGTGTACTCACCCAATCGCACGCGACGCGTAGCGAACCGCTGCGCGTCCTTGAAGAGATCAAGCGGCAGGCGGTCGAGCAGCTCGGCGGCATCCCCGATAGCTTGTATCCCGGCATCGAGCAGGCGCTGTCGATCGCGCTGCAGTCCGGCGACGTCGGCCCGGGCCACTTCGAGGATCTGACCTCGTTGCGGATGCTGCGCCAGCAGGCGGCGACGCTGCTGATGCGCTATCGCCAGCAACTGGCCAAGGGCTTCGACGACTTCCGCGGCCTGCGCGTGCGCACGCGTGGCGATCTGCCGCTCGGCCTGATCGAGGATTCCCACCTGGCCTTCCATCTCGACGGCCAGCGCGTGGTCGAAGCGCTCGGCGGCCGCTTCGCCGAACCGCTGCAGGCGATGCGCCAGCGCCTGCATGCGATGGCGGAGGCGCTGGGCATGCCCGAAGTCGCCAATCCGGTCGGGCCGGAGCGGCTGGTCGCGGCGTTCGTCGAGTCCTTCCGCGAGACCGAGCCCACCCAGCACGTGCGCGATCTGCTGTTCCGTCAGTACGAGGGCGAGCTGACGCGCCGGCTGGGCGACTTCTATGGCAAGGCCAATGCCTTGCTTGCAGCGACGGGATACGGGCGGCCTGGCCCGTCCTCCCATACATCGACGCAGCACGGCTATCGGCACGAGACCGTCGAGGCCGTGCCTTACCGGGGACAGGGAGCGATGACAGGCATGGAGGCGATGCAGGGTGTGATGGGACAGATGGACGGATACGTCAATGGCAACGGATACGGCGGTGGCCACGCAGGCGCACCGGGCGGCTACGGCGGCGGTATGGCGATGCCCGGCCAGGACATGGCCGATCTGCGCACGATGTTGCGGATGTGGCGCGACGGTTCCCTGCAGACGCCGCAGGCCGGCGGCGCGGCGGCGCTGGCACAGGCGCCGGCTGCGAGGCAGGACCATGGCCTGGGCGTGCGGCGCGAACTGCGCGTCGACGAGATGCTGAGCGTAGTCAGCCTGTTGCAGTCGGAGCCGCCGGACGCGTTCGCGCGTGCGCTGGCCGGGCCGGGCCGGCTCGGCTCGGCGATACGGGACCACCTCAGCGATGGCGCGCGCCGGATCGGCGTCGATCCGTCCCAGACCCGTTTCAGTGCCGACGAGGAAGATGCGATCGACCTGGTCGCGCTGCTGTTCGATTCGCTGTTCCGCACCAATTCGCTGCAGGACCGCGCGCGCCGCCTGTACGGCCGCCTGGTGCTGCCCTACGTCAAGGTCGCGCTGACCGACGACGGCCTGTTCGTCCACCGCGAGCATCCGGCGCGCAAGCTGCTCGATGCGATCACCGAAGCCTGCGAAGGCAACCAGGCGAGCACGCCGCAGGAGCGCGAGCTGCTGGACCGCGCGGCCGCCGCCTCGCAGCGGGTGGTCGCCGAGTACAACGAGGACATCGCCGTATTCGAGCTGGCGCATGCCGAGCTCGACGCCCTGCTCGGCCAGCACCGCCGTCGCAGTGCGCTGCAGGAGGAGCGGCTGGTCAAGGCGACGCTCGGCCGCGAGCGCCTGGACCAGGCCCGCGAGACCGCCGACGAGGCGCTGATGAAGCGCCTGCGGACCACCCGCCTGACCCCTGCCGTCGCCGACTTCCTGGCGATGCCATGGCGTCATCACATCGTGCAGACCCTGCTGCGCGACGAGGACCCGCAGCGCCGCGAGGAAGCGATCGCGCTCGGCGATGCGCTGCTGCGCGCCGATCAGCTGGCGGCCGAGAACCGCGGCCGCGAACTGGCCGATCACCTGCTTTCGATCGAACCCCTGGTCCTGCGCTGCCTGGCCAGTTCCGGACTCGACGACAGCGCTGCCCAGCACGGCATGGCCGGCCTGGTGCGCGCGCTGGCCACTCCGGACGGTCCGCGCCGCGCGCAGACCGCCAAGCCGCTGGCGGGCGGTGAGACGGTGGAGTCCGGCGAGGAGCGTCGGCTGTGGCTGGCCGGCGGTACCGCCACCATCGGCCACGATCCGGCGATCGCCGAACGCATGCGCGCGCTGAAGGTCGGCGACTGGGTGCGGCTGACCGACGTGCACGGTGAGATCGTCGCCGCCAAGGTCGCCTGGATCAGTCCGATGACATCCCGCTTCCTGCTGGTCAACCGGCGCGGCCTGCGGGTGCTGGTCGCCTCCGCCGAGGAACTGGCGGTGATGCAGCAGGACGGCCGGCTGGTCGTCGGTTCGGAGCGTTCCGCCTTCGACGAGGCGATGCGACGCGTACGCGAGCGTCTGGACAACACCGCCGAGGCCGACTGAGGCATCGTATCGACGCGTCCGGGCGGATCGTCCGCCGGCTCCGCCGCGGACGATCCGTTGCGGGTGCCGCCGCGCGCGTCCGGCGCTTTGCTAGGATCGCGCAGATCGGGGCCGTGACGCCCCTTCGCGGAGTCCAGGCATGGCGGCAGAGACGGCAGGCAATCCGACCGATGGACCGGCAGGCGCGACGGTGAACGTCGGCGCGGTGCGCGAGCGGGCCGAAGGCGAACGCCGGGTCGCGATCACCCCGGAAACCTGCCGCAAGTTCGTCGCCGCTGGCGCGCGGGTGGTACTCGAACGCGGCGCCGGCGAGGGCGCCGCGTTCACCGACGACGCCTATGCACAGGCCGGCGCGACACTGCTCGACGATGCCGACGCTGTCTACGCCGCGGCCGACCTGCTGCTGTGCGTGCAGTCTCCCACGGCCGACGCGATCGCACGCATGCGCGAAGGTGCGGTGCTGGTGGGCCTGCTCGTACCGCAGGCCGACGAGGCCGGCGCCCGGGAGATCCGCGCGCGTCGCGTCGTCGCGTTCCCACTGCAGCGCCTGCCGCGCACGACCCGCGCACAGGCGATGGACGTGCTCAGCTCGCAGGCGGGCATGGCCGGTTACAAGGCAGTGCTGATCGCCGCGCAGCTCGCGCCGCGCTTCTTCCCGATGCTGACCACCGCCGCCGGCACGATCCGGCCGTCGAAGGTGCTGGTGGTCGGCGCGGGCGTCGCAGGACTGCAGGCGATCGCGACAGCGAGGCGGCTCGGTGCCCAGGTCGAGGGTTTCGACGTGCGCCCGGAAACGCGCGAACAGATCGAGTCGCTCGGTGGCCGCTTTCTCGACCTCGGCGTCAGCGCGGCCGGCGAAGGCGGCTACGCGCGTCAGCTCACCGACGAGGAGCGCGCCGAGCAGCAGCGGCGGCTCGCCGAGCATCTGAAGGGCATCGACGTGGTCGTCTGCACGGCAGCGGTCCCGGGCAGGCCGGCGCCGAAGATCGTCACCGCGGCGATGGTGGCCGGCATGCGGCCCGGAAGCGTGATCGTCGATCTCGCCGCCGAGACCGGCGGCAACTGCGAGCTGACCCGGCCCGGTGAGACCATCGACGCGCGTGGTGTGACCGTGGCCGGTCCGCTGAACCTGGCCAGCAGCGGCGCGGTCCATGCGAGCGAGATGTACGCGCGCAACCTGCTCAACTTCGCGGTACTGTTCCTGAAGGACGGCGCGATCGGCTTCGACTGGGACGACGAACTGCTGGCGAAGACGGTCTGGCCCGAACGGGAGAGCGTCGCGGGATAGCGGCGGGGCGCTGGCTGTCCGGCTGTCTCGCTGCCGGTCGGCGCTTCCTCACTCCTCCCCGCGCTGCCGCTCCACCCATTCGCGTCGCTGTTCGGGCGTCATCTGCCGCCATTGCGCCTTCAGCGCCGAGCGCTGTTCGGGGTCCATCCCGCGCATCGTCTGGAACAGGACGCGGGTCTGCGCGCGCTGCTCCGGGCTCATGTGCTCCCAGCGGTGGCGGCCATGGCGGGCCCGGCGGCGCTGCTCGGGGGTCAGTTCCTGCCAGCGGCGGGCATGCTCGAGCATGCTCTGGCGACGCTCAGGCTCGCTGTTCCAGCGGTCGCGGACCGGTGCGATCAGGATTTCACGCTGCTCCGGGGTCAGTTGCTCCCATGCCGGCGGCGGCGCGGACGGCGGACTGTCCGGCGGGTCGCCGGCCAGCGCCGCAGGTGCGGCTAGACATGCGAGCAGCAGGGCCAGACGGCGCCGCGGCGCGCGCGTGCGCGGTGCGTTGGGAAGCGGGTTGCGGGTGCGATAGCGGAACATCATCAGCGCTCCATGATCGACGGCAGGGCGTCATCGTTGGCGGCCAGCCACAGGTACAGGTCGGGATCTTCGTCGAGCGGCGCCATCACCGCTTCGACCTCGGCGGCGAGCAGGGCATCGCCGGCCGTGCTTTCGCCGGCATCGGTGGCGGCCTGCGCAACCTGCGCCGGCGCGGCGTCCGGCGATGGTTCGGTGCGCAGCCACGCCACGCCGATGGCGAGCGCGCAGACGGCCGCGGCGGCGCTCGCCAGGCCCCAGCCGAACAGCGGCGCGCGATGCGAGGCGGACAGCGCGGCCCGGCGGTCGGTACGCAGCCGTGCCAGGGTCGAGGGCGTCAGCTGCTGCAGCGACGCGGCATGCAGCTGCTGCATCGTCCGATCGAAGACGGCGTCGCATGCCGGTCCGGACGGGGGCTCGGTGCGTCCGCGATGGGTATCGTGCGTGGCGGTCATCGCCAGTCCTCCAGTTTCCGTTGCAGGGCCTCGCGGGCCCGCGACAGGTGTGTCTTCACCGCGCCTTCGCTGCAGCCCATCGCCCGCGCGGTGGTGGCGACGTCGAGTTCCTCCAGCACGCGCAGGGTGAATGCCTCGCGCTGGCGGGCCGGCAGGCTCGAGAGCGCCCCGGCGAGCCGGGTGTAGCCCTCGCGGCTGTCGTGCGCCCGCGACGGGTCGGGGCCCTCGTCGGCCCATTCGACCGTGGCGCCGTCCTCGTGCCGTGGCTCCGGCGACAGCCAGCCGAGCCGGAAACGCCGGCGCCGCTGCATGTCGATGACCCGGCGCCGCAGGATGCTCCAGAACAGCGGCGTCCATTCCACGGCCGGGCGTTCCCTGTAGGCCAGCATCTTCATCATCGCGTCCTGCACCGCGTCGAGGGCGTCGTCGCGCTGGCGCAACCCGGCCTCGGCGAAACGGAACGCACGCACGCCGATGCCGGACAGGAACTGCTCCAGCGACGCCGCTTCCGTTTGCCGCGCCGGCGCGTCCGTGCCTTCGGCGGCACCGGGGGCTGGCGTGTCGGGGGCGGCGTCGAGTTCGGTACCCACGCGTAGCAGCATACGACTTCGTCTCAGTGGCGGCGGTCCCAGCGTCGGTCGTGGCGCGCGCCGCGACGGTCGAGTCGCGCGTCGACGCGGCCGCCATGGCGGTCGAGCCGCGCATCGATCCGGTCGCCCTTGCGGTCCAGGTGTGCCGCCCGTCCATGGTGACCGCGAGCGTCCCACGCGGTCGCGCGCCGGTCCAGACGCGTGTCGATGCGGTCGCCACGCATGTCCAGACGGTGTTCGACGCGGTCGCCGTGGCGGTCGAGCCGGCGTTCGATGCGGTCGCCGGCCTGCGCGCCTGCGGCGGCGGTCAGCAGCAATGCGCCCAGCAGCACCGCGGGGAGCGTGGGCGGCGGATGCTTCATGGCGGTCTCCTCGATGGGCAGGTCGGCCCTGCGCGGAAGACAACGCTTGCGCCGGAGTACGGTTGACAGCCGCCGTGGCCACTGGACGGCGCCGGTTCATCGGCGGTTATGATGCCGGGGTCGATGACCGACCTTGCGCGGGGGATGGACGATGGCTGACGGGTTCGTGGCGCTGTACATCTTCATGCTGGCGGCGATCGCCGGGCACGTGATCATTTCGCGGGTGCCGGTGATCCTGCATACGCCGCTGATGTCCGGTTCCAACTTCATCCATGGCATCGTGCTGATCGGCGCGATGGTGGTGCTCGGCCATGCCGACACGACCGTGGAGAAGGCGATCGGCTTCGTCGCGGTGCTGCTCGGCGCCGGCAACGCGGCCGGGGGGTACGTGGTGACCGAGCGGATGCTGGAGATGTTCAAGAGCAGCCGCAAACCCGCGGGCCGCGACGCCGGCAAGGCCGGGGGCGGGGCATGAGCATGCAGGTGCTGCTGGCATCGTCCAGTTACTTCGTCGCCGCCACCCTGTTCCTGCTCGGCCTGCAGCGCATGGCCTCGCCGATGACCGCGCGCAGCGGCATCCGCTGGGCCGGCTGGGGCATGATCATCGCGACCGCCGCGACCTTCCTGCTGCCGGACCTGCACAACCTGGGACTGATCGTGACCGCGCTGGTGCTGGGCACGGTGCTGGCATGGGTGTCGGGCAAGAAGGTCGCGATCACCGACATGCCGCAGATGGTCGCGCTCTACAACGGCATGGGCGGCGGCTCGGCGGCGGCGATCGGCGCGGTCGAGCTGCTCAAAATGAGCGCCGGCGCCCATCCCCTCCAGACGGTGGTGGACCAGAACTTGTTCGGTGGCGATGCGACCCAACTGGCTTCACACACGCCTCTTCTCACGGTGATCGTCCTGGCCATACTCGGCTCGGCGATCGGTGCGGTGTCGCTGTCGGGCTCGGTGATCGCCTGGGCCAAGCTCGACGGCCGGCTCGACCGCCGCGTCGTGTTTCCGGGCCAACAGCTGTTCAACCTGCTGGTCGCGGCGGCGCTGGTGGTGCTCGGCGTGCTCGCGGTGAGCACGCTGTCGACGACCTGGATCGTCGCCTTCGTCGTCGTCGCGCTGGCGCTCGGCATCCTGATGACGCTGCCGATCGGTGGCGCCGACATGCCGGTGGTGATCTCGCTGTACAACGCCTTCACCGGGCTGGCGGTGTCGTTCGAGGGCTATGTGCTCGGCAACGAGGCGTTGATCATCGCCGGCATGATGGTCGGCGCGGCCGGCATGCTGCTGACCCGGCTGATGGCCAAGGCGATGAACCGGCCGATCCGCAACGTGCTGTTCGGCAACTTCGGCGCGGGTGGCGAGGCGCAGGAAATCACCGGTGCACAGAAGCCGATCGAGGCGGGCGATGTCGCCGCGATGATGGCGTTCGCCGAGCGCGTGGTGATCGTGCCCGGCTACGGCATGGCGGTGGCGCAGGCCCAGCACAAGATCTGGGAGCTGACCCAGAAGCTGACCGAGCGCGGGGTCAAGGTGAAGTTCGCGATCCACCCGGTCGCCGGGCGCATGCCCGGGCACATGAACGTGCTGCTGGCCGAGGCCGGAGTGCCGTACGACCTGATCGCCGACATGGACGACATCAATCCCGAGTTCCCGAACACCGACGTCTCGCTGGTGATCGGCGCCAACGACGTGGTCAATCCGGTCGCGAAGACCGACCCGGCCAGTCCGATCTACGGCATGCCGATCCTCGACGTGTCCGCATCGAGGAACACCATCGTGATCAAGCGCGGCAAGGGCACGGGCTTTGCCGGCATCGAGAACGCGCTGTTCTACGCCGACAACACCCGCATGCTGTACGGCGACGGCGCGGAGATGGCCAGCGCGCTGGTCTCGGAGCTCAAGGCGCTCGACGGCGGCCACTAGCGCCGCCGTCGGGCGGCTGGTTCAGTGCCGTCCGCGCGCCAGGCACAGTTCCCCGGTCACCTCGGTGGTGATCACGCCGTCACCGGACTTGGTGCCGCTGACGAAGAAATGGCCGCTCGCACCCTCGAAGCGGCCGCTGCCGTGGTCGATCCGCTGGTAGGCGGTGACCACGGCCGGGTCGGTGACGCCGGTTTCCCGCATGAACAGCGTGCCATGCGCCGTGCGGTACTCGAACGCGCCGCCGTAGGAGATGAAGCCGGGCGATGTCGAAGGCCCGGTCGCGGCGCTGTCGGACTTGAAATGGGTGGTGCCGTTGAGGCCATGGTTGCCGTCGACCTCGCCGAGGAAACATGAACCCAGGCCGGGGTTGCAGCCTTCGGTCGCACTGACCTCGACCAGATCGGCGCGGATGCGCTTGCATTGCGCGTGCGCGGCAGGATCCGCCAGCGCCGGGGTCGCGAGCGCTGCGGCGAGCGGCAGGGCGACGGACAGGACCAGCCGGGCACGATGCGCCGGCGATGGGATCCGCGGGGACCGGGCAGCTTTCATCGGGAACTCCTTGTCTTGTTCAGTGGGGACCGGACCGTCCGGGGGAGGGGGAGCGGTCCGGTCGTCGCAGCATCGCTCCGCATATTGGTTCCATGAAGAGCCCATACTTGCTACCTTGGTGGTGCCAATGGAAGCCGGTCCTAGGGCCGGCCCCGCACGAGGAGGACGCGGCATTGCTCCTGCATCTGCAAATGGATGGACATGGCCCGCTGCATTCGCAGCTGACCCGCGCGCTGAAGGCGGCGATGCTCGAAGGACGGATGGCCGCGGGCGAACGGTTGCCGCCGACGCGGTTGCTGGCGCGCGAGCTGGAGGTGTCCCGCAACACCGTGCTGGCCGCGTACGAGCAGCTGCAAGCCGAGGGGTTCCTGCGCGGAAAGGTCGGATCCGGCAGTTACGTCGCGCCCGGGCTGCAGGCGCAACGGGCAGTGGAGGGCGAGCGGGCCGTCCCGCCCGCGGGGAGCCGCGTGCTGCCGCCGCAGTCGGTCCACGCGGGTCGCCTGCGCCGTTTCCATGATCACGCCCGCATCCCCGGCCGTACCGTGCCGGGTACCCGCTACGCATTCCAGTACGGCGTGCCGATGACCAATCCGGCACTGACCAGTGCCTGGGCGCGGGAGCTGTCGCGGGCCGCCCGCTATACCGCGCCGTCCTATCCGCCGAGCCAGGGGCTTCCGGCGTTGCGCGAGGCAGTGGCGGGCTATCTGGGGCGTCGGCGCGGCGTGCAGGTTGCGGCCGACGACGTGCTGATCGTCAACGGCACCCAGCAGGCGATCGCGCTGACCGCGCGGGTCCTGCTCGACCCCGGCGCCGCTGCCGCGATCGAGGAGCCCCAGTATTTCGCGATCCGCGAGGTGCTGCAGATCCACGGCGCGAGGTTGCAGCCGGTGCCGGTGGACGGCGAAGGCCTGCGGGTCGACATGTTGCCGATGCCGGCCCCGCGGCTGGTCTGCGTGACGCCCTCGCATCAGTTCCCGACCGGCGCGGTGCTGTCGCTGCCGCGGCGGCAGGCGCTGCTGGACTACGTCCATGCGCACGACGGCTGGATCTTCGAGGACGATTACGACGGAGAGTTCCGCTACGACGCTCGGCCACTGTCGGCATTGCGGTCGCTCGACCGCCGCGGCCGCGTGGTCTACGTCGGCAGTTTCTCCAAGGCCATGTTCCCGGCGCTGCGGCTTGGCTACCTGGTGATGCCGCCGGGGCTGCGCGAGGATTTCATCAGCGCGAAGTGGGCGGAGGACTTCGGCTCCTCGAGCGTGGAGCAGGCCGCGTTGGCGCGTTTCATCGATGACGGCGGCTTCGAGCGTCACCTGCGGCGGACCTCCAAGGCGTTGCGCGAGCGGCGCGCGGCGCTCTTGCAGGGGCTGGCCCGGCGCCTGGGCGAACGCATCGAGATCGCCGACTCGAACGCCGGCATGCATCTGGTCGCGTGGCTGCGCGATGCGACCCCCGCGCAGGGTGAACGCCTGATTGCGACCGCCGCGCGCCGCGGCCTCGGCCTGCACCCGATCGCGCCGTTCTACCTGCAGCCGCCGGCCCGCCAGGGGTTGTTGATGGGCTATGCCGGCATGCCGCTGGCCGAGATCGACGCGGCGCTGCAGTTGTTCGCCGAATGCATGGACGAGGCGGTGCCGGCACGCTGAGGTCCCGCCGCCGGTCCAGGAGGCGGGCTCAGCGCGAGGCCAGCACCGCCACGAGCGCGGCGACCACGATGCAACCCAGCTCCCACGGGCCGTTGGCGAGACGGGCCAGGGTCCACGCATGGTGGATGCCGAGCTTGAGCGCCGACTCCAGCGGCGTGAGCCCGATCTGCGCACCGATCTGCGTGGCGATGATGAACCACTGGGCCACCACCACCACCAGCGCCGTGGCGGCCAGCCCGACCAGTGCGCGTGCGCCGCCGCGGCGCCATCCACCGAAACGCAGCATCCAGGCCAGGTCGAGCGCGGCGACCACGGCCATCCAGCTGTGCAGGTGCCCGGTATACAGGTTCAGCAGTACCCACAGCATCACCAGCGCGACCACGCTCAGCAGGATCAGCAACCCTCCCCGGAGCTGCTGCTGCAGGCGGCTGGGCGTGGTCTGTTCGGGCGGGGACTGGCGGACGCTGGCGGGCATGGGCAGAAGGCAGGCACACAAGCCGGACAGCATAGCGGACGGCAGCGTCGGCTTTGATACGGGCCCACCCCCGCATGCCCCCCGGCACGAACGCGCGCGCTGCCGCCCGCGCCGGTAAAATGGAAGGTCCTTGCCTCCCGCCCCGGCACCCCAATCTTTCCGGCATGTATTCCCGAAGCAGCGAACCCGTCCGCCTCGAGCGCGACTGCGCCGCCGTCCTGGTGCCCCAGGGCGAGCACGTCAACCTGCCTGCGGGCAGCATCGGCTATATCACCCAGGCGCTCGGCGGCAGTTACACCGTCTTCATCGAGGGCAACCTGTTCCGGATCGCGGGCAAGGACGCCGATGCGCTGGGCAAGGAGCCGCCGCCGCCGCTGGAGTTGCCGGAAGGCGCCGACGACGAAGCGGTCGAACGCCTGGTCTGGCAGCAGCTGCGCACCTGTTTCGACCCGGAAATTCCGATCAACGTGGTCGACCTTGGCCTGATCTACGAGGCCAACGTGAAACCGCATGCTTCCGGCGAAGGACAACGCCTGATCGAGGTCCGGATGACCCTGACCGCACCCGCCTGCGGGATGGGCGACATCCTGGTCGACGACGTGCGCAGCAAGCTGGAGATGATTCCGACCGTGGCCGAGGCCGACGTCGAGCTGGTCTTCGACCCGCCGTGGAGCCGCAACATGATGTCCGAGGCGGCCCGGCTCGAGACCGGAATGCTCTGAGCGGTGGAGCCGTCCGGCTCGCAGCGCAGGTCCCGGCGACGCGGATGCTGCGGTCCTGCCTGCCGATCCCGAATCCCAAAGCCGCGGCCGTCGTCTTCTTCCCGGCGCCCGCGCTCCCGCTGACTCCGCCCCGGGTCCTCCGCTGGCCGGCCCCCATGCCGCGCCCCGCGCATCACCCCGTCCGCGTGATTCACGTCACGTATCCGAGATCTCCTGCCTGTCGAGGTAGGGGGGTGCGGCTTTGCCGACGTTGGCGCTTCTAGGTCGTCTGAATGAGGCCTGACTCCGGACGGTGCCGGCCGCCCGGGTCGGCAGTCGCGACATCCGTTCATCCTTGCCCGTCCTCGCGAACCCATGACGCGGGAGCGGGCACCGAAGCCCCCGGGTGTCGCCTCGCCGCGGTTTCGCGGCCCGGCAGTTGTTCCCATCCGTCGTCCGGCCAGATCCGGCGGCGCACACAACAACGCTACTCTTTGGGGGTTACATCAGCATGTCACGCAAACAACGGTCCGTCCGCCTGAATGCACTCGCTGCAGCCACGGTGATCGCTCTGTCCTCGTCGTTCGCCGTTTCTGCGGCCGACCGCGTCAATATCGCCACCGTGCAGTCGGACGGCCCGAACGACCGCTTCATCGTCAAGTACCGCGACGGCGCCTCCGCCCAGGCGACCACCGTGCAGAACGCGCTCAACCGCGCCGCCTCCAGCTCCGGCCTGCGCGGCAACGGCAAGGGCCTGGGCCTGCAGCGGCTGCGCCGGATGAGCATGGGCGCCGACATCGTCCGCGCCGACCGCCGGCTCGACCGCGCCGAGGCCGAAACCCTGATGCGCCAGATCGCCGCCGACCCGAACGTCGAGTACGTCGAGGTCGATCAGCTGATGAAGCCGCTGATGACGCCGAACGACACCCATTACGCGACCTACCTGTGGGGCCTTCAGGACGGTACCGGCGGCATGAAGGCCAACCAGGCCTGGGACAGCGCCGACGGCACCGGCGTGGTGGTCGCCGTGATCGATACCGGCATCGCCCCCCATAGCGATCTCGACGCCAACGTCCTGCCCGGCTATGACTTCATCAGCGATTCGTCGATGGCGCGGGACGGCAACGGTCGCGACAGCAACCCGAACGACGAGGGCGACTGGTATGGCGCCAACGAGTGCGGCGGCAGCCACCCGGCGGCCGATTCCAGCTGGCACGGCACCCACGTCGCCGGCACCGTTGCCGCGGTCGGCAACAACAGCAAGGGTGTGATCGGTGCCGCCTACAACGCCAAGGTCGTGCCGGTGCGCGTGCTCGGCAAGTGCGGCGGCTATACCTCCGACATCGTCGACGGCCTCACCTGGGCGTCGGGCGGCAGCGTCTCCGGCGTCCCGGCCAACGCCAACCCGGCCGAGGTGATCAACATGAGCCTCGGCGGCGGCGGTTCCTGCTCGACCACCTACCAGAACGCGATCAATGCCGCGGTCAACCGCGGCTCCACCGTGGTGGTCGCGGCCGGCAACAGCAACGCCAACGTCGCCAACTTCAGCCCGGCCAGCTGCTCGAACGTGATCAGCGTGGCGGCGACCAACAAGACCGGCGGCCGTGCCAGCTACTCCAACTACGGCAGCCTGATCGACGTGGCCGCACCGGGCGGCGACAGCCCGGACTGCACCACGCTGATCGTGTCCACCGGCAACGCCGGCACCACCACGCCGACCAGCGAGAACTACAAGTGCATGGCCGGCACCTCGATGGCGGCCCCGCACGTGGCCGGCGTGGTCGCGCTGATGCAGTCGGTGGCGTCGTCGCCGATGACCCCGGCCGAAGTTGAGTCGACCCTGAAGAGCACGCTGCGCGCGTTCCCGTCGAACCCCGACCAGACAATCGGCAACGGAATCGTCGACGCCAAGGCCGCGGTCGACGCGGCTGCCGGTGGTAGCACCGAACCGCCCCCGACCGGCAACACCCTGACCAAGGGCGTGCCGGTGACCGGGCTGTCGGCCAGCAGCGGCAACTGGGTCCATTACACGATGGAAGTGCCCTCCGGCGCGTCGAACCTGAGCTTCACGATCTCCGGCGGCACCGGCGATGCCGACCTGTACGTGAAGCACGGCAGCCAGCCGACCACCTCCAGCTATGACTGCCGTCCGTACAAGGGCGGCAACAGCGAGACCTGCAGCTTCGCCTCGCCGGCGGCTGGTACCTGGCACGTGTCGCTGCGCGCGTACAGCAGCTTCTCCGGCGTCAGCCTGGTGGGCGATTACAGCACCGGCGGCGGTGGCGGCGCACAGACCTACAGCAACACCACCGACTACACGATCAACGACAACGCCACGGTCGAAAGCCCGATCAGCGTGTCCGGTCGCAGCGGCAACGCGCCGAGCAGCGCCTCGGTCGACGTCGACATCCGCCACACCTACAAGGGTGATCTGAAGGTCGACCTGGTCGCGCCGGACGGCAGCACCTACAACATCCACAACCGCAGCGGCGGCAGCGGCGACAACGTGATCGGCACCTACACGCTGAACCTGTCCAGCGAACCGCTCAACGGCACCTGGAAGCTGCGCGTGAACGACAACGCCAGCCAGGACACCGGCTACATCAACAGCTGGAGCGTCACCTTCTGACGGGCGGCAGGACGTCGCTGTCAGTTGCCGTCATGGAAGGCGGTGCGGTGGGGTGATCGCTTCGGCGGTAGCCCCACCGGGAAGCCGGTCCGGGCAGAGGAGATCGCCATGCAGTCAGCACACGGACGTGCGGGCCGGACTTCCGCAATGCAGGACGCGATACCGGAAGCATTCGCCGGCCCTGCCCAGGCCGATCGACCCGGATGTGGGCCGGCGCGGTGCTTCCACCGGTATTTCCATCGTCTCTCTCCACCAGACTTCGGTGGGCGAACCCCGGTCCAGGCCGGGGTTCTTTTTGAAGAGACTCCGGCCGTGCCGCGTCGCGGGCTGGGGTCAGATCGCCTCGAAGCGGTTGGCTTCGACGTTCTTGCGGACGCGGGTCGGGTCCCAGATACGGCCGTTCATGGTGATGTAGACGCCCGGCGGCAGCGCCTGCACCGCCCCCACCGCACAGCCGACGTTGAACTCCGCATCGGAGCCGCGGAAGCGCGCCGGGCTGAGCGCACCGGTCAGCACGATGGTCTTGTCGGTCAGGCTGGCGAGCACCTTGGCGGTCGCGACCATGGTGTCGGTGCCATGGGTAACCAGCACGTGCCGGGCCGGTTGCGCGGCGATGGTCGCGCGGATCAGTTCGCGGTCGTCGTCGCTGATGTGCAGCGAGTCCTTGCGGAGTATCGGGATCACGTTGAAGCGGAACGCGACTCCGAGCTCACGCAGGATACCGCCGATCTGCGGCTCGCCGATCTGGTAGTCCGACTTGTCGTCGAAGTAGATCTTGTCGATGGTGCCGCCGGTGGTGACGATGCAGAGCTGGTCCATGGGGTGTCGGGAGCCGGGAGAAACGGGTTGGCGCGGATTATAAGGCGCTCAGTGCCCGCGACCGCGGCCGAAGCGCGCGCGCAGGCCGGGCAGGCTGCCGGCCACGATGATCGCGACCGACAGCACGATCACCGCCCACGCCCACAGCGCCTGCTCGCGGTGCGCCCACGCGATCATCACGCCGTGGCAGAACCAGCCCAGTCCGAACACGCCCGACCAGAACACCGCATGGCGGCTGCCGCGCCAGCTGCCGATGGCGAGCAGCAGCGGCGGCATCGCGAACAGGGCCATCGCCACGGACCGGTGCGCGTCGTCGCGGAACCAGCCCGCATAGACCAGCGCCAGCGCCAGCAGCAGGCCGGACAGGCCGCGCCTGGGCGTCGCGGTCATGACGTCAGCTTCCGTGCGATGACCGCCAGCCGCCGCCCGAGCGCACGCGCCAGCGCCGCTTCCTCGTCGCTCGGCTGCGGGTCGTCATGGCTGCCCGAGACATGACTGGCGCCGTACGGAGTGCCGCCGCCGCGGGTGCTGCTGAGCGCCGGCTCGGTATAGGGAATGCCGACGATCACGCAGCCGTGGTGCAGCAGCGGCACCTGCATGCTCAGCAGCGTCGCCTCCTGGCCGCCGTGCATCGTCGCGGTCGAGGTGAACACCGCTGCCGGCTTGCCGACCAGGGTACCGCTCGCCCATTGCGCCCCGAGGCCGTCGAACCAGTGCTTCATCGGTGCGGCCATGTTGCCGAACCGGGTGGGGCTGCCGAACGCGAAGCCAATGCATTCGTCGAGGTCGGACGCCTCGACGTAGGGGGCGCCGTCTTCCGGTACCGGCGGCGCCGCGGTCTGGGTCACCGCCGCGACCGGCGGTACCGTCCGCAGTCGCGCCGACATGCCCTCGACCTCGCCCACGCCCCGGGCGATCTGGCGGGCGAGACGGGCAACCGAACCGCCGCGGCTGTAATACAGGACGAGGATCTCGGACATCGGTGGCGGCGGCCTTGGGCGTCGGAACGGGCGGCACAGGATAGCGCGACCCCGGCGATCGCCGCCGCCGGATGCGGCGCCCGCCGTCGTGTCGAGGCGGCCTTGCGCCGCCATCGGTTACCCTCACGGTCCATGGAGCCACTGGATTCCCTGAACCGGCTGGGCGAGCGCCTGCAGGATCGCGCCCGCAACATTGCCTTCCTCAAGTACGTCGGCCGCCGGGTGCTCGACGACAACCTGTTCCAGGCCGCCGGTGCGCTGGCCTACACCACCGTGTTCGCGCTGGTGCCGCTGTCGATGGTGGTGTTCGGCGTGCTGTCGGCGTTTCCGGTGTTCTCGGAATGGAGCGACCGGCTCACCGACTACGTCTTCACCAACTTCGTGCCCAGCGCCGCCAGTTCGGTGGCCAAGTACCTGCGCCAGCTCTCCGACAACGCGGGCCAGCTCACCGCTGCCGGCGTGATCGCCCTCGTGGTTTCGTTGCTGATCACCCTCAACGGCATCGAGGCGACCTTCAACCGGATCTGGCGGGTCCAGTCGGCGCGTCCGCAACTGACCCGCTTCATGATCTATTGGACCGTACTGACCCTCGGCGCGATGCTGGCCGCCGCGAGTCTGGCGCTGTCGGCGCGTTTCTTCGCGTTGTCGATCTTCGCCACGGAAACCGGTCACGTGCTGCAGGGGCTCGCGCTGCGGCTTTCGCCGATGCTGATCGAGCTGTTCGCCTTCACCACGATCTACCGCGTCGTACCGCACCGCACCGTGCACTGGCGGCACGCATTGGCCGGCGCGTTGATCGCGATGCTGCTGTTCGAGGCGATCAAATGGGGATTCGGTCTGTATCTGGGGAGCTTCAACGCGTATTCGAGGATCTACGGCGCGCTGGCCTTCCTGCCGATCTTCCTGCTGTGGATCTACCTGGGCTGGCTGTCGGTACTGCTGGGGGCTTCGGTCGCCTCGGCCGTGTCCGCGTTCCGCTACCAGCCGGTCAGCCTGCGGCTGCCTGAAGGCTATGAGATCTACGGCCTGCTGCGCCTGCTCGGCCGCTTCGAAGAGGCGCGCAGGGACGGCCGCGGCCTGCACAGCGACCAGATCCTCGCACTGGAGCCGATCCTGACCGACGATCTGGTGCAGCAGATGCTTGGCCAGCTCGAAGCGATCGGCGTCGTGCGCCGCTCCGAGGAAAGCGAATGGCTGCTCACCCGCGACCTCGACCGCCTGAACCTGGCCGACCTGTATGCGGCCTGCCAGCTGCGCATTCCGGTCGCCGAGGCACACCTTCCGTGCCGCGACGACGCACTCGGCCGCTCGGTCATCGCCGCGATCGACGATCTGCGGATGCCGTTGCGGGACCTGTTGAAACGCCGCGTGGGCACGATCTACGCCGATGAAGAGGACTGAATCGATGTACGGATGTTTTTCCCGTTTTCGCACGTGGATGCCGCCGCTGGCCCTGCTGGCCGGCCTGCTGCTGCTGGGTGCCTGCCAGCGCGCTCCGGAACCGGCCACGGACGACGGTGCGGCCGCCGTGGCCGACGAAGAACCGGCCGTCTCCGATCCCGGTGCAGACGACGTTGCCGGCGGCAACATCACCGTCGAGCGCCCGGAGCTGAAGGGTGTCGCGGTCGACGGCACGCCGTACGACCTGGCCGAACATCGCGGCCGCTGGGTGGTGGTGAATTTCTGGGCGACCTGGTGCAAGCCCTGCCTGAAGGAAATGCCGGAACTGTCGGCGCTCGACGCGATGCGCGAGCACATCGAGGTGGTCGGCCTGGCCTACGAGGAAATCGAGGTCGCCGAGATGAAGGCCTTTCTCGAGAAGCACCCGGTCGTGTACCCGGTCGTGATCATCGACACCTACGATCCGCCCGCCGACTTCGAGACGCCGCGCGGCCTGCCGATGACCTACCTGATCGCGCCGGATGGCCGTGTCGCCGACCGGTTCCTCGGTCCGGTCACCGCGCAGGACATCGAATCGGCGATCGGCCGTATCGGCCAGGCGGTCGACGCCGGGTCCGGCAGCGGCGGAGGAAGGTAGGCGCATGGCCGCGGCGCGCTTCTGGATCGAAGGCCAGGTGCAGGGGGTCTGGTTCCGTGCCTCCACCTGCGAACAGGCGCAGCAGCTCGGTCTCCGCGGGCATGCACGCAACCTCGCCGACGGCCGGGTCGAGGTGCTTGCCGTCGGAGACGCCGGGGCGATCGACCGGCTCGATCACTGGCTGCAGCACGGGCCGCCGCTGGCGCGGGTGGCCTCGGTCCGGCGCGAGGCGGCCGGAGAAGACGAGGCGGGCGCCGGTTTTACCGTCGGTTGAGGGGACCGTCCGGTCGCGCGGGCGCGCGTGGATCGATGAACGACGACGCGACCGTCACCGCGGCGCGTAGCCGATCCAGGCGAACAGGCGGCGGCTGAACACCAGGCTCAGGCCACTCAGCACCGCCACCATCCCGAAATGGAACAGCAGCACCATCAGCATGGTTTCGCCGGCATGGATCAGGCCGACCCCGGCCGAGGCCAGCGCCGCGGTGCTGAGGGTGGCGAGGGTGGCGGTGATCGCCGGGCGCACCACGCCGGCATGACGTACCAGCAGCAGCATCACCAGGCTCAGCGGCAGGCTGGTCAGCGCGATCGCCTGGGCGCATTCGGCGCTGCCGGCATGGAGGGCGAGCGCCGCCGGACCGAGCCGGGCGACCTCCTGCAGGCAGCCCCAGCCCATCCCGCCCAGCCACAGCGCCAGTGCCGGCAGCGGCAGCAGCGCCCAGCGCGGCGAGCGCCCGGGCACGCTGACCTGGAATGTCGCATATGCCGCGAGCACGCCGACCAGCACGCTCGCGATCCACTCCAGCCGTGGCGCCGGAGCCCGCAAGGCCTGCAGTGCGCCCGGGTGGAGTCCGCCGACGGCCACGATCGCCGTCAGCACCAGCGCCGCCAGCGTCAGCCACAACAGCGTCCGTCGCAGCGGCGAGGCCAGCGGCCGCACGCGCGTGCCGCGTGATGCCAGGTGGTCGATGAGGCGATCGGTGTCAGTCATTCCGGCGGCCTGCATTGCTGGGGGTGTCGTCCTGTTTCCGATCGTGGTTCCGGTCCGGTGCTTCGCCGGTATTTCCGAGCGTCCGGCGCAGCGATTTCAGTGCGCGGTGGTATGCGACCTTCAGCGCACCGGTGCTCTGCGCGCTGTGCTCGGCGGCCTCGCCCAGCGACAGTTCCTTCAGACGCAGCAGGCGCACCGCCTCGCGCTGCCGTTCCGGCAGGGCGTCGACCGCTTCGCGTAGCGCCCGCGCCGATTCGGCGCGGCTGGCCGCATCGAGCGGCGTGGCGGCATCGTCGTCCTGCCGGGCGAGCAGATGTTCGGGTAGCGCGTCGAAGTCGTCGAACTCGTGTCGCAGCCGATGCGTGCGCTTGCGCAGCAGGTCGATGCAGCGACGGCTCGCGATCGTGCCCAGCCACGGCTTGAACGGGCGCCCGGGCTCGTAGGTGTGACGGATGCCGTGGACGACCATCAGGATCTCCTGCACCGCGTCCTCGGTGTCCTCGCCCGCGCCGAGATGGCGGCGGGCGATCGCGCGCACGTAAGGCACGATCGACTCCAGCAGCGCGTGATAGGCGGCGCGGTCACCGCCCTGCGCCAGCTGCATCAGCCGCTCCCACGGCACCGCATCGGCCCGCGGGTCGTGACGGTCGCCGTGCGGCCGGGTGCCGGTCGTGGTGGGCTCAGGGGACATCGAAGGCGGGGATGTCCGCGCGAAGGGAACGATGGTGCCCATGATGACGTCGTCGCCGCATGCCCGCAAAAACGTCTGCCGACGCGGGAATCCCTGCCGTCGCGATGCCTGCGGCGATGTCCGGTTTCTCCCTGTGGAGGCGGGGACGGCGGTTGTCCCGGTGCCGATGTTCACCGGTTCGGATGCGGGCGGAAAAGGTTACGCGCCATTCGCGGGCTGCCCGGCCAGTGCCTCGCCGGCGCCGGCATGGCTGCCGGCAGGCCGCCAGCGGGAGCGGGCGCATCAGTCCCCGTAATTGCGGATCGGCTTCAGCACCCGGTAGCGCTCTTCCAGCGGCGAATGGCCGAGAGGCGGGAACTCGATCTCCGGTACCGGAACCTCGCGTTCGTGCAGCCGGTCGAGCAGGTCGCGGATCAGGGTCAGGCGTCCGCGCTTCTGGTCGTTGAAGTCGACCAGCGTCCACGGCGCGTGCCCGGTGTGGGTCGCCGCCAGCATCGCCTCGCGCGCCTCGGTGTAGGCATCGTATTTCTCGCGCGCCTTCAGGTCGATCGGCGAGAGCTTCCAGCGCTTCAGCGGATCCTCCGCCCGCTCCGCGAATCGCTCCTCCTGCTTCTCCTGGTCGCAGCACAGCCAGTACTTGAACAGCAGGATGCCGTCGTCCACCAGCAGCTTCTCGAACACCGGTGCCTGTTTCAGGAACAGCTCGACCTCGGCGTCGCTGGCGAAGCCCATCACCTTCTCGACGCCGGCGCGGTTGTACCAGCTGCGGTCGAACAGCGCGATCTCGCCGGCGGCCGGCAGGTGCGGCACGTAGCGCTGGAAGTACCACTGGCCGGCCTCGCGTTCGCTCGGCTTGGGCAGGGCGACGGTATGGCACTGGCGCGGGTTGAGGTGGTCGCTGATCGCGCCGACCACGCCGCCCTTGCCGGCGGTGTCGCGGCCTTCCAGCAGCACCAGCAGGCGCTTGCCGGTGTGTCGCAGCCAGCGCGCGACGGTGGCCAGTTCCAGCTGCAGCGGTTCGAGTGCTTCCTCGTATTCCTTCTTCTTCATCGTGCCCTTCTCCTCAACGGCTGCGCGCGCTCCGGTCTCGCTCAGGATTTCTTCCTCGTGGCCTTGCGGACGGCGCGCCCGCGCGGCGACGGATGCCCGGCCATCCCGCGTGCGACCTCGAGCAGGGCGCCCTGCTGGCGGGTGTTGAGCGCCCGGTAGGCGGCGAGCAGGTCGTGTTCGCCCGCCGTGCGCGCCGGGTCGAGGCTGCTGGCCAGCTCCGCCAGCAGAGCGCCGGCGGGTACGCCGAAGGTCCGCGCCAGCGCGTCGAGCTGATCCTGTCCGGGCAGCTTGTCGCCCCTCAGCCAGGCGTTGACCGTGTTGACGCCGGCGCGCGGGATCGCGGTCGCGATGTCGCTGACGCTCAGGCCACGGGCACGCGCCAGCAGGCGCAGGGTCTGGTCGATGGCCATCGGGCTACTCCTTCAGTCGTGGCTTCAGGTTCGCAAGGTTGCATGGACGGGTGCGGGCGTCGAGCTGTGCCTTGATGATCCTTTCCCAGCCGGTGCGGCAGGCCGAAGTCGAGCCGGGCAGGGCGAACAGGAAGGTGCCGTTGGCGAG
This sequence comes from Marilutibacter chinensis, assembly GCF_021725675.1. Taxonomy (GTDB): domain Bacteria; phylum Pseudomonadota; class Gammaproteobacteria; order Xanthomonadales; family Xanthomonadaceae; genus Marilutibacter; species Marilutibacter chinensis. Next base: position 66,544 of record NZ_JAKJPO010000004.1, on the reverse strand, counting down.
CCCGGCGAACGCGCGCGACTGCAGGGTCGAGGTGCCGATTTCCTCGAAGCTGAGCGCCCGGAACAACTCGCCGAATCCGTCCATCCGCTTGTCCAGCAGCGGCAGCAGCGCTTCGGGAGTGGAGTCGCGGCCGGTGAAGCCGGTGCCGCCGGTGACCAGGATCCCGTCGACCCCGGCATCGGTGATCCATTGCGAAACCGTGGCGCGCAGCCGGTACTTGTCGTCCGGCAGCAGGGCGCGTCCGGCAAGCCGGTGGCCGGCGTCGGTCAACGCCCGGGCCAGATAGTCGCCGGAAGTGTCGTTGGCGGACGTGCGGCTGTCGGACACGGTCAGCACGCACAGCGAGAGCGGGATGAAGTCGGGGGTGGCGGTCATGCGCCGAGCCTAACCGATCGGCGTGGGATCGGCGGCCCGACGGCAGCCCCCGGCGACCGGGCGGGGCTACCGGACGCCGCCTCCGGTATCGCGGCCCCGGGCGGTCGCGCGGGCTGCGGCGCTCTCCGTCTGCGTCGCGGCCTCGCTTCCGATCGCGATCGGCCGCACCGTCTCCAGCAGGCTGACCAGGGTCTTGCCCGGCTCCTCCCACGGCACCATGTGCGCGGAACGCTCGAACCAGATGCCGCGCTTGTACGGCGCTTCCACCGCATCCAGCCAGTTCGCGGTCGGCTGCGACGGCGTGGTGTAGTCGTGACGGCCCATCAGCATCACCACCGGGATCGGGAAGCGGGAGACGCCGCTGTAGTCGGTTTCCAGGAACGCGTCGAGGATGCGGCCGAGCGTGAACATGTTGCCGCGGTTGATCGCGCAGACGTCGGCGGCGTCGTACTCGGGCGACAGCCGGCCGGCACGGTAGAAATACAGGTTGGTCTCGTCGCGGAACGCGCTCATGCCGCCGTAGTGCTGCGCCCAGATCCGCGCGGTGACGATGCGATCGCGGGTCAGCGGAGTGTCGCCGGGGTAGGGTGCGATCGCCTCCAGCGCCCGCACCGCCTCGGCGTTGCCGTGTCTGCGGGCCTGCTCGAGCGCATAGTCGAAGCTGATCCGCTCGTTCTCCTGCACGTCGATCACCTGGCCGATGCCGACGTAGGCGTGGAACAGATCCGGCCGCTTCAGCGCCGCGCCCATACCGACGATCGTGCCCCAGCTGTGTCCCATCAGGATCAGCTTGCGCTTGCCGTAGCGGCTGCGGACATGCTCGGCGACCTCGATCGCGTCGTCGATGTAGCGCGGGATGCGGATCGTATCGGAGATCGGGTCCGGGTCGGAGAGGTTGAAGGTCCGCCCGGCCGCGCGCTGATCCCAGGTGACCATCGTGAAGTATTCCTCCAGCGGTCGCTGGAACTGCCACAGGCTCGGCGTCAGCGGTGATGCGGGCCCGCCGTGCACGAACAGGATCACCGGGTTGTCGCGGTCCTGGCCCCGGACATTGACGTACTGCTCGATGCCGCCGATTTCCGTTGCGTAGGACTCCTGCACGCCGTTCGGCGCGACGATCCGGGTCAGGTCGGCGATGACCTCGCGCGCGGGCTGGTACGGCGCGATGTCCGGACAGTCCTGGGCGCGGGCGTGGGAGGTAAGGGTGAGGGCGGCAAGCGCGAGGCTGAGCACGATGTTCTTCATGCCGGCATCGTAGTCGGCGCGCGGCTCCATGAACCCTGCGGGAGGTCACGGTGACCCGGATCGGTGCCCACGCCGGTTTGCCGGATGCGCGGCAGGAGAACGAAAGCGGGTGGACCGGCTGCACCTGCATGCGCGGAACCACGCGTCGCCGGTTGCGGATCGGACTTGATGAGGCATGCCCGGGACGCCTTGCGTGGCGCGCATCCACCATGGATGATCGCCGTTCGTCGTGGCATGCCGAGGATGCATGGCATGGCGCCATGGCGTCGGAACGCGACGGTGCGAACCGGTCTCGCCGAGAGCACGGGCGGCGCCGGCCATGGGGCCGGATCACCCGTCTCGGGTGGCCGCTTTTCTTTCGCTGGCGAGGCGCCGCTCCAGGATGTCCGCGGCCGCATGGTGCAGAAGGGATTTCGAATGACGCAACCGCAACCCTGGTCCAGGCTGTTCTCCCACGTGACCGGCGTGGTCCGCTATCACGACCTGGTCTACATCGCCTCGGTGTCCGACGAGACCCAGGCGCGAGGCGTGGCCCACAGCTACATCACCGAGTGGGACGCGGGCCTGTGGCGGGTCGGGGACGAAGGCGAAGACGTGCAGCCCTGGGCCGTGGTCGCCGCCACCGTGGTCCACGAACCGATCGAACAGGCACTGTTCATCGGCAACGGAGGCGAGGTCATCTGCATCGGTTCGGGCGATACGCACGAAGAGCGCCTGCCCTCCGGAAGGAATGGGGTCGGCGGCCGCGGTCCGATCCGCGGTGTCTGCGCGGTCGACGGCGTCGCCCATGCCTGTGGTGCCGGACGCCAGGTCTACCGCCGCCACGGCGTCGACGACTGGCGGGCGATGGACACCGGCGCCAGGCCGGCCGCAGGTGATACGCGCGTCGTCGGCTTCGAGGCCATTGCCGGCTTCGACCGAAAGGACCTCTATGCGGCCGGACTGGACGGCGAGATCTGGCACTACGGCGGCAAGCGCTGGGTCCAGGCCGACAGCCCCACCGACAAGATACTGACCGCGCTGTGCTGCGCGGGCGATGGCCATGTCTATGCCTGCGGCCAGGCCGGAACCTTGTTGCGTGGTCGTGGGAGGCGATGGGAGGTCATCGCGCATGGCGGCCCCGGCGACGATTTCTGGAGCCTGGCCTGGTTCCAGGACACCCTCTACGTCGCCAGTCACGGGGGGCTGTACACGCTCGATGACGACCGCCTGCAGCCGGTCGCTTTCGGCCGGCTGCGCCCCAAGAGCTGCTTCCATCTCAGCGCGGCCGATGGCGTGCTGTGGAGCATCGCCGCCAAGGACGTATTGGCGTATGACGGCCGCCGCTGGCGTCGCATCGACTAGCCGCAAGCCTGCCGGGGCGCGGCCCTGCGCGTATCGAACATTTACCCCGGATCGACTGGAGAGCGCTACCGATGGAAGGATTTCTCGAAGGCCACAGCATCATCGGCGGCGTGGTCCGCTACCACGATCTGGCCTACCTGCTGGCGACCGACGACGCGCTGATCGAGGAGGGGGTCGCGCACACCCGCGTGATCGTCATCGACCAGGGCGATTGGGGCGGGTACGACCTCGACTGGCTGGCCGGCTCGGCGGCGGTCTGCCAGTTGCCGGAAGAGAAGTTCGTGCTGATGGAACGCAAGGGAAGCGGCAGCTGGATGTGCGGCGGTGGAGAGATCTCGGGGGAGGTGTTCGACCCGGCCTTGCCGCCGCCGTCGACGCGCGGTTACATCCGTGAGCTGAGGGCGATCGCCGATGACGCATCGGGCGGCATGCTGTACGCCGCCGGCACCTGCCGCCAACTATATCGCCGCGATGCTCCCGGTCGTTGGACGCGCCTGGACATCTGGGGCGACGACGATTCCGATGAACTGCTCGAGCGCAGCTTCGAATCCGTTGACGGCTATTCGACCCGCGAGATCTACACCGTCGGCTGGGAAGGCGAGATCTGGACGTTCGACGGCATGCAATGGCAGCAGCTCGACAGCCCGACCGGGCGGGCGCTGTACAAGGTCGTGTGCGCGCCGGACGGCACCGTCTACGCCGCCGGCAGCGAGGGGGTCCTGGTCGCCGGGCGCGGAAACCAGTGGCGCCTGATCGACCATGGCGCGACCGAAGAGGACATCTGGGGGCTGGCCTGGTTCGAAGGCAGCCTGTACCTGTCGACCATGGAGATGCTGTACCGGCTGGTCGACGGGCGACTTGTGCCGGTCGACTTCGGTGATTGCGACATCCCTTCGACCTGCCATCACCTCAGCGCCGCCGATGGCGTGTTGTGGTCGATCGGTGCCCAGGACGTGCTGCGGTTCGACGGTACCGAGTGGACCCGCATCCATTGACGAAAGGCCGCACCCGAAGGGCCGCTTCCGCCTCGACGCCGGCATGCGGTGGCGAAGGAGATACCGGCAACGCGTCTGCCGGCCCGGCATCGTGCAGGAATATCGTGCAGGAATGATGCGCGATGGTGTCGTCTCCGGTCCCACGACGGTAAAGTCCGGTTCGGGCACGGCACGCGACGCGACCCGGACGCGCAACCATGAACAGCTCAGGGAGGACGTCATGACGACGCGGAAAGATCGGATAGGGATGACGGTGGGGCTGTTCTGCGCGATCCTCGCCGCGGCGGTTCCGACAGCCGCGACGCCGTACTTCGTCGGCGTCTACGACTCCTTCGGCGCCAGCCTGCCGGTCCTCACCCGCCTGCTTGTCGACCATGGCGCGGTGGTGTGGTTGCTGCCGGTGCTGGTGATGCTGGCGTGGTTCGCCCGGCCCGGCAGCGACCACCGTGGCAAGGCGCCGCTGCTGGTCGGGATGGTCGGCCTGTTCGCGGTCGTGCCGGTGACCGTCTATGCGTTGTATGTTCCGATCCTTGCGCTTGCCGCAGGCTAGCGCGAGCCGGAGGAATACCGGCATGGGGTCGCAGCGGGACGGCACGGCATGTGCCGCTTTCCGGCCGCCTGTGCTGTCGCGGGGCGGTGGGCCGGAACCACACGAGGAGGGGAAATGAGCAGAGAGGACTTCATCGCGGTCGCGACGCGGCTTTTCGCGGTCTACATCCTGTTCGTCACCATCGGCAACATCCCCGGGATGGTGGTCGGGATATCGCAGCCCGGCGGCGGCACCTGGTTCTGGTTGTACCTGCTGGTGGCCGCCTTCGCCCTGTGCATCATCGGCCTGCTGTGGTTCTTTCCGCTGACCGTCGCCCGCAAGCTGCTGCCGGTGATGCGCGAACCGCGTTCGGAGCAGGCGCTGGATGCGTCGACCGCGTTTTCGATCGGGATCACCCTGATCGGACTGTGGTTCCTGGCTACCGGGCTCGCCGATGGGGTGTACTGGCTGACGTTCTGGTTCAGGCTCGGGCAGATGGACGTCGTGGACGTCGAGTTGCTCGGCGAACACGTCGCCGGCATGGCGGCGACCGGTGCGCAGCTGTTGATCGCGATGGTCCTGATGCTCGGCAGCGGCGGCATCAGGAGGCTGATCTATCGCTACCGCTACGGCCGTCTCGACGATTACGCCGGCGGCAGCGATCATCCGCAGCGTCCGGCGGAGGTATCGGGGGAGCGCGACGGGAGCGGGCGGAGCGATGGATGACACCCGCGCCAGGCAGGCACTGATCGACCGCTACATCGCGGCCTACAACGCGTTCGACGTGGACGGCATGCTGGCCGTGCTCGCGCCGGATGTCCGGTTCGAGAATTTCTCCGCGGGACGGCTGACCGCGCAGGCGCACGGCATCGAGGCGTTCCGTCAGCTCGCCGGGCATGCCGCGGCACTGTTCAGCGAGCGCGAGCAGCGGGTGACCGCGCGTCGCGACCACGCGGATCGGGTGGTCGTGGACATCGCCTACCGCGGCGTGCTGGCCGCGGACATTCCCGATGGCCCGAAAGCCGGCACCGTGCTGGAGATGACCGGGCAGTCCGAGTTCGAGTTCGCCGACGGACGGATCAGCCGGATCGTCGACCGCAGCTAGCGGCGCGCATGTAGGCCGCTCAGCGCAGGACCGCGGTGCCGCGGTCCATCCCGGCCATCCGCCGCACCGCGACGGCGAAATCGGCCGCGAAACCGCCCATGTCGAACAGCCCGCCTTCGTCGCGACGACGCGCCACTTCGGCGCGCAAGGCGTGGAGCGCTTCCGGATCGTGGCCGAGCCGCACCGCGGCATCGACGAAGGCGGCGTCGCTGTCGGCGTTCATCGACGCCATCCCCAGGTGATGGTTGAGGCTGCCGGCGACGCGCGCGGCGAAGGTCCCGCCTGGGCGTGTCAAAACCGGACAGCCGACCCAGAGCGCGTCCGAAGCAGTGGTATGGGCGTTGTAGGGGCCGGTGTCGAGGAACAGGTCGGCCAGTTGCAGACGGGCGAGGTAGTCGGCGTGCGGCTGCTTGGGCATGAACACCAGCCGCGCCGGATCGATGCCGTTCGCCTGCGCATGCGCGCGCAGGCGCGCATCCGCGCGACCGGGCCCGGACAGCAGCCACAGCACGCTGCCCGGGACCCGTGCCAGCACCGCGAGGGCCCGGTCGACGCTGGCGGGGTTGAGCTTGTAGCTGTTGTTGAAGCAGCAGTAGACGATGCCGTCGACGCGACCGGAGCGGTCCGGCAGCCCGCACGCGGCGCGCGTCGGCGCCGGCGGAATGCCGCGGCGGGTATCGGAAGGCTGGAAGCAGCGCGGCAGACGCACGACGCGCTCGCTGAAATGCGGTTCCAGCGCCGATGGCAGCACGAAGCCGTCGGCGAGCACCCAGTCGATCCACGGCGCGCCCGACGTGCCCGGATAGGCGAGCCAGTTGACCTGCACCCGCGCCGGACGCATCGCCAGCACCTCGGGTGCGCCACCGCCGCCCCAGCCGCGCAGGTCGAACAGCACGTCGATGCCGGTGTCGCGGATGCGCCCGGCGATCTCGCGGTGGGCGAGACCGGCGACGTCGTGAAGGCGGGTCGCCGTCGCCAGACGCTGGCGGATCGCGCTGCCGTCGTCGCGGTTGAGTGCGAACAGGTGGACGTCAATATCCGGCTGGCCGGTGTTGATCGCTTCGAACAGCGCAACGGTCAGCAGCCCGGTCGGATGGGCGCCAAACCCGTTGGACAGGAAGCCGACGCGGACCGGACCATCGCCGGCGCGGGGCGGTGCCGGCGGCAGCGGGCGCACCTGGCGGGCAATCGTCGCGGCGCGCAGGCGCGCGCATTGCAGCTGCTCGGACGGGCCGGCGTCCTCGCTGAGAAAGGCGAACGGCTCGATCGCCGCGTGGCCCCGCGCGACTGCGGCGCGGACCTGCGACGCGAGGCGGTCGAGTTCACGCCAGTCGCAGAGCTTGCGGCGCCAGGCCAGCAGATAGGCGGCCAGCAGCGGCTCGTCCGGCGCCAGCGCGTGGGCGCGGGCGTAGGCGTCGGCGGCGGCTTCGGCCTCGCCGGTGTCCTCCAGCACATGCGCGAGCCAGACCTGGATACCCGGATGATCCGGCGCGGCGCCGGCGGCGGCGCGCAGGCTGTCGGCAGCCTCGCCGTGGCGGCCCAGCATCGATTGCGCGCGACCGAGTCGGGCCAGCGCCTCCGGATGTCCGGGCGCGAGTGCGAGCGCACGGCGGCAGGCGGCCTCGCCGGCGCCGGCGTCGCCGGCCTCCAGTTCCGCATCGCCGAGCAGGATCCAGCCGAGTGCATCGCCCGGGTTCTGCCGCAGTCGCTGCTGCAGGGCGGCGCGCGGATCGTTCATGCCGACGCCAGCGACGGGGCCGCATAGACCCAGGCTCGGGCGCCGGAAGCGAGGGTGACCTGCACGCGACGGTAGTCGTCGCCCTCGTAGGCATCGGCGTGGGCGAGCTCGGCTGCGCTCAGTCGGAGGCATTGCCCCGGTACCCGGTCCGAATCCGCACCGGTCGCATGGATGATCGGATGGCGGACGATGCCGCTGGCGGCGACCGCCGCCGGGTCGCGGACCTCGAGCCAGTCCAGCCGGTAGCCGGGCAGCGCATCGGGGCTGCCGGCGAGAGTGCGCCCGAACAGGCGCCGCTGCACCTGCGCATCCTGCAGCGTGCCATAGACGAACAGCGACTCGGAATCCGCATCGCTGTCGAAGGCCAACCCGTACCACTGTGTCGCCTGCTCGTGCCAGCCGGCCGCCGTGTAGAGCGCGCGCGCAGCGAGATTGTCGCGCGCGGTTTCCAGCACCAGCCCGGCGGCGTCGGACTCGCGGGCGAAGCGCTCGGCGGTTTCCAGCAGCGCACGGGCGACGCCGCGGCGGCGCGCGGCCTCGTCGACATAGAGGTCGTTGAGGATCCACAACCGCGCGGTGCGCACCGACGAGAACATCGGGTAGAGCTGGGCGAAGCCGGCCGGCGCGTCGTCGAGGCGCGCCAGCAGGATCGTGGACTCGCCATGCTTCAAACGCTGCTGCAGGAAGTCGCGGGCCCGTGCGAGGTCGCCGGGTTGGCCGTAGAAGCGCCGGTAGGCGTCGAACAGCGGGACTAGGGTGTCCAGCTCGGTCAGCGTGGCGCGGCGGATCGTCGTCGTCATGGGTGCAGCGGGGCGGCGGTCGGAGCCGCCATTGTAGAAGCGGCGATCCCGGGCTGCGCCCGGGCATCCCGAAGTCTGTTGCGTAACCCCGCGGGTCCCACCGTTGCGCCGCCACGCCTCCGTCCGCGACCCACGCCTCCATGGCCTGGGAGCGGCGTGAGCCGCGATGAGGTTTTCATGGAAGGCGCCAACCGCGGCTCACCCGCTCCTGCCGCTCCTGCACCGGGCCGGGTCGGGTCGGCGTGCGGGCTCAGGAGGCGGCGGTCAGGCGCGCGAGTTCGTCGGCCTGGTGTTCGGCCTGCAGACGTCCGATCAGCGCATCGAGGTCGCCCTCGACGATGTTCGGCAGGTCGTACAGGGTGAGCCCCTCGACGCGGTGGTCGGTGATCCGGCCCTGCGGGAAGTTGTAGGTGCGGATGCGCTGGCTGCGGTCGCCGCTGCCGACCTGCAGCTTGCGGGTCTCGGCCTGGGCGGCGGCGGCCTGCGCGGCCTGCGCCTCGGCCAGCATCGACTGCAATCGCTTCATCGCCTTGTCGCGGTTCGCATGCTGGCTGCGCTCGGTCTGGCTCTCGACCACGATTCCGCTCGGCAGGTGGGTGATGCGGATCGCCGAGTCGGTTTTGTTGACATGCTGGCCGCCGGCGCCGCTGGAGCGGAAGGTGTCGACCTTGAGGTCGGCCGGGCTGATCACGATCGGTTCGCCCTCCGGTTCGACCGGGATGATCGCCACCGTCGCCGCCGAGGTGTGGATGCGGCCCTGCGACTCCGTTTCCGGCACCCGTTGCACGCGGTGGGTGCCGGACTCGAACTTCAGCTTCGAATACGCGCCCCGGCCCTCGATGCGGGCGATCACCTCCTTGAAGCCACCGTGCTCGCCGGGGTTCGCGGACTCGACCTCGACCCGCCAGCCCTGGCGCTCGGCATAGCGCGAATACATCCGGAACAGATCGCCGGCGAAGATCGCCGCCTCGTCGCCGCCGGTACCGGCGCGGACTTCCAGGTACAGGTCGCCCTCGTCGCGCGGGTCCTTCGGTACCAGGTGCGCGAGCAGTTCGCGGTCCAGGCGCTCCAGGCGGGCGTTCGCCGAGGCGATCTCCTCCTCGGCCAGCTCGCGCAGCTCAGGATCGGCCCGCATGGCCTCGGCGGTGGCGAGGTCCTCGCGGGCGCGGGCCTCGTCGGCCAATGCGAGCGCGACCGGTTCGAGCTGGGCGAACTCGCGCGACAGCGAGCGGAAGCGCGTGGCATCGCCGATCACTCCGGGGTCGGCCAGCAGGCGCTCGAGCTCCTCGCGGCGTTCGACCAGGGCTTCGAGCTTTCGGCGGAGGGAGTCGAGCATCGTGGAAAAAAGCAGAATATGTGGAGGGAGCGGGAAACTGCCGGACAGCCTGGCAGGCCCGCTAATCCTCCCGCAGATCTTCGCTTTCCGCTCTTTCCCCGCTCGCAGGGAACAGTCTGTCGACCGCGCGGCCCAGGTCGGCGTTGCCGGTCAGCGCGGCCTCGCGCAGGGCGACAGTGGGCGCGTGCAGCAGCCGGTTGGTCAGGGTGTGGGCGAGATAGCCGAGCACCTCGTCGGGGTCGCCGCCGGCCGCCAGTTGCTGGCGGGCGCGGGCGAGCACTTCCACCCGGGCCGCTTCGCCATGCGCGCGCAGACGCTTGAGCGGTTCGGTGCGGGCACTGGCGGCAAGGTTCTCGACGTAGCGCGCGACCTGCAGGTCGATGATCGCTTCGGCCTCGTCGGCGGCCTCGCGGCGGCCGCGGCGGTTGTCCTCGATCGTGCGTTCCAGGTCGTCGACGGTGTACAGATAGACATCGGCCAGTTCGGCGACGTCGGCGGCGACATCGCGCGGCACCGCCAGGTCGAGCAGCAGCAACGGCCGGGGGTTGTGCCGGCGCCGGCGTCGCGCCAGCGCGGCGGCGACCTGCGGCCGGCGCAGGATCGGCTGTTGCGCGGCGGTGGCCGACAGCACGATGTCGGCCTCGTCCAGATGCCTGTCGAGTTCGTCCAGCGGCAGTGCGACACCGCCGTGGCGGGTGGCCAGCTCCTGCGCATGCGCGAGCGTGCGGTTGGCGACCAGCAGGCGCCGGGCCTTCGCCTGGGTCAGGTGGCGCGCCGCCAGCTCGATGGTCTCGCCGGCACCGACCAGCAGCACGGTCGAGTCCTCCAGCCGGGCGAACGATTCCTGCGCCAGTCTTACCGCGGCCGAAGCGACCGAGACCGGGTTGGTGCCGATCCGGGTGTGGGTGCGGGCGCGCTTGGCGGTCGAGAACGCATGCTGGAACAGCCGGTCGAGCTGGCCGCCGAGGCTGCCTGCGGCACGCGCGATGGCCCAGGCGTCCTTCACCTGACCGAGGATCTGTGGCTCGCCGAGCACCAGCGAATCGAGGCCGGTCGCGACCCGGAACAGGTGCCGCACGGCTTCGGCGTCGGCATGACGGTACAGATAGCCGTGCAGGTCGCCGGTGTCGTCCGGGTGGGTCGCCAGCCAGTCGGCCAGCGCGCTGCCGTCGCCGTCGGCGACCGCGTACAGTTCGGTACGGTTGCAGGTCGACAGCAACGCCGCCTCGCGCACGCCCGGCAGGCTGCGGACCGCGGCCAGCGCCGGCGCGATCGCGTCTCCGGCGAACGCGACCCGCTCGCGCAGCGACACGGGCGCGGTCTGGTGATTGATGCCGAGGACGAACAGGCTCACGGAATGGTTCTCGTACGGGATCGCGGACGCGGCATCGCCGGACTGCCGGACGGCGCGGACTTTCCCGTTCAGGTGCTTGCGATAAGCTGCTGGCTGCCGAAGACGGACATTCTACCGGGCCCGGACGGCTTCGGCTCGCCGCCGCGCCTTCTCCGTTCACCCGGACCGAGCCGTCCGCCACGCGACCCGCCCGTCCACCTGCCCGAAGTCACTGGGAGTCCGCCATCACGATGCGAACGAGCCTCGCCACCCTAGCCGTCGCGCTTGCCTTCGTCCTTTCCGGACCGACGGTGTTGTCCGCCGCTGAACCCGCGTCGTCGGGATCGCCTGCCGGCGCGGCCGGGCCGGTGCCGGAGCTGGCGTCGCCGGAAGCCAGCGACGATCCGGCGGTGCGGGCGCTCGAGCCGCTGCTGGCGGCCGAATTCGCCTTGCAGGCCGGGCGGTTGGACGAGGCCGCCGGCTGGTATCTGCAGGCCGCGCGCGATGCCCGCGCCCCGGCCCTGGCCGAACGGGCCACCGGCATCGCCCTGCTGGCCAAGGACGACGCCCGCACCGGAGAGGCGCTGGCGTTGTGGCGCGAGCTCGGCGGCGAGGACGACGAGGCGCAGAGGACCGGCGTGATGGCCGCCGAGGCCGCGTTGTCCCTGCGCCAGGGGCGGCAGCGCGCTGCGCGCCGCCAGTTGTCCGAGCTGTTGGCGATGCCGGGCCGCGACGGCTGGCGGCAGGCGTTCGGCGTGCTCGCGACCGGCGGCCACGATCCGCGCCTGAGCGCGGAGGTGCTCGAACACCTGGTCCGCCGCGACCGCATCCCGAGGGTGCTGGAAGCATGGATGGCATTCGGTGGACTGGCGCTGCGGCTGGATGCGCCGGAGCTGGTCGAGGACATCGTCGACCGGGTGATCGAGCGTTTCCCCGGCGAGCCGCGGGTGGCCCTGCTGCATGCCGGCCAGTTGCGCGAGGCCGGCAAGCCCGGGCAGGCGCGCGAAGTGCTCGATGGCATCGACGTCGCCGCGGCCGACCCGTTCCTGCGCCAAAGCATCGCCAACGAGTACGAACAGCTGGGCGACCTGCGCCAGGCCGAGCGCACGCTGGCCGAAGGTCCGCAGAACGAGCAGACCTACGCATTCCGGGCCTCGCTGCTGGCGCAGGCCGAGGACAAGCAGGCGCTGGGCGAGCTGTACGACGAACTGCGCCGCAACGCCGCCCGTCCGGATCCGCGCCGTCGCCTGCTGCTGGGGCAGATCGCCGAGTTCCTGGAACGTCACGACGAGGCCCTGGACTGGTACGCCGGCGTACCCGGCGGCCCCGCGCGCTGGCAGGCGCGCCTGCGCACGACCACCGTGCTGCACAAGCTGGGCCGCCGCGACGAGGCCTATGAGGCGTTGCGCGGCATCCAGGCCGACGCGGCCGCACCCGACGACACCCGTCGCGACGCCTATCTGCTGGAGGCCGCATTGCGCGAGGAAGACGAGAACGGTGCCGGCGAGCTCGACGCGTATGCGCGCGGCCTGGCCGCATTCCCGGACGAGCCCGAGATCCTTTACGCGCGGGCATTGGCCTGGGAGCGCCGCGACGACATCGCCCGCGCCGAGGCCGATTTCCGCAAGATCCTGGTGATCGATCCGGAGAGCACCGCCGCGCTGAACGCACTCGGCTACACCCTGGCCGACCGTACCGACCGCTACCGGGAGGCGCTGGAGCTGATCAACCGCGCCCGCGCGGCCGAGCCGGAGAATGCCGCGATCATCGACAGCTACGGCTGGGTCCTGTACCGGCTCGGTCGCAACGAAGAGGCGGTGATCGAATTGCGCCGTGCGCTGGCGATGCAGGAGGACGCCGAGATCGCCGCGCACCTGGCCGAGGTGCTGTGGGTGATGGGCAAGCGCGACGAGGCGCGTCGGATCTTCGACAAGGCGCGCGCGCTGGACCCCGACAACCGGTCGCTGCGCCGCGCGCTGGAGAGCGTCGGCCTGCCGGTCGGAACGCCGGCGGACAAGTCCGGCGACGGCGGCAGCGACAAGGACGCCGACGGCGCCGGAGCGTCCGCATGATCCGGACTGGCATCATCCGGATCGGCATCCGCGGCGCGATCCTCGTCGCCATGGTGGCGCTGCTGGCCGCGTGTGCCGGCATGCCCAAGGCGCAGCGCGGTCTGCCGCCGGCCGAGCGCGCCGTCGCCGAGGCGCACCAACAGGCGCGCGAGGACGCGTTGCGCGCGGTGACCGACTGGTCGTTGAGCGGACGCGTCGCGGTGTCGATGGCCGGGCAGGGCGGCAGCGGCCGGCTGGAGTGGCGACAGCAAGGCGATCGTTTCGACATCCAGCTCAGCGCCCCGGTCACCCGCCAGAGCTGGCGCCTGGCCGTGGGCCCGGACGGTGCCCGCCTGGATGGCGTCGAGGGCGGCCCGTGGACGGGCCGCGACGCCGATCTGCTGCTGTACGAGGCGACCGGCTGGTACCTGCCGGTGTCGGCGCTGGCGGACTGGGCGCGCGGGCTGCGCGCAACCGCCGGTGGCCCGGCCGGCGAGGTATATGCGGCCGATGGCCGTCTCGCGGTGCTGGAGCAGGACGGCTGGCACATCGAATACGCGTGGCCGGAAGCGGCCGACGGCGTCGACCTCCCGCGCCGCATCGATGCCCGCAGCGACGGTGTCGACGGCCGCCAGGCGCGGGTCAGGCTCGTGGTCGATCAATGGCAGGTCGACGCGCCGCGGGCCGCTGCGTTGCCGGGAAGCGAGGGAGCGGGCGGTGGCGGCGGCTGAAGAGCCGCCCCGTGGTGGGCGTCCCTGGGAGATCCGCAACGCAGGCTCCGATTCAGTTTTCGACATGCGCCCCGATCCGGACGGCTGGATCGCCTGGCCGGCTCCGGCCAAGCTGAACCTGTTCCTGCGCATCGTCGGCCGACGGCCCGACGGCTACCACCTGCTGCAGACCGTGTTCCGCCTGCTCGACTGGGGCGACACCGTCCGCCTGCGTGTCCGCGACGATGGCCGGATCGTTCGCCACGGCGTATCGGTGGCCGGCGTCGCCGAGGCGGACGATCTCACGGTTCGGGCGGCAAAATTACTGCAAAATGCGTCCAATATCGGCAAAGGTGCCGACATTGTCGTCGACAAGCGCATTCCGGCCGGGGGCGGTTTCGGCGGTGGCTCCAGCGATGCGGCGACCGTCCTGGTCGCCCTCGATGCGATGTGGGGATCCGCCCAGGGGGCGGACGCGCTGGCCGCGCTCGGCCTGCGGCTGGGCGCCGACGTGCCGGTGTTCGTGCAGGGTCGCAACGCCTGGGCCGAGGGCGTGGGCGAGGCGTTGACGCCGGTCGACCTGCCGCCCGCCGGCTACGTGCTGGCCGATCCGGGCGTGCATGCGGCGACCGCCGAACTGTTCCGCTCCCCGCAATTGACGCGGGATTGCCCGCCCGCGACAATATCGGACTTCGTTTCGGGCGTTCCGCTCGGCAACGTGTTCGAGCCGGTCCTGCGCGCGCGGGAAGACGCCGTCGAGGCGGTCTTCGTGGCGCTGTCGCGGATCGGCCGTCCGCGTCTGACCGGGTCGGGCAGCGGCTGTTTCGTCGAGTTCGAAGGCATCGAACCCGCCGAACGCGCGCTGGCGACGCTGCCCGCCGGCCTGAAAGCCTGGTCGGCGGCCGGCGCGGCGCGGTCGCCGTTGCTGGACGCGCTCGAGGCTTACACATCGTCAGCCAGCACCTGAGCTTACGGACGCCGGCATGGGTTCCGGAAGCTGTGGTCGGAAGCAACAGGGGCGTCGCCAAGAGGCCTAAGGCACCAGGTTTTGATCCTGGCATTCGTAGGTTCGAATCCTACCGCCCCTGCCAATCCCGCCGGGTGTGAAGCCGGTCCCCGAGGCCCGGCGGGCTGGGTGCGCGCAAGGACTCGCCGCCTGACTAATGCTGGACGTAACGCCCACGCGGCATCCCCAACCGAACGCCGACATCGCCGGAGTCCGATCGTGCAATCCGACCGCAACCTGCTGGTGTTCAGCGGCAATGCCAACCGCCCCCTCGCCGAGGCGGTCTGCCGCGAACTCGGCATCCGCCTGGGCAAGGCCCTCGTCGGCCGCTTCTCCGACGGGGAAGTCCAGGTCGAGATCGAGGAGAACGTCCGCCGACAGGAAGTCTTCGTGATCCAGCCGACCTGCGCGCCCAGCGCGGAGAACCTGGTCGAGCTGCTGGTGCTGGTGGACGCGCTCAAGCGCGCCTCGGCCAGCAATGTGACCGCGGTGGTGCCGTATTTCGGCTATGCCCGCCAGGATCGCCGCCCGCGTTCCTCGCGCGTGCCGATCACCGCCAAGGTCGCGGCGAGCATGTTCGGCGCGGTCGGCACCGACCGCGTGCTGACCGTCGACCTGCATGCCGACCAGATCCAGGGTTTCTTCGATCTGCCGGTCGACAACGTGTACGCCTCGCCGCTGCTGCTTGCCGATATCTGGCGCGCGCACGGCACCGACAACCTGATCGTGGTCAGCCCGGACGTCGGCGGCGTGGTCCGCGCCCGCGCGATCGCCAAGCGCCTCGACGACGCCGACCTGGCGATCATCGACAAGCGCCGCCCGCGCGCCAACGTCGCCACGGTGATGAACATCATCGGCGACGTCGAGGGCAAGACCTGCGTGCTGGTCGACGACATCGTCGACACCGCCGGCACCCTGTGCGCGGCGGCCAACGCGCTCAAGGCGCAGGGCGCGACCAAGGTGGTCGCCTACTGCACCCATCCGGTGCTGTCGGGCGCGGCGATCGACAACGTGACCCGTTCGCAGCTCGACGAACTGGTGGTGACCGACACCATCCCGCTGACCGAGGCGGCCCGCGCCACCGGCCGCATCCGCCAGCTCAGCGTCGCCGAACTGCTGGCCGAGACGATCCGCCGGATCGCGTTCGGCGAGTCGGTCAGCTCGCTGTACGTCGACTGACGCCATCGCGGCGGGTCGCGCGAAATCCGCTCCGCGGCGGCGCCGCGGAGCACAACGGCTCACCTGGTCGCGGGTGAGTCATCCAGACCGCCGCGAGGCGGATTCATGCAGTAAAGAGTGAGTAACGAAAATGTCTGAACACAGCCTCAAGGCCGTCAGCCGCAGCGATGAGGGGAAGGGTGCGAGCCGCCGCCTTCGTCACGCCGGCGTGATTCCGGCCATCGTCTATGGCGGCAAGTCCGAGCCGAAGCCGATCCAGCTCGAGCACGAGAAGACCTGGCTCGCCAGCCAGAACGAGTGGTTCTACTCGTCGATCATCGACCTGGAAATCGACGGCAAGTCGGAGAAGGTCCTGCTGCGTGACATGCAGCGCCATCCCTACAAGCAGTTGATCATGCACCTGGACTTCCAGCGCGTCACCGCCGGCCAGGCGCTGCGCACCCGCGTGCCGCTGCACTTCATCAACGAGGACAAGTCGCCGGCCGGCAAGGCGGCCGACGTCGTCGTGACCCACGAGCTGAACGAGGTCGAGATCAGCTGCCTGCCGAAGGATCTCCCCGAGTTCATCGAGATCGACCTGGCCGACCTGAAGCTCGGCGAGACCATCCACCTGTCCGAGCTTAAGCTGCCCAAGGGCGTCGAGATCCCCGAGCTGAAGCTCGGCAAGGAGCACGACGTGGCCGTGGTCGTGGCCCGTGCCGGCCGTGTCGAGGTCGAGGAGACCCCGGCCGAGGAAGGTTCGGCCGACGTGCCGGCCGCCAAGGCCGAGAAGGGCGAGGAGTAATCGCGTCCCGTCGGCGGCTCCGCGCAGATGGAGCCGCCGGCGCACGTGGAACGCTCCTTCTCCATGTCGATGGCGGGACTGCGCCTCATCGTCGGGCTGGGCAACCCCGGACCCGAGCACGCCCGGACCCGGCACAACGCCGGGTTCTGGTTTGTGGACGCCTTGGCGGAGAAGCTGGGCGGACGTTTCAACGTCGACTCCAAGCTGTTCGGCTCGACCTGCCGGGTCGAGATCGGCGGACAACCGGTCTGGCTGCTGAAGCCGGCCACGTTCATGAACCTGTCCGGCAAATCGGTGGCCGCGGCGCTGCGGTTCTGGAAGTTCGAGCCCGCCCAGGCCCTGCTCGCCCACGACGAGCTCGACCTGCCGACCGGCACCGCCCGGCTGAAGTTCGATGGCGGCCATGGCGGCCAGAACGGCCTGCGCGACACCATGCGCCTGCTCGGGCACGGAAAGTTCCATCGGTTGCGTATCGGCATCGGTCATCCCGGGCACAAGGACAAGGTCACGCCCTGGGTGCTCGGCCGGCCGGGCGGCGAGGACGAGACGCGGATACTGCGGGCGATCGACGATGCGATCGACGTGTTGCCGCTGGCGGTCGCCGGCGACTACGGCGAGGCGATGAAGCGCCTGCACACGAAGAAGGACTAGCGACCGGATCGGCGGTTGGGGATTCGGGATTTCCGTGCGGACCGCAGCGGCCGCCGGCGAATCCCGAATCCCGAATCACCAATCCCGGGTTTCCATACATGGGCATCAAATGTGGCATCGTCGGCCTGCCGAACGTCGGCAAGTCGACCCTCTTCAACGCGTTGACCAAGGCCGGGATCGCGGCGGCGAACTTCCCGTTCTGCACGATCGAGCCGAACGTCGGCGTCGTGCCGGTGCCCGATCCGCGCCTGAATGCCCTGGCGGAGATCGTCAAGCCGCAGAAGCTGGTCCCGACCGCGATGGAATTCGTCGACATCGCGGGCCTGGTCGCCGGCGCGGCCAAGGGCGAGGGGCTGGGCAACAAGTTCCTGGCGCACATCCGCGAGGTCGACGCGATCGCCCACGTGGTCCGCTGCTTCGAGCACGGCGACGTCGTCCACGTGTCCGGCAGGGTCGATCCGATCTCCGACATCGACACCATCGACACCGAACTGGCGCTTGCCGACCTCGAATCCGTCGAGAAGGCGTTGCAGCGTGCCGAGCGCACCGCCAAGTCCGGTGACAAGGAAGCCAAGGTGCGGGTCGAAGTGCTGGGCCGGATCCGCGAGGGTCTCGACGCCGGCAGGCCGGCGCGCGCGCTGGATCTTTCCGACGACGACCTGCTCGCCGTCCGCGACCTGTTCCTGCTGACCCTGAAGCCGGTGATGTATGTCGCCAACGTGCTCGAGGACGGCTTCGAGAACAATCCGCACCTGGATGCGGTCCGCGCGAGGGCTGCGGGGGAAGGCGCCGAGGTGGTACCGGTGTCGGCGGCGATCGAGGAAGAGCTCGCCCAGCTCGACGATGCCGACCGCGACGCCTTTCTGGCCGACCTCGGCCTCGACGAGCCGGGGCTGAACCGGGTCATCCGCGCCGCCTATACCCTGCTGGGCCTGCAGACCTACTTCACCGCCGGGGTCAAGGAAGTGCGCGCCTGGACGGTGAAGAAGGGCGCGACCGCGCCACAGGCGGCAGCGGTGATCCATACCGATTTCGAGAAGGGCTTCATCCGCGCCGAGACCATCGCCTACGACGATTTCATCCAGTACAAGGGCGAAGCCGGCGCGCGCGAAGCGGGGCGGATGCGCCTGGAAGGCAAGGAATACCGGGTCCAGGAAGGCGACGTGCTGCATTTCCGGTTCAATGTCTGATCGACGGCGATCGGCGTCCTGACCCCGCCTGCCGGTCGTCGACGAAGAAAAGTCGTCCGGCGCTGCAAAAGTGCATTGACAACCGCGAACGCCAGCGCCAAAATTGCGGGCTCTTTTGGAGGGATACCCAAGCGGCCAACGGGGGCAGACTGTAAATCTGCTGGCTTACGCCTTCGGTGGTTCGAATCCACCTCCCTCCACCAGCTTCAAGAGGTGGTAGCAGTAAAATCGGCAGGAAGGTTGCCGGAACGAACGAGAGGTGGACGAGAGCCACCGCTGGTTCGGCGATGAAGCGAGAGCTTCGTCGTGCGCGCCGCAAGGCGCGGCCCGGAGGGCCAAGGTCGCGCAGCGGCCGCAGCCATCCACCTCCTTCCACCAGCTTCAAGTTGTATCCGGCAAGATCCCGAGGCCTTACCAGCCGAGGGTGCGGTACCCAAGCAGGTCTTCCGGCGCGGGAGTAGTTCAATGGTAGAACCTCAGCCTTCCAAGCTGATGGTGCGGGTTCGATTCCCGTCTCCCGCTCCATTGCTGCAACGCGCCACCTGCTGCGACAACCTGCTCACGTAGCTCAGTCGGTAGAGCACCTCCTTGGTAAGGAGGAGGTCGCTGGTTCGATTCCAGTCGTGAGCACCATATTCGCGATATCCGGGTTCGATTCGCCCGGCAGTTCCACCCAGAAACCGTCACAAAGCGAGAAGCGACAGCCATGGCTAAAGGTAAATTCGAGCGCACCAAGCCGCACGTGAACGTCGGCACGATCGGCCACGTTGACCACGGCAAGACCACGCTGACGGCAGCGCTGACGAAGGTGGGCGCCGAGCGTTTCGGTGGAGAGTTCAAGGCGTACGACGCGATCGACGCGGCGCCGGAAGAGAAGGCGCGCGGCATCACGATCTCGACGGCGCACGTGGAGTACGAAAGCCCGACGCGTCACTACGCGCACGTGGATTGTCCGGGCCACGCCGACTACGTGAAGAACATGATCACGGGTGCGGCGCAGATGGACGGTGCGATCCTGGTGTGTTCGGCGGCGGACGGCCCGATGCCGCAGACCCGCGAGCACATCCTGCTGGCGCGTCAGGTCGGCGTGCCGTACATCGTGGTGTTCCTGAACAAGGCCGACATGGTGGACGACGCCGAGCTTCTGGAGCTGGTGGAGATGGAAGTGCGCGAGCTGCTGAGCAAGTACGACTTCCCGGGCGACGACACCCCGATCATCAAGGGTTCGGCGCTGAAGGCGCTGGAAGGCGACCAGTCGGAGATCGGCGTGCCGGCGATCCTGGCGCTGGTGGACGCGCTGGACAGCTACATTCCGGAGCCGGAGCGCGACATCGACAAGGCGTTCCTGATGCCGGTCGAGGACGTGTTCTCGATTTCGGGTCGCGGCACGGTGGTGACGGGCCGTATCGAGCGCGGCGTGATCAAGGTGGGCGACGAGATCGAGATCGTCGGTATCCGTCCGACCACCAAGACCACGGTCACGGGCGTGGAGATGTTCCGCAAGCTGCTGGACCAGGGGCAGGCGGGCGACAACGCGGGTCTGCTGCTGCGCGGCACCAAGCGTGACGAGGTGGAGCGTGGCCAGGTGCTGGCCAAGCCGGGTTCGATCACCCCGCACACGGACTTCGAGGCCGAGGTGTACGTGCTGTCGAAGGACGAGGGTGGCCGTCACACGCCGTTCTTCAAGGGCTACCGTCCGCAGTTCTACTTCCGCACCACCGACATCACCGGTGCGGTGACGCTGCCGGAAGGCACCGAGATGGTGATGCCGGGCGACAACGTGAAGATGGCCGTCCAGCTGATCAATCCGGTGGCGATGGACGAGGGTCTGCGCTTCGCGATCCGCGAAGGCGGCCGCACCGTCGGCGCGGGCGTCGTCGCCAAGATCATCAAGTGATCTGATCCAGTGCGGTTGCGCATGGCGCAGCCGCGTGCCGGTCGACATGCCGTTCCCATTCCCGGGCGTAGCAGCGCGGGCTCGGGGCGGAGGTCCGCCGGCTGGACGCGACAGACCCTTGGCCGGGATCTCCGGCTGAACGGGCGAAACGGGCCAACGATGGCCGGCGCTTGCGCCGGCCGGCGATAACCCGTTAGAATGCGCGACCACCGCGCAGGTCCGTCTTACCGGGTCTGCGCAACCAGCGAAATGAGGGGCAGGAGGCACCTCGTATTCGCCAGACAGGGACTCGTCGCGCGGCAAATGCCGCTCCGGACTTCACGGGTCCCGAGTGGTGCTGCGCGTTCAGGTATTCCGTCTGGGCGGGCCGGGCAACCGGCCTGCCTTGTTTGTCTGAGCAGGAAGCTCCGGAGCGAGGGTGAAGGCTCCGGGGCATTGGCTTTTTCAAGGGTCGGCACACCCAGAGGCCGGCCTGTCGCTCTTTTAACCGAGGAATTCCGTCATGGCGGACCAAAAGATCCGGATTCGGCTCAAGGCGTACGATCATCGTCTGATCGACCGCTCGGCCAGCGAGATCGTCGAGACGGCCAAGCGGACCGGCGCGCAGGTGCGCGGCCCGATCCCGCTGCCGACCAAGATCGAGCGTTACACCATTCTCGTTTCTCCGCACGTCGACAAGGACGCGCGCGACCAGTACGAGACCCGCACGCACAAGCGCGTGCTCGACATCGTCGACCCCAACGACAAGACCGTGGACGCGCTGATGAAGCTCGAGCTCGCGGCGGGCGTCGACGTCCAGATCAAGCTGACCTGAGGCCGCTACCATGACCGCGAAGAAGTATTCGTTGGGCATCGTCGGTCGCAAGGCCGGCATGAGCCGCGTGTTCACCGCCGACGGCAAGTCGGTGCCGGTGACCCTGATCGAGGCCACCCCGAACCGCATCACCCAGATCAAGACCGTCGACAGCGACGGCTACAGCGCCGTGCAGGTCACCGCCGGCGTCAAGCGCGCGTCGCTAGTCAACAAGCCCGAAGCCGGGCACCTGGCCAAGGCCAAGGTCGAAGCCGGCCGTGGCCTGTGGGAGTTCCGCGTTGGCGACGACCAGATCGACGGTTTCGAGGTTGGCGGCGAGATCAAGGCCGACATCTTCGAGGCCGGCCAGATCGTCGACGTCCAGGGCGTGACCAAGGGCAAGGGCTTCCAGGGCACCATCAAGCGGCACAACTTCCGCATGGGCGACGCGACGCACGGCAACTCGCTGTCGCACCGCGCGCCGGGTTCGATCGGCCAGCGCCAGACGCCGGGCCGTGTGTTCCCGGGCAAGAAGATGTCCGGCCACATGGGCGCCGTGCAGCAGTCCACGCAGGGCCTCGAAGTGGTGAAGGTCGACGCCGAGCGCGGCCTGATCGCCATCAAGGGTGCCGTGCCGGGCGCGCCGGGTGGCGACGTCATCGTGCGTCCGACGAGCAAGGCATAAGGAGAGATGACGATGGAACTCGCCATCAACAACAGCAAGAAGACGTTGTCGGTCTCCGATGCGATCTTTGGCCGTGAGTTCAGCGAAGACCTGGTCCATCAGGTGGTCGTGGCTTACCGCAATGCCGGCCGAGCCGGCACCAAGGCCCAGAAGACCCGCTCCGAAGTCGCCGGCACCACCAAGAAGTCCAAGCGCCAGAAGGGCGGTGGCGCCCGTCACGGTGCGTTGACCGCGCCGATCTTCGTCGGCGGTGGCGTGACCTTCGCCGCGAAGCCTCGCAGCTTCGAGCAGAAGGTCAACCGCAAGATGTACCGCGCCGCGATCGCCGCGATCCTGTCGGAGCTCAACCGCCAGGGCCGGATCAAGGTCGTCGAGAGCTTCGATGTCGACGCCGCCAAGACCAAGGGTCTGGTCGCGAAGCTGAAGGAGCTGGAAGTCGGTCAGCGTCCGCTGATCGTCACCGAGGAAGCGACCGAGAACCTGTACCTCTCGGCACGCAACCTGCCGTATGTCGAAGTCCGTGACGTGCAAGGCCTGGATCCGGTCGCGCTGGTTGGCGCCGACTCGGTCGTGGTCACCGCCGATGCGGTCAAGAAGATCGAGGAGTGGCTGGCATGAACGAGGCCAAGCTCTACACCATCATCCGTGCGCCGCGCGTGTCCGAGAAGACCGCGCGTCTGCAGGAAGTTTCCAACCAATACGTCTTCGAAGTGGCGACGGACGCGACCAAGGCCGACATCAAGGCCGCCGTCGAGAAGCTGTTCGACGTCAAGGTCGAGGCGGTCAATGTCGTGAACGTGAAGGGCAAGAGCAAGGCCTTCCGTTTCCGCATGGGCCGTCGTGCCGACTGGCGCAAGGCGTACGTGAAGCTGGCCGAAGGCCAGTCGATCGATGTGATGGCCACGGCCTGAGGATAGACCCATGGCATTGATGACATTCAAACCCACCTCGGCTGGCCGTCGTTCGGCCGTCCGCGTGGTGACGCCGGGCCTGCACAAGGGCGCGCCGCATGCCGCGCTGGTCGAGAAGAAGAACAAGACCGGTGGCCGCAACCACCACGGCCGGATCACCACCCGCCACGTCGGTGGTGGCCACAAGCAGCACTATCGCCTGATCGACTTCAAGCGCAACAAGGAAGGCATTCCGGCGCGCGTGGAACGGATCGAATACGATCCGAACCGCACCGCCCACATCGCCCTGCTGTGTTACGTCGACGGCGAGCGCCGCTACATCATCGCTCCGAAGGGCCTGAAGGCCGGCGACCAGGTGATCGCGGGCCGCGACGCGCCGATCCGCGTCGGCAACACACTGCCGCTGACCAACATCCCGGTCGGTTCGACGGTGCACTGCATCGAGATGAAGCCGGGCAAGGGTGCCCAGCTGGCACGCGCCGCCGGCGCCGGTGTCCAGCTGGTCGCGCGCGAGCATGGCTACGCGACCCTGCGTCTGCGTTCCGGCGAAATGCGAAAGGTGCCGGCCGAGTGCCGCGCCACCATCGGCGAGGTCGGCAACGACGAGCACAACCTGGAGAAGCTGGGCAAGGCCGGCGCCAAGCGTTGGCGCGGCGTTCGCCCGACCGTCCGCGGCGCGGCCATGAACCCGGTCGACCACCCGCACGGCGGTGGTGAGGCCAAGGCCGGCCAGGGCAACCCGCACCCGGTCACCCCGTGGGGCGTTCCGACCAAGGGTTACAAGACCCGCAAGAACAAGCGCACCCAGCAGTTCATCGTGCGCGATCGCAGGAGCTAATCGGCCATGGCACGTTCACTGAAGAAGGGCCCGTTCGTCGACCATCATCTGATGAAGAAGGTGGAGACCGCGGGCAACAACAAGAAGCCGATCAAGACCTGGTCGCGTCGCTCGATGATCCTGCCGGAGATGGTGGGCTTCACCATCGCCGTGCACAACGGTCGCAATCACATCCCCGTGCTGGTCAACGAGAACATGGTTGGCCACAAGCTCGGCGAGTTCGCCCTGACCCGTACCTTCAAGGGTCACGGCGGCGACAAGAAGAGCCGCTAAGGAGATGACCATGGAAGCGAAAGCCATCCTGCGCACCGCGCGCATCTCCCCGCAGAAGGCCCGTCTGGTCGCCGACCAGGTGCGCGGCCTTTCGGCCGAGCGTGCCGTCAACCTGCTGAAGTTCTCCGACAAGAAGGCGGCGGGCATGATCCGCAAGGTCGTCGAGTCGGCGATCGCCAACGCGGAGAACAACCAGGGCGCCGACATCGACGAGCTCAAGGTCAAGACCATCATGGTGGACGAGGGTCCGACGCTGAAGCGCTTCATGGCGCGGGCGAAGGGCCGCGGCACCCGGATCCTCAAGCGCACCAGCCACATCACCGTGGTTGTGGGCGCGGGCAAGTAAGGCGGAGTCAGACTATGGGTCATAAAGTTCATCCGACCGGCATCCGCCTGGGCATTGCCAAGGACTGGAATTCCAAGTGGTTCGCCAACAAGAAGCAGTACGCCGAGTTCCTGGCGTCTGACCTCAAGGTCCGCGAGATGCTTCGCAAGAAGCTGTCGCAGGCCGGGATCTCCCGCATCTTCATCGAGCGTCCGGCGAACAACGCCCGCGTCACGATCCACACCGCCCGTCCGGGCGTGGTGATCGGCAAGCGTGGCGAGGACATCGAGAAGCTGCGCAAGGAGGTCAGTGACCTGATGGGCGTCCCGGCGCACATCAACGTCACGGAGGTCCGCAAGCCCGAGCTGGACGCGCAACTGGTCGCCGAGTCGATCGCGCAGCAGCTCGAGCGTCGCATCATGTTCCGCCGCGCGATGAAGCGTGCGGTCGGCAATGCGATGCGCCTGGGCGCGCTGGGCATCAAGGTCAACGTCGCCGGCCGTCTCAACGGTGCTGAAATCGCCCGTTCGGAGTGGTACCGCGAAGGCCGAGTCCCGCTGCACACCCTGCGTGCGGACATCGACTACGGCTTCGCCGAGGCGAGGACGACGTACGGCATCATCGGCATCAAGGTGTGGGTCTACAAGGGCGAGATCTTCGATTTCTCCCAGGTCGGTCAGGAAAAGCCGGAAGAGAGCTCGCGCGGTGACCGCGGCGATCGCCCCTCCCGTCCGGCGCGCCCGGCCCGCCAGCCCCGCGAATCGAGGTAAACGACCATGTTGCAACCCAAGCGAACCAAATACCGCAAGGTGCACAAGGGCCGTAACGAGGGCCTGAGCTGGAACGGCAACGCCGTCAGCTTCGGCGAGTACGGCCTGAAGGCCACTGCGCACGGCCAGATCACCGCGCGCCAGATCGAGGCGGCCCGTCGTTCGATCAGCCGTTACGTCAAGCGTGGCGGCAAGATGTGGATCCGCGTGTTCCCGGACAAGCCGATCACCAAGAAGCCGATCGAAGTCCGAATGGGCTCGGGCAAGGGCAACGTCGAGTACTGGGTCGCCCAGATCCAGCCCGGCCGCATGATTTACGAGATCGAGGGCGTCAGCGAGGAAGTGGCACGCGAGGCGTTCCGCCTGGCCTCGGCCAAGCTGTCGGTCACCACCACTTTCGTTACCCGGACGGTGCGCTGATGGAACTCAAGCAACTCCGCGAGAAATCCGCTGACGAGCTGAAGGCCCACCTGGTCGAGCTGCAGAAGGAGAGCTTCGCCCTCCGCATGCAGAAGGCCACCGGCCAGCTCGCCAAGACCCACGAGGCCCGTCGCGTGCGCCGCGAGATCGCGCGCGTCAACACGCTGCTCGGCCAGAAGAAGTAAGGACCCGCCATGACCGACAACAATACAGAGAAGGCACTGCGCACGGTCGAGGGGCGCGTGGTCAGCAACAAGATGGACAAGACCGTCACGGTGCTCGTCGAGCGCCAGGTCAAGCATGCCCTCTACGGCAAGTACATCCGTCGCTCGACCAAGCTCCACGCCCACGACGCAGACAACGCATGCAACGAGGGCGACATCGTCCGCGTGAGCGAGTGCGCGCCGATGTCCAAGACCAAGAACTGGCGTGTGGTGCAGATCGTCACCCGCGCTGCCGAATAACCGAGGAGGCTGAATCATGATCCAGATGCAAAGCTACCTCGGGGTGGCCGACAATTCCGGTGCGAAGGAAGTGATGTGCATCAAGGTGCTGGGCGGCTCCAAGCGCCGTTACGCCGGCATCGGCGACATCATCAAGGTGACCGTCAAGGACGCCATTCCGCGCGGCAAGGTCAAGAAGGGCGACGTCTACGACGCCGTGGTCGTGCGTACCCGCAAGGGTGTGCGTCGCCCGGACGGCTCGTTGATCCGCTTCGACGGCAACGCCGCAGTGCTGCTCAACAACAAGCATGAGCCGATCGGCACCCGTATCTTCGGGCCGGTGACCCGTGAGCTTCGTTCCGAGAAGTTCATGAAGATCGTCTCGCTCGCGCCTGAAGTGCTCTGAGCGGAGGAGATAGAGAAATGAACCGTATCCGCAAGGGTGACCAAGTCATCGTCACCGCCGGCAAGGACAAGGGCAAGAAGGGCGACGTGATCCGCGTCGACGGCGACAAGGTCGTCGTGTCGAACGTCAACATCGTCAAGCGCCACACCAAGCCGAACCCGCAGGCCGGCCAGCCTGGCGGCGTGATCGAGCGCGAGGCGCCGATCCACATTTCCAACGTCATGCTGTTCAACCCGGCCTCCGGCAAGGGTGAGCGCATTGGTTTCAAGGTGCTGGAGGATGGACGCAAGTTGCGTGTGTTCCGCTCCAGCGGTGAGGCGGTCGACGCCTGAGGAATGCCCAAATGACCCGGCTTGAAAAGATTTACAAGGAAGAGGTGGTTCCGGTACTGACCGAGAAGTTCGGTTACAAGAACCCGATGGAAGTGCCCCGCCTCGTCAAGATCACGCTCAACATGGGCGTCGGCGAAGCCGCCACCAACAAGAAGATCCTCGAGAACGCCGTCGCCGACATGGCCAAGATCACCGGTCAGCAGCCGATCGTGACCAAGAGCCGCGTCTCGGTGGCCTCGTTCAAGATCCGCGACGGCTGGCCGATCGGCTGCAAGGTGACCCTGCGTCGCGCCAAGATGTACGAGTTCCTCGACCGTCTGGTGAACGTGGCCCTGCCGCGCGTCCGCGACTTCCGCGGCGTGTCGGGCAAGTCGTTCGACGGCCGCGGCAACTACAACATGGGCGTGAAGGAGCAGATCATCTTCCCGGAGATCGACTACGACCAGGTCGACGCGCTGCGCGGCATGGACATCGCGATCACCACGACCGCGAAGACCGACGCCGAGGCGCGGGCGCTGCTCGAGGCCTTCCGCTTCCCGTTCCGCAACTGATCCGAGGACACACACCATGGCCAAGACCTCAATGGTCAACCGCGAGATCAAGCGGGCCAAGCTGGCGGCGAAGCATGCCGCCAAGCGCGACGAGCTGAAGAAGATCATCTCCAGCGAGACCGCGTCGTACGAAGAGAAGATGGACGCCGCCGTCAAGCTGCAGAAGCTGCCGCGCGACTCCTCGCCGAGCCGTCAGCGCAACCGCTGCGCCCTGACTGGTCGCCCGCGCGGCGTCTACAGCAAGTTCGGCCTGGGCCGCAACAAGCTGCGCGAAGCCACGATGAAGGGCGACGTGCCAGGCCTGCGCAAGGCCAGCTGGTAACGCGACAAGCGCTCCCCGGGGCATCGAGGAGCGCAAACCCCGGCAGGTTCTGCTAGACTTGCCGGCTTGCCCCGTCCGGGAGGCCATGGCCTCCCATGGCGGGGCGTCGCCGCTTCGGTGGCGGACGACAACGAAGAAAACACTGCTGAAAAGCCGCAATCCCGCGGATATCGGTGCTACTCATAAGGTGACATTCCATGAGCATGACTGATCCCATCGCCGACATGCTGGTCCGCATCAAGAATGCGGCGGCTGTCCGCAAGTCGACGGTGAAGATGCCGTCGTCGAAGATCAAGGTCGCAATCGCCAACGTCCTCAAGGACGAGGGCTACATCCTCGACTCCCAGGTCACCGATCTGGGCAACGGCAAGGCCGAGCTCGAGATCGCGCTGAAGTACTACGAAGGCAAGCCGGTGATCGAGCGCCTCGAGCGCTACTCCCGTTCCGGCCTGCGCCAGTACCGCGGCAAGTCCGAGCTGCCGAAGGTCCTCGGCGGCCTCGGTATCGCCATCATTTCCACCTCGAAGGGCATCATGACCGATGCGCAGGCGCGCCAGCAGGGCGTCGGCGGTGAGGTCCTGTGCTTCGTGGCCTAAGGGAGGAATAGAAATGTCCCGAGTTGCCAAGAAGCCGGTCGCCCTCCCGAAGGGCGTCGAGCTGAACATCCAGGCCGACAGCATCAGCGTCAAGGGCCCGAAGGGCACCCTGTCCGTCGCCAAGCCGGCCGGGGTCGAGGTCAAGGTCGAGGACGGTCAGGCCGTGCTGTCGGCTGCCGATCCGACCCGCATCGCGATCACCGGCACCATCCGCGCGATCCTGGCCAACATGGTCAAGGGCGTGTCCGACGGTTTCGAGCGCAAGCTCGAGCTGGTCGGCGTCGGCTATCGCGCGTCGATGCAGGGCAAGGATCTGAACCTGTCGCTGGGCTTCTCGCACCCGATCGTGTTCCCGGCTCCGGAAGGCATCACCATCGCCACGCCGTCGCAGACCGAGATCCTGGTGCAGGGCGCCGACAAGCAGCGCGTCGGCGAGGTCGCCGCCAAGATCCGCGGCTTCCGTCCGCCGGAGCCCTACAAGGGCAAGGGTGTGAAGTACGCCGACGAAACCATCATCCGCAAGGAAGCCAAGAAGGCCTAACCGGGTCTTCAGCTTTCGAGGTACAGATCATGAAGAAGAACATCGCCCGTCTGCGCCGCGCCAAGTCGACCCGCGCGCACATCCGCGAGCTCGGTGTGCCGCGCCTGTCGGTGCTGCGCACCGGTCAGCACCTGTATGCCCAGGTCTTCACTGCCGACGGCTCGAAGGTCCTGGCCGCCGCCTCGACCACCCAGGCCATCGTCAAGGACGGCCTGAAGAACGGCCACAACATGGAGGCCGCCGCCAAGGTGGGTCGCGCGATCGCCGAGAAGGCCAAGGCCGCCGGCATCGAGAAGGTTGCGTTCGATCGCTCGGGCTACCGTTATCACGGTCGCATCAAGGCGCTGGCCGATGCCGCCCGCGAGGGTGGCCTGCAGTTCTGAGGCTTGAAGCGGCGTGGGGGCGACCCCATGCCGCCGTTCCACCTGCCGGTGCGGGTTGCGCCGGACGTGCCGCCGAGTTCTCGGCGCTGCGAAACACCCGAAACGTTGCACAACGATAAGCGGCAGTGCCGCAAATTTGTTCAAACACAGGAACCGGAAAGATGGCAGAAGATCGTGCACCGCGGGGTCGTGATCGCGACCGTAACCGCGAAGAGATCGATGATGGGATGGTCGAGAAGCTGATCGCGGTCAACCGCGTCAGCAAGACCGTCAAGGGCGGCCGCCAGTTCACCTTCACCGCGCTGACCGTGGTGGGTGACGGCGAGGGCCGCGTCGGCTTCGGCTATGGCAAGGCCCGCGAGGTGCCGGTCGCCATCCAGAAGTCGATGGAGTACGCGCGCAAGAGCATGGTCAACGTCGACCTGAACAACGGCACGCTGTGGCACCCGGTCAAGTCGCGCCACGGTGCGGCAAACGTGTTCATGCAGCCGGCTTCCGAGGGTACCGGCGTGATCGCCGGCGGCGCGATGCGCGCCGTGCTCGAGGCGGTCGGCGTGAAGAACGTGCTGGCCAAGGCGGTCGGCTCGCGCAATCCGATCAACCTCGTGCGTGCGACCGTGCGCGGCCTGGCGGACATGCAGTCGCCGGCCAAGATCGCGGCCAAGCGCGGCAAGAAGGTGGAGGATCTGAGCCATGGCTAAGAAGCCGGAAGCTGCCGGCACCGTCAAGGTGCGCCTGGTCAAGGGCCTGCGCGGTTCGCAGTCGCGTCACCGCCTGTCGGTGCGTGCGCTGGGCCTGAACAAGCTCAACGATGTCCGCGAACTTAAGGACAGCCCGCAGGTGCGTGGCCTGATCAACAAGGTCCATTACCTGGTCCGGGTGGAGGAGTAATCGTCATGCGTCTGAATACACTCAAGCCGGCCCCCGGCGCCCGCACCGAGCGCACCCGCGTCGGTCGCGGTATCGGTTCGGGCCTGGGCAAGACCGCCGGTCGCGGCCACAAGGGCTCGTTCGCGCGCGCCGGCAAGGGCAAGATCAAGGCTGGTTTCGAAGGCGGCCAGATGCCGATGCACATGCGCCTGCCGAAGATCGGCTTCCGCTCGCGCATGGCAAAGGACACCGCCGAAGTGCTGCTGTACCAGCTGGACAGGCTGGAGGCCGGCGAGATCGATTTCGCCGCGCTGCGCGCCGCCAAGCTGGTGCCGAGCACCGCGAAGAAGGCCAAGATCGTCAAGAAGGGCGAGCTGACCAAGGCGTTCGTCATCAAGGGCCTGCAGGCGACGGCCGGAGCCAAGGCGGCGATCGAAGCCGCCGGCGGCAAGGTCGAGGCCGAGTAACAACGGGGCGGCGCGGCATGCCGCGCCGTCACCGCAGAGACGCCCGGTCGGGACGGCCGGGCCGGACGATCCGAAGTCGGCGATGTTGCGCCAGGGATGGCGGCCCAGCTCTCTCCGGAGAGGTTCGATAATCGTGCGAATGGGAGCACTTGATGTCACGCAGTGGTAGTGCAATGGCCGGCATGGGCGGCGGACTCGGCAAGTTCACCGAGCTTCGTCAGCGCCTGCTGTTCGTCATCGGCGCGCTGATCGTCTACCGCATCGGATGCTACATCCCGGTGCCCGGCGTCAATCCGGACGCCATGCTCCAGCTGATGGAGAGCCAGGAAGGCACCATCGTCGACATGTTCAACATGTTCTCCGGTGGAGCCCTGTCGCGTTTCAGCCTGTTCGCGCTGAACGTGATGCCGTACATCTCCTCGTCGATCATCATCCAGCTGCTGGTCAACATGGTGCCGAGCCTGAAGGCCATCCAGAAGGAAGGCGAGTCAGGCAGGCGCAAGATCAACCAGTGGTCGCGGATGGGCGCCATCCCGCTGGCGATCTTCCAGGCCTGGGGCATCGCGACGGCGCTGCAGGCCGGCGGTGCCAGCCAGGGCATCGAGGTGGTCTACAACCCGGGCCCCGGCTTCATCCTGACCGCCGTGGTCGCATTGACCGCCGGCACGATGTTCCTGATGTGGCTCGGCGAACAGATCACCGAGCGCGGCGTCGGCAACGGCATTTCGCTGATCATCTTCGCGGGTATCGTCGCGGGCCTGCCGTCGGCGGTGATCGGGATGTTCCAGCAGATCAACAACGGCGACATGAACGCGATCAACGCGATCCTGATCACCGCGATCGTGCTCGGCTTCACCTATTTCGTGGTGTTCGTCGAGCGTGGACAGCGCCGGATCACCGTGAACTACGCCCGACGCCAGGGCGGCCGCAATGCGTACATGAACCAGTCGTCGTTCCTGCCGCTGAAGCTGAACATGGCAGGCGTGATCCCGGCGATCTTCGCGTCGAGCATCGTGATGTTCCCGGCGACCGCGGCCAACTGGTTCAGCCAGGGCAGCTCGTCGTCGTGGCTGCTCCAGCTCAGCCAGTGGCTGAATCCGGGCGAGCCACTGCACATGATCCTGTATGGCGGAATGATCGCGGGTTTCGCGTTCTTCTATACGGCTCTGGTCTTCAACTCGCAGGAAACCGCCGACAACCTGAAGAAGTCGGGTGCGCTGATCCCGGGTATCCGTCCCGGCAAGGCGACGGCGGAGTACGTCGACGGCGTGCTGACCCGCCTGACGGCGGCCGGCGCCGCCTACCTGGTGCTGGTCTGCCTGTTGCCGGAAGTCATGCGCAAGGAGCTGAACACCTCGTTCTACTTCGGCGGCACCTCGCTGTTGATCGTGGTCGTGGTGGTGATGGACTTCATCGCGCAGATCCAGGCGCATCTGATGTCGCACCAGTACGAGAGCCTGCTGAAGAAGGCCAACCTGAAGGGTTCCCGCGGCGGCCTCCCGGGCCGCTCCTGAGCCTGAACGCGAACCGGTCGGTCCGCCGTCCGGTTCGAGCCGCCGCGTGAGCCTGATGTAGGCTTGCGGCGAATCGCGGTACCGGCGGGGTCGATGGCCCCGCGCCAAGGCGGCAGCCTTCGGGCACCGCGCCGACCCGGATTCCCGTCCGGGCACATTGATGGGCGACTCGCGTGGCGGTTCCGGGCGCGAGTGGATCCAGGCCATACGCGCACCAGAGTAGTGCGCGGGGCCGGGCAGGGCGGAAACAGCGCCAGGTCCGGTACAGCCGGGGTCCGTCGCCGGAGCATGGGCACACTCCCCATGCCGGGTCCAGCGCCGCCGTACGGGCGCGGGACTTCCTGGAAAGCCGGAATCTTGGTATAATTTCCGATTCACTCCGCCGGGCAGCGCCGCTGTCCGGCCGCCAAACCAGTTGGAGATCGCGTTATGGCGCGTATTGCGGGCGTCAACCTGCCTCCCCAGAAGCATGTCTGGGTCGGTATCCAGAGTATCTACGGCATCGGTCGTACCCGTTCGGTCCAGGTCTGCGACGCAGCCGGGGTCGAGAAGACGACCAAGATCCGGGACCTGTCCGAGCCGGAAGTCGAGCGCCTGCGCGCCGAGATCGGCAAGTACGTGGTCGAGGGCGACCTTCGCCGTGAGATCGGCATGTCGCTGAAGCGTCTGATGGACCTGGGCTGCTACCGCGGCCTCCGTCATCGTCGTGGCCTGCCGCTGCGCGGCCAGCGCACCCGTACCAACGCGCGTACCCGCAAGGGCCCGCGCAAGGCCATCAAGAAGTAAGGAACCCAGACCATGGCCAAGCCGGCACAAGCCAAGACGAAGAAGAAGATCAAGCGGGTCGTCACCGACGGCATCGCCCACGTCCACGCTTCGTTCAACAACACCATCATCACGATCACCGACCGCCAGGGCAATGCGCTGTCGTGGGCGACTTCGGGCGGCGCGGGTTTCCGCGGTTCGCGCAAGTCGACCCCGTTCGCGGCGCAGGTCGCCGCCGAGAAGGCCGGCCGCGCCGCGCTCGACTACGGCGTGAAGTCGCTGGAGGTCCGCATCAAGGGCCCCGGCCCGGGTCGTGAGTCCGCCGTGCGTTCGCTGAACAACGTCGGTTACAAGATCATCAACATCATCGACGTGACGCCGATCCCGCACAACGGGTGCCGTCCGCCGAAGAAGCGTCGCGTCTGAGGAGCTGAAAGAACATGGCTCGTTATATCGGTCCCAAGTGCAAGCTCTCGCGTCGTGAAGGCGCCGACCTCGGTCTGAAGTCGCCGGCTCGCGCACTCGACTCCAAGTGCAAGCTGGAGCAGAAGCCCGGCCAGCACGGTCCCAACGCCCGCCGCGGCAAGCTGTCGGACTACGCCAACCAGCTGCGCGAGAAGCAGAAGGTCAAGCGTATCTACGGCCTGCTGGAGCGCCAGTTCCGCAACTACTACAAGAAGGCCTCGACCAAGAAGGGCAACACCGGCGAGAACCTTCTGCAGCTTCTCGAGACCCGTCTCGACAATGTCGTCTATCGCATGGGCTTCGCTGTGACCCGTCCGGCCGCGCGCCAGCTGGTTTCGCACCGCGGTGTCACCGTCAACGGCAAGTCGGTCAATCTGCCTTCGTATCAGGTCAAGGCCGGCGACGCGATCGCGCTGTCCGAGCGCGCCCAGAAGCAGCTCCGCGTCCAGGAGTCGCTGACCGTGGCGCAGCAGATGGACCTTCTCCCGTCGTGGGTCGAGGTCGACAGCAAGAAGTTCAGTGGCGTGTTCAAGGCGGTTCCTGATCGTGCCGATCTGCCGTCCGACATCAACGAAGCGCTGATCGTCGAGCTGTACTCGAAGTAATCCATTTCACGTGCCTCCGACCCCCGCGGAGGCTCGCAGGAGACACCCAAACATGACGGTTACCGCCAATCAGGTACTGCGCCCGCGCGGTCCCCAGATCGAACGACTCAACGGCAACCGTGCCAAGGTCGTGATCGAGCCGCTGGAACGCGGCTATGGTCACACCCTCGGCAACGCGTTGCGTCGCGTGCTGCTGTCCTCGATCCCCGGCTTCGCCATCACCGAGGTCGAGATCGACGGCGTGCTGCACGAGTACACCACCGTGGAAGGCCTGCAGGAGGACGTGCTCGAGGTGCTGCTGAACCTCAAGGACGTCGCCATCCGCATGCATACCGGCGAAACCGCGACCCTGGTCCTGAGCAAGCAGGGCCCTGGTGTCGTGACGGCCGGCGACATCAAGGCCGACCACAACGTCGAGATCATCAATGCCGACCATGTGATCGCGCACCTGACCAAGGACACCGCGGTCAACATGCGCCTGAAGATCGAGCGCGGCTACGGTTACCAGCCGGCCGCCGCCCGTCGCCGTCCGGACGAGGACACCCGTGCGATCGGCCGCCTGATGCTGGATGCCAGCTTCAGCCCTGTCCGTCGCGTGGCCTACGCTGTCGAGGCTGCCCGCGTCGAGCAGCGCACCGATCTGGACAAGCTGGTGCTGGACATCGAGACCAACGGTACGATCGACGCAGAGGAAGCCGTGCGCACCGCCGCCGACATCCTGACCGACCAGCTTTCGGTGTTCGGCGACTTCACCCAGCGCGACCGTGGTCAGGCCAAGCAGCCGACCGGCGGCGTGGATCCGATCCTGCTGCGCCCGATCGACGACCTCGAGCTGACCGTGCGTTCGGCCAACTGCCTGAAGGCGGAGAGCATCTACTACGTCGGCGACCTGATCCAGAAGACCGAGGTCGAGCTGCTGAAGACCCCGAACCTCGGCAAGAAGTCGCTGACCGAGATCAAGGAGGTCCTCGCCCAGCGCGGCCTGTCGCTCGGCATGAAGCTCGAGAACTGGCCGCCCGCCGGCATCGCTTCGCACGGAATGATGGGGTGAGATAGCGCGTTTGCGAGCCACTGGCTCGCGCGCTACCGAACGCCCGTCCACGGATGGACGGGCAGGGCTCTGCGGAGCCCGCGACGCCTCGCCAAGGATGGCATCGGCAACATCTAGGGCACGGCTGGCCAAGCTACTCTCACCAGCCAATGCTCCAGCCGACGGGCAGCAAGCCCGCGGCACGCCGGCCAGGGAGACAGGCCGGTACGGACCACCCGCAGTCCATTGCTCCAGCGCCTGGATGGCGACAACGAAGTCCAACGATCCAACATTCATCTAGGAAGCAAACGTCATGCGCCACCAGAAATCAGGACGCAAGTTCAGCCGCACCAGCGCCCATCGCGACGCGATGTTCCGCAACATGGCCGCGTCCCTCTTCAAGCACGGACTGATCCGTACCACCCTGCCGAAGGCCAAGGAGCTGCGCCGGGTCGCCGAGCCGCTGATCACCCTCGCCAAGACCGACGGCGTCGCCAACCGCCGCCTCGCGTTCGCGCGCCTGCGCGACAAGGAAGCGGTCGGCACCCTGTTCGTCGAGCTGGGCCCGCGCTACCGCGAGCGTCCGGGCGGCTACCTGCGCATCCTCAAGTGCGGCTTCCGCGCGGGCGACAATGCGCCGATGGCCTACGTCGAGCTGGTCGACCGGCCGCAGGTCGCCGAAGCCGTCGAGTAAATGAGTCGGCCGGGGGGGAGTTCCGCCGCCCCAGGTTCGCAAAGACGCTCCACAAGCCCCGGTCGCCGGGGCTTGTGCGTTTGTGACGGTGGATAATCCCGGGCCCGGCCGGCAAGAGGGCTGGTGCCCACGACGTCCGGGCTATGGGCAGAGCGGCAAAGAGTCCGTAAGCTGCCGCGCATGAACCGATCAACACGCCTCGCCGTCGCATCGTTCCGCAGCCGCTTCCTGCTGGGCTTCCTGGCCTGCGCCGGGCTGATCGGCTTCGCCCTCTACACGCAGTTGCGCGAGGTCGATCCACTCGAGCCCTGTCCGCTGTGCATCTTCCAGCGGATCGCGTTCGCGGCGCTGGGCGTGGTGTTCCTGCTCGGCGGGCTGCACGCGCCGGCGGGTGCGCTCGGCCGCCGCATCTACGGCGTGCTGGCCATGCTGGCGGGCATTGTCGGGCTCCTGATCGCCGGTAATCACGTCCGCCTGCAGCATCTGCCGCCGGACCAGGTGCCGGCCTGCGGGCCGGGACTGGACTACATGCTCGAAGCGATGCCCATCTCCGGCGTGATCCGCAAGGTGATGACCGGTTCGGGCGAGTGCGCCAACGTCGACTGGACGTTCCTCGGGCTGTCGATGCCGACCTGGAGTCTGGTCTGGTTCGTGCTGTTGACCGGATGGGCCTGCTACGCGGCGTTCCGTCGCAGTTGAGCGCCGCGGACCGTGCCCGCCGCGGAATGCCGCGACTGAACGAGCGGCTCGGTTGCCGAGGAAACCGTTGCAGCGCCGACACGATCGGCGGATGATGGCTTGCCGCGATGCAACAAGCACAGCTGTCATGTCGAGCACCGAACGCAACATCCAAGCCGTGAAACTCCCTATGGACTGGGCCCCGGATTCCTGGCGCAGCCGCACAGCGCTGCAGCTGCCGACCTATCCGGACGCGGCCGAGCTGGAGGGCGTGCTTGACGAGTTGCGGGCGTTGCCGCCGCTGGTGACCTCGTGGGAGATCCTCGCGCTCAAGCAGCAGCTCGCCGAGGCGCAGGAGGGCAAGCGCTTCCTGCTGCAGGGCGGCGATTGCGCGGAGACCTTCGACGCCTGTTCGTCCGACGTGATCTCCAACCGGCTGAAGGTGCTGCTGCAGATGAGCCTCGTGCTCGTCCATGGGATGCGCAAGCCGGTGGTCCGCGTCGGCCGTTTCGCCGGGCAGTACGCGAAGCCGCGCTCGGCCGACACCGAGACCGTCGACGGCGTCAGTCTGCCGAGCTACCGTGGCGACATGGTCAACGCGCCGGCATTCACCGAGGCGGCGCGCCGTCCCGATCCGCGCCGCATGATCAAGGGC
This sequence comes from Marilutibacter chinensis, assembly GCF_021725675.1. Classification (GTDB taxonomy): domain Bacteria; phylum Pseudomonadota; class Gammaproteobacteria; order Xanthomonadales; family Xanthomonadaceae; genus Marilutibacter; species Marilutibacter chinensis. The sequence goes on along the minus strand of NZ_JAKJPO010000004.1, from coordinate 29,944 downwards.
CACGCGCGTTCGGCGATGACGATGAACTTCGTCCGCGCACTGATCGACGGCGGTTTTGCCGACCTGCACCATCCCGAGTACTGGAACCTGAGCTGGGTCGGCCATTCGCCGCTGGCCGACGAATATCGCCGCATGGTCAACGCGATCGGCGACGCGGTGCGCTTCATGGAAACACTGTCCGGCAGCGAGGTGCACAACCTCAACCGCGTCGATTTCTACACCTCGCACGAGGCGCTGCTGCTGCCGTACGAGGAATCGATGACCCGGCAGGTGCCGAGGCACTGGGGCTGGTTCAACCTGAGCACGCATTTTCCGTGGGTCGGCATGCGTACCGCAGCGGTCGACGGCGCCCACGCCGAGTACTTCCGCGGCATCCGCAACCCGATCGCGTTGAAGGTCGGACCATCGGTGACTGCGGACCAGCTGCTGAGGACGATCGATCTGCTCAATCCCGAGGACGAGCCGGGCCGGCTGACCTTCATCCACCGGATGGGCGCGACCGGGATCGCCGAGAAGCTGCCGCCGCTGCTCGATGCGGCGCGTCGCGACGGGCGCCGGGTGCTGTGGGTCTGCGATCCGATGCATGGCAATACCGAGAGCACGACGAACGGGTACAAGACCCGTCGCTTCCGCAACATCCGCAGCGAGCTGGAGCAGGCGTTCGAGCTGCATGCCGCGGCCGGCACGCGGCTGGGTGGCGTCCACCTCGAGCTCACTGGCGAAGACGTGACCGAGTGCCTCGGCGGTGCCCGCGAGCTGACCGAGAGCGATCTGGAGCGTGCGTACAAGTCCACCGTCGACCCGCGCCTGAACTATGAGCAGGCGCTTGAAGTGGCAATGTTGATCGTACGCAAGCAGGCCCAGCTGGGCGCGCCGACGAGCGCCTGAATCCGGAGCGGGCCCCGTCCTGTTCTGGAGGGATGCGCGTCGACTGTTCGGCCCAGCCGGCGGCGATCAGCCGCCGGAGCCGTTTTCGGGTGTTGGCTCGCGGCCGGCGTCTGCGGCGGCGGTGTCCAGCGGCAGCGTCGGCAGGAAGCGCGGCGGAATGCGGGCACGGGTCTTCTGCTCGAATGCATGGGCGAGCGCGATCAGTCTCGCTTCGCTCCACGCCGGCCCCATGAGCACGATGCCGACCGGCAGGCCGTGCACGTCGCCCATCGGCACGGTGATGCTGGGCGTGCCGGCGACCGCGGCCACTCCGTAGCCCGCGCCGAGAAAGTGATCGCCGTTGACCAGGTCGATCGGCCAGGCCGGTGATACCGCCGGGGCGACGATGGCATCGAGTTCGTGTGCGGCGACGGTGGCGTCTATCCCTTCGGTGCCGGCGAGCCGACGCGCATCCATCCGCGCCTGGACGTAGACCTCGCCATCCAGCGGCCCGCGCTGCCGGGCCTGTTCGAACAGCTCCTGCCCGAACCATCGCATCTCGACGTCGGCATGCCTGCGGTTGTAGTCGATCAGTCCCGCGAGCGTCTTCACCGGTGCATCGCCATTGCGCAGGTAGTGCTCGATGCCGTGGCGGAACTCGTGCAGCAGCACCTCGAACTCGGCATCGCGCCATTGGCCGTCGGTGGCGATGGCGACGTCGACCAGTTCGGCGCCGGCCTCGCGCATCGCCTCCAGGTTGCGTTCGAATACCGCGTCGACGCCGTCGTGGAATCCGAGCGCATCGCGCAGCACGCCGATCCGTGCGCCGCGCAAGCTGCCGGCATCCAGCCGTGCGTGGTAGTCGAAGATCGCGCGTCCGGTGCTTTCGATGGTGCGCACGTCGCGCTCGTCGCGACCGACCATCGACGACAGCAGCACCGCGGCGTCGGCCACCGTCCGGGCCATCGGGCCAGCGGTGTCCTGGCTGCTGGAGATCGGCACGATGCCGCTGCGGCTGATCAGACCGACGGTCGGTTTGATGCCGACCAGGCCGGCCACCGCCGACGGGCAGATGATGCTGCCGTCTGTCTCGGTACCGACGCCGGCCGCGGCAAGGCTGGCGGCGATCGCGCTGCCGGTGCCCGAGCTGGAACCGCAGGGCGAGCGGTCCAGAACGTACGGATTGCGGGTCTGCCCGCCGCGTGCGCTCCAGCCCGAACTCGAACGGGTGGAGCGGAAGTTCGCCCATTCGCTGAGGTTGGTCTTGCCGAGGATCACCGCACCGGCTTCGCGCAGGCGCGCCACCACGAAGGCATCGCCAGACGGCCGGTATCCGGCCAGCGCCATCGAGCCTGCAGAGGTGACCATCGGCATCGCGTCGATGTTGTCCTTGAGCAGGATCGGGATGCCGTGCAGCGGGCTGCGCACGCGGCTGGCCGCGCGCTCGGCATCGAGCACCGCCGCTTCCTCCAGTGCTTTCGGGTTGAGTTCGATCACCGCGTCGAGGCGGGGACCGGCGTCGTCGATGGCGGCGATCCGATCCAGGTAGGCCCGGGTCAGCGAGACGCTGCTGAGCTTGCCATGCGCCATGTGCGCCTGGAGCTCGGCGATGCCGACTTCGGCAAAGGCAAAATCCGCGCCGCCGCTGGTCGCGGTGATCGCGGCCGCAGCGGTGGTCTGGTCGACGGATGGCGGACTGTCGTTGTCCACGGCCCGCTGGCAGGCGGTCGGGCCGATGAGCAGCGCAGCCAGTAGCAGGCACTGGCGCATGGCGATTCCCCGGTCGCAGATGGCTGCTCCGAGCATAGGCGATCGCCGGTGGCCGATACTGTGGACGGATTCGCGGGTGGCGCCAACGGTTGTGGTGGCGGGCTGTGCGGTGTGCCCGGTCGGCATGATGCCGCTGCCCGCCCCGAGATCCCCGCGCGCATGGATCACGGATGCGGCAATCGAGTCGTGGCCGGCGTCGGCTCCAGGACGACCCCCGCGACCAGCGCGGCCTCTGTCAGCGGGAACGGCGGACAAGAAAATGGCAGCGGGAGATCGCTCGCGCTGCCATTTTCGGGTATCGCGGGGCGTGGCGCTCAGGCTGCGCGCGATGCCCGCTTGCGGTCGCTTTCGGTCAGGAATTTCTTGCGCAGGCGGATCTCCTTTGGCGTGATCTCCACCAGCTCGTCGTCCTCGATGAAATCCAGGGCCTGTTCCAGCGAGAACTTGATCGCCGGGCTCAGCGCGATGGCGTCGTCCTTGCCCGAGGCGCGCATGTTGGTCAGCGGCTTGGGCTTGATCGCGTTGACGGTCAGGTCGTTGTCCTTGGAGTGGATGCCGACCAGCTGGCCTTCGTACACCGAGTCGCCTTCGGCAGCGAACAGCTTGCCGCGCTCCTGCAACGGTCCCAGCGAGTAGGCGGGGGTGGTGCCGGCGGCATTGGCGATCATCACGCCGTTGATCCGCTTGGCGATCGCGCCCTGTTCCTTCGGGCCGTAATGGTCGAACACATGGAACAGCAGGCCCGAACCCTGGGTCAGGGTCTTGAACTCGTTCTGGAAGCCGATCAACCCACGTGCCGGGATCATGTACTCGAGGCGCACGCGGCCCTTGCCGTCGGGCTCCATGTTCTTCAGCTGGCCCTTGCGGACGCCCAGCTTCTCCATCACGCCGCCCTGGTGGATCTCCTCCACGTCCACCACGAGCTGCTCGATCGGCTCCATCAGCTGGCCGTCGATCTCCTTGATGATCACTTCAGGGCGCGACACCGCCAGCTCGAAGCCCTCGCGGCGCATGTTCTCGATCAGCACCGACAGGTGCAGTTCGCCTCGGCCGGAGACGAGGAACTTGTCCGCGTCCTCCAGCTGCTCGACCTTGAGCGCCACGTTGTGGACGGTCTCGCGTTCTAGGCGGTCCTTGATCTGGCGGCTGGTCAGGAACTTGCCGCCCGACAGGTCGCGGTTGCCCGCGAACGGCGAGTTGTTGACCTGGAAGGTCATCGAAATCGTCGGCTCGTCGACGGTCAGCGGCGGCAGCGCCTCCGGGGTGTCGAGGGCGCAGACGGTATCGGAGATGGTCAGTTCCTGGATGCCGGAAATGGCGACGATGTCGCCGGCCTGCGCGCTGTCCTGCTCGATCCGCTCCAGGCCCATGAAGCCCAGCACCTGCAGCACCTTGCCCTGGCGCTTCCTGCCCTCGCGATCGATCACGGCGACCGGCATGTTCTTCCTCAGGGTGCCGCGCTGGATGCGGCCGATGCCGATCACGCCGACGAAGTTGTTGTAGTCCAGCTGGCTGATGCGCATCTGGAACGGACCGTCCGGGTCCACCTCCGGCATCGGCGCGTGCTGCATGATCGCCTCGTACAGAGGGGTCATGTCGCCCGAGCGGACGCTGTCGTCGAGGCTGGCGTAGCCATTCAGCGCCGAGGTGTAGACGATCGGGAAGTCGAGCTGCTCGTTGGTCGCGCCGAGCTTGTCGAACAGGTCGAACACCTGGTCGATCACCCAGTCCGGGCGTGCGCCGGGGCGATCGATCTTGTTGACCACGACGATCGGCTTGAAGCCCATCGCGAACGCCTTCTGGGTCACGAAGCGCGTCTGCGGCATCGGGCCGTCCATCGCGTCGACCAGGATCAGCACGGTATCGACCATCGACAGCACGCGCTCGACCTCGCCGCCGAAGTCGGCGTGGCCTGGTGTGTCGACGATGTTGATCCGGTTGCCGTTCCAGGTGATGGCGGTGTTCTTGGCTAGGATCGTGATGCCACGTTCCTTCTCCTGGTCGTTGCTGTCCATCACGCGCTCGGCGAGGACGGTGCGCTCGGAAAGGGTGCCGGACTGCTTCAGCAGGCAGTCGACGAGGGTGGTCTTGCCATGGTCGACGTGGGCGACGATGGCGATGTTGCGCAGGCGTTCGACGGAGTTGGATGCGGACATGCGGAAAGGACGCCGGCGAAGGCGTCAGGCTCGCGGAGGGAAGCCGGTCATTATATCCGGCAAACGGTCTCCAGACACGCGGGCGTGCGGTTTCCGGCCCCGGCTGCGCTATTCTAGGCGGTCCGCATTCAGCATCCTGCCCCCGGTGCCGGCGTTCATGTGCCGTCGACCCGGGATGGCGGACTCTGGAGCCTTCCCCCGGCGTCGTTCGCGACGTACCAGCCTCACACCAGGAGCCGTATCCAATGTCCCTGATCGCCACCTTCGATACCGACCGCGGCCCGATCCGCGTCGAGCTCGCCGCCGACAAGGCGCCGTTGACCGTCGCCAGTTTCGTGAACCTGGCCCGGCGCGGCTTCTACGACGGCCTCAACTTCCACCGTGTCATCGCCGACTTCATGATCCAGGGCGGCTGCCCGCTGGGAACCGGCACCGGCGGCCCAGGCTACCGTTTCGAGGACGAGACCGGCAACGGCCTGACCCACGAACGCGGCGTGCTGTCGATGGCCAATGCAGGGCCGGGCACCAACGGCAGCCAGTTCTTCATCACCCACGTGCCGTGCCCGTGGCTGGACGGCAAGCACACCGTGTTCGGCAAGGTGGTTGAAGGCATCGAGGTCGTCGACAAGATCCAGCAGGGCGACGAGATCCGCACCGTGAAGATCGAAGGCGACGTCGAGCCGGTGCTTGCCGCCAAGGCCGATCGGGTCGCCGACTGGAACCAGACCCTGGACGCGAACGCCCGCGCGTGAGCTCGCCGCGCTGCCGCGCGGTGCCGCATCCATGTCGCCCCCGGGCCCTGCCGGTCCGGGGTTTTTCGTGTCCGCAGGCGACGCCCGCGCGTTCGTGCCGGAGGGCGAGGCATCCGCGTACGAACCGCGGCCCAAGGATGGGGTGGGGGGGCTTGCGTGTTACCATCAGGGGGCTTTGTCCGGGCCGTCCGGCGGCCCGCCTCCCCACCGTCACAACCTACCTGAGAGGTTCCCCGCGATGCCCCAGCTCGCCAGCCGTATCGGCCGCGCCAAGCCCAGTGCGATCATGCAGATTGCCGAGAAGGCCAAGCGCCTGAAAGCCGAAGGCCGCGACATCATCAGCTTCTCGATCGGCGTTCCGAACTTCCTGCCCGGCGAGCACGTCTACGAGGCCGCACGCAATGCGCTGTCCCACGACAGCGGCCAGTACGGCAGCAACCGTGGCGCCGACGCGATGCTCGACGCGTTCATCGAGCACATGGGGAAACTGGGGCTGACCGGCTACGGTCGGGTCAATTGCGCGAGCGGCGTCGGCGCCAAGCACGTGCTCTACAACTTGGCCGAGGCGTTGCTCGACGAGGGCGACACGATCGCGTTCCCGACGCCGTACTGGACCAGCTACCTCGACATCGCCGAGATCGTCAACGCCAGGATCGAGCTGCTGCCGTGCCCGCCGGAGCAGGACTACAAGCTGACTCCGGCGCAGCTGGAAGCCGCGCTGGCGAAAAAGCCGCGTGTGTTCCTGTTCAACAATCCGTCGAACCCGACCGGCATGGTCTACACCCGCGAGGAGATCGACGCCCTGGCCGAGGTGCTGGTGAAGTACCCCGACACCTGGGTGATCACCGACGACATCTACAACCGGATGGTGTTCGACGGCGTCGGCTACCACAACTTCGTGCATTCGAAGCCGGAGCTGAAGGAGCGGGTGATCTTCGTCGATTCGCTGTCGAAGACCTATGGCATGCCGGGCTGGCGGGTCGGCTTCATGGCAGGGCCGGAGTCGGTCGCCAAGGCGGTGGTGACGCTGAACTCCAACCACATCACCAACATTCCGGAGATCACCACGGCCGCTGCGATCGCCGCGCTGTCGGGTCCGCAGGACGTGCCCGAGGCCAAGTGCGCCGAATTCCAGGCCAAGCGCGACCAGGTCATGGAAGTGATGACGGGCATCCCGGGCGTGGTCTGTCCGCGGCCGCAGGGTGCGTTCTACGTGTTCCCCGATGTCAGCTGCAGCTTCGGCAAGACCCACGGCCCGACCGGCAGGAAGATCGAGAACGACGTCGACTTCTGCAGCGTGCTGCTCGAAGCGAAGGGCGTGGCCTGCGTGCCGGGTTCGGCGTTCGGCGAGCCGCGCGCGATGCGCATCAGCTACACCTGTCCGACGCCGCAGCTGGCGCCGGGCATGGAGCGCATCCGCGAGTTCTTCGCCGAGCTTGCCTGAGCCGCCGATGTCCACCGTCCGTGTGCTCGTCGTCGTCGCGATCCTGGTCGGGGCGTGGAAGCTCTGGCCCCGCGAGCCAGCCGCCCTGCACCCGGACGATCCGCGCAACGCCACCGGCGACGACCGCATCGTGATGCTCGCCGCCGAGTGGTGCGGTTACTGCCGCAAACAACAGAAAGCGTTCGAGCTGTCCGACGTGCGCTACCGCGTGATCGATGTCGAGACCGCTGCCGGCCAGCGTGCGATGCAGGCGCTGGGCGCGCGCGGCGTGCCGACCACGGTGGTCGGCCAGGACGTCGTCTATGGATACGACACCGCCGTCCTGCAGCAGAAGCTCGAACCGCTGGGCTACTCCGACGTGTTCTGACGTCGGTGCGGCCCGCATGACCGACGCACTCCAACCCATGCCCCACCCCCAGTCAAACGCAAGGAACTACCGATGAAAACCCCCGTCCGCGTTGCCGTCACCGGTGCTGCCGGCCAGATCGGCTACTCGCTGTTGTTCCGCATCGCCTCCGGCGAGATGCTTGGCAAGGACCAGCCGGTGATCCTGCAGTTGCTCGAACTGCCGATGGAAAAGGCCCAGGCCGCGCTGAAGGGCGTGATGATGGAGCTGGAGGACTGCGCGTTCCCGCTGTTGGCCGGCATGGTTGGCACCGACGACGCCGAGGTCGCCTTCAAGGACGCCGACATCGCCCTGCTGGTCGGCGCGCGTCCGCGCGGCCCGGGCATGGAGCGCAAGGATCTGCTGCTGGAGAACGCCAAGATCTTCACCGCCCAGGGCGCGGCGCTGAACAAGGTCGCCAGCCGTGATGTCAAGGTGTTGGTCGTCGGCAACCCGGCCAACACCAATGCCTACATCGCGATGAAGTCGGCGCCGGACCTGCCGGCGAAGAATTTCACCGCGATGCTGCGTCTCGATCACAATCGCGCGCTGAGCCAGCTCGCCGCGAAGGCTGGCGTCGCCGTCGGCGACATCGAGAAGATGGTCGTCTGGGGCAACCACAGCCCGACCATGTACCCGGACTACCGCTTCGCCACCGTGGGCGGCGAGTCGCTGAAGGACAGGATCAACGACGCCGACTGGAACGCCAACGACTTCATCCCGAAGGTCGGCAAGCGCGGCGCGGCGATCATCGAGGCGCGTGGCCTGTCGTCGGCTGCTTCGGCCGCCAACGCCGCGATCGACCACATCCACGACTGGGTGCTCGGCACCGACGGCAAGTGGGTGACGATGGGGGTGCCGTCCGACGGCAGTTACGGCATTCCGGAAGGTGTGATCTACGGCGTGCCGGTAACCTGCGCGAACGGCGAGTACGTTCGCGTCACCGATCTCCCGGTCGACGACTTCAGCCGTGCGGCGATGGACAAGACCCTCGCCGAGCTGGAAGAGGAGCGCGCCGGCGTCGCCCATCTGCTCTGAGACATTGCTTGTCGGGCAGGTCAATCAAGGGGCCGTCCGCGTTTGCGGGTGGCTCTTTGGATTCTGGCGGCCGGGTCGGCTGGGGAGTTGAGTGACGATGGACGGGTTGCGGGTAGCGGTTCTGGTTCCCTGCTTCAATGAAGAGGCGACCGTTGCGCAGGTTGTCGTTGGCATGAAGTCAGCGCTGCCGACGGCCGAGATCCATGTTTTCGACAACAACTCGACCGATGCGACGGTCGAGCAAGCCGGGCAGGCGGGCGCCGTCGTCCATCGTGTCGGCAGGCGCGGCAAGGGCAATGTCGTCAGGCGCCAGTTCAGCGATGTCGAGGCGGATGTCTACGTCCTCGTCGATGGCGACGCAACCTATCACGCGGCCAGCGCGCCGGCGCTGGTGGCCGAGGTCGTGGCCGGCAACGACATGGTGGTGGGGGTGCGCGAGAGCAGCGGCGGGGTCGGCTATCGACCCGGCCATGCGTTCGGCAACCGGTTGCTGACGACGTTTCTGTCCAGGCTCTTCGGACACCCTTGCCGGGACATCCTGTCGGGTTATCGGGCGTTCTCGCGCCGGTTCGTGAAGAGCTTCCCAGCGCATTCGAGCGGTTTCGAGATCGAAACCGAACTGACCGTCCACGCGCTTGAGCTGCGCATGCCGGTGGCCGAGGTCGATACGCCGTACGTGGACCGGCCCGAAGGCTCGGTCAGCAAGCTCAATACCTGGTCGGACGGTGCCCGGATCCTGCGGACGATGCTCCGGCTGTTCTCGTCGGAGCGGCCGATGGCGTTCTACGGAACGATCGCCGCGGTCCTTTCGGTAGTGGCTCTGGCGCTGTGCATACCACTGGCCGTCACCTACCTCGACACCGGCCTGGTTCCGAGGTTCCCGACCCTGATCCTGGCGGTTTCCCTGGTGGTGCTGGCGAGCATGTCGGCACTGATCGGAATCGTCATCGACGCGGTCGCGCGAGGGCGTCGCGAACTCAAGACGATGGCCTACCTTCAGGTACCGGCACCGTGCCGTGAACTCCGGGTTCCTGGGCCGGTGATCCAGGAAAGGATGACCGCCAGGTTCGCGAATACGAACCACGGGAACGCGTGCAGATAGCGGAACGAAACGATGTGGGCGAACAGCAGGTGTCCGGCGACCATGCCCAGCCCGGTCAGTGCGAGCAGTAGACTCTGATCGCGCGTCTGCCGGTTCCAGCCCGCAGCGAGGGCCAGTAGCGATAGCGGCGCCAGGGCAAACAGGCAGAAGGTCAGCCACTGCGTCGAGCGGGAAAACCAGGTGCGTGCCGGCGAGGGCGAACGCGCTAGACCTTGGACATCCCAGTCGAGCTTTCGCTTGATGTCGCGGATCTCCGGTGCGCTCGGGGCTATCTGGCCTTCGTCGTCGAGCATTCTCCAGTAGACGCGTTTGTCGTCGAAGTAGCCATTCATGGTTTCGAGGTTGACCCGGATCAGGCCGAGCGGGTCGTCGAGCATCGCCCGGCGGGTGATGGTCCTGGCGACCATCTCGGGATTCTCGCTGGCCTGTTGCAGCTTCGGCCACAGACCATCCGACCCCCAGATGTGATGGCCCCTTTGCCAATGGTCGTCCAGGTCGCGCTCGACCTCGTCGAGGAGACGGCCGCTGACGCCCGTGCCTTCGAAGTGCTCGGGTTTGATCAGCGGTGCGACCAGTCCGATCCGCATCATGCCGGTATGGGCGACGTATCCCGGAGGTTGCCCGACGGACTTCCCGTACAGCCAGGTGTAGCCGGCATGGGACAGCACCAGGACAAGCAGCGAGATGAATGCATGGCGCCAGACGGGGCCGCGGGAAGAGCCGTTGCGGATCTGCGCAGCGGCCAGTATGGCCGGTGCGACGATCGCCATGCCGAGGGTCAGTGGAATGAAGTTGGGCCGGATCGCGCCTGCGGCCAGCCCGCCGAGCACGCCCAGCCAGTACCAGCCAAGGCGTCCGGTGACCAGGTATCGGGACAGCACGAGCAGGGTGCAGACCAGCGCCAGCAGGCCGAAGGTCTCGGCCAGGACCATGCGTTCCATGAAGATCTGCACCGGCTCGGTGGCCAGCAGCCCGGCTGCCAGCACGCACAGCCACTGCCGAAGCTTCAGTGCGTGGCGAAGGAAGCCGTAGAGACCGACGCAGCTCATGATCGACCAGATCACGTGGGCTACAAGTACCGGGCCAGGTGCTCCGAGCTGGAACGAGGTGAAATGAAGCGTCCATGCGTAGAGCCAGGATCTGGCGCCGGGCGAAAGGAGCCGTTCGCTGGCAGCCAGGAACACCATCGAGTCGCCCATGTACAGGCGCAGGGTATGATCGATGACGAGCCAGGCCAGCTTGATCGCCACGATGACCAGCACTGCGATGCCCCAGTCCTTGAGGTATCCCGATTCCTTCATGGATCTGAGGCTGGCGCGGAAGGTGGCGGGGGTTCCTGTGGAGGCGATCATGCGAACGTCCGTTTGCTCGGGGGAGGACAGCTGGGCGCGACGATACAGCGTGCTGCCGGGTGAGGGAACGTGTTGTCGGGCGGGTTGCCGGCCGCGAGTGGGGATATCCGCGTGCCGGCGATGATCGAATCTGCCGGGCTGTTCGTCATCTTCCATGACGAACACCTGCTGATCGTCCAGAAACCCCCCGGTCTGCTGTCGGTACCCGGGCGATTGCCTGAGAATCGCGATTGCGTGGTTTCGCGGTTGCAGGAGGCGTATCCGGACGCCCTGACCGTGCATCGACTCGACCAGGTCACCAGCGGCCTCATGCTGTTCGCGCGCGGCAAGGACATGCAGCGTGCGCTGGCGATGCAGTTCGAACGGCGCCAGGTGTGCAAGCGCTATGTCGCGATTGTCCAGGGCCGCGTCGACGGGACGGCGGGGGAGATCGCTCTGCCGCTGATCTGCGACTGGCCGAACCGGCCGAAGCAGAAGGTCGACTTCGAGATCGGAAAGCCGGCACTCACGCGATGGCGTCTGCTCGCGTATGGCTTTGGAGCAGGCGGGCCCGATGTCAGCAGGCTCGAACTGGAGCCGGTCACCGGGCGCAGCCATCAGCTGCGCCTGCACCTGGCCAGCATCGGCCACCCGATCGTCGGCGACACGCTGTACGGCGCGGCGCCGGCCGGACGCGTATGCCTGCATGCCAGCCGGCTGTCGTTCGCCCACCCCGCGGACGGCAGGGCGGCGTCCTTCGAAAGCCCGCCTCCATTCTGAGACGCATTCGCATGCCGGCGTCGTGGGCTCGACCAAAGTCCGAATGAAGCCGCCCCGGCGCGGGCCTAGGCTTGGGGTACCGAATCCCCAGGGCGGCCGCCATGCGTTACGAGGACCTCTACCAGCGCTCGATCGACGACCCGGAAGGTTTCTGGGCGGAGCAGGCCGGGGCCATCGACTGGAAGACGTCGCCGCAGCGGATCCTCGACTATCGCGACCCGCCGTTCCGGCGCTGGTTCTCCGGCGGCACCACCAACCTCTGCCACAACGCCATCGACCGGCATCTGGACGCGCGCGGCGACCAGCTCGCCTTGGTGGCGATCTCGACCGAAACCGGGATCACCCGCGAAATCAGTTACCGCGAGCTGTTCGACGAGGTCAATGTCTTCGCCGCGGTGCTGAAATCGCTCGACGTCGGCCGCGGCGACCGGGTTGTGATCTACATGCCGAACATGGCTGAGGCGGTGTTCGCGATGCTGGCCTGCGCGCGCATCGGCGCGGTGCACTCGGTGGTGTTCGGCGGCTTCGCCTCGCACAACCTGGCCCTGCGCATCGACGATGCGCGGCCGAAGCTGCTGATCTGCGCCGACGCCGGGATGCGCGGCGGCAAGGTGATCCCGTACAAGCCGCTGGTCGATGCCGCCTGCACGAAGTCGAAGCATCCGCCGCCGCACGTGCTGATCGTCAGCCGCGGGCTCGATCCGGATGCGGCACGCGTATCGGGCCGCGATGTCGAATACGCCGATCTGCATGCAAGGCACCAAGGTGCGGAGGTCGAGGTCGAATGGCTGGAGTCCAACGAACCCAGCTACCTGCTCTACACCTCCGGTACCACTGGCAAGCCCAAGGGCGTGCAGCGCGACGTCGGCGGTTATGCGGTGGCGCTGGCGTTGTCGATGTGGTCGATCTACGACATCGGGGCCGGGCAGGTGATGTTCTCCACCTCCGACGTCGGCTGGGCGGTCGGCCATTCCTACAACGTCTACGGCCCGCTGATCGCCGGCGCGACGTCGATCCTCTACGAGGGCCTGCCGACCAGTCCCGACCCGGGCATCTGGTGGGCGATCTGCGAGAAGTACGGCGTGCGCACGATGTTCTCTTCGCCGACCGGCATCCGCGTGCTGAAGAAGCAGGACGCGTCCTGGCTGAGGAAGCACGACCTGTCGAAGCTGCAGTGGCTGTTCCTCGCCGGCGAACCGCTGGACGAACCGACCGCGCACTGGATCACCGACGGCATCGGCAAGACCATCATCGACAATTACTGGCAGACCGAGACCGGCTGGCCGGTGCTGTCGCTGATGCCGGGACTGGACATGAAGCCGGTCAAGTTCGGATCGCCGGGCCTGCCGGTGCCGGGCTATCGGCTGCGGGTGATCGACGACGTCACCGGCGCCGACGTCGCCGCGGGCGAGAAGGGCGTGCTGGTGATCGAGCCGCCGTTGCCGCCGGGCTGCCTGACCACGGTCTGGGGCGACGACGCGCGCTTCATGCAGAGCTATTTCAGCCACTTCCGGGAGCTGCTGTACAGCTCGCTGGACTGGGCGATCCGCGACGAGGACGGTTACACCTTCATCCTCGGTCGCACCGACGACGTGATCAACGTGGCCGGGCACCGGCTCGGCACCCGCGAGATCGAGGAGTCCTGCTCGACCCACCCCGGCGTCGCCGAGGCCGCGGTGATCGGCGTGAAGGACGCGCTGAAGGGGCAGGTGCCGGTGGTGTTCGCCACCCTCAAGCAGGCCGATGCCGATGCCGCCACCGAGGCAGAGGCGATGCGCGCGCGGGTGGTCGAGCAGCTCGGGGCGGTCGCCCGCCCTGCGCGGGTCTACGTGGTCAACGCACTGCCCAAGACCCGTTCCGGCAAGCTGCTGCGCCGCTCGCTGCAGGCGCTGGCCGAGCAGCGCGACCCTGGCGACCTGTCGACCCTCGACGACCCTGCGGCGCTGGAGGAAGTGCGGCGGGCGCTGGAACGCGGCGCCGACTCCGGCGGCTGAGTGGAGCCGCCCGGCCACTGCCGTGGGATCGGCAGCCGGATCAGCGGCCGGCCGGGTCGGATAGAATGGCGGACCCACGAGGAGAGGCCATGAGCAACGCAAATTCCAGGGGCGCGCGTTTCCGCGCCGCCGTCTCCGAAGAGTCCCCGCTGCAGGTGATGGGGGCGATCACCGCCTACGCCGGCCTCATGGCCAAGCGCGTCGGCTATCGCGCGTTGTACCTGTCCGGCGGCGGCGTCGCCGCCAATTCGCTGGGCATGCCCGATCTTGGAATCAGCACGATGGAGGATGTGCTGACCGACGCGCGCCGCATCGTCGACGCCACCGACATGCCGTTGCTGGTCGACATCGATACCGGCTGGGGCGGCGCCTTCAACATCGCCCGTACGGTCCGTTCGTTCATCAACGTCGGTGTCGCCGCCGTGCACATGGAGGATCAGGTCGGACAGAAGCGCTGCGGACACCGGCCGGGCAAGGAAGTGGTGCCGAAAGCCGAGATGGTCGACCGGGTCAAGGCCGCGGTCGATGCGCGCACCGACGATGGCTTCGTGATCATGGCGCGCACCGACGCCGCCGCGAGCGAAGGCATCGACAGCGCGATCGAGCGCGCGGTGGCGTACGTCGAAGCGGGCGCCGACATGATCTTCCCCGAGGCGATGAATACGCTCGACGACTACCGCAGGTTCAAGGCCGCGGTGAAGGTGCCGGTCCTCGCCAACCTGACCGAGTTCGGTTCCACGCCCTTCTTCACCACCGACGAACTGCGAGACGCGGGGGTCGACATCGCCCTGTACTGCTGCGGCGCCTATCGCGCGATGAACAAGGCGGCACTGAACTTCTACGAGACCGTGCGCCGCGAAGGCACGCAGAAGAACATCGTCGACACGCTGCAGACGCGCGCCGAACTGTACGACTTCCTCGGCTATCACGCGTACGAAGACAAGCTCGACGCGCTGTTCGCCGACGGCAGGTCCTGAACCGGGCACCCGGATCCCGGGCGCGATGGTCGGCCGACGGAGCGAACGGATTCCCGCGCTGCGGGCCCCCTGCCTCGATCTCCGCCGGCGCGTCCGTCCGCCCCCGCGCTGCGGCAGCCACGCCCCGTGTTGCCGCAGCCGGCGCGACCAGCCGGTCGCACCCAGGCCTGAGCGCTGTCATCCGGTGACAACGCCCGGGCCGATCCACACCGGCCAGCCGGCGACTCGAGCGGACCACCGTCCGTCGGCCCGCAGGCCATCCACCAGGCATCGCCAAGCAGGAGAACCACGATGACGAAGGCCGCGACAACCGACACCGCCCCGGCGGCGACTCCCAGGCCGAAGAAGTCCGTCGCCCTCAGCGGCACCGCCGCCGGCAACACCGCGCTGTGCACGGTTGGCCGCAGCGGCAACGATCTGCACTACCGCGGCTACGACATCCACGACCTCGCGACCAAGTCGAGCTTCGAGGAGGTCGCGCACCTGCTGGTGCACGGCGTGCTGCCGACCGTTTCCCAGCTCAACGCGTACAAGGCCAAGCTCAGGCGCCTGCGTGGCCTGCCGGCGATCGTCGCCGAGGCGCTGGAACTGGTGCCGGCCAATGCGCACCCGATGGATGTGCTTCGCACCGGTTGTTCGGTGCTGGGTACGGTCCTGCCCGAGCGCGACGGACATCCGGCATCGGAAGCGCGCGACATCGCCGACAAGCTGATCGCCAGCTTCGGTTCGATGCTGCTGTACTGGTGGCACTTCACCCGCAACGGCCGCCGCATCGACGTGGAAACCGACGACGACTCGGTCGCCGCGCACTTCCTGCACCTGCTGCACGGCGAACCGCCGAGCGCGCTGCACGCCGATTCGCTGGACAGGTCGCTGATCCTCTACGCCGAGCACGAGTTCAATGCCTCGACGTTCACCGCGCGGGTGATCGCCGGTACCGGTTCGGACCTGCATTCGTGCATCACCGGCGCGATCGGCGCGTTGCGCGGGCCCAAGCACGGCGGCGCCAACGAAGTGGCGATGGACATCATCAGCCGCTACCGCAGCGCCGACGAGGCCGAAGCCGACATCCGCGCGCGGATGGAGCGCAAGGAGATCATCATCGGCTTCGGCCATCCGGTCTACACGATCGGAGACCCGCGCAACCCTATCATCAAGGAGATCAGCCGCAAGCTGTGCGAGGGCGGCGGCAACCGGACCCTGTTCGACGTGTCCGAGCGCATCGAGAACCTGATGATGGATACCAAGAAGATGTTCCCGAACCTCGACTGGTACAGTGCGTCGGCCTACCACATGATGGGCATTCCCACGCCGATGTTCACTCCGCTGTTCGTGATCGCCCGCACCACCGGATGGAGCGCGCACGTGATCGAGCAGCGCGAGGACGGCAAGATCATCCGGCCGAGCGCGAACTACACCGGTCCGGAGGACCGCGCGTACGTCGCGATCGACAAGCGCTGAGACAGCGCGGATCATGCAGGGGCCCGGGATTCCCGGGCCCTTTCGCCATGTGTCCCGGGAGCGCGCGATGTACGAGGACTGGTCCGCCAACGTCGTGATCCTCTGCGTCACCGTCGCCGCGGTGGGCATCGTGATCCTGTCGCATTACGAGGTGCTCAGCCGGATCGTCTCGCACAACCGACGCCATGCCGAGCGGGCGGGAAGACGCCGTCTGGTCGCCGTCAACCTGTGGCTGCTGGCCCTGCACGTCTTCGAGATCTGGGTGTTCGGGGCGGCGTACTACCTGCTGTTGAACCTGGCCGGCGTCGGCGAGGTTCATGGCATGCATCACGACAACCTGTTCGACACCGTGTACTTCTCGGCGATGGTCTATACGACGGTGGGCTTCGGCGACATGGTGCCGGTGGGTTCGATCCGGCTGCTGGCCGGCACCGAGGCACTGGTCGGACTGATGCTGATCACCTGGTCGGCGTCGTTCACCTATCTGGAGATGGCCCAGTACTGGAAGGCCCGCGATCGCTGAGACGAGACGGCCGTGTGCGGCCCCGGAGAACGCCGGGCGTTCTTCCGGGTTCCTGTCCCGGTCGCCGCACATGCCCGCCGTCAGGGACGGCGTGCGGCTCAGGACAGGCCTTCGGCCTCGAGTGCCGCGCGCACGCCCGGATCGGCCTCCATCCGCCGCTTGAACGCGGCCAGGTTGTCGAGCCCGGACAGATCGAGCTTCAGCCCGTCCGCCCAGCGCAGGGTGATGTAGAAGTAGGGGTCGGCGAAGCTGCGGAAGCCGGCCAGCCAGTCGCGACCCTGCAACTGGCGGTCCGCGCTCTCGAACAGCCCGCGCAGACGCCTGTGTGCGGCTTCGCGCAGCGCTGCGTGATCGCCGTGATCGGCGCTGAACAGTCCCGGCGCGAACAGCGGCTTGAATGCCGGATGCAGATCGGAGTTGACGAAGGCCAGCCAGCGGGAGGCTTCGGCGCGCTGGCGGGCGCTGCCGTCGCCGGCGAGGCCCGCCTCGGGATGGCTGTCGGCGATGTAGCCCATGATCGCCGCGTTCTGGGTCAGCACGAAATCGCCATCGACGATCGCCGGCACCGCGCCGGCAGGATTGATCGCCAGATAGGCCGGCGCCTTCATCGTGTCCTTGTCGAGGATCTCGACGTCGAACGGCTTGCCGGTCCACTGCAGGGCGATGTGGTCGGCGGTCGAACAGGCTCCTGGCTTGGTATACAGTTTCATCGTGCGCTCCGGGGATGGATGGAAGGGCGAAACGAAAACGGGCCGGCAACTATCGCCGACCCGTCCTGTCACCCTCAACGCCACCGATGAAACGCTGCGTCACTCCGGCGACGGCGCGCGCTACGACTTCGGCCCGCGCGGCTTCAGCGACTGCACCTTGAGGAAGGTGTGGTCGCCGATCTGCGCGACCTGGTAGGCGTTGCGCCAGCTCGGGCTGGCGATCTTGTGGGCGAGGAAGTGGCTCGCGCCGGGCACGACTTCCTTGCGCTCGCCGGCCGGCAGCGCCCAGTTGCGTTCGGCCTCCAGCGCCACCGTCACGGCCTCGCCCCAGGCATCGACATTGCTCAGGCGCGTGTTCGGCGAAACGATCGTCGGCGCGAACTGCTTGCGGGCGGTGACCACCTCGCAGACGCTGTCGCCCCACAGGCCGCTGTCGCGGCGGCGCAGGGCGACCTCGGCGACGGCCTGCTGGCCGCGGACGGACTGGTCGCGGGCTTCCAGGTACAACGTGGCGCTCAGGCAGAGCGAGTCGGCGGCGTTTGGCGGCAGTACCGATGCCAGCCAGAGGATCCATGCCAGTTTCATGTGAACTCCAACTTCGTTGCGTCGACCGCACTCCGGCATCCACCCCTCGCGGGGCGCTGACAGCGGGTACTGACCGACATGGCGTTGTTTCCGAGCTCGGCGATACGGACGGCCGGGCAGGGTGCGGAAATCGCATTACTAAGGGCGGCGGCTCTGTGGCGCGCTTTGCCCCCGATCATCGGGCCGCAGAACGCGGGGCCGATGTGGGTGGCCGCAAGAGGGGCGGCTGCAAAAGTTGGCGCAAGGTAGCGGCGCCTTGATAAACGTTGCGTGAACGCGGGGGGCTTGACGGGGACGCCGGAGTGGGGCGGGAATTCGTGTTTGACCCGTATATGTGTATGTTTTTTAAAGTATTTTATGTGACAGGTGAACGCGTGGGGCTGCTGACTGGGCGTTCAGGGCGCGAATCTGGAAGCGCAAGGGAGTTGGCTGTCGAAGCCTTCGCAGGAGCGTCGGCGTCGTGAGCGAGGGGGAGCGTCTCGAATCCGGGGGTGCGGCAACAACGCTCCCGCAGGAGCGGCGCAAGCCGCGATGAAGCTGTCCCATGAACACCTCTCGCGGCGCTCACGCCGCGCTTACGGTGTGGATAGGGCTCGCCCCATGAGTCAGGCTGCGAACGGGGTATGAGGGCGCAACGGTGGGGCCATGGTTTGCGCAGCAAACTTTGGTGCGTCCCGTGCGCAGCCGGGAATCGCAGGCTGCGCCTATAGCGTCGCGGCGAGCCGGCTGCCCTGGGCGATCGCGCGCTTGGCGTCGAGCTCGGCCGCCACGTCGGCGCCGCCGATCACATGCGCGACGATGCCGAGACTCTCCAGTTCCGCCGCCAGTGGCTTGTGCGGCTCCTGGCCGGCACAAATCACGACGTGGTCGACCGGCAGCAACTGCTCATCGCCGCCCTCGACCCGGATGCGCAGGCCTTCATCGTCGACGCCAAGGTATTCGACTCCGCCGAGCATCTGTACATGCCGCGCTTTCAGCGTCGCACGATGAATCCAGCCGGTGGTCTTGCCCAGCCGCTTGCCGGGCCGGCCTGGACTGCGCTGCAGCAGCCATACCTCGCGCGCGGCGGACTCCGGGCGTGCATCGGTCAGGCCGCCGCGGTTGCCGAGATAGCCGATGTCGACGCCCCATTCGGCACGCCACGCCTTGGCGTTGAGGCTGGGGGATTCGCCCTGGTGGACGAGGAATTCGGCGACGTCGAAACCGATCCCGCCGGCGCCGATGACCGCGACCCGGTCCCCGGGCATCACGCGCCCCGTCAGGACGTCGAGATAGCTGACGACCCTGGGGTGGTCCGCGCCGGGGAAGTCGACCGTGCGCGGCCTGATGCCGGTCGCCAGCACCACCGTGTCGAATCCGGCCAGCGCATCGGCATCGGCACGGGTCCGCAGGCGCAGCTCGACGCCGGTCTGCTCGACCCGACGGCGGAAGTAGCGCAGCGTCTCGTGGAACTCCTCCTTGCCCGGGATTCGCTTGGCGAGATTGAACTGGCCGCCGATCTCGTCGGCGGCATCGAACAGCGTCACCGAGTGGCCGCGTTCGGCGGCGACCGTCGCGCAGGCCAGACCGGCCGGCCCTGCGCCGACCACGGCGATGCGAAGCGGCGCGGTCGTGGCGGGGTAGTTCAGCTCGGTTTCGGCGCAGGCGCGCGGGTTGACCAGGCAGCTTGCCCGTTTGTTCTCGAACACGTGATCGAGGCAGGCCTGGTTGCAGGCGATGCAGGTGTTGATGTCGTCGGCGCGGCTGTCGCGCGCCTTGCTCACCCAGGCCGGGTCGGCCAGCAGCGGCCGGGCCATCGACACCATGTCGGCTTCGCCGCGGGCGAGTACGCCTTCGGCGACGTCGGGCATGTTGATCCGGTTGGTCGCGACCAGCGGCAGTGATACATGCGGTTTCAGGCGCGCGGTGACGCCGGTGAAGGCCGCGCGCGGCACCGATGTCGCGATGGTCGGGATGCGCGCCTCGTGCCAGCCGATGCCCGTGTTGATCAGGGTCGCGCCGGCGGCCTCGATCGCCTGCGCCTGGTGCACGACCTCGTCCCAGGCCAGGCCCTTGTCGACCAGGTCCAGCATCGACAGCCGGTAGATGATGATGAAATCCGGTCCGCAGGCTTCGCGGATCCGGCGCACGATCTCGACCGCGAAGCGCATGCGCTTGGCAACATCGCCGCCCCAGGCGTCATCGCGCCTGTTGGTGCGTGGCGCGGTGAACTGGTTCAGCAGGTAGCCTTCAGAGCCCATCACCTCGACGCCGTCGTATCCGCCGTCGCGGGCGAGCCGTGCGGTGCGCACGAACGCGGCGATCTGGCGCTCGACGCCGCGTGCGGACAGCGCGCGCGGGGTGAACGGATTGATCGGCGCCTTGATCTTCGACGGCGCGACCTGCAACGGGTGATAGCCGTAGCGTCCCGCATGCAGGATCTGCAGGCAGATGCGGCTGCCGTGCTCGTGCACCGCACGCGTGACCCGACGGTGCTTGCCCGCTTCCCACGGCCAGCGCAGGGTGCCCCCGAACGGTTTGAGCCAGCCGACGATGTTCGGGGAGAAACCGCCGGTGACGATCAGTCCGACTCCGCCGGCGGCGCGCTCGGCGAAATATGCCGCCAGCTTCGGAAAGTCGGCCGCCTTGTCCTCCAGCCCGGTATGCATCGACCCCATCAGGACGCGGTTGGGCAGCGTGCAGAAGCCCAGGTCCAGCGGTTCGAACAGGCGGGGATAGAGCGGATGGGGCGTCGGACTGGCGGCTGGCATGGCGATACGCTGGCGTACGGAAGCCGCACGATGCCGGGAAAAGGCGTCGGCTTCAACTCTTCCGGTTCGACCCGATCGCCCAGCCAGGCCAGGGGCGGCACCGCTGCGTCCACGCAAGCCATGCCGGGCCGGTCCCGGGTTCCAGTGACGTCCGCTCGCGGGCGATCAACGCGCCATCCGGCGATCCATCCACGATGACGCCGGGGACGAAGGTGTGGATGGTGAGGCTGGAGGCGCAACCCGTTGCCACCGCGCGGCCTCCGGCAGTATCCGGCGTCCCGCCCGTACGGCTGCCGACATTCGGGTCGCGCTGGATTCCTACGCTTCGATGAGTCCGCGCTCGACGAAGACTTCCCGAGCTGCGGAAGCTCCGTTCAACGCGGCCGGGAAGCCCGCATAGACCGCCATCTGGATGATGACCTCGACGATCTCCTGTGATGTGCACCCCACGTTCAGCGCACCGTGGATGTGCACCTTCAGCTGCGGCGCTGCATTGCCCAGGGCGGTCAGTGCGGCGACGGTGGCGATCTCCCGCGACTTCAGGTCCAGTCCGGGGCGGCTGTAGACATCCCCGAATGGAAACTCGATGGTGTAACGGCCAAGGTCCGGCGCGATGTCCTTCAGGGACTCGATGACCCGTTCGCCCGCCTCGCCATCGATTTCCCGGAGCTTTTCCCAGCCGCGCTCGAAGCGCTCGTCGTTGTCGATACCCATGTCTGTCTCCCGATGGATTGAAGTACGGCCGGCGGGCGCGTATTGACCGCAGGCTGCTGCGCCGAGCAGCCCGGCGGTGCGCAGGAAGCGCCTCCTGTTGCGGGAGTGAGGGGGTGTGCCTGGGACTTTCACGGGACCTTGCTCCTGCCGATATGTTCGACGGGAGCTTGCGGGTTGGAGTCGACTCTAAGTCAAGTGCGTTTCATGCCCGTCCATCGCCGCCCGATAGAGCGCGATCTTCTCGCGGAGTCTGTCCAGGTGGCGGTACTGTTCGGCGACGCTTTGCTCCAGCGCAGCGGCATGGCGTTCGAGCAGGTCGTGCCGTTCCTTCAGGGTCGATGCTCCTTCGCCCCTGAGGTCGGCGTAGAGGTGGATCTGCTCCAGTGGCATCCCGGTGTCCTTCAGCCTCTGCACGAAGCCGATCCACGCGATGTCTTTCTCGGAGAAATCGCGGTGACCATTGGCAAGGCGGTGGACATCGCGCAACAGTCCGATCTTTTCGTAGTAGCGGACGGTGTGCGGACTGATGCCCACCCGGCTGGAAAACTCCTTGACGTTCACCGCATGTTCTCCTGCCGCCGTGCCCAGGTGCGGAATGTAGCAGCGCTGTCGCCCTTGTGCCCCTGGCCCTGCGAAAACGGCTTACCAGCCGCTCAGTACCAGCTTGCCGGTCGTCGCGCCCGACTCGAGCCGGCGATGCGCCTCGCGCAGGTTGGCGGCGTCGATCGGCTTCAGCGCATCGCGTTGGATGCTTTTCAGTTCGCCCGCATCGACCAGGGCGGCGATCCGATCGAGGATCCGGCCCTGTTCGTCGATGTCGGGCGTCTTCAGCACCGGGCGCGCGAACATCATCTCCCAGTGGATGCCGATGCACTTCATCTTGTAAGGATCGCCGATATGCAGCGGTGCGCTCGGCTCCACGATCAGCCCGACATGGCCCTGCGGCGCGAGCAGTCCGCCGAGCACGTCCCAGTACGCGACGGTGTCGGCGAGGTTGATCGCCGCGTCGACCGTGTCGAAACCCAGCGTCTTCAGCTGCGGCGCCAGCGGTTCGCGATGATTGACGACATGGTGCGCGCCCATCGCCCTGCACCACTGGGCGGAGTCTTCGCGCGACGCGGTCGCGATCACGGTGAAGCCGGCGCGGCGCGCGAGCTGGATCGCGATCGAGCCGACTCCGCCAGCGCCGGCGATCACCAGCAGCGACTTGCCGGCGCCACCGTTCCCGCTGTCGTAGGGCATGCGCTGGAACAGCAGCTCCCAGGCGGTTATCGCAACCAGCGGCAGCGCCGCGGCCTGGCCGTCGTCGAGCGTGCGCGGCGCGTGGCCGGTCACCCGCGAATCGACCAGTTGCAGCTCGGCATTGCTGCCCGGGCGGCTGAAGTCGCCGGCGTAGTAGACGCGGTCGCCGGGCTTGAAGCGCGAGACCGCGTCGCCGACCGCCTCGACGATGCCGCAGGCGTCGTAGCCGAGGATGCGCGGTGTCTCCTCGACCTTGTCCTTCGGTGAACGGACCTTGGTATCGACCGGATTGACCGACACCGCCGACACCCGGACCAGGATGTCGTGGCCGGCCGGCGCCGGCGGCTCGGGCAGGTCGAAGTCCTGCAGCGAGGCGGGGTCGTCGATGGGAAGATAGCGGGTGAGGGCGACGGCTTTCATCGGAAGCATGTCCTTGGATGGCGGGGGCGCCGGAATGCCGGCGCGGCAAGGGAGTTGAGGTGCGTCAGACCGGCGCCGGATTGCGCTCGGCGAAGCCGCGCTGGTGCCAGTACGGGTACGGCAGGGTCACCGCACTGGCGGCGTCCAGGCGGGCGACCTGCTCCGGGCTCAGGTTCCAGCCGACCGCGCCGAGGTTCTGTTTCAGCTGCTCCTCGTTGCGCGCGCCGATCACCACCGTCGACACGGTCGGCCGCTGCAGCAGCCAGTTCAGCGCGACCTGCGGCACGCTCCTGCCGGTTTCGGCGGCGATCTCGTCGAGCGCATCGACGACCCGGTACAGGTACTCCTCATCGACCGGTGGACCGTAATCGGCACTGCCCGGCAGCCGGCTGACCTCCGGTCGCGGCTGGCCGCGGCGGATTCTGCCGGTCAGGCGGCCCCAGCCCAGCGGGCTCCACACCACCGCGCCGACGCCCTGGTCCAGGCCCAGCGGCATCAGCTCCCATTCGTAGTCGCGGCCGATCAGCGAATAGTAGGTCTGGTTGGCGACGTAGCGGCTCCAGCCATGGCGTTCGGCCGCGGCGAGCGACTTCATCAGGTGCCAGCCGGAGAAGTTGGACACGCCCAGGTAGCGGATCTTGCCGGCGCGGACCAGGTCGTCGAGCGTGGACAGCGTCTCTTCGACCGGCGTCATCGCGTCGAAGCCGTGCAACTGGAACAGGTCGACGTAGTCGGTGCCCAGTCGCTTCAACGCCGCGTCGACGGCGTTGATCAGGTGGAAGCGCGAGGAACCGGCGCTGTTCGGGCCGTCGTCGAAGCGGAAGGTGGCCTTGGTCGACACCAGCGCCTGGTCGCGGCGGCCCTTGATCGCCTCGCCGAGGATGCGCTCGGCCTCGCCGCCGGAATAGACGTCGGCGCTGTCGAACATGTTCAGGCCGGCGTCCAGGCAGATGTCGACCAGGCGGCGCGCCTGTTTCGCGTCGGTGTCGCCCCACGCGGCGAACAGCTCGCCCTTGCCGCCGAAGGTACCTGTGCCGAAGCTCAGTGCCGGGACCTTGAAGCCCGAGCGGCCGAGAAAACGGTATTCCATCGAATGATCCTCGTTGAGAGTGTCGGGGGTATGCGCGCGCGGGCCTGTCAATCGCCGAGCAGGGCGCCAATGTCGATCGCTTCGGCCATCGCGCGGTAGCCGGCATCGCCCGGGTGCAGGTGATCGCCGGAGTCGTAGGCGGGCCGCATCCGTGTCGGCCGCGACGGGTCGCGCAGGATCGCGTCGAAGTCGATCACCGCATCGAATTCGCCGCCGTCGCGGATCCAGGCGTTGACCTGCTGGCGGATGCGCTCCTTGTCGCTGTCGTAATAGCCGCGCATCGGTGTCGCATCCAGGGCGCCCTCGAACGGCGTCAGGGTCGCACCGACGATGCGCACGCCGCGTGCACGGGCGCGGGCGATCAACTGGCGGTAGCCGGCGATCAGCGCCTCTGCCGTGACCGGGGCGTCGTCGACCGCGAGCGGTGTGCCGTGCCAGGCGATGTCGTTGATTCCCATCAGCACGACCACGCTGTCGACGCCGGGCTGGGCGAGCACGTCGTGGTCGAAGCGGGCCAGCGCGTTCCCGCCCATCCGGTCGCCGAGCACGCGGGCGCCGGAGATGCCGGCGTTGAGCACGGCGATGCCGCGATCGGCGAGGCGGCCGGCCAGCACGTCGGGCCAGCGCGTGTCGGCATCGATGCTGGCCATGTTGCCGTCGGTGATCGAGTCGCCGAACGCGACCACGGTCCGGGTTTCCGCAGGGGTCTCGACCAGGATCGCGGACAGGAACACCCGGGTGGTCAACGTCGTGTCGGTTTTCATCGCCGCCGCACCGGTCTGGTCACCGGCACCGACGTGGGCGGTCTGGCGCGCGTCCCAGTGGAAGGTCGACGGCGGCGTCGGTTCCGGCAGGTACAGGCTGACCGAGACCCGCGACAGCGCGGCGACGTCGAGCTCGACCGGATCGCTGAGCATCGGCGCGCCGGGCGGAATGACGACCTCCTCCGCACCGCCGAACGTCAACGTGCGATCGCTGCCGGCGACGACGGTGCCGCCGGTACCGGCCAGCGCCACGTGCGCGGCGCCGATCCGCAGCGGGCGATCGCCATAGCGGTTGGACAGCAGCACGCGGACGCGCTCGCCGCCGATGCTGACCCGCGCGACCTGGCGCACGGTCTGGTCCCAGAACTGGAACGGGAGGTTCGTCGGCAGCGCGAACTCGCCGTCCCAGCGTGGCTGCGGGCTGGCGGTCCAGGTCGCGGTCCAGGTCGGCGCGACCGGTTCGGCCGCCTGCAGCGGCAGGGCGATCGCGAGCAGCAGGGCGGCGAGCGGTGCGGCGAACCGCCTGCGCCAGGAGGAAGAGGGCGTGGACATGTCGAATCGATCTCCGTTCGAAGTGGGGTTTGAATTCAGAGAGAGGCGTGGACGCGGCGCGGGCACGTTTCAGGCCTGCTCCGGCATGCAGCCGGTCGGCAGCGCGGCGCGGTCGCGGCCCGCCTCCAGCCGCACGCTCCAGATCGCCATCGCCAGCCCGGCGAGGGTGACCAGCGCCGCGACCCAGGTCACCGCGGCCAGCCCTGGACCGTGCTCGATGACCATCCCGCCGAGCCAGGCGCCGGCGGCGTTGCCGAGGTTGAAAGCGGCGATGTTGAAACTCGACGCCAGGTTCTGCCCCGCGCCCTCGGCGAAGCGCAGCACCCGCAACTGCAACGGCGACACGGTCGCGAACGCGGCGATCCCGAGCAGGCCGGTGAAGGCGACCATCGCGACCGGCGAGCGCAGCGCGAAGCTCATCGCGCCGAGCACTACGGCGAGCAGCAGCAGACTGCCGAGCAGGGCGGGAGTGGGGCGACGGTCGGTCCAGCGCCCGCCGAGCAGGTTGCCGACGACCATGCCGCCGCCGAACACCAGCAACACCGGCGAAACGGCGGCTTCCGACATGCCGGCCAACCCCGTCAGCATCGGCTGGATGTAGGTGATCACGGTGAATACGCCGGCGAAGCCGAGCATCGTCATCGCCAGCCCGATCAGGACCTGCGGCCGTGCCATCGTCGCCAGCTCCTCGCGCAGCGGCACGGCGGCCGCCTCGCCGCGGCTGCGGGGCACCCACAGCGCGATCACCGCCAACGAAACCAGACCGATCGCGACCATCGCCCAGAATGTCGAGCGCCAGCCCAGGTGCAGGCCCAGCCAGGCGCCCGCGGGCATCCCCAGCAGGGTCGCCAGAGTCAGGCCGGCGAACATGATCGAGATCGCCGAGGCCCGGCGCTCGGCCGGCACCAGCCCCGTCGCGACCACCGCGCCGACGCCGAAGAAGGTGCCGTGGGTCAGCGACGTCAGCACCCGCGCGGCCATCAGGCTCGCGTAGTCGGGCGCCAGCGCGCAGGCGGCGTTGCCGACCGTGTAGATCACCATCAGCGCCAGCAGCACCGCCTTGCGCGGCATCCGCCGGGTCAGCAGGGTCAGCACCGGCGCGCCGACGAACACCCCCAGCGCGTAGCCGGACACCAGCAGTCCGGCGGCCGCGATAGATACCTGCAGGTCGGCGGCGACCTGTAGCAGCAGGCCCATGATCACGAATTCGGCGCAGCCGATGCCGAACGAGCCCGCGGTCAGCGCGTACAGCGCGATCGGCAGGCGGGTGGTGGGGGTGGGAGAGACGGGCATCGCGGGCGGATCCTGAAAAGAGCCGCCAGCCTAGGCCGTTGAATATTCTTCAGAAATGGCCAAAATCCATAATTACTTTCAAGATTCAATTGAATATGGACCGCGTCGACGACATCCAGCTGTTCCTGAGGGTGCTCGATCTGGGCTCGATCAGCGCGGCCGCGCGCAGCCTGGACCTGTCGGTTGCGGTCGCCAGCCAGCGGCTGAAACGGCTGGAAAGCGAGCTCGGCGTGCGCCTGCTCCATCGCACGACCCGCCGGCTGCATCCGACGCCCGAGGGCCTGGCGCTGGCCGAGCGCGGCCGCGCGCTGGTCGACGAGCTCGACTCCCTGACCAGCAACCTGCGCCAGGGTGGTACCGAGGTCGCCGGCATGTTGCGGGTCACCGCGTCGGCCTCGTTCGGCCGCCAGTACCTTTCGCCGTTGCTGGCCGAGTTCATGGCCCTGCATCCGCGGGTGACCCTCAGCCTCAATCTGACCGACGAGGTCGTCGACCTGGTCAGCGCGGGCTTCGACCTGGCGATCCGGATCGGTCAGCTGGAGGACTCGCAACTGGTCGCCCGCCGGCTGGCCGACAACGTCCGCCTGCTGTGCGCGTCGCCGGAATACCTGCAACGACACGGGACGCCGCGCACGCCGGCCGAACTGGCCGGACACGACTGCCTGTTGCTGGTCGGCCGCCAGGGGCGCCAGGACGTCTGGCGGCTCGGCGATGCGGGCGGAGGCGAGATCACGGTGCGCGTGCGCGGTCGCTTCGAATCCAACTTCGGCGAGGCGCTGCGCGATGCCGCGGTTGCCGGGCTCGGCATCGCCCTGCATTCGACCTGGCACGTGCACGAGGATCTGTGTGCCGGGCGCCTGGTCCGGGTGCTGCCGCAGTTCGGCAACGACGGCAGCGGCATCTATGCGGTGATGCCGCAGCGCCGTCTGGTGCCGCCGCGGGTGCGTGCCTTCGTCGACTTTCTGGTCGACCGTCTCGGCCGGGAACCGCCGTGGGAACGCGACGCTCCCTGTCTCGCCTAGAGCGCGGGCAGGCGCTCAGGCGAATGCGTAGGCATCCAGCGCCAGCGAACCATATTCATGCGAGCGGTGCAGCGCTTGCGGCAGCGGTGAGGCGCCGGCCGCGCCGATCGCGACGAACAAGGGCATCAGGTGCTCGACGGTCGGGTGCGCGCGGCGTGCGTTCGGCGCCGATGCCTGCCAGTCGAGCAGGGCGGTCCAGTCGCGCGCGGTGATCCTCTCCCGCATCCAGTCGCCGAACTCGCGAGCCCACCCAGGTACCGGTGCGGCGGCATTGGAGAAGTCCAGATCGCCGAGGTTGTGGACGAAACCGCCGGAACCGATCACCAGCACCCCCTGTTCCCGCAGCGGCGCCAGCGCCTGGCCGAGCGCGAGATGCGTCGCGGCGTCGGCATGCGGCATCACCGACAGCGGAACGACCGGGATGTCGGCATCCGGAAACATCCGCCGCAGTGGAACCCAGACGCCATGGTCGAGCCCGTGCGAAGCACGCAGACGCACCCCGATACCCGCGTCGGCTGTCCGCTCCACGATCCGCGCGGCGAGCGTCGGGTCCCCGGGAGCGGGATAGGCGATCGCATACAGCGATTCCGGGAAACCGCCGAAGTCGTGGACCGTCCGCGGCTGCGGATCGCCACCGACCAGCGGCGTGGCCGACATGAAATGTGCCGACGCAACCACGATTGCCGACGGTCGCGGCAGCATTTCTCCGAGCCTGTCGAGGAAACGGCCGGCCGCCGAGTCCTCCACCGCCAGCAGCGGCGAGCCGTGCGAGAGGAACAGTGTAGGCAGCGGAGTCGGCATCTGGGGTGGCAGCGGTTCAGCGGTATCCATGGAAGCAGCGTGCGGTCGTCCCGCCTCTTCGCCAAGTCCGCTGCCGGCTCCGGTCCGTTCCATCCCTGCAATGCCCGCGATCGCCTCGTGCGGCACACGCCTGTGCCTCACGGTCCCGATGAACGGTATCCGCACGCCAATGACGTCACGGCACGTATCCGCGGGTTCGGTGCGCGTGTTCGAACGTTGGCACGTGGCTCCAGAGTGCCCGGACGCCTGCCTGAACCCCTGTTAAGCCTCGGCCATTCGCGGCCGCCAATGTTAGATACGCGTTAACACCGCTTTCACGAAGACGCGCCTACTCTGCGCCCCGATGGCGTCCGAACACGGGTGACCGTCCAGACGGTATGGATCCTCGCAGACGCGTGTTTCCACATTTATATAGAACCAAGGAGCAACAGATGAATAAGAAACTCCTCTGCGCCGCCCTGCTGGGTGGCCTGGGCCTGGCCCAGGCAGCCAACGCGCAGGACTTCGACGACCGCTGGTACATCACCGGTGCCGCTGGTTTCAACCTCCAGGACAGCGATCGCGAAACCCGCAATGCGCCCTTCGTGAGCCTGGGCCTGGGCAAGTTCATCACTCCGAACTGGTCGATCGACGGCGAGCTGAACTACCAGAACCCGAACTGGGACGAGAACCAGAACCTCAACTGGAGCCAGTACGGCATCTCGTTCGACGCGCGCCGCCACTTCATCCAGGAAGGCCGCAACTGGAATCCCTACCTGCTGATGGGTCTGGGCTACCAGCGCGAGGAGATCGAGACCGACAACTTCCCGAACCCGGACTCCCCGTTCGAGGAGGAAGAAGGCGCAGCCGCGCTGAAGCTCGGTGGCGGTATCCAGGGCGACATGGGCCGCGTGAAGATGCGCGCCGAGCTGGCCTATCGCGCGGTCGCGATCGACGACACCCGCGCCCAGCTGCTGAACGATGATCCGCCGCCGGAGAGGAACGACGGCGAAGACTGGTTCGGCGACGTGCTGGCTTCGGTCGGCGTGGTGATCCCGCTGGGTCCGGAGCCCACCGCCCCGGTGGCTCCGGCGCCGGCGCCGCAGCCGAGCTGTGCGGACCTGGACGACGACGGCGACGGCGTCAACAACTGCGACGACAAGTGCCCGGGTTCGCAGGCCGGCCAGACCATCGGTCCGGACGGCTGTCCGGTGCCGGTGACGATCGACCTGAAGGGCGTGAACTTCGACTTCGACAAGTCGACGCTGCGTCCGGACGCGGTGGCGATCCTGTCGGAGGCGACCGAGATCCTGAGGCGCTATCCGGAGCTGCGCGTCGAAGTGGCCGGTCACACCGACCTGTGCGGTTCGGATGCGTACAACCAGAAGCTGTCGGAGCGTCGCGCGACCGCGGTGTACGACTACCTGACCAGCAACGGCATC
>NZ_JAKJPO010000003.1 GCF_021725675.1 Marilutibacter chinensis | reverse complement strand
TCGCTGGACAGGTTCAGCGTGTAGGTGCCGATCACGTTGTCGGCGCTGCCGCCGCTGCGGTTGTGGATGTTGTAGGTGCTGCCGTCCGGTGCGACCAGATCGACCTTCAGATCACCCTTGTAGGTGTGGCGGATATCGACGTCGACCGAAGCGCTGCTCGGCGCGTTGCCGCTGCGACCTGACACGCTGATCGGGCTCTCGACGGTGGCGTTGTCGTTGATCGTGTAGTCGGTGGTGTTGCTGTAGGTCTGTGCGCCGCCACCGCCGCCGGTGCTGTAATCGCCGACCAGGCTGACGCCGGAGAAGCTGCTGTACGCGCGCAGCGACACGTGCCAGGTCCCGGCCGCCGGCGAGGCGAAGCTGCAGGTCTCGCTGTTGCCGCTCTTGTACGGACGGCAGTCGTAGCTCGACGTGGTCGGCTGGCTGCCGTGCTTCACGTACAGGTCGGCATCGCCGGTGCCGCCGGAGATCGTGAAGCTCAGGTTCGACGCGCCGGAGGGCACTTCCATCGTGTAATGGACCCAGTTGCCCTGGCTTGCCGCCAGCCCGGTCACCGGCACGCCCTTGGTCAGGGTGTTGCCGGTCGGGGGCGGTTCGGTATCGCCGTCGGTCTTGGCCAGCTCGCCGAGAAAGCCCAGCGCCAGCTTCGCCAGCGGTACGCTTGGCTGGGCCGTGCCGCCCATGCCGGGAAGGGTGTCGGAGGTGGTGTGGAGGCGGTTGTTGAAGCTTGCCTCGAACATCATTGCCGCCGGATAGCCGGCGCTGGTCCAGGACGCATGATCGGAGCAGCCATATCCGCAGGTATAAGTGCCGCGGGTCAGCCCGAGCGGTGCCAGGTACTCGTCGAACACGTCGCGTACGAACTGCTGCAGCGCGCTGTTGCTGTAGTCGGTGATCAACTGCATGTCGACGCCGGAACCGCTGGCATAGTTGGTCATGTCCAACTGCAGTACGCCGACCACGTTCACGCCCTGGCTCGAGAACGACTGCGCGATCGCGTTGGAACCGCGCAGGCCGACTTCCTCGGCGGCGTAGCCCATGAACTTGACCGTGCGTCGCGGCTTCCATCCGTCGGCAAGGGCGACGCGCAGTACTTCGGTCAGGGTCGCGATGCCGGAGGCATCGTCGTCGGCGCCCGGCGCGGCCATGTTCTCGCCGCTTCCGCTGTTGGAGATCGAATCCAGGTGCCCGCCGAGCACGACGACTTCGTTGGCGAGGTCGCTGCCTTCGATGGTCAGGATCACCGAGGGCTGGGTCGAGCAGCTGGAACAGGAGAACAGCTCGGCGCTGACGTCGGACCGGCCGCCTCCGTACGAGAGCCAGGTGTCGTGGATCCATTCGGCAGCCGCCTTGCCGTGGCTGCTGGCGTAGTAGCGGTTCGGATAGCCGGTGGAAAGATGATCGATGGTGGCGCGGATGTGGCTCTCGCTGACCTGCGGCAGCCACGGGCCGACGGTGTCCTGATTGTCGATGGTATAGCTCGCGAACACGGTCTGCTGCGCCTGCGCGCTGCGCTCGTTGGCGAGGAAGGCTTCCGCCTCGGCCTGGCTGGCGAACGCAAAGAAGCCGCCGCAGCGATGCTCGTCGGCGTGGATGCGATGGCTGGCGTCGCCCAGCTGATGGGCCTGGATGCGCGATATCACCAGCGGATTGCCGGTGCTGTCGCGGCGTCCGGCCGGGTCGCGGGCGATCGCCGCCAGGCTGGTGCGGTAGCTGTCCTGCGAGGTGACGACATAGACCGGTGCGAACGGGTCGCTGTCGATGCGTTCGGCCAGCGCCGGACTGATGTGGTCGTGGTGGGCGTCGGTGGTCCGCGCGTGGCCGGCGCCGCTGGCGGCCAGTGCGGCCACCAGGGCAAGCGATGAAATATGTCCTTGCATTGCGGAGCTCCTGGGATGCGGATGCGGGGTCTTCTGGTGTGCCCCGCATCCGGGAAGGGACGGGCGCGATGGCCCGGGTCGGATCTCCCTGTGCGATCCGGAGTAGTGGAGCCCGGCCGAAGCCGGGCCCCGGTGCAACCCGCCGCCGATAGCTGTCGTGGCGGCGGTTTCGCTGTTCCGATCAGGTCATGACGCCACGCTTAGAACGTGATGCTCCAGCTGTTGATGTAGCCGGTGTCGTAGTTGGCGTTGTCGTTCACGCGCAGCTTCCAGGTGCCGTTGAGCGGTTCGCTGGACAGGTTCAGCGTGTAGGTGCCGATCACGTTGTCGGCGCTGCCGCCGCTGCGGTTGTGGATGTTGTAGGTGCTGCCGTCCGGTGCGACCAGATCGACCTTCAGATCACCCTTGTAGGTGTGGCGGATATCGACGTCGACCGAAGCGCTGCTCGGCGCGTTGCCGCTGCGACCTGACACGCTGATCGGGCTCTCGACGGTGGCGTTGTCGTTGATCGTGTAGTCGGTGGTGTTGCTGTAGGTCTGTGCGCCGCCACCGCCGCCGGTGCTGTAATCGCCGACCAGGCTGACGCCGGAGAAGCTGCTGTACGCGCGCAGCGACACGTGCCAGGTCCCGGCCGCCGGCGAGGCGAAGCTGCAGGTCTCGCTGTTGCCGCCGAGGTAGGGTCGGCAGTCGTAGCTGGACGTGGTCGGCTGGCTGCCGTGCTTCACGTACAGGTCGGCATCGCCGGTGCCGCCGGAGATCGTGAAGCTCAGGTTCGACGCGCCGGAGGGCACTTCCATCGTGTAGTGGATCCAGTTGCCCTGGCTTGCCGCCAGCCCGGTCTCCGGCACGCCCTTCTCCAGCTCGCCGCCACCCGGCGGATCGCCGCCGCCGTCGCAGCTCACGCCCACGGACGCGAAGGCCGCGGTCACGTCGGCGACCGTCAATCCAAGATCGGAGGCGGCCGACTCGACGCCGCAGGCACCCTGATCGAAGTCGGTGCTGGAGGTCCAGTACAGCTGGTTGGCGCGGGCGAACACCCGGAACGCATTGCGGGTATCCCAGCCGGTCTTGTTCGCCAGCAGGTAGAACGCCTTGTTGTAGACGCCGGACGAATAGTGCACGTCCATGCCACTGTAATAGTCGTCGGCATGGCCGATCGACCTGCCGTCGCGGGTCGGATCGTCCATGTAGCGCAGCGCGCCGCTGCTCTTGAAGATGTCCGCGCCGACCAGGAAGTCGTTGCTGCCGCGCATGAAGTACTCGGCGGCCTCGCCGGCGATGTCCGAATAGGCCTCATTGATACCGCCGGACTGTCCGGAATAGATGAGTCCCGAGTTCTGCTCGGTGAAGCCGTGCGAGACCTCGTGCGCGGACACGTCCAGGCTGACCAGCGGGTAGAAGGTCGAGGCGCCGTCGCCGAAGGTCATCGACGAGCCGTTCCAGAACGCGTTCTCGTAGTTGCTGCTGTAGTGCACGCGCATGGTCAGCTGGAAGGTCAGAGGCGGTGCGCCGACGTAGTCGTCGTACATGTCGTAGACGACCTTGCCGAAGTAGTGCGCGTCGTTGAGCGGCGAGTACGCGCCGTTGATCGTCTTCACGGTGTTGCGCGGACAGGTGTAGGAGAACGCGGTGCTGCCGCTGGTGCCGTGATTCAGGTTGACCGTCTTCACGACGGAATTGCTCATCGTGCAGGTGCTGCCGCTCTGGCTGACGTCCATGTAGCCGAAGTCGGTGCCGTACTCGTACTGGCCGGTCTTGCTGTTGCCGCCGGGTCCGGTGCCGTCGGCGTGCGCAAGCGCATCCCACTGCTTGATGACCCGGCCGCTGTCGGCGTCCAGGATCACGACCGGGCGGGTCGGCTCGCCGCCGGTCGGGGCATCGGCGAAGAACGACACCACGAAAACCATGTGCGCGCGTCCGTTGTCGTCGACGTAGACCATCTGCTGCGAGGTCTCGTTCTCTATGATCCGGCGGCTGAGATCGGCGCCGAGTGCGGCACGTTTGCCCAGCGCCGCCGCGCGGGCCTTGCCCAGCTTCGGCGGGACTGCGGGCAACTCGCTGGCCAGGCCTGTCACCGATTGGCCGAACAGCCGGTGCACGCTGCCGTCGCTGCGCTCGCTGACCACCACATGCTCGCCGAACACCGGCACGCCGCGGTGGGTCTGACGGTAACGATAGTGTCGGGTTCCGTCACGGTCCTGATAGGACCTGATCAGCTCGAGACCGGACTCGGACTCCAGTCCGATCATCTCCGCATGGCGGTCGATGGCGCGAGCGGGCGTGCCGATCGTTGCGCTCGCGGACTGGTACTGCCGGTTCAGCTGCACCGTATCGAGGCGTTGGAGGTCGACCTTCTCGGCCGCGTCCGCGCTGGCCATCGAAAGCCCGAGTGCGAGGGCCGAGACCGCGACCCACTGGCCGTGCCGATGATTTGCGTCTTTCATGTGCTTGTTTCCCTTCAAGTGTGAAAGATCGGATCGCGCATCTGCGCGACTTCCTAGTCCGGCGAACTGCTGCACGCGTTGCAATCGCGCCGGTGGCGGGTCCGATGACTCCCGGACCCTGTCCCCCCGCTCGCGAAAAGATTCCCTGATGAACGGCCGGCCGGGCGCCCGTCCCAATCCCGCCGGCCACGGCCTTCCGGAGCCAGCGGGGAACGCGCATTGCGCGCGTCATGAAGTCACGCTCGAGACGCGACGTCCGCAGCTGCATGCCCGGAACGTCGTGCCCCGAGCGTCGTGCTCAGAAGGTCAGGCTCCAGCTGTTGATGTAGCCGGTGTCCTGGTTGGCGTTGTCGTTGACCCGCAGCTTCCAGGTGCCGTTGAGCGGTTCGCTGGACAAGTCCAGCGTGTAGGTGCCGATCACGTTGTCGGTGCTGCCGCCGCTGCGGTTGTGGAGGTTGTAGACGCTGCCGTCCGGCGCGACCACGTCGACCCGCAGGTCACCCTTGTAGGTGTGGCGGATGTCGACGTCGACCGAGGCGTTGCCGGGCGCGTTGCCGCTGCGGCCGGACACCGTGATCGGGCTCTCGACGGTGGCGTTGTCGCTGATCGTGTAGTCGCTGGTGTTGCTGTAGGTCTGGGTACCGCCGCCGCCGGTGCCGTAGTCGCCGACCAGGCTGACGCCGGAGAAGCTGGAGTAGGCCTTGATCCGGACATGCCATGTGCCGGCCTGCGGGCTGGCGAAGCTGCAGGTCTCGATGTTGCCGTTGAGGTAGGGCCGGCAATCGTAGCTGCCGTCGGTCGGTGCGCTGCCGAACCGGACATAGAGGTCGGCATCACCCGTGCCGCCGGAGATGTCGAAGGCGAGATTGGAGGCGCCGGCCGGCACTTCCATCGTGTAGGTGATGTCGTTGCCGGTGCTGGCGGCCAGCCCGGTCACCGGGACGCCCGGCGTCAGTTCGTCGTCGGGCGGTGGAGGGGTCGTGCCGCCGTCGTCGCCGTCGGGCACCTGGTTGTTGAAATAGGTCGCGACCTGCGGCCATATCCGCGAGATCTTCGCGCCTTCGTTGTTGCAGCCGCCCAGATGATGCAACGCGATCACCTTGTGGCTGTCGCGCGAGATCACCGGCGATCCCGAGCTGCCGCCTTCGGTGTCGCAGGTGTAGCCGATGTCGCTGCCGGGGTCGCCGCTGGTGCCGTCGGCGGTGGTCGACTTGACCGCACAGGCGGCGCTGCCGTCCATCACGCCCAGCTCCTTCATGCGGCCGCCCGGATGCTGGGCGATGTACATCCCGTCGCCGACGGAGACCGGATCGATGTCGAGGCCGAGATAGCCGAACGGCTCCAGCGTGGCGAAGTTGTTGACGGTGAACAGCGTGTAGTCGAGCGCGGCGTCGGTCTTCAGCATCTGGCTGCCGGTGACCTTGGTGACCGGCGCACCGGTGCTGCCGCTGCAGCTGGCCTGCTGGTAGTTGAACCAGAACTCGGCGCCGGACACGCCGGAACTGGTCGATATGCAGTGATTGTTGGTGAACAGGCGATTGTCGGGTCCGACGCGCCATACCGTGCACAGGCTGCCGCTGCTGCTGAGCATGCGGCCGACCGGGCGCGAACGATCGTAGGCGTCCGGGTCGCTGCTGACGTAGCAGGCGACCGGGCGCTTGTCGTCGCTGCCGCAGATCGAGGTCGTGCCAACGTCGGTCGACGGCGTGAGCAGACCGCTGTCCTGCAGCTCGGGAAGCATTTCCTCCGGATAGCCTTCCAGATAGCGGGAAACCACCACGCCGTGCCGTGCGGTCCATGGCTCGTTCGCGCTGCCGACCAGGCGCAGCACCGCCACAGGTCCGCCGATCGACATCGCCGAGAAGCTGTTCACTCCATTCTGGCCGAGCGTCTCGTCGACGGTGTGGGCGTCGCGGTGATCGGCGCTGTAGCGATAGACCTCGCTGCCGTCGGGACTGGCGACCTCGAGGGTGACGCCGTCGGGCAGCGAGAAGTGATCGAAGTGCACCTTGATGAAGGCGGCATCCGGGGTACGGATGACAGTTGCGCGCTGCGTGCCCGCCGCCGCCGCGCCGATGCGGCCATGCAGGCTGATCTGAGCGTCACGTTGCGCGGCGATGCGGACCGGAACGGGCTTGCCTGCGGCGGGCTCGGCGGCGAAGCCGGGCGAGGCGAGGCCCAGCGAGACGATCAGGGCGAAGGCAAGCGGATGGGACCGGAAAACGACGGACTTCATCATGGCTCTCCATATTCATAATGAAAGTGCAGTGGCACCACGGCGCCAGGCCGTCTCCGCGTCGGAGCCGGGATGCCGGACCGCCGCTGTCGAAGACCTCCCCCTGGGGCGACCCTGGTGACGCGGAGCAGCCGTGCCGCCGCATGTCCTTGCCGGCGACCAGGCAACAGGGTCGTGCGCAGGCCGTGTGGTGCCGGCGATGCGCCGCGGACGCGGATTGCGGCGCGACCGCGCTCCGAGTTACCCACGCGGGCCGGAGGCGGTCAAATCAAATATTTCACTAAGCGCGAATATGCGAAACCGGCATGTCTGCAAGCGTGACCGCATTCGCTTAAATGCCCGACCGGAGGCGGCGGTTCGCGGGGCGGCGACCGCGGCGTGTTGCATTGCAGTGCGCCTGCCATGGCGACAGCGTGGTCGGTGAACGTCTAGTCCAGCTCCTGCAGCGCCAGCCAGCAGGCCGCAGCGGTGGTCGCATCGCCCAGCGCGCTGTGGCGGCCGAGCATGGGGATGCCGAGCGCACCGGCGATGGCCTCGAAGTCCGCGTCCCCGGCCACCGCATGCGGATTGCGCCGATGCAGCCGGGCACGAAAGCGTGCGGCGAGGTCGGTGCGCGGGTTCGGCAGGCGGAAGCCGGTGACCTCCGGCACCACGCGATCGAGCATCGCCACATCGAAGCCGATCCGGTAGCCGATCAGGGCCCGCGATCCCAGCCAGTCGAGCAGGCTCGCGACCGCTTCGTGTTCCTCCAGCCCGTGCGCGAGGTCCTGCGGTCGCAGGCGGTGGTGGCGGATCGCGTCGATGTCCGGCGGCGGTTCGCTGTCGGATGGCGGTCGCACTGTGGCTTCGAAGCGCCGGGCGAGGTGGACGCGGCCGTCCGCGACCGGTACCGCAGCGATGGTCAGGATGCGGTCGCGGGCAGGATCCAGGCCGCTGGTCTCCAGGTCCAGCGACACCCATTCGCCGGTCGGTGCGGGCGCCAGCAAGCCGCTCCATGGGCCATCGCGATGGCGGCGACGGTCCAGCCAGCGGCGCAGCGGCAGCGGTATCGTCGGTCGCGGCATCGTCAGTCGCGCAGGTGGAAGACGAGGCGCAGGTGATCCTTGAACGCGTTGACGACCCGCAGCGCGTCGCGCAGCAGTTCGCGGTCCAGGCGGCGCAGCGACGCGGTGTCGAGCCGGTTGTCGGCGCTGCGTCCGTCCGCCAGCGCCTGCAGCTGCGCGCCCAGCCGCAGGCGCATGAACACGGCAAGCGCCTGCGGCACGTCGCGGCCGAGCTCCTGCGAGAGCACGCCGGCGTCCATCAATGCGGCGCAGCGGTCGAAGCTGTTCTGGCGGCGGATGCCATGACGCTGCGCCAGCACCCGGATGCCGTTGACAAGCGGAAACACGCCGCCCTTCTTGATGTCGACGCCTCCGGCGTCGCCACGCACGCGTCCGAACAGGTTCAGCGGCGTGGAGAATTCCAGCGAGGCGCGGGCCAGCTCGCGCATCAGCAGCTCATCGCGGCCGAGCGCGGCGAGCGCCTCGGCGACGGGCTCGAACAACGCGGCGTTGCCGGCCACCGGCCGGGCATCCAGCGTGATCGCCAGATCCAGTGCGCTGGTCCCGTCGCGTTCGCGACGCCAGTGCTCGATACGCTCGCACCAGCCGTCCACGCTCATCCGCCAATGCGGATTGCGCACCATCACCCCACCCGGGCACGGCGGATAGCCGATGTCGGCGAGCGCCTCGCCAAAGCGGCTCATCGCCGCATCGAGCCCGTCCCACTCCAGGCCATCCTCCAGCACCAGCGCATTGTCCTGGTCGGTCTTGAGGATCTGCTCGCGCCGACCCTCGCTGCCGAGCACCAGCAGGCACATCCGCGCGCGGTGCTCCGGCGGCACGACCTCGGCGAACACGCGGCCGAGGATGCGGCTGTTGAGCGCCGATACCAGTTCCATCAGGTAGCTCATGCGCGCGCCCTGCGCATGCAGCTGGCGGACCAGCGCGGTCATGCTGCGGGCGGCGTCGGCGATTCCGGACAGGTCCGCGGCGCGCTCCAGGCGCAGACTGATCAGGTGCGAGTGGCTGGAGTAGTGGGCGAGCACCTCGGCCATGCCGAGGGTGCCAAGCACGCGGCCGTGCGCCGAGGCGTCGCCCTCGCTGACCAGCACGCGCTCGATGTGGTGTTCGGTCATCGTGACCAGCGCCTGGAACAGCACGTCGTGATCGCGCACGCCGATAACCGGCCGCTGCGCGAGCGGGCCGACCGGGGCGTCGTTCGACAATCCGTCGAGGGTGACCGCCTCGAGCAGGTCGGTACGGGTCAGCATGCCGAGGCCGCGGTGGCCGTCGCCGGACACGGCGTCGCCCTCGTCGACCAGCAGGCAATCGACCCGCGCCTCGCGCAGCCTGCGCGCGGCCGCCGAGATACTGGTGGACGCAGGTATCCGTATCGCGGGCGCGAGCTGCGCGTCGCCGACCCGGGTCAGCATCAGCTCCGACAGCTCCGACGGCTGCTGCACGCTGGCGGCCAGCCGCCGCTTCAGCGACAGCCCCTCGTGGAACCAGGCGGCAAAGGCCGGATTGGCCGCCAGCAGTTCGCGGAACAGTGCGGCCGGAATCAGGAAACTCAGCACGTCCTCGGCCGCCTCGTAGCGATGCCGTGCGCGGCCGGCGATCACCGCCCAGGCGCCGAACACGTCGCCGGGCCCGAAGTCGGCGAACAGGCGATGGCCCTCGGCGTCGTTGCCGTCGGCCGGCTCGTCCCAGGCGCGTACCACGCCCTTGAGGATCACGTGCACGTGCTCGGAGGCCGCGCCGGCAGCCAACAACACGCGTCCGGCCGGATGGAAGCCAAGGTCGACCGCGCGCTGCACGCGCGCCTTCTCGGCCGCGCCGAGCAGATCGAAGGGCGGAGCGTCGAGGTCGAGGCCGGGCACCGGTTCCATGCCGTGCAGCCTGCCACGCCGTCGCCGCGGACGCATGAGACTTTGGGCTGAGGGGGCTGGAACCGGCAGGCGCCCGCCTACCGCCCTCGTAGGAGTGGCGTAAGCCGCGATTCCCGGGCTGCGCCCGGGAATCCCCAAAGGTTGCTGCGCAAACCTTGGGCCCCGCCGTTGCGCTGCCACACCCCCATTCGTGCCTGCGGCACGAATCGCCCCCCTGACTCAGGGGGCTGGAGCATGCCTCCATGTCGTAGGAGCGGCGTGAGCCGCGATGGGCCTTCCCATGAAAGCTTCATCGCGGCTTGGGCCGCTACGAACGACCTCCTGCCCCCGGCCCGGCTACACTCCCCCTGCTGTCGTGTAGGAGAACAACGCAGGCGTGATCCCGGGCTGGGTGCTGCTGCTGGTTTCGCTGGGCTACGTGGCCCTGCTGTTCGCCGTCGCCTACGCCGGCGACCAGCGCAGCGACGCGATGATGTCGCGCCACCGCTGGCTGCGGCCGGCGGTCTATTCGCTGGCGCTGGCGGTGTACTGCTCGTCGTGGACGTTCTACGGTGCGGTCGGCACCGCGGCGCGCACCGGCATGGGGTTCCTGCCGATCTACCTGGGACCGCTGCTGCTGCTGTTCTTCGGCTGGCGCATCCTCGAACGGCTGGTGCTGATCTCCGGCGAGAACCGGATCGTCTCGATCGCCGACTTCCTGTCCTCGCGCTACGGCCGCGCGCCGGGGCTGGCGGCACTGGTCGCGCTGCTGGCGCTGATCGCGGCGGTGCCGTACGTGGCGCTGCAGTTCAAGGCGGTCGCGATGAGCGTGGACGTGCTCGCCGGGCTGCCGGCCAATGCGCCACCGCTGTCGGACCCGGCGTTCTATACCGCGCTGTTGCTGGCTGTGTTCGCGATCCTGTT
Organism: Marilutibacter chinensis; assembly: GCF_021725675.1. GTDB lineage: Bacteria > Pseudomonadota > Gammaproteobacteria > Xanthomonadales > Xanthomonadaceae > Marilutibacter > Marilutibacter chinensis. The sequence continues at coordinate 601,235 of NZ_JAKJPO010000003.1, read as the reverse complement.
CGGCACCCGCCAGATCGACGCGACCGAGCATCACCGCGGCATGGTGCTGGCGGTCGCGCTGGAGTCGGTGGTCAAGCTCGTCGCGTTCGTCGCGATCGGCGTGTTCGCGCTTGCCCACCTGCCGGGCAGCGGCCACCTCGGCCAGCGCATGGTGCAGGCGGCCGACATCGTGCTCGCGCCGGGGCTGCCGACCGGTTTCATCGCCCAGACCCTGCTCGCGTTCACCGCGATCCTGTGCCTGCCGCGGCAGTTCCACGTCGCGGTGGTCGAGTGCCAGAACCCGGCCGACGTGCGCACCGCACGCTGGATGTTCGGCGGTTACCTGATGCTGATCAGCGTGCTGGTGGTGCCGATCACCCTGGCCGGGCAGGCGGTGCTCGCCGGCGACGCGGTATCGCCGGACAGCTACGTGCTGGCGTTGCCGCTGGCGCTGGACCAGGACATGCTCGCGCTGATGGTCTATGTCGGTGGATTCTCCGCCGCGACCGGCATGGTGATCGTCACCAGCGTCGCGCTGGCGACGATGGTCAGCAACGACCTCGTGATGCCGCTGCTGCTGCGTGCGGGCACCCTGCAGCAGACGCCGGCGATCGACCGCCAGGTGGTCTGGGTGCGCCGCATCACCATCGTGCTGCTGGCGATGCTCGCCTACGCCTACCATCGCGGCGACCTGCTGCGCGGCGAGGGCGATGGCGGCCTAGCCCAGCACGGCCTGCTCGCGTTCGCCGCGGTCGCGCAGTTCGCGCCGGCGCTGATCGGCGGACTCTACTGGCGCGGTGCGAGCCGGATGGGCGCGTTCAGCGGGCTGGTCGCCGGCGCGCTGGTCTGGACCTACACGCTGTTGTTGCCGGCGCTGGCCGGCGGAGGCTGGTTCGACGATCGCTGGGTCGAGCACGGTCTGCTCGGACTGGGCTGGCTGCGTCCGCAACAACTGTTCGGGCTGCAGGGCTGGGATTCGCTGACCCACGGGGTGTTCTGGTCGCTGCTGTTCAACGTCGGCGTGTTCGTGTTCATGTCGATGCGGCAGCGTCCGCGGCTGCAGGAACAGCTGCTGGCGACGCCGTTCCTGGATCCCTATGCCCAGCGTCCGGCGCTGGGGCCGGGCGGCTGGGCCGGCAACGTCCGCGCCGGCGAGCTGCTGACCCTGGCCGAGCGCATCGTCGGCGAGCGTCACGCGCGGCGCGCGTTCGAAGCGCATGCCGCGCAGCATGGACAGCCGTGGCAGCCGGCGCAGCCTGCCGACCGCGCGCTGGCCCAGTTCACCGAACGCCTGCTCGCTTCGGCGATCGGTGCCGCTTCCGCGCGCCTGACCCTGACCAGCGCGCTGCGCGGTTCGGGCATGGAACTGGGCGAGGTGGTGGCCCTGCTCGACGAGGCCAACCAGGAACTGCGCTTCAATCGCCAGATCCTGTCGACCACGCTGGAGAACATCAGCCAGGGCGTCAGCGTGGTCGATGCCGACCTGCGCCTGGTCGCATGGAACCGCCGCTACCAGGAGCTGTTCGACTACCCCGACGGCATGCTCTACGTCGGCCGGCCGGTCAGCGACCTGATCCGATGGAACGCGGAGCGCGGCGAGATGGGGCCGGGCGACGTCAACGACCAGGTCCGCCGCCGCATCGCCCATCTGCGCGCCGGCACGCCGTACGTGTTCGAGCGGGTACGCGCCAGCGGCCAGGTCGTCGAGATGCGCGGCCGTCCGCTGCCCGGCGGCGGCTACGTCACCAGCTACAGCGACGTCACCGACTACAAGCGCGCCGAGCAGGCGCTGCGCGAGGTCAACGAGACGCTCGAGCAGCGCGTCGAGCAGCGCACCCGCGAGGCCGAGGCCGCGCAGCAGTCGCGGACGCGGTTCCTCGCCGCGGTCAGCCACGACGTGCTGCAGCCGCTGAATGCCGCGCGTCTGTTCACCACCGCGCTGCGGGACAGCCGCGACAGCGGCGAGCAGACCCGCCTGGCCGAACGCGTCGACGCCGCGCTGCGTGCGGCCGAGGATCTGCTCGACGGCCTGCTCGACATCTCGCGGCTGGACGCCGGCGCGTTGCGGCCGGAGATCGTCGATTTCGACGTCAACGAGCTGCTGCGCGAACTGGTCGCACAGTACGCGCCGATCGCGGCCGAGCGTCGCCTGCAGCTGCGCGTGCGCGCACCGGAGCGTCCGCGCCGGGTGCGCAGCGATCGCCGCCTGTTGCGGCGCGCGCTGCAGAACTTCCTCGCCAACGCGTTGCGCTACACCCGCAATGGTGGCGTGCTGATCGCCGCGCGGCTGCGCGACGGCGCGGTGGAGCTGCAGGTCTGGGACACCGGGCCCGGCATCTCGGACCATCACCTCACGCAGATCTTCGACGAATTCCGTCGCTTCGAGGGCCCGACCACCGGCGGCGAGCGAGGTCTCGGTCTCGGTCTGTCGATCTGCCAGCGTATCGCACGCACGCTCAATCATCCGTTGCGGGTGCGCTCCCGGGTGGGTGCCGGCAGCGTGTTCTCGATCACCGTGCCGTTCGGCGCCGACGCCGGTGCCTCGGCGTCCGTCGCACGCGAACTGGAGGCCTCGGCGGCGAGCGTCGCGCCGCTGTCGATCACCGATACCGATACCCTCGCCGGCCTTCGCGTGCTGTGCGTGGACAACGACCGCGAGATCCTCGACGGCATGCGGACCCTGCTGCAGCGCTGGGGCGCGGTCGTGCTGACCGCCACCGACACCGAGGAAGCGCTGGCCGCCGCCGAGGGCGAGCTGCCGCCGGATGTCGCCCTGGTCGACTACCACCTGCACGATCGCCTCGACGGCCTGGGCGTGATCGATGCGCTGCGCGAGCGCCTTGGCGTCGGCTTTCCCGCCGCGCTGTTGACCGGCGACGGGTCCGATGCGCTCAAGCATGCCGCGCGCGAGCACGGCTGCCGGGTGCTGACAAAACCGGTCCGGCCGGCGTCGATGCGCGCGTTCCTGGCCGCGCAGCGGCAGCCGCACCGCGCCTGACAGCGCGTCCGGATCGCCGCGCGGGGCTCAGCCGTGGCTGGGTTCGAACGGCGCTACCGGGCTGGCCGGCGTCGCCACGTCGCCGTGCACCACGATGCGATCGCGGCCACTGCCCTTGGCGCGGTACATCGCGGTGTCGGCGTCGGTGAACATCGACTCGAACGCGTTGCCCGAGCGCGATGCGGTGGTGCAGCCGAAGCTGGCGGTGACCCGGTGGGCGTGACCGATCGTCGCGGTGTCGATCGCCGCCAGCAGCGTACGGCAGCGCTCGGCGATCCGCCGGGCGGCGTCGATGTCGCCGCCGCAGGACAGGATGCCGAACTCCTCGCCACCGAGACGGCCGCACAGGTCGCCGTCGCGGCAGGCGGCCGTGCAGGCCTCCGCGACCTGCATGAGCACCCAGTCGCCGGCGGCGTGGCCGTGGCGGTCGTTGACGTGCTTGAAGTTGTCCAGGTCCAGCAGCACCAGCGCGGCATCCTTGCCGGATGCGCTGCAGCGCTTGAGCAGTGCGTCGGCCTCGTCGCGGAAGTGGCGGCGGTTGCTGATGCCGGTCAGGCCGTCGGTCTGCGCCTGGCGCCGGAACGCCATCTGCACGCGCTTGATCTTGTAGGCCCAGTAGCCGATGCCGGCGAGCACCACGGCGAACAGCAGCAACAGCAGCCGGGTGTTCTGCGCCGAAGCCTTCGCGACCTGCTGCTCGAGCTTGAGCACCTCGTTCTGCTTGCTCAGCAGCGCGATCGCCTGGTCCTTCTGCTGGACTTCGTTGCGGATCTGTTGCACGGCCAGCTCGCGGATCTTGACGTCGTCGAGATAGGCCTTGTCGGCCTCGGCATGGCGCCGGTAGTTGTCGAGCGCCTGCAGGATGTCGTTGCGGACCAGCGCGATCTCGTACAGGACCCGGTACGCGGTGACACGGGGCAGCGAGTGCGCATTGTTGTGACTGGCCTCCAGCGCCGCGTGCGCATGCATCGATGCCGCGTCGAGCCTGCTCTCGATCAGCAGGTAGTCCGCCAGCGTCGAATGGAACTCGGCCACCAGGCGCGGATAGCGGGTCCTTCCGACCTCGTCGGCATGTGCCTGCAGCATGGCGATCGCGCCGGTTCTGTCGCCTTGCGCGGCCATGCTGCGGGCGAGGTTGATGCGCATCAGGTTGGAGGCGACCGCCTCGCCGATGCCGTCGCAAGCCGCGATCGCCTCGCGGATCTGCGGGATGCGTTCGCCGGACCTCTCCGGCTGCAGGTTGGCCAGCGCCTCATGCCGGAGCTGGCTGGCAAAGCAGCGGCTGCGCTCCGACGCGGCTTCCATCTGCTGTACCGAGGAGGCGAACTGCAGGGTCTTCTCGTGCTGTCCCAGCTGGTTGTAGATGACGCCGGCGACCAATTGCGCCTGTTCGACCAGTTCCGACGGTATGCCGTCGTCGGGAAGCGCGATGGTTTCCTCGAGTGATTTCAGCGCCAGCGAGAAGTCGCGGGTGGTGGCCGCGCTGTTGGCGAGCAGCAGGCCGGCGCGGAACTTGATGGCCCCTGCGGATGCGCTATCGAATACGTCCCGGGCGAGTTCGATCGCACCCTGGTACTGGCCACCGTAGCCGAGCCGATAGGCCTGGAGCAGGCGCAGGTGCTGCAGCTGCGGTCCGCTGAGTTCGGACGCCCGCTCGTTCACCTCGTCCAGCACGGCACCGAACCGGATCGGATCGGTGCTGCGGACGGCGTCGGCCTGCTCCAGCAGACGATCCGCATCCACGGAATCCTGCGCTTGCGCAGACGCGGCGGCCGCCGCGGCGAGCACGACGGCCAGGGCAAGCTTGTGAAGTGCGGGCTTCATCGTTCCGGAAGGAGCAAGGGCGGCAGGGCGTGCGAGCACCCTGCCGCCGCGTTCGCGTCAGGCGGCGCGCGCTTCGGTTTCGCCCTCGTCCGGAGCGTCCCGTTCGGTCTCCTCTTCCTGCTGCGGCTCTTCCTCGGCCGGAACCAGCAGGGAGAGCACCGTGCAGGTGTGGCCAACGGCCATGTTCAGTCGAGCCGGATCGCGGGTCGCGAGCGCCTGCCGGACGTCACCGTCCACCGGCGCCGCAGCCACCGCATCCATGAAATCGGCATCGCTGACGATCTCCAGGTTCTGTCCCAGGGTTTCCAGGAACTTCACGACATTCGACATCAGGCGACTCCTTCTTCCAGTGGTGGTGTGTACGACGGCGGCGGTTCGACCTGCCCCGAGCGTTCAAGCGCGGCGATGCGCGCCTGCATGACGACATCGGGTTCCATCGGGCACGCGGGCGGCACGACGAGGGTGGTGTGCATCTGCAGCGGCAGGCCGGGCAGCTCGTGCAGCTTCGCGCGCTCGATCCGGGGTCGGGCGATCGGCAGGGTCGCCGCCTCGTAGGCGATGACTCCGTGGTCGGCGGGGTAGTCCTGGAGCAGGCGTTCGACCAGCAACCGGCGATGCGCCGGGCCGGTGGCGAAGCGGCGGTAGCTGCGGTCGCCGACGATCCCGACCTGCCACAGCACCAGGTAGGCGCTGGGATCCAGTCGGCGACGGTAGAACAGCAGCTGGCTGGCTTCGTAGTGCTGGCAGCCGATGCGTCCCGGGTCGATGCCAAGATCGGCGTACAGGCAGTCCTCGGCGGATATGCCCGGTTCCATGTGCGCATGGAAACCTTCCGCGCGTGCCAGGGCGACGGCGTCGTGCGGCGCCTTGGCGAATACGCCGGGGTGGCCGTAGAACGCGCCGCAGACATGCTTGCCTGCGCGGACCTCGACGAGCATCGCCTCGACCATCTGCCGGTAGGTGTCGTGGCGCGGTTTGCCCTCGGCATAGAACGGCTGCAGGCTGCGCACATCGGGGTTCATCTGCCGCAGCCATTCCTCGACCAGCGGATCGGAGACGGCGGCGAACACGACGTCGGCCTGTTCGACATGGCTGCGCGCCCGTGGGCCGACATGGGCCCCGAGCATCATCCCCAGTCCGACACAGGCAAGCCTGCCCGGCGGCTTCGCGACCGGTCCCGTCATTTCCCCTGGTTCCCCTTGCAGCGTTCCCCTTGCAGCAGGAGGACAATACCCGTACCGCCAGACTTTGCAAAATGATTCAGACGGCCGGTTGACGGGCCTTCCAGGCTGAACAGGGCAGCTCCCAGCGGCATTGCCCCGGGGCGCTGGCGCGATCTGGCGTGCGGACGAAGCCGAACCGTCCCAACAGGCGGTCGATCACCCTGGCGTGATCGTCGTCGGGGCGCTCGGCGGTCACCAGCGTCAGACCCATCCGCTCGAAGCCATGGGCGATCAACGGGACGAACACCTCGCTCGACACGCCGCGCTGCCACCATGGTTCGACCAGCAGCACGCCGATCTCGGCCTCGGCGCCCCTGCGGACGTAGCCCGCGACCCCGATCGCCGCGCCGTCGATGCGGCTGTCGATCATCCAGAAGCGATGGCCGGGCCGGTCGCTGCGCGCCCACTGCAGCGCCCGCTCGTACAGGCGGCCGGCCGCCGCCATCGACAGCGGCGGCATGATCCGTGCCATGACCCCCGGGCTTGTGTAGAGCGCGCAATAGAGCGTCCTGTCCTTGTCCGAATCCTCGCGCAGCGGCCGCAGGCGGAAACGTCCGGTGTCGAGGATGTCTGCATCCGTCATGTCGTTCCTACAACGGATGCGCCGGTGCGATCCGGACGCGGCCGACGCCGCCGTCCGCGCAGCGGTCGAACAGGCAGTAGTGGCCGGCCATCAGCGGCAGGCCGAGGATCGACTCGTTCGGCCAGCCGGGCAGCTGCGGCATCAGCAGGAAGAACGACTCGCCGGCATACATCGCGTTGCGCGGCCAGTAGTGCTCCGGCGGACAGGCCAAGGCGGTCTCGCTGCCGCCCTCGCCTTCCAGGTGGAAGGTCAGCACCGGCCAGTCCAGTGCGTCGACTTCGGCGTTGGCGACGCCGTGCCCGCTGGCGTTGAAGGTGTCCCGGAACTTCCCGCAGAGCGCCGGCAGACGCGGGTCGATCGCGGTCAGCCCGGCCATGATCGCATCGTGGGTGCCCGCCTCGAGCACCAGGAAACTGCTGCCGGTGTCGAGGATCGCGTTGCTGGCGGCGCGCCGGGCGTACTGCGGGTCCAGTGGCGGCACCGCGATGCGTGGCCGGTCGCCCACCTGCACCGCGAGCAGGTTGGCGTTGTAGTAGAGGTCGTGGACGATGCGCACGTCCTGGAACCGGCCGGTGTGCAGTGCCGGCGCATCCTCGCCACCGCCGAGGACCATTACCCCACGGTTGAGCGGATCGGCGTCCAGCACATCGTCGTCGACCGCGTCGTCGAGCACGTGCACCAGCGCGCGTCGCACCAGCATGCCGAAGCGGTCCTGGATCCGGCCCTGCCCGGCCAGCTGCGAGAACAACGGCTGCAGCGCAACCCGCGGCTGTTGGCGCAACAGGGTGCCGAAGGCGTCCAGGTCGTCGTCGTCCGCTTCGAACGGCCACGGCCAGGTCAGCGCCGGATCGGCACCGCGGGCGCTCAGCACGCCGCCCATGTCGTGGGCGATGTCGAGCCCGGAGTAGGCCAGGCCGAAGATGCCGTCGGCATCCCTGAAATCCTGCGCGGCGGCCTCGATCACCGAGACCTCGGCGTCGTCGATGCCGCATGCGTGTGCGCCGTGGCCGAACGCGAGCCGGGTCCGCACCACCGGGCCGGCCCAGGTGCCCTGGCCGTAGCGGACCTCCTGCGCCCAGGCGGTGGCACTCAGGGCTTCGTCGTCTTCGGGCAGATAGGCGTGCGGCAGCACGACCAGGGTGCTGCTGCCGGTGTCGAGGACGAGGTTCGCGGTTCGCCGGCCGCTGCCGAATGCGATCGGCACCGTGTAGGCGCCCTTGGCCCAGGCCAGCGAGATCGCCAGATGGATGCCGCCCGGGTACTGGACGTCGTTGCGGTCCGGAAGGGCGCTCATGCGCCGATTGGAGCAGATCGCGGGGGCGTCGCGGAAGGGGCGCGCGTGCTGCCGCTAGTCCTGCTCCTCGGGCGGCGGCACGATCGCGCCTGGATCGACCGCCAGCCGGCCGGCAATCAGCACCGCCTGGGTGCGGTTGTTGGCGCCGAGCTTGCGCAGGATCGCGGTCACGTGGGCCTTGATCGTCGCCTCCGACACGCCGAGGTCGTAGGCGATCTGCTTGTTGAGCAGACCGGCGCCGAGCATCTGCAGGACCCGGAACTGCTGCGGGGTAAGGTCGCGCACGCGCTGTGCCGCGTCGTACTCGGCGTCGTCGGCGGCCGGTGCCGACAACGCCGCGGCCGGCGCCCAGCGGTCGCCGTCGAGCACCGCGGTGATCGCCTCGCCCAGGGTCGTGGCGTCGGCGGACTTCGGAATGAAACCGACCGCACCGTGGTCGAGCGCGCGCCGCATCACCGCCGGTTCCTCGCGTGCGGAGACCACGACGATCGGCAGCTGCGGATGCAGCGCACGCAGGTGCACCAGCGCGCTGAAGCCCTGCGCGCCGGGCATGTTGAGGTCGAGCAGCAGCAGGTCGGCGTCGGGCTCGCCTTCGACCAGGGCGTACAGTGATTCGACGCCGTCGGCCTCGCGCAGTCGCGCCTCGGGGAGCACGCGCGCGACCGCGCCGCGCAGCGCTTCTCGGAACAGCGGGTGGTCGTCGGCGACGATGACGGTATGGGTGGGGGCGGGTGGCATCCGGGTTCCGGGAAGGATTCCTTGGGGGCCGCCGCCCTGCGCGGAACAGGGGCGGCGGAGGAGAGGTACTACAGGTTGGCGTCTTGCGCGACGAGCCTACAGCAGGCGGCATGCATCCGGCGTCGAGCTCCCCGCCCTCGGGAAGGGCGCGCCGCGAAGTTCACGGCACCCGCCGCTCCTTGACCAGCGAGTCGACAACGGTCGGGTCGGCGAGGGTCGAGGTGTCGCCCAACTGGTCCGGAGCGTTCTCGGCGATCTTGCGCAGGATCCGTCGCATGATCTTGCCCGAACGCGTCTTCGGCAGGCCCGGCGCCCACTGCAGGTGGTCCGGGGTCGCGATCGGGCCGATCTCCTTGCGCACGTGCGCGATCAGTTCCTTGCGCAGCTCTTCGCTGCTGGCCTCGCCGGCGATCAGGGTCACGTAGGCATAGATGCCCTGGCCCTTGACGTCGTGCGGGAAGCCGACCACCGCCGCCTCGGCGACCTTCGGATGGCTGACCAGCGCGCTCTCGACCTCGGCGGTGCCGATGCGGTGGCCGCTGACGTTGATCACGTCGTCGACGCGGCCGGTGATCCAGTAATAGCCATCGGCGTCGCGACGGCAGCCGTCGCCGGTGAAGTACATGCCCGGGTAGGTCTTGAAGTAGGTATCGATGAAGCGCTGGTGGTCGCCATAGACCGTGCGCATCTGTCCCGGCCAGGAGTCGAGCAGGACCAGGTTGCCCTCGGCCTCGCCTTCGAGCAGGGCGCCGCCGGCATCGACCAGGGCCGGTTGCACGCCGAAGAACGGTTTGGTCGCCGAGCCGGGCTTGAGGTCCGTCGCGCCGGGCAGCGGGGTGATCAGGATGCCGCCGGTTTCGGTCTGCCACCAGGTGTCGACGATCGGGCAGCGGCTGTCGCCGACCACTTCGTGGTACCAGCGCCAGGCCTCCGGGTTGATCGGCTCGCCGACCGTGCCGAGCAGGCGCAGCGACGCGCGCGAGGTCTTCTCCACCGGCTCGTCGCCGTCGCGCATCAGCGCGCGGATCGCGGTCGGCGCGGTGTAGAAGAGCGTGACCTTGTGCTTGTCGATCACCTCCCAGAAGCGCGACACGGTCGGGTAGTTGGGCACGCCCTCGAACACCAGCGCGGTCGCGCCGTTGGCGAGCGGGCCGTAGACGATGTAGCTGTGCCCGGTGACCCAGCCGACGTCGGCGGTGCACCAGTAGATGTCGTCCTCGCGCAGGTCGAACACGCACTCGTGGGTGAAGCTGGCATAGGCGAGGTAGCCGCCGGTGGTATGCAGCACGCCTTTCGGCTTTCCGGTGCTGCCGGAGGTGTAGAGGATGAACAGCGGATCCTCGGCGTTCATGCGCTCCGGCGCGCAGGTGTCGGGCTGGCCGTCGACGACGGCGTCGTACCAGCGGTCGCGCGGCATCTGCATGTCGACCGCGCCGTGGGTGTGGCGGACCACCAGCACCGTCTCGACCGAGTTCGTGCCCGGCAGCTTCAGCGCGGCATCGACGTTCGCCTTCAGCGGAACCTTCCTGCCGCCGCGCAGGCCCTCGTCGGCGGTGATGATCAGCTTGCTGCCGCAGTCGGAGACGCGATCGGCGATCGAGTTCGGCGCGAAACCTCCGAACACCACCGAGTGGATCGCGCCGATGCGTGCGCAGGCCAGCATCGCGACCACCGCCTCGACGATCATCGGCAGGTAGATCGTGACCCGGTCGCCCTTGCGCACGCCCAGGCTGCGCAGCGCGTTGGCCAGCCGGCAGACCTGCGCGTGCAGTTCGCGGTAGCTGACGTGGCGTGCGGGACTGTCCGGGTTGTCGGGCTCGAAGATCAGCGCGGTCTTGTCGCCACGCGTTTCCAGATGGCGATCCAGGCAGTTGATGCTGGCGTTGAGCTCGCCGTCGCCGTACCAGCGGATGTGGAAGTCGTCGAGCCCGTAGCTGACGTCCTTGATCTGCGTGGGAGCGGTGAACCACTCCAGGCGCTCGGCGACCCGGCGCCAGAACGCCTCCGGACCGGATACCGATTCGGCGTACGCGCGTTCGTAGGCGTCACGGTCGATCCGTGCCCCGGCAGCGAACTGTCCGGGTACGGGATAGAGGGCGTTGGGATGGCTCATGGGGCGCTCCACTCGTAAAGGGCCTGATGGCGGTTTCCTGGGTCGCGGCGCCGGTGCCGCGGCGATGGCAGGCGCGGACCTCGGTCGCAATGCGAATCGCAACGGCGTGCTGCAGCGCAACGAACGGGCCTCGTCGGACGTCCAGTTTGCCCCAACGGCCCGTGCATCCGGTATCGGCCGGCTTAGACCATGGTCGCAAACCGGACCGGGCGGCCGCGCGACGACGCCCGCTATCGACCAATGGCGAATGGTTCCCCGAGAAGGACTGCGCGCAGGCTCCGGCTGACCGTGCATGGCCACGGCATTCCTTGGGAGGGAATCATGTCCACACGCATTGCGCGCAAGCGGCCCCTGGTGGCGGCGTTGACGTTGGCGCTGGCGCTGCCCGGCTTCGCCCACGCCCAGACCGCGAAAGAGATCGAACTCGAAGCCCGCGTCGCCGAGCTCGAGAAGATGGTCCAGCAGCTAGTTCAGCAACAGGGTGTACAACAGCAGGCAATCCAGGAACAGGCCGCACAACAGCAGGCCGCGCAACAGGTCGCGCAAACGGCGGCCGCGCCCAAAGCGCAGTCGACGCCGATCCTGACCGGTACGCCCGGCGGCGCCTTCTCCTACGGCGGCTTCATCAAGCTCGACGCGATGGTCACCGACACCAGCGACGGCCAGATCGCGGAAGGATCGGCGGGTCGCATGTTCTACGTGCCCAGCACGATCCCGGTGGCCGCCGACGGCGCCGAGCCCGATGTCGACCCGTATACCGACTTCGGCGCGCAGTTCTCGCGCTTCTGGTTCGCGGCCGACTACACCAGCGACGACGGCGACAAGTTCCGCGGCTACATCGAGGCCGACCTGTTCGGCGGTGGCAGCAACAATCTCGGCAACGAACTGTCGACCAACACCCACGGCATCACCATCCGCCACGCATACGTGACCTGGAACAACTGGCTGGCCGGCCAGACCTGGACCAACTTCCAGGACCTGGGCTCGCTGCCCGACACCGTCGACTTCCTCGGCGTCACCGACGGCACGATCTTCGTGCGTCAGGCCCAGGTCCGCTACACCAGCGGTCCGTGGTCGTTCTCTCTCGAGAACCCGCAGACCCTGGTCACCGACTACCAGGGCACCGGACGCCACACCTCCGGCGACAACGTGATGCCGGATGTCACCGGACGCTGGACGACCAAGGGCGACTGGGGTCACTTCAGCGTCGCCGGCATGCTGCGCCAGTTCAAGGACGGCGACGAGACCGCCACCGGCGGCGCGCTGAGCGTGGCCGGCAGGTTCAACATCGGCGACAACGACGACATCCGCTACATGGTCAACGCCGGCAGCGGCCTGGGCCGCTACATGGCCTTCGGCATGGGCACGGACGTGGTCGCGGACGCCGACGGCGACATCGACGCGATCACCGGCTACGGCATGTTCGCCGGCTGGCGGCACGTGTTCGGTCCGAAGCTGCGCGGCAACCTGATCTACTCGGCCGCGCACTACGACAACGATCCGTCCCTGACCGGCTACGGGGTGACCGAGCGCTCGCAGTCGCTGCGCGCGAACCTGATCTACTCGCCGTTCCCGAAGCTCGACATCGGCGCCGAGGTCAGCTACGGACAGCGCTCGCTCGAGGACGATCGCGAGGGCGATCTCAAGCGCTTCCACACCACAGTCAAGTACAGCTTCTGAGCGAGGAGGGCAGCACCATGTCCGGCAAGCACATCAATGCCGCGCAGTACTGGCGGGCGAACCTGAGGCTGATGACGATCCTGCTCGTGATCTGGGCCGCGGTCTCGTTCGGCGCGGGAATCCTGTTCGCGGACGCGCTCAACGCGATCCGCATCGGCGGCTTCAAGCTGGGCTTCTTCTTCGCCCAGCAGGGATCGATATACGTTTTCGTCGTGCTGATCTTCTACTACGCATGGCGGATGAACCGGCTCGAGCGCGCGCTCGACCTGCACGAACACGACTGACGGGGGCCGATCATGTCCGTACAAGCCTGGACCTACCTGCTGGTCGGTCTCACCTTCGCGCTCTACATCGGCATCGCGTTCTGGTCGCGGGTGGCGAGCACGCGCGAGTTCTACGTCGCCGGCGGCGGCGTCCACCCGGTCATGAACGGCATGGCGACAGCGGCCGACTGGATGAGCGCGGCGTCGTTCATCTCGATGGCCGGCCTGATCTCGTTCATGGGTTACGACGGCGCCGTGTACCTGATGGGCTGGACCGGCGGCTACGTGCTGCTGGCGCTGCTGCTGGCGCCGTACCTGCGCAAGTTCGGCAAGTTCACCGTGCCGGACTTCGTGGGCGACCGCTACTACTCCGACACCGCGCGTCTGGTGGCGGTGGTATGCGCGATCTTCGTCTCGTTCACCTACGTCGCCGGACAGATGCGTGGCGTCGGCATCGTGTTCAGCCGCTTCCTGGAGGTCGACATCACCACCGGTGTGATCATCGGCATGGCGATCGTGTTCTTCTACGCCGTGCTCGGCGGCATGAAGGGCATTACCTACACCCAGGTCGCGCAGTACTGCGTGCTGATCTTCGCCTATCTGGTGCCGGCGATCTTCATCTCGATGCTGCTGACCGGCAACGTGATCCCGCAGATCGGCTTCGGCAGCCAGCTCGCCGACGGCAGCGGCGTGTACCTGCTCGACAAGCTCGATGGACTCAGTACCGAACTCGGCTTTGCGCCATACACGGATGGAAGCAAATCGACGATCGATGTGTTCTGCATCACTTTGGCGCTGATGGTCGGCACCGCGGGCCTGCCGCACGTGATCGTGCGCTTCTTCACCGTGCCGAAGGTGCGTGACGCGCGTCGTTCGGCCGGCTGGGCGCTGCTGTTCATCGCCCTGCTCTACACGACCGCGCCTGCGGTGGCGAGCTTCGCCCGCGTCAACATGATCCAGACCATCAACGGTGCCGACATGCAGGGCACCGAGTATGCGACCGCGCCGACGTGGGTCAAGAACTGGGAGAAGACCGGACTCATCGCCTGGGAGGACAAGAACGGCGATGGCCGGATGTTCTACGCCAAGGACGACCGCAATGAGATGACCATCGATCGCGACATCATGGTGCTGGCCAATCCCGAGATCGCGCGCCTGCCGGCGTGGGTGATCGCGTTGGTTGCCGCCGGCGGCCTCGCCGCCGCGCTCAGCACAGCGGCCGGATTGTTGCTGGTGATCTCCTCGGCGATATCGCACGACCTGCTGAAGAAGGTGGTGATGCCCAACATCACGGAGAAACAGGAGTTGATGTACGCACGCATCGCGGCAGCACTGGCAATCGTGGTGGCGGGCCTGCTCGGCATCTTCCCGCCGGGCTTCGTCGCCGAGGTGGTGGCGTTCGCATTCGGACTGGCCGCGGCCTCGTTCTTCCCGGCGATCGTGCTCGGCATCTTCGACAAGAGAACCAACATGCAGGGCGCGGTGGCCGGCATGCTGGTCGGCCTGGTGTTCACGGTCGGCTACATCGTCTGGTTCAAGGGCGTGTTCATGACGCCGATGGCGGAGAACGTGCCGGCCAACTGGCTGTTCGGCATCTCGCCGGAAGGCATCGGCGTGGTCGGCATGTTGCTGAACTTCGTGGTGGCATTCGTGGTCTCGCGGGTCACCGCGCCGCCACCGCAGCACGTGCAGGACCTGGTCGACGAGATCCGCGTGCCGCGTGGCGCCGGCGAGGCCTCCGCCCACTGATCTCCCCCGCAATTGGAGCCTCGTGCTCTCTCCACGGCACGCCATCTCCCCCGATGGCGTGCCTTTTTCTTTGGGGCTCGTGCTGCCGTCGGAGTCTGATTCTTCCTGCAGTGGAAGCCCGTCGACAGCTTGCCTTGGGCGTTGGGTTGCCAGCAGGCGCATTGGCTTGCTTTCGGAAGTCAAAGGCTTCCGCCCTCTGGGCGGGTTCCTTTTGTCTTGTCAAAAGGAACCAAAACCGCCGGTTCCTGACACCCGTCGTGGTGGCGAGCCACCCCGGTTCCCTGTGCTCCTCGCCGGAAGACGCACGGCGCCCAGACCCGCGCCGCCAGCGGCGCTCAGACAAGGGCACCTCTACGGCGCCTTCCGGCTCCGGTGCGCGGCGGGCTTTAAGTCGCCAAGGATCAAGATCAAAGCCAAAACCAAGAGCCGGAGGACTGGGCCAAGGCCAATGACGGACGGGTTGCCGCCCTGGCCGCGGCTACAGCGGCGGTGCGGCGAGTTCGCGGGCGTCGAGGAAACCGTCCCGGTTCTGGTCCTGGCGCAGGAAGGTGCGCGCGAGCTTCGCACGGTGCTCGATCAGGCTGACCGGATCGCCGCGGCCGCCCGGCAGCTCGTCGGCGGTCAGGATGCCATCGCCATTGCGGTCCATGCGTACGAACGCGTAACTCATCCAGTCCTGGTATTCGGCCAGCGAAACCAGGCCGTCCTGATCGCCGTCCATCCGCGAGAGGTAGTCGCCTGTGGCCTGGACCTGGGCGGTCGCGTTCGCCGTCGCCGTCAGCAGTGCGACGGCGAGGATGACGCTCGCGCAGCGGATGCCGGTAGACGGCGGGGCGAGGGACGAGTTCGAGCGCATGGCGGGCAGGCTACCCGAATCCGACGGGGCGGAGAGGCCCGCGTGGGGCCGCATCATGAAAAAAGCCCGCGGCGGGCGCGGGCTTCATCAGGTCCGACGGGCCAATGGCCTGGACGTCAGCCGCGCGCCGGCGCCAGCGCGTAGCCCTTCAGTCGGCTGGAGAATGCCTGCAGGGCAGCGATGCCGCTGGCCTCTGCCTCGGCGCACCAGGCCTGCAGCCGCTGCAGGGTCGCCTGCGCATCGTGCGAACGGTCATCGAGCACCTGCGCCAGGCGCTGGCGGTGCTCGGCCAGCGTCGCCATCTTCGGCCGTTCGGCCAGCCACGCATGCAGGCGTGCGCGCTTGGCGTCGTCGAGCCAGCGGCCGTCGTCGGCCAGGCCCTTGCGCAGTGCGCGCGGCAGCCGGTCGCGGCGGTCGCGCAGGTCGCGCAATGCCGGCAGGGTGACGTTGCGGTAGTAATCGGTCATTGCCTGGAAGCGGATCGCGAGCAGGGCGCGCAGCGTCTCGCCATCCGGCATCGCGATGTTCGGGCGCACGTCGAGCGCTGGCGCGACCCGCAGCACGCGGGCCAGGCGCAGCTTCTCGAACACGCGGATCGCGGCCCAGCCGATGTCGAACTCCCACCTGCGCAGCGCGAACTTGGCCGAGCTGGGGAACGCATGGTGGTTGTTGTGCAGCTCCTCGCCGCCGATCCACACGCCCCACGGGGTCAGGTTGGTCGAGGTGTCGGCGCTCTCGAAATTGCGGTAGCCCCACCAGTGGCCCAGGCCATTGACGACACCGGCGGCCCAGAACGGAATCCACGCCATCTGCAGCGCCCAGATCGCCACGCCGGCGAAGCCGAACAGGGCGAACTCGATCAGCAGCAGCAGGGTCGGGCCGAGCGTCGCGTGGGGGGTATAGAGATGGCGTTCGATCCAGTCGTCGGGGCAGCCCTTGCCGTACTTCTCGATCGACTCGCGGTCGCTGCGCGCCTCGCGGTACAGCTCCACGCCACGCCAGAACACCGTCTTGATGCCCTTGATCTGCGGGCTGTGCGGGTCTTCCTCGGTCTCGCACTTCGCGTGGTGCTTGCGGTGGATGGCGGCCCACTCGCGGGTGATCATCGAGGTGGTCAGCCAGCTCCAGAAGCGGAAGAAGTGGGCGAGCAGCGGATGGAAGTCGACCGCACGATGCGCCATCGAACGGTGCAGGTACAGCGTCACCGAGAAGATCGTCAGCTGGGTCGCGACCAGGAACCAGATCAGCAGGGCGCCGAAGCCGGCCTGCAGCAGGCCACCGGCAAGGAAGTCGAGCAGCGGTGTCGGGATCGAAGCGAGGGGCATTGGAACTCCGTGGGCCAGGGTCCATGGAAAACGGCCCTGCCCGCGATGCGGACAGGCAGATGGAGCACGGAGCCGGCACCCCACGAAGCCGGGTCTGCGACGGCAACGCGCCCCGACGGCCATCATGCCACCTGTGCCTTACCGTTCGCGCGGGTATGGCCGGGTTCGAGGCCTCACGGGATGGGATACGTTCACCTGCTGCGCGGATGCCGGGTGACGGCGATCACGCACAGCGGCGGATGTGGTCGCGCAGCGTCGACAGTTCGGTCCGGGCGAACGCGGCCAGCGCGGTGCGGTCGGCCTTGCCGAGGCCACCGTCGCGCCCGCAGTGTTCGAGCAGCAGGCTCAGGTCCTGGGCGACGCCGAGCAGCACGGCAAGATCCTTGTCGAGCGCGACTGGCGGCGCGGGCGGGTCGGCGGAGGGAGGTCCGTCGCCGGAGACGAGCCGACACGCGTCCAGTGCGGTGCGCTGCTGCGACCGGCGTCGCATGCGCCGGCGCCAGCGGTGCCAGTCGCGGTCGCGACCGCCGGCGACGACCCGTTCGCGCGCCTTGTCGACCGCCTGCGCACTGGCCTGCAGCGCCGCGTCCACCGTCTCCGCATCGACCGTGGCCCACGGCAGCGCGTCGAGGGTGCCGGCCAGCGCCGTGAGCAGTGCGCGGCGCCGGGCCAGTCCGGGATCGGCGGCCAGGGTCGCGTCGGCCAGGGCACGGCGACGGCGCACGACTGCCCGCCGCGCGTGCTCGAGGTGAGCGGCGACCGCGGGGGTGGGGCCGTTCGCATGCAGGCGGTCGAGCGTTTCCAGCAGCGCCTGGCCGTCGCGGATATCGCCGAGGCCGCGGATGATCCGGCGCAGTTCGCGGTCGATCAGTTCCGAGCCCGGGCCCAGTGCGGGCACGCCCAGCGCCAGGGTCGCACGCACCCGACGCAACGCTTTGCGGCCCTGGTGGATGCCCTTGTGCAGCCGCTTGGACGGCTTCGCGCCGGCGTCCAGCCAGTCCAGGGCGGCATCGAGCTGGACACGGGCGTAGTGGTGCAGCGCGAGGCCGAATGGCCGCGTCGTCCGTGGACCGGGTTGCGCACCTTCCGGATCCGTCATCGCGATGCTCGGCGGCGTCGGGAGGCTCAAGCATAGCGCCGCCGTCTTTCAACCGGCGGTCACCGCCGCGGCGCCGGCATGGCGCGGTCCGGCCTCGCCGTTCAGGCCCCGGCGCCGGCTTCCAGATGGTCGCGCAGCGCGGCGATCGCCGCGCGTACCTTCGCCGGCTGGGAGTCGCGTTGCGCGGTCAGCGCGTAGACGCCGATCGGGGCCATCGACCAGTCCGGCAGCACCGCCACGGCATGGCCGGCGGCGATCAGCGGCGCCGCGTCGGGACCGGGCAGGCGCATGATGCCCAGCCCCTGCAGCATCGTCTGTCGCAGCGCCTCGGCGCTGTTGCCGGCGACCGGTCCGGAGACCCGGATGCGCCGCGCCGGCTCACCGGGGCGATGCAGTTCGATGAATTCCGGCTGGTCGAGCACGCTCAGGTTCAGCACCGCGTGGGCGGTCAGTTCTTCCGGGTTCCGCGGCAGCCCGTGCGCCTGCGCGTACGCAGGCGCGGCGACCAGCAGGTGTCGCCATTCGGCCAACCGCCGCGCGACCAGCGAGGAGTCGGCCAGCGAACCGATCCGGATCGCCAGGTCGATGCGCTCGCCGATCAGGTCGATCCTGCGATCCTCGGCGAACAGCCGCAGCGCCAGCTTTGGATACGTGCGCAGCAGTGGCGCCAGTGCCGCCGCCAGCGTCGCGCTGAAGCCGACCGGAAACGCGATCCGCAGCTCGCCGCGCGGCTCGTCGCGCAGGTCCGACAGGCGCCGCTCGGCGGCCTGCGCGGCGTGCAGCATCCGCGCGCAGTCTTCGTAGTACGCCTGGCCGGCTTCGGTCAGGCCGAGCCTGCGGGTGGAACGCAGCAGCAGGGTCACCCCGGTCTCGGCCTCGAGCTGGCGGATCTGCTGGCTGACCGCCGATGCGGTCATCTGCAGTTCGCGGGCGGCCGCGCTCATCGACCCCAACTCGACCACGCGGGCGTAGACGGCCATCCGCTTGAGTCGGTTGATTGTGAAGTCAGGCTTCATTTTAATTGCAGAAATGCCGGTCTTATCGGGAGTTATGCAAGCAGAAATACTGTATACCCCAACACGCATTGTGAGGATTTCCCATGAAAGTCGCACTCCTTGGCGCTTCCGGCTTCATCGGCTCCGGTCTGCTGGCCGAACTGCGTTCGCGTGGACACCAGGTCACCGCCCTGGTCGCGAATCCCGGGAAGCTGGCACCCGGCGATGGCCTGACCGTGCTCGCCGCCGACGTCCTCGACAGCGGCCGCCTGGCCGCGCAGCTGGCCGGCCACGATGCGGTGATCAGCGCGTTCAGCGGCCACGCGCAGCAGGACGTGCGCGGCTATTACATGCGTGGTGTCGACGCGATCATCGCCGCGGTCGCGCAGGCCGGCGTGCCGCGCCTGCTGATGGTCGGCGGCGCCGGCAGCCTGAACGTCGCCCCCGGCGTGCAACTGGTCGACACCCCGGACTTCCCGGAGCAGTGGAAGGGTTCGGCGCTGGGCGCGCGCGATGCGCTGGAGCGCCTGCGCGGCGAACCGGCGCTGGACTGGACGATGCTCAGCCCGGCGGCGCTGATCGAACCGGGCGAGCGCACCGGCCGCTTCCGCGTCGGTGGCGACGACCTGCTGGTCGATGCCGAAGGCAACAGCCGCATCTCGCTGCAGGACTATGCGGTCGCGATGATCGACGAGCTGGAGCATCCGGCCCACGCGCGGCAGCGTTTCTGCGTGGCCTACTGACGGTCCTGTCCAGTCCGGGGCGGTCGCATCGGACCGCCCGGACGCGGTGCGCGCGGACCGGACGGGCAGGGCCTAAGCTACGCGCATGCCCGAACTGCCCGAAGTCGAAACCACCCGCGCCGGCCTTGCGCCGCACCTGGAAGGCCGTCGCGTCGCCGGCGCGGTGCTGCGTCGCCCGGACCTGCGCTGGCCGATTCCCGACGCCATCGAGCGGGTGTTGCCGGGGCAACGGATCGAAGCGGTCCGGCGCCGCGCCAAGTATCTGCTGATCGACACCGCGGCCGGCAGCGCGCTGCTGCACCTGGGCATGTCCGGCAGTCTGAGGGTGCTGCCGGCGCAACTGCCGCCGCGCACGCACGACCACGTCGACCTGATCCTCGAAGAAGATGCCCGTTCGCCGCGGCAGGTGCTGCGCTTCAACGATCCGCGACGGTTCGGCTGCCTGTTGTGGCAGCCGCACGGCGAGGTCCACGCGCTGCTGCGCGGGCTCGGGCCGGAACCGCTGTCGGACGGCTTCGACGGCGATTACCTGTTCGAGCTCAGCCGCGGCCGCAAGGCGCCGGTCAAGACCTTCCTGATGGACCAGGCGGTGGTGGTCGGGGTCGGCAACATCTACGCCGCCGAGGCGCTGTTCGCCGCCCGTATCTCGCCACTGCGCGCGGCGGGCAGGGTCTCGCGCGAGCGCTACACGGCGCTGGCCGATGCGGTGAAGGCGATCCTCGGCCACGCGATCGCGCGTGGCGGGACCACCCTGCGCGACTTCATCAGTCCCGACGGCGCGCCCGGCTACTTCGAGCAGGAACTGTCGGCCTACGGCCGCGGTGGCGAACCCTGCCCGCGCTGCGGCCGCGCGCTGAAGCAGGCCAGCATCGGCCAGCGCGCGACCGTCTGGTGCGGTCACTGCCAGCGCTAGCCTCCTCCCGTCCGCAGGAGCGGCGTCAGCGCCGATGAAGCTTCCATGGGAAGGCCCGAAGCGCGGCCGAGGCCGTTCCTGTGCGTCCACACGCTCCTGCGGCCGCGAGGGCGGTCCGTGCCGGCAGGACTCTCTTCGGGCGTGCGAAGCGGAATGAACGCGCTATAGTCGCGCCCATGGAGACCGGGGACGCATCGGTGCAGACCGCCGACATCACGCAGCTGCTGGGGGCCGCGCGCGATGGCGACCGCCGTGCGCTGGATTCGGTGCTGGCGACGCTGTACCGGGAACTCCACACGATGGCCCGTCGCCAGCTCGCCGGTCAGCACGGGCACACGCTCGACGCCACCGCGCTGGTGCACGAGGCCTACCTGAAGCTGGTCGGCCGCCGCGAGGCCCAGTTCGACGACCGTGCGCATTTCTTCGCCTACGCCGCCTCGGCGATGCGCAGCGTGGTCGTCGACTATGCCCGCCAGCGGCTCGCGCAGAAACGCGGCGGCGACCTGCACCGGGTCACCGACCTGCCTGAGGACCTGGAGGGCGGACTGCGCCTGGACGAGGACACCCTCGGCCTGGATGCCGCGTTGACCCGTCTCGCCGACGTCGACAAGCGTCTGGCCCAGGTTGTCGAACTGCGCTATTTCGGCGGCTTGTCCGAGCTGGAGATCGCCGGCCTGCTCGATCGTTCCGAACGCAGCATCCGTCGCGACTGGCAGAAGGCACGGCTGTTCCTGCTGGCATCGCTGAAAGAGGACTAGTTCCTCGCCGTGTTGCTGTTGTTGTAGGAGCGGCGCAAGCCGCGATGAAGCTGTCCCGAAGACCCGATCGCGGCTGACGCCGCTCCTACGGTGCACCGTTGCAATGGATGCCGAACGCTGGCAACGCCTGTCTCCGCTGCTCGATGCCCTGCTCGAGCTGGAGCGGGATGCGCGCGATCGCCGGCTGCTGGAGCTGCGCGAACAGGACGCGTCGCTGGCTGCCGAGCTTGAGGCGCTGATCGCGCTGGAAGAAGCGCATGGCGACTTCCTGTCCGAGCCGCTGGTGCCGCCGCCCAGCGGCGTGGACGTCGGCAGCGAGGTCGGTCCCTATCGGCTGGAGAGCCTGCTCGGCGAGGGCGGCATGGGCCAGGTCTGGCTGGCCTCGCGCGCGGACGGCCTGTACCAGCGGCGGGTCGCGCTGAAGCTGCTGCGACCCGGCCTGACCAGCCATGACCTGCGCCTGCGCTTCACCCGCGAGCGCGAGATCCTCGCCCGGCTCGCGCACCCGAACATCGCGCGCCTGCTCGATGCCGGGATCAGCGCCGATGGCCTGCCCTACCTCGCGCTGGAGTACGTCGACGGCACCCCGATCACCGACTATTGCCGCGAGAACCGGATGCCGCTCGACCGCCGGCTGCGGATGTTCCGCCAGGTCTGCGACGCGGTCAGCCACGCGCACGCCAACCTGATCGTCCACCGCGACCTGAAACCGTCGAACATCCTGGTCACTCCCGCCGGCGAGGTGCGCCTGCTCGACTTCGGCATCGCCAAGCTGCTCGACAGCCAGGCCCAGGCCCCCGAGCAGACCGGCACCGGGATGCGCGCGTTCACCCTGCACTATGCGGCGCCGGAACAGATCCGCGGCGAACCGGTCACCACGATGACCGACGTCTATTCGCTGGGCGTGGTGCTGTACGAGCTGCTGACCGACCACAAGCCGTACCGGCTCAAGCGCCACAGCGACGCCGAGTGGGAGGAGGCGATCCTCAGCGCCGACCCGGTGCGGCCATCGGCCAGCGTATTGCGCGACACCGCAGGGCAGGCCGACCGCCGGATGCAGCGACGGCGCAGCCGGTTGCTGGCCGGCGATCTGGACAACATCACGCTCAGGACGATGGCCAAGCGGCCGGAGCAGCGCTATCCGTCGGTCGAAGCGCTGTCGCAGGACGTCGCCCGCTTCCAGGCCGGTCGACCGGTGCAGGCGCGGCCGCAGGGCCTCGGCTACCGGCTGCGCAAGTTCGTCGCCCGTCATCGCTGGGCGCTGGGTTCGGCGGCGCTGGTCGTGGCGGTGCTGACCACCGCGCTGGCGATGATCGCCTGGCAGGCCCGCCAGGCGGTCGCCGAGGCGGCACGTGCGCAGGCAATGCAGGATTTCATGGTCGGCCTGTTCGAGAACGTCGGCGGCCGGCGCCGCGGCGAGCCGATGAACCTGGACCAGCTGCTCGACGATGCGGTCGAACGTGGCAACCTGCAGCTGGCGCGCGAGCCACGCGCGCGGGCCGAGCTGCTCGGCGTGATCGCGCGCCTGCGTGCCAGCCTCGGCGACCTCGAACAGGCGCGGACCCTGCTGGAGCAGCAGGCGGCGATCATCGAGGTGACGCCCGGCATTCCCAACAGCCTGCAGCTGGAGTCGCTGAACCAGCGCGGCCGGGTGCTGCGCCTGCTCGGGAAGCCGGCGGACTGCATCGCATTGTTGCAGCCGGCGCAGACGCTGGCGCGCCGCGAGCAGTCGCGGCTGCCGCCCCAGGCGGCCGATTTCTATACCCAGCTCGGGCGCTGCCGGCGCGCGGTGGGCGAGCGCCACGGTGCGCGCCAGCTGTTCGAGCGCGCGCTGGCGTTGCGGCGCGGCATCGAGGGCGACCGGGTCGGCGTGATCGAGAGTCAGATGGACCTCGCCGGCCTGCTCGCCGAGGAAGGCGACAGCGCCGGCGCGCTGGCCGCCTATGAAGACGCCGCCCGCCAGTTGCGGGAGCGGGTCGGCGCGCGGCATGCGCTGAACATCGACATCGGACGCGAGCGTGCAGCGCTGGAGGCGTCGCAGGGCCGCTTCGACGACGCCCGCGGCATCCTGCAGCAGGCGCTGCAGATCGCACTCGAGGTGCACGGCCCCGGCCACGAAGCGACCCTCGCCGTCCGTGGACAGCTGGCCCGGCTCGATCTGGACACCAGCCGTTTCGCCGACGCCGACGAACAGCTGCGCGAGGTCCACCGGCTGCGCCTGGGCCGGCTCGGGCCCGATCATCCCGACCTGGTTGCCGACCACATCCGGCTCGGCAAGGTCGCGTGGGAACGCAACGATCTGGCCACTGCCCTGGGCCGGCTGCACGAGGCGCTGCGGATCGCCCGCGCCGTGCGCGATCCGGCACTGACAGCCGATGCCCTGCATGCGCTCGCCGAGGTCCTGCACCAGGCCGGGCGCGACCGCGAAGCGCGGCCACTGCTGATCGAGGCGTTGCAGTTGCGGGAGTCGCTGCCCGACGGGCATGGCGATGCGATCGAGCGCAGTCTGGGCGA
The DNA here is from genome assembly GCF_021725675.1 of Marilutibacter chinensis. Lineage (GTDB taxonomy): Bacteria > Pseudomonadota > Gammaproteobacteria > Xanthomonadales > Xanthomonadaceae > Marilutibacter > Marilutibacter chinensis. Next base: position 577,588 of record NZ_JAKJPO010000003.1, on the reverse strand, counting down.
GGTCGAGATCGCCCTCGGCGACATGGTCACCGGCCAGGCGCGCCTGCACCAGGGGTTGGTCCTGGCGCGTCGTCGCCTAGGCGACGGCCATGCGGAGACAGTGCGGAGCGAACTGGCGACGCTGCGGCCGCGGGCGCTGGCCGGCGACGCGCAGGCGCTGGCGCGACTCGACGAACTGGCGCTCGACGGCGATCCGGCCCGCCGCCATTCCCTGCGCGCGATCGCATGGCAGGCGGCGGCCGCCGCCGCCCGGGCCCGCTGCGACAATGGCCAGGCCGCCGCCGGAGCGGATGCGCTCGAGCGGCTGTCGCAGACGCTGGCCACCGAGCAGCCGGACGGCAGCGCACTGCGGCGAGAGGTCGCCGCGATCGGGGTGCACTGCCGCGGACGCTAGGCATTTCCGATCCGGCCCGCGCTTCCTCGCCGGCCGGGCGGGAAGGGCTCATTCAGCGGGCCGGGAGTCCTTGGCCGGCGTGACCGGGCCGACATCGACCTGGCCCTGCTCGATCTGCCGCAGCAGCGTGCGCACGCTGAGATCCTCGGCCGCCCAGTACGCGCCCGGGCGGGTGCGGGCATCGGCGTAGAACCGGTCGCCGGACGCGCCATGCGGACCGGGCGTCAGCCTGGCGCCCCCTCCGGCGGCCTGGAACACATCGGGGCGCCCCAGCGAGATGCTGACCCGGGACGTCACCAGCCCGACCCGGCTGCCGGTCCGGTTGCGCAGGAAGCGGCGCAGCTCGCGGTTGGTGCGCGGCATTGCGGCAGCGTCGCCGTAGCGTCTGTAGAACGCGAGCCCGTCGTCCAGCGCCTGCTCCTGCTGCGATGGCGTCAGCTGCGACCAGATCCGCTCGCGGACCTGCAGCAGGTCGGCAATGTTGCCGCGCTCGGCGGCGAGGTCGGCCCAGATGTAGGCCTGCACCGGATCGCGCGCGCCGCCGTCGCCGTTCCAGCACATCAGCGACAGGACGTGCTGCGACAGCTTGTCGCCGTAGTACGCCGCCCGCTCGAAGTGGCGCCGGGCCTCGTCCATCCGGCCGTTGTCGTAGGCCCAGATCCCGTGCCAGCGCTCGACCTCGTTGGGGTGGCCGGAGGCCTCCAGCAGCCCGGCCTCGTAGGTGTCGAGGTTGATCACCCGTTCGTACTCCGGGTGCCGCGGCAGAAGCGGCTGGGCGACGGCGATGCCCGTCGTCGCGCACAGCGCCACAGCCAGCAGCGCATGTTTCGTTGCACGCCTGATCATGTGGTCCATCGTGTTCTCCCGGCCAGGTTCGAAGATGCGACGGCGACGGACCTGCCGGTCGTCGCGGCCACCGATCGGGAATACGGCGTCGTGGGCGGGAGCGTCGCAGCGCCGCCGATGGCGGTGCCGGCCCACGCCGGCAGATGAGGTCGCGCCGGGGGCGATCAGCCCAGCGGCAGCGAGGGTTGCGCCGGCTCTATCAGGCCCTCGCCGCGCATCACCCGCTTGTACTCGGCGCGCGACACCGAAACGTAGCGGTCGTTGCCGCCGATCTCGACCTGCGGGCCTTCGTGCACGGCACGGCCCTGCGCGTCGACCCGCACCACCATCGTCGCCTTGCGGCCGGTATGGCAGATGGTCTTGATCTCGGTCAGCTCGTCGGCCCAGGCCAGCAGGTGCTGGCTGCCCTGGAACAGTTCGCCGCGGAAATCGGTACGCAGGCCATAGCACAGCACCGGGATGCCGAGCGCATCGACGACCTCGCTCAGTTGCCAGACCTGCGACTTGCCCAGGAACTGGGCCTCGTCGACCAGGACGCAGTGCAGCGGGCCGTGCGCCGCGATGTCGCGTTCGACCAGCCGCTGCAGGTCGTCGTCCTGCGTGAACGCGGTCGCGGTCGCCTGCAGGCCGATCCGCGATGCGACCTGACCGGTGCCGGCGCGGTCGTCCAGGCGCGGAGTCAGGATCGCCACCCGCATCCCGCGCTCGCGGTAGTTGTGCGCCGACTGCAGCAGCGTGGTGGTCTTCCCGGCGTTCATCGCCGAGTAGTAGAAGTAGAGCTTGGCCATCGCGGCAGTTTAGAGCCTGTCCACGCTCTTGGAGCGGGTCGCGATCTGCCGTCACGCTCTTGACGCGTCGCGGCCGGGATGGGTTTCTTGCCGCGGATTTGCGCCGAGGAACGCGGACAAAGCCTTTTCGATCACCATTCTTCGCCGCGCTTGGGAGACCGCTTCGGTTCTCGCTCTATCCGCGTGTATCCGCGCAGATCCGCGGCCAAGGATTCGATCGGCGCAGCCTCACAACGCCCGTAGTGCCCGTCGCTTCGTCACCGCCTGCATCCAGCGCGTGGCCATCGCCGGCGAGGTCGCGCAGACCGCGTCGTCGGTGACGGTGGTGACCGCGCGTTCGAGCAGCTGGATGTCGGCCTCGTGCTGGCGGGCGACGTGCGGGTCCTCGAAGAACACCACCCGCTGGCAGCGCCGTTCCAGTACCCGGTCGGCGATCTGGGCGTCGCCGCCGAGCGGGCCGCTCTGGTAACGATGGACCCACGGTGAGCCGGCGGGCCAGCCGCGGCTCCAGGCCAGCTCGTTCAAGCGTTCGCCGGTGGTGCCGGTACCGATGCGCTGGGCGAAGCACGACAGCTGGTCGAAGTGGGTCGCGGCGAACTCGAGCATCGTCGGCTTCATCGCATCGTGCGCGATCAGGGCGAGGGTCTGGCTGGAATAGTCGAAGTGGCGGTCGGCGCCGGGGTCGGGCGCGAAGCCGGCCAGTACCCGCTCCTGCTCGATCCAGGCGCAGGCCGATGCCACCGTCGACACGAACGGCTTGCCGTGGATCACGCACTGGCGTTTGAGCGCGACCGCCTCGGGAAAGGTCGAGGAGGGATCGACCGGGTCGATCAGGTAGATCGCGCCGTCGAGGGTGCGGTTGCGGTTGCCGTCGCCGTCGTCGAGCCCGACCACCTCGGCGACCAGCTTCATCAGCCCGCCGTCGCGGCCGTAGGGATACCGGCGCAGGCCGCGATGGCCACCCAGCATCCCCGCCGCGGCGATCGCGTCGTGGGTACGGCCGACCGCGTGGAGTTCCAGCTGCAGCTCGCGTATGCCCGACTCGCAGGCGCGCAGCCAGCGGAACAGCGCCGCGTCCTCGCTGGCGTGGTGCAGGCGGTTGGCGGCCAGCCCGATGCGCATCGGCGTCCCCTCCGGCAACGGAATGTTGCGGTGCGGTAGGAGACGCCAGTCTATGCCGGCTGGCGGGCCGGCGCGATGACCGCGATGACCGCGGGGCGGTCAGTCGGACCTGGAAACCGGTCCGACGCGGACGTCGCCCTCCAGCAGGCGGTCCTGTTCCCGCCAATAGTCGTTCAACCGCGCCAGGCCGCCCTCGCGGCCATAGAGCTCGTCGGGCGAGCCGGCCACCGAGATCATGTAGGCGGCCGCGTTGTTGCCGGTGTCGACGGCGAACGAGCCGTTCGCCGGACCGCCGCCGGCTTCCATCCTCTGATTGCGGTAGCCGACCCGGCTGCCGGTCATGTTGCGGGCGAACCGGCGCATCTCGTCCTCCGCGCGCCGCATCGCGACGTCGTCGCCATAGCGGGCGTAGAAGTCCGGGCCGTGCGTCAGTACCTGCGCCTGCTCGGCCTCCGAAAGGCCCGCCCACATCTTCTCCCGGATCGCCAGCAGTCTGGGATTGCCGCGCTCGGCGGCCAGGTCGCTCCAGATGTAGGCGCGGACGCGATCGACGGGTGTGCCGACGCCATGCCAGTGCATCAGGCTCAGGTAGTGCTGGGAGAACTTGTCGGCGTAGCCTGCGGCACGTTCGAACTGCTCCAGCGCCTGCCCCGGGCGATCGTCGACGTAATGCTTGAGACCGCGCAGCCGCGCCTCCTCGTTGGGCCGGCCGCGCACGGAGACCAGCATCGCATCGATTTCCATGAAACTGGCGTCGGTCAGCGGCAGTTGCCGCGTGGACGGCTCGCCCGCCAAGGCCGGAAGCCCTGCGAGCAGGCCGGCTAGCAGTGCCGGCACGAGCCCGGATGTGATCCTGCGGGTACGTTCCATGGCCTGCTCCTCCGTTCGGTGGGGGACCTTCTCCACGATACGTCGCGCCAGCCGCGGGCGTCGCACCGGTTGTCGACAGCCGGTCGGGGCCAATCCGGAACGCTCCGCATCCGCGGCCTGCCCGGGACGGCTCCGCTACACTGTCGCCCGCTTCGAGGATCGCCCGCTTCAAAGATCACTGCATGCACGGCCTCAACCCCCCCCAGCGCGCCGCCGTCCTGCACACCGACGGCCCCCTGCTCGTGCTCGCCGGCGCCGGCAGCGGCAAGACCCGCGTGATCGTCGAGAAGATCGCCCACCTGATCGCGTCCGGCCGCATGCCGGCGCGACGCATCGCCGCGATCACCTTCACCAACAAGTCGGCGAAGGAGATGAAGGAGCGGGTCGGCAAGCGCATCCGCGGCGACGCGGCCGAGGGCCTGACCGTCTGCACGTTCCACGCGCTTGGCCTGAAGATGCTGCAGATCGACCACGCCAAGCTTGGCCTGCGGCGCGGCTTCTCGGTGTTCGACGCCGACGACAGCGCCGCCCAGATCAAGGATCTGCTGCCGGCCGGCAGCAAGCCTGACGTACTCGACAACGCGCGCAACCTGATCTCGCGGGCCAAGAACGCCGGCCTGTCGCCGGAGCAGGCGCTGGCGGTCGCGCGCAGCCAGCGCGAGATCGAGGCCGCACGGCTCTACGCGCGCTACCAGGCGCGGCTGGGCACCTTCAACGCGGTCGATTTCGACGACCTGATCCGGCTGCCGGTCGAGCTGCTGGAGAACGACGAGGATGCGCGCCTGGGCTGGCGCGAACGGATCGGCTACCTGCTGGTCGACGAGTGCCAGGACACCAACGACGCCCAGTACCGCCTGCTGAAGGCGATCGCCGGCCCGCGCGGCCTGTTCACCTGCGTGGGCGACGACGATCAGTCGATCTACGCCTGGCGCGGCGCCAACCCGGACAACCTGCTGACCCTCGGCAGCGACTACCCGGAACTGAAGGTGATCAAGCTCGAGCAGAACTACCGCTGCTCGAACCGGGTGCTGCGCGCGGCCAACGCGCTGATCGCGCACAACCCGCACGAGCATTTGAAAACATTGTGGAGCGACAACGCCGACGGCGAGCGCATCCGCATCTGGGAATGCAGGGACGGCGCCCACGAGGCGGAGAAGGTCGCCGCCGAGATCCACTTCATCGCCACCGCCAGGCGGGCGGAATGGGGCGAGTTCTGCATCCTGTTCCGCAGCAACCACCAGAGCCGCGCGCTGGAGAAGGCGCTGCAGCTGCTGAAAGTGCCCTACCACCTGACCGGCGGCACCGCGTTCCTGGAGCGCGGCGAGGTCAAGGACGCGCTGGCGTGGCTGCGGCTGGTCGCCAACCCCGACGACGACGCGGCGTTCCTGCGCGCGGTGCAGGCGCCGAAGCGCGAGGTCGGCGCGACCACGCTGGCGAAGCTGGCCGAAATGGCCCAGAAGGCGCAGATGCCGATGTCGCGAGCGGCGGAGTCGGTCGGTGTGCTCAAGCAACTGGCGCCGCGTGCCGGCAACGCGCTGGACGGCTTCGTCGGCATCGTCCGCGGGCTGCGCGCCGACGCGCAGCGGATGGCGCCGGCCGAGCTGGTGCGGGTACTGGCCGAGAAGAGCGGTCTGCTGGCGTCGATCCGCGCGCAGTGCAAGGACGAGGCCTCGTTCCAGCGCCGCAAGGCCAACCTGGAGGAGCTCGCCGACTGGTTCGACGGCGGCAAAGGCAGCGGTCCCGGCGAGCTCGCCGCGCAGCTTGCGCTGCTGTCGCATGCCGACAAGGGCGAGGCCGGCAACCAGGTCAGGCTGATGAGCCTGCACGCGGCCAAGGGGCTCGAGTTCCGTTACGTGTTCATCGTCGGGATGGACGACGGCACCCTGCCGCACGAGGTCGCGGTCGAGGAAGGCAGCCTGGAGGAGGAGCGCCGGCTGCTGTACGTCGGCATCACCCGCGCCAAGGAACAGCTGTGGCTGTCGCACTGCCGCGAGACCCAGCGCTGGGGCGACCGCATCCGCCTGCAGCCGAGCCGCTTCTTCGACGAGCTGCCGGCGGCGGAGATCCAGCGCGACGGTGCCGACCCCCAGGCCGACGCGGCGCGCAAGCAGGAGCGCGCCCAGGCCGGCCTGGCCGCGATCCGCGCGCTGCTGGAGGAAGGCTGAGCGGCGCACATGGCCCTGTGGGAGCGGTCGCAGGAACGACGCAAGCCGCGATGGAGCCTGCATGGGAAGGCCCGATCGCGGCTTGCCCCCGTGCGGCCGTCGCGGTTCCGGTGCGACTACTCGTCCAGCCGGATCCGCACCGGTGAGCGGAACCCGGGTGCGGCGGCTTCGATCGCCTGTGTGCTTTCCGCCAATGCCAGCACCGCGCCGCAGACGTCGAGCGCGGCGCGTGCCAGTTCCGGGGTCGGCCCGCGCAGCAGCTTCGTCAGCGGCCGCGCCTGCTCGGCGACCGCGGTCGAGGTGTCGAGGAAGCGCTGCAGGTCGGCGTGGTAGCCGGCCGCCGTGGCGGTCGTCCAGCGGCCGTCGGCATTGGCGACGGCGCCCGCTGCGACCTCGATGCGTTCGCCGCGGCGGGTGAACAGCAGCCGCGCGCCGTCGTGGGCGACCTCGTAGTCGAGATCGACGTCGGCGATGCGGCTGCACTGCGCCGCCGCCGGAGGCGTCGCCTGCGCGGGGAAGAGCGCACAGGCCGTGCAGGCGATGAACGACAGGGCGAACAGCGATGGGCTCGGGCGGGATGTCGCGGGCATGGCGGGTCTTCCTTGGTTGCGGGCGGGCCGACTGTCGCATCGTGGGCCCGCCGATGCCTGTCCGACCGGTCAGGGTGACCGATGGCAGGTCAGCGCTGCCACCGGCTGTCACGACCGATGCGGCCGCGGCGGCTACACTCGGCGGTTCCCAAGATTCCGGATCCGCCATGCGCTACCGCTCCCTGGCCGCGTGCCTCATCGTCAGCTCCCTCGTCCTCGCCGGCTGCCAGCGTGCAGAGCCGCCAGCCGCCGCTTCCGCGCCGGCATCCGGGACCTCCGCCACGCCGGCCGCCGCCGACGTGCCCGCCGACGACAATCTCAACGCGGTGTTGTGGGTGCAGACCTCGTCGGAATACCGCGCGCTGACCTTCCAGACCTACAGGGCCGCCGCCGATCATCTGGACGTGGCGCTGGCCGAGGCGAACTGGGATGCGCTGGTTCCGGACGAGCGCGCCGCCACCGCCGGCCTCGACGGCTCGCTCAAGCCGGCGGTGATCATGGACGTCGACGAGACCGTGCTCGACAACTCGCCCTACCAGGCGCGCCTGATCCGCGACGGCGAGGGCTACGACGAGGTCAGCTGGGCGGCGTGGGTTGCCGAGAAGAAGGCCACGGCGGTGCCGGGCGTCGTCGACTTCGCGAAGGCGGCCGCCGCCAAGGGCGTGACCATCCTGTACCTGTCCAACCGCGCCGAGCACCTGCAGGAGGCGACCCTGGCCAACCTGCGTGCGGTCGGCATGCCGGTGGCCGACGACGAGGTGTTTCTCGGCCTGGGCACCTTCGTCGAAGGGTGCGAGCAGAACGGCAGCGAAAAGGCCTGCCGTCGCCAGCTGGCCGGTCGCCGTTACCGGGTGCTGATGCAGTTCGGTGACCAGCTGGGCGATTTCGTCGAGGTCGTCGACAACACCGCTGCCGGTCGCGATGCGCTGATGGAGGAATACGGCGACTGGTTCGGCGAGCGCTGGTGGATGCTGCCCAACCCGACCTACGGATCGTGGGAGCCGGCCGCGTTCAACAACGACTGGAGCCAGCCGATCGAGGTGCGCCGCGCCGGCAAGCGTGCCGCGCTCGACATGGCGCCTTGATAGATAATCTTTTTATATCAACAAGATCCGCTTGGAATTTTAAAGTATTGCATCAGCATTGCCGGATCGGTAGGCTAAGCCCCGTCCGGCGCTGCCGGAGCCATGCCACAACCCGCTAGTCCTCCGGTGCACGCCGGACTTGAAGGAGGCCGCGGCCTCCTTTTTCTTTGCCTGCGCGCAGGCAGGGCGGCCTTCAACGCGGCCGTGCGGCGGGAATGTCGACCTGCAGGTCGTCGCGCACGTCGACCTCGATCGTGCGCAGGGCCTCGCCGTCGTCGAAATACCACGGCAGCGGCAGGTTGTCCGGCAGCACGGTCAGGGTGTGGCTGCCGACCGCGACGTCCGGGAATTCGAAGCGGCCGGCGCTGTCGGTGCGCACCGCGTAACGTCCGTCGAGGATCACGGTCAGGTTCGCCGCCGGATCTTCGGCCGCGTTGCGCACGCGGTCGCCGTTGTCGTCGAGGAACACGCTACCTGCGACCCGCCCGCTCGCCGTGCCGGGCGCGCCGCCGAGCACGCTGCGAGGTCGCCCGGCTCCGCGCTCGTAACGCAGGACAAGGAACGCGGAGCGCTCGCGCGGAAGGGCGATGAACAGCGGGTCGTTGGCGAGCGGGTCGAGCTGGAACGGCGAACGCCGGGTGCCCTGGTTCTGGTACAGCGTCGCCGACAGCGTCCAGTGCGTGTCCAGCCGCCAGTTCACGCCTAGGTTGGCATTGAAGCCGCGCAGCGCATCCGGGCCATCGCCACGGACCCAGCGGGTCTGGCCGTCGATCGACAGCCGGTCGGTCAGGTCCAGGCCGCCGTAGAACGACAGGCTGCTGCTGCGGGTGGCCGGCCGGCCATCGTAGGACAGCTCGCCGTGCGAGAGCGCCGCGGACAGGCGGCGGCCGAGCTTGACCGGGAACGCCTGGTCGAAGCTCAGCTGCCAGCTGTCGCTGCCGGCGCCGTCGGTGTTGGCGACGTCCAGTTGCAGTCGGCTGCTGCCCCAGTCGCTGTTGCGATCGAGGAACAGCTGGGCACCGACCGCATCGTCGCTGCCGTCGCGCAGGCTCAGGCTGGCGCCGTAGCCGAGCTGGCGGCTGGCCTGGTAGCGGAGGTAGGCGTTGGCGTAGCTGCCTTCGAAACTGTCGCCGGAGATCGAGTCGATCCGGTCGATGCCGGCGTTCCAGCTCCAGCGTGCGAACTGGTAGGCGATCCGGTAGTAGCCGCCGCGGGCGTCGTTGTTGATCGGGTAGCTGCCCCAGGCGAGATCCTCGCCGAGATGGAAGACGCCGTAGTGGTGGCTGTAGCCGCCCCGGGCCGCGCTGGCATCCAGCCAGGCGCCGGTCGCGGCGCCGGCGTCGCCACCGCTGGCGAGCAGGTTCAGCTGGAGCCGGTCGCGCGCACCGCTCCAGGCCGTGGCCGCATGGAACGCGTGCGAGGTGACCGGTTCTATTACTGCCTGGCCTTGGTCGTCGGCATCGTTGCCGGGCACCAGCCGACCGTCGCTGCTGAGCAAGGTCGCCGAGCCGGTCCATCCCGGTGCCCAGCGCCATTCGGTGCCGAGGGTGCCGACATGGCCCTCGTCGAGCTCGAAGCCCTGCAGGCGGGTGCCGCTGTAGTGGCCGATGCGGCCGCCGCCGGCGATCAGGCGCAGCCCGGAGGCGTCATTGCGCCACTCGCTGCTGGCGCCGGCGAAGGCGACGCTGGGCAGGAAGAACCGGTACTGGCTGCGTTGCAGCGGCAGGGTCGGGGTGTTCAGCACGCCCAGGCCGTTGTCGCCAAGCCACTGCCCAGGCATCGCCAGGTTGCGCTGCCACAGCGTTGCCGCGCCGCGCCAGTCGTCATCGTCCGCGGCGGAACGACGCTCGTCGTCGCGCCGGGACAGGCTGGCCTGCAGCGAGAGCGTGCCGTGATGGGCGGTCTCGCGGAAGCCGCCGGCGGAGATGCCGTACTCCCGGAAGGTGTCGCCGCCGAACTCGCCATGGCTGTAGGCCAGCTCGGCATGGAAGCTGCGCGGCAGGCCGCTGTCGTCGTAATCGTCCGGGTCGTCGTCCAGGGTGTCAGGCAACGCGTCGGGATCGATCAGGCGGTCCTGGTAGGCCCCGGCCTCGTCGGATCGGCCCGGGACGGCCGGGGGGGATGCCGCTGCGGCGCCGGGCATCCTCCCGGCATCGGCGACGGTCTGCCCGCCGTTCGCCAGCGCCGGCGCGGAGGCCAGCAACAGGGCGATGGCGGTGGTGATCGCGCTGCGCTTCATCGCCGACAGGGGGCCCGGCGCGGACGGCCGCCAGCGCGCGGTCATGGCGCGACCGTGGCGTCGATCCCGATGCGCTGCCCGGCCGCGTCCAGGTGCCCCTTCAGGACCAGCGGATAGCGGATCGCCGGCGCCGGCGTGCCGCTGTCGTCGAGAACCGGAGCGAGCGCGATCGCACGGGTCTCGCCCGGCAGGATCGGCAGCGTCGCCGGCGCGAAGGTCATGCGCCTGCCGTCGGCGTCGACGCCGTCGAGATAGCCATCGAGGCGGCCGTGGGCATCGCCGTCGTTGCGGATCTCCAGTACCGGCAGCGTTTGCCCCTGCACGCTGGAGACGTGGCTGCCGGTCAGCGAGAGCCGCGACGCGGCATCGCCGATCGCGAGGTAGACGATGATCCCGAGCCGGCCCGAGACCGGGACCGGCATCGCGCCGGGGGCGGTTTCCGGCGCGCCCTCGAACATCAGCGCGAACCGGCATTCGCCCTGCGGCGCGTCCGCCGGTACCGCGACCTCGAAGCGGTACCGGCGCTTGCCGCCCGGTGCCAGCTCGAAGCGGTGGGCCTCGATCCCGACCCATGGCCGGCAGCTGCCCTCGGCGAGCGCCGGGTCGAACGCCGCCGAACCGGCCGGGTCGAGGGTCCAGTCGGCACTGCGGACGGTCAGCGCGGTGGCGCCACTGGAGGTGTTGGTCAGCTCGACGACGTCGCGGTAGGTCTGGCCGGGCCTGGCCGAAGCTTCGATGCGCGGCGGCGACGCCAGCACCGCGAAACCCTGGGCGAGCGCATCGACGGACAGCAGCAGGGCGGCCAGGGCCACGGCCAGGCGGGGCAGTGCTCGGATCATCACGGGGTCCCGGGTTCGATTTCGAACGAGAAGTCCAGTTGTTCGTTGCGACCCAGGCGGCGACCGTCGGCGTGCAGCTGCAGGCGCATCGTGTCCTCGATCAGCGCCGCGTCGATCGGGCCCGCGTAGACCATCTGGCGCTCGCCGGCGCGCAGGCTGCCGGGCAGCAGCGGGCCGCGGGTGGTCCAGGTGGCGGTGATCGGGCCGCTGGGCTGCGGCGGCAGGGTCATGTAGATGCGGCCCTGGCGGCCGCGCCAGGGAGCGACGTCGAGCCGGACCCGCACGGTCACCATGCCGCTGACCGTGTGCGAAGCGGGGTCGGGGCCGGGTACCGGGCTGTCCCAATGCATCGGTACCAGCCGGTCGAGGACCTGGCTGGCGCTGTCGTCGACCTTGTACGCGCGCACCTGCGCCTGTGCCGCATGGGCGGCGCAGGCGACATAGATGACGGTGGCCAGCAGCGTGGCGGCGGCCAGCCGGGCGGTGATGGGCAGACGTCGCAGCATCAGGGGGCCGAGAGGGTGTAGGTCGCGCGGCCGTTGTACTGGCCGGCGGCGACGAAGTTGGTGTTGGCGTAGCGGAAGCTCAGGCAGCTCTCGTTCCACGTGTTGCGGTTGAACGTCGCCAGCGCCTGTTGGCCGCCGGAGAAGGTGCCCGACGGCACCGGCTGCGCGCCGCTGTCGCCGTTGCCGCTGCTGGTCCAGCTGATCCGGTTGAATGGGAGGGTGTCGCCGGCCGCGTTGGTCAGGTTGGCCGGGGTGCTGACGGTGAGCGTCGCCGTACCCCCACCGAAGAAGCTGCCGCGGTAGTAGCCGCCGACATAGATCTGGCCGGCGTTGCAGAACGCGTAGCCGTCGTAGTTGCTGTTGTACTGGCTGGCGTTGCCGGTCATCGCCTGCGCAATGCCGTTGCCGACCGCGGCCGCGGGCACGCTGACCGAGACCAGGTTGATCGGTCCGCCGCTGCCCGGACTGCCGCCGGCGGTGTAGTTCGCGTTGGTGAACACGCCATCGCCGACACGCAGGTAGAGCTGACGGGACCCCGAGGAAATGTTGACCGTGAAGGCCTCCGCCTGCGCCGACCACAGCGTCGCCAGCAGCAGGATCGACGTGGCTGCGAGGAATCTGATGTTCATGCGAGGTGTCCTGGCGGGATTCGTCTGGCGTCACTCACGACGGAACCGCAACCGCGGCGGCATCGCCGCGGTTGCGCCGGTTCGTTGCTTCCGGTCAGGGCATCGACGCGGTGTAGATCACGCGGCCGTTGTTGATGTTGACGCCGCCGTACTGGCCGGGGGCCGCCATCGCGGTGTTGTCGTAGGTGTAGGTCCACTCGGCGTTGGCGTCGGTGATCTTGCCGGCGGTTACCGGCACCGGAACCGAGGTGGTGGTGTTGTCGGCCAGCGCCGGCGCCGGCAGGTTGGCCGAGCTGCTGGCGGTGGTGATCTCCGCGTACGAGATCGTGTCGCCGGTCGGGTTGGTCAGCGCGCCGGTGGTGGTCGCCGACAGCGAGACCTGGCCGTTGTTGCCGAGCACGCGGGCGCTGACGGTGCCGTTGCCCAGGTCGCCCGAACCCGCATCGGCGGCCACCGGGGTGCCGAGGTTCTGCAGGTCGTTCGCATCGGCGGTGAACGAGATCAGCTCGATCGGGCTGCCCGAGCCCGCGCCACCGACCTGCAGCAGCAGGATGCGCGGGATGGTGATCCGGAAGTCGACGCGGGCGGTCGCGTCGCCGGAGCCGGAGGCGACGCTCGACTCGGCCAGGGCGGCAAACGGGGTGGCGGTCGTGGCCAGGGCGATGGCAAGGGCACAATGCTTCAGGTTCATGGATGATGGGCTCGCTGTGTTGTCGGAGGTGTCGGAACGCGTTCCGTCGCGGTGTGAAAGTTGCGTGATGGAATTTGCAGGATTCATGCCAAGTTGGGATTCAGTTCACGTTTTATGCTGGATTCATGCCGCATTTAAAGTTTGATGTATCGCAGAAATTCACGTGAAATACACTGAATGCGTGGCCGACATTCCGTTGATTGCGTCACTTTGTGACGCTCGAGGTCGCATCAGGTCCAGCGTCTTGGCCTGTTCAGGTCGGAACCGGGGCGGTGGAATGGGTTGTGACGGCGGTCGCGCTGCCTGCCTTGTATGGCCAGCTCCCGGACGCCAAGATGCGGCCAGCGATTGCCGGCGACCCGGGGGAGCGCTGCGCCATGTCTGGAACTCGCGCCGTCGCGTGGACGGCCCATCGACGCCGCTGGCTGACCGTCTTCGCGGCGGTTTTCGCGATCCCGGCCCTGGCGATGCTCGCCGGCTGCCGCCCGGGATCGGCCCCGGCGGACAACGAAGCCGTCCCGGTGCGGCCGACCGAGGCGGTTGCGCAGCTGGTCGACGACCTGCGCCGCAACGACCTGTCCGCCTATGCCCGCCACGCCGTGCCACCGGAGCTGCACGTCCGGCTGGAGGCCGCCTGGACGGAAGGGCGCACGATCTGGCCGCTCACCGAGCTGCCGCTCGACGAACAGTTGCCGGCGATGATCACCGCCCTCGCCGCGCCGGATGCGGAGAAACGGCTGATGGCCAGCTACGACCGCCAGTTCGCCGGCGCGGAGCGCGAGCTGCGCTCGGCCGCATCGGCGCTGGGCCTGTTCGCGACCCAGTTCATCAGCAACGAGCCCACCTACAGCGACGATGAACGCGAACATTACGTGCAGCTGGCCGCGGCGCTCAGCCGGTGGGGCCAGCAGGCGCCGCTGGGCGACCGCAAGCGCGCCCGCTCGGCGCTGGCGCGCCTGGCCGCGGCCGCACGGCTGACCGGACTGGCGGGCGAGGGCGCTTTCGCCGAGGCCGGGATGGAGCACGGCCTGGTCCGGATCGCTCCGTTCCTCGACCGCACCAAGCAGGTCCTGCTCGGCTACGGTCTCGACCTGGACGCGGCCCTGGACAGCGTCGAGCTGACCCTCGTCGAGCAGACCGGCGATCGCGCGCGGGTGCGGCTGCAGTACCGCCTGGCGGACCAGCCGGTCGACACCATGCTGCGGCTGGAACGGCGCGACGGCCACTGGTACCTGAGCGATCTGCTGCGCAATGCCGAGGCCGCGGCAGGTCCGGCGCCGCCAGCGACGGGCCCGGCCGAGCCTGCCGGAACGCCGCCGGAGGAAGATGCGGCCGGCGAAGGCGAGCGCGCCGCCGCCGCGCGCTGAACGGTATCTGCTTGCCGGCCCCCGCTACTGCGCAACCGGCATAATGGCGCGGATGCCCAGACAGACGCCCCTGCCTTTCCCGAACTCCGCCGACGCGCCGTCGCCGCCGGACCTGCATCTCGAGCTGCCCGCGGCGGCCGGCCAGACCCCGTCGGACACGCAGGACGGCGCCGCCGACCCCGACGGGGCCACGCCGGCGGCCATCGAAGCGGGGCCGGCCGGTCACGCCGACACGGACACGGCCTCCGCGCAGGCGTCTGCCGACCCGCTCGCCGGGATCGTCGGGGAGCCGGAACGCGACCCCAGGCAGGCCGTCCTGCCGATGCTGGCGCCCGAGCCGGTCCCGCCCGTCGCGCGTCAGCCCCGCGCACGCCGTCCGCTTTGGGCGCGGCTGCTCGGCTGGATGCTGGAGCCGTGGGTCTCGCTGACGATCGAACCGGCCGATCCGGCCGCGCACGACGACGGCCGCGGACGCCCGATCTGCTACGTGCTCGAGGACTACGGCCTGTCCAACGCGCTGGTCCTGGACCGCGCCTGCCGGGAAGCCGGCCTGCCGTCGCCGTTGCAACCGCTGCCGGGCGATCCGCTGGGCCGCAAGCGCGCCTACGTGGCGCTGTCGCGACGCAATGCCGCGCGATCGCCGCTGGGCACCGCGGCGCCGTCGGGCAAGAGCCATTCCGAGTCGCTCGCGCGGCTGCTGGCGGCGCACCGCGAGCAGCCCGACCTCGATGTCCAGCTGGTGCCGGTGTCGATCTTCGTCGGCCGCGCGCCGGACAAGAACAGCGGCTGGTTCTCGGTGCTGTTCTCGGAGAACTGGGCGCTGGTCGGCCGTTTCCGCCGCCTGCTGGCGATCCTGCTCAACGGGCGCGACACCCTCGTCCGGTTCGCGCCGCCGGTGTCGCTGCGCGGCGTCACCGACGAGGGGCTGCCGCCGGAGCGCACGGTGCGCAAGCTGTCGCGGGTGCTGCGCGCGCATTTCCGCCGCATCCGCGCGGCGATCATCGGTCCGGACCTGTCGACCCGGCGCCTGCTGGTCGACCGTGTGCTGTCGGCGCCGTCGGTGAAGGACGCGATCGCCGACCAGTCGCGGCGCGACAAGTCGTCACTGGCGGAGGCCTGGAAGAAGGCGCACGCGTACGCCTACGAGATCGCGGCCGATTACTCGCATCCGGTCGTGCGCTCGGCCAGCTTCATCCTCGCCCCGATCTGGAACCGCATCTACCGCGGCGTGCTGGTGCACCATCTCGACAAGCTCAAGCAGGACGCACCCGGACACGAGGTGGTCTACGTGCCCTGCCACCGCAGCCACATGGACTACCTGCTCCTGAGCTACCTGCTGTACACGCGCGGAATCGTGCCGCCGCACATCGCCGCCGGCGTCAATCTCAACCTGCCGGTGGTCGGCACGATCCTGCGCAAGGGCGGCGCGTTCTTCCTGCGTCGCAGCATCAAGGGCAGCGCGCTGTACTCGGCGGTGTTCTCCGAATACCTCGCCCAGCTGATGGCCGGCGGCTACTCGATCGAGTACTTCATCGAGGGCGGCCGCTCGCGCACCGGCCGGCTGCTGCCGCCGAAGGGCGGAATGATCTCGATGACGGTGCGCGCGTTCCTGCGCCAGCCGACCCGGCCGGTGCTGTTCCAGCCGGTCTACATCGGTTACGAGAAGCTGATGGAAGGCAACAGCTACCTCGACGAGTTGTCCGGCAAGCCCAAGGAGAAGGAGTCGATCTGGCAGTTGCTGACCGGCATCCCCAGGGTGCTGGGGAGCAACTACGGGCAGGTGGTGGTGAATTTCGGCGAGGCGATCCGGCTCGACGACGTGCTCGCCGAGCATGCGCCCGAGTGGGATCGCCAGCCGGTCCCGGAAGACGCCAGGCCCGAGTGGATGCCGGCCACCGTCGACGCCCTCGCCCAGCGGATCCAGATCAACGTCAATCGTGCCGCCGACGTCAATCCGATCAACCTGCTGGCGATGGCGCTGCTGTCGACGCCCAAGCACGCGATGGGCGAGGGCGACCTGCTCGCGCAGATCGCGCTGTCGCGCACCCTCCTTGCCGAGGTGCCGTACGGCGAACGCGTCACGGTCACGCCGCATGAACCCGCGCAGATCATCGCCCACGGCGAGGAGATCGGCGTACTGAACCGAACCGCGCATCCGCTGGGCGACATCCTCGGCGTCAGCGGCGACAACGCGGTGCTGCTGAGCTACTTCCGCAACAACGTGCTGCACCTGTTCACCGCCGCGTCGTGGGTGGCCTGCTGTTTCCAGAACAACCGGCGGATGAGCCATGCCGGCCTGCTGCGGCTCGGCCGCAGCGTCTATCCGTTCCTGCAGGCCGAGCTGTTCCTGCCGTGGACCGAGGACGAATTCGCCGCCCGCATCGATGCGACCATCGGCGTGTTCATCCGTGAGGGCCTGCTGCTGCAGGTCAGCGAGGACGATGGCGGCATCCTGGCCCGCAATGCCGGCCAGACCGACGAGGTATTCCGGCTGCGCGCGATCGGCCACTCGCTGCAGCAGGCGTTCGAGCGCTACTACATCACCATCTCGGTGCTGGCCAAGAACGGCGCAGGTACGCTCAGCGCCGGCCAGCTGGAGAGCCTGTGCCAGCTCGCCGCGCAACGGCTGAGCCTGCTGTATGCGCCAGCGGCGCCGGAGTTCTTCGACAAGACCCTGTTCCGCGGCTTCATCCAGAAGCTGCGCGAGCTGGGGCTGGTCTGGAGCGACGACGACGGCAAGCTGGCGTTCGACGACCGGCTCGACAGCTGGGCCCGCGACGCCAAGTTCATCCTCGGCCGCGAGCTGCGCCACACGATCGAGAAGGTCAGCCCGGAGATGGCGCGGGCGGATGCCGCGGAACGCGCGGGGGCGAAACCCGCGGATACCTGACGATGCCGACGGAGCGACATTGCTTCGTCTTGTGAAACAGACAACTTCGCTCCCGGGGGATGGTCCACTGCCGCGGTCCGTCCAGACTGCGGGCATGACCACGCCCCCTGCTCCGGAACGCATGCGCCATCCCGCCCGCCGCTCGCGGCACCTGTTCGCCGGTGCACTGCTGTCGTGGCTGGCGCCGTGGTCGGCATTCGCGGGTCAATCGACCGCCGGCACAGGATGCGCCGATGCCGACGCCGACGCGGTCCACCAGTTCGCGCCGGCCGCTGCGCTGGGCCAGGGACGGTTGTACGAGGGCGGCACCTCCTATGCGCAACTGCTGTGCCACGGCGACACCGGCCTGGGCGCGGTGAGTCCGCTGGAGGGCGAGGTGATCGTCCTCGACGGGGTGGCCTACCATGCCGATGCACATGGTCGCGTGCGCGCGCTCCCGCCCACCGCGACGACCCCTTTCGCCATGGTCAAGCGGCTGCGGCCGGACCAGCGGTTCGAGCTGCCGCCGGTGGAGGATTTCGGGGCGCTGGCGCGGTCGCTCGACACGCGGATCGTCTCGCCCAACCTGTTCCACCTGGCGCGTATCGACGGACGGTTCGCGCACGTGCGGATACGCAGCGTCGAACGCCAGCGTCCGCCATACCGGTCGCTGGGCGAGGTGATCGCCAGCCAACATGTGATCGACCTGCGCGACGTGGAGGGCAGCGTGGTCGGCTTCCGCATGCCGGACTATCTGGGGGGTGTGAACGCACCGGGATGGCATTTCCACTTCGTCGACGACCGGCGTCGCATCGGTGGGCATCTGCTGGAGCTGGACGGCGGACCGCTGGACGTGCGGCTCGACAGCAGCCGCGAGTTGCGCCTGCGCCTGCCCGGGGAGGCGGCCTTCGATCGGGCCGGGCTGCTGCCCGCGGATGACGGAGAAGAGGATGCGTTCCGGCGTGCCATCCGGGCCCTTCCGGAAAGGGTGGAATAGGCGAACGCGAAGCCCCATGCCTGCCGGCTCGTGGAGCGGCTGCCCGGACGGTCGTGGCGTCAGGCCGGCTCGTCGGGGATCAGTGCGCTCTCCAGCCGGGCGATGCAGTCCTTCAGCCACAGCTTGCGCTTCTTCATCCGTTTCAGCGCCAGATCGTCATGGGGGTCGCCGTCGCGCAGCGAGGCGAGGCGCTCGATCGCCGCGTCCAGGTCGCGGTGCTCGATCCGCAGTTCGGCCAAGCGGCGGGCGATGACGGCGGGATCGTCGGTTTCGAGCATGCGCCGAGCTTAGCGCGCCGTCGCCGCGGCGTCATGACGCGCGATGGGGTATGCCGTGGCGCTCGGGCAGCCCTTCGCCGGTGCCGTTCGGCAGGCCGGTCGTCCAGTAGAATGGGCGGTCCATGAGCACGATCCTGCCCCTCGCCGAACCCCTGCCGCGCGCCAGTGACCCGCGCCGTGCCGCGCACGAGGCCAACAAGCTTGGCAAGCGCCTGCGCCACCAGGTCGGCCGTGCGATCGCCGACTTCGGCATGATCGAGGACGGCGACCGGGTGATGGTCTGCCTGTCCGGCGGCAAGGACAGCTACACCATGCTCGACGTGCTGCTGCAGTTGCGGAAGAAGGCGCCGGTCGACTTCTCGGTCACCGCGGTCAACCTCGACCAGAAGCAGCCAGGCTTTCCCGAACACGTGCTACCGGAATATCTGCGCTCGATCGGCGTGGATCACCACATCATCGAGCAGGACACCTATTCGGTCGTGACCCGCGTCGTGCCCGAGGGCAAGACGATGTGTTCGTTGTGCTCGCGGCTGCGGCGCGGCGCGCTCTACACCTGGGCCGAGGAGAACGGCTTCAACAAGATCGCGCTGGGCCACCATCGCGACGATCTGGTGGCGACGTTCTTCCTCAATCTGTTCTTCCACGCCAAGCTGTCGGGCATGCCGCCGAAGCTGCTGTCCGACAACGGCAGGCACGTGGTGATCCGGCCGCTGGCGTACGTGCGCGAGGACGACATCGCCCGCTACGCGGGGCTCAGGCAGTTCCCGATCATCCCGTGCAACCTGTGCGGTTCGCAGGAGAACCTGCAGCGCAAGCAGGTCAAGCGGATGATGGACGAATGGGAGCGCGAGTCGCCCGGCCGCATCGAGACGATCTCGCGTGCGCTTGGCGACATCCGCCCGTCGCAGCTGAGCGACGGCAGGCTGTTCGATTTCCTCGCCCTGGGGCGCCGCGGCGAAGCGGTGCCGGATGCGCACGCCTGGCTTGCCGGCGAACCGCACGCCACGGCGGACGATGACGCCTGATGCCCCGTACCGTCATCCCGGCTTCTGCCGGGATGACGAGCAAAGACATTCCCACCCGTTTCCGGATACTCGATGTTCTTCCGCAACCTGACCCTGTTCCGCTTCCCGACCACCCAGAAATTCGACGACCTCGATGCCGGTCTCGACGAGTGCCGGCTCAAGCCGGTCGGCCCGCTGGAGCTGTCCAGCCGCGGCTTCATCTCACCTTTCGGACGCGATGCCGATGCGCTGTCGCACTCGGTCGGCGACGCGATGTGGTTGACCGTCGGCGGCGAGGACCGCCTGCTGCCGGGCAGCGTGGTCAACGACATGCTGGCGAAGAAGCTGGCGGAGATCGAGCGCAAGGAGGGCCGCAAGCCCGGCGGCCGCACCCGCAAGCGGATCAAGGACGAATTGATCACCGACCTGCTGCCGCGCGCGTTCATCAAGCCCGGTCGCACCGACGCGCTGATCGATCGCGGCCACGGCATCGTCGTCGTCGACACCTCCAGCCGCAAGAATGCCGAGACCGTGGTCAGCGAGATCCGCCGCGCGCTGGGCAGTTTCCCGGCCCTGCCGCTGAACGCCGAGGTCGCGCCGCGCGCGGTGCTGACCGGCTGGGTCGCCGGCGAGCCGTTGCCTGACGGGCTGTCGCTCGGCGACGAGTGCGAGCTGCGCGATCCGGTCGACCAGGGTGCGGTGGTCAAGGTGCAGCGGATGGAGCTGCAGTCGGACGAGATCAACAAGCACCTGGAGTCCGGCAAGCAGGTCACCCGGCTCGCGCTCAATCTCGACGATCACGTCAGCTTCGTGCTCGGCGAGGACCTGGTGATACGCAAGTTCAAGCTGCTCGACGGCGCCGTCGACGAACTGGAGAACACCGAGGCCGAGGACATGCGCGCCGAGCTCGATGCCCGTTTCACCCTGATGGCCGGCGAGACCCGGCGCCTGTTCTCGGTGCTGGAGTCGGCGCTGAAGCTGAGCCGGGCCGAAGCCTGATCCGTGCCGCCGGGAGGCTGTGTTCCCGGCGTCGCCGGAAAACGTCCGCAGAGTCTTCCGTCGCCGCGCTGAAACGTCGGCGGCCTTTGCCGGGGGTATCATGCGCGTGTCCACGGATGGGCGGCGTCGCATGCATCCCCCGGTCGTAGTGCAGCCCATCCGTCGATGACACCACCTTTCCGCCTGCTTGCGCCCAGGCCCGGCACCGCTGGCCGGGTCGAACGCGAAGCCGTCGAATTCTCTCTGCCCGACGGGCGCCTGATCGAGCTCATGCGCGTGCGCGATCCGCGCGCGCGCCGGTTGCGCCTATCGGTCGACGAGCGCGGCGCGCGCCTGACCCTGCCGCCCCGCTCATCGCTGGTCGCCGCCGAACGCTTCCTGCACGAACACGGGGACTGGCTGGCCGAACAGATCACCCGCTACACGATCGATGCGCTGCCGACGCTGGTGTGCGAGGAAAGCCGTGCGTTGCCGTTGCGCGGCGCGATGGTGCCGTTGAGCTGGCAGCCGGGCCGTTTCACCCGGCTGGATCGCGATCCGGCGGGCGCGCTGGTGTTCACCACCGGCGTCCGCGCCGGCGAAGCCGCCCTGCGGCGTGCGCTGCGCGACTTCTACGAGGCGCAGGCACGGGCCGACGTCGGCCGCTGGCTGCCGCGCTATCTGTCGACGCTGCCGCGGGCGCCGCGGCGGGTGCGGCTGAAGGTGATGTCGTCGCAATGGGGCTCGCTGGCCCCGGACGGCACGATGGCGCTCGATCTGGGGCTGGTGCTGGCGCGGCCGTCGGCGTTCGAATACGTTCTGGTGCACGAGCTCTGCCACCTGGTCCGGGCCGATCATTCGCGGGCGTTCTGGGCCGAGGTCGAGGCGCGATTCCCGCAATGGCGGGCCGAGCGCGACTATTTCCACGCCGAGGGCCGCCGGCTGAAGGCGATGACGCGGGCGCTGCTGTCGGACTGAATGGCGACGACAGGCGAGGATTGGGGGTGGTGTCCGCTTCCGGCTGCCGAATGCGTTTGAAGTCGTGGCGATGGCCGTCCATCCCGGACCGGCCGTCGCGATCCGACCCCTTCCAATCCGTCGAGATGCCCATGACCCGTCATGCATGCCCTACCAGGATCGCCTCCGCCGGCCACGGCCGCCCTGTCGACCGGCCCCGTGCGGCGTTGCTGCGCGATCTGGCCGTGCTGGCCGCCGTCGCCGTGCTGGCCGCCTGCGGCAAGTCGGCCGAGGAGCGGATCGCGGAAACCGCGATCTCGGCGGCTTCGGGCAAGAAGGTCGAGGTCGAGCGCGACGGCGAGCAGGTCACCCTGAAGACCGAGGAAGGCGAGATGAAGATCGCCGGCGGCGAATCGCTGCGGCTGCCGGACGACTTCCCCGACGACGTCTACCTGCCGCGCGACTACCAGGTCCGCAGCATGCTCGAGGTTTCCGGCACGCGGGTGTTGAGCCTGAGCACCGAGGGCAGGACGACGGAGTTGTTCGCCGAGGCGCGCGACGCGATGCAGGCCAGCGGCTGGAAACAGACGATGGCGATGCAGCACGACGCCGAGAACGCGATGCTCGCGTTCGAGAAGGACGCACGCAACACGGTGGTGTCGATCAACGGCGACGGCAAAGGCCAGGTCCAGATCGGCCTGCAGCTGCGCGAACGACAGTAACGGAGCCGTGCCGCGACCGGGCGGTCGTGCGGCGCGCCAGGCCCGGCGCTCAGGCCTGGCGCAGGAAGAAGTCGCCGATGGCCGCGGCGACCGTGGCCGGGTCCTCCATGTGCAGGTGATGACCGCCTTCCATCACCACCAGCCGGCCGTCCGGCAGCAGCGCCGCGCGCGCACGCCGCAGCGGATCGGGCAGGTAGGGCTGGGCGGGTTCGGCGAAGATCGTCAGGGTCGGGCAGTCGATCCCGGCGACCAGGTCGTTCACCTGTGCCTCGGTCGGGCGCTGGAAGGTCGGCAGGGTCAGGCGCGGGTCGCTCGACCAGACGAAACCGCCATCCACCGGCACCGTGCCGCGCTCGACCAGCAACCGTGCGGCCGGCTCGGCGAGACGGCTGCCGACCTGGGTGCCGGCGGCCATCCGCGCGCGCACCGCCAGTGCCAGGTCGGGAAACACCCGCAACGACTTGCCGCGCAATGCGCGGCTTGCGGCGATTGCCTGGCGCATCCGCGCGGCCGTGTTTTCCGGCGCATCGGCCAGCGCGCCCAGTGCCTCGATCGCGACCAGCCGCCCGACCCGCTCCGGGCACGAGGCGGCGACCAGGCTGGCGATGCCGGCGCCCATCGAATGGCCGAGCAGGGCGAAGCGGTCCCAGCCCAGTGCGTCGGCGACGTCGAGCACCGAGTTCACCGCGCCTGGGAACGAATAGTCCGCCCCGGGTGGAAGATGCGCGCTGCGGCCGTGGCCCGGCAGGTCGATCGCGACCAGCTCGATACCGTCCAGCAGCGGTGCGATCGGCGCGAAACTGGCCGCGTTGTCGAGCCAGCCATGCAGCGCGAGTACGCGCGCTGCGCCGGGATGGCCGCCGCGCAGCCCGGCGATGCGGCCCAGCGGCGTGTCGAGCACGAGTTCGCGCAGCATTCCCGGCGCCGTCATCCGAGCAGCGGCCGGACGAGGCCGGCGAGCGCGCGGGCGTGGTCCGGTTCCGCGTTCAGGCATGGGATGTAGCGCAGCGTGCCGCCGCGCCCGGCAAAATCTTCCGCGAGCATCATCGCGATCTCCTCCAGGGTTTCGATGCAGTCGACCGCGAAACCCGGTGCGACCACGTCCACGTCGTGGATGCCACGCCCCGCCAGCGATGCCAGTGTGTCCGCGGTCGACGGCGCCAGCCATTCCTCGCGTCCGAAGCGCGACTGGTAGCCCAGGCTCCAGGCGTCGTCGGCCAGGCCCAGCGTGGCCGCGATCGCCGCGGCGCTGGCTTCGCACTGGCGCTGGTACGGGTCGCCGCGTTCGATGAAGCGGCGCGGCAGGCCGTGGAACGAGAACAGCAGATGTCCGCCGGAGCCGCGGGTCGCGCGATGGCGGCGGATCGATTCCGCCACCGCGGCGATCCAGCCGGCGTCGAGGTGATAGTCCTCGATCATCCGCAGCTCGATCTCCGGCGCAGCGGCGCCGAAGCGCGCGAGCACGTCGGCGACCGAGGCGGTGGTCGAGGTCGAGTACTGCGGATACAACGGCAGCACCACGATCCGGCCGGCGCCCCGGCCACGCAGCCATTCCAGCACCGCCGCCAGCGCCGGCTGTCCGTAGCGCATCGCATCGACGACCTGCAGCTGCGGCAGCTCGGACTGCACGGCCTGGGCCAGCTCCCGCGTGTGCACCGCCAGCGGCGAGCCGCCGGGCGCGCCGTCGGCGGACATCCAGATGCTGGCGTACTTGCGGGCGACCACCGGCGAGCGCAGCGGCAGGATCGCGAAATGCAGCAGCGGACACCAGAGCCAGCGTGTCAGGTCGACCACGCGGCGATCGTGCAGGAATTCCGACAGGTAGCGGCGGACAGCGGCCGGCGTGGGCGCGTCCGGGGTGCCGAGATTGACGAGGACGAGTGCAGCGCCGCCCGCCGCCGTTGCGGGCGCGGCGTGGGACGGGGACGCGGTCGGAGGAGCGGGTGTGGACATCGGGGCGGGCAGGGGGCTGGCTTCCGGTACCGGTATAGGATGACAGGTGCGCAGGCCCGGTCCAGCAGGAACGCGGGCTTCGGGCCGCCATCGCGGCTCTCCGTGGCGGATGGCGCGACGGTTTCGCACCGATTCATTCGCGCCCGCGCAGGCTGCACCACAATCACTTCGAACCCAATTGCGGCGCGCGTTGCCGTCGTGCGCCCACGACCGGAGTCCCGCAATGCCCTTCAAGCCGATGCAACGCGCCCTGCCCCGTGCCGCCCGCGCTGTCGCCGCCGCCGTCCTGCTGTGCGCGGCCGCCACCGCGGTGGCCGGTCCCACCGAGGAAGAGCGCGCCCGCAACGCGGTGCGTGTGCTGGGCGACATCCAGGCGATCCCCGAATCGGCGATTCCCGACAAGCTGCTCGACGAGGCGCGGGGAATAGTGGTCGTCCCCGATACGCTGAAGATCGGTCTGGTCATCGGCGGTCGCCGCGGCCACGGCCTGATGTCGGTGAAGAATCCCGACGGCACCTGGTCGCAGCCGAGCTTCGTCAAGCTGACCGGCGGCAGCGTCGGTTTCCAGGCCGGCGTGCAGTCGGCGGACGTGGTGCTGGTGTTCCGCAGCGAGCGCGGCCTGGACTCGATCGTCAACGGCAAGGTCACCCTCGGCGCCGATGCCGGCGTCGCCGCGGGCCCGGTCGGGCGCAATGCCGCCACCGCCACCGACGGCCAGCTCAAGGCCGAGATCTGGTCGTGGTCGCGCGCCCGCGGGCTGTTCGCCGGCATCGCCCTGGACGGCGCGGTGCTGAGCATCGATGACGATGCCAACCAGGCGGTCTACGGCCCCGGCACCACGCCGAGGATGATCTTCGAGGGTCGCGCCCAGGGCCAGCCAGCGAACGCGGTGGTCGATTTCCGCGACCAGCTCGAGGAAGCAACCGCGCTCGCCCGCGCCCGCCGCGACGACGGGGCACCGGCCGCGCGTCCGGCGGCATCGACGCTGCCGGCCACCACGGTGCCGCCACCGGCCACGACGGCGCCGATGACCGCCGTGCCGGCCGACCCGGCCGCGACCACCCCGCAGCCGCCGCCGTTCGAGACCGTCGAGGAGCCGGTCCAGGCCGAACCCCTGCCCTGACGCGCGCCGCCGGCGTGCCCGTCCGGTCGCGGGTGGGCGCGCCTTCCCCGATCCGTGAACCCGGGCCGCAACCGGGGTGTCGGCGGCGATGGGTTGTCATCGGTGCTGCGGTATCCTGTCACTCCACACGCAACAGGCATCCCCCATGGGAAGTTTCAGCATCTGGCACTGGCTGGTCGTCCTCCTGATCGTGGTGCTGGTATTCGGCACCAAGCGGCTGAAGAACGTCGGCAAGGATCTGGGTGAAGCCGTGAAGGGCTTCAAGGACGGCGTCAGCGCCGACGACAAGCCGAAGGCCCAGCTGCCGAAGGACGATGCCGCCGGGTCCGAGCAGGCCCGCAGCGAGCAGACGTCCGAGGACGAGCGCACCCCGCGCTGACCGTCGGCACGCACCCGTACCGGCCGGCCATGTTCGACATCGGTTTTTCCGAGATCTTCGTGATCGCGGTCGTGGCCCTGCTCGTGCTCGGTCCCGAGCGCCTGCCCAGGGCCGCGCGCTTCGCTGGTCTGTGGGTGCGGCGCGCGCGCGCGCAGTGGTACTCGGTGAAGTCCGAGTTCGAGCGCGAGATGGCCGACGAGGAACTCAAGCGCAGCCTGCTCGACGCCCGTGACGACCTGCGCGAGGCCGGCCAGCGTCTGCACGACAGCGGCTCCACGCTGAAGCGCGAACTCGAATCGCTCGATCCGGCGCGCCGCGCGGCCGCCGCCGATCCGGCCGAAAATCTCGTCGACGCGTCCGACCGCAGTCGCCGCGGCGAGGAGGAGCGCGACGTGGACCCGGCCCCGGCGGGGGAGCGGCCATCGACCGCAGGCCACGACATCCGCGACGATGCCGGCGAGCCCGATGCCGGGCCGCGCGATGCCGGCAACTCGGGCACCTCCACCCCTGCAGCCGGTGACGGGCATGCACCGCGGACCTGATCCGCGCGCCGCGGGCGACGACGCCTCGGCATCGCCGCGCACGTCGGCGGCCGATGGGCAGCCCGCCGAGGGGCAGCCGGCGGAGGAGCCGCGCCTGCTCGATCACCTGATCGAGCTGCGCAGCCGGTTGATGCGTGGCGTGCTCGGCCTGCTGGCCGCGGTGCTGGTCACCTTGCCGTTCTCGCACCGGCTGTACGCGTGGCTGGCGGCGCCGCTGGTGGCCAAGCTGCCCGAGGGCGCGCACATGATCGCGGTCGAGGTCGCCTCGCCGTTCTTCGCGCCGCTCAAGCTCGCCTTCTTCGTCGCCCTGGTGCTGGCGATGCCGTGGCTGCTCTACCAGGCCTGGGCGTTCGTCGCGCCGGGCCTGTACCAGCGCGAGAAGCGGCTGGCGATGCCACTGCTGGTGTCGGCGGTGACGCTGTTCTATGCCGGCTGCGCATTCGCGTACTTCCTGGTGCTGCCGACCGTGTTCGGCTTCCTGACCGGGGTCACGCCGGAGGGCGTGGCGATGATGACCGACATCAACGCCTACCTCGACTTCGTGCTGGTGATCTTCCTGGCTTTCGGCCTGAGCTTCGAGCTGCCGGTCGCGCTGGTGATCCTGTCGCTGCTGGGCTGGGTCACGCCCGAGCAGATGAAGGAGGCCCGCGGCTACGCGATCGTCGGCGTGTTCATCGTCGCCGCGATCGTCACCCCGCCCGACGTGATCTCGCAGCTGATGCTGGCGATCCCGATGATGCTGCTGTACGAGCTCGGCATCCTCGCCTCGCGCTGGCTGGTGCCCTCGCGCGACCGCGCGCGGGATTCGTGACCCGGCCGGCCGGGTTCTGGCCGCGCTACGTGGCCTGGTCGCTGGATGCCGCCCTGGTGCTGGCGGCGGTCGTACCGTTCGTCGCCGGAAGCGTGCTGGCGGCGGCTTCGGCATTCGGCGACGATCTGCTGCAACTGCTGATCGACTGCTATGCGCAGCTCGACCGTGGGGTGCAGGAGGGTCTCCCGGCGCTGGCGGTCGTTCCGCGCCTGCTCGATGACCCGGGTGTCCGTGGGGCGATCGCGGCACTGGGCTCGGACCTGATGCGGATGGCCGCGCCGGCGCTGGCCGGCTACGTCGTGGTCGGGCTCGTCTATCACGTGCTGGCCGAGTCCTCGCGCTGGCAGGCGACCATCGGCAAGCGGGCGCTTGGGCTGGTGGTCGTCGACCGGGATGGCCGGCGGCCCGGGCCGGGCCGCGTGACCGCCCGCTACGCGGCCAGCGCACTGTCGTGGCTGACCCTGAACCTCGGACACGTGACGGCGATGGTGCCGCCGCACCGGCTCGCCCTGCACGACCGGATCAGCGGTACCCGGGTGCTGGCAGCGCCGCCGTCGCGGCCGCTGCCGGTATGGGCCTGGGGCTGGCTGGGCCTGCAGGCGCTCGCCGCCACCGCCGCGTGCGTCGCGATGACGATCGGATTCAGCCGCCTGGCATGGCAGGCGCTGGAAACGGCGCTGGGTTGATCCGGCGCCGCCGGGCGTTACATCGCGACCTGATCGTCGCGTGGCGCCGGTCCGTCGGTGCAGACGTCGCGCCAGAAGTAGTACATCACCCCGAACATCACCACGTGCATCGCCAGCAGCAGCGCCAGGTACAGCGGCACCACCAGGACCAGCACCAGGGTGGGATGGACCAGCGCGGCGACCGCCGCGACCAGGCCGATCATCACGGTCAGCGCCAGAAGCAGCAGCATCGAGCCGAAGAAGATCACGATCGCCAGCACCGCCATCGGCAGCAGATTCTTCAGCGTTCCGACGATGCCGTCGCGGATCGCCGCGCCGACGCTGCGCCGGCCCAGCGCGACCTGACCGAAGCCGATCGCGTAGATCCCGCTCAGCACCACACCGATCACCGAGCCGATGCCGATCAGCTGGCCGATCCCGTCCGGCAGCTGCGGAATCTGTGAAGGGTCGATCTCGCCGCCCTTCCGGGACAGGCTGACGATCTGCGCGTACCAGTCCGGGAATCCCTCGCCGAACTGGCTGATCACCACGGCCGCGATCGCGACGCAGGCCAGCGTCATCAACATGCCGAAGCCGATCAGCTGCAGCGCACCGCCACCGCGGGCGAACGGCTGCAGGATGTCGCCCGCGTGCGCCGGCCGGCCGTGCTCGCTGGCGTCGATCAGGCGCAGGTAGCCGCCGATCGCCGGCGACATGATCGCGATCGACAGCACGGTGACCAGTGCGGCGATGATCGTGCTGCCCGACAGGTCCGGCTTGAACACCGACTGCAGCACCAGCTGCAGCAGGTTCGGCACCAGGCTGAGCATCATGAAGATGGCCGCTGCGCCGAAGATCGCGCGGGCGTTGCGGTATCCGAGATTGACGCCGCGGACGAGCCAGGACAGACCGGCCAGCGGTCCTGTTGCGTGTGTGGTCATTGCTGTGGGGTTCGATGGGGCGTGCGGTGCAGGCGGATGCTAGCCGATCTTGCCGCCGCGTTCCTCGACCGCTGGCGGGGATCAGGCCCGGTGCAGACCCCGCGCGTGGTGGACGAAGCGGCGCAGCACGCGGCGCGCGTGCGGGGTGGCGCCGACCGCGCCGAGCAGCGCCGCGGGGTCCCGGCCTTCGCGGGCGAGCGTGACGTGGCGCGCGCGGATGTAGCCGCGCATGTGGGTGACGCTGAACTCGGGATGGAACTGCACGCCCCAGGCGCGGTCGCCCCAGCGGAACGCGTGGCAGGGTTCGTGACCGTTGTGGGCCAGCACGGTGGCGCCGTCGGGCGCCCGCAGCACGCTCTGCAGATGCGTGGCCTGGGCCGGGAACGCATCCGGCAGCGTCCCGAACAGCGGGTCGCCGTCGGCAGCGGAGGCCTTGTGGATCTCGACCGTGCCCATCTCGCGTCCGCGGGGGTGGTCGCCGACCTCGCCGCCGAGCGCGTGCGCCAGCAGCTGATGGCCGTAGCAGATACCGAACACCGGCACCCGCGCCTGCGCGGCATCGGCGAGCCAGGCCGCGGTGCGCTCGCTCCAGTCGGCGCGGTCGCTGACCATCGCCGCAGAGCCGGTCACGATCACCCCGCTGAAGCCGGGACCGGCATCGTGCGGCGGCAACACCTCGCCGGCCTCGACGTTGACCACCATCGCGTCGTCCGGATGCAGGCCGGCGGCGACGCGGATCCAGTGCGGGAAGCCGCGGTGGCGGCGCAGCGATGCGACCGGCTGGCCGGTCTCGACGATCAGGAACGGGGTGGTCATTCGGTGGGAGGCAGGACGGAGACGACTTCGGCAATTGTAGTCAGACCGCGCGCGACCTTCTCCGCGCCGGCGACCCGCAGCGGACGCAGGCCGTCGGCGACCGCGGCGGCGGTGAACGCATCCAGGTCCATGCCCGGACGCACCATCGCGCGCAGCGCCGGTGTCAGGGTCAGCAGTTCGTACAGGCCGACCCGGCCGAGATAGCCGGTGTTGCGGCATTCCAGGCAGCCTTCGGCGGCGTGCGGGGTGGCATCGGCCGGCGGCTCGGCATCGGCGCCGAGCAGCGGGGTCCAGTCGTCCGCTGCCAGTGCGCCAGCGTGCCTGCAATGCGGACACAGGGTGCGCACCAGCCGCTGCGCGAGCACGCCGTTGAGGGTCGAGGCGATCAGGTAGTGCGGCACGCCGAGGTCGAGCAGGCGGGTCACCGCCGATGGCGCATCGTTGGTGTGCAGGGTCGACAGCACCAGGTGGCCGGTCAGCGCCGCCTGCACCGCCATCTGGGCGGTCTCCAGGTCGCGGATCTCGCCGATCATGATGATGTCCGGGTCCTGCCGCAGCAGGGTGCGCACGCCGCTGGCGAAGTCCAGGTCGATCGCCGGCTGCACCTGCATCTGGTTCAGCTCGGGCGCGATCATCTCGATCGGGTCCTCGACGCTGCAGACGTTGACGTCGTCGGTCGCCAGTTGCTTGAGCGTCGCGTACAGCGTGGTGGTCTTGCCCGAACCGGTCGGGCCGGTGACCAGCACGATGCCATGCGGCCGCTGCACCAGCGCGTTCCAGCCGGCAGCCTCGGCGGCGCTGAAGCCGAGCTGGTCGACGCTCTTGAGCGCGGTGTCCGGATCGAACAGGCGCATCACGCATTTCTCGCCGAACGCGGTCGGCATCGTCGACAGCCGCATCTCGACCTCGCGGCCGCCGGGAGAGCGCGTCTTGATGCGGCCGTCCTGCGGACGCCGGCGCTCTCCCAGGTCCATCCGCCCGAGCACCTTGATCCGGCTGATCGCGGCGGTCATCACCGGCGGCGGCATCTCGAACACCTTGTGCATCACCCCGTCAATGCGGAAGCGCACCCGGCCGACCGTGCGCCGCGGCTCCATGTGGATGTCGGACGCGCGCTGTTCGTGCGCGTACTGCAGCAGCCAGTCGACGATATGGACGATGTGCTGGTCGTCGGCGCCGACCTCGCCGACCCGGCCGAGCTCGACCAGCTGCTCGAAGCTGGGCAGGCCCTTCGACGCCTGTTGGCCGTCGTCGGCGCCGCGCACCGAGCGGCTGACGCCGAAGAACTCCATCGTGTAGCGGTGCAGGTCGAGCGGGTTGGCCACCGCCAGCTCGACCTCGCGCCGGGTCAGGTGGCGGACGTCCTCCAGCCAGGCGGTCGCATTGGGCTCGCTGGTCGCGACCAGCACGCGTTCGGGCGTCACCGCCAGCGGCAGGATCCGGTGGCGGCGCGCATACGCGTGCGAGACCACCGCGGTCGCCGCGGCGACGTCGACCCGGGTCGGATCGATCCGCAGGTAGCGGTGCCCGGTGATGTCGGCCAGCCACTGGGTCAACCGCTCGAGGTTGAGCTCGGTCCCTGGCGCGAGCCCGGATTCGAGCTTCATGCCGGCCAACAGCACCAGCGGATGCACCTCGCTGGCATGGCGGGCGCCCGCAGGCAGCTGCACGCGCTCGACGTCGCCGGCGCCGACCAGGCCGTCCTCGACCAGCGCCGCGGCGACCCGCTCCAGGGTCAGGCGGCCGGGCGGCAACCGCGAACCGTGCTGCGGGTGCGGGGTGCCTGACGTGGGGGGCTGCATGCGGGTCATTCGCGGTTCGTTCCTCGAACGCATGCGCGCCGCGGCCGCGGGTTCGCGAACGCCGGCTGCGCGCGGGTGGGGTCGTTATACTAGCGCGCCCTCCTGCCAGGCTCCTGTCTGCATGTCCGACGCCCCGACCTTCCAGGAACTCATCCAGCGCCTCAACGCGTACTGGGCCGGCCAGGGCTGCGTGCTGATCCAGCCGCTCGACCTCGAGGTCGGCGCCGGCACCTTCCATCCGGCGACCTTCCTGCGCGCGCTCGGGCCGGAGCCGTGGAACGCCGCCTACGTGCAGCCCTGCCGCCGTCCGACCGACGGCCGCTACGGAGAGAACCCGAACCGCCTGCAGCGTTACTACCAGTACCAGGTGGTGATGAAGCCGTCGCCCGACAACATCGTCGAGCTGTACTTCGAATCGCTCAAGGCGCTGGGCATCGATCCGCTGGTGCACGACCTGCGCCTGGTCGAGGACAACTGGGAGTCGCCGACGCTCGGCGCCTGGGGACTGGGCTGGGAGGTCTGGCTCAACGGCATGGAGGTGACCCAGTTCACCTACTTCCAGCAGGCCGGCGGCCTGGAATGCCGGCCGGTGCTCGGCGAGATCACCTACGGCCTCGAGCGCCTGTGCATGTACCTGCAGAACGTCGACAACGTGTTCGACCTGGTCTGGACCCACGGCCCCGACGGCACGCCGGTGACCTACCGCGACGTCTACCACCAGAACGAGGTCGAGCAGAGCGCCTACAACTTCGAGCACGCCGACGTCGCCGAACTGTTCCGCCGCTTCGACGCCTGCGAGGCCGAGGCGCAGCGGCTGATCGAACTGCAGCTGCCGCTGCCGGCCTACGACCAGGTCTGCAAGGCCAGCCACAGCTTCAACCTGCTCGACGCGCGCCGTGCGATCAGCGTGACCGAGCGCCAGCGCTACATCCTGCGGGTGCGCAGGATCGCCCAGGGCGTCGCCGAGGCCTACCACGCGCAGCGCGAGAAGCTCGGCTTTCCCGGGCTGAAACAGCCGTCGGGCCAGGAGGTGGCGGCATGAGCGCGACCGGTCTGCAACCGCTGCTGATCGAACTCGGCACCGAGGAACTGCCGGTCAAGGCGCTGCCGGGGCTGGCACGGGCGTTCTTCGATGGTGTCGTCGAGGGCCTGCGCAAGCGCGGCATCGAGGTCGACGCCGATGGCGCGAAGCCGCTGTACACCCCGCGCCGGTTGGCGGTGCTGTTGCCCGGCGTGGCCGGCGAGCAGCCGCAGCAGAACAACGAGGTGCCCGGTCCCTACCTCAACATCGCGCTGGATGCCGACGGCCTGCCGACCCGCGCGCTGCAGGGTTTCGCGGCCAAGGCCGGGGTCGACTGGAAACAGCTCGAGCGCACCACCGACAACAAGGGCGAGCGCTTCGTCCACCGCTCGGTGACGCCGGGCCTGCGCACTGCCGCGCTGCTGCCGGAGATCCTGCGCGAGGCCGTCGCCGCGATGCCGATCCCCAAGCCGATGCGCTGGGGCGGCCACGACTACGGGTTCGCCCGCCCGGTGCACTGGCTGGTCGTGCTGCACGGCAAGGACGTGGTCGACGCCGAACTGCTGGGCGTGCGCAGCGACCGCATGAGCCGCGGCCATCGGTTCATGCACGACAAGCCGGTCTGGTTCAGCACGCCCGACGACTACGTCGAGTTCCTGCGCGGCGCGAAGGTGCTGGCCGATCCGGACGAGCGCCGCGCGCGCATCGTCGCCGAGGTCCAGGCTGCGGCCAAGGCGGTCGGCGGCAGCGCCCGCATCGACGCCGGCAACCTGGAGGAGGTCAACGGCCTGGTCGAATGGCCGGTCGCGGTGCGCTGCGGTTTCGAGCCCGAGTTTCTCGCGGTGCCGGCCGAGGCGCTGGTCGCGACGATGGAGGCCAACCAGAAGTTCTTCCCGCTGCTGGATCCGGACGGCCGGCTGAGCGAGCACTTCGTCGGCATCGCCAACATCGAATCGAAGGACGAGACCGAGGTCCGCAAGGGCTACGAGCGGGTGATCCGGCCGCGCTTCGCCGATGCCAAGTTCTTCTTCGTCGAGGACATGAAGCAGGGCCTGGCCGCGATGGGCGAGGGCCTGAAGCAGGTCACCTACCAGGCGAAGCTCGGCAGCGTCGCCGACAAGGTCGCGCGCGTGGTCGCGCTGGCGGAGGCGATCGCGCCGCAGGTCGGAGCCGACGCGGCGCTGGTGCGTCGTGCCGCCGAACTGTCGAAGAACGACCTGCAGTCGCGGATGGTCAACGAGTTCCCGGAACTTCAGGGCATCGCCGGCCGCTACTACGCGATGCAGGACGCCGCGCTGGACGACCTGCCGCACGACGACCGGGTCGCCGTCGCCGACGCGATCGACGAGGCCTACCGTCCGCGCTTCGGCGGCGACGACATCGCGCTGTCCCCGGCCGGCAAGGTGCTGGCGATCGCCGAGCGCCTGGACACCCTGGCCGGCGGTTTCGCCGCCGGGCTCAGGCCGACCGGCAACAAGGATCCGTTCGCGCTGCGCCGCAACGCGCTGGGGCTGGCGCGGACGGTCATTGAAAGCGGGTTTGATTTGGACCTCTTCAAGTTCCTTCAGCAGGCTTTGTTCCAAACTCGCGCGGCCATTGAGCTAGAAAAGGCTCGTGCTGAGTTCAGCTTGCGAATGCACTTCTATGCCCGACTGGCTTCTCTGAAGGAAGAGCGGATAGCAGTTGATCTAGGCAGCGATACAATTACTGTTTCCAAGCCAGGGATGGAAAGTCTTCGCGACCTCTACGACTTCATCCTCGACCGCCTGCGCGGCTACTACGCCGACAAGGGCGTGCCGGTGCAGCACTTCAATGCGGTCGCGGAACTGAAGCCGAAGTCGCTGTACGACTTCGACCGTCGCATCGACGCGATCGGCACCTTCGCCGCGCTGCCGGAGGCGGCGGCGCTGGCGGCGGCGAACAAGCGCATCGGCAACATCCTGAAGAAGGCCGATGTCGAGGTGCCGCGGATGGAGGATCCGGCGCTGCTGGCCGAGCCGGCCGAGCGCGCGCTGGCCGAAGCGGTCGAAGCGCTGTACGGCGAGACCGCCGAGGCCTTGCGCAAGGGCGACTACATGACGGTGCTCGCCCACATGGCGCGGGTGCGGCCGCAGGTCGATGCGTTCTTCGACGCGGTGATGGTCAATGTCGAGGACGCGCGGCTGCGCGCCAACCGCCTGGCCCTGCTGCGCCGGCTGGGCGAGCGCCTGGGCAGCGTCGCCGCGATCGAGCACCTGTCGATCTGAACCCCGGGGGCGGGCGCACCGCCCCGGACCCGCTTCTTCGTACTTCGTAGGAGCGGCGTAAGCCGCGATCGGTTCTTGCGGGAAGGCCTCATCGCGGCTCACGCCGCTCCCGCCCGGGTCAGGGGGCGATTCGCGCGCAGCGCGAATGGGGGTATGGAAGCGCACCGGCGGGGCCCATGGTTTGCGCAGCAAACTTTGGGGATTCCCGGGCGCGGCCCGGGAATCGCGGCTGACGCCGCTGCTAAGAAATGGGCGCCCGCGATCGTGGTTGTCGGAGTCCGGGAACGTTGCCGCCAGCATCCGTTAACGGAGGCTTGATGGCCGCCCGGTATGCTCGCCGCATGCCTGCCCGTTCACTTTCTCCGGCCGCGATGGCCCGGTCCGCGCCGAGCCCGCGTCCACGCCAGGGCCGGACGTTCGCCATTGCCATCGCGCTCGCCGCATCCGGCTTCTGTGGTGCCGCGTTTGCGGCCAGGGTCGGTACGGTCACCATCGTCGGCCTCGACGAGACGATGACCGAGAACGTCGAACTGGGACTGTCGCTGGTCGACGCGAAGGGCGAGGAGCTGAGCGGACGGCGACTCGGCTACATGGTCCGCCAGGCCGAGGACGAGACCCGCAAGGCGCTGGAGCCGTTCGGCTACTACGATCC
Source organism: Marilutibacter chinensis (assembly GCF_021725675.1). Classification (GTDB taxonomy): domain Bacteria; phylum Pseudomonadota; class Gammaproteobacteria; order Xanthomonadales; family Xanthomonadaceae; genus Marilutibacter; species Marilutibacter chinensis. Next base: position 542,701 of record NZ_JAKJPO010000003.1, on the reverse strand, counting down.
GCAGATCACCGTCGAGCGCCGGCGCGACAACGGCACCGTGTCGGTGACGATCACGGTCGATCCCGGCGAGACGGTCAAGGTGCGCCGCTCGGACATCGCGATCATCGGCGAGGGCGCGCGCGACCGCTACCTGAAGGAGGACCTGGCCGCGTTCAAGCCGGCGATCGGCGAGACCTTCGTGCACCCGACCTACGAGGCGAGCAAGGTCCGGATCACCCGCCGTCTCGCGGAGCGCGGCTACTTCGACGCCGAGTTCCTGTCGCGCCGGGTCGAGGTCACCCGTGCCGAGCAGGCCGCCGACATCGACCTGGTCTGGGAGAGCGGGCGCCGCTACGACATGGGGCCGATCACCTTCTCGCAGGAGCCGGAACGGATCATCCGCGACTCGCTGCTCGAGCAGATGGTCTACTGGGAAGAGGGCAGCTATTACCACCAGGGCAAGCTCGACCGCTTCCGCCAATCGCTGTCGCGGTTGGACTACTTCTCCGGGATCGACATCGTGCCGCAGCCGGACAAGGCGGTCGACGGACGGGTACCGGTCCAGGTCACCCTGACCCCGGCCAAGCGCAGCGTCTACACCGCCGGCGTCAGCTACAGCACGCTCGATGGCGCCGGCATCCGGCTCGGCCTGGAGCGCCGCTACCTCAACGACCGCGGCCACAAGCTCAACACCCAGATCGACTGGGCCCAGTACAAGAAGGCGGTGACCGTGCAGTACCGGATCCCCGCGTTCGCCTGGCGCGACGGCTGGTACATCGTCAGCGGCCGGCTGGCCGACGAGCAGAGCGACTACATCGATTCGCGCCGGGTCGAGTTCATCGGCAGCCGTACCGGCCAGATCAACCGCTACTGGACCGCGACCGCGTCGATGCACCTGCTGCGCGAGCGCTGGCGCTACTTCACCGCCGATGATGGCGACGGCGCGCTGACGATGCCGGCGTACCAGTACGCGACCTTCGCCTATCCGGCGCTGCGCGCGGCCTATGTCGATGCCGACAACACACTGTTTCCCCGCGACGCGGTGTCCGCGGTGGTCGAGTTGAAGGCCGGCGCCGAGGCGCTGGGCTCGGACGCCAACTTCGCCCAGGCCTACGGCTCGTTGCGCTGGTACCGCGGCATCGGCGAACGGGACCGGCTGATCGCCCGCGCCGAGGCCGGCCACACCTTCACCGACGACCTGGTCAACATGCCGCCGAGTCTGCGCTATTACGCCGGCGGCGACCGCAGCATCCGCGGCTACGCGACCAACGAGGTCGGACCCAGCGTCGAGACCGACCACGGTCGCTACTACACCGGTGGCAAGAACCTGATCACCGGCAGCGTCGAGTACGAGCACTACTTCAACGACAGCTGGGGCGCCGCGGTGTTCGTCGACAGCGGCAGCGCGTTCGACGACACCCCCGACTGGCGCACGGGCGTCGGCATCGGCCTGCGCTGGATCTCGCCGGTCGGGCCGCTGCGGCTGGACATCGCCACCGGCCTGGACGATCCGGACTCGTCCTACGAGTTCTACCTCAACATCGGCGCGGACCTGTGAGCATGAACCAGAGCGCCGACCGCACCGATCCGCACGAGGCCCGAATCGCCGAGCTGCGTGCGCGGCGGCGCGCGCGGGTGCGCTGGCTCGCCATCCGCGGCGCGTTGGTGATCGGCGGGCTGGCGGTGGCGCTGCTGGCAGCGTTGTATTGGCTGCTGACCACGATCGGCGGTCGCGAGCTGTTGCTCGGACAGATCCAGGCGCGACTGCCCGAGGGCACCGAACTGACGTGGTCGAGGGCCGAGGGACCGGTACGCGGACCGATGGTGCTGCACGACGTGCGCTTCGTCAGCCGCGGCTGTCCCTCCGAGGACGGACAGCCGGTGCGTTATCCGGACTGCGAGCACCCGCGCACGACCACGTTCAGCGCCGGCCGCATCGTGATCGATCCTGCGCTGCAGCCGCTGCTGGGCAAGCGCGTGCAGCTGGATGCGATGGAGCTGAGCGACGCCAGCCTCGATCTGCCCGATTCGGACGAGCCGTTCGAACTGCCGAGCTGGCCCGACCTGCTGCCGCAGATCGCGCCGCCGCTCGCACTGCGTGCGGACGACATCCGCATCGACGGTTTGAAGGTGAGTCGCAACGGCGAGCCGCTGATCGACGTGCACAGCGTGCGTGGCGGCCTCGACGCGGACGAGGGACGGCTCCACATCGAGCGGCTCGACGTCGACAGCGATCGTGGCCGCTTCGGCGTGCACGGCGACTACCTGCCCCGCGACTACTACCGCACCGACCTGGTCGCCACCGCGGTGCTGCCGGCGCCGGCCGGGCGCACGCCGGCGCGGATCGGCCTGGTCGCCCGCGGCGACCTGGCGAAGATGCACGTCGGTGTCGCCGGCGCGGTGCCCGGTCCGCTGCGGGCGACGCTGACGCTGCAGGGGCGCGACACGCCGCGGTGGCGGTTGCGGGCCGATGCGCGCGCGCTCGACCCGGCACTGCTGGCCGGCGATGCGCCGTCGGACACGCCGCTGGCGGCGGCCCTGGAGGTCGACGGCGTCGGCGGCGCGATGGCGGTCGAGGGCGATTTCCAGCGCGGCGATCTGGCGCTGCGCATCCTGTCGTCGAAACTGCGCGTGGAGAACCAGGTCATCGAGGCCGAACCGCTGCTGCTGGAGGCTTTCGGCGGCCGCATCAGCGCGCGCGGCAAGGCGGACTTCAACGATCCGCAGGCCGGCAGCGAGCGCGGCCGCATCCGCTTCGCGGTGAACGCACGCGGCCTGAGCTGGGGCGGCGCGACCACCGGCGATCCGGATGCACCGGCGATCGCCGCCGACGCCGACCTCGGTATCGCCGGCACCGTGGAGGACTGGGCCGCGATCGGTACGGCCACGTTCACCCGCGACGGGGAACGGGCGCAGGTGCGCCTGGACGGCCGTGGCGACGCCGGACGCATGCGCCTGGAAACGTTCGAGGTCGCGATGCCGACCGGCCGGCTCGACGTCGGCGGCGAAGTGGCATGGGTGCCCGAGCCGGGGTGGGATCTGCAGGCGACGCTGGCCGGCTTCGACCCGGGCTACTTCCTCACCGACTGGCGCGGCGCGGTCGACGGCCGTCTCGCCAGCACCGGTTCGGTCGGCGACCGGGGCGTGCAGGCGACCATCGACATCGAAGACCTCGGCGGCCGCCTGCGCGACCGCCCGCTGGACGGGCGGGGTCGGCTGCGGATCGACGGCGAAGCCTACGAAGGCGAGCTGGCGCTGTCGCTCGGCGGCAGCCGGATCGAGGCGGAGGGGCGGCTTGCCGACGATCTCGACGTCGACGCACGTTTTGCACCGCTGCGCCTGTCCGATCTGCTGCCCGACGCCGCCGGCACTCTGCAGGGTACGCTGGCGCTGCAGGGGCCCCGCGATGCGCCGGACATCAGCACCGATCTCGACGGCAGCGGCCTTTCCTGGGGCGACTACCGCGCCGACAGCCTGAGCGTGCGGGGCCGGCTGCCCTGGCGCGGCGGCAACGGCGAACTCGCGTTGCGTGCCGGCGGACTGCAGCTGGGCGTCGTGCTCGACAGCGTGCGGGTGGATGCGCGCGGCGCGGTCGAGGCGCTGGCGCTGGACGCCGATGTGCAGGGCGAAATCGGCACGCTGGCGTTGTCCGGCGAAATGGACAAACGCGGTGCGGCCTGGCGGGGGCGCCTGGATTCCCTGCGGCTGGCGCCGACACGCGGCGCCTCGTGGCAGTTGCAGCAGCCGGTCGCATTCGGCTGGGACGGGCGCAACGGGCAGCTCGAACACGGCTGCTTCGCTTCCAGCGCCGGCGGCGCGCTGTGCATGCAGGCCGACTGGCCGCGCCGCGGTGTCAGCGTCGACGGCGACGGCCTGCCGCTGAGCCTGATCGAAACCTATCTGCCCGAGCGTGCCGACGGCCGGCCGTGGTTCCTGCGCGGCGAGATCGCGATCGATGCGCAGCTGCGGCCGGCCGGCAATGCATGGCAGGGCGAGCTGCGGGTCACCTCGGCCAGCGGCGGCGCGCGCTTCCGCCGACGCGGCGGGAACGAACCGCTGAACTATCGGGACTTGCGGCTGGACGCCCGCTTCGATCCGCGCCGGATCGAAGCGACACTGGCTTCGGTGATCAACGAGGACGGCCGCCTCGACGCGCGCCTGAGCACCGGCTGGGACGACTACGCGCCACTGGACGGCGAACTGAGCTTCAACATCGACGAACTGGTCTGGCTGGAGCTGTTCTCGCCGGACATCGTCGAACCCAAGGGGCTGCTCGAAGGCCGCATCTCGCTGACCGGCACGCGCGGCGACCCGCGCATGGGCGGACAGGCACGGTTGAGCGGGTTCAGTACCGAGCTGCCCGCGCTCGGTCTGCTGCTGCACGACGGCGACGTGCGATTGATCGCCCAGGGCGACGGCAGTGCACGTATCGAGGGCCAGGTCAGCAGCGGCAACGGCGAGAACGGCCCGCTGCACGTCGACGGCGTGCTCGGCTGGACCGAAGGCGGGCCCCCGCTGGAGCTGCACCTGCACGGGGAAGATGTGCTGGTCTCCGACACCCGCGACCTCCACGCGGTCGCCAGCCCCGACGTGCGGGTGCGGGTCGCCGCCGGCGAGCCGATCACGGTCACTGGCACCGTCACCGTGCCGAGCGCGCGGGTCGAGCTCGAGCATCTGGAAGGTGGCGTATCGACCTCCGACGATGTGGTCGTGCTGGACCCGGCCGATCCCGAGGACGGCGGTGCATCGCCGCTCGATCTGGACGTCGGCATCGTGCTCGGCGACGACGTGCGCCTCAACGGCTTCGGCCTCAAGGGCAAGCTCGGGGGCAGGATGCAGGTGCGCGCGCGGCCCGGTCGCGAGATGCTCGCCACCGGCACCCTCAACGTGAGCGGGCGTTACAAGGCCTACGGCCAGGATCTGACGATCAGGCGCGGCACGCTGGGGTGGTCGAACAGTCCGGTTTCGGACCCGCTGCTCGACATCCGCGCGGTGCGCGAGATCGGCGACGTCACTGCCGGCGTCGACATCGGCGGCCGGGTCAGCGCGCCGACCGTGGACGTCTGGTCGGAACCGGCCACCACCCAGTCCGACGCACTTGCCTACCTGACCCTCGGCCGGCCGCTGTCGAGCACCAGTTCGGCCGAAAGCGAACAGCTGACCGCCGCCAACGCCGCGCTCGCCGCCGGCGGCAGCGTGCTGGCCTCGCAACTGGGCAGCAAGATCGGCCTCGACGATGCCGGTGCGATGGAGAGCCGCACGCTCGGCAGCGTGTTCGGCTTCGGAAAGCGGCTGTCGCCGCGGCTGTACGTCGGCTATGGCGTCTCGCTGGTCGGCAGCGGTACCGTGCTGACCCTCAAGTACCTGCTCGGCCTGGGCTTCGACGTCGAGATCGAAAGCAGTTCCGAGGAGAACCGGGCGTCGTTGAACTGGCGTCTGGAGAAATGACCCCGACCCGCCTTCGCGGCCGTTCACGGACGTATCGTCCAACAAGGAGCATGCCGATGCGTCCGTTCCGCCTGTACGTTCTGCTCGCCGTCCTCGCCCCGTTCCCGTTGAACGTCGCCGTCGCCGGTACTCCGCTGCCGGATGCCCCGCATGTCGTCGTCACCGGCAAGGGCGAGGTCAGCGCGAAGCCCGACCGGGTCGAGGTGCAGTTCGAGTTTTCCGATCGCGCCGCGCAACCGTTGCCGGCCAAGCAGGCGGTCGACGCGGCGGTGAACCGGCTGCTCGACCGTCTCGGCGATTTCGATGTCGCCGACGAGGACGTGAAGGCGTCCGGACTCGACGCCGGCGAGGACGTGAGCTTCGGCGACGATGGCCTCCGTGTCAGCAACGGCTATTACGCGAACCGCAGCGTCACCGTGACCCTGCGCGACGTCGGGCGCTTCGGCGAGTTCCTCGACGCCGGCCTGGAAGCCGGTGCCGACCGCATCGGCAACGTCGCGTTCGAATCCTCGCGCGCCGATGCACTGCGCCGCGAAGCCAAGGCGCGGGCGGTCGAGGACGCGCGCCGCGAGGCCGACGAGGTCGCACGGTCGTTCGGTACCCGTCTGGGTCCGGTCTACAGCATCGACAGCGTCGGTTCGCGGCAGGCCAGCGGCTACGCGCTGGACCGGATCGAGGTCACCGGGTCGCGGATGCGGCGGGCGCGCTACATCCAGCCGAGCGTCGAGTACAGCGCCTCGGTCAGCGCCGTGTTCGAGCTGCAGCGTTGAGTCCGGCGCTTGCGAAACTGCTGCACGCGCGTCGCAGCGCCCAGCACCTGGTCGGCGCGCAGGCGGACGATCCGCATGCGGCGGTGCGGCGCCTGCTGGCGGTGCAGGCGCAGGACTACGGCGCCGCGCTGTGGGCCGTCGGGCTGCGCACGCGCGCGGCGGACGCGGCCACGGTCGAATCGGCGATCGCGGCCGGCCGCATCGTGCGCACCTGGCCGATGCGCGGCACCCTGCATTTCGTCGCAGCCGAGGACGTGCGCTGGTTGCAGTCGCTGCTGGCGCCGCGTGCGCTCGCCCGCGACAGCGCACGCCATGAACGCGAGTACGGCCTGGATGCGAAGGTCCTGGCGACCTGCCGACGCGTGCTCGAGCGCGCACTGCGCGATGGCGGACCGGTGTCGAGGCCGGCGCTCTACGAAGCGCTGGAAACGGCGGGTATCGCGACCGGCAACAGTCGCGGCCTGCACATCCTGTACCGGCTCGCGACCGAAGGCCTGATCTGCCAGGGGCCGCGGCTCGGGCGTCAGCCCGGCTTCGTCTGGCAGGAGGCCTGGCTGGCGGCGGCGTCCGCAATGCCGCGCGACGCGGCGCTGGCCGAGCTCGGGCGCCGTTACTTGCTCGGCCACGGCCCGGCGACCGCCCACGACCTGGCCTGGTGGTCGGGGTTGACGCTGAAGGACTCGCAGGCGGCATTGCAGGCGGCGGATGCCGTACCGGTCGAATTCGACGCCGGGGGCGCGCGCTACTGGCGGCTGGAGGATGGGCCGGATGGAAGCTCGCCGACGAGGCGCGACGTGTTGCTGCTGCCCGCGTTCGACGAGTATCTGCTCGGCTACAAGGACCGCACGCCGGTGCTGGACGCCGACCATCACCGCAAGGTGTTCACGATCAACGGCATCATCCAGCCCTGCGTCATCGCCGGCAGCCGCGTCGCCGGCACCTGGCCGCGCACGGTCGCAGGGGATTTCGAGCCGGCCCTGTTCCGCCCGCTTGGCGAAGCGGAAACGCGCGGCCTGCGGGCTGCGGCGAAGCGCCATGCCGGCTTCTGGAGCGTGTCCTGAGTCGCGTCGCAGACGCACCCGCAGGAGCGGGCGCAAGCCACGATCGGGCCTTCCCATGAAAGCGCATCGCGGCTCACGCTGCTGCTATGACACAACGACTGGAGCCCCGGCTCCCTGGGTCAGGGGGCAATTCGTTCCGCAGGCATGAAAAGGTGTGTGGAAGCGCAACGGCGGGGCCCAGGTTTTGCGCAGCAAACTTCGGGGATTCCAGGGCGTAGCCCGGAGATCGCCGCTCAGGCCACCTGGCTGCGGCGCTGGCGGGTCAGGTGGACCAGCAGCAGCGAGATCGCCGCCGGAGTCATCCCCGGTATGCGCTGGGCCTGGCCGACCGTCTGCGGGCGTACCCGCTCGAGCTTCTGCCGCACTTCCGCCGACAGCCCGCGCACCCCGGCAAAGTCGAAACCTTCCGGAATCGCGGTGTCCTCGTGGCGGCGCGCGCGTTCGATGTCCTCGCGCTGGCGCTCGAGGTAGCCCGAATACTTCACGTCGATCTCGACCTGCTCGGCCACCGCGGCGTCGTCGATGCCCGGACCGATGCCCGGCACCGTCGCCAGCCTCGCGTAGTCGAGCTCCGGCCGCTTGAGCAGGTCGCGGGCGCAGCTCTCGCGGCTGACTTCGACGCCGAGCGTCTCGGCCAGCGCACGTCCGAGCGGATTGTTCGGCGCCGCCCACAGCGCACCCAGGCGTTCGTTCTCGCGTGCGATCGCCTCGCGCTTGGCCTCGAAGCGGATCCAGCGCGCATCGTCGACCAGGCCGAGCTCGCGACCGAGCGGAGTCAGCCGCAGGTCGGCGTTGTCCTCGCGCAGCTGCAGGCGGTACTCGGCGCGCGAGGTGAACATGCGGTAGGGCTCGCTGGTGCCGTGGGTGGTCAGGTCGTCGACCAGCACGCCCAGATAGGCCTGGTCGCGGCGCGGCGACCAGCCGCCCTCGCCGCGGACGAAGCGCGCCGCATTGATGCCCGCCAGCAGACCCTGCGCGGCGGCCTCCTCGTAGCCGGTGGTGCCGTTGATCTGGCCGGCGAAGAACAGCCCGGCGATTGCCCGGGTTTCCAGCGTGGTCTTCAGTCCGCGCGGATCGAAATAGTCGTACTCGATCGCGTAGCCGGGGCGGGTGATGTGCGCGTGTTCGAAGCCGCGGATGCTGCGCACCAGTTCCAGCTGCACGTCGAACGGCAGCGAGGTCGAGATGCCGTTCGGGTAGATCTCGGCGATGTCGAGGCCTTCTGGCTCGACGAAGATCTGGTGGCTGGCCTTGTCGGCGAAACGCACCACCTTGTCCTCGATCGACGGGCAGTAGCGCGGGCCGGCGCCTTCGATCTGGCCGGTGTACAGCGGACTGCGGTCGAGCGCGTCGCGGATGATCTCGTGGGTACGCTCGCGGGTGTGGGTGATCCAGCACGACACCTGGCGCGGATGATCGGCGGTCGAGCCGACGAACGACATCACCGGACGCGGGTCGTCGCCGGGCTGTTCTTCCATCACCGCGTAATCGAGCGTGCGGCCATCGATCCGCGGCGGCGTGCCGGTCTTCAGGCGGTCGACGACGAACGGGCCCTCGCGCAGGCGCGCGGCCAGCGCGACAGCGGGCGGATCGCCGGCGCGACCGGCGGCATAGGTGGTCTGGCCGACGTGGACCTTGCCGGCGAGGAAGGTGCCGGCGGTGAGGACCACGGCGGGGGCTTCGAAGCGCAGGCCGGTCTGGGTGACCACCGCGCGGACCGCATCGCCGGCGAACTCGATATCGTCGACGGCGGCCTGGAACAGGGTCAGGTTCGGCTGGTTCTCGACCGCACGGCGGATGAAGGCGCGATAGAGATTGCGGTCGGCCTGGCAGCGGGTCGCGCGCACGGCGGGCCCCTTGCTGGCGTTGAGCCGTCGCCACTGGATGCCGGCGGCGTCGGCGGCGCGCGCCATGATTCCGCCCAGCGCATCGATCTCCTTGACCAGGTGGCCCTTGCCGATCCCGCCGATTGCGGGGTTGCAGCTCATCGCGCCGACCGTCTCGACGCTGTGGGTCAGCAGAAGCGTGCGCGCACCCGACCGCGCCGCGGCCAGGGCGGCCTCGGTGCCGGCGTGGCCGCCACCGACCACGATCACGTCATATTGGTAGAAGCTGCTGCTCATGTCGGTTCTCGGGCTGTTCCGGAAGCGGGCGCACGAAGGTCGATCGTCGGGCCTCGCCAGCTTTGCCGGTCACGGCCTCGTACCGGTCACCCGGTGCCGCATGACCCGGGGACCCGCGGGCTCCGCTCCGGGACGGATTCTAGGGCAGCGGAGCCCCGCCTGCCCGCCACCGGGGTCGTGCCGCCGGCGATTGGCACGCATCCTGCATCACCCTCCCTGCACCCGACGGGGCAGGCGCAAGGCGCCGGCCGGAATTGGAACAGGGGCTGGCCACGTGCCCGCCGGGGAAGCAAAGGGCCGGATGTCGGGGGACGTTCGGCCCTTTTTTTGTCTGGCGTCGCCAGACAGAAAACTCAAACGTTCTGCGTAGCAAAACCTTGGGCCCCAAGCCGTTTACCTCCAATCCCCCCTTGCCAAGGGGGGGCTTTCCTCCAGACAGGTCGAAGGCGCTGCCTGGGCGCGGCGATGGGAAGTGACGGGACTCATAGCCCCCTTGGTAAAGGGGCGCGCCGAAGGCGCGGGGATTGGAGGGTGCTAGCCGGGGCCCAGGTATTCGCGCAGCGAATCTTGGGGATGTGTCGTGCGGCAGCACGACACATCAACACGGATCTTGGGGGACGCCTTTGCGCTCCGGCGCAAGGCGCCGACGTCCGACGGGGACGGAACAGGGGGGATCCGTGATTCCTCGCCGGACGCCGACATCGGCGCTTGCACGTTCCACCGGCTTCTGCCGGCGGGACCTGACCAATGTTGCGTCGCAATGCGACGCTCCGGGTCAGGTGGGGGCTAGCTTGCTCCCGCTCCTGTGACTACGTCAAGCGACGCCCGTCACGGCCAGACGCACGGTATTCCGCCTTCCGGTCAAAGTTCCCGTTCGGTCCCGATCCGCTGCACCCGTGGACCGCTGCTGCGCGAGGGCGCCGGACGGCTGACCGGCGGTGCAGGTCGGGGCGCATGCACCCGTGGCGGCTGGTTGACCGACGGCGGAGCGACCCGCTGCGGCACCGGCCGCGGGCCGCTGCTGCGGTTGGGCGGCAGCGGACGGCTCATGGGCGGCGCCGGGCGGGTCAGATCCCCCCGCGGCACGATCCGCGGCCTGGGCTCGTTGCGGTCGCGGTGCTCGCGGCTGATCCGGTCCAGATCCCTCCACGGCGGCTTGCCTCGGTCGTCGTCGTGCCGGTGCGGTGGCTTGTACGGCGGCCGGTGGTAGGGCGGCCGGTACGGGTAGTACGGATACCCCGGGTAGTACGGCCGGTAGTGATAGCCGTACGGATAACCGTAGGGGCGGTAGCCGTATCCGTAGCCACCGTAGCCGTAGGGGTATCCGTAGCCACCGTAGTAGCGGTATTCGACCGAGGGACGGCCGTAGTAGTAGCCGCCGCCGTCGGAGCGGTAGGCATAATCGCTGACGCAGCCGCCCAGCAGGGCGACGGCGAGCGCCGGAGCGAGAACGCGGGACAGCAGTGTGTGGGCCATGTCGGAACCCCCCGGTCCAGTAGGACTCCACCATGGGCCGGGGGCTTTGAACTCGGGCTTAATCCGTGCCCGGTCATCCATATGTCCATGCAGGTGCCGTGGCGGTGTGCATCGTTGTTCTCCCCGAGTAACGGCGCCCCGGGCGCCGGAGAGGGGCGCGCGCGATCGCTTGCCCGCCATCATGGCGAATGCGAGCATGCCGGCCTCCCACGCCGGCTACCCACCATGAACCTCCACCGCGCCTCCGGCCAGTGGCGTCTGGGCTTGTCCCTGTCGCTGTTCACCGCGCTGTGCTGGGCGACCCTGCCGATCGCGCTGAAGATCGTGCTGCAGGAGGTCGACGCGATCACCCTGACCTGGTTCCGTTTCCTGGTCGCGACCGTGTTCACCGGCGCCTGGCTGGGGCTGCGCGGGCGGCTCGGCGGGTATCGCGCACTCGGCCGCAGCGGCTGGGTGATGCTGACGATCGCCGGCCTGATGCTGCTGGGCAACTATGTGTTCTACCTGCTTGGCGTACAGCACACCTCGCCTGCGAACACCCAGTTGCTGATCCAGCTGGCGCCGCTGTTGATGGCGCTGGGCGGCATCTGGGTCTTCGGCGAGCACTTCCGCGCCGCGCAATGGCTCGGGCTGGCGATGCTGGTGGCCGGGCTGCTGCTGTTCTCCTGGGACCAGTGGCAGGGGGCGCAGGGGGCGGGCTACCTGTTCGGGTCGCTGCTGGTGGTGATCGCGGCGGTGGTCTGGGCGATCTATGCGCTGCTGCAGAAGCAGCTGCTGCTGAAGCTGGGTTCGATGCAGATCCTGCTGTGCATCTACGCGCTGGCGACGCTGGTGCTATGGCCTTTCGCGCATCCTTCGATGCTGCTCGACCTGGATCTGGCCCATTGGCTGCTATTGGGCTACTGCGCGTTGAACACGATCGGCGCATACGGCGCGTTCGCCGAGGCGCTCGCGCACTGGGAGGCCTCGCGGGTGTCGGCGGTACTGGCGACCACGCCGTTGCTGTGCATCGCCGCCTCGGCGGCGGTCGCGGCGCTGTGGCCGGGCTGGCTGGCGCCGGAACGGATCGCATGGCTGGGCTGGCTGGGGGCGGCGCTGGCGGTGGCCGGCTCGGCCGCGGTCAGCCTGATGGGCCGCCGCGCGCGGGCGACGCTGACGGTTCCGCCGTCGCGGCCGCCGCCGGAGGGGTCGACCAACGTGGGTGCTGTTGCCGGCGAGTCGGCGCGCTAAGCTGCGCCGCATGAACGCAGACAGTATCCAAGCGAAGGCCGGCGTCCCGAGGCGATCCGTGCCTGAAGATTTCGAGAAGGCTCCGGCGAACGCGACGCCATCCCATGCGGACGTCCTGGCCGCCGCGGCCCGGATCGCGCCGCATGCGCACGTCACCCCGGTGATGCGTTCGCGCGCACTGGATGCGATCGCCGGCTGCGAGCTGCACTTCAAGTGCGAGAACCTGCAGCGGGTCGGCGCGTTCAAGTTCCGCGGCGCCTGCAATGCGATCTTCTCGTTGTCGGACGCCGAGGTCGCGCGCGGCATCGTGACCCAGAGCTCCGGCAATCACGGTGCCGCGGTCGCGCTCGCCGCGCGCCTGCGCGGCACCACCGCGACGGTCGTCGCGCCGCGCAGCACGCCGAAGGTCAAGCTCGCCGCGATCGCCGGTTACGGTGCCCGCATCGTGCCGTGCGAGCACCGGCAGGCTTCGCGCGACGAAGTCACCGCGCAGGTGCTTGCCGAGACCGGCGGCGTGCTGGTGCATCCGTTCAACGATCCGCGGGTGATCGCCGGCCAGGGCACGGCGGCGCTGGAGCTGCTGGCCTCGGCGCCGGGACTGGACGCACTGGTGACGCCGGTCAGCGGCGGCGGCCTGCTGTCGGGCACCTGCCTGGCCGCGCACGGCATCGACCCGGCGATCGAGCTGTTCGGTGCCGAACCCGAAGGCGCGCGCGATGCCCACGACTCGCTGCACTCCGGCACGCGCATCACCGGCCGCGTCGCCGATACCGTATGCGACGGACTGCGCTCCGAGCTGGGTACCCTGACCTATCCGATCCTGCGCGAGCATCTGCGCGAGATCCTGCTGGTCGACGACGCCGCCGTCGTCGCCGCACTGCGGCTGATCTGGGAACGCATGAAACTGGTGGTCGAGCCGTCGGCGGCGATCGCACTGGCGGTGGTGCTCGCGCATCGCGAGCGTTTCGCCGGGCGCCGGGTCGGGCTGGTGCTGTCGGGGGGCAACATCGATCTGGATGGGCTGCCGGCGCTGTTCGCCACGGGCCGGTCCGAATAAGCGCCCGGTCGCGCCCCTTCGTCTCCGGCAGGCTCCAGGCGAGCGGTCCGGCGATGTCGGCAGCTGCTGCCGCCGGGTCTCCCGGACCATCGGCCTGGGGTTGGGGTCCGAGTAGCGCGTGGCCCTCGTCGCGAGCCGGCCGGACCATCGACGCTGTCCATCGATACCGGGCCGCCCCGCTCATTCCCGGACCTCATTGATGGTCTCCGTGGAGCCTGCGCGTATGGCGCGCCGGAGGCGTGGAAACGGTTGCCAGGCTTGGTGATCGGCGACCGGGCGAGCGACTCCTGCGACCGGAGTTGAAGCGTATGCGGTCGCGCGTCGCGGTGTTCGATCTATTTGTGACATCGATCGGATTTTTTCCCGAGCGGGGCTGGCAGGCTCCGGTTTCACAGGAAAACCGTGCGGGCGGACACGGTGTGCGGCGATGGACCGTGATCAATCGATAGCGCTCTTCTGACAACTGCTGGAAGCCAAGGGGGTGGCGGATGGTGGATGTGGAGTTCCGCGTGGTCTCCGACCGGCGCGAGGGATTGTTGCTCGCGCTCGGCCAGACGGTCATCGCCAACGGGTTCACGTTGTTGCGGCAGCGCATGGCCGGTTGCGCGGAAGGGGTGCTGTTGACCCTGCTGGTGCGCGGCCCGGAAGCCAACCTGCTGATGCTCGAAGAGCGTCTGGGGACCCACCACCTGGTCAAGAGCTTCGAGTCCGGTCCGGCCGCCGAGGCCGAGGCCGCTGCGCCACCGCCGCTGCAGCCGGCGGCTTCCGTTCCGGCCGATGCTGCCGGCGCGGCGACGCCTGCCGAGCCCTCGATCGCGACCCGGCGCGTGGAGACCCTGCTGCCGCAGATCGCACGCAGCTATCCGAACATCAACATCCTGGTCCAGGCCCTGCGCACGGAGCTGCCGCCCGCGCAGCGCGAGCCGACCCTGACCCATGTCGGCCAGCGGGTCGGTACCTGGGTGTACAAACGTGACTTCGCGCTGGGCGGACGCTTGAGCCTGCACGACGCGCTGCGGCGGATCGCGGTGCCCGCGGTCCGGCAGCTGGTGCATGCCGAACTGGAGGGCGATGCGCTGGTGGTCGACAACAGCCCGTTCTTCCAGGCGGGTCAGGGCGCCAGTTGCCACTTCCTGCGCGGGATGCTCGAAGGGCTGCTCGGCGGGCCGCATGGCACCGACGGACTGGTCGCCATCGAGCGTGAATGCCGCGGCGCAGGTGCCGGCGTCTGCCGTTTCGAATTCGAACACTGAAGGCTTCCGGGCCGCCGTTCCGGCCTGCGTACATCGTCCGCGTTCACCCCTGCACTGCCAGGCGGTCACGTCGACGCGTCGTCACACCAGCGTTCAACCGACAGGGGGTTGCCATGCCGCACGATCACGCCATCCAGTGTGTCCACGAGCCGTATCTGGTCGTTCTTTCCTATCTGGTCTCCGTGCTGGGCTCGTTCACCGCCCTGCAGCTGGCGGTCGCGATACCGGCCGCCACCAGTGTGGCCCAGCGCATGCGCGCCATCGTCGCCGCCGGCGCGGCGATGGGCGGTGGCGCGATCTGGGCGATGCACTTCATCGCGATGCTCGCATGCAACATGGACGTGCCGGTCGCCTACGACATCGGCCTGACCGCGCTGTCGGCGGTGATCGGGATGGTGTCGTGCATGTTCGGGCTGGCGATCGCCGGCAGCGGCGTGTTCGGCTGGGGCAAACTGGTCTTCGCCGGCGTGTTCATGGGCCTGGGCGTGACCGGCATGCACTACTCCGGCATGGCCGCGATGTTGATGCCGGCCGACACCCATTACGACATGACGCTGGTCGCCGCGTCCGGCGCGATCGCGGTGGTCGCATCGATCGTCGCCCTGTGGCTCGCGTTCAACCTGCGCGGGGCGATGCAGATGTTCGGCAGCGCGCTGGTGATGGGCGTCGCGGTCTGCGGCATGCACTACACCGGGATGGCCGCGGCCAGCTTCGTGCCCAATGGGGCCGGTGACACGGTGCTGGCCGGCGGCATGAGCGGCGACTACCTGGGCATGAGCATCTTCGTGGTCACCACCGCGGTGCTCGCCGGCATGCTGGTCACCGGGCTGGTGAGGCAGCGCCAGCGCCAGCTGGTCGAGATCTGAGTCCGTCCCGCTTCACCACCGCGGAGGCCCGCGCGGAGGCGGGCTTTCGCGGCCTGCCGGCGCATAATGGAGCGCTCCTCCACGCAAGGACCGGACGCCGATGAAGATCGACGGAACCCGCAGCCACGACCGTGCCACCGAGCTCGTGCTCGGCTATTACGCCGCATTCAACCGCGGCGACTGGGACGACATGCTGGCCCTGCTCGACGAAGGCGTGGTCCATGACCTCAACCAGGGGCCGCGCGAGACCGGCAAGGCCGCGTTCGCGGCGTTCCTGCAGCGGATGGCGCGCTGCTATCGCGAGCAGTTGCGCGACATCGTGGTGATGGTCTCGCCGGATGGCCAGCGCGCCGGTGCCGAGTATGTCGTCCATGGCGAGTACGTCGCCGACGACGAGGGCCTGCCGCCCGCCCGGGGCCAGCGCTACGTGCTGTCGGGCGGTGCGTTCTTCGAGCTGCGCGACGGCCGCATCGCGCGGGTCAGCAACTACTACAACCTGCAGGACTGGATCGCGCAGGTGGGTTGAGCCCGGGCCGTGCCCGGGCTCAACCGCCCCCATTCGCGCTTGCAGCGCGAATCGCCCCTGACTCAGGGGGCTGCTTCCGCTTGAGTATCGGGTGCGGCTAAGGGGAAGGTGTGGCGGCCAGCATCGCCAGTCCTTCGCTGAGCAGCAGGCGGGTCACCGCCGCGCGTTCTGCCTGCGGCCGGTCCTCCAGCGCCGCGGTCAGCTGGCCGACCGCACGGCAACGTGCGCGCGCGCTGTCGCTATTGAGCGCCGTGGTGAAGCCGTCGTTGAGGAAGGCAGCGCGTACCGCGGCGGCCTTCAGTGTCTGCCGCGCGACCTCGATGTCGAAGGGCTGCGGGCTGCCCTGGGCGGACGTCATCAGCACCAGCACCACCGCATTGGCCAGCCGCTGGCGGCTGTCGTCGCCCAGCGTGGCCGCGGCGCGGTTCAGTCCCTCCAGGCTGCGGTCGCCACCGGGGTCGAACAGCGCGCACAGCGCCCGCGCCTCCCGTTCGTCCTGCAGGCTGTGGTGGACCGCCTGGAACAGCGTGTCGACGGCGGGATCGGGCGCATTGCGCAGCAGCGCCGCGCCGTTGCCCGCGAGCACCGCCGGATCGACGCCCCACGCCTCCATCATCGCGCGCGTATCGGGGCCGGGCGGCGGCGTGGCCGCGGCCGGATGGGTGGCGGCCGAGAACAGGGCGATTGCCAGGCCAAGCGTGCAGAGGGTGGAGACGGCGAACGGTCGGATCAGGGGGCGCATGCGTGCGGCGATTGGAAGCGTTGCGCCGAATCTAGTCGTACGCGCCTGAACGGAGCCGTGGGAGCGCCGGGAACTTCCCGGCGGGGTTCAAGCGCCGCGATCGCTGCGCAGCCGCCGGGTCGAGCGGACGTCGCCGGCGGCCGCCCGCGCGGCGACGATGCTGAAGGCGACGATACCGGCCACCACCAGCACCGCACCCCACAGCGCGCGGCCCTGTGGCCAGGCTTCGCCGAGCCAGAGCACGCCGAACAGCGTCGCGAACAGGATCTCCGCGGCCTGCATCGCCTCGGCCGCAGCCAACGCGGTCGGTTCGTTGCGGACCATGCCGGTGGCCTGGAAGAACAATACGGTGGCAACGATGCCGGCGCCGATCGCGACCCCTGCGGCCAGCCAGATCTGGTCGCCGCCCGGTGCGCCGGACCGGGCGAACGCGAACGCCGCCAGTGCCCACCAGAAGGGCTGGCTGGCCAGGGTCATCCCGAACACGCGCTGGGTTGCGTTGAGCGTCTCGCCGCTGCGCTCCATGTGCAGCAGCAGGCCGCGGTTGCCGAGCGGATAGGCGACCGCGGCGACCGCGACGCAGGCCAGGGCGATCCAGCCGTCGTGATCGAGACGGCCGCCGCCATGGCCGAACTGCATCAGCATCACCCCCGCGACCACCACCAGCCCCGCCAGCAGCGCCGGCAGCGGAATGCGCGCGCGCCGGTCGTGCCTGCGGTACAGCAACGGCGCGCACAGCATCCCGGCGATCACGGTCAGCTGGAACGTGCCTGCGACCAGCCACGAGGGCCCGCTCGCGGCGGCGAAGCTCAGTCCGGCGTAGAACAGCACGAAGCCGATCGCGCTCCACGCCAGCCACGGCCCCGGGTGCGCGACGATCGCGCGCAGCACCGGTGTCGCGCCGCCCTGCCAACGCATCAACGGCCACAGCAGCGGCAGGGTGATCAGATAGCGCAGCGCGGCGGTCCAGGCCCAGTGGCCGCCCTCGACCGCCGCGGCGCGGTTGAGCACGTAGGTGCAGGTGAAGAACAGCGCCGAGGCCAACGCGATTGCGACGGCGAGCAGGGCGGTACGGCGATCGTGCGTGGGCATGGTGGCAGTTTGGGCCTGCGGCCGCTTCTTCGGACTGGTGGACGAACTCTCAGCGCCTGCGGACCGGGATTCCAGCCGCCGGCAGCCGCACCTCGTCGACGCCTCCGACGCGGATCGGTGCCCCCGGCGGCGGGCCCCATGCGTGGGCGTAGATCACCTCCCAGGTCGCCGGCAGCTTGTGCGCGTGCGCCGTGCCTGCGCCGCCACGCAGCGCCTCATAGGCCTGCGCGGCGCGGGCGAAGCGCGCCCGCCCGGTCAGGCTGCGGCGGCGTGCGCTCATCGCGTTGGTGGCGCCCAGCGTGCGCAGTTCGCGCATCAGGCCGGCCAGATCCGGATGGCTGCGGATGAACTCGTCGCGGTCCAGCACCGGATCCTTGAAACCGGCCGCGACCAGCGCGTCGCCGAACTGCGCGATCGACGGGAACAGGCTCACGTGCGGGGTGTCGTCGGCCTCGGCGAATGCGCCGCGCAGTTCGAACAGCGTGTCCGGGCCGAAGGTCGACACCAGCAGCAGGCCGCCGGGCCGGAGCACACGGCGGAAGCCGGCGAACACCGCCGGGAGGTCCTCCACCCATTGCAGGCACAGGTTGGAGAACAGCACGTCGACGCTCGCGTCGGCCAGCGGCAGCGCGCGGGCGTCGGCGCACAGCGGCATCGGCGTGCGCGCTCCGCCGAGCCAGCGCGGACGGCCGGCGCCGGGAATCGCCGCGGCGTTGGCGCGTGCGGCACACAGCATCGGCAGGGCGATGTCGAGTGCGATCACCTCCGCCTTCGGCCAGCGCCGCTGCATCGCGACCGCGGCATGGCCGGGGCCGCAACCGAGGTCGACCACGCGCTGCGGATCCAGGCCGACCGCGGGATCGGCCAGGTAATCGAGCGATTCCATCAGCCGTGCCGCGACTTCACGCTGCAGCGCCGCGGCATCGTCGTAGTGGTCGGCCGAGCGCGAGAACGCACGGCGGACCTGACGGTGGTCGAACAGTTCTGTCATTTCGTGATCCCCCTCCCCGTCAAGGGGAGGGCTGGGGTGGAGTGGGTTTCCATCGGCTTGGGGCGAGGTTCCGGGCGAGTTCGATTGGGACGGATGGCGCTCCAGCCCACCCAACCCTCTCTCCGAGGAAGAGGGCCTTAAATCAGGTCTTGCATGAAGGCGTCGATCTCGTCGGCGACCGCGGCGGTCGCGCCCAGGAACGGCGCGTGGCCGGCGCCGGCGAGCACCACGCTGCGCGCATCCGGCGCCAGCGCAGCGGCGGCAGGCATTGCGCCGGCCGGCACCAGGCGGTCGCGGCGGCCGCTGATCCACAGGCTGGGCACGGCCAGCGACGCGAGTTCCTCGCGCAGGTCGAGCCGGTCGAGCAGGGCCAGCCCTTCCAGCAACGCGCGCTCGGCCGGCTCGCCGCGCTCGAACGCGTGCGACTTCAGCCTGCGCAGCTCCTCCTGCGCGCTGGTAGAGCCGAGCGCCTCGAGTGCGAGGAAGCCTTCCAGCGTGCCGCGGAAGTCTCGCCGAAGCGCGTCGCCGAAGTCGTGGAACAGGTTCGGGCCGACCCCGTGGGGCCAGTCCTCGCCTGCGACGAAGCGCGGCGAAGCGGCCAGCATCACCAGGCCGCGGACCGCATCCGGGTGATCGAGCGCCGCGCGCAGCGCGAACTGGCCGCCGAGCGACCAGCCCAGCCAGACCGCGTCGGGGACGCGTTCGACCAGGCCCGCGGCGAGCGCTCCCGGGTCGAGCGGTGCGTCGGAACCGCGCGCATGGCCATGGCCGGGCAGGTCGACCAGGTGCAGCGTATAGCGGTCGGCGAGGCGGTCGGCCAGCGGCGCGAACAGGCCGCCGTGCATCGCCCAGCCGTGGATCAGGGCGAGCGCGGGGCCGCGGCCGCGGGTTTCGATATGCAGGGGAACAGCCATGGAGCAGGGGGGAGGGGCCGGGAAACGGAGGGGGAACTCAAACCATGTCGCGCGGACGATGGATGTGGGTACGCGGTTGGGCGGGGCCGTGGATGCGCCGTCGCGTATGCCGGGACAGGAGCGCGCGGATCAGGGCGCGGCCGGGGCCGTCATTGCCTGCCCGCGCGCGCGTGGTGCCGCCGGCGCTCACGAAGTGGTCAGCGGGCGCGCGCCGTCGGGCATGCGTTCGCTGCGGTCGCGGGCGCGCTGCAGCGCGACCACCAGGGTGTCGATGTCGCCGACGCCATGCAGGGCGGACAGGGTCACCCGCAGCCGGGCGCGGCCCTCCGGCACGGTCGGCGGGCGGATCGGCGCGACCCAGTAGCCGTCCTGTTCCAGCGACTGCGCCATCGCCAGCGCACGATGGTCGGTGCCGGCGACGATCGGCTGGATGGGCGTCTGCGACTCCATCAGCTCCAGGCCTGCGCCGCTGGCGCGTTCGCGGAAGCGGGCGACCAGGTCGGCGAGCTTGTCGCGGCGCCAGTGCTCCTGGCGCGCGAGCCGGACCGCGGCCAGGCTCGCCGCGGCCTGGGCCGGCGGCAGCGCGGTGGTGTAGATGTAGGGGCGTGCGGTTTCGATCAGATGGCCGATCAGGTCGGCGTCGCCGACCACCGCGGCGCCGTAGCCGCCGAGGGCCTTGCCGAGCGTGGCCAACTGCAGTGGCACCTCGGCGGTACCGAGCTTGGCCGCGGCGACGCTGCCGCGGCCGTCCGGACCGAGCACACCGATGCCGTGCGCGTCGTCGACGTACAGCAACGCCTTCTGCAATCGCGCGACCAGGGCCAGCTGGCGCAGCGGGGCGACGTCGCCGTCCATGCTGAACACGCCGTCGGTGGCCAGCATCGCCAGACCGTCGGGCACGTTGCGCAACTGGCGGATCGCACCCTCCGGGTCGGCATGCGGATATCGTCGCAGGCGGCAGCCGGCCAGGCGCGCGGCGTCGATCAGGCTGGCGTGATTGAGGCGGTCCTGCACGCAGACGGATTCGTCGTCGAGCAGCGCCTGCACCACCGCCAGATTGGCGAGAAAACCGCTGCCAAACAGCAATGCGGCCGGCGCACCGAGCCAGTCGGCCAGTTCCTTCTCCAGCGCGTCGTGCAGCGCGTGATGACCACAGACCAGGTGCGAGGCGACGCCGCCGGCGCCATCCCGCGCAGCCGCATCCTGCAGCGCGTTGACCACTGCGAAATGCTGCGAGAGGCCGAGATAGTCGTTGCCGCAGAAGTTCAGCAGGTTGCGGCCGTCGACCACGCAGCGGGCACCGTCGCGCTGGCTGATGCTGCGGCGTACGCGCGTCCGCGAGGCGGCGGCGCGTTCGGCGCGCGCGGCGCGGATGCGCTCGTGCCAGGACGGCCGGCTCATGCGGACATCCTCCACGCAGGCACCCTCTTTGTGTGGAGCCGTGGATCCGGACGGACGAACGCGGCTGAAGCGGATGCACGTCCCGGAAAGGTTCTATCCGTGTTCATCCGCGTGATCCATGGCAGAAAAATGCCCTATGCGGCGCAGCTGCGCGCCGGCGCTTCGACGATGTCGGCATGTACGGTCTCCCCCTGCTCCAGGATCTGCATCGGCCGCAGGCCCAGGCGCTGGAACAATGCCATATCCCGCTCGGTGTCGGGGTTACCGGTCGTCAGCAGTTTCTCGCCGTAGAAGATGGAATTGGCCCCGGCGAGGAAGCACAGCGCCTGCAATTCGTCGCTCATCGCCTCGCGGCCGGCCGACAGCCGGACCATCGAACGCGGCATCAGGATGCGGGCCACGGCGATCGTGCGTACGAATTCGAACGGGTCCAGCTCGGCGGTGCCGGCCAGCGGTGTGCCCTCGACCTGGACCAGCCGGTTGATCGGCACCGAGTCCGGATGCGCGGGCAGGTTGGCCAGGGTCTGCAGCAGGCCGGCACGCTGGGCGCGCGATTCGCCCATGCCGACGATGCCGCCGCAACAGGTCTTCATGCCGGCGTCGCGCACGTGCGCGAGGGTGTCCAGGCGGTCCTGGAACTCGCGGGTGTGGATGATCTCGTTGTAGAACTCCGGCGCGGTGTCGAGGTTGTGGTTGTAGTAGTCCAGCCCGGCCTCTCGCAGCGCGGTGGCCTGCTCGCCGCTGAGCATGCCCAGCGTCGCGCAGGTCTCCAGGCCGAGCGCCTTCACCTCGCGGATCATCGCCGCGACCTTGGGGATGTCGCGGTCCTTCGGCGAGCGCCAGGCCGCGCCCATGCAGAAGCGCGACGCGCCGGCGGCCTTGGCCTGGCGGGCCTTCTCGACCACCGCCTCGGTGCTCATCAGCTTGGTCGCGTCGACCCCGGTGTGATAGCGCGCCGCCTGCGGGCAGTAGCCGCAGTCCTCGGGGCAGCCGCCGGTCTTGACCGACAGCAGGGTGCTGACCTGGACCTCGGCCGGGTCGAAATTCCCGCGGTGGACGGTCGCGGCACGGTGCAGCAGCTCCGGGAACGGCAGTTCGAACAGGGCACGGACTTCGGCCCGGGCCCAGTCGTGGCGGAGCGGGGCGACGCGCAGCTCGGGCGCTTGGCGGGAATCAGGCATGGAGGTTTTCCGAGAGACGCGGCCGGACAAGGGCGTCAGTCTGGAAAGCATGCCGGGGACTGTCAACCAATCGGGTCTGTCGAAGGTTTACAACTGGCTGGCCGGGCTTCGGCAGCGGCCGGACGTGCAGCGGGCGTTCGGGCGGGTCTGGCCCTCGTCCTGCCTGGTCTGCGGCGGGGCCTGCGAGCAGCCCCGGCGCGGTCCGGGCGGCAGTGGGCCGGAGCCGGTACTGGACGGACTGTGCGCGCCCTGCGCCCGGGCGCTGCCGTGGAACCGGCGGGCGTGCGAACGTTGCGCACTGCCATTGCCGGACGGCGAGACCGGGAGCAACTGTGGCCGCTGCCTGCGCCGACCGCCGCCACTGGATGCCTGCCATGCCGCGTTCGTGTACGGGTTTCCGCTCGATCGCCTGCTGCCGCGTGCGAAGTTCCACGACGATCTGGCAGCGGGCCATCGTCTGGGCGGCTGGATGGCGGCCGCGCTGGCGCCGGCGCTGGTGACCGGCGGGCGGCCCGACGCGGTCGTGCCGGTGCCGCTGCATCGGGACCGGTTGCGCCGTCGCGGCTACGACCAGGCGCTGGAGCTGGCGCGGCCGCTCGCCGGCCGGCTCGGCCTGCCGCTGCACGATGGCCTGCTGCGCCGGGTCCGGGCGACGCGGCCGCAGTCCCGGCTGGACGCCGCCGGCCGCCGCCGCAACCTGCGCGCGGCGTTCGCGGTCGAGGCTGCCGCCATCCTCCCGGCGCACGTCGCCCTGGTCGACGATGTGATGACCACCGGCGCGACCCTGCATGCGGCCGCGCTGGCGTTGCGCCGCGCCGGGGTCGCGCGCGTCGATGCCTGGGTCTGTGCGCGGGTGCCGTAGTGGGGGCGGCCTACTCTTCGGAGGGCGGGGGCGGCGGACGAGGGGGTGCGACCGACGACGTCGCCCGCGCTCCGGAGCCGATGATCGCCTCGGCACGGATCTCCATCGGCGCATCCGCGGAGTACAGCGCCGGGGTCGCCACCGCGGTCCAGGCCGGATAGCGATCCCTGAAGAACTCGCGGTGAACCTTCAGCACCGGTTCGATGCGGGCGCGGAACTCGGCATGGTCGCGGGCGACGTGGAAGCTCTGCAGCTCGACCACGTCGGCGAGGCTGGCGCCGGCCGTTTCCAGGTGCGCCTGTAACTGCTGGAACGCCCAGCGCACGCGCGACTCGTCGTCGTCGCCTTCGATCGCCGGGATGCCCGACACGATCACGCGATCGCCGATCCGCACCACTGGCGTGTAGTGCAGTTCGTGATAGGAGCCTTCCCAGCCGGGCGGCGCGAGATGTTCGCGGACGGGATGCGTGCCGTCGCCGGCGAGCGCGGGAGGGATGCACAGCAGCCACAGCAGGCTCAGATACGGATGCGGGCGAGACATGGTCATGGCTCCGGTCGATGGAACTGGATTGCACCAGGGGCGGTCGCCGCCGTCGCGTGCCGGTTCCGATCAGATCGCCGGGGCCGGCTGCAGCCACAGGCTCAGCGCTATGCCGGCGAACAGCACCGCGCCGACCCAGTGGTTGTGCAGGAACGCGCGGAAGCAGGCATCGCGCTCGCGTCGTCGCGCGATCATGAATTCCCATGCGATCAGCAGCGCAGCCAAGGCCAGCGCGCCCCAGTAGATCGGGCCCAGCCCGGCGCGCTGGCCGACCAGGGCCATCGCCGCCAGGAACAGCGCGTACAGCACGCCCTGTGCGACCAGATCCATCTCGCCGAACAGGATCGCGGTCGACTTGCTGCCCATCCGCAGGTCGTCCTCGCGGTCGACCATCGCGTACCAGGTGTCGTAAGCGGTCGACCACAGGATGTTGGCCACGTACAGCAACCATGCCAGCGCCGGTACCTCGCCCTGGACCGCGGCGAAGCCCATCGGGATGCCCCAGCCGAACGCCATCCCCAGGTACACCTGCGGCAGGTGGGTATGGCGCTTCAGGTAGGGATAGCTGGCGGCCAGCACCACGCCGACGAAGCTCATGTAGACGGTCAGCCGGTTCAGCGTAAGCACCAGCGCGAACGCCGCCAGCATCAGCGCCGCGAACACCGCCAGCGCCTCGCGTCCGGACACCGCGCCGGTCGCCAGCGGCCGGCCGCGGGTGCGTTCCACGTGCGGGTCGAGCCAGCGGTCGGCGTAGTCGTTGATCACGCAGCCGGCCGAGCGGGTCAGCCACACGCCGGCACTGAACACGAACAGCGGCCACAGCGGCGGGATCCCGTCGGCGGCCAGCCACAGGCCCCACCAGGTCGGCCACAGCAGCAGCAGCCAGCCGATCGGCCGGTCGCCGCGCACCAGGCGCCAGTACAGCTGCAGCCTGCGCTTCCATGGCGGTATGTACGCGGGCTCGTAGCGTTCGTAAGGCATGGTGGTGGAGAGTGGCAGGTGGGTGGACGACCGCATCGTGGCGCCGGTCGGCTCGTGATTATGGCAACGCTGAAAAAGTCCGTCCTGGACTTTTCAGCGATCACTCGTCCGGCACATGTCCGGACGAGTCCACGCTCAATCAAGCACTTGCGCGCTTGATCGGCGGCCGCGTCCTCCGTGGTGCGGAGTCAACACCGGTAGATCCGCGCCGCCTTGTCCACGCACGGATGCGCGCCCGACCGGTCGGCGGCGCAGGTCGATGCAGGGGGGAGGCGCGTAACGGCGCATTTACCGCTAGAATGCCAGCCCCGCGCCGCCGGATGCCTCGTGCACCGGCGGCCGGGATCTCAGCCAGGCGCCCGTAGCTCAGCCGGATAGAGTAGTGGCTTCCGAAGCCATTGGTCGGGGGTTCGAATCCCTCCGGGCGCGCCATCCCCGCTGTCGGGCAGTGGGGGCGGTCCTATACTGGCGTCCGTATCTGGCATTGGGGCCGCACCGGCGGCCCTTGGCGATGGCTTTGCGCGCCGCCCGGCGGTGCGTCTCACAGGTGGATCGTGCGCAACTACGACCTCGAATTCCTCAAGCATTTCTCGATGGTGATCGGCTTCCTGGTGCTGGTGACTCTCGGCCTGATCATCGGTGCCGTCGTCATCCACAACCGGCTGCCGCCCGAAGTCGACCCGGCCGTCGCCCAGCGCACCGAGCGCCGCATCGCCCCGGTCGGCGCGGTCTATGCCGGCAGTACCGGTGCCGCCGCCCAGGCCGCCGCCGCGGCCGCTGCCGCGGCCAAGGCCGCCTCGCAGGTCGCCTATGGCGGCACCCTCGACGGCTCGGTGATCTACAACAACCTGTGCGCGGGTTGCCACAACTCCGGCGTCGGTGGCGCCCCGACCCTCGACCGCGCCCACTGGGGCGCGCGCATCGCCCAGGGCACCGAAACCCTGCACCGGCATGCGATCGAGGGCTATACCGGTGCCGCCGGCGTCATGCCGCCCAAGGGCGGCAACCCGGCGCTTACCGATGAGCAGGTCATCGCGACCGTCGACTGGATGCTCGAGAACATCCAGTGACGCGCCCGCGCGGGCGTTCGTCGATGCCGCCGGCAGAGGCGCCCCGTCCCCGCCAGCCTGAACACCACGCCGCCGCCTTCGGGCGGCGGTGTCGTTATGGGCGCCGTCCCCGCCGATAATCGGCCGTCGACCGGCTCCGCCCGATTCCGAGGTTCTGCATGTATCCCAGACACCGCCGCGTGACCTTGCCTGCCGCCGCCCGACGCCCGTTTCCGGCGCGGTCGCGGCGTCTGGCTGCGGTGGCGGCGGGGCTCGCGCTGGCGCTGGCTGCCGGTTGCGACGGTGCAGTCTCGCTCGCGCCCGGCACCGGCACGAACAGCGCCGCGCGGGCATCGGCGACCCTGGCGATCGGCGCGGTCCAGGGCGACCGCGGGCGCAGCCCATACGTGGGCGAACAGGTCCGCGTCGAAGGTGTCGTGACCGCCGACTTCACCGCCGACGACGGGCTCGGCGGGGTCTATCTGCAGGACGCCGGCGACGGCAACCCGGCGACCTCCGACGCGATCTTCGTTCCGGTCGCGCATGACGCGCCCTTCCGCGACCTGCTGCGTCGCGGTGCCCGGGTCGGCGTGCAGGGGCGCGTGGCCGAGCTCGACGGCGGCGGCCAGGTCCGTCTGACCGCATTGCTGGCCGATACCGTCGAGCAACTGGGGCTCGGCGAGGTCGCGGTGACCGAGTTGCGCACGCCGCCGGTCGACTGGGAGCGCTTCGAAGGGATGCGGGTCCGGATCGTCGCACCGCTGACCGTCGGCAGCCTCGGCGACCTGGAGCGTTACGGCGAGATGCTGGTCAGCTTCGATGGCCGGCTGTGGCAGCCGGCGGAGCGGGCCGCGCCGGACAGCGATGCCGCCCGTGCGATCGCCGCCGACAATGCGCGCCGCCGGCTCGTGCTCGACGACGGCCGCGCCGGGGACAACCGGCCCCTGGCCGGCAGCATCTGGCCGGACGGCGCCGCGCAGCTGCGCAGCGGCAGCACGATCGAAGCCGCCGAGGGCATCCTCGACCACCGCCACGGCCGCTACCGCCTGCAGCTCGACGTGCCGCCGACACTGGTCGCGCAACCGCGCCCGCCCGCGCCGACCGTGCCCGGCGACCTGCGGGTGGCGGCGTTCAATCTGGAGAACCTGTTCAACGGCGATGGCCGCGGCGGCGGTTTCCCGACCCCCCGCGGCGCGCGCAGCCCGGCCCAGCTGCAGGCCCAGCTCGACAAGCTGGTCGCGACGATCCGCGCGCTGGATCCGGACATCGCCGCGCTGATGGAGCTGGAGAACGACGGCTACGGTCCCGACTCCAGCGTGGCGACCCTGGTCGACGCCCTCAACGACGGCGGCACCGGTGACTGGCGCTTCGTCGAGGGCTGCGACCGCAACTGCCGCCGCGAGGGCCGTGGTCCCGGCGACGATGCGATCCGGGTCGGGCTGATCTACCGGGCCGGGCGCGTGCGGCCGCAGGGCCGGCCGGCGATGCTCGAGGGCGGCCCGTTCGGGCCGCGCAGCCGGGTGCCGCTGGCGCAGGCGTTTGCGCCGCAGGCCGGCGGGCCGCCGCTGGTGGTGGTCGCGAACCACTTCAAGTCCAAGGGCTGCAACGAGGCCGAGGGCGACGATCGCGACAACGGCGCGGGCTGCTGGAACGCGCTGCGGGCCGAGTCCGCGCGTCGCCTGAGCGAATGGCTGGCCACGGATCCGACCCGGTCAGGCAGTGATCTGGCGATGATCGTCGGCGACCTGAATGCGTATGCGCAGGAAGAGCCGCTGCGGGTGCTGGCCCGGGCGGGCTGGCGCGATGCGTTCGCCCTGGCCGGCAGCTCCGGCGCCGGCAACGAGGCGCCGTACAGCTATGTCTACGAAGGCGAGGCCGGCCGGCTCGACCACGCCCTGCTCAGTCCGGCGCTGGCCGGCCGGCTGCGCGGCGCGGTCGAATGGCACAGCAACGCCGACGAGCCGCGCAGCGCCAGCTACTGGAGCCGCGGCCGCACGGATGGGCCCTGGCGCAGTTCCGATCATGATCCGCTGTTGCTGGGCTTCGACTGGGAGCCGGTCGAGCATCCCGGAGCGGTCGCGGAAGCCGCCGCGGACTGACCGTCGCGGCGGCATCGACGGTTGCGCGTTGACGATCAGCCCTCGTCCGTCAGCAACCGCAGCCAGGCCTCGGCCTCGGCCCGGCTGAAGCGCTCCCGCCAGCGGGAAGGCATCGGGCCGTCGCCGGTCTGCTCAGGAGCCGGCATCAGCAGCATCTCGACCAGCGCGCTGGCGCGGGCCGGGTCGGTCTTGCCGTCCTGCAGGGCCTGCAGGAACGGCGCAATCGCATCGTGTGCGTGTGCACGATCCGCTGCATCCATCGGCGAGTCCGCGACCAGGGCGGTGTCGGCGGCATACAGCAGCCGGGCCATGAACGGCGGCGAACGCGGCAGCATCTGCGCCAGCTGTCCCACCTGCCTGCTCGGCATCCGCTGCAGGTAGCGCCAGATTTCCCGGTCGATCGCTTCCAGCAGCGCCGGTGCCTGGGGCAGGGCCGCTTCGACCAGTGGGCGGGTCAACAGCTCGCCGTTGTCGCCGTTGCTCAGGATCACCAGCCCATCGCCGGTCGCGGGAAACACGAATACCTGGGTCCGCACGCCCCGCTCGCGTCCATCGTGCGACAGCACCGTTTCCGCACCCATCGACGTCACCCGCCAGCCGAGGCCGAACTGCTCCGCCGGGTCGGGGTGCAGGGCCTGCGGGCGCTGCATGTCGGCGAACAGCTCCGCCGGCAGGCCGGCGCCACGCACGACCCATGCGGCGAAACGGCCGTAGTCGCCGATCGTCGTGAACATGTTGGCCGCGGCGTTGGGGCCGCGCTCGCGCAGGTAGTCCATCGCGTACGGTTCGCCCGTCGCCCCGAAGCCGGTCGCCAGATGCGCCTGGATCCCGTCATCCCAGCCGAAATGCGTGGCTTCCATGCCGGCCGGATCCAGCACCGCGGCCTGCATCAGCGCGCGCATCGGCTGTCCCGACTGGCGCTCGATCGCCCGGCGCAGGTATTCGAAACCCTCGCCCGAATACTCGTGCCGCTCGCCCGGCGCGAAGCCGAACGCCAGCGGCTTGTCGCCGCGCCAGTTCGGCAGGCCGGTCTGGTGGCTCAGCGCGATCCGCGCCGTCAGGGTTTCATGGCGGAGGTCGTCCGCCACGTCGGGGTCCACCCAGTGCGTGGACAGCGGAGCGTCCAGGTCGAGTTCCCCGGCGGCGGCCTGTCGCAGCACCATCATCGCGAACACCGGCTTGGTCAGCGAGGCGACGTTGAACACGGTGTCGGCATCGACCGGCGCATCGGGCGAACGCTTTCCCCAGGTGCCGGTCCAGGCGACCCGGCCATCGTCGATGCGCGCGATGGCGACGCCGGGTACGCGGGTCCGCGCCATCCAGTCGGTGACCGTCGCATTGACTGCGGGCGGAGCGCCGGCGGGCGCGTGAGTGGAGGTGTCGGTGGCGAGGGCGTTGCCCGACAGGGCATCGCCGACCACCAGCAGGCCCGTCAGGGCGAGGCTGAGTCTCATGGAGGTTCCTTCAAGGTGGGTCGTGTGGCGGGCCCGGGCGTCGCCGCGCCAAGCGCGGGCAGGGCCGCGTCGCGAAGACGGCGGCCGGGCTGGCGCCACGGCCGCCGTGGGGTCAGCTGCGGGGACGCTGCAGCAGGTGATAGCCGATCATGCCGAGGCCGACCGCCGCGAAGATCACGCCGTAGCTGGCGGCGTCCTCGTAGGTCAGGTTGGCGATGTCGATGATGCCGAACGCGATGCCGGTCAGGACCAGAACCATGCCCCACTTGAGCGAGGCCTGGCGGCTGTTTTCCTGGTCGGCCAGGAACATCGAGCGGACCAGCTCCTCGCTGGCATGGGTTTCGGCAAGGCGCCGGCGCAGGCGTGCGTCCACCACCACGCGGATGGCGACCACGACGCAGGCGGCGAGCACCATCGGGATGAAGAGGGCAATAATGTCGGCCATCGGGGCAACTCCTCGGGGCACCATGCCCCGGTCATCGCAGATGGAGACGGGTGGCCGCGGATCGGTTGCACCGTGCGGCGAATAAAAAAACATCCGGTCTCCTGCAACCGATCGCACGCTGGAGGTCTCCAATCCCCAATGAGCGAAGGTGGCGACATCGATGCGCGCGCAGGCGACCGTGCCCTGGTCGAGGCGGTGCTCGCGCGTCGCCCCGGCGCGTTCGAGACCCTGGTCAGCCGCAACCAGAAGCTGGTGTGGCACCTGGTGTACCGGGTCGTGCAGCAGCCCGAGGACACCCGCGAGCTGGCCCAGGAAGTGTTCTTGCAGGTGCATCGCCGGCTGGCGCAGTTCCGTTTCGAGAGCGCGCTGTCGACCTGGATCGGCCGGATCGCCTTCAGCATCGCCAGCCGCTACATGCAGCGCCGGCGGTTGCCGATGGCGGAGCCGGACGACGAGGGCCCGTCGCCGCTGGAGCACGTCGACGACGGCTTCGACCTCGCCGAGGCAGTGGCCGACGCCGACCTGATGCGCCGCATGCACGAGGCCATCGACGCGCTGCCGCCCTTGCAGCGCACCCTGATCACGCTGTACCACATGGAGGAGCTGGGCATCGCCGAGGTGGCGCGTATCACCGACCTGCCCGAAGGCACGGTCA
Organism: Marilutibacter chinensis; assembly: GCF_021725675.1. Lineage (GTDB taxonomy): Bacteria > Pseudomonadota > Gammaproteobacteria > Xanthomonadales > Xanthomonadaceae > Marilutibacter > Marilutibacter chinensis. The sequence continues at coordinate 512,505 of NZ_JAKJPO010000003.1, read as the reverse complement.
AGAACTACCTGTTCCGCGCCCGCCTGCGCCTGCGCCGGCACCTGGAAGCCCTGGAGGCCTGTCCGTCATGACCCGACGCCAGAACATTCCCGATGTCGTTCCCGATGCCGCTCCGGATCCCGGAGGGTCCGCCCGCGACGCGCTCGCCGCGGAGGCCGGCCGTCAGGCCGCGGCCGAGCGGCCGGGCCCGGGCGATCCCGTGGAGGATCGCTACCGTGCGGTCTACCACGCCGTCCGTACCGCCCCCCTGCCGGATCCGCTGCCCACCTTCGCCCTGCAGATGGAGCGGCTGACCCGCGATCACCGCGAGCGGGCGGGCACCGAGGCCTGGCTGGGATACCTGCTGCCGGTGCTGGCCTTCGTCGCGATCGCCGTCTGGGGCGGCGGCGCGGTGATCGAAGGGCTGGAGGCCGGCCTGGCGCACTGGCGCGGCGCGCCCTGGCCAATGCTGGCCGCGGCCGGCATCGGCATCGGCGTGGCGTGGCTGCTCGACCGCATGCTGCGCCAGCGGTGGAGGATTCCGACGGGAGGCCACCGGTTCGGCGGGTAGGCGGCCGCCTCGCTCGTGCGATATCTCGCGATATCCGTGCCTCGGCGCCGTCGTCCGCGCGCCTGAACAGGCTGCCGACGCGGGTTTGTGGCAGTCCCGGTCGCGATACTGGCGAGCCGTCCGTCCGCGCATTCCGGGGCGGGTCGCCCGCACGGTTTCGACGCCCGGCGACGGCGAGCCGTATCATGCACGGATGAACACGTCCCCCGAGATGCCGGTGTTTCCGACCGACGAGACCACCTCCCTGGTCCTGCCGGGGCCTGCCGGCGCGCTCGAAGCGGTCGCCGAGCCGGCCGAGGGCCGGTCGCGCCGCGCGGTCGCGATCGTCTGCCACCCGCTGCCGACCGAGGGCGGCACGCTGCACAACAAGGTGGTGACGATGGCCGCCCGCGCGCTGCGCGAGTCCGGCATCGCCACGGTCCGTTTCAATTTCCGCGGCACCGGCGCCTCCGAGGGCGAGTTCGACGATGGCCGCGGCGAACGCGACGACCTGCGCGCCGTCGCCGCGTGGGTGCGCCAGCAGCGCCCGGGCCATGCGCTGTGGCTGGCCGGCTTCAGCTTCGGGGCCTACGTGTCGCTGGCGCTGGCCGCCGAACTGAAGCCGGGGATGCTGATCTCGATCGCGCCGCCGGCCGGGCGTGGCTGGGACTTCGATGCCATCCAGCCGCCGGACTGCCCGTGGCTGGTGATCCAGGGCGATGCCGACGAGATCGTCGACCCGGAGGCGGTCTATGCCTGGCTCGACGGCCTGAACGGCCGCCGCGCGCCGCCCGAGCTCGTGCGCATGCCCGACACCGGCCATTTCTTCCATCGCCGCTTGATGGACCTGCGCGGCGCGATCAAGAACGGCATCCGTCCCTATCTGCCCGCGGAGATCGCCCCGCCGCATGGCTGAGCAGGACGGGCAGGGCCGGCAGGATTCCGCATCGCTGCTGCCGTCGCGGCGCTATGCCGATGGCGTCGCGCGCGGCGAATGGAACGACGACCCGGCCCAGCGTGCGGTGCTGGCCGAGCTCGACCGCCTGCATGCGGCCCTGCTCGATCCGCCCCGCCGCAGCCTGTTCGACGCCCTGCGCGGCCGTCCGCTCCAGGCGCCGCAGGGCCTCTACCTGTGGGGCGGTGTCGGCCGCGGCAAGACCTTCCTGATCGACCTGTTCTACGACGGACTTCCGATCCGCGAGAAGCGCCGCACCCATTTCCACCGGTTCATGCGCGAGATCCATGCACGGCTGCGCGCGCATGCCGGCGAGTCCGATCCGCTGAAGGCGATCGCACGCGAATGGCGCCACGATCTGCGGGTGCTGGTGCTGGACGAGTTCTTCGTCAACGACATCGGCGACGCGATGCTGCTGGGGCGCCTGCTCGAGCGCCTGTTCGCCGAGGGCGTCGCGCTGGTGACGACCTCCAACATCGAGCCGTCCGGGCTGTTCAGGGACGGCCTGCAGCGGGAGCGCTTCCTGCCGGCGATCGCGTTGCTGGAAACGCATTGCCACGTGCTGTACATGGACAGCACGACCGACTACCGGCTGCGCGCGCTGACCCGGTCGCCGGTCTATCGCGCGCCGCTGGACGCCGGTTCCGACGCCTGGCTGGACGAGCGCTGGCATACGCTCACCGATGCCTGTCCGCACGATGAGCGCCATCTCGTCATCGACGGACGCGAGATCCCGGTACGCGGACTGGCCGAAGGTCACGCCTGGTTCGATTTCGCCGCGCTGTGCGAGGGGCCGCGCGCGGCCAGCGACTACATCGAGATCGCGACCGAGCACCACACCGTGCTGGTCGGCGACATACCGGTCTTCGACGGCGGCAACGACGATCCGGCGCGCCGCTTCGTGCACCTGATCGACGAGCTCTACGACCGCCACGTCAACCTGGTCTGCACCGCCGCCGCCGGCCCGTCGGCGCTGTACCGCGGGCACCGACTGGCCCACGCGTTCGAACGCACCGCCTCGCGCCTGATCGAGATGCAGAGCGCCGAATACCTCGCGCTCGAGCATCGCGGCTGAGTCCGACACGGCGGCGCCTGGTCTCCCTTGCCGTCGTCGACCGCCCCGCGCGAGCCCACCGCGGGGCCTGTCTGCCGTTCGTCGGCCACACCGCCGCCGCTGCCCGAACGTACAGTGGCCCCGACCCGCGCTCCTGCCTAGCGTCGATGCCGCGCGCCCGCGACCGCGGCGCGGACATCGGCTTCCAGGAGGAACGTGATGAAGGCTTCCGCATATCCCGTACTGCTCGCGTTGCTGGCGCTGGCCGCGGTGCCGGCGCTGGCCTCGGCGCAATGCCGCGACAACGTGGTGCTGATCCACGGCAATACCGGCGACCCGGGCGACTTCGCCAACACCGTCGACGAACTGCATGCGCGCGGCTACGGCGACGCGCAGATCTTCGCTCCCGACTGGGGCAGCAAGAGCTGCGCGGCCTGCAACGATCACAACGGCAGCGAGGAGACGCCGGTCGAGGATGCGCTGATCGACGCGATCGCAAGTTCCTGCACCGGCAAGGTCGACGTGATCACCCACTCGATGGGCGGCACCCTCGGCGCCAGGGTGATCCGGAGGGTCGGATTGCGGCCGTACGTCGACAGCTACGTCGCGATCGCCGGCGCGTTCCGCGGGCTGTGGTCGTGCGGGACCTATCCGTACAACGTCTGGAACAGCACCTGCGGCAGCTGGGGACTGTCGGTGTCCAGCCCGTTCCTCGACGACCTGTACGGCTTCCGTTTCGCCGACCGCGTGTATTCGATCAAGTCCTGGACCGACCAGGTCGTCTGCAGCACCGGCTACTGCACGGTCGGCGGCATCCACTCCTCGTCGATCTGGGGCGAGGACGGCAGCTACACCTACAACGGTTTCGGCCACTTCGGCCTGCTGAGCTACACCGCGACGACCCAGGTCGACCTGATCGAGTAGCGGTCGCACCGTTGCCGGCCGGCCCGGACGCGCCAGCCGGCAACCACCGTGGAACCGCGTCGCCGACTACTTCGAAAGATGGCGATCGAGGAAGTCGAGCACGCGCATGTAGTACTCCTTGCGCGATTCGTCGGCGAAGAACCCGTGGGCTTCGTTGTGCGGCAGGTAGGTTTCGTAGTGCACGTTGGCCTTGTCGAGCGCGGCGCGCATCTCGCGCAGGTGCTGCGGCGTCACCCGGCGATCGCGGCCACCCTGCACCAGCAGGATGCCTGCACGGATCTCGCCGGCATGACGTGTCGGCGACCGCTCGAGCAGGACTTTCATGTCGGTGCCCAGCACGCGTTCGAGATAGGCCTCGCCCCAGTCGGAGCGCTGGGTGTCGCCCCACCTGTACATCGTCGGCAGGTCGTAGGGGCCGGCCATGCCGACCACGCAGCGGTACAGCGCCGGTTCGCGGACCGCGCCCATCAGCGCGGCGTAGCCGCCGTAGCTGGCGCCCCAGGCGCAGATGCGGCTGCCGTCGACGCCGGCCTGCGACGCCGCCCAGCGGGTGGCGTCGGTCAGGTCGTCCTGCATCTTCGCGCCCCATTCCCGATAGCCGCTCTCGACATAGGCGCGGCCACGGCCGCCGGAGCCGCGGAAGTTGACCCGCAACACCGCGTAGCCATGTGCGGCGAGGATCTGGGTTTCCTCGTCGAAGAACCACTGGTCGCGCACCCAGTACGGACCGCCGTGCGGCAGCACGACCAGCGGCGCGGGCCTGCCGTCGGCATGTCGCGGCAGGGTCAGGTACCCCGAAAGCGGGGTGCCGTCCGACGCCGTGATCTCGAATGGCGTCGCCGGGCTCAGCGTCGCCGGGTCCAGCCACGGTCGGCTGCGTGCGAGCAGTCTGATGTCGCCGCTGCGGGTGTCGAGCAGGTAGTAGCGGCCGGGCTCGATGTCGCTGGTCACCGCCACCACCGCGCGGCTGCCATCGCGGCTGGAACTGGTGACGCGGGCGAACTCGCCGGGGAACGATGCCGCCAGCTCCTTCGACAGCGCTACGTGCGGATGCGCATCGTCGAAATACCGCACGACGGGCGCGCCGGTGCCGAACGCGGCACCGATCGGCTCGCTGCCGTCGAACGAACGCACCGTGGCGACCGGATCGAACACCGGATCGCTGGCGACGACGCGACGTTCGCCGCTGGCCAGGTCGAGCCGTTCGATCACATCCGGGCCCTGCTTGCGCTCCGACCACAGCAGCCCGGCGTCGCCGGCATAGGTCAGGCCGATCGGCAGCCATTCCACGCCGCTTAGCGCTTCGTCGTTGATCAGTTGCCAGGCGCCGTCGCGGTAGCGGTACAGGCGCTGGACATCGTCGTCGTCGTACGCCCAGCTGAACTGCGGATTGCCCATGCGGTCGGTCATGAAGCGCGCGTCCCGCTCGGGACCGTCGACGACCTTCACATCCTTGCCCTTGCCGTCGATGCGTACCCGTTCGATCCGGGTCTCGCAGCCGTCGCTGAAGGACTTCACGCACACCGCGATCTGCACGTGCTCGGGATCGGCGGGCAGCGGGTTGACGATCGAGCCGTAGAAGTGGCGTCGGTTGCTGCCGTCGACATCGGTGGCATACAGCGAGTAGCCGCTGAACGGCTGCGAATGGCCGGAGACGCGCTTGGACCATTCCGCCAGCAGGCGGCGATCGCCGACCCAGATCGCATCGTCGATGAAACCATCTTCGCCGGGATTGACGTTGGTGGTGACCGCCATGTCCGACAGCCGGATCACCGCCAGCGCGGTGCGGTCGTCCAGCGGTACCGTCGAGGCGATGTGGTCGCCTGCCGGCGACAGCAGCATCAATCCGTACTGCGGCTTGCGCAGCAATGCGTCGAGTGCCGGCGGCTCCGCGGAGGCGGCCGGAAACCATGCCAGCAGCGCCGCCGCCAGCGCCATGCGCGGGATACCTGCAGATGTCCGCATCGTCGTTCTCCCCTGCTCCTGATCGGCGAGCCCTGATCCAGCAAGCCCTGGTCCGGCGTTCTGATCCGGCGTTCTGGTCCGGCGCGCAGCATACCCACGCGATGGAGCCATCGCGAGGCGCCCGATCGTCCGTCCGGTGCCGGAGGACGCCTCGCCACCATCGTCGGGATGCGACAGGAGGACATCGCGGCTAGGATCGGGTGTCCGGCACGAACCGTTCCGGCATCGCATTCGCCCACCACCCGCAACCCGGAGCCCGTCATGCGCGTAGCGTCGTTTGCCCCTCTGCCCCTGTCCGCCGCGATGGCCGCGATACTCGTGTTCGCCGCGCCGCCTGCCGCACACGCCCAGCAGGCTGCCGGCGAGCGCCCGGAAGTCGCCGCCGCCGCGCAGGCGGTCGGCGACAAGGTGGTGGCATGGCGTCGCGACATCCACGCCCATCCCGAACTCGGCAATCGCGAGACCCGCACCGCCGCCCTGGTCGCCGACCACCTGCGCGCGCTGGGGCTGGAGCCGAAGACGGGGATCGCGACCACCGGCGTGACCGCGGTGCTCAAGGGCGGCCGTCCGGGCCCGCGGATCGCATTGCGCGCCGACATGGATGCGCTGCCGGTGACCGAGCGCACCGACGTGCCGTTCGCGTCGAAGGTCACCACGACCTTCCGCGGCCAGCAGACCGGGGTGATGCACGCCTGCGGCCACGACGCCCACACCAGCGTGTTGATGGGCGTGGCCGAGGCACTGGTGGCGATGAAGGACGAGCTGCCGGGCGAGGTGATGTTCATCTTCCAGCCGGCCGAGGAAGGCCCACCCGACGGCGAGGAAGGCGGTGCCGAGGAAATGCTCGCACAGGGCATCTTCAGCGACTTCAAGCCCGAGGCGGTATTCGGCCTGCACGTGTTCAGCACCCTCGGCGCCGGACGGATCGGCGTGCATGCCGGGCCGACGATGGCCGCTTCGGACCGCTTCAACATCGTCGTCAAGGGCCGCCAGACCCACGGTTCGCGTCCGTGGGGCGGGATCGACCCGGTAGTCGCCGCCGCCGACCTGATCGGCACCGCGCAGACCGTGGTCAGCCGTCGCCAGGACATCTCCAAGCAGCCGGTGGTACTGAGTTTCGGCGCGATCAACGGCGGCATCCGCTACAACATCATCCCCGACCAGGTCGAGATGGTCGGCACCATCCGTACCTTCGACGAGGACATGCGGCAGGGCGTGTTCGCCGACCTGAAGAACGTTGCCGAGAAGGTCGCCCAGGCGCACGGCGCGACCGCGGTCGCGCAGGTGCCCGACACCAAGGGCAATCCGGTGACCGTCAACGACCCCGCGCTGACCGCACGCATGCTGCCGAGCCTGCAGAAGGTGGTCGGCGCCGACAACGTGGTCGATCCCGGCCTGACGATGGGGGCGGAGGACTTCTCGTTCTATGCGCGCGAGGTGCCGGGGTTGTTCTTCTTCGTCGGCGCGACGCCGCGGGACCAGGATCCGAAGACCGCGCCGAGCAACCACTCGCCGGAGTTCTTCCTGGACGAGTCCGCGCTCGACATCGGCGTGCGCGCGCTGCTGCAGGTATCGCTGGACTATCTGAACGACCCGCCACGTAGCTGAGCGGGAGACGGGAAACGGCCGCCCGGGCCCGGTCCGTGCCGAAGCGGCGGCTGAAGGGCGGACCGATGATGGACGGCTCCGCAGGCGCCGGGCGGTACCGGCGCCGTAAAATGGACGGATGAACGATCCCGCCCGCAACGACGGCCTGCCGCTGGGCCGTCACGTCGACTATCCGCGCCATTACGACGCCGGCCTGCTGTTCCCGATCGCCCGCTCGCTCGGCCGCCACCAGATCGGCGTCGACGATGCGGCACTGCCGTTCATCGGCATCGATCGTTGGCATGCCTACGAGCTGAGCTGGCTGGATTCGCGCGGCAAGCCGCGGATGGCGACCGCGACCTTGCAGGTGCCGGCGCATTCGCCGTTCCTGATCGAATCCAAGTCGCTGAAGCTGTATCTGAACTCGTTCAACGCGACCGTGTTCGACGACGAGGAGACGGTGCGGGTACGGATCGCGACCGATCTGTCCGCCGCCGCCGGCGCGCCGGTGCAGGTGGCATTCGGTCTGCCGCCGGCGACCGCGGAGGACGATGGCGAATCGATCGACGGCCTCGATGTGGCGATCGCGGAGTACGGTCCGCCGCGCGCCGAGCTGCTCGGCGCCGATCCCGCCAGTCTCGCCGAAGAGGTGCTGAGCAGCGGCCTGCTCAAATCGAACTGCCCGGTTACCGGGCAGCCGGACTGGGCGACCGTGGTGATCCGCTACCGCGGCCCGCGGCTCGACCGCGCCGCGCTGCTGCGTTATCTCGTGTCGTTCCGCGATCACGCCGAGTTCCACGAGCAGTGCGTCGAGCGCATCTTCACCGACCTGCTCGCCCGGACCCGGCCGCAGACGCTGTCGGTGGAGGCGCGCTACACCCGCCGCGGCGGGCTGGACATCAACCCGTGGCGGGCCACCCCTGGCCACCGACGTCCGGATCCGACACGCGACACACGGCAATAGCGCACTGCGTCCGGATGCCGGGCACGATCTTCACCTGGACGCAATGATTCCTTAACAGGGCGCATGCCAGTGTGCTCGCAACGACCCACACTGGCGAGGAGCGTCCTGGATGAGTACCGAGAAAAAGCCCGACTTCTCCAATGTGCAGGGCGCGGTGAAGAGCACCGAGGAGATCATCGAGAAACCCGACTTCAGCAACGTGCAGTCGTCGGTGCAGTCGACCGAGGAAATCATCGAGGCGGATCCGGTCGAGCAGGCCTATACGGTCGAGAAGGGCGACACGCTGTCGGCGATCGCCAGGCAGTTCTATGGCAAGGCCAGCGATTGGACGGTGATCTTCGAGGCCAACCGCGACCAGCTCGACGACCCGGACCGGATCTTCCCCGGCCAGGTGCTGCGCATCCCGGCCGGTTCCGGGAACCACGGCACCGACGCCTGAGCGGCCATCGCCGCGTCCCAGCCATCCGCATATCCGCTCACGCACATCCAAGGAGAACCGCATGATGCGTCAACGTTCGACCTATGCCGTTGCCGCGGCCCTGGTGGCCACGCTGGCCGTTGCCGGCTGCAAGAAGCAGGAGACGGCTCCGGAGGCCACCGCGCCACCGCCGCCGTCCCCGGCCCTGGAACCGTCGGCACCGGTCGCGCCGGTTGCCGCGACCGCGTCGGTCACCGGCGTCGAACTGGGTACCGCCGTCGGCGCCGACATGAACGTCACCGCGCCGTCGACCACCTTCGCGCCGGGTGACACCATCATCGCCGCGGTGTCGACCGCGACCAGCGATCCGGCTGCGACCGTCAATGGCACCCTCGGCGCCAGGTGGACCTTCGGCGGCGATACCGTCGTGCACGAGGAATCGAAGGAGATCGCGTTCGCCGGCAAGGGCGTGACGAATTTCCAGATCAGCAAGCCCGACGGCTGGCCGGCGGGCAGCTACAAGCTGGAGGTGACGCTCGACGGCGCCACCGTCGAGACCCGCGATTTCGAGGTGAAGTAGTCCGCACGGGCGGAACGCCAATCCGGCTGCGTGGCCGCCGTCCATGGCCGCCACGCGGCGACACTTCTTCTCTCTCCCCCCTATTGGGTGGGCAAGCCAAGGCGCGATGGAAATCGCGCCTCTTTTTTTGTGCGGGTCCGGTTGCGGTGGCGCCTGCCCGCGAGTTTGCGCGGGACGCCGACGTCGTCCGCCCGGCCGCGCCTTCCCGCCACTGCGGGCGCGATGGGCGGGGATGTCAGCGCGCGTCGCCGGGCTCCGGAAAACGGCCGTCGAGGTAATACCAGCGGCCGTCGATGCGCCGGAAACGGCTGATCTCGTGCAGGCGCGCAGCCGGGCCACCGCCGACGCGATAGCGGGCGATGAACTCGACCGTCGCCGCATCGCCCTCGCTGTGATGGTCGAGCACGCTCAGCCCGAGCCAGCGCAGTGCGCCCGGCGGGTCCAGCTCCAGCGCGGCCGGGCGGGTATCGGGGTGCCAGCTGGCGCGCAGATAGTCGGCGTCGCCGCGGACATAGGCGCTATAGCGGGAGCGCATCAGCGCCTCGGCGGTCGCGGCGGCGGTGCCGGCGTGGAGCGGACCGCAGCAGTCCGGATAACGGTCGCCGCTGTCGCAGGGGCAGGCGTCGGAGGAGGACGGCGTCTTGCGCATGGCTGCCATTGTCGCCGGCTTTGGCGGTGCGTGGCCGCGACTCGTACTACCATGCGCGTCCCGATCGCATGGCCCGCCCGCATGAAAGCTCCCGCCTACCTCGACGACGACCAGATCGAACGCCTCGCCGACCTGCTCGAGCAGCGCGCGGTGCCGTTCAGGGGGTTCAACCTGGAGGCGCTGGACGGCTATCTGACCGCGCTGGTGCTCGGTCCGGAAGACGTGCCGGCCTCCGAGTGGATGCCGCCGGTCTGGGGCAAGCCGCCGCGGTGGTCCGATGACACCGAGCGCGAGGAGATCGAGGCGCTGCTGCAGGGCCACCACAACATGGCGGCCGCACGCGTGCGGCACGGCGAGGACGATCTGCCCGACCATCTGGCGCCGCTGCTGTGGTTGCCGGAGGATCCGGAGGAAGAGCTGCCCGAGGACGTCGCCGAGGAGGACCTCGACGTCGGACGCGACTGGGCGCTGGGCTTCTTCACCGGGGTTTCGCTGCGCGAAGCCGCGTGGGATGCCTGGCTCGACGACAACGACTGGATGGAGGCGATCTTCGGCCTGTTCGACCAGCTCGCCAGCGGCGAGGTGATCGGCGAGGACCCGTCGGCGCCGGCGACTCCGATCGGATACCGGGAGCGGCTGGAGATCATCGCCAGCCTGCCGGGCATGCTCGCCGATCTGCATCACCACCGGATCGACGCGCTGACGCCGCACGAACCGATCCGCCGTGCCGAGGCTCCGGCCCGCAACGCGCCGTGCCCGTGCGGCAGCGGACGCAAGTACAAGAAATGCTGTGGAGCCGCCGACGCCGGCGAGTGATCGGAGCTCCGGGGCAATCCGGACTCCGCGTGCGATGGACGGCGCGGCGTCCACGGATCGAGGAAGGAATGGCTCAGCCCTTTCCCGGGGTGCCGGCGCTGCCCTGGGGCCGGGTCAGCACTTCCAGCCTGTCGAGCATCGTGATCGCGTCCTCGCGCGAGTTTCCGCACATCTCCTGGGACGGACGCAGCGATACGCAGAACGGCGGCCGCTCGGGCCTGCCGAAGATCCGGCAACGCATGTGCTCGTCGAGCTGCACGCACGGAATGCCGGCCGGCTTGCCGTGCGGCATGCCGGGAATGGGGGAGTGGATCGAAGGGGCGATGCAGCACGCCCCGCAGCGGCTACGACAGTTCATCGCCCCTCCCGGCCGTCGTCGGCGGTCAGTCGCCGGTCGACAGCAGCGTGTAGGACGCGCGCAGCTCGTCGTAGACCGCACGGGTGTCCGGACGCACGCCATGCCAGCGCAGGAACGCCTCGGCGGCCTGCTCGACCAGCATGCCGAGGCCGTCGATCACGATGTCGCAGCCGGCGGCACGCGCCCACGCCATGAACGGGATCGCGACCTCGCCATAGCTGAGGTCGACCGCGTCCGCGCGCGGCGCGACCAGGGAACTGGGCAGGAACGGCAGCGCCGCTTCGCGCGCGGCCGAGGTCGCATTGACGATCAGGTCGAAGCCGCCGAGGTTGCCCAGGTCCTCGAAGTTGCGCGGGTGCACGCGGCCGGGCTCGCCGAGGGCGTCGGCCAGCGCATCGGTGCGCGACGGCGTGCGGTTGACGATGAACAGGGACTTGATCCCGGCGTCCAGCAGTGCCGGTGCGACCCCGCGGGCCGCGCCGCCGGCGCCGATCAGCAGCACCTTGCGCCCGCGCAGGTCCTGACCATGGCGTTCGGTGAGATCGCGCACCAGGCCGAGGCCGTCGGTGTTGTCGCCGAGCCAGCCGTCGGCGGTGCGGGTCAGGGTGTTGGCCGCACCGCAGCGGCGCGCGCGCTCGGTCAGCTCACTGCACAGCTCGGCCGCACGCTGCTTGTGCGGCAGGGTGATGTTGACGCCGGTGCCGCCGCCGGCCGCGAACGCGGTCAGGGTGGCCTCCAACTGCTCGGGGCCGGTGTCGATGGCGGTGTATTCGAGGGCGATGCCGCGCTGCCTGCCGAAGGTCGCGTGGATGCGTGGCGACAGGGAATGCGCCACGGGATGGCCGATCACGGCAAAGCGCTTGATCACGGATTCGGTCATGGGGGCCTCGCTTAGACTTGGGAAGAAGACATCGGCTTGGAAATCCGGGGAATCATCGATGCGGATCATCGTCGCCTGCGCATTCAGTCTACTCCCGGCGCTGTGTGCGGCCACGTCAACGCAGGGGCTGCCGGCCGTCGCCGCGTCCGGCCTGTCCGAGTACGGAATCGAAGGCATGGGCGTGGTCTCGACCCGGGCCGACGAGGGCCGCGCCAGCGTCGGCGCCGATGGCCGTCGGATCGTCTGGGCGGCGGCGGGGCGCGAAGGCGGCGCCGGCGGCAGCGACCTGTGGCAGGCGACGCTGCACGATGGCCGCTGGCAGGATCCGGTGCCCCTGGCGATCAACAGCCCGGCCGACGACGCCGATCCCGCATTCGACCCGGACGGCCGCTGGCTGTACTTCAGCTCGAACCGGGAAGGTGGCCGCGGCGGGCACGATCTCTATCGCGCCCGCGTGCTCGCCGGCGGCGGTTTCGGCGTTGTCGAGCATCTCGGCGGTACGCTCAACACCAGTGGCGACGAGCGTGCGCCGATGCCGGGCCCCGACGGCAATCTGCTGCTGTTCGCGAGCGACGGCCACGGAGGCGAAGGCGGCCTCGATCTGCTGTCTGCCCGCCGGGACGACGACGACTTCGCCGAACCGCGCGCGTTGCCCGGCACGGTCAATACCATCGCCGACGAAACCGATCCTGCCTGGCTTGCCGATGGCGCGACCCTGGTGTTCTCGCGCGGCAATGCCGCGACATCGCAGGTGAGGGTCGCCCATTGCGACGGTTCGGCCTACGCCGGGGATGCAGCGCTGGAGCTGTCGTTCAACACCGCCGACGCGCGCACGTTCGCGCCGGTCCCGGACGGGCACAAGCCGGGCGAGCTGCTGGTCGCCGGCACCGCCCGCGCCCCGCGCGCCGGCGGCACCGATCTCTACCGCACCGTTTCGCCGAAGGCCGCCGGGCGTGCCGGTTGCCTGGACGAAGGAAGGTGACGGCGAGCGGCGGCTTCGGCATGCCGCCGGCAGGCTGAAGTCGCCCACGGGCGTCGAAGCCCGGTTCGGGGCGGGAAATGGGAGGGCAGTCACGAAAGCGCGGCCGCTGGACGTGGATTCTTCCTGTCTGGAAGACAAGGAGAGCGTATGACCAGGAAGTCATCGGGATTCATCAGTGTGGATCACGCGCTGTACGCCCTTCTGCTGGTTTCGGTGACGTTCGTGGCATGGTCCGTTCACCGCTACCAGAAACTCGAGGAGCGTCTGGTCAAGACGACGTTCGATCTCGGGCATCCGCGTGTCGGCGAATGGATTCCGAGCACCGATCTTCCGGTTCTGCAGTCGCCCGCATCGATCGCGAAGATCGGTGCGCCTGAGCGCGATGGACAGGTCCTCTATTTTTTCTCCCCCGACTGCCAGTTCTGCCGGGCGTCGACGGAGCATGTCGAGCGCATCCACGACATCATCCGCGCGCACGGCGACATGGAGATGTACGCGGTCTCGGTGATGAGCGAGGACGAGACACGTCAGTACCTTTCCGAAACGGGCTCGAAGATTCCGACCGTGGTCCTTCCCGGCTCGAAGGAGATCGGCCTGTACCGCCTCAACGTCGTGCCGATGCTGTTGATGGTCGACAGGGACGGGCGCGTTCGCACCGCGCGTTATGGACAGCTGACAGACAAGGACGTGCCTCTACCGAGCCCAGCCCGTGACGATGGCCAGGAAGGCCGCGCGGGCGTCAGATAGACCAGTGAAGGAGTACGACATGAACGTCAAGGCAAGCAACAAGAAGTGGTTCGTCCTGGTTGCGGCGAGCCTGGTTCTCGCCGCTTCCGCCTTCTCGCAGGTGACGGCAAGGCCGGCCGGCGAAGGCCTCTACTGCTCTTCCTGCCTGAACTGCGCTTCCGGACGCGGTCACAAGAACATCGGGGACAATTACTGTTTCGCCTGCTGCATCGAACCGTAACCGGTCGCTGCGGAGCCGGATGCCCTCCCGGTGAGGGCATCCGGTCGCGACGGCATGAATGCATCATTGCCGGGGCCGGTCGCGTTCGCGATGACCGCGCGGGACCCGTTCCCTGTTCGAGCCGAGCCTGACAGAGCCGGTGAATCCGGACGCGTCTATCCTTCGCGCAGCCAGCGCGCGGCGTCGAGCGCGAAGTAGGTCAGGATGCCGTCGGCGCCGGCGCGCTTGAATGCGAGCAGCGCCTCCATCGCCGTGGCGCGTTCGTCGAGCCAGCCGTTCGCGGCGGCGGCCTTCAGCATCGCGTACTCGCCGCTGACCTGGTAGACGAAGGTCGGCACGCCGAACGCATCCTTCACCCGTCGCACGATGTCGAGATAGGGCAGGCCCGGCTTGACCATCACCATGTCGGCGCCCTCGTCGATGTCCAGCCCGACCTCGCGCAGGGCCTCGTCGGAGTTGGCGGGGTCCATCTGGTAGGTGTACTTGTTGCCCTTGCCCAGCGCCGCGGCCGAGCCGACCGCGCTGCGGAACGGGCCATAGAACGCGCTGGCGTACTTGGCGCTGTAGGCGAGGATGCGGGTGTTGGAGAGCCCGCCCTCCTCCAGTGCGACCCGGATCGCGCCGATGCGGCCGTCCATCATGTCGCTGGGCGCGACCACGTCGGCGCCGGCCTGCGCATGCGACAGCGCCTGCCGGGTCAGCGCCTCCACGGTGACGTCGTTGAGGATGTAGCCGTCGCCGTCGAGCAGGCCGTCCTGGCCGTGGGTGGTGTAGGGATCGAGCGCGACGTCGGTGATCACGCCCAGCTCGGGGAAGCGCTGCTTCAGCGCCCGCACCGCACGCTGGACGATGCCGTCGTCGGCCCAGGCGACCGCGCCATCGGCGGTCTTCTTCGCGGTATCCGGCACGCCGAACAGGGTCAGCGCCGGAACGCGCAGCTCGCTGGCCTGTTCGGCCACGCGCAGCAGTTCGTCGATCGACAGGCGTTCGACGCCGGGCATCGACGGCACCGCCTCGCGGCCGTCGCGCTCGTGCACGAACACCGGGTAGATCAGGTCGTCGGCGGTCAGGGTGTGCTCGCGCATCAGCCGGCGCGAGAAGTCGTCGCGGCGCATCCGCCGCATGCGGGTATCGGGGTAGGCCATGCGCGGATTTTACGCGCTCGTGCTGTGCGCGGGGTGGCGGGTCGGACCGCCGCGATGGATCCGTGGAGTCAAATCACCCCGCCGCCGAGGCCCAGGCGGACGATGCCGACCACGATGACGATGCCGTTGAGCAACAGGCCCGCCTTGGCACGGCCGTTGCGTTCGCTGCGGGTGAACAGCACGCCGATCGCGCCGATCACCGCACCGACCGCGGCGAACGGAATCAGCAGCCAGTTGCCCCAACCCAGCAGCGGAATCAGCGCGATCACCATCCAGATCATCGCGACAATGCCCCAGAGCAGGCTGATCAGTCCCATCGTGCGGTTCTCCGGTCCGGGGCGGACACCCCTGTCGTCCGATATGGTGGCCCGGACGGGGCGATCAAGCCCGTCTCGAAAGTCACCCCCGGGCGGCTGGAGCGGTGCGGCTGCGCGAGACACCGCCCGCACTCCTCCGTATCGGACCGTTGCCGACGTCGGGTCGCCCGGTCGGTGGCGCGCGGGGGGCGCGTCAAGACACGAATCGCTGGTCTGGGCCAGCGAGGTCGTGAATGATGACCGTTGCGATCCATGGTGTTGCGGCCCGGGTTTCGGACCGTCCGGCCCGGCTGGCCGGCCCCGTGCTGCGTGCGGGGTTCGTTCGAGGCGCGAGGCGGTGCCTCGGGTGGCCGCAGGCATGGAGATGACCATTGCCATCCTTGGCGTCACGGCCGGGGTTACGGATCGTCCGGCCTGGCCGTCCGTGGTCGGGCGTTCGCCCGCGCGCGAGCCAGTGGCTCGCAAGCGCGCGGACTCACCCATGTACCCCGTCGATCTCCATCCGCAGGTCGCGCCGGCAGATCGCAGCGTGCAGCACGATCCGTGGCACGTCCGGGCCGAGCCGCTCGGCGAGCAGACGCTCGACCTCGGCGATCGCGTCGTGGTCGCGCACGTAGACCTTGAGCCGGCTGCCGGTGCCGAAGCGCGGTGGCAGTGCCGGCCGGTGGGTCCGCGCGGTCGCGAGCAGGCTGTCGAAATTGGCCAGTGTCTCCGCGACCTGGTCGGCGACCGAGTCGGCATGGCGGGTCTGGTGTCCGACCACCGCGGCGGTACCCGACAGCATCAGCGGCATCGCCGCACCGGCTGGCGGCAGCATCGCGCGGGCAAAGCTTGGCGGCTGCGGCCCGTACTGGCGTGGATAGCGCCAGGCGCTGACCTGGCGCGGGTTCTCCAGCGGAGTGCCGGGGCGGCGGGCGGCCAGCCAGTAGACCTGCAGGCGGCGCACGCCGTCGCTGCGTCCGATCGCGGTCGCGGCGGGCAGGGTGCCGGGGCGGATCTCGCCTGCGCTCGCCGTGATGCCATGCGCGCGGCCGATGCAGAAGCGCCGGTAGCGCTCGTCGTCGCCGCTGCCGTCGGTGATGTCGGCGATGTAGTTCCAGGTCCGCAGCAGGTGCGGATAGCCATGGGCGTGGATGAGGGTTTCCAGTTGCCGGTAGGCGCGGTCGGCCGCCGTCTCCACGTCGGTGTCGCCGTCGGCGAGGGCGGCTTCTTCGATCTCGATCGCGCCGAACAGCAGGCTGCCGTCCTTCGCCCAGCCGATGCCGTCCTCGCGCCCGTGGGTGACCGTTCCGCCCGTCCGCCAGACCTCCAGCGGCGCCGCACCGTGCGGTTGCAGGCCCAGGCGCAGGTAGCGCGGATCATCGCTGGCCGGCGCTCCTGCACCGAAACCGAGCACCGCCAGCACGGTCGGCTCATCGAGAAGCCGGGCCAGCGGTGCGTCGACATAGTCGATCGTCAGCCGTGGCGGCACGTTGTCGAAGGCGGGGCGCGCGCTCACTGCCGTGCCTCGGCTTCGCTCGTGGCCAGGGGCCGTGATGGTTGCGACGCATGCGGCGCGTCGTCGGCCAGCGGTGCGGCCTGGTGCAGGGTCTCGCCGCCGTCGTAGCGCACCTGTGCCTGCCGCCGACGCTGACGCCAGCCGCGCAGCGCCGCCGGCGCCAGCCGCAGCGCGGTCAGTGCGTAGATCCAGCGGAACACCCGCAGGCGCCGGACCACGGCCGGGTTGTCGAACACGTCGCCGGCCAGCATCGAGATCACCGCCTGCTCGACCTGCCAGGTGTTGCGCGGATGGTTGAACAGATGACGCATCACCGGCGTATTGAAGCGATAGATGAACCACTGGAAGTGGCGCAGGCCGCGCCCGAGGCGTGTCTCCATCGCCCGCTGCAGTGCGTGTTCGCGGAGCGGTTCGCGCAGGCTGCCATCGACGACCTCGGCCGCCTGCTCGGCGCTGTTCATGCCCAGGTATACGCCGGAGGAGAACACCGGATCGACGAAGGCATAGGCGTCGCCGACCATCACCCAGCCCGGGCCGGTCATGCGATCGCAGGTATAGGAATAGTTGCCGGTGACGTGGACCTCGCCGACACGACTGGCCGCATGCATGCGCGCGGCGACCTGCGGCTGCGACATCAGGGTCTTCATCAGGAACGCCCCGGCGTCGCCGCGGCGCTGCTTAAGGTACTCGGGGAAGCACACGGCGCCGACGCTCATCACCTCGCCGGGCAGCGGGATCAGCCACATCCAGCCGTGCTCGAAACGTTGCACGGTGATGTTGCCGGCATCCTCGCCAGGCCGGCGCTCGACGCCGCGGAAATGGCTGAAGATCGCCGCCGACTGGTGCTTCTCGTTCTTGCGCTTGAGCTTGAGCTGGCGGCCGAGCACGGTGTCGCGGCCGCTGGCATCGACCAGGTAGCGGGGCTCGAACGCCTGTGCGCGTCCGTTGGCATCGCGCGCATGTACCCGCGCTGGCCGGCCGTCGGTGCCGAACTCGACCCGTTCGACCCGCACCCGTTCGCGTGCGTCGACGCCGCTGTCGCGGGCATGCGCGAACAGCAACGCGTCGAACTCCTCGCGCCGGACCTGGAAGGCGTAGCCGAACTTCGGGTCGAGCGCGCGGGCGAAACGGAACGTGTTGTAGTCGTTCGCGCGTTCGGTGCCGTCGATGCCGCGGCCGCTGAGCGGGAATTCCGCGCCCGGCTTGTGGGTGGCGATCGCCCGGACCTGCTCGAGCACGCCGAGCCGCTCGAGGATCGGCAGGTTCATCGGCAGCAGCGACTCGCCGATGTGGAAGCGCGGATGCGCGTCCTTCTCCAGCTGGACGACCCGCCAGCCGCTGCGGGCCAGCAGGGTCGCCGCGGTGCTGCCGGCCGGTCCGCCGCCGATCACCAGCACGTCGCAGCGTTCCGCGGCATGGGCGGGGCGCTGCGGGCTCGATACGGAGGTGGGCGGCGGGCCGCTGGCGGCGTCCGCGGTGGCGTCGTCGGTCATCGCGCCATGATAGCGGCCGGCCGCGCCGTGGTCGTGCATGGCCCGGCCCTCGGGCGGCGGCGGTGCCTGGCTGAACGCGGGCGCAGCCGCTGCGGCTTGCGCCGCGCCCCCCGATCGCGGATCGTTGCGTCCCCTGTCTCACTGCTCCGATGGACGTCCGATGTCTGAACAAACCGCCGCCGAACGCGAACTGGCCGAGCTGCTGGTCGAAAGCCTGAATCTCGAAGGCATCGCCGCCGACTCGATCGCGCCCGAGGCTCCGCTGTTCGGTGAAGGGCTGGGACTGGATTCGATCGACGCGCTGGAGCTGGCGCTGGCGATCTCCAAGCGCTACGGAGTCCAGCTGCGGTCGGACAGCGACGAGAACCGCCGCGTGTTCGCCTCGCTGCGGTCGCTGGCCGCGCACATCGAGCAGCGCAAGGCGGCCTGAGAAATCGCGGGCGACCGGATCCGGAGGCGATGAGCAGTCTGCTGCCGCGCCTGCTGCTGGCGCTGGCCTATCCGTGGCTGGCGCACTGGGCGAGCCACGGCGGCGGCGATGGAATCGCGCTGCTGGCGCTGCTCGACCTTGTGCTGGTGGTGCTGATCGACGGCTTGTTGCGGTTGCGGTTCCCAGCCTGGCTGGCGCTGGCCGGTTCCGCCGCCGTCCTGGCCGTCCTGCACGGCAGCGTATGGCCGCGGGTGCTGCTGCTGGCGCCGCCGATGCTGTTCACCGGCCTGGTCGCGTGGTGGTTCGCGCGCAGTCTGGGCGACCCGCGCGGCGCGCTGATCTCGCGGATCGTCGCCGCCCTGGAGGACGCGTCCGGCGACTCCCCCGCAGAGGACCGCAAGCCGGCCGCGCTGGCCCCGGACCTGCTGCGGTACACCCGTGGTCTGACCCTGGCCTGGGCGCTGGTGCTGGCAGGCCTGTGTCTGGCCAACGGCGTGCTGGCCCTGGTCGCGGTGCCCGACGGTGCGTTGGCGCTACTGGGCCTGCCGGCGCCGTTCACGGTCACCCGCGCGCAATGGTCGCTGTTCGCCAACCTGCTCAACTACGGCTTCGTCGGACTGTTCTTCATCGCCGAATATCGGCTGCGGCTGCACCTGTTCCCGCGCCGTCCGTATCGCAGCTTCGTCGGTTTTCTGGGGATGATGGGCCGGCTCGGTCCGGAGTTCTGGCGCGGCTTGTTCGCCCGTCGCTGACCGCGCGGTGGGCCCCTTCCCCGCGCGGGCGGGCCCTGCCCGGCGCCGTCAGCCCGTATCCTTCGCACTCATGGAATTCAGCATCGCCGCCGATCATCCCTGCCTGTCCGGGCACTTCCCGGGACGGCCGCTGGTGCCGGGGGTGGTGTTGCTGGAGCACGTGGTCGAAGCGGTGGAGGCGGCCGGCGGCCCGGCCGACGCCCGGTGGCGCTGGCCGCAGGTGAAATTCCTGCAGCCGCTGTTGCCGGGCGACAAGGCACGGATCGAGCTGCAGCCGCTGCCCGACGGCCGCCCGGGATGGCGTTTCCGGATCCTGCGCGACGGGGTCGTGCTGGCCAGCGGCGAGCTGTCGGCGGCATGAGCGCGGACCACTCCCCGCGCGGCGGCGACTGGACCCGGCGTCCCGAGGGCGGTGGCCGCTTCGCGCTCTGGCTGATCAGCACGATCGCGCGGCGTGGCGGCCGCGCTCCCGCGCGCGCGCTGCTGTATCCGATCACGCTCTATTTCCTGCTCACGCGCGGACCGGAGCGGCGCGCCTCGCGTGCATATCTCGACCGCGTGCTCGGCCGGCCCGCGCGGCTGTGGGACGTGGCCCGGCACATCCATACCTTCGCCAGCACGATCCTGGACCGGGTGTTCCTGCTCGGCGGGCAGCGCCAGCGCTACGACATCCGGGTCGAGGGGCTGGACGTGCTGGAGGGCCATCTGGCACGCGGGACGGGCGCACTGCTGTTCGGCGCCCACCTCGGCAGCTTCGACGCGCTGCGCGCGCTGGCCGCGTCGCGCCCGGACGTGCAGGTGCGGGTGGTGCTGGACAAGCGCCACAATCCGGCGATCGTCGAGGTGCTGGATGCGCTGAACCCCGAGCTGGCCCGGCGCGTGATCGATGCCGGCCAGGACGGACCGGCGATCGTGCTGGCGATCCGGGAGGCGCTCGAGGAGAACGCACTGGTCGCGGTGCTGGCCGATCGTGCGCGTCCCGGCGAGCCGGTCCGGCACGCACCTTTCCTCGGCGGTCAGGCCGGGTTTCCGACCGCGCCCTGGGCGATCGCGGCGGTGCTGGGCCGGCCGGTGGTGCTCGCGTTCGGGCTGTTCCGTGGCGGCAACCGCTACGACCTCGTGTTCGAAGCGTTCGAGGACGCCCCGGCGGTGCCGCGCGCCGAGCGTGCAAGGGTGCTGCCGACCTGGATACGGCGTTATGCCGGGAGGCTGCAGGCGCGGGTGCTCGACGCCCCGTACAACTGGTTCAACTTCTATGACTTCTGGCAGGACGATGATGCGCGATCCGTTGCGAATCGAACCGGGCCGCCGCAGGGCGATGCCCATCCGCGCGATGCTGCAGGCGCTGATCCTGGCGGCTCTGGCGGCGCCACCGCTGCACGCCGCCCCTCCTGAGCGCGGCGGAGACGGCAGCGACGTCGTCGGCGCTCCCGCCGACGCCGACTGGGTGCTGGCGAGGATCGCGCGGCCGGCGCCGGCACGGACGCCTTTCCTCGAGCTGCGCGACTCCGCGCTGCTGAAGGAACCGCTGCGGATTCTCGGCGAGTACCGCCGCGAGGCCGGCGACAGCCTGGTCCGACAGGTGAATTCGCCCTATCGGGAGACCACCACGATCGCCAACGGCATGGTCCGGATCGAGCGTGCCGGCCGCGCGCCGCGCAGCTTCGCGATGTCGCGCGCGCCCGAGCTGGCCGCGTTGCAGGCCAGCTTCGGGGCCCTGCTCGCCGGCGATCGCGCGAGGCTGGAGCGGCATTACCGGATCGAGGTCGACGGCAGCCGCCGCGACTGGGCCCTGGTCCTGACGCCACGCGATGCCGCACTTGCCGGGCGTGTGGCTGCGGTCACGCTGCACGGCCGTGGCGCCGAGCTGCGCTGCATCGAGAGCGCGCCCGTCGACGGACGCGAGCAACGCAGCCTGCTGGCCGGTGCGGTGGCCGATGCCGAAGGTGTCGACGATCCGGCCACGCTGCAGGCGCTGTGCCACGGAGAAACCGACCGGTCCCGCGGCGAGTGGGGCGGAAGCCGATGAAGCCGGCGTCGCGCCTGCTGCTCGCCGCGCTGTGGGCGGCCGTGCTGGTCGGCGCGGCCGTCTGGATCGGAGCTCATCTCGAGCTCAGCGGCGACCTGCGGCGGTTCATGCCGACCGCGCGCACGCCGGCGCAGAAGCTGCTGATCGAGGAGCTCGGCGAAGGGCCGGGTGCACGCCTGCTGCTGGTTGCGCTGAGCGGCGACACGCCCGCGACGCTGGCGCGACAGTCCGCCCGCATGCGGACGCTGCTGCGCGACAGCGGCCGGTTCGCGATCGTCGCCAATGGCGACGACGGCGGCCTGGAAGCGGTGCCGGAGCGGCTGCGTCCGTACCGCTATCTGCTGTCGGACACCGTCGACGATCACGACCTCGACCGTCACCTCCTCGCCGATGCGCTCGATCAGCGCGTGCAGGACCTGGGTTCGCCGGCGGCCGAGCTGGTCGAGCCGCTGCTGGGGCGTGATCCGACCCTGGAGACGCTCAGGCTCGCCGAGGCCTGGCAGCCGGCCGAAGCGCCGCAAAAGCGCCACGGCGTCTGGTTCGATCGCGAAGGGCACGAAGCGCTGATGCTGCTGGAAACCCATGCCGCCGGATTCGACCCGAGCGGGCAGCAGGCGGCATTGGCCGCGATCCGCGACGCCTTCGAGCGCACCCGCGGTGCCGGCGACGCACGGCTCACGGTGACCGGGCCGGGCGCGTTCTCCGAGCAGATCGGCGGCCGCACGCGCCGCGAGGCGACCCTGTTCGGAAGCCTCGGCGGAGCCGGTTTCGCGGTGATGCTGCTGCTGGCCTATCGCCGCTGGCAGGCGCCGCTGCTGGCCGCGCTGCCGGTGGCCAGTGCCGGTCTGCTCGGGCTGGCTGCGGTCGCAGCCCTGTTCGCGGCCGATGGCGTGCACGGGATCACCCTCGCGTTCGGTTTCACCCTGATCGGGATCGCTGCCGACTACCCGATCCATCTGTTCAGTCACCTGCAGCCGGGCGTGCCGCCGCGCGAGAGCGCGCGGCTGATATGGCGCACGCTGGCGACCGGCGTGGCGTCGACCTGCCTGGCCTACCTGACCTTCTTCGTGTCCGGCGTCGACGGACTGCGCCAGCTTGCGGTATTCACCGTCGTCGGCCTGGCCACGGCGGCGCTGACGACGCGCTTCCTGTTGCCGGCGCTGCTGGCGCCGCCCCGGGACGACATCGCCGGAAGGTCCTCGGTGGTGCGCATGCATGCGGCGATCGAACGCCTGCCGCGGCTGGCGGCGCCGGTGGTGCTGGGCATCGCCGCGGTCGCGGTCGCGGTGATCGTGTTCGTACCCGGCGCGTTGTGGCAGAACGATCTCGCCCGCCTGACCCCGGTGCCGGAGGATGCGTTGGCCCGTGACGTGCAACTGCGCGAGGCGCTGGGCGCACCCGATGTGCGCTACCTGATCGCGATCCAGGGCGCCGACGCCGAGAGCGTGCTGCAGCGATCCGAGCGGCTGCGCCCCGCGCTCGACGCGCTGCGCGGCAGTCACGTGCTCGCCGGCTACGACATGGCTGCGCGCTACCTGCCGAGCATCGCGACCCAGCGCGCACGCCAGGCGCGCCTGCCCGATCGCGCGGCCCTGCGCACCGAACTCGCTGCCGCGCTTGCCGGCGGCCCGTTCCGCGCCGATGCGTTCGACGGCTTCGTCGACGACGTTCAGCGCGCACGCGCGGCGGCGCCTCTGCGGCCTGCCGATCTCGCCGGCACGCCGCTGGAGGCGACCGTCGGCGGGCTGCTGATGGCCGGCGACGGGCGCGCGACCGCGCTGGTATCGCTCAGCGGGCTTGCCGACCCGGCCGTGGTCGCCCAGGTCGCGCAGGCGAACGACGTGCAGTTGCTCGATCTCAAGCAGGCGTCGGAATCGCTGGTCGCCGAGTATCGCGCGCGGGTGCTGTGGGCGTTGGCGCTGGCGGTGCTGCTGCTTGCCGGCGGGGTCTACG
Organism: Marilutibacter chinensis; assembly: GCF_021725675.1. GTDB lineage: Bacteria > Pseudomonadota > Gammaproteobacteria > Xanthomonadales > Xanthomonadaceae > Marilutibacter > Marilutibacter chinensis. The sequence goes on along the minus strand of NZ_JAKJPO010000003.1, from coordinate 489,260 downwards.
CGATGCTGCGCAACGTGCGCCGGACCGCTCGGGTGCTGGCGCCGATGCTGCTCGCCACCGCGCTGGTGCTGGCGGTGCTGCGCGGCCTCGGTGTCGAGCTGAACCTGTTCCACCTGGTCGCGCTGATGCTGGCGGCCGGGCTCGGCCTGGACTACGCGCTGTTCTTCGACCATGCCGGCGAAGGTCGCGCGGAGCAGCGCCGCACTCTGCATGCGGTGATCGTCTGCGCGATCTCGACCCTGCTGGTGTTCGCGCTGCTCGCGTTGTCCCAGATACCGGTCCTGCGCGCGATTGGCGGTACCGTCGCCCTCGGCGTGCTGTTCAACGTGCTGCTTGCGTTGTTGATCGCGCGACGGCCGGCGGCACAGGCATGAGCGTGCGGGCCGACAGCGCGGGCGTGGCGCTCGACCGCGCCGGCATCCTTGCCAGGGTTCCGCATCAGGGTGCCATGTGTCTGTGGGATGCGGTGCTGGACTGGGACGCACAGCGCATCCGCCTGCAGGCCGACAGCCATCGCGACGCCGGCCATCCGCTGCGGCATCGCGGCCGGCTCGCCTCCGTGCATCTGTGCGAGTACGGGGCCCAGGCGATGGCGGTGCATGGCGGCCTGCTCGCCCACGGCGACGGCCGGCGACCGCGCGCGGGCCTGCTGGTCGCGCTGCGCGCTGTGGAGCTGGAGGTCGCCCGCATCGACGATCTCGCCGAGCCGCTGATCGGCGAGGCCGTGCGGATCGCGGATACAGCCGCCGGCCAGCTGTACGCATTCCGGATCGAGCACGCCGGGGGCACGATCGCGCAGGGGCGCGCGCTGGTCGCCCTGGCCGGCGCGGCCGGATGAGCCGATGTCGAATGCCCATGCGGTGGCGATGGGGTTAAGCTGCCGGTCCTCCGACACCCGACATAAGGACATGCGCATGGCACGCCCGCAAAGCCACCTCGAGATCGCGCTCGCCTCGATACAGGTCTTCACCGACGACGGCCGGATGGACCTGCAGGAGCTGGACCGGCTGCTGGAATTGGCGCTGCGGGACGAGACCATCGACGACGACGAGAAGCGCGTGCTGGCGAACATCTTCGCCCGCGCCGAGCGGGATGGCGTCGCCGCCGACGTCGCGACGCGCATCGGCGAAGCCCGTCGCCGGCACGGAATTCCGGCCTGACCCCCTGCTTCTTCGTCGCTCCCGGATACCAATCCGCTGATGTCCCTGGGGTCTCCCGCGCCCCGGGCTGCGCCCATGGCTCACATGTAAGCTCAGCAAGAAATTACATGTGATGTATTGACACTGTCACATGTGAGGTCTACAGTCGGCTCCATGGAACGCAAGACCTCTGCCTATTACCAGCGCCGGCACCGGGAGCGGCTGCGCGAGATGGGGCTGGTGAAGAAGGAGCTTTGGATCCTGCCGGAGTTCGCGGACGAACTGGCGGCAGTCGAGCGACGCATGCGCCAGCCTCGCGGCTCGGTGCCTACCCAGAAGGAGATCGGTATGAACGAGCCCAAGGTCTGGACCGCGGCCGCGCTGCACGAGGCGCTGTCGGCGACGGATGTCTTCCGCAGCGGTGCGGTGTCGGTGGAGGTGCTGGAAGGCGCCACGCCCAGCCTGCACCTGGTGATGCACGACTACGGCGACCTGCCGGTGTTCCTGGCGGTGGAGGGTGAGCAGATCATCGTCGAGGCGCTGCTGTGGCCGGTGTCGCAGGTGAAGGACGCGGCCGCCTTCAACGAGGAGGTCCTGCGCACCCACAAGCTGTTCCCGCTGTCGACGATCGGCATCGAGGTCATCGACGGCGATCCGGTCTACATCATGTTCGGCGCGCTGGACGCCCATTCCAGCCTGTCCAACGTGGTGTTCGAGATCGACACCCTGGCCGACAACGTCATCAAGGTCACCGAGGCCTTCGAGCCGCGCCTGCGCGACGCCGCCTGAGCGGCGCCCGACCGACACAACGGAGAGACACCATGAACATCTGGAGCAAGCTGTTGACCGCGCTGCGCGGCGGCGCGAACGAGGTGGGTGAGTCGATCGTCGATGGCCAGGCGCTGCGCATCCTCGACCAGGAAATCCGCGATTCCGACGCCGAGCTGCGCCGGTCGAAGGAAGCGCTGGCCGAGATCATGGCCAAGCACAAACTGGCCGAGGCCCGGCTGGCCAAGTCCAGCGAGAAAGTGACCGAGTACGAGGCCTATGCGCTGAAGGCGCTGGAATCCGGCGACGAGACGCTGGCCCGCGAGGTCGCCGGCAAGATCGCGGTGCTGGAAGGCAGTCGCGACACCGAGCAGGCGCAGGTCGAACAGTTCGCCGCCAGCATCGCCGACCTGCGTCGTGCGATCACCCAGGCGGAGACCAACATCCGCCGGCTGAAGCAGCAGGTTGACACGGTCAAGGCGACCGAAAGCGTGCAGCGCGCGCAGACCACGGTCGCGCACCGCTACAGCGGTTCGCAGAGCAAACTGCAGACCGCACTGGAGTCGCTGGAGCGGATCAAGCTCAAGCAGGCCGAGCGCGGCGCACGAATGGAAGCCGCGGCCGAGCTGGCAAAGGAGGAGGGCCAGGACGCCGTCGATGCGCGGCTGAAGGACGCCGGGATCATCGCCGACGCGGCCAGCGCCGAGTCGGTGCTGGAGCGGTTGAAGCAGAAGCAGGCGGGTTGAATGCGATCGGCTGATCGGAGTCGGCTGGTCAGGATCGACTGAACGGACGGTCGGGTCGGGCCAGACCCGGACCGACGACCAGCAAGTGACGGCATGGAGGTCGTGCGCAAGACCGGGCATGGAGGCCCGGCGACCTGACGGCGGTTTGGCCGGCAGGGCAGGATCGGCCAGCGGCAGCCGCCGCGCCAGCGTCAGGGGAGATCGCCAGTGGAGACATTCCTGCAGATCGTTTTTTCGTACCCGACCGTGGTCTACAGCGTGCTGTTGGCCGTGCTGGTCGTGTATTGGCTGGTCGCGATGCTGGGCCTGATCGATCTCGAGATGGTCGATGGCTGGCTCGGTGCCGACGTCCAGATCGCCGATGCGGTGGATGCGGTAGACGGCAACGGCATGGCCGGCATGATGGCGAAGTTCGGTCTGGCCGGTCTGCCGATGATGATCGTGCTGACCGCCCTGGTGCTGACCGCGTGGGTGTTCAGCTATTACGCCGACTATCTGCTGTTGCGGCACCTGCCGGGCGGTGTGCTGCGGCTGCTGACCGGTACGGTCGCGATGGTTGCGGCCTTCGTCGCCGCGACGCCGGTGACCGGACTGCTGCTGCGGCCGGTACGCATGCTCTACGACAGGCTGCGTCCCGAGCCGCCGCGTTCGCTGCTGGGTATGGCCGGCGTGGTGCGCAGCCCGGTGGTCGATGCGACCCAGGGCATCGCCGGCGTGGAAGACGGCGGCGCCGGCCTGGTGCTGCAGGTGAGGACCGAGGCCGCCGGACGCTTCAAGCGCGGCGACCGGGTGGTGCTGATCGAATACCTGGAGGCCGACAACGCCTACCGGGTGGTCGGCGAGGACGAATTCAGGGGGCCGTGACGCATGTATTGCGGTCCTGCGGATGGAAAACCCGTACTTAGGGAGATGCGGTAATGACGCTTACGCTTGAACAAATTCTGCCGGCCCTGGTGATCATCGGCGTAGCCGTTGTCGCACTGATGGGCCTGCTCGGACTCGTCAAGGCCTTCTACGTCAAGGTGCCGCAGGGCACCGCGCTGATCGTCAACGATCTGTCGTCGACGCCGAAGGTGCATTTCACCGGCGCGATGGTCCTGCCGGTGATCTACAAGCAGGAGTTCATGAAGATCTCCCTGATCACGCTGGAGGTCGACCGGCGTGGCAAGGACGGGCTGATCTGCCAGGACAACATGCGCGCCGACATCACCGTCGCGTTCTACCTGCGCGTCAACGAGACCCAGCAGGACGTGCTGAAGGTCGCCAAGGCGATCGGCGTCGATCGCGCCTCTGATCGCAGCGCGGTCAACGAGCTGTTCAACGCCAAGTTCTCCGAAGCGTTGAAGACGGTCGGCAAGCAGATCGAGTTCGTCAAGCTGTTCGAGAACCGGCAGGAGTTCCGCGACCGCATCATCGAGGTGATCGGCAACGATCTCAACGGCTATGTGCTCGAGGACGTTGCGATCGACTACCTGGAGCAGACGCCCAAGGGATCGCTGGACCCCAGCAACATTCTCGACGCCGAGGGTATCCGCAAGATCACCGAGCTGACCGCGGCGCAGAACGTGATCACCAACGAGCTCTCGCGCAACGAGGAGCTGGCGATCACCAAGAAGAACGTCGAGACCCGCGAGGCGATGCTGGCGCTGGAGCGGCAGCAGGCCGATGCCGAGGCGCGGCAGAAGCGCGAGATCGAGACGATCCGCGCCCGCGAGGAAGCCGAGACCCTGAAGGTGCAGGAAGAAGAGCGCCTGAAGGCCGAGCAGGCCCGCATCGCGGTGCAGGAGCAGCTCGACATCCGCGAGGAGAACCGCCTTCGCGAGGTCGAGGTGGCACAGCAGAACCGCCAGCGCGCGGTGGTGATCGAGATCGAGAAGGTCACCCGCGCGAAGGATCTGGAGATCGTCTCCCGCGAGCGCGAGGTCGAGCTGCAGAAGATCGAAAAGGAGAAGGCGCTGGAAGAACAGCGCAAGGAAATCGCCAACGTCATCCGCGAGCGCGTTGCGGTCGAGAAGACCGTCGCCCAGGAAGAGGAGCGGATCAAGGAAGTGCGCGAGGTCTCCGAGGCCGACCGCCAGAAGCAGGTCACCATCCTCGAGGCGCAGGCGCGCGCCGAGCAGGACCTCGTGCGCCAGGTCAAGCAGGCCGAGGCGGAGGAGACCGCGGCGCGCCACAAGGCCGTCGAGGTGACGGTGATGGCGCAGGCCGAACTGGAAGCGGCCGCGAAGCAGTCCGAGGCGAAGAAGAAGATGGCCGAGGGCATCGAGGCCGAGCGCGCGGCGCCTGGCCTGGCCGATGCGCGGGTCCGCGAGGTCGCGGCGGCGGCGATGGAGAAGGAAGGTCTGGCAGAAGCGAAGGTGATCGCCGAGAAGCTCACCGCCGAGGCGCGTGGCGGCCAGGAGAAGGGCCTGTCCGAGGCCAAGGTGCTGGAAGAGAAGCTGTCGGCGCAGGCACGCGGCGAGCAGTCGCTGGGCGAGGCCAAGGCCAAGGCCACGCGCGACGTCGGCCTGTCCGAGGCCGAGGTGCTGCTGACCAAGCTGAAGTCCGAGGCCGAGGGCCTGGAGGACAAGTTCGCCTCGCTGGAGGCGCTGTCCGAGAACGCCCGCGCCCACGAAGAGTTCCGCATGCAGCTGGAGAAGAACTTCGAGCAGGCGATCGCCGGCATCGAGGCCAACAAGGACATCGCCCGCGAGCAGGCCGAGGTGCTCGGCACCGCGCTGGGCAAGGCCAACATCGACATCGTCGGCGGCGAGGGCGAGTTCTTCAATTCCTTCGCCAAGGCGCTGTCGGTCGGCAAGGCGATCGAAGGCGTCGCCGGCAAGAGTCCGATCGTGCAGGAACTGCTGGAGAAGCTCGCCTCGATCAAGGTGGGACAGGCGAAATCCGGCCCGACGGAGCATGGCGACCGCAGGGACGGGTCCGCGCTGGACTCGTGATTGCCGCGGCCGGCCGGGCGTCGGGCCCGGCTGGCCGGTCATGCACGACGTCGTCGGGGCACGCGCATGGCAGCGCGGTCGCGGCACGTGACGAAGCGGCTCCCGTGCGGGGGCGGAGTGGAGACGGATGGCGGAACAGGACGCTCAGGCGGAATTGGCCGCGGCCCAGGTGGGCGCGAACTCGGCGGTGGACAAGGCGGTGGCCGAGGGCGGCGCCTACGAGGTGCTGCAGCGGCGACTTGCCGAGCAGGGGCAGCGCCTGGGTGCGCTGGCCGAGGCGCTCAACGCGCAACGGCTGGAGACCTTCGGCAGCAGTCGCATGGAAGTCGTCGGCCGCCTGCGCGTACGCACCGAGAACAACTGCGTCGCCCGCGATCTGGTCCAGGTCGGCGACCGCCTGCTGTTCGGCTACAACGTCTTCCTCGGGCTGAAAAAGGAAACCCGCGTCGAGGACGTGTTCTCGCTGTACCAGCTGGTGCAGACCGGCGACGGCTACGACGTGACCCCGGTTGCGCAGGCCGACAGCTTCCTGGGCGTCGACAGCTTCGTGCAGGACTTCCGCGAGCTGTATGCGTACTACAAGGACACGCGGCTGGTGCAGCTGGCGGTGCGCGAGGGCAAGCTGCTGGCGGCGTTCCAGATCGGCGAACGGCTCGACGACCTGCGCGTATTCCGCTGGGCGCTGTCGGACGAGGGCCGCGAGGTCCGCTACATCGACAACCGCGGCGAGCGCGACATCGCGCTACCGGCGCCGTACGACTTCGAGTGGACCGACGCGACACGCGAGATGGCGGTCAACGGTCGGCACCCGCACCTGAACATCCTCGACACCGTGTTCGTGGAAACCCTGGGCGGCGATCTGACGATCAAGGTCGAGAACAACACCGAGAGTGGCGAGGGCATCTACCGCGAGCCGGTGGAGGACAAGACCCAGTCGCTGGACGACGCAAGGATCGCGTTCGCGCGGCTGGGCAGCCTGGTCCTGCTGAAGATACTGCCGTACCGCGAGCGCGACTGGCGCCATCTCGTCTACAACACCCTGACCCGGCAGGTTCGCCGCATCGACGAGATCGGCCTGGCCTGCATCCAGTTGCCCGAGGACCACGGCATCGTGTTTCCCGGCGGCTATTACCTGCAGAACGGCGAGTACAAGGCGTTCGAGCAGTCCATGGACGGAATGCGCTTCAGCCGTTCGGTGCGCTCGCCCAACGGCGAGGACGTGCTGTACGTGTTCTATGAGCCCGAGGCCGGGCGCACCGCGCTGTTCACCTACAACATGATCGAGCGGCGGTTGCAGACGCCGATGTTCGGTCATGGAATGGCGCGCCTGCCCGACGGCCGCATGGTGCTGTTTTCGTCGGAGAGCGACGAGCCGACCCGGGTGCATCCGATGCAGGTCTGGCAGACGCCGTTCACCAGCGACGAGTTCGCCGCACGGCAGCCGGCCGACAACAGCTTTCTCGGCCGGATCGGAAATGCGGAGCTGGTGCGCGGCATTTCCGACGTCTACGGCCTGGTGCGCGCGATCGCGTCGACCGAAGTGTCGCTGCAGCGTTACCAGCAGCTGGTCCACGAGGCGCGCCGCCTGTTCGACCTGCATCACTGGATCGCCGATCCGCAGGCCGGTGGCATCGCCGCGCAACTGCGCGATGTCGTCGCCACCGGAGAATCGGTGCTCGACGAGTACGAGAAGGTCGAGGGCATCCGCCGCCAGTCGGCGAAGGCCATGGCCGAGGCCGAGGCACGGCAGAAGGCGCTGATAGGCGGGTTGCGCCCGGACGACTGGGACGGCGTCCAGCCGTTCGTGGAAGCGTTGGGCGCGCTGTCGCGCCAGCGCGGCCATTTGCTGACCCTGCGCGAGCAGCGCTATGTCGACGTCGACCGCATCGATGCGATGGAGGCGCAGGTGCTGGAGGCGCAGCAGCACATCGGCGAGGCGACCGGCGTGTTCCTGGCCGGCGAACAGGCCCTGCAGCCGCTCGCGACACGCCTGCAGCAGCTCGATGCGCAGGCACAGGCGGCCGAAAGCGTCAGCACGCTCGACGAACCGCTGCAGGCGCTGCAGGCGATGTCGACCGACCTGGACATGCTGTCGGAGCTGATGGCGACGTTGAAGGTCGACGACGCGACCCGGCGCACCCGCATCGTCGAGTCGATCTCGGCGCTGTATGCGCGCCTGAACCAGGCCAAGGCGCGCGCGGGCCAGCGTCGCCGCCAGCTGGGCTCGGCCGAATCCGTCGCGCAGTTCGGCGCGCAGTTCAGTCTGTTCGGGCAGAGCATCGCCAGCGCGCTGGCGTTGGCGCAGGATCCCGAGAAGTGCGACGAGCAACTGTCCCGGCTGATGGTGCAACTGGAGGAGCTGGAGAGCCAGTTCGGCGAGCACGAGCAGTTCCTTTCCGACATCCTCGCCAAGCGCGAGGAACTGCTGGAGACCTTCGAGACCCACAAGCAGGCGCTGCTCGACGACCGCCAGCGCAAGGCGCAAAGCGTGGCCGATGCCGCCACCCGCATTCTCGACGGCCTGCCGCGTCGTACCGAACGCCTGAACAGCGCGGACGAGCTCAATGCGTTCTTCGCCGGCGACCCGCTGATCCTGAAGCTGCGCGAGCTGGTCGAGCGGCTGCGCGCACTGCGCGACAACGTCCGTGCCGACGATGTCGAGGCGCGGCTGAAAGGGGTGCGCGACCAGGCGGTGCGTGGCCAGCGCGATCGCAGCGAACTGTTCGAGGCCGGCGGCGACGTGATCCGGCTCGGCCCACGCCACCGCTTCAGCGTCAACACCCAGCCGCTGGACCTGACCATCATGCCGCGCGGCGACGGCCTGGCCCTGCATCTGACCGGCACCGACTACTTCGAGCCGCTGCACGACGAAACCCTGGACGCATCGCGCGACTACTGGCAGGTGTCGCTGGAGTCGGAGTCGCCACAGCTGTACCGCGGCGAATACCTGGCCGGCCTGATGATCGATGCCGCGCATGCGAAGGCGGACGGGCTCGACATGGATACCCTGGCCCAGGCGCTCGCCCAGCCCGGAACGATGGCGCGTCTGGTGCGTGAGTTCGCCGCGCTGCGCTATCGCGAAGGTTACGACAAAGGCATCCACGACCACGACGCTGCGCTGATCCTGCAGGCGCTGTTGCCGTTGCAGACCGGTGCCGGAAGCCTGATCCACGCGCCCCAGGCTCGTTCGCTGGCATGGTCGGCCTGGGCCGCGTTGCGCGGCGGCGAGACCGGCGCGCGCTGGCCCGGACGCGCCCGCACCGTGCACGACATCGCGCGTCTTCTCGGGCGCCGCGACGGCATCGGAACGCTGGAAGCGGAGATGGCGGAGGCGATCGCGGCGCACGTCCGCGACGATGCGTTGCCGTTCGACCCCGGATTGGCGTCGGCGGCCGCGTCCTACCTCGTAGGCGAGCTCTCTGCACCAAACCCGGTGTTCCCTGTCAGTGCTTCCGCCCGCGACCTGCTCGACGCGCTGCGCGCACGCCTGGCCGCGGCGCAGGCCTGGGCCGGTTTCGAACAGGCCTTGGCGGCACTGGACCGGCGGCCGGGCGCGCGCTGGTCGCTGGCCCGCGAGTGGCTGCTCGCGTTGTGCACCGATCCTGCCCACGCGTCGACCGTCCGCCATGTCGACGAAGCGGTCGGACTGCTGCTGCTCGGCGAGACGCTGGCGCTGAAGCCGACCTCCACCGATCTGCATGCGGATATCGCCGGACTGCTCGGCGAGCACCCGCGGATCGAGCAGGGCCGGATGCGGCTGGCGGTGGACGACTTCGCCGTGCGCCTGCGCGACCATCGCGAGCGTTTCGTGCCCGGCGTCCGGCGCTATCAGGCGCAGCGCCAGGTCATCGCCGAGCGCGAACGCGAGGCGATGCGACTGGACGCGTTCAAGCCGCGACCGCTGAGCTCGTTCGTGCGCAACAGGCTGATCAACGACGTCTATCTGGCGGTGATCGGCGACAACCTCGCCAAGCAGATGGGCACGGTCGGCGAGTCCAGGCGCAGCGATCTGATGGGCCTGCTGATGATGATCTCGCCGCCGGGCTACGGAAAGACCACGCTGATGGAATACGTGGCGCACCGGCTTGGCCTGAACTTCATGAAGATCAACGGCCCGGCGCTCGGCCACGAGGTGCGCTCGCTGGATCCGGCGCAGGCGCCGGACGCGACCGCACGGCAGGAGCTGGAGAAGCTCAACCTGGCGCTGGAGATGGGCAACAACGTGATGCTGTATGTCGACGACATCCAGCACACCCATCCGGAATTCCTGCAGAAGTTCATCTCGCTGTGCGACGGTACGCGCCGCATCGAGGGCGTGTGGAAGGGACGCACCCGCACCTACGACATGCGCGGCAAGAAGTTCTGCGTGGTGATGGCCGGCAATCCGTACACCGAGTCCGGCGAGGTGTTCAAGATCCCGGACATGCTTGCCAACCGTGCCGACATCTACAACCTCGGCGACGTGCTCGGTGGCATGGAGGAGGCATTCAAGCTCAGCTACATCGAGAACAGCCTGACCTCGAACCCGGTGCTCGCGCCGCTGGCCACGCGCGATCTCGCCGACCTGTACCGCTTCGTCGACAAGGCGGAAGGACGACCTTTCTCCGCCAACGCCCTCGGCCATACCTACAGCGGCGCCGAGGTCAACGAGATCACCGCGACCCTGGAGCGGCTGCTGAAGCTGCGCGATGTCGTCTACCGGGTCAACCAGCAGTACATCGCCAGCGCCGCCCAGGCCGACCGATACCGCACCGAACCGCCGTTCAAGCTGCAGGGCAGCTACCGCAACATGAACAAGCTGGCGGAGAAGGTGTCGCCGGCGATGAACGAGCACGAGCTGCAGCGACTGATCTCCGATCATTACCTGGGCGAGGCCCAGTTGCTGACCACCGGCGCCGAGGAGAACCTGCTGAAGCTGGCCGAACTGCGCGGGGTGATGGACGAGGCGCAGCGCGAACGCTGGGCGCAGATCAAGCGCGACTTCCTGCGCAACAAGGCGATGGGCGGCGACGACGCCGATGTCGGCCAGCGCGTGGTCGCGCAACTGGCCGATCTATCGGAGGGGGTCAAGACGCTGGCGACCACCGCCTCCGATGCGCGCGAGCCGATCGAGGGCGCACCGTGGCCGGCGCTGCTGGCGGCACTGGAGCGGATCGCCGCCCGCGAGAACGCAGCGGCAACACGCGTCGAACCGGAACCGGCCGGGTCCGCGCACGACCCGGCGGCGCTGCTCTCGGCGCTTGCTCCGCTGGTGGAGAGCCTGCAGACACGTGCCGAGCAGCAGTCGCTGTTGCTCGGAGAACTGGTTCGGCTGACCGGCCAGGGCGGCGGGCGCGAGCAAGCGCTGAGCGAGACCGAACGACAGGTGCAGCTGGAGAAGGCCTTGAAGGATTTCGCCGACCGCCTGCACGGCCGTACCCGGCGCTGAGGTGGAGATGGATTTCGACCAGCTCGACCGCCAGTTGCGCGAAAGCCTCGACGATCAGCGTCTCGACAACGACGAACGCGACGAGCTTCGCCGGCTCGGCGAACGGATCGACCGCGAGCGCGTCCGCTACCTGCGCAACCGCGCGTTCGCGATGGTGCGCGAAGGCCTGCAGACGCAGCCGCAGGACACGCTCGCCCTGCTCAAGTGGCTGGAACAGGTGGTCAAGACCCTGGACACCGCGACCGCGGTGGCGACGGTGGAATCGACCGCCTGCTTCACGCCGGGCGACAGCTGCCTGCGCAAGCTGCGTGAGCTGTGCCGCGACGCGCGTGCGACGATCGACATCTGCGTGTACACCATCTCGGACGACCGCCTGCGTGCAGCGATCCTCGACGCGCACGCGCGTGGCGTGCGGGTGAGGGTGATCAGCGACAACGACAAGATGTACGACACCGGCAACGATGTCGGCTGGCTGCGCGAACGCGGAGTGCCGGTGCGGCTGGACGACACGCCTCATCACATGCACCACAAGTTCGCGCTGTTCGACGGCCGGATGCTCGCCAACGGCAGCTTCAACTGGACCCGCAGCGCCAGCGTTCACAACCAGGAGAACCTGGCGGTCACCGACAACGCCCACCTGGTGCGCTGCTACGCCGGCCAGTTCGAGGCGCTGTGGGCGCGCTACGCGGGCTGATCTGCCATGGTGCGCATCGATCGCCGTCTGCGCCGGGAGCCTGGAGCCGGAATGCCGCCGAACTGGGCGCGGTGGCGCGGGGACGGGATAATGGCGCCCCCCGACCCGCCCGGGTCGCCGCCGAGCCCATGATGTCCGCAGCCGCCTACCCCGAGTACCCGTTCACCCCGAAGCGCTTCGAGGTCCGTCCCGGGGTCACGATGAGCTATCTCGACGAGGGGCCGCGCGACGGGGAGGTGACGCCCCCCGAAGTGGTCGTGATGCTGCACGGCAATCCGTCATGGAGCTACTACTGGCGTCGGCTGGTGTCCGGGCTTTCGGATCCTGCTCAAGGCAAGGCGTACCGCTGCATCGTGCCCGACCATGTCGGCATGGGCCTGTCCGACCGCCCCGGCGACGATGCCTACGAATACACCCTGCAATCGCGCATCGACGATCTCGAAGCGCTGCTGCAGCACCTTGGCGTGACCGGGCCGGTAACGCTGGCGGTGCACGACTGGGGCGGGATGATCGGCTTCGGCTGGGCGTTGTCCCGGCGCGAGCGGGTGCGGCGGTTGGTGATCCTCAACACCGCGGCGTTCCCGCTGCCGGCGGCCAAGCCGATGCCGTGGCAGTTGTCGCTGGGTCGCGATTCTCGGGTCGGCGGTTTCATGATCCGCGCGTTCAACCTGTTCGCGCGCGGTGCGACCCGCCTGGGCGTGGAGAAGCGCATGCCGCGCGAGGTGCGGCGCGCGTTCGAGGCACCCTACGACGGCTGGCGCAACGCGATCGCCACCCTGCGTTTCATGCAGGACATTCCGCTGGGCGAGGGCGATCGCGCCTGGCCGCTGCTGGTCGAGTCGGCGCGGGTGCTGCCCGGATACAACGACCGCCCGGTGTTCATCGGTTGGGGCCTGCGCGACTTCGTGTTCGACCGTCATTTCCTCGACGGTTTCGTCGCGGCGCTGCCGGATGCCGAGGTGCATGCATTCGAGGACGCCAACCACTACGTGCTGCAGGACAAGGCCGACGAGCTGGTGCCGGCAATCCGCAGTTTCCTGGATCGGCATCCGCTGTAGCCTGCCTGGCCCGTGATCCCGGGCCGCGCCGGGAGTGACGGCGGAAGGCCGGTCAGGCCGCCAGTGGCGCGACAGGTGCCGGCGGCTCGGTCGGGGGCTCGGTGGGTTCGGTCGGGAAGTCCCAGTCGGCCGGGCTCAGCACCGGCATGCCATGGGCGATGCGGGCCTTGTCGCACTGCGGGCTGGGCTCTCCATACTCCCACGACGCCGGGACCTCGCGGCAGACGCTGGGCTTGATCTCGTGGATCGAACAGCGCGAATACACGCCGATTTCGGCATCCAGGGCGATACAGCGCGGCGTCTTGGACGATGTGCCGCGCATCACCACGCGGTGATGGTCGAAGCGCTCGGTCAGCGCCTCCGGAACGGTCCCGCCCAGGGTGGGCGTGGTCTCGGCCCAGTGGAAGGACACACGGAAGTGGGCGCAGCAGGCGCCGCAGGTGAGGCAGGGGTGGCTCATGGCCGCGGTCCGGGTTGTCGGCAGGGGCGGATGCGTTCGGGGGTGGCGGAATTTTGGGAGTTCCGCGGCCGTGCGCAAGTGCCGCCGCGAGCGGCGACAATGGGTGCTTCGATGAACCTGGCAACTGCCATCCATGGCGCAACCCCAAAACCCTGACGGACCGCCCGGCCCGGCCCTCCATGGCCGGGTGTCCGGAGCCGCAGCCGATGCCGATAGGGCATCGGCTGAGCGCGGCTCCTCACCCTGCAATATCGCCGCAAGCCTGCCGCGGCTCGCCGCCGAGGCGCCGGAGCGCGTGGCGATGCGTTGCCCCGGCAGGCGCGGGAGCGACGGCCTGGCCGGTTACGACCTGGAGCTGAGCTACCGCGACCTGGACGCCCGCAGCGACGCGATCGCCGCCGGCCTGGCGCGCCACGGCGTCGGCCGCGGCACCCGCACGGTGGTGATGGTGCGGCCGTCGCCGGAGTTCTTCCTGCTGATGTTCGCGCTGTTCAAGGCCGGCGCGGTGCCCGTGCTGGTCGATCCAGGCATCGACAGGCGGGCGTTGAAGCAGTGCCTGGCCGAGGCGCAGGCCGAGGCCTTCATCGGCATTCCGCTGGCGCAGTTCGCACGTGTGCTGCTGGGTTGGGCGAAATCGGCACGGGTACGGATCACCACGGGTCGCCGCGCCTGGCTGGCCGATGCGACCCTGGCGCGGGTCGAGACGGACGGGCATGGCGCCGGGCCGCAGCTGGCCGACACCGCGCCGGACGAGGTCGCCGCCGTCGTATTCACCAGCGGCTCGACCGGCGTGCCGAAGGGCGTCGTCTACCGGCACCGCCACTTCGTCGCCCAGATCGCGCTGATGCGCGAGGCGTTCGGAATCCAGCCCGGCGGGGTCGACCTGCCGACCTTCCCGCCCTTCGCGCTGTTCGACCCGGCGCTGGGGCTGACCTCGGTGATCCCTGACATGGACCCGACCCGGCCCGCGCAGGCCGATCCGCGCCGCCTGCACGACGCGATCGCGCGCTTCGGCGTCGACCAGCTGTTCGGGTCGCCGGCGCTGATGAAGGTGCTCGCCGATTTCGGCGCGCCGCTGCCGACGCTCAGGCGGGTCACCTCGGCCGGAGCGCCGGTCCCGGCCGGGGTCGTGGCGAAGATGCGCACGCTGTTGCCGGCCGATGCGCGGTTCTGGACGCCGTACGGTGCGACCGAGTGCCTGCCGGTCGCGGTGATCGAAGGGCGGGAGCTGGAGGCTACCCGCACCGCCACCGAGTCCGGCGCCGGCACCTGCGTCGGCCGCCCGGTGCCGCCGAACGAGGTCCGCATCGTCCGTATCCGCGACGACGCGATCGAGGACTGGCCGCAGGCGGAAGTGCTGCCGGTCGGCGCGATCGGCGAGATCACCGTCGCCGGGCCGACCGCGACCGACACCTATTTCAACCGCGACACGCAGACCCGGCTGGCGAAGATCCGCGAGACGCTGGCGGACGGCAGCATCCGCATCGTCCACCGGATGGGCGATGTCGGTTACTTCGATGCACAGGGCAGGCTGTGGTTCTGCGGGCGCAAGTCGCACCGCGTCGAGACCGCCGCCGGGCCGCTGTACACCGAGCAGGTCGAGCCGGTGTTCAACGCCCATCCGCAGGTTCGCCGCACCGCCCTGGTCGGGGTCGCCGTCGACGGCGGACGGATCCGGCTGCCGGTACTGTGCGTGGAGCTGGCCGATGGCGTACCCATGCGCGAATGGCCGCGGATCGAACGCGAGCTGCGTGCGCTCGGCGCGGCCCATCCGCACTGCGCCGGCATCGACCGCTTCCTGCGCCACTCGGGATTCCCGGTCGACATCCGCCACAATGCGAAAATCGGACGCGAGAAGCTCGCGGACTGGGCGGCACGCCAGGCGTAGGCGCGAGTGGATCGAAGGGGAGCGCCGGCAGCTCGCGGGGCGGGCCGGAGCGATATCGGATTCAGGGCAACAGCGGTACGGGGCTGGCAGCAGATGAAAATCCTGGTTACCGGCGGCGGTGGTTTCCTCGGGCAGGCGCTGTGCCGCGGCCTGCGCGAACGCGGCCATCACGTGGTCAGCTACAACCGCGGCCACTACGACGCGCTGGAGCGCATCGGCGTCGAGCAGGTGCGCGGTGATCTCGCCGACCGCGATGCGGTGATCGCCGCCGCTCAAGGCTGCGCGGCGGTGTTCCACAACGCGGCCAAGGCCGGCGCCTGGGGCAGCTACGAAAGCTATTACGACGCCAACGTGATCGGCACCGACAACGTGATCGCCGCCTGCCGCGTGCACGGGATCGGCCGGCTGGTGTACACCTCCACGCCCAGCGTGACCCACCGCGCCACCCACCCGGTCGAGGGCGGCACCGCCGACAGCGTGCCGTACGGCGAGGGCCTCAAGGCGCCGTACGCCTCGACCAAGCTGCTGGCGGAAAAAGCGGTGCTGCGTGCGAACTCGGCCACGCTGGCGACGGTCGCCCTGCGACCGCGACTGATATGGGGGCCGGGCGACAACCAGTTGCTGCCGCGCCTGGTCGAACGCGCGAAGGCGGGACGGCTGCGGCTGGTCGGCGGTGGCCACAACCTGATCGACACCACCTACATCGACAACGCCGCCCAGGCCCACCTCGATGCCTTCGAGCACCTGGCGCCGGGCAGCGCCTGCGCCGGCCGCGCGTATTTCATCAGCAACGGCGAGCCACGGCCGCTGCGCGAGATCGTCAACGGCCTGCTTGCGGCGGCCGGGGCGCCGACGGTGGACGGATCGCTGCCGTTCGGCGTCGCCTACGCGGCCGGGGTGGTCTGCGAGGGCCTTTGGAACCTGCTGCCGCTGAAGGGCGAACCGCCGATGACGCGCTTCCTGGCCGAACAGCTGGCGACCACCCACTGGTACTCGATGGAACCGGCCAGGCGCGACTTCGGCTACGTGCCGCGCGTGTCCATTGACGAGGGATTCACGAGGCTGAAGGCTGCCGGCTCCGCACACGCGTCGGTCACCGGGAGCTAACGCCCCCGCGGGCGATGCTCGTCGCGTGCCAATCCGGCACGACCGCGGGACCGGCCCGGGAGGTGCGCCATGCTCCACTACGCCATCGTGTTCTTCGTCATCGCGATCATTGCCGCCGTGCTCGGGTTCTCCGGCATCGCCGGCGCGGCGACCAACATCGCCTGGATCCTGTTCGTCGTCTTCCTGGTGCTGGCGGCCATCTCGTTCTTCCGCAGGAGAGCCTGACCCGCTCCAGGGCCCGGTTGAACGGGAATGCGGGGCCGGCTGGCCCCGTATCCGTCGGCAGCCCCTAGAATGCGCGGATGAATTTCCCGCGCTCTCCCCTGGACAGCCTCAAGCCCGCCGCCGGGCGCGTGCTCGAAACCGCGCTCAATCGTGCGCTCGCCCTCGATCCGGATACCCGCGAAAGCCTGCGCGCGCTCGATGGGCGCCGCGTGTCGATGCATCTGGCCGCGCCGCCGCTGGCGCTGCAGGTGCGCGTCGCCGGTGAGCGCCTGGAGGTCGGCCCGGTCGCCGACGCGCCCGATCTGTCGGTGCGAACGACGCTGTCCGGGCTGGTCTCGCAGCTGCCCGGCCTGATCGGAGGGGGCCGCCGCGAGGACAGCGCGCCTCCGGTCGGTCAGTTGAGGATCGAGGGCGACGCCGATCTCGCGCGTCGCTTGCAGCGGCTGGCCGAACGCTTCGATCCAGACTGGCAGCAGCCGTTCGTCGCGGTGTTCGGCGAAGTGCTCGGGGTGCAGGTCGCCGGAGCGCTCGCCAGCGGTCTGCGGCACGCACGCGGCGCCGGCGCGGCGTTCGCGGCCAACGCCGCCGAGTTCCTGACCGAGGAATCGCGCGACGTGGTCGGTCGCGACGAGCTCAACGCGTTCCACGACGATGTCGACGCCCTCAACGACGCTGCCGAGCGGCTCGCCGTGCGCGTCGCGCGCCTGCGCCAGTCCGCGGGGCACGACGGAGGCGGCGCGTGAAGTCCGCGCTGCGCGCCTGGCGCATCGGCCGCGTGCTGCTGCGCTACCGCCTCGACGATCTGCTCGACGGGACACCCGCGGAACGCTGGCTGAAACTGGCGCGGCCGTTCGTGCCGGGTGCCCCCCAGGCGATCGCCGCCGAATCGCGCGGCGCCCGCCTGCGCATGGCGTTGCAGGACCTGGGGCCCATCTTCGTCAAGTTCGGACAGATCCTGTCGACGCGCCGCGACCTGATTCCGCAGGATGTCGCCGACGAGCTGTCGCTGCTGCAGGACCGGGTCGCGCCGTTCGACGGCGAGCTCGCGCGCGCGATCGTCGAAGGCGCGCTCGAGCGTCCGGTCACCGAAGCGTTCACCTCGTTCGATACCACGCCGCTGGCCTCGGCGTCGATCGCCCAGGTGCATGCCGCGACCCTGCCGGCGATCGATGGCAGGCCGCCGCGCGAGGTCGTGGTGAAGGTGCTGCGGCCCGGGATCGAGAAACAGATCGCCGGCGACATCGCCCTGCTCGGAGCGCTCGCCGCGCTGGTCGACCGCACCCATCCCAACGCCGACAAGATCCGTCCGCGCGAGGTCGTGGACGAGGTCGAGAACACCCTCGCCGCGGAACTGGACCTGCAGCGCGAGGGCGCCAACGCCAGCGTGCTGCGCCGGTTCTGGACCCTGCCCGACGGACGCTGCAGCGACGATCTGTACGTGCCGGAGGTGATCTGGAGCCACACCGCCGAGCGCGTACTGACGCTCGAACGCGTGCACGGCATCCCGTCCGACGACGTCGAGGCGCTGGACGCGGCGGGCATCGACCGCCGTGCGCTGGCGGCGAAGGGCGTGCGCGTGTTCTACACCCAGGTGTTCCGCGACAACTTCTTCCATGCCGACGCGCATGCCGGCAACATCTGGGTCGATGCCGATCCGGCCCGGCGCGGCAACCCGCGCTTCATCGCGCTGGATTTCGGGATCATGGGCCAGCTTTCGGACGAGGACCAGTACTACCTCGCCGAGAACTTCATGGCGATCTTCAACCGCGACTATCGCCGCATCGCCGAGCTGCACGTGCAGGCCGGCTGGATGCCCGCGCACATCCGCATCGACGAGTTGGAAGCGGCCGCGCGCTCGGTCTGCGAGCCGTACTTCACCCGCCCGCTGAGCGAGATCTCGCTGGCCGAGGTGCTGATGAAGCTGTTCCGGGTCGCCCGGCGCTACGAGCTGACCCTGCAGCCGCAGCTGATCCTGCTGCAGAAGACCCTGCTCAACATCGAGGGCGTCGGCCGCCTGCTCGATCCGAAGCTCGACATCTGGGCGGTGGCGCGGCCGGTGCTGTCGAAGATCCTGGTCGAGCGCTACAGCCCGCAAAGGCTGCTCGGCGAGTTCCGCAAGCGCCTGCCGGAGCTGGTCACCCGTGCGCCGGAGATGCCGCGCCTGCTGCATGCGTGGCTGCGCCAGCAGGTCGACGGCGAACACAGTCTGCAGATGCGCTCGCGCGACCTCGCCGAGCTGACCCGAGCAGTCAAGGACCTGCAGCGGCGCACCGTCGCCGCCCTGCTCGGCACCGGCCTGCTGATCGTCGCGGCGGTGCTGTATGCGCTGGAGGCGGGCGGGCC
This sequence comes from Marilutibacter chinensis, assembly GCF_021725675.1. Classification (GTDB taxonomy): domain Bacteria; phylum Pseudomonadota; class Gammaproteobacteria; order Xanthomonadales; family Xanthomonadaceae; genus Marilutibacter; species Marilutibacter chinensis. The sequence continues at coordinate 470,468 of NZ_JAKJPO010000003.1, read as the reverse complement.
GAGCTGGTTGTCGGTGCCGGCGCCGGCGTGGATCGCCGCGCTCGGCGGCGTCTGGGCGCTGCTGGCCGCGTGGCCACGGCGGTGATGAGTCGCCATTCTGACGGTCTTCATGAGGCAGACCGTAGCAACGTCGATGGCATCGACCGTACGAGCGGCGTGAGCCGCGATCGGGCCGTCCCGTGCGGGCTCCATCGCGGCTTTCGATGCTTCGGCGGCCGCTCCGACGGCGGGATGGGGACGTGATGGAACTGGAGTTGCCGGTCCTCCACCAGGACCAGGCCCTCGCCGTCGTCGACAAGCCCGCCGGGCTGATGGTCCACGACAGCGCGCTGGCGCGCGGCGAGAGCGACTTCGCCGCCGACCGCCTGCGCGAACAGTTCGCGCGGCCGATCTTCCTCGTGCACCGGCTCGACCGCGCAACCAGTGGCTGCCTGCTGCTCGCGTTCGACCGCGACACCGCTTCCGCGCTGGGCAAGGTGTTGATGTCGCGCGAGGTCGAGAAGGTCTATTGGGCGATCTGCCGCGGCTGGACCGAAGAAGTCTTCGAGATCGACCACCCGCTCGACGGCGGCCCCGGCAAGCCGCTGAAGAAGCCGGCATTGACCCGCTTCCGGCGTCTGGCGACGGCGGAACTGGATCTGCCGTCGGCAGGCTTTCCGACCTCGCGCTACTCGCTGCTCGAAGCCACCCTCGAAACGGGCCGCTTCCGCCAGATCCGCCGCCACCTCAAGCACGCCTCCCATCACCTGATCGGTGACACCAGCCATGGCGACGGCCGCCACAACCGCGCATTCCGGATGATGGGCATCCACCGGATGCTGCTTCACGCGCGGCGGCTGGCCTTCGCGCATCCGCTGACCGGGGCGCGGATCGAAGCGATCGCGCCGCCGGACGCAGGCCTGGCGAAGGCACTGGCCCTGTTCGGCCAGCCTGCCGATCCGGATCTGGCCGTGCGTTCGCCCGAGATGCCGCCGAAGTAACCCGGGACCGAGGCGCGGACGGCGGCGGCGACCGCCGCCCACATCGTCCCGCCGTCGTTCCGGCAATGCTCAGTCGGCGGCGCTGTCCTTGCCGCCAGCGGCGTCGGCCGCGGCCTGGATGTCGCGTTGCATCTCCTCCAGCATCGGCGCGATCATGCGCTGTGTCGCCCGCATCGTGTTCTGCATCAGTTGCGGGGTCTTGGCGATCAGCTTCTGGCCGGCCTCGCTCTCGTAGAACGCGATCATCGCGTCCACGTCCTCGGACTCGAAGGTCTGCTGGTAGATCTCGCGGTAGATCGGCTCCAGGTGCTCCCAGCTCATCGCCGACTGCATCGTGCGCAGCTGCCGCTCCAGCATTGCGTCGAGTTCGGCGCGCTGCCCCTTGTCCAGGGTCTTGCCGGAGCCGGCCAGCGCCTGTTCGGCGATCTGCCGTTGCATCGCTTCCAGCTGCGGCCACATCGCCTCCAGGGTGTCGCGGGCCCGGGTCAGCTCCATCAGCCGGTCGACCTGGGCGTCGCTGGGCGGCGCGGCGAAGGCGCCCGGGGCGGCCAGCAACAGGGCCAGCAGGGCGGTGCGCAGGGTCGTGCGAAGTGTCATCGTGCGGTTCCATTGCAATGAGCGAAGCGGCATCCTCGGCGCAAGTGTGATCGCCGTCAAGCCATGCGCTGGCCGCGCGAAGTGCCGTGAATCCTGCGGCAGGCCCTACAATCGCCCACGCGCTTTCACCAAGAATCCGCTCCGATCCGATACCGTTTCCGTCCGCTTTCCAGTCGCCGCGGCCTTGCCGTGGCACCACGTCGATGACCATCAACGTCGCCCACATCTCGATCCCCGAAGCCGAGCTGGTCGAGCGCTTCGTGCGCGCCGCCGGGCCGGGCGGGCAGAACGTCAACAAGGTCGCGACCGCGGTGGAGCTGCGCTTCGACGTGGCCGGTTCGGCCGCACTGCCCGAGCCGGTGCGCGCGCGCCTGCTGGCCCGTCGCGATCGACGCATGACCGGCGAGGGCGTGCTGGTGATCAGCGCGCAGCGCTTCCGCACCCAGGAGCGCAATCGCGAAGACGCCCGCGAGCGTCTGGCCGCCTTCATCGAAGCCGGCCTGCACGCGCCCAGGCCGCGCATCGCGACCCGCCCGAGCCGGGCCGCGCGGGAGCGCCGGCTGGGCGAGAAGCGCCAGCGCAGTACCATCAAGCGCGGCCGTTCGCCGCAGGACTGGGAGTAGAGGCTTGGTCGACGAAGCCGCGCTGTTGCCGCACATTCCGCCTTCGATGCCGAGGGTTCGTCCCAACCGTTTCACCCGCTGGCTCGGCCGCACGGTGCTGCGGCTGGGCGGCTGGCGGGTGGTCGGCAACATCCCTGATATTCCCAAGCTGGTGGTGATCGCGGCGCCGCACTCGTCGAACTGGGATGGCATCTGGGGTTTCGCCGCGAAGATCGCGCTGGGGCTGGACGTGCGGGTGCTGGGCAAGCATCAGCTGTTCTGGTGGCCGCTCGGACCATTGCTGCGGCGGCTGGGCGCGATTCCGATCGATCGCCGGGCGCCGCGCGGGATGGTCGAGCAGGCGGCGGAGATGATCCGTGCGGCCGAGCGGATCTGGTTCGTGATCGCTCCGGAAGGCACCCGCAAACCGGTCAGGGAATGGAAGTCGGGCTTCCTGAAGATCGCCCGCGCAGCCGGCGTTCCGGTGCTGGCGGCCTATTTCCACTATCCCGAGCGGGTGATCGGGATCGGCGAAGTGTTCGAGACCAGCGATGATCCGGCCGCGGACATGGCCCGCATCCGCACCTGGTACCGCCCGTGGATCGGCCGCAACCGGGGCACGGTGTAACCGCTCCGCGGTCCTTTCCGCCAACGCCGTGCCCGCCGTTCGTCGCCGGCTGCGCGGCCGCGGGCGCCGAGGTGCCCGGAATGGCATGTTTTTTGCGTCACTCCTGTGACGGGTATCTCAACAAACCCGATCCCCAACGTCCCGAAGGAGGCTCCGATGCGACCGGTCCCAAGGCTTCGCGCATCCGGAACGGCGCTACCCCGTCGCGTCGCGGCGCAGGGCGGCTGAGTCGTGCCTGCGACCGCCCACTGCCTGTGCGCGCTCGGACCGAATGCACTGATCAGTGCGTTCGGGCTGCTGCGCGGGCCGGAGCGGACGGTCCCGACCCCGACCGAAGACTGGCGGCGTGCGACCGTCGACGTCGTCATCCACGCCGACGGACACCAGCCGGACATCGCCTATTGCCTGGCCTCCCTGCTGACCCAGGACCACCCGTTCCGGCGCGTGATCCTGATCGATGACGGCGGTGTCCAGGGCGACCATGCCGCACGGATCGCTTCGGAGTTCGCGCTCGCCAACGCGCTGGAGCTGGAGGTCATCGAGCGCAAGTGGTCGCTCGGCAAGGCGCCGACCCTGAAGCGCCAGGCGCGGGAGCTGGACGGCGACGTGCTGTTCGTGCTCGACGCCGATGTGGTGCTCGAGTCGCGCGACTACATCCGTCGCTGCGTGCAGGCGCTGTACGAAGGCGTCGGCGTCGCCAGCGCGGCGGGCATCTGCAGGCCAGGCACGGCCGGCGATCGCCGCCGCTGGGCCGGGAGCGACACGTTCCTGCAGTGGGTCGCCGGCGACCCGTACATCGATCCGCGCCTGTGCGGGGACCGCCTGCGCCGCCTGGCTGCATGGCTGGGCGCCGCATTCCGCGACTGTGCCGGCCGTTTCCAGCAGAACTTCCTCGAGCGCGGGCAGATGGCGCTGTTCGGTGGCGTTGCGGTCGCCTGCGGCCGAGCGACCGCCTATCGCCGCGGCTATCTGAAGGATGTGTTCGACCGCTTCGAGCCGGTCTACGGCGACGGCATTACCGGCCAGCCCGACCTGTTCGTGGCGATGGCGCTGAACAACGAGGGCTATCGCAACGCACGGCTGCCCGACGTGCATGCGCACGCGCCCGCGGTGTCGCTCGGCGATCTGCCGGCCAGCCAGTGCCGAGCGACCTCGGCCTACCTGCAAAGCTGCGCCGAGTTCGATGCCCTGATCCGCAGTCCATTGAAGTGGCCGCGGCGCGCGTGGCGGCGCTGGCATGCGCGGCAGCGCCACGGGCCACGTTCCGGTGTGGAGTCGCGCCGCGCGGTGGAAGCCTATCGGCAGCCGTTCGGCGAGCGCCTGACCCGCGAACAGGGCCGGCCGATCGGGTGGGCGCAGGCGGCGACTGCGCTGGAGAAGGTGCTGGTTCCGGCGCTGGCGTTGGCGCTTGTCGCGCTCGGCCAGGCCGGCGCGGCGGCAGGTCTGCTGCTGGCCGATGCCGCCGTATGGATCGCGCTGGTGGTGGCCACCGCACTGCGGGGCGAACGTCTTGCCGTGCTCGGCAAGGCGGTGTCCAGCGTTCCGTTGCGCGCTCTGCTGATGTTCTCCGACCTGCTGATCGTCGTCGCCTGCCTGCTGCGCTTGCCGCCCGTGCTGCTGCGACTGCGGCGGACGGCCTGAGCCCGGCCGAGGCGCACGGCCGGGCGGCGGTTCGTCACGGGGTCCGCAACGCCGGCGCGACGCTCCCGCCGGAGGCGGTGTTCATCCGGACTTCCGGGCTGGCGGCCTCGTGCATCGCGATGAAAGGCACCTCGACCTTCGGCAGCAGGCGCCGGGTGAAGTGGCGGTCCTGGTAGTAGCGGATCTTCTCGCACATCACCGGATGCGCCAGCCCCTCGTACAGGAAGATCTCCTTGTCCGGCCCCATCGCCTTGAGCTCCTGCGGCAGCATCAGCGCGCGCTTCTCCTGCGTCTCGCTGTAGGAGGTGCTGCGGCCCTGGCCGCGCGAGCGGGTGCGGTTCCTGCGGTGCACGGTGGTGTAGCCGAGCATGTCCGAGTAGTCGTTCGCGTCCTGCTGCTCGCGCGGTGCGTAGAGGATCTGCAGCGCGTGGTTGGTGATGATCGTCCGCGACAGTTCCTTGCCGTAGACCGCGTCCAACTGCGCCATCGACTGGATGATCGGCAGCAGGCGCAGGTTGTAGCCGGCCATGTAGGCGACCGCCTTGGCGATGATGTCGACGCGGCCCAGCGCGGTGAACTCGTCCATCAGCAGCAGGCACTGGTGCTTGAGTTCGGGATTGTTCTGCGGCAGTTCCTTGGTGTTGACGTTGATCAGCTGGCTGAAGAACAGGTTCACGATCAGCCGGCTTTCGGCCAGTTTGTTGGGCTGGATGCCGATGTAGATCGTCATCTTGCGCTTGCGCACGTCGTCCAGGCGGAAGTCGTCGGCGCTGGTCGCCGCGTCGAGCACCGGATTGATCCAGGCGTTGAGCGGCTCCTTGAAGCTTCCGATGATCGACGCGAAGGTGACGTCGGCCTGCGACAGCAGCCCGGCGAATGCGGTGCGCGCGTTCGAACTGAGGAAGGATGCCTTGGAAAGGCCTTCCAGATACGGCTTGAGCTCCTGGCCGCCGGTGTCGGACGACAGCCGGTAGACGCCGCCCAGCGTGGGTGTGTCCGTGCCCTCGTGGTCGGCCTTCTCGAACAGGTACAGGGTGAAGGCCATGAATGCGTTGCGGGACTGGCTGGTCCAGAACTTGTCCTTGTCGTCGCCATCCGGGTAGAGCATCGCGGCGATGCTCATCAGGTCCGAGACCCGGAAGGCGGGATCGTTGGACACGTAGGTGAGCGGATTCCAGCGATGGGTGCGGCGGTCGTCGGCGAACGGGTTGAACAGGTAGATCTCCTGGCCCTGCTGGGCGCGCCAGCCCGACGTCAGGTCGAAGTTCTCCTGCTTGATGTCGAGGACCACGACCGACTCGCCGTACTCGAGCAGGTTGGGGATCACCACGCCGACGCCCTTGCCGGAGCGGGTGGGGGCGGCGAGGATCACGAACTGCTGGCCAGCCAGGCGCAGCAGCTTGCCGCCCATCTTGCCGACGACGATGCCGTTGCTGGCGGACTTCAGGAAGCCCTTGCCGGCGAGGTCGCCGAGGCGGGCGAATCGCGCCTTGCCATGCAGGTCCTTGTGCTGGCCGCCGCGCAGGACCAGCACGATCGCGCCGATCCAGAACAGCAGGGGCAGCCCGAAGCCGATCAGGCCCGCGAACTTGACCCGGCCGGCGAACGGCTGCATCCGCGGATGCTCGAGCAGCTGCATGTAGCTCCACCACGTGCTGAACTTCAACGAGCCGGTGTCCAGCTTCATGAACGTCAGCGCAAGCCAGCCGGATGCGTACAGCCCGGCCAGAAGCGTAAGCGCGGTGAGGATCAGGACGATGATCAGTTTGGGTTTGGTCACGGCTTCAACCTGTCGTTCGGTCTGTCGATAAACATGGGCCGGAGTGCCCGCGGAACGGCGCGCCGCTCAGCGCGCGGTACCGCTGCGGGCCGGCTGCCCGGCGCCGGGCGGGGCGGTGTCGACCAGCACGTAGTCGGGGTTCTTGCTCCAGCGCGGCTGGCCGTCGACCAGCTTCATACAGGGGCGTCCATCGCACGAGGTCACGGTCACGTGCTGGAGCGCGTCGAGCACCTCGGCCTGGACCTGGGTGCGCTGGATGCGCTTGACGTTGTGCCACAGCGCGAAGCCGGTACCGGCCAGGGCCAGGAACGCCGCCGCGCCGACCGCGATCATCGTCTTCCATCCCATCACCCGCATCCGCATGCCGACCGCGGACTGTTCGCGCTTGAGCTGTTCGCTCATCTGCCGCAACTGGCTCGCGCTTTCGCCGATCGCCTTGGTCGCCGCCCCGACCTCCTGCGCCAGTGCCTGCCGCACCGCGGACTGCGCATGCTGCACCAGCTCGGTCTTGCCCGCAGAGACGACCTGGTCGAGATTGGTTTCGACCCGTTGCAGCGTCTGCAGCAGATCGCGGGCGCTGCTCTGCTGCTGCTCGGCAGCGCCGATGCAGCGACGTTCCAGGTCCGCGGCGAGCAGGCTCGCCTTTTCCAGGAAGTCGATCATCTCGTTGTACTTCGCGTCTTGCATGGCGTGTCTCTATCGATTCCTGGAGTGTGCCGGTCCGCCGGTGGGGTTGGCAGCTCCTTCGGAGGATCGGCGCGACCCGGGCGATGACGCCATTGCGTGGACGCGGGATGGCTGCCAGGGAGGCGTGGCGACGTCGTGAGGTACGGTCGCGGGCGGGGGGGTGTCGATCATGGAGCCTCCGTTGCTCGTGCGGTTCCGGATGTTTCCGTCATGACGATGAGGGTGCGGCCTGGCAGGACGGCTTGCGGGCAGCCGCCGCTCCACGGTGTCCTGTCCCCCGACGGCTGCGTGGAGCGTTCGGTGCAACCGCACCCGTTATCGACGCGACGAACAGCACCGTCTAGCACTCCCCTTCGACGGGCGTCAAGGACGATGCCACCGCGGCCAGCGGCTGCCCGTGCTGGGTGACCCACCGTCCGCCAGTCTTGCACGCCGATATTTCAACGCGCCCGCCACGCCCGCCAGCAGCAGGGCGACTGCCGCGGCCCACGGCCACGAAGACCGTGCGATGACGAGACCGCCGCCGTCGCCGCCTCGCTGCGCAAGCCGTTGCTGTGCCTTCGCCAGCGCCTCGTCCTGGATCGCGATCACGCGCTGCATCTCTTCGCTCGAGCCCTCCAGCTCGGCCACACGCTGGCGCAGATGCTCGATTTCGGCCTCGCGGCTGGCGATCGCCTCATCGTCCGCCGCCGCGGCGGACATGGCGATGTCGGGGGGGCGGGGCTGCGCCGTGGACTCGTCCGAGGCTTCTGGCCCCGGCGGAGTGATTTCCAGGCGACCGGAATCCGGCACGACCCTTGCCGCCGCCGCGGCGGCGGCCATGTCGGCCTCGACCGCGGCCCGTGCCGCCGCCATCTCGGCGTCCGCGACCGCGTCCGGGCCTTCGTGCCATGCGCGGATCTGCAGGTGCACCAGCCGCTGCGCGTGGGCGGCCTGGATGGACGCGAGTTCCGACGCCGACGGCAGCCGCAGCACCGCGCCGCGCTTGAGGCGATTGATGTTGCCGCCGATGAAGGCATCGGGATTGGCCAGCAGCAACGCCGCCAATGCCTGCTCGTGCCGGGTGCCGGCTTCGTCCACCTGCGCCGCGATCCGGGACAGCGCCTCGCCCGGCCTCACCGGTCCATAGCGGCGGCCGCCGGCCGGAATCGAGGCAACCGGCGACGATGCGGAGGAGGTCGTCGGGGGCGGTTCGGCCCGGGGCGCCGCCTTTCCATCGCCTGCCGATGCCAGGGCAGGCGATGCGTTCGATGTCGCGCGAGACATGGGCCGCGATGACGGTGGCGATGGCGCGGCCGGCGGGGATTGCCGCAGCGGAATCGCGGCCACCGGAGCGGCGGTGGTCTCGGGCAGGGATCGCGACGGTGCAGGCGACGGCGCGGTCGGCCGCGCAGCCAGCGGGATCGGCGCGGGTTCCCCGGCGGGGCCGGCGAGCGCGATCGGTGCGACCTCGGCTACCGGCACGTTCAGTTCGACCGGCGCGGCCTCGGCCGCCGGCACCGCCAGCGCGATCGGCGCGATCGGCGCGACGGCAGCCACCGGCGGGGGCGTTGCGGCGGTTTCCGCTGCGCCTGCTCCCGTCGACGCCGGCATGGTCGGCGCCTGTTGCGGTGGCGTGATCGCCGGCAGCTGTGCCACCGGCATCGATGCGGGTTCCTGCAGGGCCACCGAGAACTCGCGGATCATCTTGCCCGAGCTCCATTCGAGCTGGACCAGGAAGGTGAAGAACGTCTCGCTCACCGGTGCGTCGGTGGTGATGCGGATCAACGGCCCGTTGCGTGCGTCGACGACCGCGAAGCGCAGGCCGGCCACCGTTCCTTGCGGCCGGGTCAGGCCGACGCGGGCGAACACCACCGCCGGCGCGAGACCGGCGCGCAGATCGCGCAACTCGTCCTCGGTGGCCTCGATCGGGATCTCGGCCAGCAGCGGCTGGCCCAGCGCGGAGCGGATCGTGATCGGTTCTATGTCCAGTGCCTGAGCCGGCGACGCCAGCATCAGACCCGACAGCAGCAATGTCCTGTAACGCATCTAACGCATCCGTGCATCATCATTGATTCGGTTCTGGAGCGTCGCAAATGTGACGTTCGTCACTAAATGGTGTCGATCGAATGTTCCTGAGTGACGAGACACCGATCGCGCAAGCATACGGACATGCGACGGACTTGACGAGTCGTCGACAACGCCGGTACCGTTTACACAGAGCCTGTACGCACGAGTATGCAAACAGGCCGCGAAGGTTCGATGGATCGGCTCGTTGATGGAACGTATCGGGGGGTGCCCGGACGTGATTGGTTCCAAGCCACCATCGGGAAGCGTGTTTGAAGGAGTTGGATGACAGGGGGAACGGAAGGACATGGCGGCCACGGAACGGGCGACGCGCCGCATGGCGTGGCGTTTTGCCCCTCGTTATCGAACTGACACCGCGACGACGCGGTCTTCTTCGCACGACGTACACACACCCGGTTTTTCTCCAGGGCCCACCGGTGCCCTGACCCTGCGTTTGCTCCACATGCCTGCGTGCGCCGAAGGGCGCGCGCCGATGCTGTCTGCCCGCATTTCAGCCGAAGAGTGAAGCCGTGAATCCCTCTGTTCCCCGCCGCATTCTTGCCGTATTCGCACTCGTGGCCGTCATCGCCGGGTGCACGACTCCCGAGGCGCCCGGCGTCCGCGGTCGCTGGAAGCCCGTGAACGGTTTTGCAGAAGCGCCCGAAGCGATCCCCCTGCAGCCGACCTACCTGTTCCAGGCGTCGCCGGCCGACGGCACCCTCAAGAACATGCTCAGCCGTTGGGCGCGAGACAGGAAGATGAGCCTGTCGTACCTGCATGCCAACGACTACACCCTGTACGAGCCGGTGGCGGACATCCACACCACCGACCTGCAGGCGGCGGTCAGCGCGCTGAGCGATGCCTATGCGGCGCAGGGCGTCGTGGTCGCGGTGGAAAGCAACCAGATCGTCGTCCGTGCCGCTGCCGCAGCGGCTCCGATCGAAGTCGGAAACTGACCGGGGCGCGCCATGTTCGGAAAGAAGACCTCATCGCCCCAGATCGACCAGGCGGTGGCCAAGGCGGTCAACTATGAAGTGACCGTGGCCGACATCGCCCGCCGCAGCCAGCGCCGTGCCTGGGCGGTGGCCTGGTGCGCGATCATCATGTCGCTGATCCTGGCGGGCGGTTACTTCGTGTTCCTGCCGCTCAAGGAGAAAGTGCCGTATCTGGTCATGGCCGATCCCTACACAGGTACGGCCACCGTCGCGCGTCTGCAGGGCAACTTCGGCAACAACAGCGTCACCACCCAGGAAGCGATCAACAAGAGCAACGTCGCCCAGTTCGTGCAGGCGCGCGAGTCCTACGACTCCGGCCTGATCGGCCAGCAGAACTGGTACACCGTGCTCTCGATGGCCGGTGAGCAGGTCGCGCCGGGGTACACCGAGATCCATTCGAACAAGAACCCCAACAGGCCTTCCGCCCTGTACGGCGCAACCAAGGCGGTGCATGTCCGGATCGTGAGCATCCACCTGCTCGGTGGCGGGGGCGGCCAGCCTTACACCGGCGCGACGGTGCGCTTCCAGCGCAACCTGTACGACAAGTCCACCGGCCGTTTCACGCCGCTCGACAGCAGCGGCAAGATCGCCACGCTCGAATTCAGCTACAAGCCCAACCTGAAGCTCAGCGAGCGGGACCGCCTGCTGAATCCGCTCGGATTCCGCGTGTCCAACTATCGCGTCGAGAACGACTTCGCCGAGGTGGCGCCGCCGCCGCCCGCATTCACCGCGCCGACGCCGGAGCAGCAGCGCGAGCTGCAGGGCACGCCGTCGGGCGCCGGGGATGGCGCCGGCATGATGCCCGGAATGGAAACGATGCCTGGAGCGGACGTGCCGCCGGCCTATGGGCCCGATGGTCAGCCGCCCGTCAACCCCGATGGGGCGCTGCCGGCGGATGCATCCGCTGCGGCCGGTCCTGCCGATGGAGTCAATGCCCGATGAGTCACCCGAGCCAGCTGCTTCTGCGTATCGGCCTGTTCCTGGCCCTCGCCTGCACTGCCGCGCCCGCGGCCGCGCAGGCCGTCCAGGAATACGAATACGGGCCCGACCGCATCTATCCGGTGCGGACAGGGTTGGGCATCACCACCCAGATCGAACTGAGTCCGCACGAGGAAGTCCTGGACTACAGCACCGGCTTCAGCAGCGGCTGGGACCTGACCCGCCGCGGCAACGTGTTCTATCTGCGCCCGAACAACGTCGACGTCGACACCAACATGATGGTGCGCACGGCGACCAACTCGTACATATTCGAACTCAAGGTGGTCGCGACCGACTGGCGCGCGCTGGAGCAGGCCAAGTCCGCCGGCGTCCAGTACAAGATCAAGTTCGTATATCCGAGCGGAACCGAGTTCGCCGCCGCGACGGCGGCGGTCGAGGAGCCGGAGAGCGAGATCGAGACCGCAATCGACCCCGACCGCGGCTACAACTTCGACTACGAGTTCTCGGCGCCCAGGCGGGCGCCGAAATGGCTGGTGCCGACGACCGTCTACGACGATGGCCGTTTCACCTATGTGCGCATGAGCGACCTGACCGAGTTCCCGACCGGCAATTTTCCGGCGGTCTTCGGCCGCGAACGCGAGCATAGCGACGACTTCATCATCAACACGACCGTCGAGGGCAACACCATCGTCGTCCACGGCACCTATCCCTACCTGGTGATCCGTCACGGCAAGAACGTCGTCGGCCTGCGCAGGAGGCAGCAAAAGTGAGCCAGAACACGCCCAACAATCCTCCCGGCGATGCGCATGAGCCGCAGGCGAATCCCTACTCGGCCAACTGGCAGCAAGGCGCGCCCAACCTCGATGCGGAAGCCCCCCAGCTCCGGGCCGACGACGCCCAGCGCCTGAACCGCAAGGCGCTGATGTACCTGGCCGGTATCGTCGGTTTGCTGGTGCTGACGGCGGTCTGGCTTGCACGCGGCATGTTCGGCGGCGGCGACTCCGAGCGTGCGCCGGCGCCGAAGGAAGAGCGCGTGGTGATCCCCGACGCACCGCAGGACGTGACACTGCCGCAGCTCCCGCCCGAGAGCGCGCCGGCACCGGTGCCGCTGGCCGAGATTCCGATGCCGCCGGAGCCGTCGCCGCAGCCAGTCGCGCAGCCGGCCGGACCGCGAGGGCCCACCCTCCTGGAGCGTCGGATCCAGGGAGCCGACCGTGGCGGAGTCAGCGAGGCGACCACCACGCCGCCGCAGATGCCCGATGGCCTGAGCGCAGATGGCGATGCCACCAGCCAGATGCGCAGGGGCAGGGCCAGCGCGCAGCCGCTGTACAAGCCCGACACCCTGCTGGTGCGCGGCACCTACATCCGCTGCGTCCTGGAAACGCGGGTGGTCACCGACGTGCCGGGGTTCACCTCCTGCATCGTCACCGAGCCGGTGTATTCCATCAACGGCCGCCGTCTGCTCCTGCCCAAGGGGTCGAAGGTGCTGGGCACCTACGGTTCCAGCGCGGTGGGCGGAGAACGGGTCGCGGTCGTGTGGGACCGCATCACCACGCCGACCGGCCTCGACATCAACATGAGCAGTCCGGGCGTCGACAACCTGGGCAGTTCCGGGCATCCGGGTCATTACGACGCCCATTGGCCGCAGCGGATCACGTCGGCCCTGCTGATCAGCATGCTCAGCGATGCGTTCAAGTACGCCGGCGCCAAGCATGGACCGCAGCAGGTCGACATCAGCAACGGAACCGTCGTGCAGAGCCCTTACGAGAGCAACACCGCGCGGACGATGGAACGGCTGGCGAACGCGGCGCTGGACAAGAGCATGGCCCGTCCTCCGACGGTCACCATCAACCAGGGCGAGGTCGTCAATGTCTATGTCGCCCAGGACGTCGACTTCTCGGCCGTGCTGCGCTGACGCGCGGCCCTGAACAGTGATGCCCGATGGACAGCGGATCCGCTCCGGCCCAGGTCTCCAACGACTTTCTCGAGTACCAGTACCAGGTGCTCGGGATCGGGGAGTACCTGCGTTCGGCGGACGTCACCGAAATATGCATCAACAAGCCAGGTGAGCTGTACCTGGAAACCGTCAGCGCCGGCTGGCAGCGGGTCGAAGTTCCGTCGCTGACCTTCGAGCGCGCGCGCCAGTTCTGCACCGCGGTCGTCAACGAGAGCAATACGGGTCAGCGCATCACCGATGCCGACCCGATGGTGTCGTTGACCTTTCCGACCGGCCAGCGCGCCCAGTTCGTGATCCCGCCGGCCTGCGATCCCGGCAAGGTCTCGATCACCATCCGCCTGCCGGCGAAGTTCAGCAAGTCGCTGGAGCAGTACGAACGGGACGGCTTTTTCGGCGAGATCCTCGAGGACACCGGGGAGATCAGCGATCACGACCGCGAGCTGCTGGAACTGCGCGAGGCGAAGAACTACGCCGAGTTCTTCCGCAAGGCCGTGGTCTATCACAAGAACGTCGTGGTCGCCGGTGCGACCGGCAGCGGCAAGACCACGTTCATGAAGTCGCTGGTCAACCACATTCCTGACAACGAGCGTCTGGTCACGATCGAGGACGCGCGCGAGCTGTTCATCCGCCAGCCGAACATCGTCCACCTGCTGTATTCCAAGGGCGGGCAGAGCGCCAGCAACGTGAGCGCCAAGACCTGCATGGAGGCCTGCCTGCGCATGAAGCCGGACAGGATCATCCTGGCCGAGCTGCGCGGCGACGAATCGTTCTACTTCATCCGCAATTGCGCCTCCGGCCACCCCGGCTCGATCACCAGCTGCCACGCCGGCAGCACCACCCAGGCCTGGGACCAGCTCGCGCTGATGGTCAAGGCTTCCAGCGAGGGCTCGGGGCTGGAGTTCGCGGTGATCAAGCGGCTGCTGATGATGACGATCGACATCGTCGTCCACATCAAGGCGCATGCCGGCCGCCGCTATATCACGGGCATCGATTTCGACCCCCGCCGGGCGATGGGGGAGACGGGAGGCGGGCCGTGAGCGACGAACGGGGATTCTTCAAGACGTCGACGTATGGTACCTTGGCGCCCAGTCCGCGCGCATGGAGGCGCTGCCCATACCCGGGCCCCGGACACGTCAGCCAGAGTCAGGGGGGTGCCCGCGCATTGCCGTGGGCACGAGGAAACAAGGAGGTGATGGCGTGTTGCCAGGCATGGAAATGATGGGATGCTGGGACCTTGCGGTCCCCGGCGAGATCATGCGGCACGTCGTCCAGGTCGAGTCGTCGTTCAATCCCTATGCGATCGGTGTCGTCGGCGGCCGCCTGGTGCGTCAGCCGCGGAGCCTGGCCGAGGCGCTCGCGACCGCGCGCATGCTCGAGGAGAAGGGCTACAACTTCTCGGTCGGTCTGGCCCAGGTCAACCGCTACAACCTGGCCAAGTACGGCCTGTCCAGCTACGAACGTGCGTTCCAGACCTGCCCGAACCTGCAGGCGGGCGCCCGCATCCTCGCCGAGTGCCACCAGCGGGCCGATGGCGACTGGGGCAAGGCCTTCAGCTGCTACTACTCGGGGAACTTCGTCACCGGCTTCCGGCACGGCTACGTGCAGAAGGTGATGGCCTCGATGGGAACCGACACCAATGCCGGCGTCCAGGCGATCTCGCTGGCGGCCGCGTCGCCCCGCGCCGCGGGCGGAGCGCGTCCATCGCGGGCGGTCGCGACCACTGCATCGCTGCTGACGCGGCGCATGCAGCCGGAGGCCGCCGCGCCGCCCCCCGTCACCGCGCCCACGCCGCCTGCATCCCCTGCCGATCCTGACACGGCCGGCACGCCGTCGTCCTCCTGGCAGCCGGTCCAGACGTTGGCGGCGCAGGCGCCCGGCCCCGGCCCCGTGGTCGGGCAGATGCCGGAGCCCGCTCCGGTCAAGGTGCAGCTGGTCGGTGCACCGCCCTCGCCCCCTCCCACACCCATTTCCGCATCTGCGCTGCCGCCCTCGCCTGCCGCCGGGTCTGCAAGTGCCGATGCCGTTGTCGCGAGTTCCACCCCCGCCGGTTCCGCTGTCTCGGGTTCCACCGCGTCCAAGGAAGGAGGCAGGGACGAGGCGTTTGTTTTCTAGCGGGTCGCTGTCCGGGCCCGTCGAGCACCACCCCCTGTTGATCATCACAAAAGTAAGGAGCAAGGAAATGAAACTGGATCTCATGACCCATCAGAGCAAGCAGGCGGCACAGGCCGCACTCATGGCCGTGGCATTCGTCGCCTGCCTGGCCGTGCCGGATCTGGCGTTCGCCCAGGACCGCGACTTCGAAGGCCAGACCTGCGGCTTCCTCGACCAGATCGTCGGCTTGCTCGGCATCGCCTCGATCGCGGTGGTGACCATTGCCATCATCTTCGCCGGCTACCAGATCGCCTTCGCCCACAAGCGCATCAGCGAAGTCGCGCCGATCCTGATCGGCGGCCTGCTGATCGGTGGCGCGGGCCAGCTGGCCGGCTGGATCCTCGGTGACGAGTACGGCGAGTGCACCAGCGGCGGCACGACGATGATCGTGCAGCAGGCCCTGAACTTCGTCGCCTGATGCAGAAGAACGTACTGTTCCGCGGCTGCACCCGTCCGCCCATGTTCCTGGGCGTGCCCTACGTCCCGTTCTTCATCGGAGCGGGCGGGTGCCTGCTGTTGGCCATGTACACCAACCTGCTGGTCCTGTTCCTGATTCCGGTGATCGTCTTCATCATGCGCCAGCTGACCCGGCGCGACGAGATGATCTTCCGCCTTCTGGGGCTGCGCCTGCAGGTGCGGACCCGCATCCGCAACATCCGCGAGCACGACGGCATGTGGGTCTGCACACCGAATCCGTACCGCGACCGCCCGACTCTGGATATCCGTGGGTGCAGACAGGAAACGCCGCATGTTTAATCCCGACACGCCCGTCAGCGAATTCGTCCCGCTCTCCAGCCACGTCTCGCCTTCGGTGGTCAAGACCACCGGGGGCGACTTCCTGCTGAGCTGGAGCCTCGGCGGCCTGCCGTTCGTGGGCCGCGACGAGTGGGAGATCGAACACCGTCACAACGTGTTCAACCGCATGCTGCAGACACTGCGTGCGCCCGACTTCGTCAACGTGGCGTTCTGGGTGCACGACATCCGGCGCCGGCGCCGGATCCGGTCCGACAGCAAGTTCAACCAGGCCTTCAACCAGAAGCTCTCCGACGACTACTACGGCGCGCTGTCGTCGCAGAAGATCATGGTCAACGAGCTGTACCTGACCATGCTCTACCGGCCGATCGTGGGCGGCAGCAAGACCTTCATGGAGAAGAGCTCCGACCTGGAACGTCTGAAGGCGGAGCAGGACCAGGCAGTGACCAAGCTGCTGGAACTGGCCGGCAACGTCGAGGCCGTGCTCAAGGAATACGCGCCGCGTCGCCTGGGCATGTACGAGGCGGAGAACGGCGTGGTGTTCTCCGAGACCCTGGAGCTGTTCGGCTATCTGCTCAACCGCATCGACGAGCCGGTGCCGGTGCTGTCCGCGCCGGTGCAGGAGTACCTGCCGGTCAGCCGCCAGATGTTCTCGGTGAAGACCGGCGACTTCGTCGTCAGCACGCCGAACGGCAAGAACCATTTCGGCGCCATCCTCAATCTCAAGGAGTATCCGGAGGGCACCTATCCGGGCATCCTCAATGGCCTGAAGTACCTGGACTTCGAGTACGTCATCACCCATTCCTTCAGCCCGATGGGGCGGCAGGATGCGCTCAAGGTGCTCGACCGCACCAAGGGCATGATGATTTCCTCCGGCGACAAGGCGGTCAGCCAGATCGCCGAGCTGGACCTGGCGATGGACCAGCTCGCGTCCGGCAACTTCGTGCTCGGCGAATACCACTTCATCATCGCCATCTACGCCGACAGCCAGGAGACGCTCGGCCGGCAGCTGGCCACGACGCGCGCCGAACTCTCCAACGCGGGCTTCGTGTCCGCGAAGGAAGACTGGGCGATCACCGCCTCGTTCTACTCGCAGCTGCCGGGCAACTGGAAATACCGCACCCGTCTGGCCAACCTGAGCTCGCTGAACTTCCTCGGCCTGAGCCCGCTGCACAACTTCAGCGCGGGCAAGAAGGACCACAATCCGTGGGGACCATGCGTCACCGTGCTGCAGGCCACCAACGGACAACCGTACTACTTCAACTTCCACGCGACGCATCCGTCCGAGAATTCGTTCGGCGAGAAGGCGATCGCCAACACGATGGTGATCGGCAAGTCCGGTACCGGCAAGACCGCGCTGATCAACTTCCTGCTCAGCCAGGCGCAGAAGCTCGACCCGCCGCCGACGATCTTCTTCTTCGACAAGGACCGCGGCGCGGAGATCTTCGTGCGTGCCTGCGGCGGCAACTACCTGGCGCTGGAGAACGGCCAGCCGACCGGCTTCAACCCCTTCCAGTGCGAGCGCACCGAATCCAACATCCAGTTCCTCGCCGACCTGATCAAGGTGCTGGCCGGCAAGCGCGAATACACCGCGCGCGAGGAGGAGGACATCTTCCGCGCGGTCGAGAGCATGCTCGACACACCGATGCACCTGCGCTCGATGACCAACTTCCAGAAGAGCCTGCCCAACATGGGCGACGACGGGCTCTTCGCGCGCATGCGCAAGTGGACGGCCGGCAATTCGCTGGGCTGGGTCTTCGACAACCCGAAGGACGTCATCGACCTGCACAAGGCCAACATCATCGGCTTTGACTACACCGACATCATCGACAATCCCGAAGTGCGGGTGCCGGTGATCAACTACCTGCTGCACCGGCTCGAGGAGCTGATCGACGGCCGTCGCCTGATCTACGTGATGGACGAGTTCTGGAAGATCCTCGACGGCGAGGGCGGACTCAAGGAATTCGCGAAGAACAAGCAGAAGACCATCCGAAAGCAGAACGGCATGGGCATCTTCGCGACCCAGAGCCCCGAGGACGCGCTCAAGAGTGACATCGCCGCGGCGCTGATCGAACAGACCGCGACCATGATCCTGCTGCCCAACCCGAACGCCAGCCGCGAGGACTACATCGAAGGCCTGAAGCTGACCGAGGCCGAGTTCCAGGTCATCAAGGGCCTGGACGAACGCAGCCGCTGCTTCCTGGTCAAGCAGGGCCACGGCGCCACCGTGTGCCAGCTCAACCTGCGTGGCATGGATGACGCGCTGGCGGTGATCTCCGCCAGCACCGACAACATCGACATCCTGCACGGCGTGCTGGAGCGCAAGGCGCGCTTCCTGCGCACCACGCCGGACGACCTGACTCCCGAGCAGTGGCTCGAGGACTTCTACGAGAACCGCAAGGGCTCGGGCAAGGGCGGCGGCAAGACCGAAGAACGCCCGCGCATCGGCGCGACGGCGTGATCACCATGTTTTCCAGCGACAAGAGTCACACCCCAACATCAGGACATCCAGGGAGCACGACCATGAAGAACGCATTCCCCTCCCGTCGGCGAACCGGCAAACAGCGGCTGGCCATACTGGCACTGGCCCTGGGTGGACTGCTGGGTTCGGGTAACGCGGTGTCTTCAGGTATTCCCGTAGTCGATGTGGGGCATATCGCCGTGCAAGTACAGGAGTTCGGTACAGAGGCTCTTCGCTGGGGCGAACAGGGGCAGCAGTGGCTCAAAGAAGCCCAGCAGTTCACCCAGCAGTACAACAGTTTCCTGTCCAACATCCAGAACATGCAGTCTGCGTTCGGCCTGCCGCAGGGTACGCCGCTGGAGCCGGTCGAGGAAAACTACATGGTGCAGGAGCGCTGTGGCGACGCCTACGGCGGCGGCGTGGCAGGCGTGCTCGGCAGGATGACCGGCTTCACGCTGTCGGACAATCCCCAGCAGAAGCGCTGGGAGTATTGCGCCTCTTTGCAGCGGATGCGCAACAAGCAGTACAACGAGATGGTGGCCTATCTGCAGGAGACCATGCCGCAGATGCATCAGGAGCTGAACCAGGCTGGCAACAGCTTTACCGGTGGGCAGAAGACCGAGGGCGAGATGAACGCCTATTCGGCGAAGCTGCAGAAGGTCAAGGGCGACATCGCCAAGTCGAACGAGGAGTTCGATGCCCGGATGAAAGCCTATGACACCTTTGCAAAGGCGATAGAGATCAACCAGGGCACGCTGAGCCGCGCGGCCATGCGCGGCCATTCCGGCCTGCTGACGAAGGTTGCCGCCACGGCGGTGATGTACCAGGCGTTGTGCGGCGGCGGCCAATGTGACGATTGACGCCTGTGCGGGAACGATGCAATAGGCACGCCGAAACACACCCGTGGAGCGGTCGGCCACAGCGATGGAAACAATGCAGATGACGATGCAGGGATTCGAGATCTTCACCGGCCTGTTGGGCCAGGGCGCATGGGACTGGTTGATGCCGAAGGCGTCTCTGATCGACGACTTCGGCGACTTCGTGTTCTTCCAGTACGTACTGGACCGCCTGGAGCATGACATCCGGGTGTTCGGCGAGGGCGTGATCGGCCGGGTGATGGATCTGGTGCAACTGGTCGCGCTGACCCTGCTGACGCTGTGGGTGTTCGTGCAGGGCTACCGCGTCCTCACCGGGCAGATGCGCGAGCCGCTGATGCAGATGATGACCGGTACGCTGCGCGCGGTGCTGATCGTGACCGCGGCGGTGTCGTTCGGCGCCTTCGACGAGCCGATCACCCGCTACGTGACCACCGACATGAAGGACGGGATCTACTGGGTGATCACCGGCGAGGAAGGTTCGCCGGAAGATGAGATCGACAGCAACCTGGGCTGGATGCAGGTGGCGATGTCGAGCCTGGACGTGCTGGAAACCGGCGGCGACCTGGATGCGGGCAACGAGAAGGAGCGTGCGATCGCGATGGTCGGGGTCGGCACCGGCGGCCCGGCGCTGGTGGCCGGCGCGCTGCTGCTGATGTACCAGGTGGCGATGGCGCTGTTCATCGGCCTGGGTCCGATCTTCATCCTGTGCCTGCTGTTCAATGCGACCAAGAGCCTGTTCCAGCGCTGGCTGCTGTACGGGATCGGCACGATGTTCAGCATGGCGGTGCTGGCCGCGATGACGTCGATCGCGCTGCGGATGGTGACGGACGTCGCTGCCGGCATGTGGACGTCGGATGCGATCGGAACCCTGCTGCTGGGCGGCGAGTCGATGGGTTACAGCAGCCGCGCGCTGCAACAGGGTGGCATGGGTCTGATCCTGACCCTGTTGCTACTGACCGTGCCCCCGATGGCGGCGAACTTCTTCCAGGGCTCACTCGGTCAGTTCAGCGCCTATGCCACGATGGGCGCGCACCTGAACACCGGTCCGCCGCAGATGGGGGCGTACTCGGGTGGTGGCGGTGGTGGCGGTGGTGGCTATGGAGCGCCTCCGGCTTATCAGCCGATGCAGCCAGTAGCTACTACTGCGAGAAATACGGACCGTGATTCGATGGGGGACTTCCACCGAACCCAAACAGGACCTTTGGCTGGTCAGTCCACCGCGGATGATGCAATCCGAAGGGACTCGTCACCTCGGGACCGTGGATGATGTGATGGGTGTCGGATTCACACCGCGCTCAGCCACATTTGCCTACAACGCAGCGTAGGCTCTTTGGCAGAGAGCGTCGCCATGGGTGGCGAGGGAGGCAGACATGAAACTTCAGGTACCACTGTTACTTGTTCTCCTGGCAGCGGGTAGCGCTCATGCTCAGATGAACAACAATCAGTATCACCAGCAGCAACAGCGAGTCCAGAGTCAGAACCATGCGGCTGAGCAGAATCGACTGGGGTACATGACCCAACAACAGCAGATGCAGCAGCAACTGCCGCCCCCTCCGCCCCAGCCCACGGGCTGGTGGGAGACGACTTGGGGAGCGTTGGCGCCTTCGCCGGTGGGCGGGGTGCTGGGTGCAGCAGTGGGGGCGAGCAGCAAGGAAGAGGCGGAGCGTTTAGCGATAGCGGACTGCGAAGCAAAAGGGGGGGGGGCATGTAGAAGTAAGCCGTTCGCTTTTGATAATCAGTGCGCTGCGATGATCTTGGGAGAAAATGAGTTCACTTTGTCGAATGCGGAAACCGAGGATGAAGCTATCGATCAGGGTATGAGCGACTGCAGGAAGGATAGTGAAGAGTGTGAACTCTATTACTCTGCCTGCTCCAAGCCGGTCTTTCACCGTTATTAACGAGAGCAATTGCCCGGTTGCCACTTCGAGCAAGGATGCTCAAGCCGGCTACAGCATGTGGTGCCCCTTGAAACGGGCTTGATGGAGCATAGGGAATGTCGCCAAGAGGCGCGATGTTGAGGGATCGATGGGCAGCGGTGCCGCCGGCCCTTTTGATGTTCTCGGCCGTCGCGTGCAGTGCATCCCTGAGCGACAAGCCCCAGCCCGAGTACCGCGAGAGCGCGAACCCGCAGCACGCTTACCGGCCAACGATGCGCATCGATGATGCGCTGGGTCCGTTCCGGATCATGGTGGGTGCCGCGCAGTACGACGTGGTCAACCGCGAGTGCCTGCCGCCGCCCAAGGAGAATCCGGGCGGGCGCTCCTCGCCGGTGCCGACCTACGACATCCCGTTCGAGTTGGCCGAGGTATTCGATGGTTTGTGCACAGGCGTCGTGTATAGGGATGGCATGGTCGACGAGGACTGTCACGGGCGCGGCGTCTGTCGTTGGGATCCGGCCCAGGTGCGGCTGAAGGCGACCGGTGCTGAAGATGAGACGAAATTCATCGCCAGTCTGAGCGGTGAGGAGCTTCAGTCTGGTGCATCCACGACAGTCCATTATTGGAAAGGCGGCTACCCCGCATCGAAGATTGAGAACTACCCTGATCATGGTGGGTCCAGCGCTGAAGGGTACAAGCCCGAGATGCGGGGGCAGCTGTTCACGATCACATTGGCCCCGGAGGAGGCAGCATCATGAGCGTGACCTCGCACGAGGACTGTGGCAACGCGATTAATTCGAAGGGAGCAGGCGTCATGATCAAAGCTGGCTCGCTGCCGCTTCTATTGATCGGCGCACTAGTGCTTTCCGGGTGCGGTGTTCATCGGCCCGCGCCATATAACCTGGGTGTGGGCATGTTCTCTGTCGATCCTGAAAAAGAGATCGAGCAGATGGATGCTCTCGCCAAGCGCCTCAAAAATGAGCTCGCCATGGGGAAGTCGGTGGTGCTGTCCCCCATTTTCAGTGACGCGGCTCGCAGCGGAGGGTATCGCGGCAAGGACGGCCTGAATGTGCTTTGGGAAAACCCGAGCCAGGAGGGAGGAAGCTACTCGCTTACCTGGCTCGGAGCCACGCAGGTTCGAGTCAATGGTCGAGATTACCTGGTATCGGTGGAGCGGCCAGGCAGGTACAGCCTCAAGGCTGTCAGGTACGTTGCGAGGAACGCAAGTTTGGACGGGATGGAGCTGGCCCAGGAGCCAGTCCGTTCAAGAGGGATCGGAGTGGTTTACCTGAGCAATGGAACATATGCTGCCCATGAATGGACGCAGGAGTGGAAGGACGAAATTTCATGGAATGAGTACCGCCTCCAGACTTATTGCACTCCCACTGTTGGCGGTCATTGCATTTCCAGCAGTGCAATGGAGGCGCAGAAGCGCGTGGCTCGGCCTGCGGGGTACCAGCCGACCGTGAAGGAGGTGGACAGGCCCGCTGTCAATGCGTCGATCTCCCTGGATCGCGACTTTGCATCGTTTGAGCTGCGGGCAGGTGAAGTGGTTCTTGTCGATGGAGTGTTCGCAAGGCCGCCGAATGTGTGGTTTGACGACGCGTCATGTGAGGCAGGTGCCGGGGATGATGTCAAGTGCGATCTGAGTGGGTTTGCCATGCAAAGGATCGCGGCGTCGATCGATGACCTGCGTGCGGGTCTGACCGAGGACATGCTGGGTCCTAACAGACGGAAACGAGAGTTGAACATGAGTGCGCCAAACTACAGCGTTCCGAGTCCGAGGCTCGCTGAGGTATTGTCTGCGGCATCTTATCGGGAGGTCAGCTTTGCTGCAGTTCCTGGTGAAATTGATGACGAGTGGGGGCAGCAATACTATTTGGGAAAGAACTGATTTTTTAGGGTCAGACCTGAGATGAAGTGTCGGACTTGAGCCGTGGGCTCGCTTGAAACAGGAACGGCTATTCGTTGTTTTGCCTGAATTCTTCAATCTTCAAGGACATGGATGATGTATAGGGATCGATGGGTAGCGATGCTGTCGGCCCTTTTGATGTTCTCCGCCGCCGCATGCAGTGCACCCATGAATGACAAACCCCGTCCCGAGTACCGAGAGAACCTGAACCCACAGCAGGCTTACCGGCTGACGATGCGTATCGACGACGCGCCGGGCCCGTTCCAGGTCATGGTCAGTGCCGTGCAGTACGACGTGGTCAACCGCGAGTGCCTGCCGCCGCCCAAGGACAATCCGGGCGGGCGCTCCTCGCCGGTACCGACCCACGACATCCCGTTCGAGCTGACCCAGGTATCCGATGGCGTATACACGGGCGTCGTGTATGCGGACGGCATGGTCGACGAGGATTACCACGGACGCGGTGTGTGCCACTGGGAGCTGATCCAGGCCCAGGTGCAGCTGAAGGCAACCGGCGCGGAAGGCGAGACGAAGTTCATTCCCAGCCTGAGTCGAGATGAACTTCTAGCGGGTAGCCCGACTGTTCTCTACTTCATCAAGAAGGGCTATCCCAGGCATCCCGAATCGACACTGGATAAGCCGTTTACCTTCGGTCAAGCGGATCGCTCTCGAATGGCTTCATACCTTAAGGATGGAGACCTTTTCACGATTACCCTGGTGGCAGAGGAGGCCGCGCCATGAGCATGAGCTCGCAGGACTACGCCGAACTCGCGGAGCACAGTTACGACCGCAGTGGTGAGATGCGGGACCTGGTGAACAAGGAAGTCACGCTGGAGGGCGTGAGGTACAAGGTGCTGGACTTCGTCGACAACCCAGATAATGGCTATCAGGGAACGATCTATCAGCGCATGGACAGCGGCGAACTGATCGTCGCTCACCGCGGCACCGAGTTCGAGCGCGAACGCTGGCAGGACCTGATCAAGACCGATGGTGCAATGGTGGTTGGGCGTACCAACTTGCAGGCTGACGATGCGCTTGCTTTGGCCAAGAGGGCTCGGGAACTTGCCGGGGATCCGATGGTGGCGGGACCATACGGTGACAAACTTGAAGTCACCACCACCGGCCACTCCCTGGGTGGCACGCTGGCGCAGATCACCGCGCATCACTACGACCTGTGTGGGGAGACCTTCAACGCCTACGGTGCGGTCAGTCTGAGCTACCGGATTCCGGAAGGCGGCGACCGGATGATCAATCACGTGACCGCGGCGGACATGGTGAGCTCGGGCAGCCGTCATTACGGCCAGGTGCGGGTGTATGCGATGCCGCAGGAGATCGAGATGCTGCGAGATCGCGGGTACGCGAACAACGACTCGCGGCTCCTCGATCCGCGCAACATGCTCGGCGCGGCGATCGATGGAATCGGCTCGCACGACATGCACTATTTCCGCAACGTGGACGGCGATGGCCGACCGGATCGGTCGGTGCTGTCGGATCCGCGCACACAGGCGCTGGCCCGGAGCCATGCTCCGATGATCGAGAAGTACCGTGAAGACGTCGAGGGGATGCGGCAGGGCCTGG
Organism: Marilutibacter chinensis; assembly: GCF_021725675.1. Taxonomy (GTDB): domain Bacteria; phylum Pseudomonadota; class Gammaproteobacteria; order Xanthomonadales; family Xanthomonadaceae; genus Marilutibacter; species Marilutibacter chinensis. Next base: position 446,009 of record NZ_JAKJPO010000003.1, on the reverse strand, counting down.
CCAATGTCCTTCGCGGCCCGGGCGGTGTATTGCAGGACGGCATCGACCGCCTGCGCGGACCGGTCGAGGCCGGGGAGCCTGCAGCACGGGAAGCCCGTGAGCAGGCGGATCGCGAGGCGCGTGAAGCGGCGCGGGCGCGTCCGTATCGCGGAGGTTCGGGACTGTTCGATCCGGACGGGCCGCTGAAGTGGCCGGACTCGTTGCCGCGGGGCGAGATGGGCGGTCCTCCGCTGCGCGCCGGCGCGGACGCAGGCGCGCGCCTGGACCGCCTGCTGGCGGGCGGGATCGATCCAGCCCGCCAGCAGGAATGGGATCGCGAGCTGGCCGTGCACCGCCAGCGCACCGACCCGGCGCAGGAACAGGATGTCCTGCAACAGCGGAACCAGCAGCAGACGGCCGAGCCGGCCGGCATGGCACGATGAGTCCGCAAGGCGGGATGGCAGAATGAAGAAGATCGTCCGCCACATGTCACCCGCCGTGGCTCGCCGCTGCAAAGCGAAGCAGTCGTTTGGTCATCTTGATTGTGTAAGTAAAAACGGGCCGGGGAGGCGCATGTTTCCAGCCGCGAATCCACTTTCGGACCGCTCCATCAACACGAGAGTGTGAACAGATGAAACCGCGATCGGGTATGTCGATGTCCCCTCTCGCCATGATGGTGTCGCTTGCCCTGGCCATCGCCGTGGCCGCTTGCGATGCGGAACGCCCGCCGGACGGCGGGTCTACGGTCGCGGCCGAAGTTGCCGGCGACTCCCCCACTGAGCAGGATGTTGTAGGAATGGAAAAAGAAAAGACCCAGCAACACGTCGTCGTGCCGCCGGCACCGGACAGCGTCCTGTACCTGATCTACCAGAAGGACGGTGACGGCGCGACCTCCTACGAGATCGCCAACGGCGCGTGGGTGACCTACTGGTACGGCCACTCGTTCGAACTCGACGGCAAGCGCTATTTCACCGGTTTTGCCCATGCCACCCGGGAAGTCTTCCCGGGGGACGAGACCGCGTCCGGCCCGGAAAACCAGGTCTTCCTTTCGCACGCCACCTTCCAGCTGGTCGACGAGAACGCCGACAAGCCCTGGAGCTTCGTCGGCGCGGAACCGTACATCGGCAAATTCGGCGCCTACGACAAGGGCAACTCGATCGACGAGGGGCGCAAGGCGCAGGAGTTCCCGACATCGGACGGACGCCTGCTGCTCGCGGTGCCGACCTGGTCGCTGCAGTCGGGCGTGCGCATCGATTCCTTCGACATGTTCGTGTTCAATCCGGCCGAGGAGATCCCGGTCGATGAGCATCACTGGAGCTATGTCGGCAATGTCTTCGCCGGTGAAGACAACGCCGCGGCATGCGACGAGGAGGGCGGCACGCTGCCCTGCGTGAAGAGCACCGGCAAACTGCAGTTCGTCCCTGCAGACGTCGGCCCGATGCCGGTACTCAGGGTCGTGCGCGATGGCACCATTATCGAGGGGCCCGGCAAGACGCGGGCGCTCGGCCCGTCCGACGCCGTCGAGTACCACTTCGACGCCGAGGACAAGAAGTATCGGACGAAGGACCTGTGACTACTCCGTTCCACCCGGTTGACCGAGAACACAAGGCGCAAGGATTCGCCCGGTTGACGCAACGCGGCCAGACCGCGCATCAACATTCTCAAGGAGCAGTAAATGGACCGTGACTACACCCGACAGGAAGTCCTGGACATCATCGAACGCGAGGCGAACGAGCGCGGCATTCCCCGCGACGACTTCCTGCGCTTCGCCTACATCGAGACCGGCGGCCGGTTCGACGAGCACGCTTCGCGCGGCGCGGCCGGTGCGAAGGGCCTGTTCCAGTTCGTCCCCGGCACCGCGGCGCAGTACGGCATCGCCGGCCGCGAGTTCGACGCCGTGGCCAATACCGACGCGGCGGCGCAGTTGTACCTGGACAACCGCCAGCAGCTGGTCAACCGCCAGGAGCGGGATGGCCGCCCATACCTGTCGGGCAATCCCGAACCCGACGGGCTCGACATGTACCTGGCGCACCAGCAGGGCGCGGGCGGTTATCGCTCGCTGCAGCATGCGATCGCCACCGGCGAGTTCCGGCTCGAGAGCACCCGCGCCAACCTGATCAACAACGTCAGCTCGCGCGACATCGAGGCCATTACCGGCCACAGCTACGCCGAGTTCCGGCAGATGTCGGATCGCGACATGGCGAGCACCTTCGTCGAATACTGGGATACGAAGTTCGACCGCGTGCGGATTCCGGAGAAGGGCATCGAGCCGGTGGCGCAGACGCCGGCCGAACGCGTGCCCGAGCCGGCCGCGGCGGGCATCGCCCTGGAGGCCGCGCATGCGATGAGCCTCAGGTACGACCACGTGCGGTACGGGTTCGGCGACAAGAATCCCGACAGCGGCCGGGTCGACTGCTCGGGCTGGGTCGTCGCGATGCAGAACGCGACGATGGACGAGATCAACGGCAAGGCCGGCCGCGAGGTGTTCGGGCGCGAGGACCGGTTCAGCCCCGGCTACGACTCGGCGGCCGCGATCGTCGAGAAGGCGCAGGAGCGGTCGGGCGTCCTGCTCACCGGCGACCAGGTCACCCTCGGCGCGCTCAGGGAAGGCATGGTGATCGGCGAGGACAACGGCGCCAAGTCCTGGGACGCCGGTCGTTTCAAGGGCATCGACCATATCGTGATGGTCGTCCGCGACCCCGGCACCGGCGAGCTGATGGCGAGCCAGTCGCGCGGCGGCGAGGGCGTCGAACTGTCCCCGCTGGATGACTATCTGGCCGGCAAGCAGGCGCGTGGCGTGAAGCTGTTCGCCAGCGACCCGCTGCTGGAAGCGCGCGAGCTGCTGCAGGACCGGGGGCAGTCCCGCGATCGTGGTGAAACCGGGCCGACCCCGCCGCAGGCGGGCGCCCGCGGCGCGATGGCCGACGGCCTGCTCCGTCAGGGCGAGAACGGCGCCGAGATCCAGCGCCTGCAGGAAAACCTGCGTGAGCTGGGCTACACCGGTCGCGATGGCCAGCCGTTGTCGCTGGACGGCGACTTCGGCGCGAACACCGAACACGCGGTGCGCGCCTACCAGCGCGACAAGGGCCTGGACGTGGATGGCGTCGCCGGTCCGCAGACCCTGGGAGCTCTCGACAGGCAACTGTCGGCCAGGGCCCGAGAGCCGATGGCCGATGACGTGCTCCGCAATGGCGAGCGGGGCGAGGATATCCGCCGGTTGCAGGAGAACCTGCACGAGCGCGGTTACACCGGCCGCGACGGTCGACCGCTGGCGCTGGATGGCAACTTCGGCGCGAACACCGAGCACGCGCTGCGCGACTACCAGCGCGACAACGGGCTGAAGGTGGACGGCATCGCCGGCCCGCAGACGCTGGGCGCACTCGCCGGACAGCAGGCCGAGCGGAGCGACGCCGGTTCGCGCCTGGATCGCCTGATGGCCGGCCAGGTCGACCCGGCCGCGAAGGAGGCCTGGGAACGCGATGTCGCCGCGAATCGCCAGCGTGCGGCAGAGGCGCAGGACCAGGACATCCAGCTTCAGGCAGAGCAGCAGGCGCAGGCGGGACATGGGCGTTGATCGCTCATGGAGGGGCCTTGGACGCGTCAGTGGCCCCGGTTTCCCCGTCCGCACGGACGCTGGCAGCGGTCGCGAGGTGCACGATGTCTGAGCGCACGATTCCCGCAAGCACGATGTCCGGATACATGATTTCGAAAAACGGAACGTTGTCGAAGAACCGGTGGGCAGCGGCGCTGTCGGTTCTTCTCCTGTCCTCCACGGCCGCATGCAGTGCATCCATGAACGACACGCCCACGCCCGAAAGCAAGCCCGAGTACCGGGAGAATCCGGATCCGCAGCACAAGCGCCGCCTGCGGGTGCGGATCGAGAATGCCCCGGGGGCGTTCGGCTGGGTGCACGGCACGATGCAGTTCAACGTCGACAACACCGAATGCCTGCCGCCGCCGAAGGACAACCCGGGTGGACACACATCGCCGGTGCCGATGCAGATGATTCCGTTCGAACTCGTGCGCGAATCCGATGGCGAGTACGTGGCGACCGTGTTCACCGACGGCATGATCGACGAGGACTACCACGGCCGCGGCGTGTGCCACTGGAAGCTGCTCAACGTGCAGGTCCAGCTGAAGGCCACCGGTGCGGACAGCGAGACGCTGTTCATGGCGGACATGTTCGGACGCGAGCTGGCGGCTGGAGAAGAGAAAACGATCTACTACACCAAGCAAAGCTATCCACGACATCCGGAAACCAAGCTGGAAAAACCTTTCAGCTCGGGTCAGACGGATCGTTCGAAGATGGCTTCGTATCTCACGGATGACGATACGTTTACAATCACTCTTACTACGCAGGAGGCGACACCATGACGATCAATAGCCAGCAGTATGCGAACCTGGCAGACCATTCCTACGATCGCCACGGCAACATGGCACAGTTGGCCGCACGGCAGGAGGTCATCGAGATCGAGGGGATCGATTACAAGGTGCTCGATCATGTGGACAATCCGCGCAACGGATACCAGGGCACGATCTATCAGCGGGTGGACACCGGCGAGATCGTCGTTGCCCACCGCGGCACCGAGTTCGACCGCGAGCCGCTGCAGGACGGCCTGACCGATGCGGGCATGGTGGTATCGCGCCACAACGCCCAGGTTGACGACGCGATCGGGCTTACACGGCGTGCCCGCGAATACGCGAGCGATCCGGCGATGGTCGAGCGTTACGGCCACGCCCCCGAGGTCAGCGTCACCGGACACTCTCTAGGCGGTGCATTGGCCCAGGTCACCGCGCATCACTACGACCTCCGCGGCGAGACCTTCAACGCCTACGGCGCGGTCAGCCTGAACCGGCGTATTCCCGAGGGTGGCGACCAGGTCGTCAACCACGTGATGGCGACCGACCCGGTCAGCGCCGCCAGCCCGCATTACGGGCAGGTCCGGATCTATGCCCAGCCGGACGAAATCGGCCGCCTCCACACCAGCGGCTACCACGACAACCGCATCGTCGATGCGCTGGTTTCGGATCTGCCGCTGGTGGCCGCGGGGCGCTCGTTCGGCGCCCACAGCATGCATCACTTCCTGAACGTCGACGGCGACGGTCGCCCCGACGTGTCGAGTCTGCGCGACCCGGAAGCACGGCGACTCGCGGGCGAGCACGAGCGGATGATCGGCGACTACCGCGGTGATGTCGAAGATCTCCGCCGTGGCGTCACCAACATCAGTCGTGGGCCGGCCGGCTGGGTGCAGGACGGCGTCGACTGGCTGCGTGGACCGGTGCCGGCAGGCGAGGGCGCGCGGGAGGAAAGGGAGCGCAGCCCGGCGGCCGCCGACGCGCACTCGCGCCTGGACCGCTTGCTGGCAGGCCAGGTCGATCCGGCGACCCGCGAGTCCTGGGACCGCGAGGTGGCCGCGCATCGCGAGCGGATGGAACCGGGCCGCGAGCAGGAGAACGAGCTGATACGGAATCAGGCCCATCAGCCGCAGCAGATGGAAATGGGGCGCTGATCGCCACGCGCAGCGTCATGGCGACGCAGGCGCAGTTCGACAAGCTGTAAGGGGAGGGGCCTTGCGATGCATCGGCAGGGTGGACGGTCCGGGGTGTTGGGGAATGCTTCGGGACGGTCCGGCAAGGCGGTTGGAAAGATTCCTGCCAACGAGGCCGCCGTTTCCGCCTGCGGGCGGAAACGGGGCCGTCAACAATCGTTGTTCTCAAGGCGTCGGGTTCCGGCGGCAACGGCCGCGATGACGTCAAACCGCGTAACAAGGGAGTGTCTGATCATGAGGAAGAAACTGCTAGTTGCCGCGCTGGCGCTCGCCGGCGCCTTCGGTTCGATCGGTTCGGCCAGCGCGCAGGACATGCTCACCGGGGACACCCGGCTGGCCTGCGAGGCGATCCTGTGCCTGTCGTCCGGCACCCGTCCAGGCGAGTGCAGCCCGTCGCTGTCGCGCTACTTCGGCATCAAGATGAAGAAGCTGTCGGATACGCTGAAGGCGCGGCTGAACTTCCTGCAGCTGTGTCCGGCGTCGAGCCAGTCATCCGAGATGTCCAATCTGGTCGAGGCGATTTCACGCGGGGCCGGCCGCTGCGATGCGCAGTCGCTGAACCGCACTCTGGTCTTCTGGCGTGGCAGCTGGGACGACGGCGATACCTACATCAGCAACCAGATGCCGGGTTACTGCGCAGCCTACACCGGGCACCAGTACACCGATCTCGACGACACCGCGCCGCGCTACGTCGGCGATCCGAACCGCGGCGGCCACTGGGTCGAGTCGCAGAACTACGAGAGCGCGCTGGCCGCCTACAACGATCGCATCCGCAAGGAGGACGAGGCGCGCCGGAACGGCCTGTACGACTACAGGAATTCCAGGTAAGCGGCTGCAGATGAATCGAACCCGGGCCGTCACCGACGGCCCGGGGTGCGTTCACGCCGCGCGGGCCCAGGCGCATCGAGGTTCGCGAGGACAGGCCTGCCCGCAGCCGGACAGAAGGGGACACGGGACCCCGCCGCCCGGAGCGATGCGAAGAGCGGGCATCGGGCAGGTCCGGAGGATGCCTGGCATGACCTCCGATCGGGATGATCCTCCTCCGTGACGCCCAGGCCCGGCCATGCAGGGTGCTGGCGAAGGCGGCACTACGACCCGCGCCTCCGCACGCGGGCGACGCGTTTACGGCGGAGCGGGTCCTCCGCCGACATTGTCCGGCCATGCGGCTGGCAGCGGCCAAGCCGCCGGTTTCGCAATCAGTCCTGCCCGTCCTTCAGCACCCGCCCGAACAGTTCGTGGATGCGGCGGTACTCGTCGTACCAGCTGTCGGGATGGACGAAGCCGTGGCGCTCCAGCGGATAGCTGGCGAGCTCCCACTTGTCCTTGCGCAGTTCGATCAGCCGCTGGGCCAGCATCACCGAGTCCTTGTAGAACACGTTGTCGTCGATCATGCCGTGCGCGATCAGCAGGTGGTCCTGCAGGTGCTCGGCGTACTCGATCGGCGAGGACTTGAGGTAGGCCTCGGGGTCGAGCCCGGGCGTGTTGAGGATGTTGGACGTGTACTCGTGGTTGTACTGGGACCAGTCGGTGACCGGTCGCAGTGCGGCGCCGGCCTTGAACACGCCCGGCTCCCGGAACAGCGCCATGAAGGTCATGAAGCCGCCGTAGCTGCCGCCGTAGATGCCGGCACGGTCGCGATCGCCCTGCTTCTCGGCGACGAGCCACTCCAGGCCGTCCAGATAGTCCTCCAGCTCGGGATGGCCCATCTGCCGGTAGATCGCCGTGCGCCAGTCGCGTCCCAGGCCGGCGCTGGCGCGGTAGTCGAGGTCCAGGACGATGTAGCCCTCCTGCACCAGCAGGTTGTGGAACATCTGCTCGCGGAAGTAGGCGGGGTACCGATCGTGCACGTTCTGCAGGTAGCCGGCGCCGTGCACGAACATCACGATCGGATACCGGCGACCGGGCTCGTAGGTCTTCGGGCCGTAGAACTTGCCCCAGATGTGGCCGGCGCCGTGGCGGCTGGGCACCTGCACGTATTCGGGCTCGATCCAGTCGCGGCCCCTGAACGCGTCGCTGCGGGTGTCGGTCAGCTGCGCCAGGCCGCTGCCGTCGGTGTCCAGCACGGCGAGCTGCGGCGGCAGATAGCTGTCGGAGTGGCGGACCAGCAGCCGCCGACCGTCGGGCGACAGCGCGAAATCCTCCACGCCGTCGAGTGCGGTGATCTCGCGCACGGCGCCGCCGTCGCGGTCGACCGCGCAGATTTCGTAATCGCCGGGCCAGTCGCGATTGCAGGTGAAGTAGAAGCTGCGGCCGTCGGCGGAAAGTTGCGGCTGCGAGACTTCCCAGGGGCCCGAGGTCAGCGCGCGCAGGCGACCGCCACCGCCGGCTTGGCCGATGTACAGATGGGAGTACCCGCTTTCCTCCGACAGCAGCCACAGGGCGCCGTCGGGCGTCCAGCCGAAATCGTTGTAGCGCCAGTTGATCCACGCCGGGTCGGTCAGGCGATGGCGGGCCTGCAGCGTCGCTGAGGCGACCTGAGCGGCAGCCGGGCTCACCGTCGCGATCCAGCGGTCCTTGTTGTCGATCGCGCGTAGCAAAACCGCGGCCTGGCGGCCGTCGTCGCTCCAGTGGATCGCCGGGCCGGTGCCATCGCCATCGGTCTCGACCCGCACCGCGCGGTCGCCCTTCAGCGCTTCCTGGCCGGCGGCCTTGCGCAGCGCCGCCAGCGGATCGTCGCCGATGCCGGGCAGCGCATCGAATTTCAGCTCGGCGGCCTCGCCGGTCGCGGTTTCGACCAGCCACAGCCGGTGCGGCAGCGGTGCCTTGCGGCCGACCCGGGTGCGGACCTCCTCGAACTCCTCGTAGCCGGATTCGGTCACGTACTTGGGCATCTTGCCGGTGGTGCCGGCATCGCCGTCGCGTGCCACGGTGACCGCCAGCAGCCAGCGGCCATCCGGGGAAAGCGCGCTGTCCTCGATTGCCACGTCCTTGCCGAGGTATGCGGGCTTCGGCGCGCGGGTCGGATCGGCACCGCGCCATGCCTCCTCCTGCTCGCGCACCGCCTCGCGCTGGGCGCGTTCGGTGCGCAGGGTCTCGATCAGGCGCAGCTGGCGGTCGCGCAGGTCGTCGGCCTTCGGCGCCTGTCCCGGGTCATCCTCCGCCTTGACCAGCGCTGCCTGGCGCAGGCCCTGGCCGGCACGCCACTGGAACCAGTCGTTGCCGGCGCGGAACACCAGGTTGCCGTCGCCGCTCCACTGCGGCCGCGATTCGGCGGTGTCGCTGCGGGTGACCTGGGTCAGCGCGCCGCTGCGCAGGTCGCGGACGAAGATGTCGCCGTTGCGGGCGAACGCGATGCGCGTGCGTTGCGCGTCGTAGGCCGGGTGGGGCGCGTCGAGATCGGCACGGGCGGCGCCATCGATCCGCTGCGCGTCGCCGCCGTCGACCGGCTGCAGCCAGGTGTCGCGGACCGGCGATCCCGCGCGCTTGAGGCGGTACTGCACGCTGCGGCCGTCCCATGCCCACCATGCGGCCTCGACCGGCGGACCGATCCAGTCCGGGTCGGCCATCGCCTGGGTCAGCGTCAGCGGCTGCGACGGCTGCAGCGTCGGCGTGGAATCGCCGGCCAGGGCAGAAGACGCGGCGGCCAGCAACGCCGTCGCGAGCAGCGTGGCGAGCGGAAGGCGGGAATGTGAAAGTCGCATCGTGTGGGCGTTCCGGCGGGAAAACCGCCGCAGCGTAGCAGGCGTGGCCTGTGCCGGATCGGGTCATCGGTCATGGCCGGCTTTCCCCATGCGTCGGGCAGGAGGATAATGACCAGCCGCGGCACCCTCCCCGCGTGCCGTGGAGGCACGTCCCGTGGACCCGTTGCTGCTGTCCCGGATCCAGTTTGGATTCGTCGTTTCGTTCCATATCCTGTTCCCCGCCTTCACGATCGGACTGGCCAGCTGGCTCGCCTTCGTCGAGGCCCGGTGGCTGCGCACCCGCGACACGGTCTGGCGCGACCTCTACTTCTTCTGGACCAAGATCTTCGCCGTCTCGTTCGGGATGGGCGTGGTGTCCGGCATCGTGATGAGCTTCCAGTTCGGCACCAACTGGGCGGTGCTGAGCGAGCAGGCCGGCAACATCCTCGGGCCGCTGTTGAGCTACGAAGTGCTGACCGCGTTCTTCCTGGAGGCGACCTTCCTCGGAGTGATGCTGTTCGGCTGGGGCCGGGTGTCGGAGAAGCTGCACTTCCTGTCGACCTGCATGGTCGCGCTGGGCACGCTGATCTCGACGTTCTGGATCATCTCCGCCAACAGCTGGATGCAGACGCCGCAGGGCCACGAGCTGATCGATGGCGTGTTCCACCCGGCCGACTGGTTCGCGATCATCTTCAACCCGTCGTTCCCGTACCGGCTCGCGCACATGGTGCTGGCGGCGTTCATCACCACCTGCTTCGTGATCGGCGGCGTCAGCGCCGGCTACCTGTACCGAGGCACGCACCGCGAGGCGGCGACGCGGATGCTGCGGATGTCGGTGTTGTTCGCCGCGATCACCGTGCCGGTGCAGATCTTCGTCGGTGATCTGCACGGCCTGAACGCGCGTGAACATCAGCCGATCAAGGTCGCGGCGATGGAGGCGCACTGGGAGCACAAGCCCGAAGGCGAAGGCGTGCCGCTGGTGCTGTTCGCGGTGCCGAACGAGGCGGCCGAGCGCAACGATTACGAGATCGCGATTCCGCGCCTGGGCAGCCTGATCCTGACCCACAGCTGGGATGGCGAGATCGAGCCGCTGACCGCGGTGCCGGCCAGCGAGCGACCGCCGGTGAAGCCGGTGTTCTACAGCTTCCGTGTGATGGTCGGCCTGGGCGTGGCGATGCTGCTGCTGGTGCTGGCCTCGCTATGGGCGTGGTGGCGCAAGCGCCTGTACGACACCCGCTGGGTGTTGGCCGGATGGCGGGCGATGACATTGTCGGGTTTCGTCGCGATCCTCGCCGGCTGGTACGTGGTCGAGATCGGCCGTCAGCCGTACGTGATCTACGGGCTGCTGCGCACCGCCGATGCCGTCAGCCCGATCGAGGGCGCCAGCGTGCTGTCCTCGCTGCTGGTCTACGCGGCGGCCTACGCAATCGTGTTCGGCGCCGGCACCTGGTATCTGTTCAAGCTGGTCCGCAAGGGACCGGTGCCGCAGACGCCGCCATCGCCGGGGACCGGGGAGAAGACGCCAATGCGGCCGCTGTCGGTGCCGGACGAACCGATCGAGGGCGGTGCAGGCAAGGAGGGTGCGTGATGGACATGCAGACCGTGTTGCCGGTGGTGTGGTTCGGCGTGATCGGCTTTGGCGTGCTGATGTACGTGCTGCTGGACGGCTTCGTGCTCGGGCTCGGCATCCTCGCCCCGTTCGCCGAGGACGAGGGCCAGCTCGATCACATGATGAATACCGCCGCGCCGATCTGGGACGGCAACGAGACCTGGCTGGTGCTTGGCGGAGCCGGCCTGCTGGCGGCTTTCCCGAAGGCATACGCGTTGGTGCTGTCGGCGCTGTACCTGCCGGTGCTGCTGATGCTGATCGCGCTGGTGTTCCGGGGCGTCGCGTTCGAGTTCCGCTTCAAGGCCAAGCGGGCCAAGCCCGCCTGGGGCGCGGCGTTCTCGCTCGGTTCGCTGCTGGCGGCGTTCGCGCAGGGCGTGATTCTGGGCGCGCTCGTCGAGGGCATGCCGCTTCAGGGCGGCAAGTACGTTGGCGGCGCATTCGACTGGTTCAGCCCGTTCTCGATGCTGACCGGCGTGGCGGTGGTGTTCGGCTACGCGCTGCTGGGCGCCTGCTGGCTGATCCTGAAGACCGAAGGGGCGCTGCAGCGTATCGCGCGCACGCTTGCGAGGCCGTTGGCGCTCGTCGTAGTGGTGTTCATGGGCCTGGTCAGCGCCTGGCTGCCGTTCCTCGATTCGCGGGTGATGGAGCGCTGGTTCGAGGACGGCAACTTCCTGTGGCTGTCGCCGGTGCCGGTGCTGGTGCTCGCCAATGCCTGGGCGATGTGGCGCGCGGTGATGCGTGAAGGCCGCGACGGAATGCCGTTCCTGCTGACCCTGGGCTTCTTCGTTCTCGGTTTCGCCGGCCTGGTGCTGGGCATGTGGCCATACCTCGTGCCGCCGTCGCTGACGATCTGGGAGGCGGCCTCGCCCCCGTCTTCGCAGGGTTTCGTGCTGGTTGGACTGGTCGTGCTGCTGCCGGTGATCCTCGGCTACACCTGGTGGTCGTACAGCGTGTTCAAGGGCAAGATCGCCGCCGACGTGGGATATCACTAGCCCACGGGGACCCGGGACCCGGTGCCGGGACGCGCGCGGCGTGGCGTGGCGGTGCCTGAACCGCAGCCCTGCCGTGGCGGCAGCGGCTGCGACGGGCGTCGCGCCATCGAGTTCAAGCCGGCCGTGCCGGCGGGTATGCTGTGCGCATCATCACGCCGCAGCCGTTCGCGGGCCGCTCCGGCCCGTCATCACCCACGATGCAAGCCTACGTCTACAAGAGTCTCCGCAAGGCCGACACCTACGTGTACCTGGCCGCGCGCGATGACTTCGCCCGCCTGCCCGAGCCGCTGCGCACCCAGCTGGGCCCGCTCGCCTTCGTGCTCGAGGTCGCGCTGACTCCTGAGCGCAGACTGGCCCGGGAAGATCCCGGGGTGGTCCGCGAGAATCTCGCGGTTCGCGGCTTTCATCTGCAGTTCCCGCCGACCGTGGCGGACCCGATGACGGAGGACTGGGGCACCGATGCCTGATGAGCAAGTGCCCGGGCAGGTTCGTATGCAGCGGCCCGGCAAGGCTGCCGTGACGGCCGCCGTCGCGACGCGTCCGGACCGCTGGCTGTGGATCGGCGCCGCGACCGGCGTGCTGCTGTCGCTGCTGGCTGCATTGGGCGGCGTCGTGGCCGCGCTCGCTGGCGTGCTGGCGCAGCCGGCGTTCGCCGTCGCGGTACGCCGCTGGCGCGCCGGAACGGGCTCCGGTGCCCCGGACTGGCGCGGCGACGGCCTGCCGCTGCTGCTGGCATGGGGCGGTGCGGGCGTCGCGCTTGCCGCCTTGCTGGCCTGGCCGCTGTCGGCGCTGGTCGTGGAGGGCACCCTCTCGGCTGCGCTCGGCGTCAGCGCGGTGATCGGCCTGGTCCTGATCGCACTGTGGCGTACCTGGCCGGCGTGGCAGCGGATCGAGCGCGACGGCGGGTCTGTGGCGGCCGCCTGGCGCGGGTTGCCGGAGGTCGAGCCCGGCGCCTGGCGCGGTGTCGCGGCGGCCGCCGCGGTCCTGCTGCCGTTGCTGCTGGTGTTGCTGCTGGCCTGGCCGGAGCTGCTGGCGGGTGGATGGCGGTGGGCGGTCGGGGTGGCGCTGGCGCTCGTTTCGCCGGCCATGCACCTGTTGCTGCAGGGGCTGCGCGAGGCCGATCCGGTGTTGCTGATCGGGGGGCTGCCGGTGCGTGGCATGGCCACGGACGTCGCGACGGAGCCCGAAGTCCCGCAGACCGGGAGCGAACTGCCGGCCGAGGCGCTCGTGCCGGCGCTGTACGCCGCCGCCCGCAGCGGACGGGTCGAGCGCGCGCTGGAGCTGATCGAGGCCGGTGCCGACCCGCACGCGCCGCCGCCGCCGGGCGAGCGCGACCGCCGCAGCCTGGCGGCGCTGGCATCGGTGTTGCCGGACCTGCGCCTGCTGAGGCAGCTGATCGCCGCCGGCGTCGACCTCAATGCAGCGCACGGCGGCATGACGCCTCTGATCGCGGCGACCCGCGACAGCTGGCACGGACGTCCGGACGCAGTGATGACCCTGCTCGCCAACGGCTCCGATCCGCGCGCCCGCGACGGCGACGGCAACACGCCGCTGCATCATGCCGCGCGCAGCTCCGATCCCGGCGTCGCGGCGCTGCTGCGCGATGCCGCCGCCGATATCGATGCGCTCAACGGCGAGGGCCAGTCGCCGCTGGGCGTGGCCTGCGCCTGCGGCAACTGGCGGCTGGCGCGTTTCCTGCTCGAACGCGGCGCCCGTCCGCACCCCGCCGACGGCCGGCCGGCCCTGCTCGCCGCGGCCGGAGGCGAGGACGACGACCCGGCCGGCGTCCAGCTGCTGCTCAAGCAGAAGGCACGGGTCGACGCCGCCGATGCCCGCGGCCGTACCGCCCTGCACGAAGCGGTGCTGGCCGGACACGAGGAGATCATCGCGGTGCTGCTCGCCGCCGGTGCCGACCCCGCCATCGCCGACGTCCAGGGACACAACGCGGTGCTCGAAGCCGCGCGTGCCGGTCGCCTGGCGGTGCTCGAACGGCTGCTCCAGCACCTTCCACGCGATGGCGCGGAGGAGGCGAATGCGCTGGACGCGAGCGGCCGCAACGCGCTGCAACTGGCATGCATGGCCGAGGCGACCACGCCGGCGCTGATCGAGCGCCTGCTCGCGCTCGGTGTTTCGCCCGAGCACGGCGATGGCGAAGGCAAGCGTGCGGTCGACCGTGCCGCCGAGGCCGGGCGCTGGGCGCTGGTGGCGGCGCTGGACGCGGGTTACGCGATGCCGGCCTGCATCAATGACGACACCGACGGCGACGCCGATGCGCCGTTGCCCGACCGGCCGCCCGCAGCACTGCTGCGCGACGCCCTCGCCGAAGGCCGCGAGCGCGGCGCCGAGTCGGTCGCACGGCTGATGTCGGTCGCCGAGCTGGGGCGGATGCTGCACATTGCCCCGATACCGACGGCGACGCAGGTCGAATGGCTGTTGCGCCATGGCGCCGATGCCGGCGTCCGCAACCCCGCCGGCGACACCGTGCTGTTCGACTGGCTCGATCGCGGACCGGCGGCCTGGCCGCAGGTCGAGACACTGCTGCGGCATGGCCATGCGCCTTCCGGTGCCGGCGGACTGGCGAGGTGCCTGGCCGCCTGCGTGACCGACAAGGCCGCCGCCGCGCACGGCGAGACGCTGGCGCTGGATTTGCTCGAACGCGGCGCCGACCCGTTCGCGCCCTCGCCGGCCGGAGATCCTTCGTTGACGCTGGCGGTGCGCCTGGGCTGGTCGCGGTTGCTCGATCGTCTGCTGACCTGCGGCGTCGACCTCAACGTGCGCGACAGCCATGGCATGAGCGCGCTGCATCTGGCGGCGGCGCTTGGCCGAGAGGACATGCTGCGACGGCTGGTCGCACACGGTGCGGTGCCCGACCTGCTCGCCGCCGATGGCCAGACGCCGCTCGGTGTCGCACTCTCGTCCGGCCGCCGCGATCTTGCCGACTGGCTCGACTGGCGTGGCTGGCCGCTGCCGCGCAGGCGACTGCGCGACAGCGACGTCCCGGCCGCGGCGATCGTCGGCGACGCCGACGCGGTCCGCCGTCTGCTCGACCTCGGTCATCCGGTCGACGCGGCCGACAGCCAGGGCTGCACGGCGTTGCTGCGCGCGTCAGGCGGCGGTCATTCGGCCCTGGTCGGGCTGTTGCTGGCGCGGGGCGCCGATCCGCGCAAGGCGGCCAATTCGGGAGCGACGCCGTTGTCGGCAGCGGTCAGCATGCGCCATGCCGACATCGTCGACGCGCTGATCGCCGCCGGCGCGCCGCTCGAGCAGAGGCTGCCCGGCGAGCTGACGGTGTTGATGGTCGCCTGCGCGCTCGGCCTGCCGGACATGGCCGCGCGTCTGCTCGCGGCCGGCGCCGATGCGCACGCGGTCGACGCCCAGGGCCGTACGCCGTTGCACTGTGCGGCGATGTTCGGTTTCACCGCGCGCGACCGCACCCGCCTGGTCGCGCTGTTCGACACCCTGCTGCTGGCCGACGGCGATGCCGACGTCAGTGCCGCGGGGGTGACGCCACTGCTGCTGCTGCTCGGCGCCCGCGCCGAGCCCGGTACCGCCGCCGACGAGGACTGCCTGATCGCCGGCATGGAACTGCTGGTCGACCACGACGCGCACCTGGACGTCGCCGACCCGCGGGGCTTCGGGCCGCTGCACCTGGCCGCCCTGCATGGCCTGGTCGGTGTGGTGCAGTGGCTGCTGCGCGCTGGCGCCGACCCGGAGCAGCGCGATTCGCTGAACCGCACTCCGCGGGAGATCGCGGTGATGCGCGGCTTCGTCGACATCGCCGCCGAGTTCGGCGCCCCCGCGTCGTCGTCGGGCGTGTCGATGGCGCGCTTCCTCCGCGACAAGTCCTGAGCTGTCCAGCCCGTCGCGCAACTCGGGGAAGCCTTCCGGCAACGGATCGATGCGGATACGGGATACGCATGGATGAAGCAACCGCCGAGGGCCCGTTCCGTGTTGGTCCGCGTAAACCACGACAAGTCGCCTGATCTGACCCTGGCGCACCCCGGAAGAGCCGCCTGACGTCGAATCGGTGCGGATATGCGGCCATGCAGCCGCCGTTGGCCTGACCCGTGTCCATCCGCGGAATTTTTCAGAGTTGCCTGCCCCGCTAGCGATGTTCCGGGTCAGGATCGGAAGCCTTGCCGAGCACGCCTTCGCCGGCGTCGGCGCTGAGCAGCTCCTCCAGTTCGCGGCGGGCGTCCTGCACGGTCTGCATCAGCGCGTTCTCGTCGTGGCGGATCGGGTGCTGCGCCTGCAACAGGCGCTGATCGTGCTCGGCGAAGCGGGCGGCCAGGTGGTGTGCGGTGTCGGCCGGCACGCCCAGCGCACGCAGCACCGCCTCGCCGGTGTGCAGGCTCGAATGCAGCAACTCGCGCACCGGCTCGACGCCGATGTCCATCAATTCCCAGGCGATACGGCGGTCGCGGGCCTGTGCGAACACGCGCGCTTTCGGATACAGGTGGCGGAAGGCCTTGGCGACGCGCAGGCTCTCGGCCGGGTCGTCGATCGCGACCACGAACACGTCCACGTGTGCGGCGCCGGCCGAGCGAAGCAGATCGGGCCGGGCCGGATCGCCGTAGTAGATCAGGTTGCCGAAGCGGCGCGAGAACTCCAACTGCTCCACGTCGTGCTCGATCACGATGAAAGGCGTGCGGTGCATCGCCAGCAGGCGCGCGACGATCTGGCCGAAGCGGCCGAAGCCGGCGATCAGCACCTGCGGGCGACCGTCCTCCGGCATCGGATCGGCCTTACGTTCCGGTTCAGCCCTCGGCTTGTCCGCCAGCGTCCGCGACAGCGCGATCAGCAGCAGCGGAGTCAGCGCCATCGACACGCCGACCGCCGCGACCAGGCGGTCGCGAGCGACCATGTCGAGCAGGCCGGCACGCACCGCCTCGGAGAACACCACGAACGCGAACTCGCCGCCCAGCGCCAGCACCGCGCCCAGCCGCAGCGCCTCGCCGCGGTCGAGGCCGCCGGGGATGCGGCCGACCATGAAGATCAGCGCGAACTTGACCAGCATCAGCGCGGTGACCAGGCCGGCGATGGACAGCGGTTCCGACATTACCCGGCCGAGGTCGATGCTCATGCCGACCGCCATGAAGAACAGGCCCAGCAGCAGGCCCTTGAACGGATCGATCTGCGATTCGAGTTCGTGACGGAACTCCGAGTCGGCCAGCAGCACGCCGGCAATGAACGCCCCCAGGCCGGCCGACAGCCCCGCCGCCTGCATCAGCCAGGCCGATCCGAGCACGGTCAGCAGGGCGGCGCCGGTGAATACCTCCGGCATCTGCGAGCGCGCGACGATGCGGAACAGGTGCCGCAGCAGCAGGCGCCCGCCGAGCACCAGGATCGCGATCGCGGCGACTGCCTTGGCGACGCCCAGCCAGCCTGGCCCGGTCTCGCCGCCGCCGGATGCGAGCAGCGGAATCGCCGCCAGCAGCGGGATAGCCGCCAGGTCCTGGAACAGCAGGATCGCGAATGCCAGCCGTCCGTGCGGCGCGGTCAGCGACTTGCGTTCGGCCAGCAGCTGCAGGCCGACCGCGGTCGACGACAATGCCAGGCCGAAGCCGACCACGATCGCCGCCTTCAACTCCAGCCCGCTCAGCAGCGACAGTCCCGCCAGCGCCAACCCGCACAGCAGCACCTGCAGCCCGCCGACGCCGAACACCGGCCGCCGCATCACCTTCAGCCGCGGCAGCGACAGCTCCAGGCCGATCACGAACAGCATCATCACCACGCCGATCTCCGACGCGGTCAGCACCCGCTCGGCATTGGTGATCACCTTCAGCCCGAACGGCCCCAGCGCGACGCCGGCGGCAAGATAGCCGAGCACTGCGCCCAGACCGAAGCGTCGGAACACCGGCACCGCGATCACCGCGGCGAGCAGGAATACGAGAGCGAGTTCCAGACCTTGTCCGTGCATGAGCTTCCAGAAAATGGTGGCAGGTGCGTTCCGGCGTCGCGGCCGGCCAGACTCATGGGTCAGCAGTATGGCGGCGGAACCTGCGGAACCGGTATTGTGGCAGCCGCAGTATGGCGGCGACCGCATGCCACCGGCGATACCCATGGAGGAAAGGGATGATCCGTTCGGGGATGGTGCATTCGATGAAAGTCCTGGCCCTGATCCTGACGCTGGCCGCCGGATCGGCGCTGGCCGCATCGCCGGACTCCAGGCCGGTGCGCGACCGGGTCGAAGCGAGCATGCTGGTGACTGGCGAGATCGACATCGATCCGGAAGGAGCGGTGTCGTCCTGGCGTCTCGACCAGCCTGAAAAGCTTCCGCCCGCCGTGGTGGAGCTCCTTGGCTCGCACGTGCCCCGATGGCGCTTCAGGCCGGTGCTGATCGATGGCCGGCCCGCGGCGGTGCGCACGAGCGCCAGCATCCACCTCAAGGCGCGCAAGGCGGGCGACGACAGCTATTTCGTCGAGATCGCCGGTGCCCGTTTCTCCGGTGCCAGCAAGGAGAGGAGAGAGGACGTGCCGACGTCCCGGCGCATGTATCCGCCGGTGTTCCCGGGGGCGCTGGCGCGTGAAGGAGCCGGTGGAACCGTCTACCTGCTGATCAGGATCGCACGCGATGGCAGCGTGGAAGACGTGATGGCCGAACGGGTGGACCTGAAGGTGGCCGCGAGCGAGCCGCGCATGCGTCGCATGCGCGATCGTTTCGAGCAGGTCGCCGTCGGCACCGCGCGCAACTGGACCTTCAACCCGCCACGGCAGATGGACGACCAGCCGTACTGGATGGTCCGGGTGCCGATCGATTTCGTCGTGCCCGGGGCGCGCCTGCCGCTCTACGGCGAATGGAATTCCTACATTCCGGGCCCGCGCCGACCCAATCCGTGGTCGCAGGAAGACGACGGCGTCTCGCCGGATACGCTCGCGGCCGGAGGCGTATACCCGGTCGGCCGGCACGGACCGGAGCTGTTGACGCCGCTGAGCGCGCCACGGGGCTGATCCGGGTCGGGAGCCCGTAGCCGCATGCGTAAAGAAGGATCTCGACCGAGTCTGGTGTGGTTGTACGCTGCGATCGGGCTTCTTGCGTACGCGCTGGTGGGCGCCTTCCTCAACGATCTCTACATTCCTGGCCGGCGCGGAAGGGGGCTCCATCTGCACAACGAGGCGATAGCGCCCGGCCTGCTCAGCATCTTCCTCTTTTCGTTCGCGTTTCTGATCGACGCGTTCAGGCGGGGCCGCTGGACGGTGCCGATTCGACGCGCCCTTTTCGCTGCTTCGGCGGCAGCGTTCCTGTATTGCCTTCATGTCGCAGCCAATCCATACGGAAAGCGGCTGGCGACAAGTGGAGAATGCGAACGGACATTCCTGAGGATCGAAACCCTGTCCCGAACCGTTTCTGACGATCGCGAGATGTCCGGCTGGCTGCGCGAGCGCGCTTCGCGCTGCGGCGAAGAACCAATTCTGAAGAGCTACCACGATTGCGTGATGAGGGCCGAGGTGCCGCATGACATCAATGGATGCGGTTCGGAGTCGGAGATGCTTCATGATCGCGCCAATGCAAGCTGACGGCCCGATGGATCCGGAATCGCGTGGCAGGCGGGCCGGAACGATCGCCGACAACGGGAGGATGCGATGAAGTTTCTGACCCGCGATGAGGCCGGCCGGTTCGCGGAGCGCTGGCTGCCGGCATGGACCGGCAACGATCCGGAACGGCTGGCGAACTTCTATTCCGAGGACGCGTTCTACCTCGATCCCGGAATTCCGCAGGGCATCACGGGCCGGCCGGCGCTGCTGGCCTACTTCAGGAAGCTCCTGGGCCACAACCCGGACTGGGTGTGGTCGCAGATCGAGGGCATTCCGCTGGAGGACGGCTTCCTGAACAAGTGGCTGGCGCGGATCCCGGTCGGGGACAGCGCGCTGGAGATCGTCGGCGTGTGTTTCGTCCAACTGGACGATGCAGGCAGGATCCGGCGGAACGAGGTGTACTTCGACAGGTCCGGGTTGCTGGCGGCGATCGGCGACCGTCGCGCGCGCTGACGATCCCGGAAGCCGAGAGCGGGACTCCCGATCGACGCGTTTCCGGCGGTGGATGTCGTGCCGTCGCAGGAGGCGTCGCTCGACCGGTTCCCCGGCCCATGTCCTTCCTCGCGTGCGGATGACGACAGGGATCCAGTCCCTCTCGCCCACGGCCGCCGCGGCCGGGGTCCGAGCGGGCTCGGGACGACAAAGGAAAACGCCCCGCGATGCGGGGCGTTTTCGTGTGCGTCGATAGCTGGCCTCAGCGCTTCATCGAGGCGAAGAACTCGTCGTTCGACTTGGTGTTCTTCATCTTGTCGAGCAGGAACTCCATCGCGCCGATCTCGTCCATGCCGTGCAGCAGTTTGCGCAGGATCCAGATCTTCTGCAGCAGGTCGGGCTCGATCAGCAGGTCTTCGCGGCGGGTGCCGGAGCGGTTGATGTTGATCGCCGGGTAGACGCGCTTCTCGGCGATCTGGCGCGACAGGTGCACCTCGGAATTGCCGGTGCCCTTGAACTCCTCGTAGATCACCTCGTCCATCTTGCTTCCGGTGTCGATCAGCGCGGTGGCGATGATGGTCAGCGAGCCGCCTTCCTCGACATTGCGGGCGGCGCCGAAGAAGCGCTTCGGGCGATGCAGTGCGTTGGCGTCGACACCGCCGGTCAGGACCTTGCCCGAGGACGGCACGACGTTGTTGTAGGCGCGGGCCAGGCGGGTGATCGAGTCGAGCAGGATCACGACGTCCTTCTTGTGCTCGACCAGGCGCTTGGCGCGCTCGATCACCATCTCGGCGACCTGCACATGGCGCGCGGCGGGCTCGTCGAAGGTCGAGCTGACCACCTCGCCGCGTACGGTGCGCTGCATCTCGGTGACTTCCTCCGGACGCTCATCGACCAGCAGCACGATCAGGTGCACGTCCGGGTGGTTGGTGGTGATCGCGGTGGCGACCTGCTGCATCAGCATGGTCTTGCCTGCCTTCGGCGGGCTGACGATCAGTGCGCGCTGGCCCTTGCCCTGCGGCGCCATCAGGTCGAGGATGCGGCCGGTGATGTCCTCGGTGCTGCCGTCGCCGCGCTCCAGCCGGAACCGGCGGCGCGGGAACAGCGGGGTCAGGTTCTCGAACAGGGTCTTGTTCTTCGACGCTTCCAACGGCTCGCCGTTGATGGTGTCGACCACCGACAGCGCGAAGTAGCGCTCGCCGTCCTTCGGCCAACGGATGCGGCCGGACAGGTGGTCGCCGGTGCGCAGGTTGAAGCGGCGGATCTGGCTCGGGCTGATGTAGACGTCGTCCGGGCCGGCCAGGTAGCTGGCCTCGAGGGCGCGCAGGAAGCCGAAGCCGTCCGGCAGGATTTCCAGCACGCCGTCGGCGGCGACGCCCTCGCCGTGGCGGGTCAGCACCTTCAGCAGGGCGAAGATCACGTCCTGCTTGCGGGCGCGGGCGACGCCCTCCTGGATCTGCAACTGCTCGGCGATCTCCAGCAGCTTCGGCGCGGGCATCCGCTTCAGGTCGCCGAGAGAGTACTGCGGGAAGCCTTCCGGCACCTGCGGGTGCGGTCGCGGGGTGAACTCCTCCGCGCCGCTGTCGTCGGGCATGCCGTCGCGGCCACGGTTGCGGTTGCGGTCGCGGCGGTTGCGGAAGCGTTCGCGGCGGTTGCCGCGGCCCCCGTCCTGGCCGCCGTCGCGATCGCGGTTCTCGCGCTGGCCGCCTTCACGCTGGCCGCCCTCGCCGGCGGGGGGCGCCGCGCTGCCGCCCTCGGCCGATGCCGGGGCGTCGCCACCCGATGCGGGGGCGCTCGGAGCGGCCGCCGCTTCGGTCTTCACCGGCTCGGGGCGGGGGGTGTCGGTCCGGGCCGGCTCGGCGGCGGACTCGGTCTTGCTGGAAGAGGCCGCGGTGCTGGCCTTGGTCGCACGCGGCTTGCGCACGCGCTTCTCGGCGGTCTCGCCGGCGTCGGGAGTGTTATCGGACAAGCGTCATTTCCTCGCTAAGCGGCGAGCGCTCGCCGCGGGCGAGCGGAGCGTCATGGACGTGGTGGGTCTGGTGTTTCCAGAAGGGTGCGGCGAGACGGACATCCATCCAGAAACGCCGGGTGTACTGAAACTAGCACCGCAAAGGCGCGTCGCGCAAGGGTTTCGGCGCTGGCCGTTCACCTTGCGGCGCCGGCCGGGCGTGCCCCGGTCCGGACAGCCGGCACCGCGCTCCGGTGGACGGGGCGGTGCCGGGAACGGGGCCGGAATCAGATCGCCTTGTCGAGCATCTGCGCGAGCTGGGCCTTGCCGACCGCGCCGATCTGGGTGTCCTGGACCTGGCCGTCCTTGAACAGCAGCAGCATCGGGATCGACCGGACGTGGTACTTCATCGCGGTCGCGCGGTTGTGGTCCACGTTCAGCTTGGCGATCTTGACCTTGCCGTCATAGGCCTCGGCCAGCTCGTCCAGGGCCGGGGCGATCATCTTGCAGGGGCCGCACCATTCGGCCCAGAAGTCGACCAGCACGGGTTCGGACGACTGCAACACGGCGCTGTCGAAATCGGCATCGCCGACATGCATGATTTTATCGCTCACAAGGCTCTCCTGGGTGGTGCGGATGCGGAAGGTCGGGCCGTTGCCAGGCCCTGCCGCGGCCCGGGGCACCGGATCCGCGGCCGCCGGCGGGTTGCGGCCGGCATTGAGGTAAACTGGGGCGTTTCACGGCGGCTTCAAGGCCCGCCGACGCTGCGGTCAGGGATCCACTGGCCGACCCCGGCAGTCTGCTGCGACGGCGTGACCCGCGCAAGCGCTGCCCCATGACAAGTCGCGATGACACGATGAGAAGACGTGCGCCGCGCATGGAAACCTGAACCGAATGAGCGACAAACCCCTGACCGATGTCACCTTCGAGTCCTTCGGCCTGCATCCCGATCTGCTGGCCGGCCTCGAAGGCGCCGGATTCACCCGCTGTACCCCGATCCAGGCGATGACCCTGCCGATCGCCCTGACCGGCCGCGACGTCGCCGGCCAGGCCCAGACCGGCACCGGCAAGACCCTGGCCTTCCTGGTCGCGGTGATGAACCGCCTTCTGACCCGCCCGGCGCTGGCCGAGCGCAAGCCCGAGGACCCGCGCGCGCTGATCCTGGCGCCGACCCGCGAGCTGGCGATCCAGATCCACAAGGACGCGGTGAAGTTCGGCAGTGACCTGGGACTGAAGTTCGCCCTGGTCTACGGCGGCGTCGACTACGACAAGCAGCGCTCGATCCTGCAGGAAGGCGCCGACATCATCATCGCCACCCCCGGTCGGCTGATCGACTACGTCAAGCAGCACAAGGTGGTCAGCCTGCATGCCTGCGAGATGTGCGTGCTGGACGAGGCCGACCGGATGTTCGACCTCGGCTTCATCAAGGACATCCGTTTCCTGCTGCGGCGGATGCCGATCCGCACCGAGCGCCAGACCCTGCTGTTCTCCGCCACCCTGAGCCATCGCGTGCTGGAGCTGGCCTACGAGCACATGAACGAGCCGCAGAAGCTGGTCGTCGAGGCCGAGACGGTCACCGCCGCGCGGGTGCGCCAGAAGATGTACTTTCCCGCCGACGAGGAGAAGATTCCGCTGCTGATCGGCCTGCTGTCGCGCAGCGAGGGCACCCGCACGATGGTGTTCGTGAACACGAAGGTGTTCGTGGAGCGGGTCGCCCGCGCGCTGGAGAAGGCCGGTCACCGGGTCGGCGTGCTGTCCGGCGACGTGCCGCAGAAGAAGCGCGAGACCCTGCTGGGCCGTTTCCAGAAGGGCCAGCTCGACATCCTGGTGGCGACCGACGTCGCCGCCCGCGGCCTGCACATCGACGGCGTCAGCCACGTCTACAACTTCGACCTGCCGTTCGACGCCGAGGACTATGTCCATCGCATCGGCCGTACGGCTCGTCTTGGAGCGGAGGGCGACGCGATCAGCTTCGCCTGCGAGCGCTATGCGATGAGTTTGCCCGACATCGAGGCCTACATCGAGCAGAAGATCCCGGTCGAGCCGATGTCTCCGGAGCTGCTGGTGGCGGTGCCGCGCGCGGCGCGCGAGCAGTCCGAAGGCGACGAGGGCGAGAGCGTCAGCGCGATCTTCCGGGAGGCGCGCGAACAGCGTGCCGCCGACGAGGAGCGCCGCGGTGGCGGCAAGGGCGGTGGCGGTCGCGGCGCACGTTCGCGCAGCGGCGAACGCGGTCCGCGTCGCGAGGGTGGCGACGGCGAACGTGCCGCGCGCGCGCCGCGGGCGCCGAAGCCGGCCACGGAAGCCGCTGCCGAAGTGGCATCCAAAGTGGTCGCTGCCGCCGAGGGCGAGGCGCCCAAGCCACGCAAGCGCCGCCGCCGTCGTGGCGGCCGCCGCGTCGAGGGTGCGGGTGAAGCCGTCCAGGCCACGCGCAGCAATGGCAGCCCGACCCAGGTTCCGGCCGGCAAGCCTGCTGGCGGCGGTTCGGGCAAGCCGCGCGCGGCGTCGAAACCGGCGGTCGAGCCGGCCGCCGACGCCAGGCCGGGCCTGCTGACCCGGATCGGTCGCGGTCTGAAATCGCTGGTGACCCGCGCGCCGCGTTCGCAGCACTGACGCCGGCCGATGTCGCGACAGACCGCTCGATTCAGGGTCGGGGCGGCGTGAGCCGCGGTGAAGCGTTGCCACGAAAGCCCGTCGCGGCTCACGCCGCTCCGGCAGTGGCTCCTGCGGCGCGGTTCGGCATCGACACGCTGGTCGGGAGCGGCATTAGGTCGTAGCCTTTGCCACTGGCACCGTGCCCTGGAACCCCGGTATTCATGAGCGTCCTGCGCTTCGACAATGTCAGCAAGCGGTACGCCAGCGGGCGCGACGCGCTCAGCGAGGTGAGTTTCGAGGTCGGAGCCGGCGAGATGCTGTTCGTCACCGGCCACTCCGGTGCGGGCAAGAGCACGCTGCTGAAGCTGATCCACCTGTCCGAGCGCCCCAGCCGCGGCACCGTGCTGTTCGGCGAGAAGAACCTCATGAAGGTGCGCGGCCGGCGGGTCGCGCTGCACCGGCGCGAGGTCGGCGTGGTGTTCCAGGATCACCGCCTGCTCGCCGACCGCAGCGTTGCCGACAACGTCGGCCTGCCGCTGGTGCTGCGCGGCGAACGTCGTGGCGAGATCGGCAAGCGCGTACGCAGCCTGCTCGACCGGGTTGGGCTGGGCGATCGCGCCAGCGCGCTGCCGGCGCAGCTGTCGGCCGGCGAGCAGCAGCGGGTCGGGATCGCCCGCGCGATCATCGCCGAGCCGCGCCTGCTGGTCGCCGACGAGCCGACCGGCAACCTCGACCCGACCCTGTCGGCGGAAATCATGGCGCTGTTCGAGTCGCTGCCCGAGCGCGGCACCAGCGTGATGGTCGCCAGCCACGACCTGGCCCTGGTCAAGCGGATGAAGAAGCGCGTGCTGGTGCTCGACCACGGGCAACTGCTCGACGACATTGCGCCGGAGGACCTGGCCGAATGAGCGCGAACGCACCCCAGACGGGGCCGCGCGCGGCGGCCAAGGCACCCGCGGCGCGGCGGCCGTCGCGTTTCGGTGCGTGGATCGACCACCATGCGTTCAGCCTGGTGGCCAGCGTCGGCCGCCTGCTGGCCAAGCCGTGGGCGGCGGCGTTGACGATCGGGGTGATGGCGGTCGCGCTGGCGTTGCCGTTGGGCCTGTGGGCGGCGCTGGGCAACGTCGAACGCTTCGTCGGCGACGTGCAGGAGGCGCGCGAGATCAGCGTGTTCCTGAAGCCGGAAGTCGCGGTCGAACGCGCGCGCGAACTGGCCGCCGCGCTGGCGTCGCGTGGCGATGTCGGCGCGGTCGAGCTGCGCACCCCGGAGCAGGGACTGGAAGCGCTGCGGGCGGCGAGCGGCCTGGATGAAGCGATCGCCGTGATCGGCGACAACCCGCTGCCGAGCGTGCTGGTCGTGCGCCCGGGCGGCGACGAGCTGGCCCTGGCCGATTCGCTCGCGGCGCTGCCCGAGGCCGACCTGGTCCAGCACGATGCGGTCTGGCGGCAGCGGCTGGACAGCTGGCTGCGTTTCGGCGTGCGGCTGGCGCTGGTGCTGGCGCTGCTGCTGGGGATCGGCGCATTGCTGGTGGTCGGCAACACCGTGCGGCTGGACATCCAGCAGCGGCGCGAGGAAGTCAGCGTATTGCAGCAACTGGGCGCGACCGACGGTTTCATCCGCCGCCCGTTCCTCTACCTGGGCGCCTGCTACGGGGTGCTCGCCGGCCTGCTCGCACTGGCCGTGCTGACCGCGACCGAATGGGCGCTGCGACCGGCACTGGCCGAGCTCGCGCGCAGCTATGGCAGCGAGTTCATGCTGCAGGGATTCGGATTGACACACGCGATTGCGATCGTGATCGGGGCCGGCGTGCTCGGCTGGCTCGGCGCAGGGCTGGTGACCGGGCACACCTTGCGGCAGACCCGCCCGACCGACACCTGACTGCGTGTACCTGACGACGTGATTCCGTGAGTACGAATGCCGTGACCGATGCACCCCATACCCTCAGGCACCTGGCCGACGACGCCCCGCGGGTGATGGTGGTCGACGGTTCCAGGCTGGTCCGCAAGCTGATCGGCGACACCCTGCGCCGTTCGCTGGAACGGGTCGAGGTCGTCACCTGCGGCAACATCGGCGAGGCGCGCGAGGCGCTGGCGGCAGCGCCGGTGAACCTGGTCACCACCGCGCTGGTATTGCCCGACGGCGATGGTGTCGCCCTCGCACGCAGCGTGCGCGAGGCGGCCGGACAGGCCTACGTGCCGGTGATCGTCGTCTCCGGCGACGCCCAGGCGCATCTGGAGGCGCGGCAGTTCACCGAGGATGTGACCGACTACTTCGACAAGGCGCTCGGCCACGAGGCGCTGGCCGCCTTCATCCGCGGCTACGTGCAGCCGGAACCGATACCCGATGCGCGCGTGCTCTATGTCGAGGACAGCAAGGTCGTCGCGTTGGCGACCAAGCGCATGCTCGAGCGCCACGGCGTCAGGGTGATGCATTTCATCGGCGTCGAGGAGGCGCTGGAGTACCTGGAATCGCACCGCGGCCAGGACGATCCCGGCGCGGACCTGGTCCTGACCGACGTCTACCTGAAGGGCGAGCTCAGCGGCATGGATCTGCTGCAGCGGCTGCGCGGCGACTTCGGCTACGGCAAGCGTCGCCTGCCGGTGCTGGTGATGACCGGCGACGACAACCGCGACAACCAGAGCAAGTTGCTGAGGCAGGGCGCCAACGATCTGGTGCTGAAGCCGATCGAGGAGCGCCTGTTGATAACCAAGACCCTGTTCCAGCTGCGGGTCTCGCGGTTGTAGGGCGGCAGTCGGAGGCGACGCCCGGCATCTCCCATCGGGACGCCGGACAGGCGGGCCGCGGCGGAGCCCGGCCGTGTGCCGGAGAACCCGCGCGGGGTCAGACCGTCATGCCCGTCCGCGTGCGCGACCTCCACTGCAGGACGGACCAGGGACGAGCGCCCCGGCCCGTCCGCACGGTCACTGCGCGGACACGCCCAGGCAGGCGGCGATCGCGGCCAGTGCCTGCTTCTCGTCCTTGCTGATCCTGCTGCCGAAGCCGAACAGGCCGCCGCCGGAAGCGCTGGCGATCGCGTGGCCGAGACCCAGCAGTGCCTGCTTGAACTCGCCGGCCTCGTCGGCCGGAAGCTTGGCGTCGACGATGAGCCGCGCCTGCAGCAGCTCGATCGCGGGTGAGGGCGCATCGTCGGAAAAGATCGAGGCCATGATGCCAGGGATGTCGTGGATCACGTTGGTCACGATCCGGTTCATCAGCGGATTCCTGAGCAGCTCGGCATCGCCCAGCGTCTTGACGAACGTCTCCGCCTCCTTCTTCTCGATCTTGCCGTCGGAGGCGGCGACTGCGGCGAAGACCATGAACACCGAACGCTTCAGCACGTCGAACTCGTCCGGTGAGAATTCGGTGGCCTGTTCCCCCGCTTCCCCGGCGGTCGCGCCCGCTTCGGCGACGTATTTCTCGGCCCACAACCGACCGCCTTCCTGATGGGACTCCAGCCCGGCGACGAAGGCCTGCATCAGTCCGTCGACCGCGTCGCGCGGGATTTCCGCAAGCTCGGTGAGCTTGATCGCATGGACCGCAAAGCCGTCGGCGTGATTCGCGTTGCGGTACGGAACCAGCAACTGCAGCCTGCTCGCGTCGTTGGCCGCGAAGCGGATGTCGGCGACGAGGGCGTCGACCTTGCCCGATTCGAGCGTGACCAGGGTGTCCTTGACGAACACCGCGCCCGTCGTACCCGGCTCCAGCCGGGAGATCTTCTCGGCCCCCATCGCCATCGCCTGCGCGGAGCCCATGGCCAGCCTTTCCATCCGCGCGCCGCCGTCGCTTCCCAGGTGCCCGACGATCGGGATCAGCACCTCTCCGTCCGACACGCTCCAGATCGCGTGGGCAACCGTGTGGCCGGCCATTTTCATCGTGTTCTGCATTCGGTGTTCCCCCTGTTTTCCATGTTGTGCTGAGTGGCATATGCCGCGCCCGCGCCGGAACGGCGTCGCCGCACCTGGCGTGGCCGTCCATGCGCCGCGGACCCGGCGGCGCCACGACGTCGGGAGCCCGCGTCGCGGACTCCTCGTCATGGATTCCGTGTTTCGATGATCTGCCGGCGACGACGCGGATTGCCCGGACATCGTGCAGCGTCCGTTCTTCCCCGGCATTCCGCGACCGGGCCATGTTACGGCAAGCGTGTGTCGATCTTCGTCTGGGCGCCGGGATGACGACCGGCCTGCGGGCCGCTAGCCTGTACGGCCATCCCAGCCGCAAGCCCCTCGGATGCCCGACACCGATCGCATCAAACTCGAACCCTCGTGGAAGGCGCACGTCGGCGACTACCTGCTGCGCGAGGACATGCAGGCGCTGTCGGCATTCCTGCGCCAGCGCAGGGCGGCGGGAGCGACGATCTATCCGCCGGGCCCGCAGATCTTCGCCGCCTTCGATGCGACGCCGTTCGACGCGGTCAAGATCGTCGTGCTCGGGCAGGACCCCTACCACGGACCGGGGCAGGCGCACGGCCTGTGCTTCTCGGTACGCCCGGGCGTGCCGGTGCCGCCGTCGCTGCAGAACATCTACAAGGAGCTGCAGCGCGACGTCGGCTTCGAGCCGCCGCCGCATGGCTACCTGCAGTGCTGGGCAGAGCGCGGCGTGCTGCTGCTCAACGCCGTGCTCACGGTCGAGGCCGGACGGCCCGGCAGTCACCAGGGGAAGGGCTGGGAAGGCTTCACCGACCACGTCGTCGACGTGCTCAATCGCGAGCGCGAGGGCCTGGTGTTCCTGCTGTGGGGCAGCTATGCGCAGGCCAAGGGCAAGGTGATCGATCCGCGTCGCCACCGGGTGCTCAAGGCTCCGCATCCGTCGCCGCTGTCGGCGCACCGCGGGTTTCTCGGCTGCGGTCATTTTTCCGCAGCCAACGAGTACCTCGCCCGGCATGGGCAGAAGCCCGTCGACTGGTCGCTGCCGGCGGTGCCGTAGGCGTCGGCTCCGGCTCCGGCGCTTTGCGCGAAGCGCTGCGGCAGCGATGATGCGGTGACCACGGGATCGGACGGACGGGGACGGCCGCGATGGGAAGGAAGATCAAGTTGGGCCTGACCGCACTGGGCGTCCTGCTGCTGTCGACCCTGCTGTTCGTGCTGCTGGGGTTCTCGACGCTGCCGCCGCGACCCGAAGGGCCGCCGGTTTTCGCGATCCCGGCCGGCCGGGATGCCCGTCTCGACGCGGTGGTGCAGCCGGCGCTGGACGAGCGTCCGGGACAGTCCGGCTTCCATCTGGTCTCCGACGGCGTTGCGGCGTTCGCGCTGCGCGGCCTGTCCGGGCGGGCCGCCGAGCGCAGTCTCGACCTGCAGTACTACATCTGGCACGACGACATGACCGGCCGGCTGCTGGCGCTGGAACTGATCGAGGCCGCCGACCGCGGCGTGCGGGTTCGCCTGCTGCTCGACGACATGGACGCGCGGGCGAAGAACTTCGCGCTGGCGGCGCTGGCCGCGCATCCGAACATCGACGTGCGCCTGTTCAATCCGTTCGCGTCGCGCCGGGGCCTGTTCGGAAAGGGCATGGAGGCGATCACCAGCTTCTCGCGGATCAACCACCGGATGCACAACAAGAGCTGGATCGTCGACAACCGCTTCGCGATCGCCGGCGGCCGCAACATCGGTGACGAGTACTTCTCGGCCAGCGATCACGTCAACTTCAACGACCTCGACCTCGCCTTCGTCGGCCCCGCGGTCGAGGAGCTGAGCGCATCGTTCGACCGTTACTGGAACTCCGCGCAGGTCTGGCCGATCGAGTCGCTGAGCCCGGACGCGGTCACGACCGCGGCACTTGACACGCTGCGCCGCCAGGCCCGGGACTATGCGGTGGAGGCGCGCGGGACGCCGTACATCCAGGCGATGGAGGGCCACGATGCGGTCGCGGCGGCACGCGCGATGACGCTGCCGATGCACTGGACCGGCCGTTGGCAGGTGCTCAGCGACGCGCCCGACAAGGCGGCGTACAAGGACTCGCCGATGGAAGGATCGGCGGTGTTGAGCGGGCTGAATCGTGCCGTGGACGCGGCCGACGACGACGTGGTGCTGATCTCGCCGTACTTCGTGCCCGGCGCGACCGGTGCCGCGCAGCTGACTTCCCTGGTCGCCGACGGTCGCGAGGTCCGCATCCTGACCAACTCGCTGGCCGCAAACGACGTCGCCGCGGTCCACGGCGGCTACGCCGGCTATCGCAAGACGCTGCTGGCCGGCGGCGTGAAGCTGTGGGAACTCAAACCCGAGCACGCGCAGGACGGCGATGGCGACGGCATCAGCCTGTTCGGTTCGTCCGGCGCCAGCCTTCACAGCAAGGCGGCGCTGATCGACGGCCACGTGGCCTTCGTCGGTTCGTTCAATCTCGATCCGCGTTCGGTATCGCTGAACTGCGAACAGGGAATCCTGGTCGACGAGCCGGCGATCGCCGCCGAGGTCGCGGCGCTGTTCGGGACGATGACCTCGCCGGCCGCGGCATGGGAAGTGACCCTCGACGGTGGCGAACTGCGCTGGAACGACGGTACCGGCAGTTTCGACCGCGAGCCAGACGCCGGTTTCGGACGGCGCTTCCAGGCCTGGCTGGCGCGCTGGCTGCCGGTCGAGGCGCTGTTGTGAGACGCCCGTGTCGAAGCGTTCGACGACGACAGCGACATGAACGGCGAATGCGCGCGGACGTTCGTTCCGGGACAGCGATCATCCGAAGGTCGAGCACCGCAAGCGGGACTACAATCCTTCCGCATGCCGCCGGTGTGCGGCATGATCGGCGGTGCGCGCGATCCGGTCCAGGCGTGGTGCCGAAGGGCCGGCGACGCGGAAGTGAATCGACGCGCGCCGTGCGGAACGGCAAGGTACGGCGCCGCGGGAATCCACGGACGGCGATGCAGGGCAGGGGCGGATCCGGGGTATTGGGATCTGAAAAGGGTGAAAAGCGATGGGGCGGCTCGACAGTGGTGAAATGACCGTGTCCGGTTCGTCGGGTGAATCGGCGCAGCCGGGCACCGACGCAAAGCTGGCCACCCTGGCGGTGGTCGAGGACGACGAGGAATACAGGGAGTCGCTTCTGGTCCCGACGCTCGCGTCCGCGGGTTTCTCGGTGCAGGGCATGGCGAGCGCACTGGAACTCTACCGGTCGATGACGGCCCGCCGTTACGACCTGGTACTGCTCGATGCCGGGCTGCCCGACGACGACGGCTTCAGCATCGCCCGCCACCTGCGCGGTCTTTCGGCGACCGTCGGAATCGTCATGCTGACCGGCTACGTTTCCGCGCGCGACAGGATGCGGGGACTGGACGCGGGCGTCGACGCCTACCTCACCAAACCGGTCGACATGGACGTGCTGCTCGCGACGCTGCGCAATCTGGCCAGGCGGGTGGCGCCGGAACCCGCCACGCCGGATCCGGATGCGGGCGGGCAGTGGCGGCTGGCCGATGGCGGCTGGTGCATCGTCTCGCCGGCCGGCGTCCAGGTGACGATGAGCCTTCCGGAAAAGCAGGTGATGTCGATGCTTGCCGTCGCGCCGGGGACCGCCGTCAAACGCGAGCGCCTGATCGCCCGCCTGGTCGAGAACGTCCACGATTTCGATCCGCATCGACTCGAGATGCTGATCTACCGCCTGCGCAGGAAGTGCCTGAAGCTGACCCGGGAAGAGCTGCCGCTGCGCGCGGTCCGTGGCGTCGGCTACGTGCTGACCTGGTAGCCCGCTCCGATGCAGGTCCATGAAGCGCTCGCGATGACGAGGCGCATGGCGCTGGCCCTGGGCCTGCTGGCGGCGTGCGGTCTCGCACAGGCCTCGTACCCGGTGAAGCCCGACCACCGGCTCAGCCCGAAGGTGTTCACCGGCGACGACGGACTTCCGCAGTCCGGCGTCAGCGCGCTCGTCCAGACCCGCGACGGCTATCTGTGGGTGGGCACGTTCGGTGGGCTGGCCCGCTTCGATGGACGGACGTTCACGACATTCAGGGGGCGCCCCTCCCCCGGCGACGGGCGGGACGCCGGCCGCGGACAGACCGGCGGGCCGGCCAGCGACCGCATCCTGGTCCTGTTCGAGGACGATGCCGACCGGCTCTGGATCGGCACCGAGGACGCCGGGCTGAGCGTCTACGAGCGGGGCGCGTTCCGCCACCTGCCCGTCTGCGCGGGCACCTGCCAGATCAACGACATCCTGCAGGGTACCGATGGCGCGATATGGGTCGCCAGCAAGGCGGGCCTGTTCAAGCTGGATCCCGAGGACCTCGGGGTCGTCTGGAGCGAGAGCCCCGTTCGCGCCGGCTACGACCGGCTGGCCAGCGACGGCGAAGGACGGATCCACGTCGGCGGATACGGCGGCTTCCATATCGTGGATGAAGGACGGCTCCAGCGGCTCCAGCGGCTCCGGCTGCCGGGCGAAGACAGGGCGGTACGGCTGCTCGAAAGCAGCGGGGACAGTCTGCTGGTCGGCACCGAGAAGGAGCTCTACCGGTACGACCCGGCCCACCGGCGGTGGCAGGCGCTGGGCGTCGACCGGCCCACCTACGCCGCGCAGGACGATGACGGCCTGTGGTGGGTCGCGCAGCTCTCCGGAAGATTCGTGCGCCAGGACGCCGCGGGCGCCTGGAAGGACGTGCCGGAGCTGTCGGGCATGGGCGTCATCAGCCTGGCATGGGACGACGAGGGCGACCTGTGGGCGGGCAGCGGGAGCAAGGGCTTGCTGCGGACGCGCAAGCCGCTGTTCGGCGTGCTCTCGTCCGCGCAGCTGGGCACGAACATGGCCGGCCGCGCCGTTGTCGCCGACGGCGACGGCGGCCTCTGGTTCGGGTCCGCCTGCGGCGGCGTGCACCACTGGTCGCACGAAGGCCACATGCGCGCGCTGACGCTCGAGAAGGTACTGGGAAGCGGTTGCGTGACCAGCCTGTTGCTGGACCGCAACGGCTGGCTCTGGGCCGGGTCGGCCGAAGGCGGGCTGGCGCGGATCGCCGGAGACGAGCCCGAGTTCGTCGCCACCTGGCCGACGCTGGAGCCGGTCAACATCTGGCAGCGCGAGGACGGCAGCTATCTCGTCAGCTCGGGGCGATCGATGTACGTGATCGCGGTCGATGCGGAGGGCGGCATCGTCGGAAGCCGCCGCATCGACGCCCTGCAGGGCATGCGCATCAACAGCGTCGTCGCGGCAGCGAGGGGCGGTACCTGGTTCGTCGGCGACCACGGCGTGCTTCGGATGCGCGACGGCGAGATCGTCGAGCGATGGTCGGTACGGGAAGGGCTTTCCTCGCGGTTCGCGCGTGCGCTGTACGAGGACCGGGACACCGGCACGCTCTGGGTCGGCACCTACGGCGGTGGCCTGAACCGCATCGAGAACGGCAAGGTGCATCACTACGGCACCGCCAACGGCCTGTTCGACGATACGGTGTCGTGCATTCTCGCCGACCAGTGGGGACGCCTGTGGCTGGGAGGCAACCGTGGCGTGACCCTGCTGCCCTCGCCGCGGGACGCGCAGGATGAGATCGAGTCGGTCGGATACGCGACAGGCGACGGTCTGGTGCCCGCCGAGATCAACGGAGGCGCATCCTCCACCTGCCATCGCGATGGGCATGGCTGGCTGTGGTTCTCGCTGGTGGAGGGATTCGGCGTGATCGATCCCGCCGACGTATCCGCGACCCGGGCCGCAACACTCAAGCCGCACATCGAACATGTCGCCGCCGCCGGACGCGTGCTCGACATCGCCAGTCCGACGCTGACGCTGGAGCCGTTCACGCGGAACCTGGAAATCCGCTATACGGCGATCAACCTGAGCCGACCCCAGGAAACCCGCTTCCGGTTCCGGCTGTCCGGCGTCGACGGCGACTGGGTGGAAGCGGGACAGAACCGCAGCATCCTCTACCCGTCCGTTCCCTGGGGGGAACATGTGTTCGAAGTGCAGGCGCGTGTCGCGGGGGGAGCCTGGTCGCCGGCCTCGGCGAGCCTCAGGATCGTCCATCCGCAGCCGTGGTACCAGCGGATGTGGGTCTGGACGCTGGTGATGCTGCTGGGCCTGCTGGTGCTGGTCGGCAGCACCCATCTGGAAAGCACCCGGACGGCAGACGACTGACCGGACCCTCCGGCCAGGCCGGAGCGCGGCGGGAATGTCGAGACGGCCGGGCTCAGCGTGTGTCGCCGGCGCCGACGGCCACGGCGTCGTCCCGTCGCCTGCGGCTGGAAACCGTCTGGACCCGCGGCAACAGGAGGTCGACCCGGGTGCCCTGGCCGGGACTGCTCTGGACCTTCAGCTCGCCCCGGCTTTCGGTGACGAAGCGATGGACGATGGTCATGCCGATGCCGGTTCCCTCGCCCTTCGGCTTGGTCGTGAAGAACGGCTCGAACAGGTTGGCGAGCACCTCGGGCGACATGCCCTCGCCGGTGTCCTCCATCCGGATGAGAACCTTGTCGTCCACGGCATGGGCGGACATCGAGAAGCGCCCGCCCCGCGGCATCGCGTCGCATGCATTGCCGACGATGTTCAGCAGCGCGAGTTCGAGTTCGTCGCGGTCGGTCTCGATCAGCAGGCCCGGGGGCGGCATGTCCAGGCTCGCCCTGATCCCGCGGTGGAGCATCGGCAGTATCAGCGTCCGCATCTCATCGATGGCCTCTGCGAGATCGAACACCGAGGTCTGCCGCGATTGCATGCGGCTGAAGCTCAACAGGCGGCGCGTGACGACGGTGCCTCGCTGTGCGGCCCGGTGGATCTGCGGCAGCACGGCGGAGGTGTCGCGAGGGTGGGACGCGGTCGCCAGCCCGACGATCACGTTGAGGATGTTGTTGAAGTCGTGGGCGGCGCCGGCCGACAGCCGGCCGATGGCTTCCATCCTCTGCGTCTGCAGGAGGCGGGCGTAGGCGCGTTCCTTTTCCTCGATCTCGCGCTTGAGATCCCGGCAGGCGGCATCCAGCTCCCGGCTGCGTTCGATCGCCCGCTGGGACGACCGGATCAGGCGGTCCAGGATTACCGCAAGCACGAGAAAGTTCATGCCGGACAGGAGCAGATTGGGAAGGATTTCCGACGTTGCGGCGGTATTCGCCGCGTGTTGCATGTCGGACCATGCACCGATCGCCAGCACGATGGCATTGGCGAGCGTGGTCCACCATACGGCGGCCCGTCCCAGTAGCAGCCCGGCGAACAGCAGCGGCATCAGGTGGATCATCAGCAGTCCGGGCTGGGCCTGCAGTCCATAGATGTAGTAGCTGGTTCCGATCAACTGCAGACTGCCGATGACGGTCAGGCTGGCCGAAAGCCGGTACAGCCCCTTTCGCGACAGGTGAAAGCAGAGCCATGCGTAGGTGCTTATCGCCATGGCGACCCAGGTCTCGTTCCGCCCCGCCGTTTCAGCGGTGGCGAATGAGCCGATGGCCATCGCCAACGCCGCCGTGCCGACGATGGCGAGAATCGTCTGCAGCATCAGGGCATTGCGCCGGTTCTGCGGCGCATCGACCGACACGTGCTTCATCCAGCCGGCAAAGCGTCGCCGCAGATCCATGGGGGGCGTGCTGGCATCCATCAATGGCGGTACCCGCAGGGGGTGGGGAGGCTTCGCCGGGAGCGTTTGTGCGGATCAGGGGGAGGCTGATTCACCATCGCGGCACTGACACGTTGGATTCGCTGCACGGGCATGGTGCCTTGTGGCATGCGGGGGCGTCGCGTTCGGCTCGGCGGATAGTGCACCGGTAGACATGGTAGCGGCCCCGACGCATCGCCACAGCTGTCCGGGCTCGTCCATTGGTTCCCATTGTATGTGATTCGCATCACCTTCTTTTTGTGACGCGCCATGGAAAGCCTGTGTTGGCGGGGCGCGCCTGGCGGGAAGGTCCTGATTCTCACCCTATGTGAGTTTTGCCCAGTTTTGGTGCGTGTAGGCGCTGCCAAGTGTCATTAAATTCCCCGGCACGAACCCCAAACGCCTCCAGTCGAGGCGCATCCAGAGTCGAAGGATGCACGCTTCGCGCGGATTGACCTTCGCGCGGATCGACCGGTAGCCGTTCACGGGGCGGAATGGATTTTCCATGGCAGGGGTGCCGTCGCCAGGACGCATGCGTACCGGTGGACAATCGGCCTCCCCTGTTGGAGCAAGGGGGGGCGCGTGGCCAATACGTACCGGGGCGATACAGCCGCCTCACGTCGAGTGAAGGTTCTTTCGGTATTGCTTTCCGCGCTGGGTCTGCTCGGCCTGTCCGGCGGCATTCCGGCGCTGGCGCAGACCTCGGTCACCAACACCGCGACCGTTGCGCCCCCGGCCAGCGTGGTCGATCCGATCCCGGACAACGACAGCGACGATGCCGTCATCACGGTGACAGCGCCGCTGCCGGATTTCGGCAGTTGCGATTCGACGATGTACCTCACGCAGGGCGACCCGACCGCGCTGTTCCGCATCGATACGTCCAGCAATCCCTTCACCTATCCGTCGCTGGGTTCGGCCTCGGTTACATACAACGGGTCAGCCTACAACCCTGCCGACAACTACATCTACGCGAGCACCTGGAGCGGCAGCGCGCACGTCCTGCTGCGCATCGGCAGCGACGGTTCGGAGGAGAATCTCGGCGACATCGTCGGCGGTGGGATCAATACGTCCAGCAACGGATTGAATACCGGCGAGATCGGTCCGGACGGCTTCTACTACGTCAAGCGTTCCGAGAACACCAACCAGGCGTGGCGGGTGGATCTGACGACCCGGCAGTCGGCCCTGATCACCCTCAGCCAGGCCGTATGGCTGAGCGACTGGGCCTGGCATAACGGCCTGCTCTACGGTCACTCCCATGAGACTGGTTTGTTGTATGCCGTCAATCCCGGCACCGGCGTGGTGACGACCGTCGGCAATACCGGCATTGCAAACATCCCGTTCGGCGCGATGTTCGGCGCCAGCAACGGCGTCTTCGGAAGCCTCAACACCGGCGGGTTCTACCAGTTCGATCTGACCACGGGTACGCCGACGCTGATATCGAACTCCCCCGCGACGACCGGCGCCAACGACGGCGCCAAGTGCGCGACCACGCCGATGACATTCCCGGCCGACCTGGCGATCGAAAAGGACGACGGCAGCGACACCTACGTACCGGGCGAGGACGTCACCTACACCATCGTGGTCAGCAACCTCGGTCCGTTCGGCGCGGGCGGCGCCACGGTCGACGACCCGCTGCCCACCGGCATCACCACCGCCAGCTGGACCTGCGGCAATGCCACCGGCGGCGGCGCCTGCGGCGTCGCCAGCGGCAGCGGCGCGATCGCGGATGTGCCGGTCAACCTGCCGGCGGGCGCCACGGTGACCTTCAGCCTGACCCTGGCGGTGCCGGCGGACTTCACCGGCGACCTTGTCAATACCGCGACGGTGACCGCGCCGGCAGGTTCGCCCGATCCGGTCCCCGGCAACAACACCGATACCGATACCGATACCGTCGCGCCGGCGGTGGTCACGGTGGAGAAGACCGCGAATCCGGCGCCGGGCCAGTTGCTGACCGTCGGTCAGACGATCACCTACACGTTGACCACCACGATAGCCGGCGGGCCCACCAGCGACGTGGTCACCCTGGCCGACACGCTGGGTGCGGGGCTGAGCTTCGGTTCGGTGACCGACGCCGGCAGCTTCACCTGCAGCGGTGCGCTGCAGTGCACGCTGCCGGCGGGTACGGCACCAGGCACGTACGCGCTCAGCTACACCGCCGTCGTGGAGGCCGGCGCGGGCGCCACGGTCAGCAACGCGGTGACGCCCAGCGGCGGCGACGGCCCGACCTGCGGCACCTGCACCGTCCAGCATGCGGTGCAACCCAACTTCGGAACCTGCAGCGCGACCATGTACCTGGCGCAGAACCAGCCCACCGGTCTGTTCCAGTTCGACACTTCGTCCAATCCCTTCATCGTCGATCCGGTCGGCCCGACCTCGGCGATCACCTACAACGCAATAGCGGTCAACCCGGTCGACAACTACATCTACGGCCTGAGAGGACCCGCGCCCGGCACCCTCGTCCGTGTCGGCAGCGATGGCAGCGTGCTCGACGTCGGCACCATCACAGGCTTCCCGATCAACAGCGTCATCGGCGAGTTCGGGCCGGACGGCACCTACTACACCGGCAACGGCACGACGCTGTATCGCATCGACATCACGACGATGACGGCGACCGCCGTTCCGCTGAGCCAGACCATCAACGGCCAGGACCTGGCCTGGCACGACGGGCAGCTCTACATCGCCGCTCCGGATGCCGGTCTGCTCTACGCGATCGATCCGGCCAACGGCAACGTCACTCCGATCGGATCCACGACTGTGGCAGGCGCTTTCGGCGGCATGTTCGGTGCCACCAACGGCGTGTTCGGCAGCAACAACAACGGCGGCTTCTACCGGTTCGACCTGACCACCGGCCAGGCCACGCTGATCTCCGACCTGCCGGGTTCGGGCAGCAACGACGGTGCCAAGTGCGCGACCACGCCGCTGGAGTTCCCGGCCGATCTGGCGATCACCAAGACCGACGGCAGCGACACCTACGTCCCGGGCGAGGACGTCACCTACACCATCGTGGTCAGCAACCTCGGCCCGTTCGGCGCGGCCGGGGCCACGGTGAACGACCCGCTGCCGTCCGGCATCGCCGATGCCGGCTGGACCTGCGGCAATGCGACCGGCGGCGGCAGCTGCGGCGTCGCCAACGGCACCGGCGCGATCGTCGATGCGCCGGTCAATCTGCCGGCCGGCGGCTCGGTCACCTTCAGCCTGACCCTGTCGGTGCCGGACGGATTCACCGGCGATCTGGTCAACACCGCGACGGTGACCGCGCCGGACGGCTCGCCCGATCCGACCCCGGGCAACAACACCGCCACCGATACCGACACCCGAGAATTCCCGGTCATCAGTACTGCCAAGACCGCGGATCCGGCCGCCGGTGCCCAGGTCCAGGCGGGGCAGACGATCACCTACACCCTCACGGTGACCGTCGCCGAGGCGCCGACCAGCGAACCGTTCGTGCTGACCGACACGCTGGACGCGGGCCTGAGCTTCGGCGCAGTGACCGACCCCGGCGCCTTCGCCTGCACCGGGACGCTGGAGTGCACGCTGCCGACCGACACGCCCGCCGGCACCTACGCGGTGACCTATACCGCCACGGTCGATGCCGACGCCACCGGCACGATCGGCAACAGCGTCACTGGCACCGGTGGCGGCGATGTCGATCCCGAATGTGTCCCGTGCCGGATCGAGCACGAGGTCGCTCCGCCGACGGTCGCGGTGGCGAAGACCTCCGTGCCGGGTACCGGCGCCGAAGTGCAGCCGGGCGACACCCTGACCTATACCCTGACCACCACGGTCGCCACCGCGGCGACGACCGCCCCGCTGGTGTTGACCGACACCCTGAGCGCGGGCCTGACGTTCGGCGCGGTGACCGACCCCGGCGCCTATGTCTGCACCGGCGCACTGCAGTGCACCCTGCCGGCCGGTACCGTGCCGGGCACCTATGCGCTGACCTACACCGCCACCGTCGATGCCGACGCGACCGGCACGGTCGGCAACAGCGTGGCCGCGACGGGCGGCGGCGGGGATCCGCCGGTCTGCGATCCGTGCACGACCGAACACGGGGTCGAGCCGACCGAAATCGCGGTCGCCAAGACTGTCGATCCCGCCAACGGCAGTCAGGTGGTGCCGGGCCAGACCCTGACCTACACCCTGACCGCGACGGTCTCGACCTCGGCCACCACCGATCCGCTGGTGCTGACCGACACCCTGGGCCTGGGCCTGAGCTTCGGCGCGGTGACCAACGCCGGTGCCTTCAGCTGCACCGGCACGCTGGAGTGCACCCTGCCGGCCGGCACCCTGCCTGGCAGCTATGCGCTGACCTATACCGCAACCGTCGACGCCGACGCTTCGGGCACGGTCGGCAACAGCGTGGCCGCGACAGGCGGCGGCGGGGATCCGCCGGTCTGCGATCCGTGCACGACCGAACACGGGGTCGAACCGCCGACGATCAACATCGTCAAGAGCGCGGATCCCGCCGACGGCAGCCAGGTGGTGCCGGGCCAGACCCTGACCTACACCCTGACCGCGACGGTCGCGACCGCGTTCACCACTGAACCGCTGGTGCTGACCGACACCCTGGGTCCCGGCCTGACGTTCGGCGCGGTCACCGACGCCGGTGCCTTCAGCTGCACCGGCACGCTGGAGTGCACCCTGCCGACCGGCACCCTGCCAGGGGCCTATGCGGTCACCTACACCGCGACCGTCGACGCCGATGCCTCGGGCACGGTCGGCAACAGCGTGGCCGCGAGCGGTGGCGGTGACGACCCGCCGGTCTGCGATCCGTGCACGACCGAACACGAGGTCGCGCCGGCGACGATCGGTGTCGCCAAGAGCGCGGATCCCGTCGACGGCAGCCAGGTGGTGCCGGGCCAGACCCTGACCTACACCCTGACCGCCACGGTCGCGACCGCGTTCACCACTGAACCGCTGGTGCTGACCGACACCCTGGGTCCCGGCCTGACGTTCGGCGCGGTCACCGACGCCGGTGCCTTCAGCTGCACCGGCACGCTGGAGTGCACCCTGCCGACGGGCGCGGCGCCGGGTAGCTATGCGCTGACCTACACCGCCACCGTCGAGGCCGATGCCACCGGTACGGTCGGCAACAGCGTGGTCGCGAGCGGCGGCGGTGGCGATGATCCGGTGTGCTCGCCCTGCGAGACCGAACATGAGATCGAGCCGCCGACGATCGGCGTCGCCAAGACCGCCGATCCCGCCGACGGTACCCAGGTGCAGCCGGGCGACACACTGACCTATACCCTGACTGCCACGGTCGCGACCTCGGCCACCACCGAACCGCTGGTGCTGACCGACACCCTCGGCACGGGCCTGAGCTTCGGCGCGGTCACCGACACCGGTGCCTTCAGCTGCACCGGCACGCTGGTCTGCACCCTGCCGGCCGGCACCCTGCCGGGCACTTACGCGCTGACCTACACCGCAACCGTCGACGCCGATGCCACCGGTACGGTCGGCAACAGCGTGGTCGCGAGCGGCGGCGGTGGCGATGATCCCGTGTGCTCGCCCTGCGAGACCGGACACGAGGTCGAGCCGCCGACGATCGGTGTCGTCAAGAGCGCCGATCCGGGAACGGACGCCGAAGTGCGGCCGGGCGACACGCTGACCTACACCCTGACCGCGACCATCGCCACCTCGGCCACGACCGCGCCGCTGGTGCTGACCGATACCCTCGGCACCGGCTTGAGCTTCGGCGCGGTGACCGATGCCGGCGCCTTCAGCTGCACCGGCACGCTGCAGTGCACGCTACCGACCGGCACCCTGCCAGGGGCCTATGCGGTCACCTACACCGCGACCGTCGATGCCGATGCGACCGGCACGGTCGGCAACAGCGTGGTCGCCGGCGGTGGCGGCGGCGACGAGCCCGAGTGCGTGCCGTGCACGACCGAACACGAGATCGAGCCGCCGACAATCGGCGTGACCAAGACCGCGGCTCCGGGCGAGGACGTGGAGGTACGCCCGGGCGATACGCTGACCTATACCCTGACCGCGACGGTCGCGACCTCGGCCACCACCGAACCGCTGGTGCTGACCGATACCCTGGGCGCGGGCCTGAGCTTCGCTGCAGTGACCGATGCGGGCGCGTTCGCCTGCACCGGTGAGCTGGTCTGCACCCTGCCGGCCGGCACCCTGCCGGGAACTTACGCGCTGACCTACACCGCGACGGTCGATGCGGACGCGACCGGCACCGTCGGCAACAGCGTGGTCGCCGGCGGTGGCGGTGGCGATGATCCGGAGTGTGTGCCGTGCACGACCGAGCACGAGATCGAGCCGCCGACGATCGGGGTGGCGAAGACCGCCGCTCCGGGCGAGGACGTGGAGGTACGCCCGGGCGATACGCTGACCTACACCCTGACCGCGACCATCGCCACCTCGGCCACCACCGAACCGCTGGTGCTGACCGACACGCTGGGCACGGGCCTGACGTTCGGCGCAGTGACCGATGCGGGCGCGTTCGCCTGCACCGGTGAGCTGGTCTGCACCCTGCCGGCCGGCACCCTGCCGGGCACCTACGCGGTCACCTACACCGCGACCGTCGATGCGGACGCGACCGGCACCGTCGGCAACAGCGTGGTCGCCAGCGGTGGTGGTGGCGAGGATCCGGAGTGCGTGCCCTGCGAGACCGGGCATGAGATCGAACTTCCGACGATCACCACCGCCAAGACGGCCGATCCGGGCGAGAACGCCCAGGTGCGGCCGGGCGACACGTTGACCTACACCCTGACCACGACGGTCGCGACCTCGGCGACGACCGAGCCGTTCGTGCTGACCGACACCCTCGGCGAGGGCCTGAGCTTCGGTGCGGTCACCGATGCGGATGCTTTCGCCTGTACCGGCGAGCTGGTCTGCACCCTGCCGGCCGGCACCCTGCCGGGCACCTACGCGGTCACCTACACCGCGACGGTCGATACCGATGCGGCCGGTACGGTCGGCAACAGCGTGGTCGCGAGTGGCGGCGGTGACGAGGACCCGGGCTGCGATCCGTGCACGACCGAGCACGAGATCGAGTTGCCGGTGATCACCACCGTGAAATCGTCGGATCCGCCGTCCGGTGCCGAAGTCCGTGCCGGCGACGTGATCACCTATACCCTGGCGGTGACCGTGGAAAACTCGGCGACGACCGAGCCGCTGCTGCTCGGCGACACCTTGGGCGCCGGACAGACGCTGCTGGCCGGTTCGATCGAAACGCCTGCCGGGGGCAGCTGCGAGGCCCGTGCGGACGGATTGGACTGCACGCTGGCCGCGGGCACGCTGCCGGGGAGCCATGCGTTCGTCTACCGCACCCAGGTCGATCCCGACGCCGTGGGCGAGATCGGCAACACGGTCGTTCCCAGCGGTGGCGGCGGCGGTAATCCGCCCATCTGTGCGAACTGCGAGACCGCGCATCCGCTGGCCGAGCCGCTGGTCTCCGTCGCCAAGACGTCGACGCCGGGCGACGGCGCCGAGGTCAGCGTCGGGGACACCATCGACTACACGCTGACGGTGACGATCGAGAACGCCGCGATCACCACGCCGGTGCGGCTGACCGACACCCCGGGTGCCGGCCTGACCGTTGGTGACCTGCCGGCCGGCTGCAGCGGCGGGAATGGCGGGATCGTCTGCACGGTCGCCGCCGGCACCGTGCCGGGCACCTACACCTTCAGCTACCCGGCGACGGTCAACCCGAGCGCCGTCGGCGAGGTGAACAACGCCGTGGTCAGCGAGTACGGCGGCAGCAACGACCCGATCTGCGAGCCCTGCGGCACTTCGCACAGGGTGCTGGACGAGGCCGAGCTGAGGATCGTCAAGACCGTCGGCGTGCGCAGCGCTCGCATCGGCGACATCGTCCGCTACACGCTGACGGTGGAGAACGTCGGCGTGGTCAACGTGACCGACGGCATCGTCGTCGACACCCCGCCGGCCGGCTTCAGCTATGTCGAAGGCTCGATGACGGTGGACGACGGCGACGACGCGTTCACCCTCTCGCCCGGCCGTCATCCGCTGGAGATCGGCGGACTCGACATCGCGGTCGGCGAGCAGGCGACGATCGTCTACATGTTGCGGATCGGCGCGGGCGTCCGTCAGGGCACCCAGGTCAACGAGGCCGTGGCACGGAACCCGGACGGCGACCCGATCTCCAACGTCGCCACTGCGCAGGTCACCATCGATGCCGACCCGCTGCTCGACGACAGCCTGATCTTCGGTACCGTGTTCGACGACCGCGATGGCGACGGCTGGCAGGACAACGCCGAACTGACCGGCGTGCGGGTGCAGGGCGGCTTCGCGCCCGGCGCCTACCTGGCCGCTTCGACGACGCTCGCGCGCGGTGAGGTTTCCGAGCCGGTGGCCGACGCCAGCGCGCCGCTGCTGCACGGCATCGCGATCGGCACGATCGCCGCCCGCCAGTCCGAGGCCGATCCGGCCGAAGCGCACCAGGTGGTGATCCGCCAGCGTCTGGCGGAGGAAGCGTTCACCGGCGCGGCCTTCACCGATGATTTCGTGCTGACCAGCGACCAGGGCGTGACCCTGCGCATGGACGCGGAGGGCCGGACCACGATCGAGCGCAGTGGCGACGCGGCCAAGGGCCTCAACGGCGCGATGCCGACGGTCGAGCGCCGCATCGCCCAGGGCGAAGGCGGGGTGGTGGTCGACTACGTGATCGGCAACGCCGGCATCGACGAGCGTGGCATCCCCGGCGTGCGCATCGCTTCGGTGGAAGGCCTGCTGATCGAGACCGACCAGTTCGGCCGCTATCACCTGGCCGACGTACCGGGCGGCGAGCGCGGCTACCGCAACTTCATCCTCAAGGTCGATCCGTCGACGCTGCCGCCGGGTACCGCGTTCACCACCGACAACCCGCGGGTGCGCAGGATCACCCCGGGCATCCCGGTGCGCTTCGATTTCGGCGTGCAGTTGCCGGTCACGGTGATCCCGGGCGGCACCGACACGGTCGAGCTGACCCTGGGCGAGGTGATCTTCGCCCCCGGCAGCGCCGAGGTGCGGCCCGAGTACGTGCCGGCGATCGCCCGCATGGCCGAACAGATCGACGCCCACCGCGGCGGCGAGGTGGTGATCACCGCTGACGGCGACAGCGAAGCACTGGCCTTCGACCGTGCGACCGCGGTGC
Organism: Marilutibacter chinensis; assembly: GCF_021725675.1. GTDB lineage: Bacteria > Pseudomonadota > Gammaproteobacteria > Xanthomonadales > Xanthomonadaceae > Marilutibacter > Marilutibacter chinensis. The sequence goes on along the minus strand of NZ_JAKJPO010000003.1, from coordinate 401,172 downwards.
GCGATTTGCTTGTCGCGCAGGTCGCGCCGGAACACGCGCAGGGCCTGGTGGTCAATGTGCGCACCGAGGTGGATGCGCTGGTCGCCGCCGCCACCGAGGGCGGGGCACTGCTCGGCACCGTGCTGTTCGACACCGACCGCTCCGAAATCCGGCCCGAGTTCGCGCCGCTGCTCGACCGCGTCGCCGCGCGCCTGGAAGGCATGGGCGGAGGCGCGATCGCGGTGGTCGGCCACACCGACGTGCGCGGCAGCCACGCCTACAACACCGCACTGGGCATGCGCCGGGCGCGCGCGGTGTACGAGGCCCTCGCCGAACGGCTCAGTCCCGAGCTGCGCGCCCGGGTGCGGGTCGAATCCAGCAACGATCCGACAGCCCCTGTCGGTCCGGAACGCAAGTGAAGGGGGCCGGATCATGAAGATGAAGCTGCTCGATACCGCCCTGATCGGCATCCTCGCCGGCATGACGTCGCCTGCCCTGGCAGAGCAAGTGCCGGCGCAACAGGCCTCCGTGAAACAGGCCCCCTTGCAGCCGGCCCCGGCCCAGCCGGCCCCGTCGCCCGGTGACGCGCCGCCGCCTGAACTCGACTGCGATGCCGGCGGCTGCGACTCCGGCGAAGACCTGGTGTTCCGGCTGCGCACGCGCAGCTACGACCAGCCGGTGACCGAAAGCACCGGCGCGGGTTCCTCGTCGGAGGCGCTGCAGCCCGACCGCCGGGTCGCGATCGGCCTGGAGCAGCCCGGACGCGCGGTGGCGCAGGGCCGGTTCTCGGTGAACCTGCCCGGCGGCGGCGTGATCTGGGCGACCGAGGATCCGAACCTCGGTCAGCCCGAGCTGTCGGTGTCGGCGCCGACGATGGTGCCGTTCGACGGCAAGGCGATCACCCGGCCGGTGCGCTTCTTCGTGCGCGGCAACTACAGCGGCTTCATCGAGCGGATGGAGTTGGCGGTGTTCCGTGCGACCGACGCCGACCTGGTCAATCCGCTGGCGAAGGTGCCGATCGAGGTCGCCGCGGTGTCCCAGACCGAATGGGGCGGCGCCTTGCCCGCGGACATTCCGTTCCGCACCGGTGACGAGCTGGTGTACGTGCTGCGTGCGTTCGATGCCGAGGGCAACATCGACGAGACCCAGCCGCGGCGGCTGCAGCTGGTGCGGCCGGACGAAGCCGAGCGCGGCCGCCAGCGGCTGCGCGACCAGACCGAGCGCACGCTCGGTACCGCGCTCAGCGAGGATCAGGCGCAGACCCAGCAACTGGTCGACGACGTGTTCGGCGAAAGTGCGCTGCGCTACCAGAACATCCCGATCTACGGTTCACGGGTGCGCGTGCAGGGCCGCAACCTGCCGGCCGGCTACGGCCTGCTGATCAACGGCGACAGCTATCCGGTCGACCTGGAGCGCAAGTTCGTCGCCGAGTACCTGATGCCGGTCGGCCGCCACCGCTTCGACATCGCCCTGCAGGGGCCGGAGGGCGCGAGCCCGGTCCGGCATGCATTGGACGTGGACGTCAGCGGCCGCTACTTCTTCGGCGTCGGCATCGCCGACCTGACCGTGTACGAGAACAAGGCCAGCGGCCGCGGCCGCGACATCGCCGAGGCCGGCCGCGGGGACGACATCCTCAGCGACGGCCGGCTGGCGTTCTACATGAAGGCCAAGACGCGCGGCAAATACCTGATCACCGCCCAGGCCGACACCCACGACCGGCCGCTGGAAGACCTGTTCGACGGCTTCTCCCAGGCCGATCCGCAGGACATCTTCCGGCGCCTGGATCCGGACCTGTACTACCCGACCTACGGCGATGACTCGACGACCTACCGCGACGTCGACACCATGGGGCGCTTCTACCTGCGCGCCGACTGGGACAAGAACGAGGCGCTGTGGGGTAACTTCTACACAGGCATCACCGGCACCGAGTACGCGCAGTACGTGCGTTCGTTGTACGGCGCCGGCCTGAACTGGCGCTCGCGTGCGGCCAATGCGTGGGGCGACCCGGCCACCGAGCTGCGCGCGTTCGGCTCCGAGGCGCAGACCGCACCGGGCCACAGCGAGTTCATCGGCACCGGCGGCAGCCTGTACTACCTGCGCCACACCGACGTGTTGCCCGGTTCCGACCACGTGGTGCTGGAGGTGCGCGACCGCAGCACCGGCCGGGTCGAGCAGCGGATCGAACTGTTGCGCGGCGCCGACTACGAGATCGACGAACTGCAGGGCCGGATCCTGCTGACCCGGGCGCTGTCGCAGATCACCCGCCAGAACATCCCGACCATCACCCGCGACACCCCGCTGGACGGCTTCGAGCAGCGGCTGCTGGTCGATTACGAGTGGCTGCCGTCGGATTTCGACGCCGACGAGATCACCGCCGGCATGCGCGGCAAGCACTGGTTCGGCGACCATGTCGGCGTCGGGCTGACCTACGTCGACGAGAACCGTGCCGGCGAGGACTACAGCCTGATGGGCGCCGACCTGACCCTGCAGGCCGGCAAGGGCACCTACCTGAAGCTCGAACACAGCCGCACCGAGGCGACCAGCACGCCGGTGTTCTTCTCCGACAACGGCGGCCTGTCGTTCACCCGGCTCAACCCCGACGGCCCGCGCGAGGGCGAGGCCAGCGCGGTCGAGGCGCGGGCGAACTTCCAGGAACTGGGCTGGACCGAGCAGGAATGGAGCGCTGGTGCGTGGTGGCGTCAGGTCGATGCCGGCTATTCGATCTCGCGCTACGACAGCGGCCGCGAGATCGAGGAGCACGGCGTCGAGCTGCTCGGCCGCTTCAGCCCCAGTCTCGGCATCCACGCCCGCTACAGCCGCGCCGAACGCAGCGACGAGGCGCTGACCCAGATGCAGCTCGACGGCGAGTGGCGGATCGGCGACGACGGCTCGCTGACCGCCGAACTGCGCCGCACCGAAGAGGAACGCGCCAGCGGCGAGGACGTCGCCGGCACCCTGGGCGCATTGCGCTACACCCACCGCTTAGGTACCGCGCTGGACCTGTTCGGCACCGCCCAGTTCACCCTCGACGACGACGACGGCGACTATGCCGACAACGACGCCTATTCGCTGGGGGCGCGCTACAACTTCGCCGACCTGTCGACCCTCGGTGCCGAGGTCACCACCGGCGACCGCGGTGACGCGGCGACGATCAGCGGCGAGTACAGGCTGACCGCGCAGCACAGCTTCTACGGCGGCTACACCTATTCGACCGACAACACCCAGTACCACTCGCTGTTCAATCCGAACCAGCAGAACGGCTGGACCTTCGGCCAGCGCTGGCGGCTGTCGAACCAGGTGAACCTGTTCAACGAGAGCCAGTACATCCGCACCCGCAACGAATCGGGGCTGGCCCATACCTACGGCATGGACTTCTACCCGGCGGTGGGCTGGAACCTGGGTTTCACCCTCAGCGACGGCGAGTTGACCAACAGCGCCGGCGGCCAGGTCGACCGCCAGGCGGTCAGCCTCACCGGCGGCCGCAACTCGCCGGACACCGACTGGCAGAGCAAGCTGGAGTGGCGGCGCGACAGCGGCGTGGAGCGGCGCACCCAGTGGGTCAGCACCCACCGGCTGAGCCACAAGCTCAACGAGAGCTGGCGGATCGCCGCGCGCTTCAACTATGCCGACACCGACGACGAGCTGAACCCGTCCGCGGGCGCGAAGTTCATCGAGGGCAACTTCGGCTTCGCCTACCGGCCGTGGAACAGCAGCCGCTGGGGCCTGTTCGGCCGCTACACGTACCTGTACGACCTGGCCACGCTGGGGCAGGTCGGCGGCGCGGACTACGACCAGAAGAGCCAGGTGCTGGCGTTCGAGGGCGTGTACCGGCTCGACCATCACTGGGAGCTGGCCGCCAAGCTGGCGCGGCGCGAGGGCGAGGTGCGCTTCGGCCGCGGCACCGGTGCCTGGTTCGACTCGGCGACCACCTTCGCCGCCGGCCAGGTCCGCTACGAACTCCACGAGCGCTGGCATGCGCTGGCGGAGTACCGCTGGCTGGACGTGAAGGACGGCGGCACCCGCCAGGGCTTCCTGGTCGGTGTCGACCGCGACATCGGCCGCAACTTCCGCATCGGCGCCGGCTACAACTTCACCGACTTCAGCGACGACCTGACCGACTTCGACTACGACCACCGCGGCTGGTTCGTGAACTTCGTGGGGAGCTATTGATGAAGCGGGGCCAGAGCGAAGGATCACGCCGGGACGGAAAGGGGACGAGCATGAGCGGCACGAAACGTAATCCCGGCGCCCGGCGCAACGATGCCGGAAGCAGCTTGCGCCTGGAAGGCGGGCGGCACCGTCTCGCAGCCATGGCGATCTGCGCGGTGGGTCTCGTCTCGGCGGCGTGGAGCAGCGGCGTGCAGGCGCAGGCCATCTGGAACTCTTTGTTGATCCAGGACTTCGGACAGGGAGCCGAGCCGGTCAGTTCGGACCCCGACGCCTATCTGGCGCCGGGAACGTCGGCGAGCATCGAGGGCGAGTACTTCGTGCTCACAAACCCGTCCCTGGCCAACCCCGCATGGCAGGACGCTCCAGACCATACGACCGGTGCCGGTTACATGGTCCTGTTCAATGCCAACTTTCAGAGTCCCTACTACCTCATAAGCGCCCCCGTCGAAGTTCCGGGCGCGACGTACCGGGTCAGCTACTGGGCGGCCAATGCCATCAGGTACGACGGAGATCCCATCTACTCGGACGGGTACATCGGCCTCACCGTGGAGGACCAGCCCAGTGGGGGGACGGTGCATGCGACGGGCCCGGACAACTCCACCCCGCTGCCGCGTGCCGCGGCAGCGGGGCCTCTTGCGTGGATGGAGAGAACCGTTTCCTTCCAGTTGCCGGTCAACTACACGGCAAACGCGATATATCTCAATTTCTTCAATACATCCCCACTGGTTCCTCAAGGGAATGACCTTGTCGTTGACGACATTCGCGTCGAAATGGCAATGGCCAGGGTATCGGGGCAGATATACGTAGACAACAACGCGAACGGCGTTTTTGATGCGGGAGACGAAACGCTTGCCGGCTCCTTGCCTTATGTCGCGGTGGTCGACGCGAATGATGAGGTCATCGATTTCGTCCAGATCGCCGTCGATGGCACCTACCTGCTTCAGAACGCGGCTTATTCGACCTCAGATATCGGCCAGAAGCTTGTACTGCTCGACAGTGCGCCAGCGCTTAGCCAGGTCATCACGGCTGCCACCATTCCCAGCGGCTACGGAGTGGTCAGCGAAACGCCCAATCCGACCTATGGCACCACCGGCACTCTGCCGTTGGATGGCATTCTGGCCGTCATTCGCACGGACTCCGCGACAGGAGATCATTCGGATTTCAATATCGGGTTGCTCGCACTGGAGACTGACCTGTCCATCACCAAGGATGACGGCCAGACGGCTTATACGCCCGGCGGCACGGTCGTCTATGACATCGTGGTCGGCAACGCCGGGCCCGTCGATGTCACTGGGGCCCAGATCGATGATCCGCTGCCTTCCGGTATCGCCGATGCAACCTGGACCTGCGGCGACGCCACTGGCGGGGCCACGTGCGGCGACGCCAGCGGCACGGGCGGGATCGCCACCACGGCAGACCTGCCGGCGGGCAGTTCCGTCACCTACACGTTGAACATGCAGGTCCCGATCGGCTTCGGTGGCGACTTGACGAATACGGCGACTGTGGCCGCCCCTGCAGGCATCACCGATACCGATCCTTCCAACAACACGGCCAGCGACACCGATACCCAGTTCACGTCTCCGCCCGGCCCCGACCCGAGCGTGTGCAACATCGCCGACAACGGCTCCTTCGAATCCCCGGACATCCAGAACGATCCGGAGGGCCCCGGCGACAATACGGCCTTCGTGAACGGCTTCGCGGTCTGGCGGACAACGACCAATCCGATCAGCGGCTGGCAGACCGTCGCCGGAACCATCGACATCCTGCGCCACTACAACAACGCCAGTGCAGAACTGCAGAGCATCGATCTCTGGGGCACGGCGGCGGCGACGCTGCGGCAGACATTCACCGGTCTTGTTCCGGGCGGGCAGTACACCTTCTCGGTGGACTATTCCGGTCTGTCGGCGACGAATTCGATTGCCGTCGTCCAGTTGGGCAATGGTGTCGGAGCGACGCCCGTCACCCTCGCAACGCTGCAGCCCGCTGCCGATGGCATCTTCAATGGAAACACCGGCGTGCCGGATACGCCGCAGTGGTCGGTGACCTGGGGCACCTATACCCACACCTTCATCGCGGTGGGCACGGAGGCGACGATCCAGTTCGTCAACAACGCCGCCCCGGCGACCCAGAATACCGGGCTCTTCGTCGACAATTTCATCTTTGCCGGCGATCCCTGCGCCGACCTGGGCGTCGTGAAGACCGTGACCCCGGACGCGGTAGTCTCGGGCGACGAGGTGGTCTATACACTGCAAGTCGCCAACAACGGCCCGGACGCCGCTGACGGTGCTCTGGTCACCGACGCCGGCGTGCCGGGCAGCCTGGATTGCACGGCACTGGCCTGTTCGGCCGCTGCCGGCGCGGTCTGCCCCGGTGCGCCGACTCCGGCGCAGCTGGCCGCCGGACTGGCGATTCCGACCTTCCCGGTCGGCGGTACCGTCACCCTGGAGCTGACCTGCACGGTGACGGCGACCGGCGCGCCCTGAGGGTGTCGGCGCTGGCCGCGGGCTGTCGGTGGTCAGTCCGGCAGCCAGGCGGCCGGCGTGATCCTGAAGCCGCAACCGGCAGTTCGTCTCCGGTGCGGCTCAAGTCGCACAGATGAGGTTGCAGGCGTGGCGCAAGCCGCGATCGGGCTTTCGTGAAAGTCCAGTCGCGGCTTGCGCCGCGCCTGCGTTTGCTGTCGGGGGAAGTGGGCGACCCAGAGGCCGGGAGAGAAAAGGTGAGTTTCAGTGATTGAAATGTGATACGCATCACGTAAATTCACACCCTCATCACACGAGGAGCCGTCCTGCGGTAATCGCGCCAATGCCAGGACGGCAATGATCGATGCGCACATGCCCGCAGCAGTCTCCAATCCCGACCGGAACTCCGGCTGACGCCGGGGCCCGTGCCTTTTCCCGTCCTTGCGGCCCCCGCTTCCGCTCCGGTATCCGCAGGCTGCTGGTCCTGTCGATGCTGTGGCTGCTCGGCTCGATGCTGCCGGCGGCGGCCAACGAATGCCGCCTCGCCGATCCGAACTCCAATGGCGAGCACGTCGGCACGATCTGCTGGTTCCAGTTCGGCGCGATCGACGAGGACCTGCCCAGCGGCACCTCCAACGTGCCGTTCGAGTTCGACCTGCCGGACGGTTCGAGGGTCGAACTCGACGTCAGCGTCAGCGGCGGCACCGCGAGCGATCCACGCCTGACCGTGCGCCAGGCGCCGACCTGGACCGGTTCCAACTTCAGCGGCAACTCGGGCTTCTACACCATCTTCACCCCGAACGCGGCGGCGCTGCATTCGCCCGACGGGCGCGGCAACAAGGCCGTGCTGACGTTGTCGGACATCCGCCTGTACGCGCCGGACGGACTGGAGGTGACCGACCTGCCGTTCGAGATCGTGGTCGCCGACGCCGAGCGCCTGAACTCCAACCCGGAGCATCTCGACTTCGGCGTGGTGTCCGGCGGCAGCCCCTGGAGCGTGCTGGAGTGGCTCGGCAACGCGCCGGCCTCGGCGGTTCAGCAGGGTACGCCGGCGACGCTGGATCCCGGCGTGGCTTCGGCCTGCCTGGCCGGCTACGTCGATTGCCTCCGCTTCAAGGGCATGACCGGCGGCAGCGACGCCAACGCGGTGGTGCTGGCGTCGCAGAAAGTGGTGGGCAGCGCGCAGCCGTTCACGGTGATGGGGCAGATCCACTCCGCCGCCGGCCAGGGCTTCGCGGTCGGCGTGCGCTGCTGCGCGATGCGCCTGCGCAAGGTGCTGCCCGAGGGACGCGCCGACCCGGCCGACCAGTTCACCTACCGCATCGTCAACGTCAACGACCAGACGGTCAGCACCGGAACCACCAGCGGCACGGCCACCGGCGCCTATCCGTACGTCAGCACGATGGCGATGTCGGGCAACGCGCTCACCCTGATCGAGGAAATGGCCCCCGGCAGCGCGTCGACGCTGGACGCCTACACGCGTCGCGTCGTGTGCGTGAATACACGGACCGGCCAGACCGTGCTGGACGACACGTACGACCCGTCGGCGCCGCCCACGCTCAACATCCTGGAGATGGGCGATGTGGTCGACTGCGACATGATCAACACGCCATTGCCGCGGGCGGATGTGTCGGTCGTGAAGACGGCGACCCCGGAGACCGTCGTCTCCGGGGGGCAGGTGACCTTCACGCTGGCGGTCGCCAATGCCGGCCCCTCGGCCGCCGACGGCACGGTCCTGCGCGATCCGGCAGTGGCTGGGCTCGATTGCGCGGCGGCGGTGCCGAGCTGCAGTGCCGGCGGTGGCGCGGCCTGTCCCGCCAGCCCGACCGTGGCGCAGCTGCAGTCCGGCGGGGTGACGATCCCGGTGTTGCCGGCCGGTGGCACGGTCAGCGTGGAGCTGACCTGCACGGTGACCGCCAGCGGCGCGCCCTGAGGCTCCCGACGAATCAGGCGCCGATCCATTCCCTCTCCCCAAGCGGTTTCACCGCCGGGGGAGAAGGTCAGGGAGAGGGGCTTTTGTGGTTGCGCTCCGGGCCATTGAATAACTGAAGCAACGGCACCCGCCTCTGCGGCGCTTGCGCCCTCACCCCGACCTGCGGCCGGGAGGAGGGGGCAGCCGGGCCGCCCCTCAGCGGCCGAGGTAGGCCGCCAGGTGTTCGCCGGTGAGGGTGGAGCGGGCCTTGACCAGGTCGGCGGGCGTGCCTTCGTAGACGATCAGGCCGCCCTCGTGGCCGGCGCCGGGGCCGAGGTCGATGATCCAGTCGGCATGCGCCATCACCGCCTGGTGGTGCTCGATCACGATCACCGACTTGCCCGCGTCGACGAGCCGGTCGAGCAGGCCGAGCAGCTGTTCGACGTCGGCCAGGTGAAGGCCGGTGGTCGGTTCGTCGAGCACGTAGACGCCGCCCTTCTCGGCCATCCGCGTGGCCAGCTTGAGCCGTTGCCGCTCGCCGCCCGACAGCGTGGTCAGTGGCTGGCCGAGGGTGAGATAGCCGAGTCCGACATCGACCAGCCGTTCGAGGATCGCGTGCGCGGCCGGCGTGTGGGCCTTGCCGGTGCCGAAGAACGCCGCCGCCTCGGCCACCGGCATCGCCAGCACCTGGCTGATGTCGCGGCCGCCGAGACGATACTCGAGCACCGACGCCTGGAATCGCTTGCCCTCGCATTCCTCGCAGGGCGCCGTGGCGCCGGCCATCATCGCCAGGTCGGTATAGATGACGCCGATGCCGTTGCAGGTGGGGCAGGCGCCCTCGGAGTTGGCGCTGAACAACGCCGGTTTCACATCGTTGGCCTTCGCGAAGGCCTTGCGGATCGGTTCGAGCAGTCCGGTGTAGGTGGCCGGATTGCTGCGCCGCGAGCCGCGGATCGGACTCTGGTCGATCGCGACCACGCCATCGTGCCCGCCGACCGAGCCGTGGATCAGCGAACTCTTGCCCGAGCCGGCGACACCGGTGACCACGACCAGCACGCCGAGCGGAATGTCCACGTCGACGCCGCGCAGGTTGTGGGTGGTGGCGCCGCGAACCGGCAGCGTGCCGCTGGGCGCGCGCGGCTTCTTCTTCAGCGGGGTACGGTCGTCGAAATGCCGGCCGGTGATGGTGCCGCTGCGGCGCAGCCCTTCGACGTCGCCCTGGAAGCAGACGCGGCCACCGTCGCTGCCCGCGCCCGGCCCGAGGTCGACGACATGGTCGGCGATCGCGATCGTCTCCGGTTCGTGCTCCACCACCAGCACCGTGTTGCCCTTGTCGCGCAACTGCAGCAACAGCGCGTTCATCCGCGCGACGTCGTGCGGGTGCAGGCCGGTGGTGGGCTCGTCGAAGACATAGGTGACGTCGGTCAGCGACGAGCCGAGGTGGCGGATCATCCTGGTGCGCTGGGCCTCGCCGCCCGACAGCGTGCCGGAAGGCCGGTCCAGCGACAGGTAGCCCAGGCCGATCGCGACGAACGACTCCAGCGTGTGCGTCAGCGCCGCCAGCAGTGGCGCCACCGACGGCGCGTCGAGCCCGCGCACCCATCCGGCGAGGTCGCTGATCTGCATCGCGCAGGCATCGGCGATGCTGATGCCCTTGATCTTCGACGAGCGGGCCGCCTCGCTCAGCCGGGTGCCCCCGCAGTCCGGACAGACGGTGAACGTCACCACCCGCTCGACGAAGGCGCGCACGTGCGGCTGCAGCGAATCGATGTCCTTGGACAGGAACGACTTCTGGATCGTCGGGATCAGCCCCGCGTAGGTCAGGTTGACGCCGTCGACCTTGATCCGGGTCGGTTCCCGGTACAGCAGGTCGTGCAGCTGCTTCTTGCTGAACTTGCGGATCGGTTTGTCCGGGTCGAAGAAGCCGCAGCCGCGGAAGATGCGGCCGTACCAGCCGTCCATGCTGTAGCCCGGAATCGCCAGCGCCCCCTCGTTCAGCGATTTGCTGTCGTCGTACAGGGCGGACAGGTCGAAATCGCTGATCGAGCCCATCCCCTCGCAGCGCTGGCACATGCCGCCAGTGCGGCTGAAGGTCTCCTTCACCGTGCGGGTACGGGCACCGCGCTCGACGGTGATCGCGCCGCTGGCCGTGACCGAGGTCACGTTGAAGGCGAACGCGCTCGGAGGGCCGATATGGGGTTTGCCGAGCCGGCTGAAGAGGATGCGCAGCATCGCGTTGGCGTCGGTCACGGTGCCGACGGTGGAACGCGGATTGCTGCCGATCCGTTCCTGGTCGACGACGATCGCGGTGGTCAGGCCGTCGAGCACGTCGACCTCGGGCCGCGCCATCGTCGGCATGAACCCCTGCACGAACGCGCTGTAGGTCTCGTTGATCAGCCGCTGCGATTCGGCGGCGATGGTGCCGAACACCAGCGAGCTCTTGCCCGAGCCGGATACGCCGGTGAACACGGTCAGGCGGCGCTTTGGCAGCTCGATGCTGACGTCCTTGAGGTTGTTCACCCGCGCGCCGTGCACGCGGATCAGGTCGTGGCGGTCGGCGGCGTGCGGTCCGGACGGACGGGCGGTTGCCTGTGTGGCCTTGCGGGTGGCCTTGTTCATCGTGTCTCCATGACGGTGGAGCCCAGGCCGCGGCTGCGGCCTGGGCCGGCATCTGTTCGGTTCAACCGGCTTTCCGGCAGGATTCCATCAAGGCGGATCCCGTGAAGGATACGGGCGGCGTCAAGTCCCGTCGGTGGCACCGTGTCCGCCGCGGCGCCTTGCGAGGTACGGCAGCGCGAACAGGTACAGGCCGCTCAGCAACAGCAGCGCGAGCGGGAACAGCGGCACGTACGACACCCATTCCACCGGCGGCTTCTGTGCCAGCGCGACGAAGGTGGCGATGACGCTCAGCGTGAAGGCGATCGAAACCCAGCGGTGGAACTGCCGAATCCATTTGTTCCAGTTCATTGCGAGCTCCTTTGATGTCCGCCCGGATGGCCCGGGCGGTGGCTGTCGGGACGACCCCGAAGTGCAATGCAAGGCCGCGCCGACGCTGGCGGCGGTGTAGCCGGTTCGACGTTGCGAACCCGACGCCGTCCGTTCAACGCTGCCGGTTCAACGCTGCTGGATGCGGATCAGGTTGCCGGCCGGGTCGCGGACCGCGCAGTCCCGCACCCCGTACGGCTGATCGGTCGGCTCCTCGACGATCTCCGCGCCGTCGGCCTGGACACGTTCGAAGGCGGATTCCAGGTCCGGAGTCGCCAGCAGCAGCATGCCGTAGGTCCCCTTGGCCATCATCTCCTCGATGGTGCGGCGTTCGTCGTCGGTGAGGCCGGGGCTGGCGGCCGGCGGGTACAGCACGATCGAGGTGCCGGGCTGGCCGGGCGGACCGACCGTGATCCAGCGCATGCCCTTGTAGCCGACGTCGTTGCGGACCTCGAAGCCGAGGGTGTCGCGGTAGAAGGCCAGCGACGCGTCCGGATCGGTGTGCGGGAGGAAACTGGAATGAATCGTGATGTCCATGGCGGTCGTACTCGGTGTGGATCGAGCCGTCATGCTAGGCCGGCTCCGTATCGGACGCTTCTCGATTCCTGACCGGTCGCGTCACCTGTCTCGCCACGCATGACGGCATGCCCGCGGTCGCGGCCGCCTCGCGCCGGTAGACGCTCGGGGGCACCCCGACCAGCTCGGTGAAGCGGGTGCTGAAGGTGCCCAGCGACGCGCAGCCGACCGCGAAGCAGACCTCGGTGACGCTGAGGTCGCCGCGGCGCAACAGGGCCATCGCCCGCTCGATCCGCCGGGTCATCAGGTAGCTGTAGGGCGACTCGCCGTAGGCAAGCTTGAACTGGCGGCTGAGATGCCCGGCCGACATGTGCACGCCGTGGGCCAGCGCCTCCACGTTCAGGGGCCGGGTGTATTCGCGGTCGATCCGGTCGCGGACGCGCCGCAGCCGGGCGAGGTCGCGCAGATGCGGTGCCGCGGGAGCCGGAGGGGTCATCCGCGCGAGCCTGCCACGCAGCATCGGTAGGCTCAAGGCCCGTTCATCCGGACGCGCCCGGCGCGGTTCCCGAGCGCGGGGATTGTCGGCCAGCGGTCCGGGTACGAGCCCCCATTCCTCGTGTCCGGGAATCCGGCCCGGGACGGGGGCGATGGGGTGATGGGGTACGGCGCCGGATCCGGTCAGCTCCAGCTGGCGCGAGCGTAATCCCGGCGGTCCGCTGCCGGGTCCTGGCTTGGCACTATCCCGCTTCGACCCCGCCGGGACCGGACCCGGTGCCGATCCGGTCGCGGACGGATTCCTCCTGAAACGTGGCCATGCCCTGACCGACATGCCGCTCCAGCAGGGTCATGAACGCATGTCCCAGCGCCTCGGCCCGGCGGCGGTCCAGGCACTTTTCGTCGCCGGTGTAGATGAAATGCAGCTGGCCGTGCAGCGAGAAGGCGATGAGGCCGAGGATACGTGTGGCGAATGAATGCACGTGCAGGCCGAAGCGTGTCACCCGGATGCGGGGGCGTGTGCCTGCGCTCGTGTCATCCGGCACGATGCCGTCGGGCCCACCGTCCTCAGGCACGACATCATCGAGCACGATGTTGCCGAGGTTGGAGAACGAGAACCGGTCCCAGTTGGCGTTGCGGCTCAGCGCATCTCCCAGACGTACGATCGAGCGGATCCTGCCGGCCGAAGGTGGCGTGAGCATCTCGCAGAACTGGTAACGGGCGGGGATCCCGGCCACATCCTGATCGACCTTCTGGCGGATCTCGCGGCTCATCTCGCGCGCCTGCGCCCAGAAATCCGTTGCCGGCGGCTGCCGCGCGTCGACCCTGAAGCTGCCGCCGCCGAAGAACAGCATGTCGCTTCTGAGAACGGAGAGGCGGCCGCGCCTGGCGTCGACCGGACACTCGATCCAGTCCGGTCCGTCCCGGCCAAGCACCGACTGCAGCGTTTCGCGCAACACCAGCAGCAGGGCGGCATGGACGGATACGCTCTCGATCCTGCACCGCTGCCTCAGCGCGGAAGACAGCATCTGGCTGGCCGACCATTCCAGGTGAATCTCGTGATGCTCGAGCGGTCGCCCGGACGGAGGCACGAGCGCGAGCAGCGCATTCACCGCGCCCGCTGCCAGTCTGCGTTTCCAGAGGCCGTTGCCACGACGGCCGCCGGCGTCGAGCTCGCCGATGATGTCGCGCGTGGTGATCGGCGCGTAGGGGACCAGCTCCGCATCGGAATGGAGCGCCTGCAACAGTTCCCTGACGATGGTCAGCAGGCTCATGCCATCGCAGATGCGGTGCTGCGCGGTGACCAGCAGTTCGCTCTCCGTGGCACCGGCGCCGTCCGCGGGCCTGAGCCAGGCCACCCGCAGCTGGGGCTGGTCGTCCGCGAACGGCGTCGTCACTTCGGCCTGGATTTCACGCCTGCGAAGCTCGTCCATCGCGGTACCGCCGGCGGAATGCGCGCCGGCCTTCGACGCGTCCATGTCGACCACGCGCAGCGGAATTTCCGGTGCCGCGTCCATCTCGTAGAAGCGTCTGCGGCCGGTCTCGCCGGTCAACATCCGCAGCGCGGGATGCTTGCGCTGCACCCGGGCCAGCGCCGGGCGCAGCCGCTCGGGCGTCAGAGGCCCCTCCAGTCCGACGACGTAGGTGATGTTGCCGTCGATCAGGTGCTCGATGGTGGACAGTTCCCTCCTCATGGCTGCTGCCCGGTGGCTTCCGATGCGTCGCGCTGGAGCGCGGTGCCGGGGTGGGCGCGGCCGGCGCAGAAGGCGAAGATCCGCGGATGCCGGATCTCGAACGGTCCCAGCCTGCCGAGCATGCCGTCCAGGTAGCCGCAACCGATGGCGACGAGCTTCCTGACCTTCCGGTCCTCGAACAGCGTCACGCAGAGCGCCTGGTGCAGGGCGAGCAGGCCCGGCAGCCAGTGCAGCGCCCACCTCGACCGGTACAGGCGCAGCGCATGCACCGCATTGCGCGCGCCGTAATAGCGCCGCCAGGCGGCGTGATGGGTGGTGAAGAGTCTGCCGTGACGCACGATGTGGCCGGTGGTCTGGCGCATCGTCACCGCGGCGTTCATGTACACCGGCACGTCCCGGCTGGATGCGCGCAGGCCGTACTCGATGTCGATGTACTCGATGAAGTAGTCCTCCCGGAAGGCACCCAGTTTCCGGTACGCGCCGGCGGACAGGGCCGTGCCGGAAGAGATGACGAACAGCGTCGGGAACAGTCCGTCGGTCTCATCGTCGATGCGCCTGGGCCTGGGGAAGCGCCGTCCGGGCGGGATCGCCGGCATGCATTTGCCGAGGTTGATCTCGTGGATCTTCGGGCCGAGCAGGAAGGTGTCGGTACCGAGACCGGAACAGGCCCGCATCATCCCGGAGAAGAAGGAGGCGTCGATCTCCGAATCCTGGTCCAGCAGGAAGATCACCTCGCAGCCCGTCGCAAGCAGGGCTTCGGCACCGCGGTTGTAGGCCCCCGCAAGCCCGCCTCGGTTGCGGTTGTCGATCACCGTCGTTCCGCCCTGGCGCAGGGCCTCGTGCAGGTGCAGGTCCGGTTCGGGCGAGTTGTCGACGGCGACGACGACCGGGCAGATCGCCCGCGCCTTGTGCAGGTTGCGGACGAACTCCGCGGATGGCTGATAGAGCACGAAGATCAGGCCGAAGGGCATCATGGGTTTGCCTCCGGCAACGGATCGGCCGACTCCATCGGGGCCGGGCCTGCGCGGTCGGCGTGTTCGCGACGCGCGTGCGGAAGAGCGTCCGCGACGGCCGGCGGTTGCCGTGGCGGGAGTCCGTCCGGGGCGCGCGGATCGCTGCGTGCGCCCCGCGCGGAAAACCCATGGTTGCGATGGCCGGTTTCGCGGACGACGGGTGCGGGGTGCTCCGCCGTCCGGGTGCCCGGCTGCGGACGACTCAGGGCGGCATGCAATGCGGCCATCGCGCCGTCCCTGACGGTCCGCGCCTGCTCGACCGGCAGCGACCGGTCATCCGAGGTCAGCGCGAAGTCGAGGGCGCCGTCGAATCCGCACATCGTGACCAGGTTGGCCGGCGTCGGGGCCAGCATCGCGGTCGGGCTGTGGACCGCTTCGAGGTGGAAGTCGCCGTGGTCCTGCTTCAGGTCGAGACGCCCGAGCCAGGACAACGTGACGTCGTCTCCGGATGGCCTGGATTGTCCGTAGGCGATGAGCCGGTCGAACACCGCATGCAGGCGTTCCATGCCCACCAGATTCTCGTGGACCCGGGGTCCCAGACGGTCGATCCTGTCGTCCATGTCCGCCTTGAGGGTCCGCGCCAGCGCCCAGAACTCCGTGTCGGACGGCAGGCCGGCACGTGGCGCACGCGGCGACAGGACGATGGTCGGCGCCATCGCGAACAGGCCGTCGGCATCCAGTGCCGGCAGGAACCGGCGCACGTCCACCGGCACCGCGAACCTGCGTCCGCCACGCCCGTCGGCGATCGCGTCGAAGCCGGCCACGAACGCGGCACAAAGCGCGCTGAACATCGTCACCCGCTCCGCTTTGCAACGTTTCGCCAGAGACTGCGTGGCCGCACGGTCGAGCGACCAGCCGATCGCGTAGACCCCGCCATAGGTCAATGCCGGACGGGGGCGCCGGCAGCGGATGAACAAGGCGAACAGGGCGGCTTTCCAGCGCGTGCGCCAGCGCAGGCGTGCATTGCGCCTCACGGCTTCGGGCAGGATCTCCTCGAGGGGCTGGAGCGACGTCCGGGTGCCGATGTCCTGATCGGGGCGTCCGCACAGCAGCAGGATGTCGCGCAGCAGGACGATGATCGACCTGCCATCGCAGATGCAGTGATGACAGACCAGCAGCAGCTCGCTGGTTTCCGCGCCGCGAAGCCAGGTCACCCTGATCAGCGGAAGGTCGGCATCGAACGGCTGTTTCCATTCGTTGCGGCTCTCGTGCCGCCAGTGTTCGTCGCCGGTGCGCTCGACGATCCGCAACGGCACCGGCGCGGGCCGTTCCTGCAGTTGGAACCAGGGCCGATCGTCGCGCCCTCCGCCATCTCCGGGGACGACCCGGCAACGCAGCAGCGGGTGCCGGGCCTGCACCCGTGCCAGTGCATCGCGCAGGCGTTCCTCGCGCAGCCGTCCGCGGATCCTGGCCGGGAACACGATCGCGACCGGAGTCCGCCCGCCCAGGTACATCCCGCGTTCGAACAGGGTCATTGGACGCTTCATCGCCCATCGCTCCCGACGGGGCGTCGATCCGTTCCGATCGGCAACTGCTCGCCGAAGCCCTGCCCAGGCAGCAGACGCATCTTGCCGGCATGAAGGAAACGGCGGCTCATGCCGTACTCCTCAACGGTTCGACCGGAGCTTCCGCTGTCGCCGACGGTCGCAGCAGTCCCCAGTCCTGCAGGCAACGTACCGCGGCACCCGCCCCGTCTTCGGCGCGTACCCGCGCACCGAGCGCCGCCGCGGCCCGGCGCAGCTGCGGCGTCGCGTCCAGCGCGGCCGCGAGGTCCCCGGCACGCAGCTTGCGCCGGTCCAGCGCCGCCGGGGCGACGCCGATGCGCTGCAGGCATCGCGCCCAGAACGGCTGGTCGCCATAGAACGGCACGATCACCGACGGAATGCCGGCGCGCACCGCGGCCGCGGTGGTGCCGGCGCCGCCATGGTGCACGGCCGCCGACATGCGCGGGAACAACCAGTCGTGTGGGGCCTGGCGAATGAAGAAGCTGCGGTCGTCGTGCGCGCCTTCGGCATGATCCAGGCCGCCCCAGCCGGTCGCCAGCACGGCGCGCTGCCCGCTTCGGCGCAGCCCTTCGAGCACCGTGTCGGTGAATGCCACGGCTTCGCTGGTGACCATGCTGCCGAAGCCGATGTAGACGGGCTTCGGTCCGGCGTCGAGGAAGCGCCGCAGGTCGTCGGACGGCTGCCAGTGCGGCTGGTCGTGGAACCAGTAGCCGGCCACCTGCGCCGATTCGGGCCAGTCGGCCGGACGCGGCAGCACGTGGCGGCTGAAGCCGTAGACGACCCGGTTGGCTTCGCCGCCGTCGTGGAAGTACGGCCCGTACCAGGGATGGCGGCGCAGGCCCAGTCGCGGACGCACGATGTCGTTGATCGCCGGCCGCATCACGTACCAGACCAGCAGGCGCAGCAGGTGGTAGGCGCCCATGTTCAGGGCCGGCGGCAGCTTGCGCCCCGAGCCCGCGAGCACCATCGGCGGCAGGATCCGCGAAGGCGTCAGCGGCTGCAGCTGCGCCCCGACGAAGGGCAGCCCGCGCGCCTCGGCCAGCGACTTGGCCAGCAGCGTGCTGTTGCCGACACCGATCAGAAGACCGGCATCCTCGCTGGCCTGCTGTCCCTCGTCCACCCAGTGCTTCGCCCACCCGGCGAACGTCTCGCGGAACACGCGAGCCATCGCCCGGGTGTCGAGGCCCCGGTCGGCGATGCTGCGATCCGCCTCCAGCAGCGCCTGGAAATTGCTGGTCAACCGGAAGAATTCCAGCCCGGCGTCCTGGACCAGCCCGGCGAAGTTGTCGCTGGTGGCGATGCGTACCGGATGGCCGGCGTCCTGAAGGCGACGGCCGAGGGCCACGCAGGGCCTGATGTCGCCCTGCGTACCGATGGTGAAGATCGCGATCGGCTTGCGTACGGTCATCGCAATCAGCCGCCGATCGTCAGCAGGGTTTCCGCCGCCGCCGCCGCCGGCCGCAGTCCGGACGCGGCCGGCGTCCGCACCGATGTCGGGTCGTCGGACCGGCGCAACCCGTCGAGCCTCTCCTGCAGTATCCGGCCGATCTGCGCCGCGGCAGCGGGTTCCAGCATCGACTGGTGGTCGCTGTCGATCTCGTCCAGGGTCACCTCGCCATCGAAATGGGAATGCCACGCCGTCGGGTGGTAGTGCATCAAACCTTCCAGGTCGACGCTGGCCTGGCGTGCCGCGCGGAAGAACAGCAGATCGCTGCGGATCCGTCCGGGCGCGCTGCGTCCGGGAACGTAGCGGCGGGCCAGGCGCAGGTGGTTGCGGGTCACCATGGCCACGTGCTCGATCAACCGCGGCTCTCGCTTCATGATCTCCTGCACCAGCGGCAGCGAGAGCACGTCGTACTCGCGGCACAGCCAGTCGGCCAGCGCGTCCATGGTCGCGGGCGGGTGGTCCCCGGTCTTGCGGTGGAAGCCGAGGAAGCGCAGTGCGGCCCGTACCTCGCCGGCTTCCGTCGATGGATCGCGATCGGTGTGCTCGCGCTCCGGGGAGAACGGATATGCATCCATCATGGCCAGCAGTTCCACCTGTTCGCCGCTTGCCTGCAACCGCGCGGCGATGCCGTGGCCGATCAGTCCGCCGAGCGACCATCCGAGCAGCCGGTATGGCCCCTTCGGCTGTACGGTGCGCATGCGTTCGATGCAGTCGGCGGCGATCTCTTCCACGCTGGCGGGCAATGCGCCGTCGCCACGCAGGCCGCGCGCCTGCAGCCCGTACACCGGCAGCCCCGGGTCCAGATGGCGCAGCAACGCGGTGTATGCCCAGCCCAGGCCGACCACGGGATGGATGCAGAACAGCGGACGCTGCCGTTCCCCGCCTGTCGCCCGCAGCGGCAGCAGCGCCGCCAGCGGATCGCTGCCGGCGGCATCTCGCGAATCGGCGCTCTGCAGGCTGGCCGCGAGCCCCGCGATGGTGGAGGCCTCGAACACGCTGGCCAGCGGCAGTTCCATCGAGAGGTACTCCGGGAACCGGGCGATCATCTCGGCGGCGCTCAGCGAATCGCCGCCCAGCTCGAAGAAGTTGTCGTGGACGCCGACCCGTTCCAGCCTCAGGACCTCCCGCCACAGCGCCGCGAGCTTCTTCTCCAGCGCGGTCGCGGGCTCGGTGTAGGGAGCGCGGCTGCGGTGCTCGGGCACCGGCAACGCCTTGCGGTCGAGCTTGCCGCTGGATGTCAGCGGCAGGCGCTCCAGCCACATGAAGCTCGATGGAATCATCGCTTCTGGCAAACGTCGCGCCAGCTCGCCGCGGACGGCGGCGAAGTCGGGCCGGTCGTCCCCGACCGGCACCAGGTAGGCGGCGAGCGCCGTGCCGTTCTCCGCGTCGCGATGCGCGGCGACGGCCGCGGCGGCGACCGCCGTGCACGCCAGGAGCTGGTGCTCGATCTCGGCCAGCTCGACGCGATGGCCGCGTATCTTCACCTGGTCGTCGACGCGGCCGATGAACTCGAGCACGCCGCCTTCCAGCCAGCGGACCCGGTCGCCGGTCCGGTACATGCGGCTGCCGTCGGCGGCGAAGGGGTCGTCGAGAAAGCGTTCGGCGTTCAGCTGCGGACGGCGCAGGTAGCCCTTCGCCACGCCGGCGCCGCCGATGTACAGCTCGCCGATCGCGCCCGTGACGACCGGCTGCCGGTTGCCGTCGAGCACGTAGAGGCGGGTGTTCAGGATCGGCCGGCCGATCGGAGGCGCGTGCGCACCTGCTCCGTCCGGAGTCGCGGCCTCGTCCAGGTCGAAAGCGGTCGACCACACGGTCGTCTCGGTGGGTCCGTAGAACTGGGTGACGCGCGCCGCGCGCCGCTTCAGCTCGGCGGCCAGCGCGGCGCCCAATGCCTCGCCACCGACCAGCGCATGGACGCCGTCGAGCCGTGCTTCCCGGCTGGCGAGCAGCACCCGCCAGAGCGAAGGCGTGGCCTGCACATGGGTGATGCCGCGTTCGCCGATCAGGCGCGCGAGTCGCGGTGGGTCGTGCGCGACTCCGGCGCCGGCAATCACCACCCGCGCGCCCGTCACCAGCGGCAGGAAAAGTTCGAGCGCGGCGATGTCGAAGGACACCGTGGTGAGGGCCAGGAAGCGGTCGCTCCGTTCCGGCTCGAGGACGGCCTGCATGCCCTGCAGGAAGTTGCCGAGGTTGCGGTGCGTCACTTCCACGCCCTTGGGGCGTCCGGTGGAGCCGGAGGTGTAGAGCACGTAGGCGGTCGCCTCCGGCGAGGAGAGGTCGGGCTCCTTCGGCAGGTCCGCGACCCTTCCGTCTTCCTCCGGGGACAGCAGCAACAGGCCGCCGCCCGCATGGCGCGGATGCCGTTCGGGCAGCGCGATCATCGCCACCGGCTCGGCATCCTCGAGCATCATCGCGGCCCGCTCGGCGGGACCGTCCGGATCGATCGGCAGGTAGGCCGCACCGCTGCGCATGATCGCCAGCAACGCGATCAGCAACTGCTCGCCGCGCGGCAGTGCGACCGCGACGATGTCGCCGGGCCCCACGCCTTCGGCGATCAGCCGGCGCGCCTGGCGGACGCTGCGCTCATGCAGCTCGCGGTACGTCAACACGGCGTCGCCGGAGACGACGGCGACCGCCTCCGGGGTCGTGGCCGCCCGCCGCCCGACCCGCTGCGGCAGACTGGTTTCCTCCAGCGGAGCGGCGGTGTCGTTGAAATCGATCAGCAGGCGCCTGCGCTCGGCATCGCCCAGGATGTCGATCCGGTCCAGCGGCTGCCCGGGATCGGCCAGCACCGCGTCGATCAGCCGCATCAATCGGCGGCGGTGCTCGTCGAGCTCGGCCATCGGATAGAGCGACGGGCTGGCATCGAAGTAGATGCACGGGTCGCTGTCGTTGCCGCGATCGAAGACGAAGACGGTGAGATCTTCCTGCGAGCCGTTGGAGAGGTTGTGCGAAGTCGCCCCGGCGCCGCCGAAATCCAGCTGGTAGTCGAAGGGCTCGATGTTGACGCCCAGGCGGGCGATGTGCCGGTCCTGGCCGATCAGCCCCAGATCCCGGCGCAGGTCCTCGTAGCGGTACTGCTGGTGACGCAGCGCCTGCTTCACGACCTTCGAAACCTGCGCGAACAGCCCGGCCGCGGTCGACTCCGGCGTGAACGAAAGGCGGATCGTCACCGCGTTGGCGACCATGCCGGGCGAAGCGCGCAGGGCGGCGCCGACCCGCCCGGACACCGGCATGCCGAATACCAGATCGTCGGCGCCGGTCGCACGATGGAAGTAGGCGGCGATCAAGGCGATCATCACCTGCGGCAGGCTGGCCGAATGCCGTCGGCCCAGTTCGTCCAGTTGCCGGGCCTGCGCGATCGGCAGATAGCCGATGCTGTGGCGCAGGCCGCCCTCGTTGCTGCGGACGCCGCGCGCCAGGGTCACCGCTTCCGGCAGTTCGGCGAGCTGCTCCAGCCAGTATTCGCGGTCGCGCTGGAACCGCTTCGATTCGCGATACGCCGCCTCCGCCTCGACAAGCGCCGCCAGCGAACCGAACCCGCACGGTTCCGGTTCGCGTCCGGCGACATAGGCCGAGTACAGCTGCGCCACGCGCCGGACCACCATGCCGCCGCTGTAGCCGTCGTACACCACGTGATGCGCGCGCTGATACCAGAAGTAGCGGTCCTCGGCGGCCTTGAACAATGCCGCGACCCATAGCGGATCGCGCGCCAGGTCGACCGGCCGGACCAGCTCGGCGCGCATCCACGCCTCGGCCGCCGCGCGGGGATCGGTCTCGGCGCTGACATCGATGAAGGGAAAGGTGTCGTCGTGGAGCAGCTCGTCGTCGGACGGGCCGTCGTGGGCGGGCCGGACGATCTGCCGCGGCTTGCCCTCCTCCTCGATCACCTGCACGCGCAGCGTTTCGGCTTCGCGGACCACCTGGTGCAGCGCACGCCGGAACTGCACGGGGTCGATCGGGCCGGATATCTCGATCGCCTCGGCGATGTTGAGCGTGGCGTCGGCCGAAGCGATCTTCTGGCCGACCCACAGTCCGCGCTGGGCGACGGTCAGGGGCAGCGAAACCCGGGATGACTCGTTCATCGAAGTTCCTTTTCGTGGGGGCGGGAGCAACGTGTTCCGTATGTCGCGCCGGTCCTCACCTCATCCTTGTGCGAGAAGTCCGCCTTGCTGGTTTTCGTGAGTCGGGGTCGGGTTTTTTCGCGGCTTCCGGTGGTTCCTGGAGAGTGAGGTCGAGTGGCGCGGCAGCGGCCGTCGACGTAGGTATGTCAGCGCGTCGGTGACATGTCCACCGCACGTCGAACGTTGCGTGGGCAAAATCACGCTTTGGGTTCCGATGTCTACGCGTGGTGAAGGGATTCCGGTGAAGATCGCGTCAACGCGATGTCAATGCGAGAGGTTGATTGCATCGAGCGAAGACATGTTCTTCAGGCGCCTTCTTCAGGCGCCGACGATCCGAACCGCGATCGCGCCTCGGCCTGGCGTCACCGGATCGAATGAACGAGCCGCTCGTTTGCTTTGCCTTTCGGCGGGAGTCGCGGTCGGAACTCATCCGGCTTCGGCATTCATGCAGGCATGCGCCGCGCTGCATCGACGCCGGGCATCGGTGCGGGATGTCGCGAGGCGGACGCCCTGCGATCGAGCCGCTCCCGGCACGGCCGGACGGGCCGGGGAGGCCAGACCGCCGGCCGTGCCTTCACGCGACGCGGGATTCCGGCTCCGCCCCGCCCCTCGGTGGCCGAACCTGTCGAGGCAGGCTAACCATGTCAGGGACGCCTGCGCGATCGGTAAGTGATTGATTATCTACCGGAAATATTCCTGTTTGAGCTCAAGGCTCAGCTGATGAAAGCGCGGCTCTGACATGGCTAGTCGACTCTTTTCGGGTCGCTGACAGGGATAACTGTGCCAGTTGGTGCAGGAACCTATGCAGCGCGTTCTGCTTGGTCAAGAGCGCGTAGTCAGGAACGCCAGATTGTGCCCTTGGGGAAATTGGCTAACAGCCTGTTGGACAATTTCGGCATCTTGCCTTGGCCGAAGCCTGAAAGAGGATCCAATTGGGCAACAGCTTGTTGCCAAATTACCCTGACGCGGGTGTTGCGGGGCTACGGCCTGCCCTCGGCCTCCTTGAGGACTTCCCAGATCGGGATTTCCAGGCCTTCACAGACCCGCTCCAGGGTATCCAGTTGCAGGTTCTTCTCCCCGCGCTCGATCGCGCTGTAGTAAGTGCGATGCATGCCGATCGCGTCGGCATAGCTCTCCTGGCTGTAACCCAGCGCCTCCCGGCGTTTGCGGAAGGCCATGCCCAGGCGCTGAGGAAGGGTGGCGGTCATGGCCGTCACCCTAGAAATCCGGCAGCTAAAGCTCTACAGTCTTATAGGTAGTCTACTTATAGATTCCATAAGCATGAAAGGACGCATGACGACCCTCATGTGGCGCAGGATCGCTCCCGGACTGGTCCTGCTGAGCCTCGTACTGGGAATGCTCCCGGCAAGCGGGCTGGCGAAGGAAAGAGGCCGTACTGTCCCGGTCGATCCGTCGATCGAGATGGAGATCACCAGCGATGGGCTGACCCTGCGTCCAGCCAACCCCCTGCGAACCGGGGAGTTCTGGATCGTGCCTGCCGGCACCCATCGGGTGGCCCGGGAGGCGCAGATCGATGGGCGACGCTACGCTTTGATCCCCTTGATTCTGGAGAACAAGGCCGAGCGTCGGCCTTTCTACGCCTACGTCCGCGGGTACAGGTGCGACACGCGAGTGCGTCACTATGCGGCTGTCGATGTCGAAACCTTCGAACTCCAACCCAAAACTTGGCTCGCCAGCGACGAACCCTGCGACTCGGTCGACTACTGGGACAAGGGATTCCGCGTCCCAGAACAGCAGCAGCCGGTCAAGTTCACGATCCGGCAGCAGTCGGTTGCCGAGGCCAATGCCCGTAGAGCCCTGGCGGGGAGGCAGGCGCAGGAAGCTCAACTGGAGCAAAAAAGGGTCAAAGCCCGCGCCAACGCCGAGAGCGCCCCCGCCAAGCGGCAGATCGGGGCCAGCCTGTGCACGGTCCGCCATGGATTGGGATACGCCGGCTACACCGAACAGGCGAACGAGCAGACGGGACGGATTAGGATCCGCATCGTTCGCAACTTCAACCCGGCGAACGGTCAGTTCCTGCTACAACGACCACTGGAAGAAAGCGTCTGGGAGCATCCAGACAACTGGAATCTGTGTGACTTCTGACGACCTGTGCCCTCAGGAGTCGCAGGTCACCATCCAGCTTCGCCACAGTGACAGGGCAGTTTCATGGACGCCGAGCCATTATCCGACGCCACATAGGAAAATTCCTACCCGAAGCGTGTAGGACCAGAGTCAATATTTGGCTAGACTCCGAGATACCTGAAAGGACGAACAGGACACCCAATGGCTGCGAGCCCTCACCGATCCGCCCTCCATTGGCATAGCGGTACGGCACAACCCGTACCACGATCCGCTCGCTGCCGACGAATCCCGAATAGGCGTGTAGCCCTGCTTGCGGGGCTGCTGGCTCTCTCCCTGAGTGGCCTTGGATGCGCTCGGAATGTCAGGCCGCCGGCACCCGCAGAGACTCCCGCCGCTCCCCTTGCCTCACAGAGTCAGCCGGTTGCGCTGCCCACTGTGCTGCATGGAGTCTGGTATCAAGATGATGCTACGGGTCGTGCGCAATGCGACAGATATCGTGCGCTCCCTGAAGACATCGGCGAAACCGATGATGGGTGGATATCGATGGTCGGAAGCATTGTGATCACGCCGAGGCTGATCCACGAATATTCCGAGTATGGCGAGGGCAACTTCAACGCCGTCAGGGAAATTGCAAGCCTGGGCGATGGCTCCTGGCGGGTAGAAGTACAAGTCGGCATTGACTCAATACCAGCAGATGACACGGGGATTGAAGTTGAAGCGTACCTATTGGAGCTTCAGCAAGAGCGACTGAGTTGGGAGCCGTACAAAGCCGCCGAAGAGCGCACATCAAGCTACTTCAGGTGCGGAGACGTGCGAACCGACCTGTATAAGGTCGAATAGGGAAGGAAACCGCGAGGTACTGCCATGACTGACGATCAAGCCCCATCAACTTATCGCATCATCCAGTTGGGTCCACCAAGGCCTCCGAATGGCCTGCAGAGCAATGAGCCGGTAACGGATTTCGACAGCCTTGCAACACATCACCCCGGAGCGAACCGTGATGCGAGGATGCAAGATGGCGTGATCATCAACGGCCAGCCACGACGTGCGCATGCCTATATCGGCGGCGAGCTTCAAGAGATCGAAGTGGCGCGGGATGGGAGAACATTTGGCCTGAATCCAGACCAAGTTCTATTGAAAAAGGACTTCATCCTGGAAGATCCGAACCATCCATCCATGTCCCGGGCGGCGCGAGCCGTCGACGTGCCTTCACCTGTTTCTGGTTATATCGGCCGTGTGAGCGAGCGTGAAGGCTTGGTCGACATCCTTGATCGCCAAGGCGGGGATGTAGTAGCTCGTATCCGTCACATGAATCCAATTGCGGTTTCGGAAGGGCAGACCGTCGAATACGGAGATGCGCTTGGAACGCAAGGTAGACAACAGACGGGCGCCGTGCATGTTCACATGGAGATGGATACCCGCTATTACCAGCAGTTTGAGAACTACGTGTCGGACCTAGTCAGCGGACGATTGCCAGTAGAAGCAGAGCACCGCGAGAACGTCGAACCGCAACAAGTGGTCGGTGATGGCACCTTCCGCCTGGGCGAAACCAACCAGCGCATCCGCGATCTTCAACGGGTAATGGCGAACGAAGGCTATCAGGCCGTTGGCGGAAGACCTCTCGATCAAGATGGGGTCTATCGCGTCAGCATGCAGGGCGCTTTGCTCGACTTTCAGCGCGAACACGGCATCCCGCAGACTGGAGATATCGACCCTGCGACGCTGCATTTCGCCCCGCTTGCCCACTCGCGGGAGGTCGATCGTCAGGACCATTTCATGCAGGGCCAACCGATGCCTCCCGCTGCGCCGGAGCGTCCTCCCGCTCCAGGCCATCCAGATCACCCCGATCATCGCTCTGGCTTGCCACAGGAGTTGGAACAACCGATCAACCGGCACAGCCAACGAACAGGAAGTACGGGTGATCCACAACTGGATCGCCTCGCCGATGCGCTGTATGCCGATAACGACGACGAAATATCCCGGGTTTGTGCCGAGATCGAACAGTCACCCGACGTACAAGCCATGGTCCAACAGGGGCATGAGATGCTCGCGGCTCAGGAGCGGGAGCGTCAGCAACAGGAAGTGGCCAGGCAAAATCAGGGCCACGTGCTCTCTCTCGGCTGATCATTGGAAAATCCATGTCCGGCAACGAGCAAATGAAGGAAGTGACCCGATTGCTGTCTGCACTGGTCGCCAAGTTCGAGCAGCGCGAGGCGCGAATGCAGGCGGCGATCGATCAGAAGCTGCAGACGCTGCAGAACGAAGTCGCCCAGGTAGATCAGCGGGTGAACGGCATTGTCAGTGGCGCTCGGACAAGAATCACCGAAGAAGCCAAGGCGGCCTTCGCGCCAATGGCGGATGAGTACAACCGTGCCGTTTCGACCACCTCGCTGCAGTTGCGAGGCGCCAGCAAAACCGTATGGACCTGGTACAGCGGTATCGCTGTCCTTGCCATATTGATTCTGGTCGTGGGCTGGGCAGTGTTGGGCTACTACCGCCGAGAGCTTGCTGCTACCAAAGAGGAGCTTCAGCGTTACGAGAACGCCGTACCCGTTGTGCAGGCGTTTGTTGCCTCGGATGCGATCGTGTGCGATGGCCGAATCTGCATCAACGCAGACCCCAACGGGCGGCCGCAGGGCGACAAGCGTCAGTACCGGCAAGCGAGGCCACGGCCGCAGTGATCCAGAGGGGGTCCCCGAGCATGAGGCTTTGGTAGCTATGGAATCTTATCGAGAGAAGATAAGATAAACACATCCTGAACACCAGGAGGCTTCGCGCTCCTGCCTTCATTGCAATGGAGCGTACCTGTTGCCTTCGCGCGAAGGCGAAATTGAGTGACTGGGGCAATACTCGAACGTGCCCTTGGCACGATCATGATTGTGGACGCGCTCCGAACGCACTGAGGTCCGCACACCCCATGAGACTGGATGAATTCGAGATCGGCCTTGAGTTCATGACCTGCACGGGCCAGCGGTGGCGCTGCACCGACATAGGCCGACGCACGATCCTGGCCATCGAATTGCTACCCGATCTTGACGAGGCATGGTTCAGTGGGCCGCCCTATGCCTTGCCCGAGATGTGCTTCGACGAGATCGAGGTCGGGCAGGCTCATCGGTCGTTGGAAGATGCGACTCGGTCGGCACTGGAGGCGCGCCGCCAAAGCGCTCACCCCGGTTATCCGCATGGAGCCATCGAGACCATGATGGCGGATCGACGTTCGAGAAGATCACGCCCTTATCCGCGCTCTGGGTTGCTCCGCATCGACCGGGTGGATTCGGACGGCGAGATCTTGCATCCGTTTGCGGCCGACGCAGCCGAAGACAGTTGGCAGATCCGGGTCTACTTGCCGTTTTGCCAGCAGTTCGGTGCCGTGCCGGAGGCCGAGTTCATCCAGCTACGGCCTGCCACTGAAGCGGACCTGAGACGACGAGCTGCGCGCGCCAAGACGAATGTATAGGTCAACCGAGTTCTCTGGGGGGAGACACGATCTGACACGGCTAACCAACCTCGAGTTGCCGCATGCCCCCCGGTCGGGAATTTGTGCAAGAGGTTGCTGCACAATTGCATCCGCAATGATTCATGCCATTGGGCCGGGTTCTACGGGCGAATGAGAAGCTACATACAGAGTAACTTTTCACTTGCAGAAACAGCGCTGGGCAACTCCGGGTACCCAGCCATACGCGCCCGTGGGCATCAGCCTTGGGTTGCTTGACTCCGGATGCGGAAGGCGTAGCATTTCACTTGAGCCTTGGGACAGACCCGGGGCAACCACCACCGTGAGGGAGCCTCATGGAATACGATTACCTGGTCTTCATTGGCCGCTTCGAGCCGTTCCACAACGGCCACGCCGCCGTCGCCCGCCTCGCACTGGGCCGGGCCCGCAAGCTGATCCTTCTGGTCGGCTCTGCCGATACCCCCCGCACCATCCGCAACCCCTGGACCGTCGCCGAGCGCGAGGTCATGGTCCGCGCCGCGCTCGCGGACGATGAGCAGCGCCTGATCGTGCGACCGTTGCGCGACCACCTCTACAACGAGGCGCTATGGGTCGCCGCGGTCCAGCGCAGCGTCGCCGAGGCGATCAAGGCCGATGGCGGCGCGGCCGACGCAAAGGTCGGGCTGATTGGCCAGGACAAGGACGCCAGCAGCTACTACCTGCAAGAGTTCCCGC
Source organism: Marilutibacter chinensis (assembly GCF_021725675.1). Classification (GTDB taxonomy): domain Bacteria; phylum Pseudomonadota; class Gammaproteobacteria; order Xanthomonadales; family Xanthomonadaceae; genus Marilutibacter; species Marilutibacter chinensis. The sequence continues at coordinate 372,620 of NZ_JAKJPO010000003.1, read as the reverse complement.
AGTGGCCGCTGGTCGACGTGCAGCACACCGCCACGTTGTCGGCGACCGAGTTGCGCCGCTACCTGTTCGAGGCCAACCAGCTCGACAGCCACGGCGGGCTGATGCTGATCCGCGCCAATGTGCCCGGCCCGGTGTTCGACATGCTCGAGGCCTTCCGCAAGAACTCGCCCGCGTTCACCCAATTGGTCGCCGAACACCGCTTCATCGACCAGTACCGTGCGGCCTGGGCCGATGCCCCGTATCCGCCGACCTTCGTCACCACCGACGCGGTGGTCGTGCACTCGGGCCACGTACTGCTGGTGCGCCGCCGCGCCGAGCCGGGCAAGGGCCTGTGGGCGCTGCCGGGCGGCTTTGTTCACCAGGACGAGAGCATCCTTGCCAGTTGCCTGCGCGAGCTGCGCGAGGAAACCCGGCTCAAGGTGCCCGTGCCGGTGCTCAAGGGTTCGATCAAGGGGCAGCACGTGTTCGATCACCCCGAACGCTCGCAGCGTGGTCGCACCGTGACCCACGCCTTCCACTTCGACTTTCCGGCCGGCGACCTGCCGCCGGTGCGCGGCGGCGACGATGCCGACAAGGCGCGCTGGTACCCGGTCAGCGAGGCCCTCGAAATGGGTCCGCAGCTGTACGAGGACCACTTGCACATCCTCGAGTTCTTCCTCGGCCGGGGCTGATCCCGGCCGTCCCCGCCGGCGGACAGACCGCCGGCGTCACCCGACGTGAAGGAGCTTCCGTCATGCGCCATCTCGAAAACCTCGTTCTCAATACCGACAGCTACAAGGCCAGCCACTGGCTGCAGTACCCGCCCGGCACCGACGCCACGTTCTTCTACGTCGAGTCTCGCGGCGGCGTGTACGACAAGACGCTGTTCTTCGGCCTGCAGGCCATCCTCAAGGAATACCTGTCGAAGCCGGTCACCCACGCCGACGTCGACGAGGCGCGCGATTTCTTCGCCGCCCATGGCGAACCGTTCAACGAGGCCGGCTGGCGTCGGATCGTCGATGTGCACGGCGGCCTGCTGCCGCTGCGGATCCGCGCCGTGCCCGAGGGCAGCGTCATACGCACCCATCAGGCGCTGGTCACGATCGAATCCACCGATCCGGACGCGTTCTGGCTGCCCAGCTACCTCGAGACCCTGCTGCTGAGGCTGTGGTACCCGGTCACCGTGGCGACGATCAGCTACCACGTGAAGCAGACCATACGATCCTTCCTCGAACGCACCAGCGACGATCCAGAGGGGCAGCTGCCGTTCAAGCTGCACGACTTCGGCGCCCGCGGCGTGTCCAGTCTCGAATCGGCCGGGCTCGGCGGCGCCGCCCATCTGGTCAACTTCATGGGCACCGACACCGTCGCCGGCGTGCTCACCGCGCGCGCCTACTACCACGAGCCGATGGCCGGCGTGTCGATCCCGGCCGCCGAGCACAGCACCATCACCAGTTGGGGCCGCGAACGCGAGGTCGAGGCCTACGCCAACATGCTCAAGCAGTTCGCCAGGCCCGGCAGCCTGGTCGCGGTGGTCTCCGACAGCTACGACATCTACACGGCTATCAAGGAGCACTGGGGCCAGGCCCTGCGCCAGCAGGTGATCGAGTCCGGCGCCACGGTGGTGATCCGCCCCGACTCCGGCGACCCGGTCGAGGTCGTGCACCAGTGCCTGGAGCTGCTCGACGAGGCCTTCGGCAGCACGGTCAACGGCAAGGGCTACAAGGTGCTGAACCATGTTCGCCTGATCCAGGGCGACGGCGTCGACCCTGACAGCATCCGCGCGATCCTGGAGCGGATCACCGATGCCGGCTACGCCACCGACAACATCGCCTTCGGCATGGGCGGTGGTCTGCTGCAGAAGCTCAACCGCGACACCCAGAAGTTCGCGCTCAAGTGCTCGGCGGCGCGCGTCGATGGCCAGTGGATCGACGTCTACAAGGACCCGATCACCGACACCGGCAAGACCTCCCAGCGCGGCCGGCTGGCCCTGCTGCGGCATGTCGAGTACGGCAGCGTGAAGACCGTGCCGGTGCCGGACGACGTAGCCGACGTCGAGGACATGGTGCTTCCCCTCGGCTGGAAGCACGCCATGGAAACGGTGTGGGAGAACGGCCAACTCATCCGCGACTGGACCTTCACCGAGGTCCGCGCCCACAGCAACGTCAAGTGACAGGGGAATCACACCATGTTCGGTATTCGCTACGTCAAGGCCAATCCCAGTACCTACCTGATCCAGTACCGCAACGGGCGTGCGGTGCGCGAGGGGACCGGCCTGTCCTTCTACTACTTCGCCCCCAACACGTCGCTGGTCTCGATCCCGCTGGAAAGCGTGGACGTGCCCTTCGCCTTCCACGAGGTCACCAGCGACTTCCAGGAAGTCACGGTTCAAGGACAGGTCACCTACCGGGTGGCCGATCCGAAGGCCCTGGCCGAGCTGATGAACTTCACCCTGCACCCGAACGGGGAGTACGCCACCGAGGATCCGGTGAAGGTGCCCCAACGTGTGGTCAACGCGGTCCAGGTCCAGGTGCGCTCGTTGCTGCAGGGCCGCTCGCTGGAAACCCTGCTGCGCGGGGGCGATGAGTTGGTACAGGCCGTCGCCGAGCGCCTAAGGCAACCGCAGGCCCTGCCCAGCCTCGGACTCAGTCTGGTCAATCTCGCCATCCTGGCGGTCAAGCCGAATCCGGAGACGGCGCGGGCGTTGGAGGCCAAGGTGCGTGAGCAGATCCTCAAGGAAGCCGACGATGCCCTCTACGCCCGCCGCAATGCGGCGATCGAGCAGGAGCGGGCGATCAAGGAGAACGAGCTCAACACCGAGATCGCGGTGGAGGCCAAGAAGCGCCAGATCCGGGAGGCGCAGATGGACGCCGAGCGCTCGGTGCTGGAGAAGCGCCAGCAGATCCAGGACCAGGAGATGGCCGGCAAGATCGCGCTGGAGGAGAAGAACAAGGACCTGACGGCCCGGCGTTCGGAGAACGCCCGCACCGAGGCCGAAACGCGGGCCTACGGCGTGTCGACCCTGGTCAAGGCGGTCGAGCACGTCGATCCGAAGGTACTGCAGGCCCTGACCGTGGGCCAGGCCGATCCCAGCGCGCTGATCGCACTGGCCTTCCAGGGGCTGGCCGAGAATGCCAACCGGATCGGGGAACTGAACATCTCACCGGATCTGTTGCAGCAGCTCACCCGCAAATCCGCGGCACCGGCCAGGAGCTAGGGCCATGGATCCGCTGAGCCGGCGGATCGTCCTGGTGGTCCGGAAGACCCGCCTCGAGGACCTGGTCGTCCGTTACAACACGGTCGAACAGGCCCGGTTCTTCGTCGAGCACCTCGGGGCGGACTTCTCCGACTATGAGGCCGAGCACCGCACCTATCAGCAGGCCGTCCAGCACACCGAGGCGACGTTGCGTCGCTTCGGTCGGCTCCACCGCCTGGATCGAAGTCTGCTGCCGACTTACTTGTTTCCACCCGACGCACTGGTCGTGGTGGTGGGGCAGGACGGGTTGGTGGCCAACACGCTCAAGTACCTGGACGGTCAGCCGGTCGTGGCCGTCAATCCCGACCCGGGGCGCTGGGACGGCGTGTTGTTGCCGTTCCAGATCGAAGACTTGGCGTCGATCGTCTCCGAGTCATTGGCAGGCAAGCGGCCGACGCGGGCGATCTCCATGGCCCGGGCGCGGCTCAGTGACGGGCAGGAGCTTCATGCGGTCAATGACCTGTTCATCGGGCCGCGCTCGCATGTGTCGGCCCGCTATGAAATCCGGCTCGGCAATCGGCATGAAGTGCACTCTTCCAGCGGGGTGATCGTGTCGACGGGGCTGGGCTCGACCGGCTGGTTCCGCAGCCTGCTGGCGGGTGCCCTGGGGATTGCCGGCAACGTCCGCCGAAAAGACATCGAAACCATGCGCGAGCACGGCTTCCCCTGGGACGCGGACTATCTGCGGTTCACCGTACGGGAGCCGTTCCCGAGTCGGACGACCCAGGTCAACCTGGTGTTCGGGCAGGTCACGCGTGGCAAATCGCTGCAACTGGTCTCGCAGATGGCCGAGCACGGAGTCATTTTCAGCGACGGGATCGAAGCCGACTTTCTGCCGTTCAATGCCGGCATGACGGCGGAGATTGGCTTGGCCAGCCGTGTGGGGTGTTTGGTGACCTAGACTTGGGCGAACGTGACACCCGTACTGAGCCGGAAAGGTTTGGATTGCTTGCGCCCAAGGCATCGAAATTCAGTGACGTAGGGTGCAATCGGGTTCGTCATCAGTCCTCAGGCCATGCCAGCCGGGTAGAGTGACGAAGCAGGCCGAATCGGCAATCCTCGGCCCGCAAATGGACTTCGCTGGGTGCCGCTAGCCCCAGCCCGAGCCCAGACGAGTGCCTGAACAGGGCCATGGCCGCGATGTCCTCGATGGCTGGGAAGTGCCGCGCTGATGACTACGGCGCGTTGCCTGATACTGATTGGAAGGCGCTCATCGCGTGCGAGCTCGATCCGGAAGGCGCCGACCCACAGTAATGCCGGGGTTCGTTCATCTGGCATCGTCATGGCTGGTCCTCGTTGCGACTGCACCGTGGGACCAGTGTCCCTCCAGGCTGTTGCGTAGGCTGAGAATCCTTTGTGACGATTCAGAGAAGTTCATTGCCTCGTGATTGGGTGCGAAGCTACGGTTTCCTGTCGGCGGATAGGTAGGTTCCCCGCCACGAAGTAGACAGGCGGGTACTTGGGTACGATCATGTGACAATACGCGTGTTGCGTATGCATGGTCATGTGCCGGGGATGAAGGACGGCCGTTGTCCATGCCTAGAGAATCTAGGGGGCGTCGATGGATACATCTTCTCGTCGTGCAGTTCAGGTTGCAGGCAAGCCAACTCACCATCAGGGCAAAGGATCTGCCGTTAAGGAAAGCGCCAACAGTGATTCTCCCTATCAACTGCGCATCTCCCGGCTCACCGTCGACAAGCTGGGCGTGAAGCTGTACGACAAAGCGAGTGCAGTGGTTGCTGAACTGATCGCCAATAGCTACGACGCAGATGCGGAAAAAGTCACTGTACGTCTTCCGCTGGCTTTACAACTGGCCTCCAATGCGGGGGGGCAACTCAAGGACCTGGGCTATGTGATCGAAGTCGAAGACGACGGACATGGGATGACCCCGACGGAGGCGATAGACTTCTATCTTCGCGTGGGCGCGGATCGCAGGACCCGCAAGGGAGAGGACGGCAGCAAATCGCGGGACAAGAAGCGTCCAGTGATGGGCCGAAAAGGAATAGGCAAGCTGGCTCCGTTCGGTATCTGCAGGCGCATAGAGGTGTGGTCGGCTGGTGGCCCGAAGACAGCTCGTGGCTATGCCGTGACGCACTTCTTCATGGATTTCGAGAAGATCGTCAGTGATGGTGACGAGGCGGTGCCATTAGAGGTCGGCAGCGATGACCGCAAATGGAGCGATGAATCCGGCACGAAAATCCGCCTGACTTCGTTTCTTGCAAAGCGAGTGCCAGACCTCAAAACGTTTCTTCGTCAATTGGCCGTCAGATTTACGTTCGCCAGGCCGGATTTCAAGATTCTCGTGGTCGACGCGACGCAAGCCGAAGCGAAGCCCGTTAAGGTTGATCCTTTCGACATTCCGTTGTTGCCCGGATCCAGGGTGGATCTGTCAGATCGCCCAGTGTTGGCCGACGATGGTTCGAAGCTTTCTGTGTCTGGATGGCTTGGCATGGCCAAGGAGGCGTACAAGAACGAAGAGATGATGGGTGTCCGCATCTACGCTCGCGGCAAGATCGCTGGTGTGACGCGGGACTTCAATCAACCAGCGGGCTTCACCGGCGAGTTCGCCATGCGCTCGTACTTGGTTGGGCAGGTCGAAGCGGAGTGGCTGGACTTGGACGATGGCGAGGATCTCGTCAGGACTGACCGCCAAGACATCCTGTGGGATTCGGACTACGGCCAGTTGCTCAGGCGCTGGGGTGCGGAGCTGATCAAGGAGATCGCACGCAAGTCGCGGGAGCCGCGGCGAACGCGGGTTCGCGACGAGTTCCTACGGAAGTCGAAAATAGAAGAGCGCGCGCGCGAGCGTTTCGGTGACAAGCAGGTGGCGCGCGTAGCGATCGACCTTGCCAAGAAGTTTGGAGGGTTCGCTGCCGAAGACGAGTTGAACGACGACGTATACGTCGAGGATCTCTCCCAGATCATCCTTTCCGTCGCCCCACATCAGGCGCTGATGGATGCGTTCCACGAATTTTCCAACCAGGTGACGAAGGGTGATATTCCGCTCGACCAGATGGTCGATATCTTCGATAAGGCCCAAATCGCCGAACTGGCATCGTACGCGCAGATCGCATCGCAGCGCGTACGCGTCATTAACGAGTTGGAGCACATAATTGACGAGACATTGAACGAGAACCAGTTTCAGGAGCTGCTGGCCAAGGCGCCGTGGCTAATCGAGCCGTCTTGGAGCGTGATTACCCAGAACCAGGCTCTCAAGCATTTCAAGAATGCTTTCGAGGCGTACTGGAAAAAGCAGTACAAGGAGCAAATTACGTTGGCAATCAGTCACGAAGACAAGCGCCCTGATTTTACGCTGGTTTCCATGGATCGTCGATTGCACATCGTTGAAATTAAAAAAGCCGACCATGCCTTCGACGATAAAGATTTGAAACGTCTACTGAATTACGTTGATGCGTTTGAACGGTTCTTTGAAGAAAACCCTGATCTAGCCAAGGAGTTCGATCGGGGTTGGAAGATAGACTTGGTTGCCGACTCGGAAAAAATAAGGGATTCGACGAACAGGCGTGCTTTTAAGCAAGTTAAAGATGCTGGACAGGTCAAGCGCACACCTTGGCGCGACTTCCTGCTGCGAGCGAAGAAGGTGCATGAACAGTTTCTCGATGTCCACGACCTCAGTCGCGCTCGTGTCAAAGGAGGCAGAACGTGAGTCGCTTGCGTGCAGTGAGTCTGTTCTCCAACTGCGGTGCTGGTGATGTCGGATATCGCGAGGCCGGGTTTCGTTTCGACGTAATGGCGGAGCTGGACCCAAGGCGGTTGGAAGTTTGCCTGTTGAATCATCCTGGTGCCTTAGGCGTGCCAGGGGATCTTCGGCGCACATGGCAGAAAGTAATCAGGAGGTACCGGGAGCGGGCGGGCAAGGCGCGTCCCGCGCTGCTTTGTGCTTGCCCGCCTTGTCAAGGAATGAGCTCTGCACGCTCGGGCAAGGGAAGTCACGACGACGCGGATGCCGGGTCGAAAGATGAACGGAACCTGCTGGTCACCATCGTGGCTAAAGTCGCGCTCAGGCTCATGCCGTCGCTAATCGTCGTAGAGAACGTGCCCGCGTTTCTGACACGCAAGGTCCGTCACCCTAAGGACGAGAAGCCGGTTTCTGCTGCGAACTACCTGATAACGTCCTTGGCGAAAGACTACGTTGCATTCCCCATGGTGGCCGATCTATGCGATTTTGGAGTGCCACAATCGCGAAACCGTGCCTTCCTGACGTTCGTCCGCAAAGATTTGCCTGGGTTGAAGGAGTTGTTGCGGCTGGGCAGAGTGCCGTTCCCGCGAGCCACTCATGCGGTCGACGTGGGCACGGGGCGGCCGATCACGTTGGCAGAGGCGCTGGTAAGTTTTGGGTTGCCGTCACTGGACGCTGCTGCGAGTGAGTCCGCGGTCGCCGCCGAGTATTCTGGATTTCATTCGGTACCGGTATGGGACGAGCGCACATATGCCATGGTCGCGGCGATTCCGAGCGCGTCTGGCCGTAGTGCATGGGAGAACGATGCGTGTCGTCATTGCGGCCCCGTGGAGGCTTCACCCGAGAGTGTTTTGTGTCCGATCTGCAGTTCGCCGTTGCTGCGGCCCATCGTGAAGGATGCGGGTGGCGGATACCGCCTGGTCAAGGGATTCAAGAGCAGCTATCGGCGTATGCGTGTGGATAAACCGGCAGCCACGGTGACCACTGCCAGTGGCCATTTGGGCAGCGACAATACGATTCATCCCACCCAGAACCGCCTCCTGAGCCCCCTCGAGTGCTCTCTATTGCAGACGTTCCCTGCGGATTTCAAATGGGGCGACGCTCTGAAGCGGCTTGGGCACACGAACGTACGTGAGATGATCGGTGAAGCGGTACCGCCGGCGTTCACCCGAATGCACGGCCAAGTGCTCTACGGAATCCTGAAGCGTGAATGGGGGCGTGCGCCAATGGCGATGAGCGATGAGCGCTGCGTGAAGGCTTGGGCCAAACTGGCCGATGCTGCGAAGAAGGACGGTCGCGCCGATCCCCGAGATTATTTCGAGCACGCCAAGCCCTCTGGGCGACAAGCATCCCCGGCCCATGTCTCCAAGCGGTCGTCCACCGGTAGATTAGCGCTGGAAAACAAAGTTTCGCAGTCGACGCCCTAGCAGGGCTGGGTCGGGCGTCTCGCATTCCCATACGACGAGTACGTCCCATCCCAGTGCGCGCAACTCCGCGATGTTCCTCCGGTCACGGAACTGGTTTGCTTGGATTTTCTCGCGCCACGTATCCGCATTATTCGTTGGGATCGTCGCACGCCTGCATCCTTCATGCCCATGCCAGAAGCAGCCATGGACCAATACAATCTTTCGGTGGCGAGGTAGGGCGATGTCGGGGGTCCCAGGGAGATCGTTGCGGTGTAGGCGAAATCGACATCCCATCGCGTGCAGTACTCGGCGTACGCGCAACTCGGGTTCGGTGTTGCGACCTCGCACGGCTTTCATGCGAGCACTGGTCGCGGGCGTAACGCTGGTATAGGTAGGTTTTCGGTTAGGGGTGGCCCGTGCTGAGCCATTTCCTTGCTTGGTCATGGGAGCTCTGCGCGTTCCAACCGGCTCAATTCCCTTCAAAATGAATCACCGATTCGTGCTCAACCTCTTCATAGGCAGAAGATTCGACGGGCAATACGGTAGAAGTCATGGGCTTCTTCACACTTAACTTCTCGACCAGCTCGCGCAGGGCAGGGTCGCGCGCGCTCATTTGGGCAAGGAAGCTGGTGACGGCTTCCCCGCCAAGTTCACAGATCTGCTGAACCCTGGAATCTTGAGCGTCGGCTTCGTTGCCTGCGAGCAACGCCGCGATCAGCTCCATGTTCTCCTTGCGCGATCGTAGCAGCAGATCCTTCCATTCCTTGAACGCGATCGTCTTGCCCGCGATCTCCTTGACGCCTTCGTCGTGGCTGCGAGCCACCAGTACTCCCTCAACCCTGCTATCGCCGAATCGGGACTTGAGGTAGGAGACGTACGAGTTGAGTTGCTCGTACTCTGGCCACCCGGCCGTGTCGTCCGGCCCTTTCAGTTCGACCACGACGATATGGTCGGCACCACCAGTTACGGTGGCGCCGAGGAAGACGAAATCCGGCTTCGTGTATTCCGACTGGGTGGGCAAATGAACTGGGCGAACCACGGACAGCCCGGCCTGTTCAGCCTCTTCACAGGTCTTCTTCAAAGACTTTCTCGGCACGAATCTTTCGTAGTCGCTGTCGAGAATCCAAGGGAACTGTTCGATCAACATTTGGAGTTGGGTCTCCTTACCGAGCGTGATGTGCCGCTCTAGCTGCGAGAGGGCATAGACGCGTTGGGAAAAGACCACGGCCAAAGACAGGCTTTCGGGCACGAGCTGGTCAGACAACTGCGACAGGATCAGGCTGAACCTGTCTGCATCGAACATGGTCGCTTCATCCCATAGCTTCTTAATCAGGCGTCTCGCGGGCTCGTGGGTCCAAGCCTTGGCCGTGGCTTCGACCAGTCGCGCCCTATTCTCGGCCTCCTTACCAAGGCGTGGCGTGACTTCGGAAAGCAGGTCGACTAGATGAGTCCTCTCCGAGTCGCGAAGATGCAGAGACTCGTTCTTCTTGAGCACGTCATAGACGATGATCTCGTTTTCTTCCTTCGCCTTCTTTCTGCGATGTGCCTCGTAAAGATTGATCCAATCCTTTACGCGCCGTTCTCCCCATTGGTAGAACTCTACGCAATCAGGATCTTCCCAGTCGATCGAGGTGCGATCGGTAGAGATGGTGTCGCGTTCGAGTTCGTCCACCCAATCCGCTTCGACAACCGCGTACATGTATCGCAGATGGATTTCGTTCCCTCGGTTTCCGAAGAAGAACGGTCGATCTTGAGCGATCTTCCCATGTGCATATACGCCTACACCGGCTTGTTCCTGGCTCCACGCGGCCTCGTCGACGAAGCCTGCCCAGCAAGTCACGGTTCTCGTCCCTTTGGCCGTTTCGAAGGTAACGGCTTCCTTGCCAACGTCAGGATAGCGCACCTCCCATTTTGGGAACGCATGTTTCTCCTCCAGCTTCTTCCCATTGACAAAAACCTCGAAGTCGGGGCGCGCGAGGGTTACGGTAAACCGTCGTCCTAAGGATTTCATTAGTGTTTCTGGTGTGACGTTCTTCCTGATGGTCAACTGGGACGCTCTGACGAACGTTCCGCTTCCCGATTGTTCTATGTCGCTGACGAACTGTTTCAGATGATTGGAGTCATCACCAGCTTCGCTGAGGGGGAGTTCGGTCAATGGAGCGTTGCGCACCACCACCTTGGGTTCGTACTCGGAGAATGCAGTTGGACCTTCCTCGGATCGCAGCATGTCGTCGTAGTTGAAACGCAGCCATGTCGCCGTCTTGTTGACGACAGTGAGTAGATCAACCTGTTTCGCGACGCCGAATGGAGCCAGTTTCCCGATGCCCTTGCGGCCCATCAAGTCGCGGGTGCCCGAGACGCTCTTTTCAGCCGGAGCCTTAGACGATCGCTTCTTCTTACCGACCAGAAGGTAACTGTTTTTCAAGACGGAGTCGTCCATCCCAACACCGTCGTCGGCGACGATTACGCTGCTCGGCTCGCCTTGATCGTTGGTGCTGAGGTGAATCCAGACTCTGGTAGCTTCGGCGTCCCAAGAATTGGAAACAAGTTCGGCCAAAACGTTAGTCAGCTTGTTCTGATAAAGCTTGAGGCCGAGATGCTCAATGACGTTGTGCGAGAAGCGAAGAACCAAGTGATCTTCGTGATTCTCGTTGTGCTCCATCTTCTCCAGGCTTTCCATCACGATCCCCCTCACGCGTCGTTTTTCCTATCGTAACGCAAGCGTGTCTTGGTTGAGGTATCGCAACGTACCCCCGCTGATTGTGGGTGCTGGTGTTGACTGTAGATCGTGTTGGTTGAGGCAGCGTGCCTGTTGGTTATGGTTGCCTAGTATCTGATAGCCGCTTACGGCTCGGCCATGGATGGAAATTTGTTGCATGCAGATTCAGAGAATCTTGATCTACTGCAGCCACCTGAGGGCATCCTCCGTCCATCGATCAGCCTCCTTGCCATACTTCCGGGCCCTGAAAGCATGTCTGGCGGTTTCATATCCGCATCGCAGCAGGCCGCGATTGTGCGTCAGGAAGGCATGCGCCGCCAGGGTGATTGGCTCTTATGGAAGGTGTCTCTGCGTAGGTGCTTAGCCACGCACTTCCTGTATTCTCATATGCTGGACCTCTCGGCTCGCGACACGCCCTGCCGCCGCATCACTATTGCTCCGCAGTCGGCCGCACGCGATTACCGTTTTGTGGGCGACTGAGCCAGTGACCAGCAAACGACAAGGTCAGTGTGCAGGCTCATCCCGGCCAAATGCGCGCGGGCCGGTTGAAACGATAGAGCACTATCCGGCTCGTGGCGGGATGGGGGGGCGGCTGGCACTTGAAGGCGGTGATCAGTCGATGCTGCGGAATGTGCGCAAGTTGCACGATGAACGCGGGCAACCGGCGTTGGCCCGCAAACACGGAAAGGGACGGTAATGACCGGGAATATCTTGTGCGAATACTGGAGGGAGCAGGCCGGCACTCTCCTGACGTCGGTGGAGACCCAGGCCTTAGTCGCCTGCTTTACTGGAAACCGCGAACACTCCACGCAGATTGAACAAGCTACGGCCGCTGCCATCTTGCAGCGCATCCATGGGCGCCGCTGGTTGGCCTGTGGATGCCGGCCAGGTGTGGAACCGCCGCCCCTGATGGGCGCGCGTCGCCACGATACCGGCGCCCTGCACATCAATCGGTTCGGGGCCACCGCCCACGATCCAGGTTGCCCGTTCTACGTCGAAATGGACGAACGAACGTCGCCGGCCATTGCTGGAGGCGGACCGTTGAAAGCGATCACCGGCAGTTGGTTGCTGGCCACGCCGCGCGGGCGCGGGGTTTCGACCGGCACTGGTGGGAAGCCTGTCGGTAATCGTAGCTGGAAGCCGCGGATGCCTAGGCTGGGCCGGCTGCTCATGACCATTCTCGAAGCAGCCGGAATCAACCGGATTGAGCCGACTGATGTCGAGTTGGCTCCGACCGAAGCCGGAAGGCCGGCACGAGTTCGGTACGCCAGATTGCTCTATGACCGACTCAAGACCTTGGATTCGTATGAACTCGATACCAGGAAAGCGCCCGGGCTGACATGGCGGGACCTGACCTGCACCTACCTCGGTGGTTTGACGCGGCACTGTATCCAGATCCGGAAGCTGATCCCAAAGTTTCGGATGCCGGAGGACGCACAGGGCCTGTTCGTCGGGGTCGTGGACGGTGTCCGCCGAGAGCCGGAGGGCCACTGGGTCCTGGTTCGCAAGAGCAAGGGGAATGGTCCCACGGCAACTGTACGCATCCTGGGTGAGCCCAAGACCAGCGGCCAGAAAGCCGGTGCTGGCATAGGGCCGTTCTGGGCCATCGCACAACTGGCCTCAGATCCCACCACCAGCCGCATTGAGCCCACCGAGGCCTACCTTCATCCCTGCTACTCGAAGGCCTTCCCGGTACCGGTCGACAGCGATCTTGAGCGCAGAACCTTGCGCCTGGCGCTCGAGCAGGTCGTGTACTGGCAGTCCAAGGGCGTGGGCGTGCATGTGGTCAAGCCGGTACTGGATGAACTGACCGAGGATGAGGCTGCGTGCCGGCCTGATTTCGAACTGCGCTTGCCGGGTGGACCGCGCTTCCTCATTGAGACGATGGGGTACGAGGATGACGACTACATGCAGTGCAAGGTTGGAACACATGCACGGATGCGGCGGCTTCCAGGCGTTGCGGGGTTGTTTGAACACTGGGCGGGGAGCGAAGAGGCCGAAGGTCGGGATCGGTTGCGGCGATTGTTGACCGTGGCAGTGCTCGGGGCTTCAGGTAGGTACTTGGCAGATGTCGAGGACGATTGTTGCACCAGCGGCGATCTGAAGGGCAAGACCGAGCGCGAGGGAGAGATCTAATATTGAGTCAGCCCTCAAGCGCCAAAATGGCAGGTGGTTTTCCCACCCCTAACATGATGACGTGCCTGCCGGCGATTCTGTGCTTGGAATCATTCAAGGCAAACCAAAGCGCCGAATCAGTTCTGCCACAGAGGATACCTTTTCATCTCCGCGAAGCTGCTTGGTTGAGGAGTCATCGTCCCACTCTGCCTGTAGATACAACTCATAAAGTGCGTATTTGTTTCTGTTGAACCATTGGAGGCGATCGTTCATCGGCACGATCGGGGCATCTGGAACAAAGGTGATGTTGGGGTTGTCGGGCTGAGTCACCATGCCAAGAAATCGATCACTGTTGAGTGATTGACGCAGCGACTCTTCGGGAGAAAACTCAGGATCTGCCACCGAACGTCGATTGCGTCGGACAGTCTCCAAATCGCTGTCGGACACCGTGCTCCAGTCGTTACGGAAGAGGCGCTTCTCGACAAGCATTTTGACATCGCTGGTCAGGTCATGAGGGGCGTTGAGTGACAGCAACGCGCAGTGAAGTGCCTGACGTGCAGCAACCAAATATGAGTTTGCCTCCAATAGGTTGAGGTGATCCATGGCGCTGCGGAACGAGCAGACGAGCACCGAGATGAGATCAAGGCTCGGTTCCTGTAGCCGATCGTGCAGCCAGCATGTGGCATCGCCCTCCCATGGGCGGAAAGCGGGCTCGGCCGGTAGTGCCCAAGCCCCAGCGTAACGAGATGGGTAGTCGGACCTGTACAGGTCCAGTCGAGTCAGTAGGTCGCTTTGAATCTTGAACAGCGTCGCGGGGTCGGGTGGGGGCGCAGTCAGCAGTTGCCACAATCGTGATTCGTAGACCTCGCGAAGACCGGCGAATCGTGCATTTCCATCGGCGATGGCCACCAGGTCGACACCGGCCTTTGTTCTCTTTTCCGAGCGCGGATCAATTCCTAAGCGTGCAATGGACCACAACGCCCGAGGACGTGGCGCGTTGGGGTCGTCGTCCAGCGACAACAGTTCTGTGTCCAGCGCATCCCAGGACAGTCCGGCCCGACTGTAGACAGCATGCCCCCAAAGCCGATTGCGCAGGACAAGCGCGAGATCGCTTCGTGGTCTTCCCCAGTTACGGCGGCGGCTTTTAGCTGACTCGGTCAATGGAAACCAAAATAGGCGATTTATTCGGCTTTTAGTACTCCAATAGATGTTGCAAAGTCCAGCCAAAGGCCGCCAGATGCTGCCATTGGTCAAATTAGTTGCAGATGAAACAGTTTCCGCCAGACGTAATTGAAGCCGCCTTGCTGGCTCAGTACGGAGAGCTGATGCGTGGGGAAAGCCTTCGCCGGGCGTTGGGCTACAGCAGCGAGCGCACTTTCCTACGGGCGATCAAAGCCAAAACGGTTCCCGTGCCTGTGGTGGCGCTACCAGGTCGGCGAGGTTGGTTTGCCAGAACGCGTGACGTCGCAGCGTGGTTGCGCGGTATCGCCATGCCTCAGTAGGAACCAACAAACCAGTCGAATTCACAAGGAGGCCATTCCTGACCTAGTCCAACCTGCGAGACAAACAATGTGGAGGCCAAAACGACAAAAGCCCAAGCGCTGGAACGCCTGAGCTTTTGTTGAGTTGAGCTGCCTGGAGGCGCTCATGAGTCGTCGTTTCGAGTCGACGCTCATACGGTGCCACACGATCCGTGTCCACGTCAAGTGGCCGCGGGCGGGTGCGTGCGCGCCGCCGACGGGTCAGGCCTTCAAACCCGAACGGTCGCCGAGATGGTGACCTTACCCGAGGCATATGAGCATGAACTATCACACCGAAGTGCAACGTCTGCGTAGCCAGTTGGCTGCGCCGGTCGATCCGGCTGAGTTCGAAATCCTGCGTGCGCAGCCGGATGCCCGCGTCATTCCTCTGTCCCGGTCTCGGCATGTCCGGGGTTGGCACCCCGTCCGTCCCGGGCACCGGTCCATTGCGTTCGAATCCAAGCTTGAGGCAAAGCTGATCACCTGCTTGGCGCAGCTGCCGGAGCTCGAGTCGATTCGCTCCCAGCCGATTACCGTTCATTACCGGTGTGCCGGCGTTCGTGGACGTTATACCCCGGATTTCCTGGTCGAGTTGTCGGAGGTTCCGCCTGAGTTGGCTCAGCTTGGCTTCGGGCTGCGCACCTACGTCGAGGTCAAGCCACTCTGGCGCAGCATTCGCAGCGAGACCATGTTGGTTCGCAAAGTGGCTGCCCTGCGCTTGGCCTGCAAGTGCCCTGTGGTGCTCGTGACCGACTGGGATCTGTCGCCCGAAACCCCGGAGGTGCGCCATGTCGCATGATCTCAAGCCGGGTAGCCGGGTCATGTACCAGGGCCGGATTGGTCACATTGAGGAACTGGCACGGCATGACAGTGCTGTGATCCAGTTGGACGGTATCGACGGGGTGATGGAGGTGCAGCGCTCGGCCTTGATCCCCGTGGTTACTTCGGCCGATGCCCTTGGGGATACGTCGCTGACCAAGATCGAAGCGGGTGTCTGGGAAATGGCTCGGACGCGTGCCAAAGCTATCCGGGAAGTGGCTGACCTCAGAAAGGGAAGGTCGCGAGCGGTTGAGGTGGCGGCGCGCAAGTTGGACATCAGTCCCCGCCAAGTCTGGCGTCTGCTGACGGACTATCTCCGCCATCGGACCGTGAGCGAGATGGCTCGGCGCGTGGGCGGTCGAGCACTGGGCACAACAGTCCTCGACACAGAGGTCGAGCGCATCATCGCGAACAGGATTGATTCCGACTATTTGCAGCGCGAGCGATCGACGGTGCAAGCGCTGCACGAACTTGTTGCTGCGGACTGTCGCGCAGTCGGCAAAAAACCTCCGGCCAAGGCGACGGTCAAGAAACGTGTTGATGCCATCATGGGCCGCGACGCCATGCGCCGTCGTGAGGGCGCCAAGCGGGCCAAATATGCCTTCGAGCCAATGCCTGGGCACGTCGAAGCTGTTCGACCGCTGGAGCGGGTCGAGATTGACCACACGCCCATGGACGTGTTCGCCCGCTCGGACGACCCCTTGTGTACGTATATCGGCCGTCCGTGGCTGACCGTAGTGATCGATGTATGTACACGGTGTGTGCTGGGCATTCACATCGGCTTCGAGCCGCCCAGCATCCTGTCGGTTTCGTTGTGTTTGACGCACGCGGTTTCGCGGAAGAACCCCGCGGAGGAATTCGGCGTGCCGCTGGACTGGCCGATGCACGGAGTGCCAAAGGAAATCTGGGTCGATAACGGCAGGGACTTCCAGTCAATGGCGTTCCAGCGTGGATGTGAGGAGCATGGCATCCAGCTGAGCTATCGACCGGTTGGCAGCCCGCACTATGGCGGCACGATCGAGCGTCTGATCGGGACGATGGTGGGGCAATGCCACCTCCTGCCAGGCACCACGAAAAACTCGGTCAAGGCCAAAGGCGACTACGACCCACAAAAGCATGCGACGTTTACGCTCAGCGAAGTGCGCCGCTGGTTCGTGGATCAGTTGCTGGGGCGCTATCACCTCCGTGAGCACAGGATGCTGCGTATCCCGCCACAGGTGGCTTGGGATCAGGCGATGAAGGCGCAGCAGGAGGGCGAATAATGGTGCACGACCCTCTTGAGTTCATGGCCAGCTTTCTGCCCGCAGAAAGCAGAGTGCTGAAACGCACAGGGGTGGAGATCCATCGATTGCAGTACTGGGATAACGCGCTCGCCCCCTGGGTGGGGCGGCGCGAATCGGTCCTGGTGCACTACGACCCGCGTGACATCACCTACGTGTACGTGCGTACCCCCGGCGGGGTGCTGGTCAAGGCCGGCGTGACCACGCCGGGCGTGTCTGCGATCTCCCTGGCCGAGTGGTCCGCCCGTCGTCAGCATGAGCAGGCGACGTGCAATGACCCCACCTTGGTTGAACAGGCGGACGCAAGCCTCTTGCGCAACAACCGCTTTTTGAAGGAGACGAAGGCTTCGCTCAAGAAAGTGCGTCGAGATGCGACGGCCGCGGCTGGTGACCGCTTCCGAGATACCTCATGCCCGAGTCTCGTGGTCAAGACCGAAAGCATCGACGAAACCCCTGTGCTCAGTGGAGCGCCGATCCCCTACGAGATTGAGGAAATCGACTATGACATTTGATGCCCAAGGCCAGGCAAATGAGTTGCAGACTGGTGTTGCGACAGTCGCACGGCTTCTGGAAGCGCCCGCTCCCAAGGGGCGCTTGCATCCCGTGGCCGAGCAGGCGCTCCAAGCTTCGCTCCGTGACAGGATGGCGATGATCATCAAGGACTGCATGATTCACTACCCGTCCATGGATCGTGTCCTGACCGAGGCGGAGTGGATGGTGCATGAACCGCGCCAGACCCGCGCACGTGGGTTGGTGGTCTGTGCGGGGCGGGGCAACGGAAAGACCTGCCTCGCCAATCTGATCCACCGCCGGTTCCACGCCTACGACGATCCGGATCAGCCGTGTGTCGTGCGGACTTCGATCAGCGGTATCCGGGATGCCCGTTCGCTGTATGGCCGGATCCTCGAGGAGTTGGGGAGCCCCGCACGGATCTCGCACCGTCTGAGTGATCGCGAACTCCTCGTCCAGCGCCTGTTGCGCGATGTCGACTGCCGGTTGTTGATTCTGGATGAGGTGCAGGATGTGCTGCTGGGCAGCGAACGGGAGCAGCAGCGTGCGCTGGAAGGCATCAAGCTCCTCATGAACGAGTTGCGGTTGCCGGTGATCGCTTTCGGTACCGAAAAAGCGGGTCAAGGATTCAGCGCCGATCCTCACCTGCAGGCGCGGTTTACTCAACTCGCGATGCCTGCCTGGAAGGCGGATAACACATTGGCGAACTTCTTGGCAGCCTACGAACAACTGCTGCCATTGAAAGCTGCTTCCAAACTGGCCAGCGACGACAAGGTCAAGTTCTTGGCCAAGGTTGGTGAAGGTGTTTTGGAAAAAATCGTCACCCGAGTGAAGAACGCTGCGTTGGCTGCCATCGTCGACGGCAGTGAGAAAATTACGCTCGCTCACCTCAAGGATGCCGTGACACGTCCGGCTGCATGTGGATTGCGTCCGTCGATGGACGCAACTTGACATGGCTGCGAAGGTACTTCGCCTGCGCATCGACTCGCCGTATCCCGGTGAGTCGATGTCGTCCTTTCTGTCACGGGCCGCACAGTTCTACGCAATGCCAGCATCGACCTTGCTGAAGGAACTTTTG
Source organism: Marilutibacter chinensis (assembly GCF_021725675.1). Taxonomy (GTDB): domain Bacteria; phylum Pseudomonadota; class Gammaproteobacteria; order Xanthomonadales; family Xanthomonadaceae; genus Marilutibacter; species Marilutibacter chinensis. Next base: position 354,238 of record NZ_JAKJPO010000003.1, on the reverse strand, counting down.
ACGGGCAAGAACTGGTCGAAGCTGGAGCGCCGCGATGTCGATCTCGAGCCGTCATCGATGCTGGAACAACGACTTTCGGAAGCAGTTTCGAACTGGACGGCACCACTGATAGCGCATCAAGGATTTATGGAGTGGACTCTGGCTCAACGTCAGCGACACGCCTACTGCCCAGTCTGTTTTCAGGAAGACTTGGTGGCTGGACGAACGCCGTACTTCCGGAACGATTGGATCCCCGTTTTTGTCACGACGTGCTGGAAGCATGGCACGCCGCTGTTCGACTGGGAAATGACCTATGCGGGCGGCTGGCGCCGATGGCCGCGAAGCTGGGTCTATCAGCAGAGCAGCGCGGTTGAGGACGTGCCTCTGTTCATGCAACGCCATCTCGACGGGTTGGCCTGGCTAGAGGCTTCGGTGGCACATGAAACTCTTGTATGGGACGGCATCTGTGTTCCCCGAGCCCTTGCCTACCTCAACCGACTACAGGAACTGATGGAGAAGCCCTCTGCGGCGCTCATGCCGGAGTCCAAAGGCTTCCGTTCGGACCTTGATGCCTTCCAGAACGTAGCCCGCGAACTGGCGAGACTGGCCTCCCGGCATCAAGTGGGGCATCGGGAGCCTCCCATCGGGATGGCGGCGTGTCCCACAGCGGAGTCGGTGTGGTTCGGTCCGCTTCCGCCGAGGGCTGGCCGCCGACACTGGGAGTTCCTGGACTACGGGATCCGTCTGAATGGTTGCGTCCGTTGGCGGCGTTCCTACCTGATGTTCGTGGTCCGGACCCTGCTGGGGATGGAGCGGTTTGGGTCCCTGTTCCCGCCTGGGCCGGCCCTGCCGTCGCCATCCTGGCGGGCGTGGTGGCAGGAGGTGGTCATTCCCCGGCTTGGGGCCCACCAGCGGAACTCGATGGAGTGGCACATGCAGACGATGCTGCGGGGCATGTGAGCTTGAGGTGTGACATCAAGTTATTGATTTGTATTGATTTTTTCGTGAGGTGATGACGGGACTGCCACGGCTACGTGCCCACTGACATGGTTAGCTGACTTGCTGACAGGGTTAGGTGGACTCGACAGCCGAACCTGAACGGGCGCTGCGTTCCATGAATGCAACGGACTGAACTTCCAGCCGGTTTAGCAGTCGTAACACGCGACTGCTAAGATGCCCACCATGACCCAGACTCCCACGTCAACCGCCCTGATCGCCAACAACCTGCCGGTGCCCAGCGCACTGGGGTCGCTGGACGCCTATATCGGTGCCGTCTACCAGATCCCGGTATTGAGTGCCGAAGACGAGCAAGACCTGGCCCGCCGCTTCCGCGACGAAGAGGATCTCGACGCCGCGCGCGAGCTGGTGCACTCGCATCTGCGTTTCGTGGTGCACGTCGCACGCGGCTACAACGGCTACGGCCTGCCGCTGGGCGACCTGATCCAGGAAGGCAACATCGGGCTGATGAAGGCGGTCAAGCGCTTCGACCCCGAGCAGGGTGTGCGCCTGGTCAGCTTCGCGGTGCACTGGATCCGCGCCGAGATGCACGAGTTCATCCTGAAGAACTGGCGCATCGTCAAGGTCGCCACGACCAAGGCGCAGCGCAAGCTGTTCTTCAACCTGCGCAAGAGCAAGAAGCGCCTGGGCTGGCTGAATGCCGAGGAAGTCCGGGCGGTGGCCGCCGACCTCAACGTCTCCGAGCGCGAGGTGCTGGAGATGGAGTCGCGGTTGTCGGGCCGCGATGTCGGCTTCGACGCGCCGGCCGACGAGGACGACGACCGTGCGCCGCCGTCGCCGGCCGCCTATCTGCGCACCGATGCCGAAGACCCGTCGCAGCTGTACGAGCGCGAAGACGAGGAGGACAACCAGCTCCAGCTGCTGCGCGAGGGACTGGCCGGGCTGGACGAGCGTTCGCGTGACATCATCCGGCGCCGCTGGCTCGACGGCGACAGCAAGGTCACCCTGCAGGAGCTGGCCGACGAGTACGGCGTCTCGGCCGAGCGCATCCGCCAGATCGAGGCCAACGCGCTGAAGAAGATGAAGGCGCTGTTCGTCGCCTGAGCGCGACGCCGCAGCAACACGACGACGGCCCGGTTCCGGGCCGTTTTCGTTTCCGGCGTTCGTCGCGTGCGATTGCCCGCAGGTGCCCGTAGGAGCGGCGTGAGCCGCGATCCCCAGGCTTCGCTCGGCAATCCCCAAAGTCTGTTTCGCAAACCATGGGCACCGCCGTTGCGCCTCCACACCCCCATTCGTGCCTGCGGCGCGAATCGCCCCTGAGTCAGGGGGGCTGGGCCTTCATCGGAAGCCTCGTTGCGGCTTATGCCGCTCCTACGCGTGCATTCACGGGCCGGGGTCGTCGCTGTCGGGGCGGCCGAAGATGATCCGCGCGTGGCGCTGGTAGCTCCAGTAGGCCCAGGCCCAGTTGATCAGCACCAGCAGGCGGTTGCGGAAGCCGATCAGGAACAGCACGTGCACCCATAGCCAGAACCACCAGGCAAGCATGCCCTTCAGCTTGAAGCCGTGCAGGTCGACCACCGCGGCCATCCGGCCGATCGTGGCGAGATTGCCCATGTCGCGATACCGGAACGCCGGCGGCGTCCGTCCCGCCAGGCGCGCGCGGATCGCCCGCGCCACGTGCGCGCCCATCTGCTTGGCCGCGGGCGCGACGCCGGGCACCGGCCGGCCATCCTGCTCGACGCTGGCCAGGTCGCCGGCGACGAACACATCCGGTCGCCCCGGCACGCTGAGATCGGCCTCGACCCGGACCCGACCCGCGCGGTCGCGCGGCGCGCCGAGCAGGGCGCCCAGCGGCGAGGCGGCGACACCGGCCGCCCACAGCACGGTGCGCGCCCGTACCCGCTCGCCGGCGAGGACATAGCCCGCGTCGTCGATCGCCTCGACCGGTTGGCCGGTGACGACCTCCACGCCCAGCTTCTCCAGCTTGCGCCGGGCGTCGCCGGAAAGTTCCGGCGGAAACGACGCCAGTACCCGCGGACCGGCCTCGACCAGACGCACCCGCGCCTCGGCCGGGTCGATCCGGCGGAACTCGTCCTTCAGCGTATGGCGGGCGATCTCGGCCAGGGTGCCGGCCAGCTCGACCCCGGTCGGGCCACCGCCGACGATGGCGAAATTCAGCCAGGCGGCGCGCTCGTCCGGATCGTCCGCAGCCTCGGCCCGCTCGAATGCGATCAGCAGGCGCCGGCGGATGCCGAGCGCGTCGTCGAGCGACTTCAGTCCCGGCGCGTGCGCGGCCCAGGCGTCGTGGCCGAAATAGGCATGGGTCGCGCCGCTGGCCAGCAGCAGATAGTCGTAGCCGACCTGACCGTCGTCGCCGAGCGTGACCGCCTGCGCATCGGCATCGATCCCGACCACCTCGCCCAGCCGGATTTCGACGTTGCGCTGCCGGCGCAGGATGTGGCGCAGCGGCGCGGCGATGTCGGGCGCCGAAAGGCCGGCGGTCGCGACCTGGTACAGCAGTGGCTGGAACAGATGGTGATTGCGGCGGTCGATCAGGGTGATGCGGACACGCTCCCGGGCCAGCGCACGCGTCGCCCACAGGCCGGCGAAGCCGCCGCCGACGATCACGACGTGGGGTAGGTCGGCACTGCTCATGCATGGACTCCGGGGGCGGGAAACGGGGCGGGAGGTGGCCGGTGCGCGCCGACCGCGCGTGGCGGGCGGCCCAGCAGCTCCGGCAGGCGGTTGCTGCGCGGACAATTATCCTGCCGCAGCAGTTCCCAGTGACCGTACGAGAACGGGGTCAGGTGCAAAAGGTCGCAGGCATGGCTGGCCAGGCGGGCGAGCCAGCCGGGTACATGCAGGACCCGCGCGGGTGCGTCGGTGTGCAGGCGGCGCATGGCCGCAATGTGTTCGGCCAGGGTGCAGGGCAGCAGGCCACCGAGATCGTGCTCGCGCGGCAGATCGGCGCCGCCGCTTGCCAGCACCAGGCGCGCGATCGCCTCGCCGAGATCGCGGACGTCCAGCACCGCGATCCGGCCGCAGGCATCGGCCGGCAGCAGGTGCAGCGGCCAGCGCGCGACGCGACGGATCCAGCGGGCACCGAAACCGCCCTCGCCATCGAGCAGCGACGGCCGGACGATGTGCCAGTCGGCACCGCTGGCGCGCAACGCCTCTTCGCCGTCGCGCTTCGAAAGCAGGAACCGGCTGCGGACCAGACCATCCAGGCCGAGCGCCGAGACATGGACCAGGCGCAGGCCGCGTGCCGCGCTGGCCGCGGCGAGCGCGGCCGGTGCGCGATGGTGGACGCGGTCGTAGGTCTCGCGTCCGCGCGGGCGCAGGATGCCGACGCAGTTGACCACCGCATCGACCTGCGCGAGCGGCTCGCGCCAATCCTCGGCGTCGCACATCCGCTCCATCCGCACCTGGCGATAACGGACGCCTCCGGCGCGGTCGCGTTGTTGGCGCCGGCGCGGATGGCGGCTGCCGATGCTGACCTCGATTCCCCGTTCGCGCAGGGCGGCGACGACGTGGCGGCCGATGAAGCCGGCCCCGCCCAGCACCAGCACGCGGGGACTTTCTGGTGGGGCCTCCTGGACGGGGCGCGGGATCTCGCGGGCGGGCATGTCCATGCTCCTTCTTCAGAAATTTCTGTCTTGACAGAAATATATGATGAAACTAACCTGCCGCCAAGCCCGCGGAGCGGTTCGCCGGGCCGTATACGGAGTCCGTGATGTCCGATGCCGCCGAACTCTCCCCGATCGCCCGCCGCTTCGTCCTGCACTGGGGCGAGATGGGCTCGCGCTGGGGCGTGAACCGCACTGTCGCCCAGATCCACGCACTGCTGTTCCTGTCCGGACAGCCGATGCATGCCGAACAGATCGCCGCCACGTTGTCCGTGGCGCGCTCGAACGTCAGCACCAGCCTGCGCGAGCTGATCAACTACAACCTGGTGCGCACCGTGCACCTGCTCGGTGACCGACGCGATCATTTCGAAACCTCGAAGGACGTCTGGGAGCTGTTCCGCACCGTCGTGCGCGAGCGCAAGGCGCGCGAGTTCGACCCGACAGTGACGATGCTGGGCGAGTGCATCGCCGATCCCGCCATCGCCGACGAACCGCCGGAGGTCCAGGCCCGGATCAAGGAGACGCTGGCGTTGATGTCGGCACTGTCGGCCTGGGGCGATGAGATGCTGCGGCTGGAGCCGGCGACGCTGATGAAGGTGATGAAGCTCGGCAGCCGCATCCAGAAACTGCTGCGCGAAAACTAGCGGGTTGTCGAAAAGCGCATCTCCGGCGCGTCCTTCAAGTCGCGAGTCCGGCGCATGTCCGCATTCGCAATCTCCCGACATATCAGGCGCATGCGCACCTGCTTCGTGGACGCGGTCATCCCCGGCCGCCCGGGTAGGCTGTTCTTCAACGGCCTGGCCGGGCCTGTTGGTTCTTGGCGTTCAACGGGTGTCCGTGTCGATGCGCGAGGTGCGGCGCGTGTCCGGCATCGCCAGGTACACCAGCAGTGAAACGCCGATGCAGGCGGTGACGTACCAGTAGAAGCCCGATTCCATCCCCGCCTGCTTGAACCACAGCGCAACGTAGCCGGCACTGCCGCCGAACAGCCCCACCGTCAGCGCATATGGAAGGCCGACGCCGAGCGCGCGGACTTCCACCGGGAACAGCTCCGCCTTGACCACCGCGTTGATCGAGGTGTATCCGCTGACGATCGCCAGCGCGGCGAGGATCAGCCAGAACGCGTGTGTCGCGGTGGTCACCTGCTGCAGGTTCGACAGGATCGGCACCGTGCACAGCGTGCCGAGCACGCCGAACGCGATCAGCACCGGACGCCGTCCCACCCGGTCCGACAACGCACCGACGACCGGCTGCATCAGCATGTAGCAGAACAGCGTCGATGCGTTGAGCAGCGCCGCGGTCGGTCCGTCGAAGCCGGCGCTGTTGACCAGGAACTTGTGCATGTACGTGGTGTACGTATAGAACGCCAGCGTGCCGCCCATCGTCAGGCCGATCACCGTCAGTACCGCACGCGGATGCTTCATCAACTCGCGCAGCGTGCCCTGGCGGCGTTGGTGCGCGGGTGCGCGATCGCTCTCGCTGCGCTCGAACGAATCCGTTTCGAGCATGTTCCGCCGCAGCCATAGCGCTGTGACCGCCGCCAGCGCGCCGATCGCGAACGGGATCCGCCAGCCCCAGTCGCGCAGCTGCTCGTCGCTGAGGAACAGCTGCTGCAGCGCGATCAGGACTCCGAGCGCGAGCAGGTGTCCCATCACCAGGGTCACGTACTGGAAGCTCGACCAGAAGCCGCGATGCCGCGCATCCGCCATCTCGCTGAGATAGGTCGCCGAGGCGCCGTACTCGCCGCCCACGCTCAGGCCCTGCAACAGGCGCGCGAACACCAGCAGCGCTGGAGCCGCGACGCCGATCGTCGCGTATCCGGGCGTGAAGGTGATGATCAGCGAGCCGGCGCACATCATCAGCACCGACAACAGCAGCGCGGACTTGCGGCCGTGGCGGTCGGCATGGCGGCCAAGCAGCCAGCCGCCGAGCGGTCGCATCAGGAAGCCTGCGGCGAAGATCGCGGCGGTGTTCAGCAACTGCGAGGTGCGGTCGCCCTCGGGGAAGAACACGTGGGCGAAGTACAACGCGAACGCCGCGTACGTGTACCAGTCGTACCACTCGACCAGGTTGCCGACCGAGCCGGCGAAGATGCTGCGCAGGCGTTGTGCAGGCGTCAGCCCCCCTGCCGGCGTCAGGTCCCGCACCGGCGCGGCCGACACCGTCATGCCGCGACGGCGACGCCCATGCGGCCGGCCAGCAACGCTTCCAGCCTGACCTGGTCGGCAGCGAAGCGGCGGATGCCGTCGGCGAGCTTGTCGTTCGCCATCGCGTCGTCGTTGTGCTGCCAGCGGAACGCGATCTCGTCGAGGCGCGGCGGGAACGGCGCGCGGTGGCCGTCGTCGACGAGCGCGCACGCGACCTCGGCCGCGGTCGAGTCGAGTTCGCCCAGCAGTTCGGGCGAGATCGTCAGCCGGTCGCAGCCGGCCAGCGCCAGCACCTGCCCGGTGTTGCGGAAGCTCGCGCCCATCACCACGGTCTCGTAGCCGTGGCGCTTGTAGTACTGCCAGATCCGGGTCACCGACTGCACGCCGGGGTCGTCCTGCGGCGTGGTTGGACGTGCCATGCCGTTGGCGAGGTGCCAGTCGAGGATGCGGCCGACGAACGGCGAGATCAGGAACACCCCGGCCTCGGCACAGGCGACCGCCTGCGCGAACGAGAACAGCAGGGTCAGGTTGCAGCGGATGCCCTCGCGCTCGAGCTGCTCGGCGGCGCGGATGCCCTCCCAGGTCGAAGCGATCTTGATCAGCAGCCGGTCGCGGCCGATCCCGGCCTGCTCGTAGAGTGCGACCAGCTTGCGCGCCTGCGCCAGGGTCGCCTCGGTATCGAAGCTCAGCCGCGCATCGACCTCGGTCGAGACCCGGCCCGGGACCAGCTTCAGGATCTCGCTGCCGATCGCGACCGCGAGCCGGTCGCCGGCATCGGCCACGCGCGCCGCCGCGTCACTGCCACGGGCCTGTTCGACCGCCGATTCGATCAGCGGCGCATAGGCCGGCAGCGACGCCGCCTTCAACAGCAGCGACGGGTTGGTGGTCGCGTCGAGCGGGCGGAAGCGGGCGATCGCCTCGATATCGCCGGTGTCGGCGACGACCGCCGAGTACGTGCGCAGGTGTTCGAGCTGGGTGGTCATGGATGTACGAAAGGAGAGCGGGAACTCCCATTCTGTCCCATCGGCGGGACCAGCCCCAAATATGGTTTCAGCGGCAAGCGGCGGAACGTGCGGCGTGCGCGGTGGCGCCCTGGCCCCGCGTGGCAGGCTTCGGGGGCTGCCGGGAAGGCCCGGCGGTCGTTCATGCGATAGTCTCGGCAGAACCCCATCGAGGAAGCCCCGTGGCTGAAACCGAGAAGCGCATCGCCCTGCTGATCGACGCCGACAACGCACCGGCTGCGAAGATCGACGTGATCCTGGCGGAGGTCGCCCGCCACGGCGTCGCCAACGTCCGCCGTGCCTACGGCAACTGGAAGAGCCCGGCGATGAAGGGCTGGGAAGCGGTGCTGCACGAGTACGCGATCCGCCCGGTCCAGCAGTTCGCCTACAGCAAGGGCAAGAACGCGTCCGACATGGCAATGGTGATCGACGCGATGGACCTGCTCTATGCCGGCAAGCTCGACGCGTTCGCGATCGTGTCCTCGGACGCCGATTTCACCCCGCTGGTGATGCGGCTGCTGACCGAAGGCGTGAAGGTCTACGGCTTCGGCGCGCAGCAGACGCCCGAGCCGTTCGTGAACGCCTGCACGACCTTCACCTACGTCGAGGCGCTCGGACAGCCAAGCGATGCCGGCGGCGGCAGCACCAAGGCCTGGCCGGCGAAGCAGCTGCGCGGCGACACCCGCCTGGTACAGATGTTGCGCAATGCGGTGGAGGCGGCGGGCGAGGACGACGGCTGGGCGCACCTGGGCGCGGTCGGCAGCCAGATCGGCAATCAGGCCTCGTTCGACTCGCGCAACTACGGCTACCGCAAGCTCAGCGACCTCATCGACGCGATCGGGCTGTTCGAGGTCAAGCGCCAGGGTCAGGTGGTGCTGGTCCGCGACAAGCCCCGAAGCCACGGCGGACGGCGCAGCTGAGCGGACTCGGTCGCGGTCCGGTACGCCGGGCGGGAACAGGCCGCGGTAGGGTCGCGCCTCGGCCACCGCACGCGCCACCGACGGACGCGCCAGCAGGCGCGCGCGATAGCCGCGCAGATGCAGGAGCTCGTCGCCGATCGGCCTCACCCAGTCGGCGTAGAACAGGGCCGGTGCTGCCGCGCAGTCGGCCATCGTGAAGGCGTCGCCGCAGGCCCAGCGGCGCCCGGTCAGCTCGGCGTCGAGGCGCGCATAGGCGATGTCCAGCCGCTGCCGTGCCTGTTCGACGCCGAAGGCATCGCGGCCCGGCGGGCGGGCACAGGTGGTCGAGCACGATCTTCTGCATCGGCGTGGACACGTACAGGTCGAATGGACGGTCCATCCGGCGGACCGCCAGCGCCGCGTCGGGGTCGGCCGGAAGCAGGAGAGCGGGACCCGGGTGATGGCGCTGCAGGTACTCGATGATGATCGAGGTCTCCTCGACCTGGCGGTCGCCGTCGACCAGCAGTGGGAAGCGTGCGAGCGGCCAGCGGTCGCTGAACTCGGAAAGGTTGTCCGGATGCTCGGGTGACAGCATCCGGTACGCGAACGGGATGGTGTTCTCGTACAGCGCGATCAGCACCTTCTGGCTGTAGGGCGAGAACGGGTGGGCGAACAGTTGCAGGTTCATGGGACGCTCCTCGGCGTGGTCTTCCCTGCGACGAGCGGGCTCCGCGTCCTTCGACATGACGTCCGCGGTCGGGATCGGCGTACGCAGGCGCAGCTCCCTGCATCCGGGCTGCTGCCAGCCCGAGACGGCACGGCGGACGGCGGTGTCACGTGCTGGGTCTGAGCATGCGCTGCTACACTGGCGTGGCCTCAGCGCGTCTGCAGAGGCAGGGGACGCCATGCAGCCGCAGCCGATCGAGCTCAATCCGGTGCTGATCGTCGAGGACGACGCGGCGGCGCGCGCGCGTCTGCTGCGGCTGATGCGGGATCTGGCCGGCGATCAGGCGCGAATCGAGACGGTGACCGACCTGGCTGCCGCGCGCGAGCGCCTGCAGCGGTCCGACTTTGTCCTGGCACTTGTCGACGTGCAGCTGCCGGATGGAAACGGCGTGGACCTGATCGCGTGGATCGCGCAGCAGTTGCCGCAGCTGCAGTCGGTGATCGTCTCGGCCTATGCCGAGGAGGACACCATTCTGGCCGCGGTGCGTGCCGGCGCGATCGGTTACCTGCTCAAGGACCGCGACGACGATGAGCTGCGGCTCTCGCTCGGGAGTCTGCAGCGTGGTGGCGCGCCGATCGACCCGCTGATCGCGCGGCGCATCCTGGCGCTGGTGCCGCCGGCTCCTGCACCTGAGCCCGCGCCCGAGGCGCAGCTGTCCAAACGCGAGCACGAGATCCTGCGCCTGGTCGCGCAGGGGTTCAGCAATCGCGAGATTGCCGAACTGGTGACGTTGTCCAGGCTCACCGTCGAATGCCACACCAAGAACATCTATCGCAAGCTCGCGGTGGGCTCGCGCACCGCGGCGGTGTTCGAGGCGCGCGCGCTGGGACTGCTGAGCTGAGACCGCGGCACGCCGGCGCCAGTCGCGTGCGCGCATGCCTGCATTGGCTGCTGGTCGCGTTCGTTGCGATGGCGTTCGCCGGGTTCGTCCATGCCGCGGACGAGCCCGGCGTGACCGTGCTGGAGCATGGCGAGGCCGCGCGTTCGGACTGGCACGCCAAGGCGCCGCCGGCCGCGGGCTGGATGCCGGTGACCCTGCTGGACCTGTGGCACGAGCGCTGGCCCGGACACGACGGCGTGGTCTGGTACCGGCTGCGGTGGCACCAGGACGACCCGCGCCGGCCGACCGCGCTGCTGGCCGACTACATGAGCATGAGCGGTGCGGTCTACGTCAATGGCGAGGCGGTCGCACGCGATCCCAGCCTGGTCGAACCGCTGTCGCGTACCTGGCACGCACCGCACTACGTGCTGCTGCCGGCGTCGCTGTTGCGTGCCGGCGAGAACGTCGTGTGGCTGCGCGTATCCGGCCTGAGCGCCTACCAGCCCGGCGCCGGGCTTGTGCGTGTAGGCGATCCGCGCGCATTGCAGCAACGCTACCGCAGCGAGCGCTTCCAGCGCTACGACATCAAGCTGATCAACCTGGCGATGTCGGCAGTGCTGGGCGGGGTGTTCCTGTTGGTGTGGCTGCTGCGGCGCAAGGACAGCGTGTACGGGTGGTTCGCGCTGACCGAACTGGCCGGAGCGCTGTACGGCTACAACCACATCGCCACCACCGTCTGGCCGCTGCCCGGCACCGACGCCTGGCAGGCGTTCAATGCCGCGTTCTACGTCGTCGCCGCCGCCAGTTACGCGTTGTTCCTGCTGCGCTACTGCGAGCGCCGTCATCCACGCCTGGAGCGCGTGCTGGCGGTGCTGTCGGTTCTGGCCCTGCTGTCGGCGGCGCTGGTGCCGGCGTGGATGGGGCATCATCGCAACCTGTGGTTCGCCGTCGGCGGGCTGTGCTACTACGTCGCGATCGGCTGGTTCCTGGTCCAGGCCTGGCGCAGCCGCCGTCCCGACGCGCTGGTGCTGGCCGCCTGCCTGCTTCTGCCGGTGCTGGTGTCGTTCCGCGACTTCGCCCTGTTCTTCGGCTGGGTCGAAGGCACCACCTACTGGCTCAGTCTGACCTCGGTGCTGACCCTGATCGGCATCGGCTTCGTGCTGTCCTACCGCTTCGTGACCGCGATGCGGCAGGTGGAAGGCTTCAACCTGGAGCTCAAGCGCGAGGTGGAAGCAGCCACCACCGAGCTGGCCACGACGCTGTCGCGCCAGCACACGCTGGAGCTCGCGCACAGCCGCGCCGGCGAACGCCTGCAGCTGGTGCGCGACCTGCACGACGGCTTCGGCAGCACCCTGATCGCCACCATCGCGCAGCTGGAGGCAGCGCCGGGCGACACGCCCCGGACGCAGGTGATCGCCACCCTCAAGGAACTGCGCGACGACCTGCGCCTGGTGATCGACAGCACCGCGCGCGAACACGCCGACCTGCCGGCGCAGCTGGCGCCGTTGCGGCACCGCCTGGCACGGCTGCTGGACACCGCCGACATCGACAGCCGCTGGCAGTTGCAGGGGCTGGAAGGAATTGAACTGGACAGCGCCCGCAGTCTGGACCTGCTGCGGCTGCTGCAGGAAGCGCTGACCAACGTCTACAAGCACAGCCGCGCGCGCCGGGTGGAGGTGACGCTGCACCGGGTCGGCACGCAGTTGCGACTGGCCATCGAGGACGACGGTCAGGGAATCGGTGCGGCCGCGCGGGCCGACGGCGGCGCCGGCCTGGCCAGCATGCGCCTGCGCGCGCGGCGCCTGGGCGGGGAGCTGCGGATCGAATCCGGCGACGCCGGCACCGCGCTGCGCGTGGAGTTTCCGTTGCCGGTCTGACGTTCCGCGCATCGCTCTACCCGATTTCGGGGATGTCCGGGCCGTCATCGTCGCCGCATCGTGACACTGCAGCCGTGCCCGCGCGCGGCCTGCGTGCGTCGCGACTCCGCCCTGCCAAGGATCCGTCATGCCCGGCAACCCATCGCAAGCGCCGACTGGTGGCGCCTCCGTCGCTGCGTCGGCGCCGATATCCGAAGAACTGTCCGCATTCCTGGCCGAGCATGGGATCGCGCCCTTCTCCAGCTTGCTGCAGGCGCAGGAAGTCACCGCGCTGGACGAGTTCGCCGAGCTGGTCAAGGACAAGATGCTGCGCGAATCGCTGCAGAAGGCGTTCATCAAGTGGAAGGCGCCGGAAACAAGGCGCAATGACGCCAATGGACAAGGTGAATCACAGCTGGAGCCGAGCAGGGAGGACCTCTCGGCCGGTCACCAGCGGGCGCTTGCCGCGTTCGAAAGACTGAAGGCGGAGAGCATCGGCAAGCAGGTCAAGGACTTCCGCAAGCGCCGCGCGCCTGCGCCTGAAGAAGCGAAATACCAGGCAACCCAGGAGCTGAAGGACTACCTGACCGAGGAGGGCTTTCCGGCGGAGAGCGTGCCGGTCTTCGAGGAGCACGGCGTCTACTCGGTCGGCGCCCTGAGCGACCTGTGTGCAGACCAGGCGCGCAAGGACAGGCTCGAGGCCGCACTCAGGCAAGGGGGCGTCGTTGGCGGGCGCAAGTTTCCTGCGTCCGACAGTGCGGGCGAATTGCTCAAGGGGTTGTCGCCTGGAAAGGTCGAAGCCGCGACCAAGCCGCCGATCCAGCCCGAGACCTTGCAGTCCGAGGAGGCGCAGGCACGCCGCAAGCGGCTTGAGGAGGCAATCGCCAAGGTCGAGGAGTTGCGCCAGGCCTGCGTCAGTGACGCAGGCGCCAACCTGGAGTCGATGAAGAAACGCGCCGAAACCGAACTGGCCGCGATGCTGGAACGTGCAGGCGTCGGCGCGGTGCTGTCCCGACTGGACAAGGGCTCCTTCGCCAGCCTCGACGCATTGAACTCGGCGCTGGCCGATATCGACAAGGGTCTGGGCGATGCGATCGGCAGGGAGCTGCTGAAGTCGCTCGACAAGGATCCGCCGCTGGAGAACGGCAAGCTGGTCGAGTTAAACGGCCTGCGCCACGGCGTGGTGCTCACCGTGGCTGGCGTGCGCGATGCCTGCGGCGCGGAGCTCGTGGACGTGGCCGCAAGCGTCAGCTACAGCAACGAGGGCTATCGCGAAAGCATCGCCCAGTACGACAACGAATCCTCGTACCAGTATGCGGAGAAGACGGTCGAGCGTTCGTCCTCGGCATTCTCGACCTCCGAGCGCATCAGCGGCGGCGGTATCGGCCAGTCCGGACTGTTCGCCCTCAGCGCGGCCGGATCCTATGCCCGCGCCAGGTACGAGCAGAAGGAGTCCACCGCCGCCGGCCGCCGCAGCCAGGCCAGCAAGCTCGCGGTGCGCAAGATCGAAATGGTCAACGCGCGGGTGCGCTTGGCCAGGACGGACGCGCGGCTGGGCCGCGAGGCCGCCGCCGCCGCGACGCGGATCGCCGCGGAAACGGACGAGGCGCAGGCGGCGGAGCGTGCTCGCGATTTCATCGACGAATTCGGCAGCCATCTGTTCTGCGACATCAAGCTGGGCGGCTGGTACAAGAGCGTGGTCCGGGCCGAAGCCCTGGCCGGGGACAGCATCGGCGTGTTGTCCAAGGCCGCCAGCCTGGCGGCGGGCTGGAAGGCCTCCGGTGCGGCGACCTACGTGGGACTCAACTTCATGGCCAGCGCGGCCACCGCCAACGAGGGCGACAAGACGCAGGCCGATGGTTTCAGCAAGGACGAGCGCGACCAGCTCAAATCGGTGCAGATCGATATCAGCTCGCACGCGGTGGGCGGCCTGCCGGGCCTGTCGGCCGACCTGTGGAAGTACAGCCTGAGCAGGAACCAGAACTGGCGGGTGGTCGACCGGCACCGGCCGGTGGCGGCGTGGACGCTGCTGCGTGAGGCCGGCGTCGGCAGCCTGACCGAGGAGCAGAAGGAACTGGTCTGCCGCCGCCTGGAGCACAGTTGGGTGCGCGACTACTTCCTGCCCGACCTGGTGGCGCTGGATGCGGACTTGAAGGACAACGAGGCGCTGATGAAGGCGGAGTCGGTGGCCGGGCTCGTGGAGGCGGTCACCGGGTTGATGCGCCCGCCGTCGTTGCGCCTGTGCTGCTTCCGCAAGACCCTCCCCGCCAGCAGGACCCTGCGTGTCGCACTGGAGCTGCCCGAGCACTACAAGATCCTGTCCGGCGGCGCGTCCACGCTGAAGACGGACAAGGGCAACTTCCTCATCTCGAGCTATCCGAGCTACGACCCGGCGCTCAGGCGCTGGGCCTGGCATGCCGAGATGCGCGACATCAGGCATGCCTCCAACGACGAGCATGAAATCGCCGTGATCGCCGTCTACGATCCGGACGACGAATGGGATGTGCGGCTGTTCGCCAGCCAGAGCCAAGGCCTGGAAGCCCACCATAGCGAGCTGGCGGTTGCCGAGTCGGGGTATCTGATCACCGGCGGCGGCGGGCGCATCGATCGATTCGGCTGGGCCGCGCTGACCCAGTGTGGCTTCGAGCCCGCCGCCGCACCGAAACCGGGCTTTCGTGTCGTCTCGCGCAGTTGCCTGAAGAACAGCCACCACCAGTTGACCGCGATCGCCGTCGGCCTGAGACCCCGCAATGGGACCCGTCTGGTACCCGTCTATCCTGGCGAGACGGGGGAGAAGGCCGCTCACCCAGACGTCAGGTTCACGCGCAAGAGCCGCGGCGAAGTGTTCCTTGGCGGCGGCGTGAGCACACAATCCGAGGGCGATAACTTCCTGCTCGGCTCATGCCCGATCATCGACGATTCCAACGGGGTAGCGGGATGGAAGGCCAGCGGCAAGGATCACGAGCGCACCTCCGAGGTCGCCATGACGGTGACCATGGTGGGCGTGACCAATGTTGCGTTCGAGTACCACGTGCCACAGGACAAGGACAAGGCGCAACTGCGCGAGGACTCAGGCCAGTTCTGCATGGAATGCGGTCATGTTGGACCGTGGACGCGGATCGATACGTGGCCGCATGACTTCAAGGTCGCCTTCAACCCGGTCCAGAAGCGGTACCTTTTCCAGTGTGCGAACAAGGAGTGCGGGGCGATCATGAGCACCGAAGGGGCATAGCCCGGTCGCGGCCATCGTGGCAGTGCCGGAGAAGTCCACGGCGGGCGGGGCCGTGGCTGGCACTACCTGATCTCGGGGATGTGCAGGTCGATGGCGAGCGCGACACTGGTCACATTCCGCCTGGGGGGCGGAACGGCATCCCGAGGCCTCCCGGCACCTGCCCAGAGCGAGGACCTCCATGTCGAACCCATCTGCCCGGGCGCTGCGCCCGCTTGCGCTCGCCGTTGCCCTGCTGGCGGCCGCCGCGTCCCTGCCGGCGATGGCCGGTGCCACCTGCGAACTGCTCGACGCCGCGGGCAGCCCGATCGGCGATGGCGGTGCCGATGCCGGCAACGACACCGGCGAGCAGTCCGACGCCATGGCGTGCGGGCGCGACGCGGCGGCCACCTGGCCCGCAGCCACCGCACTCGGCGACGCCAGCCAGGCGCTCGGTTCGCGCAGCGTCGCGCTGGGCTCGAGTTCGGTAGCCAACGCCGCCGATACGGTTTCGCTGGGCCACGGCGCGGACGACCTCGATGTCTTCGGCAATCCGTTCGGCAGCGACCTCGACCGCCGCCTGAGCCACCTCGCCGACGGCATCGACGCGACCGATGCGGTCAATGTGCGCCAGTTGAACGCAGCGATGGCCGATGCCGGGTCGCCCTACGTGGCCGTCAATGCCGCAGCCAGCGACATCGGCACCGCCGATGCGCAGGCGGCGCGGCTGGGCTCGATCGCGATCGGCAGCAACGCGATGGCGAACACCTCCGGGAACAATTACGGCATCGCCATCGGTGCGGCCAGCCAGGCGCAGGGCTACAGTTCCGTCGCGATCGGGCCAATGGCGACCACCGGCACCTCCGCGTTCGGGTCGGTCGCGCTCGGCCTGTACGCGGTCGCCAACGAAGCCGGCGTGGTGTCGTTCGGGCATGCCGCGGGGGACTCGGCATTCCTGCCGGGCAGCGGCAACACCATCACCTTCGATACCGAACAGACGCGCCGGCTGATCCACGTCGGCGCCGGCACGGCAGACACCGACGCGGTCAACCTGTCGCAGTTGCATCCGCTGGCAAGCGCGCTGGGCGCGGGCGCGAGCTACGCCGGCGGCGTGTTCGCTCCGCCTGCCTACGGCATCCAGGGCGCGAACTACTCCGATGTCGGATCCGCGTTCGCGGCGGTGGACGTGCGGCTGAGTCAGCTGCAGACGAGCATCGATGGCATCGCGGCCACGCCTGGCCCGCAGGGGCCAGAAGGGCCGCAGGGGCCAGAAGGGCCGCAGGGACCGGCAGGACCGCAGGGACCGGCAGGACCGACAGGGCCACAAGGACCGGTGGGACCGCAAGGACCGGCAGGGCCACAGGGCCCGGCGGGGCCAGGCAGCGAGCTGGCGGTCGAATACGACGGCAGCGATTCGGGATCGATCACTCTGGGGGGCGCGGATGGCACGGTGATTTCCAACGTCGCCGATGGCACGGCGGCCGGCGATGCCGTGAACAAGCGCCAGATGGATGCCGGCGATGCGGCGACGCTGGCGTCGGCCGGGGACTACACCGACGCGCGCGAAACCACGGTGCGCAGCGACATGGCCGCCGCCGATGCCGCCACCCTGCAGGCGGCACGGAGCCACGCGCGATCGGCCGCGGGCGGGGCGTTGCAGTCGGCCAATGCGTACACCGACTCCCAGGTGGCAGTGCTCAACGATCGCTTCGACATGTTGGCCAGGGGAGTGGATCAGCGTCTGCGCGGCTACGACCGGCGCCTGGACCGGATCGGAGCGATGGGTGGCGCGATGGCCGCGGCCGCGCTCAACACCGCCGGCCTGTCGGGACGCAATCGCGTGGGCGTCGGCGTGGGCTCGCAGGGTGGCGAGAACGCACTGGCGATGGGCTACCAGCGCGTGATCGGCGAGCGGATGAGCTTCTCGCTGTCGGCCGGGTTCTCGGGTGACGAGAGCAGCGTCGCCGCCGGCGCCGGCTTCAGCTGGTAACCGGGGTGCTGCACGTTCCGGCATCGACACGGGCACCGACGGTAGCGATCAGGCTTCCAGGAGACGAGAACCCTTCAGCCACGGCGGACACGATCGCTTCCCCGACCCGACCATAGAAGCGATGCAAGCCGCGATGAAGCTCTCCCGCGAAGACCGGTCGGGGCCGCTCCCATTGAGGGCTTGGGCGGGTCTCTGCCGCCCCCCGCCCCCGTAACCCGGCCGAGCGCGGCGCACCCGGTATGAGCGCGGTCTGCCCCGGGTGCGCCTTGCAGGCTGACCCGGGCCACGCCCTCCGTCCCCGCCCTGGCTCAGTACAGATCGACCGGGTCGATGTCGAGCGACCAGCGGACCCTGCGCGATTCCGGCGATGCGTGGATCGCCGGCAGCGCCGCGTCCAGCGCCGCATGCAGGGCGCGCCGGTCGGGCGAACCCAGCAGCAGCTGCGCGCGCTGGTAGCCGGCGCGGCGCGGCATCGGCGCCGGCAGCGGCCCATTGACCTCGATCGCCGCATCGGCCGCGGGCGCCGCACGCAGCGCGTCGCGGGCGGCGCGCAGGAACGCCTCGGCCATTTCCACCTGCCGGGCTTCGGCCCGCAGCATCGCCATGTGCGCGAATGGCGGGAAGCCCGCGGCCTCGCGCAGCGGCAGCTCGGCGTCGGCGAAGGCGTGATAGCCGCCGGCCAGCAGGGTCGCCAGCAGCGGGTGTCCGGGATGGTGGGTCTGCAGCAGCACCTCGCCGGGCTTGAGCGCGCGGCCGGCACGGCCGGCGACCTGGATCAGCAACTGGGCGAGCTTTTCCGGTGCGCGGAAGTCGGCGCTGAACAGTCCTTCGTCGATGCCGACCACGGCGACCAGGGTCAGCCCGGCCAGATCGTGGCCCTTGGCCAGCATCTGGGTGCCGACCAGGATCCCGGGCTCGTCGCCGAACTCGGCCAGCAACCGCTCCATCGCGTCGCGCCGCTGGGTGCTGCCGCGGTCGATCCGCAATATCCGGGTATCGGGGAAGCGCGCCTTCAGCGCATCCTCGATCCGTTCGGTCCCGGCACCCTGCGGCTGCAGCGCCAGGCTGCCGCAGTCCGGACAGGCATCGGGCACGCGCTGGCGCGCGCCGCAGTGGTGGCACTGCAGCCGGCGGCCGCCGGCGTGCACGGTCATCGGGGTGCCATGAAGCTCGGTGCTGCAGCGCGGACACTGCGCCGACCAGCCGCAGTCGTGGCACAGCAGTACCGGCGCATAGCCGCGGCGGTTCTTGAACACCAGCACCTGGCCGCGATCGGCGAGCGCGCGTCCGATCGCATCCAGCAGTTCCGGCGACAGGCCGGCTTCGAGCGGGCGCTTGCGCACGTCGATCACCCGCACCTGCGGCGGTTTCGCATCGCCGGCGCGGCGGTTCAGCCGCAGGTGGGCATAACGGCCGGCCCCGGCATTGCGCAGCGACTCCAGCGACGGCGTCGCGCTGCCGAGCACGACCGGCACCGCCAGCGCCTTGCCGCGGACCAGGGCGAAGTCGCGGGCGTGATAGCGGATCCCGTCGAGCTGCTTGAAGCTGCCATCGTGCTCCTCGTCGACCACGATCAGCCCCGGCTCCGGCAGCGGCAGGAACACCGCCGAACGGGTGCCGACCACGACCCGCGCCTCGCCACGCGCCGCCGCTGCCCAGACCCGCGCGCGCTCGCCGTCGGCCAGTCCGGAGTGCAGCGCATGCACCGGTACGCCGAGGCGGGCGCGGAAACGGGCCAGAGTCTGCGGCGTGAGGCCGATCTCCGGCACCAGCACCAGCGCCTGGCGCCCGCGTGCCAGACAATCGGCGATCGCGTGCAGGTAGACCTCGGTCTTGCCGCTGCCGGTGACGCCGTCCAGCAGCAGCGCTGCGAAGCCATCGCGCGCGGCCAGCACGGTGTCGACGGCGGCCCGCTGCTCGTCGTTGAGCATCGGTCCCGTGGCGGCTGCGATCGGCTCGCGCGACGGCGGCAGCGCGACACGTTCGGCCAGCCCGCGCTTTTCCAGGCTCCGCGCGGCCGCGCGCCCGCCCTCGATCTGTGCAAGAGCTTCTTCCCCGAGGGGGCCGGCGGCGAGCCGCCCGGCGAGCTCGCGCGGACGGCCGCCACGCATTCCAGCCAGAGCGGTGGCGCCGGCTTCGGTCAGCCGCCAGCACCAGTCGCGGGTATCCGGCAGGGGTTCGCCATGCCGCAGCGGCCCGGGCAGCGCGGTCGCGAGCACCTCGCCTAGGGGGGCGTGGGTGTAGCGGGCCAGCCAGCGCAGCGAGTCGAGCAGCTCGCCGTGCAGCAGCGGGGCCTCGTCGAGGCGGGCGACGACGGCTTTCAGTTCCCCGGCCGCGGGATCGGCCAGCCCGGTCGCCGCGACCACCCCGATCCGGTCGCCGCTTCGTCCGAACGGCACCCGGACCCGGCAGCCGACCGGGTCTTCGCCAGTGTCATCGGCCGGCGGCAGGTAATCGAACAGCTTCGGCAGCGGTACCGGCAGGGCGATCCGCCATACCGGCCGCATCGCCGTGGCGGGGGCAGGCGAGGAGGCGGGGAGGTCGGTAGAGGGGACCGCAGGCATCGGGTCAGTCTAGGTCCGCCGCTGCGATCGCGACAGGTGCGCGCCCGCTGGCGACGGCACTACGTCGGCGCGCAGCGACTGTGGTCGGGGCGAACGGCACGACCATGTTTCAGTTGCAGGTCATTGTTTCTTGCTGCGTGATGAACGTCACGCAAGTTGCCGGACCCAAAGGAGAAATTTCCTTATCCACACCGACTGTGGATAACTCTGTGCATGCCGTGTCGGCAGATGGGCGTAACGTCGGTGCAACAAGCCTTCCCGCCAGCTTGGCTAAAAAATAGCCACTGCTACATTTTCTTTATGCATCAATGAGTTGTCCGTGAAACATTGCCGACATCAACGGGTGGGGCTTCGTCCCGGAGGCATCGGTGACGGTTTTTTTACTGCTGTGCACAACCGCATCGACGACGCAAACCGCGCCCCGCCTTGCGGAGCAGGGTTTACGCCGATGTCAAGCCTGAACCGGTGCGTCGATCACCTGCCCTGAAGGCGTCCTGCGGTACGCGCCGCCCCCCGGGCACGCCGATCCCGATTCAGGCAGGCGTGTCCGGAAGGGTGTGCTCGGACGGACGTGTTCAGGCGGGCGTGGCTATCATCCGCTGACGACGGTCGTGAGCCGTCGCCTCTTTCCTCCGATCGCCCTTTCCCGCCCGACCCGTGTCCGACCGCGCGCGCCGCGAACCCCGACCTGCTTCCGCCGCGCTGGCCGCGTTCATGCGGGGCGTCGAGCGGCGGGCGGCGGTGCTGGCCGAACTGCAGGCCGGCGATGCCGCGGTCGGCGATGCCGCGGTCGAGGCGGCCTTGTCCGCGTTCCGCTCCGGATCCGACGACCTGTCGATGAACGAATGGCCGCAGCGTTTCTGGGCGATGCTGCTGGCGCAGCCGACCCTGCAGCGGCATGCCGGCGTGGCGATCCCGCTGGAAGCCACCGACCGCCTGGCCGAGCTGGGTCACGGGCCGCGTGCGGCACTCCTGCTGCACCTGGCGGCCGGCCTCGGCGAAGAAGATGCGGCGGCGATCCTCGGGATCGGCGCGGCCAGCTACCGGCTCGCAGTGCGCCAGGCGCTCGCCGACCCGACCGGGAGGCTGTCCGAGCAGCAGGCCTGGCTGCAGATGCGCGAGCAGGTGCAGCGACGCATACGAACCCTCTCCGCACCGCGCCTGGCGCGCTTGGCGCATGCCCGGGAGGCGGCGCTCGGCGGGGGCACGGCGGAGTCCGGCCCGGCGTCCGGAGCGGCGCCTGTGCCAGAGCGTACGGGCGGCCGGACGACGAAACCGCCGGGACGTCGCCGCGGCCTGCTCGTGCTGTTGTGGCTGCTGCTGGTGCTGTGCCTGGTGGCGCTCGCGGCGACGTTCTGGTGGCCGTTTCCGGGCGCGTCGCCGTTCGGAAACCGGCTGCCGGGAGCCAACGGGACATCCCCGGTACGGATCGAGCCGCTGCCGGACGCCGAGTCCCCCGCCCAGCGTTACGACCCGGTCAGCGCGCTGATCACCCATCCGGATTTCGAACGCCTCGCCGATCCGGAGGCCGCAGCGGTCGCCGACGACCTGGCGTTCTACAGCTGGCTGGCGGCACAGGCCGACGGTCCGCCCGATCCGATGCTGCCGGCGCTCGACGATCGCCCGCCATCGCAGGCGCCGGAGACCTCCGCCGCACCCGAGACCGAGGCCGGCGATGCGCTGTGACAGGCGGATATCGACCCGCCCGACGCGAGCGGCCACCGCGCTGGCGACGCTGGCCCTGGCCGTCGCCAGTGCAATGGCGATGGCGACGCCGCCGAGCCCATCGCCGATGCCGACCGCGGTCGCCGAGCATGTCGAGGGCGCCGAAAGCGGGCATCCGGACACCGCCACGACGGCGGTCGCGCCGGTGTCGCTGGACGCGCTGCCCGAGCCACTGGCCCGGCTGCTGCCGCAAATGCCCGAGCCCGATGCGATGCGTCTGCGCCGGCGCGCGACCCGCTGGCAGGCCTGGCCGCCCCAGGCGCACGCGGCGTTCGCCGAGCGGGCCGCCGCCTGGGACGCGTTGACGTGGGAGCAGCGCGCGCGCCGCCGCGAGGCCTGGCAGGCCTGGCAGGCGCTGCCGGACGAGCAGCGTGAACGGGTGCGCGGGATCGCGGACGGATTCGCGCAGCGGCCGAAAGCCGAGCAGGACGATCTGCGCATGCGGTTCGCGGCCCTGCCGCAGGAGCAGCGTCGCGGCTGGCTGCTGGGGCCGATGCTGGGTGCCGACTATCCCGCGCTGCACCCGTTGCTCGCGCAGTTGCCGGCCGAACAGCAGCGCCCGTTGCTGGACGTACTCCGTTCGATGACCGCCGCCCAGCGCCGGCAACTGGGCGTGCTGGTCCAGCGCACTCCACCGCAGGCGCGCGATGCACTGCGCCTGGAACTGATCGCGACTCCGGCGGATCGGCGTCAGCAGTGGCTATGGGACCGGCTCGGACGCTGAGTGCCGGCGGTCGTGCCCCCCGCATGCCAACGATGCCAGCACCCTTCGCGAGGCATTGAAGCGCCCGCCGAAGCGGGTTTCGCCGTCGGCACGCAGCCGCGGCGCATGATCGCGCAGGTAGCGCTCCAGCGCCGTCGCGTCCTGCAACCGGTATTGCACGCACAGCGCGACCCGGCCGGCGGACGCGACCGGATCGACGACCTCGAACACCTCGGCGCCGGTGAAGCCCGGCAATGCACGGATCTCCGCCACATGCGCCTGCAGCCAGACCAGATAGGCGTCGATGACGCCGGCTTCGACGTCCAGGTTGACCTCGTAAACGACCGTCGCCGGGCGCGGGGCCGGAGAGTTGTCGCCGTCGGGCGCGCCGCGATCGCCGGTCATATCGGCTTGGCCAGGGTGGCGATGAACATCAGCGACGCGGCCAGCGCCAGCATGAAGAAGTAGACATAGCCGATCACCAGGTACTTGAGCAGCGTCATCGCCCAGCCCTGCCGGTAGACCCGCTTCTGCATCAGCAGCAGGTACAGCGGCATCCACATGCATATCGCCAGGATCGCCGTTCCGGTCAGCCACGACAGCCACGGCAGCGCGGTGGCTGTCGCTTCTCCCAGACCGATCAGCAGGAAGATCACGGTGAGCGCGATCAGCAGGAAACAATGGCTGTACAGCGCGATCGTCAGGTGCTCCAGGTACAGGCGGCGCTTGAACAGGTAGGCGACCTTCAGCAGCAGCGCGAACACCGGTACCAGCAGGAACAGCGCCGACGGCAGCGAGGTCATGAACGCCTGGAACCACAGCTCCGGACGACTGCCGATCCGTTCGACATTGGCGCGGGCGTAGCCGAGCCTGCGGTTCAGCCAGTCGTTCGCGAACTGCGGCAGCCAGCCGATCCGGACCGGGTGCTTCTCCGGGTCCCAGGCCTCGGAATCGGAAGTGAACAGCGGCCCCTCCCACTCCGGCTGCACGGCCGCATCCCCGGGCGAGGGTTCGACGCCAGCTGTGGCGGACGAGGGTGGAGCGTCCGTCGAACCATCGACCGGCTCCGTCGCCGTCGTACCTCCGGCCGCGGTGCGCCGGCGCAGCTGTGCGATGCGGTTGTCGGCTTCGCCGCGGATGCGGATCTCCTCCTTGATCATCACCGCGTCCAGCCCGGGAATCGGCGCGTTCTGTGCGATCTCACGGCGTCCTTCGGCCAGCTCCTGCAGCAGCCGGTCGCGCTCGCGCTCGACCTCCTCGACACTGCCCGCCCGGGTGATCGCATCGATGTCGGCGGCCTCGGTGCGCATCTCGACGTCGAAGTGCACCATCAGCTTGCCGAGGAAGAAGGTCAGCAGGCTGAGAATCACGAACATCCGCAGCGGCGCGATGTACCGCACGCGATGGCCGGCGAGATACTCGATCGCGGTGCGCCCCGGCACGAGCAGGTCGCGCAGGGTGCGGAACACGCGGCCATCCAGGTGCCAGAACGATTCGAACACCTCCTCGATCGCGTGGCCGACATGACGCACCGGACTGTGCATGGATTGGCCGCAGGCATGGCAGTAATGGCCCTGCAGCGGCGTGCCGCAGTTCTCGCAGCGGCCGTGTTCGGCGGGGGGCGGGACGGCATCGGCGAGGACGCCGGCGGTTTGTTCGGTCATGGCGACAGCGCGCTCCCCGCGCACCGGATCGGGAAATTGTGGTCAGGGTCGGCAGACCCTAAGATAGCCGCCTGCCGTGACCCGGCGCCAGCGCGCGACAACCGATCGCTGCCGGCCGAAGTCGCGCGGTCCCCCGTCTCCGATGTCCTCCGCCCCGTTTTCGCCCCCGCCGTTCGGCCGGGAAGTGCGCGCTTCCGCCGTCCTGGCTGCGCCGCTGGTGCTCGGTCATCTCGCCACCGGCCTGATCAGCTTCGTCGACAGTGTGATCGCCGGCCACCATGGCACCGACACGCTGGCTTCGGTGTCGGTCGGCACCGCGATGTTCTGGCTGCCGGTGATGATCCCGATGGGCACCCTGATGGCGCTGCCGGCTGCGGTCTCGCAGCTCGACGGCGGCGCGCGCCGGCACGAGATCGGTGCGCTGTTCCGGCAGGCGCTGTGGCTGTCGGCCGGGCTCGGCCTGCTGCTGTTCGCGTTCATGTCGCTGGCGACGCTGGCGCTGGAACCGATGGGCATCGCCGCGGAGATCCGCCCCGGCGCCGAGGACTTCCTGCGCGGCATCCGCTGGGGCGTGCCGGCGCTGACGCTGTACCTGTGCATGCGCTATCTGTGCGATGGCCTGCACTGGACCCTGCCGACGATGCTGTTCGGTTTCGGCGGCCTGCTGCTGCTGGTGCCGGTCGGCTATGCGCTGACCTGGGGGGTGTTCGGGCTGCCGGAGCTGGGCGCCGGCGGCCTGGGTTTCGCTTCGGCGGCGATGATGTGGGCCCAGGCGCTGGCGTTCGCGGCGTACCTGTGGCGCTCGCCGCGGTTCGCGCAACTGCGCCTGTTCGAACGATTCGACCGGCCGCAGGGGCCGGCGATCCGTGGCCTGCTCGCGACCGGCCTGCCGATCGGGGTGACCGTGGCGATGGAAGGGGGGCTGTTCATCGCCACCGCACTGCTGATCGGCCGGCTCGGCGAGGTCCCGGCGGCCGCGCACCAGATCGCGATCAACGTCGCGGCCCTGTGCTTCATGATCCCGATGGGGCTGGCCGAGGCGACCACGGTGCGGGTCGGGCACGCGCTGGGCCGCGGCGATGCGGTTGGTGTCCGCCGCGCTGCATTCGCCGGCTACACGATCATGCTCGGTACCCAGCTGGCCTCGGCGCTGCTGCTGTTGTTCGGCAACGACTTCGTGGTCGGCTTCTACACCGCCGATGCCGCGGTTGCCGCGCTCGCGGCCAGCCTGCTGCTGTACGCGGCCACGTTCCAGTTTCCCGACGGCGTCCAGGTGCTGTCGGCCGGCGCGCTGCGCGGACTCAAGGACACCCGGTTGCCGATGATCCTGGCCGCGATCGCGTACTGGGGCATCGGCATGCCGCTGGGCGCCGGCCTCGGCCTGGGCCTGGGATGGGGGCCGAAAGGGATGTGGATCGGCCTGATCGCCGGCCTCAGCTTCGCCGCGCTGCTGCTGTCGACCCGCTTCCTGCGCGCCAGCGCGCCGCAGCGGCTGCGCCTGCCGGCGGACGGTTGAGCCGGCAGTCGGGGTGACGTTAGGCGGATGATCCGCTGGCCCCGGTCGGGTAGGCTGGAGCCCTGACTCAGGAGTCGCGTCACCATGAACCAGGCACCACCCCGTCAAAGTCCCGTCGTGCGTTTCTTCATCGGTCTCTGGGACGCGATGAACTTCACCCGCCGGCTGATCTTCAACATCGTGTTCTTCGGTTTCCTGCTGGTGCTGCTGATCGCGCTGGGCACCGGCGACCGCCAGATTCCGCTGCTCGAGCGCACCGCGCTGGTGATCGCGCCGGAGGGCGAGCTGGTCGAGCAGTACAGCGCCGACCCGTTCTCGCGTGCGATGGCGCAGGCGATGGGCCAGGACCAGGGCGAAGTGCAGCTGCGCGATCTGCTGCTGGTGCTGGATTCGGCGGCGAAAGACAAGCATATCGAACGCGTCGTGCTGCGCCTGGACGGGCTCGGCGGCGGTGGCATGGCGTCGCGGCGCGAGCTGGCGCGCGCGATCGCGCAGGTGCGCGAGAGCGGCAAGGAAGTGCTCGCCTTCGGCGAGGGCATGGGCCAGGCGCAGTACCGGATCGCCGCCGAGGCCGGTGAGCTCTACCTCGACCCGATGGGCGCGACGATGCTCGAGGGCCTGGGCCGCTACCGCACCTACTACCGTGAGCTGCTGCAGGACAAGCTGGGCGTCGACATGCATCTGTTCAAGGTCGGCGAGTACAAGTCGGCGGCCGAGCCGTACGTCCTCGACGCGGCGTCGCCGGAGGCCAAGGAAGCCGACCTGTACTGGATGAACGATCTCTGGCAGCGTTACCTGGCCGACATCGCCAAGGCGCGCAAGCTCGACGCGGCGGCGATCGCCCGGGGCATCGACCAGATGGACGCGGGCATCCAGGCCGTCGGCGGCGATCTCGCCCGTTACGCGGTCGAGCAGAAGCTCGTCGATGGCCTGAAGACACGCGAACAGTTCGACGATCTGCTGGTCGAACGCGGTGTCGTCGACGAGGACGCCGAAGGCGGATTCCGTCAGATCTCGATGGCCGACTACCTCGCGCGCGTCGATCGCAGCGCGCTGGCTGCGGTCGATCCGCGCCCGCAGGTGGCGGTGGTCGTCGCCGAGGGCGAGATCAGCGGCGGCGAGCAGCCGCCCGGACAGATCGGCGGCGAGTCGACCTCGGCGCTGCTGCGCCAGGCGCGCGACGACGAGAAGGTGAAAGCGGTGGTGCTGCGGGTGGATTCGCCCGGCGGCGAGGTGTTCGCGTCCGAGCAGATCCGCCGCGAGGTGGTCGCGCTGAAGGAGGCCGGCAAGCCGGTGGTGGTGTCGATGGGCGATCTCGCCGCGTCCGGCGGCTACTGGATCAGCATGAACGCCGACCGCATCTATGCCGATCCGTCGACGATCACCGGCTCGATCGGCATCTTCGGCGTCTTCCCGACGATTCCGCGCGCGCTGGACAAGATCGGCGTGCACAGCGACGGCGTCGGTACGACCCGCTTCGCCGGCGCGTTCGACGTCACACGCGAGCTGGCGCCGGGCGTCGGCGAAGTGGTGCAGGCGGTGATCGACAAGGGCTACCGTGACTTCACCGGCCGCGTCGCCGAGGCGCGCAACAAGCCGGTCGAACAGGTCGACGAGGTCGCCCGCGGCCGCGTCTGGAGCGGCGCGCAGGCAAAGGAGCGGGGGCTGGTCGACGATTTCGGCGGCCTGCAGGATGCGATCGCCGACGTGGCCAAGCGCGCGGAACTCGGTGAGCGCGACGACTATGGCGTGCGCTACATCGAGAAGGTGGCGACGCCGTTCGAACGCTTCTTCATCGACCTCGCGCAGGCACGGATCGGCCAGGCGCTGCTGAGGGATTCGCAGCTGGCGAAGGGGCTGCTGGCCAGCCACCTGCCGCAGGTGGTCGACGATCTGCGTTTCCTCGAACAGGCCGCCCGGCCGACCGCGGGCGTGCCGGTGAAGTCGATCGCGCACTGCTTCTGCGGGCTCTGAAGTCCGCAGGAGGAACAGCCGTAGGAGCTGCCATAGGAGCGGCGTAAGCCGCGATGAGGCTTTCATGGGGAAGCCCGATCGCGGCTAGTCGCTCCTACAGGCGTAGCCGACGTCCCGGCGGGGTTGACGGGTATTGCTGCGCCCCACCCGGCCTACGGGTCGTGCGTCCCTCAGTCCGCCGCCGCTTCGATCGTTTCGCGCTGCGCCTCGGCGGCATCCTGGATCGCCTGCTCGGCGTCCCTGGCGCGGTCGATCGGCGCCTGCATCGCATCGCGCAACCCGGTGGCCCGGTCGCTTGCCGGCGTCGTACTTGCCTGCGGTTCGGGCGGGCGCTCCTTGTCGGGCGGCTGCGGCGGACTGCACGCACACGTCAGTGCGACCACTAGCGACGCCGCCAGCGCGGCGGCCGCTCGGGCGACGGTTGCGGGTATTCGCATCATGCCCTCCTTCCCCGGTACGGGCTGGTGGCGGTGTCGGCGCTATGCTACGCCAGCAGGCGCCGTGGGTCGTAGTGGCGCCGGCATCCGCTTCACGTTTCCACGATTCCTCGACCACGGGACGAACGCATGGATCCTCGACGCTGGCGGCTGGACGGACAACTCGCGCTGGTGACCGGCGGCAGCGCCGGGATCGGCCGCTCGATCGCGCGCGAACTGCTCGGTTTCGGTGCCGACGTGCTGATCGCCGCCCGCGACGCCACCGCGCTTGATGCCGCCCGCGAGGAGCTGGTCGAGGATTTCCCCGAGCGCGAGGTCGCGGGTTTCGTCGCCGACGTCGCCGACGATGAACAGCGCCGCGCGCTGCTGGACTGGGTCGAGGACTTCGGCGACGGTCTGCACATCCTGGTCAACAACGCCGGCGGCAATCTGACCCGCCCGGCGACCGAATACGCCGACGATGAATGGCGGGCGATCTTCGAGGTCAACCTGTTCTCCGCCTTCGAGCTGTCGCGCTACCTGCATCCGATGCTGGCCCGCCACGGCGCCGCCAGCATCGTCAACATCGGCAGTGTCTCCGGTGCGACCCACGTGCGCACCGGCGCGCCGTACGGGATGAGCAAGGCCGCGCTGCACCAGATGACCCGCAATCTGGCGGTCGAATGGGCCGAGGACGGCATCCGCGTCAACGCGGTCGCGCCGTGGTACATCCGCACCCGCCGCACCTCCGGCAAGCTGACCGACCCGGACTACCTCGACGACGTGCTGCTGCGCACCCCGCTGGGCCGGATCGGCGAACCCGAGGAAGTCGCCGCCGCGGTCGCCTTCCTGTGCCTGCCCGCCGCCGCCTACATCACCGGCGAGTGCATCGCGGTGGACGGCGGGTTCTTGCGGTATGGCTTCTAGGGCCTGTGCGCTCGGCCCGGTTGTGGACCGTCTCCCTCAGGTGCAGCCAAACTTCGGCAGCACAAAGGTCTGCACATGCCCAGCGCGGCGGCTCGAATGAACTCCTAGACCTGCAGTTGCGAGCGCAGGGCGACAACGGTCGCTTGCCACTCGGCGAACTCTTCGGTCTCCTCCCACAGCTCACGCAGCTCGGAGTTCGGAGCAAGAATCCTATCGAGAGCCTTCACAGCTTGCGAGGCAAGTGCAGCGTCCGCTGACGGTTTTACCCGGGCAATCCATTCCATGAGCTCATCTTCTTGCTGTGCAGCGTCAGTGGGGCGTCCCAGTGCCGCCATCACGATCTCTGCCGCAGCAATGGCCTGACTCGCATCCGGAGCTTCAAGGTACTCGCCAGCGTCCAAAGCGGCAGCCAAGACTTCCCGAACCGGCCCCAAGTCCGCACCCGCCATCACATCCGAGAGGAAGTCCGCGGCATCGTCGTCGTCAAAAGACCCGGTCCCCCAAGCTCCCATCACGTTCTCCCCGCTGATCCAGCGCTGTCGTCAAGCCGCGTACGTCTTCGTCCGGGGGCTCTTGAACGCCCCTTGATGTGTCCAACTGGCGAGACACATGGTCGATCAGTTCGTTGGTGTTCCGGGCGAACACCGTCTCCAGATCAATACCGCATTTATTCGCAAGAACCAGTACTGACCAAAGGCAGTCCGATAGTTCGTGTCCAAGCTTCTCTTTGCAGTCGTCAATTTTTCTGACGCCTTCATTCGCCTGGATCAGCTTTGCCAGATCGCCCACATCCCCTACGAAGCCGAGCGTAAGTTCTTCCGTCGTCCAGACGCGCCCGTACATCTTGATTTCAAGCTGTTCGTAGAGCTCGTTGAGCCTTAGGGCAGATTCTTCAATATCTTTGAAGTCCATGTCGATTGCAAACAGTGCCTGAGTCGAGCCGCACCACAGTGGTGCGGAACAAGGGGGGCGTGATGCCAGGCTTTGGCTCAGCGGCATTCTTGTGCGGACCTGCCGCGGGCGCAACCCTTCGCGCCACTTCGGGCGCATGTGGCGCCTGCAGTGGCGACTAGGGGCTCCAATCGTCCGCGTCCCGCATGAGCACGGTCTCATCATCGCGATTCAACTCGTCGGCCATGAGCCCGACAAGCGCATCGAGTCCGCGTTCCGAGGATTGTGAATTCGGTGCCGATCGCGTCAACAACCAGTGCCGGTCGCCGTCGACAGCTTCGACCAGCAACGCATAGCCATCCTTGATGTTCGCTTCATCGGTCGGCGGGAGGTGCCAGAAGCCGCTCTGCTCGAGCCGATGCCGGAGGTTCTGCAGTTCATCGGAGGAAACGCTGGTTTCACGCGCGACCGCAATGCGTTGCCGGGCCGTGTCCGTCGCCGGGTCGTCGAGCACGACGCTGCGTCGCAGCGCGCCGTCCCGGGTCGCCTGGTAGCGGACCGCGACCGGGTCGCCCCAGGAGGGGGCGTACAGCATCCGCAGCGCGAACTGCCCGTCGTCATCGGACGCGGCCAGCACCGGCTCGTCCATCTCGGCGAGCAGGCGTCCGATGCGCATCTCGTCCGCTGCCTCGAGGGCGCCCTCGGGAAAGTAATCGCGCGGTGGCTTCAAGCGCTGCGATTCCAGCCAGACCGCGCCGAACAGGACGAGCAGGCCCAGAACCAGTGCCGCCAGCACGAACGCCGCAATCCGCAGCACGGGGGCGAAGCGGGCGTCGTTTCCTGTCGGCTCGCGGGGCCGGGTCGAGCGCATGGGCGGCCTACCGGCAGGCGCTGTCCTTGAGCACGCCCTCGATCCGCGCGACTTCGGCGCGGGTCGCGGCGGGGTTGTCGCTGCGGGCGAACACCAGTTTGGCCTGTTCGTCGCGCAGGCGGCGCAACCAGGCTTCGCACAGCTGTTCGGCAGGTACCGCCGCGCAGGTATCGGTGACCATCTCGCATGCGGAGCCTGCACCGAATTCGGGCCGGCCGCCGATGCCGACCGTGCGCAGCGGCGCGCAGCGGCTCGGCGGCTCCTCAGATTCGCTGTAGTGGAATTCGTTGTCCCATGTCCGGCAGGCCTGCAATGGCGGCAAGGGCGGCACGTCGGGCGAGGCGGAGGCGCTGTCTTCGGATGCCGGCTCGCGCTCGGCGGGCGGGGTGCCGGAGTCGAGCAGCTTGAACTGGGGAGCGCCGGTGTCCGTCCCGGCGCCGTCGGTGAGCACGGTCAGCGGGACCGGCCGCAGCAGCGGCTGGCCGGGTTCCGGCAGGCCCTGTGCGACCGGTGCAGCAGGCGCCGAGGGCGGTGGAGACGGACGCGGTTGTGGCGGCGGCAGTTGCCATTCCGGTTCCGGCAGCGGGCGCTGCGGCGGCGGAGGCTGCGCCGGCGAGCTGGGCAGTTCGCCGACCACCTGGGTGCGCTGCTGGCTGCCGGGCGGGCATGGTGTGTCGTTCTGGATGGTGAGGTTGCCTTCGGCATCGGTGCAGCGGTACAGCACCGTCTGCGCGGGCGCGGCAGCCGGTGCCAGCGCGACGGCTGCCAGCCACGCGGCGGTCACGGCGCGGATCGGACTCGGTTTCATCGATCAGTGGTTCCGGCAGTCGTTGGCCAGGCGGGCATCGATGCCGCGCCGCTCGCGGGTGATCTGCTGGCGTTCGCTCTGCAGTGCGCTGTTGTAGCGTCGGCCGAGCTCGCTGCGACGATCGCGGAGGCGGTCGCAGACCTCCTGCTGCGGCAGCGGATGGCAGGCATCGCGTATCCAGGTGCCTGCCGGGTAGCCGACCGCGATCGGCGGCCGGTGTCCGCCTCCGATCGAGTGGTCGATCGTGATCCTGCCGTCGATCCGGCCGTCGTGGACCCCGACGTCGGCGCGGAAACCGCCGCCATGGCGCCGGTGCGGGACGACCACCGGATAGCCGAGCGTCCACAGCGGCACCCAGCGCGGGTTTCCTTCCGGTGTTTCGCTGGTGTAGGTCTCGCCATCCGGGGTCACGCACTCGTACATCGGCCGCGGCGGTTGCAGCACCACGGTCTGCACGACCGGCGGCGTGGTTGCCGGCGGTGGCGGGGCCGGTGGCGCCGGTTGCGGCCGCGGCGGTGGATCGACCGGACGCTGCATCGTCTGCACCTGCTGCTTCTCGCCGGCCACGCAGGGCGTGTCGCGCAGGCTCAGGCGGCCCTGCGCATCGGTGCAACGGTAGATGGTGACGTCGTCGGCGATCGCCAGGCACGGCATGCCGGCGGCCGCGGCGGCGATCACCGCGGGCAGGACGACGCGAACACGATGGCGACATGCCCGTTGCATGCCGCCATCTTGCGCCCGTGGCCGCTGCGACGGAAGGGGCGGGTCCGGGAAATGCGCGCCTTGCCGGCTATTCGGCGCGCCGCATCTCGATCCGCATCGTCCGTCGCTCGACGCCGTCGTGACTCTCGAACATCTCGATCACGTGATGGTCGGGATCGACGATCTGCACCGTCTCGCGCACCTGGACCATCTTCCCGGCCCGCATCGGATCGGGCCACTCGCCGGTGTAGGTGTAGGTCCGGCTGGCTTCGTCGTAGTCGCCGCTGAGCAGGTAGGTACCGGTCGACATGTTGTCCATCCATACCGCGTTGTAGCGGCCGGAGACGTTGTCGTAGCCGGTCAGGCTCATGCCCTCGAACGGTGCACCCATCATCTGGCCGCTGTAGTCCATGCGCACCTGGCGGCCGCCGAACAAGGGGCGGGCGGTTGCGCTGGCGGTTTCGGTCATCGGCGGCGCGGACGGGTCGGTCCAGAACTGGGTGGTCGTCGTCCAGTCGCCGACGAACTGCTGCGCCAGCCGGGCGTGCTGGGGGCCGGGCGCGGCGGCCCTGGCCCACGCTTCCATCATCGCCTTCTGTTCCGCGCTCATCGTGGCGGTGGGATCGGCGGCCGGATCCTGGGCGGAGACCGGGATCGATATGGTGGCGATGGCGAGTACGCAGCCCAGCATCGCAAGGCGGGTCGGCTTCATCGTCGTGCTCCTGTGCGGGTCGATCGCCGCCGGGCCGGCGGCCGCCTTCGAGGCTACGCCGATCGTCCGCAGCGGGCATGACGCGCCGCCGCAGACGACGCGGCGCGCGCTCAGGCGCGCAGCAGGCGATTGTCGCGGGCGTCGCGGATCGAGGTCGGCGCGGCCATGCCGCCGGTCTCGCCCGGTGCGATCGCATCGATCCGCCGCAGCAGCGCCGGGTCCAGCGACTCGCGCAGGAACGCCGGCGGCGCCCCGGCGAGATTGGCGCTGGTGGAGACCAGCGCGGCGCCGAATTCATCGCACAGCCCGATCACCGACAGGTGCGCGCTGACCCGCACGGCGACGCCGTCATGATCGCCGGTGATCCAGCGCGGCACGCGCGAGGTCGCCGGGACCACCCAGGTGTTCGGGCCGGGCCAACTGGCGCGGACCGCGTCCCGGCGTTCCGGCGACAGCGCATTCCAATCGATCAGGCCGTCGAGCTGGGCGACCGTGGAGGCGATCAGGATCAGGCCCTTGTCGACCGGTCGCTGCTTGATCTCGAGCAGGCGTGCGACCGCGGCCTCGTCGAACGGGTCACAGCCAAGACCCCAGACGGCCTCGGTCGGGTAGGCGATGACACCGCCGCGGCGCAGCGCGTTCACGGCGGCGGTGAGCTCGGGCAATACGGACATGCCGTCCAGTCTGTCAGGATCGGGTGGTCGATGTCATGTGGAGGCGTCGTTGCGACCGCGAATCTCCGGCATGCCAGGCCGCGGCGGACGGCCGCTGCGTCGTGGCGGAGCTGGCACGTCCGCAGAAGGGGCCATGCACGCGGATGCAAGCGATGGCCGGTCCTAGGGAGCCGGCCCCGGCGTGGCCTGGGCCGACGACGCCGGGGCGGGTCGGCGACGGATTGCCGCTGGCCGTCCTCAGTACTCGATCCAGGCGTCCTGCCAGTTCGAGCCGGTGCCGGGTGCGTAGTGGGCCGGGCTGTTGATGTTGCACCAGCCGCCCTGCGGGAACGGACGGCAGGCGTACAGCCGGCCGTCGCTGCCCTTGACCACGGTCTGTCCGGGCACGTACTGACCGAGGCCGTCCGGGTAGACGTAGTCGTACTCGCCCGGTGGGGGCGGATCGGACGGCAGCTGGATGTCGAGCTGGTGGCTGCGGCCGTCGCCGCTGAGGTAGACGCGATTTCCGGTGGCCGACTCGATCGGCGTGATCACGCCGTTCTCCAGCACGCCGATCCGGGCAAAGCCGGCGCGCGCATTAACCTGTTCGCCGATGTGCCGGGGCCAGCCGGTGGTCGTGCCCTGGCCGGTGGTGTCGATCGTCGTCTCGATCCGCTCGGCGTCGCTGCCGTCGGCGTTGAACACGCGCAGGATCACCGTGGTGCCGACCGGCAACGGGTTCTGCGCGACCAGCGCACCGGCGTCGCGCCACTGCGGCGGTGGCGGCGGCTCGCCGCCGGCGAACTTCACGTCGATGCAGGTGTAGAACGCTTCGGTCGAGTCCGAGCGCTGCCAGGTGTTGTAGATCACGTGACGGCCGCTGCGTTGCGGCAGGGTGCAGGTCAGGTGATAGCTGCCGTCGGCCGACAGCGGCGTGTTGCCGACCCGGCAGAACTCCTCCAGGTCCGACCACTTCAGCGCGGTGTTCGGATCCCAGCCGTCGCGGGTCACATAGAACACCCAGTCGCGGGTCGCGTGCGGAGCGGTGCCCTTGAACTGGAACGTGTAGCGGCCGTCGGCTTCCGGCGCGACGTCGCTGGCCTGCCAGTCGTCGCGGACCAGGTCGAGGCCGCGGAAGGTCGGATTGTTGCCGCTGCACAGCGTGCCGTCCGGCACCACGGCTTGATGATTGCCATCGGCATTGGCCTGGTTGATGCCCATCCAGTCGTAGAACAGCTGCGGGCCGGCGACCTGCCAGGCGGCGCGGCAGGCGGGATCGGTCGGGTTCTCGCGGTTGCCCTGGGCGCACGCATAGATGCGGCTGACCGGCTTGACCATGGTGCCGTGGGCGTGGGCGCGCGGTGTCGGCAGTGCCGCGGCGAGCATGCCGATCACGAGCAGGTGGACGATGGATGGGCGGATGGAAGCCCGCGGCCGCAGCGGGGCCGGCGGGCGGGGTGCAGGGTAGGTCTTCATGACGCGGTCTCCCTCGACTGGATGTCCTGTCCGGACGGATCCCCCTCGAGCGAACGTTAGACAACGATGTCATTCAAAACTGTGACTGGGCCGGAAATTCCGCAGCTTCCACCGATATGAGGCAGGCTACGGGTTGTTGATCCTCGACTTTTCCGGGGTCATGGCCGAATGTCCGAAACGACACTTTCAGGACATTCTTGTCATCAAATGGGCCCGCAGCGGTTCCCCGGGAGCGCCCGGCATGAACAGGGCCGCACGATGGCGGCCCTTCTTCGGCGTCGATGCGGGCGCGGCGACGCCCGCCGGCGAGGCTCAGCTCGCGGTTTTTCGGGCGACGGTCTTCTTCGCCGCCTTCTTGGTGGCTTTCCTGGCGGTCTTCTTCGCCGGAGCCTTCTTGGCCGCCTTCTTCGCCGGAGCCTTCGCGGCGGTCTTCTTCGCCGGCGCCGCTTTCTTGGCCGCCTTCTTGGCGAAGCGGCCGCGCACCGGCTTGCCGGTCTCGGCGAGCAATTGCTGCGCCTCCTCCAGGCTCAGCGAGGCCGGCTCCCGGTCCTTCGGGATCTTGCCGTTGAGCTTGCCGTCGCTGATATACGGACCGAAGCGGCCGTTGAGGACCTGGACGTCATGGCCCTCCCACTCCTTGATGATCCGGTTTCGCGCGATCTCCTCCTTCTCCTCGACCAGGAACACCGCGCGTGCGAGGTCGATCGTGTACGGGTCGTCCTCCTTCTTCAGCGAGGCATAGGTGCTGCCGCGCTTGGCGAACGGACCGAAGCGGCCGATGCCGACGCTGACCGTCTCGCCGTTGGACTCGCCGAGCATGCGCGGCATCTTGAACAGCTCCAGCGCCTCCTCCAGCGTGATCGTGTGCATGCTCTGGCCGGGGCGCAGCGAGGAGAACTTGGGCTTCTCCTCGGCATCCTCCGCGGTGCTGCCGAGCGCCGCGTATGGGCCGAACCGGCCCAGCCGCACGCTGACCGGCTTGCCGGTCTTCGGGTCCGTGCCCAGCTCGCGAGCGCCGGTGGCCTCGCTGCGGTCGACCGATTCCATCTTGTCGGCGACCATCTCCTTGAACGGGCCCCAGAACTTCTCCATCAGCGGGATCCATTCCTCCTCACCCCGGCTGACCGCGTCGAGTTCGTCCTCCATCCGCGCGGTGAAGTCGTAGTCGACGTAGCGGGTGAAATGGGTCGAGAGGAACTTGCTGACCGCGCGGCCGACGTCGGTCGGACGGAAGCGCCGGCTCTCCAGTTCGACGTACTTGCGGAACAGCAGCGTCGCGATGATCGATGCGTAGGTCGAAGGCCGGCCGATACCGTATTCCTCCAGCGCCTTGACCAGCGAGGCTTCCGAATAGCGCGGCGGCGGCTCGGTGAAGTGCTGGTCGGCATGGATGCGGTCCAGCGGCACCCGGTCGCCGGGCTGCATCGGCGGCAGCTTGCGGCCCTCATCGTCGTCGTCCTTGCCTTTCGCGTCCTTGCCCTCCTCGTAGACGGCAAGGAAGCCGGGATCGACCACGGTGGTGCCCGAGACGCGGAACGCATGCTCGCTGCCGGCGGCCATGTCGACCGACACGGTGTTCAGCGTGGCCGGGACCATCTGGCAGGCGACCGCGCGTTTCCAGATCAGCTCGTAGAGACGGCGGCCGTCGTCGTCGAGGAAACGCGCGACCTGTGCCGGCGTGCGCAGCGCCGAGCTGGGGCGGATCGCCTCATGGGCCTCCTGCGCGTTCTTCGACTTGGTCTGGTAGGTGTTGGGCTTGTCCGGCAGCGCGCGGGTGCCGAAGTCGCGTGCGATCACGTCGCGCAGTTCGGTCAGCGCCTCGGCCGACAGGTTGACCGAATCGGTACGCATGTAGGTGATCAGGCCGACGGTGCCCTCGTCGCCGAGTGCGACGCCCTCGTACAGCTTCTGGGCCACCTGCATCGTCCGTTTGGTGGTGAAGCCGAGCTTGCGCGAGGCTTCCTGCTGCAGCGTCGAGGTGGTGAACGGCGGCGCCGGCCGGCGCTTGCGCTCCTTCGAGCTGACGTCGGTGACCTGCAGCACGCCACCGGCGGCCTTGACCAGGCGCTGGCGCGCGGCCTCGGCATCGTCGGCGTTGGTCAGGGTGAACTGCTCGAACTTCCTGCCATCGAGCTTGATCAGGCGTGCGGTGAATTCCTGCTTGGGGTGCCGGCATTCGGCCTCGACCGTCCAGTACTCGCGCGCCTTGAACGCCTCGATCTCCTCCTCGCGCTCGACGATCATCCGCAGCGCCGGCGACTGCACGCGGCCGGCGGAGAGCCCGGCCTGGACCTTGCGCCACAGCACCGGCGACAGGTTGAAGCCGACCAGGTAGTCGAGCGCGCGGCGCGCCTGCTGGGCGTCGACCAGCGGCGCGGAGATGTCGCGCGGGCGGTTCATCGCCTCCTTGATCGCGCGCGGAGTGATCTCGGTGAACACCACCCGCTGCAGGGTCTTGCCCTTGAGCAGGCCGCGTTCGGCCAGGATTTCGGCGATGTGCCAGCTGATCGCCTCGCCCTCGCGATCCGGGTCGGTCGCCAGGTACAGCGCATCGGCGGTCCTCGCGGCCTTGGCGATCGCGGCCACGTGCTTCTCGTTCTTGTCGATCAGGTCGTAGCGCATCGCGAAATCGCGATCCGGGTCGACCGCGCCCTCCTTCGGCACCAGGTCCCGGACATGGCCGTAGGAGGCCAGGACGGTGAAGTCCTTGCCTAGGTACTTGTTGATCGTCTTGGCCTTGGCGGGGGATTCGACAATGAGAAGGTTTTTGGCCATGCGGCGACTCCACGGGGCGGTATCAGGACGGCGGTCGGGCCCCGCACGTGTATACAGCAAAGAAGGCGACGCCCGCGGCAAGGCCGCGGGCGCTGGGGGTGTTCCTTATATATAGTGGAATCATGCCGGGGCCGGCGCTGTCAAGCGCGGCGGCTCCGGCGGCGACCATCGGGCCGGGGGATGGTCAGGCGCCGCCGGCACGCTCCAGGTACCCCTGGTAGGCCGGGATCGCGATCGCCAGCATGATCGCCGCGTAGGCGACCACGACCAGCGCCGCGAGCACGATGATCACGATGGTCACCGCGCCCAGGTCGCGTCGCTGCAGTTGCGGCGATGCGGTGTAGGCCCAACGGTCGACCACGAGGGTGCCGGCCACCATGTCGTGCAGACCACGCTTGCGGTCGGTGAAGGCGGCCATCAGGTAGCCGATGTAGAGGGTCAGGTAACACAGCAGGTGCGAGGCCCAGCGACCCAGGGCGCGGCCACGCGAGAGCCGGTGCCCGGTGTCGTCGGTGACCTTGATGCCGACCGCCATCTTGCCCAGCGTGGCCTGCTTGGAGGAGGACTCGAAGCTGACGTAGTACAACGCGCTGAGGACCGGGTAGGCGAGATAGATCACCGCCATCAGGCCGATGAACCCGCCCATCGCCGCGCCGCTGCCGGCGTCGAGGTCACCGAACGCACCCGCGCCGATGCCGAGCGCGATCATCGCCACGATGATCAGTGCGTAGTAGGCGATGCCGATCAGGAAATTGTCGATCGCCAGTGCGGCGAAGCGTTTCCAGAAGCCGGCATAGACGATCTCGCCACCGGCCTGGAAGTCGCCCTGATCGGACAGCTGCGAGCCCGGTGGCGCATACGGCGAGGCCGGTGCGGCTGCCTGCGTGGCGGTGGCGGGCACGACTTCGTACGGGTTCGTGCCCGCGGCGAGCGTGCCTGCCGCGGCGGCGGCAATGGGCGCGGGATCCGTCGGCGGGCCGGACAGGATTTCGGCAGAGACCGTGTGCCAGGGCTGCCAGTTCGCCATGCCGTCGCGCCAGACCAGGGTCTCGGGGCCGATCCGGCCTTCGCGGTGCAACCCGGCGAGGGCGTCGGCGCCGACCGGCCCCTGCCGGCGGTTCATCGTGTCGCTGTAGTACCACTGGCTCATTGTCGTCGTATCCATTCCGTGTCGTAGGTGATCCGTCTCAGGGGGCGTCCGGGTCGGCGCCGGGACGGCAATGTCTCGGCAGGCGGCTGGCCGACAGGCCGCTGCCGTCGCAACGCCAGCTCCAGGCGCCGTCCGCGGCCGGTTGCGCCTCCAGCAACAGGGTGGCCCCGGCGACCGCTTCCCCGGCACCGGCCAGTTCCAGCTCGAGCGCGCAATGGCCGTTCTCCAGCGTGCCGATGCGGATCGCGGCCAGCCCCGGGCCGGCATAGTCCTCCGCCTCGCCCAGGCCGCCCTCGCCGTTGACCGGACAGCGGCCCTCGGCGGCGGCGAATCCGGCCACCCCGGCCTTCACCGGTTCGGCGGCGGCCAACGCCTGCGTGACTCCGGCACGGATCGTGTAGTCCTGGTAGGCCGGCAGCGCGATCGCGGCGAGGACGCCCAGTACCGGAACGAACAGGACCGCACCGACGATCGCGACGATCGCGCAGCCGGACAGCCCCTTGCGCGGCGCGGGGACGGCGCTGGGCAGCGGCGGCGGCACCGCGGCGCCTCCTCGGACATCGAGCCCGAGCTCATCGACCAGCTGCGACAATGGCCGCCACCCATCCAGCCCTTCGCGCCAGGCGAGGGTATCGGCGGCCAGTTCGCGTCGGTTCCAGGCCTGCCGGAGCCGGTCGGCGTCGACCGGGCCGAGTGGTCCCCTGGCCGGGTCGTGGTAGTGCCAATGCGTCATCTGTTCCCCTGCTTTTCGCGGCAGGCCGCTCCCGGGGGCGGCTGCCGCCACATCATGCCGTCACGCGCGGATCGCGTGTCCGGATGCCGTCCCCACGACACCTGGACCCCCGCCCGATGCGGTGTCGTTCAGTGCACCGGTTCGGGCTCGTCGGCGAAGATCTGCGTTTCCATCCAGGCATAGGCGGCCTCGGCGCCGGGCTGGTTGAACAGCACCATCAGCACGACCCACTTGAGGTCGTCCAGGTCCAGTTCGTCCTGGTCCAGCGCCATCGCCCGGTCGAGCACCAGCTCGCGCTGGCCTGCGTCGAGGATCCCGTGCTGTTCGAGGAACAGGAGGAAGCCGCGGCAGTCGGTGTCGAGGCGGTCGAGCTCGGGACCGGCATACACGCGGGTCGGGCCGTCGGCACGCGCGACCGAGGCGCTGGGCCGCTGCCGGGCCAGCGCATCGAGCCACTCGAAGGCCTTGTTGATCTCGGCGGGGCTGAAGCCGGCCTGGCCGAGTTCCTCGAACAGGGGCCCGCCGGTGAGGGAGTCGCGGTCGCGGACCAGGTCCGCCTCGTGGGTGAAGTAGTGCTCGAACAGGTACAGCAGGACGTCCAGGATGCTCTCTTTCATTTCCCTCGGCCTGCGCCGCATGCGGCGCGTTGGGTCAGGATGAATCGCCGGTGTGTTCTCCGGCGCGGCGGGGTGCCGACCGTGTCCGTTCAGTGGCTTCGGAAGTACCGGCCATGCTGCACCGTCACGCGTCCATCAAGCTCCATGAGCAGCAGCATGGAGGACACTTGGGCGGTCGTCAATCCGCTGCGCTCGACCAGTTGATCCATATCGGTGGGGTCGTGGCCCAATGCGGCCCACAATTTATTGTGGTGCGGGTCGTCGCACGGATGGTTGAGATCCTGTCGCGAAACGGTCCGCCGGGCATCATCGCCCGGGGCCGTGACAGCCGCATGGACGCCGTCACGGTCCCCCGATCTGGGGGCGGCGTCCGTCCGTTCAAGGCGTCGACGCAGATCCCCGGCGAGCGCCGTCGCCAGCGGGCCGAGCGTGTCCGCCACCTCGGCAGGGCTCTCCACCAGTGCCGCGCCGTCGCGGATCAGTCTATGGCAGCCACGCGCCATCGGATTGTGGATCGAGCCGGGCAGCGCGAACACCTCGCGGCCGGCTTCGGCCGCCAGCCGCGCGGTGATCAGCGCCCCCGAGCGCCATGCGGCCTCGATCACCAATGTGCCGAGAGCGAGCCCGGCCAGGATGCGGTTGCGGCTCGGGAAGTGTTCCTTGCGCGGTCCGGTGCCGGGCGGATGCTCGCTGACGATCGCGCCGTTGGCGGCGATGCGGGCATGCAGGTCGGTGTTGGAGCGAGGGTAGGGAACGTCCGGCCCGGTGCCGAGCACGGCGACGGTGGCCGCGCACCCGTCCGTTCCGGCATCCAGTGCGGCGGCATGCGCGGCGGTGTCGGTGCCGCTGGCCAGGCCGCTTGCGATCACCAGTCCCGACCGGGCCAGGGCGCCGGCGAACGAGCGGGCGTTGTCGCGGCCGGCCGGAGTCGGGCGCCGGCTGCCGACGATCGCCACCGCCGGGTACCAGAGCAGGCCCGGGTCGCCGGCGACGAACAGCGCCAGCGGCGGCGAGGCGATCCGTCGCAGCAGCGGCGGATAGTCGGGGTCGTGCCAGCCGATCAGGTGATGGCCTGGGCGTTGCAGCCAGTCGATCGCGGTGGCCAGTCCCGCGGTTCCGGTTCCACGCAGCACCGCGACCTGTTCGCCGCTCAGCCCGCAGGCACGCCACAGCGACGTCCCGCCGGCCAACGCGGCCTGCGGGCTTCCTGCTCGCTCGAGCAGTGCGCGCCTGGGCGCCACGCGGCCGCCGCAGGTCGCCAGCCGCAGCAGTGCGTGGAGGTCGTCCGGCGATGGCGGCACGGCCGTGTTGCGACCGGGCCGGGGCGGGAGAGCGTCGTTTGCGTCCATGCGGATATCGTCCGCCACGAACGAAGACGGCGCCCTCGGGCGCCGTCGTGTGGAAGGGTCGGAAATTTCCGACCCTGTCGCGGTGCACTCAGTACGCCGCGTCCGGGTGCTTGAGGTGGTGGCCGACCTTGATCGGGCGGATGCCGTCCATCACCAGGCCGTAGCTGACCTTGTCGAAGGTACGGAACACCATGATGTGACCGGCGAACTCGTCCGGCAGGCGCGCACGGCTGGCATCGCCGACGAGGTACTCGCTGCGGTCGTCGCCGACCTTGACCCGGTCGACGGCGTTGCTGCCTTCACGCCAGCTGGAGAACACGGTGCCGTTGTCGACGCCGTCGCGGGCGCCGACCGACAGCGCGACCACGTCGCGGCGGCCGCCGTGCTTCAGGGTGTCGGCCACCGCGAGGATGCGGGCGCGGCCGTACTCGAGCGTCTGCGCCGGTGCATGCGGGAAGAACTGCAGGTCGTAGGGCTGGGCCTGCACCGGCACCAGGCGGTCGCCGACGCGGATCTCGCGGCCGGCATCGTCGACCACCAGGGTCACCACCTCGACGCCATCGACCACGCCGCGGCTGACCGTGGCGTTGGTCAGCTTGACCAGCTCGTAGCCGAGCAGCTCGCTGCCGTTGTCCGGGGTGACCGCGTTGGTCCACGCGTTCTCGAAATCGATGTGATGGCGCTTGCCGCGGAAGTCGAGGTCGTCGCTGTGGAACAGGTCGCAGCAGTTGGTGCGGTCCAGCCGGGTGTAGCGCTGCATCGGACGCACCACCGTGTAGCGCTCGCCGGGCTGGGCACTGTCGAGGCCGGCGGCGTAGATCGCCTGGCCCTGGGCGCCGCGCAGGCGGTCTTCCTCCAGGCCGACCACGTAGGGCATGCCTTCGACGCTGTCGACGACACTGAGATCCTTCAGGAACGCTTCCACGTCGGCCAGCGGGATCGCATTGATCGGGGCTTCCTCGCGCGGCCCCGGCTCGACGCCGACGCGGTTCAGGTAGGCCAGCGAGATCACGTCGCCCGGATAGATCAGGTGCGGGTTGCTGATCTGCGGATTGGCCTGCCAGATCTCCGGCCACAGCCACGGTTTCTGCAGGAACTTGCCGGCGATGTCCCAGAGGGTGTCGCCGCGCTTCACGACATAAGTGTCGGGGTGGTCGCCGCGCATCTCGGCCGCCAGGCCGTAGGTGGCGATCGTGAACAACGCGGCGGCAAATACCGCGCGAATCGGTTTAAACATGGCAGCCATCTACCTGATTCCCCTTGCAGGTTCGCCCCTGAGCCGGTCTCCGGCGAGGGCCATCGGCACTATAGCCCAGAAGTCGCGCACGGTTGCAAGCCCTGGCGCCCAATATCGGCGTTACAATCTAGTGTCCTGCTTGCCTCTGTGACAGGCGCCCCCATTTTTCCTTGGTCATGGCACAGCTCCCGATTCTCGAATTTCCCGACCCGCGTCTGCGCACCGTCGCCGCGCCGGTCGATCCTGCCCGCGTGACCACGCCGGAGTTCCAGCAACTGCTCGACGACATGTTCGAGACCATGTACGAGGCGCCCGGCATCGGCCTGGCGGCGAGCCAGGTCGACGTGCACCAGCGCTTCATGGTGATAGACGTCAGCGAGGAACGGGACCGGCCGATGGTCTTCATCAATCCCGAGATCACTGCCCGCGACGGCGAACAGGTCTATCAGGAAGGCTGCCTGTCGGTGCCGGGCATCTTCGCCGACGTGACCCGCGCCGATCGCATCACCGTCCGCTATCTCGACCGCGACGCGCGGCCGCAGACGCTGGAGGCCGACGGGGTGCTGGCGGTCTGCATCCAGCACGAGATGGACCACCTGCTCGGCAAGTTGTTCGTCGACTATCTGTCGCCGCTCAAGCGCGAGATGGTCCGCAAGAAGCTGGCCAAGGCCCGCCGCAACGCCGCCTGACGGCGGCCCGGGATCGGGAAGGGAGGCGCCGGAACCCGTCGGGGCGGGTGCATGCCCGTTCCGGCGGCCGCCCATCCGCTCCTTCGTCTTTCTTCCTGGTCGTCCCGCATGAGAATCGTCTTCGCCGGTACCCCCGACTTCGCCGTGCCCTGCCTGCGCGCCGCCGCCCGGCACGGCGAGGTGGTGGCGGTCTACACCCAGCCCGATCGCCCGGCCGGCCGCGGCCGCGGACTGGCGCCGGCGCCGGTCAAGCGGGTCGCGCTGGAACTGGGCATCGAGGTGCGGCAGCCGGAAAACTTCCGCAGCGCGGCGTCGAAGGCCGAGCTGCGCGCGCTGCAGCCGGACCTGATGGTGGTGGTCGCCTATGGCCTGATCCTGCCGCAGTCGGTGCTCGACATTCCGGTCCACGGCTGCTGGAACGTGCATGCCTCGCTGCTGCCGCGCTGGCGCGGCGCGGCGCCGATCCAGCGTTCGATCCAGGCCGGCGACCGCGAGAGCGGGGTCTGCCTGATGCGGATGGAGAAGGGCCTGGATACCGGCCCGGTGCTGTTGTCGCAGTCGCTGGCGATCGGCGCCGACGAGACCGGCGGACAGCTGCACGATCGCCTGGCCCTGCTCGGCGCGCAGGTGCTGGCCGATGGGCTGGGCCTGCTGCGCGCGGGAATCCTGCCGGTCCCGCAGCCGCAGCCCGACGAGGGCGTCACCTACGCGCACAAGCTCGACAAGGGCGAGGCGAAGCTCGACTGGAAGCGTCCCGCGAGCGAGCTGGCCAATACCGTGCGC
Source organism: Marilutibacter chinensis (assembly GCF_021725675.1). Classification (GTDB taxonomy): domain Bacteria; phylum Pseudomonadota; class Gammaproteobacteria; order Xanthomonadales; family Xanthomonadaceae; genus Marilutibacter; species Marilutibacter chinensis. The sequence goes on along the minus strand of NZ_JAKJPO010000003.1, from coordinate 310,093 downwards.
GCGTTCAATCCCTGGCCGGTGGCCGAGTGCCGATTGGCTGGAGAGCGCCTGCGCATCCACGGCGCGGTCGCGCTCGAACGCGTCCACGATGCGGAGCCGGGCACGCTGCTGCATGCCGGCCGAGACGGGTTGGACGTGGCCTGCGGCGAGGGCGTGCTGCGCATCCGCACCCTGCAGCGCGACGGCGGCAAGGCGATCACCGCGGCGGACTTCCTCAACGCGCGGCAGGAGCTGATGCGCGCCTGACTGCCGAATTGCGGCGGCAACGGCATGTGGCGGCGGCGTCCCGATCGCCTTCGGGCCGAGACGGCCAAGAGCAGGAGGGCCGCATGATCTGCCGGAGAAGTGCCACCGCAACCGCTTTCGCGAGCCGAAGATGACGAAGACGCCACCGCACAAGCCACCCTCCGCGCCGGATGCGCGCGGTACCGCCGCTGAGCGGCGGCGGTCGGCCGGGCGCAGCCCGGAGCGGCGCAGGCAGTCCGCTTCTTCCACTCCGGCCCCGGCCGCCAGCGGCGCCGCGCCGCGCGCCTGCGCTGCACGGGTGCTCGACGCGGTGCTGCACCGCGGCCGGTCGCTGCGGGCCGAACTGGTCGAGGCGCTGCCGATGCTCGCCGACCCGCGCGACCGCGCGCTCGTCGAGGCGCTCTGCTTCGCGGTGCTGCGCCAGCCGGGTCGCTATGCCGCGGCGCTGACGGCCTGGATGCCGAAGCCGCCGGGACGGCGCGACGGAGAACTGCGCACGCTGCTGTACCTGGGCTTTGCCCAGCTCGATCCGTTGAGGCTGCCCGCGCATGCCGCGGTCGCGGCGACCGTCGAGGCGGCACGGATGCTCGGCCGACGCCATCAGGCCGGAATGGTCAACGCGCTGTTGAGGCGCGCCCAGCGCGAGGGCCTGCCCGCTGTCGACCCGGACGCGGACTGGCCCGACTGGCTGCGCGCGCGCATCCGCGACGACTGGCCGGAGCAGGCCGATGCGGTGTTCGCGGCCAGTGTTGCCGAGCCGCCGATGTGGCTGCGGGTCAACTGTCGGCGTCTCACGCGCGAGGCCTGCATCGGGCGCCTGCACGAGGCCGGTATCGCGGCCGTCGCCGACCCGCACGCGGCCGATGCGCTGCACCTGGAGACCTCGATGCCGGTCGCCGCGTTGCCGGGATTCGCCGATGGTGCGGTATCGGTGCAGGACCTGTCCGCGCAATGCGTGGCCGACGTGCTGGCCCCTGCCGCCGGTGCCCGCGTGCTCGATGCCTGCGCTGCCCCGGGCGGCAAGGCCGCGCACCTGCTCGAGCGCGAGCCGTCGCTGCGGCTGACCGCGCTCGATGTCGACGCCCGCCGCCTGGAGCGGGTCCGCGAGACCCTGCGGCGTCTGCATCCGGACCTGGAGACCGGCCCGGACGTGCGCCTGCTCGCCGCCGACGCGACCGCGGTCGCCGACTGGTGGGACGGCGTACCGTTCGACGCGGTTCTGCTCGATGCGCCGTGCTCGGCCACCGGCATCGTCCGTCGCCAGCCGGACGTGCGCCTGCACCGGCGCGCGGCCGATGTCGATGCGCTGGTGGCGGTGCAGGCCCAGCTGCTGGACGCGCTGTGGACCACGTTGCGGCCTGGCGGCGTGCTGGTCTACGCGACCTGCTCGATCCTCAAGGCCGAGAACGCGAGCCAGGTCGAGGCTTTTCTTGCCCGCACGCCGGATGCGCGGGCCGAGCCGCTGCCGGCGCATCTGGGGCATGCCAGCGGCCCCGGTCGCCAGCGCCTGCCGGGCGAGGACGGCGGTGACGGGTTTTTCTACGCGCGGTTGCGCAAGACCGGTTGAAGGCTTGTCGAACGGCATGAGCCGGTAGCAGCGGCGCAAGCCGCTCCTGCGGCATGTGGTCATGGGGTCATGCCCCCTGAGTCAGGGGGCGATTCGCACCGAAGGTGCGAATGGGGGGTGTGGAGGCGCAACGGCGGGGCCCATGGTTTGCGAAGCAAACTTTGGGGGTTCCCGGGCGCAGCCCGGGGATCGCGGCTTACGCCGCTCCTGCGGGGACCGGGTCAAAAAGTCCGTAGAACGGCTGCACGGCAACGGTTCTCCGACAAACAGCGTGACGTCTGCCCGTATCATGCCGGCCATGACGACGCTCGCCCGTTCCAGCGGCTTCCGCCGCGCGCCCTGGTTCAACGCCACCACCCTGTTCTGGATCACCGCCGTGCTGGTGCTCGGCGCCGGCCTCGGCCTGCGTGATCCATGGCCTGCCGACGAGCCGCGCTTCGCCCTGGTCGCCAAGCAGATGGTCGAGAGCGGCGACTGGCTGTTCCCGCATCGCGGCAGCGAGCTGTACTCGGACAAGCCGCCGATGCTGATGTGGTTGCAGGCGGCGTTCTACAGCGTCTTCGGCAACTGGCGGCTGGCCTTCCTGCTGCCGTCGCTGCTGGCGGCGCTGGGCACGCTGTGGTGCGTGACCGATCTCGGCAAGCGGTTGTGGACACGCAAGGTCGGCCTCTATGCGGGCTGGGCGCTGCTGTTCGCGGTGCAGTTCACCTACCAGGCCAAGAAGGCCCAGATCGACCCGCTGGTCACCTTCTACATCACCCTGGCCAACTACGGCCTGCTGCGCCATGTCCTGCTGGGCGACGGCTGGCGCTGGTGGTGGCTCGGCTGGTTCGCCGCCGGCCTGGGCACGATCACCAAGGGCGTCGGCGCGCTCGCGCTGCTGATGCTGCTGCCGGCGGCCGCGGCGGCGCTGGCCGGCTGGCCGCGGGTGCGTCAGCAGGTCCGCGATCCGCGCTGGTGGCTGGGGCCGGTCGCGTTCGCGGCCGCCGCCTCGTTGTGGCTGGGGCCGATGGTGACCGCCGCGCTCGGGCATCCCGACCCCGCCTATCGCGCCTATCTCGACGACATCCTGTTCAACCAGACCGCGAACCGCTACGCGAAGAGCTGGGACCACCACCAGCCGCCGTGGTACCACCTCGGCGTGGTCCTGACGATGTGGCTGCCGCCGATGCTGGCGTTGCCGTGGGCGCTGCCGGCCTGGTGGCGGCGGCTGAAGCGGCGCGATGCGCGCTACCTGCTGCCGCTGGCGTGGTGGCTGCTGATCCTGGTGTTCTTCTCGATTCCGCAGGGCAAGCGCGATGTCTACATCATGCCGGCGTTGCCGATGGCCTGCCTGGCGCTGGCGCCGCTGCTGCCGGGTCTGCTGAGGAAGCTGTGGCCGCCGCGGCTGGCGTTCGCCTTCGGCGCGCTGCTGGCGCTGGCCACGCTCGGGGCCGGCATTGCGATGTGGCTGGGCGAGCCCGGGTTCGAGCGCAGGCTGGTCGAGGATCGCGGCTTCGACGCCGTCGCCGTGACGCAGGCGACCTGGCTGTTGCTGGCGATCGGCGTCTGGTTCGCCGGCACGCTGCTGTGGTTCGGGCCGCGCCGTGGCGCGCACGGCACGGTGGCCGGCCTGGCCGGGCTGTGGGTGCTGTACGGCGTGCTCGGCTATCCGTTGATGAATCCATCGTCTTCGGCGAGCGAGGTGATGACGAAGGCTGGAGCGATGATCGGCCCGGATGCCGAGCTCGGCCTGGTGGGCTGGAAGGAGCAAAACCTCCTGCAGGCCGACCGTCCGGCGGTGGACTGGGGCTTCACCCAGCCGCCGCACGTGCAGTTGGCCGGCGCGATCGACTGGTTGCAGGCGGATACCTCGCGCAGGGTGCTGATCCTGCAGGCGGTGATGGGGCCGTGCGTCGACGCCAGCCGGGCGATCGAGGTCGGTACCGCGAACCGGCGCAGTTGGTGGCTGATCGACGCCTCGGCGGTGGTGCCGGGCTGTACCCCGCCCGAGCTCGACCCGGCGACCTGGCGCGGCGGCGAGGACGAGCTGGAGGACTGACGGGCGCCGGGCGGCGGCGCTTCAGCGTACCGCCAGCGTGGCCAGCGCCTCGACCGCGGCCGGCAGGCCGTTGCCCAGGCCGAGACCGCGGGCGTTGTCGCGCAGGCGCGCACGCGTCGAGTCGCTGTCGGCCAGCGCGCGCAGCGCGGCGGCGAGTTCGCCGGCGTCGGCCGTGGGGTCGGCGCGCATCACCGCGCCGGCGTCCTCCAGCCAGCCGACGCGTGCGGCCTGCTCGGCCTGCAGCGGCAGCGCCAGCACCGGGGTGCCCAACGCCAGCGCCTGCACCAGCAGGCTGCCGCCGCCGAGCAGGGCGGCCTCGGCACCGGCCAGCACCGCCATCAGCTCGGCGTTGGGCAGCGCATCGACCTGCAGCGCGGGCGATCGCGCCGGCGCCGCCACCGCCAGCGTCGCCAGGCCGGCATGGGCGCTGGCGGAGGCGATCTCGGCGAACAGCCCGGCCGCGCTGCGTCCGCCGAGCAGGTGGCGGCCGCCACCGTGGCAGACGACCGCGTAGGGCTGGGCCAGGCCAAGCCGGTGCAGCACCGGTTCCAGCGCCGCCGGCGGCGTGAACAGGGTGGCGAACCGCCGCACCTCGACCTGCGGATGGCGCCAGCGGCCGAGCCGCTCGCGCAGGCCGCGTTCATTCATCAGGTCGGCGCCGACCAGCCAATGCTCGTCGAGGCGCGCCATCCGTCGCCAGCGGAAGCCGCGATCGCGCGCGCTCGGACGCGAGCTGACCAGCACCACGCGGGCACCGGCACGGCGTGCGGCCTCGAGTGCGGCGACCCGGGTGTTGCCGTCGAACACGACGACAGCCGGCTGCAGCGTGGCGATCGCCGCCACGACCTCGGCGACCGCCCGCGTCGGCGACGCGCCGAGCACGGTGGTCGGCCACGGCAGCGGCGGAGTGCCCTCGGCGAGCAGGAAGTGCGGCTCGAGTCCGGGATGTGCGCTGGCCAACGCATCGGCCAGCAGCCGGCAGCGCTGCACCTCGCCGCTGCCGGGGCCGCCGGACACCGGCACGAAGACGATGCGGCCGGTAGCGCCTTCGCCGCGGGCATCGCTGTCGTCGCGGGCCGGCGCCGCGCGGCCGGACGTCGGCGTGGGGGTCGGCATGAGGGTGACGGTCTCCTGTGTTCTGTCCGCTGTCGTCCGTGGCGGCGGGCATGCCGCGTCGCCAGCCCGCTATCATCCACGCAAACATTGCAGCCGGCATGGCATCGCCGCCGTGAATCCGTGGCTGCGTCCCACTTCCCGCATTCCGATGCCGACCGCCGACACGTTCCCGACGACCTTCTTCCTCGACGTGCCGGACGCGGCGCTCGCTGCCTGGCGTGCGCTCGACCCGGATGCGCATCCGCAGCGACTGGTGCTCGGCGAACACTACTGGATCGTGCTGAGCTTCCTGCGACTGCGTGCGGCCGGACTCGACGTGCGGCTCGACAACGACGTGCCCGCGACCGGACCGGTGCTGTTCTATGCCGGCGACAAACGCGCGCTCTGGCGCCGATGCCGGCAGCGGGGCAGCCGCGCACTGCTGGTGGCGGTGCGCAGCGACCGTCACCCGGTCGGCTTCGCCGACATCGAGGTGGTGCAGAACGCCGGATCGGCGGACGGCCGGCGCGCGCTGCACATTCCGCACTGGTCGCAGCCGGGCCTGCGTCCGCGCGATCCGTCCCGTGGTCAGCGCCCGCGCACGATCCTGTATCCGGGCACACCGCAGAACCTGCACCCGGGCTTCGGCGATGCGGCATGGCAGGAATTTCTGGCCCGCCACGGCCTGGAATTCCGCTGTCACGTGCATGACGGGAACGGGGCGGCGCCGGACTACCACGACTTCCGCAGCGTCGACCTGCTGCTGGCGATCCGCCCCAGCGGCGCCCGGCTGGTGCGCAACAAGCCGGCCTGGAAGCTGTTCAATGCCTGGCTGGCCGGAGTGCCCGCGCTGCTCGGACCGGAGTCGGGCTACCGCGAGCTGCGCGAGGGACCGCTGGATTTCATCGAGGTGGACGGCCCGGAGGCCGCGGTCGCCGCGATCGGGCGCCTGCTCGACGAGCCGGAGCTGTACCGGGCGATGGTCGACAACGGCCTCGGGCGTGGTGCCGCGTTCGCCGATGCGGCGACCGTCGCCCGCTGGCGCTCGCTGATCGACGAGGTGCTCGTGCCGCGCGCGCACGCGATCGCGGTACGGCCGGTACCGGCCTGGCGTCGCCGCGCCCGCGACCTGCGGACGCGGTTGCGGCGCGCGCTGCGGGGCAAGGACTGAGACAGGTCGGAAGGTCTGGACCGTTTCTTCACCACGGGCCGGGGAGAGCAGGGTGCCGCTGTCGCCCTGCGGATCCGCTGAAAAAGCCACGGCCGGAAGCCCCGTCGCTCCGATCGTCTCCACGATTCCGAGGCCGGCACGGAACGAAGCCGGCCACGGCCTCCGGCGCGGCTACCAGCGAAGCGGACGCCGCGCGAGGGCCCGCGCCAGCCGTTCGTACAGTGCGCGGGCGTCGTCTTCGGGCAGGAAGCGGATCCGCAGCGGCGGCGCCATCGCCCCGGCCCCGGCGGTGTCCAGTTTCAGCATCGCGGTACCGAAATGGCGGTCCAGCGGCGTACGCACCAGGCGCAGCGCCTGCAGCTTGTCGATCTCGGCGAAACGCCAGTGCCGGCTCCACCAGCCCTCGCGTACCGCGACCAGTTCATCGCTGACGGCATAGCCGATCCGTCGCGCGCGCTGGCGCGCCTTGAACGCGGCCCAGGGCAGCCACAGCAGGACCAGCAGCCCCCAGGGGCCGAAGCGCCAGTAGGCGATCGCGGCCAGCACCAGGGTGACCGGCAGCCCGGGCAGGAACAGCCGCCACCATGCCACCCCCGGCACCGGCTGCCAGCTCAGCGAGGTCCACCCCGCCTTCGGCAGCAGGTGATCGATCAGCGCATCGCAGGTGGCCGGTGTCGCGACCGGCGCCAGTTCGCGCAGCGCGCGCTGTTGCTGTCCGTTCTCCGACACCGCGGTGTCGACATCCAGGCTGCGGCGGCGGAACAGGCGGTGCAGCAGTCCCTCGCGCAGCGTCCAGGCCTGGATGCGGCGACGCGACGCGCTGGTGCGCCAGCGCGCCAGCAGGCCGCGCTCGACGGTCAGCCGTCGGCCCTGTTCGCTGAGGGTGAAGCCGTAGAACTGCAACAGCGACAGGGCCACCGACAGCAGCCGCACCAGTACCAGCAGCGCGAGCAGCAGTGCGATCGCACCGACCGCGTACTCGGCCGGGCCCAGGTGATGGTTGTCGGCCCAGCCGGCGGCCAGCCGCAGGTCCTGTTCGGCCTGTCGCTCCAGGTAATTCTCCAGCGCATCGCCGGGACCGAACTGGGTCATCGCCGCTGCCGCCGCGGCGACCACGACCATCCCGCGGTTGGAGATCAGGCCCAGACGCACCAGTTCGCCGGGCGGCAGCGCCAGCAGCGGCGGCGCCTGCGGCTCGCCCGCCTCGGCACCGGGCTCGGCAGCGCGTCCGCGGCGGCGGATCAGCGCCTCCAGCGCCAGCGCATCGTCGAGCTTGAGCACCCGCATCTCCGCCTCCGGCTTCTGTCCTCCGGCGGATTCCAGCCGCACCTCGGCAACGCCGAACAGGCGGTGCAGCAGGGTCTGCTGCAGGGCGACGTTGTGGATGCGCGCGAACGGGATCACACGCAGGCTGCGTTCGAGCCGGCCGCTGCGCACGACCAGCGCGTCGTCGATCACGCCGTAGCGGTAGGTGAAGTACTGCCACAGCGACACCAGCACCAGCGCACCGACGCCGACCAGTCCCCACAGTTCGTAGGTGCTGTCGCCGCGCCGGCCGAAGATCAGCAGGGCGATGATCGGCAGCACGAACGATTTCAGTTGCTGCGCCAGCACGAACAGCCACGACATCGGATGCAGGCGGCGGTCGGCGTCCTGCGCGGTGGCGGGCGCGGTCGCTTCCGTACTGGTGTCCGGGTGCGCATCCGGGCCTGGCGGCGGCGTCTGTTCAGTCGTCATCGCGATCGATCTGGCGGCCGAGGCGGTCGCGCAGGATCTCGGCGTCGCCGAGGTCGAGGTTGGGGATGCTGACCGAGCTGTGCGCGGTGCCGGCGGTATGCACGATCAGAGTGGCGAGGTCACGCCGGCGCTGCAGCGGGCCGCGGCGGAGGTCGAGGTGCTGCACTCGAGTGGCGGGCACCCGCGTCTCGCGCTGCCACAGCTTGCCGCGATGCACCGCCAGGCCTTCCTCGTCGAGCCGCCACCGGGTGTAGCGGTGGCTCTTGTAACCGATCCAGAGCCCGAACGACGACGTCAGCAGCGTGAGTGTCGCGGCGATCGCGACCGTCAACGGCAGCCGGCCGAACGTGTGGATCTCGCTGCTGGCGACCAGCCCGGCGACCACCCCGCCGACGGCGCCGATCACGCCCATCGACAGCGCGCCGCCGAGCAGGAACAGCGGGCGGGCACGGGCGGGCAACGGGTTCCAGTCCGCCGGCGGCCTGTCGATCGGGGCGACGTCGCTGGGCGGGATGTCGATCATCGGGCGGTCTCGTAGACGTTGTAGGCCTGCACCCAGTCCTCGTGGCGGACATAGCGGGCGAGGCGCTCCTGCATCTCCTTGCGTGTCGTCTCGGTCTGGTCGTCGTCGAGCTCGGCGATCGCGCGGGTCTGGTAGTCGACGGCATCGTCGTAGTGGGCATTGGCGGCATAGGCCGCCGCCACCGTGTCGAGCTCGCCGGCCGCCAGGGTCCCGGCATTGCGGATCATGAAGTCGGCCAGTTCCAGCGCACGCTGCGGATCGCGCTGCTCCGGGATCGGACATGTCGCCAGTACCCAGACGCGATTGTTGCGCGCGTGCTCGATCCCGGCTTCCTCGGCCCGGGCGAGCCAGCTCTCGGCGGTGCGGCAGTCGCGCGGCAGGTCACCGGCGCCGTTGGCGTACAACAGGCCGAGCGCGACCATTGCCTGTGCATGGCCGCCGTTGGCGGCACGGCGCATGTGCCGTGCCGCGCGCGCGAGCCGCTCGGCGGGCGGGGGCGCATCCTCCGGCAGATCGTCGCCGTACATGAGATGGCCGCCGACCAGCAGCGCCGCCTTGTCGTTGCCGGCCTCGCTGGCGCGTTCGAGCAGGGCGAGGCCGCGTTCCACATCCTTGTCGACGAACTCCGGGCTGTTGCCGAGGTACAGCATGCTGCCGTACAGGAACATCGCCATGTCCTCGCCGCGCTCGGCCTTCTTCTCCACCGCGAGGACCCGGGCCTTGAACGTGGCCGAATAGTCCGGCCAGTTCTCGGTCAGTCGCGTGCGTGCCGCCGGGTCGTCGATCAGCGGCCGTTCCAGCAGGGCCAGCGCCGGCGGCGGGCCTCTGGTTTCGAGCATCGTGGCGATCGCCGCTTCGACCAGTTGCGGCTCCGTCAGTCCGGCCTGCGTGGCGAGCTGCTTCAGGAGCATCGACTCGTTGACCGTCTGGGTCTCGATGCTCACCTTCCACGCGCCGTCCTCGTATGCGAACTCGGGGCCGAACTGGTACTGCTCGCCGGTCGGCGGCGCCAGCTCGCCGATCGCGCGGCCCTCGCCGACCAGGGTCACATGGGTCAGCCGTGGCGGTGCTTCGCCCTCGTCCGGCGAGGCGATCCCGCATACCTCGGCCTCGATGCACGCGCGGGCCACCTGTCCGGCGTCCATCGCCTGCAGGCGGTCGGCGTCGTACAGCGCCCGTAGCACATAGACCTCGAACTGCTTGCTCAACGGCAGCCGGCGCACCTGCTCGATCGAGCCGTACAACGCCGCATCGCGGGTGAACGCGCTGTCCCGCAACGCCGAGCGCGACATCAGCGACACGGCCTCCGCCGGGTCGCCGTTGCTGGCTTCGACGTAACGATCCCAGGCCGTGCTGACCCCGTTCATCATCGCCAGCTCCCCTGCCTCGGTACCCGCCCGGGTGGCCGTCGCCGCGGCCTTCCTGGTGTCGGCCGGGCCCTCGGCTCCGCCGGCGATCGCAGGGGACGACCCCATCGCCAGCCAGAGCAATGCCGGCAACGCAAATTTCCGATTCATCAAGCCGATCTCCCCCGTGTCGATCCCTGTGCTTCGTTCCATGTTTCTCCCTGCGGTTCCCGGCAGGTCCGGGCCGTCGTGCGCGTTTGCCGCGTCCTCAGCCTTCGGCGTACGGATTCTTCTCCGCCGAGCCCGGCGGCCTGAGGGTATAGCGTTTGTAGGTCCACTGGTATTGGGCCGGGTCACGGCGGGCGATGTGCTCGACCGCGCGATTGAGCGCGGCGACCGCGATCTTCGGGTCGGCCGCGGCGATATCCGCAGGCGCGGCTTCGATGTGCAGCGCGAAGCCTGGGCCATCGGCGTGGGTGTCGACGCGCTCGCACCACGCGAACAGCACGGTGGCGCCGGTACGGTGCGCGAGCCGGCCCAGCAGGGTCATCGTGAACGCCTGCACGCCGAAGAACGGCGCGAACTCGCCGTCACCGGCCTTGGGCTGCTGGTCGGGCAGGATGCCGACCACGCCGCCGGCGCCCAGCCGCTTGAACAGCTGGCGTACCGCCGGTCCTTCCGCGCGGATCTGGGTGACCCGCGCGCCGCGGGTCGCGCGGACGCGGTTGAGGAAGGCCTCGCCGATCGCCGACTCCGGCGGCCGGTACAGGATCGCCAGCGCGGTGCGTTCGGCCAGCCACTGGTTCAGCAGTTCCCAGTTGCCGTGATGCGGCGCGGCGACGATGACGCCGCGGCCGGCGGCGATCGCCGCATCGAACAGCGCGGTACCGTGTGTTTCGCGGATGCTGCGCAGGTTGCGCGCATGCGGATGCGTCCACAGCCGCAGCGTCTCCAGCGCCTGGCGCGCGGTGGTGCGCAGGATCTCGCGATGCCATTGCGCACGCTCGGCGGGCAGCAGGTCGGGGTAGGCCAGTTCGAGGTTGCGACGCGCGACCCGGCTTTCGCGCGCGTCGAGCCGTCGCCACAGCGCGCCCACGCCATCGCCGAGCCGCATCAGCCACGGCCACGGCAGGCGCCCGAGCGCAGCGGCGAGCAAGTACAGTAGGGCGGCGGCGAATCGGGCCATCGAGCCAACGGAGACGGAGAGGGATGGGAAAAGAGTCTAGAACACTGCGATCGCGCGCCTTCCCTGCGCCCGACCACGCCCGCTGCCGATGATCGCGTTGATACAGAGGGTCACCGAGGCCCGCGTCACCGTCGATGGCGCGACCATCGGTGCGATCGGCGCCGGCCTGCTCGCCCTGGTCGGGGTCGAGCCGGGCGACGGCGACCCCCAGGTCCGGCGCATCGCCGACCGTCTGCTCAACTACCGGGTGTTCGCCGATGCCGATGGCAGGATGAACCTCGGCCTGGCCCAGACCGGTGGCGGACTGCTGCTGGTGAGCCAGTTCACCCTCGCCGCCGATACCCGCAGCGGCCTGCGTCCGGGTTTCTCGACCGCCGCGCCGCCGGACGAGGCTGAACGGATATTCAGCGAGCTGGTCACGACCTGCCGGGAAAAGCACGCCGGGGGGGTGGAAACCGGGCGGTTCGGTGCCCATATGAAGGTCAGCCTGGTCAACGACGGCCCGGTGACGTTCCTCCTCAGAGCCTGAGACGGTCCCGAACGGGGCCGCCAGCGGCAGTCGAGCCCGCAGGCTGGTATACTGGAGCGTTCCCTATTCTCCTTCTTCCGCGGTGGCGAGCCCTATGGCCAACGAACGTCAGGCCCCTCAGTCCGACATCAAGCAGCTGATCAGCAAGGGCCTGGAACAGGGCTACCTGACCTATGCCGAGGTCAACGATCACCTGCCCGACGACATCGTCGATCCGGAGCAGATCGAAGACATCATCGGCATGATCAACGGCATGGGCATCGAGGTGCACGAGGTTGCGCCGGATGCCGAGACCCTGCTGATCACTGGCGAGGGCAGCAACCGCGACGTCGACGACACCGCGGCCGAAGAGGCCGCCGCGGCGCTGACCGGTCTCGACACCGAGGGCGGCCGCACCACCGATCCGGTGCGCATGTACATGCGCGAGATGGGTACGGTCGAGCTGCTGACCCGCGAGGGCGAGATCGCGATCGCCAAGCGCATCGAGGACGGTCTGTCGCAGGTCCAGGCCTCGCTCGGCCTGTTCCCGTCGACGATCGAGCTGTTGCTGGCCGACTACGCCGAATACAAGGAAAGCCGCAAGCGTCTGGCCGAGATCGTGGTCGGCTTCAACGACGAGCTGCTCGAGGAGCAGCAGCAGGAAGAAGCGCTGCGCAACGGCGAGGAAGTCGCCGACGCTGTCGCCGACGAGGAGGGCGACGAGGACGACATCGACGAGGACGACGATGGCGATTCGAGCGAGGATGCCCCGAGCGGACCCGATCCGGCCGAGGTCGACGCGCGCATGGGGTCGATCATCGAGAACTACGCCAGGTTCGAGAAGGCGTACGCCAAGCACGGCCCCAGCCACAAGACCGTGATCAAGCTGCGCGAGGACATGGCGGCGACCTTCATTACCCTCAAGCTGCCGCTGCCGCTGACCGACGTGCTGGTCAACAACCTGCGCGACGTGGTCATGCAGGTGAAGCAGCACGAGCGCCGCATCCTCGAGCTGGCCACCCGTGTCGCCAAGATGCCGCGCAAGGATTTCATCCGCGCTTGGGAAGGCAACCAGACCAACCTGGGCTGGGTCGACGAGCTGCTCAAGCGCAAGCAGAAGTGGGCCTCGGGCCTGCGCGAGGTCAAGGACCAGATCATCGCCGAGCAGCAGGCGACCCTCGACCTCGAGAAGTCGATGCGCCTGACCCTGGCCGATCTGAAGGAGATCAGCCGCGCGATGGCCTACGGCGAAGCCAAGGCGCGCAAGGCCAAGAAGGAAATGGTCGAGGCCAACCTGCGCCTGGTGATCTCGATCGCCAAGAAGTACACCAACCGCGGCCTGCAGTTCCTGGACCTGATCCAGGAGGGCAACATCGGCCTGATGAAGGCGGTCGACAAGTTCGAGCACCGCCGCGGCTTCAAGTTCTCGACCTACGCGACCTGGTGGATCCGCCAGGCGATCACCCGCTCGATCGCCGACCAGGCGCGCACCATCCGCATCCCGGTGCACATGATCGAGACGATCAACAAGCTCAACCGCATCTCCCGCCAGATGCTCCAGCAGTACGGCCGCGAGGCCACGCCGGAGGAGCTGGCCAAGGAGATGGACATGCCCGAGGACAAGATCCGCAAGGTGATGAAGATCGCCAAGGAGCCGATCTCGATGGAGACCCCGATCGGCGACGACGAGGACAGCCATCTGGGCGACTTCATCGAGGACACCAACGCCGAGTCCCCGATCGACGCGACCACCAACATCAACCTGTCCGAGACCGTCCGCGACGTGCTCGCCGGGCTGACCCCGCGGGAGGCCAAGGTCCTGCGCATGCGCTTCGGCATCGACATGAACACCGACCACACCCTCGAGGAGGTCGGCAAGCAGTTCGACGTCACCCGCGAGCGCATCCGCCAGATCGAGGCCAAGGCGCTGCGCAAGCTGCGCCACCCGAGCCGTTCGGAACAGCTGCGCAGCTTCCTCGACATCGACTGAGCCAAGCCGCTTCTGGTGAAGAAGGCCCGCCTCCGAGCGGGCCTTCTTTTTGCCCGCGCCTGGCCAGGTTGGCGATCGTATGATGTCCGCCTGGACACGGAAGGAAGGCGCGTATGGCAATGAAACTGTTGGCGGCGGCGGTCGTGCTGCTGGTGGGCCTGTGGCTGTGGCGCCGGCGCCGGATGATCCAGTCGGAGGGCGGCATCAACTACGTTCCCACCGGCGATCGCGACATGGAAAAGGCGATCGCACAGGCGCGCGAGAACTTCCAGTTCTTCGTCGGCCGTTTGCGTCATCCGCGCGAGTGCGACGAGGGATTCGCAATCAAGGCGGGGATCGAGCACGAGGGCCATGTCGAGCACATCTGGCTGTCCGGCGTCAGCGTCGATGACGATGGTTTCGAAGGCGAGATAGATAACGATCCGCAATGGGTGCCGTACAAAGCCGGTGACCGTTGGCGCGGCACCTTGGCGCAACTCACCGACTGGAGCTTCTTCGAGTATGGCCTCATGCAGGGCAACTTCACCCTGCGCGCGATGCTGCCGCGGATGCCGGGCGCGCAGCGCGAGCAGGCGCGGCAGATGCTCGAGACCCGCTGGGATACGCTCGAACTGGTCCATCAGCCCTGGCCGGAAGACGCGGTAATGCCGGGGAGGCCGTTGCCGGATGACATCAGTCACGGCGACAGCGTGCTGATGGAGGGCGTAGGCAGTCACCTCGAGCGCCACTTCGGAAAGATCGCACGGGTGTTCCACGAGATCGTCTCGCCAAGCGCCCACGTCGATCTCTATCCATATCCGGCTACCGCGCAGCGGCCTTTCCACGTGGTCGCCACCACCGGCATGGCGGAAAAGCCGATGCAATTGATGGAGGAGAGCCGGGCGGATGAGTGGGTCGAGCTGGTGTTGCTGTTGCCGCCGGCTTGGCCACTGGAGCAGGAGGCGTGGAACGACGAAAGTCATTATTGGCCGTTTCGCTGGCTCAAGCGAGTGGCCCGCTTCCATTACGAGACCGGTCGCTGGCTGGGCGAAGGTCACGTGCTGACCCACGGTGCCGAGCCTTCGCCGATCGACCCATCCTGCGGCTACGACAGCGTGCTGCTGGCTGCACCACAGGCGCTTCCCGAAGGCTTCCAGCGTACAACGCTGAGCGATGGCCGCAGGGTGCGCTTCCTGTGTCTCTATTTTCTCGACGCCGAGGCACGCATGGAACTGCGGGCGCACGGTCCCGGGGCATACCTCGCCAGGATCGGTGCGGGTCGGTTGTCGGTGTGATGCCGGTGCCGCGGTAACCGAAGATGGCGACTCATTTGTCGCGCAAGCGAAAAAAGCCCCGCCCATGAGCGGGGCTTTTCCTTTTCCGGATGCTGCGCTGGGGCGCAGGCCTCAGCCGACCTCGTAGAAGAACTGCTCGTGTACGATCCTGCCGTCGCGCACGCGGTAGACGCAGATCTCCTTCATGTCGACGCGGCCCATGTCCTTGTAGGTCGCATCGATGCCCATCGCGACGCTGAACCAGCCGTCGGCGACGACTGGATCGCTGACGCTGCCGCCATGGATCTCGACGATGTTGTCGGCCCACTGGCGGCCCTTCTCGCGGATCGCCTCCATGCCCTCGACCCGTTCCGGGAAACCGGAGGCTCCCGCCATCTCGACGCTGACGGCGTCGTCGGCATACAGCTCTTCCTGGGCCTGCTCGTATTTGCCCTCGCGGCACAGCGCGACCAGTCGCTCGGCGATGGACTGGGTGTTCGTTTCCGGCTTGCTCATGGGACGGCTCCTGTGGGTCGGGAGCCCAGAGTAGCCCCGGCTGTTGCCAGCATCGTGTCAGCAGGCCGGCCGGTGCGGCGATGCGGCGTGAAACCGGTGCCGGGTCGATGCTAGGGTGCGTTTAGACCGATACAAATTCGCGATCCAAGCCCGCTTCGCCCTTCCGACAGGAGTCCTGCCGATGCCGACCCTTCCGCGTGCCTCCGCCTGGCTGCCGCTGCTGCTGTGCGCGATGGCGACGACCGCCGCCGCCGGGCCCGCCACTGCCGACCGTGCCTACGCCGCGGTCGATCCGTTCATCGGCACCGGCGGCGAGGGCCATACGTTTCCCGGCGCGGTGGTGCCGTTCGGCATGGTCCAGCTCAGCCCGGACACCCGCATCCAGCCGCGCAAGGATGCCTACGGCTGGGCTGCAGGGTACCGGTATGACGACGACAGCATCGTCGGCTTCTCGCATACGCACTTCTCAGGCACCGGTCACTCCGATCTCGGCGACGTGCTGGTCTTGCCCATCAGTGGCGACGTGAAGCTGGAGCGTGGCGATCCCGACGTGCCCGGCAGCGGCTACACCGCGAGCTTCAGCCACGACACCGAGGTCGCCGAGCCGGGCTACTACGCGGTCACCCTCGACAACAGCGGCATCCGCGCCGAGCTGACCGCCAGCGCACGGGTCGGCGTGCATCGCTACCGTTTCCCCAAGGGCAGGCCGGCACACCTGCTGGTCGACCTGCGCACCTCGATGTACGACTACCCGGGCAAGGTGCTGTGGTCGCGGCTGCGGATGCATCCGGACGGCACGGTGACCGGCTACCGCAAGACCCGCGGCTGGGCGCCGGGCCGCGAGCTGTACTTCGCGATGCGCTTCTCGCGCGCGCCACGCGGACACGAGTTCCACGACACCGAGCAGGACGTGTTCTACAAGGGCTTTCCGCCGCCCGGCCATCAGGATCCCGGCCAGCGCGCGCAGATCGAAGGCCGCCAGCTGGTCGCCACGCTCGACTTCGGCACGCCTGGCTCCGCCGATGGCGGTGATGGTGAACTGATCGTCAAGGTCGCGATCTCGCCGGTCAGCGAGCAAGGCGCGATCGCCAACCTCGACGCCGAGGTGCCCGGTTACGACTTCGACCGCGTCCGCGCCGATGCGCGCGGACTGTGGAAGCAGGCGCTGTCGGCGATCGAGATCGATGCGCCCGACGCCGACCGCACCGCCGCCTACACCGCGCTCTACCATGCGCTGCAGGCGCCGAGCCTGTTCATGGACGTCGACGGCCGCTACCGCGGGCCGGACAACGCGATCCACGTCGCCGACGGCTTCGACAACCACTCGACCTTCTCGCTGTGGGACACCTACCGCGCGCTGCATCCGCTGCTGACCCTGGTGCAGCCGGAGCGGCGCAACAACGATTTCATCCGCTCGCTGCTGGCGGCGCAGCGGCAAAGCCCGTACGGCACCCTGCCGGTGTGGTCGTTCCACGGCCTGGAGACCTGGTGCATGATCGGCTACCACGCGGTGCCGGTGATCGCCGATGCGTACATGAAGGGCATCCGCGGCTACGATGCCGACGCCGCGCTCGACGCGATGGTCGCCAGCGCCAGCTACGGCCCCTACGACGGCATCGCCCAGTACATGGAACTGGGCTGGGTGCCGATCGACGAGGAAGGCGAGGCCGCGTCGAAGACGCTGGAGTACGCGTTCGACGACTGGACCATCGCGCGGATGGCCGAGGCGATGGGACGCGAGGACGTGGCCCGCGATTTCTACCGGCGTGCCGGCAACTGGCGCAACGCGTTCGACCCGGAGACCGGCTTCATGCGCGCGCGCAACCGCGACGGCAGCTTCCGCACCCCGTTCGATCCGACCGCCAGCGGCTACGGCACCGACTACACCGAGGGCAACGCCTGGCAGTACTCCTGGTACGTGCCGCAGGACGTGGCCGGGCTGATCGCCGCTCACGGCGGCGACGCGAAGCTGGTCGAACGGATCGACCGGGTGTTCGACGCCGAGGTCGATCCGTCGGTGTTCGCGCACATGGAGGACATCACCGGCCTGATCGGCTGGTACGCGCACGGCAACGAACCCAGCCACCATCTCGCCTATCTGTACGCGCATGCGGGCCAGCCCTGGCGCACCCAGGAGCGGCTGGCGCGGATCATGGCGACCCAGTACAGGCCGACGCCCGACGGCCTGGCCGGCAACGACGACCTCGGCCAGATGTCGGCCTGGTACCTGTTCACCGCGCTGGGCTTCTACCCCGTCGCGCCGGCCAGCAACGAGTACGTGATCGGCCGCCCGTTCCTGCCGAAGGCGACCCTCAACCTGCCCAACGGCCGCCGCTTCACCGTGGTCGCCGACGGCCTGGAACAGGGGCACGGCTACATCGGCGCGGTCAGCCTGAATGGCGAACCGCTGCAGCGCAGCTTCATCCGCCACGAAGAGATCATGGCCGGCGGCGAACTGCGCTTCACGATGCAGGCCGATCCGAACACCGGATGGGCGGCCGCGCCGGAGCAGCGGCCGTATTCGATGTCGACCCGCTGACGGCGGAGGTTCCGGATCGCAGCGTCCGCGGCGCCGGCCGCGACTGCTAAGATGCGCCCCCGGCCGCCATGCGTGTCGGCACCCGCCCCGGGCCTATAGCTCAACGGTTAGAGCAGAGGACTCATAATCCTTTGGTTCCAGGTTCGAATCCTGGTGGGCCCACCAAGCATCCGCCGTCTGGCAGCCTCTGTCACGGAGAGCACGGGTTGGCCGCTGTTCGGCAGTCGTGCGCTTCATGCCATGACTCTTTCAGTGGGCTAACGCCACATGCGGCCGCTTGGATCCCATGGCCGTCGGCGCCTTCCGGTGCCAGAAGCGCGGCAGTGATGGGGCCAGGAAAGCGCCGGAGTTCATCGTGCAGTTCCGGCAAGGCCGGTGGATCAGGCGCTGGTGGGGTGTCCGGGAGCATCTCCGTGTGCCGCCGTTGCATTGCCCATTGCGCCCGTGGGGTGTGTCCCGGTCGCGGCCTTCCGCATTCCGTCGACCCATTCCGCGATTCGTCGCATGCCGGGTTGCCGGCGGACGCTCGGGATCGCAGGCTGTCCCCTGCCGGGTGTCCGACGCCCGCTTCCCGTCCCGCGACCCGGAGGCCGACGATGAAAACCCTGATCGCCCTGCTGATCTGGTGCACGCTGCTGGTGTTGTGCTGGCCGCTCGCGCTGCTGGCGCTGGTGCTGTGGCCGCTGGTCTGGCTGATCTCGCTGCCGTTCCGCCTGGTGGGCATCACGTTCTCGGCGCTGTTCGCGTTCCTGCACGCGCTGCTGACCCTGCCGGCGCGTCTGCTCGGCTGGCGGCCGGGGCCGGCGGCGGCCTGAGGGACGGGCCTGCCCGGCCGCTACCGCAGGGCTCCGCGACTCCGAAGTGGCGACCGCGCGACTGCAAGGGGCGGTTCAGACGGGGCATCGCACGGAAAGTACGGTCGCGCATTGGCGACATGCCAGGTGCCGGTGCAGGGCGCTTCACCCGGCGGACGTGTTTACCCGGCTGCAAAAGCCGTTCTCCGCATTGTCGGTGTCCTGCAGAAGCCGGTGGCCGCACGGCCTGCCCGGTCGGCGCCTGAGTGGATGCTCAGGTCGCGAAGAAACGCCCGTGGACGAAGACAGCGGTCGCGATGGCGGCCACCCAGAAGGCCAGCCCGACCACTGCGCAGACGGCTTCTTCGGGGTCCGAGCGCGGACGGAACGCCTTCACGAGCGCGTAGCCGACGCCCTTGACCAGCAGTTCGAAGAATATTTCGACCAGGCAACGGCCGATGACGCGCAGGACGCCCCCGAGTACTTCGCCGACGATCTCGCCAACAGGCATGTTTCAGCTCTTCAGGAATGGGGGCCGCAGCCCACCGCGACACTGCACGGCGGCGCCGGTCGAGAAGTGCCGGCGTACGCGACCGGTGCGGACGATTCCGTCCAGGCGCCGATGGCTATCGCGGGCCAAGCTGGCCTTCCAGGCCGGCCACGAGTCTGCCGGGGTCGAAGCCGACGCCATCCTTGAACACCGCCTCGACGTTCCGGATTACCGAAGGCTCGGCGGCGAGGTCGCCGTCGAGGACGACGAGATCCGCCACGTAGCCGTTGGCGATACGGCCGCTCCCATCGCCGACGCCCAGTGCATCGGCGCCGTTGGCGGCGGCGATCCGCACCGCTTCGGGGACCGTGAACCCGGCTTCCACCAGCAGTTCGAAGCCGCGCTGGTTGCCGTATCCGGGCAATACGTGGCGTCCCGGGTCGGGACCCATGACCAGGCGTCCGCCCGCGTCGGCGAACATGCGCTCGAAGGCCATGAACTTGGCCAGCAGCGCCGGAGTCATCGAGGTATCGGCAGCGGTTTCCGCCAGGCGGGTCTGGCGCTCGTCGTAGGCCTGCCGCCACGCGGGCGACAGCAGCGCCAGGCTGCGTTCGTCGCCCTGGGGACGGTGCGGAAAATGCGACTCGATGATGGCCAGGGTCGAGGTCAGGGTGACCTGTTCGCGCACCAGCAGTCCGATCAGCTCGGCGACGCGCGGGTCGCCCAGCTGGATCGCGGCAACCGAGTGGCGGGTCGACACGCACTCGCCCTCGGGTTTGTCTTCGATGAAGTCGGCGGCCGAGATCAACCCGTGCTCGATGCTGTCGATTCCCATCAGCGCCGCTTCGCGGAAGGTGAGCGAGCACAGGTGCCCGGTGACCTTTCGCCCCTGAGCATGCGCTTCCTCGATCACCGCGGCCGCGATGTCCGGCTGGATGTGGCGGTAGAGCTTGAACCAGGTCGCGCCGTCCGCGGCCCATTCGCGTACGAGTTCCCGCGCCTGTTCCGCGCTGGCGGGTTTCGACATCGGCCCGTTGCCGTCGGGGCCGGTCAGGTACTGGGCGGTCGGGAAGATCGTCGGACCGACCGCTTCTCCGGCGTCGATCGCCCGCGCCAGCTTCGCCTCGGCTTCCGGCTCGGCACTGCCCGCGGTCTGCACCGTGGTCACGCCGCTGGCGAGCCAGAGGCGGGACGCGGCGCCGCCGATGAACGTGATGCCGGGCATGTGCGTGTGATCGTGCATGCCGACCAGGCCGGGCACGACGGTGTGGCCGCGCAGTTCGAGGATCCGGGCATGCGCGGGGACCGCCAGCGAGTCCGCCCCGCCGACACCGGCGATCCGACCGCCCTCGATCAGCACAGTCTGGTTGCGCCTGACCGCCGTTCCGGTCCCGTCGATCACGTCCACGCCGACCAGCGCGATCGCGGCGTCGTCGTAGGCGATGTACTCGCGGATGCTCGCGGAACGGGAGGTGCGATCTCCGGTGTCCGCGACCACGGCCGATATGCCGTCGGCCGTTTCGATCTGCTGCGCGCATGCGGGGAGCGCGGATCCGATGAGGAGGGCGATGGCGAGCCGTCGGATGGGGCGCAACCGGGTCGGCCGCGGTAGCGCGGCGTCGCCGGACGGGCGGGTCGATAGGCGGGGGAGACGGAGAAGGCGGGTCATGAAACAGCGCTGGATGGCATCGGTACCAGCCTAACCCAGCGGGCGCGGGTCGCCGAACGACCCGCGCCCGTCATCCTCACGCCGGCGTCGGTGAACCGCTGCCGCGATCGCCATCACCGTCGTCATCGCCACCGCGATGCAGCCAGCGATACAGCGCCGGCAGCACCAACAGGGTCAGCAGGGTCGAGGAAACGATGCCGCCGATCACCACGGTGGCCAGCGGCCGTTGCACCTCGGAACCGGCGCCGACGTTCAGCGCCATCGGCACGAAACCCAGCGACGCAACCAGCGCGGTCATCAATACCGGTCGCAGCCGTCCGAGCGCGCCGTCGACGATCGCGTCATCGAGACGATCGCCCTGTTCGCGCAGGCGGCGGATGAAGCTGATCATCACCAGGCCGTTGAGCACGGCGACGCCGGACAGGGCGATGAAGCCGACGCCGGCCGAGATCGACAGCGGGATCCCGCGGATCGCCAGCGCCAGCACGCCGCCGGTCAGCGCCAGCGGCACGCCGCTGAACACGATCGCGGCGTCGCGTGCGGAGCCGAACGCCCAGAACAGCAGCGCGAAGATCAGCATCAGCGTGACCGGCACCACGATCGCCAACCGCCGGCTCGCCGATATCAGCTGCTCGAAGCTGCCGCCGTAGTCGACCCAGTAGCCGGTCGGCAGCCTGACATCCGCATCGATGCGTTCGCGAAGTTCACCGACGAAGCCGGCCAGGTCGCGGTCGCGCACGTTGGCGGTGACCACGATCCGGCGTTTGCCGTTCTCGCGGTTGATCTGGTTCGGGCCGAGCCGGGATTCGATCTTCGCGACCTCGCGCAGCGGTACCGTGCCTGGCGCGCCCGTCCGCCAGTCGGCACTGCGGCTGGACTCGTCGGCGCGGATGCTGCCGTCGGCCGGCAGCGGGGTGCGCAACGGAATCGGCAGGTCGTGCAGCGCGGCCGGATCCTGCCGCGTGGCCTCGGGCAGGCGTACGACCAGGTCGAAGCGGCGGTCGCCTTCGAACAGCTGGCCGGCGACCTCGCCGCCGACCGCGGTGGCGACGGTGTCCTGCACGTCGACCGGATTCAGGCCGTACTGGGCGAGCGCGCGACGGTCCGGGGTCACGGTCAGCAGCGGCAGCCCGCCGACCGGTTCGACGCGCACGTCGCTGGCGCCCGGCACCATGGCCAGCACGTCGCGCACCTGCGCGGCGGTCGCGACCAGGATGTCCAGATCGTCGCCGTAGATCTTGACCGCGACGTCGGCGCGCACGCCCGAGATCAGCTCGTTGGTACGCATCTGGATCGGCTGGGTGAGCTCGTAGTTGTTGCCGGGAAGGGTCGCGATCGCATCGGCGATCTCCTCGACCAGCGCCTCCTTGGGTTTGCGCGGATCCGGCCAGGCCTCGCGCGGCTTCAGCATCACGAAGGTATCGGCGATCGACGGCGGCATGGGGTCGCTGGCGATCTCGGCGGTGCCGATCTTGGCGAACACCCGCTCGACCTCGGGGAAGCCCGCCAGGGTGCGCTCCAGCGTTTCCTGCATTGCCACCGACTGCGACAATCCGGTACCGGGGATGCGCATCGCCTGCACGGTCAGGTCGCCCTCGTCGAGGGTCGGCACGAATTCGGCGCCGAGCCGGGTCGCCAGCCAGCCGCAGCCGAGCACCAGCAATGCCGCCGCGGCGATCATCGGCATCCGCCAGCGCAGCGCGCGCGCCAGCAGCGGCGCGTAGCCGTGTCGCGCCCAGCGCATCAGACGGTTCTCGCGCTCGTCGACGCGGCCGCCGAGGAACGCGGCGACCGAGGCCGGCACGAAGGTCAGCGACAGCAGCATCGCGCCGGTCAGTGCCAGCACGACGGTGACCGCCATCGGGTGGAACATCTTTCCCTCGACCCCGTCCAACGCGAAGATCGGCAGGTACACCGCGGTGATGATGCCGACGCCGAACAGGCTGGGCCGGATCACCTCGACGGTGGCGCTGGCGGCGGTGTCCAGCCGTTCGCGCTCGTTCATCGGACGGCCGAGCGCATGCTGGGCCTCGCCGAAGCGACGCAGGCAGTTCTCGATGATGATCACCGCGCCGTCGACGATGAGGCCGAAATCGAGCGCACCCAGGCTCATCAGGTTGCCGGAGACTCCGCCGCGGACCATGCCGGTGATGGTGAACAGCATCGCCAGCGGAATCACCGCGGCGGTGATCAGTGCCGCGCGCACGTTTCCCAGCAGCAGGAACAGCACCACGATCACCAGCACGGCGCCTTCGACCAGGTTCCTGGAGACGGTGGCGATGGTGCGATCGACCAGGGCGGTGCGGTCGTAGACGGGCTCGGCGCGAACGCCATCGGGGAGGCTGGCGTTGGCGGCTTCCAGCCTGTCGGCCGCCGCGCGCGCGACCTCGCGGCTGTTGGCGCCGACCAGCATCACCACGGTGCCGATCACGACCTCGTGGCCGTTCTGGGTCGCGGCGCCGGTGCGCAGTTCGCGTCCTTCGTCGACGCCGGCGACGTCGCGGACCCGGATCGGCACGCCCTCGCGGCGATCGAGCACGATGTCGCGGATCGCCTCGAGGTCGTCGACCTGGCCCGGCACCCGCACCAGGTACTGCTCGCCATTGCGCTCGATGTAGCCGGCGCCGACGTTGCGGTTGTTGGCCGCCAGCGCATCGACGACGTCGGCGAGGGTGAAGCCCAGAGCCACCAGTCGCGCCGGATCGGGCGTGACATGGATCTCGCGTTCGAAGCCGCCGATCGTGTTGACTTCGGTGACGCCGGGCACGGTCCGCAGCTGCGGCCGGATCACCCAGTCCTGCAGCGTGCGCAGATCGGTCGGCGTGTACGCGCTGCCGTCCTCCCTGCGCGCATCGGGCGCGGCCTCGACCGTGTACATCAGGATCTCGCCCATGCCGGTCGCGACCGGGCCCATCTGCGGTTCCAGTCCCGGCGGCAGCTGCGACTTCAGCTGCTGCAGGCGCTCGGCGACCTGCTGGCGCGCGAAGTAGATATCGGTGCCGTCATCGAACACGACGGTGACCTGGGACAGCCCGTAGCGCGACAGCGAGCGGGTGTGGTCGAGTGCGGGCAGCCCGGCCAGTGCGGTCTCGATCGGGAAGGTGACGCGCTGTTCGGCCTCCAGCGGCGAGTAGCCGGGCGCCTCGGTGTTCACCTGCACCTGCACGTTGGTGATGTCGGGCGTCGCGTCGATCGGCAGGCGGGTGAAGTTCCAGGCACCGAGTGCGGCGAGTGCGAGGGTCAGCACCAGCATCAGCCAGCGGTGCGCGATCGCGAAGCGGATGATTCTTTCCAGCATGGCGCGGCTCCTAGTGGCTGTGCTCGGCGGCGGCCTTGCCGATGTCCGCCTTGACCAGGAAGCTCTGCTCGACCACGACTTCCTCGCCGGTTGCGACGCCGTCGAGGATCTCGGCGCGCTCGGCATCGCGGCGGCCGATGCGGACCGGCCGCGCGCGGTAGTCCTCGCCCTCGCGCACGTACACCACGTCGGTTTCGCCATCGCGTTGCAGCGCGCCCAGCGGTACCACCCGCTCGGCCTGGAAGCGTTCGACGACGACCCGCGCCCGTACCGCCGAGCCGGGGCGCCAGAGGCCGTCGCCGTTGGCGATCACCGCCCGCGCGACCGTGCTCTGGCTCGCGGTTGCGGTGCCCGGGAGGACCCGTTCGAGCACGGTCTGCGCCTGCACACCGTCGCTGATCCGGGTCACCGTTACCGGGGCGCCGGCGGCGATGTGGCCGGCGTCGGCGCCGAACACGTGCAGGTCGACCCACAGCTCAGACAGGTCGGCGACTTCGAACAGCGCCTGGCCTTCGCCGGCGACCGTGCCGACCGTGGCCGTGCGCGACAGCACCGTGCCGCCGAGCGGCGAAGCGACGGTGTAGGTCGACAGGCTGAGGTTGCTCTCGATCACCGCCAGCGTCTGGCCGGCACGGACGCGGTCGCCGGCGCGTGCATGCAGCGCGCGGATCGGTCCGGGATAGCGCGCCATCACCTCGGCGACGCGGCCGTCCACCGGAATCAGCAGGCCCTGGACTTCGTGGGCGTCGGCGATCTCTCCCGGGCCGACCGCCGCCACGCGGATGCCTGACGCCTCGGCGATGTCGGCGGGAATGCGGGTGCTGTCGTTGCCCTCGTCGTGACCGTCTTCGTCGTGACCGCCGGCCTCGCGCCGGTGGCCTTCGCCCTCGACATGATCCCCGCCCTGTCCGTGGCCGATGGGCTTCGTGGCGCCGGCGTCGGCCGCGGCGTTGACGTCGTCGCCGCTTCCGCAGGCGGCGAGTGCGGCGATCAGCAGGCCAATCGCCAGCATCGTGGCCGCACGTGTGGTGGTGCATCGGATCGGGATGTTCATCGTGCGTCTCCTTGCGTCAGGCCTGCCGCGACGCTGGCGTCGGGGTTCGCGGGAAGTGCCTCGGACGGCGTGTCGTCCAGGAACGTGCGACCGGTCAGGCGCTGGATCTCGATCAGGGCGCGCAGCGCATCGACCGCGGCATCGAGGCGTTGACGGCGGGCGGCGATGGTCTCGACCTGTGCCTGATTCCATTCCAGGTAGCTGGCCGCGCCGGCGCGGTAGGCGGTCGCGGTGGCGGCCGCGGCCCGCTCGAGCGCCGGTACGATCTCGTCGTCGAGGCGGGCGGCTTCCAGGCGGGCGCTGCGGTAGCGTCCGTGCGCGTCGACCAGGGTTGCGTAAAGCGACAGGTCGCCGGCCTCGCGCTCGATCTCCAGCGCGGCCAGCTCGGCCTGCGCGCCGCGGATCGCCGGGGCGGCCCGCGAGCGGCTGCCGAGCGGTATCGAGATCCCGGCGACCAGTCCCACGTCGTCGCCGTCGCCGAGCCGGCGCGCGCCGATCTGCCAGTCGATGTCGGTCACGGCCTCGCTACGGGCAAGCTGCAGCCGGGCTTCGCGGATGCGGCGTTCGTCGGCGAAGCGGCGCAGCTCGGGTGCGTCCTGCAGCCAGTCCGCGATCGTGTCCAGGTCGGCCAGTCGCGGCAGGCGCTGCAGGCCGTTCGCATCGATCGTGAACTGCGGATCGCGTACGCCCCAGAGTGCGGCCAGGTGCTGGCGTGCCGCGCCGGACTGTTGGGCGGCGCGTGCCTGTTCGAGTTCGGCGCGGGCCAGGGCGGCCTGCGCGCTCAACAGCACCGAGCGCGGCGAGGCGCCGGCCTGCAGTCGCCGGCGCGCGGCGTCGACCGCTTGCCGGCGCTGCGCGATGTCGAACCCGGCGATCGCCCGCCGCTGTTCGGCCGCCGCGACGGCCAGGTAGCGGCGTGCGGTCTCGGCGAGCAGGTCGAGCCGGCGCGCCTCGCGTTCGACCGCCAGTGCGTCCAGCCGACGCTCGGCGAGCGCGAGCCGTGCGGCCGGTTTGCCGCCGCGTTCGAGCACCGAGCCCAGGCTGAGGGTCAGGTCGGCCGCCTCCAGCCCGGCGGCCGTGCCGCTGCCGAACGCATTTTCCAGCTCGGCACCGGCGGTCAAAGGCGGTCGCAATGCGGCGCGCTCGCGTTCAGCGGCCAGGATGGCGACCCGGGAGTCGGCCAGGCGCAGGTCGGGATGGGTGTTGAGGACGCGCACGAATGCATCGTCCAGGCTCAGTCGCTCGCCGGCGCGGGACGGGCCCGCTGCCACGGCACAAGCGACGACAGCGGCGATGGCCGCGAGTCGCAGGAACATGGAGTCACTCCGAGAAGGGATGGAAGCGGATGCCGGCGCATGACCGGCGAGGACCTGTTTTCCCGACAGGTCCCAGGCTCATCCGGTGATCGGAGGGCGGAAGACGTCCTGGCTGCGGTGATCGGGAGCGGGTGCGGCGGCGTTCGCCGGGCCGGTGGCGTCGCCGGCGATCGCCGGCACCGTCATCGCGGCCGCCGGTACGCTCTGCGGCGACTGGCCGCAGCAATGGGCGAAATGCAGGAGTTCGTGCAGCAGGTTGCCGTCGTCGGACGGAGCGTCCGCGGGTGCATCCGACTGGAGACGGTGATCGACATGGACACCGTCGGAAGCGATGTCGTGATCGCCGTTCTGTCCAAGATGGAGATGCTGTCCACTCGGGTCATGCTGCAGTTCGTGGACCTCGCCGATCGAGGCCAGCACCGGTTTGGCCAGCACACCGAGCACCAGCAGCGCCAGCACGAGCAGGCGCTGCAGCGACAACGGGCGGACGGCATGGCGAAGGCGCAGCATGGCGCACACGGTACGTGGCGGGGCCCGAGTTACACAATTCCAGTGCCGCGCCCCCGCCGGATCGCGGTCGGCTTCCGCTCAGGTTCGCAGGGCCGGCCGTTGCAACGCGTGTCGCCAATCTGCCGCGGCGCCGTCACATGCTCTGCGTAGCCTGCGCACCTTCGCCGTGCCGGGCCTGTGGCCGCTCCTGGCTGCGTGCGGAGCAAACAGGAACGGGGGAAATCCATGTTGATGGTTCATCGGGCGGGAACGCTGCGCCGCGCGCACTCGAACGCGGCCTCTTCATATCGCGAAGGGATCGCCGTGTCCGGCCGGGATGGCGACGGATCCCGGCCGTTGGCGTGAGGGATGCGGCCATGGACCGTCGCGAACGCCGTTCCGTCGTCCGGGTGTCGATCGCTGCCGCATTGGCGATGGCCGGGTGTGCGCCCGCACCCGAAGACGCGGCAGTGCAGGCAGTGCCGGACTCCGCCGTGGTGGCCGAGGCATCCAACGCGCGCATCGCGGCGCTGGATCGCGGCGGCCTGCGCGAGCGGGCGACCGCGGCGCTGCGCGAGCGCCGCATTCATGCCCCGGCTGGGAACAATGCGGTCGAGTACTACCTGGTACTGCGCGACAAGGCGCCGGAAGACGCCAGCGTCGGTGCCGCACTGATCGAGCTGCAGCCTTACCTGCTGATCGCCGCCGAGCAGGCGCTGGCGCGAAGCGAGATCGCCGAGGCCGAGCGCCTGCTGGCATTGATGGGACGGGTCGACCCGAACGCGCCCGCATTGCCGCGACTGCGCAACGAACTGGCGGCCGCCAGTCAGGCCGTCGTCGATACGGCCGCCGCGCGGATGCGGGCCGAGCAGGCGCGCGCAACGACACAGGCCCCGTCGGCGCCGACGGCGTCGGCCGGGTCGCCGGGGCAGGCCGGACGCGCCGCGCCAGCGGCGGCGATGCTGGAGTTGCCGGTCTCCGTCGATCGGTCCGGGAACGCGTCCGATGCCGCAGTGGCAGTCGCTGATGTGTCCCTGTCGCCGGCACGCGTCGCTGCGGATGCAGAAGCATCGGCATCGCGAACCCGGGCGTCGGCGGTTCAGGCTGCGGTGGGATCGCCACCGCGGGTGCCGCGACTGGTTCGCGATGCGCCACCGCGCTATCCGATGATCGCGATGAGCCGGCGGATCGAGGGCCAGGTCAAGGTCGGCTTCACGATCGAGCCCGATGGCAGCGTGTCCTCGGTACGACTGCTGTCGGCGCAGCCGGCCGGCGTGTTCGAGGAAGCCGCGATCGAGGCGGCGCGGCGCTGGCGCTTCGAACCGGGTGGGCAGAGCGTGACCACCACCCGCACGCTCAACTTCGCATTGCCGCGCGGCGGTTGAGGGCACGGGTGGCAGGCGCCGCGGATGGCGGCGACAATGCCGCATGGATACCGTAACCCTGCTCGATAACGTCGAACACGAGACCGGCCCGTCGCCCCAGTGGAGCGTGCTGTGGCTGCACGGCCTCGGCGCCGATGGCCATGATTTCGCACCGATCGTGCCCGAACTGGTCCGCAAGGACTGGCCGGCGCTGCGCTTCGTGTTCCCGCACGCGCCGATACGCCCGGTCACGATCAACAATGGCGTGCCGATGCGCGCCTGGTACGACATCCGCGACATGAACCTGGCCCAGCGTGCCGACGAGGCCGGCGTCGACGCGTCGGTCGCCCAGGTCGAGGCGCTGATCGCGCGCGAGCGCGAGCGTGGGACGCCGCCTTCGCGGCTGCTGCTGGCCGGCTTCTCGCAGGGCGGTGCGATCGCGCTGGCGACGGGACTGCGGCGCGAGGTGCCGCTGGCCGGGCTGATCGCGCTGTCGACGTACCTGCCGATGGCCGAGCGGCTGGTCGGCGAGGTCACCGCGCAGGCGCCGTCGCAGCCGCTGTTCATGGCCCACGGCCAGTTCGACCCGGTGGTGCCGTATGCGGGCGGCGACGCCAGCGCCCGGGCATTGCGCGGGTTGGGCTTCAGCGTCGACTGGCATGCGTATCCGATGGCGCACCAGGTATGCGCCGAGCAGATCCGCGATCTCGGCGACTGGATGTCGCGGTTGTTCGCGCAGGCCGGTCCGCGCTGACCGTCGCCCGGGCGGGGCCGTTCGCAGGGCCCGTCCGCGTTTCTCCCGGACAGCAGTCGCAGCCGGGTCCGTTTTCCCCGGGAGGATGACCTCGGCCGGAGCGGGCAGTACTATCGGACCAACCCTGGAGTGGGGGCATGCAGCCGAACGGGCCTGAAAACGGGCATGATGCGGGGCATCGCAAGGGGGGCGAGGCGGGAGAGAACGTGGGGCCGATGAAGGTGGTCATTGCCGACGACGAGCCGCTGGCGCGCGAGCGCCTGCGCAGCCTGTTGGCCGATCAGGACGGGATCGAGGTGGTGGCCGAAGCCGGCGACGGCCACGATGCGCTGCATGCCTGCGCCGAGCACCAGCCCGATCTGATCCTGCTCGACATCGCGATGCCCGGCCTCGACGGACTGGAGACCGCGCATCACCTGGCCGCGTTCGAGCCGCGTCCGGCCGTGGTGTTCTGCACCGCCTACGACGCGCACGCGCTGTCGGCGTTCGAGGCCGAAGCGATCGACTATCTGGTCAAGCCGGTCCGGGCCGAGCGCCTGGCCGCGGCGCTGGAGCGGGTGCGGACCTTCGCCGCCGGCCGCCTGCAGGGTCGGGCCCGCCTCGACGGCCAGCGCCGTACCCATCTGTGCGCGCGCCTGCGCGGCAGCCTGCGGCTGATTCCGATCGAGGACGTGCACTACCTGCAGGCGGAGGAGAAGTACGTCGTCGTCCACCACGTCCACGGCGAGGACCTGATCGAGGAGTCGCTGAAGTCGCTGGAGGAGGAGTTCGGCGAACGCTTCGTGCGCATCCATCGCAACTGCCTGGTCGCGCGCTACGAGATCGTCGAACTGCGGCGCTGCCCGGACGGCCACGTGCAGGCGGTGCTGCGCCACGGCAAGCAGCCGCTGGAAGTCAGCCGCCGCTGCGTGGCCGGCGTGCGCGAGACGTTGAAGCATCTCTAGACGGGGTCGTGCCAGGGTCGTCCCGGGGGCGTCAGACATCATGCGTCCGGGGGGTATCCGGGTTATGTCGGGTCGTATGCCGCGCGCCGCGACCCGCGGACATGCTGTCAGCGGCACGCGGATCTCCGCGCCGGGCGGGGGCGCCGCGGCCATCATCGGAAATGGAGAGGGAATGGAACTGCTGACGTTGCAACACTTCGCGGGCTGCGTGAACGAGACGTTCTCGGCGTCTCTGAACGACATGGACGTGCCGTTCGTGCTGGTCGAGGCGCGGCCGTTGCAGAACGCGCCGGGGAACACCCCGCGAGCGCCGTTCTCGCTGCTGTTCCGCAACGGATCGGCGTTCCTGTTCCCGCAGCAGACCTATCAGATGCGCCATCCACGTGTCGGCGAGGTGGGCATCTTCCTGGTGCCGGTTGCGCAGGAGCGCGACGGCTTCCTCTATCAGGCGGTGTTCAACTGATCCGGCGCGGCGGAGCTTTCGGCGGCGCGATTCAGAAGTCGATGGCCGGTGGCGACCATCGCATCCGGTGGTGGGCCCCTTCGGTGGTGATGACGACGAAACCCAGGCGCTCGTAGAGCCGCCGCGCGGCCGGGTTGTGCACGGCCACGTGCAGATGCATGCCGCAGCCTTCGGCACATGCGTGCGCCTGCGAGGCGGCGATCAGCGCCGCGCCGATGCCTCGGTTGCGCCGCTCGGGCAACAGGCTGATGTCGACGATCAGGTGTTCGGGTGTGGAGCGATGCAGGTAATAGCGGCCGACCGGGCCGTCCGCATCCTCCACGATCAGGAAGTCGCCGTCGCCGTAGTGGGTGACGTAGTGCCGGTGCTGCAGATCGAATTGCTGATCCAGGAACGTTTGCCTGACCGCCTCGGGCCATGGCAGCTGCGCCATCTCCTGTGCGCGCGTGGCCGCGTACAGGCGGCGCAGCCAGGGCAGGTCGGGATCGGTCGCGTGCCGCAGCCGGAGCCCGCGCCCGGTCAGGGGCGCGGGTTGGATCGTGCGGTGCGGAAAGGACGGCAATCCCGCTGGCTGCGATGCCGTCGTCACGGTCAGGAGAGCGACGGGTACACGCCCACCAGCGCGATGCAGAAGTTCACGCCCAGGTAGGGCTGCCGGTTCTCGTGGGGCACATTGCCGCCGGCATTGGCGCCGATCATGTTCGGCGCCATCTGGGTGTTGGATGGCGGGCCGATGTAGGTCTTGGACGCGGTGCTGGACGCAAGGAACGACAGCCCGCCGTTGTCGACGGGAGAATGCGAGCCGCTGCCCGCCGCCGTCTGCGAGAACGCGTTGGCCCCGTGGTTGTGCATCGGGATCTGGCTCGTGGTGAGGGTGACCGCACTGGTCCCGAAGGACTCGCCCAGCGTACGCGGACTCAAGCCGGGACCCGGGCCCTGCTCGCAGCCGGCGCGGCCGGCGAAATTCGGCAGCTGGAACGTGGTCTGGCCGTTGCCGCCGTAGGTCGTGCCCAGCAGCGAGAACAGCGCGGTGTTCTGCGATATCGGCAGGGTGGCGCCGTTGCAGAACGCCCAGCCACGCGGGTTGAAGTTGAAGCCATACATCTGGATCTCGCCAATGAATGGATCGCTCATGTGCTGTCTCCGAAGGATGCCGCGCCGGATCACGCGGCCGCGCCTGCATGGCGCTGCGGGATGGGATCGGCCGGGATCAGGTCTGGCTCGGGTAGATGCCGTACAGGGCGATGCAGTACTGCGTCGTCAGTGTCGGCATGCAGTTCTCGTGGGGCTGGTTGCCGCCGTTGGGCCCTGTCATCTGCGGCGACATCGGCGCCGCGGTGTTGCCGGTGATCGTGTTCACGTAGAACGTATCGCCGCTGACGGTGCCGGGCAGCAGGGAGGAGCCGGGCGTGGTCGCGGTCGCCGCGGCCGTGGTCGCCGCCATCGGATGGGTATGCATCGGCATCTGCGTCGATATCAGCGTGACCGTTTCCGTGCCTGCGGCCTGGCCCATCGGGTAATAGCTCAGGCCCGTGCCCTGGCCCTGGTGGATCGGCAGCCGGCCGCGCAGGTCCGGAACCGCGAACGTGCTCTGGCCGTCGCCGCCGTAGGTCGTGCCGATCAGGTTGAACAGCGCGTCGTTTTGCGAGATCGGCAGCAGGCTGCCGTCGCAGGCCTGCCAGCCCGAGGGTGTGCGACCGAAGCCGAACATCCGGATCTCGCCGATGAAGGGTTGTGACATGGAAGCGCTCCTGTGCTGTGGACGCGCGCGCCGTGGGCACGCGGGTCGGAATCCGTCGGTTGTCGATCAGTTGCGCGAGGGAAAGATTCCGCTCAGCGCGATGCAGAAGTTGATCGTGTTGTACGGCTGGAGGTTCGGATGCGGCTGATTGCCGCCGGCGGTCGCGACCGACTGCGGGTTGAGCGTCACCAGGGGGCCGCTGGACGGACCATAGAGCGGCAGTGCGGGGCCGCTCGCATTGATGCTGGTCGCGAACATGCGGTTCGACGGGATCCGGTTGTCGCCGTCGCTGGTGGATGCGTTCACCGTGTGGGTGTGCGCTGGCAGGTTGTTCGCCAGCAGGGTGACGTTCTCCGAACCGGCCGCTTCGCCCATCTGCACCGGCGGCGGCTGCCAGGACGGGTCCACCGAGTCGGCATAGCCCACCGGAGTGCGGCTGCGCATGTCGGGCAGCGCGAAGTTGGTGGTGCCGTTGCCGCCGAACTGGGTGCCGAGCAGCGAGAACAGCGCCTGGTTCTGGCTGATCGGCAGCAGTTGTCCATTGCATTGCGCAAAATACTTTGGTGCGAAGTTGAAGCCGGCCATCATGATCTGACCGATGAAGAACTCGCTCATCGCCATCTCCCCTGGATTCGATGCGCGGCGCCTCGTGCGCCGCGGCGCCTACTCTGACCGGCCGGGCGCATCCCCACAAGAGCTGTGATGGGGGCGGCACTTCCAATTTGACCCTGACCCCTGTTTCAATGGGCGGCGACAGGGGGCGGGGTGGCCGGGGCATGGCCGGCCGGCGACGGGAATTGCGTTGGCAGACCCGGGCGCGTGCGCCCACGGTGTCACGGCAGATGCAGCATCCATCTAGGGGGCAAGGGACATGCACGACTCGATCCGGGTTGGCGTACGCGGCCGTGGCAACGGCATCTGGTCACGAATCGCGACAGCCGGACTGCTCTGCTTGGCCGGGCTCTGGTCCGCGTCGGCATCGGCGCAGACGTCGACGTATTGCCCGACCCCGCTGACGGCGACGGTTGCGAACGGGGGTTCGGTTTCCGTCGACGTGAGCAGTTGCGACGGTCCGTTCGACGGCGGCATGAGCGGGCCGATCGCGCCCTTCGCCCAGCACGGCACCGTCACCATCGGCCCCAACAGCGGCGGCACCCAGTTCGTCGACTACGCCCACAACGGCAACTCGGCCACCAGCGACACGTTCTGGCTTGAGGACAACGACCTGGGTACGGTCCGGGTCGACATCACCATCTCGCCACCGACCTCGGCGATCGTGGTGTCGCCGTCCACGCTGCCGACATTGACCGCCGGCACTTCGTTCTCGCAACTGCTGACCTCGGCCGGTGGTACCGCGCCGTACGCCTACAGCCTGCAGAGCGGTGCGTTGCCGGCCGGTTTGAGCCTGGCGGCCAACGGGATGATCAGCGGCACCCCGACGCAGCGGGGCGGTTACACGTTCAGCGTGCGCTCGCAGGATTCGCTGGGCGACTTCGTCGACAAGGGCTACACCGGCACGGTGCAGAACCCGGCGCTGTCCATCGACCCGACCAGCGGCACGGCCATCCAGGGCATCGCGTTCTCGCAGACCCTGGTCGCCAGCGGCGGCGTGGCGCCGCATGACTTCATGCTGGAGTCTGGCACGTTCCCGGCCGGCATCAGCATCTCCAGTGCCGGCGTGATCAGCGGTACCACGGCCGCGGCACCGGGCGCCTATCCGGTCGTTCTGCGCGTGACCGACAGCAGCACCGGTCCCGGCGCCTATTTCGAGCTGGAGAACTACACGCTGACGGTCAGTTCGGCGCCCAGCGTGAGCATCGCGGTCTCTCCGGCCGCGGTAAGCGAGGACGGCGCGGCGACCCTGGTCTACACGGTTACCCGCAGCCTCAACCTGAGCTCGCCGACGGTGGTCAACCTCACCACCGGCGGCACCGCGACGTCCGGCGTCGACTACACCGGCGCCGTCGCGACGGTCACGATCCCCGCCGGCGCGACGACCGCGACGGTCACCATCGATCCGAGCGCCGACGGCACCGTGGAAGCCGACGAGACCGTCGTCCTGACCGTCGCCGCCGGCAGCGGCTACACGGTCGGCACCCCATCCAGCGCCACCGGCACGATCCTCAACGACGACGCGCCGGTCGCTTCGATCGCGGTCAGCCCGGCTTCGGTCGCCGAGGACGACGCGGGCAACCTGACCTACACCGTCAGCCTCGACCAGCCTTCGACCATCGCGCTCTCGGTCGGTTACCTGGTAGGTGGCACCGCGACCAACGGCAGCGACTATGCGCCGATCGCCTCGCCGGTGATCATTCCGGCCGGCAACACCAGCGCGACGGTCATCGTCGATCCGGTCTCCGATGCCACCATCGAGGCGGACGAGACCGTCACCCTGACGCTTGCCGCGGGTGCCGGCTACACCATCGGCACACCGGACAGCGCCACCGGCACGATCCTCAACGACGATCTGCCGGGGTTGACGATCGACGACGTCGCCTTCCCCGAAGGCGACTCCGGCACTTTCAGCGTGCCCTTCACCATCAGCCTGAGCTCGCCCGCGGGCCCGGGCGGGGTGAGCTTCGACATCGCCACCGCCGATGGCACCGCCACGGCGGGCAGCGACTACATCGCCAACAGCCTGGCCGGCCAGACCATTCCGGCCGGTAGCAGCACCTATGTGTTCAACGTCGATGTCAACGGCGATCTGCTCAACGAGCCCACTGAAACCTTCTTCGTCAACGTCACCAATGTGGTGGGCGCGATCGTCGTCGATGGCCAGGGCGTCGGCACGATCGCCAACGACGATGCGCAGCCGAGCCTGTCGATCGACGACGTGACCGTGGTCGAGGGCAACGGCGGCACCACGCTCGCCACGTTCACGGTGAGCCTGAGCGCCGCCAGCGGCCAGACCGTCAGCGTCGACTACGCGACCGCCGATGGCACCGCGGTCCAGCCGGGCGACTACACCGGCACCAACGGTACGTTGACCTTCACGCCTGGCCAGACCACCGCCACGATCGCCGTGCCCGTGACCGGCGAAACCGTCCCCGAGGCCGACGAGACCTTCTTCGTCGACCTGAGCGGCGCGAACAACGCGACCGTCGCCGACGGCCAGGGCGTCGGCACGATCAGCAACGACGACGTGCCGGTGACGGTGGGCCCCGGCACCGTGCCCAACGGAACCGCGGGTGTCGCCTACAGCCAGGCACTGACCGCCAGCGGCGGTAGCGGACCGTACGTCTTCAGCGTGACCGCAGGTGCATTGCCGGCAGGCGTGACGCTGTCGCCGGGCGGCGTGCTCGGCGGCACCCCGACCGCGGGCGGCAACTTCGGTTTCACCGTCACCGCGACCGATACCAGCCCGTTCCCGGGGCCGTTCAGCGGCAGCCAGGCCTACACCCTGGTGATCGACCCGGCCACGATCTCGCTGCCGGCGACCGCTCTGGCCGGTGGCATGCTGGGTGCCGCGTACAGCGAGGCGATCACGCCGGCGTCGGGCGGCAACGGACCCTACGGCTATGCGGTCACCGCCGGCGCGCTGCCGGGCGGGCTCGCCCTGGATCCGGCGACCGGTGCGATCACCGGCACCGCGGGCGCGCTGGGCACGTTCAACTTCAGCATCACCGCGACCGACAGCAGCACCGGAACCGGTCCATACACCGCCACCCAGAGCTACTCGATCGTGGTGACCGACCAGCCTCCGGTCGCCAACCCGGTTTCGGCAACGGTGGCCTACGGCGCCCCGGCCGGCAATGTCGCGCTGGACATCACCGGCGGCGCGCCGAGTTCGGTCGCGGTGGCGACCGCGCCGGGCCACGGCACCGCGGTGGCCAGCGGCACCACGATCACCTACCAGCCCGATCCCGGCTATGCCGGCCCGGACAGCTTCACCTACACCGCAAGCAACGGCGGCGGCACCTCGGCACCGGCGACGGTGACGATCACGGTCGGCGATCCGGTGATCTCGATCACTGCCGGCGGCAGTCTGAACGCGACGGTGGGCGCGGCCTACAGCCAGACCTTCACCTTCAACGGCGGGACGACGCCGTGGAGCGGCTACCAGGTCGCCAACCTGCCTGCCGGACTGTCGATCACCGGCACGACCGTGAATACGGTGACGGTCTCCGGTACCCCGACGCAGGCCGGCAGCTTCAGCCTCAACGTGTCGGCGACCGACAGCAGCACCGGCAACGGACCGTATTCGGTCGGCGAGGTGTTCGCGCTGGACGTGGCGGCGCCGGTGCTGAGCCTGTCGCCGACCGGTACCACCTTCAACGTGGGCTACGGCGCGGCCTATGTCCAGAGTTTTGCCGCCAGCGGCGGCGTCGGCCCGTACAGTTACGCCGTCAGCGGCAGCCTGCCGCCTGGCGTGAGCCTGTCCGGCGACACACTGTCGGGTGTGCCGACGGCGACCGGTACCTTCAGCTTCGCCATCACTGCGACCGACACCGGCGCCAGCGGAACCGGTTCGCCGTTCACCGTCTCGGAAAACTATGTGCTCGACGTCGGCGTGCCGACGGTGACGTTGAGCCCGGCCACGTTGCCGGCGGCCGATCCCGGCAGCCCCTACGCGCAGAGCCTGGGCGCAGGCGGCGGTGTCGCACCCTACGAGTTCGCCCTCGTCGGGGGTGCATTGCCGGCCGGTTTGACGCTTTCCGGCAGCGGCGCGCTGGCCGGCACGCCGACCGAGGTCGGTACGTTCGCGATCACCATCCAGGCGACCGATGCGCATGGCCAGACAGGCAGCCAGGGCTACAGCCTGGTGGTCAACGCGCCGACGCTGGCGATGGCGCCTTCGGCAGGCACGCTGACGCTGACCTACGGTGCGGCCTATTCGCAGGCCTTCGTCGTCAGCGGCAGCCCGGGGCCGTACAGCTATGCGGTGTCCGGCGCGCTGCCGGCCGGGGTCGTGTTCAGCGACGGCACCCTGTCGGGCACGCCGACCGCGTCGGGCAGCTATCCGGTCACGATCACCGCGACCGACACCACCCTGACCGGGACCGGTGCGCCGTTCTCGATCGCCCAGAGCTACACCCTGGAAGTGCCGGCGCCGGCGGTAACGATCGACCCGGCGACGTTGCCCGACACCACCGCGGGCCAGGCCTACGCCCAGGCGATCACCGCCAGCGGCGGCGTGGCTCCGTACACTTTCGCGGTCACGGCGGGGACATTGCCCGATGGCCTGGTGCTTGCCACCGATGGTGCGATGTCGGGTGCCGCGACGAGCTCGGGCAGCTTCGGTTTCACCGTGACCGCGACCGACGCCAATGGCCAGAGCGGCAGCCGTGCCTACACGATCGAGGTCGCGGTGCCGACGCTGGACCTGACGCCCACGGTGCTGGTCGAAGGCACCGCTGGATCGGGCTACGAACAGGTGCTGACCGTCGGCGGCGGTATCGCGCCATACTCGACGACGCTGGCTGGCACGTTGCCGGCGGGCATCGCGTTCGATGCCGCGACGCTCACCCTCAGCGGTACGCCGACCCAGGCCGGTGCGTTCGACATCAGCGTGACCGTCACCGACAGCACCACCGGTACGGCGGCGACGGTGACCCGCGACTACACCCTGACCGTCGCGGCGCCGGTACTTGTGTTGACTCCGGCCACACTGGCGGATGCCAGCGCAGGCGTTGCCTACAGCCAGAGCTTCGTCGCCGACGGCGGCATCGCTCCGTACAGCTACGCGGTTTCCTCGGGTGCGTTGCCGGCAGGGCTCGTGCTCGACCCCACGACCGGGGCGCTTGCCGGCACGCCGACGGTCGCCGGCAGCTTCGAATTCGCGGTGACCGCGACCGACAGCACCGCCGGCATGCCGGGCACCGCGACCAACGCCTACACGCTGACGGTGACCGCGCCGACCATCACCATCGATCCGGCGACCCTGCCCACCGGCGTGAGCGGACTGCCGTACACGCAGGCGCTCAGTGCGGCCGGCGGTTCGGCACCGTACGAGTTCGCGGTCACCGATGGCACGCTGCCCGGGGGACTCACCCTTGCCGGCGACGGCACCCTCGGCGGTACGCCTTCGGCCGGATCCTTCGAGTTCACCGTGACCGCGACCGATGCGCTGGGCTTCACCGGCGCACGGACATACGCGGTGGAGATCGTCGACCGCCCGGATCCGACCCGTGATCCGGAGGTGCGCGGGCTGCTCGAGGCGCAGGCCGACTCGGCGCGCCGGTTCGCGTCCGCGCAGATGGGCAATTTCCAGCAGCGGCTGGAGAACCTGCACGACAACCGCCAGGGCGCGCAGCTGAGCAACCGCCTGAGCTTCGCGATGAGCCAGCACTGCGCCGACCGGATCGGACGCAAGCCGGGTGACCCCTGCGACGACCTGGTCGCATCGACCGCTGCGGTGGGAGCCGGGCATCAGGAAGACGGCGCGCAACCCACGGCCGCCGACGGTTCGGCGTCGTCGCCGTTCGGGGCCTGGGTCGGGGGCGTCATCCGTTCCGGCAACCAGGATGGACGTGGCGGTGGCGCCGGCGTCGACTTCGAGACCGACGGCATCAGCGCCGGCGTGGACTATCGCGTCAGCCCCGCCTTTGCGTTCGGCGGCGGCATCGGTCTGGGTCGCGACGACAGCGATGTCGGCGACAACGGCAGCCGGGTCGAGGGCGATGCGTATGCGCTCGTGCTGTACGCCAGCTATCATCCTGGCGACCGCTTCTTCCTCGATGGCCTGCTGGGCTACCAGCGCCTGTCCTACGACCTGCGCCGCTACGTGACCCCGACCGGCGGCTTCGTGCACGGTTCCCGCGACGGCACGCAGTGGTTCGGATCGCTGTCCGCCGGTGCCCAGTACCAGCGCGACAACTGGCAGCTGACCCCATATGCCCGGATCGACGTGTCGAGCGCGAACCTGGACGCCTACGTCGAGCGCGGCGACCCGGTCTACAGTCTTGCCCATGGCGAGATGGACGTGGACTCGACCACCGGCAATCTCGGCTTCCGCTTCGAGTCGCGCCGGATCACGAGCTGGGGCGCGTTCGCACCGCAGGCGCGGCTGGAGTACCAGTACGATTTCGACGGCGACAGCAGCGCGACCATGCAGTATGCGGACCTGCTGACAGCGCCGCTGTACCACGCCACTCTGGTCGGCTTCGACCGCAGCCGGGTGATGATCGGGCTCGGCGCGATGTTCTACCTGCCGCGTGACATGTCGCTGCGGGCCGAGTATCGCGGCCTGTTCGGCAACGGTGGCGACCGCGACAATGGCCTCATGCTGAACTTCGAGAAGGGCTACTGATCGCGGTGCGGTCGCGGTAGCCCACGACGACCGGAGGCCACAGCGGGCCTCCGGTCTGCATTCGGCCGGGGTGGGTCGGGGCCCGCCTTTTCCGTGGTTGTCGTCGCCTGGGCGATAATCCGCGGATGAAGACCCTGCG
Source organism: Marilutibacter chinensis (assembly GCF_021725675.1). Taxonomy (GTDB): domain Bacteria; phylum Pseudomonadota; class Gammaproteobacteria; order Xanthomonadales; family Xanthomonadaceae; genus Marilutibacter; species Marilutibacter chinensis. The sequence continues at coordinate 270,611 of NZ_JAKJPO010000003.1, read as the reverse complement.
TATCGCCACCCGCAAGAGCCCGCTCGCCCTCTGGCAGAGCGAACACGTCGCCGCCCGCCTGCGCAGCGCCCACCCGGACCTGCAGGTCGAGCTGGTGCCGATGAGCACGCGCGGCGACCAGGTCCTGGACCGTTCGCTGGCCGCGATCGGCGGCAAGGGCCTGTTCCTGAAGGAGCTGGAGGTGGCGATGCAGCGCGGCGAGGCCGACTGCGCGGTGCATTCGCTGAAGGACGTGCCGATGGAGCTGGAGCCGGGCTTCGAGCTGGCGGCGGTGCTGGAACGCGCCGATCCGGCCGACGCCTTCATCAGCCCACGGTTCGCGGGCATCGACGCGTTGCCGCATGGCGCGGTGGTGGGCACTTCCTCGCTGCGTCGGCAGGCGCAACTGCGTGCGCTGCGCCCTGACCTGCAGTTGCGCGATCTGCGCGGCAACGTGAATACGCGCCTGGCCAAGCTGGACGCGGGCGAGTACGACGCGATCGTGCTGGCCTGCGCGGGCCTGCAGCGGCTCGGGCTGGCGTCGCGGATCGGCGTGCGCCTGCAGGCACCGGCATGGTTGCCGGCGCCGGCCCAGGGCGCGATCGCGATCGAATGCCGCGGTGGCGACGAACGCGTGCAGGCGCTGTGCGCGGTGCTCGATCACGCGCCGACCCGCACCTGCGTCGAAGCCGAGCGGGCGATGAACCGCGCGCTGCACGGCAGTTGCCACGTGCCGGTGGCGGCGCTGGCGGCCCTGGAAAGTGGGGCGCTACGACTCGACGGCCTCGTCGGCGACGCCGCCAGCGGGCGTGCGGTGCGCGCGTCGGCACAGGTCGAGGCAGCCGGCGACATCGATGCGGCGGAAGCGCTGGGTGCCGAAGTCGCCGACCGCCTGCTCGCGCAAGGCGCGCACCAACTGATCGACGCCCATCTCTGACCACCATCTCCATGTGCCTCCGAGGGGCCATGTACGGAAGGTTGGTCGGGTTGCGCCGGCACATACCGTGGCGGGCTTCTACTCCGTATATGCGGCCTTTGCTGCCATCCGGGATCGTCGCGCCGGCTGTCCGGCCGGCTAGAACCGGCGGCGGATCCCGAGCCAGCTCTCGGCGGTCTCGCTGCCGCTGGCGCCGTAGGTGCGGTGGCGGATCACGTAGTCGGTTTCAAGCGTCCACGCAGGCCACAGGTCGATGTCCAGGCCCAGCGACTGCTTGACGAAGGACTGGCCGTTGCCGGTTTCGAACAGCACGTGCTGCGACAGGCGGGCGCGCTCGCCGAACTGGCGGCCGAAGTCGATCGAGCCGCGGAACACCGGGCCGGCCTGGCCGATGCCGTCGTCGGAACGCGGTGCGAGCCGGTAGCCTGCGCCGAACTCGACGCCCAGCTGCACCGGCCCGTCGCGCAGAACCTGGATGCCGTAGAGCGTGCCGATGCGCCAGCGGTTGGAATAGTTGTCGCGGTGCTCGCGCGCCCGTGCCGGCGCCGACAACCGGACCCAATGCCTCTGGCCAGGCAGGCTCGGCGCGGTGCTGCGCCAGTCGGTGGCGCGGCCGTGCAGTTCGATCGCACTGGCCAGCCGCCACTCGGCATCGTTGCAGCGCAGCGACAGGCAACTGCCACGCCGGCGCGCCTGGACGATCGCCTGCTCGATCATCACAGGCTCGCCCAGGGCGGGTGTCGGCAATGTCAGGAATGGGCTGAACAGGGCCAGCCCCAGCACGGCGGACATCGGAGCGCAGTTGTCGCAGGAAGCGGGAGACCCTGATTATGCCAATTCAGGTTTGCGGAAGTATTCCGCATGCCGGCGCCCGGCCGATCGCATGGGATCGGGCGCCGCTCAGAAGTCGTAGGCGACGTTGACCGTGGTCAAGGTGTCGGTCTTCTTCGTTCCCGGCAGCACATCGGTGTTGTGGCGGGTTTCCAGTCCGGCCTTCAGCGCCAGCGCCTCGGTCATCTTCACCTTCAGGCCGATGTCGTTGCGGATGAAGGTGTTGTCGCTGCCGGCCTCGACCAGCATCGCATCGTGGAGCGAGGTGGTTTCGGTGAGCCGGTGCGAGAAGTCCATCGTGCCGCGGACGATGGTCTCGTTGTTGTGCACGCGTACGCCCTGCAGCTTGGCCCAGCGGTAGCCGGGACCGATCTCGAACACCAGGCGGGTGGTGTCCGATTCGATCGCTTCGTAGCCATAGCCCAGCGCCGCGGTCCACTGGTACTCGTTGGATGCGAAATGATCGCGCTCGTTGCGGATCGAGCCGAACAGGTAGCTGCGGTCGTTGATGTTGTAGCCGCTGTCGGCGAAGAACTCGTAGCGGTAGGCGTTCTCGACGTCGTCACTGCGGCCGTACAGGAACGAAGCGCCCAGCGCGTGGCGCCAGGTGGCGTCCTCGAAGCCCATCGCCAGCTTGCCGACCAGGGTCTCGCTGTCGGTATTGCCTTTGCTCACGGCCAGCCCGAGTTCGCCGGTGCCGCTCCAGACCGGAGCCGCGTCGACCGCGGTCGGCTCTTCGGCCAGGGCGGGCAAGGAGAGTGCGACCAGCAGGCCGAGGGTCAACAGGTGCTTGTGCATGAGGCTCCGGATCAAGGCAGGGGCAGGCCTGGAATGGACAAAAGCAATGGCCGGCGGGGAGCCGGCCATCGGGAGCGCCATTCTACGCAACTGGCGGGCAAAACCGCCGATTGGACGCCAATTGCGGTTAACGCGCGTTGTCAGTAGTAGGCCATCACCGCATGGCGGGCTTCGGCGAAGAACAGCCAGCGTTCGACGAAGGCGCCGGACAGCACCGCGAGCGCGGCCATCGCGGCGGCAGGCGCCTGTGCGGCCGGCCAGGCCAGTGCGGTCGCCGCCAGCAGCAGCGGCAGGCCTGCGAACAGGAGCAGCGCGATGCGTCGCAGCCGCGCGGCATGCCGGCGCGCGAGCGCGAAGCCCATCTCGCGGGTGATGTAGTTGGCCTCGGTATGCGGTCGCTCGAACACGCCGACCGTGCGGCCGGGCAGGCCCACTGCATTGCCCGGATCGGCCGGCAGGGCGCCGCGATCGATGTCGCGCCAGTAGCGCCACTTCGCCGCGGCCAGCAGCAGGCCGAGGCCGGCGACCGCGACGGCAAGCGCCGTCGGGGCCCCGCCCCGCATCGCCAGTGCGAGCGCCAGCCCCGACTGCGCGGCGAACAGCAGGTAGACCGGCACCACCAGCGGGTGACGCCACGCCGGGATCGGCTTGAGCGACGCGTAGATCATCGCGGTGCAGACCACGGTCAGCGCCGCCAGCGCCGCCAGCGCCAGCCCCAGCCACGGCGTCGTACGTTCCGCCGGCCCGCCCGGCCACGACGTCAGCGCGATGATCGCGAATGCCGGCAGGTAGGTGAGCACGGCCGCCACGCCTTCGCGCGAAAGCCATGAGCTGCGCCATTGCGAGAATGCCCGCCATGCACGCAGCGGCTTGCCGAGATGAAAGGTCGAGCTGAGCAGGCCGATGCTGGCCAACGCCAGCCCCGACACGATCGCAACCGCCAGCGCAACGCCCGCCGGCGCCCGCCCCAGCATCAGGGCCGTGCCGGCCCAGGCCAGCAGCCCGTAGCCGGCGCCGGACAGGGTGGTGAAGAAGATGACCGAAAGAGCGGGGTTCATGCAGTCCTCGTTGGCACACGGCATCCATGCGACGAAGCGGCCGCGTGGCGGCCGACCGGAGGGTCGAAGCGGTTCACGCGCGGTCTCAGCGGCTCAGCACCCGGTCGAGCCAGCGCAGCACCGGCGACAGCGCGGCGGTATCGAGCGGCTCCTGCTCCTGGAGGTCGTCCTGACCGGCGCGGCGCGGACGCGGCGGCAGGTACTTGTTGGTCGGCTTGTAGCCCAGCTCGGGCATCAGGTCGACGCCGCCGCGTTCCGCCACCAGCCTGGAGACCTTCGACTCCGGATCGGCGAGATCGCCGAAATGACGGGCGCGGGTCGGGCAGGCCTGCACGCACGCGGGCTGGCGCTCGCGCTCGTCGAGGTTCTCGTTGTAGATGCGGTCGATGCACAGCGTGCATTTCTTCATCACGCCCTCGACCTCGCTGTACTCGCGCGCTCCGTAGGGGCAGGCCCATGAGCACAGCTTGCAGCCGATGCACTTGTCCTCGTCGACCAGCACGATGCCGTCCTCGGCGCGCTTGTAGCTGGCGCCGGTCGGGCACACGCTCACGCACGCCGGCTGTTCGCAATGCAGGCAAGAGCGCGGGAAATGCAGGGTCATCGCCGGTTGCGTGCCGGTGGCGGCGACCTCGTAGCTGTGCACGCGGTTGAACCAGACGCCGGAGGGTTCCTTGCCATAGGGCTGCTCGTCGGTCAGTGGTGCGGCGAAGCCGCCGGCATTCCATTCCTTGCAACTGACCGCGCAGGCATGGCAGCCGACGCAGGTATCCAGGTCGATGACCAGGCCGAGCTTCTTCTTCGATGGCGGCGGCAGGCCGGTCATTTGCGGTTTCCTCCCGAAGTTCTGCCACGCAGCAGCACCAGTCCGACCACGAACGCGCCCAGCGCGATCAGCAGGAACGGCACCAGGCCGACGAAGGCGGCGGTCAGCGATTCAGGCGGGGCGTCGCCGGCGCCTGGACCGAGTACACCCAGGCCGAGCAGCACGACCAGCGCGAAACCCAGCAGGATGCAGAGCACGCCGGCAACGCGGCGGGAGGACGAGGGAGGGCTCATGCGGATTCCTCTTCGTGCCCGGCCCGGCGCGCGCGGAAGCCGGCGCCATAGCGCAGCGGCGCCTCGTCGGCCCGGCCCATCCGGAGCGGTTCGAACTGCGGCGCGGTTTCGCTCTGCGGGGCCGCCGGTGCGATCCGCACCCGCAGGTCGAACCAGGCCGCCTGGCCGGTGACCGGGTCGGCGTTGGCGTAGTCGCCGTTGGGAGTGATGTCGGAGATCAGGTGGTTCAGCAGGAAGCCCTTGCGGCCCTCCGGCGCGTCCTTGTCCAGCCGCCAGGCGCCGCGGCGCTTGCCGATCGCATTCCAGGTCCAGACCGTGTCCGGCTGCACGTTGCCGGCGAACTTCGCCTGCACGGTGATTTCGCCGTGATGCGAGGTGACGGTGATCCAGTCCTCATCGTCGATGCCATGCCTGGCGCCGGTATCCGGATGCAGGTACAGGTAGTTGCGTGTCGTGATCTGGCGCAGCCAGGCATTCTGCGAGCCCCAGGCGTGGTACATGAACATCGGCCGCTGGGTGACCGCACTGAGCGGGAACCGGATGTTGGCGTCGGCGGCCTGCGCACCCTCGAACGGCTCGTACCAGATCGGCAGCGGATCGAAATAGGTGGCGACGCGTTCGCGGTGTGCCTCCGGCGGTCGTGCCGCGCCATGTCCCTGCGCGGCGAGCCGGAACTTCTGCATCGTTTCCGAATACAGCTGCAGCACGATCGGTTCGTCGTGGCCGAGGAAGCCCATGTGCCGGGCCCAGTCGAGGTAGCCGCGGTTGGCCATCTTGTAATAACGCGCGTGCTCCGGGATCTCGCTGCGCCAGAAGCCGCCGTTGTCGATGTAGCGCTGCAGTTGCTCCGGGTTCGGCGGACCCTTGGCGTCCAGTTCGCCGTGGTCGCCGCGCCAGCCGGCGAGCAGCCCGACGCCGGGCGCGCGCTCGTGGTGGGTGATGTAGTCGGCGTAGTCGCGGTAGCGCGGCGAGCCGTCCTCGTGCACCAGCCCGGGCAGGCCGAGCCGCGCGCCGAGCTCGATCAGCACCGACTGGAAGCCGCGCACGTCACGCCCCGCACGCTGTTTCGCCGGGTCCAGCACCGGATGCCGGATCGCGTCGCTGGCACCGTCGGCGTCGGAGATCGGCCGGTCGAGCAGGCTGATCGCATCGAAGCGTTCCAGATAGGTGGTATCCGGCAGCACCAGGTCGGCGTAGGCGACCATCTCCGACGCGTAGGCATCGCTGTAGATGATCCGCGGGATGCGGTACTCGCCGTCGTCGTTCCTGTCGGTCAGCCAGCCGATCGTCTCGGCGGTGTTCATCGCCGAGTTCCAGCCCATGTTGGCCATGAACATCAGCAGGGTGTCGATCCGGTACGGGTCGCCGGCCCAGGCGTTGCGGATCACCGTGTGCATCATCCCGTGCGCGGACAGCGGATAGGCCCAGGAATACGCATGGTCGATGCGGCGCGGCTGGCCGTCGGCGTCGGTCACCAGGTCCTCGGGGCCGTGCACGAAGCCCAGCGGCGCCGCATCGAGCACGCCGTCCGGACCGCGGCTCCTGCCCGGGCGGTTCGGAGGCGCGATCGGCTTCGGGAACGGCGGCTGGTAGCGGAACGAGCCCGGGGTGTCGACCGCGCCCAGCAGCATCTGCAGCAGGTGCAGTGCGCGGCAGGTATGGAAGCCGTTGCTGTGCGCGCTGATCCCGCGCATCGCGTGCATCGACACCGGACGCCCGACCATCTCGGCGTGCTCACGGCCCCAGGCGTCCGTCCATGCGACGGGGATGCGGATCTCCTGCTCGAAGGCGGCGTCGGCCAGTTCGCGCGCGATCCGGCGGATCGTCGCCGCCGGCACTCCGCAGCGTCCGGCGACGGCGTCGGGCGAATACTGCGGGTCGAGGTAGCGCTCGGCGAGCAGGTGGAACACCGGGTGCGCGCGTCGGTCGTCGGCCAGGACGTACTCGCCGACCACCGCGGGCGAGATGCCGGTCGCGCCGGCGGCGACGGCGCAGTCGCCGCCGCGATCCCAGCACAGCGGCCGGCCTTCGCCATCGCGCGCGAACAGGCCGTCGTCGGCTCCGCCAGGATTGGCGATCACCAGCCAGTGCGCATTCGCATGGCGCACGAGATAGTCGAGATCGATGCGGTCGGCCTTCAGCAGTTCGTGGATCAGCGCAAACGCGAACAGCCCGTCGGTGCCGGGGCGGATCCCGATCCATTCGTCGGCGATCGCCCCATAGCCGCTGCGCACCGGGTTCACAGCGACGATCTTGGCGCCATTGGCCTTGACCTTGCCCAGGCCGAGCTTGATCGGATTGGAATCGTGATCCTCGGCCACGCCCCACAGCATCAGGTATCTCGTGTGCTCCCAGTCCGGTTCGCCGAACTCCCAGAAGCTGCCGCCGAGCGTGTACAACCCTCCGGCGGCCATGTTGACCGAGCAGAAGCCGCCATGCGCGGCATAGTTGACCGTGCCGAACTGCTGCGCCCACCAGCCGGTCAGCGCCTGGCTCTGGTCGCGGCCGGTGAAGAAGGCCAGCTCGTCGGGATTGCGCTCGCGGATCGGCGCCAGCCACGCGGTCGCGATCTCCAGTGCCTCGTCCCACTCGATCTCGCGGAACTCGCCGCTGCCGCGTTCGCCGACCCGCAGCAGCGGCTTGTCCAGCCGTGCCGGCGAGTAGTGCTGCATGATCCCGGCCGAGCCCTTCGCGCACAGCACGCCCCGGTTGACCGGGTGGTCCGGGTTGCCCTGGATGTAGCGGATCTGTCCGTCCTGCAGCCACACCTTGATGCCGCAGCGGCAGGCGCACATGTAGCAGGTCGTGGTCTTGACCTCGTCGCCGGGCGTCGGCGACAGGTCGATGGCGGGCTCGGCGGGGCCGAGCGGGCTGGAACCGGGCATGGCGCATATTGTGCGCCGCCGGCCACGGCTTGGCGAGGCGGGCGGTGTGGGCGACGGCACCCGCGGGCCTGGCCCGGCGGATGCACCGCGATCAGCGCGGCGCGTCGATCCGGATCGACGGGTCGTCGAAGTCGCGGTAGCGGATGCGCACGGTGCGCTGCCTGTCGCCGGAACCGCCGGTGGTCTCGATCTGCAGCGGCAGGCCGCTGTGTTCGGAGATCCAGGTCCTGACGTCGGCCTTGCCGTGGCGGGTGGTGGTGTAGCGATAGACCTGCGCCGGTTCGCCGTCGACGCTGTCGCCGCCCAGCGCCTCTACCGCCAGGTCCTGTTCCTTCAGCGCGTCGCGGTCGCGGTACTGGCGGGTCAGGTCGCCGGCCGGCATCGGCAGCTTCATCGTGCGGCCGTCCATCTCCATGTACAGGGTGTTGCCGATCACCAATTGGCTGGGTCCACCGGGCAGCCGGATCCGGTAGCGGTCGGGGGCGACGAACTCCATCTCGGTCAACTGGCTGCCATCGGACGCATCGCTGACGGTGGCGCGGAAACGGTCCGCGTCGAGGAACTTCCCGTAGGCCGCGTGCAGCTCGTCCCTGGGGTCGGCGAGGGCCGTCGCGGGGCCCAGCATCGCAGCGGCGATCAGCAGCTTCGACAGCATGGAATGGGGGTTGGACATGGCGGCTCCTTGCACGGATGGCGCCCGATGGCCGGGCGATGCCATGCTTAACGCACAAAGCCGTCGTACCCTGCCACTTCTCCTTCCGGATTCCGGGCCACCCCCACATCTCCGCCATGGAACGCATCGAACGCATCCACGCCCTCCACCGCATCCTCTCCAGCGCCCGCTATCCGGTCACCGTGCAGCGGCTGATGGAGGAACTGGAATGCTCGCGCGCTACCGCCTATCGCGATCTGGCCTACCTGCGCGATTTCCTGATGGCGCCGGTGGTCGGCAACGGCGAGGCGGGCTTCAGCTACGACGCCGGCGAGAAGGACCGCTTCGAGCTGCCCGGGCTGTGGTTGAGCTCGCAGGAACTGCACTCGCTGCTGGCTGCCCAGCAGCTGCTGATGCGCAGTGGTGGCGGGGTGCTGTCGAACGCGCTGGCGCCGCTGCAGCAGCGCATCGAGAAGCTGCTCGACGAGCACGCGGGCGGCCGCCGGGTGCCGATGGAACGGGTGCGGGTGGTGCCGCATCGCACCCGCAAGCTCGACGAGCATGCGTTCCGTACCGTCGCCACCGCGGTGCTGGACCGCAAGCGGCTGACGTTCGAGTACCGCGCGCGCTCGACCGACGAAACCACCCGCCGCGAAGTGTCGCCGCAGCGGCTGACCCACTACCGCGACAACTGGTATCTCGACGCCTGGGACCATGCACGCGACGCGCTGCGCAGTTTCGCGGTCGACCGGATCATGTCGGCGAAGCTGGGCGAGGTGGCTGCGGTCGACGTGCCCGAGGAGGAGCTCGACCGCCAGCTCGCGTCCAGCTATGGCATCTTCTCCGGCACCCCGAAGGGCTGGGCGACGATCGTGTTCAACGCGAAGGCCGCGCGCTGGGTCGCCGACGAACACTGGCATTCGCAGCAGCAGGGACGGTTCCTGCCCGATGGCCGCTACGAGCTGAAGCTGCCCTACAGCAACGGCCGCGAACTGCTGATGGATGTTCTGCACTACGGCAGCGACGCCGAGATCGTCGAGCCGCCGGTGCTGCGCGAGCAGGCGCGCGCACTGCTTTCGCTGGCATTGAGCCAGTACGACTGAGGCCGCCGGAAGTTCCGGACCCATGATGGCCGCCGATCCGCCCCGCATCCGCAGTCACGAGCACGTCGCCCTGGTGCTGGGCGCCGGCGGAGCCCGCGGGCTGGCACAGATCGGCGTGATCGAAGCGTTGCTCGCGCGTGGGCTGAAGATCGTTTCGGTCGCCGGTTCCTCCGCAGGCGCGCTGGTCGGCGGGCTGTACGCCGCCGGCCAGCTGGAGATCTACCGCGACTGGCTGCTGGGCCTGAACCGCGCGCAGATGCTGCGCCTGCTCGACCCGGCGCTCGGGCGTCCGGCGCTGTTCGAGGGCGACCGCCTGATCGCGACGCTGCGCGAGCTGACCGGCAGCCCGCGGATCGAGGATCTGCCGATCGACTACACCGCGGTCGCGGTCGACCTGGTGCGCCAGCGCGAGGTATGGCTGCGCGAGGGCGACCTGTGGGATGCGGTGCGCGCGTCGATCGCGATCCCGGGGGTGTTCACCCCGCACCGGCTTCACGGCCGTGAACTGGTCGACGGCGGGCTGCTGGCGCCGCTGCCGATCGCCGCCAGCCGCCTGTCCGACGCGCAGAGACTGATCGCGGTCGACATGCACAGCTGGCCGGAACGTCCGCCAGGGGCGCCGGCGCGGCAGGAGGGCGAGGAGCTGCACGAGTCCCCCACGGATGTGCCCTCCGGAGGGGCCTGGCGTCGGCGCTTCGATCGCTGGCTGCACCGGAATGCAGGCGCTGCCGCCGATCGGCACGACGGCGGTGATGCGGCGGCGCTAATCGATGTCCCCGGCCGCATGGGGTTCGGCGAGCTGATGGCGCGATCGCTCGACACCATGCAGGCCCAGATCGCGCGCGTGCAACTGGCGCTGGACCCGCCCGAGCTGGTGATCCGGATCCCGCGCGACGCCTGCCAGTTCTACGAGTTCTGGCGTGCGGCCGAGCTGATCGAGCTGGGCCGCAGCGAGGCCGGAAAGGCGCTCGACGCCGCCGGTTACTGATTCCCGCCGTCGAAACCGCCTTACCTCGAGGATCCCGGCAGGAGCGGCGCAAGCCGCGATGAAGGTTTGCCGGCAAGGCCCGGATCGCAGCTCACGCAGCTCCGACGGACGAAGCCGTCCTTCAGCGCCCGGATGCACACCGAAGCCACTCGTGGCAGTGGCCCAGGCCCGCGATGGAGGCCTGCCGCAGGAGCGGCACGAACCGCGATCCGAACGCCTCTTCGCCCTGTCTCAGCCACAGAGATGGAGAGCGGCGACAGTGGTTCCACAGAACAGGAGCCCGTCATGAACACCGTCCATGCCCGCCGTTCCCACGCCACGTCCTTCTCCGGCCGTGCCGAGCCGCGACCGTATCCGCATCCGCATCCGCTGCTCGACGAAGTGCTGCGCGGCGCCGTCGCGATCGGCGCGCTGCTGCTGATCCTGGTGCCGGAGACGCGGGGCATGCACCCGCAGCTCGGCTGGTTGCCGCTGTGGCTGCTCGGCATGCCGCTGGTCGCGTGGTGGGCCGCATACCGGTTCCCGCTGCCGGGGCGGACGAGGGGCGGCCCATCGTCCCGCGAGACTCCACCAGTGCGTCGCCGGTTGCCGCAGGCCCGCCGCCGGGCACGGCCGCGGGCGCCGGTCGGCCGGGTGCGCGCGGTCGCCTGAAATGGCCCGCTCGGGCGAGCCGCCCCGTCCCGCCCCGCGTCCGGGTACAGGGCGGGACGGAGGGCATGCGGAGGAAGAGCTGTGTTAGCGTTTCCGGTCCGTATCAACATCATTCAACGGGAACGCCCATGCCCCAGCTGTCCATGCCCCGGCGCACGTTGTCGACCCTGAGCCGGGCCTGCCGAGCCGTTCTGGTCTCCACCAGCTTCGCCACCGCCCGTCTCGCCGCTGTCGGCTTCGTCACCGCCGGGCTTGCGGCTGCCGCGGGCGTCGCCCATGCCGAGGAGGCCGTCGTGACCGATCGTTACCAGTGGCTCGAGGACGTGACCGGCGAGAAGCCGCTGGACTGGGTCCGCGCCGAGAATGCCAAGACCGAGGCCGAGCTGGCCGCGACGCCCGGATTCAAGACGCTGGAATCGGACATCCGCACCATTCTCGATTCCGACGCCAAGATTCCCGGCGTGCAGAAGATCGGCGACTACTACTACAACTTCTGGAAGGACAAGCAGCACGAACGCGGCCTGTGGCGCCGCACCACCCTGGCCGAATACCGCAAGGACAAGCCGCAGTGGGAAACCGTGCTCGACCTGGACGCGCTGAACGAGGCCGAGGGTGAGAACTGGGTCTGGCACGGCGCGCAATGCCTGCGCCCCACGTCTCCGGGCGAGGCATACGACCGCTGCCTGATCGCGCTGTCGCGCGGCGGCGCCGATGCGGACGTCACCCGCGAGTTCGACCTGACGACCCGGACCTTCGTCGAAGGAGGCTTCTTCCGCCCCGAGGCGAAGGGCGGGTTGGGCTGGATCGATCGCGACACCGTCTACGTCTACACCGACTTCGGCGAGGGCAGCATGACCGAGTCCGGTTACCCGCGCATCGTCAAGCAGTGGAAGCGCGGCACCCCGCTGTCGGCGGCGGAGGTGGTATACGAAGGCCGGTCCGACGACATGTACATCGCCGCCGTCCACGACGACACCCCGGGCTTCGAGCGCGACTTCGTCAGCCGCACGCTCGCGTTCTACAACGACGAGCTGTACCTGCGGAACGCCGACGGCACGCTGGCGAAGATCGACGTGCCGAACTCGGTCAACAAGAACGTGCACAAGGAATGGCTGCTGCTGGAGCTGCGCGAGCCGTACGGCGTCGGCGGCCACGAGTACCCGGCCGGCAGCCTGATCGTCGCAGACTTCGACGACTTCATGGCCGGCAAGCGCGAGTTCACCGCGTTGTTCACCCCCAGCGAGAGCACTTCGCTGGCCAGCTACACCTGGACCCGCGACCACCTGGTCCTGAACGTGCTCGACGACGTCAAGAGCCGGCTGAGCGTGCTGGATCCGGCGGATGGCGAGTGGAAGCGCAGCGAATTCACCGGCGCCCCCGACTTCGGCACGATCGACGTCGGTGCGGTCGATCCGGTCGACAGCGACGCGGTGTGGATGACGGTCGCCGACTACCTGACCCCGACCACCCTGTACCTGGCCGACATCGGCGAGCAGCCCGAGGCGCTGAAGTCGATGCCGGCGTTCTTCGACGCGTCAGGCAAGGTGATCGAGCAGCACTTCGCGACCAGCGAGGACGGTACCCGCGTGCCGTACTTCCTGGTCCGCCCGGAGGGTCTGGCCTACGACGGCAAGGCGCCGACCCTGCTGTACGGCTATGGCGGCTTCGAGATCTCGCTGACCCCGGGCTATTCGGCCGGCGTCGGCAAGGGCTGGCTGGAGAAAGGTGGCGTCTACGCGGTCGCCAACATCCGCGGCGGCGGCGAGTACGGTCCACGCTGGCACCAGGCCGCACTCAAGGCCAACCGCCACAAGGCCTATGAAGACTTCGCCGCGGTCGCGAAGGACCTGGTCGCGCGCGGCATCACCTCGCCTGAGCACCTCGGCGCGCAGGGCGGCAGCAACGGCGGCCTGCTGACTGGCAACATGCTGACCCGCTATCCGGAGCTGTTCGGCGCGATCGTCGTGCAGGTGCCGCTGCTGGACATGCAGCGCTACCACAAGCTGCTGGCCGGCGCGTCGTGGATGGCCGAGTACGGCGACCCGGACAAGCCCGAGGAATGGGCCTTCATCAAGACCTTCTCGCCGTACCACCTGTTCGATCCGGCCCGGCAGTACCCGCCGGCGATCTTCATGACCTCGACCCGCGACGACCGCGTCCATCCGGGCCATGCCCGCAAGATGGCCGCGCAGATGCTCGATGCCGGCAAGGACGTGCGCTACTACGAGAACATCGAGGGGGGCCACGGCGGCGCGGCAAACAACGCCCAGGCCGCCCACATGTCGGCTCTCGCCTACACCTTCCTGTGGGAGGAATTGGCCGAGTAGGTTTCGGAGCCGAAGCGGGACCTTTTCGGTCCCGACGATCCGCCTCCGAGCAGCTGCAATCGGCGGGGCGAAAGCCCCGCCGTTGTCGTTTTGGGGTCATCTCGACCGGCGGATTCCCTGCATATCGCCAGCCGTGCCCGTGGTCGAAGTCGCGGGCCTTCGAAGCCTGTCCGCCTTCGGCAGTTTGATGTGGAGAGAGGGTTGAATGCCTGACGGTCTCAACGCCTGAGAGGCGGACGAGACATGATCATCCACCAGGCCGGGTATGGCTCTCGGAGCGGTTGTACGACGCATCCGGTGTGCAGCGATTCGGCGACGGCGGCATCGTGACGTCTGTGGTGTAGGGGAAGTTACCGGTTGTCCGGGCCGGCGGCCGATGGTATGAATTGCGTCACATTTTTAACGTGAAATGAACCTGGAGCGATGTTCCGGGGTTCTGGGGAGCGCGGCCGGTCACGGCTGCAACGGAAGGAAAAGTTGATGAGAACGATGCAGTGGGTGGTGGCCGCGGCGCTGTTGGCGGCCGGGGGGACGGTTTGCGCTCAGGACGAAGGCAAGGCGCCCTGGGAGGAGTACGACAAGCTGATCGACAAGCGTTCGGCGATCACCTCGTTGGGGCCGGACCTGTTCGGGGACAATGTCGATCTCAATACCGGCGCGTTGTCGTTCTCGGCCACCGACGTCGGCGTGCCCGGCAACAACGGATTGGCCGTCGCGGTCGGGCGCCGCTACAGCGTCGAAAATCATGGCGCCAACCGCGATATCGACGGTTACGACCTGCCGTTCGCGGACTGGGACCTGGACGTGCCGCGGATCAGCGGCGTCTTCGCGACCACCTGGCACGACCAGCGCTGCAGCGGGGCGACGCAGCCGCCGGCGGTGAAGGTCAGCGACAAGTATTTCCAGCCCCATGAGTACTGGCAGGGCAACCAGGCCAGCCTGCCCGGCGGTGGCGAGATGCTGATCGGCAGTGCGTCGACGACCCGGCCGGCAACCGGCGGTCCGTGGCGCTGGACCACCGATGGCCAGACCTGGTTCAGCTGCCTGTCCGCGATCCAGAACGGCAGCGGAGAGGGCTTCCTGGCGATCACCGCCGACGGTACCCGGTACTGGTTCAACCGCATGGCCCAGTACGTGGAAGCGAAACTGAAAGACAAGAACAGCAACGGGGTGCCGATCTACCTGCCGCGGCGCAGGAACGTGCTGTACGCGACCCGGGTGGAGGACCGTTTCGGCAACTGGGTCACCTACACCTACACCAATGCCTACAACGCACCGGCCCGGCTGACCGCGATCGCCTCCAGCGACGGCCGCGGCATCACCCTGGGGTACAACGCCAACGGCAAGATCGGCACCGTCAACGACGGCACCCGGACCTGGCAGTACGAGTACGCCTCCGTGGGAACCGGAAAGAGCACGCTCACTGGCGTGGTGCTGCCCGACGGTAGCCGCTGGTCGATCGATTTCGCGGCTTTCAGTGAAGCCGGCATCGACTACAACAAGAACACCGACCCCGGCGATTTCGTCCGCAACTGCTTCAATCCTGGCGACATCCTCAACAAGACATCCGTCGTCGGCACCATTTCGCATCCTTCGGGCGCGACGGGCACCTTCACCGTGTTTCCGAAGCGCCATGGCCGGTCCAATGTGCCGGCCCTGTGCGGCAACTATTCGACGCCATACAACGATCCGAACGACGATGTCGCCTATTACCCGATCAACTGGGATTCCTATTCGCTGACCCGCAAGCAGATCAGCGGTCCGGGGCTGGCCACGAATGCATGGACCTACGACTACAGCAGCACGGTGACGTGGTTCCTGCCGCCGAGCGGAGGCGGGCATCCCGTCTGCCAGGACTCGAACGGCTGCGAGGCCCCCCAGTGCACCGACGACAGTTGCGCCGGTACCGCCCTGACCACGGTCACTGCGCCGGACGGGAGCTGGACCCGCTATGCCTTCGGCAACAGCTACCGCTACAACGAAGGCAAGCTGCTGAGGATCCAGAAGGGCACCGGCTCCACACCGTTGCACACCGAGCGGATCGAGTACGTGCTGGCCCAGTCCGGGCAACCGTATCCGACTCCGATCGGCGACAGCCCGCAGGCGCGCGGCAATGCCTTCACCAGCGAATACATCCGCCCGCAGAAGCGCCGCGAGATCGTCCGCGAGGGCTCGCGCTACATCAACGAGGTCGAGCAGTTCGATTCGTTCGCGCGGCCGCTGCGCGTGCGCAAATACAGCTTCGCAACCGGCGGCTCCCATGTGGATCCGCCGAGCAGCGCGCCATCCTTGAACGTCCCCGCCAGCAGTGGGGGGAGTTTCAACGTGAGCTGGGCTGAGGTGAACTCGGCGACCGAGTACCGCCTGGAGCAGAGCAAGGACGGCGGCGGCTGGGTGCAGGTCTACAGCGGATCGGGTCTGAGCAAGACGCTCTCGGGCCTGGGCAACGGGACATACGACTATCGTGGCCTGGCCTGCAATGCCGGCGGTTGCAGTGGCTACTCCGCAACCAGGACGACGGTCGTGACCGTGCCACCGTCCGGGGTGCCTGTACTGTCGGCCCCGGCCACGGACAGCGATGGTGCATTCACGGTGAGCTGGCCGGCCGTCAGCGCGGCGACCAGCTATCGACTGGAGCAGCGCAAGGACGGTGGCGGCTGGGCCGAGATCTACAATGGCAGCGGCTTGAGCAAGAACGTCTCCGGACTCGGAAGCGGCACCTATGATTATCTTGGCCGCGCCTGCAACGCAGGGGGATGTGGCGGCTACTCGGAGATGAAGACCACGGTCGTGTCGGCCCCGGTTCCTGGCGTTCCGGTGTTGTCTGCTCCGCAAAGTGCCAACACCAACCAGGACTTCACCGTCAGCTGGACTGACGTGGGCTCCGTGACCCACTACGAACTGCAGTCAGGTGATGGCTCCGCCGCGGGCTGGGCGACGATCTATACCGGCACGGCGACCAGCCGTATCCAGAATCACAGGTTCGAAGGCGAATACAGTTACCGTGTAAGAGCCTGCAACGCGAATGGTTGCAGTGCGTTCTCGACTGCCAGGAAGGTCAGCGTAGTGGGTGGTGGAGGGGGCGACCCATTGGTCGCCGAGCCGGTGTCGTCGCAGGACGAACAGCCGCAGCCGAGCGAAGGAGACGGCGAATGAGCGCGCGCAAGGAGGGGCTGCGGCCGGCGATCTTCTCCGCACTGATGGCGATGGGCGCGATGACGCCGGGCATCGCCCTGTCGGCGGACTACGACAGGACCGAGGTCATCACCTACCACGACGATACCGGCGCCTGGGTGCTGGGCCAGGTCGCGTCGGTGACCGACGTCGAGAGCGGCCGGATCGTCTCGCAGACCCAGTACGACGGAAACAACCTGCCCCACAAGCGGTACAGCTTCACCCTGCTCAAGCAGACCCTGCTCTACAACGCCGACGGTACGCTCAGGACCGTCGCCGACGGCCGCAGCAACGTCACCACGCTGTCGAACTGGAAGCGCGGGATTCCGCAGAGCATCGGCTACGCCGATGGCGTCAGCCAGAGCGCGGTGGTCAACGACGACGGCACCCTCGCGTCGGTGACCGACGAGAACGGCTACAAGACCTGCTACGCCTACGATGCGATGGGCCGGCTGAGCCAGGTGACCCATCCATCCGAGAGCGCGGCCGGGGTCTGCGACACGTCGGCGTGGGCGCCGACCACGCAGGTGTTCGAGCAGGTGGACGTCGCCGAGGGCGGCATCCCGGCCGGCCACTGGCGGCAGACCGTCAGCACCGGCAATGCCCGCAAGCTCACCTTCTACGATGCGCTGTGGCGGCCGCTGATCGTGCAGGAGTACGAGGTCGGCAACTACGAAGCGACCAAGCGCTTCAACACCTTCGCCTACGACCACGACGGGCGCACGTCGTTCGCCTCGTACCCGAGCCTGGTGTACAACTCGACGGCCGGCACCCATACCGGTTACGACGCGCTGGGGCGGGCGATCCGGGTCGAGCAGGACTCGGAGCTGGGCCTGCTGGTCACCACCACCGTGTACGGCAACAATACCAGCGGCGACTACGTCAAGGTGACCAATCCGCGGGGCAAGATCAGCCACTCGTGGTTCCAGGCTTTCGACCAGCCTGGCTACGACACGCCGGTGACGCTCTGGCATCCGGAAGGGGCGTTCACTCACATCAGCCGCGACGACTTCGGCAAGCCGACCCGGATCCGGCGCAGCAACAGCGCCAGCCCGACAGGCGGTACCACCGCGCTGGACCGCCACTACCTCTATGGCGGGGCAGAGCGCCTGTGCATGGTGACCGAGCCCGAAACGGGCTCGCAGGTGGTGTGGTATGACGGCGCGGACAATCTGGTCCGGTCCGCGGCAGGGCTGAGCATCGGAGTCGGCACTTCCTGTCCCGACGCAAAAGCCCAGGCGACGGCGTCCGGTCGCCTGGTCAACCGCAGCTACGACGCCCGCAACCGGATCACCGCACTGACGTTCCCGGACGGCCGCGGCAACACCACCCATACCTATACGCCCGACGGGCTGCCGGAGACGGTCACCGTCAACAACGACGGCGGCAGCGACCAGATCGTCACCACCACCTACGCGTACAACAAGCGCCGCCTGCCCGTGCAGGAGCGGATGCAGTGGAACACCATCGACTGGTCGGTCACGCATGAATACAACGCCAATGGCCACCGCTCGGCCCAGTCCTGGCACGGCATCACCGTCGACTACGCGCCCAATGCGCTAGGCCAGCCGACCAAGGCCGGCACCTTCGCCAGCAACGTCAGCTACTACCCGAACGGGGCGATCAAGCAGTTCACCTACGGCAACGGCATCGTCCACACGCTGACCCAGAACGCGCGGGGCCTGCCGGACACCAGCACCGACGCCTACGGCAGCACCAAATTCCTGGCCGACAGCTACGACTTCGACGCCAATGGCAACGTCGCCGCGATCACCGACGGCGCCACCGGTCGCAACCAGCGCGGCAACCGCGACATGGTCTACGACGGCCTGGACCGGCTGACCAGTACGACCTCGCCGATGTTCGGCACCGCGACCTATGCCTACGACGTGCTGGACAACCTGACCCGGGTCAAGCTCGGCGGCGGCCCGGCGGTGCGCGACCACCACTACTGCTACGACGCGAACTGGCGGTTGACCAACGTCAAGACCGGCAGCTGCGGCGGCACCACGGTGGTCGGGCTGGGCTACGACGTGCAGGGCAACCTGGCCAACAAGAGCGGCGCCACGTTCGATTCCGACTACGGCAATCGCCTGCGCAGCGCCACGGTGGGTGCGGTGACCAGCCAATACGCCTATGACGGGCTGGGCCGCCGGGTCTGGGACTACACCAGCCACAACAAGTACAGCCAGTACACGCAATCGGGCGAACTGGCGATGACCGTCGACCAGCGCAAGAGCGTGATCAGCGAGTACATCTATCTGGCCGGCAGTCTGATCGCGACCCGTGAGCGTTATACGCCGACCAACACCTACACGACCAAGTACCAGCACACCGACGCGCTGGGCAGCCCGGTGGTGATCACCGACGCCAACCGCACCGTACTGGAACGTCGCGAGTACGAACCCTACGGCAAGCAGCTGACCCCGACCCCGCAGGACGGCCCCGGCTACACCGGCCACGTGTTCGACGCCGCGACGGGCCTGGTCTACGCCCAGCAGCGCTACTATGACGACGACATCGGCCGGTTCCTGTCAGCCGACCCGGTGACGCCGTACAGCAACGGCGATACACGATACTTCAACCGCTACTGGTACGCCGCCGGCAATCCTTACAAATACACGGATCCTGATGGTCGTGTCCTCGATACCATCGCTGACATCGGGTTTATCGCTTACAGCGGCTACAAGCTAGCAACGGAACCGAGTTGGACGAATGCAGCAGCATTGGGCGCGGATATTGTTGGAGCCGCCGTTCCATTTGCAACTGGGTTAGGAACTGCGGTAAGGGGGGCAAGTCATGGCGTTGATGCCGCCAGAGCTGCTGACAATGGCGCAGACGGCGCCAGATTTACGGTCACTCCAAACGGGACGGCGCTTGATACATCGGCAGACGTGAACTTGGTAAGTACCTCTAAGCCAACGAGCGAAGGGGGTGATTTCATGCAGATCCATAGTAGCCATAGGGATGCCAAGGCCGGAGATGTGCGTAGTCACACGCACACCTCTGAATCGCATACGAATCCGAAGACTGGAGTGACGCGAACGACTCGGTCAGACGCTCGCCCGACTACTTCTGACGATATTGATCGTGCTGATGCAGCAGTTAGGTCTGGTGAAATGCGGCAGCGACATAGCCGCGATGACAAGGGGGGGAGATGACACAGTTTGCTCTCGTGAAAGTCTGTGTGGATGCCGGAGAGGACGTTTTCCGACATCTGAAGCCATGTCCTGACAAAGGTCTGATTGCTGATGCCTCGCGATCAATATTCGGTGAGAGCGCTCAGATATATGAACTGACGCCTAACGGGTGTCCTTTTGATGATCTATATTTATCAGCTCAGCGCGGCATTGCTGATGGGCTTGGCGTTGGTTCTACGGAGCTGTTTTCCCTTCTAGGTAGGCTTCGCACCAGTTGTGTCGAGATTGCTCTTTGGTATGGAGATTCCTTTCTTGATCTTCCTGTTGTATCGAACTGGAAGGATTTTAATCTAGCTTTGGCGAGGGATATCGAGCTCCCAGCACATGAAACTTATCTTCATTATCAGCCTGAATGTAATGGGTAACAAGATCCTAGGCTAGTTTGCAAAGGCCGGCCAGCAGGGCTCAAGGTAGAGCCGAAACTGTCGTGGGCATTCTGGTCTTTCTGACCTGCCCCCAATAGCCGTCTCGTAGCCTTCCCCGTCAAGAGGGCAGTGGATTAGGAGGTTTCCCGCTCGCGCAGGGCGCGATAGAGGCTGGGTGGCAGGTGTCCCAGGGACTCGTGCGGGCGTTCGTCGTTGTAGCGTTGCAGCCAGGTATCGGTGATCTCTCGGACCTGGTCCAGATCCTCGAACAGATGGGCGTCGAGCACTGTGGTGGACTGCCCCAAGGTGTCTACGAAAGACTGGTCGATTCAGGGTCGCCTTCGCCCTCTGTTGCGAAACCCGTCCCCGGCCCCCATCCATGACCCACCCTGTCGCTGGCCGCCCTGCTGATGAGCCTTTCCACTGCCGTTCCGACCGTTGCTTCCGCCGCCGACCTGCCGGCCCCGCCGGATGCCGAGAAGCGTCCGCACGTGGTCAAGGCGCCGCACGGCGCCGAGCGCCAGGACGAGTACTACTGGCTGCGCGACGACGAGCGCGGGGACAAGGCGGTGCTGGCCTATCTGGAGGCCGAGAACGCCTATGCCGACGCGGTGATGGCGCCGCTGAAGCCGCTGGAGGACACGCTCTTTGATGAGATCGTCGGCCGCATCAAGCAGGACGACAGCTCGGTGCCGTACCGCAAGCACGGCTGGTGGTACTACACCCGCTTCGCGACCGGCCAGGACTATCCGGTCTACGGCCGCCGCCGTGATGCCGCCGGCGTCGATGCGCTGTCGATCCAGAAGGCCAACGACGCCGACGACTTCGCCGGCGAAGAGGTCCTGCTCGACGTCAACGCGCTGGCCGCTGGCAAGGACTACTACAACGTCGGCGACTGGGAAGTGACCCGCGACGACAAGGTGCTCGCCTATGCCGAGGACCTGAACGGCCGCCGCCAGTACACCGTGCGCTTCAAGGACCTGGAGACCGGCGAGCTGTATCCGGACCAGATCAAGGGCGTGTCGCCGAATCTGGTCTGGGCCGACGACAACCGCACCCTGTTCTATGTCGAGAACGATCCCGAGACCCTGCTGACCGTGCGGGTCAAGAAGCATGTGCTCGGTACTCCGGTCGCCAACGACGTGCTGGTCTACGAGGAGCACGACGACAGTTTCTACATGCACATCGGCAAGACCCGCGACGAGAAGTTCATCTGCATCGGCGTGGAGAGCACGGTGTCGAGCGAGCTGCGCTGCTCGCCGGCGGCCGATCCGGGCGAGTTCACGGTGCTGGCGCCGCGCGAGCGCGATGTCGAGTACGACGCCGACCACCATGACGGCCGCTGGGTGATCGTGACCAATGCCGACGGCGCGAAGAACTTCAAGGTCGTCACCGCGCCGACCGGTAGCACCTCGCGCAAGGACTGGAAGGACTGGATCGCGCATCGCGACGACGTGTTCATCGATGGCCTCGAGCTGTTCGACGGTTTCACCGCGATCGGCGAGCGCTCCGAGGGCCTGGAGCGCCTGCGCATCGTGCGCGGCACGCCGGGCCAGCCGGGCGAGGAGGAATACGTGAAGGCCGACGAGCCGGCGTACTCGATGGGCCTGTCGACCAATGCCGAGCCGGACACCGAGCTGCTGCGCTATGGCTACACCTCGATGACAACCCCGGACACCGTCTACGAGCTCAACGTGAAGACCGGCGAGCGCCGCATGCTCAAGCGCGAGCCGGTGATCGGCTACGACCCGGCCCGATACGTGACCGAGCGGCTGTGGGCGACCGTCCGCGACGGCACCCGGGTACCGGTATCGCTGGTCTACCGGAAGGGCTTCGAGCGCGATGGCAGTGCGGCCCTGCTGCAGTACGCCTACGGCAGCTACGGCTCCTCGACCGATCCCGGCTTCAACAGCACCGTGGTCAGCCTGCTCGACCGCGGCATGGTCTACGCGATCGCGCACATCCGCGGCGGCCAGGAGATGGGACGCGCCTGGTACGACGACGGCAAGCTGTTCCACAAGAAGAACACCTTCACCGACTTCATCGACGTGACGAAGTTCCTCGTCGAGCAGAAATACGCCGCGCCGGATCGCGTCGCCGCATACGGCGGCAGCGCCGGTGGGCTGCTGATGGGCGCGATCGCCAACATGGCACCGGACAGCTATCGGGTGATCCTGTCGCAGGTGCCGTTCGTCGACGTGGTGACGACGATGCTGGATCCGAGCATCCCGCTGACCACCAACGAGTACGACGAGTGGGGCAACCCGGAGCAGAAGGCGTATTACGACTACATGCTGTCGTACTCGCCGTATGACAACCTGAAGGCCCAGGCCTATCCGGCGATGTTCGTCGGCACCGGGTTGTGGGACTCGCAGGTGCAGTACTGGGAGCCGGCCAAGTACGTGGCGCGGCTGCGGGATCTGGACACCTCCGACCACATCGTCGTGTTCCGCACCAACATGGAGGCCGGCCACGGCGGCAAGTCGGGTCGCTTCCGCCGCTTCCGCGAGCGCGCCGAGATGTACGCATTCATGCTCCACCAGCTCGGCGTGGACGCGCAGGAGGCGCGCTGATGCGGCTGCGGGCAACGGCGCTGGCGGCGCTGCTCGGGCTGGTTTTGCTGCCCGTCGCGCTGGTCGCCGCGCCGCCCGCGCACGCGGCCGGGCCCGCCCCGGCGCAGCCGCTGGCGATCGGCGACAGTTTCGTCCTCGACAGCGAGGTCCTCGGCGAGCCGCGCCGGATCAACGTCTACCGCCCCGGCGGCGATCGCGAGACGCCGCTGCCGGTGCTGTACATGCCCGATGGCGGGCTCGGCGAGGACTTCCTGCACATCGCAGGGCTTGTCCAGGTCGGCGCGATGAACGGCACGATGCGGCCGGTGATGCTGGTCGGCATCGAGAACACCGAGCGCCGACGCGACCTGACCGGGCCGACCGAGGTCGGGAAGGATCGCGAGATCGCGCCGCGGGTCGGCGGCTCGGCGGCATTCCGCACCTTCATCGCCGACGAATTGATGCCGGAGATCGAACGTCGTTATCCAGTGACCGGCGAAACCGCGATCATCGGCGAATCCCTGGCCGGGCTGTTCGTGGTCGAAAGTCTCGTCGAGGCGCCGCAGCTGTTCGATGGCTGGATCGCGATCGACCCGAGCCTGTGGTGGAACGGCGGCCGGCTGGTCGAGGTGGCGCCGGCACGATTGCAGAAGCTTGCGCCGACCGGTGGCAAGCCGGAGCGGCTGTTCCTCGCCAGCAGCGACGAAGCCGGAATCGCCGTTCCCGCCGCCGCGCTGGCCCGGGCGCTGGCTGACGCGCCGGGCCTGCGGGTGCATCATGCGCCCATGCCGGCAGAGCAACACCACACCATCTACCATCCCGCGGCGCTGATGGCGTTGCGCGAAGTGTTCGCTCCGGGCAGCGGCGACTGACGATGACGCAGGCGCCGCGGCCACCACGCTTCCGCTGGGCCTGGTGGCTGCTGGCCTATGCCGCGCTTGGCCTGGGTCTGATCGGCATCGTGGTGCCGGGGCTGCCGACGGTGCCGTTCGTGCTGCTGTCGGCGTTCGCCGCCGCGCGCGGTTCCGAGCGCCTGCATCGCTGGCTGCTCGCGCACCGGCAGTTCGGACCGATGATCCGCGACTGGCAGGCGCACGGTGCGGTCAGCCGCCGTGCCAAATGGTTGGCGACGGTGATGATGTCCGTCTGCGCTGTGATCATGTTCCTGACCGCACCGAAGCTGTGGATGGCCGCGACCGGCACCGGGATCATGGCCGTGGTCGCGACCTGGCTGTGGTGGCGGCCGGAGCCGCCGCTGGCGCCGCCGCGACAGGCCGGGCGGCGGCAGAACGACCGGCGACGGCCTGAACCGCCGTCCGTCCGCTGAGCTTCGCAGTCCGCGGGACGCGGGCTACACTGCCGGCATGAATGCACGCATCGCACTTCCGTTGATCCTGTTGTCGCTGGCGCTCGCCGCCTGCGGCAACAAGGGGCCGCTGGTCCAGGCGCCGGTCGAGATGCCGGTCGGGACGCCGGCGGACACGACTCCTGCCGACGCCGCGCCGACCGATGCCGGAACACCGCCGGCCGACGACGTCATGCCGGAGGCCGAGGGCGACGGCGACGAGGAACCGGCTGCCGGATGAGCGCGCGGCCGCACGCGGCATCCGCCCCGCGCCTGCACTTCACCAAGATGCATGGCGCCGGCAACGACTTCGTCGTGCTCGACCTGCGCGGCGGCCGGCCGCCGCCGTCCCCGGAGCGCTGCCGCGCCCTGGCCGATCGGCATGTCGGCGTCGGTTGCGACCAGATACTGACCATCGAGGATCCGCTGTCGGATGGCGCGGTCGCCGCCTATGGCATCTGGAATGCCGATGGCTCGCGCTCGCAGCAGTGCGGCAACGGTGCGCGCTGCATCGCTGCATGGCTGGTGCGCGACGGCGCCGCCGGCGGCGAACGGTTCCAGCTCGACAGCCCGACCGGCCGTCATATGGTCGAGCGGATTGGCGACGGCCGCTTCCGCATCGCGATGGGCGTGCCCGAATTCGATCCGACACGGATCCCGATGCACAGGTTCGCCCGGCCCCAGGAGCAATACATCGCCGCCAACCCGTCGCTGCCGCCGTTCGGTGCGGTGTCGATGGGCAATCCGCACGCGCTGATCGAGGCCGACGACATCGCCGCCGCCCCGGTCGCCACGATCGGACCGGCGCTGCAGCGCGACGGGGTGTTTCCGGAATCGGTCAACGTCGGCTTCGCCCAGGTCGCCTCGCGCGACCGCGTGCGCCTGCGCGTATACGAGCGCGGCGTCGGCGAGACCCTGGCCTGCGGCAGCGGCGCCTGCGCGGCGGCGGCCATACTGATGAAGCGCGGACGCATCGACCGCAGCGTCACGATCGCGCTCCCGGGGGGGGAGTTGCTGATCGAATGGCCGGACGACGATGCGCCGGTGATGATGAGCGGCCCGACCGCGTTCGTGTTCGAAGGAGAATGGTCCGATGAGTGACATCCAGGAGAAACTCGGCGCACACGAGGTCGCGGCCTGGCTGCGTCGGCACCCGCGCTTCCTGCAGCAGTTCCCCGATCTTGCCTTGAGCCTGGTGGTGCCGCGCGACGAGGGCTCGGCCGCGTCGCTGGCGAGCTACCAGCTGGAAGTGCTGCGCGACAAGAATCGCGAGCTGTCGCGGCGGCTGCGGGAGCTGTTCGCGAACGCGCAGGAGAACGAGCGCCTGGCGGTGCGCACCCACCAGCTGGCACTGGCGCTGATGCGCCAGGACAGCGCCAGCGGCACCCTGCAGGCGATGGCGGCGACCCTGGCCGAGGAATTCAACGGCGATATCGTGCGACTGGTGATGCTCAGGCCGGTGGCCGGCCTCGAAGCCGCCGACTGGCTGCAGGTGGTCGCGGCCGACGACGGCGCGCTGGCGCCGTTCCGCGACTGCCTCGTCGACGGCGAGCCGATCTGCGGACGCCTGCAGCCGGAGAAGAACGCGCTGCTGTATGGCGCGCGCGTGGAGGAGGTGCAGTCCAGCGCATTGCTGCCGCTGCCCGGCATCGGCCTGGTCGCGGTCGGCAGCCGCGACCCGAACCGTTTCTATCCCGGCATGGGCACCCTGTTCCTGCGGATGATGGGCGAAGCGCTGGCCGCCGCCCTGCAGCGTTTCGAGCGCCGGTAGATCACCGGCGTGCGCAGGGTCGCCCAGGAGCGCCTGTAGGAGCTGCGTAAGCTGCGGCCGGATGCACACGGTCGCCGGCCACATTGCCGAGAGGGTCCGGTTCCTGTCGCCCAATCGCGGCTTACGCCGCTCCTACGGGGGATGTGCGGAAGAAGGGCTTCCGCGCTACGCTGGCGTCGCATGGCAACGAGCACGATCGACGAATTCCTTGCCCATCTGCAGGTGGAGCGGCAGATGTCGGCGCATACGCTGGACGCCTACCGCCGCGACCTCGATGCCCTGCAGGGCTGGAGCGCCGCGCAGTCGCTGCAGGTCGTGGATCTCCAGACCGAACAGCTGCGCGGCTTCGTCGCCGCCGAACACCGCCGCGGCCTCTCGCCCAAGAGCCTGCAGAGGCGCCTGTCGGCCTGCCGCAGCTTCTATGCCTGGTTGCTGAAACAGGGCCGGATCGCCGCCAGTCCTGCTGCGGCGATCCGTGCGCCGAAGGCGCCGCGCAAGCTGCCGCAGGTGCTCGACCCCGACGAGGCCAAGGCTCTGGTCGAAGTGCCGACCGACGCGCCGCTGGGCCTGCGCGACCGCGCCCTGCTGGAGCTGTTCTACTCCTCGGGCCTGCGCCTGTCGGAGCTGTGCGGCCTGCATTGGCGCGACCTCGACCTGGCCGACGCGCTCGTCCACGTGACCGGCAAGGGCAACAAGCAGCGCAGCGTGCCGCTGGGTTCGCATGCGCGGGCGGCACTGGCAGAGTGGCGCCGTTCGACCGGCGCCGGCAACGACGCGCCGGTATTTCCCGGCCGCGACGGGCCGATCACCCCGCGCGCCGTGCAGCTGCGGCTGCGCAAGCTCGCGCAGCAGCAGGGCCTGTTCAAGCGGGTGCACCCGCACCTGCTGCGGCACTCGTTCGCCAGCCACATCCTGGAGTCTTCCGGCGACCTGCGCGGCGTGCAGGAACTGCTCGGCCATGCCGACATCGCGACCACCCAGATCTACACCCATCTCGACTACCAGCACCTGGCCCGCGTCTACGACGACGCCCACCCGCGCGCGAAGCGCAAGCGTTGAGCGCCGCTGCGGTCCTATGGCCGCGGCTGGATCAACCCCGGAGGCACTGAACGCCGCGCTCTTCCCCGATCCACAGCCGGGAGGAAGGGGTTGGGAGAAGAGGCAGGCGGCGAGTGCCGTAGCCGGTGTCCATCAAGGACGAGGGCAACAGCAATGCTCCGTCACCCTGACTCTTCCCAATGAGGGAGCCGCCGGAGGAGACGAAATGAGTCAGGGGCATGCTATGGCGCCCTACAGCCCGGCCAGCACGCCACCGTCGGCGAGCACCGAGGAGCCGGTCATGTAGCGGCTCTCGTCGCTGGCCAGCCACAGCGCGACATCGGCGATCTCCTCCGGCGTGCCGATCCGCTTGAACGCGTCGATCTTCTGCCGCGACTGCTCGGCCATCTCCGGCGATGCGCCGGTGGCGCCGCGGAACAGCGGGGTGTCGATGATCCCCGGCGCTATCACGTTGACGCGGATCCCGCCGGCGCCGTAGTCGAGTGCCGTGGCCTGGGCCAGCCCCATCAGCGCGCGCTTGCTGGTCGCGTAGGCGCCGGCGCCGGGACGGGTGCTGCGCTCGTGCAGCGACGAGGTCAGGATGATGCTGCCGCCACCGCTGCGCAGCATGTGCGGGATCTGCTGCTTCATCGATACGAATACGCCGCGGGTGTTGGTCGCGTTGATCGCATCCCACTCCTCCAGGCCCAGCTCGTGCAGCGGCCGGAAGCGGCCGGTGATGCCGGCGTTGTTGAACGCCACATGCAGGCCGCCGTAGCGCCGGACGACGGCGTCGACGAACTCGCGCACCTGGTCCGGCACGGTGACATCGGCGCGCACGAACAGCGCTTCGCCGCCGTCGGCACGGATCTCCGCTTCGACTTCGCGGCCGAGCACCTCGCGACGGCCACAGAAGCCGACCCTGGCGCCCTCGCGCGCGAACGCGAATGCGGTCGCCCGGCCGATCCCGGATGTCGCGCCGGTGATGATCGCGACCTTGCCGGCCAGACGCCCGCGACCGCTGCGTTGCGGGTCGGCCGCACGCGCCGGTGCGAGGCCGGTGGCGAGGGCAGTGGCAGTGGCGGTGGCGGTGGCGGTGGCGGCCAGGCTGGCGCCGAGCAGTTCGCGTCGGGTGATTCCGGTCATCGGGAGCCTCGTCTTCGTCGGGGGAGAGGAGGAGCCAGTGTCCGGGACAACATCAAGGGTGATAATCGGATCGTCATGAACTAGTTTCATTCGAGACATGAACGAATTCCCGATGCTGACGCCGGGCCGGCTGCGCGAGCTGGTCGGCTTCGCCGCGGTCGCCCGTCACCTGAGCTTCGCGCGCGCGGCGGCCGAGGTCGGCTGCACGCCGTCGGTGCTGAGCCGGCGCATCGCCAGCCTCGAGCGCAGCGTCGGCGGTCCGGTCTTCCTGCGCTCGACCCGGCGGGTGTCGCTGACGCCGCTGGGCGAGGTCCTGCTGGCCGACTACCGCGCGGTCGAGAGCGCATTGGGCGGTCTCAACGCCGGGCTCGCGTCCCAGCACGCCGAGCCGGCCGGGCGGGTGCGGTTGCACCTGCCGGCGACCTACGGGCGGCGCCGGGTCGCGCCGCTGCTGGCCGGGCTGCTCGAACGCCATCCGCGGATCCAGCTCGATGTGGTGTTCGATGACGGGTATGCGGACCTGGTCGCGGAGCGGGTCGACGTCGCGGTGCGGATCGGGCGGCTGGCCGACTCGCGCTTGGTCGCACGCGGGCTGGCGCCGATCCGCCGCTTCCTGTGCGCATCGCCGCGCTACCTCAGGCAAGCGCCGCCGCTGCAGCGGCCGGAAGATCTGGCCAACCATCGCTGCCTGAGCTTCGCGCCGCTGCAGTCGGGCGCGTTGTGGACGCTGCAGCGCGGCCGTCTCAAGCGCCCGGTGCGGGTGCAGCCGGTGCTGGCCACCAACAATGCCGACGCCCTGCGCGATGCCGCCCTGGGTGGGGCCGGCATCGTCCTGCTGGCCGATTTCGTGGTCGGCGCCGATCTCGACGCCGGCGCGCTGGTCGAAGTGCTGCCGCAGTGGCGGGTGCCGCAGCCGACCGTACAGATGGTCTGGATCGCGGGCGCCGACCGTGCGCCGCGGGTGCGCGCGGTGATCGACTATCTCGGCGAGCGGCTCGGGCGTGCGGTGCCGGGCGATGTCGAATTGGGGATCGCGACGAGCTGAACCGGCGTGTCCTGCGCAGACGCCGATGGCGCGGGCCAACTTGAACCCGCAGGCGCCGCCCCCACCCATGAGTCATCGCTTCCGGAGGCCTCATGGATCCCAGCCAGAACCCCCACGTCTTCCATGCCACCACGATCGTCTCGGTGCGCCGCGACGGCCGCGTCGCGGTGGCCGGCGACGGCCAGGTCACCCTCGGCAACACGGTGATGAAGGCGAACGCGCGCAAGGTCCGCCGGCTCGGCCGCGACGGCCAGGTGCTGGCCGGCTTCGCCGGCGCCGCCGCCGACGCGTTTACCCTGTTCGAGCTGTTCGAAGCCAAGCTGGAGAAACATGGCCAGCTGACCCGCGCCGCGGTCGAGATGGCCAAGGACTGGCGCACCGAGCGCCGCCTGGGCAAGCTCGAGGCGCTGCTCGCCGTCGCCGACAGGGAAACCTCGCTGGTGATCAGCGGCACCGGCGACGTGATCGAGCCGGAGGACGGCATCATCGCGATCGGCTCCGGCGGCATGTACGCGCTGTCCGCCGCGCGCGCGCTGATCGCACACACCCAGCTTGACGCCCGCACGATCGCCACCGAGGCGATCAATATCGCCGGCGACGTCTGCATCTACACCAACCGAAACGTGGTGGTGGAAGAGCTGTAGGCAGCCCGCGAGGCGCGACCTCGCTCCCCTTTCGTCACATCGCGGCTCACGCCGCTTCCAGGACAGCGTTCAAGCGTTCATATGACCGACAACAACAACGCCACCATGACCCCCCGGGAGATCGTGCAGGAGCTGGACCGCCACATCGTCGGCCAGCACCAGGCCAAGCGCGCGGTCGCGATCGCCCTGCGCAACCGCTGGCGCCGCGCCCAGCTCGACGACGCGTTGCGCAACGAGGTGATGCCCAAGAACATCCTGATGATCGGCCCGACCGGCGTCGGCAAGACCGAGATTGCGCGCCGCCTGGCGACGCTCGCCAACGCGCCGTTCGTCAAGGTCGAGGCGACCCGCTTCACCGAGGTCGGTTACGTCGGCAAGGATGTTGAGCAGATCGTCCGCGACCTCGCCGACACCGCGGTCAAGCTGTACCGCGAGCAGGCCAAGCACCGCGTCCGCACCCAGGCGGAGGAGCGTGCCGAGGACCGCATCCTCGACGCGCTGCTGCCGCGCCGCACCGGCACCGCGACCTCGTTCGGCTTCAACATCGCCGATGCCGCGAAGGACGAGCCGTCCACGCAGGCCAACGCTCCCGACGACGCGACCCGCAGCAAGCTGCGCAGGCAGCTGCGTGCCGGCGAACTCGACGAGCGCGAGATCGAGATCGACGCCGCGGTCAATGTCGGCGTCGACATCATGGCGCCGCCGGGCATGGAGGAGATGGGCCAGCAGCTGCGGCAGATGTTCTCGCAGATGGCCGGCACCAAGACCCACAGGAAGACCCTCCCGATCAAGGCCGCGCGCAAGTTGCTGATCGAGGACGAGGCCGCCAGACTGGTCAACGAGGACGAGGTGCGCGAGGCCGCGATCGAGGCCTGCGAACAGCACGGCATAGTCTTCATCGACGAGATCGACAAGGTCGCCAAGCGCAGCGAAGCCGGCTTGAGCGGCGGCGACGTCAGCCGCGAGGGCGTGCAGCGCGACCTGTTGCCGCTGGTCGAAGGCTCGACCGTCAGCACCAAGTACGGCCCGGTCAAGACCGACCACATCCTGTTCATCGCCTCCGGCGCGTTCCACCTCGCCAAGCCCAGCGACCTGATTCCCGAGCTGCAGGGGCGCTTCCCGATCCGGGTCGAGCTGGGCGCGCTGAGCAAGGACGACTTCGTCCGCATCCTGACCGAGCCCAGGGCCGCGCTGACCCTGCAGTACGTCGAGCTGATGAAGACCGAGGGCGTCGAACTGCGCTTCACCGACGACGCGGTCGAGCGCCTCGCCGACATCGCCGCGACCGTCAACGAGCGCCAGGAGAACATCGGCGCCCGTCGCCTGCACACCGTGCTCGAACGCCTGCTCGACGTGCTCAGCTACGAGGCCCCCGACCGCGACGGCCAATCGGTCACCATCGACCGCGCCTACGTCGACCAGCACCTGGGCGAACTGGTCCAGGACCCGGACCTGAGCCGCTACATCCTCTGAGGCGGACGGGGCACAAGGCACGCGATCACGGAAGCCCGCCGCGAGGCGGGCTTCCGCTTGATGATCCTCCCGGCTCCGGACGCGCGTGCGTCAGGGCGCCGCACGGCATCAGTATGGCGGTATCACCACGCTGGTGCGCAGCACCCGCTCGAAACGGCCATGGCCGGCGAAGCGGCCGCTGAGGCGGAGCCTGGCGATATAGCTTCCCGCCGCCAGCGGTTGCGTGAAACGCAGCCTGTAGATGGTGCGGGAAGGCGTCCCATCCGGGAACTTGCCGGGGTTCACGCAGACCGGCGACTGCTCAAGGTATCCCGCCATCCTGCCGCCGCTCCCGCAGGGCGGGTGCTCGCCACCACCCGTCCGGCAATGTGAGCGCAGCTGTGCGCCGGCGGCGTCGAGCCACTCCAGCGATGCGGGATCCGTGGCCGGGAGCCATGGTGCGGCTGGCGTCAGCACGGCGGCGCCATCCAACTCCACGCTGCCGGCGAAGCGCGACTCCACCGACACATCCAGCATCGCCAGGCAGCGCTTGCGCTCCCACGCCAGCCGCGGCACGCAGCTCACCTGCAGCGGTGAACGCACGAAGGCGCCCAGCACGCATCGCCCCGAGCCTTCGAGATCCACCAGCCAACGTCCTGGCGCCGGCCGCAGCACCCGCAGGGTCAGGTGACCGGGGCGCGATGCGGCTTCGTATCCCCAGTCGCCGCGGCGCAGGCGCCGGCCGAACGGATCGATCAGCGCGAACTTGCCGGGGCGCCGCTCCGACGGACTGGCGAGGCTGAGCAACAGGCGGCTGACCCCCGGCTCCACCCAGAAGCCAGCGCCGGCCTGGTTCAGATCAGGAAAGCCCAAATGGTAAAGGTCGGTATGCGAGTGGTGCGCATGGGCCCGGCTTGCATCGTCGCCGCCATCGTCCTCCTGCTGCGCCGACACCATGCCATTGAAGACCAGATCGTCGTCGGACGCGTCCGCGCGGATCTGGTTGTAGACCTCGTACAGCTCCAGCGAGGTCGGGCTGAGGTGGAAGCTGCCCCCGGTTTCGCTTGCGACGTGCAGCAGCAGCGGGATGTCCGACTGGCCACCCAGGGCGACGGTGTGGACTGGCAATCCGGCGGGCAGGGTGTCGAGCACGTCGCCGGTCCAGGGCGCGCGGTTCTCGTAGCCGTCCGACAGCAGCACGATCGCGTCGCGGGCGGTCGAGCCGCTGGCCAGCTGGCCGGCCGCGGCCTGCAGCCCCGCGCCGAGCGAGGTCCAGCCGGCGAAGGTGAGCGCGTCGATCTCGTCGTGTGCCTGGATCAGGCTGGCGGTGGACAGCGGCGTCAGGGCGAGGTCGACGCGGGCGCGGTCGGCGAGCGGCGTGGCGTCCGCGTCCGGTGATGGGTCGGCGAAGCTGACCACGCCGACGCTGTCGCCGATCGACATCAGATCGATCAAGCGCTTGGCGTTGGCGCGGGCATCGTCGTCGTAGCCGGATGCGGCCATGCTGCCTGTGCGGTCGATGGCCTGGACGATGCGCGCCGGCGTCGTGGCCGCGACATCGAGATCTATGGCCTTGATCGCGAGCGCCCGCAGCGCGGCCACCACCTCCTGGACTGACACCAATGCCGAGTCTATCGGCGGTTGGAACGCCAGCGCGCATTCGAAGTCGAAGGCGAAGGCGCGATGGGCGAGGAAGAAATACTCGTCCGAAGTGCCGGCGTGGTTGCTGGTGCTTCCGGTCGCGTAGGTCTTGCCGCTGACGGCCTGGATCGCCGCGTTGGCGGCGGCTTCGAGCTGCTGGTAGACGAGCTCGTCCTCGGGCGAGACCGGCAGGCTGCCGGTGAAGCTGCCGCCGCTGGCGATCGGGCGGAAGATCTTCTCGCCCTGGGAATGTGAGTCGACCGCGACCAGGATGTTGGGAAAGTTCTCGGCGATGAATTTCAGGTTGCGGTTCTCCGGTTCGGAGAACGCAAACGGGCCGTGGTGGGCGTTGGAGCATGCCGAGGGCGAGGAGCCCGCCTCGCCGAAGAACACCTCGTAATTGCGATTGTTGTCGACACCGGGGCAGCCGGGTGCGCCGGGGTTCGCGCGACGGTTCTTGCGCCAGCCGGCGTCGTCGTGGAAGGAGAAGTTGAGGCCGTCCGGGTTCATCACCGGCACGATCAGCATCTCGCCCTGCTGCAGGATGCGGGTGATCTCCAGCACCTGAGGATCGGCGCTGGCGGGATCGTGGTTCCGCAGCAGCTGTTCGGCGAACTCGATCGCGATCAGCGGATTGATCCATTCCCGCGCATGGGTGCCGCAGATCAGCAGCAGCGCCGGCCGCCCGCGGTCCGACGGATCGTCGCTGAGCCGCAGCAACTGCACGGCGGATGGGCCGGCGAGCGCGGCGACCGAGCCATCGTAGCCCTCGGTGGTCTCGGGCAGGGTGGTGAGCTGGCACAATGCCGGAAACTCTGCTGCCAGGGCGGCGACCCGCGCGGCAACGGCGCCGGCGTCGAGGTAGCTGTCGACGAATCCGGTGGCCGGCGCGTCGTCGCTGTCGTCGTCGTGCGTGCTGGCGCGCTCCTCGCGGCGCACCGCGGCGGTCTGTTCCAGGTCTTCGGTGACCTCCGGGTCGAGGTCGTACTGCTTTACGACTTCCAGCTCGCTGGAGGTTAGCGCCAACATCAGCCAGCCGTCGGCCTCGTGGTGGTGGTCGAAGCAGATCCGGCCCTGGTGGTCGAGCGCCTCCAGCAGCGCTCTGTTGGCGGCGGTGGCCGCGATCCTGCAGGCGAAGTAGCCCATGACACGCTCCTTGTCGGGTGGCGCCGACCCGCTGCGGCCGCGTGTGGCGACTGCAGCGGGGCGCGAGGATGGAAGCCTGGACCGCGCCTCTCTCCCCGGCCGTGGCCAGGGAGGAGGCGCTTGTCCAACGCGGTACTAGCGCTTGCGCAGTTCCAGCGAGAATGCGCCCAGTACCCGGCCGCCGGTGTCGTACTCGATCAACGGCAGCTCGCGGGGGCTGGACAGCGATCCCTTCGGCAACTGCGCGCCCAGCACCACCGGGGTGAGTGAGCCGCCGACCATAGGCACGTCCAGGCTCAGTGCCGATCCGGAGTTCAGCACGAAGCGCTTGCGGCCGTTGACCGTCTCCACCCGCACATCCGACGCCGTCGGTCGCTGGTCCGCGGGGGTGCAGCAGCACGATCCGTGGCCGTCCTGCGGCGGGGCAGACGGGTTCCTGCTGTCCGCCAGCATCCGGGTCACCGCCCGTTCGACCTTGGGATCGAGGAAGCGCACCCAGATCCGGGCCTTCTTCGACAGGTTGCCGCGCGGCACGACGATGCGGCGGACGCGGTCGTCGTTGGACTCCGCACCGATCACACCGGTCATCTCGTGCTCGGCACCGTCGTCGTCGGAGTAGTCCACCGACACGTTGCGCTGGGCCAGGTTGGTGTTGTCGATGACCAGGTTCCCGGACGGCGTTGGCCCGGTGTGCGGCGAGATCTCGGCCAGCAGGCACGGATGCCAGCGGGTGCCGCCGACGAATTCCGGCGGTACCAGCGCGGCCGGCCACGGGAAGTCGAGGATGGTGTCGGCACCGGCCCCGAGAGAGGCGATCATTTGTTCGCCGAGGATGTAGGTGCCCTGCACCAGCGGGCTGGGAATGGGATCGCCGGAGTTGATCGTGGGGATGTAGTCTGCCGGGTATACGAACTCGGTGCCGGCGAAGTGGGTCAGGTAGACACGGACGAAGGCGTTGGCCGACGGCGCGCTGCCGGCGTTGCGCACGCGCACGCGCACCCAGTTGTCGGCGCCGGCGGCGGCCGGCTGGTTGGGCGGGTTGGCGCCATAGGCGGGGTCGCCGATCGGGTCGGTCGCCGGGTTGTCCTGACGCACCCACAGGTCCGGGCTGCGCCAGAACGTGCCGCCGGTCGGCACCAGGCTGCCGTCGTCGGCGAGGTTGTCGCGGACTACCAGGTTGACGGTGCCCGGGTCGAAGGCATCGGCGCCCTGCACCGCGGCGTTGACGTCCAGACGCCCGAAGCCGTACCACCAGCTGAAGCCGCCGGACCACTGTCCGACCGGGTCGGTGTTGGCGCCGTCGATCACCACCGCGGTGTTGCGCAGCAGATCGCGCAGATCGACCCAGGTCAGGTCGGGCTCGACCGAAAGCATCAGCGCGGCGGCCGCGGCGACGGTCGGCGCGGCCGCCGAGGTGCCGCCGAAGGTCTGCTCGCCGCCGGTGTGGTTGAGCGACGGCGCGCCGTTGCCCTGGGCGCAGATGTCGATCTCGGGGCCGAAGTTGGAGGTGTTGTTGAGCCGCTCCACGCCCATGCCGTCGGGCTGGTTGGAATTGCTGATCGCCAGGGTGCGCGGATGTGCGGCCCAAACCCGGTAGCCGGTGATCTGCTGCGGAACGGCGTTGTTGCCGGCCGAGTAGATCATCAGCGTGCCCTTGCCTCCGCGGCCGTAGACCGACAGGAAGGTCAGGGTGTCGTCCATCAGGCCCGACAAGGCCAGACCATTGACGCCGTGCGAGCAGCTGATGATGTCCGCCGCCGGGTTGATCGGTTCGGCCGGCCAGCCGGTCGAGGTGTTGCCGGTGGTGAAGCCGGCCGCCCACAGCAGGGCATCGGCATAGTTGGCGCCGCCCAGGGCGAGCGGGCGCTCCAGTCCGATCTGGTGCGTGTTCGGTGCGATGCCGGCGATGTCGTTGGCGTTGTCGGTTCGCGCCGCGACAATGCCATAGACACCCATGCCGTGCGAGGTGTCGGGCGCATAGCCGGGCGTGGTGCACGGCCGCAGGCCTTCGAAGTCGTAGCACTGCGCGAGCTGCGCCGTGCCATCGGTCAGGTTGCCACCGATGTCGGGATGGTCGGTGTCGATGCCGCGATCGAGCGTGGCGACGTACACCGCCGGACTGCCGAGGGTGAGGTTGGCCGAGATGCCGTTGAGGAACTGCCAGGCGTCGTCGACGTTCTGCAGGGTGAGGTTGGCCTGGTTGGCATAGGTCGGGTCGTCCGGCGGATCGGCCGGGAAGACATCGTCGACGATCTCCGCGATCAGGTCCGGTTCGCCGTAGACCAGCAGGTCCCGCGCGTACCACGCCTCGATGGTCTTGAGGTGCTCCTGGTAGGTCCCACCGGCGAACTCGATCAGCCGTGCGTTGCCGGCCTGCAGAAAGCCTCGCAGGATGCGCGCCTTGGCCTTCTCCACCAGCGCCTCGATGTCCTTCGGGCGCAGGTGGTCGCGGAAGCGGACGACGAAGCGCCGGTCCAGCACCTTGACCTGGCGCTGGGTGAGGTCGACCGGCATGCCGATGCGCGCGTCCTCGCCGAGCATGCGGCGGATGCCGGCCTCGGCCTTGGCGCGATCGCCGCGCGCGCCGAGCTGGAACAGCCAGATCGCGCCGCCGGCGGCCATCGACGGATGGCTCTCGTCCTCGGCCTTCAGGTCGACCGGCTTGAGCCCCAGCTTCTTGACGATCTCGTTGAAAAGTTCACGGCCGCGTTGGGGGTCCGGCGCCCGCGAATCGAAGCCGACCGCGACCAGGTCCTCGCGCGGCTCGAACGGTACCAGGTTCTCGCCGTAGCGGTAGAACGGCCAGCCGCGCTTGCCCAGGTAGACGCTTGCGGTCTTGCCGGTCGGCGCAACGGTGACGCTGCGCTCGGGCGCGACCATGCCGGTCGCCTTGACCAGCAGCCGGTAGTCGCCGGGCGCGACACGGCCCTCGTAGGCGGCGGTGTCCTTGACCCGCTTGAGCGCGATCCGGGTCTTGCCGGCGGCCAGCTCGACTTCGGCCTTCTTCCGCCAGGGCAAGCCGTTGCTGTCGTGTACCGAAACCCGTATCGGAGCGGCGGGGCTGTCCTGTTTGCGCGTTCGCGCTGCCTTGGTGGCCATGATTTCTCTCCTTGAATGGTGTGAACAGCTGCCTTCTCCCTGGCTCGAACATGACCGGCGTTGTCAGTGGCCCCGGTTAACGGAACGGACACATGTGTCCGACGACGGTTGAAGGCGGTGGCTGGGGCCATTCATTGCCAACGGCGTGCTGCAGGTGGACAGGACAGGTGCCGTGGCCTTCGTTGGCGTCGCCGACAGCGAGGTGAAGGAGGCGTCACGAACGGGTGACACCGGGCATCGGTTGCGGCGCGGAAGGGCTCCCGCTCCGTCTGGCGATGACAGCGCCCGGCACCGGACCTATGCTGTCGGCTGGCCTGGAGGAGACGCACATGAGCGGTTCAACGGCGGTTGCCTGTGCGGCCGGGTCCGCTTCGTGGCCTCGGGACGCCCGTACCGGGTCGGCCTGTGCCATTGCATGGACTGCCGCAAGCACCACGGCGCGCTGTTCCACGCCTCGGCGGTGTTCCCCCAGGACGCGGTGATGGTCGAAGGCGAGACCCGCGACTACCGGGGCCGCCACTTCTGCCCGCACTGCGGCTCTCCGGTGTTCTCGCGCAGCGGCGACGAGATCGAAGTTCACCTGGGCACGCTGGATGCGCCCGACCGGTTCACACCGACCTACGAACTGTGGACGATCCGTCGCGAGTCGTGGCTGCCGGAGTTTCCGTTGGCGAAGCGTCATGCGCGCGATCGCGAGGGGACGGAGCGTGAGGAGGCGTAGGGCGCAGGACCACAACCGACGTTGCGCCACGCGTGATGCGGAGCGTCGAGCTGGAAGTCCTGTCGGTTCGCATGCCGGGCGGCGCCAAGGATGGCCATGATGGCCGGCAACCTGATCCGATCTGTCTGGGAGGCTTCATGACGACCCATATCCGATCTGCGACTCGACGGTATCTGATCTCCTTCGATGCCGGTGCGATGGACCATATCCCCGAGGCGGACTGGCCGGCGGTGGGCGAGGCCTCGCATCGGGTGGTGCGGGAGGCAAAGGCCGCCGGGGTCTGGATTTTCGGCTGCGGTGTGGAACGCCAGCAATCGACCATTGTCGCGACCGATGGAAGCATCACCACTGGGCCGCTGCAGGAGACCAGGGCCGTGATCGGTGGGTTCTCGATCATCGAGGTCGCCTCGCGCGAAGAGGCCCATGCCTGGGCCGCCAGGATCGCCGCGGCCTGCCGCTGTGCACAGGAAGTGCGCGAGATCATGTACGACCCGGAGTCCTGACCGGGGGCTTGCCGGACGCTGCGGGTATCAGGGCGATTCGGCGCGGAAGTCGAGCTCACCGGAACGCGTCGGATCGCCCTGTCCCTCTGCCCGCCTATCGGTGAGGCCAACTGGACTGATCGCGCGGCAGCAGCCCGTTCGGGTCATGGGGTTCCAGCCATTCGGGTTGGAGCCGATCGGTGAACAGAACCACATTGAGGCCTCCTGGATTGGCGAGGCTCGGGAATATCAGGCCCAGCTCGCCCGCATCCAGAATGATGTCTCCGAGCGCCCAGCTCGGCGGCTCGGTTCCATCGACGAACAGCTGCCGCCAGTCGCAGCCCCAGTCGTTCCAGAGCGGGTCCCATCCGTCGTCGTCCAGTTGCCGAAGGTCGACCAGTTCGGGAAGGCGGGCCAGGTAGGCCACGAGCAGGTAGGGCTCGGTCAGGTCGTTGTCCTGGCGGTATTCGGCGGCGCAGGTGGCTTCCTCGAAGCTGAGGTAAAGCGCCGGCGTGCCGACCCGATTGAAGCGACCGCCGGCCCGCGCGGCGCCGGCACCGCTGAGGGGCTGGAAGGACCAGAGCGGGTTGTGGGCACGGAACAGCGGGGTGCCGGCATCCAGCCGGATGCGCCTCATCCGTTCTGGCCTCCGGAGATCGACTGCAGGTAGCGCAGGGCCTTGTCGGTGTCGCCATCCTTGACCGCATCGAAGAGGGTGCGCTGGCCCAGCACGCGTACCGGCGTGTTCTTCATGTGGAAGGCGGCATCGCGCACATTGGGCTTGAGGCCGAGCAGGGCCAGGAATACGCGGTTGTAGTCGCGCATGCGTTCCTGCGTGCGCGGGCTTTCCGGATGCAGGCGCATCGTGTTGCGGTGCACGCCCAGCGCGTTGGCCAGGACCGACAGGTCCAGCTCCAGGGTCGTGGCGAACCTCGCGGGCGAGAGGTAGGTCTGCCCGGGTTCGCGAAAGAGCTCGGTAATGTCCTGCTGCATGACAGCCGCCATTGCGCTCACCGTTTCGACAGGATGTGGGCACATTATGTGCATGAAATGTGCGTATATCAAGTGGATGCGTCGCCCGTGTTCCCGGTCCGTATGGAGAGGCGGGGCGCGCGCCGGGGGCTGCCGTCGATATCCACCTGCGCCGTCCTGCTAGCCCGCCAACCCCACCCAGCCCCGGAACGTGAATCCCGCATAGAACAGCTCGACCTGTTCGAAACCGGCCTCTTCGATCAGGGCCTGGTCCTGTTGCGGGGTGAGCAGGGGCAGGCGGGTGGCGATGGCGTCGATCGCGCGCCGGGCGTCGACGGCGGGAATGCCGGAAGCGGTGGCGAAGGCGGCGTATCGGCGCAGCCAGCGTTGGCGGCTGCCGTCGACGGTGGGGTCGCTATACGCGTCGCCACCTGCGCTGCCGTCGACGTCCGACGCAATGCTGTGGTGCGCGACCACCAGCGGGGCGCCGGGTTTCAGGCGCCGGTGCAGTTGCCGCAGGGTGTGCAGCCGCTGGTCGGGCGGCAGGAAGTGCAGGGTCAGCAGGCAGCTGGCGCCGTCGAAGGCGATATCCGGAGCGTCGTCGATCAGGCCTTCGAGCAGTTCCACATGTGCGACCAGCGGGCCAAGGGTGTCGGCGGCGAGTTTCAGCATCGCCGCGGACGGATCGACGCCGAGCAGGCGCCAGCCCGGCTGGGCCCGGGCGAAGGCCTTCAACTCCAGACCGCCGCCGGCGCCGAGCACCAGCACGCGGCCGTCGGCGGGCACGCGCTCGGCCAGCAGCAGGGTCGCCATCGTCTGCAGGGCGTGGAAGCCTGGGACCTGGCGGGGCGGGCCTTCGGCATAGCGGGCGACGGCATCGGGGTCTGAAAAAGGGGGCACGCGATGGGCTCGGTTGACGGTCGCGACTTAATGTAACATCATTTGTTACATGAAAAGGGACAGCCGCCTTTCCGCCGTTCTGCACGCGCTGCTGCACATGGCCGAGCATGGCGGGCCGATGACCTCCGATGCGCTGGCGCAGTGCCTGGGCACGCATCCGGTCGTGGTCCGGCGCACGATGGGCCTGCTGCGCGACGCCGGCTTGGTC
This sequence comes from Marilutibacter chinensis, assembly GCF_021725675.1. Classification (GTDB taxonomy): domain Bacteria; phylum Pseudomonadota; class Gammaproteobacteria; order Xanthomonadales; family Xanthomonadaceae; genus Marilutibacter; species Marilutibacter chinensis. The sequence goes on along the minus strand of NZ_JAKJPO010000003.1, from coordinate 230,442 downwards.
GCTGCCGAGCGCGGCCATGCCGGTGGCTGGCGGATCGTCGCCGACCTGTCGAGGGTGAACCTGCGCCAGCTGCACGAGGCGCTGGGCGAGCCGGCGCTGTTCGCGATCGGCAACCGCCAGGAGCAGCCGCAGTGCCTGGTCGAGCAGGCGGTCAACGCGGCGCTGGACGGCGCCTTCGACGAAGCCGAGGCCCTGCTGATGGAACGGTTCGAATCGGTCTCGCTGGCCGACCTGGCCGCGGATTTCGCGCGCCGGCGCACCGCCCGCTGAGCCACCTCCGGCGGCCCGGAGTTTCGCGCCGGCGGACGGTGGCGCAGCCGCGCCAGCGCGCGGGCGGCCGGAGCAATGCCGGACCAGTTTCGGCGTTGCGACGTCCGAACGGTTCGGGGACGGCGGCATCCCGATCTTTCCTCATGGAGACAAGCAGATGAGCGATACGCAAACCGGACACGATGTCATCGTCGTCGGCGGCAGCTACGCCGGCATGGCCGCAGCGCTGCAGCTGGTGCGGGCGCACCGTCGCGTGCTGGTGATCGACGGCGGGCGGCGACGCAATCGCGCGGCGGCCCACGCACACGGCTTCCTCGGCCAGGATGGGGTCGACCCGACGGCGATCGCGGCGACCGCGCGTCTCCAGCTCGAGGCGTATCCGACCCTGACCTGGCATGACGACGAGGCGGTCGAGGCTGGCGGCGAACACGACGACTTCCATGTCGAGACCCGCGGCGGTCATCGCCATCGCGGCCGCCGCCTGCTGTTCGCGACCGGCGTGTCCGACACCCTGCCGCCGGTCGAAGGCCTGGCCGAGCGCTGGGGCATCAGTGTGTTCGCCTGTCCGTACTGTCATGGCTACGAGCTCGGGCGCGGCCGGATCGGCGTGGTCGCCACCGGCCCGATGTCGATCCACCAGGCGCAGCTGCTGCCGGAGTGGGGCACGGTAACCTTCCTGCTCAACGGCGCGCTGGAGCTGGACGACGTGAACGCGCAGGAACTTGCCGGGCGCGGGGTCGCGATCGAATCCACGCCGATCGCCCGCATCGACGGGCACGCGGACGTGGTCCTCGCCGATGGCCGCCGACTGCCGTTCGCCGGCCTGTTCACCGCGCCACGCAACGGGCCGGCGACGCCGGTGGCCGAGCGGATGGGGTGCGCGCTGGTGGAAACCCCGACCGGCACCCAGATCCAGACCGACGACGCGAAGCAGACCCGTCTTCGCGGCGTCTACGCTTGCGGCGACGCTGCGAGGATGCCGCACACGATCGCCCTCGCCGTCGCCGACGGCGCCTGGGCCGGCGCCCAGCTGCATCGTTCGCTGGTGTGGCCGGAGGCCTAATGTCCGGAGACAGGTCCAGTCACCAGGCGCCGGCAGCGAACGCGATGTTCGCCGGCCGATGCCTGGAACCTCTTCCCTGTCCGTGCCGCGACGGTCTCAGTTCCCGTCGCCGAACAACCGCGTACCGCGGCCGTAGGTTCCGTCGACGTCGTCCTTGATCCAGTCGCCGAGCAGGCGCAGGTAGCCGTCGGTGATGCGGGTGCCCTGGCGCTGGCCGTCGGGCAGGGTGCGGAACTCGAACATGCCGTGGTCGGTGTCGGGAAACAGGTAGACGTCGACGGGTTTGCCAGCGGCGGTCAGTGACTGCAGTGCGCCGCGGGTCTTCTCGATCGGCGCCTCGCGGTCCTGCTCGGCGAGCACCCACAGCAGCGGCGCATCGAGCCGCTCGAGTACGGCCTGGGCGTCGTAGTCCCAGATCAGCTCGAGGTTGTCGAAGCGTGCGCGACCGACCCGGCGCAGGTCGGCATCGGAAGTACGCAACATCGCTCCGCTGTGCTCGCCCTGGATGGTCGCCGCCCAGGGCGCGTCGGCCAGTTCGTGCCGCAGCGCCTCCAGCTCCTCGAAGCCGTCGTTGAAGTGCGAGGTCAGCAGCCGCGCGGTGGCCTGCGACAGCCGTTCGATCTGTTCGATCGCCCGCGCGTCGAAGCCGGCGGCGCGTGCCTCGGAGATCATCTGCTCGCGGTCCTCGTCGATCGGCGAGACCACCAGGCCGAAGCCGATCGCGACGAAGTCCGCGTCCGAGCGCGTCGCCGCCAGCGGCGCGACCCAGCCGCCCTGGCTGCCGCCGAAGTAGCCGGCGCGGCCGACGCGTCCACGGGTCATTTCGCGCGCGTGGCCAAGCGCCGCGGCGGCATCGTCGGCCAGTAGCTCGAAATTCTGCGTGTACTCGCCTTCCGACTCGCCGGTGCCGCGCTTGTCGTAGGCGAAAACGCGGATGCCCTGCGCCGCCATCATGTAGGCGTACGAGCTGCGGGTGGCCGACGTGCGCTCCGAGCCATGCACCATCACCACCAGCGGCATTTCCGGATCCGCCGATTCGGGTTCGATCAGGCGGCCGGCCAGTCGCGAGCCGAGGCTCGTGAAGGCGGTGTCGGTTTCCCGCAGGGCGATGCGCGGCCACAGTGTCGAGGTGCCCTCCGCGTCGCGCACGATCAGGCCATCGGCCGTGCAGCGCACCACACCGTCGTCGGCCACCGTGCTGCCGCGACGGCCGTCAACGAACAGGTAGCGCTGGCCCGGCGGCGCGAGGCCGGGCACGGAATAGACGACAACGACGTCGCCGTCGACGGCCGCGGCAGCGCCCGGGCCATAGGGGCCAGTGGGGCATTCGGCCGTGGCATCGGCTGCGTGAAGCAGTGCGGTCGAGAACAGTAGGGTGGTCAGGATTCGGCGCACGACCTGGGGTCTCCTGTGGGGCGAGGATTGGCACGGAGCGCATCCGCGTTGTCGCCGAAGCATCGACCGGAAGGGCGGGGATCAGCGGCAACGACGGACGAGGGCCGCGTACTCTACCGGGAGCCGATGTCCGGGGGCGGTGCCAGAGGTCCGGTATGGGCGAGCCGACGTCACGCGATGACCGTGGTCGACGACGGGGCGCGTTGTCGGGTCTGCGGAGGCGTGGCGATTGCGTCGCCGGCGATTGCGGCGGATGTCCGGCGCGCCCGGGTCTGCCGCCGTGGTCTGCGCCGCTTCTGACGCGATGCACAATCGCGTTCAGGCCGCTGCGCTGCTACCGTCGGATCTCGTGCTCGGACAGGGGGCGAGGCGCGAAACCGACAATCATCTCGGGGGTGTCCAGTGACGCAGAACTCGCTTGCCGTGGCCTTGGCCGCGGCCATCATGCTCGTTGCTTCCGGTAGCGCTTCCGCTGCCGATCCCGACCCGAACCGGGTCATGGTGAAGTTCAGGCCCGGCGCTTCGGCGCAGGTGCAATCCGCATTGAGGGCGGCCGGCGGCCGGATCCATCTGGAACTCGCGCCGCAGCGCGTCATCGCCGTCAGCGTGCCGCAGCAGGCACTGGCGGGACTGCGCAACAATCCGAACATCGAGTACGTCGAGCGGGACGTGCCGCGCTACCCGGCCGCGCAGACCACGCCGTACGGCATCAACAGCGTGCAGGCGCCGCAGACCTGGGCGGCCGGCGCCGATGGCAATGGCATCAAGGTCTGCGTGATCGACTCGGGCATCAATGCCGACCACGAGGATTTCGCCGGCATCGCGATGACCGGGTATCCCAGCGGCTGGGACAACGACAGTTGCGGCCACGGCACCCACGTCGCAGGGACGGTCGCGGCGGTCGACAACGGCGTTGGCGTGGTCGGGGTCAGCCCGGGCGCGGTGTCGCTGCACATCGTCAAGGTGTTCGACGGACAGTCCTGCGGATGGAGCTATGCCTCCACCCTGGTCGACGCCGCCAACCGCTGCGCCAGTGCGGGGGCGAAGGTGATCAACATGAGCCTGGGCGGCGACTTCGCCAGCAGCACCGAGGAGACCGCCTTCGCCAATCTCGACAGCCAGGGCATCCTCAGCGTCGCAGCGGCCGGCAACGACGGCAACACCCGCCACAGCTATCCGGCTTCGTACGACAGCGTGATGTCGGTGGCCGCGGTCGACATCAACAACGTGCATGCGGACTTCTCGCAGAGCACCAACCAGGTCGAGATCGCCGCGCCCGGCGTTGCCGTGCTCAGCACCTATCCGTACCGCAGCGGCTCGATGACCGTAGGCGGCACCGGCTACATCGTCTCGGCGATGGAGGGCAGCGTGCAGTCCACCGCCAGCGGGGCGATGGTCGACGGCGGCCTGTGCACGAGTGCCGGCAGCTGGTCGGGCAAGGTGGTGCTGTGCGAGCGTGGCGACATCAGCTTCGCCGACAAGGTCACTGCGGTGCAGGCGGGCGGCGGCGTCGCCGCGGTGGTCTACAACAACGCGCCGGGCGGCTTCTCCGGCACCCTGGGCACGATGACCTCGACGGTGCCGGCGCTGAGCATGAGCCAGGAGGACGGCCAGGCGCTGGTCGGCGGCTCGCTCGGCCAGACCGCGGCGGTCAGCTCGGTGTCCGAGGCCGACACCAGCGGCTACGCCTATCTGGACGGCACGTCGATGGCGACCCCGCACGTGGCCGGTTCGGCCGCGATCGTCTGGAGCGCCAACCCGTCGGCGAGCAACCAGCAGGTCCGCGCCGCGATGACCTCGACCGCGCTCGACCTGGGCCCGGCCGGTCGCGACAACGACTACGGTCATGGCCTGGTGCAGACCTTCGCCGCGACCGAGGCGCTGCTCGGTGGTGGTCCGGACCCGGATCCGGTCGATCCGCCGTCCTCGCTGAGCGCGTACAACTACGGCACCAGCAAGGGCAAGCTGCAGATCGGCCTGCAATGGAGCGGCGGCGACGTCACCGTGGACGTCTACCGCGACGGTAGCCGGATCGCCTCGGCGATCGACAACGGCGGCAGCTACACCGACGCGGTCAAGGTGCGCCGCAACAGCTCCGGCAGCTTCACTTATCAGGTCTGCAACGCCGGCACCAGCGAGTGCTCGGCCGACGCCAGCGTCGATTACTGAGTCCGACGCCGGCATCGCGCCATGCAGAAGGCCCGCAGCGCTGCGGGCCTTCTGCGTTTCCGCCGCCGGCCGGCAATCGCAGATCAGCGCAGGCTCTGCCGCAGCTTCTGCCACAGCTGGCGGCGCGCGCTGTAGACGTTGACCCCGAGGACCAGGGCGGTCAGCCAGATCATGCCCTCGGTGGTCAGCGCGGCCGCGGTCGTCAGTACGATCAACGCGGTCCGACCCACGTCGACCGCGATGCCGATGCCCAGCGCCAGCCAGGCGGTGACGCAGACCGCGGCGCCCAGGTAGAGCCAGCGGGTGCGGCGACGGCTGGGCGATGCGGGAGAGGGCGACAGCGGTTCCGGTGCGGCGTTCATCGGGCCGCCCCCCGGCCGGCCGCAGGCAGCAGCTCCGGCGGCAGCGGCGATGCGCCGGTCTCCATCACGCCGACATTGGACACGATCCACCAGCGCTCACCGTCGTTGAGCAACTGGAAGTGGTTGATCCCGCGCATCAGCGGGGCGTCGTCGTCCAGGCGCAGGCGGATCTCGAAGCTGCTGGTCACCGAGGCCATCAGGCCATGCCGTTCGACCCGGGTCACCAGCGGAATCTCGTGGAAGCCGGTGTTGGCGTAGGCGCTTTCGGTCTGGGCGACCAGGGCCTCGGTGTCGGTGCTCATGATGCCGGTCATCGCATCGGACTTCACCGCGATCGACATGCGGGCGCCGTCCAGGAACAGGGCGCGGTAGCGGTCCCAGTCGCGCTGCGCGCCGGCCTCGGCGGAGATCACCTCGTAAAGCGCGTGCACGATGGATTCGGGCGACTCCCAGTCGCCGGGTTCCGCAGCGGCAACCGGTGGCAATGCCAGCGACAAGGCCAGGGCCAGTCCCGCGGCGGTGCGACGGAGCGGGCGGGAAGAAGATCGGTGGGGATGGGGCATGTCATTCTCCTTTGAGCGCATCGAGCGCGGCGGTGTCGAGCAGTTGGCCGTCGAGCACGACGGCGTGGATGGCACGGGTGTTGCGGATGTCCTGGAGCGGATCGGCGTCCAGCACCAGCAGGTCGGCCTCATGGCCGGGCACGATCCGGCCCAGGCGCCGTTTCGCGCCCAGGGCGGCGGCGGCATTGACGGTGGCAGCGCGCAGGATCGTCGCTGCCGGCACTCCGGCCTCGGCCAGCAACTGCATCTCGCGATGCAAGCTGATGCCCGGCGCGATCCACGGATTGCTCATGTCGGTGCCCAGGGTCAGGTACGCATCGGTGGCGTACAGGCGCACCGCCATGCGCTGGACCTTCGGCCAGATCGCGCGGGCGCGGACGAAGTCCTCCGGTTTCCAGCCGATCGCGAAGGTGAACCAGTCGTTCCAGCTCGCCTGCAGCGCCGGGTGCGCATGCCGGCGGGCGTCGTCCTTGTAGTCGTTGTCCAGGTCCTGCACGAAGGCGGCGTGGAAGGCGACGAGGGTGGCGTCGAACACCGGACGGTGACGCTCGAACGCAGCCACCACGCGGTCGGCTTCGGCGCCATCGGGGTCGAAGTGCTCCCACCACTCGAAGAACGCGAAGGTGCCGGCGCGGGCATCGGCCTGCCACGCGCGCCGCGCCTGCGGATCGAGCAGGTCGGGGCTGGTCGGCATCAGGTGGACGATGGCGTCCAGGCCCATCTCCAGCGCGTCCGGCCAGGCGATCGCATCCAGGTGCGCGACGGCCGGACGACCGTGCGTGTGCGCGGCCTCGATGCCGGCGCGCAGCTGTTCGCGATCCAGTCCGGTGTAGAGCTTGATCCAGTCGGCGCCGGCTTCGACCTGGTCGGCGACCACCTGCCGGACCTCGTCGGGATCGGACGCGGCGGCGGCCAGTCCGCGGATCGCGGTGTTGTTGATCACCGGGCCGGCGTCGAAGCTCTCCGGGCCGGTCAGCCGGCCGGCATCGAGTGCCTCGCGATAGCGTGCCGCCGCAGCCAGGTCGCCGCCGGGATTGCGGATGGTGGTGACCCCGAACGCGACCAGCCGACGCGCATTGTGGGCGGCGATGGCATCGTCGGGGTCGGCGACCATGGTCAGCTGGCCGCGCTCGCGCCGCATCTGCAGCGGACCCAGGCTCAGGTGGGCGTGCATGTCGATCAGGCCCGGCATCAGATGGCGCCCCTGCATGTCGACGGTCCGCGCGTCGCGCCGGCAGGCGCGGCTTTCCGGCCGGGCGATGCGGACGATGCGTCCGTTCTCGATGCGCAGGCATCGCGGCGGCGTGCTGCGTGCGCGCTCGACATCGACGATGCGGACATTGTCCAGCGCAAGCGTGGTGGCGGCCCGGGCGGCGCCGGTGATTGCCGCAAGGACCAGGATCGCAGTGAGGGCGAGGGCCGCGATGGCCGGTCGCGGCCAGGACAGGAAGGGGATACGCATGGTCGGCATGGGCTCCGTTGGGGATATCGATGTCCCCTCAGTGGCCCGGGTCGGCCGATTTCTTACGCTCGATGATTCTTTTTCGCCGGGTGTAAGAAACTGCCTGCGGCCGTCGACTGACGGCGATGAGTACCGGATCGCGTCCCGCCTGCATGCATTCCCTGTGGCCCAGTGTCGAAGTCTTCCATCCGCAGCTGTGGCGCGCGGTGTGCGGCTATGAGCGCAATCCGGCGTTGCGCGAGGAGCTGATGCAGGAAGTGTTGCTGGCGGTATGGGAAGCGCTGCCGAAGCTGCGCGATCCCGATCGCCTGCTGCCGTTCGTGCTGCGGATCGCGCACAACCTCGGCGCCAGCCACGTGCGCTCATCGGTGCGCACGCCGGCGCTGGTGGCCTTCGATGCCGAAGCCCACGACTCGCTGTCGCAATCGGCGGGCGAGGCCGAGCGGGCCCGGACCCAGTGGCTGTTCGAGGCGCTGGCGACGCTGCCGGTCAATCTCAGGCAGCCGTTGATGCTGCAGTTGGAAGGCTTCGACTATCAGGAGATCGCCGACATGCTCGGCATCAGCAGCGACAACGTGGGTGTCCGCGTCCATCGCGCGCGTGAACGACTCAAGACCCTGTCCCGGCAGGAGGACGCAGATGAACTTCGATGACGAACTGAAAGGCGCATGGCGGGGCGAGATCGCTCAGCCGCCGTCGCGCCGGCTGAGCGATCAGGTCCGCCGCCACCGTCGACGCCATCGCCTGCTGCGCGGGCTGGAAGTGGTGCTGACCTGCGCCGCGGTGGCGGTGTTCGGCCATGCGTTGATGTCGCGCACCGCCGGGCCCAACCACTGGCTGTTGATGCCGTTCTTCATGGTGTTCCTGCCGGTGGTCTGGAGCGTCGTCCTGCGCGCGCCCGGCCGGCACCGCAGCGATGCCAGCGAGCCGCCGCAGGTCTATGCGCGACTGCGGCTGGCGCAACTGCGCACCGATCTGCGCGATCTGTGGCTGGCGCGCCGGGCCGCCGTCGTGCTGCTGGTGTACGCGCTGGTCGCCCTGGCGGGGGCCTGGCTGTTCGGCGATGGCGGCTGGCGTACCGCCTCGACCCACCTGCTTGTCTACGCGGTCGGATGGTGGCTGGCGACCTTCGCCTGGTGTCGCCACCTGCGCCGCCGCCGCCTGCGCGAGTACCGCTCGACCCGGCGAATGTTGAGCCCTGAGCGGGCCGTCGCCGGCCCGCCGCGAGCGCATGAATGAAAGCGCCCGTGTCCTGACAGAGAGACGCTGCCATCCCTGGCCGGCCAGCGATGGCGGGGCGTTCGTCAGCACATGAGCCAGTGGCTCATGTGCTCGCTCAGTCCTCGCCGATGTCCTCGTTCCAGACCTCGGGGTTGGCGGCGATCCAGTCGCCGAGCATCGAGATGCAGCGCTCGTCGGCGAGGTCGACGACGTTGACGCCGTTCTCGCGCAGCCAGTCGATGCCGCCGCTGAAGTTGACCGATTCGCCGACCACCACGGTGCCGATGTTGAACTGCCGCACCAGGCCGCTGCAGTACCAGCACGGGGCGAGGGTGGTGACCATGATGGTGTCGCGGTAGCGGCGCTGGCGGCCGGCCTTGCGGAAGGCGTCGGTTTCGCCGTGCACCGACGGGTCGCCCTCCTGCACGCGGCGGTTGTGGCCGCAGCCGAGCAGGGTGCCGTCGTTGCGGTACAGCGCGGCGCCGATCGGGATGCCGCCCTCGGCGAGCCCGGCCCGGGCTTCGGCGATCGCGGTGTCGAGCAGGGCGTGGTAGTCGGGTGTCTCGATCATCGTCTTCTCCATGGGATGTCCTTCGGCCCGGTCCTGGACCGGCGGATCACGCGGTGCCGGGGCGCAGCATCTCCACGTGCGGGATGCCGTCTTCCAGGTACTCCTCCGACGCCACTTCGAAGCCATGGCGCGCATAGAAATGCTGCAGGTGTGCCTGGGCGCCGAGCCGGACCGGCGCACCCGGCCACACCCGCCCTGCCAGGGCGACCCCCTCGCGCATCAGCGGGTCGCCGAGCCGGCGTCCACGCCAGGCCGGCGCGGTGACCACGCGGCCGATGCTGGGCTCGGCAAAGCGGTCGACGCCGTGGCCGAGCCCGGCTGGCAGCAGCCGCAGGTAGGCGGCCAGGGTGCCGTCCGGCGCCTCGCCGAGCAGGTGCCATGCATCCGGATGGCGGTCCTTGCCGTCGATGTCGAGGTAGACGCAGGCCTGTTCGACCACGAACACCTCGCTGCGCAGGCGCAGCAGCTTGTAGAGCCGCGATGTCGTGAGTGCGTCGAAGCGCGTGGCGATCCAGTGCAGGTCGGGGGCATTCATCGCGTCATGATGCCAGTTGCGCGGATTCCGTAGGACGGCCGTAGCAGCGGCGTGCAGCCCCCTGAGTCAGGGGGCGATTCGCGCCATCGGCGCGAATGGGGCTGTGGAGGCGCAACGGTGGGGCGCATTGGTTTGCGCGGCAAACTTCGGGGATTCCCGGGCGCAGCCCGGGAATCGCGGCTCACGCCGCTCCTGCGGGTGCTCCTGCGAACGGGAGGGGACGATCGCGACGGATTTTTGCCGCCGGATCGGCGACAATCCACGCATGAGCGAGCAGCCTTCCAAGCCCGGCACCTCCGGCACCACCCATTTCGGCTTCCGCGACGTGCCGGTCGGCGAGAAGCAGAAGCTGGTCGGAGAGGTGTTCTCCTCGGTCGCCGGCAAGTACGACCTGATGAACGACCTGATGAGCTTCGGCATCCACCGGGTCTGGAAGCGCTACTTCGTCGCCACCGCCCAGGTCCGCCGCGGCGACCGCGTGCTCGACCTGGCCGGCGGCACCGGCGACATCGCCCTGCTGCTGCGCGACCGTGTAGGCGAGACCGGCGGCATCGTGCTGGGCGACATCAACGGCGAAATGCTGCGGGTCGGCCGCGACCGGATGACCGACCTGGGCCGGGTCGCGGGCTTCGAGTATGTGCAGTTGAACGCCGAGAAGCTGCCGTTCCCGGATGCCAGCTTCGACCTGGTGACGATCGCGTTCGGGCTGCGCAACGTGACCGACAAGGACGCCGCGCTGCGCGAGATGCACCGCGTGCTGAAGGTCGGCGGGCAGGCACGGGTGCTGGAGTTCTCCGAGGTCAAGACCGACTGGTTCAAGCCGCTCTACGACTTCCACTCGTTCAAGGTGATGCCGACCCTCGGCCGCCTGTTCGCCAACGACCGCGACAGCTACCAGTACCTCGCCGAGAGCATCCGCAAGCATCCGCCTCAGGAAGAGCTGAAGGCGATGATGGAGGCGGCCGGTTTTGCCCGCTGCGGCTACCGCAACCTTTCGGCCGGGATCTGCGCGATCCATACCGGCTACAGGGTCTGACCGACCGTCAGCCCGGTCAGGGCGGAGCGCCGTATCCGGGGGCGTTCGCCGGGCAAGTTGGACCGTTCGTTGCGGAGGGTGGAAGCTTCCGGGGGGCGCGGCGCTTACCCGGGCTACGTGTCGACCGGGCCGTTGCACGTGTAACCCAGTCGCCGCCCGGGACGTAATCAGCCGGCGACCGCCTGGAGCCGTCCCGATGCCCGCACCTCCAACACCGCCTGCATTCGTTCTCGCCGCCGTCGAGCGGATGGCCTGGCCGTTCGCGGCCTGGCTCAGCATCGCGCTGTTGCTGTGGTTCGGCGCGATGGGATTCATGCCGTTCTCGGCCGAGACGCTGGCCAAGCGCGGCGGGCTGTCGGCCGACGACGCGACCGCGATCGCCAGCGGCATGGGCGCGGTGCAGATCCTGCTCGGCCTGGGTTTGCTGCCGTTTTGGCCGACCCGGGTACGCGCGGGGTTCGCGCTCGTCGTCGCCGTGTTCTGGTGGCTTCAGATGGCGACGCTGGCCAGCTCTGCGATGTGGGTGAACGATGCGCCGTACGGCGGCTTTCCCTTCCTCGGCGCCGGCCAGGGGCTGCTCAAGCACCTGGGCCTGGGTGCGCTCGGGCTCGCGTTGTGGGCGCATTGGCGCGGGCGCGAAGGCGCGGCGCGGGCCGCGCTGTGGCTGCTGTGGGCCGGACAGCTGCTGGTGCTGGTCTGGATCGGCCTGCTGAAGTTCACCGCTTACGAGGCGGAGGGCGTGGAAGGGCTGATGCGCAACAGCCCGCTGTTCGCCTGGCTGTACGGCTTCCTCGACGTGCGCGGTGCGTCCAGCCTGATCGGCGTGATCGAGCTGGCGACCGCGGCGCTGGTCGCGCTGTGGCCGTGGAGGCCGCGCTGGGCGGTCTGGGGCCTGCTGGCGGCGGTGCTGACCTACCTGGTGACCAACAGCTTCCTGTTCACCACTCCGGGCTGGGCGCCGGGCCACGGCTTCCCGTACGTCGCCGGAACCGGCCAGTTCCTGCTCAAGGACCTGGGCCTGCTGGCCGGCGCGCTGCTGCTGCTCGTGGCGGCGGTCCCCGGACGGGAGGCCATGCACAGCGACGACACGCCCGACCGGGCCATGTCCGGGGCCGGATGAGGCGCTAAACTCGGGCGTTCACCCGTACCCATGAATACGCGTATGCGCTCCTCCCTGCTGACCCTGTGCCTGGCTGCCGCGCTCGCCGCTGCCGGTTGTTCCTCCGAACAGGCCGCGCCGCCGGCAGCCGATCCGGCCGCCACCGCGACCGCGGCCCCCGACACGACCGCGGATGCGAAGGCGATGGCCGAGGTGGACGAGTATTCCTATGCCGAACCGGACATGGTCCGGATCAAGGACCTTGCGCTGGAACTGGCGGTCGATTTCGACCAGCGCCAGCTTTCCGGCAGCGCGACCTACACCCTGGACTGGCTCGATCCGGAAGCCGGCCGGCTGACCCTGGATACCCGCGACCTGACCATCGAGAAGGTCGTCGGCGAACGTGCGGACGGCAAGTGGGACGACCTGACCTTCGTCGTCGACGACGCTGACGACGTGCTCGGCAGCAAGCTGACCATCGCCGCGCCGGAGCGCAACCCGCGCATCCGCGTCACCTACACGACCTCGCCGGAGGCCTCGGGCCTGCAGTGGCTGACCCCGGCGATGACCGAGGGCGGCAGGACGCCCTTCATGTTCAGCCAGTCGCAGCAGATCCACGCCCGTTCCTGGGTGCCGCTGCAGGACACCCCGCGGGTGCGCTTCACCTACACCGCGCACGTGACCGCGCCGAAGGACGCAATGGTGCTGATGAGCGCCGACAACGATCCTGCGGCCGCGCGCGATGGCGACTACAGCTTCACCATGCCGCAGCCGATTCCGTCCTACCTGCTGGCGATCGCCGCCGGCGACCTGGTGTTCAAGCCGATCAGCGGGCGCAGCGGCGTCTGGGCCGAGCCGGCCGCGGTCGACAAGTCGGTGGCCGAGTTCGCCGACACCGAGAAGATGATCCAGGTCACCGAGAAGCTGTACGGCCCGTACCGCTGGGAGCGCTACGACATGCTGGTGCTGCCGCCGTCGTTCCCCTACGGCGGAATGGAGAACCCGCGCCTGAGCTTCATCACCCCGACGGTGATCGTCGGCGACAAGTCGCTGGTCTCGCTGATCGCCCATGAGCTCGCGCACAGCTGGTCCGGCAATCTGGTCACCTTCTCCACGCCCAAGGACGGCTGGCTCAACGAGGGCTTCACCAGCTACGTCGAGAACCGCATCGTCGAGGAGTTGTACGGCAAGGCGCAGGCCGACATGGAGAACGTGATCGCGCGCAACGAGCTGGCTGCCGAGTACAGGGAGCTCGATCCCAAGCTGCAGGTGCTGGCGCTGCGTCCGGGCGCGCTGTCCGATCCCGACGGCGCCAGCAGCGCGACCGTCTACACCAAGGGTGCATGGTTCCTGCAGTTCCTCGAGCAGCGCTTCGGTCGCGAGGACTTCGACGCATTCCTGCGCGATTACTTCGACCACTTCGCGTTCCAGAGCATCCCGACCACGAAGTTCCTCGAGTACCTGCAGCCGAACCTGATCGACAAGTATCCCGGCAAGGTGACGATGGCCGAGGTCGAGCAGTGGGTCTACGAGCCGGGCGTCCCGGACAGCGCGCCGAAGACCGAATCGGCCCGTTTCGACGCGGTCGACGCCGCGCGCAAGGCCTGGCTCGCCGATGGCACGCTTCCGGACAAGGCGCTGACCGACGGCTGGGTCACCCAGGAGTGGGTGCACTTCATCGAGGGCATGCCGGAGAAGCTGGACACCGAACAGCTCGCCGCACTCGACGCCGCCTACCAGTTCACCGGCACCCCGAACGGCGAAATCGCCCAGCGCTGGTATCCGCTGGCGGTGCGCAGCGGCTATGCAGAGGCCAATGACGCGATCGCCGCGTTCCTGGAGAGGATCGGCCGCCGCAAGCTGATCATGCCGACGTACGAGGCACTGGTGAAGACGCCCGAGGGCCTGCAGCTCGCCGAGACGGTGTTCGCCAGCGCGCGTCCGGGCTATCACCCGATCACCACCGGTTCGGTCGAGGCGGTCATCGCCAAGGCCAGGACACCGGACGCCGACGGCGCGAAATAGCCCGGTGGCTCCGCGGCGTCGACGCCTGCTCGCCACGGTCCTGTTCGTCTCGGGCGCCGTGACGCTGGCGATGGGCGTCGCGCTGTGGGACGAGCCAGCCCGCCTGATCCGCTTCGCCTACCAGGGCCAGCGGCTCGCGGCCGGGCTCGACCGGGCCAGTATCGAGATCGACGGCACCCGCTGGGTCTACGCCTACAGCGACGACGCCCCGGCCGGCGCCGCGACGGTGGTGATGCTGCACGGTTTCACCGGCAGCAAGGAGAACTGGTATCCGCTCGCGCGCCGGTTGCGCGGCCGCTATCGCCTGCTGGTGCCGGATCTTCCCGGTTGGGGAGAAAGTGGGGAAAAAAGCGGAAGCGTGCACGGCGCCGGTGTCGACTACGGCTACCGCGCGCAGGCACAGCGGGTCGCGCGCTTCATCCAGGCGCTCGCCCCGGCCGGGGCCGGCGAGCGGGTGCTGCTCGGGCATTCGATGGGCGGCGGCATCGCCGCGGTGACCGCGGCCGGACACCCCGGCCAGGTCGATCGCGTCGGCCTGCTCGCCGCGGCCGGCGTGTATTTCGAGGCCAACGGCTTCGGCGAGCGCGTGCTCGCCGGCGAGAATCCGTTCGCGGTCGGCGACGAACCCAGCCTCGAGCACTATCTCGGCCTGCTTTTCGAGGACGACGGCGCGCGGCCGTGGCTGCCATGGCCGGTCGACCGCATCTACATCGGCGAGCGTCGCGCCAGCGCCGGCTTCGAGCAGTCTGTGCTGGACCGTATCGGCCGCAGCGACGAGGCCTTCCTGCCGGGTGCATCGGCTGCGCAGATCGACCAGCCCACGCTGCTGCTGTGGTGCCGCCAGGATGCGGTCATCGACGCCAGCGCGATGGAGATCTATGCGCGCGAGATGCCGCAGGCGCAGGCGGTGCTGCTCGACGGCTGCGGCCACATGTCGCTGATGGAGCGCTCCGATCGCGTTGCCGCGGCGGTGAACGAACTGATCGAACGGGGACGACCACGATGACCTCATGCCCGCTGACCACGGAACTTCCGGCGCGCCGCGCCGTGCCTGCATGCTGGCCGCGCATCGCCGCCTGCCTGGTCGCCGTCGCGACGATGACGGCCTGCCAGCCCCGGATCGACCCCGAAGCCGAGCGCGCCGCCCAGGCGCAGGCGCGCGAGCAGGCCGCCGAGGCGATGGCCGCGGAATTCGACGAGGCGGTGGCCGCGGGCAACTGGAGCCTGGCCCGCGCGCATGGCGACATCCTCAACGCCGAATACCCCGACAGCGCCGCGGCCGAGCGCATCGCGCCGCAGTACGAGGAGGCGAAGGCGCGGGCGCTGGAGCAGCGCGAGAACCAGCGCCTGGCCGCGCTGTGGACCTATCAGGCCCAGCCGTTCAAGGACGGCCGGCAGCTGTCGGCCTCGATACATGCGCGCGAACCGGTCGATACCGACGGCAGCGGCGCCAGGCCGGTCCAGCTGATCTTCCGCGACAACCCCGAATGGGGCCGCAGCAGCTATCTGGTGCTGCAGGCCGGCGACTTCGACTGCTATGGCGGCTGCAAGGTCGCAATGAGGGTTGATGACGGCGAGCCGCGCCGTGTCGACGCGAGCCGGCCGCGCACCGACGAGGCGATCGCGATGTTCATCGAGGACGAAATGATGCTCTGGCGCACCGCGAAGGAAGCGAAGACGATCGCGATCGAGTTTCCTGTGAAGGCGGGCCCGGCCAACGCCGGCGGCACCCGCACCGCGGTATTCGAGGTCGGCGGCCTGGCGCCCGAGAATCTGCCGGAGTGGAACTGACGCGCGAGCCGCGCACGCCGGCTGGCCGGTCCATCGCGGCTGCGACCGGGTGATTCCGGTCACAGTAACGTATCGCCACGCGTGTCCCATAGCCGGTGGCGCGCAGATGCCGTGCTAGCGTGAGCGGCGCCTGCTGACGCGGAACCGGCCGTCGCGCCCCGTCGTCGGCAGGCTCCAGGGAGAGACCTTTGCCAATCGCCGCGCGTCCGCGCGCGGAGAGGGGCGGCCGTGCATTCAGGGGGTTCCAGTGTCCGATCCAACGCGGAGGCGCGTGCCGCGCCCCCGTGCACGAAGCAACCGTGCACGAATCAGCCAGTTCCATCCGTCGCTGTCGTCCCTGCCGCCGCTCTGGCAGCAATCGATCGTCGAGAACGCACGCATCGAGGCACAGCGCCTGGAATCGCAGCGCAAGCTGAAGACGCTGTCGCTCTCGGTGTTCGCCGCACTGGTGACCGGGGCGTTCGTGCGCTCCGGTCCGGCGCAGGCGGTCGACTACGGCGACACGATCACCGGCATCGCCGATCACGACCGCGCCGGCGGCAGCGGCGGCTACGACCCCGGCTACGACATCGTCGAGCAGGACGGTACGCTGCACTACCGCTTCGCCGACGGCGACAGCGTGGCGCTGGAAGGCATCGACACCGACGTGTTCGCAATGTCCATCGGCAGCGGCAACCCGCCGGTGGTCCTCGACGTGGCCGGCGGCGGCTGGCTGGAGTTGTCGGCGAACCGGCCCGACAGCAGCATCCGCGGGCAGGCGGTCGGCATCCTCAACGATGGCAACACGGTCACCGTCAACGGCAACGCCCGGATTTCCTCCAACGCCCGCGATGCCGATCATGGCGGCGGCCTCGGCAACGGCGCGTACGCGCTGCTCGCCCGCGGCGGCGGCACCACGGTATTCAATGGCGCCACCGACCTGCACGCCCGCACGCAGGGCTTTGCGCGCGCGGTCTGGGTATCGGGACGCAGCAACGTCGTGTTCAACGGCCCGACCACGATCCTCGCCGAGAGCCGCGGCACGCTCGATGCGGTCTACAACTCCGACGGCGGCACCATCACCTTCAACGGCGACACCAGCATCTCGGCGCTGTCGATCTGGCCCAGCGACAACGCCCATGCCATCTACAACGACAACGTCAACACCCGGCTGACGGTCAACGGCGACCTGTCGCTGACCACGGTCGCCGCCGGTTCGACCGCGTTCGGCGTGCGCAACCAGGGCGACATGGAGGTCTTCGGCGACGCCACCGTCGACGTGGCGGGCCCGCGCTCAACCCACGGCATCGCCAACACCCACCGCTCGGCGTGGATGCGCTGGCACGGCGACGTGGACGTGCACGTACGCAGCGAAGGGCCGGAAAACGGCTACGTGCCGTTCGGCAATCCCTCAGGCCTCAGCAACGACCGCTCGCCCGGTGCGGTGATGACGTTCGACGGTGCGGTCTCGGTCGATGTCGCCTCGGAGGCGGAGACCTATGGGCTGGTCAGCACCGGCTTCATCGAGTTCACCTCGCCCACCGCGCCGGTGTCGTTCACCGTCGCCTCCACCTCCAGCTGCAGTGCCTGCGACGTCTACGGCATCCGCAACTTCGGCACCGTCGACGTCGCCGGGGGCCTGACCGTGTCGACGAACCCCAGCAACACCGGCGCCGCGTATTCGATCTGGAGCGTGCCGCTCGACATCCAGGACGCCAGCGTCACCGTCAACCAGGCCGGCGGCCAGCGCGTGCAGCTCGATGGCGACATCGCGACCGCGACCGATCCGGTCAACGGCAACACCGGCTCGGTCGACCTCAATTTCGACACCGCCGATTCCTGGCTGCGCGGTCTGGTCGGCGGCGTGCAGAGCGATGCCGGCTACAGCGTCGGTCGCGCCGATCTCGCCTTCGCGAACGGTGCTGCGTGGCAGCCGCAGGGCACCGGCACGCTGGAGAACGACCTCGGCTCGGGCACGCTCGCCCTCGGCGACGGCGGTGCCATCGACACGGCCGCGCACTGGGGCGAGTTCGAGCCGGGCGCGGTGCCTGCCCACGGCTATCGCACGTTGATTGTCGACAGCAGCTCCGGCGATGGCACGGTCGCGCTCGGCGACGGCGCGCGCTTCGAGCTGCTCAGCGACATCACCGGCATCGAAGGTGCCGCCTCTGCCGACCGCATCGTGTTTGGCGGCGGCATCGCGGACTTCTCCGCGGCCGGCACGCAGCGGGTCGGCATCGTCTACGACCCGGTGCTCGACGACACCTCCTGGGTCGACGACGCGGCCCTGCGCGACGGCACCATGATCCCGGCGCTGGTACCGATCGAGATCGTCGACGCCCGCGCGGCTGGCGGCGGCGAGGCCGCGTTCGCAGCCGTGGCCGGGCTGGACGGCCAGTGGAGCGGCACGTTCGAGAACTCGCTCGTGCAGTTCACCTACACGCCCCGCGTCGCGCTGGGCGAGGGCGGCGACACCCTGGTGCTGACCGGAATCGAGATCCAGGGCAGCGGCGCCAGCGGTGGAGACGGCGGCGACGCGGACGGTGGAACCGACGTCGGCATCCAGCCTTCGGAAACCGTCCTCACCGCGGCCGAGGCGGTGGACGGCGCCATCGGCCTGTGGACGCATGGCGAGTCCGGCGCGCGGCGCCACATGCAGGGGCTGGTGCGCGACCATGATGCGGCGCATGCCGGCGGCGTCTGGGCGCGTGGCGACGCCGGCAGGCTGACAGCGGACGCCGCGTACGGTCGCCGCCACCACCAGGACTACGCCGGCCTGACTGTCGGAGCCGACCGTCGCTTCGCGTTCGACAGCGGCGCCGGATACGCGGGCCTCAGCCTGGGTCGCCTGCGTTCGGACGCGGACCACGCACGAGGCCAGGGCGAGCTGACCGCGACCACGCTGGGCCTGTACGCCGCCTGGGTGGCCGACAGCGGCGCCCATGTCCTCGCCGGCCTGGAAACGTCGTCGCTGGAGAACCGCTACACCGCGCGGGACTCCACGGACAGCGAGATCCACGGCCGTTTCGACACCCGCGCACACAGGCTGCATGCCGAAGGCGGCTATCCGTTCCGCTTCGCGCGGTCCTGGTACGTCGAACCGCAGATCGGCGTGTCGGTGGGCACCGTCGACGCCAGCCGGCATACGACCAGCAATGGCGTGCGGATCGATCACGACGACCACGACGTGGCGTCTGCCAGGGTGGGGGTGGCCATCGGCCGGACCTTGCAGGGCCCGACCCTGGGCGGAGAAGTCTATCTGCGCGCGGCCGCGCTCCACGACTTCGGCGACGATCCGCACATCGCCGCCTCCCGCGACGGTGGCGGCATCGTTCCCGAGGCGGTCGACCGTACCGGCACCGGCGGCGAGTTCGCGGCGGGGGCCGACCTGACCCTCGGCGCACGCAGCGGCCTGTTCTTCGAGGCATCGAGTTCCACCGGGACCGGCATCGAGCGCGACTGGGGCGTACGGGTCGGGTTCCGCTACAGCTGGTAGCCGACGTTGACGCCGCGCTAGCGCCGCATGGGTAAGCTGATGGCACGGAACCCCGCGCGGGGTTCCGATCCCCCAGCGGCGCGGCACCGGACCGTCGCGCCCGAACCCCCAGTGGCGCCACCGCACGGAAAGCGTTCCGCGCCTTCGCGGAGGCCGCAATGCTCGCCCCCCGACTGCACAACCTGCTCGACACGCGGCAGATGCCGTATACCACCCACATCCACGAGCGCACCGTCACCGCGCACGAGACCGCCGAGGCCACCCACGTCAGCCGCGAGCTGTTCGCCAAGACCGTGATGATCAAGGTCGACGGACGACTGGCGATGCTGGTGATGCCAGCCGCCTACCGCGTCGACCTGACCCGCCTGTCGCGCGCGCTGGGCGAGGCGGTGGTCGAACTGGCCGAGGAGACCGAATTCCGCGATGCCTTCCCCGACTGCGAGCTCGGCGCGATGCCGCCGTTCGGGCACCTCTATGGCATGCCCGTCTACGTCGATTCGCGGCTGGCGCGGCAGAAGGAGATCACCTTCAACGCCGGGACCCACATCGAGGCGGTGACGATGCCGTACAAGGCGTTCGAGAAGCTGGCCGAACCGGAGATGCTGTGGCTGGCCTACGTGATGTGA
Source organism: Marilutibacter chinensis (assembly GCF_021725675.1). Lineage (GTDB taxonomy): Bacteria > Pseudomonadota > Gammaproteobacteria > Xanthomonadales > Xanthomonadaceae > Marilutibacter > Marilutibacter chinensis. The sequence continues at coordinate 210,779 of NZ_JAKJPO010000003.1, read as the reverse complement.
CGGCGGCCTGGCGCGGCCGAGGATGAGCGGCTGCCGGCGGGGAGGTGACCTGTCCGGTCTTCGGTCCCCCCGCCGATACACCCGCCGCAGCCGTGGGAGCGGCGTGAGCCGCGACATGGCTTTCCGGTGACGGCCGTTCGCGGCTGATCCCGCTCCTGCGAAGGCTGGCGCCGCCGGCGTTCAGTCCTGGAGCGCGTAACCGAACTGCTGGCGGAACTGTTCGGCGAATTCGTCGTAGTCGAAGCGCTGGTTCTGGGTGCCGGGGTGCTCGACCTTGAGCGCGCCCATCAGATTGCCGATACGGCCGATCGTCATCCAGTCGTAGCCCTTCTCGATGCCGAAGATCAGGCCCGCGCGGAACGCGTCGCCGCAGCCGGTCGGGTCGGTGATCCGCCGCTCGTGCGCGGGCGGCACGTTGTAGGTCTGCTCGGGGGTATGGATGGTCGCGCCTTTCGGGCCCTGGGTGGTGATGTAGGCCTTGACCCGCTTGACGATCTCGTTCTCGCACCAGCCGGTGCGTTCCTGCAGCAGGTTGGACTCGTAGTCGTTGACGGTGACGTAGTCGGCCTGCTCGATGAAACCGCGCAGCTCCTCGCCGTTGAACAGCGGCATCGCCTGGCCCGGATCGAAGATGAAGGGAATGCCGCCCTCGGCGAACTCCTTCGCGTTCTGCAGCATGCCCTCGCGGCCGTCGGGGCTGACGATGCCGAAGGTGACTCCGGCCACGTCCTTCACGTGGTTCTCGTAGCTGCGCATCATCGCGCCGGGATGGAACGCGGTGATCTGGTTGTTGTCGTGATCGGTGGTGATGAACGCCTGCGGGGTGAACAGCTCGTCGATCACCTTGATCTGGTCGAGGCGGATCTCGTGCTCCTCGAACCACTCGCGGTAGGGACCGAAGTCCTGGCCGACGGTCGCCATCGGGATCGGGTCGCCGCCCAGCAGCTTGAGGTTGTAGGCGATGTTGCCGGCGCAGCCGCCGAACTCGCGGCGCATGCGCGGCACCAGGAACGACACGTTCAGGATATGCACCTTGTCCGGCAGGATGTGGTTCTTGAACTGGTCGGGGAAGACCATGATGGTGTCGTAGGCCAGCGAGCCACAGATCAGAGCGGACATCGGAAATACCGGGCAGGGGGCGGCACGGCCGCCGGGTTCGGATTGGGTCGGATCGGAGCCGGTCCGCCGATGCGCAGGGGCGCGGCCGGCAGGCGGGTCGGCCGCCGGTCTGGCGGCGGCACAAACCCGGCAAGGTTAGCGGCTGGGCGGGCGGGCGGCCAGCCTGAACGGGACGAGGGCGTCCGCCCCGGTCCGCGGCGGCGGCCGGAATTCCCCGCCAGACCGTGATTTGACGCGGTTTTGTCCTTGCCGGGCGAGGGTGCGGCAGGTAGGCTAGCCGGCCACCCCTGCGCTCCTCAAAGACGGCCCGTTCCCCGATGTTCAAGAAGTTTCGCGGCATGTTCTCCAACGACCTGTCCATCGACCTGGGCACGGCCAACACCCTGATCTATGTCCGCGGCCAAGGCATCGTGCTGAACGAGCCCTCGGTGGTGGCGGTGCGCCAGGACCGCATGGTCGGTGGCAGCCGCAGCGTCGCCGCGGTCGGCAGCGACGCCAAGCAGATGCTCGGCCGCACGCCCGGCAACATCACCACGATCCGGCCGATGAAGGACGGCGTGATCGCCGACTTCACCTACACCGAAGAGATGCTCAAGACCTTCATCAAGAAGGTGCACAAGTCGCGTTTCCTGCGGCCGAGCCCGCGCGTGCTGGTCTGCGTGCCGTGCGGCTCGACCAACGTCGAGCGCCGCGCGATCAAGGAGTCGGCCGAGGAGGCCGGCGCGCGCGAGGTCTACCTGATCGAGGAGCCGATGGCGGCCGCGATCGGCGCCGGCATGCCGGTCACCGAGGCGCGCGGCTCGATGGTCGTCGACATCGGCGGCGGTACCTCGGAAGTGGCGGTGATCTCGCTCAACGGCATCGTCTATTCCGCGTCGGCGCGGATCGGCGGCGACCGCTTCGACGAGTCGATCATCAATTACGTGCGCCGTACCTACGGCACGCTGATCGGCGAGGCGACCGCCGAGCGGATCAAGCTGGAGATCGGCTGCGCCTGCCCGCAGGACGATGCCCGCACGATGGAGGTGTCCGGCCGCAACCTCGCCGAGGGCGTGCCGAAGATGGTCACCCTCAATGCCAACGAAGTGCTGGAGGCGCTGCGCGAGCCGCTGGCCGGGATCGTCGCCGCGATCAAGCTGGCGCTGGAGCAGACCCCGCCGGAGCTGTGCGCCGACGTCGCCGAGCGTGGCATCGTGCTGACCGGCGGCGGCGCGCTGCTGCGCGACCTCGACAAGCTGATCAGCGACGAAACCGGCCTGCACGTGCAGGTCGCCGACGATCCGCTGACCTGCGTCGCCCGCGGCGGCGGTCGCGCGCTGGAGCTGGTCGACATGCACGGCAACGAGTTCTTCGCGCCGGAGTAGCGTCGTCGTTCCCGGACGCAGGCCATCCACGGCGCTGCGTCCTGGGCGCCGGGCGAAAAGCGTGGTTTCCGCCCGGCGCCGCAAATGGCAAGGTCCGTTTGCCGCGTTGGCCCATCTTCCGACCAGATCCTGGCTCTGGTCACGGCCGGGCGCTTTCGACCGGCCCCGGAATCATTTCGCGGCGCCCGTTACACTCCTTCCTTTCCCGCCGTCCTCCACTTTCGACCAGGCTGAAGTGCCTCCTTACGCCGGCCCCACCACGCCCAACCGTCCCGGCGAAGTCGCCGGGACTCTCTGGTTGCTGGCATACCTCGCTCTGGCGATGGTGCTGATCGTGCTCGATCACCGCGGGGGCTGGCTCGACCGCGCACGCGAACGGGCGACCGTGCTGGTGCAGCCGTTATGGATGGTCGCCGGCTGGCCGGGGCAGATCGTCGACAGGGTCCAGGCCGACGCCGGCACCCTGAGCCAGCTGACCGCCGAGAACGCCCGCCTGCGCAACGAGGCGCTGGTCAACAGCGCGCGGTTGGCGCGGCTGCAGGCGGTATCGGCCGAGAACGCCCGCCTGCGCGAACTGATGGGCGCGGCCGAGCAGGGCAGCCTCGACGTGCAGCTCGCCGCGATCCTCGACATCGATCTCGATCCCTCCCGCCAGCGCCTGGTCATCGACGCCGGCAGCGGCGATGGCGTCACCGTCGGCCAGAGCGTGATCGATGCCGGCGGCCTGATGGGCCAGGTCACCGAGACCACACCGATGCATGCCACCGTGCTGTTGTTGACCGATGCATCGCACGCGATCCCGGTGACCGTCGCGCGCAATGGCATCCGCCTGGTCGCATACGGCACCGGCCAGCGCGATCGCCTGGAGCTGCCGAACATTCCGATGTCCAGCGACATCAAGGTCGGCGACACCGTGGTGAGCTCGGGGCTGGGCGGGCGCTTCCCGGCCGGCTTCCTGGTCGGCACGGTCACCGCGCTGCAACCCGACGACAGCCGCGCGTTCCTGCTCGGCGAGCTGCGACCGGCGGCCCGGCTCGACCGTGGCCGCAACGTGCTGCTGCTGCGTGAAAGCCGGAGCCCCGGCACCCGGGACCCGGAGCCCGAAGGCGAGGCCGTGGGCCGTGACGATGTCGACCGGGCGCCCGGCTCTTCTGCCGCGACCGGATCCGCGCAAGCGCCAGCCGCGTCGTCCGAGGCGCCGCGTGCCACACAGCCGCCGGGAGCCGATCGTCCCGGGTCCCGGGTTCCGGAGCGCGTGCCATGAGCCGTCCCCGTCGCCACTGGGTGATGCCGCTCAGCATCGTGCTGGCGCTGCTGCTCGGCCTGTTGCCGTTGCCGCCGGCGGTGCAGCCGCTGCGGCCGTACTGGCTCGCGCTGGTGGTGGCCTACTGGGTGATCGAGGATCCGGAGCGGCGCGGCCTGGGCTTCGCCTTCATCGTCGGCCTGCTCGCCGACCTCAGTTTCGGCGGTCTGCTCGGCGAACAGGCGCTGCGGCTGGTGGTGATGGCCTACATCCTGCAGCGTTTCCGCGCCCGCCTGCGGTTCTTCCCGATGTCGCAGCAGGCGCTGGCGATAGGCGGGCTGCTGCTCAACGACCGGGTGCTGGTCTGGGTGCTGCATGCCGCGCTCAAGCTGCCGCCGGCTCCGCCCGCGATCTGGCTGGCGCCGCTGCTGGGCATGCTGCTGTGGCCGGTGGTCTTCGCACTGCTCAGTACCGCGCGCCAGGGCAACTGGCAGAGGCGCTAGCGCATGGGCCCGCGCCGCCGGATCATCAAGAACAGCCATGCCGAGGCGGAGCAGTTCCGCCGCCGTGCGCTGCTTGCATTCGCGGGTGTGGTCGCGGCGCTCGGGGTGCTGTCGGCGTGGTACTTCAACCTGCAGGTGCTGCAGTACGACGAATACGTCACCCGCTCGGAAGCCAACCGGATCAAGCTGCGGCCGGTGGTGCCGGCGCGCGGGATCATCTACGACCGCAACGGCCGGATCCTCGCCGACAACGTGCCCGCGTTCCGTGTCGACGTGACCCCGGAGGAGGCCGGCGACCCGGAACGCTGGATGCCGGGGCTGGCGGAGATCTTCTCTCTGAGCGAGGAGGACATCGCCCACTTCGAGAAGACCCGCCGCGCCACCCGCGGTTTCCGTCCGATCACGCTCAAGCTTCGGGTCAGCGAGGAGGAGGCCGCGCGCTTCGCGGTCGATCGCTGGCGCTATCCCGGCGTCGAGCTGGTGTCCTATCTCAACCGCCGCTATCCGCACGGCGAGCTGTTCTCGCACGTGATCGGCTATGTCGGCCGGGTCGACGAGGACGATCTCAAGACGCTCGGCGAGGCCAACGCGGCGCTGACCCACATCGGCAAGACCGGCATCGAGCGCGCCTACGAGGAAGCGCTGCGCGGCCGGATCGGCTACGAGAAGGTCGAGACCAACGTCGATGGCCGCTCGATGGGGGTCGTCGGGCGGGTGCAGGCGGTGCCCGGCGCCGATCTGCGCCTGAGCGTCGATCTCGACCTGCAGCAGGCGATGGTGAACGCGTTCGGCGAATACGAGGGCTCGGCGATTGCGGTCGACCCGCGCACCGGTGAGGTGCTGGCGATGGTCAGCCTGCCAGGCTACGACACCAACCTGTTCGTCAACGGGATCTCCCATGCCGACTACCGGGCGCTGACCGGGAACCCGTCGCGGCCACTGTTCAACCGTCTGGTGCTGGGCGGCGTGGCGCCGGGTTCCACGCTCAAGCCGTTGATCGCGCTAGCCGGCCTGGACAGCGGCCTGCGCCGGCCCGAGGACAAGGTGCTGTCCACCGGCATGTTCTATCTGCCCGGCGTGAGCCGGGGCTGGGGCGATGCCAACCGGGGAGGCCATGGCTGGACCGATCTGCGCAAGTCCATCGCGCAGTCGGTCAACACCTACTACTACCAGTTGGCGCTGGACATGGGCATCGAGCGATTCGACGAGTACATGCGCCGCTACGGCTTCGGCCAGCCGACCGGGGTGGATCTGGTCGGCGAGATCGGCGGCATCCTGCCTTCGCCCGAATACAAGATGAGCACCCGGCGCGAGCGCTGGTACCCCGGTGACACGGTCAACATCAGCATCGGCCAGGGTGATTGGAAGGTGACCCCGCTGCAATTGGTCCGCAGCATCGCCGGCATCGCCGACGGTTCGTTGCGACGGCCCCATCTGGCAAAGGAGGAGCGGCTCGGCTTCGATGCGCCATGGCGACCGCTGCCGCAGCCGCCGGGCCTGCCGATCAGTCCCGCCCCGAGCCACCTGCAGGCGGTCCGCGAGGGCATGATGGGGGCGATGCAGCCCGGAGGCACCGGCTGGCGGATCGCCAGCGACGCCGAATACACGATGGCGGGCAAGACCGGTACCGCGCAGGTCGCCAGCCGGCGCGACAATGCCGCGGTCAATCCACGCAGTCTGCCGCTGCACCTGCGCCACCGGTCGCTGTTCGTCGGTTTCGCCCCGACCGAGGATCCGACCATCGCGGTGGCGGTAGCTGTGGAGGGCGGCGGCTACGGCGGCAGCACCGCGGCGCCGATCGCGCGCAAGATCTTCGACGCCTGGCTGCTCGGGGTGATGCCGGAGGCGCCCGAACCGGCTGCCGCCCCGGCCGCGGCGGCCCCACCGCGGCGGCCCGCGGAGGACGGCGCCTCGGCAACCGCCGCGCCTGGAGCGGCCGGCGACGCTGATGCGACAGCCGCGCCGGGCCAGGACATGGCCGGGGAGGTCCGGCAATGAGCCTGATCCTGCGCTGGCTGCTCGATCTGGCTGCGCGCTTCACCCGCACCCTCGATTGGCCGCTGCTGGGTGCGCTGCTGGCGCTGATGGGCATCGGCCTGGCGGTGCTGTACAGCGCCGGCGGGCAGTCGACGTCGCTGGTGGTCGCCCAGGGCGGCCGTTTCGTGGTCGGCCTCGGTGCGCTGTGGGCGCTGTCGCGGGTATCGCCGGCGCAACTGCGCAACTGGACGCCGCTGGTGTTCGGGTTGTCGCTGATTCCGCTGCTGGCGGTGCTGTTCATCGGCACCGGCCGTCACGGCTCGCACTGGATCAACCTCGGCGTGTTCTATTTCCAGCCGGCCGAGCTGCTCAAGCTGAGCCTTCCGATGATGGTCGCCTGGTATCTGAACAGCCGGCCGCTGCCGCCGCGGCTGGGTACCGTGCTGATCGCCGCCGCGATCATCGGCGTGCCGACCGGGCTGATCCTGCTGCAGCCGGACTTCGGCACCGCGATGCTGGTCGCGACCAGCGGCGCGTTCGCGCTGTACCTGTCCGGGCTGCCGTGGTGGTGGTTCGGGATGGCGTTCGCCGGTGTCGCGGCGGTCGCGCCGGCAGCCTGGTTCTGGCTGCTCAAGCCGTACCAGAAGGACCGCATCCTGACCTTCCTGAACCCGGAGTCGGACCCGCTGGGCGCCGGCTGGAACATCATCCAGTCGAAGATCGCGATCGGCGCCGGCGGGCTGTCCGGCAAGGGCTGGGGGCAGGGCAGCCAGTCGCATCTGAACTACATCCCCGAGCACACCACCGACTTCATCTTCGCCGTGCTCAGCGAGGAGTTCGGCTGGATCGGGGTGGCGGTGGTGCTGGCGCTCTACCTGTTCGTGATCGGCCGCTGCCTGTGGATCGCCGCCGGCGCGCGCGACGGCTACTCGCGGCTGCTGGCAGGCGCGCTGGGGCTGGCATTCTGCGTCTACGTGATCGTCAACGGCGGCATGATCGCCGGCCTGCTGCCGGTGGTGGGCGTGCCGATGCCGTTGCTCAGCTACGGTGGCACCTCGGCGGTGTCGCTGCTGGCAGGGCTCGGCGTGGTGATGGCGGTGCGGGTGTACCGGCCGGTGCACGCGCGGTGAAATGCGGTTCGCGGAGCGGATCTGTACCGGCGCGCGCATGCCCGGCGCGCGGACCCGAACGACAACGCGACCTGACCGGGTGCTCGGCGAGGCCGGGCCCGCGGTTCAGGCCCAAAAGCGCACGTGCTAACCTCGCCGCGATGACTGCGCGCCTCCTGAAATCCGGCCTTCCCAGGGCCGGCATACCGAAAGCCGGCCAAGCCCGTAGCCTCCTGGCCGGTGCGCTGGCCCTCTCCCTCGCCGCATGCGCGACGCAGGCGGCCTCCGCCACCGACGCTGCCGACACACCGGCGACCGCCGCAGCCTCCGCCCCGGCAAGTCCTCCGTCCCCGGTGGACGGCGCGCCCGATTCGCCCGCACCGTTGTCGCCGGCGCCGATCGCGCCTGCCCCGGGTACGCCCGCCCTGCCGGAACCCGTCAAGCCGATGCCGCTGGCGCAGGCGCGTGCCGCGTTCATCCGCGACACCGCCGACAGGTACGGCGTCGACACCGCGACGATCGCCTCGGTGCTGGCCCGCGCCGAGAAGCGCGACAGCATCATCCGGGCGATGTCGCGTCCGGCCGAGGCCAAGCCATGGAGCGAGTACCGGCCGATCTTCATCAGCCAGGCCCGCATCGACGGCGGCCAGGCCTTCCTCGCCGAGCATCGAGCCGAACTGGCGAAGGTCGAGGCCCGCTATGGCGTCCCGGCCGAGATCATCGTCTCGATCGTCGGCGTGGAAACCAGCTACGGCCGCAACACCGGCAGCTATCCGGTCATCGATGCGCTGTACACCCTGGCGTTCTTCTACCCACGCAGCGGCGATCCGGCCAAGGCCGACCGCGAGAACCGGCGCGAGGCATTCTTCCGCGGCGAACTCGCCCAGTTGTTCGCGCTCGGCAAGGAGACCGGCCTGGACATCACCACGCTCACCGGCAGCTATGCCGGCGCGATGGGCTGGGGCCAGTTCATGCCGTCGAGCTACCGCGAGTACGCGGTCGACGGCGACGGCGACGGCCGGCGCGATCTGTTCAACAGCACCGACGACGTGTTCGCCTCGATCGCGAACTACTTCGTACAGAAGGGTGGTTGGGTGCGCGGCGGTCCGGTGACGGTGCGCGCCGTGCGCGATCCCGGCATGCCGGACTTCGAACCAGAGGGCCTGGAGCCGGTCTACAGCCAGGCCGACCTGGCCGCGCGCGGCTACCGTCCGGCGACTCCCGTCGCTGCCGGCGAGCACGCGGTGCCGCTGAACCTGGACGGCGTCGGCGGCAAGGAATACTGGCTCGGTTTCCGCAACTTCTACGCGATCACCCGTTACAACATCTCCAAGCACTACGCGATGGCGGTGTACCAGCTCTCCGAGGCGATCGCCGGACGTGAGAACCCATTGGCCGCGACGGAGCGCCAGCCCCCTGCGAGCCGCGATGACGCATGAGCACTGAGCCCGTCCACGGCTTTCGGACGATCCGTGCCGGGGATGCCGGCGCAAGGGACCGGGAAACGTGAAGGCGTGCATGCCGATGCCGGGCGGGTCGACCCCTGGATGCGGTGCATCCACGGCGGCGGCCGGCCGCTCGCGCACCGGTCTCGCACGGGCGCTTCCGCTCGCGGCCGTGCTCGTGCTCGGCCTGGCCGCCTGCGCCGGTGCGCCGAAGAAGCCCGCCAGGCACGCCGGGGAAAGCACCGCGGCGCCCGCGCGCTCCAACGCGCAAGGGCGCAAGGTCTCGCCGTACGCGCCCGCCCAGGAAGATCCGAACACCCGCGGCCACTACACCGCCGGCGGCCTGTACCGCCCGGGCGTGCCCGACAGCACGCCCGACCACGTTCCCGACGTCGACGCGATTCCGGAACCCGAAGTCGTCGCCGAACCGCGCTCGGCGGTCGGCAACCGGCCGACCTACACCGTGCTCGGCAAGCGCTACCGCGTGCTGGACGACGCGCGCGGCTACGTCGAGGAGGGCAAGGCGTCCTATTACGGGCAGAAGTTCCACGGCCGCCGCACCTCCAACATGGAGGTGTACGACATGTACGCGTTCACCGCCGCCCACAAGACCCTTCCGCTGCCGAGCTTCGCGCGGGTGACCAACCTCGACAACGGCAGGTCGGTGGTGGTGCGGGTGAACGACCGTGGACCGTTCCACGAGGGGCGCGTCATCGACCTCAGCTACGCCGCCGCGGTCAAGCTGGACATCGTGCAGAAAGGCACCGGCCGGGTCGAGGTGCGCGCGCTGATGCCGGACGAGGACGCAGCACCGGTGCTCGCCGAACGGCCATCCGCGCCGGCGCCCGTCGAACCCAGCGCGATGGACCGGCTGGTCGCCAGCATTCCCGCCGACGCCGTGCCCGTCGCCCCGGCGGCAGCCGCTACCGGAACCGCCGTGGGTCCGGTGGGCGAGCACCGCTTCGACATGCGCCAGGACGGCCGTTCGATGAGTGCCGACGAGTTCGAGGCCTGGATGAAGTCGCGCCGGGTCCGCATCGCCACCGGCCGTCCGGCCACACCGACGCTTCCGCCGGGCTCGACGCCGGCCATGCAGGCAGCGTCGCCGCAAGGGACGGTCGCGGCCGTTGCCGCCACCGTCGACGGCGATGCCACCGGCGACGCCGGGATCACCCTGCAGGTCGCCAGCTTCGCCGCCCGCGCCAACGCCGATCGCGCGCTGGCGATGCTGCGCGACGCCGGTATCGGGCAGGCCCGCCTGTTCGACGCGAATGCCAACGGTCGTCCGGTCTGGCGCCTGCGGGTCGGGCCGCTGGCCGAGTCGGCGGCGCCCGAGCTGGCGGCCCGGCTGGTCAGCCTGGGTTTCGGACAGCCGCAGCCTGTCCGCGATTGAGCCGCGGTCACGAACATGCCTCAGCGAATCCCCACCATCCGCATCCGGCCGGTCGCCGGCCCCCGGAGTTGTTGAACCGATGAAGTTGCACGCCATGAAAATCCCCGCCGTAGTCAAAGCGACCGCCCTGGCCGCGATCACCACCGTCGCGGTCGGTCTCGCCTTCGCCCAGGCGCCTGAAGCGCCGCAGCCCGGTCCGACCCAGCCGACCCCGGCCGCCGCCCAGGCGCCGGCCAGCGATGCGCTGCCGGTGCCGTCGGCGCCGGAAGTCACGGGCACCGCGTGGATCCTGATGGATGCCGCAAGCGGCAACGTGCTGGCTGGCCACAACATCGACCAGCCGGTCGAGCCGGCCAGCATCACCAAGGTCATGACCAGCTACGTGATCGCCGCCGAGATGGCGGGCGGCAAGATCAAGGAAGACGACCAGGTGATGATGACCGAGAACGCCTGGCGCAAGGGCGGCGCCGCCACCGACGGCAGCTACTCCGGCTTCGAGGTCAACAAGACCGCGCCGCTGGTGGAGATGGAGAAGGGCATGGTGGTGCAGTCCGGCAACGACGCAGCGATCGCGCTGGCCGAGCACGTCGCCGGTACCGAGGCCGCGTTCGCGACCCTGATGAACCAGTACGCGCAGCGCATCGGCATGAAGAACACCCACTTCGCCAACGCCACCGGCCTGCCGGACGAGGGCCATGTCACCACGGCCCGCGATCTGGCCCTGCTCGGCCGTGCGCTGATCGACGATCACCCGAAGGCCTACTCCTACAACTCGATCAAGGAGTACACCGTCGGCTCGATCACCCAGTCCAACCGCAACCTGCTGCTGTGGCGCGACAACAGCGTCGACGGCATCAAGACCGGCCACACCAGCGCCGCAGGGTACTGTCTGATGGCCTCGGCCAAGCGTGGCGACCAGCGCCTGATCTCGGTGGTGATGGGCTCGAGCTCGGAGGCCCAGCGCGCCAGCGACAGCCAGGCGCTGCTGAACTGGGGCTTCCGCTTCTACGAGACCCACAAGCTGTACGCGCCCGGACAGGCGATCGCGACGCAGAAGACCTGGAAGGGCCAGGCCGACGAGGTCAGGCTCGGCGTCGCCGAACCGCTGCTGGTGACCGTGCCGCGCGGCCGCTACGAACAGCTCAAGCCGATGATGGACGTGCCCAGAACCCTGGTCGCGCCGATCGCGAAGGACCAGGCGATCGGCACGGTGAAGGTGATGCTCGACGACAAGGTCATCGCCCAACGCCCGCTGGTTGCGATCGAAGGCGTCGAACAGGCCGGTTTCTTCAAGCGCCTGTGGGACGAGTTCTGGATGTGGTGGGAGTCCGAGTAACGGCGCCCGCGGGTCACCGTCCCGCGCATCTGCAGGTACCCGCCCGCGATGCGAACGGACCGGAAACACCTTCGGCGGGGCCGGCAGACGCCGGCCCCGTCGCGTTGCAAGGGGGCGTCTGGACCTCGATGTCCCGCGACCGGATCCAGCCGCGCGACCCGTGCCGTTCCGCCGGATCCGGCCGCCTTGGGTTCCCGTGGAGCCAACCCCATAATCGGGGCATGGAAATCAAGTCCGACAACCCCGAACACGGCTTCCAGTTCCCGGGCCATTTCGAGCTCAGCGCGATGGGGCCGGCGACCGCCGGGCTCGAGCGCGAGCTGCCTCAGCGGCTGATGGAGGCCGGGATCGACGTCGAGAGCGAGTCGATCCAGTGGAAGCACTCCTCGAACGGGAAGTACGTGTCGGTGCGGATCCGTTTCCGCGCCGACAGCCGCGAGCAGTACGAGCGGGCCCACCAGGTCCTGCGCGACCATCCCGAGGTCAAGTGGACGCTGTGAGCGACACCGCCGCAGAGGCAAGGGCTCAGGGACGGGCGCCAACTGCCGGCCTCGAGGCCCCCGTTTCGAGTCCGGCGCTGCTGCGCGATCTCGGCCGCCGCCCCTACGAGCCGGTCTGGCGGGCGATGCAGGCGTTCACCGATGCACGCACCGATGCCACGCCGGACGAGCTGTGGCTGGTCGAGCACGACCCGGTGTTCACCCTCGGCCAGGCCGGCAAGCCCGAACACGTGCTGATGCCGGGCGACATCCCGGTGATCCACGTCGACCGCGGCGGCCAGGTGACCTATCACGGCCCCGGCCAGATCGTGCTCTATCCGCTGCTGGACCTGCGGCGGCTCGGTGTCGGAGTCAAGGAATACGTCTGCCGGGTCGAGCAGGCGATGATCGACACGCTCGCAGACTGGAACATCGAAGCGGTCCGCCGCGACGGCGCCCCGGGCGTCTACGTCGGCGACGCCAAGATCGGTGCGCTCGGCATCCGCGTCCGCCATGGCTGCACCTTCCATGGCCTGGCCTTCAACATCGCGATGGACCTGGAACCGTTCAGACGCATCAATCCCTGCGGCTACGCGGGGTTGCAGGTGACCTCGATGCTAGACTTGGGCGGCCCGTCCAGCCCGGACGCGGTCAAGCCGGTGCTCATCGGGCATCTGGCCCGTCTGTTCGGGCTGCGGATCCAGGCCGTACCTTCCTCACTTCCGTGACACGTCAGTTCGAGCCACGGATCTACATGGATCGGCACGGATAAGGCCATTCGGGTTCGAAACGCCTCATCCGTGTTCCTCCGCGTAATCCGTGGTCCAAAGCCCATGACCGAATCCAAGACCATTCCGCTCGCGGTCGTCAGTGGCGACAGCCCGGCTCCGGCCTCTCTCGAAGTCGGCAAGAAGCAGGTCGCCGGCGACAAGATCGCGCGTTCGCCGGTGCAGTTCGCCGACGTGCCGGTGCTGCGCAAGCCGTCATGGATCCGGGTGCGGATCCCGTCCGGCAACGCCGTGCAGAAGCTCAAGGAGAAACTGCGCGAGAACCGCCTGGTGACGGTCTGCGAGGAAGCCAGCTGCCCGAACATCCACGAATGCTTCGGCCACGGCACCGCGACCTTCATGATCCTCGGCGAGGTCTGCACGCGCCGATGCTCGTTCTGCGACGTCGCCCACGGCCGTCCGAAGCCGCCGGATCCGCAGGAGCCGCGCCACCTGGCCGACACCGTCGCCGACATGGGCCTGCGCTACGTCGTGGTCACCAGCGTGGACCGCGACGACCTGCGCGACGGCGGCGCCCAGCACTTCGTCGACTGCATCGCCGCGATCCGCGGGAAGACCCCGGCCACCAAGGTCGAGATCCTGACGCCCGACTTCCGCGGCCGCGGCCGCATGGAGCGCGCGCTGGAGATCCTGGCGACGAATCCGCCGGACGTGTTCAACCACAACGTCGAAACCGTCCCGGACCTGTACCGCAACGTGCGGCCGGGCGCCGACTACCAGTGGTCGCTGACGCTGCTGCGGAAGTTCAAGGCACAGCATCCGGAGGTCACCACCAAGTCCGGGATCATGCTCGGGCTGGGCGAGACGATGGAGCAGGTGCAGGCGACCCTGCGCGATCTGCGTGCGCACGATGTCGACATGGTCACCATCGGCCAGTACCTGCAGCCCAGCGCCCATCATCATCCGGTGATGCGCTACTGGACTCCGGACGAGTTCAAGGCGCTGGAGGAATACGGCTATCGCCTGGGCTTCGGCCACGTCGCCTCCGGCCCACTGGTACGCTCCTCCTACCATGCCGACCGCTCGGCGATGGAGGCCGGCGTCGCCGCCTGATGCATGCGCCCGGGGCGTTGTCCGCGCCTGTGCGGATCGACGCCACCGTCGACCGGCAGCAGTGCCGCATCTGCGCGTGCGCTCCGGGATTTCACGTTTTCCTACCGGCAGGCAGGCAAGATGACGGCGGTCCGCGCTGCGCTGGCGGCGGTGGGCGATCGTCAGCCCCACCAACCTGAACCGCACATCGGCGCGGGGCCGCCTTCCGCACGCCGGCACGTGACAGGGCATGCAACTTTCGGCACTGTGGGGATGTCCGAGTCCTGCGCAAGCTCGAATCGGCAATGCCCGGCAGGCCGCAATCGCCAGGCATCAACACGAACCAAGACCAGGCCGCTTCGGCCGCAGATATCCGCGATGACCTCCAAGACCTCACTGCTGTGCGCGCTGCTGCTGACCCTCCCGCTGGCTCACTCGGCATGGGCCGACGACGCCGTGCAGGCGATGGCCAAGGCCGGTCCGGCCGCGATCCCGTTCTCGGCGACCCAGGACCAGGCCAACGCCGCCAAACTGGTCTACGGCCTGCTTTCCGACAGCCGCTATGCGTACCGGCCCAAGCCGCTGGACGACGCCCTGTCGGCCGACATGTACGAGCGCTACCTGGAGTCGCTGGACAGCGGCAAGCAGTTCTTCACCGCGGCCGACATCGCCCGTTTCGACCGCTGGAAGCTGCAGCTTGACGATGCGCTCAAGAGCGGCGAGCTCGATCCGGCCTATGCGATGTTCGCGACCTACCGGCAGCGTGTCGACGAGCGCGTCGCCTTCGCCCGCGCGCTGCTCAAGGACGATGGGGCCTTCGACTTCAACGGCGACGACCGCTACGAATATGACCGCGAGGACGCGCCGTGGGCGGCCGATCGCGCCGAACTCGACCAGCTGTGGCGGCAGTCGGTGCGTAACGACTGGCTGCGCCTGAAGATGGCCGGCAAGCAGTCCGAGGACATCCGCAAGACCCTGGATCGGCGCTACGAGAACCTCGCCAAGGGCATCGCCGAACTGAAGGGCGAGGACGTGTTCCAGACTTTCCTCAACAGCTACGCGAACGCGATCGACCCGCACACCGATTACCTGACCCCGCGCTCGGCCGACAACTTCAACCTGTCGATGTCGCTGTCGCTGGAAGGCATCGGCGCCGTACTGCAGAAGCAGGACGACGTGGTCGCGATCCGCGAGATCGTCGCCGGCGGCCCGGCCGGCAAGTCCGGCATGCTCAATCCGGGCGACCGCATCGTCGCGGTCGGCCAGGGCACCGGCGGTCCGATGGAGGACGTGGTCGGCTGGCGGATCGACGACGTCGTCGCCAAGATCCGCGGCAAGAAGGGCAGCAAGGTCCGTCTCGACGTGATCCCGGTCGAGATGGGCCTGGATTCGCCGCCGAGCCGGGTGGTGCTGGTCCGCGACCGGGTCCGGCTGGAAGACCAGGCCGCGAAGTCCAAGGTCATCACCATCCCCGCCACCGATGGCGCCCCGGCGCAACGGATCGGCGTGATCGAGCTGCCCGGCTTCTACCAGGATTTCGAGGGCCGCCGCCGCAACGCCGACGACTATGCGTCGGCGACCCGCGACGTCGCCCGCCTGCTGACCGAACTGCGCGGCAAGAACGTCGACGGCGTCGTGCTCGACCTGCGCAACAACGGCGGCGGCTCGCTCAACGAGGCGATCGAGCTGACCGGCCTGTTCATCGACCGTGGCCCGGTCGTGCAGGTACGCGAGTCCGGCGGCCGCGTCATCGTCAACGGCGACGAGGACAGCGGCATCGCGTGGGAAGGCCCGCTGGCGGTGCTGATCAATCGCGGTTCGGCATCGGCGTCGGAGATCTTCGCCGGCGCGATCCAGGACTACGGCCGCGGCCTGGTGATCGGCGAGACCACGTTCGGCAAGGGTACCGTGCAGAACCTGATCGATCTCGACCGCTGGCCGGCCAACGAGTCGCCGCGCTTCGGCCAGGTCAAGCTGACGATCGCGCAGTTCTTCCGCGTCAGCGGCGGCTCGACCCAGAACAAGGGCGTGGTGCCCGATCTGGCGTTCCCGGCGTCGGTGGATGCCAATGAGTTCGGCGAGAGCACCTACGACAACGCGTTGCCGTGGACCAAGATCTCGGCGGTGCCGCATGTCCGCTACGGCAACTTCCAGCCGCTGCTGCCGAAGCTGGAAGCGCTGCACGAGGCGCGCATCGCCGACGACCGGGAATTCCAGTGGTGGTCGGAGGATGTCGCCCAGTACCGCGCCGAGAGCGAGAAGACTTCGGTCAGCCTGAACGAAGGTGTGCGCCGCGCCGAGCGCGACCGCGAGCAGGCCAAGCGCAAGGCCCGGCAGGAGGAGCGCAAGGCGCTCGGCCTGGCGCTGGATCCGCTTGCCGATGTGACCGACGACGGCCTGGCCGCCAGCGAACGCGACATCGTCAAGGATGCCGAGCGCGAGAAGCTCGCCGAGGATCGTCCGGATCCGCTGCTGCGCGAGTCGGCCGCGATCCTCGCCGATGCGGTGCGGCTGCTGGACCGCGACAAGCAGCTGTCCGCCCAGGTGTTGCCGACCGCGAACAAGCCCGGGCACTGGGCCGACTGACGTCGCTTCCGGAGCCGCCGTCCGGAGGAGCCCTGCGGCTCGCCGGGCCGGCTCCGGGCACTCCCGGTTTCATCGATCGTCCGTCGTCGACCCGCTCGCGTCCACGACGCACGCGACACATGAAGTGCGTCCTATCGATCCGAAAGGTGCTCTGCGCCACGGGCGTTGCGCTCGTGGATCGGGCGCGCAGGACTGCCCCGATACGAGCAATGCAAGGCCGGACCCGGAATGGAGCGTCACATCGTCCGGCGCCCACGACGGTACTGGCCGGCCGACCTTCGGTGCCGATGCTGGCGAGGTCAGTGCGGACAGCCCCATGCAGGAGACGGGCGGCGCGCGTCCGCAGGACGGCACTCGCCGTCGCGCTCAGCGGCGCCGTCTGGAGGTCGTGCGGGTCGGCAGCTGCAGCCCCGTTTTCACCACGTCGAATACCAGCCGCGTCTCGTAGCGCTTGATGTTGCCCTCGTCGAGGAACAGTCGATCGGCGACCTCGCGGCAATGGGCGACCCCGGTCGTCGCCAGGATCACCAGGTAGTCCCATTCGCCGGCAAGGGTGTAGCACTGCTGCACCTCGGGCGCGGCCCGCATCCGGGCCTGGAAACCGGCGTGCTGCTTGGCGGTCTCGCGTTCCATCGTCACCAGCACAGTGGCCAGGGCGACATGCGGCAGTTGCAATGGGTCGAGCACCGCGACCTGGCGCAGCAGGCCGTGCTTGCGATAACGGCTCAGCCGTCGCTGCACGGCGCTTGCCGACAGGCCGACCGCGTCTCCGAGCGCGCCGAGTGTCGCGCTGGCATCGCGTTGCAGCAGGTCGAGCAGGCGATGGTCGAAGTCGTCGAGGAGCAGGGGCTGGGCCATGCAAGATTTTTGCGTTACCGCGCACGAATAATCAAACCGCGTGCGGGGAGTTTTGGCTAGGCTGTCGGTGATCCGAACGTTTCCGGGCACCAGGCGGCGCGGCGTTCCGGTCCGCCCGCAGGCGGTACCGGGCGCGGCTGCCCGGGGCCGGTGACACCTGTCGGTCGCCTTGCCGGACTCACCGCTCCTCCCCCAGCTGTTCCCGTTCCTCCCCCTCGTCTGGATCCACTCGCATGAGCAGCGTCGCATCGACCGCCACCCGGATAGTCCCGGGTGGCGTGGCCGTCGCCTTGGCCCTGGCTTCGGTCTACATCGTCTGGGGCTCTACCTATCTCGGCATACGCTTCGCACTGGAAGGCGGCTGGCCACCGCTGCTGATGGCCGGCGGGCGTTTCGTCGTGGCCGGTGCGCTGATGTACGCGGCGCTGCGCCTGCGCGGAGAACGTCCGCCGACGCGGGCGCAATGGGCCTCACTGGCGGTGATGGGGCTGCTGCTGATGGGGCTGGGCAACGGCCTGGTGACCGTCGCCGAACAATGGGTCTCGTCCGGGCTGGCGGCGATCGCGGTCGCATCGATGCCGTTGTGGATGGGGCTGTTCGCGACCCTGCGCGGCGAGCGCCCGGGGCGCGAGGAATGGATCGGCCTGGCGATTGGCTTCGTCGGCGTGCTCTGGCTCAACGCGGGCAGCGCGCTGACGGCGACGCCGCAGGGGCTGCTGGCGCTGCTGATCGCGCCGATCGCCTGGGCGTTCGGATCGGTCTGGAGCCGCGGCCGCGACCTGCCGTCGCCGTTCATGTCGGCGGCCGGGCAGATGCTGTGCGGTGGCGCGATGATGCTGGTCGCCGGCGCCTTGCTGGGCGAGCGGATGCCTGCGGCGCCCTCGCTCAAGGGCACGCTCGCGGTCGCCTACCTGGTGGTGTTCGGTTCGATCGTCGCGTTCAGCGCCTACATCTGGCTGTTGAGGCACGTGCGGCCGGCGCTGGCGTCGAGCTATGCCTACGTCAATCCGCCGATCGCGGTGCTGTTCGGCGCACTGCTCGCCGGCGAGCGCTTCTCGTTGCACGCGCTGGGCGCGATGGCGGTCATCCTGGCCGGGGTGGCGATGGTCACGCTCGCGCGCAGCCGTCCGCGGGCGCCGGTTGCGGAGCCCGTGGCATGAGTGCGGCGACCGGTGCACACCGCGAGCATGTCGCGGGCCTGTGGGCGGGAATAGGCGCGTTCGTGCTGTGGGGCCTGATGCCGCTGTTCTGGCGCCTGCTCGAGACGGTGCCGTCGTGGCAGATCGTGCTGCACCGGATCGTGTGGGGCGCATTGCTGGTGTCGGCATTCCTGCTGTGGCAGCGCGGCCGCGGCTGGCTGCGGGCGGTGCTTGCGCAGCCGCGCACCGCGGCGCTGCTTGCGTTGAGCGGCGTGCTGATCGCATCCAACTGGGGGCTGTACATCTGGGCGGTCAATGCCGGCCACGTGGTCGAGACCAGCCTGGGCTACTACATCAACCCGCTGCTGAACGTGGTGCTCGGAGTGCTGGTGCTGCACGAGCGGTTGAACCGCGTGCAGTGGGTGTCGGTCGCGCTGGCCGCCTGCGGCGTGGCCTGGCTGACCCTGCGTTTCGGCCAACTGCCATGGATCGCGCTGGGGCTGGCGTTGTCGTTCGGCGTCTACGGCCTGCTGCGCAAGCAGGTGGTGGTCGATTCGGTGGCCGGACTCGGGGTCGAGAGCCTGTACCTGCTGTTGCCGGCGATGGCGCTGCTGGGCTGGGCGGAGTTCCAGGGCCAGAGCGGCTTCTTCGCGTTCGGCCCCACGCCGGGCTGGGGATGGGGCATCGATGCGCTGCTGGTCGCCGGCGGGGCGCTGACCGCACTGCCGCTGATCGGTTTCGCCTACGCGGTGCGGCGGGTGCCGCTGTCGGTGGTCGGATTCCTGCAGTACATCGCGCCGACCCTGCAGCTGCTGATCGGCGTGCTGGTCTTCCGCGAACCGTTCGACGGCGAACGTGCACTGGGTTTCGCATTCATCTGGGCGGCCCTGCTGCTGTTCGCGGGCGACGGTGTGCTGCGGGCGCGGCGACAGCCCGCGGTCGCCGCCGGCTGAGGGGCCGCATGCCGTTCTCCGCAAACGAAGCAGGCCGCGGAAAGTCGCGGCCTGTTTCGTTGCGGGGAGTCAATGGCTAGCCCGCGCGCAGCGCCTCGGACACCGGCAAGCGCGCCGCCCGCAGCGACGGGAACAGCCCGCCGACCAGACCGATGCCGAGCGCCCACTTCAGGCCGCTCCACAACAGCTCCGGCGAGACGTTGAACTTGAACATCACTTGGCTGAAATTGCCGCTGAGCGTGGACACGCTGTAGTTGTTGAACACCAGCCAGGCGATCAAGCCGCCGAGCAGGCCGCCAAGCAGGGCCAGCAGCATCGTCTCCAGCATCACCCCGAACACCACCGGCAGGCCGCGGAAGCCGATCGCACGCATGGTCGCGATTTCGCGGGCACGGCCGGCGACCGCGGCGTACATGGTGTTGAGTGCGCCGAACGCGGCGCCGATCGCCATGATCACACCGATGATCGTGCCCAGCACGTTGATCACCTTGGTCAGGCCTTCGGATTGCTTGCTGTAGTAGTCGCGGGTGCTGAGCACGTCCAGCTTCAGCCGGGGATCGGCCGCCATCGCCGCCTTGAACGCAGTCAGTGTCTTGGCATCGGTCAGGCGCACGGTCACCGACTGGTAGGCGGTGCGCTGGTAGGTCGAGGCCAGGGTCTCGGCGTCGGCCCACAGTTCCGAGTCGTGCGAGTCGCCGGAGGCGAAGGCGCCGACCACGGTCCAGTCCTGGTTGGCCAGCTCGATCGTGTTGCCGACCTCCAGACCCACGTACTGGTTCTTCGCGCCCTGGCCGATCACCAGTTCGCGCTTGCCGGGCTCGAAGCGGCGGCCCTCGACGATCTTCAGCTGCGGGCGGATCGCCCAGCCGGCATCGCCAACGCCGCGCAACTGGGCGTTGGCATCGGTGCCGTCGGCGCGGGTGACCATGTTGACCACCTGCGACAGCTCCGGCGAGACCAGCGGCTGGCCGTCGCGGTCGCGGGCGATGCCGTCCAGACCCGAGATCAGCGGCACCTGGTCGCGGCCGATCACCGAGTTGGTCTCCGCCTGCGAACCGCCGCGCAGCACGATCGCGGTGTCGTCGCGGCCGGTCTGCTGCAGGGTCTTCTGGAAGCCCGAGCCCATCGCCAGCATCGCGACCAGTACCGCGACAACGCCGGCGATGCCGATCACGATCACCGACGATGCGCCCCAGCGTTGCGGCAGGCTGGTGACGCCGATCCGGGTCGCCTCCAGTGCCAGGTGGCCGCTGCGGGTCAGCGCCAGCCACAGGCCGAGCGCGACCGCGACCGCGAGCACGCCCTGCCAGGGCAGCATGATCCAGACCGCCAGCCCGACGATCAGGGCGAGGACGACCAGTGCGTTGCCGAGCCATTTCTTGATGCGGTTCATTGCAGCGTCCTCCGCCGTGGGCGTCGTGCGTGGATTCGATGGAGATGCGTGCGGGCCATGTCAGCGCCCCGCCAGTGCGTCGACGATGTTCAGGCGCATCGCCCGCATCGCCGGCAGTGCCCCGACCAGCAGGCCGATCACGATCATCAGCGCGATGCCGAACGCCCAGGTGATTTCGGGCATGGTCCCCAGCGCGATCGCGCCGCCGCTGACCGCGCTGACGATCGGCATGATCATGGCCGCCAGTGCCAGCCCGATCACGCCGCCCAGCACCAGCAGCAGCACCGATTCGGTCAGCACCAGCATCAGCACGCTGCGATCGGTGAAGCCTATGGTCTTCAGCACCGCCAGTTCCGGGATGCGTTCGCGCACCGCCTGCGCCATCGTGTTGCCGGTCAGCAGCAGCAGGGTGAAGAACACCGCGCCCATGATGCCGCTGACGATCATGCCGACATCGGCGAACTGCTTGAGGAAGGCCTGGTTGAAGGCCTGCTCGGTCTGGGTCTTGGTCTCGTGGTCGGAGTTCTCGCTGAGCTTGTCGATCGCCTGGGCGATGCGGTCGGACTGGCTGGGATCGTCCAGTTGCACCATCCACCAGCCGACCCGGTCCTTGACGAAGTCGTTGGCCTCGTTGAAGTAGTCCCAGCGGAAATACAGCGCGTTCTCCTCGCCCTTGCGCTTGGAGTCGATGACCTTGAAGGTGCCGACCAGCTTGAACTCCCAGTTGTTGCTGCCCTGGGTCGGGAAGATCGTCGCCTGCAGCGGGACGATGTCGCCGACCTTCCAGCCGTACCGCTGGGCCAGCGACTCGCCGACCACCGCGCCGTTGCGGGTGGTCTCGAAGGCCTTCAGGTGCGCCGGGCTGATCTCGTACTCGGGATAGATCTCGAAGAAGCCCGGCCCTACCGACATGTTGGGGAAGAAGTTGCGCTGGTCCTGGTAGATGCCGCCGAACCAGGCGGCGTGCACGGCCTTGTTCACGCCCGGCACGGCCTTGATCTGCGATTCAAGCCGCATCGGCAGCATCTGGGTGATCGACAGCCGCGAGGCGACCACCATGCGGTCGTAGCCGGCGACCTCGCCGCCAGCGGCGAAGGCCACGCGTACCGAGTCGAGCAGGCCGAACAGCAGGAATGCGGTGATCACCGACAGCAGCGTCAGCACGGTACGGGTCTTGCTGCGGAACAGTGCGGCCCAGATCAGGTGCAGGTATTTCATGTCTGCGTACTCCAGCGGGTGCGGGTGCCGCGCGCGGCGGCAGGGCAGGCGGTGCGCGATGCCATGACCGTGGGGTCAGGCGACGCGGCGCACCTGCTCGACCAGCGTGCCCTTGTCCAGGTGGAGGGTATGGGTCGCGTACTCGGCGGCCTTGGGGTCGTGGGTGACCATGACGATCGTCTTGCCGTGTTCGCGATTGAGCGTCTGCAGCAGCTCCAGGATCTCCTCGGCCGACTGGCGGTCGAGGTCGCCGGTCGGCTCGTCACAGATCAGCAGCTTGGGATCGGAGACGATCGCGCGGGCGATCGCCACGCGCTGCTGCTGGCCGCCGGACAGCTCGTTGGGCTTGTGCTTGCCGCGCTCGGACAGTCCGACCAGTTGCAGTGCGATCTCGGCGCGGCGGCGGCGGTCGGCGGCGTTCAACCGGGTCAGCAGCAGCGGCAGTTCGACGTTCTTCTGCGCGGTCAGGGTCGGCATCAGGTTGTAGAACTGGAACACGAATCCGACGTTCTGGCTGCGCCAGTGCGACAGTTGGCCGGCGCTCATGCTGTCGATGCGCTGGCCCTCGATCTCGATCTCGCCGCCGGTGGGCGTGTCGAGGCCGCCGATCAGGTTCAGCAGGGTGGTCTTGCCCGAGCCCGACGGTCCCATCAGCGCGACGAAATCGCCGCTGGGGATCTCGAAGTCGAGACCGTGCAGCACCTCGAGCTTCTCGGGCCCGCGCTGGTAGGTCTTGGTGAGTTTGCGGATCGATACAAGTGCGGTCATGGGACTTGCCTCGCTTCGGAAAGGGGCGGCGCGTATCCGGCGCCTTCATGTAGTCGGGTCATCCGCCGTCGCGGTGAATGCCCAGGGCGAACGATCAATACGACGAACGACGGTTCAGGGATTCGACGTGCCGTCGCCGGCGATCTCGACCTCGCTGCGATCGGCGAGCGCCGGTGGCGGATCGAGGACGACGGTATCGCCGCCGGCCAGCCCGTCGGTGATTTCCAGGTCGTCGCCGAGGGTGCGGCCGACCTGGACGCCCCTCTGCGTGACCCGGCCATCGCTGACGACGAAGACCACCTGCGCACCGTCGCGCTCGACCACCGCCACACCCGGCACCAGCACGCCTGGCGGCGGCGCATCGGCCCGCGCGGGTTCGGTCTTCTCGAGGAAACTCACCCGCACGCCCATGTCCGGCACGATCCGCGGGTCCTTGCTCTTGAACGCGATGCGCACCCTGACCGTGGCCTTGCCGCGATCGGCGGCCGGGATGATCGCGATCACCTCGGCCGGGATCTTCCAGTCGGGATAGGCGTTGAGGGTCGCCTCGACCGGCATCCTCGGCTGCACGCGGCCGATGTAGGCCTCGTTGACGTCGACCTCGACCTCGAGCGAGTCCATGTCGACGATCGTGCCGATGCCGGTGCGGGTGTAGCCGCCGCCGGCCGACAGCGGCGAGATGATCTCGCCCGGCTGTGCCGCCTTGGCGATCACCACGCCGGCGAACGGCGCGCGCACGATGGTGTTGTCGACGCCGATCCCGGCGATGTCGAGCTGGTCGGCGGCGACTGCGGCATTGCGGCGCGCGGTCACCAGCTGCGCGCGCAAGGCGTCGCGCTGGGCGATTGCCTGGTCGTACTGTGCCTTCGACACCAGCTGCTGGCCGACCAGCGTGCCGAGCCGGCGCGCGTTGGATTCGGCCTCGGTGAGCTGGGCCTGGATGCTGTTGGCCTGGCTGCGCGCCGCATCGAGCTGCGCGCGGGCGAGCGACTGCTGGGCCTCGGCATCGACCGGATCCAGGGTGGCCAGCACCTCGCCTTCCTCGACCCGCTGGCCTTCCTCGATCAGCACTTCGCGGACGCGGCCGGTGACCTTGGCCGACACGGTGGCGATGCGGCGGGCGACGACATAGCCGGTCGCATCGAGCACCGAGGCACTGCCGCCGTCGCTGCCGCCGATCGCGACCGCTTCCGCGGTACGCACCTCGATCGCATCGTCGCGTCCGAACGCGAACCAGCCGGCGACGGCCAGCAGCGCGATCGCGCCGATCGCGCCGAGGGTGATCCAGAGCCCGCGCCGGGATGACGGCGGTGGTGCGCTGCGATCGATGCGAAGTTCCTTGAGCAGATCGTTGGAGCTATTCATCCTGAACCCTGGGCGCGGAAGCGTGATCGGGAGGCGGGAGCGGGACTGCGAAAGGCGGGTGCCCGCGGCCGTGAACCATCGGTCGATCCGGACACTCCGCGCACGACCGATATGCGCGCGGATCCGGCATGCATGCATCGACCCCGCCCTAGTGTGACGCCTGGCCGGTCCCCGGCCAACCTGCCGGAAGTCAACATCCGGGGATGCGATGCCGGGGCGAGAGCATCGCGCGATGTGGGCGTGCTTCCAAGTGACAGCTGTCATGCGCGATGCATGGCAGCCCGCACTGGGGTGCCGAGCCAGCCACGGCGAGGATGGCGGCACCCGGCGGGATCGACTCCGCCTTCCCACCAGTGCAGCGGGAGCCCGACGATGACGGCGCACGTTCCGAACCCTTCTCCACCTGCGCGTCTGCGCGCCGTGCACAAGGCCTACGGGCCGGTGCGCGCGCTGCAGGGCGTGGATCTCGAACTCGGCCAGGGTCGCCTGCTGGCGCTGCTCGGTCCCAATGGCGCCGGCAAGTCGACCGCGATCGGCCTGCTGCTCGGGCTGCAGGCCGCCGACGCCGGACGGGCCGAGCTGTTCGGCCGTCCGCCGCGGGAACTGGCGGCGCGCCAGCAGGTCGGCGTGATGCTGCAGACTGCCGGCATCCAGGACACGTTGAAGGTCCGCGAGCTGCTCGAGCTCACCCGCAGTTACTACCCGGCGCCGCTCAGCATCGCCGACTGCGCCGCGATGGCAGGCCTCGACGGATTGCTGGAACGACGTTACGGCAAGCTCTCCGGCGGCCAGCAGCGACGCGTCCAGTTCGCGCTGGCGATCTGCGGGCGTCCGCGGCTGCTGTTCCTCGACGAGCCGACCACCGGCCTCGACATCGAGGCGCGGCAGGCGTTGTGGCGCGCGATCCGCGGGCTGGTCGCGGACGGCTGCGCGGTCCTGCTGACCACCCACTACCTGGAGGAGGCCGAAGCGCTCGCCGATCGCGTCGCGGTCATCGACGGCGGCCGCATCATCGCCGAGGGCAGCGTGGCGGAAATCCGCGCCCGCGTCGTCCAGCGCCGGATCCGCTGCGTCACCGCGCTGTCCGCCGATGCGGTCGCGGCGTGGCCGCAGGTGCGCGAGGTGCGATCCGACGGGCGGCAACTCGAGATCATCGCCGACACCGCCGAACAGGTGGTGCGCCAGCTTCTGGCGGCCGACGCCGGGCTGGTCGAACTGGAGGTGCGGCGTGCCGGATTGGCCGAGGCCTTCCTTGAGCTCACTCGTGCCAGGGAGACCGCCTGATGGACACCGCTGTCGAGACATTTCGTCATTTCGCCCTGCGCGCGTGGTGGCTGGAGGCACGCTGCGAGATCCTGCGGGTGTTGCGCACGCCCGCGTTCGCAGTGCCCACACTGCTGTTCGCGCCTTTGTTCTACACCCTGTTCGGCGTACTGCTGGCTCCGCGTGGCGATGGCGGCCCGATGAGCGGGGCGGCGATCTCCGAATACATGCTGGCGACCTACGGCGTATTCGGCGTGATGGGCGTGGGCCTGTTCGGCTTCGGCGTCAACGTGGCCATTGATCGCCAGCGCGGTCTGCTCGCGCTCAAGCGCGCGTTGCCGATGCCGGCCGGCGCCTGGCTCGGCGCCAAGATCGTCTCGGCGATGCTGTTCGCTTCCGTCTGCTCGCTGCTGCTGGCGGCGATCGCCGCTACCCTCGCCGGGGTGTCGCTGGCGCCGATGCAATGGCTGGGTCTGTTTGTTGTCAATGTGCTCGGCATGCTGCCGTTCTGCGCGCTCGGGCTGTGGATCGGCACCGTGAGCAGCGGCGATGCGTCGCCTGCGGTGGTCAACATCGTCTACCTGCCGATGTCGTTCCTGTCCGGGCTGGTGGTGCCGCTGGCCGCGTTCCCGTCGTGGCTGGGCGCAGTCGCGCCATTGTGGCCGTCGTATCATCTCGGGCAGGTCGCGTTGAAGGTGGTCGGCCGCGATGCGGGCCAGCCGCTGTGGCTGCATCTGCTGGTGCTGACCGGGGTAACGGTGGTGTGCCTGTTGCTGGCGCGCCGGCGCCTGGCCACGACAGCGTGAGCGCCTTCCGTTCCATTCTTCCGTCTGGATACCTGCCGATGGCCTCCCGCTCCGTCCTCGCATGGTTGAAGCCCGAGCCTGGTTCGGAGGTGGACGGTGCACTGCGCGAAGGCAAGTCACCCTGGGCCGATGCGGTCCACCTGTTGTGGACGGTGTGGGTGTTCATAACCCCGGCGTTCACTCCGGCCGGCTACGACCTGCGCTGGCTGCTGCTGACACTGGTCTCGTATCCGCTGTTCCTGTGGCTGTACGCGAAGACCCTGTTGGTCGCGCCGCGACGGGTGGCACGCTACGCCTACGGCATGGTCGCCCTGTGCCTGGCGTTGTTGCCCCTGTGGTATCCGTCGGGACTGAGTTACTTCGCGTTTGGATGCGTGATGCTTCGCATCGGCCTGGGTGCGTCGGTGTGGGGATATCTGCTGCGACTGATGGTGCTGAACGTGCTTGCCATCGGCTGGGCGTTCCATCTCGGCTATCCGTGGATGGCGGTGGCGTGGTTGCCGGTCGTGAGTTTCGTGATCGGCCTGGTGACCCACTTCGAGGCCATCTCCAAGCGCAGCAACACCGCGCTGCGCATGTCGCACGACGAGGTGCGTCGGCTCGCTGCGCTTGCCGAGCGCGAGCGGATCGGCCGCGACCTGCACGACCTGCTCGGCCACACGCTGTCCCTGGTGGCGCTGAAGTCGGACCTCGCCGGTCGCCTGCTCGAACACGATCCGCGTGCGGCACGGCACGAGATCGGCGAGGTCAGCCGGGTCGCGCGCGACGCGCTGTCGCAGGTGCGGCGCGCAGTCACCGGCATCCGCGCCGCCGGCATCGCAGCCGAGCTGGCCTCGGCACGGCTGCTGCTCGAGTCCGACGGCATCGCCTTTGAGTACGACGCAGACCTGCCGCCGCTGCCGCCGGAACACGAAACCGCGCTTGCACTGGCGCTGCGCGAGGCGGTCACCAACCTGCAGCGGCATGCCCGGGCACGACAGGCCTGGGTCGAACTGCACGAGGTCGACGGCGACATCGTGCTGCGGGTCGAGGACGACGGCCGTGGCGGCGACATCGTGCCCGGCAACGGCCTGGGCGGAATGCGCGAGCGGGTGGAAGGACTGGGCGGCAGGTTGCGGATCGAGTCGCGGCGCGGCCATGGCACCCGCGTGGAAGCGAGCCTGCCGTTGCCGACGATGGAATGGACGATCGATGCCGCGCCACCGGAATCCGCGAAGAGCGACGGCGCGGCACTGGACGATGCCACCACCGCTCCCGGGCATTGAGCCGACGGCGCGCTGATGTCATCGTCGGGACAGTTCCGGGACGGTTTGGATGAAGGCGTGACGACGACCGCGGCCTCCACGATTCGCGTGCTGCTGGCTGAAGACCAGGCGATGCTGCGCGGCGCGCTCGCGGCGCTGCTGGGCATGGAGGCCGACATCGAGGTGGTGGCCGCCGTCGCCGACGGCGAGGCCGCGTGGCGGGCGTTGCAGCGGCATGCGCCCGACGTGCTGGTCACCGACATCGAGATGCCCGGCCTGACCGGACTCGAACTGGCCCAGCGCGTGCACCGGCATGAACTGAAGACGCGGGTGGTGATCGTGACCACCTTCGCCCGCGCCGGCTACCTGCGGCGTGCGCTGGATGCCGGCGTCACCGGCTACCTGCTCAAGGACGCGCCGGCCGAGCAACTGGCCGAGGCCCTGCGCAAGGTCCATGCAGGCGGCCGCGCGATCGACCCCGAGCTCGCGCTCGAGGCCTGGGGCGAGCATGATCCGCTCAACGACCGAGAGCGCCAGGTGCTGCGCCTGGCGGGCGAGGGCCTGTCGGCCGGCGGCATCGCCGAACGCCTGAACCTGTCGCCGGGAACCGTGCGCAACTACCTGTCCGAGGCGATCGGCAAGCTCGGTGTCGGCAATCGCATCGAGGCCTTCCGCCTGGCCCGCCAGAAGGGCTGGTTGTAGGGGGGCGCAGGGGGTTGACCGCAGGGATGGGCGGGACGTGCGGCGGAACTCGGGTGCGGCCGCAGGAGCGGCGTCAGCCGCGACCAGTCCTTCATCACGGAGGCTAGCCCCCTGAGTCAGGGGGCGATTCGCGCGCAGCGCGAATGGGGGTGTGGAGGCGCAACGGTGGGGCCCAAGGTTTGCGCAGCAAACCTTGGGAGATATCCGGGCCCGGCCGGGTATCGCTCCCCCCTGAGTCAGGGGGCGATTCGCGCGCAGCGCGAATGGGGATGCGAAAGCGCAACGGCGAGGTCCATGGTTCGCGAAACGAACTTTGGGGATTCCCGGGCGCAGCCCGGGAATCGCTGCTCAGGCTGCCACCGGTACCGGCGATGTGGCGGCTTCCGACAGCAGGGTGTCGACCAGCGCGTCGACCCCGGCGTTCGCCGCCGCGACCGAGGCGGCCAGACGTTCGCCGCCGAACTCCTCGTTCTCCACCGCGACGCAGCGGACGTCATGGATGCCGATGAAGCCCAGCGCGGTGCGCAGGTGCGGCTCCAGATGGTTCATATGCGCCAGCGGACCGCCCGCGTCCATGCCATGACCGCCGCGCGAGGAAAGGACGACCACGCGCCGCGGCCGGTCGATCAGCAGCGGCACGTACGGATCATCGCCGCGCGAGGGGTCGAAGACGACGGTGCGGCCGATCCGCACGATGCTGTCGACCCAGGCCTTCAGCGGCGCCGGCATGCCGAAGTTGTACAGCGGCGCGCCGATCACCAGCAGGTCGCTGTCGATCAGCTCGTCGACCAGGGCATTGCTCTCGGCCAGGCGGGCGTGCATCTGCGCGTCGCGCCTGTCGTGCGGAGTGAACTCGGCGCGTATCCAGTCGTGGTCGACCAGGCGCGGCGGCGCGGCGCCCAGGTCGCGATAGCGGACCGGGTCGTCCGGGCGCGTGGCGCGCCAGCGGCTGACGAAGCGATGGCTCAGTGCTCGGCTGTACGAGCCATGCGGATCGACGCCACGGCGGCCGGGGCGGGCGCTGGCATCGAGGTGCAGCAGACGGATCATCGGGTCACCTCCTTGAGTTAGGATCATTGACGGCGTTTAGCCATGGCGCACACGATAGGTCCAGCAGTATTGGGCGACAAACGATATTTTCTTCTTGAATAGATGAGAAAAATTCAATCATGAGTCGACGCTTGCCCTCGCTGTCCTCGCTGCGCGCATTCGAGGCCGCCGCCCGCCTGGGCAGCGCCAAGCGTGCCGCCGAGGAGCTGTCGGTGACCCCGGCGGCGATCAGCCACCAGGTCCGCCAGCTCGAGGACGAACTTGGTCTGGCGCTGTTCGTGCGCCGGCCGCGGCAGTTGCTGATCACGCCGCCGGGTGCGGAACTGCAGTGAGTGCTGGGCGGCGCCTTCGGCAGCATCGCGGAGGCGGTCGAACGCGTGCGCACGCCGCAACGCCGCAGCCTGACCCTCAGCGCGACCCCTGCGGTGGCCTCGCGCTGGCTGGTGCCGCGGCTGCCGCAACTGCGCGAGGCCTGCGCCGATCTCGACCTGCGCATCCACGTCTCGCATGAGCCGGTCGCGCTCGATGGGGTCGAGGCCGACGCCGCGATCCGCTACGGGCATGGGCGTTGGCCGGGGTTGGTCGCGTACAAGCTGTTCGACAACGTATTCGCGCCGGTCTGCAGCCCGCGGCTGGACCTCGACGATCCGCACCAGTTGCCGCGCCACACCCTGCTGCATTTCGCGCCGCCGGGCTCGCGCAGTGCGCCGGTGGACTGGCGGGTGTGGCAGGCGCGGGCACGGGTGTCGGGCCTGGACGCCGAGGCCGGCCCGGTGTTCTCCGACGAGACCCACACCATCTCCGCGGCGCTCGCCGGCCAGGGGGTCGCCCTGATGAGCCTGGCGCTGGTCGCCGATGAGCTGCGCGCCGGTTCGCTGCGCAGCCCGTTCGGACCGGAGCTGGAGGCTGCGCCGTTCCACCTGGTGTATCCGCAGACGCGGCTGGAGGACTGCTGGCTGGCAACCCTGCGCGACTGGATCCTCGGTTTGCCGCCGCTGGAGCTGCCGGCGCGGCCGCCGGGCTGAGCGGGCCAGGGCCGCGCCGGGAGGTGCCGCCATCGGCGTGACCTGCGATTGCCGTCGCCCGGGCCGTGGCGGGGGAGGCCCGCCGCGATCCGCGCCCTGCCCGTGCGGAACGGGCGGTCCCGGCCGTGGCGGTGGGTGGAATCAGCCGCCGTAACGCGCCTTCAGCATCGCGTAGGCGCTGCGAAGGCCCAGCGCTTCGCCGCCGGCCGGGCGACCCGGCCGCGCGTTGTCGTTCCATGCGTAGACGTCCAGGTGCGCCCACGGCCGGTCGGCCGGCACGAAGCGCTCCAGGTACAGTGCGGCGGTGACCGCGCCGGCCATCTTCGAGCCGGCGTTGGCCAGGTCGGCGATGCCGCTGGTCAGGTAGCGCAGGTACGGACGCCACAGCGGCATCCGCCAGACCGGGTCGCGCAGCTCGCTGCCGGCGTCGAGCCAGCCCTGGGCGACGCCGTCGTCGTTGGCGAACAGCGCCGGCAGGTCCGGGCCCAGCGCGATGCGGGCGGCGCCGGTCAGGGTCGCGAAGTCGACGATCAGGTCCGGCGACAGCTCGCCGGCACGCACCAGCGCATCGCACAGCACGATCCGCCCCTCGGCGTCGGTGTTGTCGATCTCGACGCTGATGCCGGCGCGGGTCGCGATCACCTCGCCGGGACGGAACGCGTTCGGACCGATACTGTTCTCGACCGCCGGCACCAGCAGGCTCAGCCGCACCGGCAGTCGCTGCGCCATCACCAGCTCGGCCAGGGCGATCGCGTGCGCGGCGCCGCCCATGTCCTTCTTCATGTTGCGCATGCCGTCGGCCGGCTTGATGTCGAGACCGCCGCTGTCGAAGCACACGCCCTTGCCGACCAGGGCCAGCTGCGGATGGGCCTCGTCGCCCCAGTGCAGCGCGATCAGTCGCGGTGCGCGATGGCTGGCGCGGCCGACCGCGTGGATCGCCGGGTAGTTCTGCTCCAGCAGCGCGTCGCCGGCGATCACCTCGACCTGCGCGCCGTGGCGCTCGCCGATCTCGCGCGCGACCGCTTCCAACTGGTCCGGGCCCATGTCCTCGGTCGGCGTGTTGACCAGGTCGCGCACGCGGGTGCAGGCGGCGAGCACGTCGAAGGTTTCGCCCACGGCGCCCGCGACCTGCAGCCGCGCCGGCGCCCGCAGCGGCGCCTTGTAGCGGGTGAAGCGGTAGCTGCCCAGGCCCCAACCCAGTTCAAGCGCCGCGCGGCGGCTTTCGTCGAGCGGCGTCGCCAGCGTCCAGTCGCGTGCCGGCAGCGCGAACGGGGCATGCCCGTAGGCGCACGGATCGTGCATGTCCTCGACCCCGAGCACCGCACCGGCGATGCCGCCGTCCGCGTCCGGCAGCACCAGTGCCGTGCCCGGCGAGCCGTCGAAGCCCTGCGCACCGGCCCACGCGCGTGCCGCTGCCGGCTGCGCCTGCTGCCACTCGGCGAAGCCGGCGCGGGTGGCCACCTGCAGCGGCAGGGCGTCGTGGGCGTCGAGGGTGAAACCGTCGGGCAGGTTCATGCGGGGCAGGACTCCGGGGGTGGCGTGGCGGCAAGGGGCGCGGGGCGGGCGAGGGCCGGCTGGGTCGCGTCCAGCCAGTCGGCCAGCGCCGTGAGGGTGGGGAATTCCAGATCCGGACGCAGATCCGCGTGCGGCCAGCGCGCGATCCCGCCGTCGCCTCCGGGTCGATTGAGCCAGCAGCTGCGCAGGCCGGCACGGTGGGCGCCGACCACGTCGAGGTCGGCATGGTCGCCGACGTGCAACACCTGGCCGGGTGCATGGCCCAGGCGTTCGCAGGCGGCGTGGAAGATGCTCGGCTCGGGCTTGGCCGCGCCGTGCTCGCGCGCGCCGAGCGAGAACGCGAAATGGTGGCCGATGCCGATCACCGCCAGGTCGGCGTTGCCGTTGCTGACGGCGGCGACCGGCACCCGCGCGGCCAACCGCGCCAGCGCCGCCTCGGCGTCGTCGTAGAACTCGACCCGGTTGCGCTCGGCATAGAACACCTCGAACGCGGTGTCGGCATGGAGCGGGTCGTCGCCGCTGAGCTCCATCGCCCGCGCCAGGCTCAGCCGGCGCAGCTGGCTGAAATCGTGGGCGAGGTCGGTGCGCTCGGCGAACACCTGCTCGCGCAGCGCGCGCATCGCCGGGATCGGGAAGCGCTCGGCGGTGCGTGGACAATGCCGGCGCAGCCAGTCGTCGAGCACGCGCTCGATGCGGGCGCCGATTGGCGCGAATGGCCACAGCGTGTCGTCGAGGTCGAGGGTGATCGCGCTGACGGGGAAGGACATGCAGGCCGACATGGCCTCCATTCTACCGGCAGGCATCCGAACTGCCGCTGTCGCCGACCCCGGGTCGTGCGGTCACTCCAGCAGCCGCGCCCAGCCGTCCATGCCGACGCGTTCCAGCACCAGCTTGACGCATACCAGCAGCGGGACCGCCAGCAGCAGGCCGATGACGCCCCACAGCCAGCCCATCAGCATCAATGCGAGGATCAGTACCAGCGGCGACACCCGCATGCGCCGGCCGAGCACGATCGGGGTGATCAGCTGGCCCTCGAGGGTGTGGATCAGCAGGTACAGGCCGGCCGGAAGCAGCGACTGCCACAGGTCGTCGAAGGCGACGAAGCCCATCAGCAGCATCACCAGCATTCCGACCAGCGGGCCGACGTAGGGCGCGAAGTTCAGGATCGCCGCCATCGTGCCCCACAGCAGCGCTTCGGCCAGCGGCACGCCGATCAGGTACAGCGAACCGGCCAGCACCAGGCCCATCAGCGTATTGATCACGCTGATGGTGAAGACGTAGCGCGAGACCTCGCCTTCGATCGACTGCAGGATCTCGATCGTCACCTTCTTCTGGTGATGGCCGGGCAGCAGCGCGAGCGCGTTGCGCACCAGCTTGTCGCCGTAGACCATGAAGAACAGCGTCAACAGCACGACCGCGAGCACCGAGGCCAGCATCCTCGGCGTGGCCGTCAGCGAGCGGTAGGGGTCGTTGACCTCGGTGCGGACCACCTCGCGCCGCCGGCCGTCCTCGCCGCCCGCGGCCCGCGCGATGTTCTCGGCGACCTTGCCGGCGTCCTGCACCGGCTTGGACAGTTCGCGCAGCTTCGGTGCCAGCTGCTGCATCTCGCGCGGCACCTGCCGCATCCACTCCGCCGCCGGATCCATCAGCAGCCCGGCGAGCAGGCCGGTGGCGGCGATTCCGCCGAGCAGCACCAGCAATGCGGCCAGGAAGCGCGGAATCCAGATCCTCCGCAGCCCGCGGATGACCGGATTGCCGATCAGGGCGAAGAACATCGCCAGCAGGATCGGCAGGATCAGCGACCGCGTCGCCCACAGCGTGAAGGCGATGCCCAGCGTCGCCAGCACCAGCATCGCCGGCGACGAGCGTGGGCGGGGCGGATGAAGCGGTGGGGACGCGTCGCTCCGGCTCGATCCGGGCGGATCGTCTTCCCCGGAGCCGGTCGCGTTCATTCCCGCCGCATCCGCTCGGGAGCCGGAGGCGCCGTCGTGGATGCCGCTGCGTCGGGCGATGCTGCCGCGGCCGCGGATGCGGCCTTCATCGCCCCCGCCTCGGCGCCTGCCCTGGCCTCGGAACGCGCCTCGCCGGCGGCCTCGGCGGCGTTGCCGGCCGCGAAGGAGGCGAACACGTTCGAGATCAACGACACCAGCCGCACCAGATCGCCGCTCTGCGCCGCGTAGCGCATCGGCTCGGCTCGGCCGGCGACGAATCCGCTGACCAGGCCGGCGATCAGGATGCGTCCGGGCGTCCATGCCGAACGCCAGCTCCGTTTCAGCGAATCGGCGGCACCGTGGACGCGTTCGATGCGCGCGTCGAGCAGGCGCTCGCGACGTTCGACCCGGCGTTGCAGCGTGCGGAAGCTCATGGGTGCGGCGCCTCGTCGCCATCGTCGTCGTCGCCGATGCCGAGCCGGCGCAGCTGGCGGCGGGTCGCCTCCAGGCCGGTATGGCGCAGGTAGCGCACCGCCAGCCAGCCGCCCAGCGCGGTGACCGCGATGCAGGCGACGGCAGTGATCGACAGCGCGGCCAGCCAGGACAGCCCGAGCGCCTGCAGCAGCGCGATCAGCGCGCCCATCGTCAACAGGCAGGCGGCGCCGCCGAACGCCACCGCGACCCCCATCCAGATCAGTGCGTGGCCGAGCGCGCTGCGGGCCAGGGCGAGATCGGCCAGCAGCAGGCCACGCAATGCGCGCCCGGCGTCGGCGGCCGCGCCGACGCTGTCGCGGCCGGCACCGCCGATGTCGCGCAGCGCCTGTTCCACGCCGGCCCTGCCCGCGGCCTGTCCGTCGTCGCGATCCTGGCTGCCACCAGGGTCGGGCCCGCCGGCGTCGCCGCCGCCGGAGCGGGTGTTCTCGTCGCTCACCCGCGGCTTACTTGTTGTTGCTGTTGCCGCTGGCGAGCTTGGCAAGGATGAAGCCGGCGGCGAAGGCGACGCCGAACGAGGCCAGCGGGCGTTCGCGGACCAGCTCGGCGGCGCTGTCGATCAGGTCGCGGCTCTTGTCCATCAGCGCGTCCATCTGCTCGCGCGCGGCGCTGCCGGCTTCCTCGGCCGCAGCCAGGCCGGCCAGCGCGCCGTCGGCCAGGTCCGCCTTGACGTTGGCGCGGCCGAGCCTGAGTTCCTCGCCGGCGGCACCGGCGGCGTTGCGGACCGCCTCGTGGGTATCCTGCGCGGCCTGCTTGACGTGGCTGCCGGCTTCGCCGAGGTGGCTCTTCATCGAATCGGTCGAGGTGGGGCTCATGACGGTTCCTTGGGTCTCGGTGGGGTGATCGCGCGCCACGCGGCGCATCGCCGCTCAGCGCATCAGGGCGTTGTACGGGCGGCCGCCGCGTACGACGCGGAGTACCAACTGTGCCGGAGCGCGCGTGAAGCTGGCGCGGAAGCCCGGCAGGTCGTCGAAGCGTCCGCTGTTGGCCGCAACCACCACGTCGCCCGCGCGCAGCCCGTTCACCGCCGCGCGGCTGCCCGCGGCGACCGATTCGACCAGCACGCCATCCGCCCCGGCCTGGCGCAGGCGCTCGGGCAGCTCGGCGAACACCGCGCCCTGCAGGCGTGCGTCCAGATCGGCGCCGGCCAGGGTGCGCGGCTGTTCGCGCAGCGCCACCTGCAACCGCAGCGGCTCGCCGTCGCGGCGGATGTCGAGCGCGACCCGCGAACCGACCGGCTGCAGGCCCTCGAAATTGCGCAGCGCGTCGGGGCCGTCGATGCGCTGGCCGTCGGCGGCGACGATCACGTCGCCGACCTGGATCCCGGCGGCCGCTGCGGCGGAACCGGAATAAACCCGGTTGACCAGCGCGCCGCGCGCATCGTCCAGGCCCAGGCCCTGCGCGATCTGGCGGGTGACCGGCTGGGTCTCGACCCCGAACGCGCCGCGGATCACCACGCCGTCGTTGGCGATCAGCTGGTCCATGATGCTGCGCGCCAGTCCGGTCGGGATCGCGAAGCTCAGGCCGATGTTGCCGGCCATGCTGCCGCGTGGATTGAAGCTGGCGGTGTTGATGCCGACCAGTTCGCCCTTGAGGTTGACCAGCGCGCCGCCGGAATTGCCCGGGTTGATCGAGGCGTCGGTCTGGATGAAGTTCTGGAAGCCGAGCCCGCGCAGGCCGGAGCGGCCGACCGCGGACACGATCCCCGAGGTCACCGTCTGGCCGATCCCGAACGGGTTGCCGACCGCCACCACGAAGTCGCCTACGCGCAGGGTGTCGGTCGCCGCCAGCGGCAACGCATCGAGATCCTCGGCGGTCACCTGCATCACCGCGACGTCGGTGTCCGGATCGGAGCCGACGAAGTTCGCCGCCAGGGTGCGACCGTCGGCCAGCGTCACCGACACCTCGTCGGCGCCCTCGATCACGTGGTGGTTGGTCAGGATGTAGCCGCGCTGCGCGTCGACGATCACGCCCGAGCCGAGCGATTCGTTGATCCGCTCCTGGGTCAGCTCCGGGAACATCCGCCGGAAGATCGGGTCGCCGCCGAACGGGCTGACCCGCACCCGCTGCTTGGTGTGCACGCTGACCACCGCCGGGGTGACCCGCGCCAGCATCGGCGCCAGCGACGGCAGCGGCTGGCCGTCGACCACCGCCGGCAGCGCGCCGACGGTCGCCGGCGCCGCGGCAGTCGAGGTGGCGGGTTCGCTGGCGACCGGCGCTGCGGCCTGCGCCGGGGTCTGCATCGCGTCGCGGATCGCGGTCGCGGCGAAGCCGCCGAACGCGGCAGCCAGGGTCAGGGCGACGAGCAGTCGCTTCGGCGTCTTGGTGGCGGTCTGCATGATGGGTGGGCGCTCATCGGTGGACTCGTTCAGGTTCAGTCTCCTGCATCCGCGCTAAATCGTCGATGAAACGAATCCTGGTGCCATGCGGAGGTACCGGTTCGACCGGCCCGCAAGACGCAAGGTCCGGGTCTCACGACCGCCACGCGAGCGGGAGTCGGAGGACGGGTCGGACGGGAACATTGACGGGAATCGGACGGGCGGCAGGACATCGTCGCGGCGACGCGACCACGATCACGGGCGATGCAGGGCGCCGGCCGCAAACTGCGTGACCGACATCAAAAAACCGTTGACAGCCTCCGGGGCCGCGCGTAGCTTGGAACCCCTGCGAGCGACACAACATCTAGTGGTTGTGATCGCGATGTGAACCCAAGGGTTGTGACACGGCACGGTGTTCGGCTTGGGTCGGCCCGGTGCCCAGGCAATCTCGCAGGGGACGTGCAGTGGCGCAGTCACGGCAGTTTGGTCCAGGACAACACGGATACACCGCGGCGCGTCGAGCGCTGCCGCGGGCATGCGCGTCGGCAACCGCCGACGCGCAGGGCGCCTCCCGCGCGGGGCGCGCCATGGACGGCGCCAGGGACGGTGTGCGCGGTCAACACAATCAGAACGAATGAAGAGGCCCGGATCACCACCGGACCCGAACGAGGAGACAGGAACAGCATGAGTACGGTGCGCCTCGAGGCAGTGAAACCGGCGGCACGGGATATCCAACTGCAGCCGGCATCCCTGGACATCTGGGACAAGAAATACCGGTTGAAGACCAAGACCGGCGAGGCGGTGGACGAGGACATCGACGCGACCTACAAGCGCGTCGCCAGGGCGCTGGCCGACGCCGAGCCCGGCAGCGAGAAGCAGCAGTACTGGTACGACCGCTTCGTCTGGGCGCTGCGCCGAGGGGCGATCCCCGCCGGCCGCATCACCTCCAACGCGGGCGCGCTCGAGCACAAGCCGGCGACCAGCACGATCAACTGCACCGTGTCGGGCACCATCGAGGACTCGATGGACGGCATCCTGGAGAAGGTCCACGAGGCCGGCCTGACCCTGAAGGCCGGCTGCGGCATCGGTTACGAGTTCAGCACCCTGCGCCCGCGCGGCGCCTTCGTCGCTGGCGCCGGCGCCTACACCTCCGGCCCGATGTCGTTCATGGACATCTACGACAAGATGTGCTTCACCGTGTCCTCGGCCGGCGGCCGCCGCGGCGCCCAGATGGGCACCTTCGACGTGTCCCACCCGGACGTGAAGGACTTCATCCGCGCCAAGCGCGAGGATGGCCGCCTGCGCCAGTTCAACCTGTCGCTGCTGATCACCGACGGCTTCATGCAGGCGGTGGAGGACGACGCCGACTGGCCGCTGGTGTTCCCGCTGAACACCAAGGAGAAGACCGACCTCGACCTGGCCAACCCCGAACAGGTGGTCTGGCGCGAGTGGCCGACCCACCGCAACTACATCGTCCGCGACGACGGCCTGGTCGCCTGCAAGATCTACGGCCACATCCGCGCGCGGCACCTGTGGGACATGATCATGGTCTCGACGTACGACTACGCCGAGCCGGGCTTCATCCTGATCGACCGCGTCAACGAGATGAACAACAACTGGTGGTGCGAGAACATCCGCGCGACCAACCCCTGCGGCGAGCAGCCGCTGCCGCCGTACGGCGCCTGCCTGCTCGGCTCGGTCAACCTGACCAAGTTCGTCCGCCACCCGTTCACCGACAAGGCCGAGTTCGACTGGGAGGAGTACAAGGAGGTCGTCCGCGTCTTCACCCGCATGCTCGACAACGTGGTCGAGATCAACGGCCTGCCGTTGCAGCAGCAGCGCGACGAGATCATGCGCAAGCGCCGCCACGGCATGGGCTTCCTGGGCCTGGGCAGCACCCTGACCATGCTGCGGATGAAGTACGGCGAGGCCGACTCCTGCGAGTTCACCGAGCGCATCGCGAAGGAAATGGCCATCGCCGGCTGGGAGATGGGCCTGGAGCTGGCCCGCGAGAAGGGCCCGGCGCCGATCATGGAGGAGCGCTTCGAGGTCACCGCCGAGATGCTGCGCAAGCGCCCGGAGATGAAGAAGGACGGCTGGAAGGTCGGCCAGGAGATCCCCGGCAAGGTCCTGCACGCGCGCTACAGCCGCTACATGCAGCGCGTCGCCGAGGCCGCCCCGCAGCTGGTCGACGAGCTGGCCGAGGTCGGCTGCCGCTTCACCCACCACAGCTCGATCGCCCCGACCGGCACCATCTCGCTGTCGCTGGCCAACAACGCCTCCAACGGCATCGAGCCCTCGTTCGCGCACCACTACAGCCGCAACGTGATCCGCGAGGGCAAGAAGTCGAAGGAAAAGGTCGACGTGTTCTCGTTCGAGCTGCTCGCCTACCGCGAACTGGTCAACCCGAAGGCGATGCCGTTCAGCGACGACGCGGCCGCGAAGCTGCCGGACTACTTCATCGCCGCCGACGACATCACCCCGAAGGCGCACGTCGACGTCCAGGCCGCCGCCCAGAAGTGGGTCGACAGCTCGATCTCCAAGACCGCGAACGTCCCGACCGACTACCCGTACGAGGACTTCAAGGACATCTACACCTACGCCCACAAGCAGGGCCTGAAGGGCTGCACCACGTTCCGCTTCAACCCCGCCGCGTTCCAGGGCGTGCTGGTCAAGGAGACCGACCTGGAGAACACCACCTACCGCTTCGAGCTCGAGGACGGCCAGGTGGTCGAGGTCAAGGGCAACGAGCAGATCGAGTACGACGGCGAGATGCATACCGCCGCCAACCTGTTCGACGCCCTCAAGGAGGGCTACTACGGCAAGTTCTGACTCTGACCGCGCCCGAGGGCGCGGTCGTCGAGGTTCCGGCCCGGTGTCCGCACCGGGTCCGCGGCGGGGACGGCCGGACCGTCCCGGGGTGGCGGAAACGGCGGCCGCCACCCGGCTCCAGAGGCCCTGCCCGCCGCGCCCGCGACCATCTTGATTGCGTGCACGGCAGGTATAGCATCGCCATTGGAGCACCGCCCGACCAGGTCCGGCATCGGCACGCGGTATCGCCCGGCGCTCCATGAGGTTCCAGACAGTTGTTGACTCAACCACAAGATCGAAACGGATACGCCCGCGAGGAGGGCACATGAGCAACGGCAATGGAGTAACGGCGACGCTGTCGCAGGCCGCCGACAACGTGATGGAGACCGCGTCCAGCATCGGCGGCGGCATCGCCCACAAGGCCGAGGACGTCGTCAAGTCGGTGCGCAAGGCGGCCGCCAAGGCCCGCAAGAACGCCGAGAAGACCGCCAAGGACGCCGGCAAGACCGTCGCCAAGGCGAAGAAGGCCGCCAAGAAGGCGGTCAGCACCGCGAAGAAGAAACTGGCCGCGGCCAGCGCCGGCGCCAAGAAGGAAGCCGCCGCCCTGAAGGCGAAGAAGGCCGCGAAGAAGGCTGCGAAGAAGCCCGCCGCCAGGAAGGTGGCTGCGAAGAAAGCGACCAGGAAGGCCGCACCGAAGAAGGCGGCTGCGAAGAAGGCAGTGAAGAAGGCCGCACCGAAGAAAGCCGCGAAGAAGGCGGCTCCGAAGAAGGCGGTGAAGAAAGCCGCACCGAAGAAGGCGGCCAGGAAGGCCGTGAGGAAACCGGCAGCGAAGAAAGCCGTGAAGAAGGCCGCTCCCAAGAAGGCGGCGAAAAAGAAGTAGGCAAGCCCCGAGCCGTAACCCCCTCCCCCGTGCGCGGGGGAGGGATCCGGCAGACCCGCCGAAGACGCATCCGCAGCACGCGTCCCGGCGCGCATCACCGCAACAACGCATCAGGAGCTAAGGGCCGATGGCCGTCAAGATCGACAAGAAAATCAAGGGCTACAGCGTCGTCACCCCGGAAGACAAGGCCAGGCAGGCCGAGGTCGCCAAGGCCGAAGCGGTGAAGCGCGAGGCTGCCGAAGCCGCCGAGGCCCAGGCCAGCAACGTCATCCAGATGCACGAGCGCATCGAGCGTCCCGAGACCCTGATCGGCTCCACCTACAAGCTCAAGACGCCGCTGTTCGAGCACGCCCTGTACGTGACGATCAACGACATCGTGCTCAATGCCGGCAGCGAATTCGAACAGCGCCGGCCGTTCGAGATCTTCATCAACTCCAAGAACATGGACCACTTCCAGTGGATCGTCGCGCTGACCCGGATCATGTCCGCGGTGTTCCGCAAGGGCGGCGACGTGACCTTCCTGGTCGAGGAGATGAAGGCCGTGTTCGACCCGCGCGGCGGCTACTTCAAGGCCGGCGGCGTCTACATGCCGTCGCTGGTCGCCGAGCTGGGCAGCATCGTCGAGGACCACCTCAAGTCGATCGGCATGATCAAGGATCCGGAGATGAGCGAAGCCCAGCGCAAGCTGATCGCCGAGAAACGCGCCGCCTACGCCGCGCTCGACTCAAAAAAAAACTCTGAAATAAGCCCGGCCGGCGCGCCGCCGGTCGTCGAGGCCCCGGTCGTCACCGACGACCGCAGCGGCGAACTGTTCCCCGAACCCCGCGTGCGCCCCGAGCGTCGCGAGGAAGACGTCGAAGTCACCGGCGACGGCGGCGTGTCGTTCCCGCCGTCGGCGACCATGTGCCACAAGTGCAATACCAAGGCGCTCGTCATCATGGACGGGTGTGCTACTTGTTTGAATTGTGGTTATTCCAAGTGTGGGTGAGTGGTTTCGAATAAGCACATTTCATTTAGAACCAGCTCAAGCGGACTAAAGCATGCCTGATGACGGTGAGCAAACTCAGCGCAAGGAGCCTTGGAGTGGCGACGCGTTTGATCGCAAGCCATTTGCGGACTACCTGACGAAGGTCATTACTGCCAGGTCTCA
The DNA here is from genome assembly GCF_021725675.1 of Marilutibacter chinensis. Classification (GTDB taxonomy): domain Bacteria; phylum Pseudomonadota; class Gammaproteobacteria; order Xanthomonadales; family Xanthomonadaceae; genus Marilutibacter; species Marilutibacter chinensis. The sequence continues at coordinate 169,524 of NZ_JAKJPO010000003.1, read as the reverse complement.
GCGCATGCAGCAAGGTGAGGGCGGCGGAGCAACTGTCGCAATCGATGCGGACTGGGGGGCTGGAAAAACATTCTTTGTCAAGAACTGGGCAGAAGACCTGAAAGAAGCTGGGCACCCTGTGATTTATTTCGACGCTTGGGAGAATGATGACGGAGATCAGCCTGCAATTGCTCTGATGTCCGCGATCTTGCAGGGATTGAAGGAGTGGGAGTCAAGAATCCCTGCCAAGAAGAGGTTGGCGGAGACGGCTGCGGACCTCACGAAGCGCTCAATTAGGGATCTCAGAAGCGCTGTTCTCCCTGCAACAGGTGTAATTGCTCGTGGAATGGTGAAGAAGTTTACGGGTGTTGCGATCGATCAACTGATGGACTCCTTTGACTCAGTAGATCAGACTGATGACGCTGATAACGACTCTAAAGAGCTCAACGAAGCGTTAGACAAATTCTTTGAAAGCGCTTTGGCTAGTCACGAGAAAAGGCAGCGATCGCTTGCTGATTTCAGGAGTAATCTGGCGAGCCTTTTGGAGCTGGTTTGCAGTCAGGCCGGTGCTGTTCTTCCTCTTTTCGTTTTTGTGGATGAGTTGGATAGATGTAGGCCATCGTATGCAATTAAGTTGCTCGAAGAGGTAAAGCACATTTTTGGGATTCGGGGGGTCGCCTTCGTTGTCTCGACCAACTTGATGCAATTCCAGAACTCTATTCGAGGAGTGTACGGCGGCGATTTTGATGGTCGCCGGTATCTCAGGCGGATGTTCGATCATGAATACCTACTGCCTGAGCCGAAGGGGGATATGTATCAAGTCATTGCTTCCGAAATATTTGAAGCTCATAGGGAAGGGCCGGTTGTCACTGGGCTTCCTGATGGTCAAGAACATGATGGTCTTTATGTTTGGACGCTTGTGTCGAGCGCTGTCATCCCAGGGGATGTGAGGACACAGAAGCAAGCGCTTCGGTTAGCGAATGAAGTTCAAGCTGGCCTCTCTGAACGTGATCCTCTGCATCTTCTCTGGTTGTTTTATCTTTGTGCATTATATGTTTCTGATCGTGAGTCGCTTGGTGTTTTGGTAAGTGGTGAGATTCGTAATCGAGACGTAAGAGGATTTATTGCTGAGACATTGAAGAGTGATCCCAGAATCCGCTATCAGCAGATAGTGGTTGCTGATGAGGGGCTTCGTCGTCGTGTCGAAAACAGAGAGGTCGTGCTTTCTGTCGTCATAGGTAAGTACATTGATATGTGTCATGCGAGTTCAGAATCGCTTCGGCAGGAAGCCTTTTCAGACGGGTATGACTACCCATCTGCGCTCGCAGAGCATGTCTATCAGGACTTGGTTCGAGGATCCAAGAGAGTGCCAGCTATTGCTGGCTACCCCGCGGCAGTTCGAGATGCGGGCTTCTTCGCCGGTCCAGGGTAGATTCACAGCGGACATAAGGGGTCAGGTTCATTTTCCCGTGTGGGTGAGTGAGCGTGTCCCTTGTTCTTTGGAACAGGATCAAAGGCTTCCGCCTTTCGGCGGGTTACTTTTGTCTTGGCAAAAGTAACCAAAACCGCTGGCTCCTGACGCCCGCCGGGACGGCTGCGCCGTCCCGGTTCCCTGCGCTCCTCAAGGCCGGCGGCACGGTGCCCAAACTCGCGCCGCTTCGCGGCACTCAAACATGGGCACCTCTTCGGCCACCGCCCTTTCCGGTGCTCGGCGGGCTTTAAGTCGCGAAGGTCAACGTCAAGATCAACGGCAACGGTGTTCGCTGTTGCCTTGCTGGACAACGATCAGCCGAAAAAAATAGGGTCAGGTTCATTTTCCCGTGTGGGTGAGTGAGTGTGTCCCTTGTTTTTGGAACAGGATCAAAGGCTTCCGCCTTTCGGCGGGTTACTTTTGTCTTGGCAAAAGTAACCAAAACCGCTGGCTCCTGACGCCCGCCGGGACGGCTGCGCCGTCCCGGTTCCCTGCGCTCCTCAAGGCCGGCGGCACGGTGCCCAAACTCGCGCCGCTTCGCGGCACTCAGACATGGGCACCTCTTCGGCCGCCGCCCTTTCCGGTGCTCGGCGGGCTTTAAGTCGCGAAGGTCGAAATCAAAATCTCAAGCCAGCCAGCGCAGCCCGGGTAAGCGCCGCGCACCCGGGCGTTGAGGTGACAGGCAATGCATCCGGGTGCGGCCCTTGGCCTTGCCCGGGCTACGTATGGCAACCAAACACGGACACCTTCCATCGTGGTCCTGATCGGAACGTTCGGCCTCACACCGCCTGGATGATGGCGAGGATGTTGCCCTCGGTGTCCTTGAACCATGCGGCCCGGGCACCGCCGCCGGTGTAGATGTCGCCGTCCACTTCGTCGTCGGGCATGTCGTAGTGCTCGAACGCCACGCCGCGTTGCCTGAGTTCGGCGACCTCCTTTTCGATGTCATCCACCTGCCAGAATGCCTGGCTTGCCTTCGACGTTCCGGCGTTCTGCGTGGGGTACAGGAACGCGGCGGTGCCGTTCGCGAAGCGGTAGGTGATGCCGTCCGCCAGTTCTCCGCCGGGCTCGAAGCCGAGGACCTGTTCATAGAAGCGCCGTGCACGCGCGACATCGCGCGCCGGCAGATACGCATAGATGGGATGGTTCTGGAGCATGATGTCCTCCTGTCGGGACCGCGGCCGATCGTGGCCGGTACCTGATCGACGATCGCGGCCACGCGGATTCGACACTGCCGCTCCAGTCTGCGGAAGAATGGACGGAGCGCGGTCGCCGGAAAGCAGGAGGAACCGATGAAACGTACCTGGACGATCATTGGCGTCGCCGAGGTGGAGCGGAGCTTCCACTGGTACCAGTCGCTGTTCGGCCAACCGCAGTCGGCGCCCGCGCACGACCATTTCGGGCAGCTGCGGGACGCGGACGGGACCGTGCTGCTGTGCCTGCACCGGTGGGGTGATCATGAGCATCCGACTCTGAGCAGTCCCGAGCTGGCGACGCCGGGCAACGGATTGTTGCTGTTCTTCCGCGTGGACGACTTCGACGAGGCGCTGTCGCGGGCACGGCATCTGGCAGCGCGACTGGAGCTGGAGCCGCAGGTGAATCCGGCCACCGGAACCCGCGAGTTCGCCCTCCGCGATCCGGACGGCTATTACGTGATGGTCAGCGCGCTTGAACCTGCGTAGAGGGACCAGGGTGCGCGCCACTCCGGGTAAACAGGGCCCGCAACGTGTCACGAACGGACCTTGCAATGCGTCCTTGCGTCACTACCTCGCGGATGCGTCATCCCTCACGTGCCGCGACATGCGGCGGCGGCCGTCGCGAGGCTGCATGTTCCCCCACCGACCAAGGACTTCCATGAGCTCCAACAACGCATCGATCGTCACCCTGTCCAACCCGGCCGGCCTCTACGACCCGGCACCGAACGGCTATTCCCACCTGGCCAGCGTCGAGGGCGCGCGTCGCTGGCTGCTGGTTGCGGGGCAGGGCGGCGAGACCGCCGACGGCCGCCTGTCGCCCGACTTTCGCGACCAGGTCGGCCAGGCGCTGGCCAACCTTGTGACCGCGTTGGCGTCGGCCGGCGCCGGCCCGCGCGACGTCGCCAAGCTGAGCGTGCTGATCGTCGATCACGACGAGTCGAAGCTGCACGTGTTCGGCGAGGAACTTGGCAAGGCGTTCGGCGACCATCGTCCCGCCTGCACCCTGATTCCGGTGCCGCGCCTGGCGCTGGACGGCATGTTGTTCGAGATCGAGGCGATCGCGGCGGTCGCCGGTGCCGACGCATAGTCGCGGCGATACCGTGCATCCGGGTTCGGAGGCTATGGGCGGGCGGTAAACGTGATCGATACGTTCGACGTTATCGCAGCCATGCCCGACGACGACGGATCCGGAAGCGCCGCATATATGCGGCCGTCCGCATTCTGCGACGCAGCCGACATTTCTTTCGTTATATCGATGCGATCGGCATGCGCGGGAATCGCCCCGAATGCCGAATATGGGGCGATTCCAGCCGGGTGAGCTATGCTGTCGGCTCATCGCTTCAAATCAACGGGGTAAAACAATGTCGAATTTCGCCGCTGCCCTCAAGGAGGAAGTGGCCCGTCTGGCCCGCAAGGAACTGCGCAAGACCATCGATCCGATGCGCAAGCACGTGGCCGGACTGCGCCGCGATGTCGCCGCACTCAAGCGGGAGAACAGCGAGCTCCGCAAGCAGTTGGGCACCCTGGGGAAAGCGTCGAAGTTCGCGATGTCCGCGGCCCCGGCGGCCGTTTCCTCGAAGGTCACGGGCTCGTCCAAGCCGCGCCGTTTCTCACCGAAGGGCCTGCACAAGCTGCGCGAGCGGCTGGGGCTGTCGGCGGCGGAGTTCGGACGCCTGTTCGGCGTCAGCGGACCCACCGTCTACAACTGGGAGAAGGGCGTCACCCGCCCGAAACCCGATCAGCTGGAGCGCATCGCCACGTTGCGTTCCAAGGGCAAGCGCGAGGTGCAGGCGGCGCTCGAAGCGCTGGGCTGATGCCGCCGCGGCGGAGATGACCGCGCCGACCTGAGCGGTACCCGGCCGCGGCACCATGACCGCCGGCCTATTTGCTGCCGCCGGCAACGGCGTAGGATCGGCAGTTCAACTCCAGGGAGGAAACCCCATGCCCGTGCTGCGTCGGTTGCCGTTGGCCGTCACCCTCGCGCTGTTGTTGCCGCTGGCCGCGTGCCAGCCATCGTCGCCGTCGTCGGAGGCGACGGCCCCCGCGGCCGCGGAAGCAGAGTCCACGATCGAGCGGCCGAGCCGCCAGTACAGCATCGAGGAATTCGTCGAGAGCCTCGGCGTTGGCGGCGCTTCGTTCAGCCCGGACGAGTCGCGGATCCTGTTCTCGTCGAACAAGGCCGGCGTCTGGAACGCCTACACGATGCCGGTGAGCGGCGGCGACTGGACCGCGGTCACCGACTCGACCACCGACAACAGCTACGCGGTCGCGTACTTCCCGGAAGACGAGCGCGTGCTGATCACCCGCGACAACGACGGTGACGAGCTCGATCACCTGTTCGTGATCGACAAGGACGGCGGGGAAACCGACCTGACGCCGGGAGACAAGCTCAAGGCCGACTTCGTCGGCTTCAGCCATGACGGCGCGCACTTCTTCGTGATCACCAACGAGCGCGACCCGCGCTTCTTCGATCTCTATCGCTATGCGACCGACGGCTACGGGCGCGAGCGCGTCTACACCAACGACGAGGGGCTGCAGCCCGCGGAAGTGTCGCCGGACGGCAAATGGCTCGCGCTGGAGAAGGCCAACTCGACCAACGACTCCGACCTGTTCGTGGTCGCGCTCGGCGGCGACGGCGAGCCGGTCAAGGTCAGCGAGCACGAGGGCCAGGCCCGGTTCGGCGCCCAGGCCTTCAGCCCCGACGGGCAGTGGCTGTACTACACCGCCAACGACAGCGGCGAGTTCAGCGAACTGCGCCGGGTCAATCTGGAGAGCTGGGAGCACGAGCCCGTCCGCAAGGCCGACTGGGACATCGTCGACGCTACGCTCTCCCACGACGGCACCTACCTGGCAGTGGGCATCAACGAGGATGGAAGCTTCAAGCTCCGTCTGTTCAAGGCCGACAGCGGCGAGGAGGTGCGGTTGCCGGCGCTGCCGGCGGGCGAGCTGCGCAACCTGCGCATCGCCCGCAGCGAGAAGCGCATGGCGTTCTACCTCAACGGCGACCGCCAGCCGAACGACCTGTACGTGCTCGATCTCGACGGCAGCGAGCCACGCCAGCTGACCACCTCGCTCAATCCGGAAATCGATCCGGCCGATCTGGTCGACTCTTCCGTCGTGCGTTTCAAGAGTTTCGACGGCATGGAGATCCCGAACATCCTGTGGAAGCCGCACCAGGCCAGCGCCGACAACAAGCTGCCGGCGCTGGTGTGGGTGCACGGCGGACCGGGTGGCCAGACCACGCGCGCGCATTCGCCGACGATCCAGTACCTGGTCAACCACGGTTACGTGGTGCTGGGCATCAACAACCGCGGGTCCAGCGGCTACGGCAAGACCTTCTTCGCCGCCGACGACGGCAAGCACGGCCGCGAGCCGCTGTGGGATACGATCGAGGCGAAGAAGTACCTGCAGTCGCTCGACTACGTCGATCCGGACCGCATCGGGATCATCGGTGGCAGCTACGGCGGCTACATGGTGCTGTCGGCTCTGGCGTTCAAGCCGGGCGAGTTCAAGGTCGGTGTCGACATCTTCGGCGTCGCCAACTGGATCCGCACGCTGGAGTCGATTCCGCCGTACTGGGAGAGCTTCCGCGAAGCGTTGTACCAGGAGGTCGGCAATCCCGAGACCCAGCGCGAGTTCCTGACCGAGACCTCGCCGCTGTTCCACGCCGACCGGATCGACGTGCCGCTGATGGTGCTGCAGGGCGCCAACGATCCGCGGGTGATCAAGCCGGAAAGCGATGACATCGTCGCCGCGGTGAAGGAGAACGGCGTGCCGGTCGAATACGTGGTGTTCGATGACGAGGGCCACGGGTTCTCCAAGAACAAGAACCGGATCGAAGGCTATGGCCGGATCCTCGCCTTCCTCGACACCTATCTGAAGGGCGACGGCACGCCGTCGGCCGGAACGGGGACCCCGGCCACGCCCGCCGCGACCGCGGAGGCGGCACCGCCGGCCGGGGGTTGAGCGGCAACGGCCCGGCCGGTCCGTCCGGCCGGGCGTCGCACGCGCACCGGGAGCGTGAACGCATGGCGATCGAGTGGCGTGAATCCATCGACGGCGTCGACTGGGCCGCACTGTCGGAGATGTACCGGCGTGCGCCGCTGGGCGACAAGAGTGCGGACTGGTTGCGGACCGCATTCACCAACAGCCTGTTCAAATGCTTCGCGTTCGAGGACGGCCGGGTGATCGCCGCCGGGCGCGCTGTCGCCGACGGCGTCGACTGTTCCTACCTGTGCGACATCGCGGTCGATCCCGACCACCAGGGACGTGGCCTCGGACGGGCGATCATCGAGAAGCTGGTCGAGCGCTCGCGCGGACACCGCAAGATCATTCTCTATTCGGTGCCGGGGCGTGAACCGTTCTACGCGAAATTCGGATTCCGCCGCATGCGCACGGCGATGGCGGTCTTCGAGGATCCGGAACGGGCCGCGCGTGGCGGCTATATCGACGAGGGCTGAGCGCAGCCGCCGCCGATATGCCGGGGGCGCCGCAGCACCCCCGGTGCGATCGCGCGTCCGGTGCCGCGCCCTGACCGTCCGGACTACTTGGTGGTGTAGCCACCGTTGACGAGAATCGTCTGTCCGGTCATCCACCAGCCGTCGGAAACCAGGAAGCGGATGAAGGGGACGATGTCCTCGATGTCGGTCAGTCCGGTCTTCGAGAATTTCGACAGCGCCGCTGCGGTCTTGTGGTAGGCGACGGCGTCCGCACCCTCGGCGGGGTAGAAGAACGGCGTGTCCATCGGTCCCGGCCCGATCGCGGTGACCGAGATGCCGCGGTCGCCGAACTCCTTGGAGGCGGCGCGGGTGAAGTGCTCGACCGGGGCCTTGGTGCCGGCGTAGGACGCGTAGAACGGGGTGAACGCGCCCAGCAGCGAGGTGACCACGGTGCAGACCTTGCCGTTGTCGTTGAGGTTGCGGCCGGCCTCCTTGAGAAAGAAGAACGCCGACTTGGCGTTCACCGCCGACATCTGGTCGTACTCGGCCTCGCTGATGTCGACCATCGGCTTCTTCAAGACCTTGCCGACGGTGTTGATCGCGATGTCGGGGCTGCCGACCGCGGCGGATGCGTCGGCGAACAGCTTCTCGACTGCGCCGGCGCTGGTGAGGTCGGCCTGGAAGGTTGCGGCCTTGGCGCCGGCGGCTTCGACCGCCTCGCGGGTGGCCTCCGCGTCGGCGGCGGTCGCATCGCTGTTGTAGTGGATGGCGACCGCCTTCGCGCCGTGGCTGGCGAAATCGCGCGCGAGCAGCCCGCCGAGATTCTTGGCGCCGCCGGCGATGAGCACGACTTTGTCCTGGATGCTGTGGTCGTTCATTGCATGTCTCCTGTCGGGGGTGGGAGGTCATTCGCCGACGATCCGCATCCGCCGGATGCGTTCGCCGTCGAGGGTGAAGACGAAACGGCTGTCGCCGCTGTAGTGGGGGCTGGTCCATTGGGCGTCGACGGTGACCTGGTCGCCCGAGCGCGCCACCCGGACCACCCGCAGGTGGCCGCCGGCGCCGACGAACTCGCGATCGCTCCAGCGGCGGATATCGCGCGTAGTGGCGAAGCGGCGGCCCCAGTCGTCGACCTCGCCGTCGGTCGCGAACAGCGCGAAGGCAGAATCGGCATCGCCGCGATTGACCGCGGCGACGAAGCGGTCCAACGGTGGCGGCAGTGCGGTTGCGGACATGCACGGATCTCCTGCCAAAGGGGCGCCTTCACGCGGGCCGCTACCGGCAGAGGCACCGGCCGGGGTCGCGGCGCTATGCTGGGCGACAGGTATCGACGGTGATCCGCCGGCAGCAGCCGGCAGGTCGTTTCCGTTCCTTATAGGGAGGCGTGCGCGGCGTCGCTTTCAGAATGTCCGAGCCACTGTCAACTTATTCCGCGACCGCGCGCGCTGCCGGCGAGGCCGCGCTGGGGCAGGCGGCATGGCCGCGAGGGCCGCGCGCGCGACGGGTGCTGACGGAGATGACCCTGCCTTTTGCGGGCGGCGAATTCTCGCTGGTGTCCGAGGACATCAGCGAGCCGACCGAGTGGACCATCGAACAGGACCGGCACACCCTGATCGTGCATCTGGAAGGACAGATGCAGCGGCTGGAAACCCGCATCGACGATGGCCGCGCCTGCCGGGCGCCGGCACGTCCGGGCGAGGCCTGGCTGATCCCGGCCGGCGCGCATTACGTCGGGCGTGCCGAGGGCGGCAGCATCGCCTACGCCGAATACCGCATCGGCCGTGCCTGGCTGGGACAGTTGACCGGCGGCGAGGCCGGGAGACCGCTGCGGCCGCTGATGAAACTGCGCGATCCGCTGTTGCACGGGCTCACCGGCCGGATGATCCAGCTCGGGGACGAAGACGACGACCTGGCCGGAATGCTGCGCGACTCGATGGCCCAGGTCATCGGTCTGCATCTGCTGCGCGAATACTCCGCGGGCACGGCGAGGGAGGCGTCGACGGGGCCGCGACTGTCCAGGGCGAAGCAGAGGCGGCTGGAGGACTACATCCTCGCCCATCTCGACCAGCACCTGACCCTGGGCGAACTGGCGCGGCTGGCCGGCGTCGGTACCCACCGGCTGATCGAGGCGTTCCGGCACGCGTTCGGAATGACGCCGCTGCAATACATCATCGCCCAGCGGCTGCAACTGGCCTGCAGCCTGCTCGAAAGCACGCGCCAGGACATCACCTCGATCGCGCTTGCGACCGGATTCTCCAGCCACAGCCACCTGAGCTCGGCGTTCAAGCGCCGCTTTGGGATCACCCCCCGCGAGTTCCGCGGCCGGGCCAAGGGCATCGGCTGATGCATCCGGCGGGCCGGCGTTGCGGTCAGGGCGTCGGCAGGCGCTCCAGCAGCACGTCGGCGACGCCATTTGCCGACGCCGGGTTCTGCCCGGTGATCAACTCGCGATCGACCACCACGTTCGCCGCCCAGGGCGTCGTGTTGCCGAGATACCGCACGCCGGCGGCCTGCAAGGCGGTCTGCGGGTAGAACTTCATCTCGCCGCCATCGAGCTGGGCCTTGGCCTGCGCCTCCTCGTCGTTGCCGATCACGGTGACGCGATAGCCGGCGTAGATCCATTCCGGCGCCGGGCTGGCATGTGCGCCGGTTTCGAGCAGTCGGGTGAAGGCCGGTGCATCGGGCAGGGTCGACAGCAGGGCGATCGGACCGTGGCAGACCAGCGCTGTGGGTTTGCCCTCGTGGTGGAAGTGGGTCAACAGCCGGCCCAGCGCGGGGCTGGTCAGCAGGTCCTGCATCGGGGCATGCCCGCCGGGTACGTAGACCGCGTCGAAGCGGTCGTAGCCGATCTGCTCCACGCGGGCCAGGCTCAGCACCGGCGACGCGGCCGGCGACGTCAGCGCGAGCCGCTCGAGCAGCGCCTGGTGCGCCTGCAGCTCCGCTTCGCTGCCATTGAAATGCATCGCATCGACCGAATTGCGGTCCATGGCCGGCGCGCGGCCGAGCGGGGTGGCGAAGGTGACCTGGTGACCGGCATCGAGCAGACGCTTGACCGGCTGCATCAGCTCGTTGAGATAGAAGCCGGTTTCATATACGCGGCCATCCTTGAGATCGAGGCGGTCGGCGTCGGACAGCACCACCAGTACATGGCCGGCCTGGGCGCCTCCGGCGGACAGGGCGAGCATCAGTGCGGTGGCGAGCTTGAGGGAGGCGGGCATGGAGGGGCTCCGGGGAATGGGAATGACGGCACTCTATTGCCAATACAATCAGTCATAAACTAGGGTTCGGTAAAAGCATTTGTGCGACAAGGACAATAATGGGCCGTCGGTTCGATCATCTTGGCGATGTCGAAGCGTTCATCGCAGCGGTCGAGCACGGCTCGCTGACCGCCGGTGCGGTGGCCCTGTCGACCACCCCTTCGGCGGTCAGCCGGGCGATCGGGCGGCTCGAGGCAAGGCTCGGCGTGCAACTGCTGCGGCGCACGACGCGGCGACTGGGGCTGACCGATGCCGGGCGCGCGTACCTGGAGCAGAGCCAGGCGGCGTTCACGCTGATCGAAGACGCGGAACGAGGAATCCAGCGCCGCGAAGGCGCGATGACCGGACGGGTGCGCTTGAGTGTTCCGACCACCTACGGCCACCATCGCCTGCCGCCGTTGCTGCGCCGCTTCGCCGAACTGCATCCGCAGGTCCAGGTCGAGCTGAACATCAGCAACCGCAACGTCGACCTGGTCGCCGAGGGTTTCGACCTCGCGATCCGGCTCGGCGAGCTGCCGGACAGCGGACTGGTCGCGCGCCGGCTGGAGGATGCGGCGCTGCGCCTGGCCGCGGCGCCTTCCTATCTGGAGCGTGCGGGCGTGCCCGACAGCATCGAGGCGCTGACCGGGCATGTCTGCGTGCCGTTCGTGATGCCCAGCAGCGGACGTATCGCGCCATGGCTGCTGCGTGACGGCGAACGCGATGTCGAATGGCTGCCGCAGTCGCGGTTCGCGGTGTCGGACGACGTGCTCGGCGTGGTGTCGCTGGCCGTGCACGGGGTCGGCATCTGCCAGAGCTACGACTTCATCGTTCGCGACCGGATCGCGCGCGGGGAACTGGTCGAGGTGCTGCCGCGGACGCGTGGGCGCACGCGCCCGTTCTCGCTGATCTACGCGCCGCACCGGCGCCTGTCGGCGGCTGCGCGCGCGCTGATCGACGTGCTCGCCAACGCAGGGCTCAGCGCAGATGAGGCGGAATCCGTTCCGGCACCGTCCAGTAGTAGATCACCGAATCGCCGATGACCTGCTGCCGTTGCGGCACCCAGTCGCCCATGTGGTAGTTGTGGGTGACGATACGGGTGCCCGGCGCGAGCCGCAGCAGCCTCGGACGCAGGCGCAGGTTGAGGTCGGGCAGCAGGTAGAGGGTGATCACGGTCGCGCTGGACAGGTCGATCTCGAACAGGTCGGCCTCGATGAAGGTGACCCGGTCGGCGACTCCGGCGCGGTGTGCGGCGAGGCTGGCCTCGCGGATCCGCAGCGGGTGGATCTCGACGCCGACCCCGCGCGTGCCCCAGCGCTTCGCCGCGGTGATCGGGATGCGGCCGTCGCCGGACCCCAGATCGTAGAGCACGTCGTCGGGACCGACCTCCGCCATCTCCAGCATCGCATCGACGACCGGCTGCGGTGTCGGCACGTAGACGACGTCGGGGGTCCGCGCCGGCCGCGGCTTGTCCTGCGGCGCGATCGACGTCTGGTCGAACCCGGGCGGATCGAGGTCGGCCTGCCCGGCTCCGACCGGTCCGGCGAGGGCCGGAGCGGCCCCGCTCGACTCGGGCGACGGGGATGCTGAAGCGGCCGCCCCGGCGCGGGTGGCGGGGGCATCGGCTGGACCGGTTGGACCGGCCGTGTCGCGCGGACCGCCGTCGCCGCAGCCCGCGAGCGCGGCGGCGCATACGATCGCCGCTGCGCCGACGAAGCGGCCTGCGCCCTGTGCGGGAGAGCGTGGTCGCAGGCGATCTCCCATCGATGGCCTCCATGGTCGTTGCCGGCGCCCATTGTGACCCGGGTCGGCATTGGCCGCATCGGCGCGTGCGTCGACGATGTCCCCCCGCGAAATATGCGCCGGAGTTGGGTAAGGTGACGTCCGAGCGCCCGGCCTGCCGTGCACGGTCCGACAGGCCGTACTGCCCCCCACGTGGAGTCCGCCCATGCCGTCGTCGCGCCCGTCCGTACCGGACATGCTTCTGTCGAACTTCGCGCGCTTCATCGAGCGCAACCCGGAGGCCACGATCATCGACGTGGTGGTCGACACCAGCTACCTGGAGGGCGTGCTGACACCGGTGCTCGAAGTCGGCGCCTACAGCCTGCGCGACGGGGTGTCGTTGAGCGAAGCCGCGCGGATGGCGTATGAGAACGGCGACGATGGCTTCCTCTACGACGAGCTGGAACTGCTCGCCGACGCCGCCGACATCGGGATCGCCGATTTCTATCCGCGCTGGCCGAACGAGATCGAGGCCGGCGACGAGGCACTGCTCACCGCGCTGCGCGAGAAGGTGCCGCCGCCCGCCGCCGGCAGCGTGCGCAAGACCTACCTGTTCCACCATGTCGATGCGCAGCCTTACATCAACCTGCTGACCGGCAAGCCGTTCGCCTCGCACGGTTAGGCCCGACGGGGCCGCTGCGTTCCTGCTAGATTGCCGGCCATCGGAACGGACAGGTGACCGTGGCGGCCACGGGGGCATACATGGCATCGAGTACGCAGGAGCTGGAGCTGTTCGTGCGGGATTCGCTGGCCGCCGGCGCGAGTCGCGACGGCATCCAGGCCGCGCTCGCCACGGCGGGATGGGCGCCCGAGCAGGTGCGCAGCGCGCTCGATGCCTATGCGGACGTCGCGTTCCCGGTGCCGGTACCACGTCCGCGGCCCTACCTGTCGGCGCGCGAGGCCTTCCTCTACCTGGTGCTGTTCAGCACGCTGTACGTCGCCGCCTACCATCTCGGCAGTCTGTTGTTCGACCTGATCACCCGCGCGCTGCCGGATCCGGCCGACTCCGAATTCATGCTCGACCGGGTGGGGCATTCGATGCGCTGGTCGGTCGCGTCGGTGATCATCGCCTTTCCGGTGTTCTTGTTCGTGGCGCGTCACCTCGGCCGCGAGCTCGCCCGCAATCCGGTCAAGCGCCTGTCCGCGGTCCGTCGCTGGCTGACCTACCTGACCCTGTTCGTCGCTGCCGCGGTGCTGATCGGCGACATGATCACCCTGGTATCCAACCTGCTTGGCGGCGAGCTGACCCTGCGCTTCGTGCTCAAGGTGCTGGTCGTCGCGGCGATCGCCGGCACGATCTTCGGCTACTACCTCGGCGACCTGCACAAAGAGGAGCGCGAGGCGTGAGCGCAGCCGGAACGGGACGCGGACGCCTGCTTGCGATCGTCGCCAGTGTCGCGGCGGTCGCGACCGTCGTGGCCGCGCTCGTGGTGATGGACCCGCCTGCCGCGCAACGCGAGATGCGCATCGATCAGAAGCGGGTGCGCGAGCTCCACCGGATCGAAGCCGCGGCCCACCAGTACCTCGAGGAGCATGGAAGGCTGCCGGCGGACCTGGTGACCCTGGCCGCACGTCCCGGCTTGCGCCTGGCCGTGGAGGACCCGGTCGACGGCAGCGTCTACGGGTACGAGGTGACCGGGCCGCGTTCGCTGCGGCTGTGCGCGGGCTTTGCGACCGATTCCGCCCGCGGGACTTCCGGCAGCGGGTTCTACGAGAACGACGGCTGGTATCACCCGGCCGGCCACCACTGCTTCGAGCGGCAGTTCGACGAGACGCCGGAAAAGTAGCGTCCACGCTGCGGCGGTGCTGGCCAGGCACAACGTCCGCTGTCGCCGGGTGTCCATGCCTGTACCGCCGGGCCGCGCCATGCGTCACACTGTGGACGACGCCGTACAGATGCAGAGGCCGCCATGTCCCGATTCTCCAAGGCCCGCCGCGATGCCCGCAGGAAGCAGGGCGCCTCCCGTCCCATCCGCCGGCTCGGCGATGCGTTGCAGCCGCACGCGCAACTGATCGATGCCGATGGCCAGATCGTCGGTGGAGCGGGGCTGCGCGACCGCGAATGGGTGATGGTGCTCGGGGGCAAGGCCCTGAGCGGCACCGACAGTGCCGCGATGGTGCTGGCGATGCTCAGGCACACCGTCGCGGTGCAGGCACGGGCCGGGCGCGCGCTGGAGCTGCACGTTTCCGCCGCGCTGGATGCCGCCGCGACCCATGAAGCGATGGCGGCCGGCAAGTCGCTGCCGCAATACCTCGAGATGCTGGAGGCTGAGCGCCAGGAGCGCCTGGCCCGCGAGCATGCGAGCGATCCCGCCGATGCGCCGTTGACCTCGGCGATGCACTGAGACCCGCCGGACCGGACCCACCGGGCTTCGGGTCGATTCCGGTTCCCGACGGTGTTGCAGCGCGCCATCGCCCATGCGTGCGCGGTCGCGGCAAGCGGCGTACCCTCGTCCTGACAATCCGCGGCCGCACGCCGGCCGCCCATCGAAGGGAGGGGAGAGCATGAACGCCACAGTCGTGTCGCGCCCGAAATCGTTCTGGGCGATCGCCGTGCTGGGCCTGCTGTGGAATCTGGTCGGCGTGCTGGCATTCCTGATGACCGTGGCGATGACGCCCGAGCAGCTCGCGGCGATGCCGGCCGAGCAGCGCCAGGTGGTCGAGGCCACGCCGTCTTGGCTCAACGTGCTGTTCGGCATCGCGGTGGCGACCGGCACCCTCGGCGCGATCGGCCTGCTGATGAGGAAGCGTTGGGCGGTGACGCTGTTCCTGGTCTCGCTGATCGTCGTGGTCGTGCAGATGGTCGCGAGCTTCGCGTTGACGCCGATGTGGTCGCTGATCGGGCCGTCGAGCCTGGTGATGCCGGTGATCGTGGTGCTGATCGCGCTGGGGCTGTGGAGTTACGCGCGCAAAGCTGCTGCACGCGGCTGGCTCGGCTGAGTCGTGGCGGACCGGCCCGACGGCAGGACTGTCGCAACCGTTTGAGACAATCGTCACGGATTCGGATGGCACCTGTCGGCGCGTTTTCGCGTTGATTGACCCTGAGGCCGCATGGGTGGCGGCATGGAGATCCGGAATGGGCTGTCGCGTGCAGGTATCGACAACGGAGGCCGCGCCACGGCCGCGACGGCGGGCATGGAGATGGCCGGCGCTGGTCGCGGCGATCGCGATTGCGGCGGCCGGGCTTCCGGCGGCTGCGCAGGACGGCGACAAGCCGATGACGATCCGGCTCGAGCCCAAGACGATGGACGGGGTCGAGATGGGCAGGGCGGTGGTGGTGAAGGGCCTGGCCGGACCGACGCCGCAGCGCTTCCTGCTCGAAGGCATCTCGTACATGAACCCGGTCGGGGTGGTGGTACGGCCGGTCGAGGCCGGCGACGAGGTCGCGCTGGCGGTCACCAAATACGCCTGGAACCAGCCGTTGCGCGAGGGCAGGACCGATCGCGATCCGCTGCGCTTCCTGTTCCGTACCGAAGGCGAATTCCAGGTGTCGGTGACCGCGCAGGACGCGGGTACGCCGTATCGCCTGCTGGTCTGGGTCGGCGACGAGACCCGGCCGGACTTCGCGCCGGTCGTGGTCAACGCCAGCGAGTTCGATGGCGGTGGAAGCGGGGGATTCCCATGGATCTGGGGCGTCGTCGGCCTGCTGGTCGCCGTCGCCGCGGTGATGGCGGTGCTGCTGATGAGGAGGAAGCGCGCATGAAGTCGCGATCGGAACGTTCCGGAATGCATGCGTGCTTGCGCACGTCCTGGCAGACGGCTGTCGCGGCCGCGGTGCTCGGACTGGCTGCATCGTCCGCCACGCTGGCGCAATCGGAAGGCACGCCGGCGGTGGAAGGCGACTGGGAAAGCTTCTTCGACGGTTGGGATACCGACCGGACGCTCGATGTCATCGACGTGCTGGTCGACAGCGATGCGCTCGGCGTGGCCCGCGACGCCAATACCCTGCTAGGGGATCTGGAAGCGCTCGATTCCACCGAGGCGGGCTGCGGCTCCGCCTATACCGACAGTTCGGGCCCCACGGTGCCGTCGCACTGCGCCGAGGGCGACGAATGCCGCCAGTGCTACGAGGAGGCGGTACGCAAGATCGACTTCAACCGTTTCTACATCGAGCGCGCGCGCTGCATCACCGCGGCCAACGTCAAGATGGCGAACTCGGCGATGGCGTTCGGCGACAGCGCGTCCGGCATCCACGCTGTCACCGGGTTGTCATGGCAGTTGCAGGGCAAGCCGCAGATCGAACAGGCGGTGGCCAAGCTCAAGAAGACCTATACCAGCAAGGCCGGCCAGTATCTCGACGGGCTGGAAAGCTCGCTGAAGGCGTTGGGCGAATGCGAGGCGCGCCACTACGGCGAAGAGGACTGGTACCAGCGCCACGGCTGGCTGTACCACAATTTCATGCAGGCCAAGTACGGTACGCCGCCGGAGTGACGCGGAGACCGGTCGAACGCCACGGTCGCCGCAGGCGGCGGCCGCATTGCCCCATGCCCGGGATGCTCATTCCCGGGCCGGCGGCTGTCGCACGCGGGTAGCTGCATCTACCCTTCGCATTCCTTTCCCGCGAGTTCCGCCATGAGCGCTCCGTTGTCGATGTACCCGGCCTCGGTGCCGGTCTTCATCCGCACCCTGCAGAACCTCGTCCACGTGCTGAAGAAGGGGCAGGCGCATGCCGCCGCCAACGAATACGCACCGGAGCTGCTGCTGCAGGCGCGGCTGGCGCCGGACATGCTGCCGCTGGTGCGGCAGGTGCAGATCGCCACCGACATGGTCAAGAACGGCAGTGCGCGGCTGGCTGGCATCGACGCGCCGAAATTCGCCGACGACGAGACGACCTTCGAGGAGCTCCACGCGCGGATCGAGCGTGCGATCGAATTCATGCGCAGCCTGCAGCCGGAACAGATCGACGGCAGCGAGACGCGCGGGATCAGCCTGAACTTCGGTCCCACCCGGCTCGATTACGACGGCCGGGCCTACCTGCTCGACTTCGTGCTGCCGAATCTGTTCTTCCATGTCAGCATCGCCTACGCCATCCTGCGCCAGTCCGGAGTGCGTCTGGGGAAGCTCGATTACATGGGCGCCGGCATCGAGCGTTGAGCCGGGCCGGGCCCGCGACGACAGGCTCCCGGTGATCTCATTCGCCGAGCAGTTCCCGCCGACGGGCACGGCTGAGCCCGTCGGCGGCCTTGTGGTACGACCAGCGCACCAGCTCCTGCAGGTAGTCCTCCGGCACCTGGCGCACGTCGACGATCGTGACCCAGTGGTGCCGTCCCATCCAGCGTGCCGGCTTGATGCCGGGCACGTCGGTCAACTCGAGGAACCGCTCCGGCGTGACCTTGATGCTGAAACGCCAGCGTTCCGGCTCGCTGGTCTTGAAGTAGGCGAAGCGCCTGTGGCCCACGTAGTAGACCAGCACGTTGGGGCCGTTGTCGTACAGTTGCACGCGGGCTCCCGGCAACGACGCGCAGTAGCTCTTCAGCGATCCGGTGTCCATCATCATGCCGATGCGGCTACCAGAGATTGCGGCCGTCTATGGTTTCCACCGGCACCGCGTCGAGGTTGAAACCGTCGAACAGGCGCGCGTTCACGCTGACTTTCGGATGCTCGAAATCGGGTTCGCCGCTGGACCAGTCCGGCGACTCGTTGAAGGTGGCGCAGCCGCAGGTCGCACAGAAGTTCAGCTTCACCATCTTCGTGTTCCAACGGTAGGTCGCGACGTCGTCGGCGGGTGTCAGCAGGCGGAAACTGTCGGGCGTGTAGTAGGCCCACAGCGCGCCGCGCTTGCTGCAGCTCGAACAGGTGCAGCGGGTGAGGGTGGCGGGCGCGGCGTCGACCTCGAAGCGGGTACGACCGCAATGGCAGCTTCCCAGAAGGCCCATGGCATGACTCCGGTGCGGGGATGCACGAAGTATGCACACGACCTGCTGCCAGGGTCTGTCAGCAGGATCTGCCGGAGTGCCACCGCCGCGCGGGTCCCGGCGTCGGCGTTGCCGGTCAGTGGCGGGACCGGCGGCGGGAGAGCGGCCGGCGAGCCGTCCGTTCTCCCGCCGTGCGACTCAGAAGTCGAACCGCAGCTGCAGCTGGGCCAGGTCGAGATCCGCATCCTCGATCTCGAAGCGGCTGTACTCGCCACGCAGGGCGACGGTGTCGTTGAAGCGGTACTGCAGACCGACGCCGTAGGTCGGATCGGTGCCGCTGTCGTCTCGGTTGCCGATCACCAGCGGCAGCGAGCTGTCGAGATCCCAGCGGTGCAGGCCGGCCTTGGCGTAGCCGGAGAGGTTCGTGGTGAACGGTACGCTGCCGACCGCGACCAGGTAGCCGCTGCTGGCCTCGAGGTCGCTGGCGACAGCGCGCGACTCGAGCTCGCCGAAGTCGGCGTAGCCGGCTTCCAGCGCGAAGTAGCGGTTGAACTGGTAGCCGCCGAAGGCCGAGAACGCGGTGTCCTCGTCGTCGTAGCCGCCCTCATCGACCAGCGACTGGCCGACGCCGGCGCCGGCGTAGAAGCCGCGTTCGTTGTCGGCGGCGTTGGCGGCCGGCGCGACCGCGGCGACGCCGAGCGCGACAGCCAGGGTGGCGACGAGGGGAGCGCGGGACAGGGTGGAAAGGCTCATGGTGTTCTTCTCCTGTTTCTTGCGTCTGCGTCCGGTGCCGCAAGGGGGAGGGAGCGGTACCGGGCGACGGGGCCGGCGGGATGCCGGCGCTTCCGTCGCTGCAGGCAGGAGATGGGCGTGGATCCGGGCAGGACAATCGGCGGTCGGAGGGACGAAGAATTCCTCCGATGGAACAAACTTCGTTCGTGGAGAATGCATCGCCTGGCCCGATCCTGCACGGGTTGCGCGCGAATCGTGGACAGGCTCTAAGGTGTGCGGGTCCGACGAAGACGAGGGAGCATCGAAGTGCGATCCGATCATCGAACCAGCCATCCGGGCCGGCGAGGGGCGCGCCTGTTGTCGGCGTTGCGGGTGGTGACGCCCGCGGTGCTGTCCGTCGTGCTGCTCGCCGCCTGCGCGACCGCACCGCAGCGCAATCCGCTCGCCCAATGGCGCGGCTCGCCGAACCATGACGAGCGACGGGCGCGGGTGATCGTGCTGCACCACACCGAGATGGAGAGTGCCGAGGCGGCCCTGCATACCTTGCAGACGCGCAATTCGGGCGGGCCCGTCAGCGCGCATTACCTCGTCGGCGCCGACGGCCGGCTGTATCAGCTGGTGCCGGAGTCGGAGCGCGCCTGGCACGCGGGGGCGAGCCGCTGGGGCGGCATCGGCGACCTGAACTCGGATTCGATCGGGATCGAGATCGACAACGACGGCGCTTCGCCATTCCCCGACGCGCAGATCGACACCGTGATCGCATTGCTCGACGACATCACCACCCGGCTGCGCATTCCGCGCCACCTGATCCTCGCCCACGCCGACATCGCGCCGACCCGCAAGCGCGATCCGAGCGCGCGATTCCCGTGGCGGCGGCTGGCCGAGGCCGGCTTCGGCCTGTGGCCGCGCACGCCGCTGGCGCCGGTGCCGGATGGTTTCGATCCGTGGCTTGCGCTGCGCCTGATCGGCTACGACCTGAGCGATCCGGAGGCCGCGCGCTGCGCATTCCATCGCCGCTACCGCGGCATCGAATGCCGGGTCGACGGCAACGTGCTGGCGGGTGCCGAAGCCGACGATCGCTGGCTGCCGGGCGATCGCGAGATCCTCCACGACCTGCAGCGGCAACTGGTGGCGATGCCCGAAGGGGCGCCCTGACGGACCGGCTGCGGGACCGGCCGGTCCGGCCTGTGGGCGCGCACGAGGCACCCGTGGCCGGCATGCGACAATGTGCGCCGATGAACGCGGTATCCCTCGATCTGGCCCGGCTGCGCCGCAGCTGCGCCCATTGCTCGCTGCGGCAGCTGTGCCTGCCGGGCGGCATCGACGCCGGTGCGCTCGCGCAACTGGAGCAGCTGGTGCGGCGCACGCGCCCGGTCCGTCGTGGCGAGCGCCTGTACCGGATCGGCGAACGCCTGAATGCCGTGTACGTGGCCAGTGCCGGTGCGTTCAAGACCGTCAGCGTCAGCGAGTCCGGCGAGGAGCAACTGCAGGGTTTTCATCTGCCCGGCGAGCTGATGGGCCTGGACGGTCTGGGCGAGGGCGTGCACCGTTGCGAGGCCGAGGCACTGGTCGACGCCAACGTCTGCGAGGTGCCGTTGGAACAGCTCAGCACGGTCGCACTGCAGCTGCCGGGCCTGCACCAGCAACTGCTGCGGGTGATCGGGCAGAGCCTGGACCGCGATCACGACCACGCCGGATTGCTGGTCCGACGCCAGGCCAACGAGCGGATCGCGCTGTTCCTGCACGGCCTGGGCGAGCGCTACGCGCGCATCGGCGAGGATCCGTACCGGTTCCGGTTGCCGATGAGCCGCGAGGACATCGCCCGTTACCTCGGACTGGCGCTGGAGACCGTCAGCCGCGGCCTGACGCGGCTGCAGGAGGACGGTGTGATCTCCGCACGCGGGCGCCTGGTCGAGATCGCCGATCCGAAGGAGCTGGCGCGACTCGCCCATGGCGGCGACGGTGGCGAACCGGCGCAGCGCGGCAGGCTCTGACCGTCGTCGGCAGGCTCAGCCGGGAAGGCTGCCGCAGCCCAGCGCCGTCAGAAGCGCATGCATCGCCGGCAGCCGTGCCAGCCATGGCGCCGCCAGGGTCAGCACGCCGGCCAGCAGTACCAGCGACGCTGCCGCGGCCCGCCAGCGCGGATCGTGCAGCAGGCGACCGACCCGGGCGCCGGACCAGCTCAGCGGCAGCATCACCGGCAGCGTGCCGAATCCGAACGCGGCCATCGTCAGTGCGCCGTTGAGCGCATCCGCCTGCAGCCACGCTGCGGCCAGCAGGGTCGTGCTCAGCCCGCACGGCAGCCATCCCCACAGCATGCCCAGTCCCAGCCGCCGCGTCCGTGTGTTGGCCGGCAGCAGGCGCCTCTGAAGCGGGCGCAGCCCTCGCCAGAGCGCCTGGCCGCCGCGGTTGAGAAAGCCGAGCCGGCCGTGGCGGTCGAGCAGCCGCAGCGCGGCCAGCACCAGCACCGCACCGACCAGCAGGCGCAGGCCGGTGGCGAGCCCGTCGATCCGGGCGGCGCCGACGATGCCCTGGCCGAAGCCGCCGGCGATCGCACCGGCAAGCACGTAGCCGCCGACGCGGCCCAGGTTGCTCTCCAGGGCCGGCATCCAGCCGATGCGCGCGTTACCGGCCGGCGACGCCATGGCCGAGAATCCGGTCGCGATGCCGCCGCACATCGCCGCGCAGTGAAGGCCGCCGAGCAGCCCCGTCAGCAGGGCGGCGCCCAGGGTCAGCCAGTCAATCGGCATCATGCGCGGCAGCGGCGCGGGGCGCGCCCGAGGTGACGGGTTTCGACGGCGAAGCTTCCAGTCCAGGCTCCGGATCGTCGCGCAGGATGTCCAGCGCCGGCGTGTCGAGGTCGTCGAACTGGCCGCGTCGCACCGCCCATACGAACATCGCGATCGCGGCGACCAGCAGCATCAGGCTGAGCGGAATGAGCAGGAGCAGGATGTTCATGACGCGGGGAGTGCGGCGGCGGCCGCCGGCCGGGGCGGGTCCGGCGAGCGGGCCAGGCGCAGCGCGTTGAGGGTGACCAGCAGCGAGGACAGCGCCATGCCCAGCGCGGCGAGCCAGGGCGTGACATGACCGCTGGCGGCCAGCGGCCAGGCCAGCAGGTTGTAACCCAGCGCCCAGGCCAGGTTCTGACGGATCACCTTGCGGGTGCGGCGGGCGAGCGCCACCGCCTGCGGGATGCGCGCCAGTGACGGACCGGTCACGACGAAGTCGGCCGCGCGCTGTGCCAGCGCGGCGCCGTCGGCCATCGCCAGCGAAACGTCGGCGCCGGCCAGCACCGGCGCATCGTTCAGACCGTCGCCGACCATCGCCACGACATGCCCGGCGTGCTGCAGTTCGCGCACCCGCGACAGCTTCCGCTCCGGCGCCTGGCGTGCGCGGGCCTGCCCGACCCCGAGCGCGGCGGCGAAGCGCGCGACCTTCGTCTCGCCGTCGCCGCTGCAGATCTCGACCCCGATGCCCTGCGCCTGCAGTCCGGTGATGGCCTCGGCGGCGTCGGCGCGCGGTGTTTCGCGGATCTCGAAGCGGGCGGCCGCGCGCACGCCGTCGCCCAGCCACAGGGCGCCGTCGTCGTCCCGCCTGCGGCAGGCGAAAGCGGCATGGCCCAGCCGCCATTCGCGTCCGTCGACGTTTCCGCGCAGCCCCGCGCCCGGTTCCAGCCGCACTCCGCTGGCCGGCGGCACATCGGCGACGTGCGCGAACGCATGCGCGAGGGGGTGGCGACTGTCGCGCTCGAGCGCCGCGGCGATCCGCAATGCCTCGTCCGGCGCGGCGCCGCCGAACGTCTGCACCTGTTGCAGCACCGGCCGGCCGTCGCTCAGCGTGCCGGTCTTGTCGAAAACCGCCCGGTCGACGCCGGCGAGCGCCTCGAGCGCCTCGCCATGCAACGCGAGCACCCCGATCCGCGCCAGCGCACCATGCGCGGTGGTCAACGCGGCCGGTACCGCCAGCGACAGCGCGCACGGGCAGCTGACCACCAGTACCGCGAGCGTGACCTCCAGTGCGCGCGAGGGTTCGTGCAGATGCCACCATGCGTACACCGCCGCCGCGGACAGCAGCAGCGCGCCGACGAACCAGCCGGCGATGCGCTCGCTGGCCCGCACCAGCGGCGGCCGCGCGGCCTGCGCCCGCTCGACCAGTTGGACCAGCTGCGACAGCCGCGTGTCGTTGCCGGTCCGGGTCAGCCGGATCCGTGCCGGCCGCTCGCGGCAATGGCTGCCGGCGAGCACCGTGTCGCCCGGCTGTCGTGACACCGGCTCGGATTCGCCGGTCAGCAACGCCTCGTCGAACGAGGAGGAATGGTCGAGCAGGACGCCGTCGGCGGGAACCGCTTCGCCGGGCGCCACCCGGACGACGTCGCCCGGCGCCAGCTCCGCCAGCGGCACCTGCTCGAGGCCCGTGCCGTCGCGATCGCGTTCGCGGGTCGCCAGCGCCGGCCGCGCCCGGGCCAGCGCGTCGACCTGGGCGCTGGCGATGCCGCGCGCGCGCTGCTCGAGCATGCGTGCGATCAACAGCAACAGTACGAACATCACCGCCGCGTCGTACCAGACATGCACGCCACCGCGGACCGTCTCCAGGACGCTGGCGAAATAGGCGAGCAGGGTCGAGCCGCCGATCAGCGTATCCATGCCGAGCGTGCGGCCATGCAGCTCGCGCCACATCCCTTCCAGGAACGGCCAGCCCGAATAGAACACCACCGGCGTGGAGACCAGGAAGGTCAGCCAGCGAAAGAAGTCGCGGGTCGGGACGGGCATCGACCCGGTCGTGTCCAGGTACAGCGCTTCGGCCAGCATCATCGCCTGGATCGCGCCCAGCCCGGCCACGCCCAGGCGCATCAGCCAGCGGTTGCGCTCGCGCCGGCGTGCCGCCTCGCGCGCCTCGCCGGTCGCCAGCCAGGGCCTGTAGCCGAGCGCGGCCAGTCGCGCCATCAACGTCGACAGCGAGACCTGGCCGGGATCCCAGGCCAGGCGGATGCGCCCGGTGATCGCATTCGCGGTAATGTCGAGCACGCCGGGCTCGCGCCGCAATGCGCGGTCGATCAGCCATGCGCAGGCGGCGCATCGCATCGCATCGGTCAGCACCGTGATCTCGCGGCCGCCGTCGATCCCGAGGCCGTGCTCGGCCTGCACGGCATCGCGGTCGAACGCCGCGTAGTCCGGCAGTTCGGTACCGACCTGGCCGGCCGGCGACTGCCGCAGGCGATAGTAGTCCTCCAGGGCCGCCCCCGCGATCCACTGTGCGGCGGCCGTGCATCCGGTGCAGCAGAAGCTGCGCGCATGTCCACCGACGGATGCGGTCGTGGCCGCTTGCGGCAGCGGTTCGCCACAGTGATAGCAGGTGCCGGCGTCAGCGTTCGTACCGACGGCATAGGTAGGGACCGGGACGGCACTGCTGTGCGGGTCCGGCATGCGCATCGCGGGCGCGGAGCGTTCCAAGCCGCTATTCCTCCCCCAACGCCGGCCCCAGCCTTGCCGCCTGCTGGCCAGCGATCAGCCTGCCCTGCAGGCGCCAGCGGCCGCCCTTCGGACCGAGCTGGAGCAGCCAGTCGTGGCGGGAGTCGAGCGGCCGCTCGAGTTCGGTCCACCAGCCCAGCTCCGTCGGCTGCAGCTCGACCCGCAGGTCGCGCGAGGCATCGGTCGGATGCGACAGCGCCAGGGACAGCGGGCGGTCGTGCGAGGTGCCGTCCCGGCGTTGCTGTGCGGCATCGTCGGTTCGGCCTGTGACGTCGCCCGCGTCGCCCGAGGGGGCGGATGGCGCGGTGGTGTCCTGGGTCCAGGCGCCACTGGCCGGCAACAGCAGCAGGCGGCGTCCGTCGACCTGCAGGACCGCCGACAGCTTCAGCTCGCTGGCCCGTTCGTCGGGGCCCAGCTCGACGGTCTGGATCTGCGCGGTGCGCGCGACCGGATCGATTACCGCGTCGTTGCCGCCGCTGCGGCTGGAAATCACGACAGTGAGGATGCCCGCCACGACGGCGGCGACCGGCAGGCCGATCAGCAGCCAGACCATCGGTTCGCGGAGGGGATGGCGCGATTCGTTCATCGGCTGGGCCCGAAAAAGCTCGATTCCACGTCCGTGCGCGTACTGCCGTCGAGCGCCTCGACGGTGAACACGACCGGATGGCGGCCGGCCAGTCCGCGATCGGCGGACAAGGTCAGCGGAATGTTCAGCACCGCCTCGGCCGGCGCCTGGATCGCGCGTCCGCCGCCGACCAGTTCGATCCCGGCCGGCGCCTGCAGGTCGAGCCGGTACCGCTGCGGTTCGACCGTCTTGTTGACCAGCTTGAGGGTATAGCCGTTCTCGATGCGGTCGCCGGCGACCTCGCGGTAGAGAGCGTTGCGGTCGCGCAGCACCTCGGCGATCAGCGGGCTCCGGTGGGTCACGCCCCAGGCCCACGCCGCGCACAGACCGGCCAGCAGCACACCGTAGAACAGCACCCGCGGGCGCAGCACGCGGGTCGGCCGGCCGTCGATCGCGTTCTGGGTCGAATAGCGGATCAGCCCGCGTGGATGGCCGACCTTGTCCATCACCTCGTCGCAGGCGTCGATGCAGGCGCCGCAGGCGATGCATTCGTACTGCAGCCCGTTGCGGATGTCGATGCCGGTCGGGCAGACCTGCACACACAACGTGCAGTCGATGCAGTCGCCCAGTTCCTCGCCTGAGAACTTCGGTAGCGGCTCGGCTTTCAGGCCCTCGTCGACGACCGAGGTGGTGCCGGCGGCCAGCACCTTCTGCTGTGCATGCGCGAAGCGGAACACGTAGTCGTTGGCCGCTGCCACGTCGAGCAGGCCGCGCGCGCGCTCGAGCACGCTGGGCAGGCCGCGCCTGCGCGGGCCGCGCGGCTCGCCCCGCATCGGGTCGTAGGCGATCAGCAGCGTGTTGCGGTCGAACATCGCGCTCTGGAAGCGCGCATACGGGCACATGTATTTGCAGACCTGCTCGCGCAGGAACCCGGCGTTGCCCCAGGTGGCCAGCGCGTAGAACAGCACCCAGAAGGTCTCCCAGCCGCTCCAGCCCATCGGCGCGCGTGCGGCCAGCCCGCGGATCGGGACGAAGAAGCCGGCGAAGGTCAGGCCGGTCCACAGCGCGAACAGCAGCCACAGCAGGTGCTTGCCGCCCTTGCGCAGCAGCTTCCCGCGATTCCACGGGCCGGCATCGAGCTTCATCCGCCTGTGGCGGTCTCCTTCGGTCCAGCGTTCGATCCACAGGAACACTTCGGTCCAGACCGTCTGCGGACAGGCATAGCCGCACCACAGCCGGCCGGCGAGGGTGGTGAAGAAAAACAGCGCCATGCCGGCGATGATCAGCAGCAGGGCGAGGAAGATGAAGTCCTGCGGCCAGAAGTTCAGCCCGAACACGTAGAACTTGCGCGCCGGCAGGTCGAACAACACCGCCTGGCGGCCATCCCAGCTCAGCCACGGGAACAGGTAGAACATCCCCAGCAGCACGAACACCGCGGCCTTGCGCAGGACCTGGTAGCGGCCACCGACGTCGCGCGGATAGACCTTGCGCTCGCTGACGTACAGTGCGCTGCCGGCGTCTGCGAGGACCTCGATGTCGATCTTCTTGCTCATGGATTTCCCGATGGGCCGTCGTTTCCGTGCCGATGGGCGGTGCGCCCGTCCGCCGCGGGGCGGTTGAGCGCGCGCGACGGGCGCGCCGCGACGACGCTCATTCCGGCGGCAGCGGCCTGTTGAAGCGGCTGGACGGCCGCAGCAGGATCCAGGTGAACAGGCTGGATGCCGCCGTGGCCAGCCAGAACATGAAGAAGCCGATGCTGTAGCCGAGCACCCGGGTCAGCGGCAGCTCCGGAAAGGTCATGTCGCGCAGCCCGAGCGGATCGATGTACGCGAAGAACACCATCGTGCAGACGCATGCGGTGAAGAAGCTCGGCCACAGGATCGCGCCCAGCCGCTGCGCCAGCGGGCGCGGCGGATGGTCGAAGCGCGGAGCGGTGTAGTCGGGCATGCGGCCTCCCTATCGGGTCGCCGTCGCGTCGCCCGCCTGCGGGTGCGATAGCGACCAGACATAGGCGGCGACCAGCCGCGAGCGGGTCTCGCCGAGCAGTTCGCGATGCGCCGGCATCACCCCGTGGCGCCCGTTGGCGATGGTTTCGTACAGGCTGGCCTTGCTGCTGCCGTACAGCCAGTAGCCGTCGGTGAGGTCGGGCGCGCCCAGGTCCGGGTTGCCCTTGCCATCGGGGCCATGGCACGCCACGCAGACGCCGTCGAACAGTTTCTTGCCCTGCGCGGCCATGTAGTTGTTCTGCATCGAAGCCGGATCGGACAGCGTGCGGACGTAGGCGACGACATAGTCGACCGCGTTGTCGCCCTTCATCCCGCTCAGCACCTTGCCCCAGGGCGTCATCACGCCTTCGCGGCCGTCGAGCACGCTCTGCAGGATCCGGTCGGGCGAGCCGCCCCAGTGCCAGATGTCGTCGGTCAGGTCCGGATAGCCGACGGCGCCCTGGGCCGAGGAGCCATGGCAGGTCGCGCAGGTGTTGCTGAAGATCGAGCGGCCGAGTTCGACCGCGACGGGGTCGCGGGCGATCGCGTCGATCGGCCGGCCGGCGTAGGGCCGGAAGGTTTCCTCGAGGCGCGCGTCGAACGACTGCTTCCGCAGCTCGTGCTCGCCGGTCGAGCTCCAGTCGGCGATGCCGGCATAGGCACCCAGGCCCGGGTAGTAGATCAGGTAGCCGATCGAGAACACGATCGTCAGGTAGAAGAGGTTGATCCACCACTTCGGCATCGGCTTGTTGTACTCGGTGAGATCGCCGTCCCAGACGTGGCTGGTATCGGTCGGCGCCGGGTCGCCGGGACGGCGCTTGCCGGTCCACCAGATCAGCCACACGCAGCCGAGGATGTTCAGCGCGATCAGTGCGATCACGAACCATGACCAGCCGGCGCTCATCGTCGTGTCTCCCCGGAAATGCGAGGACTGGCATCCTCCTCAAGCGGCAGGTATGCGGCCGCGTCCAGTTCGGGCTTCAGCTTCGGGCTCCACAGCCGGATCCAGCCAGCCACGAACAGCACCAGCAATAGCGCGGTGACGATGCCGGACACCATCTCACTCTCCTCCGCGCGGCGCATGCCGGCCCACGCCCTGCAGGTAGGCCACCAGTGCATCGAGTTCGGTCCTTCCGGCCACCGCCTCGCGGGCACCGTCGATGTCGGCGTCGGTGTACGGATCGCCGATCGTCCGCAGCGCCCGCATCCGGCGCTCGACCACGGCGCCGTCGACCTTGTTCTTCTCCAGCCAGGGGAAGCCGGGCATGTTCGACTCCGGCACCACGTCGCGCGGGTTGATCAGGTGCACGCGGTGCCAGTCGTCGGAGTAGCGGCCGCCGACCCGGGCCAGGTCCGGGCCGGTGCGCTTGCTGCCCCACTGGAACGGGCGGTCGTAGACCGACTCGCCGGCCAGCGAGTAGTGGCCGTAGCGCTCGGTCTCGAAGCGCAGCGTGCGCACCATCTGCGAATGGCAGTTGTAGCAGCCCTCGCGGACGTAGACGTCGCGCCCTGCCAGCTCCAGCGCCGGGTAGGGCTCGACTCCCGGCAGCGGCTCCACCGCCTCGGCCTGGTACATCAGCGGAACGATCTCGGCCAGGCCGCCGAACGACACCGCCACCGCGATCAGCACGGCCATCAGGCCGACGTTGGTTTCGACTTTCTCGTGGGAATGGCTCATGCGTCGGTCCTCAGGCCGCGGCCGCTTCGGCGCGATCGGGCGGCATCACCGGGATCGGTTCCAGCGCCGGTGCGCGCTGCCAGGTCTTGAACACGTTCCAGCCCATCAGCAGCATGCCGGCGACGACCAGCAGGCCTCCGGCCAGGCGGCCGAGGTAGTACGGATAGGTCGCGTTGAGCGCCTCGACGAAGCTGTAGGTGAGGGTGCCGTCGTCGTTGGTCGCCCGCCACATCAGTCCCTGCATCACCCCGGCGATCCACATCGAGGCGATGTAGAACACCACGCCTACGGTGTGGATCCAGAAGTGCAGGTCGATCGCCTTGACCGAGTACATCTGCTTCTGGCCGAGCAGGCGCGGCAGCATCGAGTAGATCGCGCCGACGCTGATCATCGCCACCCAGCCAAGCGCGCCGCCATGCACGTGGCCGATCGTCCAGTCGGTGTAGTGGGACAGCGAGTTGACCGTCTTGATCGACATCATCGGTCCCTCGAAGGTCGCGATCATGTAGAAGCTGACGGCGACGATCAGGAACTTCAGGATCGGGTCGGTGCGCAGTTTGTGCCAGGCGCCGGACAGGGTCATGATGCCGTTGATCGCGCCGCCCCAGCTCGGCGCCAGCAGCACCAGCGAGAACACCATGCCGACCGACTGCACCCAGTCCGGCAGTGCGGTGTAGTGCAGGTGGTGGGGACCGGCCCACATGTAGATCGCGATCAGCGCCCAGAAGTGCACGATCGACAGCCGATAGGAGTAGACCGGACGCTGTGCCTGCTTGGGCACGTAGTAGTACATCATCCCGAGGAAGCCGGCGGTCAGGAAGAAACCGACCGCGTTGTGCCCGTACCACCATTGCGCCATCGCATCGACCGCGCCGGAGTACAGCGGGTACGACTTGCCCACGCCGGCCGGTATCGCCAGGTTGTTGACGACATGCAGCAGGGCGATGGTGATGATGAAGGCACCGTAGAACCAGTTGGCCACGTAGATGTGCTTGACCCGGCGCTTGGCGATCGTGCCGAAGAACACCACCGCATAGGCCACCCAGACCAGGGTGATCAGGATGTCGATCGGCCATTCCAGCTCGGCGTATTCCTTGCCCTGGGTCAGGCCCATCGGCAGGGTGATGGCGGCGGCGACGATCACCGCCTGCCAGCCCCAGAACACGAACGCGGCGAGCCGGTCGGAGAACAACCGCACGTGACAGGTGCGCTGGACCACGTGGAAGCTGGTCGCCATCAGCGCGCAGCCGCCGAACGCGAAGATCACCGCGTTGGTGTGCAGCGGCCGCAGCCGCCCGTAGCTGAGCCACGGCAGATCGAAATTGAGGGCCGGCCAGTACAGCTGGGCAGCGATCAACACCCCGACCGCCATGCCGACGATGCCCCATACCACGGTCATCGCCGCGAACTGGCGCCCGCCCCGGTCGTTGTATTGCTCGTGCCGCGCGGCCAGCCCGGCCGGGAAGGGGCCGGCGGGGCTGGCGACGGGGTCGTCGGGCTGGCGCAGGTCGCTCGCTGTCATGGATTGACGCTCGGAGAAGAATGCATGCGTATTGTTCGCAGCGCCGGAAAACCGGACTTGATCTGGATCAAGTCGGCGGCGACGCGGGTCGCCGGTGTTTCAGCCGCCGACGCCGTGCGGCCGGATCAGGCCGCTGGCGATGCCGGCGCCGACCAGCACGATCAGCAGGATCGAGAGGCCGATCCGCCGGGTGAGCGCATTGACCGCGCGCTTGCTCTCGCCGCGGTCGGTGAGCATGTAGTACAGCGCCGCGCCGAGGTTGTAGACGATCAGCGCCAGGAAGCCGACGACCAGCAGGGTCTTCACGGGCGGCCCCCGGGAAGGCGGGGCGACAGCCGGCGCAGCCAGCTTGGACGCACCAGCAGGGCGCCTGCCATCACCGCCAGATACAGCCCGTAGGCGACCGACGTGGCCAGGATCTGCGGCCACATCGCGCCGTAGGCGGCATCGGCGTTGCGGATGCCCCAGTGCATGCCCACGAACGCGGCGGCGGCGGCGATCGACAGCGCGAGCCCGTCGAAGACGGCGCGGGCCGCACCGCGCGGCTCCCGTGGATAGCGCCAGAACAGCACCGACAGGATCGCGAACCACGGTGTGAACAGGATCAGGGCGAGATTGGGCTGGATGCCCGGGGACATGGCGAAGACCGGTTTTGGGGAAGGCGTCGCCAGTCTAGGGAGACCGGATCAGATTGTTTAGAATCAGAAATCGATGGAAAAACCATATCAGTTGATCGTCCCCGATCGCATGACACCCATGGCCACCGTCGAATGACCCGCTACCGCGCGCTCGCGGACGAACTGGCGCGCTCGATCCGGGCCGGCGTGTTCCGTCCCGGCGAGCGGCTGCCGTCGGTGCGACAGGCCTGCGCGGCCCGCAGATTGAGCCCGGCGACGGTTTTCCAGGCCTATTACCTGCTGGAGGAGCAGGGGTTGGTGGAGTCGCGCCCGCGATCCGGTTACTACGTCGCGCGCCAGCCGCCGCCGCGGTTGCCGGAGCCCGAAACGCCATCGCGCCCGGACGGCGATCCGCGCACGCTCGACGTCAGCGCGCTGGTGTTCGAGGTGCAGCAGTCGGCGATGTATCGCGATCTCGTCCCGTTCGGGTCCGCCTTTCCCAGCCCGCTCCTGTTTCCGCTGCCCCGGCTCGGACGGGCGCTTGCGGCCAGCGCGATCGAGCTCGACCCCTGGCGCACCGTCGACGACCTGACGCCCGGCCATGCCGAGCTGCGTCGGCAGATCAGCCAGCGCTACCTGGTCGATGGCATCGAGGTCGCCGCCGATGAGATCGTGATCACCAACGGCGCGCTGGAGGCGCTGAACCTGGGTATCGCCGCGGTGACCCGGCCCGGCGACACGGTGCTGGTCGAATCGCCGTGCTTCTACGCGGCACTGCAGACGCTCGAGCGCAACGGCCTGCGCGCGGTCGAGGTGCCGACCCACCCGCGCGACGGCGTGGACCTGGATGCGCTCGAGGCGGCGATCGAGCGCCATGCGCCACGGGCATGCTGGCTGATGCCGACCTTCCAGAACCCGCTCGGCGCGACCATGCCGGAGCCGGCCAAGCGCGCCCTGGTCGAGCTGCTGGCGGTGCACGACATCGCGCTGATCGAGGACGACGTCTACGCCGAGCTGCACTACGGTCGCGAGCGTCCGCCGCCGGCCAAGGCCTTCGATCGCGAGGGGCGGGTGCTGCACTGTTCCTCGTTCTCCAAGTGCCTCGCGCCGGGGTACCGGATCGGCTGGATCGCGGCCGGCCGCCATCACCAGGCGGTCGCCCGGCTCAAGCTCACCGGCACCCTCAACACCAACGTGCCGGCGCAACTGGCGATCACGCGCTACCTGGAACGCGGCGGCTACGAACGCCATCTGCGGCAGCTGCGCGCGAGCCTGGCCGCGCAACAGGCGCAGTACCTGGAAGCGATCGCGCAACGTTTCCCCGACGGAGTCAGGGTCACCCGACCGCAGGGCGGCTATTTCCTGTGGCTGGAGCTGCCGGCGGGCAACGATGCGCTACGCCTGCACCGGCAGGCGCTGGAGCACGGGATCAGCCTGGCGCCGGGGCCGATATTCTCGGCCCGGCGCGAGTTCCGGCACTGCGTGCGCCTGAACATCGGCCACCCGCTCGATGCGCATGCCGACGCGGCGCTGCGCACGCTGGCCACGCTGATCGCGCGCGGATAGGCTTCTTCACCGCCTGGTGTCCTCGCCGCTCCCTGCGCTGCATGCGCCGGTTCCGCGTGGCCGGTCCGGCGGCGGCATCGCCTCAGCCCTGCGCGGCCGGCGGCGGTGGCGGACTCAGCTGCAGCAGGCGGGCGTCGTCGCCGTCTTCCAGCAGCCACAGGCTGCCGTCCGGCCCCTGTTCGACCTCGCGCATCCGGTGGCCCATGTCGAAACGCTCGGCCTCGCGGGCGTCGTCACCGTCGAACTCGATCCGCACCAGGGATTGCGACGACAGCCCGGTGATGAAGCCGCTGCCCTTCCAGGCCGGGAACAGCTCGCCGCTGTAGATCACGAAGCTCGAAGGCGAGATCACCGGGGTCCAGCTGATCTTCGGGGCGACGAACTCGGGGCGGGTGTCGTGGTCGGGGATCGGGCGGCCGTCGTAGTGGTCGCCGTTGGAAACGATCGGATAGCCGTAGTTGCCGCCGCGCTGGACCAGGTTCAGTTCGTCGCCGCCCTTGGGGCCCATTTCGTGGTTCCACAGCCGGCCCTCGGCGTCGAAGGCGATCCCCAGCACGTTGCGGTGGCCGAGCGACCATACCTGCGACGCGACCTCGTTCCGCTCGGCCGTGCCCTCTTCGACGAAGGGATTGTCGTCCGGGACGCTGCCGTCGTCGTTGAGGCGGATGATCTTGCCGAGGTTCGACGCCATGTCCTGGGCGGGATCGAACTTCTGCCGCTCGCCCGAGCTGATCCACAGATGGCCATCGGGCCCGAAGGCGAGGCGATGGCTGTAGTGTCCCTGGCCGGTCACCTTCGGCACCTGCCGCCAGATCACCTTCAGGTCGGACAGCCGGCCGCCGCCCTTGGCGTCGAGGTTCAGTCGCGCGCGCGCCACCGCCGCGCCGCGGGTATCGCCTTCGCCGGCTTCGGCGTAGCTGAGATAGACCAACCGGTTGTTGGCGAAATCCGGGTGCAGGATCACGTCGCCGAAACCGCCCTGGCCACCGTAGGCGACCTCGGGCACGCCGCTTATCTCGCCGGTCTTGCCGGCATCGGCGCCCTGCAGTTCCAGCAGCTTGAGCTTGCCGCGCTTCTCGGTCACCAGCAGGCGGCCGTCGGGCAGGAACGTCATCGCCCAGGGCTCGTCGAAGCGGGCGACCTCGAGAGTGACGAACGGTCCGGTCGCGACCGGATCCGGTTGCACGGCCACCGCCTCGGTCGCATCGGTGCCCGGGCTGTTGCAGGCGGCCAGCAGGGCGGCAAGGCAGGCGGTGGTCAACAGGCGCTGGGTCATCGTGGGCTCCGGTGCGGGGCGGACGGGTTGTCGGCAATGCGTCCGATTCTCGCATCCCTTGGCGCGGGCTTCATCCGACCGGCGGAATCCGTCCCCGCGGCCGCGACACGATACTGTTCCCGCTCCCGTCGCTCCCGTCGCTCCCGTCGCTCCCGTCGCTCCCGTCGCTCCCTCCGATCCACGATGCAGGATTACGTCACCATTGCCTGTCCGTATTGCGGCGAGCCGGTCGACCTGCGGATCGACGTGCTGCCCGAACCGCAGGAATACATCGAAGACTGCGCCGTCTGCTGCCGGCCGATCGAGGTAAGGGTGCAGCCTGCGGAAGAGGATGCTCCTCCCCACGTTTTCGTGCGTTCGGGGAATGCGATCTGAACTCGTCGTTCTGAATCAGACGATCTGAACCAATCGGCGGCTGCTATACGTCACGGAATGAAGCCGACGGGATCGACGTTCGTGAAAGTTGTGTTTCGTTCAGCCTGTGTCATTCAGCTGCGGGCGCGGAAACAGGCGATGTGTCACGTGTGATTGCGGAAGGCGTCACGGCTGCGCGCGCCGCTAGCGCGACTCGGAGCGAAGCGGGTTAATTCCACGTCATCGCGGGTTTTCCGCGGGGTTCTTGGTTCATCCCCGGCGGCGCAGGGTATGCGCCGTACGGTCGATACCCCTGACACCAAGACCGTGCGCCGATCGATTGGACTACATCCCCCGAGGAGGATCGAAATGAGCAAGATCAACCACAAGTCCCTGAGCATCGCTCTGGCCCTGACCGCCGTGATGGCGGCCCCGCTCGCCTTCGCCCAGGACGCGACCCCGCCCGAGCAGACCAATCCGGCCGAGGCTGCGACGATGAACAGTGCCGAGCCGGCCGGCAAGAGCTGGGCCGAGATCGACCTCGACCAGGACGGCTCGATCAGCCGCGACGAGGCCGCTTCGGTGCCCTCGCTGAGCCAGGTGTTCGACCTCGCCGACAGCGATGCCGACGGCAACCTGACCGCCGAGGAGTACAGGAACTACGTGGCCGAGGCCCAGGGCGCGACCGAGCCGACCGGCGACGAGCAGTAACCGCACGTGGTACCGGTGCCGGCTCCGCGCCGGTACCGCGGCTCCGTCCCCCCGCCGTCCGGCCGGTCCCCTGCGGTTGCGACGGTCCCCAGGAGGGGCGGCCGAGGCCGCCCTTCCTTCATGTCTCCTGCACGCATGGATCCCACGTGGCGCCAGCCGCGCGCCGCGCGTTTCCACATGCGTGCTGCCGGTCCGCGACCGCGGCCGTGTCGCGCCGGTGATGCCTTGCGCATCGAGGCGGAACACGCGTCATGCGCAACGGATGCCGTTCACCGGCATGCGAGCGGTCATACTATGCGCATGACCGGAATCCGCATGGTCGGCTTCGATGCCGACGACACACTGTGGCGCAGCGAGGATTACTTCCATGCCGCGCAGGAGGAATTCGAGCGCATCGTCGCCGGCTATGTCGATCTCGACGACGTCGGCGACCGCCTGTACGCGATCGAGAAGGCCAACATTGCCCTGTTCGGCTATGGCGTGAAGGGCATGGCGCTGTCCATGGTCGAGGCCGCGGTGGAGATCACCGACGCCCGCATCAGCGCGCGGGACCTGCATCGGATCGTCGGCATCGCCAAGGAGCTGCTGCAGCACCCGGTCGAGTTGCTGCCGGGCGTGCGCGAGGCGGTCGAGGCGGTGGCCGCCGATTTCGAGATCGTGCTGATCACCAAGGGCGATCTGTTCCACCAGGAAAAGAAGGTCCGCGACTGCGGGCTGGCCGGCTTGTTCCGCCGGATCGAGATCGTCAGCGAGAAGGACATGCCGACCTACCGGCGTCTGTTCGAGGAATTCGATTGCGACGCGGGCGAATTCGTGATGGTCGGCAACTCGCTGCGGTCCGACATCGAACCGGTGCTGGCGCTGGGCGGCTGGGGCGTGCACGTGCCCTATCACCTGACCTGGGCGCACGAGACCGAGGCGGTCGTCGACCAGGCCGCGCCGCGCCTGCGGGTGGTCTCGGCGGCCTCCGAGTGGCCGGCGACATTGCGCGCGATCGCCGGATCGGCGGCCGGCCTCGCTGCATGACCGTTCGCTGCCGACGCTCCGCGTTCCTGAACAGCGACCTTCTCGGAACGCGGATCAAGGCGGCGGCAGCGGCAGGTTAAAAACCGGTTCACCGCGCAGGGGGCAGGGTGGGCACGTCCACCATTCCACGCGAGGAACACGCCATGGCTGCCCTGAACCGTTGGATCGCAACCGCCGCCATCGCCCTGGGCATCGGCGTTGCCAGTCTCTACCCGGCACCCGCACGGGCCGACGACGATCTGGTCCGGATCCTCGTCGACGTCGCCGACGTGATCTACCACGGCGGCAACCCGTACTACCGGCATGGCAACTACGGCCGCTACGACCGCGTCGTGATCGTCCGCGACCACCGCGGTCACCGCAGCTACTACCGCTACGTACCGCGCTCGTACTACACCCGCTACTACGGCGGACGTCATCACCGCAGTGGACCGCCCTACGGCGTGGCCCACGGCTACTACCGTCATGGGCCGGGCAAGTACCGGTACGACTACCGCTATCGCGATCGCCATGACCGCCGCCACGATCGTCGCCACGATCGTCGCCATGACCGCTATTACGACCGCCGCGACGATTATCGCGACTACCGTGCCCGCTACGACCGCCGCGATGATCGCCATGACCGCCGGCACGATCGCCGCGATGACCGCCGCCGCTGGCGCGGTCGCGACGACGATTGACCGGTGCCGCCGGGCCGCCCCGTTGCGATGGTACGCTTGGCGCCGAAACGACCTGCGGAGGTGCGCATGAAACGCCCGTCGATGATGTTTGCCGCGCTGCTGATGGCCGCGTCCCTGTTTGCCGCCGTCTCCGGCTCCGCCCATGCCGGCGAGGTCGATTGCGAGCTGCGCTTCAATCTTTCCGGCTGGTCGGTGTTTTACAAGACCGCATCCGGCAACGGCACGATCAGTTGCAGCAACGGTCAGCAGATGGCGGTGCGGATCCAGACGAAGGGCGGCGGCCTGAGTTTCGGCAAGTCGAGCATCGAGAACGGCGTCGGAGAGTTCTCCGGGGTCGACGACATCAGTGAACTGCTCGGCACCTATGTCAGCGCGGAGGCACACGCCGGCGCGGTGAAGTCGAGCAAGGCCCAGGTCGTGACCAAGGGCGAGGTCTCGCTGGCGCTGGCCGGAACGGGCCGCGGCTGGGACATCGGCGTGGCGTTCGGCAAGTTCGTGATCTCGCGCTGAGCCCCGCCCGTACCCGGTCACCACACCTTTCCGGCTCCGCAACGAGCGCCGCAACAGCACAGCAGACGAGGTCCGCATGATGGTTTCCTTTACCCGCAAGCTCGCCTTGGCGGTCGCTCTCGCCGCCGGCATCGGCATCGCCGCGCCGGCGTCGGCACAGGACTTCACCTTCGGCTGGAATCCGCGTTCCGGCGACGTCTGGGTCGATACCTGGCTGGGCGACATGAACCGCTACGGCAGCCGCTACCGCGATCCGTTCGTCGACGAGCTCGTCCGCTATCACGGCGCGCCGCGCGATCTGGTCGTGGAGCTGCTCGATTCGCGGCGCTGGGCGCCGGGCGACGTCTATTTCGCCTGCACGCTGGCGTCGGTCATCGGCCGGCCATGCCGCTACGTCGTCGACATCTGGGAACGCGACCACGGCCGTGGCTGGGGCGAGGTCGCCAAGGACCTGGGCATCAAGCCCGGTTCGCCCGAGTTCCACCGTCTCAAGCGTGGCTTCGTGCCGAGCTACGACCGCTGGGGGCGCACGATCGAGATCGATGCCGACCTCGAGCGCGACTTCCCCGGTCGCGGGCGCGGTGCCGATCGCCGTCCGCACGACGCATCACCGGCGAACGGCAACGGCCGCTCGAATGCGCAGGACCGCGGTCGGGGCCAAGGGCGGGGCAACAGCGGCGATCAGGGAAACGGCAACCGGGGCAAGGGCAAGGACAAGAAGCGCGGCGGCCGCTGAACCGGCTCAGGCGTCGGGCACGGCGCCGCCGGTCCTTGCCTTCAGGCAGCGGCCTCGGCCTCGGCTTGCCGGCCCCGTGTGCGGGTTCGAGACCACGGTGACCTGCCGGTTCTGAAACGGGCGCGAGCGGGCCGCATCCGACCGATGCGGCCCCGACCCGGAATGCCCCGGCCGTGCGGCCGGGCGTTGTCGTTCGTGGCGATGCCGTCCGGGCGCCTGCCGAAGGTGGACGCCACGCATGGCCGCCCCGTCGCGGTGGTCGGCATCGGTGGGCCTTCAGCCGCCCAGCTCCCGCTCCAGAGCGGCTCGCAACTCCCCGGGCAGCGGGACCGGGCGCCGGGTTTCCGGCGATACGCAGACCTGTGTCAACGAAGCGTGGAACGTCGCCGTGCCCCCGGCATTGCAGGCGACGACCCGCAACGAGAACGCATGCGTCCGGATCTCCTCGACCGACACCTCGATGTCGATCCTCTCGTCCCAGCTCATCGGATGCAGGAACTCGATCGACAATGCGCGTGCCGGCGGAAGCACGCCCATCGCGAAGATCCGCCGCGCCGCCGGGCCTTCCAGCACGTACGACAGGAAATCCAGTCCCGCCTCGACCACGAAGTGGCCGATCCGCGGCGTGTATACCACGCCCCCGGGATCGCAGTCCCCGAACAGGATCGTGCGGCTGATCTTCAACGGCATGGAGAACTCCGCGTCCGGTGCAGGTGGGGGCATGTTGGATCAAGCCAGCGGGCGACGCCAATGATCGAAGTGACCTGCCCCGGCAATGGGCGAGAATAGAGAGCCCCGCTGGCTTCCGTCTGCCATTCCGCCTTCCATCGCGCCCATGACCGCTCCCGTTCCATCGTCCTCCAGTCCGATGCCCGACCCGGCATCCCTGCGCCTGTCCGTCGCGCCGATGATGGACTGGACCGATTCGCATTGCCGGGTGTTTCACCGGCTGTTGGCGCCGCATGCGCGGTTGTACAGCGAGATGGTGCATGCCAATGCGGTGACCCACGGCGATCGCGAGCGGCTGCTGGCGATGGATCCGGTCGAGCACCCGGTTGCGTTGCAACTGGGCGGCAGCGAGCCGGAGCTGCTGGCACAAGCGGCTCGGATCGGAGCGGAGTGGGGCTATGACGAGATCAACCTCAACTGCGGCTGCCCGTCCGATCGGGTCCAGGCGGGGCGCTTCGGTGCCTGCCTGATGCGAGAGCCGGTCCTGGTCGCCGATTCGGTCGCCGCGATGATCGCGGCCTGCGCGCGACTGGAGCGGCCGGTGCCGGTGACGGTCAAATGCCGGCTCGGCGTCGACGACGACCACGACTATGAGCGCTTCCGCGCCTTCATCGACGCGGTCGCCGAGGCGGGTTGCCGGGTCTTCATCGTCCATGCGCGCAATGCTTGGCTGCAGGGACTGAGCCCGAAGGAGAACCGCGAGGTGCCGCCGTTGCGCTACGACTGGGCCTACCGGCTCAAGCGCGAACGGCCGGATCTGCGGGTGATCGTCAACGGCGGGATCGCCGATGCCGAAGAGGCGACCGCGCACCTGCAACACACCGATGGCGCGATGCTCGGCCGCGCGGCGTATCACACCCCATATCTGCTGCACCGGCTCGACGTGGCCTGGTTCGGAGGCGAGCTGCGGCCGCGCGGCGAGCTGCTGCGCGCGCTGCGACCCTACGTCGAGGACCAGCTCGCGCGCGGGGTCTATCTCAAGCACATCACCCGCCACCTGCTCGGGCTGTTCGCCGGCGAGCGCGGCGGCCGGGCGTTCCGCCAGGTGCTCAGCGAGGGTGCGCACAAACCGGGCGCCGACTGGTCGCTGGTCGAACAGGCGCTCGCGGTGACCGAATCCTTCGCAGGGTCGGAGCGGCAGAGCGCATGACCGGCCCTGCATGATCACGCGCGACCTGTCCGCGTTCGTCGATGCCGCGCGCGGCTGCGCGGCCGACTTCGGGTCGGCGACCGCGCGGGCGGCGTTCCTGGTCGCGCCCGATGGATTCGCCCACGCCGCCGACTCGGCGCGCGACAACCGTTACATGGCCGATGCCGGGAGCTATGACGCCAATCGTGCGCTGGCCCAGCATCGAGGCTTGCACCGTGCGCTGTCGGCGTGCCTGCCCACGGTCTGCTTCGCCGGCGATCCTGCCATGCCCGATGCGGTGTTCCCGAACAATGTGTTCGCGACCGCGCCGGGGCGCTGCCTGGTCGCGCGGATGCGCCACCCGGTCCGCCAGCGAGAGGCCGGCCGTGCCGACATCCGCGGCTTTTTCACCGACGTGCTCGGCTACGCGCTGCACGATCTTTCGGTGCAGCCGCACCCGTGCGAACTGACCGGTTCGATGGTGATCGACCGTGCCCGCGGCCTCGGTTTCTGTGGGCTTTCGGAACGTTGCGACGAGGCCGGTGCGCGGCTGATGCACGATGCCTTCGGGCTGCGCGCGACCCTTGTCTTCGACCTCGCCCCCGGCGAGTATCACACCAATGTCGTGCTCGCGGTGCTGGCCGGCCGCGCGGCCCTGGTCTGCGCGGACGGCTTCGCCGATCCTGCGGTCGTCGAGGCGATTGCCGGCCTGTATGCGCCGCATGCGCTCAGGCTGTCCGCCGGTGCGCGCGC
Source organism: Marilutibacter chinensis (assembly GCF_021725675.1). GTDB lineage: Bacteria > Pseudomonadota > Gammaproteobacteria > Xanthomonadales > Xanthomonadaceae > Marilutibacter > Marilutibacter chinensis. The sequence goes on along the minus strand of NZ_JAKJPO010000003.1, from coordinate 129,529 downwards.
CGCCTACGCCGGCAATGCGATCGCGCTGGGCGATGGATTGGTCTGGATGAGCGTTGGCGCGGGGCACGCGCTGGGCGAGGAGAGCCGGCAGGCGCTGCGGGCGGCCGGTTTCGGGCTGGCGACGGTCGAGCTCGACGCGATCGAGGCGGCCGGCGGCTCGCTGCGCTGCTGCGTTGGCGAGATTTTCTGAGCCGGCTCAGTGGCTTGCCCGTCACGGTCGGCGGGCAAGCCATGCTTGCGTCGCGCGCCCGTGCGTGGCTGAATGGGGCCCGGTCGACGCCGGAAAAGTTCAGATCGGATTCACCGCCTTGTTCAGAGAATGCCCCTGCAACGCCATTCCGATGGCCTCTGCGCAACTGCGTCCGCGCCGGTCCCCTTCAACCAGGGACGGCGCGTCCCGCAACGTGATGCTCCCAGACGATACGTTCCGCAACGGCCGGAGGCCCATGCCCAGATCGCTCACCCGCTCGACTGCCCTGATCCTGCTCGCCGCATCCGCGGCGGTGTGCGGTGAGGTGGTGGCACAGCAGGGCGGGCGCGGCCCGGCAGCGCCGAGCCCGCGCGAGCCTCGCCACGTCGAACCGGCTCGGCACTCGCGTGGTGCCGACCATCGCGCGCTCAGCGATGCGGTGCGCCGGGTCGAACGGCGTACCGGCGGGCAGGTCCTCAGCGCCGAGCGCGTGCCCTTCGACGGCCGCGACGTCAGCCGCATCAAGGTGGTCGATTCCAGTGGCCGGGTCCGCGTCTACATGGACGACCCGCATTCCTCGCGCGCACCGCGTCCGATGCCCGAACGGCTCGACGCGCGCCGTACACGCGACGACGACGACTGAAGCTCCAAGGTGTATGCATCGCCCAGGCCGCCTGCGGCCCAGGGCCTTCCCTCCACGGAGTTCCCCGAACGGAGTTCCCATGCGAATCCTGCTTGTAGAAGACGAAGCCCCGCTGCGCGAAACCCTTGCCGCCCGCCTCAAGCGCGACGGTTACGCGGTCGACGCCGCCCAGGACGGAGAGGAGGGCCTGTACATGGGCCGTGAAGTGCCGTTCGACCTGGGAATCATCGACCTCGGCCTGCCGAAGATGTCCGGCATGGAACTGATCAAGGCGCTGCGCGACGAGGGCAAGAAGTTCCCGATCCTGATCCTGACGGCGCGTTCGAGCTGGCAGGACAAGGTCGAAGGCCTGAAGCAGGGTGCCGACGATTACCTGGTCAAGCCGTTTCACGTCGAAGAGCTGCTGGCGCGCATCAACGCGCTGGTGCGCCGCGCCGCCGGCTGGAGCAAGCCGACCCTGGAATGCGGGCCGGTCACGCTGGACCTGGCCGCCCAGACCGTCAGTGTCGAAGGCCAGAACGTCGATCTGACCAGCTACGAATACAAGGTGCTCGAATACCTGATGATGCATGCCGGCGAGCTGGTCTCGAAAGCCGACCTGACCGAGCACATCTACCAGCAGGATTTCGACCGCGATTCCAACGTGCTGGAGGTCTTTATCGGCCGCCTGCGCAAGAAGCTGGATCCGGAAGGCGCACTGAAGCCGATCGAGACCGTGCGCGGCCGCGGCTACCGCTTCGCGATTCCGCGCAGCGGGGAGTGACCGGCCGCCAGTCTCTTCTTTCATGGATGGGCGTCGAGGGGCGCGGATGGGGCAACCGGCCTCGTTCGCGCCCTTTTGTTTCCGTCCGCCTTGCGGCTTTCCCTCACATGCGCCCTGATGCACGTCCGGCCGTCGTGCCGCTAACCTGTCGCCATATGCCAAGCCGGCCGTCTTTCCAACCCAGTGGCTGTCAGTCGCGCAAGCCCTATCCGGGATCCGCATGGCGGAGCCCGGGCAGCTCACGTTCCTGTGGAGCAGTCGGTTTTCGCGACGCATCGATGCTCTTCTTCCGGCCATCCGGAGCTGCTCGCGGTGGAGCCCCCCTGGTAGGGGGGCGCCCCGAAGGGGCGGGGGTCGGAGGTGCGCAGCGTCATCCGGGATCCGCATGGCGGAGCCCGGGCAGCTCACGTTCCCGCGGAGCAGTCGGTTTTCGCGACGCGTCGATGCTCTTCTTCCGGCCATCCGGAGTTGCTCGCGGTGGAGCCCCCCTGGTAGGGGGGCGCCCCGAAGGGGCGGGGGTCGGAGGTGCGCAGCGTCATCCGGGATCCGCATGGCGGAGCCCGGGCAGCTCACGTTCCTGTGGAGCAGGAACGTGAGCTGGGGACAACCCCGTTCGCTGCAGGCCCGGCAGTTGCTCGCGGCCAGCCTGGGCCTGCTGGCGTTCCTGGCGCTGGCCGGCTACGCACTGGACCGCGCCTTCCTGGATACCGCCGAGAGCAACCTCTACCAGCGTCTGAAGAGCTATGCGCTGGCCTACACCGGCAAGGGCGAATTCGCCCGCAACGGCGAGTTCATCCCGCCATACGACGCGGTCGACCCGCGCTTCGACATGCCCGGCAGCGGCCTCTACGCCGAGGTGGTGCTCGACGGCTCGCACTGGGATTCGGCATCGGCGGTCGGTCCGGAGCTGCCGCCGGGAGCGATGCTGAGGGCCGGCGAGGAACGCTTCGACCGCAAACTGCCGGTCACCGAGCTGGATGGCAGCATCGGCGAGGTCTACCGATACGGCTACGGCGTGATCCACGAGACCGGCGTGGAGGGCGAGGGCATCCCGTACACGATCTACATCCTCGAGAACACGACCCAGCTGCGTCGCCAGGTCGCGGTGTTCCGCGAGGCGCTGTGGCGCTACCTCGGCGGCGCGGGGCTGATCTTGTTGCTGCTGCAGGGATTGATCCTGCGCTGGAGCCTGCGCCCGCTCAAGCGCGTGGTCGACGAACTCAAGCGCGTGCAGCGTGGCCTGCTTTCGCGGATGAGCGGCCGTCATCCGCGCGAGCTGGAGCCGTTGACGGAGAGCATCAACGCCTTCATCGAGAGCGAGCGCGAGAACCTGGAGCGGCAGCGCAACACCATGGCCGACCTCGCCCACAGCCTGAAGACGCCGCTGGCGGTGCTGCGCGCACGCAGTGCCGAGCACGTGCCGGCGGACGAGCTGCGAGAGGAGGTCGATCTTCAGGTCCGGCGGATGAGCGACCTGGTCTCCTACCAGCTCGGCCGCGCTGCGCGATCGGGACACATGCTGTTCGCCGCACCGGTCGAGATCGAGCCCTACGCGGACCAGATCGTCCGCAGCCTGGAGAAGATCTACGCGGCCAAGGGCGTGCTTTGCGAGTTCGAGCTCGATCCGGGCATCGCCTTCCACGGCGAACCGGGCGATCTGCAGGAGGTGCTCGGCAACCTGCTGGAGAACGCGTTCAAGTGGGCGAAGTCGCGGGTGCTGCTGACGGTGAAGGCAGGCGAGGCCGCAGCCAACCGCCGCCCCGGGCTGTTGCTCGCGGTCGACGACGACGGCCCCGGCATTCCGGAGGACAAGATCGAGCGGGTGCTGCAGCGCGGCGTGCGCGGCGACGAGCGCGTACAGGGGCACGGCATCGGTCTGGCGACGGTGCAGGATGTGGTGCGCAGCTATCGCGGCACCCTCGACGTGCTGCGCTCGGAGGAACTGGGCGGCGCACGTTTCGAAGTCAGGCTGCCGCCGGGACTGTAGCGCGGGGACGGGGCCGCAGGAACGGCGTGAGCCGCGATTCCCGGGCGCCCGGGAATCCCCAAAGTCTGCTGCGCAAACCTTGGCTCCCGCCGCTGCGCTCCCATGCCTCCATTCGGGCCAATGGCACGAATCGTCGCCTGACTCAGGGGGCCGGGCCGTATGCCTTCATGTCTTAGAGCGGCCTGGGCCGCGATGGTTTCATTGGAAGGCCCTCGCGGCTTACGCGCTCCCATGGGTCGGGCGCGTATCCGCTACGTTTCGAACGGCGAGACGCCGTAGAGCCGCCGCAGGTGATCGGCGACCGCCGGCATCTTGGCACGCAGCAGTTGCGGGTCGCTGAAGTGGTACTCGGTGGCGACAGCGAAGAACTCCTCCGGCGATTCGGCCGCGTAGGCATCGATCGCGGTGTCGTGGCCGGCATCGACGGCATCGGCGAAGGCGTCGTACGCGGCCTGGAAGTCACGCGCCCATTCGCGTTGCCATGGCCGGGGCAGCGGCGGTGTACCGTCGAGCACGCCATCGAGCGCGTCGAGTTTGTGCGCCATCTCGTGGGCGGCAACGCAGTAGCCGGCCCGCGGATCGTCGCAGTCGGCGCTCAGGTCGGCCCACGACAGGATCAGCGGACCCTGTTCCCAGGCCTCGCCGATCAGCTCGTCCTGCCATTCGTGCAGCACGCCGGCGGCATCGACATGGCTGCGGTTCACCCGGAACGCGTCCGGATAGACGATCACCTGGCTCCAGCCGTGCAGGCCCTCGGCGCCGAACTCCAGCAGAGGAAGGCAGCACAGTGCGGCGATCCGGCAGCGCTCCGCCTCGCCGAGCGTCAGCCCGCCGACCGGAGTGATCGTCTTCTCGTGCAGGAAGCGCGCGCTCAGCATCGCCAGCGCGCCTGCGCGCGCGTCGTCGAGCCGCTGCAGCCACGGCACGCCCTCGCGGGTGGCGTTCCAGACGGGATCGGGGATCGGAGGAGGCGGGCGGCGTAGCCGCTTGAACAGACCGAACAAGCGCAATGCGGTGCGTATCGGGGAGAGTCAGTCGACCGCCGGGCGGCGGCCGGGACACGGTGCGATCCGGAAGATCAGCGCACCATGCCGGGCAGGAAGCTGTGCCAGCGGCGCGATGGCATCCGCCCGCTGGGCGGCGCATCGCCGTGCACCGAAGGCTTGATCTTGGTCTCGCGTTCGGGGTTCGCGGTGCGGCTGGCCTTGGGCGCGGGAGTCGTCTTCGCCTGCGCCGGTGCCGGCGATTCCGTGCAGCCACCCCCGTCCGGGCTGCTCATCTTGGTCTCGCGCGCAAGCCCCGGCGCGGTGATCGCGACGGCGAGGGCGGTGATCGTAAGGCAGAGGCGAATCCGTAGCATGGGGGTGTCCTTGCCGCGCGCCGGGCGGGCCCCGGCAATTTCCGAATATAGCCCGTTTTCGTGCACGGTGTTGGGGCGATTCGTGTTGCGTCGCAGCAACTCCGGCTCGCGCATAATGCCGCCGATGAACCGCGCCACGACTGCTCCGGCGGCCTCGATGCCCGTCCCTGAACACGATGACCGCCCGTCGGCAGGCGTCTGCAATGGGCTGCCGGTTCATGGATGAGCGGGCGCTGCTGCGGGCATTGATGGACGGTCCGGTCTCCGGCGATGCGCTGGCGCGCCGCTTCGGGCAGACCCGCGCGGCGGTCTGGAAGCGGGTCCGCGCACTGCGCGACGCCGGCGTGCCGATCCAGGCCCGGCCGGGCCGCGGCTATGCGCTGGCGACGTCGCTGGATCTGCTCGACGCCGAGTCGATCCGCACCGCGTTGCCGCCTGCATTGCAGTTGGAACTGCAGGCGCTGGAGGTGGCATGGAGCATCGATTCGACCAACAGCGAGCTGCTGCGTCGCGCTCCGGCCAAGCTGGAGCCGGGGCGGGTCGAAGTACTGCTGGCGGAGCGCCAGACCGGCGGTCGCGGCCGCCGCGGGCGGGTATGGGTCTCGCCGTTGGCGGCGCACCTGTACCTGTCGCTGGCGCGCCGTTTCGAGGGCGGGCTGGCCAGGCTGGGCGGGCTGAGCCTGGTCGCCGGCATCGCGACGGTGGAGGCGCTGCATGCGCTGGGCGTGGGCCAGGCGCGGCTCAAGTGGCCGAACGACATCGTCGTCGAGAGCGGGCCGGAGCTGCGCAAGCTCGGCGGCCTGCTGGTCGAGGGCGGCGGCGAGCACGCCGGTCCCGCGCACGCGGTGATCGGCCTGGGCCTGAACGTGCGCATGCCGGAGAGCGACGCCGCGGCCGCGATCGACCAGCCCTGGTGCGATCTGGCCGGGCTGTCGGGCGGAACGGCCTGCGACCGCAACCGGCTCGCCGCGACGCTGCTGGCGCACTGGCTGCCGGCACTCGCCATGTTCGATGCCGAGGGGCTGGCGCCCTTCCTGGAGCGCTATGCCGCGCTCGACGTGCTGCGGGGACGGCAGGTGACCCTGCATGCCGAGAGCGGCGTCCGCGCGGCGCGGGTGACTGGATTGGCCGGCGACGGTGCGTTGCAGGTGCGGTTGGCGTCCGGCGGGACCTGCAGCGTGCACTCCGGCGAAGTCAGCGTGCGTCGCGACGTCCCGGCGCCGTCCACGGAGGACTCGGCTTGAACCGCTGGCTGTTCGATCTTGGCAACACCCGCCTGAAGTGCGCGCCGCTGCGCGAGGACGGCAGCGTCGGCGAGGTCCTCGCGCTGCCGCACCGCATCGAGGATGCCGCCGCCGCGATGGATGCGGCGCTGCCACGGCGGTTCGACGTCGCCTACCTGGCCAGCGTCGCGTCGCCGGAGCTGACCACGACCGTGCTCGATGCGCTGACCCGGCGTTGCAGCCTGATCTCGCGCGCACGCACGCAGCCGCGCTTCGGGAGCATGACGATCGCCTACGCGCAGCCCGAAAAACTCGGCGTCGACCGTTTTCTCGCGCTCGTCGCCCTGCATGCACGCGGCGGTCCAGCGCTGAGCTGTGGCATCGGCACCGCATTGACGATCGACCTTCTCGCCGGCGACGGACATCACCTCGGCGGACGTATCGCACCTTCGCCGGCGCTGATGCGCGAAGCGCTGCATGCGCGCGCAGCGCAGCTGCCGGTCGAGGGCGGGCAGTACCGGGAGTTCGCGGCCGACACCGAGGATGCGCTGGCTTCGGGCTGCGATGGTGCGGCCGTGGCCTTGATCGGACGCAGCCTGGCCGAGGCTGCGCGGCTGCTCGGCGAGCCGCCGCCGCTGCATCTGCATGGAGGCGGTGGCGAGCGCCTGCTCGCGGCGCTGCCGGAGGCGCGGTGGTCGCCCGGCCTGGTGCTGGAGGGATTGGCGCGCTGGGCCCTAGAATCGTCGGCATGCTGATCCGAGCCCTGATCGTGTTCCTGGCCGTCCTCAACCTGGGCGTGGCGGCCTGGTGGACCTTCCGCGCTGATCCCATGCCGCCGACGCCGGAGCCGGTGCCGCTCGGGGTGGCGCGGCTGCAGCTGGTCAGCGAGCAGCCGCCCCCCGCGGTCGACGATCGCGAAGCCAGCGGCAACGATGTCGCCGCGCCGGAACCGGTCGAGGCTGTGCGCTGCTTCAGCTTCGGACCCTTCGACACCGATGCGGCAGCGCTGGCACGGACCGCGCTGGCGCCGATGGTCGTGCGGATCGTGCCGCGGCAGCAGGAGGAAGGCGAAACCCAGGCCTGGCGGGTCTACCTGCCGCCGTTTGCCGACGCCGACGACGTGCAGGCCGCGGCTCGCGCGCTGTCGGAGGCGGGCATCAGCGACATGTTCGTGGTCCGCAACGGGATCGAGGCCCATTCGATCGCGCTTGGCCGCTATGGCAGCGAAACGGCCGCGCAGCGCCGCGTCGCGGCGCTGGCGGAGAAGGGATTCAACGCCCGGCTGGCGCCGATCGGCAGCGGTCCGGCGCGGGTCTGGTTCGATGTCGATGCCGGCCCGGATTTCGATCCGGCGCGAGCCCAGACCGCGGCCGGCGCGTCCGGCCACGAGCAGATCGAGTGTCTTCCGACGCCCTGAGGCGATCGCCGCGCTTCAGTTAGAATGGCCTGCCGTGCCGGCTTAGCTCAGTTGGTAGAGCAACCGCCTTGTAAGCGGTAGGTCGTCAGTTCGAGTCTGACAGCCGGCACCACATGCATCGCAACACCATGCATCGCACAGGAGCCGCACCGGAATGAGTCGCCAGTACCCGCCCGTTTCCCTGATCGGAGCACCGACCGACATCGGCGCCGGCCACCAGGGCGCGCGGCTGGGACCGGAGGCGCTGCGCATCGCCGGGCTCGGCAAGGCGCTGGCCGCGCGCGGAGTCGACGTCGTCGATCGAGGCAATCTCGACGGTCCGCGCAATCCGTGGCTGCCGCCGGTCGACGGCTACCGGCACCTGGCCGAGGTCGCGACCTGGAACCGCGCGGTGATGGAGGCGGTCCGCGCCGAGCTGCGCGAGGGCCGGCTGCCGATCCTGCTCGGCGGCGACCATTGCCTCGGCCTGGGGTCGATCACCGCGGTCGCGCGTCATTGCCGCGAGACCGGCAAGCAGCTGCGCGTGCTCTGGCTCGATGCCCACGCCGACTTCAACACCAGCCAGGTCACACCTTCGGGCAACGTCCACGGCATGCCGGTGGCCTGCCTGTGCGGGATCGGCCCGCGCGAGCTGACCCATCTTGACGGAGAGGGGCCGGCGATCACGCCCGACGTGATCCGCCAGATCGGCATCCGCTCGGTCGACCAGGGCGAGAAGCGGCTGGTCAAGGAGCACGGCCTCGACATCTACGACATGCGCTACATCGACGAGGTCGGGATGAAGCGGGTGATGGAGGAGGCGCTGGAAGGCGTCGACGAGGACACCCACCTGCACGTGAGCTTCGACGTCGACTTCCTCGACCCGAGCATCGCCCCCGGCGTCGGCACCACCGTGCCGGGCGGCCCGAACTACCGCGAGGCGCAGCTGGTGATGGAGATGATCGCCGACACCGGGCGCATGGCCTCGCTCGACATCGTCGAGCTCAATCCGGTGCTCGACAAGCGCAACCGCACCGGCAGGCTGGCGGTGGACCTGGTCGAGAGCCTGTTCGGCAAGTCGACCCTGATGCGCGACTGAGTGCGCAGCTGAACGGCATGCCGGTCCGAGCTGACGCCGGGCTGAGCGCCGATGGACGGTTTCACGTCGCTTGCATGGTGCTTGTCGTGGGATAGCCGCACGGCATGTCCCGCATGCCCCGGGTCGCGGTCGATTCAGGAAATCGCGTGACCCGCCACCACACGACGGGAGGAATGCGAAATGAAGCGTCTGATCGTTCTGATGCTGCTGGCCGCCTTCGCGGCGGGCACCCTGAGCGCGTGCAACACGATGGCCGGCGCCGGCAGGGACGTGCAGGCCGCCGGCGAGAAGGTCGAGGAGAAGGCCGAGGACTGCAAGGACGGCAAGTGCTGATCGCCATTGGCGATTGGACCGTTGCCGCTCCGGGCGACGACGAGAAGGGCCGGGTGGACCGGCCCTTTTCACGTCTGCAGAACGGCACATGCGCGGCGGGCGCCCGCACGGTCGGGGAAGGCGTATTCATGAATCCGTGCGTGCGCTGAACTTCGCCGCGGATTCATGATGATCCGCTTCCGGATAACGCAATCCCGACGCTGCACGAATGAACGGAATGCAAGGCTCTTCGTGCGGCCGATCCAGCCGCTTCCCCACAGCTAGAGAGGAGCGTACAGATGAACAAGGACATCATTTCCGGCAAGTGGACCCAGCTCAAGGGTCGTGCCCAGGCCAGATGGGGCGATCTGACCGACGATGTGTTCGACGTCGCCGAAGGCAACTCCGAGTACCTGGCCGGCAAGCTGCAGGAACAGTACGGCTGGGAGCGCGAGCGCGCCGAACAGGAAGTGCGCGATTTCGAGAAATCCCTGCACTGAATCCGCTGCGCTGGAGCCAAGGGCGCCGTCGTAGGACAGCGTCCTGCCGTCTGCGACATGCATGGGCCGGACCACCGGCCATCCTACTGACGGGAGGCAGGCCGCGAGGCCGCCTCCCGTCGCTGCCAGCGGTCATCAGTAGCCGGGCGGGTCGGGAACGAAGCCGTCCGGGAAAGCGCGCGGCGCCGCGATGTCGTCGCGGTGGCGATGCCAGCGTGGGACGATGCCGCGCGCGGCCAGCCGCGCGCGGGTGTCGTAGCGGATTTCGCTGATCTGAGTCGGATGGGCGCTGGCGCGTACGAAGCGCGTCCGTGACGCCGGTGACCATTCGCGCGCGCCGTGACCGGTCCCCAACCGTTGCCGCCCGGCGTGGCCGAGGGCGCGGGTTTCCGCCGCGGACGGCGAGGCGGCCGCTTCGGCAGCCCGGTCGGAGGTCTGCCCGGAAGCCTGCGAAGCTTCGGATCTGGCGATTTCCGGCGTCTGCGGATACGGCCGCGCGCGCCAGGCTTCCTCGAACACGGCGATCCCGATCACGCCGACATTACGCGGGCGGCCGGTGCGGCTCGCATAGCTGTGGTGCGGGTCGGTGAACACGAACCGGGCGACGTCGTCCAGCGACTTGCGCCAACCGCCGATCTCGGTGCTCTGCCAGGGCTCGAGCACGTAGCCGGCCTGGGACGGATCCGCGGTCTCGCCGCTGACCGCGTTGACGCCGTCCACCGACAGCACCACCAGTACGCGCCGGTCGCTCGTATTGCTCAGCCGCACCGCGTAGCGATGGCCAGGCGTGCCGGCGACCCATTGCTCGCCATGGTGCCGGTGCACCGGCAGCCAGTCGCCGCTGTCGCGATCGACCAGCGTCATCTGCACCGGATGCGCGACACGGTGGGAGTGCGGCGGATGGTAGGGCCTGCCGGCGCTGGCGGAAGCGCTGGCCAGGAGGAAAGCCAGGGAGGCCAGCAGGGCTTGCGAGCCGGATCTGCGGGAAGGGTTCAAGCGGCGGTGCATGGCGCTTCTCCAGGGGATCTACCGTGTGCGAACGCCCCAGCGGCCCGGTCGGGGTTGGGCCGGGGATCGCGGCCTCCGGTAAACTGCGGTGTCGTTTAGCGGACATTCCGTTCTTCATGCAGCCAGACAGTCCCACCGCCCGGCGCACGCGCGTGCTGACCGGCATCACCACCTCCGGAACCCCGCATCTTGGCAACTACGTCGGCGCGATCCGTCCGGCCGTGGCCGCCAGCCGTGGAGAGGGCGTGGAGAGCTTCTACTTTCTCGCCGACTATCACGCGCTCATCAAGGTGCAGGAGCCGGCGCGCGTGCAGCGTTCGACGCTGGAAATCGCCGCGACCTGGCTGGCCTGCGGGCTCGATCCGGAAACGGTCTGGTTCTATCGTCAGAGCGACGTGCCCGAGGTGCAGGAACTGACCTGGCTGCTGACCTGCGTCGCCGGCAAGGGGCTGCTCAACCGCGCGCATGCATACAAGGCCGCGGTCGACAGGAACCGCGAGGCCGGCGAGGACGACGATGCCGGCATCACCGCGGGACTGTTCATGTACCCGGTGCTGATGGCGGCGGACATCCTGATCTTCAACGCCGACAAGGTGCCGGTCGGGCGCGACCAGATCCAGCACATCGAGATGGCGCGCGACTTCGGCCAGCGCTTCAATCATCTCTACGGCGATCCGGCGGGCAAGCAGTATTTCAGCCTGCCCGAGGCGGTGATCGAGGAGAACGTGGCGACATTGCCGGGCCTCGACGGCCGCAAGATGAGCAAGAGCTACGACAACACGATTCCGCTGTTCGTCCCGCGCGAGCAGTTGCGCAAGCTGATCTTCTCGATCGTCACCGACTCCAGTGCGCCGGGCGAGCCGAAGCAGACCGAGGGTTCGGCGCTGTTCCAGCTCTATCAGGCATTCGCCAGCAGGGAGGAAACCGGGGCGATGCGCCGGGCCTTTGCCGACGGGATCGGTTGGGGCGACGCCAAGCAGGCGCTGTTCGAGCGCGTCGACGTCGAGGTTGCGCCACTGCGCGAGAAGTACGAGGCGCTGATCGCCGATCCGGCGAAGATCGAACTGATCCTGCGCGAAGGTGCGGCACGGTTGCGCGAGACCTACGCGGCGCCGCTGCTGAAGCAGTTGCGCGAGGCGGTTGGGCTGCGCGACCTCTCGAAGGTGGAGACGGTCGCCGAGAAGGCGGTGGAGAAGGCTGCGCCCCCGGTGTTCAAGCAGTACCGCGCAGCCGACGGCCGCTTCTATTTCAAGCTGGTCCGCGGTGACCGGGTGCTGCTGCAGAGCGAGGGGCACGCTTCGCCGCGCGAAGCCGGCCAACTGGTCGCGAAGCTGAAGCAGACCACCGGCGCCGGGCTCCACTCCGTCGTCGAGAAGGGTGTGCACCTGGGCGAGCACCTGGTCGGTCACCTCGGCGAGGACGTGGCGGTCGAGGAACTGCTCGAGGCGCTCGGTCGCTTCGCCGAGGAAACCTGATCGCGGGCGGGGCACGGGAAGGCGCATCTGCGATGAGTCCGCTGGTCGAGCTGAACCTCGCGCTGATCCTGTTCCTGCCGTGGTTCCTGATCCTCGGCGCGCTGTTCTGGTGTTTCCCGCGGCAGCCGCGCACGCGCGCACGGCGGCTGTTCGACGCGGCCGCGCTGCTGGCGGCGCTGCTCGCGTTCCTGGCCGGCATCCATTGGGCGCATGCGGTCGCCGACCCGGGCTATGGCCCCATGTGGCGGCAGGTGCTGGCGACCGCAGTCGGCTACGCCATCTATCTCGCGACGATGGCGGCCGCATTCCTGCTGCGGCGGCGCTGGCTGCGCGGCGCCTCGTGATCGGGATGCATGGCGGCGGCGATCGCGTCGGCGACGACCGCGCGATCGTTGAATGTCCGCGCCTGCCGACCGCGTCTAGACTGATCCCTTCGTACCGCCCGCAGGAGGCCGGGATGACGCAGGCCCGCGCAACGCCGTCGCACGGCATCACCACGATCGATACCGGTTTCCAGCGGCCGCGTTTCGATGCCGCCTACCTGATCGTCGAGAATGGCCGTGGCGCCTTCGTCGACTGCGGCACCAACCACAGCGTGCCGGCGATGCTGCAGGCGTTGGCCGCCAACGGTCTCGACGTCGCCGATGTCGACTGGCTGGTGCTGACCCACGTGCACCTGGACCACGCCGGCGGCGCCGGCGCGCTGATGCGGGAGCTGCCGAACGCACGACTGCTGGTGCATCCGCGCGGGGCGCCGCACATGATCGACCCCTCGCGGCTGATCGCCGGTGCGACCGCGGTCTACGGCGAGGAGGAGATGACGCGCAGCTACGGGACGATCCTGCCGGTGCCCGAGGCGCGGGTGGTCGAGGCGCCGGACGGCTGCATGGTCGAGCTCGCGGGACGGCCGTTGCACTGCATCGATACTCCCGGCCATGCCCGGCACCATCTGTGCCTGTGGGACGCGCGCAGCCGCTGCTGGTTCACCGGCGACACATTCGGGCTGTCCTATCGGGAGTTCGACACTGCCGCGGGGGCGTTCGCGCTGCCGACCACGACGCCGGTGCAGTTCGAGCCCGAGGCGCTGAAGACATCGGTCCGGCGACTGCTGGAGGCCGCACCGGAGGCGATGTACGTGACCCACTTCGGCCGGGTCGAAGGGGTCGAGCGGCTGGCCGCGATGCTGCTGGAGCAGATCGATGCGATGACCGCCGCGGCCCTGCGCGCGGCCACCGCCGAAGACGTCCACGCCAGCCTGGTCGCCGAACTGAAGGCCCTGTACCGCGAGCGCCTGCGCGCCCATGGGGTGGGCCTGGACGCCGCCGCGATCGAGGCGGTCCTGGCAATGGACATCGAGCTCAACGCCCAGGGCCTGGAGGTTTGGCTGGCGCGGCGGTGATCGGAGTCGCAGCGGCGGAGCCTGAACGAAAAGGGAGCGGCCCGGGTCGCGCTCCGCAGTTGCGGGCGCCATCACGGGTTGATGGTGGGCTTCACGCTAACCTTTCGAAACCGATCACAAAACCCCGCCCGCTCCACTCCCGTTCCCGTGCGTCTGCGTTCCGAAGCTCCCAGCAGCATCGTCCAGGCCCCGGCCGATGCATCGGCCGGGAGCGCGCCCGTTTCCAGAAGCGCGGGCGAAGCCGGTCGGCAGGCGGCGCTGGATGCCTACGACGTGCTCGATACCGCACCGGAACAGGCGTTCGACGACATCGTGCGTCTGGCGGCTACCGTCTGTGGCACGCCGGGAGCGCTGATCTCGCTGATCGATCGTGACCGCCAATGGTTCAAGGCGCGACTCGGGGTCGACGTGGTCCAGACCCCGCGCGACGAGGCGATCTGCGATCACGCGATCCGGATTCCCGAGCGGTTGCTGGAGGTGCCCGACGTGCGCGCGGACCGGCGTTTCTCGCGGATCTGCCTGGAGGTCGACGGGTGGCCGCTGCGCTTCTATGCCGGGATGCCCTTGCGCAGCCCCGACGGTCACGCGCTGGGCACCATCTGCGTGCTCGACGCGGTCCCGCGCGAGTTGAGTGAGGTGCAGCGCGATGGCCTGCAGGTGCTCGCGCGGCAGACCCAGCACCTGCTCGAGCTGCGCCGCTACGCGAACGAGCAGCGCCGGTTGCTGGCCGAGCGCGAAGCCTTCACGTTGCGCCTGGAAGAGGCGCGCGCCGATCTGCAGCGCCGCAACGAGCAGCTCGAACACCGCGCCCATCACGACCAGCTGACCGGCCTGATGAATCGCGTCGGCCTGGCCCAGCTGCGACAGCGTCCGGAGGCGATCGCGCGGCTGACCGGCGCACCTTACAGCCTGATGCTGATCGACGTGGACCACTTCAAGCAGGTCAACGATCGCCATGGGCACCTGCTTGGCGACCGCGCGCTGCAGGCGGTCGCCGATGCGGTCGCGGCGACGGTCCGGTCCAGCGACATCGCGGTCCGCTACGGTGGCGAGGAGATCCTGGTTGTGCTGCCGGAGACCCGCCTCGCCGGTGCGGTCGAGGTCGGCGAGCGCATCCGCGACCGGGTGATGCATTCGGGGTTGCCGTTCGCTCTGACGGTGTCGATCGGCGTGGCGGCCGGCGAGCCCGGCGAGCTGTGGGCGGACCAGGTGTTCGATCGCGCCGACCAGGCGCTGTACCGGGCCAAGGCCGGCGGCCGCAACCGCGTGGTCGCCGACGACACACCGCTGCTCGGGTAGCCGGTGGCCGGCTCCGTGTGCGGAAGGTCCGGGTCAGTCGTCCCACTGCGTCGGCGGTGTTCCGCGCTCCGGATGCTTCATCCGCACAACGCAGAAGCGTTGCCCGGTCGGCGCTTCCATCACCCACCAGCGCTTGACGAAGGCGATCTTCTTCGCGCCGAGCGCTTCCAGCCGCGCCGCCTCGGCATCGATGTCGTCGGCTTCGATGTCCAGGTGCACGCGCGACTCATGCGCGACCTTCTGGACCTCGATGTGCAGGTCGCCGGGGGTGTCGCCGAACTGCTGGTATTCGGCGCTGTCGTCGCCGGCATCGCGGTCGGCGATGCTGACGCCGAGCGCCCGGCTCCAGAAATCGGCGGCGGCGTCCAGATCGTCGGTCCTGCAGTCGATGATGAAGCCGGCCAGGCGGCTGCGATGTGACATGGCGTGGGTTCCGTCGCTGGGAAGGTGTTGGCGAGCATACCGGCGGTTCGCCGGCGAAGGTGCCGCGAACCGTCGCGATCAGCGGAAGTCACGCCGCACCCGGGAGTCCGGGGGGCTGTCCTGGTTCTCGCCGCCTGCGGCAGCCCGGATCTTCCGCGTGCTTGAGCGGGAAGGACCCTGGTGCGAACCCCGCCGGGCTGGCAGCGCGGCGCGGCACGTCAGTGGCCGTGGCCGCCGTGGCTGCCGGAGTCGTCGTCATCGATCATCCGCGCCGCCTGCGAGTAGATCGCATACTCCGCGCGATCGAGCGGGAAGTCCTGCAGGGCCAGCACCGCGGCGAACCGCTCGTCGGCGCCGGAACCCGGGTCGGCGGCGATCGCCAGCAGGGCATCCTTCAGGCGGGGCGAGCGTACGCCGGACGCGGTCACGCCGCCTATCGCCGCCTGCCGCACCTGCGGGGCGGCGTCGAGGATGGCCCGATGAAGGATGTTCTCGAGATCGCTGCCCTTGTCCCACGAGACCGACTGCGTGACGCTGGCGGCACGGACCTCCGGGTCGGGATGCTCCCGCAGCCGGCCCAACTGCTCGACCACCGGAGCCGCGTCCTCGGTTGGCACCACCGCCGCTTCCAGCATGCCGACCAGCCGGCCGAGCATGGCAGGGTCGGTTTCCTCCTCGATCTGGCGCGTGAGCAGCTTGCGGACTTCCGCATTGTCCAGCGGGTAGGCTTCCAGCAACGCCAGACCGTCCTGGCGCCTGTCAGGGTCCGAGCTGTCGGCCAGCCCGAGCGCGAAGCGCAGGATCTCCTCGTTGTCGGCGGCGGCGCTGCGCAGGACCGCCAGCAACGCGCCCCGGGTATCGAGGTCGGTCGCGGACGCATACATCGCCAGCAGTCTCTGCAGATAGGCCGGGTCGCCCTGCACGCGCCTGACCTCGCCGTCGAGGTCGTCGCTCACCGTCCGCGAGCCGGCCGGGGCAGTGCGCCCGGCGGGGGGCGGGGCCGTGTCGTCCGATCGCTCCGCCGTCAGTTCGGCCTGCGGAGACGGCGCATCGTCCGATCGCGAAGTCGAAAGCCATGCCAGCACCGCGCCGGCGACGATGACGGCGCCGACTGCGGCGATGCCTGCGCGGGAACGGGTCATCAGCGGTCACACCTGTACAGCGATGCGGGGTAGGAGCGGGGCCCGCCGACGCGCAGGTCGACGGGCCGCGCGCGGCGGCGCCAGATCAGGTCCGGCGCCCCGGGGAGGGAATCAACACCTGGGCGCGACGAAGCCGCTCGAGCCGGTATAGGTGTACGCGTCCGGAATCCACCTTCCACTGCCGATGCGGTTCCAGATCGAGCTGGTGCCGTAGTAGCCGGTGATCGACTGGCCATAGGTCTGGCAGTAGATCGTCACCTTGCTGCCATTGGCAAGGCTGCCGACGACCGAGTAGTTGGTGCTGGGGCCGGCGCGCACGTTGAGGTTGGCGCCGTTGGTCCTGACCGTGCCGGTCGCTCCACCGGACCCGGTGTTGCAGTCCCCGGCGGAGAAGTACCTGACGCCGCCGTAGGGAACCGTCACGCCGTTGATGATGGGGTCGCGCACGACGCCGTTGTAGATCTGTTCGTAGTGCAGGTGCGCGGCGAAGGTGTATTTCGCGCTGCTCTTGCCGACCGTGCCGATCTTCTGTCCGCGCCTGACCGTCTGGCCTTTCGACACCGACATCGCGTTCAGGTGCGCGTACCGCGTACGCCAGCCGCCGCCGTGATCGATGACGATGTTGCGGCCGTAACCGGTGTTGGTGTCATACGCTGCCTTGATCACGGTGCCGGCGGCCGCTGCCGCGACCGGCTTGCCGAGGTCCGCGTCTCCGGATCCCCAGTTGATGTCGGCTGCATGCGCCGGGTTGTGTCCGGACCAGTTGCTGACCCTCCACTGGGTACTGCTCTTGCCGCAGACCGGCAACTGGAAATTGGGAGCCGCATGCACGGCCGCGGTACACAGGCCGAGCAGGAGGAGTGACGACAGGCGGAGCTGCAAACGCTTGGCTGGAGTCATTGCTGAGGCCATTGGCTTTTCCTCTCCATTGCAAAGTTGTCCATGGATGCCGGGTCCCTGCCCCCGGTGGCGATGCGCGATGGATCGGCGCCTGCTCAAGCTAGCGGCTGGACATGGATATTTTGTGATCCAGACTGCAATTTATTATTCCGACTCGAAAATCTTGCGTAATAAATGCAGACGCCCGCGGGATCGCGGGCGTCTGCGGGCGGTTCCCGGGGCTTCCGGCGCTCAGTTGGGCAGCGCGAGGTCGTCGATCATCGCGCGCAGGAAGCGCGCCGCTTCGCCGCCGGTGCAGGCGCGGTGATCGAAGGTCAGCGACAGCGGAATCACCTTGTGCGCCTCGACGCCCCCCATCACCGGCGTCATCTGGTGACGGCCACGGCCGGCGGCGATGATCGCGACGCACGGGGGCACCACCACGGGCGTCGCGTAGCGGCCCGCGAACATGCCGAAGTTCGACAGCGAGATCGTGTAGCCGGTCAGCTCCGAAGCCGGAATGCTGCGGTCCTCGACCTGCGCGCGCAGGCGGTTGACCGCCTCGCGGACGCCGCGCGCGTCGAGCACGTCGGCGTTGCGCAACGCGGGCACGAACAGGCCGTCGTCGGTGTCGACCGCGATGCCGATGTCGACATGCGGATGCAGGGTGCGGGTCAGGTTGTCGCCGTCGAACCAGGCGTTCAGCGCGGGCACCGTCCTGCAGGCGACGACGATCGCGCGGATCAGGCGCACGGTGATGTCGTTGCCGGGCATCCACGCGTGGATGTCGGCGTCGTCGGCGAGGGTGGTCGGTACGACCTTGCTGTGCGCATCGGCCATCACCCGCGCCATGTTGCGGCGCACGCCCTTCAGCGGCTCGGGCTGGCCGCTGGGCGCGGCGGCGGCCGATGGCGGCCGGGTGCGGATCGGCTTGCCTGCCTGCGACAGCGTCGAGCGTTGCGGTACCGGGCCGCTCCCGCCGTGTGCGGCGGGGCCGGCGCCGCGGGTATCGGTGCCGTGGTCCGCGGCCCCGCGGGCGGGAAGCAGCGCGGACGGATCGGCGGCGGCCTGCTTGACGTCGGCCATCGTCACCACGCCGTCGGCGCCGGTCGCGCGGACCCTGGCCAGGTCGACCTTGAGCTTGCGCGCCATCGCGCGCACCGCCGGCATCGCCCTGACGCCACCGATGCTGCTGGCCTGTTCGCTGTGGACGGTGTCGGACGACTGCATCGCGCCGACCACGGTGCCGCTGTCGGTGCGCCCGGCGCCGACGGGCATGGACTCGTCGTGGGGAATGGCGCCGCCCTCGTCGGAGGCGACCACGCGATCGTCCGGCGCCGGGTCCTGATGGCCCACGCCGTGATCGCCGCCGCCGTGGTGATGGCCGGTGTCCTGGCCCTCGGCGCGCTGCGGCATCGACGGATCGATCTCGAACTCCGCCAGCATCTTGCCGGTGACGATCACGTCGCCCGGCTCGCCGGCCAGCTTCAGCACCTTGCCGGAGACCGGCGACGGCACCTCGACGACGGCCTTGGCGGTCTCCATCGAGACCAGGTTGTCGTCCAGGCGGATCGTGTCGCCCGGCTTGACGAACCATTCGACGATGGTGGCGTCGGGCAGGCCCTCGCCGAGGTCGGGCAGCAGGAAGGTCTTCTTGTCGCTCATGTCGGTCCTTGCGTCTCAGGTCGGCGCGTGTGTGTCAGCCCGCGGCCAGCGTGCGTTTCGCCGCGGCGACGATGCGATCCACCCCCGGCAGGTACTTCATCTCGAGGCGGAACAGCGGGATGTGGGTGTCGTAGCCGGTGACGCGCTCGACCGGAGCGAGCAGGTCGTACATCGACTCCTCGGCCAGGCGCGCGGCGATCTCGGCGCCGAAACCGGCGGTCTTCGGCGCCTCGTGCACGATCACGCAGCGTCCGGTCTTCGAGACCGACTCGGCGATCGTCGCGAAGTCGAGCGGGCGCAGGGTCGCCACGTCGATGACCTCGGCGCTGATGCCCTCGGCCGCGAGCCTGTCGGCCGCCTCCAGCGTCTCCTTCACCTGCGCACCCCAGGTCACCAGGGTCACGTCGCTGCCGTCGCGCAGCACGAAGCAGACATCCAGCGGCAGCGCCTCGCCGTCGTCGGGCACGATCTCCTTGTACTGGCGATAGATGCGCTTGGGCTCGAAGAAGATCACCGGGTCCGGGTCGCGGATCGCGGCCAGCAACAGGCCATAAGCGCGCGCCGGCGAGGACGGCATCACCACCCGCAGACCGGGCACGTTGGTGAAGATCGCCTCGTTGGCTTCGCTGTGGTGCTCGGGTGCGCGGATGCCACCGCCCCACGGCACGCGCAGCACCATCGGACAGGTCAGCCGGCCGCGTGTGCGGTAGCGGAAGCGCGCGGCGTGGCAGACGATGTGGTCGACCATCGGGTACATGAAGCCGTCGAACTGCGACTCGGCGACCGGCTTCATCCCCTGGCTGGCGAGGCCGACGGTGAGGCCGGCGATCGTGGTCTCGTCGAGGGGAGTGTCGAGCACGCGCTCTGGGCCGAATCGCTGTTGCAGGCCGGCGGTCGCGCGGAACACGCCGCCGTTGACGCCGACGTCCTCGCCGAGCACCAGCACGGTGTCGTCGTTGCGCATCTCGTACGCGAGCGCCTGGGTGATCGCCTCGATCAGGGTGATCGCCGTGGTGGCGGGCGCATCGGCGGGTGCATTGGAGCGGGTCGCGGTCATGGTCTCGGCCTTGTTCATGCGCGGCCCTCGCGACGGATCGCGGCTTCGCGCTGCTCCAGCAGATCCGCCGGCGGGTCGGCGTAGAGGTAATCGAACATCGCCTCGACCGGCTGCACCGGCGTCTCGAGATAGGCATTGATCTCGACGTCGACCTTGCGTGCGCACTCCTCGGCCCAGGTCTTCTCCTCGTCCTCGCCCCACAGCTTCTGCGCAGTCAGGTAGTTGCGCAGGCGGACCATCGGATCGCGGGTCCAGGCGTCCTTGACCTCGGCGTCGTCGCGGTAGCGGCGGGCGTCGTCGGCGGTGGTGTGGTCGTGCAGGCGGTAGGTCATGAATTCGATCACGCTGCCGCCCTCGCCGTTGCGGGCGCGCTCGGCGCAACGGCGCATGCCCTCGAGCACCGCAATCAGGTCGTTGCCGTCGACCTGCAGACAATGCAGGCCGCCGGCCAGACCCTTCTGCGCCAGGGTCTGGGCGCCCGTCTGCGCCGAGCGCGGCACCGAGATCGCCCAGCCGTTGTTGATGACGCACAGGATCAGCGGCAGCTGATAGGCGCCGGCGGAGTTCAGTGCGGCATAGAAGTCGGTCTTCGACGAACCACCGTCGCCGCAGCAGGCGACGGCGAGCTGCTTCTGGCCGCGCAGCTTGAACGCCAGCGCGGCGCCGGCCGCGTGCAGGCACTGGGTCGAGATCGGCACGCTCCATGCGTAGTCGTGGCGCGGGCCGGCGAAGTCGTTGCCGCGCTCGTCGCCGCCCCAGTACAACAGGATCTCGCGCGCCTGCACGCCGCGCATGAACTGCGCGCCGTACTCGCGGTAGCTGGGCGCGAACACGTCGGCCTCCTGCATCGATGCGCCGATGCCGACATGGGTCGCCTCGTGGCCGAGGCAGGCGGCGTAGGTGCCGAGCTTGCCGGTGCGCTGCAGGCGGATCGCCTTGTCGTCGAAGGTGCGCACGAACAGCATCTGCTTGAACAGCGGCAGCAGCGCTTGCGGATCCTTGAACGCCGGCGGCAGCTTGCCGATCGGCTTGCCCTGCGGGTCGAGGTATTGCAGGTACTCGATTTCGAACTTCGCGGCGATGGTCATCGCGCCTGGTTCCCGTAAAACGTGACCCCGATGATAACCAAGCGGCCTTAAGGGACCGTTGCGCGCTGCGACATGCATGCCTGCAGGAAAAGCGCTATGGCGTGCGGAGCGGCCGGAACATCGCCCGCAGGAGCGGAGCGGGCCGCGATCCCGGATCTGCGTCCGCAACCCGCATGCTGTTGCGCAAACACGGGGGTCACCGTTGCGCTTTTACGCGCCCGTTCGCGCCCTTCGATTCGCGCCCGCGACGCGAATCGTTCCCCGGGTCAGGGCGCCAGGAGCGGCCCACGCCGCGATGGGCCTTCCCGACAGAATCAGTCGCGGCTCGCGCCGCTCCTGCAAAGGCCGTGCGAATATCCGATGGGCCGGAAGCGGGCATGAAAAAGGGCGCGGCCGTGATGGCCGCGCCCTCGTTCGGGACTGCGTGAAGCCGGGTTCAGCGACCGCGCGCGTGCCCGCGGCCGATGCGCGCATCCAGCGTGTCGCGGTTGTTGCCGCTGCGCGGATCCGGCGTGTCCGAGTCGACCTCGGCACTGAACGACAGCGTCTCGCCGCCGGCCGGGCGGCCCGGGACGACGACGGCGAACGCCAGCCACTGCGTACCGCGCGTCATCTCACCTTCGCGCGTGCACTCGGCGCGGAAGCCGGCGGCGGTACCGGTCGCACGACTGCACGACCAGCCGCGCGGGGCGGCGATCGCGGCGCGGTTGGCCTCGACGTTGCCCTCGACCACCAGCCGCACGTTGGCCGCCGCGTCCGGTCCGGCGTTGCGCACCGGCGCGAGGAAGGTCGCGATGGTGTTGCGGCGGAGCGGATGGGCGCTGCCGATCAGTCGCACCGACAGGTCCGCCGAACCCAGCGCGGCGACCGGAACGGTCACGCTGGCCTGGTTGTCGGCGTTGGCCGGATCGTTGACCTGCGACTGTGCGGCGACGCCGAGCCGCAACGCGTCGCCCGCGCTGGAGGCGGGGACGATCGCGTCGATCGCGAACGTCGTGGTGGCGCCGGCATCGAGCGAGTTGGCATGGCAGGTGATGGTGGTGGTGTTGGCGTCGGTGTCCTGCCTCGGCACGGTGCAGCCCCAGTCCGCGGGGATGCCGGCCAGTGACGGCGACAGCAGGGCATCGAACACGAACGCGACCGCCACCACCGTCGCCTCGCCCGGGCCGGCATTGGCGACGCTGGCGTCGAAGCGGACGGTGTCGCCGACCTCGGCGCCGGCACTGCCCGACGAGGCGCTGACCGACAGGTCGGCGCGGCGGAACGCCGGCACCGCGATGCTCAGGCGCACCGGATCGTGGTCGGACGAGCGGATCGCGATCGACGCATCGTCGAAGTTGTCGACGCCGAAGTCGGCGTTGATGCGGGCGTGGTCGACCTCCAGCATCGCCGCGTCCATCGCCAGCGTCTCGTTGACCAGCACGTGGTCGAGCGTCTGCGCGCTGCCGGCGAACACGTACGAGTAGCGCTCGGCCGGATCCGGGATCAGTTGCGAGCCGTCGACCAGCGGCGTGGTCAGCGGGCTGTCGACCCAGGTCAGCACCTGGTCGGCCGGAGCGGCTTCGCCGCGGACGATGCCCATCACGTCGACGTAGCCGTCGTTGACCTCGAACGCGTTGAAGTCGCCGACCAGCACGATCCGTTCGTCCGGATCGGCCTGCTGGAACTGCTCGACCAGTCCGGCCAGGTAGGCCGCCTGCGCACCGCGCTTGGCACGGACCCGCTCGCTGGTGGTCGCCCAGCCGCTGCTGCCCGGCGAACTGTCGTCGATGCCGTTGAGCGAACGCAGGTGGTTGACGATCACCGTGACCGGATAGGCGGTGCCGGCATCCTGGTGGATGCGCGCACGCAGGCGCAGCGGCGGACGGTCGTTGAGCAGGCTGGTGCTGCCGTCCGGGTTGTTCAGCAGGGTGTCCTTGCCGAACTGGGTCACGTCCAGAACTTCGACCCGGGCGACGCCGCCTTCGACCGCGCGAGAGCTGACCAGGAAGCCGACGTTGATGCCGCCGACGTCGTTGCCCGGCTCCAGGTACGGCACGTAGCCGGGCGCCGCGGGGCAGCCGGCGTCTATGCGGTCCGACAGCAGCTGCAGCACGCGGGCGTTCTCGACCTCGACCACGCCGAGGACGTCCGGCGCCTTCAGGTAGTCGCAGATCGCCGAAGCGGCCTTGGCCAGGCGCCTGTCGAGCGCTTCCGGCGTCAGGGTCACCGCACCGTTGCCGTCGGCGATCTCGTCGAACAGCCGCAGCAGGTTGAAGCTGGCGATCGTGACCTCGTCGTAGTCGGGGTCGTTGACCGCTTCGGGCAGGCGGCCGCCGCTGACGGTCGGCGGGGTGGCGGCGTCGGGCAGCAGCGCCCAGGTGCCGGAGTAGTAGTCGAGCACGCCCAGCAGTCCGGCGACCTGCGCGTCGGCGTCGACCGACAGCGGCGTGGCGCCGACCTGGCCCCAACTGCGCACCATCAACCGCTCGGGGTTGGTATCGAAGCGCGGCGGGTCCTTGTCGGCCGGGATCTGGATCGTGTCGAGCACGCCGATGCCCGCTTCGCGGAACGGACGGGCGACGCCCGGCAGGGTCACGTGGAACACGCCGTCGGTCGACGCTCGCGCGTCGTTCTCGTCGAGGCGTCCGCCCGACGCTGCGATCACCACCGCTTCGGCCACGCTCACGCGCATGCCCTCGAGCCTCTCCAGGGTGCCGGGGAGCGCATCGGGACCAAGTTCGGCGGCGGTCAGTTCGACCGGTACCGGCAGGGCCGCGCCGGTCGACAGCACTTCGATCGTCGGAGTGACCAGTTCGGTGATGCCCAGCTGGTTCGGGTTCGATGACGGGGTGAACTCGGTGACCGTCGCGGTGACCCGCACGTTGTCGCCGACCGCAACCGTCGGGGCGCTGCCGGTGAACACGAAGATGCCGTCCGAGGTGGCGGGGTTGCCGTCGTCGTTCGCGCTCTGCAGGAAGAAGCCGTTGTTGAACTTCAGCGCGGTCACCACGCCTTCGGTGATCACGGCTTTGTCGACGTGCGGCGAGACCAGACCGTCGCCCTGGATCTGGGAGATGCTCAGCGCGACCGGCGGATCCGGCGGATCCGGAGGCTCGGCACCGCTGTTGCGCGGGTTCGGTTCGCCGCGGGTGAAGTCGGCGCCATTGTCGTCGGTATCGACGCTGCCGTCGCCGTTGCGCAGTGCCGCCGAGGTGTTGTTCAGCGACGGGGTCGCGGAGGCGCCCTCGAAGCAGTTGGCGCTGCCGAAGCCGACGAAGTCGACCACCACGGTTTCCGTGAGCGGACAGGTGCCGCTGAGCGCACCGCCGCCGTTGACGAGGGCGACCTTGCCGTTGCTGGACGACATGCTGATCGTGCCGATCGCGTCCGGCGCCGGCAGGTCGGCGGTGCCGCCGGAGCCCTGCGCCTGCTGGACCAGGTAGTAGCCGCCCGGTGCAATGCTGCCCGACAGCTCGGTGCGCTGCCAGGAGCTGCCGCTGGACGAGGCGTACTGGACGCTCCAGCCGGTCAGGTCGACCGCACTGGCGCCGTTGTTGCGGAGTTCGATGAAGTCGTTGCGCCAGGTGGCGCCGGAGTTGCCGCCGCCGCCGTAGACCTGGCTGACGACGACCTGGGCGTCGGCGTGGCCGGCGAACGCCGCCAGCGACACGACTCCCAGGACAGCAACGAGAAGACGGCCGCTTCGACGGCCGGGTGAGATATGCATGATTCCTTCCCCATGAAGTAGTGGGCGCCCGTCCCCCTGCTGGAACCGACCATGGTTCCGGACGGCCGGAACACGTTAGCGTGCGCGGTGCCCGTTTCAAAACGATGAATCCGGAGTCCTGGACCGGCGTCGGCGCCCGCCGTCCCCGGTCCGGAGGGAAGGGCGGGACGCCAATGCGCTACCCTTGCGCCCCCGCGCAGGAAATCGTCATGACCGTCGACAAGAACGAACGCGAGCTGGAGTCCGGCATCCACACCGACCTGTCCGGACGGATGAGCTACGGCGGCTACCTGCGCCTGGACCGGCTGCTGTCGGCGCAGGAGCCGCTGACCACGCCGCCGCACCACGACGAGCTGCTGTTCATCATCCAGCACCAGACCTCCGAGCTGTGGATGAAGCTGATGATCCACGAGCTCGGCGCGGCGATCGGCCATCTGCAGCGCGACGAGGTCTGGCGGTGCCGCAAGATTCTTGCCCGCTGCAAGCAGGTGCTGCGCCAGCTGACCGAACAATGGTCGGTGCTGGAGACGTTGACCCCGTCCGAATATATGGGCTTCCGCGAGACGCTCGGGCCGTCGTCTGGATTCCAGTCGCTGCAGTACCGCACGATCGAATTCCTGCTCGGCAACAAGAACGAGGCGATGCTGAAGGTATTCGCCTACGACCCCCAGGCGCAGGCGGGGCTGGAACGGGTGCTGCGCGCCCCGAGCCTGTACGACGAGTTCCTGGTCTATCTGGCCCGCTTCGGCCACGCGGTGCCGGCGGCACACCTGCAGCGCGACTGGCACCATACCCATGTGCACGATCCGGCGCTGGTGCGGGTGTTCGAGCGCATCTACGAGGACACCGACCGCTATTGGCGCGAATATGCGCTGTGCGAGGACCTCGTCGATCTCGAGAGCCAATTCCAGCTGTGGCGCTTCCGGCACATGCGCACGGTGATGCGGATCATCGGTTTCAAGCGCGGTACCGGCGGCTCCAGCGGCGTAGGTTTCCTCAGGCAGGCGCTGGAACTGACCTTCTTCCCCGAGCTTTTCGACGTGCGCACCTCGATCGGTCCGGCGGGCGGCTACGACGCTCCGGCTGCGGACTGAACACCTTGGCGCGGACGCCTTAGTGCCGGTCCGTGCGCCAATCGCGACGGCATTCCGGGTGCCGCCGCGCCCTGTTCAGGCGTTCCCGAGCGGCCACTCCGCCGATTTCTGCTGCGTCGCAACAATACGCCCATGGTTTGACGCGGAGCCGTGCGGTCGGTAATCCTCGCCCGTCCCGTGCGTCTCGCGCGGACGCCACTCCTATTCCCATTCATATTCCAAGAAAGACTTTCAAGACGGGGGAAACCGCATGAGCGGAGCCGCATCGCAAACGCCGGGGCAGGGAGCCGCCATTCCGGAATTCAAGCAGGTCATGGGCCATCCGAAACCGTTGTGGATGCTGTTCATGTCGGAGTTCTGGGAGCGCTTCGCGTTCTACGGCATGCGCTGGGCGCTGACGCTGTACATCGTCGCGCAGTTCTTCGACGGCGATGCCAGCGGCGAGGCCTATGCCGGTCGTACCTATGGCGCCTACCTGGCCCTGGTCTATGCGACCGCGATCTTCGGCGGCTACGTCGCCGACCGCGTGATCGGCTACCAGCGCTCGATCCTGCTCGGCGCGGTGATCATGTCGGCCGGCCTGTTCATGATCATGTTGCCCAACCAGCAGATATTCCTGCTCGGCCTGGCCACCATCATCGTCGGCAACGGCCTGTTCAAGCCGAACATCTCGTCGATGGTCGGCCAGCTCTACCCGCAGGGCGACCCGCGCCGCGACCGCGGCTTCACCCTGTTCTACATGGGCATCAATGCCGGCGCACTGATCGCGCCGATCCTGACCGGCTGGCTGGCCGAGCAGGTGTTCGGCACCCCGCAACTGCAGAACTACAAGGCGGTATTCGGCGCCGCCGGCGTCGGCATGCTGATCAGCCTGTTCTGGTTCTGGTTCGGCCGTCGCCAGCTCAAGGGCATCGGCCAGCCGCCGGAAGGCGGCGGCAGCGTCATGCGCGTGGTCTACGTCGCGATCGCCGCGATCGCCGCGATCCCGCTGGTCTACCTGCTGATGGCCAAGGTCGGCGCGGTCGGCCTGGCCTGGCTGCTCGGCATCCTGTTCGTGATCGTGGTCGGCATGCTCATCGTCGAGGCGATCCGCGAGGGCGCCGTGCAGCGCGACCGCGGGTTCGCGATGCTGATCCTGTTCCTGTTCAACGTGCTGTTCTGGATGTTCTTCGAGCAGGCCGGCAGTTCGTTCAACTTCCTCGCCCAGAACATCGTCGACCGCGACCTGTTCGGCGCGGGCGGCTTCGTGTTCCCGACCGGCTGGTTCCAGTCGGTGAATCCGGTGGCGATCGTGATCTTCGCCCCGATCATCACCGCGGTCTGGGCGTTCACCAGCAAGAAAGGCTTCGAGCCGTCGATCCCGCGCAAGTTCGGCCTTGGCCTGATCGGCAATGCGCTGGGCTTCGCCGTGCTGATGTACGCGCTGACCAGCCTGGTCGACGAGCAGGCCAACACGATCCCGTTCTGGCCGCTGGTGCTGTGCTACGTGCTGCAGACCCTCGGCGAGCTGTGCCTGTCGCCGATCGGCCTGTCGATGGTCACCAAGCTGGCGCCGCTGCGCCTGGTCGGCTTCGCGATGGGCGGCTGGTTCCTCAGCGTCGCGATCGGCAACAACCTGTCGGGCCTGCTGGCCGGCGAGATCTCCGGTGCCGAGGGCATGACGATCAATTCCGCGCTCGACGGCTTCACCTTCAGCTTCTGGCTGCTGGTCGGTGCCGGCGTGGTGTTGTTCCTGATCGCGCCGCTGGTCAACAGGCTGATGCACGGCGTGAAGTGACGCCCGGGCTTTCGCCTGAACCCACGACGGCGGCCTCCGGGCCGCCGTCTTCCGTTGCAGGGGGCGTGTCGCTCAGTCGCCGGCGAGCAAGGCCTGTGCCCTGAGTCCGACGAAACGGCGGCCCGGGTTGTCGCCGGCCAGCCATTCCCGCGGCGGGAACAGCTCGAACAGGCCGACCTTGACCAGCGTCGGCACCGCCAGCTCGAGCTGCCGTTCGACCTCGCCGCGCTCGCCGGCGTTGTAGAGGGCGATGTTGTGCAGCATCGTGGCGACGGTGCCGGTCTGCACCGTGCTGCCGTCCCTGAGCTTCACCGCGGGCAAGGTCTCGCCGTCGGCGACGATCTTGCGGTTGATTCCGGCCAGGTCGGCGGTATGGACGGGCGAATCGGACATGAGTGCTCCTGCGCGATGGCGACCGCCTCCGATCTGGGGGCGGACCGCGTCCGCGCAAGCCGGCGCGGCGCCCTCAGCCGCCCGCGGCCGCCGCCTCGGCCTGCAGCTCGAGCTCATCGAGCCGGTCGAGCAGGTTGAACAGCACCTGGCGCTCTGCCTCGCTGATTCCGCCCAGCAGGCGCCGCTCGAAATCCAGCGCAAGCGGTGCGACCTCGTCGTAGATCCGGTAGCCGTCCTCGCTCAGGCTCAGCACCGAGCGGCGACGGTCGTCGTCGTGCATCTCGCGGACCAGCCGCCCCGCTTCGACCAGGCGCGCGACCGCGCGGCTGACCGCGACCTTGTCCATCGCCGTGCGCTGGGCGACCTCGTTGGCCGACAGGTCCGGATAGCGTCCAAGCACGGCCATCACCCGCCATTCGGTGATGCTCAGTGCGAAGCGCTCGGAGTAGACGCCGGCGATCGCCGAGCTGACCCGGTTGGACAGCACCGAAAGCCGGTAGGGCAGGAAGTGCTCGAGATCGAGCTGGGCGTGGGCCGGTCCCTGTGGCGCGCTGTTCCGGGACGGGTTGCCGGTCGGCTTGGAGGTGTTCATCTCGTACGATGGCCTTGCGTATGGTTTCATTTGAAACTATAAAGCGGGAATGCGGATCGCCCGCCGGCAGCGCCACTCCGGCGGTTCCGCCCGATCCGGGCAGACCCAGCCCAGCAGACACCAGGAGTCCCCCATGAGCGCCCAGCCCAACCTTGGCATGCAGGTCACCACGTTCGAGAACCCGCTCGGCATCGACGGCTTCGAGTTCGTCGAATTCGCCGCGCCGGCCGGGCAGGGCGAGGCCCTGCACGACTATTTCCGCAAGCTGGGCTTCACAGCCGTGCTGCGCCACAAGCATCGCCCGATTACGGTGTATCGGCAGGGCGGTGTCAACTTCCTCGTCAACGAGGATCCGGACAGCTTCGCCGCCGACTTCGCCGCCGAGCATGGTCCGTGCGCCTGCGGCTTCGCGATCCGGTTCCGGGAGCCGGCGGGCAAGGTATTCGACACCGTCGTCAACAACGGCGGCGAGGCGGTGACCGGGAAGGCCGACAGCAAGGCGGTCGACGCGCCGGTGGTCAAGGGCATCGGCGACTGCATGCTGTATCTGGTCGACCGCTATGGCGACAAGGGAAGCGTCTATGGCAACGACTACGTCGCGGTCGAAGGCGCCGACGCCAACCCGGCCGGTTTCGGACTGACCTTCATCGATCACCTGACCCACAACCTGTACTTCGGAAACATGGCGAAGTGGTCGGATTACTACGAGAAGCTGTTCAACTTCCGCGAGATCCGCTACTTCGACATCAAGGGCGCCAAGACCGGCCTGGTGTCGAAGGCGATGACCGCGCCGGACGGCATCGTGCGGATCCCGCTCAACGAGTCCAGCGATCCGAAGAGCCAGATCAACGAGTACCTCGACGCCTACAACGGCGAGGGCATCCAGCACATCGCCTGCTTCACCGACGACATCTACTCGACGGTGGAGAAGATGCGCGAGGCCGGCGTCGAGTTCCTGGATACCCCGGACACCTACTTCGAGGTGATCGACCAGCGCATCCCGGACCATGGCGAGGACGTGCCGCGGCTGCAGAAGAACAGGATCCTGATCGACGCCGACCCGGAGACCAAGCAGCGCAAGCTGCTGCAGATCTTCACCCAGAACGCGATCGGCCCGATCTTCTTCGAGATCATTCAGCGCAAGGGCAACGAGGGATTCGGCGAGGGCAACTTCCAGGCCCTGTTCGAATCGATCGAGCGCGACCAGATGAAGCGCGGCGTGCTCTGAAGCCGAAAGCCCCTCTCCTGCCGGGAGAGGGGTTGGGGAGAGGGTACGGAGCACGGGAATGCGCAAGCCGTCACTGCCCACCCGGAGCCGGGATACCGCACGCAAACTGCGCGCCACGATGACCGATGCCGAACAAGAGCTTCGGCGTCATCCGCGTGCCGGGCAACTCGACGGATTGAAGTTCCGACGCCAGCATCCGGTCCCACCATGCTTCGTCGACTTCCACTGTGATGCGCTGAAGCTCGTGGCCGGGTTGGATGGTTCGCAGCACAATCCGGAGGTGGGTGCGGTGCGCACCCGCCATCTGGAAACGCAGGGACTGGCGGTGATGCGATGCTGGAACAACGATGTCTTGAATCAGACGGAAGCGGTAATTGAGGCGATCTTCAACTTCGCCGGCCGACGAACCCTCACCCCACCCCCTCTCCCGGAGGGCGAGGGGCTCAAGAGCGATAAGCCATGACCATTGCAAGCAACGGCTACCAATCCGGTTTCGGCAACGAGTTCGCGACCGAGGCGATCGCGGGCACTCTGCCGGTCGGTCGCAATTCCCCGCAGCGGGTCGCGCATGGGCTGTACGCGGAGCAGCTGTCGGGTACCGCGTTCACCGCGCCGCGTGCGGAAAACCGCCGCAGCTGGCTGTACCGGATCCGCCCGGCGGCGATGCACGGCGCGTTCGAGCCGTATCTGGCCGGTCATGCCGCGCAGCCGCGGGCTTCCCTCGGCAGGTTCCACAACGAATTCGGCGACGGTCCGGTCAGTCCGGACCAGATGCGCTGGAATCCGTTGCCGATGCCGGAGTCGCCAACCGACTTCGTCGACGGCCTGTTCACGATGGCCGGCAACGGCTCGCCGGCGTCGCAGCACGGCATCGGCATCCATCTGTACGCAGCCAATCGCGACATGGACGGGCGCTGGTTCTACGACGCCGACGGCGAACTGCTGATCGTGCCGCAGTCCGGCCGCCTGCGCGTCGCCACCGAGCTGGGCGTGATCGAGATCGAGCCGCAGGAAATCGCGGTGATCCCGCGTGGCATCCGTTTCGCGGTCGCCCTGCCCGATGGCGAGGCGCGCGGCTACGTCTGCGAGAACTTCGGCGCGATGCTGAAACTGCCGGATCTAGGCCCGATCGGCAGCAATGGCCTCGCCAACCCGCGCGACTTCCTGACGCCGAACGCCGCCTACGAGGACCGCGAGGGCGACTTCGAGCTGCTGGCGAAGTTCCAGGGCCACCTGTGGCGCGCGCCGATCGGGCACTCGCCGCTGGACGTGGTCGGGTGGCACGGCAACTACGCGCCGTACAAGTACGACCTGCGCCACTTCAACACGATCGGCTCGATCAGCTACGACCATCCGGACCCGAGCATCTTCCTTGTGCTGCATTCGCCCAGCGACACACCGGGCACCAGCAACCTCGACTTCGTGATCTTCCCGCCGCGCTGGCTGGTCGCGCAGGACACGTTCCGGCCGCCGTGGTTTCACCGCAACATCGCCAGCGAATTCATGGGTCTGGTGCACGGTGCCTACGACGCCAAGGCCGAAGGTTTCGTTCCCGGCGGTGCATCCCTGCACAACTCGATGAGCGGGCACGGTCCGGACGCGGCGACCTTCGAGAAGGCCTCCACCGCGGACCTGTCCAGGCCGGACGTGATCGTCGACACGATGGCTTTCATGTTCGAGTCGCGCGCCGTGCTGCGGCCGACGCGGCAGGCGATCGAGGCGGCCCATCGGCAGCGCGATTACCTGGCCTGCTGGGCCGGATTGAAGAAGCACTTCGCTCCTCCCCGCTGAGCGCCTGCATCGGCGTCGCAGGCCTGCCGCGGGCTCAGGTGGTCGCCTGCGGCCGTCCAGCGCGTTCGGCGCGCACCTCCGGCAGGTACTTCTCCGGCAGGATCTCGGCGAGACGGTCGCCGACCCGCTGGGTGTAGGACGGATTGCAGGTGGCGCGGATGTGCCGCAGCGCGTCGAGCATGCCTTCGACGATTTCGTCGGGGTCGCGGGTCGCCTGCAGACTGGCGGCCAGTGCCACCGCGTCGGCGTTGCGCAGCAGTTGCAGCAGGCCGATCACGTACATCTTCGACGCCGCCAGCGAGCGACGGGCCACGGTACGCAGCGCGGCCGCCGATGCCGGCTGCGTGGCGGCCTGGACCGACGGGCTGAGGGCGGCGGCCTGCATGGCGGGCGGGATGACCGCCGGGCGGGTGGGCGCATCCGTCGGAGCATCGCTTCGGGAGGGCGCCTGGGATGCGAGGACGCTCCTGACCGCATGCCGCGCGCCCTCCAGCACCGACGCCGTCGCGCCGGATGTGGAGCGCCCGGTCCCGTCCGCGACCAGGTAGCCGTCGCGCAGCAGCCGGTCGATGGCGGCCAGCGCGCCGGCGCCGAGCATGCCGGCGATCTCGTCGAGGCTGCGCCGGCCATTGCTGATGATCAACGCCCGCCGCTCGATGACACTCAGCTTCGCCGAGTGCTCCGTCAGGGCGGCGTGGGCTTTGGGGGTCTTGGTCGGCAGCATCGCAGGCATCCGCGGAGTGCGGGCACCACGCTAGCGGCGCGAGGTTAAAACGCGATTACAGTCGCGTTCCTTCTGTGCCGATCCTCGCATGCAGCGTCTTGATCCGTGATGCATGCCGCACTCTAGAATTGGCGGCATCGACACGGCGTTCGCACCGGCTGCACACGGCGGGCCGCTAGTCTGTGTCGGCCTGTCCACCCCCTGCCATGAGATCGCCGATGAAAATACCCGCAGCCGCCGGGCCGCACCCGTTCCAGTCGCCGCCCATGGGTCGATGGCCCGCTATGTCGCCCTCCCGGCTGTCCACCCGATGGCGGCTGCACGCGGCGGCGTTGATCGTGGGTCTGTCGATCGCGGGCCTGCTCGCCGGCTGTCAGCCGCAGGGCGATGCCGGCGGTGCCGACACCGCCGGGGAGGCCGCGACACCAGCGCTCGCGACCGACGCGGCAGCTCCGGACGACGGCGGACGTGATGCGGCGGGCATGGACGACGGAAGCCTGGCTGACGATACGGTCGACAGGGCGGTGTTCGACGACCAGCCGGCCGAGGACGTGCCTCCGGCGACGGCACCGGCACTGCTGCCGCCCCCGCCGTCGCGCGATCCCGGACCGGCGCGGATCGACGGATACGGGCCGCTGCGCTTCGGCATGAGCGCGGAAGAGATGCGCGCCGCATGGAACGGCGACTCCGCACTGGTTGCCGCCGGCGAGCCGTCCGAGGGCGGCACCTGTCATTACCTGTGGCCCGCGGATGCGGACCCTGCCACCCGGCCGGCCTTCATGCTGGAAGAAGGCCGGTTCGTACGCTATGACGTGACCGATCCGGAAATCGAGGCGCCCGGCGGCGGACGGGTGGGTGCGCGCGGCGACGCGATCCGTGCGCTCTACGTCGGTCGCTACGAGACGATGCCGCACAAATACGTCGAGGGCGGCCAGTACCTGAGGGTGACCGGGCTGGGTGCCGGCGCCTCCGCAGACGGCGTGCTGGTATTCGTCGTCGATGCGGACGGGCGGGTAAACGCGTGGCGCGCCGGCCGGCCGCCGCAGGTCGACTACGTGGAAGGCTGCTCCTGAGCGGGTCGGGTTACACCTCGCGTCGAGCGCGGAGCACGCGCGCCGGTGTCGCTGCCGGGTTCCTGCTGCGCGGCGGCGCCAGGCCCTAGAATGCAGCGGACGCGGAGCCATGACCGGACAACGTGTCCGCAACGACTGTCTGCATAGGGGAACCCCGGATGTTCGCAACCGTGCTGTGGTTCGTGCTCGGCCTCGTCCTGCTGGCGCTGGGCGGGGATTCGATCGTCAAGGGCGCCTCCGGCCTGGCCCGGCGGATCGGCGCATCGCCATTCGTGGCCGGCCTGGTGCTGGTGGCCTTCGGCACCTCGTTGCCGGAACTGGCGGTCAACCTCAAGGCCATGCTCGACGGCCAGCAGGCGCTGGCGCTGGGCAACGCGGTCGGCAGCAACATCGTCAACTTCGGCCTGACCCTTGGCGCGGCGGCGGTTGCGGCGCCGTTGCTGGTGCGCTGGCGCGCGCTGTCGCCGTTGCTGTTGCTGTTGCTGGCGGGCACCCTCGCGACGATGCTGCTGTCGCTGGATGGCGGCCTGGGTCGTTTCGACGGTCTGGGCCTGCTGCTGGCCTTCGCCGCGGTGCTGGCCTTCGCGTTCGCGCGTACCCGGCGCGAGGCGCCCGAGGTGCAGGACGCGATCGCCGCATACGCGCAGACCCGGACCGCGCTCGGCCTCAACGTACTGCGCTTCGCCATCGCCGCCGTGCTGCTCTACTACGGCGCGGACCTGATCGTGCGGCACGCGCCGGTACTGGGCACGGCGATGGGCATGGCCCCGCTGCTGACCGGCCTGCTGCCGGTCGCGATCGCGACCGCGCTGCCGGAGATGGCGGCCGCGGTGACCGCCGCGCGGCGTGGCCAGGGCGACATGGTCGCCGGCCACGTGATCGGCTCCAGCCTGTTCAACCTGTTCGTCGTGGTCGGCGGCATGGCGCTGTGGCAGCCGTTGCCGATCGCCGCCTCGTTCGTCCGCTTCGAGTTGCCGGCGGCGTTGCTGATCGCGTTGATGCTGCTGCCGATGCTGCGCGGCGACCTGCGGGTCAGCCGCGGCGAGGGCACGGTGCTGCTGGCCGCCTTCGCCGGCTGGGTCGGACTGGAGCTGATGTTCCTCCTCGGTTAGCGGGCCGACCGGCGGCATGGCCGAAGAGGGGGCGACGGCCCCGCGGCCGAGGCGCTGCCCGACGCCCCCGTCGATCGCGTCCTGGCCGTCGCGGGGGCCGTGGCGACTTCACGCCGCGTTCCGCAATACCTTGATCACCGCGACGTGTTCCTCGGGCCCGTAACCGGCCTCGATCGCGCGCTGGAACAGCCCTGCCGCGTAGGAGGGGAATTCTTCGCCGATGCCCGCCTCGCGGGCCTGGCGCACGAGGTTGGCGATGTCGGCGCCGGCAGTCTGCAGTGTGCTTTCCGGGTTCGCGTAACGCCCCTCTCCGATCACGTCGCCCATATGCCGGAGATCGTTCCCGAGTACCGGGGAGAAGTCGGCGAGCATGCCCGCAAAGGCCTGCACGTCGAGTCCTTCGGATTGGCATAGCAGAGAGGCGTGAGCCATGCCGATCCAGTGGCCGGCGAGATAGGCCAGGGTGGCCGCACCGAGCGCCGCCGCCTCGTCGACCCGCGTACCGGTGTGCGCGGATGCGCCGGCCAGCGCTTGCAGGGCATCACGTGCGCGCGCGAACGCATCGTCCGAGCCGGAGGCGAGGATCACCGTATGTTCGCCTCCGATCTGGCTGGGCCACGCGAGAATCGTGCCGTCGAGATAGTGGGCGCCGCGCGATTCCGCCCATGCCGCACCGTCCCGTGCGTCCTGCGGGGTGCCGTTGCCGAGCTGCACCACGACGCGGCCGGCCAGTGTCCCGTCGCAACGTCCAAGCACCTCGCGCATCGCCGGATAGTTCGACAGGCAGACGATCACGATCGGACTTGCCGCGACCGCCTCGACGGGGTCGTTCGCCGTACGTGCGCCCTCTGCGGCAAGCGCCCGCGCGCGCATCGGACTGCGGTTCCAGACGGTGACCCGCCAGCCCTTGCGCAGCAGCGTGCGTGCGAGCGCACCGCCCATCTCGCCGAGCCCGATCACGCTCACGTCGCCTTCGTGTTGCAGCATGTTGTCATTCCTGGTTGGGGGCCGCATACATTGGCTGTGCACGTCCGGCCGTTCAATTGCTTACCGGAACGTACGTACCCATGTCCGCGGTGGAGGCAACGATGAAACGCGCACAACCTTTCAATTGCGGACTCGGCCCGGCGATGCGGGTGATCGCCGGAAAATGGAAGCCGACGATCCTGTGGGAGCTGCATGCCGCTCCTGTCCGGTTCCGCGAACTGCGCCGCCGCATTCCCGGAATCAGCGAGAAGGTGCTCTACGAGCAGCTGCGTGAGATGGAGGCGGACGGCATCGTGCGTCGCGACGATCGGTCCGGCCGCGTGTTGCACGTCGAGTACTCGGTGACCGAAATCGGCGCATCGTTGAACGACGCCGTGCATGCGCTGGCCATGTGGGGGAGCCGGTATGCCACCGCCAGCGATGAACGATAGCGGGGCAGCCTGGAGGCGGCAGGCGGAATCGTCGGCGCGATGGCTTTGCGCCAACCCCGGCCGATAGCTACCTCATTCGCTCGCTTCTGGCGGTGGACGGCTGTCGCCGGGGACGGGCGGGAGCCGGCAGATATGGCCGGTTCGTCGCCAGGGCGCCGATCGGCCCTTACCGCATGCCGCCGAACTTCGAGCGCACGAAGTCGGCGCGCGCGGCCGGCTCCATGTCGGGCTCGGCATCGCGGTCGATCTGCTCGAGCCGCTCGCGCAGGCCGCGGCGGTTGGCGATCTGGATCGCGAGCCCCGGACGCGCATTGAGTTCCAGGATCAGCGGGCCCTGCTCGCGGTCGATCACGATGTCGACGCCCAGATAGCCCAGCCCGGTCAGTTCGTGACCGCGTGCGGACAGTTCCAGGATCCGGTCCCAGCCGGGAATCGCCACGCCTTCCAGCGGTTCCAGGGTATCCGGATGGCGGTCGACCGGATGGCCATGCCAGACGCCATGGGTGGTCAGTCCGCTGGCGATGTCGATGCCGGTACCGACCGCGCCCTGGTGCAGGTTGGCCTTGCCGCCGGAAGCCCGGGTCGGCAACCGCAGCATCGCCAGCACCGGGAAGCCGCGATGCACGATCACCCGCACGTCGGGCACGCCCAGATGCGAGATCGCGCTGAACACCGTGTCCGGACGCACGCGGTACTCGATCATCGCGCGATCGGGCCGGCCGCCGAAGCTGTACATGCCCGACAGGATGTTGCCGAGGTGATAGACGATGTCCTCGCGCGACATCCGCGAACCGTTGATCTTCAGGTAGCCCTCGCCCAGGCGGCCGGCCACGACCACGATGCCGTCGCCGCCGGCGCCGCGCGCCGGCTTGATCACGAAGTCGTCGCGTCCCTCGAGCAGGCGCTCGAAGCGACGCGCATCGTGGTACGTCGAGACCACGCCATAGAGGTCGGGGACGGCCATTCCCGCGTCCAGCGCCAGTTGCTTGGTCAGCAGCTTGTCGTCCACGCGCGGGTACAGCCGGCGTGGATTGCGCCGGGCGATGTACAGCGCGTTGCGTGCGTTCATGCTCAGCACGCCGGCCCGGCGCAGCTCGCTGGGCCACGCGAACCACCTCATTGCGGCGCCCCCTGGCCGAGTGCGCGGAAGCGCAGCAGCTCGCTGAGCCGGTAACCGGTGTAGCGGCCCAGCATCAACGTGATCGCCAGCACCAGCAGCAGCACCTCGGGGAACACGAACACGAAGTACTCGACCCGCGCGTTGTACATCGCCAGGTAGCAGGCGATCGCGACCAGCAGGCTGCCGATCGCCTGGGTGATCGCGTCGCCGGGGCCATGCTCTTCCCAGACGATCGAGATGCGTTCGATCGTCATCGCCATGATCACCATCGGGAACAGCGCCACCGACAGGCCGACGTCGAACTCGAGCCGGTGCGAGAGCAGGCTCACCAGCAGCATCAGCATGATCACCACGATCACCACCACCGCCAGTCGCGGCACCAGCAGCAGCTTCAGGTGTTCGAGGTAGAAGCGCACCGACAGCCCAAGGGTCACGATCACCGAGAACAGCAGCACGCCGGAACCCAGGTCGGTCTCGCGGAACGCGAGCGAGATCAGCACCGGCATGAAGGTGCCGAAGGTGCGGATGCCGATCACGTTGCGCAGCACCACGATCAGCAGGATGCCGATCGGGATCAGCAACAATGCGCGATACACATTCTGCACGTGCACCGGCAGGGTCGACAGCGAGTAGGCCATCACCGGCGAGCCGACCAGTTCGCCCTGGCGGCTGACCATTTCCAGCGCCGGCTCCAGGCTGCGGGTCACCGAGAACTTCAGCTCCGGATGGCGGGCATTGTCGACCGAGAACAGCGGGGCGTCGCCATGCCACCAGATCAGGAAGTCCGGGGGATAGCCATGGCTGGCGTCGGCCGGGTTGATCGCGATCCAGCGTTCGCCGTTGTTGACCTCCAGCCACGGCTCCGGGATCGGGTCGCGGATGCCCTCGGCGAGGTGGATGCCCCAGACCATGCGCGCCGGGATGCGGGCGCCGGCCAGTACATGGATCGCGGTGCGGGTCTGCTGCTCGCGCGTGGCGGGTCGCGGCAGCAGCAGCTGCACGTTCTCGTCGGGCGCGGGGCTGGCGAGCATCTTCACCAGCAGCGAGGAGAACGTCGCGATGTCGGCGGACTTGCTGCGCACCTCGTCGAGGATGGCTTGTACCGCCGCGCCTTCGAGTTCGTCGTACTCCGGCGCCTGTTCGAGCGCCGGCACCGCCTGCGGTTCCGGCTCTTCCGAATGCCGGGCGACGGTCGCGCGGTAGTACAGCGCCTGCTGGCCGGTGGCCCGCCGGATGCTCCACAGCGCCACGCGGTTGTCGTCGCGCCGCTCCGTCTGCACGCCGTAGCCTCGCGAGACGAAGTTCTCGTCGATCAGCATGAAGCCCGGCGGGTCGGCCGGGATCGCGAGCTCGGCCTTGATCGCGCGGCCGTCGGGCTCGAAGCCCAGACGCGCCTCGATCACCCAGCTTTCGACCTCCTCGGCCGGTACCAGCGGATAGCCAAGCACCCGCGTCTTGTAGCCGATCAGCCCGATCGCGGCCGCCGCCAGTGCGAAGGCGAGGATCCGCAGATGCCAGCGATTCATGCGGATGCCACCGCGACCGCATCAGCCGCAGCGGAGCGGGTCCGGCTCTGGCGCCGGCACGAGGGCCGCTGGATGAAGGTATCGCCGGGGTCGACGATGATGCGCCCTTCCATGAAGTTGCGGCCGACCAGGACCGGGTAGACGAACGAGCTGCGGTCGACCAGGGTGAACTCCTGCTTGCGGTAGACCGAGCCCAGGCACATGCCGATCTCGACCACCGGCCGCCGCTGGGTCGAGCCGTCGTGGCGGCGGATCCGGACGTGGCGGACCAGCCGCGACTCGAACGACTCCTCGACGTCATGGTCCTCGTCGCGGACGACGAAGCGTACGTAGCGCTTGCCGTCCTTCTTGAATACCTCGATGTCCTCGGCGGTCAGCGACGAGGTGGTTGCGCCGGTGTCGAGCTTGGCCTTCAGCCGCAGCGGACCGCGGCCGATGTCGACCCACTCGATCCAGCCGAGAATGTCCTTGCTGCTGGTCTCGGACGGGCCGTCCGCGGAGGCGGCGGGCGCGAAGGCCAACAGGCAGGCGACGTAAAGGCTCGCGAGGCATCGGGTCATGGGCGTTCCGTCCGGAGTCTGGCCAGCAAACCGCCAATGCTACTGTGCCGGGGGCGTTTTTTCCCCGGATCGGCCGTTCCGGCACGCCCGAAATGGGCAGCCAGTCAGCTTCGGAGCGTGGGGCCGCCGTCAGCCGCGGCGGCGGTCGGGATTCTCCGGGCGCGGATCGCCGGACCGGGCGCCGGGGCGCGGAGGACGCCGTTCCAGCCCGATCCGCAGCGCCGCCAGCGACATCAGGTGGGCGCTGACCGGGGCGGTGATGAACAGGAACAGGGTCACCAGGATCTCGCGCAGGCCGAAGCCGTCGCCGAGCCAGGCGTGGTGGCCGATCGACGCCAGCAGGATGCAGCCGACACCCAGGGTGGTCGCCTTGGTCGGCCCGTGCAGGCGCTTGAAGAAGTCCGACAGCTTGATCAGGCCCAGCGAGCCGACCAGGACGAAGCCGCTGCCGATCAGCAGCAGCGCGGCGAGCAGGTATTCGAGCGCGGCGTTCATTCGACGATGTCCCGCCGCAGCACGTACTTGCTGAGCATCACGGTGCCGACGAAGCCGAGCATCGCGATCACCAGTGCGGCCTCGAAGTAGATCGTCGAGTGCAGTTGCATGCCGAACAGCATCAGCGCGGCGATCGTGTTGATGTAGAGCGTGTCGAGGGCGAGGATGCGATCGGGCACCGACGGCCCCGCCAGCAGCCGGTACAGGCTGAACAGCATGGCCGCGGCCACCATGAACATCGACGCGGTCAGTGCATGATCGATGACGGTCACGGGAAGATCTCCATCAGCAGCGACTCGTAGCGCGTCTTGATCTCGGCGATCTGCACGTCGGCGTCCTTCAGGTTGAAGCAGTGCACAAGCAGGAACCGGCGGTCTTCGCTCAGCTCGGCGGAGACCGTGCCAGGCGTCAGGGTGATGATGCTGGCCAGCGCGGTGATGCCGTGGATGCTGGTCAGATCCAGCGGAATCCAGACGAAACCGGGCGTCAGCGCGCGCTCCGGGCCGAGGATGCGGCGCGCGACCTCGATGTTCGACAGGATCATGTCCCACAGCACCCGTCGGGTCAGCGCCAACAGGGCGATGGTGCGGCCGAAGGCGGCGCGTTCGGGTTCCAGCAGCCCGGCCAGCCACGGCAGCAGCAGGGCGAGGATGACGCCGATCGCGAGCTGGCCCGGGGAGAAGTCCGCGACCAGCAGCAGCCACAGCAGCAACACCGCCAGGCTCAGCGGCGGCGAGGTCAGCAGGCGTCTCATGGCGAGGGCTCCCGCAGCTGGGGCGTGGCGCCGTGTGCCGCGCGCACGTAGTCGGCCGGCGCCAGCAGCTGCGCCGCGGCGGCATCGGTGTAGCGCATGATCGGTCCGCCAAGCACTGTCATGCCGATACCGTAAACCAGCAACAGCGCGGCCGCGGCGACCTGGATGCGCGATGGCGGCGCCGGCAGCGGCGTGGTCTGCGGCCATGGCTGCGCGCGCCAGAAGGTCTGGCTGGCCGTGCGTGCCAGCGCCACCACGGTCAGCAGGCTGGTCACCAGCACCACCGACCAGGTCCACGCGACCGCGTCGGCGGGCACCGCGTCGAGCAGCATCACCTTGCCGAGAAAGCCCGACAGCGGTGGCATGCCGGACACCGAGATCGCGGCGGTGCCGAACAGCAGGCCGAGCAGCGCGTTGTGGCGCAGCGGACCGGCGACGTCGAGATTGTCGCCGACCGCGCCGCGCTGGCGACGGATCAGGTCGACGACGAGGAACAGCGCGCCGGCGACGAAGGTGCTGTGCACCAGATAGTAGAGGCCGGCCGAGATCGCAGCGGCGGTGCCGAGCGATATCGCGACGAACAGGGTCGCGGCCGATGCGATCACCAGGAAAGCGACCAGCATCCGCAGCGATTTGCTCGCCAGTGCGCCGAGCGTGGCCAGCACGAGGGTCAGCAGTCCGGCCGGCAGCAGCCATTCCCAGGCCCAGCCCGCCAGTGCGGCCGCCTCGCCGCCGGCGGCCAGATCGCCGAACACCAGCGTGTAGACCCGCAGCACCGCGTAGACGCCGACCTTGGTCATCACCGCGAACAGCGCCGCCACCACCGCCGGCGCCCGCGAGTACGCGTTCGGCAGCCACAGGTACAGCGGCACCAGCGCGGCCTTGGTGCAGAACACCACCAGCAGGATGCCGGAAGCAGCGCGGACCAGCGCCAGGTCGGCGGCGCCGGCCTGGCTCGTCCGCAACGCGAGCTCGGCCATGTTGAGGCTGCCCAGCACGCCGTACAGCAGCCCCAGCGCGATCAGGAACAGGGTGGATGCAGTGATGTTGAGCACGACGTAATGCAGGCCGGCGCGCATCCGCGGGCCGCGGCCGCCACTGAGCAGCAGGCCGTAGGAGGCGATCAGCATCACCTCGAAGAACACGAACAGGTTGAACAGGTCGCCGGTCAGGAAGGCGCCGTTCAGGCCGGTCAGCTGCAGCTGGAACAGCGCGTGGAAGTGGATCGCGCGGCGGTCCCAGCCGGCGCAGGCGTACAGCAGGCAGGCGCCGGCAAGCAGGGTCGTGGTCAGCACCAGCAGCGCACTGGTGCGATCGGCGACCAGGGCGATGCCGAGCCGCGCCGGCCAGTCGCCGACCAGGTAGAGCGAGATCGTCCCGGTGTCGGCCGCCAGCAGCAGGGCGGCCGCGACCGCGGTCAGCGTCGCCACGCCCAGCCACGAGATCGTGCGCTGCAGCGCGATCCCGCGGCGTTCGACCAGCAGCAGGACCGCGCCGAACAGCAACGGCAGCAGGATCGGCAGGACCGGGAGATGGGCGCCGAGCGAGGTCAGCGCCACGGGTGCTTCGACCGCTGCGATCACGGCATGCCCTCGCCGCCGGCATCGACGTGGTCGCTGCCGTTGTCGGAGCGGCTGCGCATCGCGATCACGATCGTCACCGCGGTCATCGCGAAGGCGATCACGATCGCGGTCAGCACCAGCGCCTGCGGAAGCGGATCGGTGTAATGGGCGAGTGTCGTCGCGACCCCGTCCTCGAGCACCGGCGGCTTGCCGATGACCAGGCGCCCGGACGAGAAGATCAGCAGATTGGTCGCATAGGACAGCAGGGTCAGGCCGAGGATCACGTCGAAGCTGCGCGCGCGCAGCAGCAGGTAGACGCCGGCGGCGGTCAGCAGCCCGATCAGGCTGGCGAGGGCGAACTCCATCAGGCGGGCTCCACGTTTGTCGGCTCGGCCGGAGCGGGGGCGGGCGGGACCGCCTTCCCCGTTGGCGCGCGCGGCGGACGGACGGTGCCCATCATCGACAGGATCAGCATCGCGCCGCCGAACACCACCAGGTACACGCCGGTGTCGAAGCCCATCGCGCTGGCCAGCGGCAGTTCGCCGACAAGCGGGACGCGCGGCTCGGCGTGGCCGCTGGTCAGGAAGGGATAGCCGAGCAGCATCGGCACCACGCCTGTCGCCGCGGCGACCAGCAGGCCGATGCCTATGCAGCGCACGTAATCGAAGCCCAGCCGCGACTCGACGTGCTGCGAGCCCAGCAGTACGTACTGCAGCAGCAGCGGCACCGCCAGCACCAGGCCGGCGATGAAGCCGCCGCCGGGTGCGTTGTGGCCGCGCAGGAACAGATACACGGATACCGCCAGCGCGAGCGGGAACAACAGATGGCTGAGATTGGACGGCATCGGCAGCGGATCGGCGACGCCGGGCACGACCTCGTCGGCGGCGATCCGGGCACGGCGCAGCAGCGCGTGCACGACCAGGCCGGCGATACCGAACACGGTGATCTCGCCGAAGGTATCGAAGCCGCGGAAGTCGACCAGGATCACGTTGACCACGTTGCGCCCGTATCCTTCCGGCAGCGAGCGGGCGAGCAGCTCGGTCGCGACGGTGTCCAGCGGACGGGTCATCATCGCGTAGGCCAGCGTGCCGATGCCGGCGCCGATCACCAGCGCGATCGCGCCGTCGCGCCAGCGACGCGCGTTGTTGTCGGTGCGGACCGACTGCTGCGGCAGATAGTTCAGTGCCAGCAACATCAGCGCGATGGTGACCAGCTCCACCAGCAGCTGGGTCAGGGCCAGGTCGGGGGCCGACATCAGCACGAACACCAGGCTCACCGCCAGACCGACCGCGCCGACCACCAGCAGCGCCAGCAGGCGCTTGCGGTGGAGGAACACGGTCGTCACGGTCGCGGCGACCGCGACCAGCCACACCGCCCATCCCAGCGCCGGCATCGGCTGGCTGGCGCCGGCTCCGGCGCCCAGCGCGGTCAGCGTCGGCAGGCCGGCGACCGCCAGCAGCGCGATCAGCACCCACCATAGCGAACGCTGCAGGCTGCCGTCGGTCACGTGGAAGGTGAAGCGTCGCGCGTTGGTCAGCAGCGCGCGGGTGTTGACCCGGAACAGGTGACGGCCGAACGCATGGCGGGCGACCGCATGCAGGTTGATCAGCCGGCGCAGGCCGAGGTACAGCAGGCCGCCACCGATCACTCCACCCAGGCTCATCATCAGCGGCACATTGAAGCCGTGCCAGACCGCCAGGCTGTACTCGGGGACCGCGTCGCCCAGCACCCCGTGGGCCGCGGTCGCCAGCACCGGAGCGATCGTCCAGGCCGGGACCACGCCAACCGCCAGGCACAGCACCACCAGCACCTCGACCGGGATCTTCATGAACCTCGGCGGCTCGTGGATCTCGCGGTCGACCGCGCGCGGGCCGTCGCCGAAGAAGGTATCGTGGACGAAGCGCAGGCTGTAGGCGACGCCGAACACGCCGGCGAGGAAGGCCACCACCGACGCCGCGGTGCGCATCCCCGCATGGCCCTCGATCTCCAGCGCCAGGGCGAAGAACATCTCCTTCGACAGGAAGCCGTTCAGCAGCGGGATGCCGGCCATCGCCAGCGCGGCGATGATCGCCAGCGCGCTGGTGAACGGCAGATAGCGGCGCAGGTTGCCGAGCCGGCGCATGTCGCGGGTGCCGGTCTCGTGGTCGATGATGCCGGCGGCCATGAACAGCGAGGCCTTGAAGGTCGCGTGGTTGAGGATGTGGAACAGGCCGGCGACCACCGCCATCGGCGTCGACAACCCGAACAGCATCGTGATCAGGCCCAGGTGCGAGATCGTCGAATACGCGAGCAGGCCCTTGAGGTCGTGCTGGAAGATCGCGTTCCAGGCGCCGACCAGCAGGGTCGCCGCGCCGACGCTGGTGACCACGTAGAAGAACAGCTCGGTGCCGGCCAGCGCCGGGTGCAGGCGCGCGAGCAGGAACACGCCGGCCTTCACCATCGTCGCCGAGTGCAGGTAGGCCGAGACCGGCGTCGGCGCTGCCATCGCATGCGGCAGCCAGAAGTGGAACGGGAACTGCGCGCTTTTGGTGAAGATGCCGGCCAGCACCAGCGCCAGGATCGCCGGGTACAGCGGATGCGCACGCAGCAGGTCGCCCGCCGCCAGCACCGCGTCGAGCTCGTAGCTGCCGACCACCTGGCCGATCATGATCACGCCGCCGAGCAGCGCCAGGCCGCCAGCGCCGGTGATCGTCAGCGCCATCCGCGCGCCCTCGCGCGCCTCGTTCTGCCGCGACCAGTAGCCGATCAGCAGGAAGGAACTGATCGAAGTCAGCTCCCAGAAGATCGCCAGCAGCAGCAGGTTGCCGGCGACGACCATGCCGAGCATCGAGCCCATGAACAGCAGCAGGTAACCGAAGAACTTCGGCGCGTCCTCGTTCTGGCTCAGGTAATAGCGGGCGTACATCACCACCAGCACGCCAATCGCCAG
Organism: Marilutibacter chinensis; assembly: GCF_021725675.1. Classification (GTDB taxonomy): domain Bacteria; phylum Pseudomonadota; class Gammaproteobacteria; order Xanthomonadales; family Xanthomonadaceae; genus Marilutibacter; species Marilutibacter chinensis. The sequence goes on along the minus strand of NZ_JAKJPO010000003.1, from coordinate 84,764 downwards.
CACCATCAGCGCGAACATCCACGCCAGCCCGTCCAGGCGCAGCGAGAACGTCAGCCCGAGCTGCGGGACCCACGGATGGATCGACTGCGGAACGCTGCCGTCGAGGACCGCGGGGGTCAGCGCGGCCAGCAGGCCGAGGCCGATCAGCGGTGCGATCCCGGCCAGCCATGCGGTGGTCCTGCGCGAGGCCGGACGCCAGACCAGCATCACCACGGCGAACGCGAACGGCAGGGCTAGCAGGAGGGGTAGTTGGAAAACCAGCATCTCGCTCCAGTGGCTTCGGGACAGCTCCGGTCCGTCACCCCGACGTATGCCGAGGCCCATTGCGGGACAGCTGGATCCCGGCCCTTGCCGGGACGACGAGTGACCGGGCCATCGCGGAGGGGTGTTGCAATGGCCGGCCATTCTACCCGATGCCACTGCCTCGGCCGCGCCCGCTATGCTGTGCCGATGGCCCTTGAAAAGCCCGCTTCGACCCGGCTTCGCGCGCGCGTGAACATGTTTATATGCGATGCCCGGAACCTTCTTGATCGTCGTTCCCGTGCAGACGGGCATCCATGGACGTTTACAGGCCCATGCGCACCGCGTTGATCTTCGGTGGCAGCGGCCAGATCGGCCGGCCGTTGTTGCGGCAGCTGGCAGGCAAGGGCTGGCGGATCGCCGCGTTGTCGCGCGACGATCAAGCCGGCGTTGCCGGCGTGGACTGGGTGCGCGGGGGGTTCGACGCGATGCCGGTGTTGCCTGCACGCTTCGACGCGATCATCAGTGCCGGCCCGCTGGATGCATTCGCGCGCTGGTATTCGCAATCGGACGTCGAGACCGGTCGCGTGGTCGCGTTCGGTTCGACCAGCGTCGACACCAAGCAGCACTCGGCCGATACCGCCGAGCGCGACGTCGCCCGCCGCCTGCGCGAGGGCGAGACGATGGTGTTCGCCACCGGGTCGGCTCGCGGTGCGGCTGCGACCCTGCTGCGGCCGACCCTCGTCTACGGCGCCGGCCGCGACGCGACCCTGACCCGGATCGCCGCGCTGGCGTCGCGCTGGCGCTTCTTTCCGTTGCCGCGCGGCGCCGACGGCCTGCGCCAGCCGGTGCATGTCGACGACCTTGCCGCCGCTGCGCTCGCCTGTCTTGACGCGCCGGCCAGCTTCGGCCGCGCCTATGCCGTGCCGGGTGGCGAGACACTGCCCTACCGCGAAATGATCGCACGCGTGCTGGTCTGCCTGCAGCCGCCAGCACGTCTGGTCGAAGTGCCGTCGCCGCTGTTCGCCCTCGCCGTGCAGGCCGCCCGCCTGCTCGGGCGCGCGCCGGGCGAAGCGATGATCGGGCGGATGCGCGACGATCTCGTGTTCGACGTTGCGCCCGCGTTGCGCGACTTCGGCTACGCGCCGCGCGCGTTCGTGCCGACGGCGGAGATGTTCAGGCCCCCGGCATAGGACGTCAGTCCAGCGGGCGGCGCACGAGAAGGACGTCGCCGCGCGCGGTTTCCAGGATGCGCTGCGCGATGCTGCCCAGCAGCACGTCGGACAGCGCGCCTCGGCCGTGGCTGCCGATGCTGACCGGGTCAGCGTCGCGGCTGCGCAGGTATTCCCGCACCAGCCGTGCCGGCTCCAGTTTCAGCCCGACCACGAACAGCAGGACGGTCACACCGATCCCGGCCAGCGGCTCCATCGGCTCGTGGGCGCTGATCCAGTCCAGGACCGAGGGGCCGGCAACGATGCCGATCAGGATGTAGGCCACGATCACCGGTTGCTTCAGCCGCAGCGCGACCACGCCCGGCACGGCGGTGGCGAACAGCAGCAGGGCCATCTCGTCGTACATGGCGATGGGCCGCCCGGCTTCCCCCGTTCAACGAGGGACCATCATGGGCCCGGCAGGGTGCCCGGGCGGTTCACCTGGCCGGACACGCACTTTCGGCGCCACGCCTGCTCAGATCTCCTCGGCTCTCGGTGCGCGACGGCTCTTGCTCAGCGTGCGCAGGGCGACGCCGAGTACGCCGCCGAGCACCATCGCACCACCCAGCCAGAGCTTCGGCCCCGGTCGGTCGCCCCAGAACGCGATGCCCAGCGCGATTGCCAGTGGCGGCACCAACAACAGCCACGGGGTCACCTGGGCGACCGGATGGCGCTGCACCAGCACGTAGTACAGCCCATGGCCGAGCAGCGAGGAGACGAAGGCGGCGTACAGCGCGCCGGCCCAGCCGACCCAGCCGACCTGCGGCAGCCGCGCGATCGCGCCCGGCTCGAGCCAGGCGCTGAGCGCGATCAGCGGCAACAGGCTGAACACCGCCGTCCAGCCCTGCTGGCTGAACATGTCGAGCCCGCGCAGCGGCTTCATCAGCACCGTGCCGATCGCCAGGAACAGTGCCGACACCAGCATCACCGCTATCGCGACCGGCCGGTCCAGCACGATCGGATCGAAACCCAGCACCAGCACGCCGCAGAAACTGGTCGCGATCGCCACGCCGGTCCTCCAGCCGAAGCGTTCGCCCAGCACCGCCCACGCCAGCAGCGCGGTCATCGGCACGTAGCTCTGCATCACGATCGCAGGCGAGGACAGGTCGCCGGCCAGCTTCAGCGCGGTGAAGCTCAGCCCGAAGTGCAGTACGCCCACGCACAGGCAGACCGCGACCAGCCGCGGCCACTGCCCCGGAGCCGGTCGCCTGAGCACGAACACCAGCGGGATCGCGAGCAGCGCGAAGCGCAGGGCGGTGAACAGCAGTGGCGGGATCTCCCGCATCGCCAGCGCCGAGGTCAGGAAGTTGCCCGCCCAGGCGAGGACGACGATCAGGATCAGCAGGAAATCGCGCGGGGACATGGGCGGACACCGAAGTACCGCGTGGCGGGAGCCTGCGGTGGGGACGAGGGGGAGGGGCCCTGACAGGAGCGCTCAGGAACGGCCGTAGGAGGGGCGTAAGCCGCGATGAAGCCTCGCCATGAGGCCAGGTCGCGGCTCACGCCGCTCCTGTCAGGGCTGCGCCAGTCGGACGATGGCGATGATCGGGCAGGCGCGCGGCCCGGCGCAATCGGCCGTTGGTCGGGGCGTCAGTAGCGCCAGCCGAGCCTGCGGTAGAGCTTGGCCAGCACCCAGGCCGGGCCGATCAGCAGATAACGCAGGTCGGTCAGAAAGCTCGGCCGCTTGCCCTCGAACAGCTTGCTGTGGCCGACGAACTGGCCGATCCACGCGACCACGAACACCCCGATCGCCAGGTACAGCAGGTTCATCGTGCCGTAGCTGTCGTGCAGCCAGCGGGTCAGCCAGGCCATCAGCACGAACACCGCGAGCATGCCGAGCGCGAGCCTGCGGGAGGCGCGGTAGTAGAACGCCCAGGTCGCGAACATCGCCGCCCCGGCCCAGAAGCCGGCGCGGAACCACGTGCCGGGCGAGGGGATGCACCACAGCAGCGCGATCACGCTCCACAGGATCGCCGGCACGCAGATCACGTGGATCAGCTGGTTGGTGGCGTTGCGGTGATCGCCGGAATAGTGGGCGAACCAGGTATCGATCGGGCGCTGCGTCGCGGCCGGTTCGCGGGAGGTGTCGGTGGCGGTGCTCATGGCGGGCTCCCGATGCGGTGGCGTACGGCTACGGTCCGAGCATACCCGCAAGCGCCGGTACATGCCTGCGGCGGCGCGGCAAGGGCACGCCACCACGGGCCCGGCTGGCGGGCCCGCTGACCGGGTTCAGTCGATCGAAATCCCGGCCAGCTTCTGCAGTGCCTCGGCGTAGCGGGCGCGGGTGCGTTCGATCACCTCGGTGGGCAGGTGCGGGCCCGGCGGGGTCTTGTCCCAGTCCAGCGTCTCCAGGTAGTCGCGCACGATCTGCTTGTCGTAGCTGGGCGGGCTGCTGCCGACTTCGTACTCGTCGGCCGGCCAGTAGCGTGAGGAGTCCGGGGTCAGCATCTCGTCCATCACGTACAGGCGGCCGTCGGCGTCGGTGCCGAACTCGAACTTGGTGTCCGCGAGCAGGATGCCCCGTTCGGCCGCGTACCCGGCGGCGTAGCGGTACAGCCGCAGGGTGGCGTCGCGGACCGCCTCGGCCAGTTCGGCGCCGCACAGCCTGACCGCGGTGTCGAAGTCGATGTTCTCGTCGTGGTCGCCGACCGCGGCCTTGGTCGACGGGGTGAAGATCGGCTCGGCAAGCTGCTCCGCCTGGCGCAGGCCATCGGGCAGTGAGATGCCGCTGATCCGGCCGGTGCGCTGGTAGTCCTTCCAGCCGCTGCCGATCACGTAGCCGCGCGCGATGCATTCGATCGGCACCGGCTTCAGACGTCGCGTCACCACCGCACGCTGCAGGTACGGAGCCGGATCAACGCCGGCCGGAAGCACCGACGCCACGTCGATGCCGGTTAGGTGATTGCGGACGATGTGCTCGGTCTTGTGGAACCAGAAGTTGCTGATCTGGCAGAGCATCGCCCCCTTGCCGGGGATCGGGTCGGGCAGCACCACGTCGAACGCGCTGAGGCGGTCGGTGGCGACCATCAGCAGGTAGTCGCCGGCCGGCGTGCCTTCCGGCAGCGCCTCGCGTGGCAGGTCGAACACGTCGCGGACCTTGCCGCGGTGGCGCAACGGCAACCCCGGCAGGTCGGATTCGGACAGGACGGCCCTCGATGGTGTGCCTTGGCTCAATGTCGTGGACAGCATGGACAACGGTATACCCCCGGTCGAACGCATTCGCTCTGCGAGCTTCCCCTCGCGCGACGGGACCGGAAAGCCGCGTCCACGCGACAGGGCCGGCCAGTGTACGCCGGTCCGGGCCTCCGTGCAGGTACACTGCCGGCCTGATTTCCGGGTCGCTTCCGGAGCCGTGACCCGGTTCCGGTCCGCCCACAGGCAGAGAGGTGCCATGACCCGCTGGTACGGCAAGTTGCTGGGCTTCATCGCCGGGGCGCTGCTGCTGCGCTTCAATCCGCTGCTGGGCGCGTTGATCGGCCTGTTGATCGGGCACGCTTTCGACGCCGACTGGTTCCGGCTGCAGCGCCGCGCCAACCCGTACGAAGCGTTCGGCCTGACCGAGGACGCCAGCGACGCCGAGGTCGACCGTGCGTACCGCCGGCTGATCGCCCAGTACCACCCCGACCGGCTCGAGGGCGCCGCCCCCGAGCTGCGCCGGCAGGCCGAGAGCCGCGCGCGCGAGCTCAACGCCGCCTACGACCGCATCAAGACCCTGCGCAAGACCCGGAGCCCGTGACCGCCATGCAATCGACCGTGATCGCCCCGTCCATCCTGTCCGCCGATTTCGCCCGCCTCGGCGACGAGGTCGACGCGGTCCTGGACGCCGGCGCCGACTGGGTCCACTTCGACGTGATGGACAACCACTACGTGCCCAACCTGACGATCGGCCCGATGGTCTGCGAGGCGCTGCGCAGGCACGGCGTCACCGCGCCGATCGACGTGCACCTGATGGTCGAGCCGGTCGACCGCATCGTCCCCGATTTCGCCAGGGCCGGCGCCTCGTTGATCAGTTTCCATCCCGAGGCCAGCCGCCATGTCCATCGCACCATCCAGCTGATCAGGGACAGCGGCTGCCAGGCCGGCCTGGTGCTGAACCCGGCGACCCCGGTCGAGGTGCTCGACTACGTGCTGGAGGACCTGGACATGGTGCTGCTGATGTCGGTCAACCCGGGCTTCGGCGGCCAGTCGTTCATTCCGTCGACGCTGGACAAGCTGCGCCGGGTGCGGGCGATGATCGACGCGCGCGCGCCGCAGGTGCGGCTGGAGATCGACGGCGGAGTGAAGGCCGACAACATCGCCGGGATCGCCGCGGCAGGCGCCGATACCTTCGTCGCCGGCTCGGCGATCTTCAATGCCGACGATTACGCCGAGGTGATCGGCCGGATGAAGGCCGCGGTCGCCACCGTCCGCTGACCCATCGCACGCGGGTGCCGTGTGGAGGCGCATTGGCCGGGCCTGGGACCTGCGTAGCGGGTCCTGGGGTTTGCCAGGCGATGCCCCGGTAAATGTCCCCGAGCCGGGGGGCGATTCGCACCGCGGGTGCGGGTGTGGCAGCGCAGGATGGGAGCCGTGGCTTGCGCGGCAAACCCGGGCTTCGTGCGCCAGCGCGAAAATTATGGAGGCGATCCTGCCTCCGCCCGTCGTCCTTGGGAATGGACTCCCATGCTCCGCCTGGATGATGACAGGACGATGACGCGCCGGGCGGAATCGGCGGCGAAGATGCGGCTGCGTTCACGGGCAGGCGCGAAAGGTCGGTTTAGGCTTGGCCGATGACATGCGGTTCCGTTTCCAGGCCCGAACCCGGCGCAGCTGCCGATCGGGACGTCGACATCGCGTCCGCGCGCTGGCGCCTGATCCTGCACGGCAAGCGGGCTGCCGACGACGGCGTGCGCGAGGCGGTGATGGCGATGCGCGAGCGCGGAGTCGAATTGTCGGTGCGGGTGACCTGGGAGGGTGGCGATGCCGCCCGCCATGTCGACGGGGCGATCGAGGACGGCATCGACACGGTGATCGCGGCCGGTGGCGACGGTACCCTCAGCGAAACCGCCACGGCGCTGGCGCGGCATGAACGCAATGCCGGTGCATTGCCGTCGCTGGCGCTGCTGCCGTTGGGTACCGCCAACGACTTCGCCACCGCGGCCGGCGTCCCGCTAGACCCGCTGGAGGCGCTGCGGCTGATCGGTGCGGCGCCGGCGGTCCCGCTCGACCTGTTGCGGATCGAGGCCGACGGCGACATCCACTGGTGCGTGAACGTGGCCAGCGGTGGTTTCGGTACCGAGGTCACCGTGCAGACCGACGAGACGCTGAAGAAGGCGCTGGGCGGGCTGGCCTACCTGGTCACCGGCATTGCGCGGCTGGACCGCATCGAGCCGATCGCGGCCCGCTTCGAAGGGCCGGGGTTCGAGTGGTCGGGCGATCTGATCGTGCTCGGGCTCGGCAATGGACGCCAGGCCGGCGGCGGCCACCCGCTGTGCCCCGACGCCCGCGTCGACGACGGTGCGCTCGACGTGACCGTGATCCCGCCGCTGGAGGGCGAACTGGGCGCGCTGGCCCGTTCGCTGCTGACCGATGGGCGCGAGGCCGCAGGCGACCGTATCGCGGTGCGTGCGCGGCTGCCGTGGCTGCGGATGGAGACAGCCGTGCCGATGACCCTGAATCTGGACGGCGAGCCGGTGAGGGCGCGCAGGTTCCGGATCGAATGCGTGCCGGCGCGGCTGCACATGCATCTGCCGCCGGACTGCCCGCTGCTCGGCCGGACGGATGCGCGGTAGCGGCGATGGGAACATGTCGGCGTCGGTGCCGCGACGGGCGGGCGGCGCGCTGAGCGGCACCGCGCAAATCGGCTAAAGTAGCCGCCGATGAAGATCCGGGCGATCCAGCATTCCTGCCGTGGCGACACGGGTTGGCGATGGCGGCCACAGACCGCTGTCGCTCTCGCCCTGCCGCACTCCGAGGAATCGCCGCGTGAATCATCCTGCCCGTACCGCCACACCGTCGCCTGAACGTTTCCAGCAGCTCGCCGCGGAGGGCCACACCCGCATCCCGGTGGTCCGCGAGGTGTTCTCCGACCTCGACACGCCGCTGTCGGTCTATCTGAAGCTGGCCGATGGTCCGCACACCTATCTGTTCGAGTCGGTCGAGGGCGGCGAGCGCTTCGGCCGCTACTCCATCATCGGGCTTCCGGCGCGCCGGGTGTACGCGTTCGCCGGCCACAGCCTGTTCGTGACCGAGCACGGCGAACTGGTCGAACACCGCCAGGTCGAGGATCCGTTCGCCGAGGTCGAGCGCCTGCGCAGCGAGCATTCGGTTCCCAGGATAGAGGGCCTGCCGGGATTCGCCGGCGGCCTGGTCGGCTGGTTCGGCTTCGAGTGCATCGGCTACATCGAACCGCGTCTGGCCGGCAGCGACAAGGAGGACCAGCTCGGCACGCCCGACATCCTGCTGATGCTCAGCGAGGAGCTGGCGGTGTTCGACAACCTGCGCGGACGGCTGTACCTGATCGTCCACGCAGACCCTCGCGAACCGCAGGCGTACTCGAAGGCGTCGCGCCGGCTCGACCAGCTCGTGCACCGGCTCCGGCACGGCGGCACCAGCTATCCCGAGACGCTGGATCCGAACGGGCTGGACGAGGCCGATTTCGTCTCCGGCTTCACCCGCGAAGGCTTCATCGCCGCGGTCGAGAAGTCGAAGGAATACATCCGTGCCGGCGACATCTTCCAGGTCGTGCTCAGCCAGCGGCTGTCGGTGCCGTTCAAGGCGCGGCCGGTCGACGTCTACCGCGCGCTGCGTGCGCTCAATCCATCGCCCTACATGTACTTCCTCGATGTCGGGGACATGCAGGTGGTCGGTTCCTCGCCCGAGATCCTGGTGCGGCTGCAGGAAGGCACCGTCACCGTGCGCCCGATCGCCGGCACCCGCCCGCGCGGCGCGACCGCGGAAGAGGACGACGCACTCGAAGCCGAGCTGCTCGCCGACCCGAAGGAACGTGCCGAGCACCTGATGCTGATCGATCTCGGCCGCAACGACACCGGCCGGGTGTCCGAGCCGGGAACGGTGCAGATGGGCGAGCAGTTCACGATCGAGCGCTACAGCCACGTGATGCACATCGTCAGCGAGGTGACCGGCAGGCTGAAGGCCGGCATGAGCTACGCCGACGTGCTGCGCGCGACCTTCCCGGCCGGTACCGTCAGCGGCGCGCCGAAGATCCGTGCGTTGGAGATCATCCGCGAGCTGGAGCCGATCCGCCGCAACATCTACTCCGGTGCGGTCGGCTACATCGGCTGGCACGGCGACGCCGACACCGCGATCGCCATCCGTACCGCGGTCATCCAGGACGGCCGCCTGTTCGTGCAGGCGGGTGCCGGCATCGTCTACGACTCCGACCCCGCGACCGAATGGGACGAGACGATGAACAAGGGGCGCGCGCTGTTCCGGGCGGTCGCCGAGGCCGCGCGCGGGTTGTGACCGGCGGTCTCGATGCGGGGAGGATGTCCGCTCGGCTTGTGGTCCTCCGAGCCGAACGAGCGCCGGGTGTTGCCCCGGCGCGCATCTCATCGCCGCGGGCGAACCGTGAGGGTCGCTGCAGATTGGCGATCCGGGTGATGGCCGCGGCCCCGTTCAGCGGCCTTTTCGCTGCGTAGCCAACGTTTCCTTCACAAGTGGCAGTGTTGAGTAGGTGCCGGGGCGCACTGCCCCAGGGGGCATGCGAATTTACGGCCAGGAGGTGACGGCGATGCAGCCTGTCGAAGACCGATTCGTACAAACCCGCTTCTCCAATACCTTTCCCCGTACGGTGGAGCTGCTGTGTCCCCACTGCGACCGGCCGGCGATCCTCGAGGCGCGCAGCTGGCAGGAACACGGTCAGCAGGTCGCCGCCAGCGAGCTGGCCTGCTCGCGTTGCGAAGGCGTGGTGCTGTTCGTGCAGCTGCTGCAGCCTGACGGCACCCGCAAGCCGGACGGGCTGTATTGCCATCCGGCCCCGGGCGGCCGCGAGGCGATGCCGGGCCAGGCCTACCTGCAGGCGCTGTCGGGACCGCTGGCGCGGACCTACGATTCCGCGCTGAAACTGTACAACCACGCCGAATGGGGCGCGTCCGCGCTGATGGTGCGGCACCTGATCGCCGGCCTGACCGTGCAGTTGCTGGGCGAGGACCAGCGCGACCAGTCGCTGTCGCAACGGCTGGATGCACTGCCGCGTCGGCTCGACCTGTCCAGGCCGTTGCAGGACATCGCCGAGCTGATGGCGCCGACCGGCACCTTCGGGCGGCAGTTCGAGGACGAGGCCGCGATCGACAAGGTCACCGTCGACCTGATGCTGGAGCTGGCCGAGCAGCTGTTGGCCTATCTGGTCGTGATGCCCGGCTCGATGGAGGACCTGAAGCGGCGCATCGCGACCGCGCCGGTGCCGCTGCGTCGGGGGGCCGGTTCGGCCTGAGGCGGCCGCACGGCGCCGGCACGAAGCCGCCGCCGATGGTCGCGTCCCGCGCGTCCAGCGGCTAAAGTAGCGGCCATGATCACGTACGCGACCCCGGCTCCGGCAACCGGCATGGATGGGCGATGGTGGCGCTGAGCGCCGCCCGACACCGCCTGCCTTCCCGAGAGAGCCTTCGCGTGACCACAGCGTACCGACCCGGATCGGGTCCAGCCCGCCTCCTGCCTCACCCCGCGTTTTCCGATCCTGCCGTCCGCCGCTCCAGGTGGCCGGCGCGCGGGAGCGCGTGTTCGTTCCTCCATCCGCAATGAGCCGGCCCCGATGCTGCTGATGATCGACAACTACGACAGCTTCACCTGGAATCTCGTGCAGTACCTGCAGATGCTGGGTGCCGAAGTGAAGGTGGTGCGCAACGACGAGCTCGATGTCGCGCAGATCCGGGCGCTGGCGCCGCAGCGGATCGTGATCTCGCCGGGCCCCTGTACGCCGAACGAAGCGGGCGTGTCGGTCGAGGTCATCCGCGCACTCGGCGCGCACGTGCCGATCTTCGGTGTCTGTCTCGGCCACCAGAGCCTCGGCCAGGCCTATGGCGGACGGGTGGTGCGGGCCCGGCGGATCATGCACGGCAAGACCTCGCGCATCCGTCACCGCGGCGAGGGCGTGTTCGCCGGGTTGCCCGACCGCTACGAAGCGACCCGCTATCACTCGCTGGTCGTCGAGCGCGACAGCCTGCCCGACTGCCTGGAAATCACCGCCTGGACCGAGACCGGGCCTGCCGACGAGGGCAGAGGTCCGGCGGCCGGGCAGGTCGATGCGCCCGCGTTCGACGAAATCATGGGCCTGCGCCACCGCGAGCATCCGGTCGAGGGCGTGCAGTTCCATCCCGAGTCGATCCTGACCGAGCACGGCCACGCGCTGCTGAGGAATTTTCTCGAGCGGCCCGGGGCCGGCTGAGCGGCGCCGTCCGCGGGCCGTCTACCATTGGCGCGGTCCCGGCCCGGCCGGCCGCCGTCCTCCCCATTGAGCGAACACGGAGTCCACCCAATGCCGATCACCGCGCAGGAAGCCCTGCAACGCACCATCGAGCACCGTGAGATCTTCCATGACGAGATGGTCGAGCTGATGCGCCAGGTCATGCGTGGCGAGGTCACCCCGACCATGACCGCGGCGATCCTGACCGGCTTGAGGGTGAAGAAGGAAACCGTCGGCGAGATCGCCGGTGCGGCGACGGTGCTGCGCGAGTTCGCGCGTCCCGTCGAGGTCGCCGACCGCCGCGGACTGGTCGACATCGTCGGCACCGGCGGCGACGGCGCGCACACCTTCAACATCTCCACCGCGAGCATGTTCGTGGTCGCCGCGGCCGGCGCCAAGGTCGCCAAGCACGGCAACCGCAGCGTGTCGTCGAAGTCCGGCAGTGCCGACGTGCTGGAAGCGCTGGGCGCCTGCATCGAGCTGCAGCCGGAGCAGGTCGCCCGCTGCATCGATCGCTGCGGGATCGGCTTCATGTTCGCGCCGGTGCACCACCCGGCGATGAAGGTGGTCGCGCCGGTGCGCCGCGAGATGGGCGTGCGCACCCTGTTCAACATCCTCGGCCCGCTGACCAACCCGGCCGGCGCGCCGAGCATCCTGATGGGGGTGTTCCACCCCGACCTGGTCGGCATCCAGGTGCGCGTGCTGCGCAAGCTGGGCGCGCAGCGCGCGTTGGTGGTGTGGGGACGCGACGGCCTCGACGAACTGTCGCTGGGGGCCGCGACCCTGGTCGGCGAACTGCGCGACGGCGAGGTCCGCGAGTACGAGGTGCATCCGGAGGATTTCGGCATCGCGATGGCGGCGACCCGCAACCTGCAGGTCGGCGACGCGCTGGAGTCCAGGGCCATCGTGCTTGACGTGCTGTCGGGTGCGCCGGGCCTGCCGCTGGAGATCGTCGCGATGAACGCCGGCGCCGCGTTGTACGTGGCCGGCGTCGCCGACAGCATCGCCGAGGGCATCGCGCGCGCGCGCGAGGCGATGGCGTCGGGCGCGGCGAAGGCCAAGCTCGAGGAATTCGTCGCGCTGACCCGCGAACTCGGCGCGCTTGCGCCGGCCTGACCCGGAACCGGACATGAGCGACGACGACACCTTCGCCCGCCTGCCCGAGCCGCCGTATTACGCGGTGATCTTCAGTTCCCGTCGCAGCGGGGGAGACGACGAGGGCTACGGCCGAGCCGCCGATCGCATGGTCGAGCTGGCCCGGCAGCAACCCGGCTTCCTCGGCGTCGAGTCCACCCGCGGCGCAGACGGGTTCGGCATCACCGTCAGCTACTGGGTCGACGAGGACGCGATCCGCGCCTGGAAGCGCCATGCCGAACATGCCGCGACCCGTGCCCACGGGCGCGAGCACTGGTACCGACACTTCGAACTGCGCGTGGCCCGGGTGGAACGCGCCTACGGAAAGAAACAGCACGCATGAGCGACATCCTCAACACCATCCTCGCCCGCAAGGTCGAGGAGATCCAACAACGCGGCCGGATGCGGCCGCTGGAAATGGTCCGTGCGCGCGCCGAGTCGATGCCGGCGACGCGCGGGTTCGTCAGTGCGATCGGCGCAAGGATCGCGGCCGGGCAACCGGCGGTGATCGCCGAGGTCAAGAAGGCCAGCCCGTCCAAGGGCCTGATCCGCCCGGATTTCCATCCGGCCGAGATCGCGCGCAGCTACGAGGCGGGCGGAGCGGCCTGCCTGTCGGTGCTGACCGATGTCGATTTCTTCCAGGGCAGCAATCTCTACCTCGGCGAAGCTCGCGGTGCCTGCGGGTTGCCGGTGCTGCGCAAGGATTTCACCATCGATCCCTACCAGGTCTACGAAGCGCGGATGATCGGTGCCGACGCGATCCTGCTGATCGTCGCCGCGCTGGAGGACGGGCCGATGATCGAGATGGCCAATCTCGCCCACGAGCTGGGCATGGATGTGCTGGTCGAGGTGCACGACATCGACGAGCTCGAGCGCGCGCTGCAGACCGACTGCGAGCTGATCGGCGTCAACAACCGCAACCTGCGCACCTTCGAGGTCTCGCTGGAGACCACGCTGGAACTGAAGCAGGCGGTACCGGCCGACCGCACCCTGGTCACCGAGAGCGGCATCGCGACCCCGGCCGACGTCGCACGCATGCGCGGTGCCGGCGTCGACGCGTTCCTGGTCGGCGAGAGCTTCATGCGCGAGCGCGACCCCGGCGCGGCCCTGCAGCGGCTGTTCGCGGCATGAGTGCGGCCGTCGGGCTCGGCGTAGACGACGGTGTTGCCGGTGGCGGTTACCCGCCGGCCCGGGACGGCGCGCCGCTGGTGGTGTTCGATTTCGATCACACGCTCTACGACGGCGATTCCGGCAGCCACCTGTTCCGCTGGCTGATCGGACGCAGCCCCTGGCGCATCCTGCTGGCCCTGCTGATCGCGCCGCTGTTCGGCCCGCTGGTCGCGCTGCTGCCGACCCGGCGGTTCGGCATCACCGGCTTCGTCTGGGCCGGTACCGTCGGCCTGCACGACCGCCATGACCTCGACGCGCTGATCGACCGCTACGTCGATGGTCATCGCGAGCGGATCCGCGCGCGCCTGCTGCCGGTCGCGCTGGAGGTGCTGCACGGCCATCGTGCCCGTGGCGACAGGGTGGTGATCGCGACCGGGGCGCCGCCGGAGCTGGCACGGGCGATCCTGGCCTTCGTCGCGCACGAGGACGTGCCGGTGGTCGGCACCCGGGTCGGCCCGCATCTGGGCGGGATCGCACCCACCCGCCATTGCCACCATGCGATGAAGATGACGATGCTGCGCGAGGCCGGCTTCGATGGCCCGGTGTACAAGGCCTACTCGGACAGCACTGCCGATCTGCCCCTGCTGATGGCCGCCGCCGAGCCGGTGGTGGTCAATCCGAAGGCGCGCCGGATCGCCACGTTCCGGAACCTGTTGCCGGCCGGCACGCCGATCCTCAACTGGGGCTGCCCCGGCCGGGCCGGCGAGCCGGTGGGGCTGGAAAAGGCATGAGCCGCGGATTGCCCGGATGAACACGGACAGGGCATCCGCAGACCGGGTTCTTGCCTTGTCCGTGTGAATCCGTGGCTCAAAACCGAAACGGGCGGCCACCCAGGCCGCCCGTTCTGCTTCGCATCGCCGATGAGTCTCAGCCGCGGGTGCCGTACAGCACCACGGTCTTGCCGCGGGCGTGCAGCTTGCCGTCGGCCTGCAGCTTCTTGAGCACGCGGCCGGCCATCTCCCGCGAGCAGCCGACCAGGCGCGACAGCTCCTGGCGCGACACGCGCAGCTGGGTGCCGTCGGGATGGCTCATCGCCTCCGGCTCCCTGGCCAGGTCGTGCAGGGCGCGCACGATGCGGTCGGTGACGTCGAGGAAGGCCAGGCGGCCGGCCTTGCGGCTGGTGTCGAGCAGGCGCCGCGAGATCTGCGCACCGATCGCGTACAACAGCTTCGGTGCGTCGGCGGCCAGCCGGGTCATCAGCAGGTCGTAGAAGCGGTCGTGGCCGATCTCGGCCAGCTCGCACGCGGTGCGCGTGCGCAGGATCACCTCGCGCTGCTCGCTCTCGATGAACAGGCCCAGCTCGCCGACGAACTCGCCGGGGCCGAAGTAGCCGAGCACCAGCTCGCGACCGTCGTCCTCCTCGGTGATGATGCTGACCGAGCCGGAAATGATGTAGTAGAGCGTGCTGGCCGGATCGCCGGGGCGGAACACGTCGGTCCGTGACGGGTAGCGACGGCGATGACAGTGGACCAGGAACCGCTCGATCGTGGCGGCATCCGGAGTCAGCGGGCTGTGGGTGCGACGGAGCGCGGTGAGATGGGCGACCGGGTCGGCAGGCATAGTTTGAATTAGATGTAGTGGTAATCCTTCAATCGACGGAGCTTAGGCCCAAGCGACGTCCGGGGGCAAATCCTGACGTTTTTCGCCGCCGCCGCCGGTCCGGATCCGTGCCGGTCCTCGCATCCCGACGCCCTTGCGGAGCGGGCGTTTGCGCGGCCCGGGGCGGGCATTTCCGACCGGTCCGCGGCCGCGCCCGGGAAGCACGGCGCCGGCCCGCCGGCCGCCGGCGCCTCGCTTTAACGGTCATGGCGATTGCCGCATAATGCGGGCCCCCAGCCGTCCCCCGGAACCGCCGACGTGGTCAAGCCGTTGCCTCGCCTGAGGCTGCAGGGTTTCAACAACCTCACCAAGGCCCTCTCGTTCAACATCTACGATGTCTGCTACGCCGTGTCCGAGGACCAGCGCCAGCGCTACATCGAGTACATCGACGAGGCCTACAACGCCGACCGCCTCACCCAGATCCTGACCGATGTGGCGGAGATCATCGGCGCCAACATCCTGAACATCGCGCGCCAGGACTACGATCCGCAGGGCGCGTCGGTGACGATCCTGATCTCCGAGGAGCCGGTGATCGACAAGTCGCAGGCCAAGGGCGTGATCTCCGACGCCGTCGTCGCGCACATGGACAAGTCGCACATCACCGTGCACACCTATCCGGAGACCCATCCGGACAACGGCATCGCGACCTTCCGCGCCGACATCGACGTCGCGACCTGCGGCGTGATCTCGCCGCTGAAGGCACTGAACTACCTGATCGAGAGCTTCGAATCCGACATCGTGGTGATGGACTACCGGGTGCGCGGCTTCACCCGCGACATCAAGGGCAAGAAGCACTACATCGACCACAAGATCAACTCGATCCAGGACTACCTGGCCAAGAACGTCCGCAACCGTTACGAGATGCTCGACGTCAACGTCTACCAGGAGAACATCTTCCATACGAAGATGCATCTGAAGGACTTCGATCTCGACAACTACCTGTTCGAGGAGCGCGCGCGCAACCTGTCGTTCAAGGAGCGGATGAAGATCGAAGCGCGGCTCAAGCGCGAGATCGAGGAGCTCTACCACGGGAGAAACCTCGTCGACTGAGGGCCGGAGACCGGAGCCTGTGGTCGAGAAGCCGAAAGCCCGCCATTTCCGGCGGGCTTTCCCGTTTCTGTGCTCCTGCTAGCGTCGGTCGGTTCGTGCCGGTCTGGATCAGCTCCCGTTCGTGACCCGAGCGGGCGGAGCGCACCAGAAGACCGATGCGGCCCCAGCCGTGCCGTTCGGTTTTGCATGGATCACGTATCAGCCGAGGGTACGCGCGGCCTCGCTCCCCGGCCCCCCGGCCTCTGTCGCAGCGACCGTGGCACGCCGCCGGTCGCGGGGTCGGAATCGTCCCCATGCGGCCTCATGCGCGGCGCAAGCCGCGACCGGGCTTTGATTGAAATGACGGAAAGGCCCATCGCCGCTCCAGCCACGCCTGCGAACGAAGGCGTGTGGCCGTCCCCGGCCCTCAGATCCGGTATGCGACCGCCTTCATCAGCTTCGACGCGGCTGCCATCGCGGTGGGAATCGGGGGCGGCAGCACCCGCGCACCGGCCGCCTCGGCGTTGTCGGCATGGCGGGCCTCGTCGGCCTTCATCACCTCCAGGATCGCGCGGCTGCGGATGTCGGCACCCGGCAGGGACTCCAGGTGCTCGTCGATGTGGGCCTCGACCTGGCGCTCGGTCTCGACCACGAAACCGAGATTCCAGCCGTCGCCGCGCAGTCCGGCCAGCACGCCGATGGCGTAGCTGCCGCCATACCAGAGCGGGTTGAACAGGCTTGGTCGGCTGTCGAGTTCGCGCAGGCGGTCGGCGCACCAGGCCAGGTGATCGGTCTCCTCCTGCGCGGCGTCGAGCAGGTGCTGGCGGGTGACCGGGTCGCGCGCGACGGCTGCCTGGCCGCAGTACAGCGCCTGTGCGCAGACCTCGCCGACGTGGTTGATCCGCATCAGGCCGGCAGCGTGGCGGCGTTCGTCGTCGTCGAGGACGACGTCGGCCCGGTCCACGGCCGGATTGACGCGCTCGGCGCGCGGCGAACCGAACACGGTGTCGAGCGCGCGCTGGGTGCCGTCGAGCAGGCGGTCGAGCGGGCTGAGGCGGCGGGGCGTCGTGCTGGGGCTATGCATGTATCCAGTCTACGCGGCCGTCGTGCTGAAGGCATGGACTGCGCACGAGTTGCGCTGGTGGACGCTAGTGCCGGAGCCGTTCAGCGAGCAGTTCCAGCGGATGCTGGACCGGCATGGCCGCGGCAGCGGCGAGGTGCAGGCGACAGCCGATGTTGGCGCTGAGCAGGCGGGTCGCGCCTGACTGCCGCAATTGTGCCAGCAACGGTTCGCGGTAGCCGGCCGCGCGGGCGGGTTCGGCCAGCATCTGCAGTCCGGCGGCACCGCAACAGCCAAGGCCCGGGTCGAGTTCGACCGTTTCCAGTCCGGGCACCCGTGCGAGCAGGGCGCGCAGGGCCCGGTCCGAGCCGGTGACGTTGCGCTGGGTACATGGGATGTGGAGGGCGATGCGCTCGCTGGCGGCATCGCCGAAGCGCAGGCGCTCGGCGTGGCGGTGGAGGAACGCGACCGCATCCACCGCCGCCGTGCCCGCCGGCATCGCCGCCGCCACAGCCGCATGGCAGCCGCTGGCCAGGGTCAGTACGGTGTCGCAGCCCGCGAAGGCCGTGTGGTTGGCTTCGGCCAGGGATCGTGCCCCCGCTGCGTCGCCCCCATGCGCATGCAGGCTGCCGCAGCAGGTCTGGCCACGGACCGGGGCCATGGCCAGGTCCAGCGCCGCCAGCAGCCGCGCCAGCGCGGCGCGCAAGGGGACCTCGTAGACGCCGGCGATGCAGCCGGTGAATACCGCGATCGACGGACGTTCGCCGGTGGCGGTGCCCGCCACGTCCATCGCCGCCGGCGGCCGCGGCAGCGGACGCAGCCCTGCCGGCAGTGCCGGAAAGACGGTGCGGTACAGTCCGAGCAGCCGCCCCAGCAGGACGGGCCGGGCGACCAGGTCTTCGGCCAGTCGCTGCAGGCGTCCGGGCGGACGGCGGCGGCGCTGCTGCATGCGGGCGACGGTCAGCAGGCGGCCGTACTCGACCCCGGCCGGGCAGACCGCCTCGCAGCTGCGGCAGCCGAGGCAGTGATCGAGATGCGCCTCGCCGAGTGGCGTCGGGGCGAGGGTGCCGGCGGCCAGCGTCCGCGCCAGCGCGATCCGGCCGCGCGGGGACTCGGCTTCGATCCGGTCGCGGGCGTACGTCGGGCATGCCGGCAGGCACAGGCCGCACTGGACGCAGCGGTCCGCCAGCGCCTGCAAGGATCCGGCCTGCTCCGCCAGGGCCCCGGAGGCAGGCGGAGCGGTCATCGGCAGCGACGGGGCGGACATGGCCGGCGATGCTAGCATCGCCGCCGCGCTGTGGCGGGTGCGACCCGCGATCGCCGGTCAGCTTGCGTGAGCGGTGGATAGCCGCTATCATTCCGCCTCTTTCGTCCGCGAAAGCGTTTGCTGTCGCGGATCACAACGCGAGGCAAAGTTCCGCCAACCGGTTCCCGGCACGACGGAATCCGCCCGACCAGATCCACCCATATAGAGCCGTCATGAAGACTTTCACCGCCAAGAACGAGACCGTCCAGCGCGACTGGTACGTCGTCGATGCCGAAGGCAAGACCCTCGGCCGCCTGTGCTCCGAGCTCGCGCGCCGTCTGCGCGGCAAGCACAAGCCCATCTACACCCCGCACGTCGACACCGGCGATTACCTCGTGGTGATCAACGCCGAGAAGATCGCCGTGACCGGCAAGAAGCTGCAGGACAAGATGTACCACCGTTTCACCGGCTACATCGGCAACCTGAAGTCCGAGACCCTCGCGCAGGCGCTGGAGCGTCATCCCGAGCGCGTGATCGAGATCGGTGTCAAGGGCATGCTCCCGAAGACCCCGCTGGGCCGCGCGATGTACCGCAAGCTGAAGGTCTACAAGGGCACCGAGCACCCGCACGCCGCCCAGCAGCCGCAGCCCCTGGACATCTAAGGTAAAGCAGACATGGCAATCCAGCAGAACTACGGCACCGGCCGTCGCAAGTCCTCCACCGCGCGCGTGTTCCTGCGCAAGGGCAGCGGCAACATCACCATCAACGAGCGTCCGCTCGACGAGTTCTTCGGCCGCGAGACCGCGCGCATGATCGTGCGCCAGCCGCTCGAGCTGACCCAGTCGACCGACAAGTTCGACGTCAAGGTCACCGTCATCGGCGGCGGCACCACCGGCCAGGCCGGTGCGATCCGCCTGGGCATCGCCCGCGCGCTGGTCGAGTACGACGAGAACCTGAAGCCCGAGCTGCGCAAGGCCGGCTTCATGACCCGCGACGCCCGCGAGGTCGAGCGCAAGAAGGTCGGTCTGCACAAGGCCCGTCGCGCGACCCAGTTCTCCAAGCGCTAATCAACTTCGCGGTTGTTGCGCTATAATCGGTTTCATAGCCCCGTCGCCAAGTGGTAAGGCATCTGACTCTGACTCAGACATTCGGTGGTTCGAATCCATCCGGGGCTGCCAGATCCGAAACAGAAGACCCGCCGCAAGGCGGGTTTTCTGTTTCTGCGCACCGGCCTCTGCCCGGATGCTCCCGATCTCCAGCCTGAGCTTTCCTGTCTGACGCCCGCCTGCGGACCGTCGCGATCTGCGACTGCGTCCGCGTCGGAGGCCCGGCTTCGTCCCGTCGCAGGAGCCTGCCGCCATTCGAGAGCTCCCCCAGGGCCCGGCCCTGTCAGGAGGGGAGCTTCCCGCCGGCGCCGTGAGGGTTTTCACCCTGCTGCATCTGACAGGTACCTGCGGTTGCGCGGCCCCGCTATGGTCTTGCGGCAAGGGAGTCGCATATCGGCAGGGGGGCGCATGCTGGGGTTCATGCGAAGGCTTATCGGGCAGCCGCCGGAGCGGCAGGCACCGACGGGCAGGAACGACGCTGGATCCGCGACCCTCGGCGCGATTTCGACGCCTGCGCGTCCGATCGCCTACGACGCCGGGCTGGTGCCGACGCTGAAGCAGGACCACCACGATCTCGTCGCGCTGTTCAGCGAGATCGGCAGTTGCGCGAAGCTGGACCGGTTCGAGGACATCCCGATGCTGCTCACCCGCTTCAAGATGAACTTCGAGGCCCACCTGATCGCCGAGAACGTGCGCTTCTACAACTACGTCGAACGCGCGCTGGAGGGCGACAGCGAGAACACGATGCTGATCCGCAGCTTCCGGCGCGAGATGAACGCGATCGCGCGCGGCGTCGTGGATTTCGTCAAGAAGTACCAGCTGACCGGGTTCGACGCCGGCGAACGGGCCGCGTTCCTGGAGGACTACCGCAACGTCGGTGACCTGCTCGCCCAGAGGATCCAGCGCGAGGAGGCCAGCCTGTACCCGCTGTACCAGCCGGCCTGAACCGGCTCGCCCGCCACACGTCCAGACCCACGCAATCCCGTCGGTTCCGCAGCAGATCCGACGGCAGCAGTCCGAGTTCGATCCATCCGCAACGCTTCCCCCCAAGAAAAGGAGAGCATGGACATGGATGTCGACCCTATCGTCACCCCCCAGATCGCGCGCCTGCGTCGCGGCCTCGAGTGCCACGGCGTCTTCGATGAGTTGCGCAGCATCGAGGCGCTGCGCGCCTTCATGCAGGTGCACGTCTTCGCGGTCTGGGACTTCATGTCGCTGGTCAAGCGGCTGCAACAGGACCTGACCTGCGTAAGGCTGCCGTGGATGCCGCCGAGCGACCCGGCCAGCGCACGCCTGATCAACGACATCGTGCTGGCCGAGGAAAGCGACGTCGATGCCGAGGGTCGGCCGGCCAGTCATCTCGATCTGTATCTGGCGGCGATGCGCGACGTCGGCGCATCCACCGAGTCGTTCTCCCGCTTCCTGCAGGCGCTGGAGCGGGGCGTCGCCAGCGAACAGGCGCTGATCGATGCCGACGCGCCGGTGTTCGTGCGCAACTTCGTGCTCGACACCCTGCGTACCGCTACCGGGGCGTCGACGCTGGAGGTGGCCGCCAGCTTCCTCTATGGGCGCGAGAACATCATCCCCGGCATGTTCCAGGGACTGCTGGCGCGCTGGGGACTTGATACCGCGACCGCACCGGGCTTCGTCTATTACCTCGAACGCCATATCGAGCTCGATGCCGACGAACACGGGCCCGCGGCCGCGCGGATGATCGGCACGATGCTCGCACGTCAGCCGCAGGGGCTGTCTCGGGCCCGGCAGGCCGCGCGCGATGCGCTGCACGCCCGCCACGCGCTCTGGGACGGTACCGAGACACTGCTGCGCAAGCTGCGTGGCAAGACCTTCAGGGAGGAATCTCCCGAGGAGCGGGTGCCGGCCTAGACCGCCATCCATCTCCCCGACCGGTCTCGCCGGGTCTGTGGGCAGGCAGCGCAGGGAAGCGCGGGGGCGCGTATGCAGATACGCGACCGGGCATGACGCAGGATGCGGGCCCACAGACCCGGCCCTTCGGATCGCACCCATGCAGTCCCGTTCGGTATTGCGCGCCGTCGCCGTGACCCTGCGGCGGCGCGCGAAGACGCGTGCCAGGTCAGGCACGCGTCTTCATGCATCGGACGGGAAGGAGATGGCGAGTCCGCCGCACACCTCTGTGCCTGCATCTGCGGGCCGATGGCGGCGGCAGCCGGGTGCCGCAACCGCCATCGAAGACGCCCGCGGGTCCGATCCCCGGGCTCAGGCCGCCCGCGGCAGGGTCGGGACTGCCGGCAGCTGGCCAGGAACCCGTCCGGTACCTTCACCTGCGATGACACCGTCGGCGATGCGCAGGTTGTGCGTGTCCAGCGGCAGTTCGAACGCCAGGCTCATCACCCGGCCGATCCGGCGTGGCTGCCCGAGCCGCCCGGTCTGCAGGTCCAGCCGTCGCAGCATCCGCTCGAACGGTGCGCTGGTCACGCCGACCAGCGCGCGCACGCCGCGATCGGCACAGAACCGCAGCAGATGGGCGACCATCCGCGCGGGCGTCTCGCTGAATCCGTAGCCGGCCTCCGTTCCGTCCATGTCGGTGGCGACCGCGAACCGGCTGACCTCCCACACGTCCGCGCATGCCGGAACGCCGCGGGCGTCGGCCAGCTCCGGGAACACGTCGCGGAGCATGTTGGGCCCGAGCGTCGGCAGGACCCTGCAGCAGCCGATCACGCGCACCGGCGGCGTCGCGCCGCGGATGGCGGCGACGGCGTTCTGGTGGGCGAGCAGGTAGTAGGGCCGGGCGAGGTCGAAGCGGTCATGTTCGCGTCCGTGCCGGACCTCGACTTCCCAGCGCAGGCGGTGGTGGAAGACGTCGGCGCGCAGCCTGTGCATGCCGTCCATGAGCGTGGGCGAGATACAGCCATTGCCGGCGCGGCCGATCGTGATCGTGGTCATCGTGCTTGAACTCCCTGTCGTGGTAGGTCTCGACAGGTGAGCGCAAGCTGTCAGTCGTTACAGCTGCAAGGACTGACAGGGTGGTGCGAACGGCGGAGCGGCCGCGGCCGTCAGTAGGAGGTGATGAGCCCCATCGTCACCGCGCGGGCGACCGCGGCCTGGCGGCCGGAGACGCCCAGCTTGCGGGCTGCGTTCTGCAGGTGGAACACGGAGGTGCGCTCGCTGATCCCGAGCAGCTGCCCGATTTCCCAACTGGTCTTGCCGGCCGAGGCCCAGAACAGACACTCGCGCTCACGCCCGGTCAGGTGCGGCAGGCGCGTCGCCGGGTCCGGTGACGCGAACATCGACGGTATGAAGCGTCTGGCCGACTCGTGGACGTAGTGCGCGAGCATGTGCAGATAGGGCAGCTGCCGGGTCAGCTCGGGGTTCAGCCGCGACTCGCCGGCGAACGACATCAGTCCCCAGTGGATGCCGGGGCCGTGCAACGGGACGCTGACGCCGGCACCGAGGCCGAACTCGCCGGCTTCGCCGAACATCCGGCGCACGGCCTGCATGTGCGGATCGATCACCCGCGGGTCGGCCGGTACCGCATCGCTCCATCGCAACGGAATCGCATGATCGTGGCAGTGCGAGACGATCGGATCGATGCGCAGGTAGTCCTGTTCGAGATAGCGCTCGACCCAGGGCTGCGGATAGCCGCCAAGCGTGAACTGTCGCTGGCGGTCGTCGACCAGCGGCAGGTCGAGGGCGTACAGCCAGTGGGAAACGCCCAGAGGGGCGGTCAGTCGGTCCACTGCGCGGCTCAGCGCATCGGCCGAAGGGCACTCCTGCAGTTCGGCGAACGCCTGCAGTGGCGGTAACATCGCAGATCCTTCTGGGAGTCCGCGGCCACGGTAACAGCTCGGCATGGTCGCGCCACGCGGCCGATGCGTGGAACCGGCAGGCCATCACAATTGGGGCCGGTGGCGAGTCTGCCCGCCGGGCGGTGGCTGCCTGCTCTGCCGGACGAACAGGTTACAATTGAAACCATTGCGCCACGGCGCCCTGCCACCATTGAAGCCGGAGTCCCGATGAAACTCGGAAGCCTGAAAGAAGGAGGCCGCGACGGCACCCTGATCGTCGTGTCGCGAGACCTCGCCCGCGCGGTACGCGCGACCGGAATCGCCGACACCCTGCAGCGTGCACTGGAGGACTGGTCGAATGCCGCGCCGCGCCTGAACGCGCTGTCGGAAGCCCTCGATGCCGGAACCGCCGAGGGAGCGTTCGACCTGGACCTGGCCGCGCTGGCGGCGCCGCTGCCGCGCGCCTACGAGTTCGTCGACGGCAGCGCCTACCTGCCGCACGTGGAGCGGGTGCGGCGTGCCCGTGGCGCCGAGGTGCCGGAGACCTTCTACACCGATCCGCTGATGTACCAGGCGGTCAGCGCCGGCTTCTACGGGCCGCGTGATCCGGTGCGCGTGCCGAGCGAGGAGTACGGCATCGACCTGGAAGCCGAGGTCGTGGTGGTGACCGACGATGTGCCGATGGCGGTGACGCCCGAACAGGCGGCCGCGCACATCCAGCTGGTCGGTCTGGTCAACGACGTCAGCCTGCGCAACCTGATTCCCGCCGAGCTGGCGAAGGGCTTCGGCTTCCTGCAGTCCAAGCCGCGCTCGGCGCTCAGCCCGGTGTTCGTGACCCTCGACGAACTGGACGGGTTCTGGCGCGAGAACAAGCTGCACCGCGCGATGCTGACGCATGTCAATGGCGAGTGGTTCGGGGCGCCCGAGGCCGGCGTCGACATGCAGTTCGACTTCGCCCAACTGGTCGCGCATGCGGCGAAGACGCGACCGCTGTCGGCCGGCACGATCGTCGGCTCGGGTACCGTCGCCAACCAGGACACGACGCTGGGCGCGTCCTGTTTCGCCGAGCGCCGCACGGTGGAGACGCTCGAGCATGGCAAGCCGCAGACGCCGTTCATGAAGTTCGGCGACACCGTGCGCATCGAGATGCTCGACGACGACGGCAACAGCCTGTTCGGCGCCATCGAGCAGCGTATCGAACGGGCCTGAGCTCCCCGCTGGAGCCCTCATCATCCCGTCGCCGAATCGTGGGTCGTCCGGTCGCGGCCGGGCGGCCCGTTCGCTTTTGGGGTGGCCGGTAGCTCCGGAGCCGGTGCGGCTCCGCGGAGGCGGTCGGCTCCTTGTCCGGCAGGTCGCTGAGGTAAGGTAGTCCGCTCCCGATGGCGAGAGGTGCGAGCGAGCGTGAGCGAACGACTGCAGCTGTATTCCTACTGGCGTTCCAGTGCCGCCTACCGGGTGCGGATCGGCCTCAACCTGAAGGGGCTGTCGTACGACATCGTGCCGGTGCATCTGGTCCGCGACGGCGGCGAACAGCATCGCCCCGGCTTCCGTGCCGCCAATCCGCAGGGGCTGGTGCCGGTGCTGACCCATGGCAGCCGCAGCTTCCGCCAGTCGATGGCGATCCTCGAGTATCTGGACGAGACCTGGCCGTCGCCGCCTCTGCTGCCCGCAGTGGCGCGCGAGCGGGCCCGGGTGCGTGCGCTGGCGCAGGCCGTCGCCTGCGAAATCCACCCGCTCAACAACCTGCGGGTGTTGCAGCATCTCGAGAACGAACTGGGCCTGGACGCCGATGCGCGCTCGCAGTGGGTCCTGCACTGGATCGGCGAGGGCTTCGCCGCGATCGAGGCGATGCTGGCCGGACACCCGTCGACCGGCCGCTTCTGCGAGGGCGACGCGCCTTCGCTGGCCGACTGCTGCCTGGTCCCGCAGGTCTACAACGCGCGCCGGTTCAAGCTGGACATGTCGGCCTATCCGACCATCGAGCGGATCGAGGCCGAGTGCCTGGCGCTACCCGCGTTCGATGCCGCGCGGCCGGAGAACCAGCCCGACGCGGCTTGAAGGCGCGGTGGGGCAGGGCCCTTGGCGATGGATTTCGCGGAGGAACGGGGATAGAGCGCCGTAACGGCTCCCGATCCGCGGTCGTCCGCGAAATCCGCGTTTGCAGCGTCGTGGCTCCCCGTCCGCGACTGCCCGCGTCGATCCCCGGCCCGTTGCTCCTGCTTCAGTGCGAATGGGCGTCGAACACGTCCGCGTAGGGGTCGTGCTCGGCGCTGGAGCCTTCCGACAGACGGAACTTGAGCGCGAGTCCGTCGCGCGAGTCCGCCGCGCGCAGCGCCTCCTCCATGTCCACCTTGCCTTCCTTGACCAGCCGGAACAGGCACTGGTCGAAGGTCTCCATGCCTTCCTCCAGCGATTCCTCCATCGCGTGCTTGATCTCGTGCACCTGGCCGCGTCGCATCAGGTCGCGGATGTGCGGGGTGTTGATCAGCACCTCGGCGGCGGGCAGGCGGCGGCCGTCGGTGCCGACCACCAGGCGCTGGCTGATCACCGCCTTCAGGTTCAGGGCGAGGTTCATCAGCACGTTCTTGTGCGCCGACTCGTTGAAGAAGTTGAGGATGCGCTCCAGGGTCTGGTCGGCGTTGTTGGAGTGCAGCGTGGCCAGGCACAGGTGGCCGGTCTCGGCGAACGCGATCGCCGCTTCCATCGTCGCCGCATCGAGGATCTCGCCGATCAGGATCACGTCGGGCGCTTCGCGCATCGCGTTCTTCAGCGCGTTGTGGAACGCGTGGGTGTCGAGGCCGACCTCGCGCTGGTTGACGATCGACTTCTTGTGCCGGTGCAGGTACTCGATCGGATCCTCGATCGTCAGGATATGGCCGGAAGTGCTGGTGTTGCGGTGATCGATCATCGAGGCCAGCGTCGTCGACTTGCCCGAACCGGTCGAGCCGACGATCAGCACCAGGCCGCGCGGGGCCATGATGATGTCCTTGAGCACCTGCGGCAGCTGCAGTTCCTCGATCGAGGGGATCACGCTGCGGATCGCACGGATCACCATGCCGACCTCGCCGCGCTGCTTGAACACGTTGATGCGGAATCGCCCGGCGTCGGGCAGGGCGATCGCCATGTTCAGCTCAAGATCGCGCTCGAACGTCGGCACCTGGCCCTCGTCCATCAGCGAATAGGCGATCTTCTTGACCATCCCCGGCGGCAGGCCGGTGTTGCCCAGCGGGTAAAGCTTGCCCTCGACCTTGATGTAGACCGGCGCGCCGGTGGTCAGGAACATGTCCGACGCGTTCTTTTCCGTCATCAGCTTGAGAAAATAGCCGATGTCCATGCAGCGACCCCTTTGAACGTAAACCGTTCCGGCTCCCGACGTTGCAAGCCGGGCACCGGCTTCAGACAATGGCCCCGCGACATCACTACCGCATGGCCTCCCCAATGACCCCAAGCTTCGCATACTTCCGCGGCCTGCTGATGGCCGCAGTTCTCGCTTCGGTGCTGACAGCCTGCGCCAGCCTGCCGCCGCCGACCGCCGAACTGGCGGCCGCGCAGCAGGCCGTCGTGACGGCTTCCGATGCCGACGCCGACCAGTACGCGGCACGCGACATCGCCAACGCCCGCGAGGCCCTCAGCCGCGCGCAGGCGGCGATGGCGGAAGGCCGTGACGCGGACGCGCGCAAGTTCGCGCTCGCCGCCAGTGCCGACGCCGAACTGGCCGGCGCGCGCAGCGAACAGGCGCGGCTGACCGCACAGGTGGCCCAGCGCCGCGCCGAGATCACCGAGCTGCAGCGGCGGCTTGGCCAGGAGGACCGTCGATGAACATGCGCATCGCATTCACCGCCGCACTGCTCGCCCTGGCCGGCCTGGCCCAGGCCCAGCAGGGGCACAGCTACGAATCGCTGGTCCAGCGCCTGGCCGTGCTCGACGCCGATCCCGGGCTCGCCCGCCACGGTGCCTACCAGCGGATGCAGGCGCGGCAGGCGCTGCAGGCGCTGGATGAGGCGGGCAGTCGCGACCGGGAAGCCGCGCGCTATGTCGCGGAGCGGCGGGTCGAGGTCGCCGAGATCACGGCCCGCAACGAGGCGATGGAGGACGAGCTGCTGCAACTGGAGCGCGAGCGCAGCGACCTGCTGGTCGAGGCCAGCCGCCGCGACGCCGCCCGCGCCCGGGCCGAGGCCGAGCGTCTGCGCATCCAGGCGCAGATCCAGGCCGAGGAAGCCGCGCGACTGCGCGAGCAGACCGAGGCCGGCGAGGCCGCGATGCAGGACGTGGAAGCCGCGCTGCAGGGCGTGGCTGGCGTGCAGGAGGCCCGGCTGGCCGCGGCCCGCGAGCGCGAGGCCGCGCTGGCACGGCAGGAGGCCGAGCTGATCGCCGGCGCCAAGCTGCCGCCGGTCAAGCGCGAGCGCCGCGGCGAAGTGTTCACCCTGTCCGGCGACGCGTTCGGCTCCGGACGCACGGCCCTGACAGCCTCCGCCGAGGGCCAGGTCCGGGCGTTGGCGGCCTATATCCAGGGCATGGGCGGTGACGGTGCGGTGCGGGTGTCGGGCCAGGGCGCCGGCGTGGTCCGCGACGCCCTGCTCGCGGCCGGGGTGCCGGGCTCGCGGCTCAGGGTTTCCGATGGCGGCGGCGCCAGGGTCGAGATCATCGTCCCCTGAAAGTCGCCGTTGAAACAATTGCTTACGTCTGGTTCCGTGGGTGCGCGGGGCGATTGCCGGGCGCCGTGTCCCGTTCATCCGGGCGCTCTTGCCGGAGGCGGCGGCGAAGAGTAGGGTCATATACCCAAGCGGCTTCCATCCGCTTGGTGCAGAGCCCGGCCCGATGAAGCAGACGCCATCTCCGTCCCTCCCCGCCGCCGCCATCAGGGCCGTGGTCGGGACGTGCGGACGCGGCGCCCGGACAGGAGTCATCCTGATCCGTCCCCAGCCTGGCCACATCGTCGACCTGCTCGTTGCGCCTCGGCCCCCGGCCGGGGCGTTCTCGTTTGCAGGCCCTCCCTGACAGCCCGGCCCCCCGGCCGGACGTTTTCCCCACATTGCTGAAGGAGGTTTCCATGTTCGAAGAACAGCCGCAGCCCGAGATCGAGGCGCTGATGAAGGCCAATCCCGAATTCAAGCAGCTCTACCAGCGCCACCGGTTGCTGGACAAGAAGGTGACCGACGCCGAACTCGGCGTACTGCCGATCGACGACGTCACCCTGAACCAGATGAAGCGCGAGAAACTCGCGGCCAAGGACCGGTTGCTGCGGATGTACGACGCCCAGCATTGATGCCCGGGGCTCTGCCCGGGGCCGCTCCGCAGGAGCATTGTCGAGCATGTTTTTCCGGACGGCGGGGCCTCCTCGTCGGCACCTCCGTCCAGAACCCGGAGCCGCCGGGGCGGGGCGGGGGGGCGCCCCGGGCGGGGGGGGCGCCAGCGCACCCCCCGACCACACCCGGCCCCCCCGGCGGCGCCATTCCCCCCCGCGGCGGCTGTCCGGCCTGATCCCCGACGAGCCCGTCGCCGCAAGCCCGCCGCCGGGCGGTCGCCGCGGGGATCACGCCGGATGGTGGCGTCAGGGGGAGGGCGGCGGTCCCGCAGGCGGGCCGGTTAGAATTGCCCGATCCGCCGCAGCCAAGCGGCTTCAGGAGACCGGGCGACCGCATGGCCATTCACGATTCCGTACTCGAACTGATCGGCGCGACCCCGATCGTCAAGGCCAGGCGCCTGGATGCGGGCGTCTGCGAGCTGTACTTCAAGCTGGAATCGCAGAACCCGGGAGGTTCGATCAAGGACCGGATCGGCCTGAAGATGATCGAGGCCGCCGAAGCCCGCGGCGACATCAGGCCCGGCGACACCCTGGTCGAGGGTACCGCCGG
This sequence comes from Marilutibacter chinensis, assembly GCF_021725675.1. Classification (GTDB taxonomy): domain Bacteria; phylum Pseudomonadota; class Gammaproteobacteria; order Xanthomonadales; family Xanthomonadaceae; genus Marilutibacter; species Marilutibacter chinensis. The sequence continues at coordinate 55,947 of NZ_JAKJPO010000003.1, read as the reverse complement.
CAATACCGGCATCGGCCTGGCCCTGGTCGCGCAGCAGAAGGGGTACAAGCTGGTACTCGTCGTCCCGGACAAGATGAGCCGGGAGAAGATCTTCAACCTGAAGGCGATGGGCGCCCAGGTCGTGCTGACCCGCTCCGACGTCGCCAAGGGCCATCCCGACTATTACCAGGACATGGCGGAGCGGATCGCCCGCGAGACGCCCGGCGCCTACTTCATCAACCAGTTCGGCAACCCCGACAACCCGGCCGCGCACGAGTACGGTACCGGTCCGGAGATCCTCGAACAGATGGCCGAGGTCGGTGGCCTGGATGCGATCGTGTTCGGCTGCGGCAGCTCGGGCACGATGAGCGGACTGTCGAAGTGCTTCGCCGAGCAGTCGCCGCACACCGAGCTCGTGCTGGCCGATCCGGTCGGGTCGATCCTGGAGGAATACGTCAACCGCGGGACGCTGTCGGGAAAGTCGGCCAGCTGGATGGTCGAGGGCATCGGCGAGGACTTCCTGCCGACGATCTCCGACTTCAGCCGGGTGAAAAAAGCCTATGCGATCAGCGACCGCGAGAGCTTCCTGACCGCGCGCGAGCTGCTGGCGAAGGAGGGCATCCTCGGCGGTTCATCGACCGGCACCATCCTCGCTGCGGCGCTGCGCTATTGCCGCGAACAGACCGAGCCGAAGAAGGTGCTGGTGTTCGTCTGCGACACCGGCAACAAGTACCTGTCGAAGATGTACAACGACTACTGGATGCTGGACAACGGCTTCCTCGAGCGCGAACCCAGCGGCGACCTGCGCGACCTGATCCTGCGGCCGTACGCGCAGCGCGACACCGTCGTCGTCGGCCCCGCCGACCTGCTGGTCACCGCCTACCAGCGGATGAAGCTGTACGACGTCTCGCAGCTGCCGGTGATGGACGGCGACGCGCTGGTCGGCATCGTCGACGAAAGCGACGTGCTGCTGCATGTCTACGGCGACGAGGCGCGCTTCCGCGATCCGGTGTCCACTGCGATGGTGAGCAAGCTCGACAAGGTCCAGGTCGGCGCTCCGATCGAATCGCTGCTGCCGATATTCGACCGCGGTCATGTCGCGATCGTGATGGACGGCGAGCGTTTCATCGGCCTGATCACCCGTATCGACCTGCTGAACTACCTGCGGCGGCGGGTGCAGTGAGCGGGCGTTGCAGGCGCGGAATTCACATGTCGTTGACATCACATTTGGCGCCCAGGGATAGCTGAATACCAGCGTTCCGGCGGGTGCCTATGTGCGGATGGTCGAGGTAAACTTAGCGGTCGCCGTGCCCGCGGGCATGGCCCCGCAGCGGGAACAGGCAATGACACAACGACATCCGGACGGCGAAGCGCGCAGGCCCGGTCTGGGCACCCTTGCGATCCACGCAGGGCAGGCGCCCGATCCGAGCACCGGCGCGGTGATGACGCCGATCTACGCAACCTCGACCTATGTACAGGCCAGCCCTGGCGAGCATCAGGGTTTCGAGTATTCGCGCACCCACAATCCGACCCGCTTCGCCTACGAGCGCTGCGTCGCGGCGCTGGAAGGCGGCAGCCGCGGCTTCGCGTTCGGCTCCGGCATGGCCGCGACCTCGACGATCCTGGAGCTGCTTGACGCCGGCAGCCACGTCGTCGCGATGGACGACGTCTACGGCGGCACCTACCGCCTGTTCGAGCGTGTGCGTCGCCGCAGCGCCGGGCTGGAGGTCAGCTGGGTCGATCTCAGCGACGCCGCCGCGTTCGAGGCGGCGATCCGTCCCGAGACCCGGATGGTCTGGATCGAGAGCCCGACCAACCCGATGCTGAAGCTGGTCGACATCGAGCAGATCGCCGCGGTCGCCCACCGCCACGGCCTGCTGGTGGTGGTCGACAACACCTTCTGCTCGCCGATCGTGCAGCGCCCGTTCGAGCTGGGCGCCGACATCGTGATGCACTCGGCGACCAAGTATCTCAACGGTCACTCGGACATGGTCGGCGGCATCGCTGTGGTCGGCGACAACGTTGAGCTGGCCGAGCAGATGGCCTTCCTGCAGAACTCGGTCGGCGCCGTGCAGGGGCCGTTCGACAGCTTCCTCGCCCTGCGCGGCCTGAAGACCCTGCACCTGCGGATGAAGGCACACTGCGACAACGCGCTGGCGCTGGCGCAGTGGCTGGAAAGCCATCCCGCGATCGACAAGGTCATCTACCCGGGCCTGGCCTCGCACCCGCAGCACGCGCTGGCGAAGCGCCAGATGGATGGCTTCGGCGGCATGATCAGCATAGTGCTCAAGGGCGGCGTGGAAGCGGCCAGGCGCTTCTGCGAGCGTACCGAGCTGTTCGCCCTGGCCGAGTCCCTCGGCGGAGTCGAGAGCCTGGTCAACCACCCGGTGATCATGACCCACGCCTCGGTGCCGCAGGAACGCCGCGAGCGCCTGGGTTTGAGCGACGGGCTGGTGCGGTTGAGTGTCGGTGTGGAGGATCTCGGCGATCTTATCGCCGACATCGGTGTCGCTCTGCAGAACTCCACGCCGGCAGCCTCCCCCCTGTGAACAGGCTGATCTCCGATTTTCGCGGGAGCTTCAGCCATCGCGCATTCTGGGCTTATGCGGTGTGGCTGGACGTCGTTACCAAGTATCGCCGCACTCGCTTGGGGATTCTCTGGCTGGTCCTGCCTCCGGTGGCCTATATTCTTGGACTCGGCAATTTGTATGCCGTGATAGTAGGGAGGGATCCTTGGTATTTCGTGCCGCATCTGGGTGTGGGCTACGTATTGTGGCGGTTTGCGATCCAGTCAGTGACCGAATCGGCAGATGTTTTCACAGTGCACCAAGCCTTCATCATGGATGGGCGCGTCCGGTTCACGGATTACGTGCTGAGGGTATTTGCCAGGTCGTCGCTCTACATGGCAGTCGGCTTTCTTGTCTTGCTGGTGGTGTTTCTTGTCGATCCGCTGGTGGAGCTCAAAGCAATCCCCTTGCTGTTGATTACGGTGCCCATCTACGTGCTCAATGTGCTGTGGATGGCGATGCTGGTGGCGCTCGTCGGAGCACGGTATCGAGATACTCGTGAGTTGATCAGTACAGGACTGATCTTCGGTTTCTTGCTGACGCCCATCATCTGGGATGCATCTCTGGTGCCCCCGGACAGCATTCGTGGAATGGTGGTGCGTTTCAATCCGTTCTTCCATCTGATTGAGTTCGTTCGTGCTCCGATCCTTGGGCACTTCCCTGAAGTGCATAGTCTGGTTGCGGTGGCCGCACTGACACTATTTGGTTGGGGCGCAGCCGCCGTCGTCTATTCGCGGTATTCCCGCTTCATCCCCCTCTGGCTCTGAGGCATCGCAATGGCTATCGGCCTGAGTGCAAGATCTGTCGGACTGACCATCCCTCACTACGTCCAAGGTGCACGCGAAAGCGGCTCCTGGTGGCAGACGTTGGTAAATGCTTCGATGGCGCGGCCACATCGGGTGTACCGCCAGATACTTGCTGACGTCAGCTTCGATGCGATTGATGGTGATCGGGTGGCTCTGATCGGACGCAATGGAGCAGGGAAATCGTCCTTGCTGAAGGTCTTGACGGGTGCCTATCAGCCGACTACAGGCTGCCTGGAAGTCCATGGCAAGCGGCAGGCATTGCTGAATATTTCTCTTGGATTCAACGGTCAGGCCACCGTAGAGGAAAATATTCTGCTTCGGGGTACAGCGATGGGTCTGTCCTTGGAGCAGATAAAAGAGGTGACCGGCCAGGTCCTCGATTTCTCCGGCTTGGCGGAGGTGGCCCAGCACCGGCTGTATACGCTTTCCGCGGGGCAACGGATGCGACTGGGGTTTGCCGTGTCTACAGCAGTGGATCAGGACATCATCTTGCTGGACGAATGGCTGGGGGCCGGTGATATGCAGTTCATTCGTAAGGCCCGGGCGAGAATGAACGACCGCGTGAGAGGCAGCCGCATTGTCATCTTGGCGACGCACAACCTCGAGATCGCGAGGCGTGTATGCAATAAAGGGGTTGTGCTGGAGCAGGGGCGGGTAGCCTTCTCCGGAGGCGTCATCGAGGCAATCATGGAGTATCGCAGGCTGTGCCGTGGTTAGGCTGTGCTGCCGAGCGATTGGTGCCGTTGCCAACGGTGCGGAGACCGTGTGAGTGAAGACTCTGCTGCTTGCGCACGAGTTTCAGCCCACTTCGTCATTCTATCCACTACGATGGATGTGCCTGGCCGGCATTACCGCCAGGCCGGATGGAGACTCCATTATGGCTTGGCTGGGGCGGGCTGATGCGGGATTTGTCTTTCCGAGCGATACCAGTGAACTAGGACTTTGTTTCAGCCGAATCGCCGAAGGCGACCGGACGGACGACAATACCTTGCTTCCGGCCGCGATGTGGTGGAAGTCCAAGAGTGACCTTCGCTTGTCCGGAGGTACGAAGAAATCATCAAGAACGCATTAGACTCAAAGAGAACATAGCATGCTCAATACTGAAGTCAGCGACAACCCGATCCAGTCCCTGTCCGTCATAGGACTCGGTTACATTGGGCTACCCACCGCCGCCATGTTCGCATCCACCGGCCTCAAGACGATTGGTGTTGATATCAGTGCCCGCGCGGTCGAGGCCGTCAATGGGGGGCGTGCTCATATCGAGGAAGGCAATCTCGATGAACTAGTCGAGCGCTGTGTTGGAAGCGGACTGCTGACCGCCACAATGAGCCCGGTCGAGACCGATGCTTACATCATTGCCGTTCCTACGCCAGTCGGACATGACGAGAACCGGAGCCCTGACGTTTCGTACGTGCAGGCGGCCGGGCGTTCGATTGCTCCAACTCTGCGTCCAGGTTGTCTGATCATCCTTGAGTCGACTTCCCCGGTTGGTACCACCGGTATGCTGTCAAAGCTCCTCGCAGAGCTACGCCCGGACCTCAAGTTTCCGCATGAGTCTGGAGACGAGGCTGACGTATGCATCGCGTACTGTCCTGAGCGGATCATTCCAGGGCAGATGCTCAAGGAGCTGGTCGAGAACGATCGGATCATCGGTGGCATGTCGCCCCGCTGCGCTGAGCGCGCGGGCGCCCTCTATCGCCGTTTCGTTCGCGGCGTCTGTCATTTCACCACAGATCGTACCGCCGAAATGGTGAAGCTGACCGAAAACTCGTTCCGCGACGTGAACATCGCATTTGCCAACGAGCTGTCGATGATCTGTGAATCCCTCGATGTGGATGTCTGGAAAGTTATCGAGTTCGCCAATCGGCACCCACGTGTCTCCATCCTCAATCCTGGCGCGGGAGTGGGCGGTCACTGCATCGCCGTGGATCCATGGTTCATCGTCTCCAGTGCGCCGGAAACCGCGCGTCTGATTCGCATGGCCCGGACTGTCAACGATGCCAAGCCCGAGCACGTGCTCGCACAGGTGGATAGGCACTGCGAGAACGGTGCTGTGGAAAAGATCGCCTGCCTTGGACTCACCTACAAACCTGATGTCGATGATTTCCGCGAAAGCCCGGCACTGTCGATCGCTGCTTCGTTGTCGAATAGGTATCCAGGCAAGGTGGTCTGTTGCGATCCGTTTGCCGAAGCTCTCGGAAAGGACGAAGCTGCCCGCTTGGGACTCGTGTTCGAATCCACCGAATCCGTACTCCAGAGCGCGGACATGATCGTCGTCCTTGTCCCGCACAGTGCGTTCAAGGCGTTCCCTGCGCCGAGTGGAAAGCTGATCCTAGACCCTGTTGGTTTCTGGCGTTGAATGTCCATGCCTAGCGTCGACTACACCGCCAACTGTTGAAGAATATGAGCCAAGAAGAACAGCCCGGACACGCTTCTTCCGCTGTCGAGACCGTCCGGCGGCGGGAGGACAGGACGCAGCTCGACGTCCTGCACAAGCGTACGCAGGAGCTCGTCGCTCAGACTCGGGAGCTCGACCAGGTCCAACGCCGGCTCAAGCGGGAGCTGGAGGAGGCCTCGGTTCGCGCCGACCGGGCTGAGGACATGCTGCGCTGGGCGGTGCAGCTGGTGCAGTCGATGGAGAGCGGTTTCGAACAGCTGCGCAAGAGCGCTTCCATGCAGCTTGGCTATACCGTAATGGAGGCTGCCCGTTCTTGGCGTAGCCTGTTGAAGGCGCCGGTGAGAATCGCTCGGATCATTGCCCGTGGCCGGAGCGGTGCCGATCCCGAGCGGCAACAGCAGGTCGTGGACGTGGCGGTGCCTCACGAGTGGTTTCCCCTTGCTCTTCGTATGGAGCTCGAGCGTTTCCATGCCCGGCTGGGCCCGGCTTCGAACGGTGTTGCAGGCGCTGGGATGGAAAAGAGTATCGGCGCCGTCCGTGGTATGTCAGGGCATGCGGCACGTATGCCGGAAAAAGTCTCCGGTTTGCGAATTGCGGCGATCATGGACGAGTTCACGTTCGCGGCGTTCCGCGAATGCTGCGACCTCCAGCAACTCCATCCCGACACGTTCAAGTCCGAGATCGACAGCTTCAATCCTCACATGCTCTTCGTCGAATCGGCTTGGCATGGCCGCGACGGCGCATGGGAGCGACAGGTCTCGAACGCATCGGGGAAGCTGCTCGAGCTGACTGAGTATTGCCGTACGATTGGCGTCCCGGTCGCCTTCTGGAGCAAGGAAGATCCGGTCCACTTCCGAACTTTCCTTCGCACAGCCGCCTTGGCGGATTGCGTCTTCACCACCGATATCGATTGCATCAAGCATTACAAACGCGAGCTTGGTCACGATCGAGTCTATCTGCTGCCCTTTGCGACCGAGCAGCGTTCTCATAATCCGGTGGAAAAGTATTCCCGGATCGATAAGCTGTGCTTCGCAGGATCCTACTACCGACGCTATCCGATGAGGCAACGAGATTTCGATGCCCTCGTGCGGGCCTCCGAAGAACTCGGGGGGCTCGACATCTACGATCGCAATCATGGCAAGGAGCATCCGAACTACACATTTCCAGAGCGCTACCAGGAATTGATTCTTGGAGGGTTGTCCTTTGACCAGATCGATATCGCCTACAAGGGATACGAGTATGGCTTGAACATCAACACCGTAAAGCGCTCGCAGTCGATGTTCGCGCGACGGGTATTCGATCTGGCCGCCAGTGGCACGATCACCGTCAGCAACTATGCAAGAGGGCTGCGCCTGCTGTTCGGCGATCTGGTCGTGTCTAGCGACGATTCGGCGGAGATCGTCCGTCGCCTCAAGCCGTTGCGGGAAGATCCGGTTCTGCGTCGCAAGATGAAGCTGGCGGCGCTTCGCAAGGTCATGCGCGAGCATACCTATGAGCGCCGTCTGCAATATCTGGCCCGGAAGGTCCTGTCGTATCAACCGATGCTGGGACGGGTCCGGATCACGGCAATCGCCATGGCGGGCAACGAGATGGAGCTGGACAAGGCTGTCCGGGATTTCCGTCTGCAGGAGTATCCACACAAGACGTTGGCAGTGGTCATTCGCCGCGGTTTCACTCCCCGTCGGTCGCCGTCCGGCGACGGCATTCGCCTCTTTAGCGAGGGCGAGGCCACTGATATTTCCCTGCATTCGCTTGCTCCGGACGGATTCCTGGCCCTGTTGCATGCGAACGACCATTACGATCCCGCCTATCTGGGCGACCTGGCGGATGCGGCGTTCTACTCCGGTGAGTCGGCCATCGGCAAGGCTGCTCATTTCGAATACGTGGACGGCCAGGTGCGAATGTGCGCGGATGGGGCGCAATATATGCTCGGGCAGTCGATTGCGCTTCGCTCGGGCATCTGCAAGGCCTCCGAGTTGCGCGAAGTCATGCTGCTCGGGGGCGTCACTACATTGGCGGATGCGCCGCTGCCTTTCCCAGGGCTTGGTATCGACGAGTTCAGCTACTGCATGAACGGTGCCGCTCGCGCCGAGGTTGCCGAGGCGGTCAGCGCACACCTCGATGTTGATCCGGGTGTTTCCATCGAGGCTCTTCTGGCGCGCGCGGAGTCGATCCGGGTCGATGGGTCGCAATCTCCGGTTGCGCTGGAAGGCGTAGCGGGACTCGGCGGGATGAAGGGCGTGGATATCGCGAAGGCGCTGGGTACGCCCGCCAACAAGTATCTTCGCGCCAGCGAAAGCGATGGGGCGTGCCTTGTCACTTCATCGCTCCCGGTCGGCAAGCATGCCTACGCCTATCTCAAGGGCGATTACGCCCCTCAGGAGCTTGGCATCACCGATATCGTGAGAATGCAGCTCGTGGTCGAGCAGGGGAGCAGCGCGGTCGAGCTGGTTCTTGTCTACCTCGATGCTTCCGGCAAGAAGATATCTCACCACATCCTCAAGTCGGCGATGAACGTGACGGCGACGCTCCCGGAAGGGGTAGCGCGCGTCCGGATCGGATTCCGCTTCTCCAAACCTGGCGCCATCGCGATTCGCAAGATCGCCTATGATCACGTGCCGCTAGCAGTCGACGAACTGCTCAGTACGGGTAGATACCTCGTGCTCGCCAAGAACTATCCTAGCTACGACGATCTCTACAAGCACGCATTCGTCCACCGACGTGTCGTCGAGTATCGCAACCGTGGAGTGGACGTCGACGTATTCCGCATCGGCAGCGAAGGCCTCGACTACTACGAGTTCGAAGGTGTCGATGTCGTGCACGGAGAGTCAGGACACCTACGCGCGATGCTGGAGGGTGGACATCACGAGGCGATCCTTGTCCATTTCCTGGACGAACGCATGTGGGAGGTGCTGAGGGATTTCGTCGACAGCAAGCGGATATACGTCTGGGCCCACGGTGCCGAGATCCAGTCGGCCAGCCGCCGTCAGTTCGACCATCACGACGATGCGCAGCGCGACCGCGCGCGCCGGCTCGGCGAGCGACGGATGAAGTTCTGGAAGGGTCTCCTCGAAGATCCGCACCCGAACCTCAAGCTCGTGTTCGTCTCGGAGTGGTTCGCACGCGACGTAATGGACGATATCGGAGTCGAGATCCCGCGGGGGACCTACGAGGTCATCCACAACTTCATCGATACAGACCTGTTCGGCTATGCGGAGAAGGACGCGGAGGCGCGTGGCCGAGTCCTCTCCATCAGGCCGTACGAAAGCGCCAAGTATGCGAACGACCTGTCGGTGCAGGCCGTGCTCAAGCTCAGGGAGTTTCCGGAGTTCGAGCATATGCGATTCTGCTTCATGGGCGACGGCACGCTGTTCGACGAAACGCTTGCGCCGCTGCGCGACCTGCCGAACGTTTCCATCGAACGCCGTTTCCTGACACAGACTCAGATTGCCGCGCTGCATCGAGAATACGGTCTCTTCCTCTGCCCGACCCGCATGGATGCCCAGGGCGTGTCGCGGGACGAGGCCATGGCCTCCGGGCTGGTGCCCGTCACCAATGCGGTCACCGCCATCCCCGAGTTCGTCGACGAGCGGTGCGGCGTTCTGGCAGGTGCCGACGATGCCGATGGACTGGCCGCGGGAATGCTCGCGCTGTACCGGGATCCCGAGCGGTTCATGCGGCTCTCGAAAGCAGCGTCTCAGCGCGTCCGGACGCAAAGTGGCTTCGACCAGACCATCGCGCGGGAAATTGCCCTGTTCAGCGGAAAGTACGAGGGTGCAAGCGTCTGATGGGCATTTCTGCCGCCGACTACGATGCTTTTGCCCCGGCGCTCTGGTCGTGGAACAGTGTGGACGATTTCCTGGCATCCGAGGTCGAGGAGGGAGTCCACCGGATCTCCCAGGACGCCGACTGTGCGAACACGCTCGACATCCAGTTGTTCAATTGGGCGCGGGAGGTCCGCGAGGAACAGGCTGTCGTCCCGGTATTCTTCTCGGCCGCGGTCGGCGCGCGCAATGGCCGTCCAGCTCCGTTCTTCTCGGGCGCGGGCATGGCGGGTTCCGACGGTTATGCGGCTATCGCGATATCCGACCCCAGCCTCGCCCTGTCGCCGGACATCGCCCTGGCCTGGTATGCGGGCAGTCGCGGACATCGCGTGCAGGATCGGCTCGCGTCCTTCCTCGCGCGCATGGCCGACGTTCTGGGCAAGGAGCTTCTGCTGGTGGGAGGCTCGGGCGGTGGATACGCCGCCTGCTTCTATGGTGCGCTACTGGGGCCAAGGGCGTCGGTATTCGTCTGGAATCCGCAGACGGATATCCTCCGCTACTACCGCTCGGCCGTGAGCGACTACCTGTCGAAATGCTTCGGCGCCGGGTTCAAGCGGGAGGAGCAGGCGCGCAGGGTGCTCGAGTCGAATGGCATTCGGAGCGAGCTGGCGTCAGTCTACGCCGAACATGAAGGCCCGCGCCGTTGCGTGTACCTTCAGAACGTCAGCGATCGCTTCCATGTCGAGGGGCATGCGCTGCCATTCCTGTCAGGCCTGAAGATGCGGCCTGCCAGTCGGAAGGGATTCCTGCTTTCGCCCGACGGCCGCGTCGCGGCATTGTTCGGCGCCTGGTCCGAAGGGCACGACGCGCCGCCGAAGACCATGGTCCGTGCCGTCATCCGGCGCATGCTCAATCCGCAGGCAGGCAGCAATGCCATCGGTCGCTGGATCATGGCGTCGCCGTTTGCCGGTGATGCGCCGACCATCCGGTATCCGCTGGTGTTCGGTCCGGAGACTTCTCTCGAAGTCGACGCCTGCAAGGCCGACAGGATGGTGCGGGCGCAGGCGAGCGGTGGAGGCAGCGAAGGCTGCACCCCGGCAGCGTACGCTTTTTACCTGCTCGACCGCGAGGAGCGAATCGACACCCGCTGGTATGAGCCGGAGCCGAATGCCCGCTTCGTGACCAAAGTCGAGGACGCACGGACAGTCGTCGCTTTTGCCAAGGACGACCTCGGCAACATGCTGCAGGCCAGCTGTCCGATAAAGGACGGTCCCGATGACGGGTTCTCTCTTCCCGAAGGTAGCCGCATCTTCATTCTGGGCAGCTGCGTCTCGCGAGATACGTTTGCTTACTTCTCGCAGGAAGACAAGCTGGCGGGATATATGGCGCGGACTTCGCTCGCTTGCGCATTCGACCCGCGAACTCCGTCGGAGACATGCGTCGACCTTGCAAGCATCACGAGTTCCTGGCAACGCAAAATGGTCAGGGCCGACCTCCGCCGTGAAGTGGGGCCTTCGCTCGAGAGCGCCAGCTTCGATGCTCTCGTACTCGACTTCATCGACGAACGTTTTTCGATCGGCTTCGTCGATGGGGCGCCGGTGACATTGTCTCCCGAGTTCCTGTCCGCGAAACGTAGCGTCGAGATCGAATCACGCCTGAGGCCCGACAGGGAAGGACGCTGGGCCATGTGGTGCAAGGGGATCGAAGCGCTGGTCGAACAAGTAGGCCCCCGGCGGATGATCCTGAACCAGGCGCTATGGGCGACCCACCTGGAAGATGGCACGAAATTGGTCGGCGCCGACAAGGCCATCGCGATGAACCGGCTTCTGCGCCGGATGTACGACCACGTCACGGAGCGTTTTGGAGTTCGGTCCGTCGTGTATCCCAGGCAGGTCATCGTGGGAGCAAGGCAACACAAGTGGGGAGTTTCGCCATTCCACTACTCGCTTGGTTTCTACAAGCACACCATGCACGAGATCGGACGCTTGCTGACATGACCCGTCGTCCCACACCTTCGGTCCGCAATGGCCCGTCCGGTCGCCCGTCGATCGCCCGTTCGGCGTTGTGGGTATTGTGCTTTTGCGTGGCGGCCTGCACAGGCGCGCCCGAAGCTGCCGATTCCAGCGCCACCGACAATGCCGGGGCATTGCTGGAGCGCCGCTTCGACGGCCCTCCGCCCAGGCCGATCGAGACACGCGATGGTGATTATAAGATTGCCTCGGGTGGTTACGCGGACTACATGCGTCATGGCTTCACGCCGCGGGCTGACCTGGAAGCCTATGCGATATCTCTTCCCTTCAACTGGAAGACGGATCCATTCAAGGATGCCAACTGGAGATTCCAGCTCCAGGCTTGGCGGATGCTCAATCCGATGTGGGGCGAGTACCGAGAGTCCGCTGAACCGGACGTTCTGGAGGAAATACTGAAGGTCGTTCGCGACTGGTATCGGTTTCATGTGCTGGAAGGACACCGATCTTCATACCAGTGGCAAGATATGGCTACGGGTCTGCGGGCACAGCACATCGCCTATCTAAACCACTTGGTGGCCGATGGCAGATGGACGCCGGAAGCGGCTGATGCGCAGATGCTCGATGCGCTGAGCGATCTTCACGCCCGCAAGTTGCACGACGACGCATTCGTAAGCATCAACAATCACGGAATCTTTCAGGTTCACGGTCTACGTCTGCTGTGCAATAGCGTGCCCGAGATTGAGCCATGCAAGGGTGAGCCGGCATTCAGTGCCGAACACATGCGTCGATTGATCGAAAGCCAGTTTGACGTACACGGAGTGCACCGCGAGGACTCGTCCTTCTATCACATGTTCGCTTACAAGACGTTTCGTGGAATAAGGATGACGTTGTACCCGGAGTTGCCGCGCGATGCATTGACCCGGATCCGGGAGGCGGAGAGCATCACACCATGGTTCACCGGGCTTGACGGAAATCTACTGCAATTCGGGGACTCGGAGGGAAGCGGCGTACCGTTCAGTCACCCCCGGGATGCTGGCCGTTGCTGGTCGACTACGGCAGATGGACAGTGTGTTGTTGCCAAGGATATGCACTCCAGCGGTTACGTATCGATTCGCAGCATGCCGGGAGGAGAGGCGGATGAAGCATTCCAGTTCTTTGTTGTCGGCAGCAGTCACGACGCGGGGCACGATCACGTCGATGAACTGAGCTTCATGCTATCGCATCGCGGGCAGCCGATATTCGTCGATGGCGGCAAGTACGGATATCAGAACGACTCGTATCGGGCCTATTTCGTCAGTGATCTCGCCCATAGCGTCGTAGGTCTCAAGGGCGTTGCTTTCAGGCCGGAGCAGACGGCCGGAGAGGGCTCCTACCTCGAACGTTTCATCGAACGCGACGGCACGTACGAGGTCGCGGGCGAGGTGCGTCGTGGCGACGATTTCGCGCATCGGCGGACTTTCCGCTACGTGCCGGCATCATCACTGGAGATCAGCGACCGGGTGGACAAACCCGCACAGAGCATGCTCGAGCTGCGCTACGTGTTTGCTCCCGAGTTGAGGATCGAGGAAGAAGGTGGGGACGAATTCGGTATCCGGGCCTCGGATGGGCAGAAGCTGGCGACGCTGAAACTGCATGGAGCGGTGCATTGCGAGATCGCGTTTGTCCGAGGGCGCAAGCAGCCCGATTATGGCGGTTGGATCAGCACTTCCTATCTCGCTGTTGAGCCGACCACGAATCTCATTGCGGATTGCCCCTCTCAGGTGGCATCGATCCGAACTTCCGTACAACTCCACTGAAGCAAATCGAACAGGATCAGAACAATGTCCAGATTCCTAGCTCCGACGATCGCGATTCTCCTGCTTGCCGCCTGTAGCCAGGAGCCTGCGGCGCCTGCCCATGAGGATGCAGGCACCAGCGCCGGTTCGGCGACCGAGGACGTGGCTCAGGGGTCCGAAAAGGTAACCCGTCCGCGTCCGCCGCGAGTGTTGCCCTCTGGCTTTGTCCTGCCATTCGCCCATCAAGTCCGTGCCAATCGCCAGGAAAAGCTCGGCGGAGCGACCAAGCGGAGGGTCGTGGTCGAGATTCAGGGTATTCCGCTCGATCAAGCGGATGAGCAGATCGCAATGGCGGTGGAGAAGAACGGCTACGAGCGCGGTGAGCGTACCGACCGCGACAACGGCTTCATCGTGATCTATACCGGTCCGGATGGTTCGGAAATCCAGACGAGCTTCTTCAATGGTGAAGGCGCCGAGCTTGAGAGCGACGATGCGACAGGCATCGTCCATGTCACCTGGATCGTGAGACGCTGATCCAGTTCGCGTCGGCTGAGCTTTTTTACGGGCAGGAGTTATCGTGAGACTGACTGAACTCGCCAAGGGCGAAAAGTCGCCGATCGAGGCATTCATGGATGCGGCCATCGAGGGCGGCGGCCGTACCGAGGACCTTCCATGGGTGCTGACATACGCACCGGCGGCCGCGATGAATCCCTTCCAACGGATATTGTATTCGCAGGCGAGCCGCCACGGGTTCGCCGTGGTTCCGATGACCTCGCTGTCGCAATTGGGAGCGGTCAATTGGCGAGGACGTTCCGTCATCCACCTGCATTGGCTTGCGTTGGTTCTGAAGGGGGCTGTTTCCAAAAGCGATGCCGCAGCACGTCTGCGTGAATTCGAAGTCCAGCTCGCGATGCTGAAGGCATCGGGTCATCGCCTTGTCTGGAGCCTGCACAACATCCTTCCGCACGACTGCGCCGATCGCGACGCCGAGGTCAGGCTGCGGGAGATTCTTTCCGAGCGGGTCGACCTGATCCACGTGCTGTCCAGGAGTTCGGTCGAGGAGGCTCGTCCGGTCTTCGGCATCGATGAGTCGAAGGTGTTCTATGTACCGCATCCGTCCTATGAAGACTGGTATGCCAACCTCGGCGACCGAGCCGGTGGGCGACTCGATCTCGACATTCATCCCGATGCCTACATGTTCCTGCAGTTTGGCTCCATCCAGCCGTACAAAGGCACCGTGGAGCTGGTCCGGGCTTTCAACCAGCTCTGCGAACTGGAGCGAGGACGCAGGCTTCAGTTGACGATCGCCGGCAAGCCGGTGGATTGGGAGTACACGCGTGCCGTTCAGGACGCCGCCGCTTCCAACCCTGCTATCCGGGTGATTCCGAACCCGATGGAGGAGCGTGAGATCCAGACCTTGTTCAACGCAGCGGACGTGGCCGTGGCTCCCTATACGCGGACGTTGAATTCAGGTGTGGCCCTGCTTGCCGCCAGCTTCGACAAGCCTTTGATCGCACCCGCGATCGGTGGCGTTCTCGAGACCTATCGGGAATCGGACTCTTTGTTGTATGACCCGGCCAGCGACTCCGGACTGCTCGACGCAATGGCGTTGGCGTTGAGGCATCCGGTGGAGTCCAGCAGCATCGCAGCGATTCGGGAGCGTCACGCGCCGGCGAAGATATCCGGCGAATTCTTTGCTCAGTTGAATAAGCGTCTTGGCACGGGACAATAGATGACCACCGACGATACTGGAATGAACATGCCTGGTGCGGAAGTCGCGGATCGAATCGAGACCTGTGTGCCGGTCGCCGAGGGACGCTACTACGCCTTTGCCGTGTCGGCCATGGATCCGCATGCCGCGGGCCAGGCCGCCGCCGTTGCCCAGTTGCGCTTCCTCAATGAAGCCGGGCAGCAGCTGCGTGGGCCTTATGCGGGCGCTTCCAACAATGAAAAGCTCGGTCCTTACGTCAGTTTTCCGGTCGTGTCTGCAGGCGATGAGGTCTGGTCGAGGTCGATCGTCCGCGCCCCTGCGGGCGCGCACCGGGTGCTCATTCGCGCGCGCAAATGGAAGGGGTCGGACAATTTTGCCTTCACGGCGGTGCCCCGCTGCGTCGAGGAGATCGATTCCGCCCGTGAGGTCCGCGGGGTCCAGGTCTCCCCCGGAAGCACCTTCCGGCTTCGTTTGCGTTTGGTCGATGAAGTCTCCGCCGCCGATGCCGCGGTGGTTCAGGCCATCTATCTGGACCGGGACGGCAACGTCATCGAAGGCGATCATCCCGGACTGACCCATTCGCAGCGCTTCATGAACTATTTCTACGGTGCGGCTTCCAGGGACGGTGCCGATACGGAGGTGGAGTTGCTGTCGCCGGAAACTGCGGTCGAGCTCAGGTTGCATGTGCATGCATGGAAGGCCGGCCCGGCCCTGGCGGTCGTGGGCGATCCGGAGGTGTTGAGTGCATTGCCGCCGGAGCTCGACGACAGCCAGTGGCTCGCCGTAGTGAAGGACGTCGTCCTGCCCGTGAAGCTGGAAAGTACCGAATCCGACCGGGTCGGACTGCCGCAGGTCATACGTTTACGGACGTTCTCGGACGCGTCCACGGAAGAGGTCGTCGGATATTTCGATATCGAGTTCCCGGATTCCGGAGCGAGGGCAGGGACGAGGGCAGGGCCTTTCACATTGAAGGGAAGCTCCGGCCAAGTGCTGGAGAGTCTTCATGCCATCGTTCCGCCCGCGGACACTGCCCGGGCGCTCATCCGGTTCCGGGGAAGGGACGGCAGCTTGCTTGCCGTCTCGAGGGAAGTGGCCGGAGAGGTGCTCGACGTCGCGCGCAGCCAATGCGGTGAGACGCTGTCTGGCGAGGGGAGATTCGAGATCCGGTCCGCTGTTTCCGAGGCATGGGAAGTCACGATCAATCTGCAGATACTGCGTCCGGCCGGCTCTGACGGAGACCTTCCGGAATTCGGTTTCTTCTTCGGGGATTCCGGCAAGAAGACCTTGGTCCCGGGAACGGTCCTCGCCGGCAATCATGCGTCGACCCGTGTCGCTGGAAACGTGACATACATGAGGCCGCGACGGCTGTCGGTCGGGATTGCTGGCATGGAGATGCTCTCCCTGTCGGCACGTATCCTGCCGCCATCCGGCGCCCACGAGCTGATTGCCCGCATGCATCCGGATGCCGGGCCGGCATGCGTGGCCGTGCAGTGGGAGTTCGATGCCTTCGCAACAATGGTCCAGGGTGCCGTGGCTCCGGCGCTTTCCGCATACCTTGCCGAGCTGGTCCAGCACTCGCCCGATGCGGTGAAGGCGCTACTCGACGAACTGATGGACCGGTATCCAAGCGACCCGGCCGTGGTGTCCGGGGGGATCGACGCCTGTCGCCGACTGGGGGACATCGGGCGGCTCAGGCGTCTCATCGCAGCCGCGTCTGGGCTGTCCGGAGCCGCCCACGCCCGGCTGAGGCTCAAGGCCCGGATTGCGAATGCTGCGCTTGAAGAGGTCGATACGCACTATCTGCCATCGTCAGGGCGAACGCCTGCGACGCCTCGGAGCGGGAATGACGGGAGTGGACTTCGCGTTGCGCATCTGTTCAAGACGACGGTGCCGTACGAAAACACCGGGGGAGCGATTCGCTGCAAGAACATCGTGCGTTTCCAGAAGGAAGCCGGCCTCGATCCGGTGGTCATCACGCCCTTGGGCTATCCTCATGCGGGCACCACCGGAGACGCTTGGGAGACCGAGACGGTTGGAGGAATTTCCTATTTCCGTTTGAACCCAATGTCACGCGAGGACCTGCGTGAGGTGCCGGTCACCAAGCAACTGGATTTCACCGCATTGCTGATTACCCGTATCCTCCAGCAGCATCCTGTCGACGTCATTCAGGCAAGTTCTGGCTACCGGGGCTATGAGCAGGCACTAGTTGGCCTAGCGGCCGCACGCGCCATGGACATCCCTTTCGTATACGAGGTTCGCTCCTATCACGAGCATTGTTGGCGGGGCATGACGGACTGGGTATTGGATGCGGAGTTCACCAAGGCGCGCTTCGCCCAGGAAGATCGCTGCATGAGGGAGGCGGATGCGGTGGTGACCATCTGCGACACCATGAGGACGGGACTGATCGACAGGGGTGTCGATCCCGACAAGATCTTCGTCGTACCCAACAGCATCGACCCTTCCATGTTCTCGCCCTCGTCGATCGATTCGGAGTTCAAGCGCTCGCTTGGACTTGGAGAACCTGTCACGACCGGATACATCTCCAACGTATCCGCTCGCGAAGGCCATCACGTCCTGTTGCGGGCGGTCGCACATGCCCGGTCCCAGGGCGCCCGCCTGGATTGCCTGATCGTCGGCGACGGCCCGGAGCTGGAGAACCTCAAGGTCTTGGCGGCCGAACTGGGTATCGAGCGTCACGTCGTGTTCACTGGTGAGGTTCCGCACGATGCAATCGCGCGCTACTACAACGCGATAGATATCTTCACGGTGCCCAGGGTCGCCGACTTCGCCAGCGACTTTGTAACCCCTATGAAGCCGTTCGAAGCCATGGCGATGAAACGTCCGTTGATCGTCAGCGATCGTCCGGCCTTGCTTGAAATCGTGGGCGCCGGGAAGCGGGGCATGGTATTCCGATCTGGGGACCACCTGGATCTGGCCCGCTGCCTGGGCGAGCTCGAGCGGTCTTCCGAGAAGCGCAGGGCCTTGGTCGAAGAGGCGGAATCGTGGATCCAAGGATCGAGACGGTGGGATCAGACCATCCTCGTCTATCAGGAAGTCTATAGATTCGCGAGGGAAAACGCCGGAAGGCGCAAAGCCGGCCTGGTGTGACGGCCATGGGCCCCGGCGTGCCGGGGCCTGCGGGCGATGCCGCCGGCCTTGTCGTGGAGAGATTCCGGCGACCACCAAGCCCACAGCGAACGTATCGTCCATTACCGCAACGCGCGTCCAGCCGACGCCAGTCCAGTGCCGGCAGCCATGTCATCCGCGTGGGCGCGGCTGTCTTCCTGCGGCCATTGCCTGCAGTCGGGTGCTCAGGCCTCATCCCGTCCCGGATTATGGTCCTGCGCCATGCCTTTATCCGCATAGATGTTGACTTGGCGCAGACCTTGAGCAGGAGGCAGGACGACCAGCCTGGCATGCGGCAGGAGTTCTGCCATGTTGGTGGTCAGGTACATAAGCAGGTCTTCGTGTGAAGAGCTGGCCTCCATATCGATGCGGATGCTGCAGGTTTGACTGCGGCATCTGATGTCGGTCTGCTTGATCTTGGCCAGGGAGTCGTTCGCCGCGGCTGCGACCGAGTCATTGAGATGCTGGCTGGCCATCGTCGACCATGCATGGTCGACAGGCTCTCTCGAGAATTCCGCCTCCAGTGCTGCCAGACGTTCTTTCTCGACCTGCAGCGCATAGGCATCGTCTTCCCTCATGCGCTTCATTCGGGCCGCACGATCAGCGCGGGCCTGTGCCATTGGGTCGGCCAAGGGATCCCTCCGAGCCCTGGGCGGGCTCGGAGGGAGTGTGGATTGCAGTGTCGCCGGAACGCTCTGGTTCAATGAAGCGCCCATGACCTTGGCGGTCATTGCGACATCGTCCCTCTGTCCGTTATCGGCCTTGAGGCCATAGCCAGCAATGGCGCCCATGGAAAAGAAGGCAGCAGCGATGACCGCAGTGCTGGATTTTGGCCGCTGTGCCAATACATTGCGCAAAGTCCATGGATTCCGTGATGTTGACATACGAGCTCCGATATCAATGGGTGCCGCTGCTGTACGGACATGTACGGGTCGGGGCGATCAGGGATAGATGGTGTTCTGATGGGTCGCCGCGTATTCCTCGATGTTGATCGTCGTCAGCTTGACCAGCGGCGGTAGCAGGCAATTGAAGCCAAGGGATACGCCATCGGCCGAGCCTTGCAGCAGATTGAAGAAGCTCAATCCGACCGTGGCATCTCCGCCTGTTCCGGCAACGGACAGGGTGCTCGTTTCGACGATGGTATTGGTCGAGTTGTTGATCAACTGGACCG
Source organism: Marilutibacter chinensis (assembly GCF_021725675.1). Lineage (GTDB taxonomy): Bacteria > Pseudomonadota > Gammaproteobacteria > Xanthomonadales > Xanthomonadaceae > Marilutibacter > Marilutibacter chinensis. Next base: position 36,680 of record NZ_JAKJPO010000003.1, on the reverse strand, counting down.
TGCAGGTGGTGGTCGACGAGGATGCCTCGCTGTAGTCGAAATCGAGGAACAAGGAGGCGGATCCGTTGTTGGTGCCACCGTTGTTGTCGGCGGTGTTCCAGGTCTGGTCGGCATCAACTTCCACGGTGCAGGTGATGTAGCGGGGAACGTTCTGCACGTTCTGGATATGGGTGGGCCGGATCTTCGTGGTGAACCACGAATTTCCGGCGGCGGGCACGCAGGCATTGCCTGTCCAGATCTTGTCGTCCGCCCCCGTCGTCGTCTGGGCGTAGGCGAGCTCGCAGTAGGTGAGAGGCGCTGCGAGCAGAAGGGCGGCAGCCAGCAGGCGGTGGTGGTAGGCCATTGTTTTGCTCCTGAGATCGTCTTGGGTTCGCTTCAACGAGGTGGCGCCAGCGACGCCACTCCTCACCAGTACGTTGTTCCCTGACGGATCAGGACAGCCATGGACGGTTGATTCGTGTGTGCTTTCCATTGCGGCGAAGCACGAGGGACAGGAGGCGGAGCGGGCCTGGCGGGCAGTCGCCTTGCCCTCCGGACTTCCCGGCAGGCCAGTTCATTCATCTGGCATTTATATTAATAAAATCTAATATGTGATGTTCATCACATTTATTTGTCGGATAGTGCACGTCCAGATGAATTCCCATCACTGCTGCTTCACATGGCGAGTGCTGGGATTGCCCCCAACGCGAAGGATCTGAATGCACGTGGCTCCGTGCGAAAAGGGGTGTAGATTATGGAAAATGTAACCTTGGCGTCTGTGGTGAAAAGGGGATTTCTTCTGGTTGCGGTTTCGGTGGGAGGCTTCCTGTTCTCCTCCCCGTCCCATGCACAGCTCCTTGAAAGCCTCCTGCCCGAAAACAAGATCGTTACCGGCGCGGCCTGCGTCCCGGGGGGCGGGAACAAGTGGGATGACTTCATAATCAGGGCTTCCAGTATCCAGAACGTGAGTACCGTCCCCCGATATGCGGCCTGCACGATTCCTCTCGACAGCGAAGCGCAATGGGATTCGTACAGCGTTCCGCTGCTGGTGACCGGCCATGCGAATGTCCATGTCCAATTGAGTTTCGAAAACTCCCCCGGGGGAACGGTGACCTGCACCGCGCAGATAACCCACGACGGTGTCATTACCGAAACGGGCTCGGCTTCGGCCGTAGGCTTCTCGGGATCCACCCGGGTCGATCTCGTGATTCCGGATATGGATTCCGGCAATGGCACTGACAGCCCATTGGGGCTCAGCTGCCTGCTTCCTCCGATGGTGCGCCTCAACGCGATACGGCTCGAAGAGGTCGCAATAACGGACGTGAATCTCGTTCCGATTCTGTAGCACCTGTTTGCCGCAAGCGCCGGGTCCTGCGATCCGGCGCTTGCGTGCGAGCATACGGGAATAAAGAGGGGCGGAGCTGGTCGTGGGCCGGATGGGTGCTTCTTTCCAAGGGGGGGCGATGAAAGCCTGCAGTTTGTTTACTGCTTTTCTGGTTGTTTCCGGAGTCGCGGGCTGTGCAGACGATGCCGGCCGGGCAGAGGACGCTGCGGCCATCGCCAAGCGACTTGATGAGATGGAAGAGCGGCTTGCCCGGCTGGAGGGAGCGATGGGCACACGGACGGTTGCGCAGGAGGGACGCCGCCCCGCAGGAACCGCTGCACCGGGTGGTTTACTGCCGGGAACTCAGATACGAGCCCCGGTCTTGAATCGTCCGGCCAGTCCTGCCGGAAACGATATCGCGGTCCAGGAGGACCGGTTCAACCAGGAAGCCGTTGACCAGAAGTGGGCGTCGTCCACCCAGGACTTTCTGGACGACGTCCTGGCATCGGCAATCTCCAATGCAGGTGTCGAAGCAAAAGGGGCCGAGGTGAGCTGCCGCAGCGCGACATGCCGCATCGATGTCGAGATGGATCGGCTGACGACCGATGAGGACCTGATCCTGTACCTGGGGACCGATATGGCCGAGGTTTTCCCCAGGTCGAAGATCTACAGGACGGTGAACGACCGCGGCGAGAAGAAGGTGAGTATCTTCGTCGCGAAATAGGGACTTGGCATCATGCGACGATTGCGGTCGCGGCAGGTGCCCGCCATCTATTTCTGGCTATTTCTGGGCCTGGGTCGAGATGATCGCGGAAGCCAGGATCCGTTCGAACGTCAGCCTCTCTTCCTGATCTGCCTTTTCCAGGTCCAGGAACGATGGCTTGGCCTTCTCCAAGGGCTTGTCGTCGGAGGCGAAGGGCGGAATGCCTGCCAGCCGTCGAGTGGCGAATTGCGCGTTCCGCTCGCTGAAATGCATATGGAGGAACTCCGCCATCTCGCGGTCGAGCCCGGAAAATTTCGGGTCGCCGGGATATCTGGCGCGTGTCAATTTCGCCACCATCGAAATGATCTGGTGACGTACGGCAGGGGTAACCTCCAGGCCTGCCAGGACTCTTGCCGCATACCTTCCGTATTCGACGGTATGAATGGTGGCTCGTTCGTTTGCTCTCCCCAGCACGTTCATGCCGGCCGGCATTTCGATGTCACACATTTCGAGGAATCGTGCGATGAGCGGCTTCTCCCTGTTTCCGTCCACGTCCAGGAGCCGGACGTCATCGAAGCTTTCGTACCACCGCCCAAGCAGCACCTCAAGTTCCAAGCTGCGCTGAGTCAGGGTCTTGGTGACGTAGGACCTGAAATCAAGGTCTGTATAGCCTGTCGACGCATTCTGCGCATACAGCGAATCGAGCAAAGTGTGCTGAGGCCTGATGGTGGAGACGATGGTGGCTCTTGTGCCCAGGTCGTCGCACAGCTTCTTTACGAGTTCGACGGGCTCCGTGCGATTGTAGTAGCCGCTCAGCGATTCGGCCGACAGAATGACCGTATCGCAGTCGGTATTTCGGACTTCATGCACGAAGGCGGACAGACCACCGAAATGGGGCTTGAACTTCCATTGGCTGACCTGCTCCCAAACGAGATTGAGGTGGCCACCGGAGTCGATATGCCCGGCTACCGGGTACAGGACCCCCGATTTTCCGAGGAGCTCGCGGTTGGCGGCCATCGCCAGTTGCAGCGAAGTGGTACCTGTCTTGTGCAGTCCGATATGAGCAACGAGGCGCATCGACGTACTCCGGGGGAAATGGGGGGATGGGAGCGCCGCGGCGCGGCCCGGAATTCGGCTCAATTGCCTGCTGTTTTCCGTTCAGGAAATCTGAAGTCGAAGACGATGCGTCCTCGCGCATCTGGCAGGTGGCTGGTGTTGGAGCCTTTCCGGCGGGTCACGGTCATCGTCAGGCGGGTGCCATCAGGATGCTGGAAGAGCCTGGTGACGCTTCCATCCTCGCCGTTCCGCGCCTGCACGATAGTGTAGTGCTCGGCCTGCAGGGCAGCCGTCATGGCATCCAGTGCCTGCGTCTGGGTGACTTTCAGATAGTCCAGCCCGATTTTCCGCCGCCGCCCTGTTTCGCTGTCCGTTCTCAGGTTGTATTCCAAAGGCATTCCAACGGAATGGGGCAGAGGCTGCTCGAGCATTTTCGGAATGGCTGGCATGTTCGTCCGGGGGGGGGCGGGAGCGCTCGTTGCTGCCGTCGCGCCGGTTTCCGTTTCGGACGGGGGCGGGACCGGAGCTTCACCGCATGCAGCGACCAAAAGGGCCATGGCGGCCATCGAAAGTGTTCTCTTCATGGAAGTTGTGGTCCGGGGGCTTTTGTCGTGTGAATGCGGTGGGGGGCGTGTGTCAGGCGGTCGCGAGGGGCCTGAGGATTGGAGGTTCCTGGGACTGGCAACAGACATGTGGCAAGCTCGCGGATTCGCGATCCTGCCGCACATGTCCGGAGCGTGCGGTGGCGATGTCTTCGGGGCTTGCTGGTCGCCATCAGGGCCGCCTCCCCTAAATCCGGAGGCGGCGGTCGAGTGCGGCATCCGGCAGCCACGGAGGCTGTGGCGAAATGGCTCTGGTCGTGCGCATCCCGGCGCAGCCGTTCACGCACCTGGCGATCGATGCATGGCCGCAATGACGTCAGCGATCCGCCTGGCGGCCTTGCCATCTCCATAGGGATTATGGGCCCGAGACATGGCCAGGTAAGTGGAAGCATCATCGAGCAGTCGGATCGCTTGGCCGACGATCCGCTCGCGGTTCACTCCGACGAGCAGGACTGTGCCGGCTTCGACAGCCTCCGGACGTTCCGTCGTTTCCCTCATCACCAGAACCGGCTTGCCGAGCGAGGGCGCCTCTTCCTGGATTCCGCCGGAATCGGTCAGGATCAGGTAGGCGCGTGACATCAGATATACGAAGGGTAGGTAGTCTTGGGGCTCGATCAGGAACACACGGGGGTTACCTGAAAGCAGGCGCTGGACCGGCTCTTGGACGTTCGGATTCAAATGCACCGGATAGACGACCTGAACGTCATCCCGCTCCGCGATGTCGGCCAACGCAAAGCAGATCTGCTCAAAACCAGCGCCGAAGTTCTCGCGGCGATGACCAGTAACCAGGATGAGGCGCTTGGACCCGTCTAGGAAGGGAAACCGCGCTTCCAGCTCATTCCTGAGTTCGGAGCGAGCCTCGATCTGGGTTACCACCTCCAGTAGTGCGTCGACCACGGTGTTGCCGGTGATGTGTACGTCTTCGCCTGGGATGCCTTCGTCGATCAGGTTTTTTGCCGAGCGCTCAGTAGGAGCGAAGTGCAGTGCCGAAAGGGGCGCCGTCAGACGTCTATTGGCCTCTTCGGGCCAAGGCGCCTGCATATTGCCGGTGCGCAGCCCTGCCTCGACGTGTCCGACTGGGACCTTGGCGTAGAACGCGGCCAGGCTGGTGGCCAACGTTGTACTGGTGTCGCCGTGAACTAGTACCAGGTCTGGCTTTCGCTGCTCAATGACCGCCGTCATGCCCGTCAGGATCTTGCTGAACAGTCGAGGAAGTGTCTGTCCAGGCTCCATCACGTCAAGGTCATCATCGGGCGAGATTGAGAACAGGTCGAGGACCTGGTCGAGCATCTGGCGGTGCTGGGCAGTGACAGTGACGAGAGGTTCGATATCAGGCATACCACCCAGCGCTGAAACCACCGGTGCCATCTTGATGGCTTCGGGGCGGGTTCCGAATACCACCATGACCTTTTTTTTTCTAGGCATTAGTTCTGGACTCACCTTCTGGGGAAAGGCAGGAAATGAAAGGTCTCAAAGCGCCGCTTCCAGCTCCGGCAGGAGCTTGAACAGATCCCCGACCAGGCCGATGTCGGCGACCTCGAAGATCGGCGCGTCGGCATCCTTGTTGATCGCGACGATCGTGCCTGCGTCCTTGATGCCGGTCAGGTGCTGGATCGCACCGCTGATGCCGATGGCCACGTACAGCTCAGGAGCGATGATCTTGCCGGTCTGGCCGACCTGCATCTCGTTGGGGACGTAACCGGCGTCGACCGCCGCACGCGAGGCCCCGACCGCCGCGCCAAGCTTGTCGGCGAAATCGAAGATGATCTTGAAGTTCTCTCCGGAGCCGACGCCGCGTCCACCGGACACCACGCGTCGCGCCGACTGCAGGTCGGGGCGGTCGGAACTGCCGGCCTCCAGGCCCACGAAGCGGGTATGGGTCGGCAGTTCGGCGTCGATCGAAACCGCTTCGACCGCTGCGGTGCCGCCACGCGCGGCTTCCGGCCAGGAGGCCGTGCGCACGGTCGCGACGACGGCCTGGTCGGCCGGCGCCTCGACGGTGATGATCGCATTGCCGGCGTAGATCGGGCGCTTGAAGGTGTGGCTGCCCTCGACCGCCATCACGTCGGAAACCTGTGCGACGCCGAGCAGGGCGGCGACGCAGGGCATCAGGTCCTTGCCGAAGGTGGTCGAAGGGCCGAACACGTGGCTGTAGCCGGCGGCCAGCTTCGCGACCTGCGGTGCCTGCACCTGGGCCACAGCGTGCGCATTGGCGTCGTTGGCGACGGCCAGTACCTTGCCGACGCCGGCGATCTGCGCGGCGTCGGCGGCGACCGCCGCCGGGTCGGCGGCCAGCACCACGATGTCGATGGATTCAGGCTTCAGCGCCTGCGCGGCGGACACGCACTTGGCGGTCGAGGCGTTCAGCCTGCCGTCCAGATGCTCGGCAACGATCAATACCTTGCTCATCACAGCAACCCCTTCTGCTTCAGTGCGGCGACCAGCTCGGCCGCGTCCTTGACCATGATGCCCTTGCTGCGCTTCGGCGGCGGAGCGAACGCGATGGTCTTCAGCATGTCACCGGTGTCGACGCCGAGATCGGCGAACGGAATCGTGTCGATCGGCTTGCTCTTGGCCTTCATGATGTCCGGCAGCTTGATGAAGCGCGGTTCGTTCAGGCGCAGGTCGGTGGTGACCACCGCCGGCAGTTCGACTTCCAGCGTCTCGAGACCCGCGTCGACCTCGCGGGTCACGGTGGCCTTGCCGTCCGCGATGACCAGCTTGCTGGCGAAGGTCGCCTGTGGGCGGCCCCACAGCGTGGCCAGCATCTGACCGGTCTGGTTGGCGTCGTCGTCGATCGCCTGCTTGCCGAGGATCACCAGGTCCGGCTGTTCCTTCTCGACCAGCTTGAGGAAGGCGCGGGCCGCGGTCAGCGGCTGGATCGGCGCATCGCCGACCACGTGGATCGCGCGGTTGGCGCCCATCGCCAGGCCGTTGCGCAGGTGGGCCTGGGCGTCGGCCGGGGCGATCGTGGCGACCACGACCTCGCTGGCGATGCCCTTGTCGCGCAGCCGCAGGGCCTCTTCCAGCGCGATCTCATCGAAGGGGTTGGCCGACAGCTTGACGCCGTCGGTGACGACGTCGGAGCCGTCCGGTTTGACCTGGATGCGGACGTTGTAGTCCACCACGCGCTTGTAGCCGACGAGGATCTTCATCGAGTGGGGGTTCCTGAATAGGGCTTTGGAGTGACTTCGAAACGGAGCCCGAGGCCGCTTGGCGGACGGGCCAGCCCATAATTCTAACGCACCGGCCGTTGCCGACACCGGGATTCAGGTCGCCGCCAGCGACAGCCGCTGGCGACCCCGCCAGTTGCCAGTGGGGTCGTGCTCGAGGGGTTCGAGGATGTACCCGGCCTCGACGCAGACGAAGTGCCGGGCGAGGTCGTCGAGCCGCCGGACGGCCACCTCGCCCGGGTTCCAGACCACCACGGCGCGGAACCGTCCATCGCGATCGTGAGAGCGTCGTTGCCGTCCTCCAGCCGTAGCGGTGCGGCGACGTCCGGATAGACACGGTCGATCGCACCGGCGGAGGCCTGCGGTTCTGGCGGCTGGCGCAGGCGCGGGCCGCCGGGCGACTCCAGGGTGGTGTGCCCGTCCAGCCCGTGCAGGCCGCGCTGCCGATGTCGCCGACCCACAGATTGATGCGCAGGGTCGCGCTGAGCGCGAACGGCGCCGAGTCCGGATTGTGGACCGGCAGGGCTATGGTCAGGAACCAGGATCGAGGCGGGCCCGCAGCTCCAGTCAGAACCGATGCGGCCACGATGCCAGGGTTTCGGGCGGGGCCTCCAGCGACAGTGCCAGCTCGCCGTCCGATGCTGGCTCCCACTGCCGGGCCGCGCAATCCCGTACCGCGGGCCGTCGCGCCAGGCGGCGAACTGAGGAAAGACGATGGGCCCCTGTCGCGCAGCGGGCTTCCTGGCCGATGCCGTTCGGGCAAGCCCGTGAACAGCCGCTCGCGGCCGCGCGCGCCAGCCTGGTGTCTGGCCGTCGAACGTTTATGCGCTCACGGACATCCGGTGCGCGTCCGTTCGCCGCTCGTTTCGGGCGGGGGCGTCGCAGCGTTGGTTGTATGCGTCATGCGAGAATGACAGTCGCGCGCCTGGCGCGTCGAGGGATGGTTTCGCGTCGGCAACACCTAAGAGAGTGCCTGGCGGCCGTCATCCTGTGTTCCCCCGATCAACTCATCACGGAGCGGTAGATGCTTCATCCAGTCGTCCTGAGCGGTGGCAGCGGAACCCGGCTTTGGCCGCTGTCCCGGCACAATCAACCTAAACAGTTTCTGTCCCTGTTGGGCGACCGGTCGCTGTTCCAGGAGACGTTGCTGCGTGCCAGCCGCCTGCCGGATGCACAACCGCCTGTGACCGTATGTGCTGATGATCACCGGTTCATGGTAGGCGAACAGCTGCATGGCATCGGATTGGCGAGTGGCGGCATCATCCTGGAACCCGTGGCCCGGAACACCGCGCCGGCGATCGCGCTCGCAGCGCTGCATGTGGTGGACAGGGATTCCGACGCGATGATGCTGGTGATGCCGGCGGACCACCTGATCGAGGACGAAGCGTCGTTCCGTTCGGCCGTGGAGCGTGCCTGGGCGCCGGCGGACGAGGGGTGGCTGGTGACGTTCGGGATCACGCCTGATTACGCCGAAACGGGATACGGGTATATCCGTCGCGGCGGCGAGTTGGTTACGGGAGCGTACCGGGTCTCCCGTTTCGTCGAGAAGCCCGATGCCGCCACCGCGGAACGTTATGTCGCCGAGGGCTCGTATGCCTGGAACTCCGGCATGTTCCTTTTTCGGGCAAGCCGCTACCTCGAAGAGTTGGGGCGGCATGCGCCGGCCATCCTTGCTGCGGTACAGAAAGCCTATGCGGGGAAGATGTCGGACCTGGACTTCACCCGCCTACCCAAGGACGAATTCCTGGCGAGTCCGAGCGACTCGATCGACTACGCGGTCATGGAAAAAACCGAGAGGGCGGCGGTGGTTCCCGTCAGCTGTGGCTGGAGCGACATCGGCTCGTGGTCCTCGCTGTGGGCGGTCGCCGAACGTGACGGCGACGGCAACCTCAACCAGGGCGATGTCATTTCAGTCGACAGTACCGGCAATCTGGTGCGGGCGGCGGACCGGAGGATGATCGCGACCCTCGGGGTCGACGACCTGGTGATCGTGGACACCGCCGACGCGACCCTGGTCGCGCGCAAGGACCGGGTCCAGGACGTCAAGAAGATCGTCGACCGGCTCAAGAGCGAAGGACGCCAGGAGCACCTGTTCCACAGGAAGGTCTACCGGCCGTGGGGCAACTACGATTCGATCGACATGGGCGAGCGCTTCCAAGTCAAGCGGATCGTGGTCAAGCCCGGTGCTGCGCTCAGTCTGCAGAAGCATGCGCACCGTGCGGAGCACTGGATCGTCGTGTCCGGCACAGCCGAGGTCACCTGCGACGACCGTGTGTTCGAACTGCGTGAGAACGAGAGCACCTATATCCCGCTCGGCAGCGTGCATCGGTTGCGCAACACCGGCACCGAGCCGGTCGAGTTGATCGAGGTGCAGTCCGGCAGCTATCTGGGCGAGGACGACATCGTCCGCCTGGAGGACGTCTACGGACGGTCCTGAGCAGCGGCATCGGCGCGTGCTGGGGCTGCCCTGCCCGAAAGTACGGTGCGGACAGCGGCGGGGCCGCGATAGACTTGCGGCGTTCCGGTCAATGGACTCCAGGAGTGGCTCAGATGACTGACGCAGCCAGCGCGTCGCATGCCCGCCCGGCGGGCAACAAGCTCTATCCCGATGCCGCGAGTGCCTTGCGGGGCGTGGTCGCCGACGATCAGACCCTCGCGGTCGGCGGCTTCGGCCTGTGCGGCATTCCCGAGGCGCTGATCGCCGCGTTGCGCGACTCCGGCGTCAAGGGCCTGACCGCGATCTCCAACAACGCCGGCGTCGACGGTTTTGGGCTGGGCCTGCTGCTGGAGACCCGGCAGATCCGCAAGATGGTCTCGTCCTACGTGGGCGAGAACAAGGAATTCGAACGGCAGTTCCTGGCCGGTGAACTCGAGCTGGAATTCAACCCCCAGGGCACTTTGGCCGAGCGCCTGCGTGCCGGAGGCGCGGGCATTCCCGCGTTCTTCACCGCCACCGGCTACGGCACCGTCGTCGCCGAAGGCAAGGAGACGCGCGAGTTCGACGGCAAGCATTATGTGCTGGAAACCGCGCTGACCGCCGACGTGTCCCTGGTCAAGGCATGGAAGGCCGACAAGGCCGGCAACCTGGTGTTCCGCAAGACCGCGCGCAACTTCAACCCGGCCTGCGCCATGGCCGGCAGGGTCTGCATCGCCGAGGTCGAGGAAGTCGTCGAGATCGGCGCGATCGATCCGGACCTGGTACACCTGCCCGGCATCTATGTGGATCGCATCGTCCACAACCCCGCCCCCGAAAAGCGCATCGAGCAGCGCACCGTGCGCGCCGCCTGAGCGCGCTCGCCCACGAACGAGAAGGAAGACGCACATGCCCTGGACCCGCGATCAGATGGCGCAGCGCGCCGCGGCCGAACTCACCGACGGCGCCTACGTGAATCTCGGCATCGGTCTGCCGACCCTCGTGGCCAACCACATTCCCGACGGCGTCGACGTCTGGCTGCAGAGCGAGAACGGCCTGCTCGGCATCGGCCCGTTTCCGACCGAGGACGAAGTGGACGCCGACCTGATCAATGCCGGCAAGCAGACCGTGACCGCGCGTGCCGGCGCGAGCTACTTCGGCAGCCATGACAGTTTCGCGATGATCCGCGGTGGGCACATCGATCTGGCGATCCTCGGCGCAATGCAGGTCACCGACAGGGGCGATCTCGCCAACTGGATGGTGCCCGGGAAGATGGTCAAGGGGATGGGCGGGGCGATGGACCTGGTTGCCGGGGTCAAGCGGGTGGTCGTGCTGATGGAACACGTCGCCAAGGACGGAAGCCACAAGATCCTCCCCGAGTGCACGCTGCCGCTGACCGGGGTCGGTGTGGTCGATCGCGTGATCACTGATCTGGGCGTGATGGACATCGCGCCCGAGGGGCTGAAGCTGGTCGAATTGGCACCTGAAGTCACCCGGGAAATGCTGGAAAACGCGACCGGTTGTCCGGTCATCGGCTGAATGGCTGGGATTCCGTTTCCATATCTGCAATCGGAACCGCACGGGATGTAGGCAGCCTGCGTAGACTCTGTCTACACTCGGCTCATGGCTGGGGGTGGTCCGGTGCGTCCGGGCCTTGTGCGTCGTCTGCTGATAGGTATCTGGATAATGAAGAAACTCTCCCTGTGGCTGGGGCTCTCTCTGACCCCCCTGATCCTGTGTGCGTGCTCGCAGGACTGGTCCGGCGGTCTCGAATCGGCACGTCTGAACAGGGGCGGTGAGACGCTCGCCGGGACGGCGATGCCGTCGGCAGTCTCGTCGTCCGCCATCCCGGATACGTCCATGGCTCAGGGGCGGCGCGCTTCCGCGTTTGCCGGATACCCGGACACGGGTTCGCTGGTCCATTACGCCGCGGAAGTGGCGCCACGGCGGACCGGCGCATACACCTGGCATGCGGCCGAGCTGAGCGAGGAACACGCCTTCCGCGCCGTCGCCAGCGGCGAGCTGACCTTCGAGTCCCCGGATGGCACTCCGATAAAGCTGGCCTACCAGCGTCATGTCGAGCATCCCGATGGCAACTGGAGCTGGATCGGCGAGGCGGCCGACGGTCAGACCGCAGTCATCACGTTCGGCGAGGAGGCGGTGTTCGGCACCATCCCGCAAGGCAACGAGCAACCGCCGCTGCGGCTGACGCTTTCCGACGGCCGTGCGTGGGTGGTTTCGGCGGACAAGGGCCTGCTCGGCGAGATCCGCAACGAAGCGACACACCCGACCTCCCCGGATTATCTGCTACCGCCCAGGCGCGTGCAGGCCTCCGGCAACGTGATGGCCGAGGCGCCGGCGGGCGGGGCGACGGCGTCCGCCGCTCCGACGATCGAGGCTGCGGCGGCCGGCACGACGGTCATCGATGTCCTGGTTGGCTATACCGGCGGCTTTGCCGCCGCCCGCGGCTCGCAGTCCGCGGCGGTAACCCGTATTCGCAACCTCGTCGACATCACCAACCAGGCGTATGTCACCAGCCAGATCAATGCCGAGCTGCGGCTGGTGCACTCGATGCAGGTCAGTTTCGCGGACAACACCGACAATACCGACGCGCTCGAGAAGCTGACGGGATTCCGTGCGCCGTCCACCCGGATCACGCCCGATCCTGCATTCAACGCCCTTCGCCAGGCGCGCGAGACCTATGGCGCCGACCTGGTCGCGCTGGTGCGCAAGTTCAACGACCCCGAGAACGATGGCTGCGGCGTGGCCTGGCTGCTGGGCGGCGGGATGTCCGGCATCAACAGCAGTGACGAGTACTTCGGCTATTCGGTCATCAGCGACGGACAGGACGCCGGCACCGACGGCAAGACCTATTTCTGCCGCGAGGAGACCTTCGCCCACGAGATCGGCCACAATCTGGGGTCGCAGCACGACTCTGAAGCCGCGGACAATGAGCCTGGCGCCTTTTCGTATTCGTACGGCTACAAGACCGGCAGCACGCAGGGCAACTTCTACACGATCATGGCCTATGGCGACTCGGGTCAGACCGGTTACCGCGTCTTCTCGAATCCCAACATCACCACGTGCGGGGGCAGGGCCTGCGGTACCGCGAGCGCCAACAACGCGCGCAGCATCAACAACACGGCTTCGATCATCGCGGGCTTCCGGGCAACGAAGATCGACCCCAAGCCGGCGCGCCGTGCAGATCTGGATGTCAATGGAGACGGAATCTCAGATCTTCTGTGGTTGTTTGACGGCAGCTCAACAGGCAGTTTTCAGTACTGGTTGATGAACGGCCTGCAGAGGATCGGCGCGGGCTCAGATACTACGGTGGGACGTTCCCGGCTGGCCGGTAGCGGCGATTTCGACGGCGACGGCCATCTTGATCTTGTCTGGGATCTGACTCAGCAACGCAGCATACAGATATGGTTCGGTCGTGACGACGGAACGTTCAACAAGCGCAATCTCGGCGGTTATGCCTCCAACTGGAAGGTCGTCGCTGCTGGCGATGTGGATGGAGACGGGAAAAGTGACCTCCTGTGGCGCTCCACGACAGAAGCCACCAATAACTTCCAATATTGGTTGATGGATGGCCTGACCCGTCTCTCTATCGGCTCCATGACCGTCGGACAGAGCTATGTCTTCCGTGCATCGGGGGATTTCAATGCCGATGGGAAGCTCGACATCCTCTGGGACGCCCCAAGTGCCAGCAAGCTGGTAATGACCTTGAGTACCTCGATCGGCTTGAGGCATTTTGCGGTAACCACATACGCCGCGGGTTGGTCTTTGGTAGGGGTGGGTGACGTCAATGGAGATGGCACCGATGATCTGTTATGGCGTTATCACACCGATCGTGCCAATAACTTCCAGTTCTGGATGATGAATGGAGCGCAGCGGCTGTCCATTGGTCAGGGAACGGTCAGTAGAACCAACAGGATCGCCGCGACCGGCGACTACAACGGAGACGGGCGCGTTGATATCGTTTGGGATGCGCCCTCGGTCAACGCGTTGGGAATCTGGATGAGCAACGGGGCGACCTCTTACACCAGCATGCGATTTGCCGGGTACTCGGAAGGTTGGATGATCCAAGATCCGGGGTTGTAATCCGGTTGTGGCAGCCGCGGAAGCAGAAGATCGCTTCCGCAGCTGCTACGGGGTCGGAATGAGGAGTTCGGCCCCTCAAAGGTTCTGGTAATTCGGTCCCGCGCCGCCCTCCGGCGTCACCCAGTCGATGATCTGGTACGGGTCCTTGATGTCGCAGGTCTTGCAGTGCACGCAATTGGCGGCGTTGATCTGCAGATGTTTGGCGACCTCGCCGGCCTCGTCGGCCTGCTCGACGATCTCGTAGACCCCGGCAGGACAGAAGCGGGTGCAGGGATTGCCGTACTCCTGTGCGCAGCGGGTCACGCAGACCGAGGTGTCGTGCACGCGCAGGTGCACGGGTTGGTCCTCGTCGTGCTCGGTCGCGGCGAAGTAGACGCCGGCAAGGCGGTCGCGCGGTTCCAGGCTGCGCTCGACGTAATCGCGCTTGGGTTGTTCATGTGCGCCGACTTTGTCGAGCGACGACCAGTCCGGCTTGTTCTTCAGCGTCCACGGCGACAGGCCGCCGGTGACCGTTTCCCAGGCCGCGTTGAGCATGCCGAACCACAGCCCGCGTTTGAAGCCGGGCTTGATGTTGCGGACCTTCTTCAGCTCGGCCATCGCTTCGGAGCCGCGCAGCCGGGCGTCGAAGCCGGCAGGCGAGAGCGACGATCCAATCAGGTGCTCGGCGGCCAGCATGCCGCTGCGGATCGCCTGGTGGGTGCCCTTGACCTTCGGCACGTTGAGCAGGCCCGCCGTGTCGCCGATCAGCAGGGCGCCGGGCATCTCGACCTTCGGCAGCGACTGCCAGCCGCCGGTGACGATCGCGCGGGCACCCGCCGACACGATGCTGCCGCCCTCCAGCAACGGTTTGACCATCGGATGGTTCTTCCATTGCTGGAAGGCCTCCCACGGCCTGTAATCCGGATCCTTGTAGTCGAGGCCGCTGACATAGCCGAGCGCGATCCGGCCCTTGTCCAGGTGGTAGAGAAAGCTGCCGCCGTAAGTGCGGTTGTCGGCCGGCCAGCCGAAGCTGTGCACGATCCTGCCGGGACTGACACGCTCCTCCGGCACCTGCCACAGCTCCTTGATGCCGATCGAGTATCCCTGCGGATCGCTGTCGGCATCCAGCCCGAAGCGCTTGACCAGGCGCTTGGTCAGGTGGCCGCGGGCGCCCTCGGCGAGCACGGTCACCTTGGCGCGGATGTCGATGCCGGCGGTGAAGCCGGGCTTGCGCGAACCGTCCTTGGCCACGCCCATGTCGCCGATGCGCACGCCGGTCACGCTGCCGTCCTCGGCATGCAGGGTTTCGGCGGCGGCGAAGCCGGGATAGATCTCCACTCCCAGGGCCTCGGCCTGCGGCGCGAGCCAGGCGCACATCGCACCCAGACTGACGATCACGTTGCCGTGGTTGTTCATCCCCGGCGGCACCGGCAGCCTGCGTCCGCCGTCCCGGCTCAGCAGCCAGAACTCGTCCTCGGTCGCCGGCACGCAGATCGGTGGCGGGTTGTCGCGCCAGCCCGGCAACAGCGCATCGAGCGGACCGGTCTCGATCACGGCGCCTGAGAGGATGTGGGCGCCGATGATGCTGGACTTCTCGATCACGCAGACCGAGATGTCCGGATCGAGCTGCTTGAGCCGGATCGCGAACGACAGCCCCGCCGGACCGGCGCCTACGGTGACGACGTCGTATTCCATCACGTCACGCTCGATCGCGGCGCCATCGTGCGTCTGGGCTTCGTTCATGCGGGCTGCTCCACTTGCGGCTGGCTTGTGCAACGATCCGTCATTGTCGCAAATCCCACCCGTCTGCGTGGAACATGGCCCTGACACAGATCCCATTGCCCGGCGCGCGGATCGGCTTCGACCCGCACTGGCTCCCGCCGGACCAGGCCGACGCCCTGCTCGAAGCGTTGCTGCGGGACGTGCCTTGGGAGGTGCACCGGATCCGTCTGTTCGGCCGCGAACATGCATCCCCGCGCCTGAGCTGCTGGATAGGCGATGCGGATGCCCGCTATCGCTATTCCGGGACGCTGTTCGAGCCGCGTCCCTGGCCCCGGGCGCTGGAGCCGGTCCGGGAGCGGCTGGCGGAGACGCTCCAGGTCGGTGGCGACAACGTGTTCAACAGCGTGCTGGCCAACCGCTATCGCGACGGGCGCGACGCCATGGGGTGGCACAGCGATGACGAAGCCGAACTGGGATCCGAACCGTTGATCGGCTCGCTGAGCCTCGGCGCGACGCGCCGGTTCCTGCTCAGGCACCGGTCCGAACCATCGCGGCGACTGGCGCTGGAGCTGCCCCATGGCAGCCTGCTGGTGATGTCGGGACCGACCCAGCTGCATTACCGGCACGCGTTGCCACGCACCCGGCGGCCGGTAGGCGAGCGCGTCAACCTGACTTTCCGCCGGATCGTGGCGGGCGAATGCGGGGACACTGGCCGCGGATCACGCAGGTGATCGCGCACAGGGGGCCGGACCAGGGCGATCTTCTGGAGGCCGGTCACGTTCACGGCGCCGGGACGACGATCGGGGGCCGCTTTTCGAGCCCACGACGAGGGCTGATCCGCGAGTCCTGTCGATCCGCGGCTGAAGGCCGCTCAGTTATGGATGCGCGTCGTGTTCATGCGCGTTGCCCGAGACCAGGACCCAGCCGGCGATGTCGCGGCTGTTGGCGGCCAACGCCTGTTCGAACGCGGCGGCGACGTCCACCACTGCCGGGGCACCGGCCGGCTGCGACTGCAGGAAGGTGCGCGAGGCCACCACCTGCTGGTCCGGGACGTGTAGCAGTTTGGCGCTGACCTCGATCACTGCCGACGGCAGGGCGGCGCCGTCGGCATATTCGGATTCGAAGCGGCGCAGATCCATCACCAACTTGTAGTCCGCGCCGATGCCGCTGCCCTGGCGGGCGACCGCGCGGATCCGGCCCGAATCCTCCAGCGCACGCAGCACGCCGTCGAGAACCATGCTGCTGGGCAGCTTGGCCCAGCGCGCGCCCTGGTAGACCTGGACTTCGTTGGGCTGGGGCCGCACGAGAATGCGCAGGCTGTCGACGGCCGGAGCGGCGTCCAGGTCGGCCAGCGACAGCTGCCAGTCGGCCTGCGGCCATGCCGGATCCGCCTGGACGCGCGGATCGAGCGAGTAGCGCGCGACCGCGTCCTTCGGGTCGACGGGGCCGAGGATCGAGCATGCGGCGAGCAGGGAAAGCGCCAGCGCGCACGCGGTCAGGCGAATGAAGGCCCGTCCTGCCGATGCGCCGGGCTGATGGCGCACGCGCGGCGAGGTGGGGGGCGGCAGATCCGTCAGGTTCCTGGTGCTCATTCGGGGACGAACTCCTTGGGCGCGTCGCGACCCAGCAGATACTGGGTCGGATTGCTGTCGAGACGGTCGCTGATGCGGCGCAGATCGCGTACCAGGCCGCGCAGCTCGCCCAGGGTCGGGCCGAGCTGGGCGAGGCCGTCGTTGGCGAAGCTGCCGATCGCCGCGCGGTTCTCGGACAGGATGCCGTTCGCGCTGCTGGCGGTGGCGTCGAGATTGGCCAGAGTGCTTTCCAGCCGCGACACCAGCCCGGGCAGCTTGTCCACCAGTTCGCGATCGAGACTTTCCATCGCGTCATGGGTGGTGGTCAGGGTCGCTTCGAGCTGCTCGCTGGAGCGGCGGGCGTTGGCGATCAGCACGCGCAGGTCCTCGCGCTGGTCGGCGATCACGCCGGTCATCGCCTCGATGTTCTCAAGCGTGCTGGCGATGTTGGCGACGTTTTCCTCGCTGAGTACCTGGTCCAGCCGCGCGACCAGCCGGTTGGCGGTGTCGGCGATGTTCTGCAGGGCCGAGGGTTCGGTCTCGATGACCGGGATCTCGCGCGTGTCGGCCTCGACCAGCAACGGTGCCCCGGGACTGCCGCCGGTGAGCTGGATGATCGGACTGCCGGTGATGCCGGTGATCGACATCTTGGCACGGGTGTCGGTCTTGATCGGGGTGTCGGCCTGGACCCGCAACTGGGCGAAGACGCGGCGCGGATCGTCGGGCGCCAGCCGCAGCGACTCGACCGTGCCGACCGAGATGCCGTTGTACTGGACCATGCTGCCCTCCGACAGCCCGGTGACCGGCTCGTTGAAGATCACCGCGTAGGCCTGCCAGCTTCTCTCGGAGGAGTACTTGGCCGCCCACAACGCGAACAGCAGCAGGAACAGCGTCACGATGATCGTGAACGCGCCTATCAGAACGTAGTTGGCCTTGGTCTCCATCAGCGTCTGCCTTCACTCTGTGCGACGGGCGGCCTGTGCGGCGCGCGCGCGCGGGCCGTGGAAGTACTCCTGCACCCAGGGATGGCCGAACCGTTCCACCTCGTCGATCGGGGCACAGGCGACCACCCTGCGGTCGGCGAGTACGGCGATCCGGTCGCAGATAGCGTACAGGGTGTCGAGGTCGTGGGTGATCAGGAACACCGTCAGTCCCAGCGCCTGCTGCAGCGTACGGATCAGGCGGTCGAAGGCCGCCGCGCCGATCGGGTCGAGACCCGCGGTGGGCTCGTCGAGGAACAGCAGCGGCGGATCGAGCGCGAGCGCGCGCGCCAGGCCGGCACGCTTGCGCATGCCGCCGGACAACTGGGCCGGAAGCTTGTCGAGGGCGTCCGCCGGCAGTCCGGCGAGCTTGATCTTGAGCAGCGCGAGTTCGTAGAGCAGCGAGTCCGGCAGGTGCGGGTGGTACTCCTTGAGCGGTACCTGCACGTTCTCGCCGACGGTCAGCGACGAGAACAACGCGCCGTCCTGGAACAGCACGCCGGTACGGCGTTCGATCTCGCGCCGTTGTGTCGCATCGTCGCTGCGCGCGTCGATCCCGAGGACTTCGATCGAGCCGGCGTTGGGTTGGCGCAGGCCGATGATCGTCCGCATCAGCACCGACTTGCCACTGCCCGAGCCGCCCACGACGCCGAGAATCTCGCCCCGCCGCACGTCCAGGTCGAGGTCCTCATGCACCACCTGGCGGCCGAACCGGTTGGACACGCCGCGGACGCGGATGATGGGATCGGGTACCGGATCCGGGGCGGGCGTCAGGCTGGACATCGTCACAGCCCCACCTGCATGAACCAGATCGCGGCGAACGCGTCCACCACGATCACCATCGAGATCGCCTGCACCACGCTGGAGGTGGTGCGTTCGCCGACCGACTGTGCGGTGCCTTCGACCTGCAGTCCTTCCAGACAGCCGATCAACGCGATCATCACCGCGAACACCGGCGCCTTGACCAGTCCGACCAGGAAATGGCGGAACTCCATCGTTTCGTGCATGCGGGCCAGGTACTGCGGCGGCGGGATGTCGAGGCCATAGGCACCGACGGTCAGGCCGCCGAGCAGGCCGGCGATCATCGCCACGAAGGTCAGCAGCGGCAGCATCACCACCAGGGCGAGCACCCGCGGGATCACCAGCAGGTCGACCGGGTCGAGGCCGAGGGTCCGGATCGCATCGACCTCTTCCCGGCTGACCATCGCGCCGATCTGGGCAGTGAACGCGCTGGCGGTGCGGCCTGCGAGGATGATCGAGGTCAACAGCACCGCGAATTCCCGCAGGAACGAGATGCTGACCAGCTCGACGACGAAGATCGTCGCCCCGAAATCGCGCAGGATGTTGGCGCCGAGGAAGGCGATCACCGCACCGACGAGGAAGCACAGCAGCGCCACCAGCGGCACCGCGTCGAGACCGACCTGCTCCATGTGGTGGACGGTCGCGGTCGGGCGGAACCGACGCGGTTGCCGGAACATCCGCACCAGCTTGACCAGCACCTCGCCGAAGAATCCCAGCAGGGCCAGCAGTTCGTTCCAGTTGCGGTGCACCGCACGGCCCAGGCGGGCCAGCGCCTCGGCGACGCCGTAGCCGCGCTTGCGCTCGGGGCGATCGTCGGCGACGTCCTCGATCGCCGCGACCAGCGCGCGGTGGTCCTCGGCGAACTGGCAGATGTCGAAGTCGATCCCGCGCCGGCGTGCGAAACGCAGCAGTTGCAGCACCCCGAGCGAATCGAGCCGGGTGACGCCGCGCGCGTCGAAACCGGCGGTGTCCTCCGGAGCGGACTGCAACGCCAGGCCGACATCCCGCGCGTAGTTGAGCGTCCAGCGGCCGCTCAGCCGCAGCCAGCCCGGCCGGGCCGGATCGGTGCTGAACCTTGGCGTGTCCGCTGGGGTCGGGGTGACGGGCATTGCGGCGAGGATACAGGCTCGACCCGCGCGATGGGTCAATGTCGCCCCGGTGTGTCGGGGCGCATCGCGGCGCGACCGCATGGCGCCGACGGCGGCACGAATCGGGCTGTCGGACGCGAGCGGCCCATGCGATGCTTCCGTCATGTACAGCGCCCTTCATCGATGCTCCGGCCCTTCATCGCGCCAATTCCCTGCGATTGCCGGACAATGCGTGCGCGGCAGCATCCCGGTCTCCCTCCGTCCAGGCGGCGCGATGCCGGACCGTGGCCATGCGGTGGCGATCCGCCGCGCCAGCCCCGCAGGCGCACGCCGCTGTGCCATCGCCGGGTCGCATGTCCACGGCATGCGCCTTTCCGCTGTCTACTGCGCCGGCCGTCCGCGGAACTGGCGCAACATGCCGGGGGTTCGATGACAGACCCAAGTCCCACCCCCTTGAGCGCGGCCAGGTATTCCGCCCGGATCAACTTCGTCTGCGAACTCGCCGAGCGCCTGCACGCGTACGGCACGACCTCGCAGCGCCTGGAGGGCGCGATCACTTCGGTGGCCGAGAAGCTGGGGCTGGAATGCGAACCATGGGCCAATCCGACCGGCCTGATCCTGAGCTTCAGCGACCCCGAGCGTCCGCCGGGGGAGAGCGACGTGACTCGGGTGATCCGGTTGCCGCCGGGCGAGAACGACCTGTTCCGGCTCCGCGAGACCGACCGCATCGCCGAGGCCGTGCTGGCGGGGCGGATGAACCTCGCCGACGCGCACTCGGCGATGGACGCGCTGGACGTGCCGCCGGGACCGCGTGCCCGCATGCTGCAGGTGCTCGGCTACGGCATGTGCGCGATGGCGGTGGCCGGCCTGCTGCGGCTGCCGTGGATGGAGATCATGGTCGCCGGCTTCAACGGCCTGTTGATCGGTGCGCTGGTGCAGCTGGCCGACCTGCGGCCGCGCCTGCGCGAGGGCATCGACGTGGTTTCGGCGTTCCTGGCCACCGCGATCACCGTGGCGGTGGCGAGCTTCGTCGCGCCGGTCAACCAGAACACGGTGATCATCGCGTCGCTGATCGTGCTGCTGCCCGGCATGGCGCTGACCAATGCGATCAGCGAACTGAGCAGCCAGCACCTGATCTCCGGCGCGGCACGGTTCGCCGGTGCGGTCACTACCGTGCTCAAGCTCGGCATCGGCACGGTGATGGCGCTGTACCTGGCCGACCTGGCCGGCCTGGAACCCGCCGTCAGGGCCTGGCGCCCGCAGCCGGCCTGGGTCGAATGGTGTGCGGTCGCGCTGGCGGCGTGTGCATTCGCGATCCTGTTCCGCGGCCATCGCCGCGACTATCCGGTGGTGATGCTGGCGGCGGCCAGCGGATACCTGATCTCGCGACATGTCGGGCTGGCGCTGGGCAGTCCGGCGGGGATCTTCCTGGCCGCCCTGGTGATCACCGTGGCCGGCAACGCCTACGCCCGTTGGATGCAGCAGCCAGGCGCGGTGATCCGGGTACCGGGCATCATCATGCTGGTGCCTGGCAGCGCCAGTCTGCGCGGTCTGCTGACCCTGGTCCAGCAGCAGGACGTCGGTGCCGGCAATATCGCCCTGCTGGCGGTGCTCAATATCCTGCTGGCCCTGGTCGCCGGCCTGCTGATCGGCAATCTGCTGCTGCCTTCGCGGCGGAATCTCTAGGTTTTTGAGGACTGAGGACTGAGGACTGAGGACTGGCGCAGGAGCGGCATAAGCCACGATGGGCCTACATGAAAACCAGATCGCTGCTCCGCTCCTGCCGCTCATGCGGGTCGCCCCGCCAAGGCCGCACCCCGGGGCCGGAACGATCTTCGGATGCGGTCCGTTTGCCCGGGCGGATATGAGGACTGGCGGTGGGCCACCCGGGACCTCGAGCAAACAAAAAACGCCGGCACGAGGCCGGCGTTCGGGGTGCAATAATCGCGATCTTGTCTGATCGAGAATCTCCCGCCCGGGACTACTTGATCAGGAAGTCCTCGAGCTTGCGGCCCGCGGAGGTATAGGCGGCCAGCCAGCGCGGCTGCTTGCCGCGGCCGGTCCAGGTATTGGCGCTGTTGGCCGGGTCGCGGTACTTCGGTGCGACCTTGCCGCCCGACTTGCGGGCCTTGCCGGCCTTGGCCGTGGTGCCGGTGCGGCCCGGCGCGCCCTTGGTGCCGAACAGTTCCTCGATGGTGTAGCCCTCGGCCTTGGCCAGCGAGGCGAGCTTCTTGCGGACCGAGGCGATCGGCTTGCGCTTGGCCAGGGTCGTTTTGCGCTTCTTGGCCTTGCTGATCAGCGACTCGAGTTCCTTCGCGGACAGGGAATTGATATCGATCGACATGCAACCTCCGGAAATGCGGGTGTAGAACGGACTGGAAAACCGAGTGGAAAAACACCGTGACCCACCAGGGGGAGCCGGATGCGCCGAATGCAGGATTCGGCGCCCGCTGATGCATCGGGCGGAGCGATGATAAATCGCCAGCATTAATCAGTAAATGCGGGCGCCGACCGGTCCGGGCGCGGGGATCCGTTTCGTTGCGGATTCTCCGCTGGTAATGCCCGTCTCAAATGTGGTAATGCCCGTCTCAAATGCCGAAGCGGGCAAATACGCCGGCGCGGTCGAGATTTTCCGGCTCGGCCGCATCGCGGGCACGGTATTCGAAGGTGCCGGCGGCGAGGCCGCGTTCGGATACCACCACCCGGTGAGGGATGCCGATCAGCTCCATGTCGGCGAACATCGCGCCGGGGCGCAGGCCGCGGTCGTCGAGCACGGCATCGACCCCGGCCGCTGCGAGGTCCCGATACAGGCTCTCGGCGGCCTCGGCGACCGCGGGATCCTTCTTCGGATTGATCAGGCAGACCGCGACCCGCCATGGCGCCATCGCCTCGGGCCAACGGATGCCGTTGTCGTCGAAATTCTGCTCGATCGCCGCGGCGACGATGCGCGACACGCCGATGCCATAGCAGCCCATCGCCGGCACCGCCGCCTTGCCGTTCTCGTCGAGCACCGTGCACTTCATCGCCTCGGCGTACCTGCGACCGAGCTGGAATACATGGCCGACCTCGATGCCACGGCACAGCGCGAGCGTACCCTGACCGTCGGGGGAGGGGTCGCCGGTGACGACATTGCGGATGTCGGCGACCTCGGGCTCGGGCAGGTCGCGGCCCCAGTTGACCCCGGCCAGGTGGTAACCGGCTTCGTTCGCGCCGACGACGAAGTCGGCCATTGCCGCGACGTTGCGGTCGGCGATCACCCGGACCGGCCGGGCCGGGCCGACGGGGCCGAGGAAGCCCGGTTCGCTGCCGAGATGCTCGGCGATCTCCGTCTCGGTCGCCGGCCGGTACTCGCCCAGGCCGGGCAGCTTCGACAGCTTGATCTCATTGACGACGTGATCGCCGCGCACCAGTGCAAGCACGAACTGCGGGGTGCCGTCGGCATCCGCGCCGACCACCGCCACCGACTTGACCGTGCGCTCCAGGCCGATGCCCATCAGCGCCGCGACGTCCTCGCAGGTCTTCTGGGTCGGCGTTTCGACCCTGTGCATCGTCTCGCCGGCATCCGGACGGGGACCCGGCGCCGCGGCCGAGGCCAGTTCGACATTGGCCGCGTACTCGGAACCGCTGGAGTAGGCGATCGCATCCTCGCCGGAGTCGGCCAGCACGTGGAATTCGTGCGACGCGTTGCCGCCGATGGCGCCTGTATCGGCGAACACTGCGCGGTACTGCAGGCCCAGGCGCTCGAAGATCCGGCAGTAGGCGTCGAACATGTTGCGGTACTCCCGCTCCAGGTCCTCCTCGGTGAGGTGGAACGAGTAGGCGTCCTTCATCAGGAACTCGCGTGCGCGCATTACCCCGAAGCGCGGGCGGATCTCGTCGCGGAACTTGGTCTGGATCTGGTAGAAGGTCACCGGCAGCTGCTTGTAGCTGGCCAGCTCATTGCGGGCGAAGTCGGTAATGACCTCTTCGTGGGTCGGCCCGTAGCAGTACCAGGCCTCCTTGCGGTCCTGCATCTTCAGCAACTGGCCGCCGAACTTCTCCCAGCGCCCGGTCTCCTGCCACAGCTCCTTCGGCTGCACCGAGGGCATCAGCAGCTCGATCGCGCCGGCGGCGTTCATTTCCTCGCGCACGGCCCGTTCGACCTTGCGCAGCACGCGCAGCCCCAGCGGGCTCCAGGTATAGAGTCCGGCAGCGAGCTTGCGGATCATGCCGGCCTTGAGCATCAGCTTGTGGCTGACGATCTCCGCGTCGGCGGGAACTTCCTTGCTGGTATGGAGGTGGAACTGCGACAGGCGCATCGGCGGCACTTCGGACGTAAGGGAAGCGGCCATTCTGCCGTGCGCGCGCCCGCGGCGCGACCCGCGCACCGCGCCGGCTTCCGGCGCACGGGAGGCGCCGTTGCGGTGCGGGCACCGGTGGAGCGCAGGCAGCTCTGCGATATCCGGGCGGGTCGATCTGCCGGGACTCCGGTTCCGGGTTGCCGAAAGCGGCCCGATCAAGGCCGCCGCAGGGTCTGCGGGCCTTGGCCGGGCCGTGGGTCGAAGGCTCCGGTCCGTCTGACGGCCCTGCGGCGCCGCAACGCCGCTGAGACCTCGGCCCGGCGATCAGCCCGGCGCTGCAATGCAGGGCGTTACCCGGCGAGGTCGTGCTGCCGGCCGAACGACGTGGGGGACGGGCTCCTACTTGCAGTGAACCTGGATCGCGGCTTCCGCCAGCTGCCGCTGATTCGCGCGCTGCTCTTCATCCAGGGTGCCGTCGGCCTTGCCGTCGCCGTCCGAATCCACGCCCACGGGACCGTCGGCGGACAGCATCTTGAGGTTGGCGCGCGCGTCGACGCAGGTGGCGCTTTCGGCAGGCGCGGCCGCTTCGGTGCCAGCGGCGGGGGCGTCCGGCGTGGGAGCCGACGCGTCGATGTCGCGACCCTGGTATTCCTGGCCGGGCGGCGGCGAGTCGGAGTAGTGGGTCACGCCGTTGGCGTCCTTCCACTGGTAGACCTGCCCGGCGAATGCCGGCAGGGCCGCGACCAGCAGGCCGGCGCACAGCAATGCGCGCCATGCGTCGGCGGGACGCGTCATGCGCGGGGCTGGAGAACCCTGGAACGTGTGGCCAGGAGTGCGGGCGGCGGTCGGGCGGGTCATCGTCGGAGCTCCGTTCGCGGCGGGTTTCGCCGGTCAGACGCCGATTGCATCACCGCTCCGCCGCACTGGCAAGCGATACACTCTGCTTCATGCAAGAAACCCAACCCCCATCACGGCTGCCGCCGCGCCCGCGCAACCGCGGCATCTACCTGCTGCCCAACCTGTTCACCACCGGCGGGCTGTTCGCGGGGTTCTACGCGATCATCGCCGCGTCGCAGGGGCGTTTCGACGATGCCTGCATCGCCGTGTTCGTCGCCGCGGTCCTCGATGGCGTGGACGGGCGGGTGGCGCGGCTGACCCATACCCAGAGCGAGTTCGGCGTCCAGTACGACTCGCTGGCCGACCTGATCAGCTTTGGCCTGGCGCCAGCGCTGGTGATGTATCACTGGGCGCTGTCGACGATGAAGTTCGACAGCGTCACCGCCGGCAAGGTCGGCTGGATCGCGGCGTTCCTGTATGCGGCGTGTGCGGCGCTGCGGCTGGCGCGGTTCAACTCGCAGGTTGCGGTCGTCGACAAGCGCTGGTTCATCGGCCTGGCCAGCCCGGCGGCGGCGGGACTGATGGCCAGTTTCGTCTGGACCGCGCACGAGCTTGGCTACACCGGCGAGCAGTTGCGCTATCCGGCGCTGGTACTGACCGTGGTGGCCGCGGTGCTGATGGTCAGCGGGCTGCGCTATTTCAGCTTCAAGAGTGGTCCCCGCAACGACCGCGTGCCGTTCCTTGCGATCATGCTCGCGGTCGCGGCGGTGGTGGCGATCGCGATCGACCCGCCCAGCGTGCTGCTGGCGGCATCGGCGCTGTATGCGCTGTCCGGGCCGATGTCCTGGCTCTACCGCAGGGTGCGGCGCGGAGGGGGGCGTGGCGGGGAGGACGGCCCCCGGCCATGAGTACGCCGTGGACGACATGCCAGCGGGAGTGGCTGCGGGTGCTGGGGCACCCGGTGCTGGTGTTGGCGGGCGGCGAGCCGGGACGTCCCGAGGACGAGGTCGACGGGAAAGGTGCCGGCGAGGACGCCGCGAACGAAGCATCCGCGCCGCCGGCACCGCCGCCCACGCCGGGACCGCGGATGACGGTACCCAAGCCGCCCATGAAACCGGTTGTCGCGGACATTCCAGCCACGCCAGCGGCGGTGGCGGGGGGCGTGCAGGGGCGGATGGGCGACCGTCTCTATCGGGCGCTGCTGCGCGCGACGGCCCGGCGCACTCCGCACGAGGGCGAGGCCCTGTTGCAGACGATCGCGTTCGACCTGGATGCGCTGCGCGCCGATCCCGCACGCAAGCGCGCGCTGTGGTCGCAGCTGCGGGCCGCGCGCAAGGCGGGACGGGCATGAATGCACTGGCTGCCGACGCGACATTGCAGCCGGCAGCGGGCCTGCGGCCGATGCGCGAGGACGACCTCGACGCGGTCTATGCGATCGAGATCGAAGCCTATCCGTTCCCCTGGACGCCGGGCATCTTCCGCGACTGCCTGCGAGCCGACTATCCGGCCTGGGTGCTGCACGAGGAGGGGCGCATCGTCGGTTACTTTCTGATGAGCGTCGCGGCCGGCGAAGCCCACGTGCTCAACATATGCATCGCACCGGAGCGGCAGGGACGCGGCCACGGCCGACGCCTGCTGCAGGCATTGATGCACGTCGCCCGCGGACGCGGCGCGGAGCGCATCTTCCTGGAGGTCCGGCCGTCGAACCGCGGCGCCATCCGGCTCTACCAGCAGGAAGGCTTCAACGAAATCGGCCGGCGTCCCCGCTACTACCCGTCACATGACGGTCGCGAGGATGCCCTCGTGATGGCGATCGAGCTGCTGGCGCCGGAATGACGAGCGGCTGGATGGCTGCAGCATGGCAGCCGTCCACGGTACAGTCTCGCAGGGATCCAGAGTCCGTGCCGGGCCATCCGCGGCTCGACGCATTCCACGGGAACGCCAGGCAGGCAAGACAGTGTCCCGTGAACGTTCCCGCTCCTCTCCCCTTGGACTGTCAGCCCAGCTTCGCGCGCTGGACGACCAGGGCGTCGTGTTGCTGGGTCCAGTCGGCCAGCCGTTTGCGTTCCTGTTCGACCACCGCCGCCGGGGCGTTGCTGACGAAGGTGTCGTTGCCCAGCTTGCCGTTGCACTTGGCGATCTCGCCGGCGACGCGCTTGATCTCCTTGTCCAGGCGCGTGCGCTCGGCGCCCAGGTCGACCAGTCCCTCCAGCGGCACCAGCAGCTTCAGTTCGCCGACCACGGCCGCCGCGGCGGCCGGAGCATTGGCGCCATCGGCGAGCATGTCGATCGATTCCAGGCGGTTGAGGAAGCGCAGCTGCGAGCCGAAGCGGGCGGCCCGGGCGCGGTCGGCATCGCCGCCGCCGGAGAGCAGCAGCCGCACCTGCTTCGACGGCGCGACATTGAGCTCGCTGCGCACCCGGCGCAGCGCCGAGACCATCGCCTTCAGCCATTCGATGTCGGTCCCGGCATCGCCGAAGCCGTCGACGTCGATGTCGCCGGCCACCGGATAGGCGCGGGTCATGATCGTGGCGTCGGCGATGCCCAGGCGCGGAGCGACCGCCTGCCACAGCTCCTCGGTCACGAACGGCACCAGCGGGTGCAGCAGCGACAGCAGACGTTCGAGCACATAGAGCAGGGTGTGGCGGGTGCTGTCGGCGGCTTCTGTATCGTCACCGTTGAGCGCCGGTTTCGCCAGCTCGACGAACCAGTCGCAGAACGCGTTCCAGGCGAACTCGTACAGTGCCTGGCCGAGCAGGTCGAAACGGTAGCTGGCGAAGTGCTGCGCGGCCTCGACGGCAGCATGGTCGAGGCGGGCGAGGATCCATTTTTCGGCGTCGGTCTTGGGCTGCGGGACGTTGTTGAAGCGCGCGCCCTCTGTGTTCATCAGCACGAAGCGGGTCGCGTTCCACAGCTTGTTGCAGAAGTTCTTGTAGCCCTCGGCGCGACCGAGGTCGAACTTGATGTCGCGGCCCGGGCCGGCCAGCGCGGCGAGGGTGAAGCGCAGCGCGTCGGCGCCGAACGCGGGAATGCCGTCGGGGAATTCCTTGCGGGTGGCCTTCTCGATCTTCTCGGCCATCTTCGGCTGCATCAGTCCGCTGGTGCGCTTGGCGACCAGGGCGTCGGCGCTGATGCCGTCGATCAGGTCCAGCGGGTCGAGCACGTTGCCCTTGGACTTGGACATCTTCTGGCCGTGCGCGTCGCGCACCAGGCCGGTGATGTAGACGTCGCGGAACGGCACCTCGCCGGCGAAATGGTCGGTCATCATGATCATCCGGGCGACCCAGAAGAAGATGATGTCGAAGCCGGTGACCAGCACCGAGGACGGCAGGTAGCGGTCGTAGCCGCGCTCGGCCATCGCCGCGGAGTCGGGCCAGCCGAGGGTGCTGAACGGCCACAGCGCCGAGGAGAACCAGGTTTCCAGCACGTCGCTGTCCTGGACCAGTTTCACCGAGTCGCCGAGGCCGTGCTTCGCGCGCACTTCCGCCTCGTCGCGACCGACGTAGATGGTGCCGGCGTCGTCGTACCAGGCCGGGATGCGGTGGCCCCACCACAGCTGGCGGCTGATGCACCAGTCCTGGATGTTCTCCATCCAGTGGCGGTAGGTGTTGATCCAGTTGCCCGGAACGAACCTCACGTCGCCGTTCTGCGCGAGCTCCAGGCCGCGCGCGCCGAGCCGGTCCATCCTGACGAACCACTGGTCGGTGAGATAGGGCTCGATCACGGTGCCGGAGCGGTCGCCGAACGGCTGCATGATCGGTTTGCTGTCGACGACCGGGTTGCCCTCGGTATCGGTCACCGCCAGGCCTTCGGCCGTGATCGCCGCGACCACCCGCTCACGGGCCTCGTAACGGTCGAGGCCGCGCAGTTCGTCGGGAACGAGGTTGATCTCGGTCACGTCGCCCGCCTCGCGCTCTCCGCGGGCGATCTCGCCGGCGATGCGTGCGCTCTCTTCGTAGGGCAGGCCGTCGGTGCGCATGCACGCGCCGTCGTCCATCAGCGCGTACATCGGGATGCCGTTGCGCGCGGCCACCGCGTAGTCGTTGAAGTCGTGCGCGCCGGTGATCTTCACCGCGCCCGAGCCGAATGCCGGGTCCGGATAGCTGTCGGTGATGATCGGGATCAGGCGGCGATGCTCCTTCGGCCCGACCGGGATCTCGCACAGCTTGCCGACGATCGGCGCATAGCGCGCGTCGGAGGGGTGCACCGCGACAGCGCCGTCGCCGAGCATGGTTTCCGGCCGGGTGGTCGCGATCGAGATGTAGTCGCGGGTCTCGCGCAGGGTGACGTTGCCGTCGGCGTCGCGTTCGACGTACTCGTAGGTTTCGCCGCCGGCCAGCGGGTACTTGAAGTGCCACATGTGGCCGGGCACCTCGCGGTTCTCGACCTCCAGGTCCGAGATCGCGGTCTTCAGCACCGGATCCCAGTTGACCAGCCTCTTTCCACGATAGATCAGCCCCTGCTCGTGCAGGCGCACGAAGGCCTCGACCACCGCCTTCGCCGGCATCGGGTCCATGGTGAAGACGCTGCGGGTCCAGTCGCCGGACGTGCCGAGCCGGCGCATCTGCCGCTCGATGGTGCCGCCGGAGTGCTGCTTCCACTCCCAGACCTTGTCGATGAAGCCGTCGCGGCCCAGCGAGTCGCGGGTCTCGCCCTTGCCCTCCAGCGCCAGGTTGCGGCTGACCACCATCTCGGTGGCGATGCCGGCGTGGTCGCTGCCCATCTGCCACAGCACGTCGCGGCCCTGCATGCGCTGGTAGCGCACCAGCGCGTCCATCAGCGTGTGCTGGAACGCGTGGCCCATGTGCAGGGTCCCGGTCACGTTCGGCGGCGGCAGCAGGATGCAATAGGGCTCGCCCTTGCCGGTCGGCGCAAACACGCCGCTGGACTCCCACTGCCGATAGAGCCGGGATTCGAACTGGGTGGGGTCGTAGGAGGGGGCGAGGGTGGTCATGGTTTCAAGGTTGTCTTCTTTGCCCCCTCTCCCGCGTGCGGGAGAGGGTTGGGGTGAGGGCAAAAGCGCCCCATCCGCCGTTCGAGCACGTGGATTCGCCACATCCATGTGGCTCACCCTTCGGGCGCCTTCGGCGTCCAAACCGGCAGTCCCTGCCGGTTTGTCCCCCGCGAGCAGGGGAAGGGGGTCAAAAGCTACATGTCGTATTTCTTCAACTCGATGCTGCGCGCCTGGTAGTGCTTCCAGCGCTCGCGCAGCGGGCCGCGCGCGTCCTCGTCGGCGGGCACGACCTCGAGCACGCGTTCGAAGTCGCCCTCGACCGCACCGTCGCGCAGATTGATCACGATCGGCCGCAGCGGCACGTCCGCATCCGGCGGCGCGATCAGCACGTCGGCTTCGTCCTCGTCGACGTCCACCCCGACGATCTGATGCGGGATGAACGCGTCCGGGTCGAACGACCACAGCAGATCGTCGAGCTGCTCGGCCTGGGCGGCGTCGCGCGCCAGCACCAGGGTCGGCGTGCCGGTCTCGTAGGCCTTGCGCGCCAGTTCGCAGACCAGCCGCAGCGGCTCCTCGCGGAACCGCGGCTTGACGATCAGGTAGAAGTCGGCGCGCGGCACGGGCGGGCGGTCAGGCGGCGCAGCGGTCGAGCAGCCACTGGCTCAGCAGGCCGACCGGCCGGCCGGTGGCCATGCCCTTGCGGCCTTCGTCGCTCGCGCTGCCGGCGATGTCCAGGTGCGCCCAGCGCTGGCCCTCGGTGAAACGCGAGAGGAAACAGCCGGCGGTGATCGCCCCGGCCCAGCGCCCGCCGATGTTGTAGACGTCGGCATAGGTCGAATCGAGCATGCTCTGGTACTCGTCCCACAGCGGCAGGCGCCAGGCGCGGTCGAACACCTGCTCGCCGGCGCCCAGCAGCTCGTCGGCGAGGTCGTCGTGCTTGCTCATCAGGCCGCTGGCGTACTTGCCCAGCGCAACCATGCAGGCGCCGGTCAGGGTGGCGACGTCGACCAGCGCGGCGGGCTCGAAGCGCTGCGCGTAGGTCAGCGCATCGCAGAGGATCAGCCGGCCCTCGGCATCGGTGTTGCCCACTTCGATCGTCTTGCCGGACATGCTGGTCAGCACGTCGGAGGGGCGGTAGGCATCGGCGTCGGGCATGTTCTCGACCGCCGGGACGACCACGATGAGATTGACCGGCAGCGCCATCCCAACCGCGGACACGAAGGTGCCCATCACGGTCGCGGCGCCGCACATGTCGAACTTCATCTCCTCGATGCCGCCCTGCACCTTGAGGTTGATGCCGCCGGTGTCGAAGGTGATGCCCTTGCCGACCAGCACGTAAGGCTTGCTGTCGCCCCCGTTGCTGTACTTGAGCACGATCAGCCTGGGCGGGTTGGCCGAGCCGCGGCCGACCGCGAGCAGCGAGCCCATGCCGAGCTCTTCCATCTCGGCGCGCTCGAGCACATCGCATTCGGTGTTGTCGAAACGGTCGGCGAACTTGTTCGCCTGTTCCGCCAGGTAGCCCGGATTGCAGATGTTCGGCGGCAGGTTGCCCAGTTCGCGGGCGAACTCGACGCCGGCCGCGGTGCCCTTGCCCAGCGCCAGCGCCCTGCCGTCATCGTCCTTGCGGTCGTCGCCGCCGATCGACAGCCGGACCAGGCCCTTGTGGTCGCGGGCCTTGTTCTTCTCGCCGAGGGTGGCGGTGTAGCGGTAGGCGGCGTGGTCGGCGGCGATCACCGCCTGTCGGATCGCCCAGGCGGTGTCGCGGCCGGCGACCGGCAGCTCCGACAGGGTCAGCAGCGCGTGCGCGACCGGGCCGGTCTTGAGTGCACGAACCGCATCGGCAACCGCCTTCAGGTACTGCGGCACCGCGAACTTGCCGGCTTCGCCGAGGCCGACCACCAGCACGCGCGGCGCGGTCACGCCGTCGAGGTCGTGCAGCAGGGCGGTCTTGCCGGTCTTGCCGCTGACGTCTCCGCGCTCCGCCAGCGCCTTGATCCGGCCGCCGCTGGCGGCGTCGATCGTGGCGGCGGACGGGGACAGGGAGTTGTCGGCGAACATGCCCACGACGATGCAATCGGCTGCGGCAGCAGCGGCGTCGTCGCGGTTCAGGTCGAATTCGAGGGCCATGAAACAGATTCCCGGGGTAAGAATGGATTGTTCCGTACAATCGGCGGCTGGACCGCCAGGCCGGATCGCCCGATCCGGGCCCACGGCCGGCGGACGGGGCCCCTGGCCCCGCGCCTTCGACGAAAGAACCCCCGAGTCTAAAGCAAGCCTGCCCGATGCCGAAGCTTGACCGTTACCTGCTCAGCGAGTTCGCCCAGGCCGTGATGGCCACCTTGGCGGTACTGTTGATCGTCTGCGTGGGCGGGGCGCTGACCGATGTGCTGGGCGACATCGCCCGGGGCCAGTTGCCGGCCGGGCTTCTGCTGGCCCAGCTCGGCCTGGTCCTGCTCAACTGGCTGCCTGTGATCCTGCCGCTGGCGCTGATGCTCGGCCTGATGCTGGCGGTCGGGCGGCTGTACCGTGACGCCGAGATGCCGGTGATCGCATCGATCGGCGTCGGTCCCAGGCGCCTGCTCAAGCCGCTGATGCTGGTGGTGCTGCCGCTGGCCGGGGTGGTCGCCGCCTGCTCGCTGTGGCTGGGCCCCTGGGCCGAGAGGCTGTCGCGCGAGCTGATCAACGAAGCCAACCGGAACATGATCGTGGCCGGCCTCGAACCGGGGCGTTTCACCGAGCTGCCCGGCGGCGGGGTCGCCTTCGTCGGCGAGATGTCGGGCGAGGGCACCCGCTTCGACCGGGTCTTCGTCTACCGGCAATCCGAGGACCGGATGAACGTGGTCAGTTCCAACGAAGGCGCGCTGAAGGCGGGCGAGGACGGCCAGCGCTACCTGGTGCTGGAGAACGGGTTCGAGGTCGAAGGACCTCGCGGCGGTGGCAAGGACTACCGCCTGCTGCGCTATGCGAGCAACGAGGTGCGGATGCCGGCCGGCAAGGAGAAGTTCGATCTCGACGAACCCGAGGCGCTGCCGACCTCGGTCCTGCTCGGGGACGAACGCCCGGAGGCGGTAGCGCAGCTGCACCGTCGGATCGCGCCGCCGTTGCTGGCGCTCGCGTTCGCGCTGATGGCGATCCCGCTGGCCCGCAGCATGCCTCGCCAGGCTCGATACGGACGGATGCTGATGGGCTTTCTCGGCTATCTGATCGGCATCAACCTGATGCTGATGGGAACCGGCTGGCTGGAGGCCGGCAAGATTCCCGGCGCATTGGGCCTCTGGTGGCTGGTGCTGCCCCTGGTCGGTTTCGGCGCGTGGCTGTACCTCGGCGACGGCCGGATGCGGGCCAGCAAGGGGAGTCGCGCATGAGGCTGCTGCCCAGACTCCATGACCTGTACGTGGCCCGCGCGGTACTGCTCTCGGTGCTGCTGACCTGGGCGGTGCTGCTCGGGCTGGACGTGATGCTGGCCCTGGTCAACGAATTCGGCGACATCGGCAAGGGACGCTACGGCTTCGCCCAGGCGCTCGCCTACGTCGGCCTGACGGTGCCGCGCCGGGCCCATTACCTGTTCCCGTACGCGGCAGTGATAGGCTCGCTGATGGCCCTTGGCCAGCTGGCGGCGACTTCGGAGCTGACGGCGCTGCGCGCGGTCGGACTGTCGCGGCGCAGGATCAGCCTCGCCGTCGCAGGCGCGGTGGCGCTGCTGACCGCGCTGATGGTGATCAGCGGCGAAACCGCCGGTCCTGTCGGCCAGCGCCGTGCGGACGCGCTGAAGAGTTCGGCGAAGTCCGACAACCTGATCGTCGCCCAGTACTCGGGGGTGTGGGCGCGCGAGGGCGACACCATCCTCAATGCCGCCGGCGGCCAGGAACGCGACAATGGCACCGATCGCTGGATCGAGCTGCACGACGTGCGGCTGTACGAGTTCGCCGACGACGGCCGGCTGGAGTCGATGGCGCTGGCCAAGGTTGCCGAGCACCGGCCCGGTGGCTGGCTGCTGCGCGACGTGACCCGGACCTATTTCGACCGCCGCTCGGTCAGCGAATCGCACGTCGCAGAGGAGCGCTGGGAGTCGCGGCTGGATTCGACCGCGCTGACCGCCGGCACCGACCGTCCGCGCTACCTGAGCGCCGTCGACCTGCGCCAGGCGATCGACTACCGCGAGCGCAACGATCTGGATGCCGGCGATTTCAAGGAGCACTACTGGGGGCGCTGGTTCTATCCGCTCAACGTGATCGCGCTATGCCTGGCGGCAATCCCGTTCGCGTTCGGCCTGCTGCGCAGCGGCGGTACCGGCAAGCGGCTGTTCGTCGGCATCGTGTTCGGACTCGGCTTCTACCTGCTGCAGACCCAGTTCGTGCAGCTGGCGAAGGTATTGAAGTTCGACTTCCGCCTCGCCTACCTGCTGCCGATCGTGATCATGGCCGCCGTTTCCGCCCTGCTGTTCAAACGCCGCTCGGGGTGAGGCACGGCCGCTTGCGAGCCACTGGCTCGCGGCCGTGCCGAACGCCCGGCGCGCTGCGCCGGGCCGGGGGTTGCGAGGTGAGCGCGCAGCGCGAGTCCGCAACGGCCCGAGAGGCGCAGCCGATCGGTTGCGCTTGCGAGCCACTGGCTCGCGGCCGTGCCGAACGCCCGGCGCGCTGCGCCGGGCCGGGGGTTGCGAGGTGAGCGCGTAGCGCGAGTCCGCAACGGCCCGAGAGGCGCAGCCGATCGGTTGCGCTTGCGAGCCACTGGCTCGCGGCCGTGCCGAACGCCCGCCGCGCTGCGCCGGGCCGGGGGTGAGAGAGGCCGCTTGCGAGCTACCGGTTCGCGCCCGTTCGAACGCCCGGACGCTGGCGTCTGGGCCAGGCAGGTGAGGTGAGCGCGCGGTGCGAGCCGCGATCCCCGGGCTGCGCCCGGCAATCCCCAAAGTCTGCCAGGCGAACCTTGGGGTCCGCCGTTGCGCTCCCACACCGCATTTGCATCCACGATGCGAATCGCCCCTGACGCAGGAGGCTGACCCCCTCCCGTGGGAGCGGCGTAAGCCGCGATGGGGCTTCCCGATGGACAGGATCGCGGCTTATGCCGCTCTACAGAGGCGGTCGAGGGCTTCTGATGATGATTCGAAGGCCCATGGCCGTGCCGTGCGAAGCGCTCAGCGGCGGATCTTCGGGGTCCGCTGCATCCGGGTGCCGCTGGCGCGGTCGTGCCAGGTCAGCCGGTCGCGGTCGAACCAGGCCCACCAGAACCCCAGCCCTCCCGCCAACAGCGACAGCGTCCCGACTGCATAGCGGATCGCCAGCGCGTGGAGTCCAGGGCGACCGCCATCGGCGGAGGCGACCCGCAGCCGCCATGGCCGCATGCCGAGGGTCTGTCCGCCACGCCGCCAGCTGACGACCGCATAGGCGCCGGCCAGCAGCCAGCAGACCAGCCACAGCACGATCTGCAACGGACTGAACGGGGCGATGTTCTCGCGGGCCGCATGCCCGGCCAGGTAGTAGCCGATCGTGAATGCCGCCGATGCGGCCAGCCAGATCGCGAGCACCGGCCACAGGTCGTAGAACAGCGCCAACAATCGCCAGCCCAGCAGGGGCGCGGCCGGAGTGGTGGTCGAGGCGCGGGCGTCGCCGCGGTCGCGGTTGCCTGGATGCGGTTCGGATGCCATCGCGAAAGGATAATCGTTGAAGCCTGTTCGCCGCCTCTGCGCAGCCCCGCCGGGGCGGTCGGGCCTGCGAAGTGGTCGAGTGGCTGGGTATGTCGCTACACGCTCGGGCGACGACACTCCTTCGCTCCGCAGCCGAGGGCGGCCAGGCGGTCTCGCCGCGACATCATGCGGCACCGCATGTCTCAAGCGTGCGTGCGCAGAGCCCTCGCGCATCGGGCGCAGGCGCGGCGGATCCAACGGGCGCCGAGGCCACTGCGAGGCCGAGCGGGCTACGCAGAGGCCGTGTGCAGGCTCTAAGCTCGCGGAATGAGCTCTCCCTCACCCCCGCAAGGCCGGAAGCGGACTCCCGCGGAGCGCCGTGCCCGGGCGATGGCGTTGCCGCCATTGCCGGAGGCCGACGCGACGGTGATCGACCGCTTCATCGACGCGATCTGGGCCGAGAGCGGTCTTGCACGACCGACCCTGGACAGCTACCGCCGCGACCTGGCCGGCCTGGCCCGGTGGAGATCCGGAAAGGATGGCGGCCTGACGGGTGCCGATCGCGTCGCGTTGTTCGACTACCTGGCCTGGCGGACCCGCGAAGGCTACTCGCCGCGCAGCAACGCCCGGCTGCTGTCGGCGCTGCGGGCGTTCTACGCCTGGTGCCTGCGTCGTGGCGATCGCGACGACGATCCCACCGCACTGCTGGAATCGCCGAAGCAACCGCGTTCGCTGCCGAAGGCCATCACCGAAAGCCAGGTCGAGGCGCTGCTGGCCGCGCCGGACGTCGATTCACCGCTGGGATTGCGCGACCGCGCGATGCTCGAGCTGATGTACGCCTGCGGCCTGCGGGTCAGTGAACTGGTCGAATTGCCGGCGACCGCGGTCAACCTGCGCCAGGGCGCGCTGCGGGTGACCGGCAAGGGCCGCAAGGAGCGGCTGGTGCCGTTGGGCGAGGAGGCCCAGCACTGGCTCGAGCGCTATCTGTCCCGTTCGCGGCCGCAACTCGCGGGCAAGCGGTCGCTTCCCTGGCTGTTCGTGGATACGGGAGGCGAGGCGCCGACCCGCCAGCAGTTCTGGCGGCTGGTCAAGCGCCATGCCGCAACCGCCGGCATCGATCCGGCCAGGATCAGTCCGCACGGCCTGCGCCACAGCTTCGCCACCCACCTGCTCAACCACGGCGCGGACCTGCGCTCGTTGCAGATGCTGCTCGGCCACAGTTCCTTGTCGACGACCCAGATATACACCCTGGTCGCCCGCGAGCAGCTCAAACGACTCCACGCCCAACACCACCCGAGGGGGTGAGGCACGGCCGTTTTAGAGCCACTGGGTCGCGGCCGTGCAGAACGCCCGGCGCGCTGCGCCGGGCCGGGGTTGCGAGGTGAGCGCGCGGTGCTAGCCACGATCACCGGGCTGCGTCCGGAAGTCCCCAAAGTTTGCTTCGCAAACCATGGGCCCCGCCGTTGCGCTTCCATACCCCCATTCATGCCTGTG